>NZ_OZ260095.1:0-3441109 GCF_965284585.1 Winogradskyella ouciana
GTAAGCGGTTTTATAATTTCTTTAATAGGAAAATCTCTAAAACGAAAATCGGGCTATGTTCAAAAGGAACAAGGCCAGTTTCTATCTATTGTTGAAGAAACCTTAGGCGGTTTAAAGGTGATTAAAGGTTTTAATGCAGAGTCTTCGTTTAACAAACGTTTTCAAGAATCCACAAATCGATTTTTTAACTTTTCCAATAAATTATTACATCGACAAAATTTAGCCTCACCTACCTCAGAGTTTCTAGGTATTACGGTTATCGCAATACTCTTATGGTATGGTGGCCGTTTGGTCCTTAGAGATAATGCCTTAGACCCAGGATTATTTATAGTCTATATGGGATTAGCTTATAATATATTGACACCAGCAAAAGCTATAAGTAAAGCAAGTTATAGTGTAAAAAAAGGTAATGCCGCTGCAGAACGCGTGTTGGAGATTCTCAATACTGTTTCTCCATTAGAAGATATTCCTAATGCCAAGATTAAAGAAGAATTTAATTCTGAAATAAAGTTAGACAACATCTCCTTTAAATATGAAGATGATTATGTATTAAAAAACTTTACGTTAACAGTACCTAAGGGCAAAAGTGTAGCCTTGGTTGGGCAATCTGGCAGTGGAAAAAGTACTATTGCCAATTTGGTTACGCGTTTCTATGATGTAAATACTGGAAGTATTTCTATTGATGGAGGTGATATTAAAGGTTTAACCAAATATTCTCTGCGCAGTTTAATGGGATTAGTAACCCAAGACTCTATACTATTTAATGATACGGTTGCCAATAATCTAAGGATTGGAAAGGAAGATGCCACAGAAGAAGAGATCATAGAAGCGCTTAAAATTGCCAATGCTTGGGAATTTGTAAAAGATTTGCCAAATGGTATAGACACCAATATCGGAGATTCGGGTGGTAAACTGTCAGGTGGGCAAAAACAACGTTTGAGTATCGCCAGAGCTGTATTGAAAAATCCTCCCATAATGATTTTAGATGAGGCAACATCTGCATTAGATACCGAAAGTGAACGCCTGGTACAAGATGCGTTGGAAAAAATGATGAAAAACCGAACGTCTATTGTTATTGCGCACAGACTTTCAACAATACAAAATGCTGATTTAATCGTAGTGATGCACAAAGGTGAAATTGCTGAACAAGGAACACACACAGAACTCTTAGCTAAAAACGGAGTCTATAAAAAGTTGGTTGAAATGCAGAGTTTTGAGTAAGTCAATTTAAACAATACTATCAAAGGAAAAAGGATGCACTGTTACATGCATCCTTTTCTTTTGTTACCAGATTTGGGGAAACTGATAACAGTTAATAGGTTAAGCTGAGCCAAACATATAATAAATAATTCTACAAAACAAGAAAAAAGTGCTTTTTATCGTATTTTTTTGCATTTTATCGAAGTTAAAAATTCTAATTAGCTGATTTTCAATGTTTAAATATCCGAAGAGAAAATTAATATTTTTATCCATTAAACTTTTAGTAATTTCAATGGTCTAAACAGTAAAGTAATTGGCTTGACCGACGAATCAGATTTCATATTACGTCTTCAGAATCCCAAATCTAAAGAAGCGGCTTTTAGAGAACTTCTAAATCTCTATAAAGAACGTTTGTATTGGCATATCCGAAAGATTGTGATTAGCCATGACGACGCCGATGATGTACTTCAGAATACTTTTATTAAAGTGCATAGAAGCATAGACAAGTTTAAGGGAGATAGTAAATTATTTTCTTGGATGTATCGTATTGCAACCAATGAATCCATAACCCACATCAACAAGAATGCAAAACGCTTACAGATTTCTAATGAAGAACACCAAACCTATGCTATAAACAATTTAAAGGCAGATGTTTATTTTGAAGGTGACGACATTCAATTAAAATTGCAGAAAGCCATTGCTACGTTACCTCAAAAACAACAATTGGTGTTTAATATGAAATACTTTGACGATTTAAAATACAAGGAAATATCAGAAATTTTGGAAACAAGCGAGGGAGCTTTAAAAGCATCATATCATATCGCAGTAAAAAAAATAGAAAGCTTTTTAACTTCGGATTAAACCATTTTAGTAATTTGAAGTCAAAGAAGTGGAAATAACCAGAATGTCACACTGAGCGCAGTCGAAGTGTTTAATTAAGATTCCTCTTACAGGGAACTAAAAATGAAAAAAAATAAGCTACATAACGTTAAAAAAACAGGTTTTAAAACACCTGACCACTACTTTGAATCCTTTGAGGACAAACTCTTTGAGCGTATGTCTGAAAGCCAATCGATAAGTGATGTGCAATCTACAGGTTTTAAAGTCCCAAAGGATTATTTTGACTCGGTTGAAGACACCGTAATGCGTAAATTGAATAAAGATGAAACTCGTGTAGTGAAGTTGAGTTCTAGAAAAAGATTATATTACATTGCTGGTATTGCAGCATCTTTAGTGTTGCTTTTTGCCATATTTATAGGAAAAGGTGGTTCTACTGAAGAACTTTCAGTGGAAATGGTAGAAACCTATCTCGAAAGTCAAGATTTAGATAGTTATGAGTTAGCGCAATTACTTTCTGACGCAGAAATATTGGAAGAAGACTTCACAATAACAGAGACAAATTATAATGAAGAAAACTTAGAATCTTATTTGCTAGACAATGTAGATATAGAAGCTATGTTAGAATAAATATTAAATACAATTATGAAAAAATTAATCCCAATACTAGTTTTGTTAATAAGCTTTTCAAGTTTTGCCCAAAATGGAGGTAAAATGCAAGAACGCATAAAAGCCCAAAAAATAGCATTCATTACCGAAAAGTTAAGTTTAACCACTGAAGAAGCACAACAGTTCTGGCCTATTTATAATGCCTATGAAGCTAAGGTGGAAGACATTAAGTCTAAGGACTTACAGCCTTTAAAACAAGAAATGCGACGTGGTGATGTCTCCGACAAAAGAGCCAATGAACTCTTGGAAAAATTAATGAAGGCTGAAACCGATATACATGAAGCCAAATTACAGCTCGTTCAAGATTTAAAGGAAGTGATCTCCTCAAAAAAAATCATACTACTAAAAGCTGCTGAAGATCAGTTTAATAAAATACTATTAGAACGTTTAAAGCAAATGCGAGACAAACGCAACAGAAAAAATTAAAACAAATAAAAAAGAAGTCATCGGCTTCTTTTTTTATTCCCTAAACGTCAACTTACTTATTCGTCCTCTACCAGCAGCATAAGCCACGGAATCATTTAAAAACCGAATGGTGTAAAACCCTTCATCACTTAAATGCCTCCAAGTTTTACCAGCATCATTGCTGTAATCTATACCTTTAAAACCAATAGCAACCAATTCCTTTGCATTACTATTAGGTACATATTGCACACAACTTCTATAACCTGGTTCTTTGCCATTGGCTACCACTTGCCAGGTTTTTCCGCCATCTTGGGTTCTTATTTTATTGTTTAGTGTGTCGTTAGGTTTGGTGTAATCACCACCAATAGCAAAACCGTTATTTTCATCATAAAAATCTATGGAATACATACCTGTGGTTTCCTTGCCTTGTATAATTGGCGTGTCGTAAACTTTCCAAGTTTTTCCTTTATCTGGTGAATATAAAACTCGGCTTGCCTTACCACCTGTGGCAACCCAAATATGGTCTCCTACTATAGAAATATTTGTATCACTTGCAGCAAATGCAGCTTCACCTTCTTTAGCTTTTGGTAAATCATCGCAAGAAAGTTTTGCCCATGTTTCTCCTCCGTCTCTGGTAATGATAACACTCATACAATCGTCTGTAGGATCACCAATGGCAATGCCTTCTTGGTCGTTCCAGAAGTCCATGGAATCGTAGAAGGTTTTTGGGTGGGTTTCTTTGTAAACTGTATCTAGTGATTCGTGCGCAGCTCTTAGAAGATAGGCCGGACTTCCAATAGTCAATCCGTAGTGATCTTTATTAGTAGTCGCAACCGAACGATAATTCAGTATAATATTCGTGTTTATCTTATGGAAATAATCATAAACGACAGTTGTGTCTGGCTTATTAGCCCTCAATTCTTCCATGACCAATCCTCCTCGCCCATCCGAATTTAAAAATATACATCCTCTATCCTTCTTTAATAATTCCAAAGCCCTAATATTAAATAAGGTATCCTCATGCAATGCATTAATCTCAACTTTAGAAAAATTTCTCTGTTTTGTCGGTTTTTCAGAATGGCACGAACACAAAACAATCAAGACAAAACAAATAATTGTAAATCTCATACATTTCAATTTTCTCTAAAAATAGAAAAGCTTTGCGAGATTATCGCAAAGCCTTTCAAATTAACAATAAATCAAAAATTTTTGGACTAACTCAAATTCTTGTTTTAATACAGGTTGACTTATGTTTTTTCTTCTTTAAGTCTTTAGATGCAATCCACTCTAAAAACTTGTTGCTTAGAATGTTAAACAAAGCATAAAAAAAACCTTCAAATAAAATTGAAGGTCTTTAAGTCAAACTTATATCGTTGCTAATCTTTAGGAGGCGGTCGATGACCCTTATCCCTCTTTGATTTTCCACTGCGGTTTCTATTTCCTTTATTTAGAGCATCTTTAAGAATTTTATCAAACTTTTCCTTTTGATCACCTTGGCACAAATCCCTTACCCTCTTAAAATAAGCAAACACTTCTTTATCCTTGGCTTTTTCTTTTTCCGCAATCAAACTTGTTATAGAATCTATGTAATACTCCGAAACCTCATCTTCAGGAAGTTTATCAAACAAACTGTCTTTCAACACTTTTATATCATCAGATATTAGACGCATTCTTTCACGGTGTAAGTCTTTAAAGTTTTTAAAGCTATCTATCTGCTCTCCCTCAAAACCAAGCTTTTTTATAATAAAACTTGTTCTGTCTTTTTGTCTATCTCGCTTTTTATCATCATGCCCTAAATAATTGTACAGAAAAAATCCGTTGGCAATTATAAGAATGATAATCAATAAGTATAGAATGGTGTTCTTTTTCATAAGTCATTTAATATTGCAAGATCAGTATTTGTTGACAAACCATAGGACTCAGCAAATTCGTTAATGTTTTCATCATAATTATTGTCCTCTAAGTTTGAAAACGCGATAACATTAAGTATCACAATACAGACCAAGGTTGCCAATTGTAGTTTTGGAGTAAACCAGGACAAAATAGTCTCGTTCTTATCTTCTGATGCATTTCTAATTTGATGCATTACTTTTTCCTTAAAAAAAGGAGACACCTTCACTTCTTCCATTTGCTCAATAGAAGACAAAGTCTGTTCAACTTTCTTTTTTATTTCAGGGTTCGTTCTCATACTCGTTGTATTTAGATGCAAAAGCCATTAAAAACTTGTGCTAATATTCATTTTTATAATAATCTTCCAATAACTTTTGTAAATTCTTCTTCGCTCTAAACATTACCGACTCCACAGAAGATAATGTTCTATTTGTTATTTCGGCTATTTCCTGATAACTCTTTCCATCCACTTTATGCAAGGTAAAAATCACGCCCTGACTTTCTGGCAAACTACTTATGGCCTTAAATAACGTTGCGTTAAGCTCTTTGTTTTCTAACAAAATTCCCGGATGATTGATTTCCGTAAAATAATTTGTCTTATCAATCGGAATCGCGTTACCAGTTATGGACTGCATAAAAGCAAAACGCTTTTTTGTGTTCTTTTTTCTAATAAACTCCAGACATTTATTAGTGGTGATTCTATAAATCCATGTCGATAATTTAGATTCTCCCTTAAATTTTGAAATAGAATTAAAAACCTCCACAAAAACATCTTGCGCTATATCCTCAGCATCTTCTACGTTAGGCACAAAGGACATACAAGTGCCAAAGACTTTTTGCTGAAAATCGTCAACAAGTTTGCTGTAAGCAGCAGTACTTTTTAGTTGTAATTCTTTTATAAATTCTGTTTCAGTCAAAAAAATATCTTGCTATGAAGGTTACTATATATAGATGCAATTTTAGCGAAAAACTTGCGTCTATTTCTATTAATTATCAAAAGATAAAGACTTTATAATAAACTACCATACATCCCAACTTTTCTATTACCTTTGCATGCTCTTAAAAAGTTCGCAGTTTGCAGTCTCAGTATACAGTTGTCTTATAGATTCAACCAAAACAATAGCAATAGTATTCTGAAGACTGATAACTGAGACTGATAACTTAAAAAAAAATGCGACTACACCGAAATTTATGCTTTGCAGTCATTGATGGTTTACACAAAATCTTCAATGAAAACGAATATGCCGACAAGGTGGTTCAGCAATTGCTGAGGCGCGATAAGCGTTGGGGAAGTCGAGATAGAGGTTTTATCGCAGAGACCGTTTACGAAATTGTGCGCTATAAACGACTATATTCAGAAATTGCAGATGTAAAGGCACCTTACGATAGAGATAATCTTTGGAGATTATTTGCCGTTTGGGCAACCCTTAAAGGTATTAAACTGCCTGATTGGAAATACTTCACCGACACACCTAGCCGAAAAATAAAAGGGCGTTTTGATGAATTGTCCAAAACCAGGAAATACCGTGAATCCATACCAGATTGGATGGATGACTTGGGATTAAAAGAATTAGGTGAAGCCGAATGGACTAAAGAAATAGAGAAGCAAAACGAGCAAGCGGATGTCATTTTAAGAGTGAACACCTTAAAGACCAATAAAAAAGATCTTCAACTAAAGTTACAGTCTGAAGATATTGAAACCGAATTTGTACCAGACCATCCTTCAGCACTAAAACTAAAGGAACGTGCCAATGTATTTAAAACCGAAGCCTTTAAAAATGGCTGGTTCGAGGTACAAGATGCATCATCTCAATTAGTTGCAGATTTTCTTGATGTTAAACCAGGCATGAAAGTTGTAGATGTTTGTGCAGGTGCAGGAGGCAAAACTTTGCATTTAGCAGCATTGATGGAGAATAAAGGTCAGGTCATAGCTATGGATATTTACGAAAGTAAGTTGAAAAAGTTAAAGATTAGAGCACGTCGTAATGGTGTTCATAATATTGAGATGAAGGTGATTGACTCTACCAAACCTATAAAAAAACTGTATGGAAAAGCGGATCGTTTATTGATTGACGCACCATGTTCTGGTTTAGGTGTTTTAAGACGAAATCCTGACGCTAAATGGAAATTAGAGCCAGAGTTTATTGAAAATATAAAAAAAACACAGTCTGAAGTTTTAGAGCAATACTCTAAAATGGTAAAATCTGGTGGTAAAATGGTATATGCGACCTGTTCTGTTTTACCTTCTGAAAACCAAGAACAAATAGAAAAATTCTTAACTTCGGAGGCTGGAAAAGAATTTAATTTAATAAAGGATAAAAAAATATTAGCCCACAAATCTGGTTTTGACGGATTTTATATGGCTTTATTAGAAAAAAAATAAAATACACCTATGAAACAAATTTACTTTATAGCATTATTATTTTTAAGTGGGATAGTGTTTTCACAACAACCCTACTATTCTAACGGACAGAATAATGTGGACTTCACGCTTACTGGACAAGAAATGTATGATGCCTTACAGCTAAAAATTAGTAACAATACAGTCGGAACATATAATTATGGTGATGCAAGAGATGATATTCAGGTTATGGATTTAGATCCAAATGATGCAACTAACACCAATGTTCTCTTAGTTTATGGTTATGTAGATAATGAGCTTTGCCTAAGTTCTAATGATAGACGCATAAGGAACAAAGATGACTTTGGAGGAAATAATTGCGATTATAATAGAGAACATGTGTTTGCAAGATCTAATGCAGATCCATCAATGGGTAGTGCCAATAATTCTTCAGTTGGTATCGTTGCAGACCCACACAATTTAAGAGCGAGTGATGTGCAGCGCAATGGTAATAGAGGTAGTAAATTATTCGCAACTGGATCTGGTATCAGCTCTGGTGATGTAGGCAGTGGTAATTGGTATCCTGGAGATGAATGGATAGGTGATGTAGCTCGTATTATGATGTATATGTACGTTAGGTATGGAGATCGTTGTTTACCTGAGTACAACGCTACAGGTCCTAAAGAAGGCACTACAGATATGCTTCAGGTATTATTGGAGTGGAATGCGACCGATCCGGTTTCTGAAATTGAAAACAATCGTAACAATCTTTTGGAATCGACATATGGTAACCGTAATCCATTTATAGACAACCCATATTTAGCTAAAGTCATTTGGGGCGGAGATGAAGAACCAGAAGATACTTGGGGAACACTTTCTGTTGAAGACGTCGAGCAAGACACATTGTTTAGCTTGTCTCCTAATCCGGCTTCACATACTGTTAGTATTAAGTTACCAAATGGTATTGAAACCAGCATTGAAATTTACGATGTATTAGGTAAGCGAGTTTTCATTAGAAAGGTTAATGAATCTATGGATATAAACATTAGTAATCTTAAAAGTGGATTATATATCGTTAAGTTTATTCAAAAAAATAGGACGGTCAGTAAAAAGCTGATAAAATCATAAATATAAAAGCAGCTTTAAAAGCTGCTTTTTTTTTGTTCAAAACCTGTTGAATAAGTCTTAGTATTGTCAACCGATTAATAGCTTACTTTATCTCAAAATGAATTAACTTTGTGCTTTTAATTTTCTAATCAATAGAGCACATAATGATTCATTTCTTCGGAAACCAAAACAGTAAGGTATTTGCTGTTCAAGCAACAAAAGAATTATCAACTGAAACCATTTCTAAACTGACATGGTTATTTGGCGACCAGCCTAAAATAAAACAAGCATCAATAGATGCTTTTTTTGTTGGTCCCAGAGCAGCAATGATTACTCCGTGGAGTACAAATGCTGTAGAAATTACCCAAAATATGGGAATTGATGGTATCTTAAGAATTGAAGAGTTCACAAACTGTGCAGAAGACTTCAAAGGTTACGACCCTATGATTTCTGAAAAATTTTCAGAATTGAACCAGGATATCTTCACTATTGACATTCAACCAGAAGACATCAAGCAAATAGAAGATATTTCAGCATATAATGAAGCTGAAGGTTTGGCGCTCAGTGAAGAAGAAGTTGAGTATCTCGAAGGTGTTTCAAAACGTATTGGAAGACCATTGACGGATTCTGAAGTATTCGGGTTTTCACAAGTAAACTCAGAGCACTGTCGTCATAAAATATTCAATGGTACATTTGTTATTGATGGAGAAGAAAAAGAAACCTCTCTTTTCAAACTTATAAAAGAAACCTCTAAACAAAACCCTAACGACATTGTTTCGGCATACAAAGACAATGTCGCATTTATAAAAGGTCCAGTTGTTGAGCAATTTGCACCACAACGTGCAGACGTACCAGATTACTACGCAACTAAAGATTTTGAATCTGTAATTTCCCTGAAAGCAGAAACACATAATTTCCCAACGACAGTAGAACCATTCAATGGAGCAGCGACAGGTTCTGGTGGCGAAATTAGAGATAGATTGGCTGGTGGAAAAGGCTCTTTACCATTAGCAGGAACAGCGGTTTACATGACCTCGTATTCGAGATTAAATGAAGAACGTCCATGGGAAAAAGTATTTCCTGAGCGTAAATGGCTATACCAAACTCCAATGGACATCTTAATTAAAGCTAGTAAAGGAGCTTCAGATTTTGGTAATAAGTTTGGTCAACCATTGATTTGCGGATCAGTTCTCACTTTTGAGCATGATGAATCAAATGACATTTCGACTGCAAGCAACGGAACAGCTAGAAAACTAGGTTATGATAAAGTCATTATGCTGGCCGGTGGTGTTGGTTACGGTAAACGTGACCAAGCTATAAAAGAAACACCTGTAGCAGGTGACAAAATCGTTGTTTTAGGTGGTGATAACTATCGAATTGGTATGGGAGGAGCAGCAGTTTCTTCTGCTGACACTGGTGAATTTGCTTCTGGTATTGAATTGAATGCTGTACAACGTTCTAATCCTGAAATGCAAAAACGTGCAGCCAACGTTGTGCGTGGTATGGTTGAGAATGATAAAAATGATATCATTTCCATTCACGATCACGGAGCTGGTGGACACCTCAACTGTCTTTCTGAACTTATTGAAGACACAGGTGGTTGCATAGACTTAGATCAACTCCCAGTTGGTGACCCAACCTTATCTAACAAAGAAATTATCGGTAATGAGTCCCAAGAACGTATGGGTTTATTGATTGCTGAGAAAAACTTAGACCACATAAGCAAAATTGCAGAGCGCGAAAGATCACCACTTTACACCGTTGGTAATGTAACCGATGATAAGCACTTTTGTTTTGAATCTAAGACCAAAGGAGACAAACCTATGGATTTGGATTTAGAGGATATGTTTGGTAGTTCACCTAAAACTATAATGAAGGATACTACCGTAAAAAAAGAATATACCGACGTTGCTTACAGTAGAGATAAGTTTTACGATTATTTAGATCAGGTTTTACAACTCGAAGCTGTCGCTTGTAAGGATTGGTTAACAAACAAGGTTGACCGCTGTGTTGGTGGTAAAGTTGCCAAACAACAATGTGCTGGCCCATTACAACTACCTTTGAACAATGTCGGAGTTATGGCATTGGATTTTAAGGGAAAAGAGGGTATTGCGACTTCAATTGGGCATTCACCTATTTCGGGATTAATTAATCCTGAAGCTGGTAGCAGAAATTCAATTGCTGAAGCGTTGACTAACATTATTTGGGCACCATTAAAGGACGGATTGAAAAGTGTGTCGTTATCTGCCAACTGGATGTGGCCTTGTAAAAACGAAGGTGAAGACGCACGTTTGTATGAAGCTGTAAAAGCTGTGTCGGATTTTGCAATAGATTTGGGCATCAATGTCCCAACAGGAAAAGATTCACTTTCGATGAAACAGAAATATCCAGATGGTGATGTTATTTCTCCTGGTACAGTCATTATTTCTGCTGCTGCTAATTGTAACGATATTACTAAGGTTGTAGAACCCGTTTTTCAAATAGGAAAAGGTTCAATTTACTATATCAATTTATCACAAGATTCGTATAAGTTGGGAGGAAGTTCTTTCGCTCAAATCAATAATAAGATTGGTTCCGCTACACCAAATATTAAGAGTGCAAAGTATGTTAAAACCGTTTTCAATACGGTTCAAAAATTAATTAAGGAAGACAAAATTGTTGCCGGACATGATGTAGCTTCAGGTGGTTTAATTACAACTTTGTTAGAACTCTGTTTTTCAGATAATAACTTAGGAGCAGAACTAAATCTCACAAGCCTACAGGAAGAAGATTCATTTAAAGTTCTTTTTGCCGAAAATGCAGGTATTGTTTTTCAAGCTGAGGATAATTCCGTAGAAAGCATTTTAAAAGATGCCAATATTGAGTTCCACAACATTGGAAAAGTAATGAATAGTGATGCTTTAGGTATTACTAACGGTAATGAAGTCTTTAACATGACCGTCTCGAAATTAAGAGATATGTGGTATAAGACCTCTTACCTACTCGACCAAAAGCAAACGGCTAATGGATTAGCAAAAGAACGTTTCAACAATTATAAAAAACAGCCTCTAGAATATACTTTTCCAGATCATTTTACAGGGCAACTTCAAGACGTCATTGCGAACGAAGTCAAGCAGACTGTTTCTAGTGATGAGATTGCCACGTCACAAAAAAGTTCCCTGTCTGCCGACAGGCAGGCTCGCAATGACAGTACGCGACCAAAAGCTGCAATCCTAAGAGAAAAGGGAAGTAACTCAGAACGCGAAATGGCAAACGCCATGTACTTAGCTGGTTTTGATGTTAAGGATGTGCATATGACCGATTTAATTTCGGGAAGGGAAACGCTTGAAGACATTCAGTTTTTAGGAGCCGTTGGTGGTTTTAGTAATTCTGACGTTTTAGGTTCTGCAAAAGGTTGGGCTGGAGCGATTAAATACAATGAAAAGGCAAACAAAGTCATTAAAGATTTCTTCGAAAGAGAGGACACACTTTCTGTTGGTATTTGTAACGGAGCACAATTGTGGATGGAATTGGATCTTGTGAATCCAGATCATGACGAACATGGAAAATTAACCTACAACGATTCTGGTAAGCACGAAAGCGTATTTACATCGGTGAAAATTCAAAAAAACAATTCTGTAATGCTTTCTAGCCTGGAAGGCTCAACTTTAGGTGTGTGGATTTCCCACGGTGAAGGTAAATTCAAATTGCCTTACTCAGAAGACAAGTATGATATCGTTGCTAAATATGGTTATGATGCTTATCCCGCAAATCCTAATCATTCAGATTTTAACACTGCAATGATGTGTGATGCTAGAGGTCGTCATTTGGTCACAATGCCACATATAGAACGCTCCATCTTTCAATGGAACTGGGCGTATTATCCAAAAGACAGAAAAGATGAAGTTTCACCTTGGCTTGAGGCTTTTGTGAATGCTAGGAAATGGATTGAAAATAAATAAGGACATTTAAATTTTAGTTATTAATATTTTTGTCGTAATTTACTTACATAAGCAATGTAGGTATGACACTAAAGTATTATAAGACTGATAGGGTAAGTTCTTTAGTGGAAGAATTTTTCCATCTCACTTTTGATGATAGCGATCTGCCATTTGAATCTACCGTTTTGCCGGTGTGTTCTACAGCAATTACCTTTATTTTTAAAAATCAACATAGATTTATTTATAAAAAAAAAGAGACCGAGCTCAGTGGACTAATTGTGACTGGTCAATTCTATGAATCATTTCAGTTTTTAGTTGAAGAAAAAGGGCATTCTTTTGGAATGATGTTGCATCCAACTACATTATATAAGTTAACAAAATTAGATGTTTCAAAAATTAAGAACAAACATGTGCTTCTAGATTCTTTTTCCAAAGAGCTACATAATTTGCTCAATACTATTTTTATAGAACATGAAAGTGACATACCCAAATTAGTTCAAAATTTAAAGCAAGCCATTTTAAAACTACCCAATGAAAATGATTCTGTTGTAGATATAATTGACGGGTTAATAGCTCATATCCATTCTAAAGAAGGTATGCTAAACACCTATGACTTGTTAGCTTACGTAGATTTTAGCCAAAAGACTCTTGAAACCCATTTTAAGAACATCGTTGGGTTAACTCCTGGCAGATATATACGCTTATATCGTTTTGTGAAGTTAATGCGTAAATACGAGAGCAATACTATAAAGTTAAAAGATTTAATCTATATGTATAATTATTACGATCGTTCTCATTTTACCAGAGACTTTAAACATTTTATGAAGCAGTCACCAAAGGATTATTTTAAAACCGAACATCCATTCTTAAATAAATATTTAAACAAGTAGCATTTCGATAATTTACATCAAATCGTCATTTATTGTATTTACATTTGATGAGATACTTTTTTTTGCTAATAAAGGGTTAATTACTTAGGGAAATGCTTACAATTTATTAGTAATTAGGGTTAAAAGTATCATTTATATTAAAGGGCTTTAACTTTTGTTAAGGCCCTTTGATTTTTCTGCATTGAGTATTTAAAGCACTGTCAACAAAAGAGCTCTACTTTATTTATAAATTTTGACTCTTTAAAATAATAACTGTAAATTTCATATTTTCGCAATATCCCTTAACTAGTATCTTTATATATGACAGAAGTAACTCGTCTTTTTGATTTTCCCTATTACCAATTAGAGCATAAACCCAATAAAAGTGCATTGGTTACCAAATATGATGGTAAATGGACAGCGATGTCTACCAAAGAATACCTAGAAAAAGCAAATGCCGTGAGTCGTGCCCTTTTAAAAATGGGTGTGCAGAAAAATGACAAAATAGCTGTTATATCCTCAACCAACAGAACAGAATGGAATATTATGGATATAGGGATTCTTCAAACTGGTGCGCAGAACATTCCTATTTATCCGACTATTTGTGCTGAAGATTACGAATATGTACTCAATCATAGCGAGTCTATTTATTGTTTTGTTTCAGACGAAGAAGTGCTTGAAAAAGTTAGAAAAATCCAAGACAAAACTAAGTTAAAGGAAGTGTATTCATTCAATACCATTAATGGGTGTAAACACTATTCTGAATTGTTTGAATTAGGAAAAGATGAAATTAATCAACCAGAAGTTGAAGCAAGAAAAGATGCCGTTAAGCCCGAAGATCTGGCAACGATTATATATACATCTGGTACAACAGGACGACCAAAAGGAGTCATGCTTTCTCACTGGAATATAACAAGTAACGTATTGGATAGTACTCCAAGAGTACCTCTTCCACCTACAGGTGAAACCAGAGTTTTAAGTTTTTTACCAATCTGTCATATTTTTGAGCGCGTACTCATATATGTATATCAATATGCAGGAACTTCAATCTATTTTGCAGAAGCATTAGATAAGATTGGTGATAATGCTAAAGAGATAAAGCCTAATCTTATGAGTGTTGTCCCACGACTATTGGAAAAAGTTTTTGACAAAATAATGCTTAAAGGCGAAGAACTCTCTGGCATTAAAAAAGGTTTGTTCTTTTGGGCCGTCGGCTTAGGTGAGCAATGGGAGCCCTATAGAAAAAATGGTGCTTGGTATGAGTTTAAACTAAAAATAGCTAATAAATTAATCTTTAGTAAATGGCGAGAAGCTCTTGGTGGCGAGTTAGGCACAATGGTATCTGGCAGTGCAGCGCTTCAACCAAGATTGGCGAGAGTTTTTGGCGCAGCTGGCATGCAGGTAATGGAGGGCTACGGTTTAACGGAAACCTCTCCTGTAGTTTCCGTTGGTATGTACAAGGACAAACATTACAAAATAGGTACCGTAGGTAAACCAATAGATAATGTAGAGGTAAAGATTGCTGAGGATGGTGAAATCTTAATTAAAGGACCAAATGTTATGATGGGTTACTACAAAGATCCTGAAATGACTGCGGAAGTTATGACGGGAGATTACTTTCATACTGGTGATAAAGGTGAAATTGATGAGGATGGTTTCTTAAAAATCACTGGTCGTAAAAAAGAAATGTTTAAAACCTCTGGTGGTAAATATATTATTCCAACACTTTTAGAAAACGATTTAAAACAGTCCTTATTTATAGAACAGGTTATGGTTGTTGGTGAAGGTGAAAAAATGCCATGTGCACTCATTCAGCCTAATTTTGAATTTGTTCGGGATTGGATAGAACTAAAAGGGCACAACGTAGGGAATACCGAACAAGAAATCTCTACTTCTGAAATTGTGATTGAACGTATTCAGAAAGAAGTTGACAAATACAATAAAAAATTTGGGAAATGGGAACAAATAAAGCGCTTTGAACTCACACCAGAAGCTTGGACCATAGAAGAAGGTCATCTTACTCCTACAATGAAAATGAAGCGTAGTGTTATACGAGAAAAGTATGATGCACTTTATGAAAAGATTTATAGATCCTAAATTACATTGTAATCCATTACTTACTCATTATTAATACTTTAGGCATTTTGTTATATATTTAGACATACTAACTAAATTATATAATATTATGAAAACAAAAACTTTTGTAATTGCAGGACTGGTAGGTGGTGTTGTAGATTGGCTATTAGGCTGGCTATTCTATGGCATTATATTCGCCGACATTTTTCCACAACCAGAGGAAGGCTCTAATGCTTTATTGTACATAACGCTAGGGTGCTTCTCTTTTAGTTTCTTTATGTCTTATATTTATAATAAGTGGGCACAAATTACTACGCTCGCTACTGGTGCAAAAGTAGGTGCCATAATAGGCCTCTTTATGGGACTAATAGCCAACTTCTTTAATATGGCAATGGATACGAGTGCAGACTTTCAAACATTTGCTACAGATATAGCCATATCAATCGTTATGGCTGCAATTGTGGGTGCTGTGATAGGTCTAGTAAACGGAAAAGTGAATTAAGGCCCATACACCTTACCCAATAAATTTTAAGCGTTTCTCACCGAAACGCTTTTTTTATAGAACAATTTTAAATAAATTTATTATGCACGCATAGTATTTTTTGTTATCTTTGGAATTCATTAAAATTATATGAAAGACAAAACCATCGATTACATACTGAGAACCACATGGTTAGCAGTTAACAAAATGTACAACGAGGAAGCTGCAAAATTCGGCTCTACAATGGCTACCGGGTTTGCTTTATTGAGTATAGACCCAGAAAATGGTACACCTTCAACATCTCTTGGTCCTAAAATGGGTATGGAAGCCACTAGCTTATCTCGCACATTAAAAATGATGGAGGAAAAAGGTCTAATCATTAGAAAACCAAATCCAGAAGATGGCCGTGGGGTTTTAATCCATTTAACCGAATTCGGAAGGGAAAAAAGGGCTTATTCTAGAGAGAAGGTGTTGACTTTTAATGAAACTATTAGAGCAAATGTCACTGAAGATGAACTGATAGGTTTTTATAAGGTAGCGGAAATCATCAACAACATGATTTCAAATAAACAAATTTACAACCAAAACGAACACAGTATAAAATAAGATGAGTAAACGAAGAATAAATAAAATAGCTATTATTGGTTCAGGTATTATGGGAAGCGGTATTGCTTGCCACTTTGCCAATATTGGTGTTGATGTACTTTTATTGGACATTGTTCCGAGAGAACTAAATGAAAAGGAGAAAGCAAAAGGTTTAACCTTAGAAGACAAAGCAGTAAGAAATCGTTTAGTAAACGATGCACTTAACGCTTCCATTAAATCTAAGCCTGCTCCGCTCTATCATCCGTCTTTCAAAAATAGAATTACAACAGGTAATCTTGAAGACGATATCGCTAAAGTTGCTGATGTTGATTGGATTATGGAAGTCGTTGTTGAACGATTAGACATTAAACAACAGGTTTTTGAAAAACTAGAAAAGCATAGAACACCAGGGACGTTAATTACATCTAACACATCTGGTATTCCTATTAAGTTTATGAGTGAAGGTCGTAGCGAAGATTTTCAGAAGCATTTCTGTGGAACACACTTCTTTAATCCTGCGCGTTACTTAAAATTATTCGAGATTATTCCAGGACCAAAAACAGATCAAGAAGTTTTAGATTTCTTAAATGAATATGGTGAGAAATTCCTTGGAAAAACCTCTGTAGTTGCTAAAGATACTCCTGCTTTTATCGGTAACCGAATCGGAATATTCAGCATAATGAGTTTGTTCCATACCGTAAAAGATATGGACTTAACTGTTGAAGAAGTTGATAAACTAACTGGTCCAGTTATAGGTCGACCAAAATCAGCAACCTTCAGAACGGTTGATGTTGTTGGATTGGACACTTTGGTTCATGTGGCAAATGGTATTAAAGAAAACTGTCCTGATGATGAACGTAACCAATTATTCGTACTTCCCGATTTCATCAATACCATGGTAGAAAATAAATGGTTAGGAAGTAAAACCGGACAAGGATTCTACAAAAAAGAAGGAAAGGAAATTAAAGCCTTAGACCTTAACACCTTAGAGTATAGAGAAAAGCAACGCGCAAAATTTGCAACTTTAGAATTGACCAAAACTATTGATAAGGTTGTTGATCGTTTTGAGGTTTTGGTAAAAGGAAAAGATAAAGCTGGTGAATTCTATAGAAAGAGTTTCGCGGCCCTATTTGCTTATGTATCTAATAGAATACCAGAAATCACTGATGATTTATACAAAATAGATGACGCCATGAAAGCTGGATTTGGATGGGAACATGGTCCTTTTCAAATTTGGGATGCTATTGGTGTTGAAAAAGGAATTGAAATGATGAAAGCCAAAGGTTTAGAACCTAACGCTTGGGTCAACGAAATGTTGGAATCTGGCAGCAAGTCTTTCTATACCGTAAAGGATGGTGCGACTTATGCATATGACATTCCTTCAAAAACACAGCAAAAAATTCCAGGTCAAGATAGTTTTATCATCCTAGATAATATCAGAAAGTCTAATGAAGTCTTTAAAAACTCTGGCGTTGTAATTGAAGATTTAGGAGATGGTATTCTTAATGTAGAATTTCAATCTAAAATGAACACCATTGGTGGAGACGTGCTTGCTGGATTAAACAAAGCTATCGACATAGCCGAAAAAGATTTTGCAGGATTAGTTGTTGGTAACCAAGCAGCAAATTTCTCTGTTGGAGCCAACATAGGTATGATTTTTATGATGGCTGCCGAGCAAGAATATGACGAGCTAAACATGGCTATCAAATATTTTCAGGATACCATGATGCGTATGCGTTACTCTGCAATTCCAACGGTAGCCGCACCACATGGTATGGCACTTGGTGGTGGATGTGAATTGTCTATGCATGCAGATAAAGTAGTTGCAGCAGCAGAAACTTACATCGGACTTGTAGAGTTTGGAGTTGGTGTTATTCCTGGTGGTGGAGGTTCTAAAGAAATGGCTTTAAGAGCTCAAGACACCTTTAGAAAAGGTGATGTAGAACTTAATGTGCTTCAAGAATATTTCTTAACTATCGGAATGGCAAAAGTAGCGACTTCAGCTTACGAAGCATTCGATTTAGGTATCCTTCAAAAAGGAAAAGATATTGTTGTTGTAAATAAAGACAGACAAATTGCAGTAGCAAAACAACAAGCTAAATTTTTAGCGGATTTAGGCTATACGCAACCTGTAAAACGTAAAGACATTAAAGTATTGGGTAAACAAGCTTTAGGTATGTTCTTAGTAGGTACAGATTCTATGGAAGATAGTAATTACATAAGCGAGCACGACCAAAAAATCGCCAATAAATTGGCATATGTGATGGCTGGTGGAGATTTATCCGAGCCAACAGAAGTCACTGAACAGTACTTATTGGATTTAGAGCGTGAAGCATTTTTATCATTGTGTACAGAACGCAAAACTTTAGAAAGAATCCAACACATGTTAAAAACAGGAAAACCGTTAAGAAACTAAAAAAAGCCCATCCCAGCCTTCCCAAAGGTAAGGAGAAACAACAGGCTAAAACATTATGAATAACAAATAAAAAATACCCGTAAAGATTTCTTCCCCTCTGGGGAAGTTAGAAGGGGCTGATTTATGAAACAAGCATATATAGTAAAAGCATACAGAACTGCAGTTGGTAAGGCACCAAAAGGTGTATTCCGATTTAAAAGAGCTGACGAACTTGGAGCTGAAACCATTCAGCATATGATGAAAGAATTACCAAATCTTGATGTCTCAAGAATTGACGATGTTATTGTTGGTAATGCAATGCCAGAAGGTTCTCAAGGATTAAACATGGGACGTTTTATCTCCTTAATAGGGTTGAACAGTGTTGACGTACCTGGTGTAACGGTTAATCGTTTTTGTTCCTCTGGAATTGAAACGATTGGAATTGCCACAGCAAAAATTCAAGCCGGAATGGCAGATTGTATCATTGCAGGTGGTTCAGAAAGTATGAGTTCCGTACCAATGACAGGTTTTAAACCAGAATTGAACTATGATACTGTAAAAGCTGGACATGAGGAATATTATTGGGGAATGGGAAACACGGCTGAAGCGGTTGCTAAGCAATTCAATGTCTCTCGTGAAGACCAAGATGAGTTTGCGTACAATTCACATATGAAAGCTTTAAAAGCACAGGCGGAAGATCGTTTTCAAGATCAAATTGTACCAATCACTGTTGACGAAACATATATTGATGACAATGGAAAAAAGGCAACAAGATCTTATACTGTAACAAAAGACGAAGGACCACGAAAAGGAACAAATAAAGAAGCTTTAGCAAAATTAAGAGCTGTATTTGCCCAAGGTGGTAGCGTTACAGCAGGAAACTCTTCTCAAATGAGTGATGGTGCAGCTTTTGTTATGGTGATGAGTGAGGATATGGTAAAAGAATTGGGTATTGAACCCATAGCACGACTTGTAAATTATGCTGCGGCTGGTGTTGAACCTAGAATAATGGGTATCGGTCCAGTAAAGGCCATTCCAAAGGCATTGAAATTAGCAGGCCTAAAACAAGAGGACTTAGAACTGATTGAATTAAATGAGGCATTTGCATCACAATCTCTAGCTGTAATCAGAGAATTAGATTTAAATCCAGACATCATCAATGTTAACGGAGGTGCTATCGCTTTAGGTCATCCACTAGGATGTACCGGAGCAAAACTATCGGTTCAACTATTTGATGAAATGCGAAAGCACGACATGAAAGGAAAATATGGTGCAGTAACCATGTGTGTTGGTACCGGTCAAGGTGCTTGTGGGATATTTGAATTTTTAAATTAAAAGAACTTAATACAATACTTATAAAATGGAAGCAATTGAAAAAGATATCCTTCGTGGAGGTCAATTCTTAGTTAAAGAAACAAAATGTGAAGACGTTTTTACTCCTGAAGATTTTTCTGAGGAGCAAAAAATGATGAAAGAAGCGGTTATGGAATTTAATGACCGTGAAATTATTGCACATAAAGACAGATTTGAAGCTAAAGATTATGCGCTTACTGAAGAAGTGATGCGTAAAGCCGGTGAATTAGGATTTTTGGGTGTTGCAGTTCCTGAAGCCTATGGAGGTTTAGGAATGGGATTTGTTTCTACATGTTTAACATGTGATTATATTTCATCAGGTACAGGTTCTTTCAGTACGGCCTTTGGCGCTCATACTGGAATTGGTACTATGCCAATTACACTTTATGGTACAGAAGAGCAAAAGCAAAAATATGTTCCAAAACTTGCAACTGGTGAGTGGTTTGGTGCGTATTGCTTAACTGAGCCAGGTGCAGGTTCCGACGCTAACTCAGGTAAAACTACAGCAGAGCTAACAGAGGACGGAAAAGCTTATAAAATCAATGGGCAAAAAATGTGGATTTCAAACGCAGGTTTCTGTAGTTTGATGATCGTTTTTGCGCGTATTGAAGATGATAAAAACATTACTGGATTCATAGTTGAGTACGACCCAGAGAATCCGAATGGTATTGTTTTAGGAGAAGAGGAACATAAATTAGGTATTAGAGCGAGTTCTACGCGCCAAGTATTCTTTAATGACACAGTTGTGCCAGTTGAAAATATGTTAGCAGGTCGTGGCGAAGGCTTTAAGATTGCAATGAATGCCTTAAACGTTGGTCGTATAAAATTAGCTGCAGCTTGTTTAGATTCTCAACGAAGAATACTTACTACTGCTGTTAACTATGCTAATGAACGTAAACAATTTAAAACTCCTATCGCTGACTTTGGTGCTATAAAAATGAAACTAGCCAAAATGGCTGCTGATGCTTATGCTGGTGAATCTGCAACATATAGAGCTGCAAAGAACATCGAAGATCGTATAGCTATTAGAGAAGCTGCAGGTAACTCGCATCAAGAAGCAGAACTTAAAGGTGTTGAGGAATATGCTATTGAGTGCTCAATATTAAAGGTTGCTGTTTCGGAGGATGTACAAAATTGTGCAGACGAAGGTATTCAAATCTTTGGTGGTATGGGATTCTCTGAAGAAACACCAATGGAAGCGGCTTGGAGAGATGCTCGTATTGCTCGTATCTATGAAGGAACTAACGAAATTAACAGAATGTTGTCTGTTGGTATGTTGGTGAAGAAAGCTATGAAAGGGCATGTAGATCTTTTAGGTCCTGCACAAGCTGTTCAAGAAGAATTAATGGGTATTCCTTCGTTTGATACACCAGATTATTCAGAATTGTTTTCTGAAGAAAAGGAAATGGTAGCAAAACTTAAAAAGGTATTCTTAATGGTAGCTGGTGCTGCTGTACAGAAATTTGGCCCTGAGATGGAAAAACATCAACAATTATTGATTGCTGCTGCAGATATATTAATTGAAATCTATATGGCAGAGTCTGCTATTTTAAGAACTGAGAAGAACGCAAAGCGCTATGGTGAGGATGCGCAATCTGTTCAAATTGCAATGTCTAAACTGTATTTATATAACGCTGTAAATACCGTTGAAGATAAAGGTAAAGAAAGTATTATTTCTTTCGCTGAAGGCGATGAGCAACGTATGATGCTTATGGGCTTAAAGCGTTATACAAAATATCAAAATTATCCGGATATCGTTGACTTGAGAAACGAGATTGCTGAAAGAGTAAAAGCAGAAAATAAGTACTGCTTTTAAATTAAGTTTAAGTTAGAAATGAAAAAGCCAATTCAATTGAATTGGCTTTTTTTTATTTATTTTAAAAACTACTAGCTTAATATAGTATGGTCTTTTCAGAAACAGTACCATGATCTGTTTCAATTAAGACAATATAAGTGCCTTTAGCGGGTTGATTAATAAAACGAATTTCTTGTTTAGATGTGGTTTCATCTAATGATTGGCTATAAATTAATTGGCCTGAAATACTATAGATAAACAATTCCTTTAATATGGTATTAGAAGGACTATTGAGTGTTAAAATGTTTGAGGCACTGTTGTAATAAATATTAAAATCAGTTATTTCACTCTCATCTTTAGGAAAATCAGGAGAAAATTCTACAGGGACTCTAAAAACCAATTCAAAGCGATCAAAGTATTCACCTGCATCTGCATAAAACTCATAATCACTATCTCTTAAGTTATGGTAAACTTCAAGCTCTTTATCAAATATATATAGGTTGAAATCTCCAGAAATATTTTCTAGCGCATCAATACCAATACTATTCATACCGTCATCATTGGTGTGAAATCCTAGAGGAAAATTTGATGTTTCATCTACAACATTTGTACCTTGAATGGTAAATAACTCACCTTCAATTAACCAATACATGTCATCATATCCTGTTTCATAATACTCACCATCATATCCCCAATCTATACCAGAAGTAGCATTTTCATCCTCTGTTAAAAGCAACTGTCTGTGCATAGTGCTTGGTGCTGTAAAACCTAATCGAATCTTACGTCTATTGTCGTCAGGAGAATTAAAGTATGAAGACTTTTCACTTGCTGAGTAAGAACTATCATATGTAGCTCTATCTTTCGCAAATGACTCTCCAATAAAAATAATAGAAACTAGTACTAGTCTAAATACTATTTTAAGCGTAGAAGTTTTCATAAGTAGGTTTTTACAATTCATCTATACAAACAAACTGAATATTCTTTGTGTATCAACATTGCTTCTGTAAAAAGTACGATAAATCGTTAAAACCCATAGCTATGTAATTTTTATCGATGAAGCGTAATAATAGCCTGACTGCGTGTTTATAGCATATTTAGCTATATAACATTAAAATTATTATGATAAATTTTGTTGTAGTAATTAAACCTATCCTCGTTTTTTTAACTCAGATAATTACTATATTTAAACAATCAATCTTGCTATCTGATGAAATATTTATTTTTAACCCTGTGCATCTCGCTTTTTACTATTGTTCATTCACAATCTGAAACAGAAATTTTTTACTTTGATCTTGAGAACAATGGTGAAAAAATTGAAGTTAAAAACGGTAAAAATATTTCGAACAACAAAGGTTATGATAATCAACCATCGTTTATCGATGATGAAAAAATATTATATGCCTCAACCAGAAATGGACAAACCGATATTGCACAATACCAAATTAACTATAAAGCAAAAATTTTCATTAACTCCACTGAAGGTGGGGAATATACGCCAATAAAAATTCCAAATAAAAACGCTGTTTCTGCAGTAAGATTAGATACAGACGGAAAACAACGTTTGTATTCTTATAATTTAGGTAATGGTGAATCTACTGAACTTATAGAAGATCTAGTAGTTGCATATTATACTTGGTATAATGAGAATACTATTGTTTCTGCTGTAATTGAAGATGAAAAACTCAACCTATATGTAACTGATATAACCAATGGTAAAAGTGAAAGATATGCTACCAATGTTGGACGCTCATTTCATAAAATACCCAACTCTAATTTAGTAAGTTTTATTTACAAGGAAAATGATAAACAATGGCAGATAAGATCTCTAAATCCTCAAACAGGTAGAACAAGACTCATCGCTTATACGATTGAGGGTGTAGAAGATATTTGTTGGTTAGATAACAAAACTATAATTACAGGAAAGGAAGGAATACTATATAAATTAACACTAAAACAAGACAATAATTGGAAAAAAGTCGCTGACTTGTCTTCTTATGGAATTACAAATATTTCACGTTTAGTAGTTAATAACGAAGCAACAAAGCTTTTAATTGCAGCCGAAACAGATACCATTAATGATAATTCTGGAACTCACTTGCCTGAAAATACAAATACTGAAAACCCAAACACAGACACAATAATTACAGAGGTAAAAGCTGAAGACATTGTACAAAAACATATAGAGCCCTTTAATAATAAGAATTTGGATGAATTTGTTGATGCCTTTGCTTATAACGTCGAGGTGAATCAATTTCCAAACGAGCCAATGTATGCTGGCATAAATACACTTGAAGAAAACTATAAGAACTTCTTTAATAATTATGCGAAGGCACATGTAAAAGTCCTAAATCGCATGGTTTTAGACAATATTGTTATTGATGAGGAATTAGTGACCATTAATAATATGACGATTAGACAAGCTACAATTTATGAAGTTGAAAGAGAAAAAATAAAATCCATGACCTTCATTCGGAATAAAAACACATCCTCAAACCCAGAAATTATTGTGAATAAACAATTGGAAAAATACAATGAAAGAAACATCAAAGGCTTTGTTGAAACTTATACTGAGGATATAAAACTGTACAAACTACCAGGAACAGTTACTTTAGAAGGTCTATCGGCTCTAAAAACAGAATATGGATTATTTTTTCAACAAACACCAGATCTAAATGCTGAAATTGTTAACAGAATAGTCCTTGGCAATAAAGTCATAGATAAGGAAAAAGTTATAATTAATGGTCAAACATTTTACGCCATCGCTATCTACGAAGTTAATGATGGTTTAATTTCTAAAGTTACCTTTGTTCAATAAAACTTAGTATAAATTAATTCTCAAAAAAATCAAATGAAAAATTTAATTACTATAATATTCTTAACATTTTCTATTCTACTGATTGCTCAAACGGATCCAAAAATCTACGATATCATTGAAGCCGTTTCAGAAGAACGGTTACGCAACGATGTAAAAACCTTGGCGGATTTCGGTACTAGACACACGCTCAGCGATACACTTTCAGATACAAGAGGTATTGGTGCGGCTCGTCGGTGGATAAAATCACAATTTGATAATATTTCTAAAGATTGTAACGATTGCCTAGAAGTGTTCTTTCAGAAAGATTTGGTTGCGAAAGGCACCAATCAACGGATTGTTAAAGACGTTATGGTCGTTAATGTGGTAGCCATTCAACGTGGTACAAAATACCCAAACCGTTACATTATTATGAGTGGTGACATAGATTCGAGAGTATCAGATCCAACAGATTTCACGTCAGATTCACCAGGTGCCAACGATAATGCTACAGGTATGGCAGGTGCCATTGAAGCAGCTAGAGTATTATCAAAATATAAATTTGAAAGCAGTATCGTTTACCTAGGTCTCTCTGGTGAAGAACAAGGTTTATTTGGTGGACAAGGCATGGCAAGATATGCACAAGAAAACAACTGGGATATTATTGGTGTTTTAAATAATGATATGATTGGAAACATCGAAGGAGTTGATGGAGTCATTGACAACAGAGCTTTTAGAATTTTTTCAGAGCCAATAACCACCGCAGAAACCGATCCTGAAAGACTTGCAAGACAAGCACGAGGACGACGCTTTTATGGTGGTGAGGTCGATGGAACCTCACGACAACTAGCTCGTTACGTGCACAAAACCACTGAAACTTATATGCCAGAGATGAACCCAATGATGATTTACAGATTGGATCGTTTTGGTCGCGGTGGACACCACAGACCATTTAATGATGCTGGATTTGCAGGCATCAGAATTATGGAAGCTCATGAAAATTATACACAACAACATCAAGATATTAGAACCGAAAACGGAATAGATTACGGAGACACATTTGAGCATGTTAACTTTCCATATTGTAAAAAATTAACTGCGGTCAATGCCATCACTATGGCAAGCCTCGCCTCTGCTCCACCTGCTCCAAGTGAAGTTGGTATTGGAGGTATCGTAGAGCCTTCAGCAAAATTAAAATGGAACAAAGTTGATGGTGCAACTGGCTACAAAATCTATTGGAGAGATACTACCTCTCCGACTTGGGACCATAGTCGATACGTTGGTGATGTCACGGAATTTACTTTAGAGGGCATAGTTATTGATAATTTCTTGTTTGGTGTCGCAGCCGTTGGTAAAGATGGACATGAAAGTGTGGTGGTATTTCCAAATAAGATTATTAGATAAAGTATGATAGGTAGAGCTCATTTAAAATCATTGATTCCCGAATTCTTTTTAATGGCTTCGGTACTTTATTATTGGACACTGACCTCTAACCTCTTCAATCCATTTGCTATTGGGTTATTAGCTTTACTTACTTTTCAAGTTGTAGGTAAAAAATCCACATTAGGTTTGGTGATTTCTACTATAGTTATATTGCTTACCTTATTTATGGTACTTGCTTTGATTTCAGAATTATCTGAATTTAGTGAAGCCACCCAAAATTTTAATAATCTCTTGATTTTTGGTTCCCTTTATCTCGGCACTACTTTAATCATGGCAAGTGCAATGTTCTTTAAATATTTAAAACAAAAAATTAACTAATAGTGAAATACCCAAATAAAACCATGTCGCTTAAATATATTGTATTACTATGTTTTATAACATGCTTCTCATGCTCAGAAGCACAGTTACTTCAAGATAAAACAGAGTTTACAAGACAAGATACACTTAGAGGAAGCATCACTTCAGAGCGCGAATGGTGGGATTTAACCTATTACCACTTAGATGTTGAAGTTAAACCCGATCAGAAATTCATTTCAGGCAAAAACACCATTCAATATAAAGTGTTGAAACCTCATCAGCTAATGCAAATTGATCTCCAAGAACCAATGCAAATGCTGAAAGTACTTCAAGATGGAAAGGAACTCGAAGTAAAACATGATGGAAATGCACATTTCGTTCAACTTGAAAAAAATCAAAATAGTGGTGACGAAAATACCATAGAAGTACATTATAAAGGATATCCAAGAGAAGCAAAACGTGCCCCATGGGATGGAGGGTTTTCATGGAAAAAAGACAAAAACGGGAAACATTTTATTGCCACATCAAATCAAGGGCTTGGTGCAAGTGTGTGGTGGCCAAATAAAGATCATATGTATGATGAAGTGGATAGTATGCTTATCAGTGTAACCATTCCAAAAGGGTTGACTAATGTTTCCAATGGTCGCTTACGCAAACTCGAAGATTTAGGAGACAAAGTAAAATCGCATTGGTTTGTGTCTAACCCAATCAACAATTATGGAGTTAATATCAATATCGGCGATTATGTCAACTTCTCAGAAACTTATGAAGGTGAAAAAGGGGAATTAGACATGGATTATTGGGTACTATCCTATAATCTTGAAAAAGCCAAAGAACACTTTAAGGACGCACCAAAAATGATGGAAGCTTTTGAACATTGGTTTGGACCATATCCATTTTACGAGGATAGCTTTAAATTGGTTGAAGTACCATATTTGGGTATGGAGCACCAAAGCTCAGTCACTTACGGCAATAAATATAGAAAAGGATATTTAGGTAGTGATTTATCAAGTACAGGTTGGGGCTTAAAGTTCGATTTTATAATCATTCACGAAGGTGGCCACGAGTGGTTTGCTAATAACATTACGAATAAGGATGTTGCAGACATGTGGATTCACGAAGGATTTACAGCTTACTCAGAAAATCTGTTTTTAGATTACTATTACGGTAAA
Source organism: Winogradskyella ouciana (assembly GCF_965284585.1). NCBI lineage: Bacteria > Pseudomonadati > Bacteroidota > Flavobacteriia > Flavobacteriales > Flavobacteriaceae > Winogradskyella > Winogradskyella ouciana. The sequence continues at coordinate 27,627 of NZ_OZ260095.1, forward strand.
GAAGCGTCTGCGGATTATGTCATTGGTACACGGGCCAATATTCAGAATGATAGACCACTGATTGGTTACTATAATGTAAATAAAGAAGGCTCTAGCGACATGTATTACAAAGGTGCCAATATGTTGCACACCTTAAGACAATTGATTGAAGATGACGATTTATGGAGAGACATTCTTCGAGGCTTGAATAAAGATTTTTACCACCAAACTGTGACTACAAAACAAATTGAAGATTATATCAGCGAGAAGACCAATAAAGATTTATCAGCCTTTTTCAACCAGTATCTGCGAGACGTTCGCATCCCAACTTTAGAGTATAAAATTGAAAATGGTGAACTGAAATTTCGTTACGTGAATATTGTTGAGGATTTTGATATGCCAATAGAAGTTGAAGTTGGTGGTAAAACAGAATGGATTTTCCCAAGCTCGGAATGGAAAACCAAAGCTATTAAAGGTGAAGACTTTAAAGTTGATAGAGACTATTATATTTATTCTAAACGAATCTAAATACATTGGAATTCCCAGAACTCTATTTTGAACGTGACACAGACTGGTACGATTGGCTTCTTCATAACCACGACAAACACGACGCAGTGTATCTCATCTTCTATAAACTAGATACCGGTATCCCAACCATGCGCTGGGAAGAAGCTGTTAAAGTGGCATTGTGTTTTGGTTGGATAGATTCCACAGTAAAAAGTCTTGGTGGAGGAAAGCGTAAGCAATACTTCTGCCCTCGCAATCCAAAAAGTACTTGGAGTGCCCTCAATAAAAAATATGTTGCAGAACTTGAGAAAGACAACTTAATCCAAGAACCAGGCTACAAAGTTATTGAACACGCTAAAACATCTGGCAAATGGACTGAGATGGATGATGTTGAAAATGGTATCATTCCAAAGGAATTACAAGATGCTTTTGACAAAAACCCAAAAGCTTTTGAAAATTACCAAAACTTCGCAAAAGGCTATAGAAAAAGTTATTTATCTTGGCTACATAGTGCAAAACGGGAGGCTACACGACAAAAAAGAATCGCAGAAATTATAAAACTCTGCGAATTAAATATTAAAAGTAGAGATAGCTGGTAACTAAAACATCAACTTCTTAATATTATCCATATAACCTCTGCTCACTCTTACCACATCACCATTTTTCATAGTAATATCATAACTCTTAGAATATTTATGTAATTCTTTTACAGCATTTAGGTTAATAATTGATGAGCGATGTACTCTGATAAATACGGCGGAATTCAACTTTTCTTCTAATGTAGAAATACCGTAATTACTAACAAAGGTTTGTTGCTCCGTTACCAATTTTGAATAATCACCATAAGCTTCAATTCTTATAACATTTTCAAGTGCAATCGTTACTAATTTATTCTGTGTTTGTACCAAAATACGTTCTGGTGATTGTGGTGTATCCATTAGGAGACTCTCGGCTAGTGGTCGTGCTTTATTTTCTTTGGAGTTTTCTTTTAACCTATTTACTGCAACCTTAAAACGTTCTTTAGTATAAGGCTTCAATAAATAATCAACCGCATGGACTTCAAAAGCTTTTAGGGCATATTGGTCATAAGCAGTAGAAAAAACAATTTGCGGTAGTTCTTTAAGATGTGTTAAGACATCAAACCCTGTCATGCCTGGCATCTGTATATCTAAAAACACCAAATCGGGTTTAAATTCGTTAATCATTTTTACCGCATCTACGCCATTATTGGCTTCACCCAAAATGACAAATTCAGGGTAATCCTCTAAATATTCCTTTATAAGTTTACGACCTGCTGCTTCATCATCTACCAGAATAACCTTCTTCATATGGCAAAGTTTATTTTAAGACCTTGAGGCTCATTGTCTGTTAACAACAGTGTACTCTGGTACATTTTTTCGAGTCGAAGTTTAGTGTTGGTAAGACCTATACCTTTTTCAAAAACTGAAGTCTTATCTTCTATACCTACTCCAGTATCACTAATTTCAAAATGCAATTTATCTTCTTTTTTAAAAATTCTGATGGAAATTTTCCCTCCTTCAATTAAGGACGATAATCCGTGTTTTATAGAGTTTTCTACTAAGGGCTGCAATAACATTGGCGGTACCATTTCTTCCTTTAATTTATCATCGACATTAATTTCTACCTCTAACCTATCTTGAAATCGTTCTTTTTCTAAGTCGAGATATTTATTGACGAATTCTAGCTCTTCACCTAATGGCACTTTTTCAACTTTTGAAGCTTTTAACTGATACCTAAATAAATCTGATAGTTCTGCGATCATACTTCGCGTCTTTTCGTTCTCTGCTGGTACGGACGCACTTATGGTATTGAAAATATTATATAAAAAATGTGGATTTAATTGTGCTTTTAATGCAGACAGCTCACTTTTGAGTGCTGCGTTTTTAAGTTCTCCTTCTACCTTTAGTTTTCGTTGGTTTTCCATAAAATAACGGTAGGCAAAAAAACATCCAAAAAAGATGAGCAAGAAAAGTAACGGAATGTACCAGTCCCAAATGGCACCAGTACCTCTTAGTCGGCCTATTTCTAAAACATCTAAAAGTGCATATCGTATTTCGCGAACGATATACGTAACAATCGGAATTAAAATGGCAACAGCTATAATCTGATGTCGTGTTTTTTGGCCTCGTAAAAGGTAAACACCTAAAACCCATATAACGCCAGACGCTAGTAAATAAAATAAGTAGGACATCCCAGACATGTACCAATATTCTCTAAGATTGGCCCATCCCCAAAATCCTTCATTTTCAAATCCACCTCCATTATACCATAGTACAATACGATATAAAATCGAAAAGAATAAATAGAAGCCTATAGTTATTAAAAGACTATTTCTTGTACTGCGTTTCATTATACTAGCATTTAAAATATAAATATAAGACATAGTTGGCGTCAATGTAAATCAAAACAGACGAGTGGACCTATATACAGACGAATGGGAATGGCGATTCATCAGCCTATATACCAACTCAACGGTTCTGAAGTGTGTAACCGCATAATGTTTCTCAGATTTGTATCAGAAATTAAAAATAAACAGATATGAAATCAATTCTAATATATATTGCCTTATCAAGTTTTAACTTTTTACAAGCGCAAAATATCATCTCAGGTAAAGTAATCACAAAAAATCAACAGCCTGTTCCCTCGGCTATTATATCATTATTAGATGCTGAAACCAATAGCTTTATTAAAGGAGAACTTTCTAATGACACTGGAAACTTCAATTTTAAATCCATTGAAAACGGTACTTATATTATTCTAATTACGAGTTTAGGCTTAAAGGACTATAAGTCTGAACCTTTTGTTCTAAACAACTCCAATAAAAACTTCAACACCATTATAATGCAAGAAGATTTGGCCGAACTAGACGAAGTCACTGTCGTTGCGGAGAAACCAATGATAGAAGTAAGAGCAGACAAAACCGTTTTTAATGTGGCTAATACAGTAAATGCCATTGGTGATTCTGGTTTTGAACTACTCAGAAAAGCACCAGGAATCATTATCGATAATTCTGATAGCATTATTGTTGAAGGCAAAGCTGGTGTGCTTTTTTATATAGACGATAGACCTTCTGTACTGCGTGGAGCAGATTTGGTTAACTTTCTTAAAACCCTACAAGCGGCAGATATTGAAGCAATTGAAATTATAACTCAACCCTCGTCTCGCTTTGATGCTGAGGGTAATGCTGGGATTATTAACATTAAACTAAAAAGAGATAAGTCATTAGGTACCAATGGAACTGTAGCCTCTTCCTTAACCATTGGTGATTTTGCGAGAACGAGTAATTCTGTATCCATTAACAACAGAAATAAAAAAACAAGTTTATACGGAACTTATAGCAATTTCTTCGGAAAAAGTACAGGATTCATTAACCTCAACAGAACACAAAACGGCAATAATTTTAATGCACGTACAACCAGTGTTTATGATGCTAATAGAAACAATATCCGATTAGGATTCGATTATTATGCTAATAAAAAATCGACCTTTGGCATTATTGTAAATGGTAACTTTAATAATTCAAATTCCGAAAGTGATTCCAGAACTCCAATAACACCAAGTGGTGATAACAGCCCTACAGAAGTCCTAGTTGCAGGAAGTGATTCTGAAAACAGAACGACGAACTTCTTTAGCAATATTAATTATAGATTTAAAGATACTTTAGGCCATTCTTTAAACATAGATTTAGACTATGGTAAATACGATAGTGAGCGCGAAAACCTTCAGCCTAACCGTTACTTTAATGGAGATGAGACCCAAGTATTAAGTGAAAACATTGTCTTTTTTGATACACCAATTGATATCTCAATTATTTCAGGTCAAATCGATTACGAACAAAACTTTCTAAAAGGTAAACTAAGTCTAGGTGTAAAATATTCAAAAGTTAAAACTGATAATTCTTTTGATGCTTTTGATAGAACCAATGGTAATAATGATTTGGACGAATCACAATCTAACGACTTTAGTTATGATGAACAGATTAGTGCTGCTTATTTTAATTTCAGTCGAAAAATTGACAAGTTCAATTTGCAATTTGGCCTACGTATAGAAAATACGGTGTCTGATGGAATATTAACGAGCTTATTAGGCGACCAAGATGATAGAGTAAAGCGTAACTACACCAACTGGTTTCCTAGTGGTGGAATTACCTATCAGGTGAATCAAAAAAACAGTTTGGCACTGATATACAGTAAGCGCATACAACGACCAAATTATCAGAGTTTAAATCCATTTCAGTATCGTATAGATGAATTATCCTTTAGACAAGGTAATCCGTTTTTACAACCACAGTATACAGATAATGTAAAGCTATCGCACACTTATAATTACAGATTAACGACCTCTCTGAGTTATAGTTTTATTTCTGACTTTTTTGCGCAGGTCACCGAAGCAGTTGGTGATGAGCAAAACTTTATTATTCAACGTAATGTAGCAAATCAAAAAATCATAAACCTAGGGATATCTTATCCTACAAAAATCAATGACTGGTGGAGAATCTATGCAAGCCTAAATGCTTATAGAAGCATCTACGAGGCCACCAACCCAGATTTTGTATCCACCAAACAAAATACCTTAAGCTTTTATGCGCAAAATACCTTTAAGCTTCCAAAGGCTATCACTTTTGAAGTTTCAGGCTGGTACAGTTCTCCTTCAGTTTGGGGAGGTACCTATCAAACACGTAGCTTAGGGTCGTTGAATTTAGCCTTTCAAAAGAAATTCTTAGACGATAAACTCACAGCTAGACTTGGGTTTAACGATATTCTTTTTACCTCACCGTGGCAAGGGACTACACGTTTTGGAGATTTATTTATCGATGGCAACGGAGGTAATGATAGCAGACAAATACGATTTAACCTTATCTACAACTTTGGTCGCGATGAGATTAAAAAGGCACAACAACGAGATACAAGTATCGAAGAGGAAAAAGACCGAATAAACTAAAAAACTAGAAACTATGAAAACTCAACAATTAATAATACTAGCAGTGTTTTTGAATACGGCTTTAATAAGTTATTCACAGCGAACATTTTTAAAAATAACCAAAAGCAATAAAGCCAATGACTATAAGATGTATCCACCAGGTACTAAATTTGAATTAAAGACCAAAGAAGGCTACATCGTTTTTAAAAACAGTGATGATCCTGGCTTAATGGAAATTGACGGTAATTATACACTTTACGTATATCCCGATTGGAAAGACGATGCAGATGTATTTAAGTTGTCTGAAGGGAAAGTCGAAAAACTACTAACGTCTAGTTATTCGGAAGCAGAAAATAAAAGTCACTCCATTGAAAGTAATGGTGTCACAGCTGATTATACCGTTAGTGATTCTAAGGAAAGAAAAGGCAAAAAGAATTTAGAATTTAAACTCAGTAATGGTATAACCTTTATTTATGAAGACGACAAATATCGCGCATATTTGAATGAGGAACATAATTATATTCGTATTAAAGGTAAATATGTGATCAAATCAAAAATAGGCACGTTAAAATTAAGCTTTAACCCATCAAATGGTGCAGTTTGGTGGGTTTTTGATAAAAACCAAAAACAAAATAATTTAATAGGAAATTGGAAAATTGACCTGAGACCTACTCCATCTAGCCCAGAATATTTTCAAATCTTAGTCATTTCAAAGGTTGAAGGTAAAACTATTGAAGGTACATTTTACGGAAGTCCAATTAAAGACGGCTTAATAAACACCAATTGGGAGAGCACCTACTTCTCATTCACAACATCAGATCGCAGTAACGATTACTATCACTCTGGCTATATGTTAAATGGAAAGTTATATGGTATATCCTATTGTCCAAACAGAAGTTTAACAGCACCTTGGACAGGAGAATTAAAATAATAAAAAGGGAAGCAAATAAGCTTCCCTTTTTATTACAATCCGCTGATATAACTACCGTAAGGGTCTTTTATTTGTAGGCCTTCGGAATAACGATATTTACTGAGTTTTTTGAACTGTACCAAGCCCCAAAGTATAAACTCTTTTTCAAAATAAACATCGCGTCTATCGATATCTGGTTGATAATCTGCCAGTATGGCATCTAATGGTTTTACTTCATCTAACTTTGCTTTATATGCAGCATCATCAAAATTATCTAAAAGCTCAAATCCATCTCCATTAAAGAACCAGGAAATGAGATCATCATAAGGTGTTTCTTCCCCTTGCTTTTCTAACTTTTCAATTTTAGGAAAATACTTAGGAAATAAAGTTTTTATTGCTTCATCAATAAGTGTGTTAGCCACAAAATCAGCGCCCTCTTGCTCCCCTTCATAAACCAATTCTACCTTACCAGTAATTGATGGAATCACACCAATAAAATCAGATAGTCTTACCGTTGTATTATCATCACCAGCTAACAAAGCGCGTCGCTCGGCTGTACTTAGTAGGTTTTCAAACGCTGTAATACTCATACGAGCGCTTACACCACTTTTCACATCTACATATTCACTTTCTCGTGCCTCAAAGCTAATTTGCTCAAGTAAATCTTTTGCTAAATCTGGTACATAAACAGATTCCGATTGACGTTCATCTAATTTAGCTTCCTGCGAGGTAATCGTTCTCGCAGTATCAACAGAATCTGGATAATGGGTAAGAATCTGCGACCCAATTCTATCTTTTAACGGTGTTACAATGCTACCTCTATTGGTATAATCTTCAGGATTTGCAGTAAAAACAAATTGCATATCTAATGGCAATCGTAATTTAAAGCCTCTAATTTGAATATCGCCTTCCTGTAAAATATTGAACAAGGCTACTTGAATCCGAGCCTGCAAATCTGGTAACTCATTAATTACGAAAATACAGCGGTTTGCTCGTGGAATCATTCCGTAGTGAATCACACGATCATCCGCATAACTCAATTTTAGATTCGCCGCTTTTATAGGATCTACATCTCCGATAATATCGGCCACAGTCACATCTGGTGTGGCGAGCTTTTCAGCAAAACGTTCGTCTCTATGTAACCATGTGATTGGTGTACCGTCACCTTTTTCAGCAATTAATTCTTTAGCAAATCTTGAAATAGGTTGCAAAGGATCATCATTGATTTCTGAACCTTCCACAATTGGGATATACTCATCCAGAAGATTAACCATCATGCGTGCTAAACGTGTTTTGGCTTGACCTCTCAATCCCAAAAGATTGATATTATGACGTGATAAAATAGCACGTTCCAATTCAGGTATCACTGTATTTTCATAACCATGAATACCTTCAAAAGTGGTGACTTTGTTTTTAATATTCTCAATCAAATTATCTCTTAATTCATCTTTAATAGATTTTGACTGGTAACCTGCTTTTTTTAATTCTCCTAGTGTTTTTATGTCTTTCATTTTCCAGCTTTTGGCTCTTAGCCTTTAGCTGCTAGCATACTCTTCACGAGCTAAGTGCTAACGCCTAAAAGCTAACAGCTTTTATTTATCCTTTAATTCTTTTTTTTCGGTTGTTTTCGTAATCTTCAAATATCATTTCGCCTAAACCTTTTAAACCTGTATAAAATGCTTTCCCTCTATTGGCTTGTGTAAATTCTCTAATAAATCGCATTAAATACGGATCTTCAGCGATCATAAACGTGGTTATAGGAATGTGCAATCGCCTTGCTTGTTGTGCCATAGCATAGCATTTATTGGTAATATATGGATCTAAACCATTGCTGTTTTTATAATACTGACCGTCTGGCATACGCAAGCAACTTGGTTTACCATCGGTAATCATAAAAATCTGCTTATTGGTGTTACGCTTTCTACGTAGCATGTCCATTGCTAATTGCAATCCTGCAACCGTATTGGTATGATAAGGCCCAACCTTTAGATAAGGTAAATCCTTAATTTTAATGGGCCAGGCATCGTTTCCAAAGACTAATATTTCTAAGGTATCTTTTGGGTAGCGTGTAGTGATTAATTCTGATAACGCCATGGCTACTTTTTTAGCTGGAGTAATACGATCTTCGCCATACAAGATCATACTATGGCTTATATCTATCATTAATACCGTACTCATCTGGCTTTTGTGAAGGGTCTCTTCTACCACCAAATCGTCCTCGGTAAGATTGAAATTACCGATTCCATGATTAATTTGCGCATTACGTAAACTTTCGGTCATCGATACTTTGTCTAAAGCATCACCAAATTGATAAGCTCTAAAGTCACCTGTGTGCTCATCGCCAATACCTATCCCTTTACTTTTATGATTTCCTGAGCCACTTCGTTTTATTTTTCCGAAGATATGATCTAGAGCTTGTTGACGTATAGCACGTTCTGTCTTAGTAGTTATAGTTAATCTGCCTTTACCATCGCCATCACCTTCTCCTTCACCATTGGGGTCGAGTTCTTCTCTTACATAACCTTTGTTTTTAAGGTCTTCTATAAAATCGTCTATGGTATACTCTGGTGTGGTAAGCTCGTACTCTTTATCGAGTTGGCGTAACCAATCAATAGCTTCATCAAAATCTCCTGAAGTATAGGTAATCAATTCCTTAAAAATCTCGAACAATTTTTCAAATGGAGATTGATTTGGAGCTTCGTAGGTTTTAAAGATAAAACCAGACTTTTTTAACTTTTCTTTCATTGCAGCATAAAAATAAGGCTTTTTAACCTGTCAACAATACAGCACTTTTATATTCTAACATTTTATTAACTTTACTTAAAACAAACCAAAAATGTCAGAAGAAATAGATGAAAGTTTAGATAAACCAAGAAGAAAGATCAACTGGACAACTGATAAGATAATGAGCACTTCAGCATTATTTATCAGTGTTATTTCATTGACAGCACTAATTTATCAATCTTACCTAGCTAGAGAAGAAAATAAGCTCATTCAAACTCAACAAAGTGCTTCAGTTTTACCACATTTAAACCAATGGGTGAGTAACTATAACAATTCATTTAAGTTTGTTATCGGAAATAAAGGTGTTGGTCCTGCATTTATTGATGATGTAGAGATCTTGTTGGACTCAACCCATAAATTCAATAATACAAAGGATTTGTTTCAACATATATTTAAAAATACAAAAGGTCTTGATACCATACCTTATACCCAAAGCACCCTAATAAAAGGATTTGTTTTACCAGCAAATGACCAAATCAATCTTTTAGAGATTAACGCTTCAGAAAATATTGGAATTGTCAGGAAGGCTCTAAACCAAAAACAAATTCTCTATAAAATAAAGTATAAAGATGTTTATGGAGCTAAGTGGCTACTATCCAACTACAATCAAAATGACAATAGCGCAACAATCCCCATTCTATTAGCAGAATAATTTTTTACATTAACATCTCTTTTAGAAATCGCATTTATCTTTTCATTAACTTTAAGGCTTTAGTTAACTAACCTTAAACAAATGAAGAAATTATCGACGCTTGTTATGCTCTTCTGCATAGCACTACTCTCTGCACAAGAATTTTCAATGGACATGGTCAAGAATATGGCACCTCGCAATATTGGGCCTGGTGGAATGTCTGGTCGTGTTACTGCGATTGATGTTGTACTCAACAATCCTGATGTAATGTACGTTGGCACAGCATCTGGAGGCCTTTGGAAATCAACTTCTGGCGGCATAAAATGGGAACCTATTTTTGATAACGAATTAACGGCATCCATTGGTGCTGTAGAAATTCAACAATCCAATCCAAGTGTTATTTGGGTCGGTACAGGAGAAGGTAATCCTCGTAACTCACTTAATGGTGGTTTTGGTGTTTACAAATCGCTCGATGGTGGAAAAAGCTGGATGGCTATGGGACTTGAAAACACAAGACATATTCATAGGATTATAGTAGATCCTACCAATCCGGATGTGGTTTATGTTGGTGCCATCGGTTCACCTTGGGGAGAACATCCAGAGCGTGGAGTGTTTAAAACTACTGATGGAGGAAAAACCTGGAACAAAATCCTTTTTGCCAATAACAAAACAGGAGTTGCCGATTTAGTGATGGATCCTACAAATCCGAATAAGCTCATTGCTGCTATGTGGGAACATAAGCGCGACCCTTGGTTTTTTAATTCAGGTGGTAAAGGCTCAGGACTGCACATCACGCACGATGGTGGTGAAACTTGGAAAAAAATCACAGAAGATGATGGGTTTCCAAAAGGAGAATTGGGTAGAATTGGAGTGGCTATTGCTCCAAACAAGCCAAATATCATTTATGCATTAGTGGAGGCCAAAAAGAATGCACTTTATAAAAGTGAAGATGGTGGTTTTAAGTGGAAAAAAATCAACGACAAGAATGATATTGGAAACCGTCCGTTTTATTATTCGGAAATTTATGTTGACCCTCAAAATGAAAATAGAGTCTATTCAGTGTTTACTTATGTAAATGTTTCTGAAGATGGCGGCAAGAATTTTGAACAACTTATGCCTGCTTACGGAGTGAGTAACGGCATTCATCCAGACCATCATGCGTGGTGGATTCATCCAGAAGATGGAAGTTTTATGATCGATGGTAACGATGGTGGAATGAATATTACCAGAGATGGTGGTAAAACTTGGCGTTTTATTGGTAACCTACCTGTAGCCCAGTTCTACCATATTAATGTAGACAATGAATTTCCATATAATGTTTATGGCGGAATGCAAGATAACGGTTCCTGGAGAGGACCAGCTTATGTCTGGCGTGCGCAAGGGATTAGAAATAGCTATTGGCAAGAAATTAGTTTTGGAGATGGTTTTGACGTGGTTCCAGACAGAGACGATAGTCGTTATGGTTGGTCTATGAGTCAGCAAGGTTTTGTAAGTCGTTACGATTGGAAAACCGGTAATAATTATGGTGTACGACCAACACATCCAGATCCGGATGTGGCATTAAGGTTCAACTGGAATTCAGCTATAAACATTGATCCTTTTGACAATAGTACCATTTACTTCGGAAGTCAATTTGTACACAAATCCACGGATAAAGGTGAAACTTGGGAAGTGATTTCCCCAGATTTAACTACCAACGATCCTGAAAAACAAAAACAATCGGAAAGTGGTGGCCTCACAATGGATGCTACTGGTGCAGAAAACCACACCACAATTTTGGTGATAGAACCTTCTCCTGTTGAAAAAGATATGCTGTGGGTTGGTACAGACGATGGTCGTGTGCATTACACCCAAGATGGAGGTGACAACTGGACAGACGTTTCAAACATTAAAGGACTACCTGAGGGCAGTTGGATTGCACAGATAAAAGCATCTAACAAAAATAAAGGCGAAGCCCTTTTAATCGCGAATGATTATAGACGTTTTAATTATACTCCTTATGCTTACCGAACTAAAAACTACGGTAAAACATGGGAACGCATTGTGGATGAAAATGATGTAGAAAGTTACACCTTAGCCATAGTTGAAGACTTAGAAGAACCCAACTTAATGTTCTTAGGTACTGATGATGGTTTATATGTCTCCTTAAATGCTGGAGAAAAATGGATCAAATGGACAGAAGGTTTCCCAACAACTTCAGTTAAGGATTTGGTAATTCACTCAAGAGAACACGATTTAGTCATAGGAACTTTTGGCCGTGCAGCTTGGGTTTTAGATGATATAAGACCGTTAAGGGAAATGGCGAAGAATTCATCTATAATGAATTCAAATATTGAGTTATTTGATCCACCAACAGCTTATCAGGCTGCATACCAACAACCAACAGGAAGCCGTTTCGGAGCTGATGCGATGTATCATGGTGAAAATCGTGGTGGTGGAGCACGTTTCTCGTACTTATTCAACAAAAAAGAGCAACCAAAGAAAACTGATGAAAACAAAGCGAAGGATGATGACATGGAAGAGGAAGAAGATGACATGGATTCAACTTCAGACAAGGAAAAAACCGTAAAATGGGACTCACTTCAACTTAAAATTTATGATGGAGATCGATTAATCAGAACGTTAAAACAAAAAGCACCAAAGGAAAACGGTATCCGTAAATGGACATGGTATATGGATGAAGCTGGTGTAAGCAGACCATCTAGACGTATCAGAAAACAGACCAGAGAATCTGGAGGTGTCAGTGTAAAACCAGGAACATATAGAGCTGTATTGCATTATGGAGATCAAACTTCTGAAACTAGTATCAAAGTAGAATCAGACCCAAGGTTAAATGTGTCTCAAAAGAACATTGATGAAGTCTATGCTACGGCTAAACAACTTGAGCAAGTACAAGAAACAGTTGCAAATGCCGTTGAGCAGTTAGTAGAAAGTAAAGACATTGCTGAAAAGTATAAAAAAGAACTATCTCAATTAGATAAGGAGACGTATAAAGAACAGATAGAAGCTTCAAAAAACACTGTAAAAGCCATAGACAGTCTAATTGATAAATATTTAGGTAAAATAGATAAGCGCCAAGGGATAACCAGAAATCCTGAAGTAACACCTTTACAGCGATTGAGAACAGCTCAAAGTTATGTGTACAACAGTCAAAATGGTATAACCTCTACTGAGACGACCTTAATAAAACATGCTAAAGATGCTATAGATAAGCTTCTAGGTGAAACCAACAGTTTCTTTAATAAAGAGTGGAAAGAATACCAAGACCAAATGAAACAAATTCAAATGGATCCATTTAAAGAGACCAAGGTGTTTAGTATCGACTAACAATCAAAAAACAATAAATTATGAAAACAAAATTCTTAACATTATGTATTGTGCTTTCCATGTTTTCTTGCAAAGAAGACAAAAAAGAACAACAGACAGCGCAGCGTGACATTCAAAATTATACCATAAATCAATTTATGGATAACGAAGCTGTGGGAGGTGGAAGCTTTTCACCAGATAACAGTAAACTTTTAATTTCAAGTAACCGTTCTGGCATCTATAACGTTTATACCATACCTACAAAAGGTGTTGAGATGACTCCGATTACACAATCAGATAGTACATCTTACTTCGCCAATGCCTATTTTCCTGATGATAATAGAATGTTATTAAGTGCTGATGGTAATGGTGATGAAATTGACCATTTGTATGTTAGAGAAACCGATGGTAGCATTAAGAACATTACACCTATAGAAGGTGCTAAAGCCAATTTTTACGGTTGGTCTAAAGACGACAAGTATCTGTACTATGGCTCTAATAAAAGAGACCCTAAGTATTTTGATGTTTACAAAATGTCTATTGATGACTATTCATCAGAATTGCTATACCAAAACAACGATGGGATGGATTTTAGTGGTATGTCTGAAGATGAAAACTATTTCGCTTTGTCAAAAACCGTAAATACCAACGATAGTGATTTATTTATTTACAATGCTAAAACCAAGGAAACTACCAAGATAAATGATAACATGAGCGGTAATTCGGCTCAAGATTTTTCTAAAGACAACAGCAAATTCTATTACACCACTGATGATGGTTCTGAGTTTTCATACTTAATGTCTTATGACTTAAACACCAAGGAAAAGAAAAAAGAAATTGAGAAATCTTGGGATATTATGGGCAGTGGTTTTACTTCAGAAGGAACTTATATGGTTGTTTACGTTAACGAAGATGGTAAAAATGCCATTGAAGTTTTGGATACCAAAACCATGGAACCAATAGACTTACCTGATTTTGAAGGAAAAAGTATTACAAGTGTAAGCTTTAGTGACGACGAAAAATGGATGCGTATGTATGTTGGTGGATCAAATGCGCCTTCTGACTTATACACCTATAATCTCGATACTCAAGAACAATATAAACTCACGAATGTACTTAACGAAGAGATCAATCCAGAAGATTTGGTAACAGCAAAAGTGATTCGCTACAAATCGTTTGATGGTGTTGAGATTCCAGCGATTTATTACTTACCACATCAGGCCTCTGAGGATAATAAAGTACCTGCTATGGTATGGGTACATGGTGGTCCTGGTGGACAAACACGCCAAAACTTTAGTTCATTGATTCAGTACATGGTCAACCAAGGTTATGCGGTTCTTGCCGTTAATAATCGTGGTAGTAGTGGCTATGGAAAAACGTTCTATCAAATGGATGACAAAAACCATGGTGAGAAAGATTTACAAGATTGTGTTGAAGGTAAAAACTGGTTAGCGACGCAGCCAGAAATAGATGGTGAAAAAATAGGAATTATTGGCGGCTCTTATGGTGGTTATATGACCATGGCAGCATTAACCTATACACCAGAAGAATTTGATGTTGGTGTCAACCTTTTTGGAGTAACCAATTGGATGCGAACCTTAAAAAGTATTCCACCGTATTGGGAATCTTTTAGAGAAGCACTTTATGATGAATTGGGTGACCCGTTTTCAGCGGATTCCGTAAGACTCAAAAAGATTTCACCATTATTCCATACCGATAAAGTTACCAAACCACTAATTGTGCTTCAAGGTTCAAAGGATCCAAGAGTATTACAAGTTGAATCTGATGAAATTGTAGCTGGCGTTAGAAAAAACGGTGTTCCTGTTGAGTATGTATTGTTTGAAGATGAAGGTCATGGTTTTATAAAAAAGGAAAATCAAATTGAAGCCTATAGTAAAATTATAGAGTTTTTAGATGTACATCTTAAAAAGGAAAATGAACCTCTTGATGGTGAAAAACCCTCAAAAAAAATAGAAACTGAAACCGAATAATTTATATAAAATCAATAAAAAATCCCATAGTAAATGCTATGGGATTTTTATTTTGTATAATCTTTTTACTCTATCCATTTTAGACCCTTATCATCTTCAATTTTTATACGTTTTCCTTTAGTTGAAATATATCCTTCTTTTTTAAACTGAGATAAGATTCTAATTGCAGATTCCGTAGCTGTGCCTACAATACCAGCATAATCCTCACGAGATAAGATAATACTTAAATAACCTTCGTCGTCAGTACCAAAATTATCATGTATATACAATAGAATATCTGCCATTCTGGTTTTAACCGACTTTTGAGCCATGTCAACCAACGAATCATCAGAATCTTTTAAATCGTTTGCCATTTCCTTCAATACATCCATGGTAAACTTCGGATTTTTTGAAAGGTCAGACATAATTTCACTCTTAGGAATAAAACACATTTCCATATCATTTAGAGCAATAGCACTTAAATTGGTTTTCTGATCCGATACCAATGAGCGTTTACCAAGTAAACCACCCTTTACAACTAACTTTACAACTTGGTCCTTACCGTTTTCACTCAATTTAGAAAGCTTGCATACACCATCCTTAACACAATACACTCCGTTAATCGTTTCACCTTCTTCAAAAATAATCTCCCCCTTTTTATAGAGTTTTCCTGTTTTGCAAGCCGAAACACGCATTAATTCATCTCTTGTCAAGGATTTTAATGCGTTAAACTCTTTAATTATACACGACTGACATTTACTCATATTGATTGATTCTCGGATAGTATTCCAAATATAAGAATAACATGACAAATATCATATTTTAAAAGTTAAGCTTATGTGACCTTTGTTACAGGTATAAATGAGCAAATAAAATGGAAAACAAAACGTGTTTTCATTGTGGTGACAATTGTGGTAATCATGTCATTTCTTTTCAGGAAAAGTCGTTCTGTTGTAATGGCTGTAAAACCGTTTTCGAGATATTTAACGAAAATGATCTCACCTGTTATTACGACTTACAGAATTCGCCTGGCGCAATCCCTAAGGAGATTGAAGGTAAATACGATTTTTTATCTCAAGAAAACATCATTGACAAACTAACTGAATTTAGAAGTGATCATGTAGAAATTGCTACCCTCTACATTCCTCATATTCACTGTAGTTCTTGTATTTGGATACTTGAAAATCTCCATAAGCTGAACCCTAATATTTCAGGATCACAGGTCAATTTTGGTAAAAAAACTGTTAGAATTACATACAATTCTGAAGAAACCGATTTAAAATCCATAGTTGTACTGCTAAGCTCAATTGGCTATGAACCTTACATTAGTTTAGACGATTTTAAATCTGGCAAAAAACATATTAACCGTACCTTAATCTATAAACTTGGTGTTGCCGGCTTTGCTTTTGGTAACATTATGTTCTTGTCTTTTCCAGAATATTTTGAAGTCAATGAATATTGGTTAGAGCAGTACAAGCCTCTATTCCGTTGGCTAATGTTTGTGCTTTCGGTTCCTGTGGTGTTTTATTCGGCTCAAGATTATTTTATTTCGGCGTTTAAAGGTCTAAAAGCCAAGTTGCTTAATATCGATGTACCCATTGCCTTGGGAGTTTCCGTTCTTTTTATTAGAAGTACTATCGAAATTATGTTCGATCTGGGTTCAGGTTTTTTTGATAGCCTTGCTGGTTTGGTGTTCTTTCTTTTAGTTGGAAAGTTCTTTCAGCAAAAAACCTATGACTTCTTATCCTTTGAGCGCGATTATAAGTCTTACTTCCCAATCGCCATTACAAAAATTGAAAAAGACGGAAGCGAAAATTCCATTCAAGTGTATGATATCGAAAAAGGAGACCGGCTTCTCATTAGAAATGAAGAGCTAATTCCTGTTGATGGTATTTTGATTAATGGTAAAGCTAAGATAGATTACAGTTTTGTAACAGGTGAATCGCAAACCGTTTCAAAACAATCTGGTGATAAGTTATTTGCTGGTGGCAAACAAACGGCTGGTGTCATAGAGCTAGAAGCACTTAAATCTGTTGAGCAAAGCTATCTCACGCAGTTATGGAGTAATGATGTCTTCAACAAGAACAAGGAAGATGGTTTTACAAACATTACCAATAACATTAGCAAACACTTTACCATTGCCATACTGACCATTGCCTTTGTAGCCACTACATTTTGGTTATTTACAGATGCCAGTAAAGCAATGAACGTTTTTACAGCCGTACTCATTATTGCCTGCCCTTGTGCTATTGCACTTTCGGCGCCTTTTACCTTTGGAAACTTATTGAGAATTTTTGGTAAACTAAAGTTCTACATTAAAAATGCCAGTGTTATTGAGCAACTTGCACAAATTAACACGGTTATTTTTGATAAAACAGGAACCATTACATCAAATAAAACCAGTAACGCCGTTTATGAAGGGGAATCACTTTCTAATTTTGAACATTTAGTTCTTAAAAATTCTTTAAGAGGCTCTAACCATCCCTTGAGTAGAAGTCTTTATAACTTATTGGACGAACACAATATAATAACTTTAGACACCTTTGAAGAACATATAGGTAAAGGTATTGAGGCCCAACATAACGACATTAATCTTAAAATTGGCTCAGCAAATTTTGTTGGTAAGCCACAGAAAACTGCAGTTTTAAATACTACTGTACATATTAGCAGTAACGATATGTACAAAGGGAAATACACCTTTTATAACAGTTACAGAAAAGGTGTATCCAAACTTTTTAATCAACTCAAAAAACATTTTGATTTGGTTATTCTTTCTGGTGACAACGAAGGGGAAAGAGAAAATCTAAAGAAGTTGCTTCCTGCAAAAACCAAATTGATATTCAATCAAAAACCAGAAGACAAATTAGAGTTTATTAAATATCATCAATCTGAGGGTGCAAAAGTCTTAATGATTGGTGATGGTTTAAACGACGCTGGAGCACTAGCACAAAGTAATGTTGGTATTGCAGTTTCTGAAGACGTCAATGTGTTTTCACCAGCTTGTGATGCCATTTTAGATGTTTCAAAATTTAGGCAATTGTACCCTTACATAATGGCATCAAAATCTGCTATAAAAATCATTAAATGGAGTTTTCTGCTTTCGTTCTTTTATAACATCATTGGTTTATACTTTGCTGTAACAGGTCAATTAGCGCCTGTGATTGCAGCTATTTTAATGCCCTTAAGTTCTATAAGCATTGTGGTATTCACAACCATTTGCACAAACTTTTTAGGAAGAAGATTAAAATAAACGATTCTATATGACAAATGTCATGTTTTAAAAATAAGTTCAATAGTAATTTTGAACCGTAACTTCAAATAGGTATGAGTGTTATATATATTTTATTGACTATAAGCGTCATTGTTGGCGTAGCATTCTTTTTCATATTCATTGCAGCTGTAAAGTCTGGTCAATATGATGACAGCTATACTCCATCTGTACGCATGCTTTTTGAAGACGAGCTTGTAAAATCAAAAACCGAAAAACCAATCAATACAAAAACTGACTAATTTTTTTAATATGGAAATGCAACAATTCTATTACGATAACAAAATCGTTAAAAAATTCCTCTATGCCACCATACTTTGGGGAGTTGTTGGTATGCTAGTAGGTCTTATTCTGGCCTTTATGTTTTTATTCCCAAATATGACAGACGGAATTTCTTGGCTTAGTTTTGGTCGCTTACGTCCTTTGCACACCAATGCTGTGATTTTTGCTTTTGTTGGTAATGCGATTTTTGCTGGAGTCTATTATTCACTACAACGCTTGCTTAAAGCCAGGATGTTTAGCGATTTATTAAGTAACATCAATTTTTGGGGTTGGCAACTTATAATTGTTGGAGCAGCAATCACGCTTCCGCTAGGATATACGACCTCTAAGGAATATGCAGAATTAGAATGGCCTTTTGATATTGCTATTGCCATCATTTGGGTTGCATTTGGTATCAATATGATCGGCACCATTTTAAAGCGTCGCCAACGTCACTTATATGTTGCCATCTGGTTCTACTTAGCAACTTTTGTTACCGTTGCAGTACTTCATATTTTTAATAGTTTAGAATTGCCTGTCAGTGGCCTAAAAAGTTATTCTGTCTATGCAGGTGTGCAGGATGCACTTGTGCAATGGTGGTATGGACACAATGCGGTTGCCTTTTTCTTAACGACACCTTTCTTAGGATTGATGTACTACTTTGTACCAAAGGCTGCAAATAGACCTGTGTATTCTTATAGATTATCTATTGTTCATTTTTGGTCATTGATATTCATTTATATCTGGGCAGGACCTCATCATCTATTATACACAGCATTACCGGAATGGGCTCAACATTTAGGTGTTGCATTTTCAATTATGTTATTGGCTCCATCTTGGGGAGGAATGATTAACGGTTTGTTGACCTTGCGTGGTGCTTGGGACAAGGTCCGTACGGACCCTGTTTTAAAATTCATGGTAGTTGCCATTACAGGATACGGTATGGCAACGTTTGAAGGCCCTATGCTTTCACTTAAAAACGTAAATGCCATAGCCCATTACACAGATTGGATTATTGCACATGTGCACGTAGGTGCTCTAGCTTGGAATGGATTTTTGGCTTTCGGCATGATCTATTGGTTAATTCCAAGGTTATTCAAAACCAAATTACATTCTGTTGGTCTGGCTAATGCTCATTTTTGGATAGGCACATTGGGTATTATTCTATATGCCTTGCCTATGTATGTTGCTGGATTTGCCCAAGCTAGTATGTGGAAGCAATTTAATCCTGATGGCACTTTAGTATATGGCAACTTTTTAGAAACTGTTACTGAAATCATGCCAATGTACTGGATGCGAGCCATTGGAGGAACACTTTATATAACAGGTATGCTCATTTTGGTGTACAACGTTATTATGACGGTTGTAAGGTCTAATAACAAAGTAACAGACGAGCTTGCTGAAGCACCTGCATTGCAACGTGTTTCTAAAAGACGTGTTGCTGGAGAGGGATGGCACACTTGGTTAGAACGTAAGCCAGTATTATTAACTATTTATGCAACTGTTGCCATTCTCATTGGCGGTATTGTACAGATTATTCCAACGATAGTTGTAAAATCCAATATTCCAACAATCAGTAGTGTAGAACCTTACACTCCTCTTGAGTTGGAAGGACGTGATATATACATTAGAGAAGGTTGTGTAGGTTGTCATTCACAGATGATTCGTCCATTTAGGAGTGAGGTAGAACGTTATGGCGAATACTCTAAAGCAGGTGAATATGTGTACGATCACCCATTCCTTTGGGGAAGTAAACGTACAGGACCAGATTTGCACCGTGTTGGAGGTAAGTATTCAGATAACTGGCACCTCAACCATATGTACGATCCACAAAGCACATCTAGTGGTTCCATAATGCCTGCCTACCAATGGTTAATTAGAAATGAACTTGATAAATCCATGACTGAAAACAAAATGGAAGTTATGGTAGAACTAGGAGTACCTTATACTGAAGAAGATATTGCCAATGCACAGACTTCGATGTTAGAACAAGGCACTCAAATTGAAAAGAACCTATACACTGATCCTGATTTTGCAAAAACTTACGAAGCAGATAAAGCCGCTGCTGGAGAAGATTTTATTGAAATGAAAAACCGCGAAATTGTAGCGCTTATCGCTTATTTGCAAAGGTTGGGAACCGATATCAAAGTAGAGGACATAAAAGAAACTGCTCAAAACCAATAACGTCATGTTGAAATTTGTAAAAAACCATATGGAAAGTATCACAGGTATAGAAATTTACCCTTTGATATCGCTCCTCGTATTCTTTATCTTCTTTGTAGTGTTATTCTATTGGGTAATTACAGCAAAAAAGGAATACATCAAAACCGTTAGCCATATACCATTAGACAACCAAAACGATCAATTATCATGAGACATTTAATTCCTTCATATATAAGAGTACCTGTCGTATTTTTCTTTATTGCAGGTCTTGTTGAATATTTCGTTGATTCTGGCGATCAACCAGCATTTATGGAGCAACCAGCCATAATGTTGTTTTTATTATTGGTTTTATTGATTCTTCTGGCCATAGAGGCTATTGTTGGCTCAATGGACAACATTTTGTACCAGAGTTTAGACGAAGAAGCCAAAATCCGTTATGACCTCAAACGTGCTGAAACCCCAAAATTTGTGCGTTGGCTAAAACGCGCCTATAACAAACTTTTAGGTACTAAACCAATTGAGGAAGAAGGTGAAATTATCCTCGACCACAACTATGATGGCATCAAAGAGCTCGATAACAATCTTCCTCCATGGTGGGTTTACAGTTTTTATCTTACTATAATTTTCGGATTTATATATATGGCTCGTTACCACGTCTTTAATGCTGATGACCAATATGACGAATATGAAATTGAATATGCAGAGGCAGAAAGAGCAATAGCAGAATACAAAAGAACTGCCAAAAACTTAGTGGATATAAATACCGTAGAAATCTTGGTTGATGCCAGTGACTTAAATGCTGGAAAGAAAATTTTTGAAGAAAGATGTATCGCTTGTCACAAATCTGATGGCGGAGGTGGTATTGGCCCCAACCTAACTGATCAATACTGGATTCTAGGTGGAGGCATAAAAAATGTCTTTAATACCATATCAGAAGGTGGGCGTGATGGAAAGGGAATGGTACCTTGGAAAACGGAATTAAAACCATTGGAAATGGCACAGGTAGCGAGTTATGTTCTAAAATTTCAAGGTACTTCGCCAGCAGAACCAAAAGAAGCCGAAGGTGAAGTTTGGATTGAAGCGTCTTTAAAAGATACTGAAACAGGAGAAGAAGTACACGACGTTAATATAGAAGTAGAACGTGTAATCCCAGATTCTCTAGAAACCTCTATTGATTATCAATAGAAAAATAACGCCATAAATGGAAACGCCACCAAATGAAGTTTTTAGGGATTCTATCGGCACCATCGATGAAGAGGGCAAGCGCAACTGGATCTATCCCAAAAAACCATCTGGCCCATATTACGAAAAACGAAAAATAGTAAGCTACATTTTATTAGCTTTCCTGTTTGTTGCACCATTTATTAAGATTAATGGCAATCAGTTTTTATTGTTCAATGTTATAGAAAGGCGTTTTAACATTTTCGGTTTTCCGTTCTGGCCTCAAGATTTTCATTTGTTTGTAATTTCGATGATTATCGGTGTGGTATTCATCACATTATTTACAGTGGGATTTGGTCGTATCTTCTGTGGTTGGATTTGTCCACAGACTATTTTTATGGAAATGGTTTTCAGACGTATAGAATATTGGATCGATGGCGACCGTAACAAACAAAGACGCTTGGCAAGACAAAAATGGAATGCCGAGAAAATAAGAAAGCGCCTTTTAAAGTGGTTTATTTTTTTAGTAGTATCATTTCTTATTGCTAATGTTTTTCTGGCTTATCTTATTGGAAGTGACAAATTATTGAGATATATAACTGATGGTCCTTTTGAGCATATAGGCACGTTAATTCCACTAGTCATTTTTACTGGCGTGTTCTATTTTGTTTTTGTATGGTTTAGAGAGCAGGTCTGTATTATCGCTTGTCCTTATGGAAGATTGCAAGGAGTACTCCTAGACAATAAATCTATTGTTGTAGCATACGATCATAAACGTGGAGAACGTGAGAACGGAAGAAAAAAATTCAGAAAAAATGAAGACCGGAAAGCCCTGGGTTATGGAGATTGTATTGATTGCTTACAATGTGTACACGTTTGCCCAACAGGAAT
Organism: Winogradskyella ouciana; assembly: GCF_965284585.1. Lineage (NCBI taxonomy): Bacteria > Pseudomonadati > Bacteroidota > Flavobacteriia > Flavobacteriales > Flavobacteriaceae > Winogradskyella > Winogradskyella ouciana. The sequence continues at coordinate 50,399 of NZ_OZ260095.1, forward strand.
AGACATAAGAAACGGCACACAATTAGAGTGTGTAAACTGCACAGCATGTATTGACGAATGTGATCATATTATGGAAAGCATCGACCTTCCTAAAGGATTGATTAGATATGCAAGTGAAGAAAACATTGAAAAGAAAGCGCCCTTTAAATTAACGGCTCGTCTGAAAGGATACATCGCGGTACTGGTCATTTTAATTGGTGTTTTAGCAGGTATGCTGGCCTTAAGAAATGATGTTGAAGCAAGGATATTAAGGTTGCCTGGTCAACTTTATGAGCGTAAGGATAATAACGTTATAAGCAATGTCTTTACTTACAAATTAGTTAACAAAACAACTGATACCATAACAAATGTTAGCTTTAAACTGAGAGGTATTGATGGTGAAATTAAATTAGTATCCATTTCAGATACATTTATAGTTGAGCCACAAGGTATTGCAGAAGGCACCATGTTCATTGAACTTAAGCAAAGTGATTTATCTGGTGATAAAAATAAATTGAGAATTGATGTCTATAGCTACGATGAACTCATAGAAACAACTACGGTTAATTTCTTGGGTCCTCGAAGTTATAATTAATCAAAAAAACTAGTGCGTTTTAATAAAGATCCTGAAACGAGTTCAGGATGACAAAAGAATTAAATAAAGAGATTCCCGTTTTTTAGGGAAGTAGAAAACATGAAAATAAACTGGGGAACAGCAATTGTAATTGCATTTGTGGCTTTTATAGCCTTCATCCTATACTTTGTTATTAATATGAGTACGGATGATAAATATGATCATGATTTAGTCGTTGAAGATTATTATAAACAAGAGTTACAATTTCAATCTGATATTGATAAAGAAACAAATGCCAGAAAATTGGCAACCAATATATCTTGGAAAAAAACAGCTGAAGGTATTGTAATTACGTTTCCTGAACAAATGGATTTCGAAGCTATTAAAGGCTCAGTGTTCCTATATAGACCATCTAATAAGCAATTGGATTTTGAAACACCGATTTCACTGTCCGACCACAATTTGCTCATACCTGACAAACGCTTGTTAGATGGTCGTTGGAACATTAAAGTAGATTGGACATATAAAAATGCAGCCTACCTCTATAAAAAGGAAATACTTTACTAATGTTGGTTTCGGCGTTCATATTGGGTTTACTGGGAAGTCTGCACTGCGTTGGTATGTGCGGACCAATAGCCTTTATGTTACCTGTTGATCGTTCTAATTCCTTAAAAAAAATAAGCCAGATTGCAATTTACCATTTCGGTAGATTATTAGCTTATAGCTTAATTGGTCTGGTCTTTGGATTAGTAGGCAAAAGTCTTTACATCTTTGGAGTTCAGCAACAGCTTTCTATTATCATTGGAATTTTAATGATTGTCGTTGTCCTTTTACCACACAAAAGCATTGGTAAATACAATCTTTCAAAACCACTTTATAGATTAATTTCTAAAGTAAAATCATCGTTGGGGAAAGCCCTAAAAAAGAAAACCGCAGACACCTTTTTAACCATTGGCTTTTTAAATGGCTTCTTACCATGCGGCCTGGTTTATATGGCTGTTTTTGGCGCTATAGCTACTGGCAGTTTAGCAGAAGGCAGCCTATACATGGTTTTATTCGGTGTTGGGACTATTCCATTAATGACCACAGCTATTTATCTAGGAAAATTTTTAAACAGTACCATAAAACAACGTATTCAAAAAGCGATACCTGTTTTTGTTGTAATTATTGGAGTTCTTTTTATTCTTCGTGGCTTAGGTTTGGGAATACCTTACCTCTCACCCGATCCGGTTGTGGAAATGGCTTCGAGTAGTATAGAATGTCATTGATATTTTTTAATTAGGATATTTTTGTCTTATTTAAAATAATAGCTTATCTTTGTGGTGTAATAACACAGTTAATATGTTTTCAAAAGCTTGTGAATATGGTATAAAAGCAGCAATTTTTATTGCTGTAAATTCTTCTGAAAACAAACGTGTTACTCCCAAGGAAATTTCTAAAGAAATCGACTCACCACAAGCATTTACGGCTAAAATACTTCAAGCCTTAGTGAGACATGGAGTTGTAAATTCGGTTAGAGGTGCACATGGTGGTTTTGAAATGGATAGGAATAAAATTACAACCACCAAACTATCGCAAATAGTATATGCCATTGATGGAGATAATATTTACAAAGGTTGTGGTTTAGGCTTACATACTTGTAATGAAAATCACCCATGTCCTGTACACGACAAATTTAAGGTAGTCAGGGAAGAACTAAAGGATATGTTAGAACATACAACCTTAGAACAATTAGCATTAGATATTAAATCTGGTGTCTCATTTTTAAAAATTTAAAAAAATTTGAATATAAATAGGATAAATTTATCTTAAATAAACAAAAACATGGAAGTACTACAAAAAAACACCGAAAAAGAAATAGGACAGTATGTTGCAGACGATTTTAGAACCGCAGCAATTTTCTCTAAATACAAAATTGATTTTTGCTGTAATGGCAATAGAACTATTGCAGAAGCCTGTGAGAAAAAAGGACTCGACAGTTCTAAACTAATGGATGAAATTAATCAAATAATAAATGCGAAAACTGGAGAAACTATTGATTATAAGTCTTGGCCATTAGATTTGTTGGCTGAGTATATTGAAAAGAAACACCATAGATATGTTGAAGAAAAAATTCCTGTCATACGTCAATTTTTAGATAAGTTATGTCGTGTTCATGGTCAACGTCACCCTGAATTACATAAAATAAACGAACTATTTACAGCTTCAGCAGGCGAATTGGCATCACACATGAAAAAAGAAGAACTTATCCTCTTCCCTTTCATAAAGAAAATGGTAAAAGCAAAATTAGAAAACGGAGTTGTGCAATCTCCTCAATTTGGCATCGTAGAAAACCCAATCTCCATGATGAAAGACGAGCATGATAATGAAGGAGACCGTTTTAGACAGATCGCAGAACTAACAGATAACTACAATCCACCAGCAGATGCTTGTAATACATATAAAGTCACCTTTGCAATGTTAGATGAATTTGAAAAAGATTTGCATCTACATATTCATTTGGAAAACAATATTCTGTTTCCTGAAGCTATAAAATTAGAGCAACAATTTGGTTAATAGCAATCCCTAATTAATTCCAGTTTCCGAAGAAATCCTGATATGTTTTCCACAAACAATTCAGGATTTTCTTCTTTAGAATCCTTAAATTTCTAATTCCTAAATTATAATAATGCCAAAAAAGTTAGTCATTATATGCTTAGTTAACTTTTTAATTGCTGCCCTTATGGGTTTGGCATTGCGTTTTTCGTTCATAGAATCCATTGGTATAAATTATAGATTTCTAACGCATGCTCACTCACATGTTGCCATGTTAGGTTGGGGGTATTTAATGATTTTCGCACTGTTTGTTCATTACTTTGTACCCAATGAACCCAAAATCTTTAATCGGTTGTTTTGGCTAACGGAATTCGCTGTAATTGGTATGATGTTGAGTTTTCCATTTCAAGGTTATGCGGCAATTTCTATTTCATTTTCAACATTGCATATTTTCTGTAGTTATTACTTTGTTTATTTGATTTGGAAACATCATAAGACCAATTCAACCGTAAGCCAAAAATTAGTAAAGACTTCTTTAATATTTATGGTTATTTCAACCATTGGCGTTTGGTGTTTGGGACCAGCTGTTGCGACGCTTGGACAGACCTCAGCATTTTATCAAATAGCGATTCAGTTCTTTTTGCACTTTCAGTTTAATGGTTGGTTTTTAATTGCCGTTTTGGCGGTGTTTTTTCATCTTTTAAAAATTGAAAACCCTAAAGAATTCAAACAGTTTTTTTGGTTATTAATTCTTTCCACCCTATTGACCTTGGCCTTGCCAATTCAGTGGTTTGCACCTCATAAAAGTTTGCTGTGGATTAATGGACTTGGTGTTATTCTTCAAATTATAGCGCTTGTTAATTTTTTTCAACTTATAAAACCAAATCTCAAATCAATGCTGAATTACAAAAACAAAGTTGTGTTTTATATGTACAGTTTCGCACTGCTCTGCTTTATCTTAAAAGTAGCATTTCAGTCGCTATCAATTTTACCAGAATTTTCTCAAGTTGTCTATAACCATAGAAATTTTGTAATAGGTTTTATCCATTTGTTAATGCTAGGTGTCATCACAGGATTTCTATTTGCATTTATCTTGAAAAGTGATTTGGTAAGGTTTTCAAAACCTCTATATTTTGGTATTTATAGTTTTCTTTTAGGCTTTGTATTAACAGAATTACTCTTGTTAATTCAAGGTACTATGTTTTACTTCGGAAGCGGTATGCTACGGCATTACTATCTGTTGTTATTTCTATTTAGCATTTTATTGCCATTAGGTATCAGCTTCCTATTAATCAATATTATTAAACTCTATACTTATGCAGCCAAAACCTCAAAAACGTCATAAAGCACTTCAACCATTGAGTCGAGAGCATCATCATGGTTTATTATTATCCTGGAAAATCAGAACAGGATTCAGTAAAAACATCGATCCAAAACGTATTAGAACCTATGCAGATTGGTTTTACAAAAACCATCTTATTCCTCATTTTGAAATAGAGGAAAATCACATTTTTCCAATTTTAGAAGACGAAAACGAATTGGTAAAACGTGCTCTGGCAGAACATAGACGCTTAAAACGGTTATTTGAAGAACGTGAGGATGATATAAAAACTTTAAGTAAGATTGAAGAAGAATTAGAACAGCACATCAGGTTTGAAGAACGTGTGCTTTTTCCTGAAATTCAGAAAGTAGCAACTGAAGACGAATTTTTTCACATTGAAAAAATTCATCAGCCTGAAAAATTTGTAGAAAACGAAAAAGACCTATTTTGGAAATAACAACACAAACATCTTGAAACTGATATATGTCATAATTTTTCTCTTTTCTGAGAAGTACCTTTAGCTTAAGTTAACTTAAACCAAAAACTATGATAAAGTCATTAAATCAAGAAGAATGTAAACTCATATTACACCAAAACTACATTGGTCACTTAGCATATATTTATCAAAACAAACCATTTGTTCTGCCTATCACTTATTTTCATAAAGGCGATAAAATTATTTGTTATTCTGGCGATGGTCATAAAATCCATGCCTTAAGACAACATAATGCCGTAGCACTAGAAGTTAGTGAAATAAAATCTGTAACCAATTGGCAATCTGTTGTAGTACATGGTTTATACCAAGAACTCGAAGGCAGCAGTGCAAAAGCCTTGCTACACGAATTTTCCTTAGGTGTTAAAGATGTAATTATGCGAAAAGAATTACGAGATTTGGATTTTATAAATGAATTCTCTGCAAAAATTGATAGTGATGATATTCCTATAGTTTTTGTTATTAATATCGAAGAAATGACTGGTAAAATGAGACGAAATTAATATAAATGCTTTAATCTTCCTTAAATACCGTTTTAAACAACCTTGGCTTAACGGTTACCATCAACCAAGCCCAATTGTTGGTATTGTCTTTGTTCCCACCTTTTAAAATTTCCATGGTTTCCGTTGCAAATAGTTGGGAATATCCTGCTTGAAAATTGATATCCTTAGTCCATTTATAACCCAAAACCAAATCGAGTTCTGTCCCTAAAGCATTACTCATCTTTTTCCCTGTATTATCAACTACAATAGCTGCAGAAGAAAAGAAATGAGGCACCAGCTTTACCGAAAACTGCTCTTTTTGGTAAGCTAATGTGGCATTAACATCTAATAATCCTACAGAATTAGCATGATTGCCAACATAAAAATAATCCATTAATCCGTTGAATTTATGATTGGTTCCAAACCAAGGATTGAATGATTTCAGTGTATTTTCCGTTGTATTCATATCAGTACCAGAAAGGTATTCCACTCCCAAACCAGTGGTGAAATTTTCACTGATATTATAATAAGCATTAGCTGCCATATTATAAGCACTGAGATCTGTATCTGCGATCTTACCCGTTTGAAAATAAATTGAAGCATCTGCTTTTAGCTTGTTTTTATTAAATGTAAACCTAGAACCTATGGTTTGGTTATAATCTACTTGCTGCTCCTCGTTTTCATCAAAATATGGCAATCCGTTGTTTAGAATTAAAAGGCTTAGACTTACAGCATTAAAATCGGTATGATACCATAAATATTGAAACGCTTTATAGTTGTTAACCGCATACTCGGTATCGAATAAGATTTCGGTATTTTCATTCATTGCCAATCCAAAATCCAGACGGTTTTTAGCATTAGGTTGATATGTTGCAATAAGTGCATCATGACTACGTGCTTGTTGCGCCCAACCCACATTTCCAAAAATTCTGTGGTCATCATAACTAATTTCTTGTCGTCCCATTTTTAATGAGAATTTAGAGTCTAAAAGTAATTGAGCCCAAGCTTGGTGAATAGCAATTCCGTTTTTATCTGAAGTTGATAACGTAGAGACATCTCCCCAAACTCTTACATTTTGAAACGTGACAAAGGCATTCAACTTTTCACTTTTATAATTCAGATATAATCGCGTACGCTGCGAAACAAATGATGCCGCATCTTCATCATCTGGAATTAAGGTTTTAAATCCATGTCTATACTCAAAACGTGGTCTTATCTCTGTTGAAAGTTCAAATTCTTGTGCATAGGATGTCATTACAAGTCCTAAGCATAGGATTGTTAGAATCGTTTTCATTTCAGTATTTTTTATTGAATGAGTTGAAGGATAGTCTCTATGGTTTCTTTGTTGTCAACTCCTAAACCTTCTTGTTGGTGTTTTAATTCGCCTTTAGCATTAAACACACTTATAATATTAGAATGTGAAAAATCTATAGGTGAAATTTCTTTATACTTTACAGACAATACATTGGCAAATTCCCTTACACCACTTTCTGTGCCTTGTAAAAAGGTCCATTGCTCATCATCCATTTGGTTCTCTATGGCAAAGGCTTTTAAACGTTCTGGTGTATCGGTTTCTGGGTCTATACTGACTAACGCAAAGGTTAAATCCTTTAATTTTTCTTCAGGAATTTGAGCTTCAATATTTCGCATGTCTGCTACTAATCTTGGGCAAGCTGCTTTGCATGATGTATAAATCATGACCATTACTAGTGTTTTGCCTTTTAAATCTTCAAGCTGAATTTCTTTTCCTTCTTCAGTATGCCACTTGCTCGTTAAATTGAAAATAGATTCTTCTGAAATTTCATCGGTTTCCATTTCTTTTGAAGCCTTTTCTATCTGCTTCAAATCCATTTTACAAACAGGGCAACTACCAGCTTCATCATAGAATTTAGCTCCTTCACACAGCATAGAACATTGATAAACTGTCAAGGCATCATTTGATGCTTTTGATTTATCTGAATTACATGAGATTGCCACCCCAAGTAATACCAACACTGATAATATAATTTTAATATGCTTCATTCGCTTTCAGTTTTAACATCTTGTACACATCTAAAACCTAAATTTTTCATTGAGTATTTAGCTTTTAAACTTCCTCTTATAGCATAGCGCATAAACGCTGCATAGTTCATTAAGTCCGTGGCATTAACAGCAGCACTTCCACAAAACAGATTACTGTCTTTATCCACATCCTTACGGGATTCTCCGGTAATTAACACCGAATTAAAGTCTAAGGTCCATTCCCATACTAGGCCATGCAAATCGTAAACTCCCCAAACATTTTTAGGTGTTTCACCAATGATATTCTCATTAGTGCGCGGAGCTTCATACCAGGATAAAATTCGTTCATTATAGGTAGGTTTTATGCGTGCGTCTTTTGTAGTTTCGTCTGCCATGGCTACATATTCCCACTCATCTACTGTTGGCAAACGTTTATTTTGACATTCGCAATAGGCTTTGGCAGCAAACCAAGATACATAGGTAATTGGGCTTTTAGATTTTGTTGAATCCTTACTTTCAAAGTCATTTTTCCAATTGGACAAATAACTCTTATCCGTAAATAATTTAATAGCATTAGATTTTCTCCATTTGGAGTTTTCTTTAACAAACAACTCGAAATCCTCAACGGTTACCGGATATTTATCCATTTTAAAATCGTTTACCTCAACGACTGTAGAGTCGCGGCCATAAAGGGGAATGTATCTGCTACCTTCAATTAAAACCATGTCTTCAGTCTGCCCATACGTTAAATATTGACACACAAAACAAATTAACAACAGACTAAAGACTTTGGTTTTCATATTATTGATTTATTTATTTTTTACTTTTTCTACCATCTCTTTGGTAACAACTTTACCAGAATTTCCCCAACTATTATAAACGTAGGTCAACACATTTGCCACATCTTCTGAAGACAACAGCTGTTTAGTCATTACACTATTATATTTTTCGCCATTAACGGTAATTTCACCGCTCAATCCGTTAACAACTACATCTATTGCTCTTTCTACATCAGCATTTAGGTAATCTGAATTGGCAAGAGGAGGAAACGCATTCGGAATACCCTGACCTTCTGCTTGGTGACAAGCAAAACAAGTCTGCATGTAGGTTTGTTTACCAAACTTCATTTGTTCGTCAAAAGATTTTGCCGGAATTTCAGATTCTACAACTTCATCAGTTGTAGGCATATTCTGTATTCCTGGACCTTCAGGTAAATAAATACCTTCGCGTATTTCACCCGAATATATTCTTTTATCCTCTTCACCCTCCACCTTAAGCATACCTAAAGCTCCTTTGTTAAAGGCTCTAAATATAGAGTGATCTACCAGGATAAACGTTCCTGGAACATCTACTCTAAATTCTACTATAGCAGCACCTCCAGCAGGTATTAATGTAGTTTGTACATTTTCGTTAACAGTGTCACCACCTTCAACGTGTACCTTATCAAATATTTCACCGATAACATGGAAAGAAGATACAAGGTTAGGACCACCATTACCAACAAAAAGTCTAACGGTTTCACCAACTTTAGCGGTTATAGCATTATCTCCCGTAAGGGCATTAACACTACCATTAAAGACCACATAATCTGCATTTTCATCCACTGCTTTTTGCATATCGAAAGGTTGTAATCCTCGTTCTCCATTTTTGCCTTTGGTGTAAAAATCACCTTGCATTATATAGTATTCCTTATCCACTTGAGGTAAACCACCTACTGGCTCAACCAATATTAGACCATACATACCATTTGCTATGTGCATACCCACTGGCGCTGTTGCACAATGATAAACGTAAAGTCCTGGATTTAAGGTTTTAAATGAAAATGTTTTTTCGTGACCTGGAGCAACAAATGAAGACTCTGCACCTCCACCTGGCCCAGTTACAGCATGTAAATCGATATTATGTGGTAATTTGTTATCTGGATGATTGGATAAAGTAAACTCTACCTCATCTCCTACTCTGGTTCTAATAAAGCTACCTGGCACAGAACCACCAAAGGTCCAATAGACATACTTTACGCCATCCGTTAATTCTCCTTCTTCTTCGAGAATCTCCATATTAACAATAAGCTTTTTAGCTTTTCTTCTTCCTACACTTCTAGGTACATTTGGAGGAGAAGTTAGTTCTGCCTTCATTTCTCTACTGATAGGCATATCCGTTGTACTTACTTCTTTTTTTTGATTGTTATCTTTACAAGACATAAAAAGAATCATTATGAGTAGAGCTCCACAACTGATTATGTTTCGTTTCTTCATTTTAATCTGGTTTTTTGTTAGTATTTGCATGGGTTCTAATATAGTTTTAATTAAATAAGACAATTTTATCTTATTTATAAGCGAAGATACCGTGTATTGACATCATAAAACATGATATTTATCAGTTATCGGATAAATCTACAGTTTAAAAAAACGCCAAAGCTTAGATCCTTGGCGTTTTACCTTGACATTAAAATACCCTAACTAATAAACATCAAGATCTAAATTTTAAAAGTCATTACTGGTAGCGTAGAATGATTTGTAACATCTTCGGATATACTACCTTCAAAGAAATGTGCCAAACCCTTTCTACCATGCGTAGCCACAGCAATTAAATCTGCTCCTGCCCTATTAGCGTAACTAAGAATACCCTGTTCTACGGAATAATCTGATACTACGGCTACGTCCTTAAACATATCTAAGTTACCTTCGGCTATTTTTAAAAACTTAGAGATCAATTGGTCAATTTCTACAGAACTCTTAAAGCCAGAGTTTGGAGTATTGACATAAACCAATTGAACTTTAGCATCTAACTTATTAAAAATGGACTTGGCCTTTATGTAGCTCTCAACAGAGTCCTGAGAAAAATCACTGGCAAAGATTATCGTATCAAATTCTACCAAGATAGGATTATGTTTTACAATCAGCACTGGTATTTCTGCATGTCTTACTACTTTTTCTGCGTTAGACCCAATAAACACCTCTTTGGCACCTGATACTCCATGAGAACCCATAATTATTAAATCTGCATCATGGGCTTTAACCAGTTCATTTATTTCCTTAAATACCATAAAGTGTTTTACCACTGGTATTACGTTTACATTTTTTAGATATGGTCTATCTAAAAACGTTTCCATTTTTTGCTCGGCTAGTTTTAAATAAAAAACAGCTTCTTCATTTAAAGAGTTTGCGCTTGCCGTTATAATAGCATTAGATAGTTGTAGCATATGCAAAACATACACTTCAGAATTAAACTTTTTGGCTATTGAAGCCGCAGTTTCCAGGGCATATTCAGAATGTTCAGAAAAATCTATGGGTACTATAATTTTTTTCATGTTTTTTGGTTTTAAATGGTCATTGAAAATAATTGTGTCTCTGGCTTTTTTCGTTGCAATAGCAAATCAAAAGCCATGCATATATTTCTTATAAAAGGTTTTCCTTTTTCGGTAACCGTTATTTCCTTATTCAAAAATTCCAACAAATTATCCTGTTCAAATTCTTTTAGTTTAATTAGGACATCTGGCAATTCTTCAAAATCCATTTCAGCATTTTGCCATGAGGTATTAAAGTTGCACATAAGATTGAGGATATGCTTTCTGATTTTAAGATCTTCAACATTTAAAATATGACCTCTGTAAACAGGTATAATGCCTTGGCTTACCAAATGGTAATATTCCTCTACGGATTTTACGTTCTGCGCAAAACCATACCAACTATCGCTAATAGACGATACTCCAAGTCCTATCATAGCTTGTGTTTTTGAAGCCGTGTAACCCATGAAGTTTCTGTGTAAAGTTTCGGTTTCCATGGCTTTATAAAGCGAATCACTCTTTAGCGCAAAATGATCCATACCAATTTCAGTATAGCCTATTTTCTCTAAAAGGAGCTTTCCTGTTTCATATTGTTGACGTTTAGATTCACCGGATGGTAAATCTTCGTCCTTAAAACCACGCTGCCCATTTCCTTTTATCCAAGGCACATGGGCATAACTGTAAAAGGCAATACGGTCTGGCATCAAGGTTTCGGTTATGCTTATGGTTTCTATGACGTCAGTTTCAGTTTGAAATGGTAATCCGAAAATAATATCATGACCAACCGAAGTGTAACCTATTTTTCGAGCTAAATCGGTAACACGCTTTACATTTTCAAAAGGTTGAATGCGATTGATAGCTTTCTGTACTTTTAAGTTATAATCCTGAACTCCAAAACTCACACGTCTAAAGCCTAAATCATATAGTACATGTAAATGCTCTACAGTCGTATTATTGGGATGCCCTTCAAAACTAAATTCATATGCTTCAGCCAGAGTTGCGGTTTTTAGCAATTCTGATATCAAAAACCTTAAATTCTCTGGAGAGAAAAATGTTGGTGTACCTCCACCTAGATGAAGCTCCTTAATTACAGGTTTAGCTCCTAATAAATTCAGGTATAATTCCCATTCATTTAAAACTGCTTTTATATATGGAGATTCCACTTCGTGTCGTTTGGTGATGCGTTTATGACAACCACAGAACGTACACAGGCTTTCGCAAAAAGGCAAGTGTATGTATAGACTGAGACCTTCAGCAGTATTGGACTCATCAAAAGATCGTTTTAATGAATCCTTCCATTGGTGCAATGAAAAGGAATCCATATCCCAGTACGGAACCGTTGGGTAGCTGGTGTATCTTGGACCAGCCACATTATATTTATTTACAAGAGCGTTGCACATACCTATTAATTATTATATTTCAAAATTACTAGTATGTATGGTATTAAAATATGACTTTTGTCATGTCAGACTTTAATTTATAGATATGCTAAAAAGTTTACCGTTTGAAGTAACGTTGGCAGATAAATACAGTGTTATTCTGCCAGAGGAACCTATTATAGACTTTATAGAGAATAATCATAAGCGCGTAAAGGTTATAGCATCTTTCGAAAATCAACAAATTGAATTCTATGCTGCACTAAAGAAAGAAAAAACCGGTTTGTTTCGTATTTATTTCAGTAAGGCAAAACAGAAAGAACTTGGGGTTTTTCCCAATGATTATTTTAAGCTTCAGGTGTGTGAGGACACTTCAAAGTATGGTGTTGAAATGTCTGAAGAATTAGAAGCTGTACTCTTAAGTGACTACGACGCATTTCAAATTTTCGAAAATCTTACACCAGGTAAACAGCGTACTATTATCTATGCCATTTCTAGATATAAAGCATCACAAACGCGTATTGATAAATCCATTTTGTTTACTGAAAATCTAAAACGAGGCATAAAAGACCCCAAATTGTGGCTAAAAATCAATTAGCTCTTAATCTCGTTGCCTTTTATGTTAAATCGTACAGATTTTAATTATATTAGTGAAAATTTTAACTCAATTCAGTTTGAATTTGCAATACCATTGATATATATTTAACTTTATGGACATAAATAACAAACCAATGAAACATATAAAATTATTAGCACTAGCCTTATCAATTGTATTTGCTACGGCTTGTAAAGACAACAAAAAGGAAACTGAAACAGAAATGGAAACCGAGGTTGAAGAAACCATGGAGAATGAAAAGGTAATGAGTAAAGAGCTCTCCTTTAAGCTTACTCCAAAGAGCGATAGCAATGTTTCTGGTAAGGTTGAATTTAAACAAAAAGGAAATAAAGTTACTATGTCTGCTAAAATGAGTGGATTAACACCAGGAACTCACGCCATACATATCCATGCTGAGGCTGATTGTTCTTCACCAGATGGAACATCGACTGGAGGTCACTGGAACCCGACCGCCCAACCTCATGGAAAATGGGGAGATGAAGCTGGATACCACAAAGGAGATATTGGAAATTTTGAAGTTGGAGAAGATGGGATAGGTAATGTTTTATTTTCAACAGACCAATGGTGTATTGGCTGTGGAGACGAGACAAAAGATATTTTAGGTAAAGCCATTATTGTGCATCAAGGTACAGACGACTTTACATCTCAACCTTCTGGTGCTGCTGGTAGCAGAGTTAGTTGTGGTGGAATTATTGAATAATCAACATTAACAAATACATTTTTTATAACTAGAGCTATTGCATCACTATCCTTCCCCTAGTCTGCAAAAATTCTAAAATAACCCCTTATGAAGGATTTAGAAACACTAGTACAACAATTTCAAAACAAGGATCAGGTGGCGTTCAAAGAACTCTATGGTATGTATAGCAATAGCATACATGGAGTGGTTTACAATATCGTAAAAGATTCTAGTATTGCTGATGAGCTTATGCAAGATGTCTTTATAAAGGCATGGCATAAAGCAGATACTTACTCATCAAAAAAGGGAAGATTTTTTACTTGGATTTTAAATATAGCACGCAACGCTGCTATTGACAAAACAAGATCTAAAGCATTTAAGCAATCCAAACAAAACCTCAACTCGGATTATTTCGTAGATATAATAACAAGCAATGACAATTTAGATAGGAGCACTGATGCTATCGGAATTAAAAAGTTTGTGACCAACCTCGGCCAAAAATGTAAAGAAGTTATTGAGCTCCTCTATTTTAAAGGATTCACTCAAAAAGAAGCTTCTGAAGAATTGCAAATGCCTATTGGCACGGTAAAAACAAGAAATAGAAACTGTATACAGCAGTTACGAGACATGGTATTATAAATTATGGATATAAACGCATACATAGAATCAGGTATTTTAGAGCTATACGTAGCTGGTCAACTTTCTGAAAAAGAAAATCAGGAGGTCTATGAGTTGATGCAACAACATCCTGAAATATTGCAAGAAGTTTTAGAGATTGAAGCTGCTGTTGTAAAATTAACAGCTGCAGTATCACCTCATGCTATAGATTTTGAATCTTTCAAAGGAAAGTTAGGCAATACAGAAACGAAAGTCGTTGATCTTAAACCTCAAAAACCTAATTGGATTTCCTACACTGGTTGGGCTGCCTCAATTTTATTGGCTGGAGGCTTATTGTGGACATTGAACAATAAATCTGAACTAGAAGAGCAGTTACAAACTGCTGAAACCGAAAGGAATTATCTCGAAATACAAATAGAAGATGCCAGAGAGAACCTGGCAGCAACTAAGAATCTATTAGATGCTATTAGAGATAAGGATATAATTTCAGTACCACTTGGTGGCCAAGGAGATTTTGCAAATTCTTATGCTAAAGTCTATTGGAACAAAGCTGATAACACCATTTATCTAGATGCTGAAGGTTTACCTAACGCACCAGAAGGTAAAGTATGGCAAGTGTGGTCCTTAACACTTAATCCGTTAACACCAACAAGCCTAGGTACAATCGATGACTTCAATACCGATGATAATAAAATCTTTGCTATAGCAAATGCTAACGAAAGTCAGGCATTTGGTATTACCCTAGAGCCAGAAGGAGGTAGCGAAAGCCCTACGATGGAACAATTATATACGCTTGGTGTTGTAGCTTCTACACCATAACTTAAAGATTTTTTAGTTAAGTATACTATCTTAATTTGTAAAAAAAAGTTTACAATTTTTACTTTAATACAAGTTAAGATAGTATATTTATTATATATCAATCTTTAATATATCCATCAATGAAACAACTCATTTTAATTTTTACCCTTTGTGTATCCTCAACTTTATTTTCGCAAGATTACGTAAAACTCGCGGAAACCAATTTTAAAACTGCTGAAGAATGTAAGGAAGCAGAACCAAAGGTTCTCGAATGTGCCAATTATCTGCTTAATACTTCGGCAAATGCTAATGAACTTAATAGATTAAGTGCTTTTCAATATCTCTTTAAATGGATGGAAGGGACAGCCGATTATACGTTTTCTATTGATGCTGATGTTGTTGATTTAACCAAAGGAGACACTAGTTATATGGCTATTTATTTCGCGGCAATGGTACAGACCGTTCTACAAAACAAAGGAGAAAAATTAAGTGACGAAGCACTACACGAAACTGCGGTAAATAAACTTGTAAGTTATTGTGAAGACGATACAAATGGCTTAAAGCCAAATCGTGCTATCAAAAAAATCATAAAAAAAAGAAAAAAGTCTTAACCTCCTAGTTGTTAGGATTATCACATTTTAGGCTTGTAAGCTTTCAAATAGCGTTCTGCACGTGGGTTGTGCGGATCCATTTCAAGTGCTTTTTTATAATTGTTATAAGCCTGTAAGCTATCACCACTACGCAAATAAGCGTCTGCAAGGCTGTCGTAAACATTAGAACTATTTGGGTGTAAAACAGTGTTTAGCTTAAAAACCGCAATAGCTTCGTCATATCTGTTTTTTCTTAAATGGTTGTAACCAATGCTATTAAAGTCACGCTCCCTTATGTAAGAACTGGTAGAGTCTTGTTTTTTTATTTCTAAGTAACCAGCCAATGCTTTCTCAAAGTTTCCATCTGCTAAATGCTGACTTGGTGTTTTATAGTCTTCCGCAACCTTTAAATAATCATAAGTGACTTTGTCTTCATTGTCTTCTGGTATCACAGACAGATAACGTTCTTTAGTTTTAGGATGCTGTACAAATCGGAATTTTTTATACATATCAGGAACAAAAAATTCATTCTCGCTTAATGTTACGGGTTTTATTTCACCGCCTTTCCAATTGAGAAGAAGTTTGTCACCTTCATAATACACTAAGATTAATTCATCAGGATTGTAAAGATATTTACCTGAAGTCTGCTTCTTGAATTCCTCTGAATATTCTACTGATTTTGAACAACTAACACCAATTATTGCAATTAGTAGAATAAAGATTATGCTTTTAGTTTTCATTTTGATTAGATGATTGGTTTGTTGAAAATAAAAAAGTCTCACTAAAAGTGAGACGATTTTAATTACATTTTGTTACGAAATTTTTGTAGATACCGAAACTAGTTCGGTATAAGCGATTCACGCATTTTTGAACCAAAAATGTTTCTCTGCTTATTTTATTCCCATCAATTCTACATCAAAAACCAAAGTAGCATTTGGTGGAATTACACCTCCTGCACCTGCTGAGCCATAACCTAAATCACTTGGAATCACCAAACGTGCCTTATCACCTACATTTAGTAAACAGATACCTTCGTCCCAACCTGGAATCACTTGCCCTACTCCAACCTGAAAATCCAACGGTGAGTTTCTCTTGTATGACGAATCAAAAACAGTTCCGTCTGCCAACTGACCTTTGTAGTGTACAGATACCATATCTCCTTTATTGGCTTTTTTACCATCACCTTTTTGGATGACCTTATAACGTAAACCAGAATCCGTTTCGTCAAAACCAGCAGCTAATTTATCGAGTTCTGCTCTTGCAGCTTCGCGCTCGGCTGCTACGCGCTTTTCGCGAGCACCTTCAAACGTTCTAAATGCTTCAACGGCATTAAAGTTCTTTGCAGCTTCACCTTCTCTTATAATCTCCAAGCTTTCAATGGTATCGCCTTGTGCTATTGCATCAACCACATCCTGTCCTTCTATAACATTTCCAAAAACGGTATGTTTACCATCTAGCCAAGGTGTTTCTACGTGTGTAATAAAGAATTGACTTCCGTTAGTACCAGGACCAGCATTTGCCATGGACAGTTTCCCTTGTGCATCGTGTTTTAAATCTGGATGGATCTCATCATCAAACTTATAACCTGGATTACCTGTACCAGTTCCTTGTGGGCAACCTCCTTGAATCATAAAATCTGGTATCACTCTATGGAATTTTAAACCATCGTAATAAGGTGTGCCTTGAGGCTTAGCCGAATTTTCTAAATTTCCTTCTGCCAGTGCCACAAAGTTGCCTACCGTACCTGGTGTTTTTTCAAACTCTAAATTAACCAATATCTCACCTTTTGAGGTGTTGAATTTTGCGTATAAACCGTCTTGCATTGTGTTTTCTTTTGTTTAAGGGTGCAAAGATACAAAGTAAAGTTGGAAGCTCGAAGCTCGAAGCAGTAAGTTGAAAAACCAGCCATATAAAATTAAAGTGTCATTGCGAGCGAGGTACGAGCGCGGCAATCTTTTAAATTAGACGATTAAATTTCTTAGTTTTGGCAAAATTTAATTTATGGGCTTTTCTTTTTCTAAACTATTTAATAAAACAGAGTCAACACAAAACACCGATGATACTATTGAGGCTATTATTGCGTCTATAGAGCATCAACCTTATGCGGTGTCTGACGCTAATGTGCTTTTTGCTGGTCTTAATGAATTGGGAGGCTACTTCTTTTTTCAAACCATCATTGTTGGCCAATTAAAGGTGAAGGTTAAAAATGGTGCTCAGCTGATCTTTAGTGGTGATAATTTTGAGCTACAACTCCGCTCCGATTCCATTGAATTTGAATCTGACCCAACAGACGTAAAAGGACGACATATTACCAAAATAGACTTTCAGATTGAGGAAGCTGATATTAAGACCTTAGAGCAAGCTAAGTTAAAGAACATCTTACTAAAGGTTAAAAATAAGGAGATTACCTTTGGTAAGTATGAGGGGTTTGATGAGGAGGAATGAGGTTTTACTTGTCTGCATGTCGGCAGATAGTTTTTTTACTATAGTGCTTTGTTGTAGCATGTTATTTGTATTCATATTTATTCCGCCAAACATCTTCTCCTTTTAAAAAGTTAAGTAGTATTTCAGTCATTTGCTCAACCGTTTCTAATGGCTGTACCAATAGAATATGATCGTCATCTGTCACAAACCCAGAAGCTAATCCATCATCTCCTAAACTTCCACCAACGTCCAAAGCTTTATATCCACCACCATTTTCGTCTTTTAGTTGCACAATATGAAATTCATTCCAGTTGATTGACTTCATTGTACTTTTTATTATTTCCGATGTCGCTTTTTCAGATATGACTTTTGCTTTTTCACCATAATCATATGTGACAACGAGTTTTAAATCTCGTTTTCCTAGTTGTATTTCAGTATTCCGTAATTCATTCCTATTTTCAGAAATTTCAAGTGTTTTTGAATTCCGTTTTGAATTCCAACTAATCAAAACAATTATTCCGATTAATGCTAAAACTCCGAAGATTATGTAGTTATTCATTCTTTTCACGGGATTATGGTTTAATGTGCCGAAACGGTTGTGGATATGGTTTTGTTACGCAAGGGTACGCTAGTATCATGCCGCAGTAAGTATAAATTTAATAAAATGCTTGAAATTCCAATTAGGAATTCCAGCCGTAATGAACTATAGCTGTCGTTAGGAGTATTTTCTTTTTAGTTTTTCAACAATTTGCGACCTTGAATTACTAGAAGGGGCAATTTTTCTAAAATTATTATTAAAAGCTTCAAGACCGTAAGTCAGTATGTTCGCTCGTGGTGTTGTCCTAATTATATCTCCATTAAACATATTCTCTTTAATGAATTCAACCGCTTTTACTGATTTTTCAGCAGTTGAAACTAAATCTTTCATCGACAATTCGGACTTTTCAATTTCTTGTAATAATCTTGATTCCATTTCAGAGTGTGGTTCTTCATTAGGGAAATAGTAGGTTAATAAAGCTTGAAGTGAATTTAGGTTTAAATCATTGCCCACAAATTTGCCAGCTTTTTCAGATTCAGATATGGTTTTGTATTTATATTCGTCTGCTTCATTCTTAATATCTTGAAATTGATGGTCGGCATCTTCGAGTTTGGCGCTCATTAAGAATAATTTTCTCTGTAGCTTTCCTGGTATTTGATTTTTACTTTTATATCCCAGTTTGTGTTCTATTTCTGCCCAAGCGTGCATTAAAACTGTTCTAATTTGAACCTCAATTTTTATATTATTAAGATTTTTATAATTAGGCGTCACACACCAAGAATTTCTTATTTTGATTATTAAATGCTTTGAACGATATCCAAATTGGTTTAATTCCAAGGAATCAGTTTTATCCTCTAAATTTTGGACATCGTAATGTTCTTTTAAAATATCTCTTACTTTATCTATATCTTCTAAATGATAGACAATTATTCTTACACCACAAAAGTCTTCATTTTCTTCAAAAGGATTTTCATATTTTTTTCTACTTATTTTCTCGAAAAAAGAAGAGAAATCTTTAACTCTGGTGCTAATAACTAAATACGGTATTTCTTTTTCTGCTAAAAACTGCTGTAACGCATCTTTTGTATTGCTTAAAGCTCTCTTAAATAAAGGTTGTTTTTTTTCGTAAGTTCTGTATATAGCGTTTTTATCTAATTCCATATTTTTTCAAATTACACCTAACACGTTATATAGTAATACATATTTGAGCTATCCCTCACTAATATCAGGATAACAAAACATTATTGATCATAAATCTTTTCTAATTCGCCACCTCACTCATAAACTTAATACGGTATAGGCGCAGTTCCTCATCTTCGTAGTCGCCATCAAATTCTTCAATGGCATCAGAGATTTTATCGCTTTCAGATTCCATAAAGTAGTCATGGATTTCTTCCTGTTGGTCTTCATCTAGGATTTCATCAATCCAGTAATTAATGTTGAGTTTGGTACCAGAATAGACAATGGCCTCCATTTCCTTAATAAAGTCTGGCATTTCCATACCTTTTGAGGACGCAATATCATCTAAGCGTAGTTTTCTATCCACATTTTGGATAATGTAAAGTTTGAGGGCAGAGTTAGAGCCTGTGGACTTCACCACCATATCATCTGGTCGCATAATGTCATTGTCTTCAACATAATCCGAAATCAGAGCTACAAAATCTTTTCCGTATTTTTTGGCTTTGCTTTCACCTACTCCATGCACGTTAGACAATTCATCTATGGTTATCGGATATTTTAAAGCCATATCCTCTAAGGAAGGATCCTGAAAAATAACAAATGGTGGCACACCTAATTTTTTGGCATTACGCTTTCGTAAATCCTTAAGCATGCTCATTAGCTTTTCATCAGCTACAGCTCCACCTCCTTTGGAGTTTGTAACAATGCCATCATTAGAACCTTCGTCATAGACGTGGTCCTCTGCCATCATAAATGATTTTGGCTTCTCAATAAATGATTTTCCAGATTCGCTCAATCGTAACACACCATAGGTTTCGATATCCTTTTTAAGGTAGCCTGCCACAATCACCTGACGAATTAAGGCCATCCAATATCTGGCATCTTTATGTTCTCCGATTCCAAAAAATGGTTGTGTGTCCGTTTTATGAGAACCAATAAGCGCATTAGATTGACCAATGATTACTTGTACCAAATCCTTGGCTTTATACTTTTCATTGGTTTTTTGTACCGTATCTAAAAGAATCTTAACATCGTCTTGCGCTTCAACTTGCTTTTTAGGATTACGGACATTATCATCCATATCTCCTCCTTCACCAGTTTCATTATCGAATTCCTCACCGAAATAATGCAAGATGAATTTTCGTCTAGACATTGAGGTTTCGGCAAATGCCACAACTTCCTGTAACAAAGCATGACCAATTTCTTGTTCTGCCACAGGTTTACCAGACATAAATTTTTCGAGCTTCTCAATATCTTTATAGGCATAGTAGGCCAAACAGTGACCTTCGCCACCATCGCGACCAGCGCGACCTGTTTCTTGGTAATAACTTTCTATACTTTTAGGAATATCGTGGTGAATGACAAAACGCACATCGGGCTTATCGATTCCCATTCCGAACGCAATGGTCGCCACAACGACGTCTGTATCTTCCATCAAAAACATGTCTTGATGTTTCACTCTGGTTTTGGCATCTAAACCTGCATGGTAAGGCACGGCTTTAATTCCGTTGACCTGTAGCACCTGTGCCAATTCCTCAACACGTTTTCTACTCAGGCAATATACAATACCAGATTTTCCTTCATTTTGTTTAATGAATCGGATAATATCGGCATCAACATTTTTGGTTTTTGGACGTACTTCGTAAAATAAGTTGGGTCTGTTAAACGACGCCTTAAAGGTTACGGCATCTGGCATCCCTAAACTCTTTAGAATGTCTTCCTGTACTTTTGGAGTGGCCGTAGCGGTTAATCCAACAATCGGAATATCATCGCCGATTCGTTTAATGATGGTCTTTAAATTTCTGTACTCTGGTCTAAAATCGTGTCCCCATTCACTAATACAATGGGCTTCGTCCACGGCCATAAAAGAAATCTTCTGTGTTTTTAAGAAGTCCACATATTCTTCTTTGGTCAACGACTCTGGTGCCACATACAACAATTTTGTAATACCGTTTGTGATATCATCTTTAACACGCTTTACTTCGGTTTTGTTCAAAGATGAATTTAAAACGTGCGCAACGCCTTCGTGTTCTGACACCGCTCTAATAGCATCCACTTGGTTTTTCATCAACGCGATAAGCGGAGACACAACAATTGCTGTACCTTCCTTTATTAAAGCCGGTAATTGGTAGCATAACGATTTGCCACCACCAGTGGGCATAATAACAAAAGTATTGTTACCGTTTACGACATTTTTTATAACCTCTTCTTGAAGACCTTTAAACCCAGAAAAACCAAAGTATTTTTTTAGTGCGGAGTGTAAGTCAATTTCTGCAATACTCATTAATCCCTATAACTATTTTATATACATTTGCAATAACTTTAAAGATAGTAATTTCTTTAAATTTAAAAAACCCAATACAAAATTAGTTTTGAACACTGCATCATCCATTTTAAGCATTGCTAAAAGCACAATAGATACTGAAAGCAAAGCGATTGCAAACTTGTCGGATTTACTTACAGAAGACTTCGCCCATGCGGTTGAATTGATATATAACTCAAAAGGTCGTGTTATCATTACTGGTATAGGCAAAAGTGCCATTATAGCCAACAAAATTGTAGCGACTTTAAATTCCACCGGAACGCCTGCCATTTTTATGCATGCAGCCGATGCTATTCATGGTGATTTAGGGTTGATACTTAAAGATGATGTGGTTATTTGCATTTCTAAAAGCGGCAACACTCCCGAAATTAAAGTCTTGGTACCTCTTATTAAGAATGCCAAAAACAAAATGATTGCTATTACAGGCAATAAAGATTCTTTTTTGGGTCAACAAGCCGATTTTGTTTTGAATGTATATGTGGAGCAAGAAGCTTGCCCTAATAATTTAGCACCAACCACAAGTACCACAGCACAACTGGTTATGGGAGATGCGTTGGCAGTAAGTTTACTAGACTTAAGAGGCTTCTCTAGCAAGGATTTTGCTAAATATCATCCTGGTGGTGCGCTTGGCAAACGCCTCTATCTAAGAGTTAATGACTTATCGTCCCAAAACATGAAACCTCAAGTTGGACTTGAAGCCAGTTTAAAAGAGGTGATTGTTGAAATCACAGAAAAGATGCTTGGTGTTACCGCTGTGATAGATAATGACGACATTGTTGGTATTATTACTGATGGAGATTTAAGACGAATGCTTAGCAAAAGTGACGATATTGCTGGTCTAAAAGCAAAGGATATAATGAGTAACAGTCCAAGACGTATCAACGAAGATGCTATGGCTGTTGATGCTAAGGAGGTTATGGAAGAATTTGGAATCTCACAATTACTTGTGGAGAGCAATGGCAGATATGCTGGTGTTGTTCATCTTCATGATTTAATAAAAGAAGGCATTATATAATGGCGAAGAAGAATATTGACGAAATGTCTTTTCTAGATCATCTTGAAGATTTAAGATGGCATTTAATAAGAGCGACGCTTGGTATTGTAATTGCTGCGACGTTAGCATTTATCTGCAAGAAATTTATTTTTGATGTCATAATTTTTGGTCCAACAAGAATGGATTTCCTCACCTATAATGGACTTTGCCAAGTTTCAAAGTTTTTCGGAATGACAGACACCACGTTCTGTGCTGATAAATTTCCATTTATTATTCAGAATAGAACGGTTGCAGGACAGTTTTCTGCTCATATCTGGACATCTATTTACGCAGGGTTTATTGTAGCTTTTCCTTATGTACTATATCAACTATGGAGCTTTATCAGTCCTGGCTTAAAGGACAATGAACGTAAAAGTTCGAGAGGGTTTCTGGTAGTGGCTTCGCTACTATTCTTTACAGGAGTTTTATTCGGTTATTATATAGTGACACCGTTATCCATTAACTTTTTGGCCAACTACCAGATTAGTGAACAAATTTCCAACGAGTTTGATGTTAGCTCTGTTATTGCTATAGTACGCTCGTCTGCTTTAGCTTCAGGATTTGTCTTTGAGTTACCTATCATCATATACTTTTTAACTAAAATAGGTTTAGTGACTCCGCAGTTCTTAAAAAAATACAGAAAATATGCCCTTGTTATTGTTTTAATATTGTCGGCAATTATTACACCTCCAGATATTGCAAGTCAGGTAATTGTAGCCATACCAATATTAGTATTGTATCAAGTGAGTATATATATTTCGGCAGTCGTGGTTAGAAACCAAAATAGAAAACAATCAAAAGTTAAGACCAAATAAATATGTCTGATATCGTTAAAGAATTCAATGATTACCGTTCTAGAATGAACGATAAAATCTTAGCGGACAACAATAAAATTGTAAAACGCATTTTTAATCTCGACACCAATGCATTTGCTGAAGGTGCTCTCGATAAAAAAACCAAAGAGCTTTTAGGCTTGGTAGCATCAACTGTTTTGCGATGTGATGATTGCGTAAAATATCATCTAGAATCTTCGCACAAAGAAGGTTTAACTAAAGCTGAAATTAGTGAAGCGCTAGGTATTGCCACATTGATTGGTGGTACAATCGTCATTCCGCATTTAAGACGTGCGCATGAGTATTGGGAAGCATTGGAAGAACATCACTCACAAGGTTAAACTTTTAATAAAACTGGGACAACACTTATCCGAGTCTATATCATTTTATTATTTTTAGCGTTATAAGCAAGTATTTATGAAGTTACGTGCAGAACATTTAATGAAGTCCTATAGCGGACGAAAAGTAGTAAAGGATGTTTCCCTTGAAGTCAACCAAGGAGAGATTGTCGGTTTACTTGGTCCTAATGGTGCTGGTAAAACAACCTCGTTTTACATGATTGTGGGTATTATTAAACCGAATGGCGGAAATATCTACTTGGATAATACCAACATTACCAAGTACCCAATGTACAAACGTGCCCAAAACGGCATCGGATATTTAGCACAAGAAGCTTCTGTTTTTAGAAAACTCAGTATTGAGGATAATATTCTAAGTGTACTTCAGCTGACCAAATTAAGCAAGAAAGAACAGCACGCAAAAATGGAATCCCTAATCGAGGAGTTTGGTTTGGGACATATTAGAACCAATAGAGGTGACTTGCTTTCTGGTGGCGAACGACGTCGTACAGAAATTGCTCGTGCTCTAGCGACCGACCCAAATTTTATTCTGTTGGATGAGCCTTTTGCAGGTGTAGACCCTGTGGCAGTAGAGGATATTCAACGTATTATCGCAAAACTGACCAAGAAGAATATTGGTATTCTTATTACCGACCACAACGTACAGGAAACCTTGGCTATTACCGACAGAACGTATTTAATGTTTGAAGGTGGTATCCTAAAAGCTGGTGAGCCAGAAGAATTGGCAAATGATGAAATGGTACGTAAGGTTTATTTAGGTCAGAACTTTGAGCTTCGTAAGAAGAAGTTGGAGTTTTAAATGCTAAGTCTTTTTTGGCAACATCAATTTAATAGCTTTTACAACCAACAAACAAACTATTCCTACTCCGAGACCTATAATAAAATCTCTTAAAATACCTGGAATACCTTCTAAAACATGATGTAAAAATTCCACATTGTGAACAAAAATTCCTCCCGAAACTAACAACAAGGCTAAAGTACCGATTACGGATAAAGATTTTACCACCCATGGCAATGCCTTTATCAATCCCGTACCGAGATTAAATACAAAGCTAGATTTGGATTTGCTCTTTTTAATCAGTTTGAGCCCCATATCGTCCATTCTGACAATGAAGGCAACGATACCGTAAACACCTACCGTAGCAATAAGCGCAACAATTGAAACTACAATAATCTGAGTCGTTAATACTTCTTCTACCACTGTACCTAAAGCTATAATTACAATTTCAACAGAAAGTATAAAATCAGTAATAATAGCAGATTTTATTTTTGATTTTTCAAGTTTTATAAGTTCCTCTGGAGATACGTCCTTTGTAGCTGCTATTACTTTATCTTCATTTTTGTGAAAAAAGAATTCGTAAATTTTTTCAGCACCTTCATAAGCAAGATATAGGCCTCCTAATAATAAAACAACAACGACCAACTTAGGAACAAAAGCACTCATTAAAAATGCCAATGGTAATATGATGATTTTATTTATTAATGATCCTTTTGAAATAGCCCAAAGCACAGGTAATTCTCTAGATGGGCTAAAGCCTGAAGCCTTTTCGGCATTCACCGCTAAATCATCACCTAAAATACCTGCAGTTTTACGAGTTGACACTTTGGTCATAGTAGCAACATCGTCCATAAGTGTCGCAATATCATCTAGTAAAGCAAAGAAGCCTGATGCCATGTCTTTAAAATTTTATTAGTGAATGTTCTTTTTGTCTATAATAGACAGAACAATATAAAGTGCAACTACAACTGGTATTGCTGCAAATTGCAAAATGATAAGCGCCACGATGCTTATAATTAAAAAGATATAGCGTGTGGCATTGTTCTTAAAACTCCAATCCTTAAATTTTAGTGCGAATAATTTGACGCTAGAGTTAAGCAAATAACAGCTTAAAAGCGTTAGACCTATCAAAAACCATTTATTGATGATAATACTATTCATTACATCACTATTCTGGTATTCTAGAATCAATGGTAAGGATAAAATTAACAATGTGTTGGCAGGTACAGGTAAGCCTTTGAAGTAAGTCTGCTGGTCTTCATCAAGATTAAACCTTGCTAATCGATATGCTGATGCTAATGGAATCAACAAACCAATAAGTGGTAAAACAGATAGTTTAAAACCTTGCCAATGGAAAATAGAATTCCAACTATCACTGTAAGCAGCATAATCTGGCGCATCAACTGTTATAGAAATTAATTTAAACATTATAATTCCTGGCACTACGCCACTCGTTACCAAGTCTGCCAAAGAATCAAGTTGAATTCCAAGAGGACTCTGTACATTGAGCTTACGCGCTAAAAGACCATCAAAAAAATCGAAAAATATACCTAAAAACACAAATATTGCAGCAGCAACAAAATTGCCATAAACGGCAAAAATAACGGCAATACATCCGGAAAATAAATTAAGAAGTGTAACAATATTAGGAATGTGTCTCTTAAAACTCATATATGGTTAGTTTATGTAAAAATAAAAAAGTATTTGGGCATAGCTCACTTTTTTTTCAAATAGCCAGTACATAAAACAATAAGTGCGCTTATTATAAGTTAAATAGATAGAAAAATTGTGCATATTTGTAAAAAATTTTGCTGTTGAAAAATTACGCTGTAATTCTCTTAACACTTGCTACACTTTTTGCTTCGGCCCAAACCACTAGAAAGTATTCTAATGAATTTATGAATATTGGTGTAGATGCTGCTGCATTGGGAATGAGCAATGCTGTGGTTTCCCAAACTGCAGATGTGAATTCGGGATATTGGAATCCTGCAGGATTGGTACACCTCGAAGACAATCAACTTGCTCTAATGCACTCTAGTTACTTTGCCAATATTGCCAACTACAACTACATTGGTTACGGTATGCCCTTGGATGATAGAAGTGCGGTTGGTATATCACTAATTAGATTTGGTGTCGATGATATTTTAGACACAACACAGTTGATAGATGACCAAGGCAATATCAATTACGATAGAATCAGCACGTTTTCTACAGCAGATTATGGATTGACCTTTTCTTATGCGAGAAAACTACCATTAGATGGTTTAAACTTTGGCGTTAATGCTAAAATAATACGACGAATTATTGGTGATTTTGCATCATCTTGGGGATTTGGCCTTGATGCTGGTATTCAGTTTGAGAACAAATCTGGTTGGAAGTTTGGACTAATGGCAAGAGATATTTCTACTACCTATAATGCTTGGTCTATAGACGAAGAAAAATTTGAGCAAATAAGCGGAGCTGTAGAAGGGCAAAATCAAGAATTACCTGAAACTACCGAGGTTACTATACCTAAACTACAATTGGGCATGTCTAAAAAATGGATTTTCAACTATGACTATTCGTTATTGGGTGCTGCAAATCTTAATGTGCGTTTTGAAGAGAACAATGATGTATTTTCCACCTCTGTAGCGAGTATAAATCCTGCATTAGGTTTTGAGTTCGGTTATACGGATTTGGTGTTTCTCAGAGGTGGTGTTGGCAATTTTCAGAATGAAAGACAGATTGATAATTCTGAAGATTTAACGTTTCAGCCTAACTTCGGTGTTGGATTTAAATACAAAGGCATTCAGATCGATTATGCCTTTACTGACATTGGTGATCAAAGTGCTGCATTATATTCCAATGTATTCTCGCTAAAAATTGATTTTAGTGTTTTTAGATAGTATATTTCAAAAATGAAACTAAAACTATCCTTTTTCCTTTTTCTTTTTGTTTACGTTTCCTCTTTTGGTCAACAGATTCAATTAACCGAGGACGCAGAAGTCTCTGTACTTACTTTTGGGCCAGGCGAATCGCTTAATGATGCTTTTGGGCATAATGCTTTTAGAATAAAAGACAAATCCAAAGGAATAGATCTGGTATACGGCTATGGCGAATATGATTTTGACGCACCCAACTTCTACTTAAAATTTGCAAGAGGCAAATTGAATTACCTCATCAGTAGACATAATTTTTCAAATATATATTATCACTATACGAGTTACAATCGTTCTATTGACGAACAGGTTTTAAATTTTAACCTTAAAGAAAAACAAAGTCTCTTTGATTTTTTAGAGAATAACTATAAGCCAGAAAACCGAAGGTATCTTTACGATTTTTTTTATGACAATTGTGCTACAAAAATTAGGGATGTTTCTGAAACTGTTACCAATAGTCCTATAAGCTTTAGTGTACCTGAAGATTTTGAGCAAAAGACATTTAGAGAACTTATTCATGAACATGTTGACCGAAATTCTTGGGGAAGTTTGGGTATTGATGTGGCTTTAGGTTCTGTGATAGATAGAAATGCCTCTGCAAATGAATATATGTTTTTACCAAAGTATATCCATTCCTTTTTTGAAGTTGCTAAAATTGGTAATCGAGATTTTGTAAAAACTTCTTCTACGCTCTACGAAAGAAAAGAAAGAAAAGCTTCTTTTGATTTTCTATTAAGTCCTTTAGTGATACTTGGTCTTATTGCTTTATTGATACTTTACATCACTTATAAAGATTATAAAAACAAAAAAAGAAGCCATTGGTTAGATGTAACATTATTCAGCATTACCGGGATAATAGGTGTTTTATTATTGTTATTGTGGTTTGCCACGGACCATACAGCTACTGCACATAATTATAATCTTTTATGGGCTGTACCTTTGAACATTGTTGTAATTGGTCAGTTATTTAAGAAACAACCAAAGAACTGGTTTAGAAGCTATCTTAAGTTTTTAATTATAATGCTTTGTCTAATGACATTGCACTGGATAATTGGCGTGCAAGTATTTGCTATTGGACTCGCACCTTTGCTTGTCGCATTGGCAGTACGTTATATCTACCTTATTAAGTACTTTAAATAATATTATTGACCTCTATAATATAAGATGGTGCTGAGTGTTTTTATGGAGATATTAAAATCTAAAAAAATGCTTCTGTGTTTAATATAATACAAATCGTATTGAAGTTTTGTTAGACTATCCTCAACGGAAGAACCATATCTTGTTTTTACCTGTGCCCAACCTGTTAAGCCAGGTTTTATAATATGTCTTGTTTCGTAGAAAGGAATAATTCGGGCAAGTTCATTTACAAAGAAAGGACGCTCTGGCCTAGGTCCAATAACACTCATATCTCCCTTAAGTACATTATAGAATTGAGGGATTTCATCGAGTCGAGACCGTCTTAAAAACTTACCAAATTTAGTGACACGCGTATCATTCTTTTTTGCCCATTTTGCACCATCCATTTCAGCATTAATAACCATTGTTCTCAACTTAATTATACGAAATGGTTTGCCATTTCTACCCACACGTTCTTGCGTATAAAAAAGCGGCCCTTTATTTCCTAAAAGATTACCGATGAAAATGAATGGTAAAATTGCCAAACAAATTAACAACCCTATAATCGCACAAATGATATCGAAGGCTCTTTGAAAAAAGATATATAATTTGTTCTCATTACTTCTACTAAACGGGAAGTATTTATAAAAGTCCTTACCCACAAACTGTATTGGCACACGATACAATAACTCTTCATACACCTGCGTGTACTCTCTTATTTTAAATCCGCGCTCCAATAAAAGCATTAAATCATGATAAACCTCTGCTATAATTGATTCTGAATTAAAACTTGCAACCAATACTTCTGAGATGCGTTCTCTTTCAATAACATCTAGAAAAGAATTAGCATCAAATTCTTTGAGACCTTTATACTTTACAGACGCCGGAGTAGATACTTCACTATTTATAAACCCAACAATTTTATAATTAGGATCTGATGTATTCAAAGAACTTACTAAACCTTCAATATTTGAAACTTCTCCCACTAAAAGCACCCTTTTGTAGAACCTTGGAGATTCTATAAGGTTAATATAAAGAAATCTCCATACCAAAATAGATATGATAATTGCGAGATAAAAATATACGATTTGAATACGCTCTTCTGGCAGATATGGCGATAAGACTGGTGTTAATAGATAAAATAACACCACTGTTGATGTGGTAATTACTATATTTCTAAATGTTGTATCTAGTTTACTTGCCTTTTGAAGATCGTAAAGCTCAAAAATAGTTCCGAAAATTGTAATATAAACTCCAAGTAATATAAGCGCTACAATATTCTCTGAATTGAATTCGATATACTCAAATTCAGGATAAAGATTTAACAAATAAATAGCCAAATAAACCATGGCTAAATCCATGAGCCTAAGAAGAATCTTACGTTCTGAAACTTCAAAGTGTATGCCTTTTTTATTTGCCATTATTTAAGTTGGTTGTATTGTAAATATAAGAAGTGCAAATCATTTTCTATACTAATTACGATAAAAGGCTTTTCCATTTCGGTTTAACAGCTTCCCAGTTAAATTGTTCAACCTTTTTTCGAGCATTATTGACTATGTTTTCCTTTAAATTTTTATCTTTCATTAATTTTATGACTGCTTCAGACATAGCATAAGCATTATTTGGAGGCACCAATAACCCTTCTTTTTTATGAGCAATTAAATACGGTAATCCACCAACATTTGTGGAAACAACAGGTAACCCTAAAGCCATTGCTTCAATGACGCTCACTGGCATGTTATCGAAATTTGTAGTATTAATAAATGTGTTATAGTCCTTAGAAAGCTCAATCCACTGTTCCTTTTTTAACTTTCCTGTAAATTTAACTTTCACATTATATTTATTGGCTAAAGTTTTAACTTTTGCTAGTGAACCGTCTGAGTCTGGGCCAACCATACAAAGTTCTGAACTTGGGTAAACCTCTTTTAATAGTTTTAAAACTTCTATAGCCACTTTTGGGTTATAAATTTCTGAAAATGAACGAACCCATAATAACTTAGGTATGTCAAATTTCCTATTGTAAAACGTATACTTACCAATATTTATAGTGTTAGGAATATACTTAACATTACCATAACCAAACTCACTGAATTTTTGTTTTAAATATAAAGAAGGTGAAATATTATAAATTGCATTTTTAAATAATAGCTTAGACATTATGGGGCTAGATTGTAGCCTCCTCGATAAATTACCACCATGTAATATTGGCACATAGCTTAAATTTAAGAATCTACATAGTTGACTGATAATAAAGGCATAGTAAAAATTCCATGTACTATATGTATCTATAAGAACATAATCTACTTTTTTTCTATATTTAAAGCAAGTATATACCATGTCCATCATCCTAACAATTTTATTATTGTAACTAGATGCATAGTATAATCTATAACCTTCATTTTCTAATAGTGCTCCTGTAGTGCTAATAGTAGAAATGTTAGTCTTATTATTATTAAGGTAATTTCCTATATATAGGACTGTTTTCATAAGTTACATTTAATAGCGCTAAAGCATAAATAAATGCTGGAGCAGCGAGTCGCATTGATGAGTGATTAATAGTAGCAAACCAAAACCCCATAAAAGCATAGAATAAATAATTGCGCTTATTTCGCGATCTAAAATCTATAGGTTTAAACAAAAGAATTATTAAAATTGCCACACCAAACATACCATGTTCTGCCAATAACCTACTTACTTCGCTATGAGAAGTTACCCCCTGACCTTCTATTTCAATTCTTTCGTCTTTAGCTCTACTAGAGCCGATACCAAAGAACGGGTTAGAAATAAAACCTGAGATTTCTTCTTCAAAAAGTTGACCTCTTCCTGTTGTAATATCTGCTTTTTCTCTACCTAAATGGTCTTTATTTTCATATCGTAAATCAATATAGCCATCTGTCTGGCTAGAACTAATTAACCACGTTAAAGCCATGCTAAAAACAAAAATCACGGACATCATTATAATGTTCCCTCTCTTTCTTTTAGAAACTACCGAATAATAAATAACCAAAAAAGCTACTATTGTAATTATTGCGGTTAGAACTCCTCCTCTACTAAAAGTAACAATTGCTCTATAACTAATGGCAGAAAAAATTACTATGTTTAATATTTTTAAACCTTTGGTCGGTGACTTAGCAAATAATCTTATTGCTATAATTAGCATACCTAAACCTAATATACAAGAGACTTGATTAGCTCCCCAACCACCTGAAGCAGATCTATTAGAGCCTGTACCAGATAATACTTCCTTAACACTTGGATTATAAAAGAATATATAAATAGTGTGCGTTATAATCGGTAGTACAGTATACAGTAGTAATTTGTGCAGTTGTTTTATACTTATTTTTTTATCGTAACAAAATAATGCAGCAAAACCTAAACAAACCGGCCCACTTAACACAAATGCAATATTTGTTCTAAAATTAGCGTCAAAACTCAATGTTGTTGAAGCAACAAATATTGAGGGTATAAGCAATAAAATATATAAAAAGTAAGGATATGCTTTACCTGATATGCCTTTATAAAACATACCCATTATCATAAACACAATTACAAGATATTTTCCTGCTTCGTAGGATATTGCACCTCTTGTCATACGAAAAAACACTTCTGCACCAACAAAATATGCACAAGCTTTTAAAACTTCGAAAGTTTTTAAATGATTTGGAGATATTATAATTCTGTAAAGAAAGTACAATAGAGCAGCTGCAAAATATAATTTAGCCAAAGACTCATTGAAATAAATAATCATGCCAATAAAAGCATGAAATACTATAGCTATTAAATATGTAATATTAGTCTTCAAAAAGCTTGCTTAAAAAAAGGGATCAAAAAAACACTGAACCTAAACTTAGGAATTAAAAGTTTAAGAAACTATTTTTTTGTAATCATCTAACGGAAAGCTATAATAATAACTTTTTCCAATAGCAAATATAAAAAAGTGTGAAACGAAAACCGGTACCAAAGGTCGAGTATATCTTAAAACAGAGTCATAAGTTTTGTTAGAATAATTACAGATTAAAAAAGGTATGGTATCTGGGTTTAAATAGTTTCTCTCTACACTATTTTTAATCAATGGTTTGTTTTTATTAAAAGTCTTAAAACTAACTTCTTCGTTGGCTCTTATTAACTGATATAGTTCTATTACAGAAAGGGGTTCATCACGTTTATGATAAAACAACAAACTACTAGAAACATCTATTAAAACCCATTTTTTTAAGGTTTCACTATAAATTTCATTAAAGGAATGTCCACCATATTCTCTGTTGAACGGTGCTCTTGTGGTGCCCCATTCTCTTACCTTAATACCGTTTATAACACAAAAATTATTAAACACCTGTGTTAAATCACTACAAACTCCTCCTTTACCTTCTAACATTATTTGAAGCGCTCTATCTGAGGGTTCACTCAACCCTGGACCACCTTTGATGTTATCTTGTAACCAAAGGCAAATCGTTTTAGCCTTTTCAAAATCATCAGATGGCTTACCATCCTTAAAAATTTCTTCATTAATTTCCTTAAAGTTACTAGGGATATCTTTACTTAAATTAATTTGGTTATAAGCTATTCCTTTAATGCCTTCGAGATTTGAGTTTTTAGATAGTAGTTTGAATCTCGTTAAGTATAAAAAAGGGTGACGCTTAATAAGCCATGACACTTTTTTAAAAATCATTCAATTAATTTAATGTTTTTCAATTTAAGATAAATGTTTTTATATTCTAACAAACAGCTAATTAACAGTTTATATTTTGCAAATACAAACAAATTGTTATTAATAAAAAGTAAACAATTATTTTATTCTCTAATCTATAATTTCTTTAAGTATTCTTTTATTATAATAACTGTACGTGAATTTTAGCAGATTATCTCGTTTATGTTTAATCATTTGGCAGTATTCAGTAGCTGATAAGCTTAAAACTTTATGTACAGATTTCACAATACTTTCAGAAGATATTTGCTCTAATAAAAAACCATTTTTACCATTAATAATGTAGTTATCAATAGAAGATATATTAGACACAATTGGCAAACAACCATAATTCATGGCTTCTGATATAACCTTAGGAAAACCTTCTGATGCCGATGGTAATATTATGCAATGAGATTTACAATAAACCTTCTGGACCTCTTTTCGAGGTAAATAACCATAAAACTTAAAATTAACATCTGTCTCCTTAGCCTTAGCAATATAATCTTTCTTATGGTGACCGTTACCAACGATATGAATAGATTTCACCATCTGTTTTTCTAATTTTGGTAAACTTTTAAAAGCTTCAATGAGCAAATCCAGACCTTTTTCCTCTTCTAATCTTCCAACGAAACAGAATTCAAATTTACCATCTATACTTTTTTCTGCTATCGTATCTCGTCCTTCTTTTAGCTCCTGGTTTGTAATACAAGGATTTTCAAAAGTTAAACATTGCTTAGGTTGATTTGGCCATTTGCCATTAATAGTTACTTTTCTTTTTTGGTTTTTTAACAACCATCGTTGGAAACCATATGACTTAGGTGCGTTTTTTTGTTTCCAATTACCAGCATATTTAAACCATCCTTTTTTAGAACTAAACAAGACCAAATATGGTATAACAAATACTCCTATTCCTGTTGGTGCTCTAAATTGAAAATAATCGGTTTTCTTTACATTTTGCTTAACAATCTTAAGCATTTTAGGTGCATTAGCAATTATCTTCAATTTGTTTTTTAAGCTATTACCACCCACAGTAGGAAGAGCCACAAATGTGATTTTATCAGAGGTATAAGGCAAGCTACTTGGTGGAGGAACAACATTATGCAACATAGCCACATGAATAATATGGTCAAATACTTCTACTAGGTTATTTATTTCGGTTACGGTAGAGCCCAAACCTACTATTTGACCATTATTATCTTTATAATGTTCTGTATGCGATATAATGGTTAGTGTTTTCATTCTAATAACTGTAGATAGTCTTTGATTATATATGACCAATCATGTTGTTTTGACCAATCTATTGCTCCCTTTGAAAAAACTCCTTTATTATTTAATATCCTTTTTATGCTTTCTACCAATTGTAAAGAATCATTATGATTTATTAAAAAGCCAGAGGCACCTTGGTTTACTGCATCTTCAATACCACAGCCTTTAGATCCTATAGCAGGTATTCCTAATGCATTTGCCTCTAAAATTGCAATACCAAACCCTTCTACATCTCCTGTTCCACTCTCCGAGCTTAGCATTACAAAAATATCAGTCTCATTCAGCTTTTCTTTTAAATCTTTGCTATCTAAACTACCATGAAAGGTAACATAATCTTGTACATTTAATTGTTTGGCCTTTATAAGAAAAGTTTCCGCTTCAGTAGGTATGCCTATACAATGGTAATGTAATTCTGGAAACTCATTAATAAGCTTTGGTAGGTGGCTAATAACATTAAGCTGTCCTTTTCTAGAACTCACTCTACCTACTGTTGTTAAAGCTGGACTACCTTTTAAACTATTAGTATTCGCTTTATTTACTTCCCAATCCTTAAGGTTTATACCATTGGGAATAACATAAACGTCCTTATTTAGCGAGCTTACCAAATCTTTTGTGTAATTTGAAACTGCTATAATTTTATTAAACTGTTTTAGAGCTGTGTTAACTGATTTTCTTAGTAAAAATGGCTTAAAATTTACTTCTGTTCCATGAATGACTGCAATCGTTTTTATTTTAAAAAAGTTAGATAGCAGACCTACATTCCAAAGTGAAAATTTACCTGTTGCTATTACGCAAGAAGCCTGGTTCATTTTTCTGTAAGTACATATTAAACGATTAATGTACATTCTAACCCTAAAAGAATAACGTTTTATTCTTATAACATTAAATGGCAAATCATTATCGAATTCTACTTCATCTACACCTTTTAAAGAGCGTTGATCAGCTATAACACTAACATCGTAGCCCTGTTTTGAAATATACAATGCTAAATTGTAAGCATGGTTACCAATACCGCCTGGCTGTGGCGGAAATTCTGATGTAACTATAAGTATTTCTTTTGCTTTGCGAGTCATTAATGTGTTTCAATTAAAGGGCCTTGTTTAATTTTATTACTAGCAAGACTCCATGATTTAGAAACCTGGTAAATTACTAGCGGTAGAATAATAATAGACAATATTAGCCCTAACACGTTTAACAATTTATTTTTTTTAAATTGATAAGGAAAAATAGAAATGGGAATAGTGCGCAATAAAGCATATTTAGATGCTTTATTGCCAAAATATCGTCTGTAATAATATAAAACACTTGGTATTGGTCTGGGCGCAAAAAAATTAGATGGCCTGAAGGCATCCCAACTTCCCATTTCTCTCAACCCACCTGTATTTGCCTTTACATCAATACAAGATGCAACAGGATTAGATACACTTTTAATACTTTCTAAATAAATTCGTGTACCAAATTCACCATCACCCATACGCTGCTTTTCAAATTGTCTATCAAACAAACCCACTTTGTTAAACACTGTTTTATATAGCATGGCATTGCCTGTAGCAAATTGAGTCGCTATGGAAAAATAAGATCGATCTTTAGGAATTTGTTTGCCTTCTGGATAAAACACGCCAGCTGATACTTTAGCTTCAAAAAAGTCTAAACATTTTAAATGCGAACTTACCCAATCTGGCTTTATGCGTACATCATCTTCAGAAAGTGCTATAAAATCGCCCTGGGAATGCTTTATAGCAGTATTTCTCGCCAACCATAGCGCTTTCTCTTCTTGTCTAATTAGATTGATGTCTAATTTAGAGTTTTTGTAAAATGAAGCGTCAAAAGGCTCTGACTGATCTACAACAATGACCTCTAAATTTTTATAATCTTGAGCCTCTAAATCTTTTAAAACATTGTTTAGATGATTATATCGGTTTAATGTTGGTATAACAACACTTACCTTAAGATTTTGCTCAAGTAAAGACGACTTATACTCTGCGTACTTAGGGTAATCTATTATACTGTTTCCTAAAACAACTCTTTTAATATGTCTTGTGTTTACAAAGGCTTTGATTTCCTTATATGGATTGTGAAATGACAGAAGCCTTAATAGTAACACATAATAAACCCAGGCTTTGTTAAAGTATTTTCTAATAAAGTGGTAATTATCCTCTAATGGTATTGTATTAAAGCTACGATAAGTATCTGCCGACCCTATGTAACCTTTGTTAATGGCTTGCCATGACAAATCATAATCTCTTGCTTCTGGAGATTGAAATTGGTTATCTGCTTCCAGTTGTTGTGTAATTTCTTCTGGCAGAGCATCTGCCTTGGGAAAAACTGAACTTCCATCTTTTTTATAAAGCTGAAAATAATGCGTTGGTTGTAAATATTTTAATAGCGCAAATAACATTATGTTGTTGCAATGATTTTATTGAAGGTTTTAAAAATAACTTCTTTATCGAAATTTTGATTATATAATGCCTTAAAATAATCTCTAGAAAGCCCTTGGTGATTAATATATTCTCTTATTTTATCTGCTAATTCTTCACTAGATTCTGGGTTAAACGTAAACTTTGAAAATTCTTTCTCATCAATCTGTAAAAAAGATAAAGCACCAAACTTTTTAGACACAATCACCGGTGTTCCTAAAGCAATGGCTTCGATAAACACTAACCCAAAAGCTTCATGAAGACTTGGCAACACAATAACATCTACGGTCTTATAAAATTGAAGCATATCATTAGACCTTAGGTTGTTTAAAAATGACACTTCATTTATTAACCCTAATTCTTTAACCTGTTTCTTTAACTCAGTCTGTTCACCCTTACCTGCTAAATAAATATGAAAAGGTTTGGACTCATCCTTTTTTAAGGCATAGGCAGCTTCAATTAGTATCTTCTGGTTTTTGTGAGCAACTAGCCGTCCTGGGCATCCAATCTTTAAAACAGCTTTATCTGATTGTGAGAATAAATCCGAAGGCTCCATTTTTTTCTCTGATATGGCACTCCAAAAAGGTATTGGCTGTATTTTGTGCTCACTCACATTGTAATAGGCATTAAGTTCCTTTTTGGTTAAGTAAGAATTGGCAATGACTACATCAGCTAATTTTAAAAAACATTTCTTTACAAAAACATTGAGCCTTGTGGATTCCATTTGCTCATGTAATGAATGAAACCATACCATATTTTTTTTGGCACCAAATAGTTTTCCAAATAATAGCGCTGGATTTACATAGCTGAAATTTGATATAATTACATCTGGTTTTTCTTCCTTTATAATGTTGTACACATATTTATAATTGGTGAAATAACCTTCCTTTTTCTTTACTATTACTTTAACACCATCTATTACCTCTTCGCTCTGTATTTGCTTCCAGGAAAAGTTTACGACCTTATGCCCTTCTTGAGTTAACTTAAGCGATAATTCGTAAAAAAAGCTGGATAAATAGCCTTGACTATAAGTGTAAAATAAGAGTATCTTCAAAGAATAAACTTTTTAATATTTTTTTTTATAATTCCAATACAAGGATCGTATATCTCTGTATAATTTGTAATTAGGAAGTTTTCGTTTTTTATTATTTCTACCATGAGGGAAACTCCCGCTAGGCACTTCTTCTATTTCTAAAAATTCACATAAAGTCTGGTAATTAAAATTTTTACCTATTTCCAAAACCAAAAAATTAGGCTTACCCTTAAAAAACTCTAATATCTCTTTATTGTTTTTTTCATAAACTTCAATATACCGCTGTTCATATCCTTCTGCACAAGGTACATTATATATTTTTCGATGTAAAGGAAAACGGATACTAGCAAAATATCTCACCACACTACGTATCCATTCATCTGTATTCCGTTTGGTTAATATAAACTTTGCCTCGGGAAATACATTGTAAAGTTCTTTATAAAATAAAGGCCACGGCATATCTTGTACGGCATCCCAATGCTTTAATGTTGTTTTTATATAATTTTGTAATTCTTTAATATCGGTAAACTTCATTAAGTTTTTATCACCTCCATAAACACGATAACCCATATGTTGCAAAGCATGTTCTAGCGATGTGGTTCCTGTTTTTTGAAAACCTATAATAAATACTTTCTGTTTCATTCTTATTAAGGCTTTACTTTACTATACCATTCTTTCTTAAAAATGTAATGGTCTTATTCCAATAATGCTTTCCGATAAACGATTGCAATTTTCGCTTTGTTTTATATGTAAACTTTTTTTTATCCTTTTTATAGTTTTTCTTATTTATGTGAGGCTTCTTAACTACTCTGCCAAAAATATTAGTTGGTAGTTCTTCTTCTAGAAAATCACATAATTCCTCCCATTCAAAAGCCTTTAATGAGATATTTAAGAACCTACTAGGCAATTTTTCCACATATTCATTGGCAGTTTTATAATAAGAGTCAAAGTAATTTAAGAATTCCTCCTTATTTTCTCTTTCCTTTAAAATTTTCATGTAGGGAAATGATAAATAGCTTTCTTTATCTCTTCCATAAGATTCATAAAAGCTTTTTAGCCATGATTCTTTTTCTCTATTGAGTACAATGAATTTAGTGTTTTCGTATTTTAAGAATCT
Source organism: Winogradskyella ouciana (assembly GCF_965284585.1). Classification (NCBI taxonomy): domain Bacteria; kingdom Pseudomonadati; phylum Bacteroidota; class Flavobacteriia; order Flavobacteriales; family Flavobacteriaceae; genus Winogradskyella; species Winogradskyella ouciana. The sequence continues at coordinate 89,768 of NZ_OZ260095.1, forward strand.
TTGCCATTCAAAACACCAAGGATAATCCTGAAAACCGTCATATTGGCCAAATGTCTCGTCAAGATATCTAGCATCGCCGAACTTATACTTTATATCTGGTCCCGTCACTGTATAGTTTAACATTCTAAGCATTACAGCTAAAGTCGAAGTACCCGTTTTAGGTAAACCTATTACAACTACTTTGTATTTTTTTTTAGAATGACTCATTAAGCTTTTGATACACAGTATACATTTGGCGGTAATTTTTGGTTTTGAGTATAAGGTTCTAATTTTTCATTAAGGACACTGTAATTGTTGCCTTCGAAAAACTCAACTATTCTAGTATCATCATTAGTCTCAACAATATAGATAGGGTTAAACTTCCTTAATGTGTCTATGCTTCCTTTTAAGATATCAAACTCAATACCATCTACATCGATTTTAATTAAATCACAATTAAGATTATTATCCTTTACATAATCATCTATACGCACCATTTGCACAGTGTTACTTTGCTGCTTATCATCACTTTGTATAACATTGGATGTGGAGTCATTTAGGAAAAGTTCCACTAGCTTGTTTTCGTTTCCCACGGCTACGTTAACGAGCTCTACAATGTTACCAACCTTATTAGAAGCTACAGATTTACCAAGGGATTTATATACGTCAACACTGGGTTCAAAAGCTACAACTTTGCCCGTTTTACATACTGTCTGAGACCATACTAAACTTAGATAACCAAAATTAGCACCCACATCTAAAATGGTAATATTATTTAAATCTTCTCTTCGCTTTCTAAGAAGTACAATAGAGTTGCACAGCATTGTATTTTCTATGCCTTTTATTAAAGCGTTAGAAGCTTCTTTTATTGAAGCCACAAACTTAAATTCTACATTGTAATCTAAATAAGATCTTTTTATGTTTACCGTACGCTCTTTATATATTCCGTCTTTTCTTAATAGAAAATCCCTAAACCATTTTAAGCTTTTAGTTTTCCCGATACGATTACGTAAGGATTTAGGTATTTTTTTATAAAGATATACTAACATATTTAGCTTTTTAGATTGCTGCTTGTAATTTACTTGTACCCAATTGCAATTAAATGTGCTGTTTCATGAGGTGTGTTTTCTACACCTTTTGATTGTATTCGGTTAATAATATTAGAGGCCATGGTTGTTAAAACACCTATTGGATTGCTAAGCTTAAAGCTTTTTAAACCCCTTACTCTATGCTTTCCTGTTTTTACAGCATAGTGTACATCTACCTCATTAAAATATTTTTTAAGCAACCCTTCTAATTCTTGTCTTGTGTAATGCCTTACATGGTCTGGGTTACTACCAGGCCCTTCATTTTTTATATAGTCGCCATTTGGTGTTGTAAAGTAAGCCCAACCACCTTGACGTATCACTTTAGCTATATTTTCTACAAACTTAGCGTCCTCTAACACATGCTCAATAACTTCAATACATACAACGGCATCGTAGGAATCATTTGGCAAGGTTGACTTAGTCATATCTTGTATTACAATATCTTTAATGTTGCTTCTTCTCTCTTTAATATTGTTAAGTATCTCTGAAGTGAATCCCAGATTTAACTCCTCTCGAGTTCCTTCTTCTTGAGGCACATCCAAAAGTGTGATTTCTGCAGGCAAATTAATAGTATACGGCGAATTCCTTCCTCCTACATCTAAAACTGATGTTTTTTTAGAATTCGACTTACTTTGCTTTAATAATTGCTTTATATCCTTACGAACAGTTACCAAATGTGTTGTCATTATAGGAAACGTCACCCAGCGAAAAAATTCGTACTTAGTCATTCTTGTTAAAAATTTATTTCTCAGATCATAAATACTCTCCTAGAATTAAGAGTTTTACACAAATAGTTGCGATAGTAGGAAAGCTAAATTAATTTTTAATTATTGTATAAATTCACAAATTCTTGTTGTTGCTTTTCTAAATTAAAGCTAGCCTTAACTCTATTGATCGCATTTTGCCTTATAGTCTGTTTTTTTTCGTCGGATAAATCTATAACATATAATATTTTTTCAGCCAATAATTTAGGTTTTCTTTTTGTTACCACCCAACCCGTTTTTTCATTTAATACATTTTCACTTAAACCTTCAGCATTAGACACAATACACATTAAACCTAAAGCTTGTGCCTCTAAAACCGAATTGCAAAATCCTTCTTGTATACTATATTGAAGATAAATTGAACTTTTTATCACTTTTTCCCTTAACTCTTTCTGGGATAATTTTCCTGTAAAGCTTATATTATCTATTATACCCAGTTGATGAGCTGCAAATATTAATCGTTCTTTTTCCTCTCCATCACCTATGATAGTATAATGAAAATCTACTCCTTTTTCTTTTAGATATGCTAATGCCTCTAGTGTGTATTCTAGTCCTTTTTTCCAGTGTAACCTCGCCACGGTCACTAACTGAATTTGTTTGTGTTGTGTAAAAGGCTGAATGTTTTGAAAAAATTCTGTTTTTATTGCTGGTGTTATGACCTCTATACGATTCGCCCTAATGTCGTTTTTCATTAAGTCGTTTTTCATTTCTTGTGATAACACGTGGTACTTTACATCCTTCCTAAACAATAAGTCATAACAACCCGGATGTTTTAATGGAGAAAGGTATAAATCAAAACCTCTAAAGCTCACTGCCATTTTGGCTTTTATTGCTGCTGCAATATTTTCTCTTTGTACTGACAACATACCAAAACCAAAATGTAACCAATCTACATTTTCCGTAAAAAAGAAGTGATTTATTATGACTTGTCGTATGTTTTTAGAAATAGGTATGCCATCCTTTTTATTTAACTGAAATAACTTAAAACTTTTTGAAGGGTGTAAAACCAATGACTTAGTAATGGCTAAAAAACTGTACCAAAACGTTAAAAGCTTTCCTTGGTTAAAGTTATAACCAGACACAACTTTACAGTCATAATCATTATCGCTTGCATTTTTATAGTCAACAAATAAAATAACATTGTAGCCGTTTTTTTGCAAGCCTTCAATTTTATTTCTAAAAAAAGTTTCAGAATATTTAGGCACTGTAGATAGTACTAAACCAATTGTAGCTGCCTTGTTATTATCAGTTAACATTGCAATGTGTTTTGATATAATTCTGCCATGCCCTGCACCATAAGTTGTTGTGTGTGACTTTCTTTAATAGATTTTAAAGCTTTGGTTTTAATAGTCTCAACGCTGTTTTGAGGCATACCTGCTATTTCTTTAATCTTGTTAGCAATTACTACAGCATCTCTTATTGGTACAACAAAGCCATTATTGCCATCTTTAACTACTTCTGTCATGCCGCCACAATCTGTAGTTAACACAACAGTATTATTATTCATGGCTTCCAGTACCACATTGGCAACTCCTTCTTCTACACTTGGTAGCAATAACATATCTGCTTGTTGTATTAATCGCTGTACGTCGTCATAAGGTAATTTATCCATTAAGACAACTTCTTTTGACAAACCTAAATCATGAACCTGATAATTATATTCAATAGCATTGGCTGCACCAACTATGGTGTAATTAAAATTAAAATTGTCGTCTTTTAAAAGTTTACAGGCATCTAAAGAATAAGAATAACCTTTCTTCCAATGAGATCTTCCAATAGAGATTATTTTGAATGGTTTGTTAGGTGTATTAGTAAGTGTTACCTTATCATAAAACGGTAAACCACTGTAAACGACCTTGATGTTGTTTTTAGGTGCATTGTATTTTTCTGCTTCGTTTGCTATAGCCTTAGATACTGCATGAAAACCGTCAACATTAGGGAAATTTTTACGATACATCTCAGCCAACTGCGCATTGGCCAAAGGAGAATAATTAATATGTGCACCACGAAGACTTACTACGAGTTTTATTCCAAAATCTTGTACCCACATCCAATTGTCCAAACCTTTCACCCATTGCAAATGAAATACATCTGGCTTATGCCATAATACAGGATAGCTTTTCACTTTATCTAGCAATACATTTTTTGACTGTGATTTTATTAAACTATCGAGCTTTCTTTTTTCCTTACGTCTAAATAATGACAGTAGTACAGTATACTTTAATAAGTAAAATAGTTTATAGGCTCTATTATTCTTATAAGCATACACAGAAACAGATCCTTTATATTTTACTTTAGTCTTTATAAACCCAAACACATAAATTTCATAAGCATCCTGGGACAATCCTTCGATTAACCTTTCTATAAAAGTAGTACTTGGTATATCACCAGAGTATATAGCTATTTTGGGTTTGCGGTTCATTATTTTACTTCAAAAAAATTTTATTGAAATCTTGAGCAAATGCTAAACTTGTCACTTGTCTTCCGTTACTATTTACATGTATTGAATCATAAAATAACGATTCATCCCTCAATAAATCACTATGATTGATAATAGCAAGGTTAGTAATATCTGTATTTACTTTTTTGCCTTTGATAGGCGAAAAATAACAAATCAACCTTATATTATGTAGTTCGCAAAGCGCTTTAATTTTTGAGAAATATTTATTTTTAAATGCAATGGTAATGGGTTCAAAATTTTGAATCAACCTAGTTTCAGTTTCTGTATTTGGGTAGGTATAATTGCCTTTATTGTCAAAACGATTTCTTTTTTTTGGATGTATTAAAGCTAATAGCGAAGGGTATAGTATTTCCATATTGTAATAAGATACACCTAACATTGGCATATAGTTAGAGTAACTAATTAGATTAGAACTTCTGCTGGTAAAATCATCAAAATAATTTGACACATAGCTTTCATTAATGAATGGCAAAAAACGATAATCATTATCACTTATATCCTTATTTTGAGAATCAAAACCATAAGCACTAGGTGCTAAAACAACATTTTCAGTTGTTTTTCCATGTTCTAAAAAATGTTGTAACATTAGGTATTGTGTACCTAGAGAAGTATCGTCAATAGACAAATTAAGCCCTTTGGTTTTAAGAACAGAATCTATAACCTTAGAGTTTAGAGTTGTTAACCCAGTACTCGCTCCCAAGATGATATAATCAAAATCTTTTTCTTTTACATCATTTACCAAAAATGAAGGTTTATAAAAAGAAGACTGACGTAAAGACCATAAACTACCGGTAGAAATAGCTACTGATATGCCGATGAATATCAGAAAAATAAAACCTATTTTCTTTAGAAATAATTTCATGATCAAAATTGAAAATAAATAAACTCTGCTGGGTTTTTAAACACACCCATAAAACAAATAACCAATGCTATAAAAATAGCTGTAGCACGTGTTAGTTGCACTTCTTTTTTGTTCTTCTGTATGGTCTTATATTCAAATATTAAAAGTAATGCAATACTGAACAAAATTATAGCACTAAACAACACCTTCTTACTGGTCTTAAAAAACATAAAGCCGTTACCGCTCTTAAAACTAAGCAGATCAATGATGTATTGAGATGCTATTGCAATACTATCGGCTCTAAAAAAAACCCAAGCTATAGTTACCAACGTAAAAGTAACGAAAATACTAGGCAATTGATTAAGAGATACTTTAGTGGACTCGATAAATTTTCTATTTCGGTCCATGAGCAATAAAGGCATAAATAAAATAGCATGTAAAATTCCCCACGCTATAAATGTCCAATTGGCTCCGTGCCAAAATCCACTTATTAAAAATACGATAAATACATTTCGCACTTTATTCCATTTGCCGCCTCTTGAGCCTCCTAGCGGAATATAGAGATAATCCCTAAACCAAGTTGATAAAGAAATATGCCAGCGTCTCCAAAACTCTGCAATATCCCTAGAAAAATAAGGAAAGGAGAAATTAGTCATTAATGAAAATCCAAAAAGCCTAGCAACACCAATTGCAATATCAGAATAACCAGAAAAATCGCCATAAATCTGAAACCCAAAAAGCACAGCTCCCAAAATCAATTCTACTGAAGAAAAGTCAGTAGGAGCGCTAAAAATTTCGTTAACAAAAAAAGCACAATTGTCAGCAATCACAACTTTCTTAAAGAGCCCCCAAATAATGAGGTATACGCCACTCATTGCAAAATCGGTCTTAAATTCTCTTTTAGAACTAAATTGAGGCAATAATTTAGTGGCCCTTTCAATTGGACCAGCAACCAGTTGAGGAAAAAAGGAAACAAATGCTGCAAACTGAATAAAACTTGAGGTTGGCTTTAGTTTGTTTCTATAAACATCTATAGTATAACTCAATGTTTGAAATGTATAAAAAGAGATTCCTACAGGAAGAATGATTTTTAAAGTGGAGACATGCATATCTACACCAAGTGTTTTCCAGGCATCAACCCAACTTTCAATAAAAAAATTGAAATATTTAAAGAACGCTAATAGTCCTAGATTGAAAATTAAACTTACCAAAAGCAAGAGCTTTCGTGTGCTTTTAGCTCTTGCAGCATTTAGTTGTTTTGCAACAAAGAAATCCACAATGGTACTCAATGCTATCAGCGCTAAAAATCTATAATCCCACCATGCGTAAAACACATAACTCGCAATAACAATCAATATGTTTTGAAGTCTTAGTGAACGCTTAGTAACGAACCAATACAAAACAAAAACCAAGGGAAGAAAAACAACAAAATCCAGAGAGTTAAATAGCATAATTACTACAAATTAATTTCTTCTTTTATAAAGGGTTGTTTTAAAAACGTCTAGCATTTTATTAATTTCAACAAGAGTTGCTTCTGAAAATTCGCTTTTATTGTTGTCTTTGTTATACGTGTAACTTTTTGGATGCGTCTTTGAAGAAGGTTGTTTATAGTATTGCTCTAAATTATCCACAGCTTCTAATTTTAATGTGTCACAAAGTTTATAAAACACATCGGTATTTTGTATTAAATCTTCATATCTAACAATTTCAACTTCTTTTGAGTAGTCCTTATTCAACTCATTAGGTATCACATTTTCAATACACCAACGTAATGCCAAAACCTCAACATCCGAAAGTTTATGAAACTCTCTAATATCATAATTAAACACTTCTAAAATCAGATTAACCAGTTTGTCTTGTTTCACAAAATGAGATAAATCATACAGCCAAGGAAACTTAACCTGCTGCTGAGAGCGAATAACATCATATGGATTTCTAATAATATGAACCACAGGAACACCAAACACTTTATGCATATATAAAGCCGAAAGGTTAAATCGTACAAACTTTATGATAAACTTTTTGGGTACAAACGGCCATAAATGCAACTTAAATTTTCTATTACTGTTTTGAGCGATCCAATCGCAATCCACCTTGTTTTTTAAAAGTTGGGTTAGATATTTATGAGCCCCAATAGAATCATTCGCTTCCTCAAGCCACTTGTCGCATAACAGGTAACCTTTTTTGGTACGCGTTTCTTGCTCTGGCTCAAATAACATTCTATAACGAAAAGGTTGGGCCAAAGTCTCACTTAACCAACTTGTACCACTTCTTGCACTGCCTACCACAACAACATGTTTATTAAATCTACCTGCCACTTGCAATTCTTTTGTATAATTTTTCGTGTGCAGCAATGAAACTATCCATAGTAAAGTAAGTTTCACAATACTTGCGTAAGTCTTGCCCCAATTCAATACGCCTTTTCTTATCCATACTGTTAAACTGGTTTATTTTTAAGGCTAAATCTTCAGCATCTCCTGGTTTAAATAATAGGTTTTTAAAATCTTTTAGTACGTAATTAATACCAGTAATATTAGATCCTAAAACAGGAACTCCCATACTCATTGCCTCCACTAGCGCCATTGGCATTCCTTCTTTTCTACCTTCGTTTAAGGTAGGGATAATATATAAATCTGCAGATTTAAAATAAGGTCTTACATCTAGTTGTTTTCCTAAAAAATGAATTTGTTTTTGCAATCCTAAGGATCTTGTGAGCTCCTTCATTTTTTCACCATACTCATTATCGCAATCACCTAATATAGTTAATTCAATAGTTTTATCGTTGAGCTTATCAACAGCTTTTATCAGCACTTCAATACCTTTCACAGGTACTAAATTTGCAACGGTTATGATATGAAACTTTGATGGGTCTCCTAATGCGATTTTCTGAACTTTATCACTATTATAGTATTCGGTATCTATACCCAAAGGGATTAATGCTTGTGCTTTTTTTTTAGGAAAATAATTACGCATTTCGTCATTGATGGTTACAATGAAGTTAGCGAGATAACTTTTAATATGCCAGTGTTTAGTATCAAATCCCATGGCCTTTTTAGTATACATCCATTTAACTCCAACTAATCTAGCGGCTAAGGCTTCCGTCCAATCACTACTCCATTGCCAAGAATGTACAATATCATACTGATGTTTCTTATAAAATTTAGAAATCTTCCATACTCTAAACAATAGATTATGATAAGGCCTATAGGTCGCCTTAGTCTCAAAAATATGTATTGGTATGTTTAAGGATTCTACAACAGCAAAGAAAGAACCTTCATTACTGCCACAAGCTATTTCAATATCAAACTTAGTTTTGTCTAAGCCGTTAACTAAATCGTACACTACTTTACCACTACCTGCGGTATTAAAATTAGAAATGGTAAAAAGAAGTTTTGTTTTTTCAGCCATCCTCTAACTTTCTAATAATTTTTGCTGGATTACCAGCAATGACACAATCAGAAGGCACATCTTTAACAACTACCGAACCTGCTCCAATAACAACGTTATTTCCAATGGTTATATCGCCGATTATCACCACATTGGCACCAACCGTAACATTATCTCCTATAATAGGAAGTCGTTTGTTATCATTACCTTTATTACCAATGGTTAAACTATTACGAAACTGAAAATTTTTACCAATGGAAACGGCGTTTATAACTGTAGCATAAGGATGATAACACATTAAACCTCCTTCTATCTTTGTATTACCAAAAATTTTGCAAGGTATGTCTTTAACAAACATGTGTTTCCAAAAGTACTTGGGTTTATTTATTCTCCAAAAGAAGATAAATGCATAATCCGGATAATAAAGCATTAAATGACTAAACTGCTTTTTAATTGATTCCGACTGCACTTTACTCCCTCTAACCTTAAGAGTTTGAACAATATCCTCTTGAATTAAAGCATTATTAGCCACATACCTGCGGTACAATGCATTAATCAGTAGTTTTCTGAAAATATATTTTATGGAGTGAGTTGGCTTCAACAAAAATTAATTTACTTGCTTCTTTACAACATAAGGAACTATATAATATGCATATACTTTCCTTAATATTTCTAGTGGCAATATAACCAATATTGTTAAGAAGAGTTTAATCCCTGAGGGAATTGTAATATCTTCTACATCCTTACATAACTGACGCTTTAACGACCTCCGTTTAGAAAATCCTTTGGTAAAAACCAATTGTCTTCCCATAGATTGAAACAATTGACTGAACAATAAACTTTTAAACCTTTTTGGAGTTTGGTGCTTTAGATAAAAAGGGATATGCTCTTTTACCAATCGTGGCCATATCATAAAAGCTCTTGGAATTTTTCGCTTGGTCTGCTCTATTGTAGAGTCAGCATGCTTAAAGTACAGATATACGTAAGTATCTAAAAATGCTATACGCTGAGTTAATCCCAATTTAATATCTAATGCCGTATCCTCATTGTTTTTTATAGATTCATTATACAAACCTATAGAATCAAAAACAGACTTGCGGTACAAAAATGCTGGTGGCCCAACAACAATTTTTAAATTAGAGAACCAATTTAATCCCCAAAATGGTGGCTCTTCAATACGTACTTCTCCTGTTTCGTCTGTTGGTTTTGGTGTTTGGGCAATCCCTTTGTCCGATTTTACCATTTTACCAAAAGCAGCCTCAACATCTGGGTACTGATCTAAAATAGAAATTAATTGATTTAAGGCATTGGGATATATTTCATCATCAACATCAAAAACATAAACGTAGTCACCTATTGCTGCCTTAATTCCCATATTACGTGCAGGCGCAGCTCCTTGTTTTGGCTGATGTAACAATCTCACTCGCTTATCTTTAGCTACTAAAACTTCAACATTTTTTGAAGTTGCATCCTTAGAATTGTTATCTACATAAATAATCTCAAAATCTGTGAGTTGTTGATTTAATATAGAGTTATAAGACTTCTCAATAAACTCTGCACCATTATATACCGGAATTACAACAGATAGCTTCATGCGTTATTTCTCAGAAAATGTTTGTGCCAAAGCGACATGGTTAATATCATAGAGATTGGCGTAGAATAATAAACCGTATCTGTGTTTTTAAACTTAGTATAAAATTCTTGCACAACATCCCTAGGTATAAAACTAAGGAAATCAGAATCAAAAATATATGCCTGTAACTGTTTATCGTTTTCTGTGCCCAACAATTGTAATTCAAAATTACGCTGTATGTATGGGTTGCCAAGCATTGCATTGAATTCTCTTTTTAGCTTACTAAAAACTCTATAGGGCAAATTGTATGGCGCTTTGTTATACTGATAATTGTTTAGGTTAAATGGTTTTTGCTCGTGCCATGTAATTTTAGATAATTTTTTATTTTGCTTTATATGTGCAATTTGTAATCTTCTACCTGCCAAATAATCTTCTGGAATGGTACAAATGAACTCCAACATTCTGTCTTCATAATACGGAAGCGTAATCGGATGCGCATTTTCAAAAACACATAGGTTGGTTGTTGTCCACCGATGTGCCCATTGCGAGGTTTTAAATGCTCTTACTTTGGCACTAATATTATCAATTTTAATTTCAGAAAGTGATGTTTCTATTCTAGAAATAAGGTAGGATTTAAAATCGCCTTCTAAATCCCATGCCTTCCATAGAGATTGTGCAAACTCCAAACCACCAGGCTTTAACATCTTTTTCAGTAACAAGTCAACAACCTCTGATTCCCTTATATTTGCTGGCGCACCTCTATCAAAAAGAACATCTCCCCAATGTCCTAAATAAAATACGCCTTCCATCTGTTTTAACTCATCCAAAACTCCCATTTGTCTTGGATGTGTAAACTCAGAAAAGCATCGATTCATTAGGGCCAATTCATTAATTTTGTTCCATAAATAACTTTTCGGAATTTTATAATCATCAAATGTAAAACCACAAACATTTGCTATTTGCTTGCTAATCTTGTGTTCTGGATAACCACCAGGAAAATAATAACTGTAGGCATGTACCGGATTTTTTAAACCTTCAAGTATAAGCGCTTGGCTCCTACTATCTATTCCTCCGGATAATGGTAATATAACCGAATGGTCTCCTACTAAATCTTTAGTAATATCTGTAAGTAATGTGATATATTCTTCCAGTGCTTGCTGAAAACTAATATCTCTTGGTGTATAGTGCCAATGAAACCAAGGCTCGCTTTTTACCAAATAGTTATTGTCGTCAAAAGTGTGTTTATGACCTGGTCTTAGGCAAACTTCGTCCTTAAAATAAGTATCGTCATCCAAAAAAAAACCTGTAGCCGCAAAAACACATATAGCTTCGTAATGAATTTGGTGAGGCTGTTGATTTTTGGCGTACCTGTGTTTTGTGGGTAAAATTGGAGTTTCTAATACATTCATAATAGTAACGCTAATATAATAAATACAGATAGCTTCACTAACTCAAAACTGAGTTATGTTATGATTATACTTTTTTTTAGTTCTGGTGATGTACTCCATGGGTAATCCACCACTTTTGCCATGCGTAAACATGCCAAACTCCCCAAGCATTATTGTGTTTCTTGTCAAAAAAATCATTGACGTAATCTTGCACTGCTTTTACATTAATGACCTCTTTTCCATAAAATGGCTTTTCAAAAACCACCTCTAGTACATCATTTTTTAAATGCTGATGCAACCAGTCTTCTAGTGGCACTGAAAAACCCATTTTCTTTTTATTAATTAAAGACTCTGGCACCTCATCAGCCAACAACATCTTAAGCTCTTTCTTCAAATCTTGCTTAGTCTGCAATTCTCCTTTTTGTTTCCAGGCAAACGCAATGGTTTTTTTATCTAAAAAAGGCACTCTAACCTCTAAACTATGCGCCATACTTGCTCGATCTACTTTTATTAAAACACGTTGCATATGCGCATAAAACTCATTGAATCGCAATTGGTGTAAAAGTGTTCTTTTGTTATTATCAAACTCATAGAGCTTATCCATCTCAGAAGAAAATGAGGTTTCGGGAAAAATAGTATTGAGTGTTTGAGCTGGAATTTTTAAATGCTTATTCGCTATAAAATCGTTAAGGGTCTTAAAATAAGGTGCCCAAGTATTGGTTAACCCAAGCTTGTTGGTAATCTGGGCTATTTGTTTTCTAATTGCATAAGGCAACTTAAACCACCAACGCTTTTGTAAAATGTCTAGCATTCTTGGGTATCCAAAAAACAATTCGTCACCACCATCGCCAGATAACATTACGGTATGCTTCTTCTTAGCCTCTTTGGAAATGACGTAGGTTGGGATACTGGAATAATCACCAAAAGGCTCCGAAAAGGCTTTAAAATGTGTATCTATTTCAGATAGCAAATCCGTTTCCTTTACTGTAACGATATGCTGTTTTATATTGAGGTGTTCTGCATAAGCCTTAGCAATATCGCTCTCGTTAAATTTTGAATTCGTCACCTTTAAGGTAAAGGCTTCAATATTATCTATATGTTTTTTGGCATAAGCGCTGATCAATGGACTGTCTATACCACCACTTAAAAAAGTAGCCAAAGGCACATCACTAACCAACTGTTTAGATACTGCAGATTTTAAAACGGAAGACAGTTCTGCCTTAGGCATAGAATGATCTTCTTGCACCTTGTTAAAAGTGGTGATTGTTTTTCTACTAACAGTTCTGTCTCTTTGTATTTTTAAAATCTCACCTGGATTAACTTGAAAAATAGAATCATAAACCGTATGTGGCGCTTGCATATAGCCAAAACCAAAATAGGTTTTCACCATCTCCGGAAGCAACCTAAGCGTGTTACTAAACCAAGGATGTATATATACCTGATTAAATTGCGATGCCATCACGACTCCGTCTGAAGCTATACCATAAAACAACGGTTTTATACCTGCAAAATCTCTAGTCAAGTACATACAGTCGTTTTTTGTATCTATTATGGCGATGGCAAACATACCGTTTAGAAGACTTATGGTTTTATCTACTCCCAATGTATCTAATAAGTGAGTGAGCACCTCTGTATCTGAACTCGATTTTAAATCTGTGAGGTTATAGGTTTCTGAAAGTTCTTTATAGTTATAAATCTCGCCATTAAATACAACATAATAGCGTCCATTAGGACTCTGCTTTGGCTGATTACCTTTTGGTGAGGTATCTAAAATAGCTAACCGATTAAAACCCAACTGAAAACCAGAATCGGTAATTATATCTGAATAATCCGGTCCACGATGCTGAGATAGGTTTAAAATATCCTTAAACGTATCCGCTTTAGTTATCTGCCCTTTGTTGAAGGTAAACTCGCCTACAAATCCACACATTAAATTATTGTTTTTCGAAAATAGCTATTATGGCAGAGGAGAAATACCTAGAAGGATGCTTTTTTAACCAGTCGTTAAGAATATACTTAAAAATTAAACGATGCCCTTTGTGTATTAACTTTTGTAATAAATTATTTTTTTGATGAACACCTAAAGGGAATCCTCCATAATAACCTAAATGAAGAATCGATAGATTATGACGTTTTGCAAAATCTTTAAATACTTTTAAGCGCATACATTCTAGGTTATGAACCTTTAAATTTTTGCTATCCACCATATATTTATAAAACTTTACATATCCTCTCATATTTGGTATCATAATCATTAATCGTCCATTATCACTCATGTAATCTACATGCAAATCTAACATGCGATCATAATCATTAAAATGCTCTATAAACCCATTAGACATTACATAGTCATACTTTTTATCGGACTTATATGTCGTAAAATCTTCTTGGATTACTTTATAAGAAGCCACATCCATCACATTAAAAGAACCTTCTATCTGTGTGGTGTTAGAATTGTAATCTAAGCATGTCGGAGTTAATTGGTATTGATTAGCCAGATATGCCAAATACCGCCCAGGAAACCCTCCTATTTCTATAAGGCTTTGTTTTTTATTTTTAGAACTAATAAAAATATCCCACATCTCATCATAATAACTACACACTGTTGTAATGTGCTTTCTATCGGTATGATTGTGGTGATAATATGTTTCCCAATATTCTTTTGACGTAAGCTTTTCTGACATAGTTGAAATTTATAAATTAATTACAGACTTACCTATTGAATATGTTGTATTTAACAAACAAAATGAGTAATTGTAGCCCATCTTTAAATGAATGTGCAAAAACTTGTTTAAAAAACAGTAGCTTCTGCCCCATCCCTTTACAATGGTTTTTTAATAGTTTTCTATAGCGTTTCCAAGATACTTTTTCAATTAACTTTAAATCTGCCTTTGTAAATCTTCCTTTTCCCCATTCTAACAAGGCTTTATTTAAGATTTTGTATCGCATATATTGTTCAAAGGGATCATTAGTAACAATGAGTGAGGTATTGGTATCGTGCTTTCGTACACAAGCCAATACCTTGTCTATACTATAAAACGGATAATAGTAAGCTACACGTCTCCAAAACTCCCAATCTTCAAAAATTTTAAAATCAGTATTAAAAAAACCTACCTTATCAAATACTTTGCGTCGTAAAACCGGAGTAATCATGGACATTCGGTTTTTTAGCAATATATCCTTAAAAACTTTACCATGATTACCTTTTTGCTTTATAACACGGCCAGAGCGCTCTCCTTTCTCGTTAACATACTCTATATGTCCTGTCACCAAACCAGCCTCAGGATGCTGTTTAAATATAGGGACTTGCAATTCTAATTTATTCGGTAACCAAAAATCGTCATCGTCATTAAAAGCAATGAGCTCTCCTTTGCTTATAGTCACTCCATAATTTCGGCTACCATTACTGCCTTTAGGAAAGTTGTCTGGTCTCACCAGATATTGTATTCTAGAATCGCGATTACAATACTCCTTTAGAATTGCCGCTGTGTTGTCCGTACTGCCATCATCTACCACAATACACTCCCAATTGGTGTAAGTTTGCGCTATGATACTATCTAAAGCTTCGCCAATATACTGACACCTATTAAAGGTTGGGATAATTATAGAAACTAAAGGTGTGTAAGACATAAACTAAATGTTATACGATTTAAAATAAGCTTCTACTTTATAAATACCTCTTTTCATTAATAAAAAAACAGATCCAACTATTTGTAATTGAACAACTAACCTCCTATTAATAGGTTTTAAAGTTTTAGTTACAGAGACCAAAGCAGATTTGGCGTTTTTAATATCCTTATGATGTAAAGCTCTGAAGAAAAAATGGATTAACTGCCTATAAAAATACTGAATAAGCTCTTTATCATTTAGCAAAACCGCTCTTTTTAAATGCTCAGAAGCGATATAAATTTCTGAGGTCTTATAGCGAGAAACATAGTCTTCATTAGCCTTGGTTTTTGTTGACGCATGTTGTCTATACAAAAACAGCGGTTTGTTTATTATTTTAAATTGTTCATTTTGAAGATTAAAGAACAATCTCGAAAAAAAATCAGATTCTTGTCCTCTTAGGATTTTGGAATTAAAGAGGTCTTTGTTTTGCAGAAAACTTCTTTTAAAAAGTACATTATTGGTCACTATCTTAAATTGCCATAACACATAGTCTTTGTAAAGGTTATCCCTTATTCTTAAATCTATATCTTCAATTTTAACTAATTCACTATCAACTTTTGTGCTAGAACATATCACTAAATCTGTAGCATCGTTAAAAGCGTTTATTTTTTCTTCCAAGAAATGCTCTAACATAACATCATCATCATCAAACCACTGTATATAGTCTCCTTTACTTGCTGTAAACCCATAATTTCTGGCACCATTTCCGCCTGGTGAATAGTCGTTTGGTCTTTGATAATATCTAATTCTACTGTCTTTAGAGTTATAAGAATCCACCAACACCTTAGTGTCATCCTTACTTCCATCATCAACTACCATACATTCCCAGTTTCTATAGGTTTGAGCCAAAATAGAATCTAAAGTCTCCCCTATTAAATCTGCACGGTTAAAGGTTGGGATGATAATAGAAACGAGTGCTTGTTTTGGCATGGACAACTTTTTACTTGTCTAATTTACAATGTAGAATCAACAATCTTTGCTTACAGCTTCATTTAATGTTTTCTGCAAAGCATTTATATGCCTATCTAAACTATAGAACTGTTTAATATGTTTTTTACCATTAGAACCCATTTGCTTAGCAAATTCAATATTGCTCAACACTTTCATCATATGATCAGACATTGCAGCTACATCATGTTCATCACACAGTAGACCTGTTTCTCCATGTTTAATAACATCAATTATACCTGCATGCTTAGTAGCTATAACTGGCAAACCTGCTACACTTGCTTCTAAAACTGCTACAGGTGTGCCTTCCATATCACCACTTTTGGCAGTTATTGAGTGTTGAACAAATGCCAATGAATCTGTTAATATCTTTTTATACTCTTCTGGTTTTATAACACCCAAGAAATCAACTTGTTGTTCTAACTGATAATGCTTCACCAAATTTTCGCACATATTAAGAAGTAAACCGTCACCAGCTATTAGTAATTTAGCATCTGGGAACTTGTCCGCAATCTCTTTAAATGCCATAATGGTATAATAAGGAGCTTTTTTATCGGTGAAACGACCAATAGCAATGAATTGTTTTTTTGCAAAGGTTGGTATAACGCTTTCAAACTCTGGTTGTGCTCCATAAACGTTGTAGATAAGTTTTTTTCTAGGGCAACCAATATCTAATAACATTTGCTCCATCTTTCTAGAAACTGCAATGAGGCTTGTCGCATTTGAAAAGACTTCCTTATAATTATTACATTGACTAATAACTCCTTTTACACTAGCATCGTATCCATGAAAGTGAACTACAAATGGTATTTTACTAGATTTTAGGATGCTTATTAAGCTATAGGCATGGGTACCATATTCTATGAGTGCAACATCAATTTTATTTTGCTTTAAAGATTTTAATATTGATTTTTGGTTAACATAAGCATAGGGCGAGTTACTTAACATACGTGCCAACCTAAAACGAAACTCTAATGTTTTAGACACTAGCCTTTCTGTACCTTCTAATTTTATACTCCCAATATGTCCATAATAATAAGACACATTGCCTTTTAGATAATTTTTATGTGCCTGAATAAATGTCTCGGAATACGGATTTTTATTAGGAGAAAAGATTGCAATGTTCATAGCTTATTTTTTAACAACACCATACAGACTAGTTATCATTTGACCCTCTTTAAACTGAATTGCCTCTGGTTTATCGGACTTAATCAAATAGGCTATTAGAGGTTTGAGAATTACAGACAAAACTTGACGCTTTCTTTTAGGCATAGGACTTCGTCGCACCCATAAACCTAACATTTGCGCCATAGATGCATGCCAACCTCCAGTAGACTTGATCGTAATATCTGAAAACCCACTATTTTTTAAATGGCGCTCTAAGGAAAATGGAGTATATCGATATTCATCATTTGGCACTTCGTGCAAATTCCATAAGAAAGGAACTGTAAAAAAAAATATACCATTTGGTTTTAAAATACGGTTCACCTCCTTAAGAACTATTTCTGGTTCTGGGCAATGTTCTAATACCTCTGTCCCGAATGCACAGTCAAAACTTTCATTCTCAAATGGCATAGTAATGCCATCCCATTTATAATCAGGTTTAACATCTTTATCATAAATAATTGCAGATTCAATATCTAGACCAACATACTTAGTTACTTCAGAATTTTGTAAAATATAATTTTTATAAGGCATTTTACCACAGCCTATGTCTAGCATTTCACCGTGGAAAAAATCCATATTCATTGACAGTGCCTCTAATATGGACTTACGAACGAAGTATATATCTAGATTGCTTTTGTTTAGTTCAATGTTAGTAAAATCTTTCATTTTAAAGCTTAACCCCAACCCTTCCTGTATAGTCTATCCTATTTAATAATAGCTGAATATTATTTTTGGAAATGTACTCATCCACAGCTTTCTTACATCCTTTCCAATGACCATAATCATCAATTATTATCACACCGCCTTTCACTAATCTCGGAAATAAATGTATCATTTCGTGCATTGTTGACTCATACCAATCCGTATCTAATCTCAAAAGGGCTATTTTATCTGGAATATTTTTTGGAATTGTATCTTCAACTTTTCCCTGAATGAAATTGATTTTATCTTTTGGATAACCTATACTACTGACATTTTCTTTGACTTCCTCCAACGCAGAGAAACACTCTATACGTTTCCAATATTCATCTTTATTCAAATAAGCACTTTGAGCAGACTCATTTCTATAGGACTTATCTTCTTCAGTCGGCTCACTCATGCCCTCAAATGTATCGTATAAATAAATATTCCTGTTTTTACTTTCTAGCGCTAATAAAGCTGCCATAATACTACCTCCTTTCCAAACACCACATTCTACTATACTACCTTCAATATTATTAATATCAATATAGCTTATTGACCTAGTTAAACTAACTATTCTTTCAGGTGTAGTCATAGTGTAAGGGTTTACTCTTTCAATAATACCTAATTCTTCTTTTGTAAAATCAGAGTAGTTATTGTTATGTCCAGCTTTTTTATACTCCCTAAAATATTTATTAAAAATCTTCCTTTTTATCCTTTTTTTTATGCTTTCCATGCTATCAATTATTAAATACTTCCCATTTTACATCTTCTATATATTTACAAGCATTCTTTTGCCATTTATATTGAGACCTTGTAGTCTTCATCATTTCGACCTTAAAGTGGCAAACTGAATCCAAGAAATCAAATTTCTCTTTTGTCTTTGAATTAGAAAAATGAACCATTAATGAATAATTTCCAAAATATATTTTTGGCTCAGAATATTCAGCAATAAATGTATATTGACCTTTTTGTCTTTTTTTATCATTATCGTCATCAAAAATCCAAGAATGAGTTATAGGAATATTATATTCATCTATAATTTGAAACGACAATGCAAGATTCTCTATATTATAAGGTAGATGAATAGTAAATTTAAACTTAATAGGTTTACCAAATTCATGAACATTGTTAGGCAAACTAGTTTCAATTCTAGCATTTAAAATCTTAGGTTTATTGAGTTCACCAGAATATTGATAATATAGTTGATTACTATCGCCTTTTAGATATTCCTTTATAGCTTCATCCGTGTCCCCTTCAAAAGCGATATTACCGTTTTTCAATAATATAACTCTATTTGTTAATATTGAAATAGCATTCATATCATGACTCACAAACAACACCGTTCTCCCATCTCCTTTAGAGATATCTTGCATTTTACCAATGGCCTTTTTTTGAAACTCTGCATCACCAACGGCCAATACCTCATCTACGACCAAAATATCGGGTTCTAAAAATGCTGCAACTGCAAATGCCAAACGTACACGCATACCAGAGCTATAACGTTTTACTGGTGTGTCTATATAGCGCTCGCAACCAGAAAATTCTATAATCTCTTGTTCTTTGGCTTTTATCTCCGCCTTAGTCATACCCAAAATGGCACCATTGAGATAAATATTTTCTTTTCCTGTAAGTTCTGGATGAAAACCCGTACCCACCTCAAGCAAGGACGCTATACGTCCTTTGGTTTTTATTTCTCCTGTAGTTGGGCTGGTTACTCGAGATAATATTTTTAGCAAGGTAGATTTACCTGCACCATTCTTACCTATGATACCTAGCACTTCGCCTTGTTCTACTTCAAAATTAATATCCTTAATGGCCCAAAAATAATCGCTCTCTGCTTCCTTGCTTCTATCATTAGTGTCACCAATTTTTAAAAAAGGGTCTTCCTTGCCTCTTATTTTATAAAACCACCGTTTTAGATCATGACTCAGCGTACCTGTGCCAACAAGACCAAGTCTGTATTGTTTGCTTATATTTTCTACCTTTAAAATTACATTAGACATATCTAAACGGTATCTATAAACGATTTTTCTGTTCTATTAAAAATAACCAGACCAATTAAAAATACAATAACACTGATAAACAAGGTATATAAAAAACGGTTGAGGGTAAAATCCCCAATATCTAATAGCATGTGCCTAAAACCTTCTATAATTTGTGTTACAGGATTATATTCTACAATCTTGGCTACCAATGGTGGAAACTTGGCTTTGGCTTCAGACATTGGGTAAGGCACTGCAGAGAGATACATTAAAAGCTGTACAGCGAAATTTAATAATACCGTTATGTCTCTGTATTTGGTGGTTAAGGACGAAAAAATCATTCCCAAACCCAAACCGAACATTCCCATTATAATAACATAAACCGGAAATAACACGATGTAATTATTGATGCCAACATTGAATCCTGAAGCTTTATAATAGACAAAAAAGCCTAAAAATATCAATAACTGAATACCAAATTTTAAAAGGTTGGAAACCGTAATAGACATAGGTAAAATAACCCTTGGAAAATAGACCTTGCCAAAAATACCTTGGTTTTTGGTAAATGTATTAGACGTGTTTGTTAGGCAGTCCTTAAAATAATTCCATGCTGTAATACCTGCCAAATTGAATAAAAATGGTGGAATACCTCCAGTTTTAATATCTCCGAGATTATTAAAAACCAAAGTAAAAATTACTGATGTAAATAAAGGCTGTATAAGGTACCAAAGCGGACCGAGTATCGTCTGCTTGTAAAGCGTTACAATATCTCGTTTTACAAACAAGATCAGTAAATCTCTATAACGCCAAATCTCCTTAAAATTAAAGTCGATGAGTTTTCTCTTTGCAGAGATGGTATAAAGCCATTCACCTTCCTTATTATCTGACAATGTAGCGCGTTTTAATTAGTCACGCTAATATACTATTTATTCGGAATTTTGATCATAAAGAACAGGTGATTTCTTCTTTTAATTGAAGTGATCCCATGTAATTTTTAGGCCTTCCCTTACGGTATATTGAGGTTTATAGCCAAGAAGTTTTTCCGCTTTAGAAATGTTGGCCAAAGAATCTCTTACATCACCTTGTCTTGGTGGTCCGTATACCGCTTTTAACTCAGAGTTTGCTGCAATACGCAACGACTCCCATAGGTAATTTATCGTTATTCTTTCTCCACATGCCACATTAAACACTTCGTTTTTTGCGTCTTTGGAAGCGAAAAAGCCTTTAACGTTAGCTTGTACAACGTTATCTATAAAGGTGAAATCGCGCGTTTGCTCTCCATCACCATTGATTCTTGATGGCTCATTATCTTTTAAAGCCTGCATAAACAAAGGAATTACCGCTGCATAAGCACCATCAGGACTTTGTTTTGGCCCAAACACATTAAAGTACCTTAAGCCAATAACATCAGTATCGTAGGTTGTGCCAAAAACGTCTGCATATAATTCGTTTACGTACTTTGTTACGGCATAAGGAGATAAAGGCTTACCAATGGTATCTTCTACTTTTGGTAAAGATTTACTATCACCATAAGTTGAACTTGATGCTGCATACACCATACGTTTTACCGTTGGGCTGTCTTTAAGTGCAATCATCATATTTAAAAACCCAGAAATGTTAACTTCGTTAGTTGTTGCCGGATCGTTAATAGAACGTGGCACCGAACCTAAAGCGGCTTGATGGGAGACGTAATCTATTCCGTCCATAGCCTTTTTACAGGTGTCTAAATCTCGTATATCACCTTCTATTAATTCAAAAGCAGGGTTATCATGAAATTCAGTTAAATTCTTACGATGACCATTAGAAAAATTATCCAACACTCTTACTTTCTTAGCATTGTATTTTAAAAGGTATTCTACAAGGTTAGAGCCTATAAAGCCTCCACCTCCTGTGATTAAAAAACTTAACTCAGAAAGATCTTCTGTATGATGCGGATTTGAGTACATAATTGTAGGGGATTTGGTTTATAAACGTGCGTCAACGGTATCTCGTGGTAATAACGATTTAACATCGAAAGTCACACATTTATCAGATTTTAAGCTGTCTAAGGAAATTTCTAAAAACTCATTATGAGACACTGCTAAAATTATGGCATCATAGTCGGATTTTAAATCTGTCATTGACGATTTTAAATCTAGACTATACTCATGCTTTACTTCTTCCTTAGAAGCCCAAGGATCGTAAACATCTACATTAACATGGTAAGACTGCAATTCTTCAATGATATCTATAACTCTAGAGTTTCTAATATCAGGGCAATTTTCCTTAAACGTAATACCTAAAACCAAAGCGTTAGAGCCTTTAATTGTAGCTCCTTTTTTAATCATCATCTTAACAGTTTCGGTAGCAACGTAGCTTCCCATACTGTCGTTCATTTTTCGACCAGCTAATATGATTTCTGGATTGTAACCAGATTCTATAGCTTTTTGAGCTAAATAATAAGGATCAACTCCTATACAGTGACCACCAACCAAACCAGGTGAGAATTTTAAAAAGTTCCATTTAGTACCAGCAGCTTCTAAAACCGCTTTAGTGTCTATATCCAAAAGTCTAAAGATTTTTGATAATTCATTGACGAAAGCAATGTTAATATCGCGTTGCGAATTTTCAATCACTTTAGCCGCTTCAGCTACTTTAATAGATGGTGCTAAGTGCGTACCAGCTGTGATTACAGTTTTGTATAAATCATCTATTTTCTTAGCAATTTCTGGAGTAGAACCAGAAGTTACTTTTAAAATTTTGGTAACTGTATGATGCTTATCTCCCGGATTGATACGCTCTGGCGAATAACCTGCGTAAAAATCTTTGTTATAGACTAAACCAGACGTACTTTCCACAACTGGGATACAAATATCTTCAGTAGCTCCGGGATACACAGTAGATTCATAAATTACAATATCGCCTTTATCCATAGCTTTACCTACGGTTTCACTTGCTTTTATAAGCGGAGTAAACACAGGTTTGTTTAGAGCATCTGTTGGTGTTGGTACTGTAATGATATATACGTTTGCGACAGATAATGCTTCTAAATCATCTGTGATGTAAAGTCCTTTATTTGCGTTTAGATCTGTAGTTAAAACAGATTTGAGGTTGTCATCCTCAACTTCAAGTGTTTTGTCAACACCAGAATTTAACTCACTGATTCGCTGCTTGTTGATATCAAAACCAACGACGAAGAATTGTTTTGCAAATTCTACGGCAAGGGGCAAACCGACATAACCTAATCCTATGATTGCAATTTTGTCTTCAGAATGTGTCATTTGTTTAAAGTAGATTTTAAAATGAGCCTCAAATCTAAATAAAAACTGTAATTCTTAACGTAGTTTTTGTTGATTTTCACTTTATCTACCCAAATAATCGTTCTATTGTAGTGTTCTGGGTCTTTTTGTCGTTCTAATACACGCTCTTCGTCCTTGTATTTAATTGTAGCTTCGCCAGTTATACCAGGTTTTACCTTTAAAATTATCCGATCTTCACCTTTTAATTCATCTGCAAAACCCTGAACGTCTGGTCTTGGGCCAACGAAACTCATATCACCTTTAAGTACATTAAAAAGTTGTGGAAGTTCATCTAGTTTTGTTCTCCTAAGGTATTTTCCCAGAGCTGTAGCGCTCTTCTCCAAGTGACCCAATCTATGTTCCTCTTCTCTTAGTGTTCTAATCTTATAAATTTTAAACAACTTACCGTGTTGTCCAACCCGCAATTGTGAGAATATACCATGCCTTTTTGTATCAATTGTTGCGGCAATGGTAATAACCAAAATAGGAATAATTAAAAAAGGTAATAATAGCGAAGCTAAAATGACATCAAATGTACGTTTTACTCTTAGTTGTCCCTTAGTTATCAAAGTTGAGTGTTTAATACTATATCTATATACGTGTGATAAAGTTTCTTACTTTTTTAAAGAAAGACTGTTTATCCCTTTCGTGGTAAGCATTTCCATAAACACCATAGCCATATCCATAGCCATAGCCATAGCCATAACCATAGCCATAATTGTGATTGGTCTTATGTTTATAGAAATTAAGCACAAAACTTATATTCTTTACCTCACCCTTACGATATTTCGCATTTATAAGCGCTAACATCCCTTTTTTAGTGTAGTCTAAACGCACCATAAAGATTGTTGCATCTGCATATTGCGTGAGCTCTAAAGCATCTGTCACTAGGCCCATAGGTGGAGTATCTAGTATAATCATGTCATAATCTTTCCTCAACTGCTCTATTAACGCTTGCATTTGATTACTCATTAATAACTCTGAAGGATTTGGTGGTACAGGCCCAGATGGTATAAGGTCTAAGTTATCTATATGAGTTTTGTACACCACTTCATCAAATTCATTTTCCCCAATTAGATAGTTCACAACACCTTTATCATTAGTGATTTTAAAATCACCGAAAATTTTTGGCTTCCTTAAATCTAGACCCAGCAAGATGGTTTTTTTACCTGACAACGCATAAACAGTCGCTATATTAATTGAACAGAACGTTTTACCTTCTCCACTAACCGAAGAGGTAATCATAAGGGTCTTTCCTTCTTTTTTATCTAATTGTTTATAAAGGAATTGTAAACTAGACCTTATGGACCTAAATGACTCAGCTACAGCAGATTTAGGTTTCTCAAAAACTACGAGATTATTCTTGTACTTATACTTACCTATTAATCCCAATATCGGAATACTAGAGAGCTGCTCTATCTCATCAGAACCATGTAATGTGTTATCTAAGAGGTAAATGACAAAAATTAAGAAAAAAGGAACAAAAGATCCCATCATAAGTGCCATCATATAGTTAAGAGATTTATTTGGCCCTATGAGATGACCTCCTATATCCTTAGCTTCGTCTATAACCGTAATATCTGAAATGTTAGCCGCCTTAACTATGGCTGCTTCGCTTCGCTTTGCCATATATATATTATATGCTTCTTGGCTAATATCTAATTTTCGTTGGATTTTTAGAAATTGCTGTTGATCTTCCGGTAACTCAGACAATCTGCTTTCTAATTTTGCAATATTATTGGATATACTGGATAACTGTAATCTTATGCTCCTTTTTGTCGCTCCAATAGTCTCCAATAGAACATTTTTTTGAGAGTTAATTCTTCGATCTATATCTTTAAACAAATCAGAACCCTCTTTGGTAGTGTATTCTAGATTTTGACGTTCTGTAGCCAGTGCTATAATATTAGAAACACCGTTGAGGATATTCACTTCTGTAATTCCAAAAACTGTTGGTGCTGTAATATTGGTATAATCTGTTTTAGTATTAAGGTAATCTTCTAAACTATTAAGATAGTTTAATTTAGATTGTTCTTCTTGCTGTGCTGCACTAAACTCTCTTAACCTATCCGAAATTTGAACAATATCCTCAGTAACATCAAAGACTTTATTCTTACGCCTAAACTCATTCATCTCGTCTGTATAATCCTTCAGATCTGAGTTTACACCAGAAAGGCTACTATCTATAAATTTGATGGTATTAGTGGCATATAGGTTTTTCCTCTCTAGCTCTGTTTTACTTAATATGGCTGTTGTGGCATTGAGGTAATCTACAATTTTAGCTTTATTATTGCCTGCTAATTCCAATGTTAAAACTGGCGAACTGGTAGAATAAGGTGAAACCATCATCCCGTTTTTGTACCTATTTACTATAGCATCAAAATTTAAAAATTTTATAAAATATTCATCCCCTTTTTTAATTGAAGGAGAATTGACTACTGTAAGACTACCATTTATGTATGGCAATCTAATTTCTTCACCCATATTAAATTTTTCAGTACTTGCACCAACAGGGACATGAACCCTTGTTAAGGATTTATCGTCGTAAATCTGCCCTTGTTGTGATGCATTTTCAAACTCAGTGAAAATTTCAAACTCATTAGGACTTATAAACCTTATACCTATTGGATAGTTAAGTACCTGAGGTAAACTCTTATCAACATTAAATCTAAAAGGAACTCTTGTGTATCTATCTTCTTTTCTATACTTACCCTCAACCAGATATTCCATATAGTACTGCAAAGAATCTACGACTTTCTCGTTGTGTGTTCTTGTTTTTAATGCGGTAATGATTTTACTCATTTTACCAGAAACACCTCCCCAATTAAAAGAAATACTAGTATTAGCAGTAAAAAATGGATTTTGATCATTCTCAATAGATATTAGAGAACTTAATTTGTAGACATTTTGCTTTCTTACATTAATAAAGTATGCAATCACCATGGCTGCGCCTATGCACAATAGCACAAACTTCCATAGGTTAATTACCTTAAATAGATACCCTCTAAAATCGAATGATATATTACCAGAATCACCTTGTTCATAATCTTTGATTCTAATCTCTTCTTTACTCATAATCTAGTAAATAATAAGGCTGTTGTAGTTACTAACGTTAATACTGTTGCAATAGTACCTAATGTTTCTACAGCTGTTTTACCTGTCCCAATAGATTTTTGTTTTAACGGCTCAACATAAATAATATCATTGGGTTGTATATAATAATAAGGCGATTTCATCACCCTTACATCCGTTAAATCTAAGGTATGAATCTCTTGTCCTTGAGGATATTGCCTTATTATTTTTACAGCTTTTTTGTTTCCAGTTACAGGTATTTCGCCAACGTTCGCTATAGCCTCAAATATATTAACACGATCCTGAAACAAAACCATAGTACCAGGACTACCAACTTCGCCATTAGCTGTATAACGTAACCCTGCTAATTTTACCGTAATAAAAATGTTTGCTGTTTCTTTAAATTGATCTTCAAGAAGTTTCTTTTTAATTGATTCTTCTATTTCTTCATAGGTGTATCCCAATACATTTAAATCACCAATAGCGGGAATTCTTATATTACCATGTAGATTAACTGTGAATCCATCAAAATAAGCACGTTCTTGGCTAGAAGCATTTAAATTACTATCACCTACTGGGTTGAAAATAGTAGCGTTTTCTTGATCAAGAACTTTTATTCTAATTGTTAATATGTCATTAACCTGAACCCTATAAGGCTTTTGCACTTCATATAAATTATTAGGAATAGTATCGTTGATTGCACTTTCCTTATTTTGTAAGTAAACAGTGTCTTTGTGTGGGATACAAGATGAGACAATTATACAAGCAAGAACAATAATCAAAAGCTTAATGCTTCTCATAGGTAAATAAGATGTTTACAGACAAATATAATGTATCAACACCAATAACAAAACTATTAGGTTTCTTTTTGGTTTATTTCGTTCTTTGTAAAAAAATTAGCGTGAATTACCTCAACGTAGAAAATATATCCAAGTCATACGGAGAGCTTGTGCTCTTTAAAAATCTATCCTTTAGCATCCACAAAGATCAGAAGATTGCTTTTGTGGCAAAAAACGGTAGTGGAAAGACCTCAATATTGAATATTTTATCTGGTAAAGACACGCCAGATGAAGGACAAGTCGTTGTTAGAAAAGGACTACGATTAGCATTTTTAGACCAGGAACCAGATTTAGATCCAAAACTAACTATTGAAGAAACCATCTTTGCTTCAGATATTCCTGTTTTAAAAATTATTGAAGCTTACGAAAATGCTTTAAAAAATCCCGAAGACACAGAAGCCTACCAACTGGCTTTTGAAGCTATGGACCGAAACAACGCTTGGGAGTTTGAAACGCAATACCAACAAACCTTATCACAACTAAAATTAGACGATTTGTCTACAAAAGTGAGCACGCTTTCAGGTGGCCAAAAAAAACGATTAGCATTGGCACAATCGTTATTGAGCAAACCAGATATTCTAATTTTAGATGAGCCTACCAACCATCTTGATTTAGAAATGATCGAATGGTTAGAAGATTACTTTGCCAAAACACAACAAACCCTTTTTATGGTCACTCACGACCGTTATTTTTTAGAACGTGTTTGCAACGAAATTATAGAATTAGACCAAGGAGAGCTATACACTTACAAAGGCAATTACTCATACTATTTAGAAAAAAAAGAAGCACGAATCGAAAATGAAGCTACCGAAGTTGGTAAAGCAAAGCAGCTCTTTAAAAAGGAGCTCGACTGGATGCGTCGCCAGCCCAAAGCGCGTACCACAAAATCGAAAAGCAGAATTGATGATTTCTTCGAAATAAAATCTAAAGCGCATAAAAGGCGAAAAGACCATCAAGTGCAATTAGAAATTAACATGGAACGCCTTGGCAGCAAGATTATTGAATTCCATAATGTTTCAAAAGCCTTTAAAGACAAAAAAATACTCGATGGATTTGACTACACCTTCAAAAAAGGGGAGCGCATTGGTATTATTGGTAAAAATGGCACGGGAAAATCTACATTCTTAAATCTTCTCACGGGAAGTGTTCAAGCGGATGGCGGTAAAATCGTTCTTGGCGAAACCGTAAAAATTGGCTATTACACGCAAGGCGGAATCACAGTAAAACCAGAGCAAAAAGTCATTGATGTCATTAGAGCTTACGGAGATTACATTCCACTGGCTAAAGGTCGTCAAATTAGTGCACAACAACTTTTGGAACGTTTCTTATTCGACAGAAAAAAACAATATGATTTTGTAGAAAAACTAAGTGGTGGCGAACAAAAACGATTGTACTTATGTACGGTTTTAATTCAGAATCCAAACGTGCTGATTTTAGATGAGCCTACCAACGATTTAGATATTGTCACCCTTAACGTACTTGAGGATTTTCTAATGGACTTTCCAGGTGTACTACTTGTTGTCTCGCATGATCGTTATTTTATGGATAAAATTGTAGATCATCTTTTTGTGTTTAGAGGTGATGGTGTGGTCGATGATTTTCCAGGAAACTATTCCGATTTCAGAGCTTACGATAGCAGTCAACCAAAGCAAGCTGAAACTATTGAAACTACAGACAACACTAAAGCGATAAAACAAAACGAAGCTGCTAAATTATCTTATAACGAACAGAAAGAATACAAAAATTTAGAATCTAAAATCCGCTCATTGGAATTAGATAAAAAAGCGCTCGAAGCTAAGTTCAATAATCCTGAATTGTCTCAAGATGAGATCAACAAACTGTCAGAAGAACTTCAGGTGATCATTGACACTATTGAAGAAAAAGAACTACGTTGGTTTGAGCTTTCGGAAAAACTTGAAAATTAAAATCTCTCTAAGTCGCAAAGACGCGAAGAAAAAGACAAATGTCATTGCGAGGAACGAAGCAATCTCATAACGAAAATGACTAATTATTTAGTAATTAAACAGTTCAAAATACAGATATTAACTTTGCGTCTCTGCGCCTTTGCGAGATAAACCTATGTACCAAATAATAGCATACATAAAATTCCTTTTGAGCTCTACCAATCAACATGGAGTCCACTCCCCTTTTGTCTATAATTTCGTCACCAAATGTTTATACGGCAGAGAAAGATACACTGCATATTCGGATTTGGACAATTATAGAAATACCTTAAAACGTTCAAAAATCGAACTAGAGATAACCGATTTAGGCGAAGGCTCAAAAACTCTTGATTCTAAGAAACGAAAAGTAAGCGAAATGGTAAGAGCCTCGAGTAGCTCAAAAAAAGAAAGTAAATTACTATTCAGAGTAGCGCAATATTTTAGGTTTAAATCCATATTAGAGTTAGGCACATCCTTAGGCATGGGAACTTATGCTTTTGCATTGGCAAATCCGTCTTCAAAAATTACGACTATTGAAGGTTGTCCTAATACATTAGATTATACAAAATCACAGCTGGCAGAAAACATAACTTTCATCAATGGTGATTTTAAAACAATAATCCCTTCTTTGAAACAACAAAACTTTGATTGTATATTCTTTGACGGTCACCATAACAAAGAAGCAACCATTCACTATTTTGAATCCCTTTTACCAAAGGCACATAACGAGTCCGTTTTTATTTTTGATGACATCTACTGGTCAAAAGAAATGACAGAAGCCTGGGAATATATCAAATCTCATAAAGCAGTGACAGTCACTGTGGACTGTTTTCATTTAGGTTTTGTTTTTTTCAGAAAAGAACAAGCCAAAGAACATTTTAAAATTAGAGTGTAACAACCTCCCAACTTTAGCGTCTTATTATCTGTAAAATCCTGTATCTTGCAGGACAATTATTCAACCAACTGTTAGTTTACCATGAGCGACAACGTCATTGAGATAAGAGGTATTATTAGAGATTTTAAACTAGGACAAGAGATTGTTCATGTCCTAAAAGGCATAGATTTAGATATAAAACGTGGCGAATATGTTGCCATTATGGGACCTTCTGGTTCTGGTAAGTCAACACTTATGAATTTATTGGGCTGCTTAGACACACCAACAGCTGGTATGTACAACCTCAACGGCAAAGATGTGAGCCAAATGACTGATGATGAATTGGCAGATATTAGAAATACAGAAATCGGCTTCGTTTTTCAAACCTTCAATTTATTACCTAGAACTACAGCGTTAGATAATGTGGCTTTACCTATGGTATATGCTGGTGCTTCTAAAAAAGCAAGAGAAGAACGCGCTACAGAAGTGCTTAACGACGTAGGTCTTTCAGACCGTATGGATCACAAACCAAATCAATTGTCTGGTGGACAAAGACAACGTGTTGCCGTAGGCAGAGCATTGGTCAACAAACCTTCTATTATCCTTGCGGATGAGCCAACAGGAAACCTCGATTCTAAAACTGGTACTGAGATTATGGCACTTTTCGACCAAATCCACGCTGCTGGTAATACCGTGATTATGGTAACCCATGAGGAAGAAATCGCCGCACACGCGAAACGTGTTATTCGTTTACGAGATGGTATTATTGAAAGTGATACGTTTAATGAGTAAAAGCCCCTTGATTTAGTTTGGCTTTCCAAAAATCATTGATATTCCCCAAAGGGGAAAAAACCGAGACTTTCTCTAACTAGCTATTTCACAATATACTACTTTGCGTTTTTGCGCCTTTGCGAGAAAAACTTCAAACTTCAAACTTCCATCTTCAAGCCATATTCCTTAACTTTGAAATATGAAAGTTTATACTAAAACAGGTGACAAAGGTACAACCGCACTTTTCGGTGGAACACGTGTACCCAAGCATCATATCAGAATAGAAAGCTACGGCACTATTGATGAATTAAATTCCCATATCGGACTTATAAGAGATCAAGAGATTGACCAACTATATAAAAATACGTTGATGCACATTCAAGATCGCTTATTTACCGTTGGAGCTATCTTGGCAACAGATCCTAAAAAAGCAACCTTAAAAAGTGGTAAGGACAGACTGAACATTCCTAAAATTTCTAACGAAGATATAGAACGTCTCGAAAAAGAAATGGATCAAATGGAAGCCAGTTTACCACCTATGACCCACTTTGTACTACCTGGTGGTCATCAAACCGTGTCATTCTGTCACATAGCTCGTACGGTTTGTCGCAGAGCCGAGCGCTTGGCCTCACATCTCAATGATTTAGAGCCATTTCAACCCGAAACCTTAATGTACATCAATCGCCTTTCTGACTACCTTTTTGTATTGGCACGGAAGTTGTCACATGATTTGCAGGCAGAAGAGATTAAATGGATCCCACAAAAAGATTCGTAACGTTTTTGCCTTCAGACTGAGAATAATGCAATATTTCAGTCTGTAAAAGTTGAAGATTACACGTTCTTTTTATTAATGAATAATTAATTTAATTTTTTCTTGAATTATTCAACTAAAAAATTATTTTTGCAAAAATTAAAATTACAAACGCAAATGTATTGGACATTAGAATTAGCATCCTATTTAAGTGATGCACCTTGGCCAGCAACTAAAGACGAACTTATCGATTACGCGATTAGAACAGGTGCGCCTTTAGAGGTTGTTGAAAATTTACAAGCGATAGAAGATGAAGGAGATTCTTACGACTCTATTGAGGAAATTTGGCCAGACTATCCAACTGACGAAGATTACCTCTGGAACGAGGACGAATATTAACATATAAAATTACACAATTAAAGTCTCTTGCGTTATCTTAACTGAGAGACTTTTTTTATTTTCGAAAGTTCGAAAAATAAACCTACTTCAATTGTCCCATCGAAGCGATACGCTGAGCATGTCGAAGGGGACTTTAGGAGTGTTTTCAAAATAACAAACTAAACAACATACAGTTTGAAAATCAATCAACCTGTTACAAAACATATAAAATGGGCATACTAGATAAAGTACTAAAAGTTTTTGTTGGAGATAAATCCAAACAAGACGTTAGTGCGCTACAACCAATTGTAAACCAAGTAAAAACCTTTGAAAAAGCACTCGAAGCCTTATCGCATGATGAGCTTAGGGCAAAAACTACTGAGTTTAAAGATAAAATAGCAGAAGCTCGCAAACCACTTCTCGAAAAGCAAAATGAGTTATTGGCAAAAGCCGAAGAGACTGAGGATATTGATGAGCGTGAAGACATTTACGTAGAAGCCGACAAAATTGAAGATGACATCTACGAGGTTACCGAAGAAGTTCTCAATGATATTCTACCCGAAGCCTTTGCCGTGGTTAAAGAAACCGCAAAGCGTTTTGTACACAACACTGAAATTCCTGTAACGGCAAATGCTTTTGATAGAGAAGTTTCTGGTGCAAAAGATTATGTAACCTTAGATGGTGACAAGGCTGTTTGGGCTAATTCTTGGGATGCTGCAGGTAAGCCCATTACTTGGGACATGATCCATTACGACGTACAGTTAATTGGTGGTGTTGCTATGCACCAGGGAAAAATTGCAGAGATGCAAACTGGTGAAGGTAAAACATTGGTAGCAACGCTTCCTGTGTATCTAAATGCATTAGCTGGTAAAGGTGTTCACCTTGTAACAGTCAACGATTACTTAGCAAAACGTGATAGCGCTTGGATGGCACCAATCTTCGAATTTCATGGGTTGAGTGTAGATTGTATAGATTATCATACACCAAATTCAGATGCACGTCGCAAAGCTTATAACGCAGATATCACCTATGGTACCAATAACGAATTTGGTTTCGATTACTTACGTGATAACATGGCTCACTCGCCAGAAGATTTAGTACAACGTCCACATCATTATGCCATTGTAGATGAAATCGATTCGGTGTTGATTGATGATGCACGTACGCCATTAATTATTTCCGGACCTGTTCCTAAAGGTGATGAACACGAGTTTGATGCCCTTAAACCTAAAGTTCAGCAACTAGAGGATGTGCAACGCAAACATTTAGTCGGTGTCTTAGCCGAAGCTAAAAAATTAATTGCAGCAGGTGATACAAAAGAAGGTGGTTTTCAATTGCTTAGAGCCTTTAGAGGTATTCCAAAAAATAAAGCCTTAATAAAGTTTTTAAGTGAAGAAGGTGTAAAACAACTACTTCAAAAAACTGAAAACTTCTACATGCAAGATAACAACAGAGAGATGCCAAAGGTTGATGCAGAACTCTACTATGTTATTGACGAAAAGAACAATCAGGTGGAATTGACTGATAAAGGTGTCGAATTTCTTTCAGGAAAAGATGACCCTAATTTCTTTGTGATGCCAGAAATGGGAACCGAAATCGCCAAGATTGAGGCTAAAGGTTTATCGTCTGAAGAGGAAGCTAATCTTAAGGAAGACTTATTTAGAGACTTCGGCATTAAGTCTGAGCGTATTCATACACTCAACCAGTTATTAAAAGCCTACGCCCTTTTTGAAAAAGATGTGCAATACGTAGTCATGGATAACAAGGTTATGATTGTTGATGAGCAAACAGGTCGTATTATGGATGGTCGTCGTTATTCTGACGGATTGCACCAAGCCATTGAAGCCAAGGAAAACGTAAAAATTGAAGCAGCTACGCAAACTTTTGCAACCGTTACACTTCAGAATTACTTTAGAATGTACCGTAAACTGTCTGGTATGACAGGTACTGCTGTTACTGAAGCCGGCGAATTCTGGGAAATCTACAAATTAGATGTGGTTGAAATTCCAACCAACAGACCAATCGCTAGAGATGATAGAGAAGATTTAGTTTATAAAACCAAGCGCGAAAAATATAATGCCGTAATTGACGAAGTTGTAGAGTTATCCAATGCTGGTCGTCCAGTTTTGATAGGTACAACCAACGTTGAAATTTCTGAGCTTTTAGGTAAGATGTTGAGCATTCGTAAGATTCCGCATAACGTACTTAACGCGAAACAACACAAACGTGAAGCTGAGATTGTAGCCGAAGCTGGTAATTCTGGACAGGTAACCATTGCTACCAACATGGCTGGTCGTGGTACGGATATTAAGCTGAGTGATGAAGTTAAAGAAGCTGGAGGTTTAGCTATCGTTGGTACGGAGCGTCACGATTCACGTCGCGTCGATAGACAATTACGTGGTAGAGCTGGTCGTCAGGGAGATCCAGGAAGTTCACAATTCTATGTGTCATTAGAAGATAATCTAATGCGTTTATTTGGTAGCGAGCGTATTGCTAAGATGATGGACAGAATGGGCTTAAAAGAAGGCGAAGTGATTCAGCATGGCATGATTTCTAAATCTATAGAACGTGCACAGAAGAAAGTAGAAGAAAACCAATTTGGTGTACGTAAACGTCTTTTAGAATATGATGATGTAATGAACGCACAGCGTGAAGTTGTTTACAAACGCCGTCGCAATGCCTTGCATGGTGAACGTCTAAGAGTCGATTTGGCAAATATGATTTACGATACGTCTGAAGGTATTGCGCTTAGCAATAAAGAAGCCAACGATTATAAAAACTTTGAGTTTGAATTGATCCGTTACTTTTCAATGCCATCACCTATTTCAGAAACTGAATTTTCTAATATGGATGCCATGAAAATTGCAGGTGTCATTTATAAAGAAGCCTTTAAGCACTATCGTGAAAAAATGCAACGTGCGGCTGACTTAGCTTACCCTGTAATTGAAAATGTTTATAATACACAGCGTGACCGTTTTAAACGTATCGTAGTACCATTTACAGATGGTGTTAAAAATCTACAAGTTGTTACTGATTTAGAAAAGGCCTATGAGTCTAAAGGAAAGCAATTGATTAATGATTTTGAAAAGAACATTACACTTGCCATCGTAGATGACGCTTGGAAAACGCACTTGCGTAAAATGGACGAATTAAAACAATCGGTACAGCTAGCAGTACACGAGCAAAAAGATCCATTATTGATTTATAAGTTTGAGTCTTTTGAGTTATTTAAAGCGATGATAGACCAAGTGAATAAAGATGTAATTTCGTTCTTATTTAAAGGTGAAATTCCACAAGAAACAGCGAATAACATTCAAGAAGCAAAACGCAGAAAGCAAGAGAAGTTAGAAACGCAAAAAGATGAAATCCCTAATATGGATGAGCGTGCTGCACAAAGCAGATCTGCTGGCGAAAGTGCTTCGCGTCAACCGCAAGTTGTGGAGACCATTGTAAGAGAGCAACCAAAGATTGGTCGTAATGACAGAGTAACGATCAAACATGTAATGAGTGGTGAAAGCAAAGTGGTAAAATACAAACAAGCCATTCCGTTGATTGATAAAGGAGAATGGGTTTTGGTGAATGATTGACTTTAGCCTGTCATTCCTGCGAAGGCAGGAATCTCATAAATAGAATCTAAAAATCCTGATGATACCATCAGGATTTTTTGCTTTCCGTCATTACGAAAGACGTGAAACAATCTGTGAATAATATGTATTGTAATAAATAAAAGTGCATAGATTTTAGTAACTTTAAAAATCACATATACATACAGAAGATGAAACATATCATTACAGCACTTGTTTTTGCAGGAATTTTATTGTCTTGTAATTCATCAGACAAAACGAAAACGACTATAGAAGAAACTGCTGCAACAGAAACTACAGCAGAAAATGTACCAGACGAAACCAATAAGAATTTAAAACCTATAGATTCTGATGCTGCCTTAATAGCAACAGCATTAATGGCTGCTCCTGAAGCAAGCAGAGCCGACTGCAAAGTTATTGGCTATAATAAGGCAGGTGAATTTGTCACCTTAAAAGAAGGGAACAATGAATTTATCGTACTTGCAGATGACCCTAAAAAAGATGGGTTTAGTGCTGCGTGTTATCATAAAGACCTAGAACCCTTTATGGCAAGAGGAAGAGCCTTAAAAGCAGAAGGAAAGAAACACCAAGAAATCTTTGATATACGAGAAGAAGAAGTAAAATCAGGTAAACTTAAAATACCTACAGGTGCCACCTTACACATCTACTATGGCAAAAACACACTCTATGACCCTGAAACGGCAAAAGTAGATGACGCACGACTCCGTTATGTGGTTTATATGCCTTATGCAACGGCTGAATCTACAGGTTTACCAGAAGCGCCTGCGGCTTCTAACCATCCTTGGATTATGAATCCAGGAACACATAGAGCGCATATTATGATTTCACCTTTGCCAGAATAAAAAATTCAAATACTCTTTATTAAATCTTGAGATAAATTTTTTATTACCAAAGAAAGCTTACAAGAATATTGGATACAATGGAAAAATAAAGTGACTCAGTCAGAGTGTAAATAATCAACTAAAACTACTGCTGCATCTTTAAATACTTGTCTACCGAATGTTTACCTGAACCGTAAAACAAGAAGAAAATACAAACAATTAACACAGAAGTTGCAAGTATAAAATTTCTAACATCCATTTCTCCAATAAAATTTATCAGCACAGCTCCAATGAGTATTGGTAATTGAGCCACTATAGCCCAACGAGTTAACAAACCAAATACAATTAAAAAGCCACCGACAAAATGTGCTGGTGCTATGTAGTGAACAATCCACACATCTCCAATTAACGGTTTTATTGGCTCATAAAGCTTCAACAATAAAGGAAGATTAGACATAAAATAAACTCCTTGGTAAAATAGAAGAATACCCAAGGCAATTCTTAACAAATCAATAGGATAATAAGAGTGTGCATTAGCCCATTTATTGAGTGATTTTATATAGCCCATAGTTCAACTGATATTGATTTCACTTCTTTAAAGTTACTTAATTTTCTTGAGAAATGGAATGAAATCTTTACAAAAGTGTCTGAATATCAAGAACTAAATTACAGAAAATTACTTCTTCCATCCTTTCGGAAAACCTGAATTAAGTAAAAGCCTACAATTATTTATGTAATAGTGACACCTACATTTTTAGAATAAATAGCCATAGCCTCTTTTGGCACATCTTGAAAAATGAGACTACGTTTAAAGAACAGCCATTTTTCAGTTCTAAGCACGTAAGGTGAAAATCCAGAGCGATGAATACCCTTTAATGATGGAATGTTATCTACACCAACAAAAGTAATGACATACCTCCTACCCGCTTTCTTTTCCATATCCAATATTCTGGTTATTGCTGCTGGCATTATTCCGTTTCTTCGCATTGAAGGAATAGTAAAGCCACCTTCTAACAACATTTCATTTTCCTTAAGTACAGGAAATGACGGCCCCCAAAATTCCTTTACAGCATCCTTATGATCTGCACCTATAAGCCATTGTCTAAAGCAAGGTTTATCATCAGTAGTTATTGCTACATAGCAATTCGGGATGTTCTTTTCTATCAATCCATCGTTTTGTAAATCCTTTGCAAAATACTTACTGTCATCAGCTTTATATAAGCGAATATTAATATCTATTTGAGCTTCTGGTGTTTCAAAAGGAATATTTAAATCACGTTTTAACCCATAGGCTTCCGTTTTAGAAAAGACACGCTTAGAGACGCCTTTAATCATAAAGCTGATTTCTCCCTTTTTAATGAGATTAAGAATTCGAAGCACTATGTTTTTCATATTAAAGTAGACCTAAACGGCCATAAAAATAGACTTTAAAAAATAAGGGCACTGAAAGCAGTGAAACTTTTTTAGTATCTTGAAACCACTAACTAATCTTCCTTAATATGAAAAATGTTTTAGCAACCATTGTAGGTTTTATTGTAGCCTCTGTCACAGTTTATATCATAGAATCTATTATTGGACACAATATGTTTCCTCTACCAGAGGGTGCAGATCCTATGAATATGGAGTGGTTAAAAAACAATATGGATCAAATCCCAACGGGATCTAAAGTACTTGTAGTTATCGCTCATTTTTTTGGACCAATTGCAGGAATGTTTGTAGCTGCTAAAATCTCTAAAACA
The DNA here is from genome assembly GCF_965284585.1 of Winogradskyella ouciana. Lineage (NCBI taxonomy): Bacteria > Pseudomonadati > Bacteroidota > Flavobacteriia > Flavobacteriales > Flavobacteriaceae > Winogradskyella > Winogradskyella ouciana. Next base: position 127,770 of record NZ_OZ260095.1, read on the forward strand.
AGCATGATTCCTTCCTATATCGTTGGTGGATTAATGATAGTTGCGACGCTTTTCAACATCATAATGCTTCCAAAAGAACTGTGGTTTACCTTAGCCGATGGCATATTGGTAATTCTTGGTTTCTTAATTGGAAAATCTTTAGCTAAAAAACAAATCCCTTCAAGTCATGATTAAAAAAACAATTATTCCCATAGTCGTTCTGGTATTTAGCATGACTTCTATTTGTGCTCAGAATTTAGACAACCTCAAAGCTATAAACGCCGTTTGGGGAAAATTCTACAAAGCCTTCGAAACACTAGATTATACCTTGATGGCAGACATCCATGCTGAGGATTTGGTACGTGTTTCTGGTGGTAAGCGTATTTTAGATTACGAGACTTACATTACTAATTACAAAACTAACTTTGAACGTAGTAAAGCAACTGGCCAGACCAGTAACATTTCCCTACGTTTTTTTGAACGCATCAATAACGACTCCACAGCAAGTGAACGCGGTATTTATAAGTTAACCAGAAATAAAGGTACCGAAAACGAACAGAGTTATTATGGTCAGTTTCATGTGCTGTTTAAGAAAATTGATGGTGAATGGAAAATAACCTTAGACTATGATTCTTCTGAAGGTGGTACTATTGGCGAAGATGACTTTAACAAAGCCTTTGCTATTGATGATTTTGAAAAATTTACAACGGATTAAAACGTAAATCCAATCCTGATGCCTCCCCATTTTGCTGAGGAACCGGTTTTAAATTCTCGCGTGATGACACTTCGGGTATATTCAAAATACAAGGTTCTGGTTTTTATAACCAATCCATAATTGTATTGTGCTATAAAGCGTTCTAAGTTATCAGTTGAAATGGTGTAAGGACTTTTATCATTAAACACTCCACCTTGAAGCGTTGCATCATAGCCAATAACGCTAACCATTGGTTGAGCATATAAATAAACCTGAAAATTTCTGTTCTCTTCTACATTTTCAAAAGGTGAATTTATAATTCCTATTGTGGTATTGAATCCAATTGAAGCATTAGTGAACAGTGTGCCCAACTGCAATGACCCATTAGCATTAAAGGCCAATAGATTCTTATAGCTAAAGAGGTGTTTTTCAAAATCAATTCTGTAATTGAGAATAAGATCATTTTTAATCTGATTGTCCCATCCACCTGGAATTTTATTTCCAGTGGCTTTATGTATGCCAACTTGCATCTCCTTACCAAAAGCACCTGGACCAATAAGACCCAAACTTAAGGATTGTGATAGTCTAAATTTCTTTTCAATGTTTGTGTCTATCTTAAAGTTTTTCAGCATTATAGCAGATGCAAAAGGCCTATCTCCAAACTGAATTTCTTCACTCACGTAGTCATTTGGTGTAAACCCAATATGCTCTATGGCCAAACCAAATTTTGTATTTGCGCTACTAGGTTTAAAGAATAGTGTATTGACAGGATTCTTTTCTAGGCTTTGTAAAACCACTTCGAAGCTATAGCCTTGGGTATAGTTTTCGTCCGTGGCTGCAAAATAATCGTTGTCATAGTGAAATCTAAAATAGCTTTCGCTTTCTATAGCTTTATAAGAAACCGTATTGTCTATCTTTTGAGCAAATAGAATTGTGGAACACAAAAAGAAGAAAAGAATTGATGTTATTCTCATACTAACACATACGAGAATGTATATGCTATGGTTTCAAATTAGATCTAAAAGCAAATTAGGATCAGGACAGTTCTTTTTATAAAATGCCACATCTAATTGATTACTCACACCAGGATAATCACCTTTGAAACCTTGGATTTCCTTTATAATCTGAAAATGTAAATGTGGAGGATAATCTCCATTGACTTCGGCAGTTCCTAAAGTTGCCAATTGCTGGCCTTGCTTCACTTCTGCTCCAACCTGTAAATCTTTAATTGACTCTAAACTTAAATGCCCATAAAGTGTGAAGAATTTTTCGTCTTCAATATGATGCTTCAAAACTATAGTTGGTCCATAATCACCATAATTGGTGTTGTTTTTAAAACTATGAATGACACCATTCAATGGAGCATAAATTGGCGATTCAGCTTCTATCCAAAGATCCATACCTAAGTGAATATTGCGTTCTTGCTCCGGATTTTCTTGATTAAAATAATCACTACGCTGATAGATGCCTCGTTGTTCTAAGTAACCACCAAATGCCGCCTTAGCATTACGTTTCGCTATATGGTTCCAAACAAAAACTTCTAATTCTTTTGAGGATGACATATTTACATCTGCTAAGTCAGGATTTTTGACAGACAAATCCAAAGGTGTATAATCTTCTTTAGTTATTGAAGTACCGAGTAAAGGATAAGGTTGAAGTGAAGTTAATAAGGTATCTAAAGTAGAAAGCGGCATAAAAAATAAAATTTCCATAAAAATACGATTCTATTTTAATGGAAAAGATTTAACAGGCTCAGCCTAACATAAAAATTCGGTCACTGAGCGAAGTCGAAGTGCTAATTTATAATAACATTGCTGAATTTTGCATTAACGCTAATGTTTCTGCTAGAACTTTGACCTTCAGGATAATTTCTAATCGTTTTTTGCGACGTTGCTTTATTGTTCAATTTAGAGCGACTCCCTTTAAAGTACAAACTGTAATCCACATTCTTTGGTAAGTTTACCAACGCATCGGTATTTTCTAGCACCAAATTTAGATTCTTAAATGTCTCTGCTAGGTTAGATATGGTTAAATCACCAAAACTACCATCAATAATCCCAGTATCTGTAAGGCGTTCTATATTAATGTTAGAAGACTTAGAATTCAATACTAAATCCTTTGCATTTTTAATCTGTGCCTTATCCACATAGTTGAGATTAAGTGTTCCTAAATTCCAGGTGTTGATGACAACTGGCGAGTAAGATACATTGATGGAAGTCTCGCTTCCATCAATGTTATCTGCTACTAAAAATGCATGTGATATATCTCCACTAAGGTTATAAATAACCGAAGATAATTTTAATTCGCCATGCCTAATATTGGTCTTTAATTTTGCCTTTTTAGGGATTTTTATTTTAATCACTTTTTTAACCTTGCTATTACTACCAGATTCTAGACGTCTCACCAAAATGGACTCTCTTTTATCTCTCATTTCTTTATGGCGTTTTTCCATTTCGGCAGCACGTTCTGCAACAGATTCTGCACGCTCTGCATAACGTTCTGCTAAACGAGCTTCGCGCTCTGCCATTCGTTCTTGACGCTCTGCCATGGCCTCACCACGTTTTTCCATCTCCTTTGCGTATTTTTCACCAAACTTCTCTCCCCAAGCTTCCATTTTTTCTGCCCATTCTTTTCCAAATTTTTCACCAAACTCTTCACCCCATTTTTCCATATCCTTAGCATATTCTTTACCAAATTTCTCTCCCCATTCTTCCATGTCCTTTGCCCATTGGCCTTCAAAACGTTTGCCGTATTCTTCACCCCATTTTGCCATCTTTTCTTGGTAACCAGATTCCGCAAATCGCTTTGCCCATTCTTCCATGCTTTTCTGTAATTCCTTACCACCTTCTTTTTCATACTTTTTGCTCCACTCTGCCAAGTACTTTTCACCTTCTTCTTGATATCTCTCGTAATCAAAAGATATTGACTTTACACCTTCTGGTAATTCAGGGAGCTCAGGCATTTCTGGCATTTCTGGCATCTCGGGCATTTCTGGTAGCTTAGCCATTTTTGGCATTAAAGGCATTCTTGGCATTTCTGGCATCTCTGCCAACTCAAATTCCAAATCTCTCAATAGTACAGCATAATCCTCTTCGCCAAATAAGCCTACAGCTCTTCCTGCACTAGATGAAATGATAACCCTATCGTTAGACCCTTCTACTTTAAGGTTCCATGCTTCTAGAGCACGCTCTAACTCTTCTTCTGAAAGTTTGTCGCTTTCTATATAGGCTTCTACCTCAACAATGTCCCTGTTCCATGTGTCGATTTCTATTTCAACATAACTTGTGTTAAGGTCAATTACAACATCTTTGTTTACCTTAATGGATTGCGATGTTTTGCTTAACTTTTTTTGTGCATAACCAAATGAGGTTAAGAGACACAATACTAAAATTTTAATTGTTTTGATCATTTGTTTTGATTTTTAGAAATACCCTGTCTATTGGGTAAATTCTGTTCGTTTTTTGATTTATAATTGATTATATACTCTCTTGAGTAAAATTGTCGTCATTAAACTCCTGCAACTTATCTTTAAGACGCATTACAAGGTTTAGTCTAAACTTTAGATTATCTATTAGTGCATCTAAATTCTCTTCGTTAGGTCCATTTTCATTTAGCTCTATGGTAAGCTTATCATATTCTTCGTTTAGTTCCTTAAGTCGTTGAATATAACCATCTACCAAATCCTTGTTCTCAGGAGTCATTTGCACTTTAGACAACTCTAAATTGATACTTGCCAAGTAATAGTCTTCAACTTTTTTTAAATCTGGAGAAACATCTCCAAGTGTTTTTATGTTAGTCTCTACAACTTGTTTGTCATTATCAGGAATTACTGGTGGTGATTGAAAAAACTGATACGCACCAAAACTCAACCCTAATAGTATTACCACGCTAGCCGCCATATTTAAAAAGCTAAATCGATTGGATTGCTTTTTAACAGGTAATTCCGCATCCAACTTGTCTAAAAAGCGTGCTTCATGACCTTCAGACATTTTCGCATGTTGTGCTTTGCTATCCTTTTCAAATAAATTTCTAAGATCTTGTGCCATTTTTCTCTGTTTTTAATGCTAATTGCAATTTTTGTTTTCCTCTAGAGAGTTGTGTTCTCGATGCCACTTCCGTAATATTCAGAATTTCTGAAATCTCCTGATGGTCATATCCTTCAACTAAATAGAGCTTTACAACATATCTATATTTTTCTGGCAGCTGTTCTATTGCTGCTTTTACCTCGTCTATCGTTATACTGTCATCAACCAACCATTCGCTTTCATAATCATCATCGATAACTTTTAGATGATGCTCTTCCAATTCTATTAAGCGCTGACGTTTAGATTTTAAAACATCAATACATCTATTTATTACAATGCGCTTTAACCATGCACCAAAAGTGACTTCTGCTCTGTATTGATCTAATTTGGAAAATGCCTTTATAAAAGCCTCTTGTACAATATCTTCGGCTTCCATGGTATCTTTCACAAATCGTAGCGCAACTATGAGCATACCATCACAATACTGATTGTACAATTGCATTTGCGCTTGCCTATCATTCTTCTTGCATTTTTCAACAATATGAATCTGAATCGTGCTAATGATTAATTGGTTTTGGTTGATGATTGGTTTTCTCGATAATCGAGATAAGTTATTGAAACTTAATTTAGATTTTCAAAGTCTGGCTTCTTAAATCGTCATACTTGTTTCAAACTAACTTCACTCTAAAGACGACACATTTTTTTAAGTGTTGCAAAATCATTTAAAAAAATTGCAAATTCTTTCAAATTATAAGATTTGCTTAAAATTCAGCGTTCTATTCTATAAATTTAGGGAATTGAATTATCTTTAAATTCTGAAATAAAAATTCACTTAAATAAACTGCTGAGAAAAGAATTATGCTAAAACGCCTCCTCATTGTACTATCCATTATAGCATTGGGTTTACTTATATACTCCGTATTCGTTGAAAATATTTTTTCGCCACGATTAAGTCCAAAGGATACTGCTAAAATTACGCTAAATGACTTAAACTTAAATGTAGAATACAATAGGCCTTCTAAGCGCGAGCGTGAGGTTTTTGGTGCTCTTGTACCTTACAATGAGGTGTGGCGAACCGGTGCCAATGAAGCCACAACCTTTGAAACCAACAAGGATTTAATGATTGATGGTATGCTCTTAAGGAAAGGTAAATACACATTATGGACTGTACCTATGGAAAATTCTTGGAAAGTAATGTTCAACTCAAAGCAATATGAATGGGGAGTGAACGAAAAGATGGAACCGATGTGGGATCCTAATTACGATGCCATTGAATTAGAAGTACCAAAACAAGAGCTAGATGAAACCGTGGAAAAGTTCACCATTGCTTTTGATAATAAAACCGGAAACTTAAAATTGACTATGGCTTGGGATCAGACTTTAATTGAAATTCCTGTTAAGGTTCATCCTAACTCAGGTTCATAAAAACTTTAATGCAAAGTGACAAAAAAAGACCAACCATATAAATCTGCTTTGCATGAACAAGATGGTGTTGAACCTCCTAAAACTCTCAGTTCAAATTCGGCAAAATCCATACAGACCAAACGTAAAAAACAACCCTCTGTTGAGGAGTTGGTCAATGGGATTATTTCTGGAAATATTACGGATTTAAGTAGAGCAATCACTCTAGTTGAAAGTACAAATACAAAACACGCCAATAAAGCTCATGACATCATTACGGCTTGTTTGCCACACGCTAACAAGTCTATCAGGATTGGTATTACTGGTGTACCTGGTGTAGGTAAAAGTACGTTTATTGAGGCTTTTGGAAGCTACCTCACTAACGTCGGTAAAAAGGTCGCTGTTCTCGCTGTTGACCCAAGCAGTACGTTGAGCAAAGGCAGTATTCTTGGTGATAAAACCAGGATGGAAGATTTGGTCAAAGACGAAAATGCGTTTATAAGACCATCGCCTTCTGGTGATTCACTTGGTGGAGTGGCAAGAAAAACGAGGGAAACCATCATTTTATGTGAAGCTGCTGGATTTGACACCATAATTATTGAAACTGTCGGTGTTGGCCAAAGTGAAACTGCTGTACACAGTATGGTCGATTTCTTTTTACTACTGAAACTCGCTGGTGCAGGTGATGAACTACAAGGCATTAAACGTGGTATTATTGAAATGGCCGATGCGATTGTAATCAACAAAGCGGATGGTGATAACCTTAAAGCTGCTAAAACCGCAAAAGTAGAATTCAATAGAGCCTTACATTTATATCCCGAAAAGGAATCTGGCTGGTCGCCTAAGGTGTCGCTTTGTAGTGCCTTGAAAAAAGAAGGCATTTCTGATGTTTGGGAACTCATCCAAGACTACATAACTACGACATCCTCAAATGACTATTTTGAGCATAATAGAAATAACCAGAACAAGTTTTGGTTGTTACAAACTATTGAAGAGCGTTTAAAATCTAATTTCTACAAGTCGCCTAAAATAAAAGCAGAACTAGATGCGCAGATACAATTGGTTGAAGCTGGTAAAACCACTCCTTTTGCCGCTGCTGAGTACTTACTTTCGTTATCATAAAAAAACTATACTTTTGCACAGACTAAGCAATCATAGTGTATGACGTATAAGTTGACCATCATCGTTCCAGTTTATAATGAAGAGGAAAATCTAGAACGTGTTGAAACCGAGCTTTCTAACTATCTTAAAATAGCATCTGTACCCACTTCGGTATTGTTTGTTAACGATGGCTCTACAGATAATAGTCAGGCATTGATTGAAAAGATTTGTGCTACCAATGAAGCTTTTGAATATATTCTCTTTAAAGAAAACAAAGGTTTAAGCGCTGCTATAAAAGCTGGTTTTGACTATGTTGATACTGAGCTGGTTGGCTACATAGATTCCGATTTACAAACAGCACCTGAAGATTTTAATATTCTTTTAGAACATATAGACACGCATGAGTTGGTCACTGGTGTGCGCTCTAACCGTAAAGATTCTTTTGTTAAGAATATGTCTTCTAAAATTGCCAATGGTATTAGACGCGCATTTACACATGATGGTATGGATGACACAGGTTGTCCGCTTAAAATCATTAAAACGGATTATGCTAAACGTATTCCTATGTTTAGAGGCTTGCACCGCTTTTTACCTGCTATGGTTATGCTTCAAAATGGCAGAATAAAACAAGTCACTGTTCAGCATTTTCCTCGACTTGCCGGTACGGCAAAATTTGGACTTTGGAATAGGCTTTTGGGCCCACTTATGGATTGCTTTGCCTATTTGTGGATGAAGAAGAAATACATTAATTACGAAGTTGAAAAATCGAGTAAATAATATTTTAATTTGAAAGACTGGATTATTTACAGCATCGGATTTTTGGCCCAGATTTTATTTTCGTCTCGGCTGATCATTCAATGGATTACGTCCGAAAAACAGCGTAAAGTCATTACTCCATCAACATTTTGGACATTAAGTTTAATCGCCTCTTTCCTCTTGTTCATTTATGGTTATTTAAGACTAGACTTTGCCATAATGCTAGGACAGAGTTTAACGTATTTCATCTACATTAGAAACTTACAGTTGCAAGGACAATGGCAAAAGTTTCCTAAAATTGTTCAGTATTTGCTGTTTATAGTTCCGGTAATAATTGTTGTTTTTTACTATAACAACAATAAAATAGATATAGAATTACTCTTTAAAAACGAAGCGATACCAACGTGGCTATTAGTTCTTGGTGTTGTGGCTCAAATCATTTTCACCTTGCGATTTGTATATCAATGGATTCACTCTGAACGCAATAAGGCATCATCCTTACCATTAGGGTTTTGGGTGTTGAGTTTAATTGGCGCAGCTTTGATTTTGAGCTATGCCATTATTAGAGAAGATCCCGTTTTATTTGTGGGTCACTTTTTCGGAATGATCATTTATGCACGTAATGCTTATCTAATAAGACAGAATAATGATTAAGCTCATAGAAAAATACCCAATTTTAAGTCTTTTACTTTTTGTAGTTGTAATGCTTGGTTTTACCATTGATGCCATTCCTGTGAGTATTATGGAAGCCCGTAATTTTATTTCTGCTCGCGAGATGCTTACCGATAACAATTGGGTATTAACCACTATGAACGGTGAGGCGCGCTATCAAAAACCACCTTTACCAACATGGATAACCGCATTTTTCGGTTTACTTTTTGGCATTAAATCTGTTTTGGCATTACGTTGGCCTGCATTACTTTTTATGGCGAGTATTGGCATCTCAACTTTTCTACTATCAAAAAAATTAGAGCTTAGTAAATCACATAGTCTTATTAATGGATTTATTGTACTCAGTTCTTTTTATGTTATAGGAATTATTATTGAAGCACCATGGGATATTTACACGCATGCCTTTATGCTCATGGCATTGTATCAGCTTTTTATAATGTTTCAAAAGCAGAAAACATCAATAGTCTATAGCTTGCTTTTTGTCGTGTTTTTGGCTTGTTCGGTCTTGTCTAAAGGTCCTGTTTCGTTGTATGTTTTGTTATTGTCTTTCATCATTTCTTACGGTATAGCTTACAAGTTTAAAGGTGGTGCACTTCACTTTTTAAAACTTTTTAGCTTACTGATATTCGGAATAGTTTTAGGTGGTTGGTGGTATTTCCATGTCCGCTTAGCAGACCCAGAAACCTTTACTGCAATTGCAGAACGCGAAACCTCCAATTGGAGCAGTTACAACGTAAGACCGTTTTATTATTACTGGAGCTTTTTTGTACAAAGTGGATTATGGGCTGTTGTTGCTTTGGCGAGCCTTATTTATCCGTATATGAAGTCAAGGGTGTCAAATCTAAAAGCCTATAGATTTAGCTTTTTCTGGACGATTATAGCCGTAGTTCTATTATCCATTATTCCTGAAAAAAAATCGCGATATCTTATGCCAGTCTTGATTCCATTGGCAATTAATATTGGATTTTATATCGAGTATTTAATTAGAGAATTCAAAAATCTGAAATCGAAAAAGGAAACTATTCCTGTTTATTTTCAGTTTGGATTGATTGGTGTCATTGCAATTCTATTCTGGGTTATTTGGTTTTTTTCAAGTGATGTATTAACCGGAATGTTATTAGTGAGATTCGTAATTACAGCAATAGTTTTAGCTATTATTGGTTTTTATATTTTCAAGTTTTTAAAATCGAAACAAATCAAAAGTGTTTTCTATTTGGTTATTGCTTTTATGACCACCTTAGGTTTGGTGGCATTACCGATATCAAAATCCCATTCTCAAGTTGATTACAAACCCGTTTCAGAATTAAAACATTCAGGCTTGCAGCTTTATCATTTAGACTATGTAGCGCCAGAAGTGATATACAACTATGGTGACAAAATCCCGAGTATAAAAACAAGTGAAGGTTATGTGATCCCAAATGACAAGCGATTTTATTTGTTAACCAATAAAGCGAAGCCGGACACCATAGATGCACTTTCAAAAGTATATAAGATCGAATTTAAAGACACTTACGACTTAAATTCTTCTAACAAAGACACTAGAGGTTATAAAAATAGGCTTACAAATGCCTTATACGAATTAACCCGGAAGTAATATTAAAGTACTTTATCTGGTGGATCCTTTAAGGCAAATCTAGATTGCAGATATTTATCGAGTTTGTAGAATGCAAATCCTGAAAGTCCTCCAAAAATAAGACCAGAAAGCACATCCAAAGGATAGTGCACTCCAATATAAATACGACTATAACCCATGATGATAGCCCAAACCACTAAAATATAAATAAGGTATTTATACTTTTTCCGCAACATTAATCCTACCAATATGGCAAGACCCATAGAATTACTAGCATGACCCGAAAAATAACCATATTTACCTCCGCAACCTTCTCTAACAATACGCATTAGTTCTTTGATTCCTGCTTGGTGACAAGGTCTGTGACGCATCACACCATCCTTAAATAAATTGGTGACTTGATCCGTAAAAGTGACCATGAGCACCACAGAAATAAGGGTAACCAAAACCATTTTTATTCCCAATCGCTTGTATAATAAAAATAATAGAACAGCGTACAATGGTATCCAATTCCATTTAGTAGTATAAGCCATCCAGAATCCATCCCAGGATGTGTTACCTAGACCATTTAAATACAAAAAAAGTTCTTTGTCTAGCTCTACAAGTTGCTCTAGCATACCTCTTTTTTAGTTAATCATCATATCTCGCCACTTCCCTATCATAAAATTCGGTAGCTTGTTTGATATAATTTTCGGCTTCGGTTTCCAATTCTTTTTGGTCGTGTTGATCAAATTCCTCAAACCACTCTACTTCGTCATTTTCTAGATTAATGATAAATCGCGGAAACTCTGTATGAATAATAAATATAGCATCAGGATAATCCGTGTTGTCGCCTAATATAAATTTGGGTAGTTCCATTTGTTAAGTTTGAAGTTTGAAGCACAAAGCTTGAAGATTTTCAATATAGATGCAAATATATAGATTTTGATTGAGCTCTTCGATTAAGCTATAGAAATCAAACTATTCATCATCTAATCAGGTTATTATTTTATTAGCAATGAGCTTTTTAGTTAAGTAGTTAAAACGAATGAATAAAAGAATGGCTGCAGCACTTAAACCCGCCAATAGCCCAAGCCATATACCTAAACTACCATAAGCGTCCTCTTTTCCTAAAAAATAACTTATAGGAAAGCCAATGACCCAATATGAAATAAACGTAATTACTGTTGGGATCTTTACATCCTGTAGTCCACGTAAAGCACCTAGTGCAATAACCTGAAGGCTGTCACTAATCTGAAATACCGCTGCAGCCAATAATAAGGTTGCTGCTATTTTAACTACCTCCATGGTGTCCACAGCATTGGTAGGGTCGTCTAGATCTACATACAAGTCCGGCAGAACCTTATGAAAAATAGCGAAAAGTAAAGCAAATACAAATGCAAAAACAAACCCGACCAAAAAGATGGATTCTGCTATACGTTTTAGATTCACATAATCCCTTAACCCTTTTTGGTTACCTACTCTAACCATGGCAGCTACACTTAATCCCATAGCGACCATGAAGGTCATTGAAGATAAGTTTAATGCAATCTGATTTGCTGCTTGGGCATTTTTACCCAATGTACCACTTAACCAAATCGCTGCTGTAAAAATGGCAACTTCAAAAAACATCTGCATAGAACTTGGCAAGCCCAAGTTTGTTAACTTTTTAATAGGTTGTTTACTTAGCTTGAAGAATTTAATATTAGTGACATAGGCCTTAGATTTCTTTCTCTTAGCAAGCAACCACCATAAGAAAAACAGCATTACAAAACGCGACACCAAAGTACCAACGGCTGCACCTACAATGCCCATTTGAGGAAAGCCGAACTTCCCAAAAATCAAAACATAGTTAATCACAACATTTAAAATATTGGCAACAATAGTAGCATACATCGGATATTTGGTTAGAGACAGTCCATCACTAAATTGTTTAAATGCCTGAAACACAATCAAGGGCACCAAGGAAAACGCTACCAAATCTAAATATGGGATCGCCAACTCAACCACTTCTTCAGGCTGATCCATGACATACATTAAAGGTTTTGCCACTAACAACATTAAGAACAATATCAAACCTAATACCGTACAAAGAAAAAAACCATGTTTAAAAACGGATTTTCCTTTTTCGAAATTTTGTTCAGAATCAGCTTCAGCTACCAAAGGAGTTATTGCTGTAGAAAAGCCTATGCCAATGGACATGGCAATAAAAATAAAACTATTGCCCAAAGACACAGCTGCCAATTCAGCAGCACCTAATTGCCCAACCATCACATTATCTACAAAGCTCACAAACGTGTGTCCAAGCATACCCAAAATAACCGGAGATGCCAGTTTAAGGTTGTACTTAAATTCTTTGGTGTAGTTACTTAAAACCATGGCGCAAAAGTAGTGCTTAGGTTTTAGTTGTACGAATTAATTAATCCGTTTTGCATGTGTTGTAAATGAAAGCCCTTGTGTACCTGCGGTTGATGACATTAAACCTTCAAAAATTGGCTCAGGTGTACCTTTCGGTGTTGCCCAATCAAAAATAAAGTTTGCACCTGTACCACCAGACACATCCGCCTCATCAATAACAATCTCTAAGGTTTCCATCGGTAATAAATACACAGGTTTGTCTACATAATGCTTTATAAGTTCACCATGTGTATTGTAGTAGTCTGATTTTAGAACGTAAATCGTATCCGTTTCACTTGTGTTTCTGAGACTTACCATAGCTGTTAGGTTGTATTTTCTATGCTGTGATAAGCTATAAATCTGCGAATACACGGATAAATATGATTTACCTGTTTCTAATGAGTCTAACTCAAGAACATTTGTCACTCTTGCGCTCCAATTTATTTTTTGGATTTCATCTTCACTTGTAACCTCTTCACAAGAATAAAAACCAAAGGCACAGAAGAGTAGAATAATTATCTTTTTCATACAGGGAGATTTTAAAATCAATTATTACAAAAATAAGAGTTTAGTAATAGATGGTGGTATTAAATTTTGAACGTGCTTTGAAGTCACACAAAGAGTTTTATTTATATAATATTGAAAGTAACATCTGCAGGATGAATTACTAATGTTGAGCCGTTTTATTTTATGGCCTGTATATGTGTCCAATAGGCTTGTTTAAATGGTGTTTGTATATTCTCAAAACCTGCCCTACTTAAATACTCAATTTGAAGATTATAATCCGTAGGTTTATCAAAGGCCTCGTAATGCTCCATAATCCAGGCCCACTTCTCACCATCTGGAAAACTTATGTTTACAAATTTTTCCCAACTTTTTATTAGTTTTTTGTGGTCTGGATTAGCTTTACTGATCATTAGGTCACTATACGAGAATATCCCTCCTTTTTTTAGAGAATTGTATATACTATTAAAAATACTTTTCTTCTCTACTTCATCACAGTGGTGTAAGCTAAAGCCAGCTACAATCAAATCATATTCGTCTTTTGTAAAGGTAAAGTCCTTAAAATAATTATTGGCATAAATAACATTATAGGAACTAAACTGTTTCCTGCAAAGGTTTATCATTTCAATAGACGCATCTACAAGAGTATAAGTAGCGTCAGGAAAATGTGGCATAAGTTGCGCTGAAACATTCCCGTTACCACATCCTAAATCTAAAATTGATTTAGGGTAAAAATCATTAGGTAGATGCTTTACAAAACTCGATACTAACTCTGCGTAATGCGGCACACAACCAATCATATCATTAGTGTAATTTTTAGAAAAATCATTGAATTCTAATGCTATGTTCTTTTTTATTTTCATCCTTATATAAAGCAATTTTAGCTAAGATAAAATATTATGATAATTAATGCCAATACTAACTATTCCACATCAGGTAATTTGTAACTACGGTAAGCACCCAAAAGCCCTAATAGAGATAACCCTAGGATGACACCTTCTATAGATAACACCGAAACCAACGCGCTTAAACCGCCTGTAATAAGTAAAATGACACCAATAATAGTATTACTAACCGCAACATAATTGGTGCGTTCGTTACCGTTTGCCATGTCCACTACATAAGTTTTTCTACCTGCTCGCACACCTCCATGCGCTACTCCCAAAATGAAAAACGCAATTGGATATAGCCAAAGTTGGTTTCGGAAGCTCTCAAAAAAAGTAACTATTACAAATAAAGCAATACCCATAATTGCAGCAATAGTTACGGCTCTGGCCATTGTATTTTTACTGGATTTGTCGGCCTGCTTTCCCCAAAACGGTGAACTAATAATCGAAGCGATACCATTGGCAACAATCAACAGACCCAATAAAAAACTTTCAGAACCAGCATGTTTCTGTGCCAGTAAAACGTAAAATGGTGCGGACAATGACGAACACAATAGTAAGGCCCTTGCTATTACAAAATTTCTGAACTGCGTATTGGTCTTTAATAATTCAAGCTTGCTTACCACAGCGTTTTCATCTTCAGATGGAGATTCGGTTTCACCAGGAAATTCCTTAACCGAAGCATAAATCAATGCTGCCACTAACCACATGACTGAAGCAAAAAACATAAGGTTGGTATAAAAATCCACTGACGCATCTGTTTCAGATTTATAGGTAATGAGCAAACCGGCCACCAACACCAACACACCAGACAGAGCGGCCGTGTAACCACCAAGTTTACCACGTCTGGTCTTGGCAATGGTTTTACCAATGACATCCTTTGAAGTAACGGAGGATAAACTGCGTGCAAAACTAAACACCACCAAACAACCCACCATAAGCCATCCTGCCAGAGCACCTTTATACGTTAAACCCACTAAACCTATGGCTGCAATGGATATAAATTGCAACACGGAACCAAAAATCCAGATCCATTTTCTTATGGGTTTTTGACTTATATATTTTGAAATGGCAATCTGCGGAATCATCGCTCCTGATTCTCGAATTGGTACTATTAAACTGATAAGGTAGACTGGAGCGTTAACGTAGCTCATCAACCAAGTCAATACCGTTTTAGGATTACTAAGCGTGTCTCCCAATTTGGTAACCGTATGCGTTAACAGTATCCTGAAAAAATTAGTGACAGTATGTTCACATGCTTCATCAGAAATATCCGTGCAAACCCGTTCACCATCTTCGTTATTAAGAAACCGATATAGTTTTTCTATAGCTGGTTTTGACATTTTTTTTAAATTAAATCTATGACACTATTCGTTTGAAAAGCAAGATAAGTTTAAAAAATCATACCTAAGAGAGGTTTTAACACATTTGGAATTAAGTTAATTTCTCAAATCAAATTTATCAATTGGGTTACTGAAAATATCATCTGCGACAAAAGATTAGCAATAGATAAGGTATTTTATGCAAGAGTTATAACTCATTAAAAAAACTAATTATGAAAAAAATATACCTATTACTATTGATGCCGCTACTATTGTTTACTTGCGATAATGAAAAAAAAGAATTAATGGCTGAGTTCAATGCCTTCACAAAAAAAAGTGACAGTATTGTCCAAGTCCATAACACATTTGAGGCAACACTAAGTAACATGTCAAAAAAACATCAAAAACTTAAGGAGGTTTATGGAAGTATGGAAATTCAAGATTCCACGCTCCTCAAAGACTTCGAAGAACAAGGTTTAATGCTAGAACGACACGATGCTGTTTTAAAAAGCCATGCCGAAGTCATTGAAGCACACAACAATGCTGATCCTAATTTTGACGACATCAACACCTTTGAGTTGAATGAAAAAATTGATAAAATGAAGCAATGGCACGAAAGAATGAAGAATGACCATGAGATTTTAAAAGAAGAGCACAAAAAAATGAAATACACATATGAAAATATTGAGAAAAAACTCAACTCGGCTAAGGATGCCAATTAAAACCTAAAATATTAAGGCTCATAAAAAAATCCGTAAAACTGTTTACGGATTTTTTTTATTGGGAATTTCAAAGTACGCTACGTTTTGCAGCCATTTCTTTTCTAAAAATCAAAATTTTGTTTAGCGGCTATATCTTCTTTTGCCTTTTCAAATTCAGTGACCATATCCTTAACAATCTCAGCAACGGGCTTAATATCGTGTATCAATCCTGCTATCTGCCCTATTTCTAGCTCACCATCGTCTAAATCTCCTTCAAACATACCGCGTTTGGCCCTTGCTCTGCCTAATAATTCCTTGAGCTGTTCTGGTGTTGGAGCGGTTTTATACAGTTCTTGTATCTCATTGTAGAATTTATTTTTTATCAGGCGCACTGGTGCCAATTCCTTTAAGGTGAGTTGTGTAGCTCCTTCTTTAGCATCAACAACCACTTCCTTAAAAGCCTGATGTGCAGAAGACTCCTCACTTGCTACAAAACGGCTACCAACCTGTACTCCATCGGCTCCCAAAATCATACAGGCTAACATGGCTTTTCCTGTGGCAATGCCTCCTGCTGCAATCAACGGAATCTCTATTTGCTCCCGTACCATAGGTATTAAAGTTAGGGTTGTAGATTCGTCACGACCGTTATGTCCTCCTGCCTCAAAACCTTCGGCAACGACGGCATCCACTCCGGCATCTTGAGCTTTTAAAGCGAATTTTACGCTACTCACTACATGTACTACAGTGATGCCCTTATCTTGTAACCACTTCGTCCAGGTTTTTGGATTTCCCGCTGAAGTAAAAACAATTTTTACATCTTCCTCTACAATGATATCCATTATCTCTTCAATATTTGGATATAACATTGGCACATTGACACCAAAAGGTTTATCCGTAGCTTTTTTACATTTTTGGATATGCTCACGCAGTACATCTGGATACATAGAACCTGCTCCTATTAAACCCAAAATCCCAGAATTGCTTGAAGCTGAAGCTAGTCTCCAGCCACTATTCCATATCATTCCTGCTTGTATAATTGGGTATTTTATGTTGAAGAGTTTTGTTATACTGTTGGTCATTATATGAAAAAATTATATTCGCCTATAAAATTCGTCAATTCGAGTGAATTTAACGATTGAAAATGAGTGAAATTTGTATCGAGAATGAGAATTTCAACTAGACACGGTTCTCGATACGATTTTAATCCCGAAGGCTTTCGAGATCAAATTCATTCGAACTGACGTATGAGTTTAGTTTGAACATCTAACAAACTTAAATGTTCTGAAATTGGTTTCTGATGATAGTTTCAAAACATAGAATCCAGCCTCTAAACTTTCGACATTAATGGCTTCACTATTTGTATTGAGCTCTGTTTGTAAAACCTTTTGCCCTAATTGATTGTATATACTTACCTCTGAGTTTACAAGCTGCGTTGGCAATTCGACATATAAATTATCTTTTACAGGATTTGGATATATGTTTATATTCTCTATTGATGTTTCTCCCAAACCTAGACTTCTTGCCATTGCCAAATCTGGAATACCAAAACCCAAAAAATCATCTGGCATAGTAAATTGTGAGGCCGATTGCCTTATAAAGTCCATCACCTCAGTTGGTGTGGCATCAGGAATTGCTTGCCATAAAGACGCGATGCCGCCACAAAGGATTGGTGAACTAAATGAAGTACCGTTATTCTGTACAATTGTATTGTTTTCATTCACCACAAATGCCAAACCGCCTCTGGCCACCACATCTGGTTTCTGATAACCAACCTGTGCTGTTCCACCTTGGGAACTAAAATTAACATACTGACCATTTTCATCCACTGCACCGATAGACAATACCTCTGGTGAATCCGCTGGTGCACCAACCGTTTGCCAAGCAGTAGCGCCTGAGTTTCCAGCGCTTACCACAACCAAAATACCCTTTTCGGCAGCAATAGAAGCTCCTTTGGTGATGTAAGTGGTTTGCCCATCCATGTCAGCTGGTGTGTAATCGTAATTAGGATTGTCAAAGACACGATAACCCAAAGACGTATTAATCATGTCCACACCCAGACTATCTGCACGTTCTGCAGCTTCAACCCAATAACTTTCCTCAACAGGATTTTCACTAGTGGCATCTTCGGTTAAAAACAAATAATAGGATGCATCTGGTGCTGTACCCACAAACTGATCTTGTATAAAACCAGCCATAGTACTCAAAACACGTGTACCATGGGAACTCGCTGTATTGGCATAAACATCTGCATTTCTTGAAACAAAGTCGTATCCATCTAATAAGTCTCCATTATCGCGTAAACGCTGAAACGCTGCCATGGTATTAACATTTGGGAATCCTGAATCCATTACAGCAATAGTAAAACCCTCGCCTGTAAAATCATCAACATGCAGATTGTCTGCATTGATCATTTCTACCTGATTCTGTGTGTTTCCGTATGTGAAATCAACGGTTTCATCCTCTATATCTGAATTGACTTGACTATTAGATGAGCGTGATGACGCATCTAAACTATTATTAGCAAAATCGATCATATCTATATAGGGTAAGACACTTAATGCTGAAATGTCTGCTTCAGAACCTCTAACGTGAACTGCATTAAACCATTTAGATTTCGCTAAAACGGTAATGCCTGATTGGGTTTTTAAATCTGAAATATAAGCTTCGTGAACAGGCACATCCCTTGCATCTATAGCGACGCCATGATTCTGCTTTCGGTCTATGGCCTTTTGCGTTAGAATGGAAATTGGATTTGCTAAAGCTGCTGCTTCGTTAGGTTTATCAGTTAGGTAAACCCAGGCATCTTCTTGTGCGTAGCTGTTTATTGTTAGGAGGAGCAATAAAAGCATGGTAATTTTTCTTATCATGGCTTTTCTTTTATTGCAATTTAAGGATTTGAAATGAATTCTATAAATCATTTAAAGATTCCTACCTACGCAGGAATGACATTAGGAAATCACTCCAGAACCCAATAGCTCTTCATTATCATACCAAGCAACGAACTGTCCTTCCGTAATAGCTGATTGTTTATTTTCAAATTCAACGTACAATCCTGAAGCGATTTTGTGAAGTGTTGCTTTTTCAAGAGGTTGACGATAACGAATTCTGGCCATAACGTCCATAGTTTCACCTTCGGACAAAGCCAAGTCTTCACGAATCCAATGTAATTCGTCGTTTGTGACAAATAATACATTTCGCAGCAAACCAGGATGATTTTTACCTTGACCTGTATAAATCACATTGTCCTCAACGTCAGTTTCAATAACAAACAATGGTTCTTTGGTGCCACCAACTGCTAGACCTTTTCGTTGCCCTTTGGTAAAATAATGTGCTCCTTGGTGCTTACCAACAACCTTTCCGTCTGAAATAGAATATTCTGGCTTTTTAGAAAGAAATGCCAATTCATTTTCTTTAGAATTGAACTCAGGAACTGTTTGATTATAAGATTCAAAAGAATCGTCAACTTCAACAATAACTCCTTCTTTAGGCTTTAGTTGTTGTTGTAAAAAATCTGGTAAACGCACTTTGCCAATAAAGCAAAGTCCTTGTGAGTCCTTCTTTTCGGCAGTGGTTAACTTTTGTGCTTTGGCAATTTCCCTTACCTCTGGTTTGGTTAATTCGCCTATTGGAAATAACGCTTTTGCCAATTGATCCTGCGATAACTGACATAAAAAATACGACTGATCTTTATTATTGTCAACTCCAGCTAAAAGCTGATGGATTTCCCTGTCATCTTTTTCAAAAGTAGCTTTTCTGCAATAGTGACCTGTAGCAACATAATCCGCACCAAGTTCCATAGCGATATCCATAAAGACATCAAATTTTATTTCGCGATTACATAGTACGTCTGGGTTTGGTGTGCGTCCTTTTTCATATTCATTAAACATATAGTCCACAATGCGCTCTTTATACTGCACACTGAGATCAACCGTTTGAAACGGAATACCCAACTTATCAGCCACTAGCATGGCATCATTACTATCCTCTAACCAAGGACATTCGTCTGAAATGGTTACGGAATCATCATGCCAGTTTTTCATAAACAGACCAATAACCTCATAACCTTGCTCCTTTAAAAGATAGGCTGCAACGCTTGAATCTACTCCTCCAGAAAGTCCTACTATGACACGTTTCATAATTATTTCCTGCGAAGGCAGGAATCTCCTTTTTTAATTAATTTATTAAAATCCATCCCTAGCCCTTCCCTGGAAGGGAACTCGAATAGATTACTTTTTGTTTGAAAAACCTCGGCAAAATTACAAATAAAAAAGGCAATCTATATCGATTGCAATTTCTAATAATTATGCTATCCATAGCATTTAACTATCAATATTTTTTAATGACAACCTGATTGGTGTGATCAATTTCTTTTTTGAGTTTTCCGGATTCGTAATATTTCCAGATACCCGATTTTCTATCTTCTGTATAGTCACCTTCTGAAGTTATATTTCCGTCAGAATCGTAGTTAATCGTTTTTCCGTGTAAGCTTCCATCCTTATACATAGAGTGGCGCAGTAGAATATTATTTTCTGAAAACCATTTAGACTCTCCGTGAAGTTTTCCGTCTTTATAATGTGCTTCTTCGGCAACCAATCCATTCTTATAAAATACAGTTCTATCTCCTTCGAGATTACCATCATCATTATAGTTTTCTACAATCATTTTGGCTGTAGAGTTTTTGTGATAAAATATCCATTGACCTATGTAACGCTTACCGTTCATCTTTCCTTCGCTTATCACATTTCTCTTTGATGTATAGAATTTTACATCTGCCAAACTATCCTTTAATCTAAACACCTTAGTAGCACTCAATACACTTTTTCCGCTAGATAACGTATAATATTTAAAAGTATCGACTTCTTTGCCGTGAACAAACTGCCCTTCGTAGCGCTTCTGGTCAGTCTTATGATAGTTTTTTGTCCACAAACCGTGACGTTTACCGTCTTTATCGAACTGATTTACGGGTTCTTGAGCATAACCTAGTGTTAAAATTAGTGTTAAAAAAAATACGAGTTTTATTTTTTGTTTAATCATTTTGTAATATTGTTAAACAAACTTAAATGTTTGAGCAATGTTGAACAAATTTTAAAACTCAAAAAAATGAAAATTATTTCGAAAACTCTCAAATTAATTGCAGTATTTATCATGGTCTTAGGCATTACTGCCTGTAGCGATGATGATGACAACAACGGACCAGGTGTACAGACCACTACAGTTGTGGATGTTGCTCTGGAAAATAATCTTACTTCCCTAGCTGCAGCTTTAGAAGCAACAGGATTGGTTAGCACTTTACAAGGTACAGGACCTTTTACTGTTTTTGCACCTAGTAATGCAGCTTTTACTGATTTACTGAATGCTACAGGATTAGATTTAAACAATTTATCTACAGAAGAAGAAGCTTTGGTAAGAAACATACTTCTTAATCATGTTATTGTTGGTGCCAATCTTTCTTCTAGCGACTTAGTAGCCACAGGTTCTGGTTATACCAATACAGCCGCGACTGGACCAAACGGTGAAAATCTTAGTCTTTATTTTACGACTTCAAACGGTGTAGAGCTGAATGGCATGTCTAATGTGACAAGTGCGGATAATACCGCAACCAATGGCATAGTGCATATTGTTGATACTGTTATTAACTTACCAACCATTGCAACTTTTGCGACATCAAACGATGCGCTATCTATATTAGTAGATGCTTTGGCTTATGCTGATACAGGCAGCCCAACTGTACCTTATATCAGTACGGTTTCAAATGCTGAGGCAGGCCCATTTACTGTTTTTGCACCAAGCAATGATGCCTTTGTTTCTCTATTATCAGAACTAAACATTAACGCCCTAAGCGACTTGGATACTGCAACGGTTGATGCTGTATTAACTTACCATATTGTAAATAATGCCAATGTACAATCTGATGAATTAGCTACAGGTACCGTAACAACACTCGGAGGCGATATTTCTGCAGATACCAATAATTTCACTTTAACAGACCCTAATAGTCGTGTAAGCAATATCGTTACAACCTTGGTAAATATACAAGGCATTAATGGTGTGGTACACGTAATAGACACTGTTTTATTACCACCACAAAGTTAAATAAAAGAAAAGTCGAGGCTGATTACCCGATTTTATATTGATTGATTTAGTTAGTAGTAGAAAACCCAGACAAAAGTCTGGGTTTTCCTATTAATATTGTTATAACAATTATTTCTTTTTTCTTTTCTGCTGTGCTTGCTTTTGTTGCTCTGCTTGCTCCATCATTTCAGCCATTTTTCTCTGAAACTTGTTTTGTTTCTTAGGTTTCTTCTTTTGCGTCTCGATCTTTGCTAGCACCTTCTCTTCATCGATGATGTAATTCTTAATTACTAACATGATACCAATACTAATTAAGTTAGATATAAAGTAATACAAACTCAGTCCTGAAGCATAATTGTTAAAGAATACCAACATAAGAATTGGTGAGAAGTAAATCATATACTTCATCATTTTACCCATATCTGGCATCCCTTCTTGTGTAGGTTGTTGTGCCATTTGCTGACCTGTTGTCATCTTCATGTAAAAGAAGATTGCAATAGCGGCCAAAATTGGAAATAATGCAACATGATCACCATAAAATGGAATACTAAACCCATCAGGAAAATCATATATTGAATCAAAAGAACTCAAATCATCTACCCATAGGAAGCTTTTCTGTCTTAAATCAAAAGCTGTTGGGAAAAACATAAACAGGGCATAAAACACAGGAATCTGCATTAGACCAGGTAAACATCCACTTAACGGACTGGCACCAGCCTTACTTTGTAAAGCCATAGTCTCTTGCTGTGCCTTCATCTTATTATCCTTATGCTTTTTTCTGATGGCATCTAGTTCTGGCTTTAAGATTTTCATCTTGGCTTGAGACAAGAATTGCTTATACTGTACAAAAGACAACATAATTTTAACCAAGATAGTCATCACAATAATAGCAATACCATACGGCAACATACCACTTAACCAACCAAATAATGGAATAAAAATAGCCTTATTGATCCATCCAAAAATTCCCCAACCAAATGGAATACTTTCTTCTAAGCTTTTATCATAGGCTTTAAGTGTCTTTGCATCTGTAGGGCCATAATATAAACCGAGATTTTTATTAATTTCCCCTCCATTATATGCCAAAGGCATTTTAGAGGTATAGAGTTTTGTAAATAAGGAATCTACGTCTTCATCTTCTACAAGATTGGTAGAAGTCATTTCAACCTTTTTGAAAGGACTATCATCAGACACAAGAATTGAGCTGAAAAAGTGTTGTCTGTACGATAGCCATTCTACATCTTCAGCAATTTCGTCATCGTCACCCATTTGAGATAACTTGTCAACCCTACCATCATACATATAAGTTAGGCGCGTGTAACGATTTTCGTAGCTTATACTCTTGGCATGACGAATACCTTTCTGCTTCCAATCTAGAGTAATCGGTTGCGATGTTTTAAATACACCACTTAAGCCTTGTGACCTGATTGAAAAATCAATCATATAATCATTAGGCTTCAACTCGTATCTATATTCCAAAAATGCGGTTTCAGAGACCTTAAGTTTCATAGAAACCACTGTATTCTCACCACTCTTACTTACGCTAGGCTGAAATGGAAAGTCCTGTGTATTTAGTGTTCTGTTGTCTGAAGTCCCGAAAGTGATATTAAAAGCGCTGTTTTCGTCTTTAACCAGATAAATTGGCACTGAATCGTAATCTACAAAATTACGTAACTTCACTTGAGCTAAATGACCACCTTTTCTATTGAACTTTAACTCAAAAACGTCTGTAGTTACTGTAGTTTGTTCTTCGCCCTGTAAACCTAAGGCATAGGCAAAAGAACCTACTTTGCTTTGAAGTGCAGCTTGCTGAGTAGAGTCTAAGGCTTGTGTGTTGGTATAATCTTCAGCAGTAGTTACAACTGCTTCATTTTGTTTACTCTCTTTTTTCTCAGCTTCAACCTGTTCTTGTTCTGCTTGTTTCTGTGCTTCAACTTCCTCTGGTGAAGGAGAACTTTGGTACATCATGTACACCAAGATTCCGAATATTAGAATAAATCCAATAATTGAGTTGATGTCTAGTTTCTTTTCTTCCATATGTATTTGCCGTGTAAACGGTAATCTAATTTAGTAAGTTTTGGTACTTATCAAAAGTCTTAAAAAGCACTTCGACTGCGCTCAGTGTGACATTTAAGATAAGTGATTTGCTTATCCCAAAAAGCTATCCAAAAAATCATTTTACGCCAAAGTGGCACATTGATTCATTATTTTTTCTTCTTATACTTTAAAGCGGCAGCAACAAAAGCCACGAATAAAGGATGTGGATTGGCAACTGTACTCTTATACTCCGGATGGTACTGTACGCCAACAAACCAGCTATGTTCTGGTATTTCTATGATTTCAACCAGTCCGGTTTCAGGGTTTAATCCCGTAGCCTTCATACCTGCAGCTTCAACCTGTGTTTTATAGTCATCGTTAAATTCAAATCGATGTCTATGACGTTCTTCTATATTTTTTTCACCATAAACTTTGTATGCGATACTATCTTCTATAATGTTGCAATCCCACGCTCCTAAACGCATGGTTCCTCCTTTGTTTACTACATTTTTTTGAGATTCCATTAAATTAATAACAGGATGTTTTGTATCCTCATCCATCTCAATGGAATTTGCATCACTTAAGTTCAACACATTTCTGGCATACTCTATCACTGCCATCTGCATACCTAAGCAAATACCTAAAAACGGAATATTTTTTTCGCGCACATAGCGAATGGCTTCAATTTTTCCTTCGACACCACGTTCACCAAAACCAGGTGCAACCAATACTCCATCTAAATGGTTCAGTTTAAAGTCTATGTTGTCTTCATTGAGATATTCTGAATGAATAGATTCTACATTAACTCTCACTTCATTTTCTGCCCCTGCATGAATAAAGGCTTCTAATATAGATTTATAAGAGTCTTGAAGTTCTACATATTTACCTATCAATCCAATAGTGACTTCGCTCTTAGGGTTTTTATGACGCTTTAAAAATTCGTTCCAGCGGTTTAGATCTGGCACATCACTTTTAAGGTTCAGTTTTTCCAATACCACTTTATCCAAGCCTTCTTCTAACATCAGGTTAGGGACATCGTAAATTGTTGATGCATCAATAGATTGGATAACAGCTTCTTTCTTTACATTACAGAAACGAGCCAATTTTTCTTTTAGACCTTCGTGCAATTCGTGTTCGGTTCTACATACCAAAATATCTGCATGTACTCCACTTTCCATTAATGTCTTTACACTATGTTGTGTAGGTTTGGTCTTTAACTCGCCTGCTGCAGACAAAAAAGGAATCAGTGTTAAATGAATCACCAGAGCATTGTGCTCTCCCAAATCCCATTGTAACTGACGTACGGCTTCAATGTATGGTAAGGATTCAATATCACCAACGGTGCCACCAATCTCTGTTAATATAATATCGTAATCACCGGAATTCCCAAGAATTTGGATTCTGTCTTTAATCTCGTCTGTAATATGCGGAATTACCTGTACTGTTTTTCCCAAGAACTCACCACGTCTCTCTTTGTCAATTACACTTTGGTAAATTCTACCAGTAGTAACATTATTTGCCTGTGATGTTGGTACGTTTAAAAAACGCTCGTAATGCCCTAAATCTAAGTCGGTTTCTGCTCCATCGTCCGTCACATAACATTCGCCATGCTCGTATGGGTTTAATGTACCTGGATCAATGTTAATGTAAGGGTCTAATTTTTGAATGGTCGTTCTGTAACCTTGTGCTTGTAGGAGTTTAGCTAAAGATGCAGCTATGATGCCTTTTCCGAGAGAGGAAGACACTCCGCCTGTTACAAAAATATACTTAGGGTCTGTGGTCATATTGCGTTGTTAAACGCAGGCAAATTTACAATAAAAAATGGCTTTAGTACAATTATAATATTAGCAATCTTAAAGAAATCTTGTGCTTTCTTTTTTTTGATTGATAATGTTGGTGCTTAAGGCACGAAACCATTGGTTTTATAACTTGATTTATTGAGTTATTTCTGTTAACTTCGTTATTGATTAAATGTAAGTCATTGAATATTAACAATATCATTAGAATTAACGAACATTCAAAGCAAAACAAATCATGAAAAATTTGATAATAATTTTTACCTTCTTGATAATTGCCCTAACAGCGTTTAAGTCTAATTCTAAAGAATTAGACTATGAAGAAAAAACAATAACTGGAATTTACGAACTTGAAGGAAAAACTAAAACTGAAATTTTTTCAGCGATAAACAAATGGATAGCTTTGAATTATAATTCTGCAAAAAACGTTGTGCAACTGAATGATAAAGAATCTGGAACTATAATCGTGAAAGGAATAAATGAAGCCGTTTACAAAAACGTAATGAAAGAAATGTATCCTAAAAATAAATATATGCAGGAATACAACACAGTCCAATTTAACCACACAATCGAAATAAATATTAAAGACAATAGGTATAGAATAATTTATCATTTGACTGACATCATTACACCTACTGCAGTTGCAGGTTATAATGTAGAACAGCAATATTCTATCGTTTTTGATATGATTGATTTTACTGGGTTAAAACAAGAAAAAATTGATGCTTACAATGAATATGTAGATGAGCTTTGGAAAAAAGCTTTAGTCGGAAAAAAGAAGAGAGAAAAATTTAAAGAATTGACTAAACCTACATTTGAGGAATTGAACAAAGGAGTTAAAGAAAGTGTAATAGCCACAATGAATTCAATAGTAAAAACAGTCAAGTCAACAAAAAAAGATGACTGGTAAAAGACATTATTAACAAAACTCAAAACTTACTTCCTAAATTCCCGCTTAATCGTATAAATCAATTCTTCAAGGCCGTTGATTTTAATATCGTGCATTTGGGTCATCATTCTTCCCAATTTTCCTTCCGGAAAGCCTTTTTGCTTAAACCAAGTGTAGTAATATTCTGGGATATCAACCAAGTATTGGCCTTTGTATTTACCAAAGGGCATTTTGTAATGCGCTAGTTCTATGAGTGCTTTTTTGTCTGGTTGCATTAATTAACTCCTAATTTTAAAATAGATTCCTGCCTCACTTCCACTTCGCTCAGTGACTAACGCAGGAATGACAAAATTGACCCCAACTTATTGCGACTTGTATTTATCTAATTTTTTGAGTTCTTCAGCAATAAACGATTCCCAATATTTTTGTGCTTCAACATTTATGGAGTGATTGGTTTGTGCATCGTATGTTTTTTGGGATTCTTCCAATGCCTTATTAATTGCCACATGGATTTGCTCCATCTGTTTCTTAATGTTTTGGTTCACCACCAAACGGTCTAATTGCTTTCTAAATTTACGTACGTAGAGCTCTGTGATATCAAAATGTAATTGCTCATGGCCTAAGACATGATCATCCCCCTTTTCTTTTATATACCAAGATTTTGCTGGATAAAAATGGGCTTCTACAGTAGTTGAAAAATCAACAATTCTACGATTGGAGGTCTTTACAGAATACCCAAACGTAATCCCAGAAGCCGTGAGTGCCACAGCATCTGAAGCTGGGTCTGGATTTGCCTTAAAATCTGCCCACGAGAGTTTGCGTGCCTCATGCCAGGTCATGGTTTCGTCGTTGGAGGTTGTTCCAACAAACAGAAAAAGAAGTCCTATTATGAAATATTTAAATTGCATTTATTGCCAATTAAACGTCACATCCTTTTCGATATCTGGATGCAAACTGTAATGTACAGGACATGTATTTGCGGTACGTTCTAAAATGACTCTAGTCTTCTTATCAGCCTCAAAAGGAAAGTTAAGAACCACTTTTATCTTAGAGATGCGTCTTGGATCGCTAGCCATAGTTTTAGTCACCTCAGCTGTGGTACCAGACATATCTATATCCATATCCCGAGCTTTAATTCCCATAACCGTTAGCATACAACTTGCCAATCCTGTAACAACAGTATCTGTAGGAGAAAACGCTTCTCCCTTACCATTATTGTCTATTGGCGCATCCGTTATAAAAGCATTATTGGATTTTATATGGACGCTTTCCGTTCTGAGGTTGCCGAGATAAGTTACTTTAGACGTCATATTAATTGGCTTCTACAATTCTTAAATCATCAAATTTAACGATGTAAACTGCTTCGTTAGTGTAACCTCCATATAAAGATTTATTGTACCTAAACTTATTCTCAATGTATTCCGTTTCTATAATATCGCTAGAGGCTTCATATAAGTTATCCTCTGTTGCTAAACGCAATAAAACGTCTAAGGTTATATCGAAACCACGAGCTACATATTTACTTGGTGAAACACCATATTCTTTTCTGTAGGCCTCAACAAAACCATTAGAATTGTTTTCATCAAAAGTTTTATGTACAGATGGGTAATGAAATTTGAGATTAGATAAGTTATTATTATCGATATCCTTACCTTCAAAAGCTTTGCCCTTATTTAAGGTCACCAAAACAATTTCGGTTTTCTCCACCATCAATCCATTGAGCATACTAATAACACTAGATGCAAAGGCATCACTATCAGTTTCTAAAAACACTATGGTTTTACCGATAGGAAAAACGTTTTCTAATTGAACTGGATAAATAAAATGAGCATCTTCACCGGTTTTCTTATTTTTTTGGGAATAGATAAGGCTAGCGCTAGGGAATTCTTTCTTTATCATTTCACTCTCTGAGCGATGAGCCTGATCTGCTATGACAACAACTTTAGTTTTTAGGCTATCTTTTTTCACAAAATCAATCATTGCCTTTTCTAGTAATTTGTCATCTGGAATAGTTTGAAACACATTAGCATAAACCTCTTTGGGTTTATTTAAAGCTGCAATCACAGGAACTCTATCTCGTCTTAAAGCTGTTGCCACTCTATCGAAACTTTTTTCTTCCATTGGACCTATAACGGCATCATAGTCTGAAAAATCATTATCAGCTAATAATTTACTTGTAGTTGACGGTTGATAACGTGTATCCAACACCTTTAGGTCTGTTGAAATTCCCAACTGCTTTGCTGAATCTAATGCCATCTTAACTCCAATATGAAAATCTAATACTATAGACAAAAGCTTGTTGTTTTTTATCATGGATTTTGCTTCTTCAACAGAATCCGTATCTATTCTATTTAAACGATATGGCAACATTAACGCTAGTTTCTTAGTTCTAAAATTCTTTAGATTAGATCCTAATTTTGTGGTTTCTATATCAGAAAGGTTAGCAGCAGTATTAATTGAATCTGGTATTTTTAATACCATTCCTTCTTTTAAGCCTCCTTCTTTCAATTCTGGATTTAAGCTTTCCAGTTCTTCTTGGGTTAAGCCTGTTTTTACTTTTAATCTGTAAAAGCCTTCTTTTGGTAATACTTCGTAATAGTTGTACTGAGTTTCAATTGCCTTTTCTTCCTTATCCTCAATATTTGGCACGTTTAGCTCATCACCTGGTTGTAGAATAGGCTTCATGTTAGGGTTTAATGCTTCTAGTTCAGCTACGGTAATACCAAACTTGTATGCAACTCGCCATTTTCCCTCCTTGGGTTGAACTTTATATTTCCTTAAAGTATTCTTATAGCTTTGTTTAGAAACAAAGGTCTTGAACTTTGGTATTCTGATTCGATCGCCTTTTTTAAGGTTTTCTGAATACAATTGACGGTTTGCTTTTTTAATTTCTTCCTCTGTAACACTATATTTTTTTGAGATTCCGTATAAAGTTTCCTTACGCTTTACTTTGTGGGTTTTATAACCAATAAGCTCTCTACTTTCCTCTTCAATTTCTTCGTTTTTGACTTTTGAATTGGGAATAATTAAAATTGTATTGGGTTGAAAATTAGATTTTGCATCAGGGTTAAGCGCTAAAATATCGAAAGGTGTTACCAAATACTTCTTTGCAATGCTCTCTATTGTCTCACCAGCTTTAACTTTATGCTCAATATAGTTTTGAGCACTCAAGCTTATTGTAAAAGCAATTAATATTACGGTCAAAAATTTCTTCATGTATTTTATTTTAGCTTATCTAAACTTTAGAAACAAATAAGACTAATAAGTCATCTGTTATTCCCATTCTATAGTTGCTGGTGGCTTAGAACTGATATCGTAAACAACTCTATTGACACCCTTCACTTTATTTATAATTTCATTTGAGGTCTTTTGCAAAAACTCATAAGGCAAATTCACCCAATCTGCCGTCATACCATCCGTACTTTCTACAGCTCTAAGTGCTACACATTTTTCGTACGTACGTTCATCACCCATTACACCGACACTATTTACAGGTAACAATATTGCGCCAGCCTGCCATACTTTATCGTACAAATTCCAAGAACGTAGGTTATTAATAAAAATAAAGTCCACCTCTTGTAATATACGCACTTTTTCTGGTGTTAGATCTCCAAGAATCCTAATGGCCAAACCTGGACCAGGAAATGGATGTCTCCCTAACAATTGTTTATCCATATTCATGGACCTCCCAACACGCCTTACCTCATCTTTAAACAATGCCTTTAATGGCTCTACAACTTTCAGCTTCATAAAGTCTGGTAAACCACCAACATTGTGATGACTTTTTATCGTTGCACTTGGTCCACCTGTTGCTGAAACACTTTCGATCACATCTGGATAAATGGTTCCCTGAGCTAGCCACTTCACATCTTTAATTTCGTGAGCTTCGTCATCAAACACCTCGATGAACACACGACCAATGGTTTTTCTTTTCTCCTCTGGATCGCTCTTTCCTGCTAAGGCATCCAAAAAGCGTGCCGAAGCATCTACACCTTTAACGTTTAATCCCATGCCTTCGTATTGATGCAGTACATCTTCGAACTCATTTTTTCGTAATAAACCGTTATTTACAAAGATGCAATAGAGGTTTTTTCCTATTGCTTTGTGCAGTAGCATTGCGGCTACAGACGAATCCACTCCACCAGATAAACCCAGAACAACCTTATCATTACCAAGCTTATTTTTTAATTCTTCAACGGTTTCTTCAACAAAGGCATTTGGTGTCCAGTCTTGTTCAACCTTTGCTATTTTAACCAAGAAGTTTTGTAAAAGTTGATGACCATCCGTTGTATGATATACTTCTGGGTGAAACTGAATACCATAAGTTGCTTCCCCTTCAATTTTATAGGCTGCGTTTTCAACATCATTGGTGCTTGCCAACAAAACACCTCCAGTCGGTAACTTTTTAATGGTATCGCTATGGCTCATCCATACTTGGCTGCCTTCGTGAATATTCTCAAGGAAATCTTCATCGGGTTTAACAAATCCTAAATTTGCTCTTCCGTATTCTCGTGTATTGGATTCCGCTACTTCTCCACCAGAAAAATGCGCCAGATATTGCGCTCCGTAGCAAACCGCTAATAGTGGTTTTTTACCACGGATTTCTGAAAGGTCTGGATGAAGGACATCTTCTCCTCTAACGGAATTTGGACTACCAGATAAAATAACCGCTTTAAAACTGTCGGAATCTGCTGGAATTTTATTGAATGGATGGATTTCGCAATAGATATTTAACTCTCTTACACGTCGTGCTATCAACTGCGTGTATTGCGAACCGAAATCTAAAATTAGGACTTTGTTATGTTGCATGTGCAAAAATAACAATTGCTTTCAGATTCAGGATTTAAGGTCTAGGGTTTTTTTGGATATTTTTTTAACAATTGAAAAGGAAAAGGTTAGTCTAAAACCCTAAACTGATACACTCCAGAGTTTGATGAGTTACCCTCTACATCTTTAGTGACTATGCTCCAATAGTAAATATTCCCAGGAGCAACAGCAACTGTTAGCTGTTCAGCTGAAATATCACTTGTGTTTAAACCAGGCGGATTTTCAGTTCCGAAGTGCACATCGTAGCTCACAATATCATCATCCACATCGCTCCCGCTCCAATTTAAGGTTATGGAAGTAGTGCTTGAAACATTTTGCGCCATACTTGGTGAGATTAACTCTGCTGGAAAAGGCGCATAATTCTGTTCACCAGGACCAGCGTTATAGAAGTTCCACAGTGCACTTTCCCTTGTCTCACCTTGATACTCATAGGTTACATGCCACCTGAACGATTCTGGTCGCTGAATGGTTACAGGATAAATAAAATCTACCGTTTCGTATTGCGACATAGTACCGGTTGATAAATTTTCGATATGAAGTGTGTAGTTTTCTGCATTGTTATTTGGCATCCACTCAAAGAAAACCGTGCTTTGGGTTGGTGTTGGGTTTTCGCCTTCGTTACATAAAGAATCTTCATGAGGAAAGACCAACATAACACCTGTTGGAGTATCCTGTCCATCAGGAATTACTGGTCCATCATCTGTGGTGTCTTTGCAGCCAAATAAAACTACCGACAAACAAAGTATGACTATTAAATTCTTCATTTTTTTATAATTTTATAGGATGATGTATTCGATTTAGACTTAACTTTTACCACGTATATTCCCGCTGTTAGTTGGTTTGTATCCACTTTCATTTCAGTTCCATTGTTCTTTAAAATTTTACTTAAAACGAGCTGTCCAAAGGTGGAATAGATCTCAACTGAGATATCATCATTTTCTAAACCATTGAAGACATAAAACTGATTCTCAAAGGGGTTAGGATAAACCAAGAAGTGATTTCCAAAGAAAATGCGTTTTTCAAAACTGCCTTGGCATTCTAAATCAGTGGTTACTTTTAAAATATTTTCGCCTTGTTGTAATTGCAATTCTAAGTTTGAATTATGCGTTGTAAAGGTTTCATCATTAAATTCAATATTAAAACTAGTACTGCCATACATTTCTACAGAAATTTTATTGTCTGATGCAGCCATTCTACTTGCAAAAACTTCGAGCGGATTAGGTTGAGTAATTACTATGGCATAACAGCTTTCGTAATCTGGATACTCCTGAATAGTGATACACATTTCATATGTTCCGGCCAATAGGTTAAAAATATCCACATCATCAAAAAAGTTATAGGATTCATTAAAATCCTCGGCAATAAGAGTTGCTGTATAGGTATAAACTTCTTGGGCTTCTATACTAATTTTACCATTATTACTATTTAAACAGGTTTCTCCAGTAATTGATATGGTGAAATTATCAATAGGTAAATCTATAACAGCACAACCAAATAAGTCCACCGTTGCACCAAACTCTGTTCCTGGGCATAAGTCATCTTCGTTAGGCACACCATCATTATCCGCATCTTCACATATAATTTGATAGCTTGCTGTGTCGTCCTTAAACCAATTATCATAAAGTCCATTAGTATTATTGATTACCGCAACTGGATCATCGACCAGAATACAACCTAAATCTGGATTATTGGTTGCATTAAACAGCTCTAAATTTTCATTATTTCCATTCTGAAGATTGAGTTGGTCACCAATCAACATATTAGATTGGCAAAACAACAACGTTAAATTAGGGTTTTGGCTAACATCTAAACTACTCAATTGATTTGATGCACAATTGAGCTCTTCTAAAGCGATAAACAGTTCTACGCTTAAACTTGTTAGCATATTACTTGACACATTTAAATCAACAAGATTTGAGTTGTTATCTAAAATCAATTCCGTTAGGTTATTACCAGATACATCTAAATCTACCAAATCTAGCTGGTTTGATATATCTAAATCCGCCAATACATTATTTGAAACGTCTAAATTGTTTAACAAAACATTATTGCTAATGTCTATGGTTGATACACTATTGTTTTCAAAGTTTAAGTTTGTTAAACTTATAAAGTCCTCTATCCCTGTTAAATCGGCTATCTCTCTTCCACTAACATTCAAAAATGTTATATCCTCAATATTTTCAGTAAACACATAATCATCTAAAGGAGCAGAATCAAGTCCTAAATCGATTAATGCTTGCTCAAAATTATCATCTGGTACATAAGTTTCACCAAAAAAACATTCTATAGCAAACTGTGCCGTTGCATCTATTAACCAAGTTGCGCCAGATGGTACTGTCCCAGTATCTGTTTCAACACACATTAAATCAGGGTTATTTTGAGCGTTTAAATCCGTTAGAGTTGCGTTTTGCCCATTACTAATATTCAAGGTTTCTAAAAAATTAGATTGGCAACTAATGCTTGTTAAACTTTGATTTTGTTGAAAATCTAGCTCAATGATTTCATTATTTTCACAATTAAAAACTTGCAAGGATAATACATCACTTGGGAGAAAAGACGTGAATGTGTTATTTGAAATATCTAAAACTGATAGATTTATATTATTACTCAAATCAATAGTACTTATTGAATTGGTTGAGCAATTAATTGACGTTAAAGCTATATTGTTAGAAAGGCCTATATCCATTAGTTGATTTCCAGAACAATCTATGCTTAACAAATTGATATTGGAGCTTAAATCTAGTTCAGTAATTGTATTATTTGAACAGTTTAAATTTTCTAAAGCCAAAAAATCCTCGATTCCTGTTAAATCGGCAATATTGTTTCCGCCAATATCTAAATCTGTTATGGATTCTATGTTAATGGTTAAAACATAATCATTGAGCGGCCCAGAATCGTAGCCTAAATTAATTAAAGCTTGTTCAAAATTGTCATCTGGCACATAGGTTTCACCGAAGTTGCAATCTATATTATACGCCGTAGCTTCATCTTTAATCCAATTTGCAGGAACATTATCTACATCATCAACTTGTACACATTCCAAGTTAGGGTTTCCTAATACATTAAAGCTTGCTACATCTGAATTGATTCCATTTTGGATATTGACAAAATCAAACAAGTTATTAGATAAATTTATGTCTATGGTCTCAGGGCAAAATTCCGTTTGGTTGGTCTGAAAAACACAGGCCGAAATTGCCATAGTGCTTAAGTCAATATCACCTTCAATTTGGTTACCACTAGCATCAATTCTTTTAAGCTCACCCAAATTATTTGATAAGGTTAAACTTGTTATTGCATTGGAATTAAAATTAGCCTCAATCAAATTGACATTACTACTTAAATCTAGATTTGTTAATTGGTTACTTGAACAAGACAATGATTGAAGAAAAGTATTTGCAGCTAAATTTAATTCTGTTAGTTCATTAAAATCGCAGTTTAAATGTTCCAGCTGAGCATTAGCATTTACATCAAGTTCCGTTAAACTATTCTGAGACAATTGTGCCTCAACTAAACTCACATTGTTGGTAAGATTAATCGTTGAAATTTGATTGTTGGTTATAGATAAAAGTTCTAATGCTAAATTATTAGAAACATTAAGCTGTGTCAGTTCATTTGAACCACAATTTAAGGTTGCTAATGCAACGTAATTATCAACAAATAAACTTGGCAAATTATTACTGACACAACTCAGACTAATTAAGGTATTGTTACTTACTGTAGAAGTGGTTAAGTTGTTGAGCACATTACTATTGCAATTTAAGACTTCTAAAACCGCATTATCGCTAACATTAAGAGCAGTTAAATTGTTATTAGAGCAGTTCAATTCTTTTAACATTGTGTTACCTGAAACATTGAGGATGTCTAAATTGTTATCAGCACAATCTAATACCTCTAAATTGGTATTTAAAGAGGTGTCTAGATCCGCTAGATTATTGCCTGCGCAGTATAATTCAGTTAATGCAATTGTCCCTGTGGTATTGAGCAAGCCATTGATATTATTAATATCGTTAGTGAGCAAATAATTAGAACTACAATTTAAGCGCTCTAAATATATCATATCACTGACATCTAGCGCATCCAAAAAATTGCCGCTACAATCTAGTTCAATTAAGGATTTAAAATCTCTTATTCCAGTGAGGTCAGAAATGCTTTGGTCACTAACATTTAAATTCTGAATATGCTCAATATTTACCGTCAATACCTGAGCATCTAATATATCATCAAACCCCAAATCAATAAGTGCTTGCTCAAAAATTGCATCAGGAATTGCAGTAAATCGATTGTTAACGCAATCACCATTATAAGCGGTAAATGCATCTTTTTGCCAGCTTCCAGGAATAGCACCCACTATAGCATCATCTACATTAATACAGAAAAGGTTTGTATTATCTGTTGTATTAAAAACCGTTAGCGATGCATTGTTTCCGTTTTCAATATTTAAAGTTTGAAGCGCATTATAATTACAAAGCACCGATGTTAATGCTGTATTTGCGGTTAAATCTAAACTTTCAATTTGATTTATTGAACAGTCCAATATTTGGAGCGCAGTGTTATTGCTTAGCTCTAAACTTATGAGCATGTTGTTGGACACATTCAAATCTTGTAAAGCCACAAAATCCTGAATTCCGGTTAAATCCGCTATATCCAAACTTGAAACATCCAGTATAGCAACAGCACTAACATCTGCCGTTGGCACAAAATTATTCAGTGTACCATCCGTATCAATACCTTGGTTAATTAATGCCTGTTCAAAATTATCGTCTGGTATGTAGGTTCCGCAATTTAAATTATAGTTTGCTGAGGCATCCTTTTGCCAACCTGCAGCTCCATTAGCAAAGGCAACATCATCTACTTCAATACAAAACAAATTTGCGTTGTTTGTGGCATCAAAAGCTGTAATAGCTGTATTGTTTCCATTATTAAGGTTTAGGGCAAACAGATTGTTATTATTACAAGCTAAACCAGTCAATACTGAGTTGTTGGTAATTTCTAAAAACTCTATTTGATTCAGTGAACAGTTTAGATCTGTCAACATGAGATTATTGCTTACATCTAGGCTAATTAATGCATTATTAGAACAATTCAATGTAGTTAAATTTGAATTTGCACTTACATTTAAATCATCTAGATTATTACCAGAACAATCAACGGTAACAAGAGCTGTATTAGAGTTTAAATCTATACTAGTTAAGTTGTTATTTGTAATATCTAATTCCTGTAATACTAAATTATTTGAAAGGTTTATACTTATTATGTTGTTATTGCTACAATCTAAAACTTCTAATGCTGTAAAATCTTCAATTCCAATTAAGTTAGAAATAGATGCATTAGAAATATTTAAATCTACTACAGTGTCAATATTTGCTGTCAATACCAAGTTATCTAAAATGTCATCGTAACCTAAATTGATAAGCGCTTGTTCAAAATTATCATCTGGCACATAGGTATAGATATCTACGCAAGTGGTATCACTGTAGTATGTCCAATCATCTTTTATCCAACTGTTTGGTGTAAACCCACTATCGATTTGAATACAGAATAAATCTGGATTTTCTGAAGCATCCAAAATTGAAATTAAGTTATTGAAGTCATTTGCAACAATTAAAGATGTTAGCTGATTTCGCGACACGTTAATTGTTGAAGTACCCTGGCAAACTGTAACTGGGTCCGTTTGAGGGTCTGGACAAACCACAGAATTGATGTTGCTTAAGTCTAGGCTCGTTAAAATATTATCAGAAGCATCAAGATTCGTTAAAAGTGTATTCACTGAAAGGTTTAAAGCTGTGATTTGATTAGATGCACAAAATAAATTTTCTAACTTGGTATTGTTACTTACCGCTAACTCACCTGCAATTCTATTATTTGAAACACTCAATAACGACAGTTCAGTATTACTAGAAACATCAATAGCTTGAAGTTGATTGCCTGATACCGTTAGGTTTGTCAATATACTATTATTTGAAACGTCTAAGTTTTGTAATTGATTATCCGAACAATTTAAAGTTTCTAAACTGGCATTACTACTTACGTCCAAGTTGATTAGACTATTAGAGCCGCAAAGCAATGATAAAAGGTTTAGATTATTAGCAACATTTAACGTCGATAAATCATTATTATCGCAAAATAAATTTTCTAATGCCATAAAATCTTCAATACCAGTAAGGTCTAAAATACCTAAGTCACTAACATCTAATAATATTACATCACTAATTCTATTAGTAAACACTAAACCATTATTTGCGATACCATCACCCATGCTCTCAGCATCTCCAATAGTAACTTCTGTGCCATCTTGCGCATGTGTTTCCAAGTAATCTTCAAAATTGGCATCGGGTATAGTTGTTGTCTGAGCTTTCAAAGAAGTCAATGAAATAAATGATAACACTAATGTTATTAAAACCAGTTTATTCATGTGTGTTTTAGTTTTAAACTATGAGTAATAATTTACCCTAGTGTCTTCCTATTTTATCAATTTCTTGATGGAAATGAATTTGCTTACGAAGACCTACTTGAAGTTCTGTAAAAAACCTATTCTTGAATCCAGGGTCAGTCTTTAGTTTCTTTAAAGCCTCAACTAGTTTATCATTTGCTTGATCTTCATTGGCGCTTAGAATCATTTTTTCTGCCAATAGCAACCCTTTTTCAAAATCGTCTCTTGTTATTTCATAGTAAATGACGTCATTTTCTGGAGATTCAACAATTTCATATTTAGAATGGTGTTCTTTCTCATCGTCATTGCTAGAAACCATACCTCCTTGATATGTACCATTTTCTATATTATTAATTTTTACTAGAATAGTCTCTATTTGGCTTTTTAAATAATTAATCTCTTGGGTCTGATGATCCACCTTATCTTCTAACTTCTCTATAATAAAACTACTATCGTTTCTATTGACGCCAACAGCAGTATTGATGAGCTTTACGCTTAAGGGATTATCACTCGAAGTCCATGCAATGCCGACAATAGTTCTGAGCTGATTAACAGTTATTTTCTCTGGGTTAATTGCTCTACCAACACCATCGTTTTTACCACTTGGTATAATGTAATCTCCGATATTAACACTACCAAAAACCTTAACAGGGACTTGTCCCATAAAAGCTACCTTCTCATACTCTGTCTCACGATTTACCTCTGGCATATTTCCTAATACAATAGGTTTATATGAGACAACCATCATGCGTTCTGCATTTGTAAGGTCTTTAGATATTTTTCCGCCTCTCACACCTACAATGTCACCGTAGGTCATTTTTTCGTTTACATTTTCTCTTAGTAAGTATTCAGCATAGTCACCAGCTCCAGAGGCATAGGTAACACCTTGAAGTTCTACTCGAGTATCTTCATATGTAGATTCGTTGGTTTCAGCTATTACAACACCAACTCCAGATGCAACAATCTGAAGACCTGCCACAATAGATTGTGCTGTACTACCAATTATCCAAGAAGGTATTGGTGCCGTAACACAGGCCCCAAAACCAACACATGGTGTAGAAGATGTAGAAGCTATTCCTATTTCTCCTAATGATTTTGCAAATTCATATACTGAAACAGAAACATCAAAATAAGCATCAAATATATCATAGGTTTGCGTTCTCTTGTCATAATTATAATCCGCATTATTGGTAAACTCAGTATCTCTTTCGCCTTCAATTCTTCCCCAAGGTAATGCCCTAGTTTCATCATAAAATGTTATAAAATTAGTATTATTACTTCTACTACCATCTACCTCAATAGCCAACCCAAAATCCTTAGCATCAATGATAGCAGTGTGTCTATACTTTCCTAAACCAGAATCTGTAGCACCATCACCTTTCATATAAATAGAAGTATTATTTAATGCCTCCATATTTATACCTCCAATTAAAGTAGTATTTTCTGATACAGTTAAAGTAGAGGCTGATAAATCACCAAAACTGGCCTGACCGTTTACGGTTAATTCATTTAAAGTGGTTAATCCTATTACATCTAGTGTACCGTCTAAATTACTATTTCCGTCAACACTTAAATCACCTGATAAATTTGTAGGGCTTCCATTAATAACATTTAATGCGTTATTTAAATTGGCAATACCATCAACACTTAAGTCGCCTGTAAGTAATGTTGGATTATTATTGTGAACTGTTAAAGAGCTAAATAAATTTGTTGGCCCTTCAACTTCTAACTCTCCATTTAAGAAGGTTTTGTCATCTACAGTTAAAGTCCCTGTAGCCGTAATATTTCTATGAAACGCATAAGGTAAAAACGTTAGTGTTTCTCGACTCATGGTCTCAAAATTGTTACCAGCTTCAAAATCTATTTCAACTTTTAAATCCTTTGGTGTTCCATCCCAATTCATCTCTTTGAAATAGTCATGCTCAGCTTCACCAATCAATAGATTTATTCTACCAAAATCGTCTGTTTCAGTAATTTGTACTTCCTGAAATTCTATTTGATTAGTGCTGTCATAAATTGTAAATCTTACAGCAATCGTTGTATTTGGCAAATAATTACCTTCAGAATCTACTCCCGGCAATTCCAAATCGTCTGGGCCTATAATTACTGCTTGGTACGTAATTCCGTCTGTTTGTGCCATAGCATAAAACATAGAGCACATAAAGAATGTCAGCGTTAGTATTTTTTTCATAACTAGGTGGTTTTATATTGTTTTTTTAAATCTTTACAAGTTTTGTGTTGAATCGTTTTGTACCAGAGGTCACTTTTAAGAAATAAGTACCACTAGAGAAATCTTGCAACTGAAGTTCTAATCGTTGCGATGGTAAAAACACTTGAGTGTGAATCTCTCTAGCCTCTATATTTAAAATTTTGATAGAAATGTCATTGCGCATTACATCACTAAATGTTATATATAAGGTTTGGCTAAACGGATTGGGATATACCTTAGCACGTAACTCTATGTCTAGGTCTCTAATTCTTTTTATGGTATGCATAGGTTGTTGGTAGCCTTGTCTTAAATAGTATCCATTATTATAATGTGTACCAATAACACTAGACTGCCCAATACTTTGGCTTATTTTATAGCTACCATTGGAAGTTTCGACCGTTTGTGCCGAGCCACTACTTCCTAAATTAGATCTTATAATCCGATAGCCAGAATTGCTTTGTGCCTGTAAGTGCTGAGCAAAACAAAACAGTACTAAAATTGATAGAAATGCTTTCATATTATTTTTATGTATCGTTTTCATATTCTATATTCAATCTAAATTTATAATTAAATCCCTGTAAACACTAAGGGTTGGTACAATGTCCACCTTTTGTCTACTGTATTTCTCCATATCTAAAAACTACAGTAACATTTTGGAAGGTTGATGATAAAACCCAAACCAAATTGATGCGCATTTAGATTTAGTTTTTCAGCATTTTCCGCACTATTAATTAATACTGACTTACCATAAGTGTAACCCACAAAAATTGCTGTACTGCTAGAAACCGGATACTGCATCTCTACTCCACCTCTGAAGAACAGTATATTATTATTAAACTCTTCTTCTCCTACAAGGTTATAAACATCATTGTTTATGGTCTGGTTTCCTCGTATTAAAAACTCTGAAGCCACAGATGCATTTGCCAAGAACGTAAGATCTCTAAGCTGAAATAACTTTATACCCAAACCTGCCTTTGCTCCCAAATAACTTACATCCCACTCAAAGTAGTTGTCAACACTACTTTCACTTCCTATTGCTCCGTAATTATTGTAAGACACTCCTAGTGACAAAAACAATGTCTTGGCATCATTTATATTTTGCCTATAACCTAAGCCATAATAGGTTCTTGATTTAGACATTAGATTATCCAATGGTCTTCCTTCTGAATTTTCATAATCAAAGTATGAAATGGTTGTACCAAATTCAAAGTAAAGTTGTTGGCTAAAACACCAATTACCAATACATAAAATGTATAATAGAATTACATACTTTTTCACTATAAGGCCAGTTTTGTTTTAAGCAAGTTAGATAAAATAAAGCCTCATTTTCCGCAAAAATGCTGCTGTCCACCTTTTGTCTACCCCTAAAAAAAACGAGATTTTAAATTTTTAATGATATTTATAATAGGTGGACAACACTTATTTTAAATATTACAACTAATTGATTATAAGTATTTTAAATTCAATTAATACACAACATTATCCAAGACCATCTAATAACTAGAAACTATGAATATCTCAACCATGTCAAATAATGTCCCTTTTTCTAGAACAATTTCAGATGTCCACGCTAAGGTGGACAAAATGCTACCTCTACTCATTTTTGTTTTCGGACTAAGTAGTCTTATCGGTCACGCTCAAGATCAAAAAAAGGTTGACAGTTTGTTGCAAGCAGCATCAAAACAAACGGACACCACCCAAATTATAACCTACGCTACCTTGTGGGCAGAACACCTCTTTGTAGATCCCTTAGCTTCAAAACCCTATTTAGATAGCACATTGGTTTTAGCCAAGCGATTGGGCAATAAAGAATTCATTGCTAGGACCACCAACTATTTAGGTGTATATCACAACATGACTTCTCAATACGAAAAATCAATTCCTATCTATGATGAAGTTATTGAGATGTACAAAGAACTTGGAGATATGACGCAAGTATGCGCTGCTATGAACAATAAGGCCAATTCCCTAAGAAGCTTAGGGCGCTATAACGAATGTTTAGAAACCCACATGGAAAGTCTAAAGTTAAAAGAGGAAATTGGAGATACCGAAGAAAGTATTGCAGCCAGTTATTGGAACATTGGAAACATTCAAGGTGATATTGAAAACTATGAGATCTCAAATCAATATTACAACAAAGCCAAGACCATTTACGAAAAACTAGATTCTAAGGATGACTTAGCTAGTATTAAGGTTAATATGGCATTAAACTTAAAAGGACAAAAAGAATATGAAGAATCCAAAGCACTTTTATTGGAAGTTGAACCCTATTATATTGAAAAAAGTTACAATAACGATCTGGCTGGAATCTATGACAATGTTGGTTGGATTCTCGCTCAACAAGATAGCCTAGATCTTGCTGAAGACTATTACAACAAATCCCTAGAAATCAGCAAGCGATATGGTGAAACCTCTTTAATCGGGCTCAATCTTAGGCATCTAGGTGAACTCTATAACAAAAAAGGAGAGCACAGAAAAGCGCTAAGGTTCATGAAAGATGCATTACAAATTTCTGAAGACACCGGAACACGCAAAAAAATGATTGGTGACCTTCTGGAAATGTCTAAAGCCTACGCAGGATTGGGTCGTTATAAAAAAGCCTATGAGTTCCATACAGACTATCACGAGCTACATGATGAAATTTTAGGTGAGGAGAACATTAAAAAAATGAATGAGCTCGAAGTGCAATACCAAACCGAAAAGAAAGAAAGAGAACTCATCATCAAACAAAATGAAATCAAGCTATTAGAAGAACGAAAGCAACGTGCAGAAAATCAGAAATTGTTTCTCATCATTTCGTTGATTGGTGCTTTGGCCTTGGCTGCAACCATAGTTTATGCCTTGCGCCAAAAAATGAAACGCAATAAAATTGAGCGGGAAAAGTTAGATAAAGATTTAGAGTTTAAAGAAAAGCAACTTACAACACATGCCTTGCATTTAGCTCATAAGAATGAAGTTCTGCAAGATTTAAAATCGCAGATCAAAGAATTAAAAGCAGAAGGTGCCAACTCCAGAAGGTATCAAGAAGTCATCAATACTATCAACCTAGACATTAATAACGATGGTACTTGGGATCAATTTAGAAACTATTTTGAGGATGTACACAAAGGCTTTAACTCTAAAGTGATGGGCAACTATCCCAACGTTAGCAATAACGATTTGCGTTTAATGTCCTTATTAAAAATGAACCTATCGAGTAAGGAAATCGCCAATATTCTTAATATCTCTGTTGAAGGAGTAAAGAAAGCACGTTACCGATTACGAAAAAAACTAGATCTTTCTACTGAAGATTCTTTACAGGAATTGATTTTAACCTTGTAATATTAAATAGTTATTATCACAAATTCACCTTTTAACGGCTCTAAGGATTCCATCAGCTTAGGAATTAAATCCTCACCATACTCTAAGTATAATTCCGAAAAATTGGTGTTACGTTCTTGCAGGCTTTGATTTGGGAAGAGTTGTTCCTGCAAATCTGTACAACGTTCAATCTGATCTTTTAGCTTGCGCTTTTGAGCTTTGAGCAAACGTTTTTCAAGATGCTTCAATCCTTTTATTTGTTTCACTTCCTGTGCATTTACAGCCCCTAGAAACGATTTATCGGTTTGTTCTGCAAGTTGATGTAAATCTTTAAACTGTTGTTCTAAATGTTTGATCTGTTCAGAAAAATCAATATCTACATTAGAAATTTTCCTCACTTTTTTGTTGATAAAAGAGCTTCTTTCCAAAAACAAATCCTTATCAGAAATATTGAGCTTTTTTAGTTTTTCGGCCTGCTTTGTTGTTTTTACCAAAGCCGAATTACGAAGCAACAGCATTGGGAAAGTTACACCTTGAGCTTCAAAATTAGATTTTAACTGTAACCAGTAAATCATCTCTCCACCTCCACCGATATAACATAGGTTTGGTAAAATCACTTCTTGATATAGTGGTCGCATAATGACGTTAGGCGAAAATCGCTCAGGATATTCTTCAAGATGTTTTAACAATTCGTCCTTACTCCAAGTGATGTCAGTTTCTAAAACTGAATAGGTTCCATCTACCTCAACAATACGCTCTCGCAAACCTTCATGGATATAAAATAAGTTGATTTCTCGCGGATTAACCTGAATGGTAAGCCCTAAATCCTCAAGTGTTTTATTTGTTTCAGAAACCGTTTTAAAAGCGGTCTGTTTAACTAATTCCTTTTTCATCTGTGGAATGAACAAACGCTTCAAATCCTTATCATCTGCATCTAATATCACTAAGCCTTGTTTTCCAAATAATGCATTTGCCAAATAGCGTGTGGCATCAGCTAAATTAGTATGGTTTAGATAAGCTTGCTTAAACCATTCTTTTAATTGTTCTGCGTTTTTCCCTGGTCCGAACTCGGCGGAAATTACATCAAAGACTTCATGCAACCCCTTTGTTTCAAAGTGACCAACTGCTCCAGTTTGATTGGAATTCCATTGAACCTTCTTCCCCTTAAAATTAAAGTAGTTGATTTCATCAAAATCATGATCC
The DNA here is from genome assembly GCF_965284585.1 of Winogradskyella ouciana. Lineage (NCBI taxonomy): Bacteria > Pseudomonadati > Bacteroidota > Flavobacteriia > Flavobacteriales > Flavobacteriaceae > Winogradskyella > Winogradskyella ouciana. The sequence goes on from NZ_OZ260095.1 coordinate 172,524, forward strand.
TCTGAAGCCATCCAATATATAGGTACAAAATTATATTTTGGGTATTCCTCTTTGAGTTGTTTTGTAAGGTTTATGGTTGAAATTATTTTGTAGAGAAAGTATAATGGACCTGTAAATAAATTGAGTTGGTGACCCGTTGTAATCGTAAAGGTATTATCGTGTCTCAGTAAATCCACATTGGTTAAAGTTGCCGCAGAAAGTGACAGATCTCCATAATGCTTCATAATAACATCTACAAGGGTTTTACGGTAAGCATGGTTATAATTTCGTTCTTTTTCTTCTATCTGTGCTTTGAAATTTTCTAATGTCGGAAATCGATTGTAAAACGGCCTTAATTCAAGTTTTTCATCAAGGTAATTACAGATAAAATCAGAGAAATAGTTGGTTTCTCTAAAAGGAATACAATCAGTTGGCATAAAAAATTATTATCAAAGTATAAATATACGGCAACTGTAAATTTTAACTGCTAATTTTTAGTTAATTCAAAACAACAAGTATCATATTCTCAAAATCCCTAATTATATTTACTAGCTTTATACCAAAACCAACAAACACATGCGCAAATTATTCTTCATCCTTTTTATTGCCTTCACTACTTCAACTTTTATTACTGCCCAAAATATTCAAACACCAAGTGAATTTTTAGGCTATGAGATTGGCACACAATTCAGTCGTCATCATCAAGTGGTTGACTACTTTAAAGCCGTTGCTGAAGCGGTTCCTAATCAAGTAAAGCTTGAGCAATATGGAACTACCTATGAGCGCAGACCATTGTATTTGGCTTATGTATCGAGTGAAGCTAATATACGTAATCTTGAAACCATAAGAGAAAACAACTTAAAAAATACAGGCTTGTTAGAAGGCACACCAAGTTCTACTGATGTTGCCATTGTTTGGTTGAGCTATAATGTTCATGGTAATGAAGCGTCTAGTACTGAAGCTTCTATGCTAACACTTTACAAGCTCCTAACGCAACGTAAAGATTTATTGGAGAACACGGTTGTGATTATTGATCCGTGCATTAATCCAGATGGTCGCGATCGTTATGTAAATTGGTATAATGAAACCGCAAGCCAACCATACGACATCGACCAACAAGCCAGTGAACATAAAGAACCTTGGCCAGGTGGACGACCAAACCATTATCTTTTTGATCTCAACAGGGATTGGGCATGGGCAACACAGGTTGAAACCCAGCAACGATTACAGGTCTATAACAAATGGATGCCGCATATTCATGTCGATTTTCATGAACAAGGACCAAACGAACCCTATTATTTTGCCCCTGCTGCAGAACCGTTTCATGAAATCATCAGTGATTGGCAACGTAATTTTCAGACGCAAATAGGTCAAAATCACGCCAAATATTTTGATGCTGAAGGCTGGTTGTTTTTTACCAGAGAACGCTTTGATTTATTTTACCCGAGCTATGGTGATACCTATCCAACATACATGGGAGCGATTGGTATGACCTACGAACAAGGTGGACATGGCATGGCAGGACTTGGTATTTTAAATGACGAAGGTGAGGTATTAACCTTAGTAGATCGCTTAACGCACCATACAGTAACAGGACTTTCAACGGTTGAAATTGCTTCAAAAAACGCCAAACAACTTAATACGGAATTTGCTAAGTTCTTTGACAATTCCAACTTGAAATATAAAAGCTATGTCGTAAAAGGTAACGCTGACAAATTAAATAGCCTAAAAGACTTACTCAACAAACATGAGATTACGTTTGAAAATGCTAGTGGCTCTAAAGTGTCAGGATATAATTATGCCTCTGGTCAACAAAGTAGTATGAACGTTAATAAAGACGCAGTAGTAGTCCATACCAACCAACCCAAGGGAAAAATGGTAAAAGTATTGTTTGAACCCAATGCTAAACTAGCAGATTCACTCACCTATGATATTACGGCATGGTCAGTACCTTACGCTTATGGTTTAGATGCCATTGCGAGTACATCTAAAGTAAGTAGTAGCGAAATGTTTGAACCTAAAGCACTGAAAATTCTATATGAGGCTTATGGTTATGTGAGCAAATGGAATTCTATAGACGACGCCCAGTTTTTAGCAGACTTACTAAAGCACGATTTTAAGGTGAGGTTTACCGAAAAACCATTCAGTTCAAACAATTCAAATTTTGAAAGTGGTTCTTTGATCATCACCAGAGGCGACAATAAGCACATTGAAGATTTTGTAGGTATGCTCAATACCATTGCCCAAAAACATAAACGTTCTTTAACGCAAATTAATTCTGGCTTTTCCCAAACCACTCCAGATATTGGTTCGCCTGATATTAAGCTCATCAACAAACAAAAGGTTGCCATACTTTCTGGTGAAGGAACGTCATCTTTAAGTTATGGCGCTATTTGGCATTTCTTTGAGCAACAATTACATTACCCTTTAACCTCTATAAATACAGACGATTTCAGCCGAACAAATCTCAGCAAATACAATGTATTGATAATGCCTAATGGTTACTATGGAAGTGTACTCAATGATGACAATATGAAAAAATTAAAGGATTGGGTACGTGCTGGTGGAAAAGTCATCGCCATTGATGGTGCCCTTAGAAGTTTTGCTGGCAAAGAAGGCTTTTCTTTAAAATATAAAGAATCGGAAAAGACACCAGATAAAAACAACTTAATACCTTATGCTGAGCGCGAACGCGAGTACACCAACAATCTTATTACAGGTGCTATATTCAAAACCAAAGTCGATAACACACATCCAATGGCATTTGGTTATGATGATAATTACTTTACGCTAAAACTAGGAAGTTCAGCTTATAGCCTTTTAGATGGTGGCTACAATGTCGCTCACTTAGACAATACTAAAGTGTATTCAGGTTTTGCTGGTAAAGATGCATTGAGTGAACTGAATAATACTTTGGTTTTTGGTGAAGAGCGTATGGGAAGCGGTAGTTTTATCTATTTTGTGGATAATACCATGTTTAGAAGTTTTTGGGAAAATGGAAAACTGTTTTTAGTGAACTCCGTTTTCTTTGTTAATAATAATGCTTATGAACTGTAAACTTTGAAAATGGGACTTTTCAATAGAAAGACAAAGAAAAAGCATATCGAGAAATTTGAAATAAATCTCATCAATGCGTTGGAATCTCAAATGCCTCAATTGAGGAAAGTATTCGGTATTTCAAAGTTTTTTCATATTAGTCTTTTAGAAAACCCTAAAAGTATTTTTCTTGGAAGGAGTTATAGTGAAAAGGCGTTTACAGTAGTTAATAAAAATCATAAAACCTATTTTAATTTACAGGGTGTCTCTGTGTTAAATAGAAAGACTAAACAGTTTGAACCGATTAAGTTAACTTTTTCTCATGATGCATTAAGTACAATAACAACCGAACATCCAGAGAATTTTCACAGACTGTTTGATTTGAATGAAATTCAGGTAAACGAAATTCATTTAGAGCATCTGAAAAGGGAAAATCCAGATCAGAAAATTGTAGAAAAGATACTTAAACCTCTCAATAAAGATCAGCTTGAATTACTAGAACTTGACTTTACTTTTGAAATCAATTTAGACGAAAAATCATTCTATACAATTTTAGATATAGAAGATGGCAACTACATTGCTGTGGACAAAAAAGGAAAAATTTATAGACTTATTCACGACCACGAACAGCCTGCAAAAGTAATTGCAAATAATCCTTCAGATTTTTTCAAAATCTATACTGGAGACAAAAAAGATTTAGAAAACATTATTTACAACTAAAATCAATCAAAGAATAAAATCATGAAACATTTAAAATCATCACTTTTAGTCTTGCTAGTTTTATTTACTATTTCTTCTTGTAAACAAAACGAAACCAAAGACACCTCACCAGAGTTTAAAGTGGATTACGAAAAATTTACTTTAGACAACGGCTTGCAAGTCATTCTGCATGTAGATAGATCCGATCCTGTGGCAGCTGTAGCCTTAACGGCTCACGTAGGTTCTGCACGGGAGAAAGAAGGTAGAACCGGTTTTGCACATTTGTTTGAACATTTATTATTCTTAGAATCCGAAAATCTGGGCAAAGGAGGATTAGACCAAATGAGCGCACGTATTGGTGGCTCTGGTGCTAATGGTTCCACGAGTAGAGACAGGACCAATTATTTTCAGACCGTACCAAAAGATGCTTTGGAAAAAATGATTTGGGCAGAGGCCGATAAATTGGGATACTTCATAAATACGGTAACCGAACCCGTTTTGGCAAAGGAAAAACAAGTGGTTAAAAATGAAAAACGTCAACGTGTAGATAATCAGCCTTATGGACATAATTCCTATGTCATAAACAAAAACCTTTATCCTGAAGGGCATCCTTACAGTTGGGAAGTGATTGGGTCTTTGGAAGATTTACAAAACGCAACTTTAGCCGATGTTAAAGAGTTTTTTAGACGTTGGTACGTGCCTAATAATGTAACATTGACCATTGCAGGAGATATTGATGTTGAGCAAACCAAAGCTTGGGTAAAAAAGTATTTTGACGAAATTCCACGAGGAGAAGACATTCCAAAAATTGAAAAACAGCCTGTTAATTTAAAGTCGTCTAAGCGTTTATATTACGAAGATAATTTTGCAAGAGCACCAAGATTAACCATGACCTGGCCAACGGTTTATCAGTATCATCCAGATTCCTATGCACTAAGTGTTTTATCACAATATTTAACCCAAGGAAAAAAAGCACCACTTTATAAAGTTCTTGTAGAAGACGAGCAGCTTACCAGTAATGTTAGGATGTATCAAAATTCATCTGAAATTGCTGGACAATTAGCATTAAGTGTTACTGCTTTTGATCAAACGGATTTAAATGACGTGGCTTCGGCTATTCAAGACGGTTTTAAGGATTTTGAAAACAATGGTATTTCAGAAAAAGACCTCAACCGTATCAAAGCTGGGCAAGAAACCAACTTTTATCAAGGCCTTTCAAGCGTTTTAGGCAAAGGTTTTCAATTGGCTCAGTATGAAATCTTTGCTGGCGATCCTGGCTTCATTAATCAAGATGTAAAAAATATACTTGCAGTGACTCCAGAGGATGTAATGCGAGTTTATAACACCTACATTAAGAATAAAAACTATATCGCAACCAGTTTTGTACCTAAAAATCAGAAACATCTGGTATTGGACAATTCGCAATTGGCCAATGTTGTGGAGGAAAAAATAGTCGAAGGCGCGGAAGAAAGTTTCGACCCAAGTGTTGTGGCCACTTACGAAAAAACACCAAGCAGTTTTGATAGAAGTGTAGAGCCTCCTTATGGCGAAAGTCCAGAGCTGAACATTCCAGAGGTCTGGAAAGAAGAACTATCATCTGGTATTAAAGTCTATGGTATTGAAAATGATGAAGTGCCTTTAGTACAATTCGAAATGCAGATTGCTGGTGGTCTTTTATTAGAAAATAAGGATAAAGTTGGTGTCTCTAATCTTTTAGCTAATCTTATGACCAAAGGCACCAAAAATAAAACTCCAGAAGAGCTTGAGAATGCAATTGAAAGTTTGGGCGCCAGTATTTATGCGTATGCTACAAGCGATAATATTACCATTTCTGGCACCACCTTATCTAAACATTTTGATGCCACAATGGATTTGGTTACTGAGATTCTTTTAGAACCACGTTGGGATGAAAAAGAGTTCGATTTATTGAAACAAAGTACCATCAGTGGTATTCAACGTAGTAAAGCCAATCCTAACAGTATTGCTGATAATGAATTTTCAAAATTGCTCTATGGAGACAACAATATTTTGGCATACAATAACAATGGTACTGAGGATTCGGTCAATAGTATTTCAATGATGGATCTGCAAGACTATTACAATACCAATCTCACACCAAAACTGACCAATATGCATGTGGTTGGTGCTATTTCACGAGAAAAAGTGGTCAATGCCCTGCAAAGCATCAATAACAATTGGGAAGTAAGGGATGTTGCTTTACCAGAATTACCAATGCCGTTATATCCTGAAAAATCCATAGTTTATTTCTACGATGTGCCAGGCGCTAAGCAATCCGTAATCCGTTTTGGATATCCTGCTTTACAAGCTACGCACAAGGATTATTATCCTGCAACGGTTATGAATTACAGACTTGGTGGCGGAAGTTTTGCGTCGCAACTCACACAGCAACTGCGTGAAGGCAAAGGTTATACTTATGGTATCAGTTCTAGATTTAATGGCACTGCTCACGAAGGTTATTTTAGAATAGGTAGTGGTATTAGAACCAATGTCACTTATGAAGCAACGAGTCTGGTGAAACAAATTTTGGAAGACTATGGCAAAAACTACAATCAAGAGGATTTGGATGTCACTAAAGGCTTTACGATTAAAAGCACAGCCAGAGCTTTTGAAACCCTCGGTGCAAAACTCAACATGCTTAGCAATATTAGCAACTTTGGTTTAGATGACGATTATGCCAATCAACGCCAAGCAATAGTGAGTGAAATGACCGTTGAAGATGTAAAAGCCTTAGCTGAAGATTATATTAAACCCAACCAAATGATTTATTTAATTGTTGGTGATGCTGCTACCCAATTGGATAAATTGGAAGGTTTAGGGTTTAGTAAGCCTATATTGTTAAATCACAAAAATCTTTGATAAATCATAGATGGCTTAACAATTTTTAACAGTTTTGAACTTGACTTTTTCAAAAAGGCTTCTTTAATTTTGAGACATGTATAACTTTTAAAATTTAAATTATGAAAACTATTCTTAAAGGTTTCCTTTTTTGCATCGTATTCACTTTGTTTTTTATTAGTTCATACGGCCAAGAAAAGGAAAGTTTTGAATCCGTGAAATCCAAAGAAATTGTTTTTGATAAAATAAACCCAATTAAACTTGACGTGAAGTTTCATCAACATAATACAGGTGAACTTGTTATTTCATTAAATGAAAAAAATAAAAAAACCTTTAATTATTTTGTGATTCAGTACGAAGGTCAACTAGATAATGCTCCACTTATTAATGACCTATACAATGTCACTTTAAAAAGCAACTACTTACATTTAGAAAATTCAGATAAAAATTTAATTTTTACGCTCGACGATAAAAAAATTGTCGATTTAGATGACGATCAAGTACATTATTTTTCTGTCTACGGAATATCAAAACGCTTTACCGGTGAGAAACAAATCAGTATTTCGCAAATAAAAACAGGTTAAACTACTTTCATTGTAAGAAAGTGTGTTAGGTGAATGCTCAATTGAAAGCGGCTCACCAATACATAGAAAAGTCACATTACGCGATGTGACTTTTTTTGATTAACCAATTTCACTACCTTTAAGAACTAATTAAAAATCAAACGATTATGAAACTAGGAGCATTTTCTGTAAGCCTTGCCGTTAAGGACATTAAGGCATCAAAAACCTTTTATGAACATTTAGGGTTTTCGGTATTTGCTGGTAGTTTAGAACAGAACTACCTCATCATGAAAAACGAATCCACATTGATTGGTCTGTTTCAAGGTATGTTTGGAAACAACATTCTTACCTTTAATCCTGGTTGGGATCAAGATGCCAATACGTTAGAGCAATACGATGATGTGCGTAAGATTCAAGAGCATTTAAAATCAAAGGATGTTTTGTTTGCAAGTGAAGTTGAAACCGATTCCGAATCAGGTCCTGCAAGTTTTGTGGTGCTCGATCCAGATGGTAATGCTATTTTGGTAGATCAGCATATATAATTCCATTGTCAGGTTGACCGCAGTCGAAACCTTTTTTTTTACTTAAGTTTAAAATTCTAAAACCATGTCAAAACCAGATTTTTCAGATGTAAAGGCTGTGTACATTAATTGTACATTAAAAAAGTCACCTCGCATGAGCCATACACAAGGCTTAATAGATGTTTCAAAAAAAATAATGAAAAAGGAAGGTGTACAGGTCGAGGAAATAAGGTTTGTAGATCATGATGTGCCACCAGGAGTCTATCCAGATATGACGGAATACGGTTGGGAAACTGATGAATGGCCAAAACTATTTGAACGTATTTTTGAAGCTGATATCTGCATTATCGGCACACCAATTTGGTTGGGAGAAAAATCATCTGTAGCCACTAAACTTATAGAGCGTTTTTATGCCATGAGCGGTAAACAGAATGACAAAGGGCAATATCTGTTTTACGGCAAAGTTGGTGGCTGCATCATTACAGGTAACGAAGATGGCATTAAGCACTGTGCCATGAGTATTTTGTATGCCTTACAACATATTGGCTATTCCATACCACCACAAGCAGATTGCGGTTGGATTGGAGAAGCAGGTCCTGGGCCAAGTTATCGCGATGAGGAATCTGGTGCAAAGGACAATGATTTTACCAATAGAAATACCACCTTTATGACTTACAATCTATTGCACTTGGCCAAAATGCTAAAGGAAAATAACGGTTATTCTGCTTACGGAAATTCTCGCGAGGAATGGGACGATGGTACGCGTTGGAATTTTGAAAACCCAGAATATCGTTAAATTATGACTTGGGACGACGCACTAAAAATATATGATGATATTACAGAAGCCTGTAACGGTTTTGAACGTAAAGGAAAAACGATGATTTATACCTCATCTAATGGTTATATGTTTACCCTGTTAAACAAGGATGCCGAAATTGGTCTTCGTTTACCGAAAGATGAAGCGACTAAGTTTATGGAACAGTATAGTACTGGTCATTATTATTCCTACGGTGCTAAAATGAAAGATTATGTCTTGGTACCTGAATCACTTTGGGAAAACAAAGCACTAATGGTCAACTATTTTGAACAGAGTTTTGCTTATGTTAATACACTTAGACCAAAATAAAAAATTATAATATAAATCTGTCATTCCGAATGAGGCACGAAGAGGAATCTCATAATTTTTAGATTTCTCGTCGCTCGTTCCTCACTCTGTCGAAATGACAAGATTATAAAAAGTAAACTGATATGAGCGACGCACTACAAACCATGATTAACAATATGCCAGAGAAAACTGGTAAGTCATTAGAAGAATGGAAGAAAATTCTAAAAGCAAAAGCCTTTGCCAAACATTCTGAAGGTGTGAAATTTTTAAAGACAGAACATGGTGTAACCCATGGCTTTGCCAATACCATCGTTACACTTTCTAAAGACGACAATAATTCTAATGAGGATTTGGTAACCAATCAATATAAAGGCAAGGAAAACCTCTTCCCTATTTACGAAAAGCTTTTGCCTATTGTTAAAGGATTTGGTGAAGATGTCACTGTCACACCAAAAAAGACAAGTGTCAGCATTATAAGAAAACGTCAATTCGTTCTTATAAAACCAGCCACAAAAACACGAATTGATTTAGGCTTAAAATTACCTGATAAACCAACTAAAGACCGCCTTGGTAATTCAGGACCATTTGGCACCATGTGTACACATAGAGTTCAACTAACATCTATTGAAGATATTGATGATGAATTAATTGGCTGGATGCGCGAGGCTTACGAAATGGCAGAATAATAACTTTAATGAAAAGGGTAGGTATTCAATGGATTGTAGAAAATGTAGAAAAGTCAGTCGACTTCTACTCTAAACAACTTGGTTTTGAAATCGATTTTATTGGAGAAGGTCCAAAATTTGCTATTCTGAGTCGTGATAATTTTTCAGTAATGCTTAGGCAATTAAAAGAGTCTGGACATATACAACCAAATCGAATTCCATTTATTAAAGCAGGTTGGCACACTGAAGGACAAGGAGCTTGGGATGCCTACATTTGGGTAGAGGATGCAGACCAACTCTATAAAGAATTTACAGCCAAGGCTATTTCAATTATAAAACCGCTTCAAAATACTGAATATGGCAACAGAGATTTTGAAATTGAAGATATTGATGGCTATATTCTATGTTTTGGACATACTATTGATTAGATATACCATTTTTTAATTGCACATCTGTCTTTTTCGTATAGTCATATGTCATTTTGTAAATGTTTTAAACAATTGATTTTCATTAATTTAATTATTTTAGTCCACCTTTTGTCCAACCCAATTCTTAGTGTGTCCACTTAATGTCCGCTTGATTTATTTTACTCTTAGCACTTCTTAAAATAAGTTTGTGGTGTCATTAATTAATGGCAAACCAGTTTTGTGGTGCCTTGCACTGGATTAGGCTGCAGACGTCCAGTTGCAAGTCGCTACCAAAACAAAAGTTAAACCACAAAACACAAACATTATGAATTTTTCAAAAAAAAATCACGAGCACCTAAGGCTTAATATTATATACGTGAGTAAAAATTTAATTGGCTTTTTGATTATCATTACTTTAATGACCATTATGGTTTCATGCAGTAATGAAGACAGCGATAGTTTTATTCCAAGTGCCTCAGACATTTTACAAACTATAGATGAAAATCCAACTGAAGGACAATCTCTTGGTACCGTAGCTACAAATCTAACAGGAACATTATTATATAGTATTTCTAGCCAAACAGCAAATGGAGCATTTGCTATAAATAGTACAACAGGAGAAATATTTGTTAATGATCCTTTAAAGTTTGACTATGAAATCAATCCGCTTATACAAGCTACAATCTCCGTTACTAATTCTATTGATACTGCAACATCGAGTGTACTAATCTCATTAAACAATATTGATGATATATTTTCATTTTTAAACACCTCACAACAAGCTTATATAAATGCTCAGAATGGTGAGTGGATACAAGTAACTGAAGATGAATATAATTTGCTTGCAACAGCATTATATTTAGTTGAAAAAACGAGTACTTCAGACGAACATTATAACACTAGTGAATCAATAAGTTATGACTCTGGATATTATACATATTCAAATAATAATGGTGTTGACATCGCTCCTTTACAATACGTATTTGCTATAAAATATAAAGGTGATGATGATAATGTAACGGATGCTAAGGTTAAGATCTCTAGTAATTCCATCAGTGAGGGATTTATTGACTTAGGCCAAACTTTACCAGAACATAATGCTGGTGATAAGTATTTCGTTTTAAAAGGAAATTCGCAAAATTTTAATTCAACATCTTATTTGGGTATCTCTGGACGACTAGCCTATGTAAACTTAGCGGATCATAACTTTAAATATAGGTTTGGTGATAGCGAAGATCTAACAAGTGATTGGACAGGCATTGCTTTATATCAAGGTTTAACTACAACTGTAAAGCAATGGGACTAATTTTAATTTACAAGTTATTTAGTTGGTTGTTAAAGAGCAGGCGCAAGCCTGCTTTTTTCTAAGCAATAACCTCACCATATAAATCGAAGTCTTCCGCCTCAATCACTTTTATGGTTGCAAATTCACCTGTTTTGAGATAGGTTTTAGTGGCATCAATCAATACTTCGTTATCCACATCTGGAGAATCAAATTCTGTTCGACCTACAAAGTAGTTTCCTTCTTTTCGGTCAATTACGACCTTAAACTCCTGCCCTATTTTGGCTTGGTTGAGTTCCCAAGAAATCTGGGATTGTATTTCCATAATCTCATTGGCACGTTGCATCTTTACGTCTTCAGGAACGTCATCTTCAAGATTATAAGCATGTGTATTTTCTTCATGCGAATAGGTAAAACATCCTAAACGCTCAAAACGCATCTCCTTGACCCATTCTTTCAAAATTTCAAAATCTTCCTCAGTTTCACCCGGATAACCCACAATTAATGTGGTTCTTATAGTCATTTCTGGCACTTTAGCCCTGAACTCTTTAAGTAATTTGGTGGTTTTTTCTTTGGTAGTTCCACGACGCATACTCTTTAAAATTGAATCTGATATATGCTGCAACGGAATGTCTAAATAGTTGCAAACTTTAGGTTCGCGCTTCATGACATCTAAAACATCCATCGGAAACCCTGTTGGAAATGCATAATGCAAACGAATCCATTCGATGCCTTCAACTTTAACAAGATGTTCGAGTAATTCGGCCAGATTTCTTTTCTTATACAAGTCCAGTCCGTAGTAGGTTAAATCTTGAGCGATAAGAATAAGCTCTTTCACTCCATTAGCAGCTAACTTTTCTGCTTCTACAACAATGTCTTCAATCGGAGTACTTTTATGCTTACCTCGCATCAACGGAATGGCACAAAAACTACAAGGTCTGTCGCAACCTTCAGCAATCTTTAAATAAGCATAGTTCTTTGGAGTTGTTGTAAGTCTTTCCCCAATGAGCTCATGTTTATAATCTGCACCAAGGGCTTTTAATAAACCTGGCAATTCCGTTGTTCCGAAATACTGATCTACATTCGGGATTTCTTTTTGTAAGTCTGGCTTATAGCGTTCGCTTAGACAACCAGTCACAAAAACCTTATCAACTTCGCCTTCTTCTTTCTTCTGCATGTAGTGCAATATAGTGTTTACACTTTCCTCCTTGGCATTGTTGATAAAACCGCATGTGTTTATAACCACAACATTACCTTCTTGTTCGTGCACCACATCTTTGCCACTAGCTTTAAGCTGTCCCATCAACACTTCGCTATCGTAAACATTTTTACTACAGCCAAGGGTAACGACATTGATTCTATTTTTCTTTAAGGTTTTTGTACGCATGCTTTTTGTAAATCAGTCTGCAAAGATACATAATGATTTACGATATGCGATTGTAGAATTTAGATTGTTGAAATTACTAATTATAATCCTTTGGTGCCTTACGTGCTTTAGAAGCCTGTTCATATACATAAGCCCATTCCAATAATTGCTTTTCTTGAAAAGGTTTGGCTATAAATGTCAATCCTTTTGGTTCACCTTTTTTGGTGTAGCCCATCGGAACGGTCAATGCAGGATATTCCGCAACCGCAGCAAAAGCCGCATGACGATTATTAATTGATAAAAACCCATCGAGATTATGCTTATTCATAGGTATATCAAAATATTGTCTTCCGTTGGTTTTTAAAGTATCCTTGATACGCATCAAAAACTCTTCATCGCCTGTATCATCGGCTATACCTTGAAAAAGGTTTTGACCATAAGGCATGGTATTTAAAGAATCTTTAATGTTATAAGCCATCATATCAGTCACTGTTCTTTCCTTAATATTTTTATTGGCGTAACTTTCCATATAGACTGGTAAATCCTTTTTCATATCTAGGTTTAAAAGCCGAATAAAATTCGGTAAGCCTAATTTTTCTTCTTCAATTTCAACGATTTCAGCACCTTGTTGTCTTAAAACTTCCAGTGCGTTTACATACAAAGTGTCTTCTATGAGTCGTTTTGGAGCGCCGAATCGTTTGCCTTTTAGAGCATCCATTGAAGGTTTTACAAAATAACCAAAAGTTGTATTGAGGTTAACGGATTTTGTGTCTGAACTATCATAACCGTAAATTGCACTGAGAACTATTCCTGCATCTCTAACAGATCTGGTAATAGGACCTGCTGTATCCAAAGTAGAAGAGATTGGTACAATGCCACTTCTACTTACTAAGCCAATAGTCGGTTTTAAACCAACAACCGAATTCTGACTCGCTGGTGATAAGATAGAACCAGCTGTTTCACTACCAATTGCCGCTGCACAAAAGTTGGCAGCAACAGCTACACCACTACCCGAACTTGACCCTCCTGTATCCATAATTCGTCTTCCATAAGGATTTAGAGTTTGTCCACCAATGGCTGAATAACCACTTGGGCAATCACCACAGAAGAAATATGCCCATTCACTTAGATTGGCTTTTCCAAGTATTAAAGCGTCATTAGACTTAAGTTGTTTTACAATAAAAGCATCATCAGTTCTATTATTTTTTAGAGCTAATGCACCTGCCGTAGTTGGCATATCTGATGTATTTACATTGTCTTTTAGCAGAATTGGCATTCCATAAACAGGATGCTTATTCATTCCTCTATCTTTAAAATTTTGATCCTTTTGCTTTGCTGATTCAATAACATCCGGATTTATAGCAATTACCGAATTCAATGACAATGGATTTTCTCTATCAAACTTTCTTATGCGATAGAGATAGAATTTGGTAAGTTCTTCATAGGTAAACTTATTGCGTGTTCTATTGACTTGCAGCTCGGTAATGTCCTTCTCTAAAATATAAGGTTTTAGGCGATTATAGTCTGCTTCCGTAAAGTCTTCCATTTGTGAGTTGATATCTGCCCAAATGTCTACCATAGTGAGATTTTTGGAATCCAGTACTTTAAACTCCCTAAAGTCTTTAGTTGAAATGGCACTTAGGTCTGAATCGTCTTCAACCTCAGTATTATCAATTTTGGTTTTTGAAGCTTCAGTCGGAGTCTGAGGGTCATTGGACTTTGAATCTTTGCATGAAAAAATGAATACGAAAATGAATAGAAAATAAATGTGACGCATGGTAGTATTTTTTATAAAAATACAAAAACCTTGTACAAATTTTAACTAAGTACAAAATGGATTAACACCGATTAAAAAACTATAAATCTTAGATTGAAATATAAAAAATAGAATTGAAAATAAAAATGGAATATAAACCCTAAAAAGATTGAATTCGTTATTACGTAAACTGAAAATACTTGCAAGAACAATCAGTGAAAAGACAGGTATTATAAAGTAAAGTGGAAATGCAATATATTCAGCTAAACAGTCAGGAAGCAAAGGATTTTTGGGCTGAAAGAAATAGGATATGAAATTGTATAGATAGTTAAGGACTATAAGAATAGCATACAATAACGTTATTATTGTGAGAGGTTTTAGAATTTTATCATCTTTAAAATCTAAAGTTATGTTCATAATTAAAGATAATCTAAAACTTTATGAGATGCTGAAATAAATTCAGCATGACAAAACTTTTCTTTGTCACTTAAAAAAAGAATCCACAAACTCATACTTATTAAAGACCTGTAAGTCTTCAATACCTTCTCCTACTCCAATATATTTTACAGGAATTTGAAATTGGTCAGATATTCCGATTACCACTCCACCTTTTGCCGTTCCGTCTAATTTGGTTACTGCTAAAGACGTCACTTCAGTAGCTGCAGTAAATTGTTTGGCTTGCTCAAATGCGTTTTGACCAGTAGAACCGTCCAAAACCAACAAGACATCGTGAGGTGCATCACCTACCACTTTTTGCATAACGCGTTTTACTTTGGTGAGCTCGTTCATAAGGTTGACTTTGTTGTGCAGCCTTCCAGCCGTATCAATGATAATCACATCTGCATTTTGATTAACGCCAGACTGCACTGCATCAAATGCCACAGATGCTGGATCAGAACCCATTTTCTGTTTTATCATTGGCACATCAACACGATCTGCCCAAACTTGTAACTGGTCTATTGCCGCAGCTCTAAACGTATCTGCTGCACCAAGGACTACTTTTAAGCCTTTCTTTTTAAACTGGTATGCTAGTTTACCTATAGTTGTGGTTTTACCAACACCATTAACACCAACTACCATAAGTACGTATGGTGTTTTTTGCCCATTTTCTTGAGCTGGTAATTCTGGAATTTTATATTCTGTTTCTTCTCCAGAATTGGTTTCAGATAATAGACCTGCTATTTCCTCCCGTAGAATTTGGTTGAGCTCTGAAGTTCCCAAATACTTATCCTTAGCCACGCGCTCTTCAATACGTTCAATAACCTTAAGCGTAGTGTTGACTCCAACATCACTAGTTACTAAGACCTCTTCAAGATTATCTAAAACGTCATCATCTACTTTAGATTTTCCTGCAACGGCTTTATTTAATTTATTGAAAAAAGTGGATTTAGATTTCTCTAAACCTTTATCTAGGGTTTCTTTCTTTTCAGAAGAAAATATTTTTTTAAAAAAACTCATGTTATTGTTTAGTCGTTTTTCGTTTAGTCGTTCTTTAATGCGTTAAAGATAAAGCGATATGTTTGAGTTCTTCCTATCTTTTTTTCGGGAAGCGACTCACAAAAGCCTAACCTGTTTTCTGCAAGGTTTATAAAACCTTGTAGATACTAAATTAACGCCTAAAACCCAACACAACAACCTTGCCTTTAATAGTTTACTGCTAGTTTGTCAGATTTGCTCAAATATAGCCATAAAAAAACTGCTTTCAAACGAAAGCAGTTTTGTAAATCTACAATATAATTGTAGCTTATTTCTTGTTTAAAAAGTCATTGACAAATTCTGGTGCCATCACTGATTCTACGAACATATAAGATCCAGTTTTTGGTGATTTCACCATTTTAATAGCTTTTGTCAATCTTTTTGATCCTGTCTGTAAAGACGCTACTGATTTCTTTGCCATACCTCTGCGAGTTATTTGACATTTTCACTTAAGTGAAAATCTCTAATTATTACTTAATTTCTTTATGAACTGTCATACGCTTAAGGATAGGATTAAATTTTTTAATCTCCATACGGTCTGGCGTATTCTTTTTGTTTTTCGTTGTAATATATCTTGAAGTTCCTGGTTGACCAGAAGCTTTGTGCTCTGTACACTCTAAGATAACCTGTATTCTATTTCCTTTCTTTGCCATTGTAAATTGACTTAAGCGCTACGCTATTATTTGTAAAATCCTTTTGCTCTAGCTTCTTTTAACATTGCACTGATACCAATTTTATTGATAGTCTTTAATGCAGATGTAGAAACTTTTAATGTTACCCATTTATCTTCTTCAGGAATAAAAAAACGCTTCTTAACCAAGTTGGCGTTAAACTTTCGTTTTGTTTTATTCATAGCGTGAGAAACATTGTTTCCAACCATCGCTTTTTTCCCAGTAAGTTCACAAACTCTTGACATCGTTCTCTTATTATTTTAAAACAGGGTGCAAATTTAGTAAAACTTTATGTTTCAACAAACATAAAACTCTACTTTTTCAAAATTTCTTTTTGAAGCATTTCAAAGGCTTTATTCGTCGCTTTCATAATCACTTTATCGCGATGGTTACCAAAATTAAAAACTTCAGAATATACTTTGTCTTCATTGGCAATAGCAATCCAAACCGTGCCTACCTCTGCATCAGAATCTCCTTTTGAAGGGCCTGCGTTTCCTGTAGTGCTTATACCATAATCCGAATTGAACATCTTTCGAACATGATCTGCCATAGCCTCAGCTACTTCCTTACTCACCACAGAATACGACTCTATATCTTTCTTAGGAACGTCTAAAATATTTACCTTAGACTCAGTAGCATAACTTACGATACTACCTTTAAAGTATTTCGATGCTCCAGCATTAGCTGTAATCGCTTTTGCAATTTGTCCACCTGTACAGCTTTCTGCAACGGCAATTGTTTTTCCTAATTCGGTTAATTGCTTACCAACAATAGCTTCTAGTGAAATATCCTCTTCAAAACCCACAAAAATGTCTTCAATCTGAGGCAATACCAATGCTATTTGTTTTTCGAGCTCAGCATCTAGCATCGCTTTATCTAATGTAATACCAGATAAACGCAAACGAACACGTCCCAAATTTGGCAAATACGCCAATTTTATAAAATCTGGTAAGGCGTCTTCCCAGGCTTCTATCCTATTGGCTATAGCGCTTTCTCCTAAGCCATAGGTTAAAAGTGTTCTGTGTTTTATATACGGAAACTTGAATTTCTTTCTTAATGCTGGTATAACCTCATTAGTAATTAATCCTTTCATCTCATAAGGCACACCTGGAAGCGACACAAATACCTTTTCATTTTTCTCCATCCACATTCCTGGTGCTGTACCAAACTGGTTCATCAATACTTTTGCTTTTGAAGGCACCTGTGCTTGCCTGCGGTTTAAATCTGAAATTGGTGTACTGATATATGTTGAAAATAAATGCTCTATGTGGGCAAGAACGTCTTTGTTTTCAACTAAGGTGTCGTTAAAATATTCGCAAATGGTATGTTTGGTGATGTCGTCTTTTGTAGGTCCTAATCCACCAGTGACAATTATAATGTCAGCATTATCCTCTGCTTCCTTGAGCGCTTTAAGAATATGATTTTTATCATCTTGTACTGATGTGATTTGGTAAATAGAAATCCCTACTTTATTGAGTTCTTTTCCTAAAAATGCCGAATTTGTATCAACAATCTGTCCGATAAGGATTTCATCTCCAATGGTAATAATTTCAGCCGTCAATGGTTAAGGGTATTTTAATTAAAAAATCAAATTTAAGACTATATAGTATTTTATTCATTAAATTTAAAGGACAATTATTCCAAAATTTATCAGTTATGGCTAACCAACTCACCTTTAAAACTTTAGTAAAACTTGTGCTTTGTTGCATCATACTGTTTCAATGTCAAGAAAAGAAGGAAAGTAAAATCGAAGAAATAGCGGAAGTAGAAAACAGCTTAAAACCAGATTTCAAAATCACCAAGGAACAAACACACAATAAATTTAGCAGCTCCATCCCACCAATTCTTACAGTAAAGTCAGGTGCTATCATTGAAGCTTATACGGAAGATGCAAGTGATGAACAGTTTAATTTAAATTCTACTATTGAAGATTTAGCAAATCTTGATTTTGAACCCATCCATCCCTTAACTGGGCCTGTTTATGTTGAAGGAGCTCAACCAGGTGACGTATTAAAGGTAACATTACATGAGATTGAGTTAGGAGATTGGGGCTGGAATGCCATCTACCCAGGCTTTAGCTTTGTCGCTGATTCCGTTAAGGGTGAATACCTGAGGATATACGATTTAAAAGATGACAAAACTAAAGTTAACTTTAATGATTCCATTCAATTACAACTCAATCCATTTCCCGGAGTAATGGGAGTAGCTCCCGCAACACAAGAGCTGTTGAGCACCATTCCACCAAGAGCAAATGGGGGAAATATGGATGACCCAAACATGACGGTTGGCACTACGGTTTATTTTCCTGTCTTTGTTGAAGGAGGATTGTTCTCTATTGGTGATGGACATGCCGTACAAGGTTTAGGTGAAGTTTGCGGTACTGCCATAGAAGTTCCGTTAAGAATAATCTACGAAATTGAGTTGATAAAAGACAAATCAATGAAAGAGCCTCAGTATGAAACCAAAGATTATTATGCCACCACAGGATTTGGAACGACCATTGATAGTGCTGCAAAAAAAGCAACACTCTACATGGTAGATTATTTAATGAAAGAACACAAACTTAGTGAACATGAGGCCTATGCTTTATGTTCTTTAGCTGGTGATCTTAAAATAGCTGAAACTGTAGATTTACCACACATGCTTGTAACCATGCACATGTCTAAAGAAGTCCTAGGGATAAAATAATTATAGACCAAAATCTGCTTTAATCTCATTTGTCGCGTTTTCTACGGCAGTCAACACGATTTGAAGTTGTGCATCTACATTCTCACCGGATTTTTCAAATTTTCCCCAATCTTGCACTTCTATAAGTTTATCTAAAATACCAAGCTCAAACAAATCCACAGTTGGTTTCATTTTATGAGCCGCCTGATATGTTTCGTAGAAATCGCCTTCTGGCACAGCTTTTCTCAACCGTTCCGCGTCTTCTGGAACTTCTTCTATAAAAGCTGCTGCCAACGCCATAACGAAATCTTCGTCATTGTCGGCCATTTCTCGTACACGGTCTAATTTATAATGTTTTGCCATTTATTTAATTTTAATTGAAAACATCTCTTTGTCTTCAATATATCCTATTAATTTATCGTTTGCAAAAACCTTACCAACTCCGGCTGGTGTGCCGGTAAAGATAATATCCCCAATTTTTAAAGTAAAATATTTTGACACATATTCGATGAGTTCATCAATCTTCCATAACATCAATTCCGTATTTCCGGATTGAACAACCTCATCATTTTTCTTTAAACTAAAATTGATGTTATCTATATTCTGAAACTGGGTTTTGGGCAACCACTTTCCTATAACTGCTGCGCCATCAAAGGCTTTGGCCTTTTCCCATGGTAAACCTTTTGCCTTTAATTGCGCTTGAAGGTCACGAGCTGTAAAGTCTATTCCAAGACCAATTTCATCGTAATATTTATGTGCAAATTTCTTATCGATATACTTTCCTACTTTTTTGATTTTTACCAAAACTTCAACCTCGTGATGCACATCATCTGAAAACTCAGGAATGAAAAATGGTTGTTTCTTCAATAGAATCGATGTATCTGGTTTTAAGAACACCACAGGATCTGTAGGTTTTTCATTTTCTAATTCTTTAATATGGTCTGTGTAGTTGCGACCTATGCAGATGAGTTTCATTCTAGATTATTAGATCGTTTAGATTTTTAGATTGTAGGACTTCTAACTTAGTTTATTATTAAACTGCCTCAGCTTAATTGCCGTTAGAACTTTTTTGGTATATAACGGAAAATCTGCATTGAGTAACCAACCAAAATAACCTGGCTCTTGTTCCATAACATCCACAACACGCTTGCCCTTGTGCTTGCCAAAAGAAAAACACTCTTCTCCTTTTTTATTAAAAATGAGAAAGCCAGCAAAATCGGCAAACTTTTTACGAGAACTGAAATCCGCTAAAAACCTAGTATCATTTTCAAGATTATCGTACTTGGACAATTGCGCTTTTAAAACTTCATAAGTCGCTTTGGTATCCGCTTCAGCGCTATGGGCATCATCTAAATTTTTATCGCAATAGAATTTATAGGCTGCGCTCAGTGTACGCTGCTCCATTTTATGGAATATGGTCTGCACATCTACTGCAACTCTGTTTTTCATATCAAAATCCACCTCAGCACGTAACATTTCCTCAGCCAATAGCGGAATATCAAAACGGTTAGAGTTAAAACCACCTAAATCTGAGTCCTTAATCATGTTGTGCACATCTTTGGCAATGTCCTTAAAGGTTGGTGCGTCGGCAACATCGTCATCAGAAATCCCATGCACTAATGTCACTTCGGGCGGAATCGGAATGGTCGGATTGACCCTTTTTGTATAGGTTTCCTCTTTGCCATCAGGATGTACTTTGAGAATTGATATTTCTACGACCCTGTCTTTAGATATGTTGATTCCTGTAGTTTCCAAATCGAAAAAACAGATGGGCTTGTTAAGGTTGAGTTGCATTTGCTATTAATTTGTGCAAAGGTAGTTAGATTCTTTTAAAAAGACCTTTCAGGTTTTGGAAACCTGAAAGGTCTAATATATGCTTGACTTTATTAAATAAAAAGGTTAATTTAGTTTTACACCTGATATAAGTCATTTAAACTGACACATATCAGTAGAATTATACACAATTTAAAGAAGCTAATTTATATAAATGTCACAACTGACTGCGGAAGAAATTTTCAAGAATAACGGATGCAGACATTTTTACATCCATAAAGAAGGAATGTGGAATGAATACGTTAGACTTGGTGGAAACAAAAGGAATCTAGAGAAAAGATGGCGAGCTGAATATATTGATGAATGGCATGGTAAGATTGATAGAAATCCTTTTGTAGCTTTTTCCAATTTAGGAAGCGTAGGCGCAGTCGAAATATTGGAAGATTTATTAAATATCAATGACTTCGAAGATGACTATGCTCAATTTTGGTATTCATATATGCTAGTTGACATAGCAAATGGTATTTTTCTTAATTTCCTTAAAAGATCAAAAGCCAAAAAGAGAGCAAGAGAAGTTTTAGAAGAATTGCTAAAAAAGAAAATTGAATTATTGGACAAGAACAAAAAAGCAATAACAAGAGAAATGCAACATCACTTGGACGCAAGGACGGAAGAGGAATATATTAGAAATTATAGCAAAAGATTACTTTCAAAAAAGTGAAAGTATTTATATAAGGAAACGTAAAAATCATTGAAACAGCCTTGAGTTAAGCAGTTATACAGAAAATAAATAAAAAACACAGTCCTAAAACTGTGCTTTCTGTTTTATAATGAGATTCTTCGCTATCGCTCTGAATGACAAATTAATTTATATCTCCCGATTCACATCCCAAGCCTCTAAATAATCCTTAACGGCTTTTACAAACTGTCCACCTAAAGCTCCATTAACCACTCTATGGTCATAGGAATGCGATAAGAACATCTTGTAACGGATACCGATAAAATCCCCTTGTGGAGTTTCAATAACTGCAGGCACTTTTCTAATGGCACCTAATGCTAAGATTCCAACTTGTGGTTGATTAATAATTGGAGTTCCCATAATGCTTCCAAATGTACCTACATTCGTCACAGTATAAGTTCCACCTTGTATATCATCTGGGCTTAATTTGTTTTCTCTGGCTCGACTAGCTAAATCATTAACTTTTTTAGCCATACCCAATAAGTTAAGTTGATCGGCATCTTTAATTACTGGCACAATTAAATTACCATCCGCTAGAGCAGCAGCCATACCTAAATTGATATGCTTCTTTTTAATGATACTGTCCCCCTGTACCGAGATATTTATCATTGGATAATCCCTTATGGCTTTAGCCACAGCCTCCATAAAAATTGGAGTAAAGGTTAGGTTTTCCCCTTCACGCTTTTTAAAACTGTCTTTGTGCTTGTTTCGCCAGTTCCAGATATTGGTGACATCGGCTTCTATAAACGACTGAACATGCGCAGATGTCTGTACAGAATCTACCATGTGTTTGGAAATGAGTTTGCCCATACGGCTCATTTCTATGATTTCGTCTTCACCTGAAGAAACCGCAGGTGCTGGAGCAGGTTTTTCTGCCTCTTTACTTTTTGGTGGTTCGACTGTATTTTGAGAAACCTCTTGCTTTGGTGCTTCAGGTTTAGCTGCAGAAACTGGTGCAGAACTACGAGATTCTAAATAACTCTTTATATCGTTTTTGGTTACGCGTCCATCTTTACCAGTACCTGGAACACTATCGAGTTCCGCTTGAGACATACCTTCTTTTTTGGCAATATTCTTTACCAATGGAGAATAGAAACGGTCTCCTGAAGACACTACTGGTTCTACAGTTTCTTTAGCAGCAACCACTGTTTGTGCTACTTCTGCTACAGCTTTAGGAGTTTCTTCTTTTACTGGTTCTGCAGCTGGAGCTTCATCATCTGCAGTGGCTTCACCTTCTATTTCAATGACAGCAATGGTTTGTCCAACTTTTACAACATCATCAATTTCGAATAATTTTTCTACCAAAACTCCATCAACTTCACTTGGTACTTCACTATCTACCTTGTCCGTAGCAATTTCCAAAACTGCTTCGTCAGCTTCAATAGTATCTCCTACATCTTTAAGCCAAGAGGTTATAGTTGCTTCCGCAACACTCTCTCCCATCTTAGGTAACTTAAGTTCAAACTTTGCCATATCTTTAATTTGAAGGTCTTTATTAGCTAATCGACTGCAAAATTAATAAAAAATAGTGTTTTTTGTTGATTTTTATTCAACTAAAAATTAAAAATGAATAACCTCTCCTTTAGTCTCATTACTGTCACTTCCTAGGATAAAATTACTATTTTTTACTAATATTCTATAGCTATTTTGGTTGGAAGCTTCATTAGTTTTCATAAAATGAATCATAGTTTTAAAATCTACATCATCAGAATCAAAAACAACTTGGGTATTACTCGCTATCTCTTCTAGATTTTTGGTAAATGTTATGGGCCGTACAAGTTTGGTTTTTAATTCTTTTAATATTTGGTTTGAAATGATTGTACTTCCCAAAGGTTTTATATCCGCTTTTTTAACTGGCCTTCCTCTTTTGGTGAACAGTTTTAAACCTAATTTCACCAAAACCGCCATCAAGGAATTATTCTTAAAATGTTTATTGTAAAAAATTTCCATTGCGCCATAAAAACGTTGAGCGTAAACCTTGTCCTTTAACGTGCTTTCACCTTTAAAATGAATGATTGCTATTTTACCAAAATAATAATTTTTGTAACCTGCCTTGAATATTTTATAAGACAAATCAATGTCTTCGCCATACATAAAATAATCCTCATCAAACCCATTAACCTCATCGTAAACCGCACGTTTTAATACCATAAATGCCCCTACCAAAATATTGGCTTTACCTATTTCATTAGGCTCTAATGCATTGGTATAGTAATTTTTGGTATTACCAAATAACTTTTGAAAAGCTACTTTTGGCGTTGGGATATGTCTTTTACTCTCGGGTAAAAACTCACCTCTGCCATCAATGAGCTGGCAACCTATAATTCCCAGTTGCGGCTTTGAATCTGCAAATTCTAGAATATTCACGAATGTATCTTCTGCAACAACCGTATCTGGATTAAGAATACATACATATTCTCCTTCAGCTTCAGCTACTCCAATGTTATTCCCTTTTGAAAAACCAAAATTTTCTTTGTTCTCTATCAATTTTACAGAAGGAAATAATCGCTTTACCATCTCGCAACTATCGTCTGGTGAATTATTATCCACAACAATAACCTCAGCTTCCAAATCCTTAATTGCAGCTTCCACGCTTTTCAGACAAAGCTCTAAAAAGTAGCATACATTATAGTTGAGTATGATTACGGATAGCTTCAAGATGTGCTTAAGATTTTAAGGACGCTTCAAAAGGAACGCGATCTATTATACTACGACCAAGTGTAATTTCATCGGTGTATTCCAATTCATTACCTGCTGCTACACCTCTAGCGATTGTAGATGTTTCAACATCATAATCTTGAATTTGTCTGAAGATATAAAAGTTAGTCGTATCTCCTTCCATCGTTGGGCTCATGGCAAAAATTAGTTCTTTTACCTGACCTGATTTTACTTTTTCTACTAGAGAATTGATATTTAAATCTTGAGGCCCAATCCCATCCATAGGTGATATTTTTCCACCTAATACATGGTACAAGCCTTTAAAAGAGCTTGTATTTTCAACAGCCATAACATCCCTAACATCCTCAACAACACAGATTAATGCTTCATTGCGGTTTGGATTTGCGCAAATCTCGCAAAGCTCTTTATCGCTAATATTGTGACACGATTTGCAAAAGTTGATTTCTGCTCTAACTTTAGATAAGGCATCAGATAATTGAAACGTTTGGTGCTCTGGTTGACGCAACAAATGCAACACCAATCTAAGCGCAGTTCGCTTACCAATTCCCGGCAATTGCGACATCTCATTGACTGCGTTTTCCAAAAGTTTTGAAGAAAATTCCATAAGTGCGAAGTTACTGATTTTAGAACGAAAAAAAGCCCAAATGTAAATGGTTTACAAATGGGCTTTTTTGAAATTTGATTGATTATTATTTTAAGATCAGTTTCTTGGTGATTTCACCATTATCGCTATTTAATTTCACGAAATAAAGCCCGGAATCGAAAGAAGATACATCAATTTTAAACCCGTTCTGAAGATTCACCTTTTTGCCATAAAACACTATCTTACCAAGGGTGTTGTAGATTCTAACACTTACATCATCTGGTTTGTTCCATTTAAGGTTTACTTCGTTATTGGCTGGGTTTGGGTATAGTGTAAAACCATTGACTTCAAATTCATCAACTGATAAACTTTCATCATATACATTTGATCTCCACAATCCTCTACCATAAGTCGCTGCATATATTCGGTTATCCGCAGTATTGATCTCTAATTCATTAATTCGCACATTTGGTAAACCATTATTAAATGGCACCCAAGTATTTCCTAAACCGTTGTCCGTATAATACACACCATAGTTCATACCTACATACAAACCGTCATCACCATTATTTTGCCAAGCTAATGCCTGAGATGAAAAGTTAGGTAAGTCCCATCGCATCGACGTCCAACTCAACCCATTATTAGTACTAACATAAACTTTTTCGCTATTAGTCGTTGCGATAGCAATCTTATCTGGATTCGTAGGATGCACAGCAATTTCATTAATTCTACCACCATTTAAGTTTAAAGAAGATTGCGTCCAAATTGCTCCACCATTAGTTGAGTACCAAAATGCACCATTAATTGCCAAATACATTTTGCTATTATTGGTCGGTGCTACTTTAAAGTGATCTATATTAGCACCAAAATTCTGTGATATCGATATCCAATTACTACCTCCATCAATGGATTTATATACCTCGTCAAAAGCAACATACAATGTGTTTAGCGAAATAGGGTCTTGCTCAAGTGGAGTAATCCAATTCCAGTTATTTTGGCCACCTTTACCGTCTGGTTGTGTAATACCAAAGGCACCGTTTCCTCCGTTTGTGGTTTTATACAAAGTACCAAATTGAGATGTACCATACATGGTTTGAGCGTTATCTTTATCTACAAAACTTTCCATACCATCAGCACCTAACCAATCTTTCCAGTTACCATTAACGTCCATTGTTGATGTACCATTATCTTGCGATCCTCCTGTAACCACTACAGGATCCGTTTGGCTGATTCCTATTTTATAAAACTGTCTTATACCTAATCCTGGTGTAAGATCCGTATAGTATAAAGAAGTTACATTTGTTGGGTCGTTAGCCACGTAAATACCACCATCGGTTCCTACAAAAAGTTTGGCATTAGCACCAGTACCAGCAAACATCATCAAATCCACATCGGCATGACAGTATCCAATATTTTCACTGAATGCTCCACCAGGAGTCCATTGTGAGGTAATATTAAAACTCACTCCTGCATCAGTAGAGCGCCAAGTATTAATACCAGCTATATGAACGTCGTTAACATCATTAGGATTAACCGTTATATCCATATCTCTAGGTGCCTGCCCTAAGCTATCAAATCCATTACTGTCATAGCCAAAATAATTTACTATGGAATGGTTTCGTTTTGTAAACGTATTACCATTATCTGATGATACATGAAAACCTCCAAAAACACCACTGCTAGCTTCCACAACATAAACCACTGATGGATCATCTGGTGACACTCCTATCATTTTTGGTCCCGAACCAAATTCATTTGATGAAGATTCGAAGCCTTCGGAAAATACAACGCCTAAATTATTGGTTTCAACAGAAATATCATCTAATGTTAGCCCTCTTCCATAGTTGGACGTTCCTTCAAACGCTACATAATAATCTGATGAGGGATTAGGCAAGTTAATAGTTATGTCCGCCCAACTTGTTACCTCTGCTGTGTAATGTGCCAATTCTATCCAGCTCCCACCTGCAGAGCTCTTATATAAAACTCTTAGTTCATCTATATCTCCTGCCCAGTTAACTTGTGTATAAGAAAAATTTACTTGTGGATTAACAGCACCGCTCAAATTCATTGATGGCGTAACTAACCTTGTCACAGGTGTAGAAAAGTTGTTTATATAGAAAAACCCTAGTTTATTTCCTGTTCTAGGACTTACAGTATTGTTTTGATTAGAATCTGAAGTCGTCCAAGTTGTAGAACCTGAAACAAATTCTTGTGTCCAAGCTCCTAGTCCATCATCTATTGAAAAGGTTGTTCCACCATCTGTTGAAACATAAAACTGTGAGCCACTTGCATAGACTGTATTAGGGTCGCCTGGTTTAAACTCAAAATCATAACCCGTTGTTGCACTAGCATCTATTATAGTCCAGGTAGACCCTCCATCGGTAGACTTATAAAGTCCACCACTTTGGGCACTAGCATATATTTTAGAAGTATTGGTCGGATCGATAAGAATTTTATTGACGAATCCTGCCGGTAAGCTACCATGAAGCGTCCAAGTAGATCCACCATCAGTGGATTTAAAAACCGTACCTCCATTAGATCCCCAATAATACGTAGAACTATCTAAAGGGTCTATAGCTAAGGCATACACATCTATATTGGCGAGATTATCTGTGAGGACTGTCCATGAAGAACCTCCATCTGTACTTTTCCAAACACCTCCTGTTTCACTACCTGCAATGATATGGTTCATATTGCTTTCATCAATAGCTATAGAGGTAATACGACCTACACCAGGATTCCAACCAGATGTTGCACTCCAGTATGTCGGCCCCATTTCTTCCCAAGTACCTACAACGGTTCTAGAAGCAATACCTTCATCGTTTATTCTAGCGTTATAATTCTGTAACTCATTATAATAATATTCAGGAGACTTTAGTTTGCCTGTTTCGTCCATGGCACGCTCTGCAAAATATTGCCAACGTTTAAATGGTTTATAACCAGTACCTCTATCTCTACCTACAGAATCAAAATGACTCTCTGCCACCTCGCTAATATGTTCTACAGTATGCGTTCCTTCAGCAATGAGTTTTTGATAATCTTGGGCAGACCCACTAAATGCAATAAGCACTACACCTAGTAAAAGGATAATCTTTTTCATAAAAATCAATTTTTAAGTAGCTTTTTTTTTCAAATGTACTATTTTTCATAAAATTTTCTTAAAAAACTTCAGTTTTATGAGTCCAGCTTCAATATTGGTTTTAATCGGATGCTATTTTGGCCTTTTGGTTCTTATCTCCTATTTCACAGGAAAGGAAGATTCTAATGCAGCCTTTTTTAAAGCCAATAAATCCGCCCCATGGTATTTAGTCGCGTTTGGAATGATTGGCGCATCGTTATCTGGAGTCACATTTATTTCCGTTCCTGGAGCTGTAGAAGCCAAGCAGTTTGGCTATATGCAAGTAGTTTTTGGTTACTTTTTTGGCTATTTGATTATTGCTTACGTACTACTCCCACTTTATTATAGACTCAATCTTACATCAATATATACTTACTTAAAGGAAAGATTTGGAAATGTAAGTTACAAAACCGGCTCTATAGCCTTTTTAATCTCAAGAACCGTGGGAGCAGCTTTCAGGTTGTTTCTAGTAGCTAAGGTATTACAACTTTTGGTTTTTGATTTATTTGATGTTCCCTTCGCCATAACGGTAATAATAACGATTGCTCTTATTTGGCTCTATACATTTAGAGGAGGCATTAAAACCATAATTTTTACGGATACGCTCCAAACACTTTTTATGTTGGTTTCTGTTGTCGTCACCATAGTTTTTTTAGCGTCAGCTTTGGATTTAAATAGTATATCTGCAGTTGTGGATAACACTATGGGAAGTAGTCTCAGCAAAACCTTCTTTTTTGAAGATGGTAATGATCCACAATACTTTTGGAAAAGCTTTCTCTCTGGAATCTTCATCACCATAACCATGACAGGCCTGGATCAGGATATGATGCAAAAAAACCTGACTTGTAAAAACCTAAAGGATGCGCAAAAAAATATGGTGTCCTTTAGCATTGTCTTGATTTTTGTGAACATGCTATTTATGGTTTTAGGCCTAATGCTTACTCAGTATGCCGAAATTAATGGTATAACCGCTAAAAAAGATGACCTCTTTCCCACGATTGCCATGTTACCTCAAATTGGTGTAGTGACATCGGCATTTTTCCTTTTGGGACTTATTGCCGCTGCATATTCAAGTGCAGACTCTGCCTTAACGTCATTAACCACATCATTTTGCATTGACATCGTGGAAATTGAAAACAAGAAAGAAGCAGAAAGAAAACAAATTAGAAAGCGTGTTCACATTGGTTTTAGCATCGTACTCATATTGGTCATTCTATTGTTTGACATCATTTTTACTGATGTGTCTGTGATCTGGGAATTATTTAAAGCAGCTGGTTATACTTACGGACCACTTCTTGGTCTGTTTGCGTTTGGTTTATTGACCAAATTTCAAATTAAAGACCGCCTGGTTTGGGTGATCGCTATTATATCACCTCTCATTTCCTATATACTTAATATGTATTCCAAGGAACTGTTTAATGGATACGAAATTGGTTTTGAAATCTTAATCATCAATGGACTCTTTATGTTTATTGGATTACTTCTCATTAAGAGCAAAAATCTAGTAAAGACATAACTTTTTAAGGCTTAATAACTGATTAACAACATAGATGACGAGCTATTTATTTAGCAGTCACAGTGTTAAATGTTTGTTAAAAAATCATTACTTTTGCAGTGTTGATTAACCATCATAATTTTATGAAAAAGATATACTTAGCCTTGGTTGTAATGGCTATTCTATTTGCTTGCACTAAAGACAAGGAAAAAGAAACTACAGAACCCTCGTACCTTTTAACCAAAGTATCTGAGCAAGATTCTGGTTTAGATTTTGTAAATTTTGTTTCTGAAGACCCACAGCACAGTATCATTAACTACATCTACTATTATAATGGAAGTGGTGTCGCTACGGGAGATATTAATAACGATGGGTTATCCGATTTGTTTTTTGTTGCTAACACTGGAGACAACAAGCTGTATCTTAACAAAGGTGATTTAAATTTTGAAGACGTCTCAGCAACAGCTAATATTTCTGGTAATGCAAGTTGGCAAACTGGTGTGACCATGGTAGACATAAATAATGACGAGTTGTTAGACATTTATATTTGTGCCGTGTCAGGACTTTTGGATTTTGAAGGGCATAATGAGTTATACATAAACAACGGAGATGGTACCTTTTCCGAAAAGGCAAAAGACTATGGTCTCGATTTTAAAGGCTATTCTACGCAAGCCTATTTCTTTGATTACGATAAAGATGACGATTTAGATGTTTATATAGTTAATCATGCTGTGCATACTACGCTTTCTCACGGTAGAGCAGAATTACGTAATGAGCGTGCTCCTTTAGTTGGTGATGTATTTTTGAAAAATGACAACGGAAAATTTACGGATGTCAGCGAAGCAGCCAATATTTACGGTGGTGTTAATGGTTATGGACTAAGCGCTTCGGTTGCTGATTTTAATAACGATGGTTGGGACGACATCTATGTTTGTAACGATTTTCATGAAGATGACTATTATTACATCAATAATCAGGATGGCACTTTTACCGAAAAGATTGACGATGCATTTACAACCATAAGCCGATTCTCAATGGGAAGTGATGCAGCAGATATAAATGGCGATGGATTTCAAGATTTAATAACTCTAGATATGTTGCCGAAAGAAGAACGTATCTTAAAGGAGACCGAAGGTGATGACGCCATGTTTAACATGCAAACCCATCTTACAAATTTGGGATATAAAGATCAATACGCCAGAAATATGCTGCAAATTAATAGTTCCGGAATCTATTTTCAGGAAACCGCTTTGTTGAATGAAGTTGCGGATACGGATTGGAGCTGGGCACCACTTTTTGCAGATTATAATAATGATGGTCATCAGGATTTATTTATTTCAAATGGCATTCTCAGACGTCCTAATGGGCTCGATTTTAAAAAATATGTTTCCAGTGCTTTTAAAGGACGCTCTGAAGCTGAAGGTTTGGAATGGTTATTCAATTCAATTAATGAAATGACCAGCGGTAAAGTAAGCAACGAAATTTTTAAAGGTAATTCTACGAAATTTGAAAGTAAAACTGGCGATTGGATTGCGAAACAACCCAATTTATCCAATGGAGCGATATATGTTGATCTAGACCTAGATGGTGATTTAGATTTGGTGACCAATAACTACAGTGAACCTGTAGGACTTTATAAAAATACCACTGATAGTTTAAGAAATTATATCTCTTTGGATTTTGAATACAAAGGTTCTAATAAAGAAGGTATTGGTACAAAAGCGTTGGTATATAGCAACGGAAAATCACAAATGAAGCAATTGTTTAAATCTAGAGGATTTCTGTCTTCTATAGAAAGTAAATTGCATTTTGGATTGAACGATGCCAATAGTATAGATTCAATCCAAGTCATTTGGCCAAACAACGAATTACAGACTATTACTAATTTAGAAACCAATCAGCATTTAAACATCACGTATGCTTCTACCAATACGTTTTATGATTATAAAACCGTTTCTGATGACAACAATATCTTCAAAAAAGAATCATTGTTAGATTACACGCATAAAGAAGACCGTTACAACGATTTTGCCCAAGAAAAATTGATTCCGTATAAGATTTCAATGCAAGGTCCTGCAGTAGCTATAGCTGATGTGGACGGTAATGGTTTTGAAGACCTTTTCATCGGAAACGCTTCAGGAAAAGTCGCCGAACTCTATTTGAACACAGGTACTGAATTTAAATTAACACAACAAATTAGCTTTGAGGAAGATGCTCCATTTGAAGATAATGACGCTACTTTTTTTGATGCCGATAATGATGGTGATTTAGATCTTTATGTGGCATCTGGTGTTAATGAATTTAAAAATAAGGAGCTTCAAAATGATCGCTTATATATAAATAATGAAGGGAAGTTTGCACGTTCTCAAAATCAAATTCCGGATAACACACTTGTAACAACCACAGTTGAAACCTACGATTATGATAATGATGGCGATACTGACTTGTTCGTTGGCAATCTGGCAGATGTCATGGATTTTGGGAAATCTGTAAAATCTTACCTATTAGTAAATGATGGTAAAGGAAACTTTTCGAAGGGTGATAACTTTGAGTTAACCTCAAAAGCTAACGATGCGCAATGGCAAGATATTAATGGCGACAACATAAAGGATTTGCTTGTAGCGACAGAATGGGACGCTCCAAAAATTTACATCAACAACAATGGTAATCTTCAATTAATGGATGTACCTAAAAACATAAATGGGCTATGGCAATCTGTAACAACTTTTGATATTGATAACGATGGAGATCAAGACATCCTATTAGGAAATTGGGGAACAAATACAAAATTCAACCTTAATTTTGATGGTCCATTAGTAATGTATCATGATGATTTTGATGAAAATGGAAAAGCTGAAACTTTGTTAGCTTATAATAAAGACGGTAAATATTATCCTTTGAATTCTAAAGACGAACTTGCTGCACAAATGAACGTTATTAATAAAATATATACGAGTCATTCGCGTTATGCAGGCAAAACTATTGAAGAAGTTATGACCCAAGGCTCCATTGATATGGCAGATAAATACGAAGTACATACTTTGGCATCTGGCTATTTGAGAAACGACAACGGTAATTTTAATGAATTTGTCATTTTACCAGACGCCTTTCAATTGGCACCAATCAATACTTTTTCTACACTTGAAATGAATGAAGATTCTAAATTGCTCATTGGAGGCAACTCATATAAAGTCAATACATATCATGGTTCTTATACCGCTTTAAAAGGACTTTTGGTGGAAGATAATTCTAGTTACAACTCAGTTTCAAACTACGGTATGGAACATTTCAATAGTCAAGTAAAGCAAATTGAAACTCTAACAATGAGAGACAAAAATTTAGTGATAGTGGTCTCCAATAATGATGACATAAAAGTGTATTCTTATCAGAAATAAAGTCATGAAATTAAAATACTATTCAATTCTCCTGGGTATTCTTTTCACATGTTTTTCCTGTAGCAAAGAAAAAGAACCTATTACAATAACTACTGATGATTATCATGCAGCCGTTGACAAGTTGACAGAAGTTATGGTTCATGATATTTTCTCTCCACCTGTAGCCAGCAGAATTTATGTTTATCCAAATATTGCAGCTTACGAAACCTTAAATCAAAATAGCAGTACCTATCAATCTTTAGCTAATCAACTTAATGGATTGGATAATTTAGATACTGAAAACACTGCCGAAGCATCGAACTTACAATTAGCTTCTGTTATCGCTTATATGAATGTGGCCAAAGAATTGGTCTTTTCAAAAGAACGTATTACAGCTTACAGAGATAGTTTATACAACCATTGGAAAACTCAAAATGAAGACGAGTTCAACAGTGCTAAAAACTACGGTTTACAAATATCCGAGCAAATTATCGCTTGGATGAATGCAGATAATTATGCAGAAACCCGAACGATGCCAGATTACAATATCTATACCGAAGACCCATCGCAGTGGGAACCTACTCCACCTGCGTACATGAAAGGTATAGAACCGCATTGGAATAAGCTAAGACCATTTGTATTAGATTCTGCAGCACAATTTAAACCTGCAACACATCCCAAATTTTCTTTGGAGGAAGGTTCTGCGTTTCATAATGAATTGATGGATGTCTATAATCTCACCAATGATATTAGAGAAAAGGGAGACGATAGTGAAGAAATTCAAATTGCAAGGTTTTGGGATTGTAACCCTTTTGTTTCGGTGAACAAAGGACATTTTATGTTCGCAGAAAAGAAAATTACACCTGGTGCACACTGGATTGGTATTTGCAAAATTGCCTGCAAGGATACTCAGGCTGACTTTGAAAAAACAGTGTATGCCTACACAAAAACTTCGGTTGCCATAGCAGATGCTTTTATAAGTTGTTGGGATGAAAAATACCGAAGCAACCTGATACGTCCCGAGACACTAATCAACAAACATATTGATTTAGAATGGGCTCCTATTTTACAAACTCCACCATTCCCAGAATACACTAGTGGTCATTCTGTGGTTTCTGGCGCTTCTTCTGAAGTGTTAACAGACATTTTTGGTGATAACTTTGCTTTTAATGACACTACCGAATTGCCTTATGGTCTGCCAATGCGTAGCTTTAGGTCCTTTAGGTTAGCTGCCCAAGAAGCCGCTGTGAGCCGTTTGTATGGCAGCATTCATTACAAAGCCGCTGTAGAAATTGGATTAGATCAAGGTATTAGTTTAGGGACTTTAGTCAACGATAGAATTTCGTTTTTAAAATAATCGCCTAATACTGTCCTGTTCCTAACAATACCAAGGTACAAGCCACTTCATAATTTATATTATTCTGCTTGAGTAAATTATAAAATTCAGGATTTTCTGTACCTGGATTGAAAATAACACGCTTAGGGTTTAAACCAACCACATAATCATAATACATCGACTGACGCTTTGGGTTGAGATATAAGGTAACAGTATCTATATCCTTGTAAGGCATCAGTTCAGTATCTATTTGTACACCGTTGACTTCTCCTGCTTTTAATCCAAATGCTTTTACCTCATGTCCACGGCTTTTAATTCTATTAATAGCAAGGTTAGAATAACGTGCCGGATTCAATGAAGCTCCTAATACAAGTGTGTGTTTGCTCATAATGTTAAAGAAAAGTTAAGTTGTGTTAAAAATGGTAACATGATGTAAATATAGTCGTCTAGTCATTAATAATTCATCAATCAATCTAAAAAAATCAATCAAAAAATGAGACATTTATTGCTCTTATGTGCTATAATTTTTTCTTTTTCAGCACATTCGCAACCCAATTCAAATTCAGAAATTAAAGACGGCTCTATTTCAGGACGTGTATTAGACGCTCAACTCAACCAACCTTTACCCTATGTAAACGTTATTGTTAAAGACGCTTCAGGTAAAATTATTACAGGTAGCATTACAGATAGCGATGGTACTTTTGAAATAAAGAAAATTCCGGAAGGCACTATTATTATTGAAATCACCTTCATTGGTTATGAGACCATTTCAAAGCAAGAAACCATTGGAAAAGACAACTACGATATAGAAATGGGTAACATTATGCTAGAGGAAGATGCCGAAAGTTTAGACGAAGTTACCGTTGTTGCCGAAACCTCTACGATTCAACAAAAAATTGATCGAAAAGTGGTTAATGTCGGTAAGGATTTAACCACTTCTGGCCCAACCGCTTCGGATATAATGAACAATATTCCGTCAGTGAATGTTGACCAACAAACTGGTGATATTGCCTTAAGAGGTAACCAAAACGTACAGGTAATGGTCGATGGAAAATTATCGAATATTCCTGCGGCTCAATTATTAAAGCAAATCCCTTCTACTTCTATTAAGCAAATTGAACTAATTACTAACCCATCAGCAAAATATAATCCAGAAGGCATGAGTGGTATTATTAATATCATTTTGCATAAAAACGTGAATATTGGCTTCAATGGAAACGCTAATGTTGGGCTTAGTTATCAGTTAGAGCCAAAATTCAACAGTTCTATTGACATGAACTATAGAAATGGAAAGCTTAACTTTTACGGTAGTTATGGCAATAATATTTCAGACAATAGAAATACTGGTCTATTAGTACAAACCGATAATGATATATCTCAAACTTTCAATTTTTTAGATGAACGTAATTCGCATTTATTTAAAGTTGGAGTCGATTTTTATATCAATGACAAGAACACATTTTCGGTATTTACCAATCAAAATGTTTTTGATGGTGGAACCTTAGGCGAAACGGTAACACGTTTTGAAAACAACCCATCTAATAATCTAAGTCAAAGGTTTTTGAATGAGAATGAAAACAATAGTCAACAATACAATGTTAACTATAAGTTAGATTTTGACGATGAAGGCCATCACATTGAGCTCGAGGTAGATCATAATATCTTTGACAATGAACTAGAAACACTTAACCGTTTTGCGGGTTCTGGATCTAGACCAAATTTTGATGAATTCACGGATGTTGACCGTAATAGAACAACGATAAACTTAGATTACGTAAATCCTTTATCTGAAACATCGAAATTAGAACTGGGTGTACAAGCAAGATTATTCGATAATGCCATTACATATAACTCTGATGCCAGAGTAAGAAATGAGTTTGGTGATTATATACCAACCTCAACAGCTTTCGATTACGAAAGAAACATCTACTCAGCTTATGCAACCTATGGCAATAAAATAGAAAAATGGTCGTATCAAGTTGGTGTAAGGGCAGAAAGTGTACAAGTAGATGCTTTAGCTATTGATACCGATTTAACCAATAATACGTCAACGGATTTTCCTTTTGAAAACGATTATTTTCAGGTGTACCCTTCAGCATTTGTAACTTATAACCCATCAGACAAAAATTCTTATCAGATGAGTTATAGCAGACGTGTAGATCGTCCAGGTGTTGGGCAGGTAAATCCTATTCCAGAGTTTAACACGCCATTAATATCCCAGTTTGGTAATCCTGAATTAGAACCACAGTTTACCAACTCTCTCGAGGTTAACTATACAAGAAATCTTGAAAAAGGTAGCATCACAGCTGGTGTATTCTATAGACTTATTGAAGATGAAATTAACCAAGGTGTATTTGTAGATCGTTCGGATTTAGGTTCTGGTAGAGTGATATTAACCAACGATAATTTTGATAATACTTCTGCCTACGGATTTGAACTATCCAGTAGTTATAGACCAACAAAATGGTGGAGTCTTAATGCAAGTTTTGATTTATATACACGTAAGCAAACCGGTTTTGCAGAATCTTTAGACCCAACAATAGTAAATCCTACAGAAAGCGATATAGAGATCAATAATGTTGAAGTAACCAATATGATATACAACTTTAGAGTCTTTAACAATTTTAAAGTAACCAAAAGTCTATCCCTTTCTGCTTTTGCCATGTACAGAGGACCAGACACAGGCTTAAATTTTGAAATGGACCCAATGTACTTCGTCAATTTAGGAATGCGTTACAGTTTTCTTGAAGAGAATAGAGCAACCTTTAGTCTAAACTTTAATAATGTTTTTGACACACAAGAAATATTCATTACTAGCGAACGACCATTTAGACAAGAGGTTGAGTTTATGCCTGAATTTAAAACCATCTTCGTTGGTTTATCCTACCGATTTGGTGGCAGCAAATACAGAGCAAAGTCTCGTAAACAAAGAGACAACAATGAAAAATCTGGAGGCGGATTTATATAAAAAATGTTAAAAACTGTCAAAATTGGCACAAAACTGTCACAGTGTGTATGGTCTTAGTGTCTATATAGTAGAGAACATAGCTTATATTTAATAGTTTACATAAATAGTTGATGGTTAGTGTTAATGTTTAGCTATTAAATAAGAAAACCCTGATAACTGAAAAGTTCATCAGGGTTTTTGTTAAAAAGGCGTTAAATATAATAAGGCATGAAATAAAACCGAAAGTATTACGTCTAATAGGTGAGATAAGTTTTAAGTAATAATGGTTATAGAACTAATTGTTTTATAATTTAGTGTTAGTTAAAGTTGGTTAATAGCTGAAAAAGCCCAGACATTGTGTTTGGGCTTTTTTTTGTTGACTCTAACACTAGTTTTATTTTTTTTCTTCTCGTAATATTTTTTCCATTTTACGGCCTCTTGCCAATTCATCAATCAGCTTTTCCATACGTCTGCATTGTTTATAGATTTCAAATTCATCTTCTATTTCTTCAATACGGTAACCACAAACCACTCCTTTAATTAAGTGAGCGTTAGGATGTATTTTCGCTTTTTGAAAAAATGTTCCAAAAGTTACTTTCTCATCAATAAGGCTTTGCAATTTTTCTTCGTCGTAACCTGTTAACCATTCTATAACTTGGTTGAGTTCTTCTTTTGTTCTGCCATTTTTTTCCAGTCGATTTAAATATAGTGGATAAATGGAAGCAAATACCATATTGGCAACTTGTTCATTTTTTTCGGGTGTAACTTTCATTTTTATTGGAGTTTAATATTTAATGGTTGGTGTTAGCACGTTTTTGAAGCTTACTATGAGAAATCAGCTAGGATTTTATATCCTGTATTAGGTTAGCATATTACTATTTTTTCCAAACAGGACTTTCATTTCTGCTATCAGTGTTCGTTAGTTGAATCCGTTCTTTTGTATTGATGTTAATTTTCCAAATATTGTAATTTCCTTTACTTCCCGCTGTATAAACAAGCCATTCTCCGTCTGCTGACCAATCTGGCGAATAGCACTCAATACTATCATTGGTGAGATTGTACAAATTTGTTCCATCTGCATTCATTATGAACAAATCCCAATTATTATCATTGAGACCATAAAAAGCGATTTGTTTTCCATTGGGCGAAAATTTTGCTCCAGAATCATATCCCACTTTGTTGGTAAGTCTTCTCTCATTACTGCCGTCTGAGTTCATTATAAATATTTCTCCATTAGCAGCGTGAGACGTATCCAAAGAATCACGCAACTGTCTTGTAAAAATAATTTCTTCACCATCCATAGACCAACTAGGACTTTCTTCGTAAGATGTATTTTTTGTTAATTGTCTGATATTAGAGCCGTCTTTGTGCATCAGATAAATATTTCTAGAGAGAGAATCCCTATCACTCATAAATACAATAGTCTCTCCATCGGGTGAAATCCTAGGAAGCACATCAGATGCTATATGATTTGTTAACCGTGTTAGATCAGTTCCGTCGGATTTAACAGTATATATCTCTGCATTGCCATCTCTTTTTGAATAGAAATAAAGGCGTTGTCCATCTCTAGACCAAGAAGGACTAAAATCTAGAGAGTCATTTTTTGTAATATTTCGCAGATTCTCTCCATTTATATCCATTATATAGATTTCAGAGTTTCCGTCTCTATCTGTTACAAAAGCAATTTCTTGGGTTGATGATGGTGTCTCATCATGTAGCACTTCCTTTTTACCTTCTTTACACGAAGTAAAAATTAAAAGACATATTAAAAATTTAAATGTATTCATAGGTTTCTATTGTTGTTAATGGTTTTGGCTATGAGTGGTCGCGGGTTTGCTTACGAGGAATTTCCGAAGGAAATTTATATGTAGAAACACGCAACGATATTTGATTAAGCACTAAACCGCAATTATATTTATAGATTGTTATGCTTAGGCTTTTAATCGTTACTTTCTGCAACGCTGTTTACTTCAATCCAATATCCATTTGGATCTTGAAAAAAGACCTGCTTAATTCCGTCAGCTCTAACATTTATTTTATTCACATTTCCGGGCCAGTCACTATATTCAACTTTCATAGATTTCAGTTTAGCAATTAATAAATCAAAGTCAGATGTAGTCAAAGCCAAGTGTACTGCCTTATTCGTCTTTATTTCATCTTTAAGAATGGAAATCAGATGCAATTCTTTTCCTTCTCCGAGCGACAACCATCTGATTCCTTCAATTATTGTTCTATTTGTAATTTCGTTTAGATTGAGCACATTTTTATAAAATTCGGCAGATTCGTCAGAGTCTTTGACTGATAAAGCAATGTGATTGAAATTGACGGAAATTTCATTCTTATCTTGTCCTGATACAAATCCGCTCGATAGGATCAAAACCAGCAGAGCAATAAGTTTTTTCATAATTCTATTGTTAATGTTAGTTAGATTTCAGCTTGCGCACAACCGCCTCGGCTATGTTTTCGTTACGAAATGGTAAGCGAGTATCACTCTGCAACAACCATAAATTTAACAAAAAGGTTTGGAATTTAGCTTAGTTCATTGTTGTGAGTAGTTTTTTAATTTTCAGATTCTAACATTTCGGAATAAGCTTCCAACATTCTGTTTGCTAAATCCCATTTTCCATTCATTTCAAGAAGTAACCCGAGAGGATGGGCACCTTTTCTTTGAATTTTAGCTATAACCCAAAGTAAATATCCTAGAGTAATCGAAACATCACCCATTCTGAAAGCGTAGACATTGTTT
The DNA here is from genome assembly GCF_965284585.1 of Winogradskyella ouciana. Lineage (NCBI taxonomy): Bacteria > Pseudomonadati > Bacteroidota > Flavobacteriia > Flavobacteriales > Flavobacteriaceae > Winogradskyella > Winogradskyella ouciana. The sequence continues at coordinate 212,363 of NZ_OZ260095.1, forward strand.
ATTGGTGCATATTCTGGATGGTCAGTATTTTCTTTCTCAATATCTTTCCTTAAATCATCGCTTTTAGCTTGTAATGAGAATTTCTCAATTTGTTCTTTGTCTTGTTTGAATTGCTCTGCTATTTTTCTTGCTTCTTCAAGTTCAGCTTTTAGTTTATTCAGTTCATCCTTATTTTCTGGAATTATTTTTTTACTATCGGGAAGACTTCTTAAAAGTAAATTTAGTTTTTTATCATATTCCTCTTCATTCGAGAAGTCTCCGTAAAACTTTCCTTTTAAAAACCCAGGAAGTTCTACATCTTCAATTATAAGCGGTAAGACAACTACTCTTTTTTCATCTATCTCTCTGTTGGAAGCAATTTCAATTTCTTTTTGCACCCAAGTACTGTCAATTGAGGCTTTAGAAAGTACTACAGCAACAAAGTCAACAGAGTCTAGTCCTTCACGAATTTTTCCAATAAGAGAATCACCAATATTTATTTCAGCTTCGTCTATCCATACAGTATGACCATAGCTCATCAAATCAGATGCTAATTTTCTGACGAATGGTTTGTCTTTACTATTATGACTCAAAAATATTTTACTCATCTATTTCAACTTACTCACAACTCGTTGATAACAAGATACTTTAAAAATAGCAAAAAATTAGAGTTAATTGAATAATGGTAACTGAATAAACGGTTTAAGAAGTTACCAATTTATAATCACACTTCCCCATGTAAAGCCACTACCAAAAGCCGCCAAAACAACAGTATCTCCTTCTTTTATTTTGTCCTCTTCCCAAGCTTCGGTCAGTGCAATAGGTATAGATGCTGCAGTCGTATTACCATAACGCATAATGTTGTTATAAACCTGGTCATCCGATAGCTGGAATTTTTTCTGTATAAATTGGGCAATACGCAAATTCGCTTGGTGCGGAATCAGCATATCAATATCTTCCTTTTTGAGATTATTTTGCATTAAGCCTTCCATAATCACCTCACTAAAACGTACTACGGCATTTTTAAATACAAACTGGCCGTTCATGTATGGGAAATAGCTTTCGTCATCTTTATTATCATCCTCAATAATATCGGTGACCCAACGTGTACCCATACCAGGTGCTTTAACCACCAATTCTTCGGCATGCTCTCCTTGGCTGTGCAGATGTGTGGACAATATACCTTTTGAGGTGTCTTGCTCTCGCGTTAACACCGCTGCTCCTGCTCCATCTCCAAAAATCACGGAAACTCCGCGTCCGCGAGTGGTTTTATCCAATCCATGGGAATGCAGCTCACTACCAATCACCAACACGTTTTTATACATGCCTGTTTTTATAAAATTATCAGCTACGGAAATGGCATACACAAAACCAGAGCATTGGTTACGTACATCCAATGCGCCAACGGTTTTAATATCCAAGGCATGTTGTACTTGCACACCAGGACCAGGGAAATACATATCTGGGCTCAACGTGGCGAAGATGATAAAATCAATATCGTCCTTATCGATACCAGCACGTTCTATGGCAATTTTTGCAGCCTTTACTCCCATGGTCGCTGTGGTATCTCCATCACCTTCCTTTACCCAACGACGTTCCTTTATACCTGTGCGTTCTGTAATCCACTCGTCATTGGTGTCCATCATTTTAGACAGATCGTTATTAGTTACCACATTATCAGGAACATACTTTCCTAGGCCTATTATTTTTGAATTGTACATTGAAAATCTTATTAGATAGATAAATATAGCACAAATTTACTACTTTAATTGTTTAGCTAATTTTCAGAATATTAGTCTATAAATTTAACATCTCTATCACATTTGCTGGTTTCATTTTTCCTTATCTTCAAGGCGCTAATCAATTTTCTTAAAACATGAAATCATTCATCAAATTATTCGCATTATTATTTTTATTAAATGGCTATGCGCAACAGAGCTTAACGTACCAACAACCATCAGAAGAAATTTTAGAACTGGCAGACGTAGAGTTGGCGCCAGGAGTACAAATTGACAGTAAAGGAGAGCACATGGTGCTACTCTACCGCAATCAGTACAAATCCATAGCAGAACTATCTGAAACTGAAATGCGACTGGCTGGTTTGCGTATCAATCCCGTCACCAATATTGGAAGCCGAACCAATTACTACACCAATTTAAAAGTTAAGAAAACCACGGACAAAGAGGCCAAACAGGTTATGGGCTTACCTGAAAACGCAAGGCTTTCAGGCTTTAGTTGGTCACCAGACGAAACTATGATAGCCTGTTTAAATACCACCTCTAAAGGTGTTGAAGTTTGGGTGTTAAACATCAAGGACGCCAAAGTCACCAAGCTTACAGATGCCAATGTAAATGCCAATATGGGCAGCACTATTAACTGGTTTAAGGACAATGAGCATCTTTTGGTGAAAATGTTACCAAGCGACAGAAAACCATTGATAGACACAGCTATTGCTGTACCAACAGGACCAACAGTTTCCGTAAGTGATGGAGCAAAAGCGCAGAACAGAACCTATCAGGATTTATTAAAAACACCTAATGACGAAAAGAATTTTGAACAACTCGCACGCTCTACAATCAAAAAAGTGTCAATAAATGGAGATGTTGAAGATTTCTTACCAGCAGATATGTATCGTGGTATAAGTTTTTCACCAGACGGTAACTATGTCATGGTGACCACTATAGACAGACCGTTCTCATATTTAGTAACTTATACGAGATTTCCTTACGAGCAGACCATTTACGACAACAAAGGTAATGTGGTAAAAACCGTGAACACCGTACCTTTAGATGAAGTCCGCCCCAAAGGTTTTATGGCAACACGAATAGGAAAACGAAGTTTAAACTGGCGCGCAGACCAACCTGCAACATTGGTTTGGGCTGAAGCTTTGGACAAAGGTGACCCAGAAGTTGATGTAGAGTACAGAGATGCCGTCTATCAACAAAAAGCACCATTCACAGGTGACCCAAAGCTATTGCTAAAAACAAAACAACGTTTCTCAGGTATTTCTTGGGGAGATGATAACACAGCGATAGCTTATGATTACTGGTGGAATACCAGAAACACAAAGCAATATCTGTTTAACCCTTCAAAATCAAATGAAGCAAAAATTATTGTGGACAGAAATTACCAAGATGTGTATAGCAATCCTGGAAATTTTGTGAGTTCAAAAAATGAATTTGGTCGTTATACATTAACCAAAAATGGAAATAGCCTTTATTTAATGGGACCTGGTTATAGTAAGGAAGGTCAATTTCCTTTTATTGATGAATACAATATAAAAACTGGAGAAACCAAACGTTTGTATCAATCGGAATATACAGATAAGCTTGAAAGCTTGAATTCTGCCATTGACATGAAAACAGGTGATATTTTAGTTCGAATTGAATCCCAAACCGAATACCCGAATTATTACATTAGAAATATTAAAAAGAACAGCTTAACACCAATAACGGATTTTGAAAACCCTTTTAAAAGTTTAGAGGATGTCGATAAACGCGTTATCAATTACAAGCGAGATGATGGTTTAGATTTGGATGGTACATTATATCTTCCGTTAGATTATGAAGAAGGTAAAAAATACCCAATGATTCTTTGGGCTTACCCTCGTGAATACAAAGATAAAGCCAGTGCTGGGCAAAGTACGGCTAACCCTAATGAATTTGTTTATCCATATTGGGGCTCGCCTATTTATTGGGTGACTAAAGGCTATGTTGTTTTAGATGATGCGGCTTTCCCAATTGTTGGCGAAGGCGAGGATGAACCTAACGATACCTTTAGAGAACAACTTGTGGCTAACGCAAAAGCGGCCATAGATGCTGTTGACAAATTAGGTTATATTGACAGAGACCGAGTAGCTGTTGGCGGTCACAGTTATGGCGCATTTATGACGGCTAATTTATTATCGCATTCCAATTTGTTTGCTGCCGGAATCGCCAGAAGTGGTGCTTACAACAGAACATTAACGCCATTTGGTTTTCAAAGTGAAGAGCGCAGCTATTGGGATTCGCCAGAAACCTATTATACCATGTCACCATTTATGCATGCTGACAAAATGAAAACACCTTTACTATTAATCCATGGTGTTGCAGATAATAATTCCGGTACGTATCCATTGCAAAGTGAGCGTTATTTTAATGCGCTTAAAGGTTTAGGAGCACCTGTAAGATTAGTAATGCTTCCTAAAGAAAGTCATGGCTACAGAGCCAAGGAATCCATAATGCACATGCTTTGGGAACAAGACCAATGGCTAGACAAGCATGTTAAAAACAAAGAAAAGAAAGAAGAAAAAATTGAGAATGAAGAGACCATAAAGAACTAGTGGTTTTTATTTAGACAGTCTCAAAAGTGAAATAATTCTGTCTTTCTGAATAAATCTTAGGTCATAAAAAAAGCTGATTATTATAAATCAGCTTTTTTTTTTTAGTCGATAATGTTTCTTTAACTTCTCGAAGGAAAAGTACCAGTAAGGCATATAATATAGTGCATTCCTAAATAAGGTTGCAAATTATTTGAAGACTGCCCAAGGCCATTAATAGTATTTGTAAACGTACTATTAGCCTCACTTCCGGTTGTTAAAATAGCCTTTGCACCTTTTTCAATGGCTCCTCCTTTTAATTCACTTGCCTCATAGGCAGGAATCCCGTAACTCATAGCGGGAATGTTGCCTACAGTTACGACATTGGTTTCTGTTCCACCAGTTTGACCCATTCGATAAGATGATAATCCTGGTCCTGTTCCCGGACCAACAGGAACTCTTCCTCTTAAATCTGGTAACGCAAATGTGGTTCTACCATCGCCTCCATACGTGGTTCCTAAAATACTGAATAAGGCGGAATGCTGACTGATAGAGAGCATTTGACCTTCACACAAAGCCCATCCTCTTGGCGCAAAATTTCCAGCAAACATTTTTACTTCACCTATAAAACCAAATTGGTCATAAGTTGGTTCTTCTTCTGTTGTAAACCCAAAACAAAGGGCAACAATTAAACTAAGTAATATTTTTTTTGTCATAATACTATAATTTGGTTAGTAGTATTCAATATACAACAATCAGAACTAATGCTATTAAAGAGTTACTAAAAGAGCTGAATTCATTCTGCCATCTTGTCACAATTGTAGAGTTGGTATTTTATTTGACTATTGGTTAAATGAAATTAAAACACAATGTAAACAGATTCCCATTTTTATGGGAAAGACTAAAAATAAATTTTTATCATGGCAAAAGGAAACATTAATGTATCGGTAGAGAACATCTTTCCGTTAATTAAGAAGTTTTTATACTCAGATCACGAAATCTTTTTACGTGAGCTGATTAGTAATGCGACAGACGCAACTCTAAAGTTAAAGCATCTAACAAGTATTGGCGAAGCCAAAGTAGAATATGGCAACCCAATCATTGAGGTGAAAATTGACAAGGAAGGCAAAAAACTTCACATCATAGATCAAGGTATAGGTATGACAGCTGAAGAGGTTGAAAAGTACATCAACCAAGTTGCTTTCTCTGGTGCTGAAGAGTTTTTAGATAAGTACAAAGATGCTGGTAAAGACGCAGGAATCATTGGTCACTTTGGTCTTGGGTTCTACTCTGCTTTTATGGTAGCTGATAAAGTTGAAATTATCACTAAATCTTACAAAGATGAACCTGCAGCACATTGGACCTGTGATGGTTCGCCTGAATTTACCTTAGTAGAAGCAGACAAAAAAGAAAGAGGTACAGAAATTATTCTTCATATTTCTGAAGATGAACAGGAGTTCCTAGAGGAAGCTAGAATCCGTGAACTTTTAACTAAGTACAATAAGTTTATGCCTATTCCGATTAAATTCGGAACTAAGGAAATCAACGATCCGGATTTTACTCCAAAAACAACGAAGGATAAAGATGGCAAGGAAACTACTGAGCCACATAAGCAGATTACGGTTGATGACATTATCAACAATCCTGATCCGGCTTGGACAAAGCAACCTGCAGATTTAGAAGACGAGGATTATAAAAAGTTCTATAGAGAACTTTACCCAATGCAATTTGAAGAGCCGTTGTTCAACATTCATTTGAATGTAGATTATCCATTCAACTTAACGGGAATTCTGTATTTCCCTAAGATGACGAATGACCTCAACATTCAAAAGGATAAGATTCAATTGTACCAAAATCAAGTATTTGTTACTGACAACGTTGAAGGTATTGTACCAGAATTCTTAACCATGCTAAGAGGTGTGATTGATTCGCCAGATATTCCGTTGAATGTTTCGCGTTCTTACTTACAAGCTGATGGAAACGTAAAGAAGATTTCATCTTACATTACACGTAAGGTTGCTGATAAGTTGAAGTCGTTATTCAACAATAACCGTGAGGATTTTGAAAAGAAATGGGACGACATTAAAATCGTTATTGAATACGGAATGTTGTCTGAAGAGAAGTTCTTTGAAAAAGCAGATGCATTCGCTCTATACCCAACGGTTGATGGCAAGTATTACACTTTTGAAGAATTAACCAATGCCATTAAAGCAAAGCAAACTGATAAGGATGATAAAATGGTGATTCTGTACGCATCTAATAAAGATGAGCAACACAGTTACATCCAGGCGGCCAAGGACAAAGGTTACGAGGTATTGTTATTAGATTCACCAATTGTGAGTCATTTAATGCAAAAGCTGGAAACATCTAAAGAAAATATATCATTTGCTCGTGTAGATGCAGACCATATCGATAACCTTATTAAGAAAGATGATACAACAATTTCTAAATTATCTGATGAGGAAAAAACGAAGTTAGATGAGTTATTGAAAGACGTTGTACCATCAGAAAAGTTTATAGTACAATTAGAAGCTATGGATAGTTCTGCCTCACCATTTATGATTACGCAACCAGAGTTTATGCGTCGTATGAAAGAGATGCAACAAACTGGAGGTGGAATGTTTGGTATGGGCAACATGCCAGAGATGTACAATCTGGTAGTCAACACCAATCACGATTTAGTGAACGAAATCTTGAATACCAAAACACGCAAAAAACAGGAGCGTTTAATTAATCAAAGTTTAGACTTAGCACGTTTATCGCAAGGCCTACTTAAGGGTGAAGAGCTAACAAACTTTATTAAACGTAGTTATGATATGATTAAGTAGCTGACGCGCTGATGTATTCAGCATCCTACATATATCTAAACCACTTAGAAAACTCTAAGTGGTTTTTTTGTAACTTATTGGCAAATAAGTCGTCACACTTAAAACAATCAATCTTATAACATTATGAATCCAAAATTCTCTTTCTTAACTCTTGCCCTTTGTTTTCTTTTTACAACCACACAAGCCCAAGACCTAACCACACAATTTGATGATATTGTCTCAAAATACTATCAAGATGATATACCAGGTGCTACAATTTTAATTGCCAAAGACGGTAAACCTATTTATAGGAAAGCCGTAGGTAAGGCCAATTTGGAATTAGACGTAGATATGGTTCCTGAGAATGTATTTATGCTGGCATCTATCACTAAACAGTTTACGGCTGTAGCAATTTTAATGCTAGAAGAGCAGGGAAAATTGAGTTTAGATGATCCTATCACTAAATTTATTCCAGATTATCCCACACATGGTAAAACTATAACTGTCCATCATTTGCTTAATCACACCTCTGGAATAAAAAGTTATACAGGTATGGGAGATTTAGCCAAAGTAGCTCGTAACGATAAAACCTTGGACGAATTAATTGACTACTTTAAAAATGAGCCTATGGATTTCGATCCTGGTGAAGCATTTGCTTATAATAATTCGGGTTATGTCCTCCTTGGAAAAATCATTGAGGTTTTGTCTGGTGACACCTATGAGAACTTTATAGAGAACAAAATCTTCAAACAACTTGGAATGACAAGTTCTAGTTTTGGTAACAATAGAGAAATAGTTAAAAATCGAGTTGACGGTTACGAACAAGATGCTAATGGTTATGTGAACGCAAACTATATTAGCATGACCTTACCACACGCTGCAGGTTCCTTAACCTCAACTGTAGATGATATGCTAAAATGGCAAAATGCTCTAAAGAATAATACGCTAATCAAAGAAGCAACTTTCAATAAAGCGATTAAAGGCTCAGAACTTAATAACGGAGAACATATTCCGTATGGTTATGGCTTGGGAGAAATGAACTTAAAAGGCTCAAAAGGCTATACCCATAGTGGTGGTATTTTTGGGACTTCAACCAATGGTATTTACTTAATTGATGAAGATGTTTACGTTATCGGACTCAGCAACTGTAGCTGTAATGATATCGGAGCAGTTACAAGAAGCCTTGCAGCAGCAGCTATCGGCAAACCATTCCCAACCATGAAGGATGTTATTTCACTTTCTGAAGAAAAAATGAAACAATGGGTCGGTGCTTATGAATTTGAAGATGGAGCCATTAGACATATTTTTATGAAAGATGGAAAACTAAACAGTATGCGTGAATCAGAAACCAATACTGTTTTTGAAATTTTCCCGCTTTCTGAAAATCGCTTTATGTTTGAAGAAGGAAATATTGAATACAAATTCTCAACATTAGCAGATGGAAAGCGACAGGCCATCTTTATTACAGATTCCGAAAATGTAGGTAAAGAAGTTGATAAACCTATGCCTGAAGCCAGAAAAGAAATCACTTTATCCAACGACGTATTAAAACAATATGCTGGAACCTATGAAATAGCACCTAATTTTAATGTTGAAGTCACCGTAGATGGCCACCAAATTTTTGGACAAGCGACTGGGCAAGGTAAGTTTGAAATTTTTGCTGAAGACGAAACGACATTCTTTGCTAAAGTAACGCCTCTCAAAGTAAAATTCAATAAAGAAGATTCTGGAAAAGTTGAGAGTTTTACTCTTTACCAAGGTGGCGCAGAGACTGTTGCTAAAAAGATTGAATAAAGATTGTAATTCTAAGACTAAAACCACTTTGAGCTAACGAAGTGGTTTTTTTTATTAGAATTTTTGTAATTTTTCATTAATTAAATAAAAAAATGTCTGGTTCTCTTAGCCATATACAAAGGATATTTAAAGACGTAGAGCTCTCCAAAGTTGAGTTAGAGCTTATTGCTTCTGTGATGAGTCGTGTTGAATACAATAAAGGGGAAATCATCTTTAAACCCGGAGATATTGTTAATGATCTTTTCCACATCGAAACTGGTTGCCTTAGAACATTTTACATCGATAATAAAGGGAAAGAACACACCTTGCAATTTGGTATCAAAGATTGGTGGATTACTGATTTTACGGCATTTTTTACATCTTCACAAGCAATAATGACCTTAGAAGTTCTTGAGCAAGCTGTACTTTGTAAATTATCTAATTCTGACCGTGAGTATCTTCATGAGAATTCCCCAAAATTTGACACCTATATAAGACGAAAGCTCGAAAGTTCTTATGCGTACTTTCAAAAAAGAATAATTGCTGATTTTTCGTTGTCAGCAAAAGAACGGTATTTAAACTTTATACACACTTATTCAGATATAGAACGGAAGGTTAAAAATTACCATATTGCCTCATACTTAGGAATAACTACAGAAAGCTTGAGTAGAATCCGCAAAGAAATTTCTAGTATTTAGTTTTTATTATCATACATCAATTTTTATTGTATATAAAGCATTTATGTTTGCACCAAGATTGAAATTTAGATTCAACTGATAAACCCTAATTACTTATAGTTAATCTACCATAAATCGTATTCCCTTATGGTTAATAGCAAAAAGCACAAGTTTAATTTCTTGTGCTTTTTTATTTGCTTATGGTTTAGATTCATAAAAAAAGACCATCTCTCGATGGTCTTTTTCAGTATTAGCAAGCGGTTAATATACTATTAATCTAAAATCAATTTATGAGTAGAGCTTCCTCGTTCTGTATTAATGTTAACAACATAAATACCTGAAGCCATTCCACTTATATCCATTTGATTTGTTCCATTTCCGATAGATAGTTGTTTCACCATCTTACCTGTCATAGATACAATCTGAACCTTAACCTCACCAGTTACAGCGTCATCAATTACAATGTTGAATTGTCCTTTTGTTGGGTTAGGATAAATATTCAAAACTGAGACTTCATTGAAATCCTCAATAGACAGTGCTACTTGCGATTCGTATGCTCCAATATCTCTAGCAGCACCAAATACAGCTTGACCAATCTGATCTACAAAGGCATCACTAGGATCACCAGCATCAAACGCAGGAGAACCATCCAATAATTGATGAGTTAACGTTGTACCACCATTATCTTGTAATGGACCAACTACTGGGTCTGCACCTTCAATATCATTTGTTTGTGGTGTGAATACGTTTAAATCATCCATACCAATCAAATTATAATCATTAGAGGTTAATGTTCCTGAAACATCCATACCAGAAGCTGCAGTGTTTAAGGCTACAATGGTATTTTTTAAAGATACATTGTTAACGGCATCAATACCACCGCCATTTCCAGCAGATGTATTCATTGCAATTGTTACTGCATTAAAATCGAGACTAGCACCATTATTGGTTGCTCCACCACCAGAAACTGATGCAGCATTACCTGAAATTGTACTTGTCATTACCGTAGTTATCGCACCACTATTATTATAGATTCCACCACCTTCTCCAGCAGTATTATTGTCAATAGTCGACATAGTTACAGTCATCGTAGTACCGTTTTGATTCCAAAGTCCACCACCTTCATTGGCTGCAGTATTACCTGTAATTGTACTGGTTGAAATATCAATAGTTCCAGACATTCCTGTTACGTGGAATCCACCACCATTTCCAGGATTTGCAACACCAGCCATACCATCAACATTATTGTTCATCATAATAGAATTTGAGAATATTAAATTACCATCAATTAACTCAATTGCACCTCCAGCTCTATTCGCTGCGTTGGTTTCAAAAGTTGAATCTGTTATGGTAACATCTCCAGCTGTACTTAACAAGCCACCACCAGAAGCAGATACACCAGAAGCCACATTGTTTGATACAACAGTTCCGTTAGTTATATTTAATGTTCCTCCATTATTGAAGATTCCTGCTCCACCATCATCAGCCATATCACCTGTGGCAGAATTTCCATCAATTGTAACTCCATCTAAAGTCATAATTCCAGAACCATTCCAAAGTCCACCACCTTCTCTAGCAGCGTCATTTCCTATAACTAGACCACCTGTAATATTTGAATCACCAGGTCCAGTGATATGAAGTCCACCACCATTTCCTGGTGCTGCACCTGTACTATTTGTTGAAAGCGTAACATTGGTTAAGGTTAATAAACCTCCCATAGCAGAATTATCTTCAATTCCTCCACCTGCTCTAACAGATGTGTTGTCATTTAATTGTGAATCTGTTACAGTCAATGTTCCCATATCATTTAAGATACCACCGCCAGAACCAGCAGCTCCGTCGGCAACATTATTACTTATAACTGTATTGTTTTGAACAATCAGCGTTCCTCCAGCGTTGAAGATTCCTCCACCACCTTCGTTGGCAGCAGCTCCACTTGCAGTATTTCCATCGATAGTTGTACCATCAACAGTCATCATACCAGAGCCATTCCATAACCCACCACCTTCTAAAGATGCAGTATTACCATTAACTGTTCCTCCTGTTATTGTTGAATTTCCTGGGCCTGTCATGTGTAATCCACCACCATTTCCTGCTGCAGAACCTGTTGAATTGTTATTCAACATCACATTAAGTAGCGTGATTGTTCCAACGGCAACAGTAGAATTATCTTCAATTCCACCACCTGCTCTATTAGAAACGTTTCCTGTAATAGATGAATCTGAAACTGATACAGAACCGCCATCAACATTCTGAATGCCTCCACCAGAACCTGCAGATCCACCAGTATCGTTATTGCTAATGATTGCTCCATTCTGAACAATTAGTGTTCCTCCATTGTTGAAGATTCCTCCACCACCATTATCAGCAGCATCACCATTAGCAGTATTATTATCTATTGTTGTACCATCTACAGTCATTGTACCAGAACCATTCCATAATCCACCACCTTCAGAAGCAGCTATATTTCCATTAACTGTTCCGCCAGTAATTGTAGCATTACCTGGTCCAGTAATATGAAGTCCACCACCATTTCCTGGTGCAGTACCAACTGAATTGTTATCTAAAGTAGCATTTGTTAATATAATTGTTCCACTTGCAATTGAAGAATTATCTTCAATTCCGCCACCAGCTCTATTGGCTTGGTTACCACTTACTGAAGCGTTTAAAACCGATATAGTTCCACCGTCAACATTTTGAATTCCACCACCAGAACCAGCAGTTCCTGCAGCAAGGTTACTAGTGATCAGTGTTCCATTTTGCACAGTAACCGAACCTCCATTATTGAAGATTCCACCACCTCCATTATCAGCAGCATCACCATTAGCCGTATTATTTTCAATATTAACAGCATCTACGGTCATTAAACCTAAACCATTCCATAACCCACCACCTTCTGAGGCAGCAGTGTTACCTTCAACAGTTCCACCAGTAATTGTTACAGCACTGTCTCCACTTATGTGTAGTCCACCACCATTTCCTGGCGCACCAGCTCCTGTAACAACTCCTGTTTCATTTGAGTTTAAACTTACATTAGTAAGTATTACTGGTCCACTGTTATTAGCTTCAATTCCACCACCAGCTCTATTAGATGTATTATTCATAATAGAAATGCCGTTTGCCATTAAAGTACCAGCTGCATTTAAAATTCCACCACCAGTAGATTGTGCTCCGTCTGCAACGTTATTTGTAATAGCTGTAGAACCTGATAAATCTAGTGTACCACCTTCATTATAAATTCCGCCACCACCAGCAGCGCCTGGAGTCATAGCATCATTTCCAGATGCTGTATTTCCATCGACTGTGTGATCTACTATAGTCATTACTCCAGAACCATTCCATAATCCACCACCTTCATTAGCAGCGATGTTTCCATTTGTTGTACCTCCTGTAATATTTGTTGTTGCAGCTCCAGATACATGTAACCCTCCACCAGAACCTGGTGCAGCTACTGCAGGAGTGACTCCAGCATTATTTATATCTAAAGTTGTATTTACAAGGTTTAGTGTTCCACCTGCATGTTCAATTCCACCACCAGCTCTATTCGCTTGGTTCATTGTAATAGTAGAACCGTTTACCGTTACTGTTCCACCAATAGTTAGAATTCCGCCACCAGAACCAGATGATCCGTCAGCTATATTATTACTGATTACAGTACTGTTTTGAACCAGCATGTCACCTCCATTGTTGAAGATTCCTCCACCACCATCATCTGCTGATGCACCACTTGCTGTATTTCCGTCAATAGTTGTACCATTAACTGTCATTAAGCCAGTACCATTCCATAGACCACCACCTTCACGTGAAGCAATGTTTCCATTAACAGTACCTCCTGTAAAAGTTGAATTAGCAGCACCAGTAATATGAAGTCCACCTCCATTTCCTGGCGCAGGAGCAAAACTACCAGCATCGTTATTATTCAAAGTTGTATTTGTAACTAAAAGTGTTCCGTCAATGACTTCAATTCCACCACCAGCTCGTGTCGCTTCATTTCCAGTTATTAATGCGGCATCAATAGTTACTGTTCCATCTGTACTGAAGATTCCACCACCAGAACCAGAAGTTCCGTTAGCTTGATTATTAGACACTGTAGTCAATTGGTTGACAATTAGAGTTCCTCCATTATTAAAAAGACCTCCACCACCATCTGTGGCATCATTACCATAAGCAATGTTTGCGTTGATTGTAGAACCACTAACAGTCATTGTTCCTAGATTATTCCATAATCCACCACCTTCTTGAGCAGCTTCATTAGAATCGATATTACTATTTAATATATTAGCATTTGTAGTTCCAGATAAGTGAATTCCACCACCATTTCCTGGATTTGCCATAGCACCTAATCCGATATCTACACCTGCAGAATTTCCTGAAAGCGTTACGTTATCTAAAGTTAATGTACCATTAGAAGCATCTTCAATTGCACCACCAGCTCTACTTGCGTAATTTCCTGAGATTATTGATCCAGATGCTACATTTAATGTACCACCAGTATTATTGAAAATGGCTCCACCACGTCCACCTGGAGTGGCTGCCATTGCTATATTTCCTGTTAAGGTTGTTGTTGCATCTACATTAAGTGTACCACCATTATTGAATAATCCTCCACCTCCAGTGGCATCACCATTCGCAATGTTACCTGTGATTGTTGTTCCTGTAATAGTCATAGAACCTACACTGTTCCAAAGTCCACCACCTTCAAAGGCAGTATTGTTTGTAACAGCTCCTCCGTTGTAAACTACGTCTCCCATTCCTGAGATATGCAACCCACCACCATTTCCTGGTGCTGGTCCGTTAACTGTGTTTGCGTTTAAGTTTACGCCATTAAATGTATAAGTTTCTCCACCACTGCTAGCAATTTCAATTCCACCACCAGCTCTATTGGCTGTATTATTTTCTATTGTAAGGCCATCAATACTCAATGTTCCAGGGGATAAAGAGAAAATTCCTCCTCCAGAACCTAAAGCTCCGGATGCTGTATTGTTTGTAATTGTAGTTGTTGGAAGCACCACAAGAGCACCACCATTGTTAAAGATACCACCACCACCATCGTCAGCTCCGGCACCTTGTGCATCATTTCCATCTATAGTTGTTCCGTCAACAGTCATTGTTCCAGAACCATTCCATAATCCACCACCTTCTCTAGATGCTATATTACTATTTACCGTACCGCCTGTGATGTTTGAATTGGCAGAGCCTGTGATATGAAGTCCACCACCATTTCCTGGCGCTGAACCTGTTTCGTTAAAATCTAGAGTTGTATTATTAAGAGTTAAAGTACCTTCTACTAATTCAATACCACCACCAGCTCTGTTGGATGTATTATAAGCTACCCATGATGAATCTATTGTGACATCACCATCAGTACTAAAAATCCCACCACCTGAACCTGAAGCTCCATTGGCAATATTATTTAAAACTGTTGCGCCACTTCCTACAAATAAGGTTCCACCATTATTGAAGATTCCACCACCACCATTATCGGCCGCATCACCAGACGCTATATTGTCACTCACACTACCGCTAATAACATTCATGGTTCCTAAATTGTTCCATAGTCCACCACCTTCTGAGGCAGCAAAATTGTCATCTGCAGTTACATTGGTTAATGTAGCATTGGTTGTACCAGATAAGTGCAATGCACCTCCGTTTCCTGGATTTGGCATAATAGGATTTCCTAATCCTATATCAACACCTGCTGCATTATCTCTAAGTGTTACACCTGATAAAACTAATGTTCCACCTGAAGCATCCTCTATTGCACCACCAGCTCTACTTCCATAGTTTCCTGAGATCGTTAGTCCAGATGCTAAATTCAATGTACCACCTGTATTATTGAAAATGGCTCCACCACGTCCTCCTGGTGTCGCTCCCATTGCTATATTTCCAGATAAAATTGTTGTAGCGTCCACATCGATTATTCCTCCATTATTAAAAAGGCCTCCTCCACCTGTAGCATCACCAATGGCAGAATTACTAGTAATTATTGTACCTGTAATTGTCATTGTTCCAGATCCATTCCATAAACCACCACCTTCTTTGCCAGCGATGTTTCCATTAGCGGTTCCTCCTGTAATATTGGCATCACCTGCTCCAGTAATATGTAATCCACCACCATTTCCTGGAGCAGCAATTGCCGGTGAAGCACCAGCATTATTGTTATCTAAATTGACGTTATTAAGTGTGATAGCTAAACCAGCACCTGAATTGTCTTCGATTCCACCACCAGCTCTATTGGCTGTATTGTTGGTAATTTCTGAATCGTTAACCGTTAGAACACCACCTATGTCATTAAAAATTCCACCACCAGATCCAGCGGGAGAACCTGTTCCATTAGCAACATTGTTTGTTATTACTGAATTATTAATGGTTACGGTTGCATTGGTCATATAAATTCCACCACCATCATCTGCTAAACCATTGGTAATTGTTAAATCATTAAAAGTAACATTGCCTGCAGTTATATTAAATGCTCGACCATTATTATTGGCGTCAATTGTCACTGTTGTGACTGATGTACCATCAATGGTTAGATCTTTGTCAATTAATAATTCGCTATTCAATGTAACTGTAGATACACCTACAAAGGTTATTGTACCACCAGCGGGAGTATCTGCAATTTCGTTTCGTAAAGTTCCGTCTGTACCATCATCTGCGCCACTAGTGACGACCTGTGAAAAAGATAATGAAGTTGTAAAAATTGCTAAGAGAATAGCAATAAAGGTAGTTTTGTTTTTCATTTGGTAAGTTTTAAATTAAACGAATAGGTTGTGGTTAGTCTCTTGGGAAAGACATAATGCTTACGAGATAGTGCTAATGAGGGTTTTAAAAAAGTGTTATTTTAACATTATTTTAACATAATGAAAAAAGTGCTAAAGCGTCATCACCGACCATTATTTTCATAACTTTAGAATCTAAAGCCATTAAGATGAAAAAGCCAAACACAAGAAGGTCATTTATAAAAAAAAGTGCATTGGCAAGTGTCGCAATTCCGATTTTAGGCAGTAGTGTTTTGAATTGTAAATCGGATGCACAAACCAAATCAAATGATCTTAATAAAACTTCCAAAAAACTTAACATCTTAATATTAGGAGGAACAAGTTATTTGGGGCCACATCAAATAGCCTATGCACTTTCTAGGGGACATTCTGTTTCTACATTTACAAGAGGAAAAACAAAGCCGAGAATACACGCGGAATTATTTGACAAAGTTGAACAACTTATAGGTGACCGAGAGGATAATCTTAAAGCTTTAGAAAATAGAAAATGGGATGTAGTTATAGACAACTCTGGCCGTAAAGTGGAATGGACAAAAGCTACGGCTGAACTACTAAAGGATAACGTTGATTTGTATATGTACACCTCTTCAACTGGTGTTTATTATCCGTATTTAAATGGTAATCTAACTCCAGAAACAGAAGTTGCTTTAATAATGCCTGAAGGTCTCGATGAATATGAAAAGTACGAAATGGAATATGGTGTCATAAAAGCCAACTCTGAGTTAGCAGCAATAAAAGCGTTTGGCAAAGAGCGAACAGTCGTTGTAAGGCCAACGTATATGCTAGGACCAGGTGACAGAACGGATCGCTTTGTGCATTGGCCAGTACGATTATCAAAAGGAGGCGAACACATAATACCTGGAAAAAGTGAAGATTTAGTTCAGTATATAGATGTAAGGGATATTGCAGAATGGTTTATTAGATTGGCAGAAAATAATCAGCATGGCACTTACAATGGAGTTGGCCCAAAATCAAAGCAGACGATGCAAGAATTTATTAAGGAGGCTGCAAATTCTTTTGATGTTGAATCATTTTTTGTTATGATCGATGATTATGAGTTTTTAAAAGCCAATGACATGTATTATTCTATTCCATGGATACTCCCTGATAAAGAACATTATGGATCTGCTAGAGTTTCTAATGAAAAATCTATTGCTGCAGGATTAACCTTTAGACCGATTAGTACTATAGTCACAGACACCTTAAGTTGGTGGAATTCCGATAAAGTCGATAACGAACGAAAGACAAATTTCAATACGAATCTTGAAGCTATGCTTAAAAAGGAAGAAGAAATGATTGCACAATGGAAAGAGCGCAACTAGTAAATCCGTCCTATTGAAACAACATCCATCTCAAACTATTACCCACAACTATTAAAAAAGCGTCTAAAATTCTTCATGTGATAGCCCTAAAAATAGGATTTTGTAATTACATCGATTTTTTTTGAAAAACACTTCAACTTATAGTCAATAATTAACCATACATCTATTATTTAAACACCTAACACACAGTAAATTAATATATTATGTAATTTTCACTAAATCCCTATTTGATTATTTTTCCAGTTTATAATTGGAGAAAATTAAAAAATATTATGCACGCATAGGAAATTCAATATTTAAAATTTACCTTATAGCCGCCAAATAAATGCCATGAGTGAAAAGCTGATATCCAAAAAAAAGCCTGCTTATCCTATAAGTAATTGCCTATCCGATTATCTGAGCGAACAAGGCAGAAACATAAAAATTCCGATTTTTTATGATGACTTATTGCGCTTTCAAGGAGCAGTAGAAATTTTTGATAATGACGGTAAAGACACGTTATGGATCAGTTGTTACTACGCAGAATACGAACGTGACGAAATTGAGCACAGTCTAAAGCAAATGTATTCCATCTTACACTCTGATGGTAGTGATAATATTATTCCATATCTCAATATAGACAGTATTGATTTTTGTACGTTCGGTAACACCAAACCATTCAGAGTAAAGGTTAGAAATATACTTAACGACAACTATATTTTCCTCTATATAAAAAAGGCAGATGCTTCACGTATTTATGGTCTGGAATTAGAGCATTTATTATCACCGAATCATATCAATTTTCTGGTTCATAAAGACACACTTATAGAAGAACATATTTCTGGAATTCCGGGAGACACGTTTATAGACAACAATCTAAACACTCTTTCTGAGCAAGACAAGCGAGCACTAGCCAAAGAGTTTGTAAAGTTTAACGAACGCTGTTTTGTGCGGTTGTTGGCAGATATGCGCTCGTATAATTATGTCATTGTCATTACACAAGATTTCGATCGTGTGCAATACCGTATCAGAGCCATAGATTTTGACCAACAATGTTATGAAGGCAATCCAAAAGTCTATAAACCTCAGTTTCTAAAAGAAAATAATGCCTATGTGGAAATGACCTTAAATGTATTGGCAAAGGAATCCATAGAACAATACGAAAAGGAAGAACGTTCGCTATTGGCAAAACGTGCTACAAGTGAACATGAACGATTAGATGATCTCGTTAAATGTATGAAAGCCGACACTATTTCTACACCAGAAAAAATAAATGAACTACGAGCTGCCTTGTTCAAGTTAACTAAAGACGTTAACTTTAAAAAATCGAAAAATATGGGAGAGCTTCTAAGCACTGGCTTAGATTTTATTACCAGAAACTATATCAACGAAAATCCATATCTCATCAAATAAACCGACCAATCAATCCATCATGAAAATCAAAAAAGTCTTAGTTGCCAACCGAAGCGAAATTGCTATACGTGTCTTAAGAGCTTGCTCTGAAATAAATCTAGCAACCGTTGCGATTTACACTTACGAAGACCGTTACTCCCAACATCGCTACAAAGCTGACGAAGCCTACCAGATTGGTGAAAACAATGACCCTTTGAGGCCTTATCTCGATATTGAGGAAATTGTGGCTTTAGCTAAAGCAAAAAACGTAGATGCTATACATCCTGGCTATGGTTTTTTATCTGAAAACTCAGAATTTGCCAGACGTTGTGCCGAAAATGGAATCATCTTTATTGGCCCAGACCCTGAAGTTATGGATGCGCTTGGTGATAAGATTACAGCTAAAAAAATTGCCGTAAAATGTAACGTACCTATTATTGAAAGTAATAAAGATGATTTAACATCTGTTGACGTTGCAATTTCTGAAGCGAATAGAATTGGATATCCAGTAATGCTAAAAGCTGCATCTGGAGGTGGTGGTAGAGGAATGCGTGTTATTAGAACCAGTGAAGATTTAGAATCGAATTTCAATTCGGCGCGTAACGAAGCACTTAATGCCTTTGGTGATGACACCATGTTTTTGGAGAAATATGTTGAAAATCCTAAGCATATCGAAGTTCAAATCGTTGCAGACAGACATGGTAATATTCGTCATTTATTTGAGCGTGATTGTTCTGTACAACGTCGCCATCAAAAAGTAGTTGAAGTAGCTCCATCTTACAATGTTTCACAAAAGGTAAAAGATGCGTTGTATAAATATGCAGTTGATATCACTTCAGAAGTTAACTATAACAATATTGGTACGGTTGAATTTTTGGTCGATCAACAAGATAACATTTACTTTATCGAAGTGAATCCTAGAATTCAAGTTGAGCATACGGTTACTGAAATGGTTACTGGTATTGACTTAGTAAAATCACAAATTTTTATTGCTGGAGGTTATAAGTTATCGGATAAGCAAATCAAGATTTACGATCAGGATAGTTTAGCCACTTATGGTTTTGCTTTACAGTGTCGATTGACTACAGAAGACCCTGAAAATAACTTTACACCAGACTACGGAGACATTACCACATACAGAAGTGCATCTGGTATGGGAATTAGATTAGATGCTGGTAGTATTTATCAAGGTTATAACGTGAGTCCATTTTTTGATTCTATGCTTGTAAAAGTTTCTGCTCATGGTAGAACACTAGATGGAGCTATAAGAAAAATGTCACGTGCACTAAAAGAGTTTCGAATTAGAGGTGTAAAAACTAATATTCATTTTTTACAGAATGTCATTCTGCACGAGACCTTTAGAGAAGGAAAAGTCAATGTGAATTTTATTCAAAATACACCAGAGCTTTTTGACATTAAGCTGCCTCAGGATAGAACCTCAAAAGCTTTAAACTTTTTAGCTGAAGTCATCGTTAACGGAAATTCGGATGTAAAATTTATTGATGAGAACAAAGTCTTTAGAGATGCCAAAGTTCCTAAGTTTAATTCTAAAGAAGATTACCCAAAAGGCACAAAGGATTTACTGACAGAACTCGGGCCAGAAAAATTTTGTCAATGGCTTAAAGACGAAAAGAAAATTCAATATACAGATACCACGATGCGTGATGCGCATCAATCACTTTTAGCTACACGTATGCGAACGTTTGACATGCTGAAAGTTGCTGAAAGCTTCGCGAAAAACCATCCCAATACCTTTAGTATGGAAGTTTGGGGAGGAGCAACGTTTGATGTGTGCTTACGCTTTTTACACGAAAGTCCATGGACGCGTTTAAAGCAACTTAGAGAAGCGGTTCCTAACATATTATTTCAGATGCTATTACGTGGTTCTAATGGTGTGGGCTATAAGGCTTATCCGGATAATTTGATTGAAAAATTCGTAGAAAAGTCTTGGGAAAACGGAGTTGATATTTTTAGGATTTTCGATTCGCTCAATTGGGTAAAAGCCATGGAACCAAGTATTAATTATGTTCGTAATAAAACTGGCGGAATCGCAGAAGCAGCCTTGAGTTACACAGGCGACATTTTAGATACAACACAGACTAAGTACAATTTAAAATATTACACACAACTCGCTAAGGATTTAGAAAATGCAGGTGCGCATATGATTGCCATTAAAGATATGGCTGGATTACTAAAACCTTATGCTGCAACTGAGTTGGTCACTGCTTTAAAAGACACAGTTAATGTGCCTATCCATTTACATACGCACGACACATCATCATTACAAACAGCAACATATCTTAAAGCCATAGAAGCTGGAGTTGATGTGGTTGATGTAGCTTTAGGAGGACTTTCAGGATTAACATCGCAACCCAACTTTAATGCAGTTGTAGAGATGATGAAACGACATGAACGTGAGCACGATTTTGACATGACTAAGCTCAATGAATTCTCTAATTTCTGGGAAGATACTCGTGAGATGTACTACCCATTTGAATCGGGTTTAAAGGCTGGTACAGCCGAAGTGTTTCAACACGAAATTCCTGGTGGACAATATTCTAACCTAAGACCACAAGCCGAAGCTTTAGGGTTGGGAGACCGTTTTGATGAAGTTAAACAAATGTATTCCCAAGTGAATGATATGTTTGGTGAAATCCCTAAAGTTACACCAAGTTCTAAAGTGGTTGGTGATATGGCTATTTACATGGTTACCAACAATCTTACACCAGAAGATGTAATGTCTCGTGGCAAGGAGCTCTCGTTTCCGGAGTCCGTTATCAGTTTCTTTAAAGGAGATTTAGGTCAACCTACTGGTGGTTTTCCAAAAGAGCTTCAAAAAATAATTTTAAAAGATAAAGAACCCTACACAGACCGACCAAATGCGCACTTAAAACCAATAGATTTTGACAAGGAGTATAAAGCCTTCAAAAAGAAATATCAAAAAGGATTTACCAGAGCCATTGAAATGGAAGATTTTCTATCCTACACCTTATACCCAAAGGTATTCGACAAAGCACACGAAAATTATAAGAAATATGGCAACGTGGCTTTAATTCCGACCAAGAATTTCTTCTATGGGATGAAGCTACGCGAAGAAACCTTAGTGACTTTAGAACCTGGAAAGACTGTTATTGTAAAACTCTTATCGGTTGGTATTCCTAATGACGAAGGCAAACGTATTGTATTTTTTAAAGTCAATGGCGAAAACAGATATGTTGAAGTATTGGATGCATCGCTTAACATTAAAAAACATGAAAATGTAAAAATAGATCAAGAAGACAACAGCCAAATCGGAGCACCTTTACAAGGCTCGCTTTATAAGGTTTTAGTTAAGAAAGGGCAAGATATTAAAGAGAACGACCCATTATTTATTATTGAAGCCATGAAAATGGAGACAACTGTAACTGCGCATAAAGCTGGCAAAATTAAATCGGTTACTTTAGGTGAAGGGAGTATGGTGAAGCAAGATGATTTGATTGTGACTATAGAATAAAAAGAAATATAACTGTTTCTTTTCAACTACCTTTGCATAAAGAAAATCTTTCAATTTGCAAAAAAAGAAACCGCATCCAAAAGTAAAATCAGAACTTCATCCCAGAAGCCAGCATAGAGAACGCTATAATTTTGATGCACTCATAAAAAGCTCACCAGAATTAGCAACTTTCGTTGCTCCGAATAAATACGGTGATAATTCTGTAGATTTTTTTAATCCGAAAGCTGTTTTAGCATTAAATAAAGCACTATTAAAACATCATTACAAGGTTGAGTTTTGGGATATTCCTAAACATTATTTATGTCCACCAATTCCAGGAAGAGCGGATTATATTCATAATATCGCTGATCTTTTAAAAGGTGATAGGAAAGAGATTCCGAAAGGCAATAACATTAAAGGACTCGATATTGGTGTAGGTGCAAGTTGTATTTATCCAATTATTGGCAATCATGAATATGGTTGGTCATTTATTGGAAGTGACACCAACGAGACTGCTATTATATCTGCTAAACAAATTGAGCAACGCAATTCTAATTTAAAATCTAACGTTGAAATTAGACGCCAAGAGCAAGCTAATAATTTCTTCCGCGGCATTCTAAAACCAGAAGAAAAAGTAGATTTCACCATGTGCAATCCTCCATTTCATGCCTCTGCCAGAGATGCTGAAAAAGCAAGTTTAAAAAAGCTAAAAAACTTAAAAGGAAAACGACCAAGTAAGGCACTTTTGAATTTTGGCGGACAAAACAATGAATTATGGACCAAAGGTGGTGAAGCTCGTTTTGTAAAAGACATGATTTACGAAAGCAAACATTTTGGCAAACAATGCTTTTGGTTTACTAGTTTAATTTCTAAAGAAGTGACCTTAAAACCTACCTACAAAATTTTACAAAAAGTGAATGCAACTGATGTAAAAACCATTGAAATGGGACAAGGGCAAAAAGTCAGCCGATTTATTGCTTGGACGTTTTTGACCGAACAAGAACAAAAGGATTGGGCTAATGAGCGTTGGTAAAACATTTGTTCTACCTTTGTCATAAATTCTAATAAATGTCCTTCAAAGACCTAAAAATTATAAAACCGTTACTTAAAGCTATTGAGGTTTCAGGTTATGTTGAACCTACCTTAGTGCAGCAACTTGCTATTCCACCAGTATTGCGAGGGAAAGATGTTATTGTTTCCGCACAAACAGGAACCGGAAAAACTGCTGCTTTCGCCTTACCGATACTACAACAATTGTTTGATAAGCAAGATGCACCCAAACGTGGTAAAAAAATCAGAGCTTTGGTTATTAGCCCTACACGAGAATTGGCCGTACAAATTCAACAGAATTTTAAAAACTATGCACAATTTTCTAATTTAAGATCTTTAGTAGTTTTTGGTGGTACTTCTATAGAACCACAAATTGATGTTTTGAAAAAAGGAATCGATATTTTAGTGGCAACACCTGGTCGTTTACTCGATTTGCACAAACAGGATTATATCAATTTAGATCATATAGAAACCTTGGTGTTGGATGAAGCCGACTTAATGTTGGCCATGGGTTTTATAGATGATGTGAAGAAGATTGAGCGTCTTTGCCCAGAAGAGAAACAAACTTTATTATTCTCAGCAACAATTCCTTATAAAATTGAAGAATTAGCCAAAACCATTCTTAAAAATCCTGAGCGTATTGATGTAACACCAACCAAATCTGTGGCTCAAGATGTAAGTCAAGTGTTGTATTATGTCCCTAAGCGAAGAAAAATAGAACTGTGCTTGCACTTGCTACGAAATGAAATTAAAGGCAATGTCCTCATTTTTAGACGTACCAAATTTGGTGTCAATAAACTCGAACAACGCCTTGCTGAAAATGGATACAAGGTGGATAGTATTCATGGCGATAAAAACCAAAGTGATAGACAAACCGCTTTAAACAAATTTAAAAACGGCTACGTAAAAATCCTTATTGCTACTGATGTAGCTGCACGAGGTATTGATATCAACGAACTCGATAATGTCTTTAACTTTGATATGCCAAATCAAGCTGAAACCTATGTGCATAGAATCGGTAGAACTGGTCGTGCTGGTAATATTGGCAAAGCCTACTCCATGTGCTCCGCAGACGAAAAAAGCTATGTAAAAACTATTGAACAGTACATTAATGTTCAGATTCCAATTGAGACCGAACATCCTTATCCTTTAGATCCTAAAGCCAAACCGATAGTACATAAAAAGAAAGGTAGTAAGTATAAAAAAGGACGTAAAAGTGTAGCTTCAAAGAAAAAGAAGAAGCGTTGGTACTAATCTGCCTAATAGGTCAAATAAAATTATTGAGTTAAAAACTAATAAGAGATTCTACTATTAAAATACTGTTTCAACAACGGAATTTGAACACCAACCATTATAGCAAACAATACTGTAGCATACATCAATGTACTGGTAAAATCAAAAGAGAAATTGTCTAATAAGCTAAATGATACATCAGGTAAATTATAGCGTTCAGAAAGACTCGTAGTGTCATTGGATTTTGAAAACAGCACATAACCAACCAATCCTACAAAACCAGAGACTATGAGCCACCAAACATACCTAGGAATTAAAGGTTTATAAACAATTGTTTTAGATTCTGATACAGCTTCAATTTTTGACATTACATTATCGGTAAAGTCAGCAGGTGCTTGTTCTAAGCTATCAGCAGACATCAACTTATTAACTAAATCTTCTATTCTTTTATCATCTTCTATCATAACTTCAATATTTTAAAACATTAGTTCTAATGCACTAACTTATTTAGATGGCAATAACCACCATTGACCAAATGCCCATTATGGGCTTCCATAGTTAATCATATTTTGTGGTTGCAAATACTGCTCTAAAATAACTGCCAGTTTTTTCCGAGCTCTAAAAAGCTTCACTTTTACAGTGTTGGCTTCAATATTTATAATCTTTGATATCTCTTCTAAAGATAACTCTTCAAAATAAAACAAGGTTAATAATGCACTGCTATCTTCCGGTAATTTGTCAATACAGTTTTTAATCAATACACTTCTTTCTTCATTAATGATATTGTCCAAAGCATTATCTATAGTATCGAGTTTATTAAAAGTAAATTCATCTATGGCAACATTATTTAGATGTTTCTTGTTCTTTTTTATGTTATCCAAACACGTGTTATAAGCCACTCTGTAAATCCATGTAGAAAACTTTGAGTCTCCTTTAAATTTGTCCAATGACTTAAATACTTTTATAAAGGTGTCTTGCGCCACCTCTTCCGCCTCTTCCTTATGCTTTAACATTCGTAACGCTAAAGTATAGACTAAGTCCTTATAACGATCAACTAGTTGCGCATAAGCCCTAGTATCGCCATTATTAATAGCATCTATTAATATGTTTTCGTCGTTGGTGGTCATTTTGTATTTAAGACGACTACATTATATATAAGGTTACACAAACTGTTGAAATTATTTTTTTTTGAAAAAACTGTAACCTAAATCAAAAACCTATCGTCATAAGCTATGAAACACATAAAATTAATCAATTAAAAAACAAACATTATGGATGAAGAAATTTTAATACCAATTAGTCTGTTCGCTGCTATTTTCGGAATGGTATATCTATACTTTTCAACACGAAATAAAGAACGTCTTGCCCTAATCGAAAAAGGCGCAGACGCCAGTATATTCAATATTGGAAAGCGATCTGGATCAGCCTGGAAGGTTGTTGTTATAAATATAGCCTTTCTATTAATGGGTATTGGTCTTGGGCTTTTCCTTGCAAATTTGTTAGAAAGCACTACAAATTTAGACGACAATGTTATTTATCCTGCTATGACCTTTTTAATGGCTGGAGTCGGACTTTACGTAGGCTTTACCCAAACCAAAAAAGCATTAGACAACTAATACTTAAACCTAATCAATCAAATAAGAAAGCGCCTCATTTATGAGGCGTTTTTTTGTGGCACAAATAATGTAGCTTAAGAATAATTTGCCTTGCTGAATTTATTTCAGCATCTTTAATTCCATAATAAGTTAAAATGTACAAATACCTATTCTTAATTTTATTTAGCCAATTAAGCTATGCCCAAATCACAGTGAGTGATAGCATCACAAAATATCCTGTGAGCTATGCCACTATCTCATTTGGTGACGGTAACGGTACTTTTGCTGATGATGAAGGTAAATTTTACTTCACAAAAAAACTATATCCAGATATTGATTCGCTTTTTATTTCGGCATTGGGCTTTAAGGATCTGAATATTTCCACAGAAAACTTACCGAATCAATTATTTCTACAACCACAAGCTGATGAGCTAGATGAAGTGGTCATTGGCACCAAACTCAACAGAAAATTTAAGGAAGAAAAACTTAAACCCTACCTTGATGATGATTACTATAATTGTTGGTTACCGACCATAGAATCTGAAATTGCGGTTTATTTTCCAAAAACTTCCAGTCAAGACCAAAAATTGACTTCGGTTATATTTCCTATTGCTTTGGAATCAAAAGATTGGAGCAAACGTAAACGTGCCAATAGTGACAAGAAGAAATTTTCAACCTTATTTAAGGTGAAGCTTTATGGAAACAACAACGGCAAACCTGGTAAAGTGCTGACTTACCAAACGATTGTCTTTAGAGCCACAGAAAAAAATGGGGATGCTTATGAGCTCAATGTTGAAGACTACGATATTTACATTCCAAAAGACGGTTTCTTTGTATCGTTACAAGTGATGGGTTACACGGATAAATTTGGAAAATTGCTACCAAATAAAAAGTACAAGGAAATTAAAACTAAGAATGGTGTGGTAAAGATTCCGACCAATTTTAGACCACTTCTACCCTTTATTGACGAACTAGAAACCAAAAACACCTATATAAAACGTGTATTTATCAATGGCAACAATTGGGTAAAGTTTGACAAGGGCAATGGTTTTAAATCGAGCTTATTGGACAAAGGCCTTTACAATTATGGTATTGGCTTAACCTACAAAACCTTTAAGGATGACTGAGCCAACAGGACTTTACATTATGGCAGCCATCTATATCTTGGCAGGCATCATGCATTTTGTGAAACCAAAAATGTATATGCGTATAATGCCAAGATACTTACCCAACCACAAAGCTTTGGTATTTTGGAGTGGTGTTACTGAAATTTTACTTGGTGTTGGCTTGTGCGTTCCTACATTGAAAACAATTGCCATTTATGGCATCATTGCCATGCTTACTGTATTTCTACTTGTTCACTTTTATATGCTATCGAGTGAAAAAGCGGCAGCTGGTTTCCCAAAGTGGATACTGATTTTACGGATTCCGCTTCAGTTTGGTTTAATGTATTGGGCTTGGGTTTATTTATAGATTGGTATTTGGTATTTGGTATTTGAAAATTCTCAAATTCATTCTACCTCAAAATCAAAATAAGTCTTAGGAAACGGTTCCCAACGTAAGGTAAAATGCCACCACTCTTTTGGGTAGTTTCTAAAATTATGTTTTAGCATTACCGTTTGAAGGAGCTGTCGGTTTTTTTTCTGTGCCTCTGTTATGCCTTCATAATTTACCCAAGATTGTTCTCCAAAAAAATCATAAGCACTTCCCATGTCCAAAGGTTCTCCGGTAATACCGTCGATAATGGTTAAATCTACAGTGCTGCCTCTGCTATGACCAGATCGTGATGCAATATATTCTTCCTTAAATAGGTTTCGTTTTTCTACATCTGGATAAAATTGGGCTTTATTTATGGTATCCTTTAACTCCCTTGCCCAACGAATAAAATGATTTACCGCACGTTGCGGACGGTAACCATCGTAAACTTTTAAGCATAGATTTTGACTTTGCAACTCCTCTTGAATGAGCTTTAATTTTTCAGCAGCCTGCTTGGTAAGTATCAGTTTGTTTGCCTTATAACCATCAATGGTATCACCAACAAAATTATTGGTCCCATAGTAACGTAACTCTACCTCTATGTCTGGTATCACGGATTTTACATACACAAAACTTTCAGGCAAACCTTGTTTACCATTGAAAGTCATCGCTAACATAGCTGTTACAAATAAAGATATGAGTATTTTATATTTCATATTGAAGCACTAATTTAGAGAAAAATTATACTATGGACTTGTTTTCTGAAGAGAAACAACATTTTAAATTACCAAATGCGGAACTGATCTACATTCCCAACTTCTTCAATACACAAGAATCCGACAACTATTTTAAATCCATAAAAGCTGAAACCGATTGGCAACACGATAATATTACTGTCTTTGGAAAAACCTATAAACAACCAAGATTAACAGCGCTATTTGGAGATACAGATCAACCTTATAGCTATTCTAATATCACAATGCATCCTCAACCATTTACTTCAACATTACAATCCATAAAGGACAAGGTTGAAGATTTTTCAGAAGAAAAATTCAATACACTTTTGATTAATCTTTATCGAGACGGTAATGATAGCAACGGTTGGCATGCCGATAATGAAAAGGAATTAGGCATAAACCCAGTCATCGCTTCTGTGAGTTTTGGTGAAGCACGTCCATTCCATTTTAAGCACAGAACCATAAAGCAAGAAAGGCACAAACTGATATTAGAACACGGTAGTCTGTTACTTATGAAAGGAGAAATGCAACACTATTGGCTGCATCAAATTGCGAAAACTAAAAAAGAGATTCAACCGAGAATTAATCTCACATTTAGAAAATTAATAAACCTATAAAAACAAAAAACCGGGTTCCCTCAAACCCGGTTTCTCTAATTTGCTTTTTAATATATGTTAGTAGATTCAGGGTCTCTAAGTCAACATAACATATGCAAATATTAATTAATTAATCCATTGAACTAAAAACTAAATTTTAGTACACTTCAAATATATAATTAGGTTTTAATTTCAACGTCTAAAAACACATTAAATCGATGAAATACATTTAATTTTAACATTTAAAGATGAAATAGTGCATTTCGTCGATAAAATGCAACTCGATTTAGTCCAAGGAATCACAAATCAAGAATAATAAATTGGTATAAAAATTGTTTTAGAGCTAAGAATTAATTTTAATATCCTGTAATTTTATAATCCTAAATTTTAAAAAAATGAAATATTATATATGGGTTCTGGCACTCTTTTTTTCAGTAGTAAGTTTTTGTCAAAATAAAAATTATGATGAAAAAGAAATTGCGGTTTCAAAATGGATAGATGGCACACTTCTTACTCCAAATGATAATGAAAAACCCAATTTGGCAATTATCATAGCTGGTTCTGGTCCAACTGATAGAAATGGAAACCAAAACTTTTTAAAAAGCAATGCCCTTAAGAAATTAGCCGAAAGCCTTACAAATAAAGGTATTGCTACATTTCGATATGATAAACGTATAGTAAAGCAGATTCGACAAGGCAAGGTAGATAAAGATATAATGTTTGATGATTTTGTCAATGATGCTTCAGACGTCATCACCTACTTTAATGAACAAGACGCGTATTCAAAAATTTATGTTATTGGCCATAGTCAAGGAAGCTTAATCGGTATGCTAGCGGCTAAAGAACATGCTGATGGATTTATATCGCTTGCAGGAGCTGGTCAAAATATTGGAGATGTTATTGTTGACCAGGTTACCAATATGGCACCTCAACTTGGTGAAGAAGCACAAAAAGTGGTGGATAAGTTAAAACAAGGAGAAACCACAACAGATTATCCAGCAGCATTAGCTTCAGTTTTTAATGCAGATGTTCAACCTTTTATGATTAATTGGATGGAATACAATCCTACAGAAATTATACAAGAGTTAGAAATTCCGATTCTAATTATTAATGGCACAAAAGATCTTCAAGTTTCAGAGGATGAAGCCCAACTTTTAAAGGAAGCTAATGAAAAGGCTGAGCTCAAAATCATTGAAAATATGAATCACGTTCTTTTTGAAATTGAAGGAGATAATCTGGAAAATTCAAAATCATACAATGAATCATTTAGGCCAATTTCTTCTGAGCTCATAGAAACCATTACCGAATTCATTATAGAATAATTCATCTGAAATAATAGAAATTAAAAAAGCATCTCAACCGAGATGCTTTTTTACTAACTAACCAACCAAACGTAATGTCGCGATTTTGTAGTATTGTTACGATTGTAACTATCGCTGTAATCATTACAATTAGTATATAGCAAACCACGTGCCAAACTTTATTTTTTAATTTTTTTATAAAAAATGTAACAAAAACATCTTTCCTTGCACCTATATGTTATATCTTTATGATATCATTTTAATATCATATTGAATTATTAATGATAAACCAATTAAATTCTAAGATCATGAAAGAAGAAAAAATCATCGTCCCAGCAAATGGCTACTTAATGCTATTTTTATTTGTTATACTCTTTTTTGGAAGTATAGCTACAATAATTGCCATGCAGACACCTTGGCCAGGAATAACCATATTCCTATCTCTAGTTATGGCTTTTGGGTTTCTAATGGTACAACCCAATGGGTCTCGTGTGTTATTATTATTCGGAAAGTATGTAGGTACTGTAAAGAAAAATGGCTTCTATTGGGTAAATCCGTTTTATACCAAAAAGAAGATTTCATTAAGAGCTAGTAACTTTGATAGCGAGCGTCTTAAAGTCAACGACAAACTTGGAAACCCAGTTATGATCAGTACTATTTTGGTCTGGCGCGTACAAAACACCTACAAAGCAGCTTTTGATGTGGATAATTATGAAAACTTTGTACGTGTACAAACTGATGCAGCTGTACGTAAATTGGCAAGTATGTACCCTTACGATAATTTTGCTGACGAAGGTGTTGATGAAGACATCACACTACGATCTAGTGTCAATGAAGTAAGCGAAGCCTTAGAAAGAGAAATTGATGAGCGTTTAACCATTGCAGGTATTGAAGTGCTAGAAGCTCGTATTGGTTATTTAGCTTATGCCAATGAAATTGCAAATGCCATGCTTAAGCGTCAACAAGCAACAGCCATCGTGGCAGCAAGGCATAAAATCGTTGAAGGTGCCGTTAGCATGGTAGAAATGGCCATTGAAGCACTAAATAAAAATGATGTGGTGGAATTAGATGAAGAGCGTAAAGCGGCTATGGTAAGCAATCTTATGGTTGTGCTATGTGGCGACAAAGATGCCTCACCGATTGTTAATGCAGGAACTTTAAGCCATTAAAATGAATAAGAAACAAATTTACAGTATTCCCTTAGGAAGCGCATTTGGTACAAGCATTGGCACCACTATTGGAGCTGTAATAAATGAAGTGGCAATGGGAACTGTCTACGGTTCTATGATAGGATTAGTTATCGGTGTTGTTTTGGCATTAGTAGTATTTAAAAATGATAAAACAGAGAATCTATGAAAGAATATAAAGTAATTCAACCTAAACTGGGCTTCAGACAAAGGTTTCAAAATTTTGAAGATTTATTAAACCAGCATGCACGTGAAGGCTGGATAGTTAAGCACATAGGGCAAGGTTGGTCTAGCGTAGTCTTAGAACGTGATAAAAACAGATAATGCGAATATTTAAAGAAGAACAACGATTTAAACAATTGTGGCTTATCATCTTAATGGTGATAAGCCTCTTAGTGCCTATTGGTCTCATAATTGCCGTATATATAAAAGACCCAAGTAGTTTTTCTGCCATTGAGCTTGTATTGCTCATCGGCTTTTTAGTGTTAGTTTCTACTTTAATATTTATGTTTAAACTCACAACCAGGATTGATGAAAAAGGTATTCATTATAAATTCTTTCCGTTTCATTGGAAATTCAAAACCTTAGAATGGCATGATATTAACGAAGCCTACGTGAGAACGTATGATGCCTTAAGCGAATACGGAGGTTGGGGATTTAAAGGCGGGCCACTTTGGAAAAAATCTAAAGGTAGAGCTATTAACGTTTCAGGAGATATTGGTATTCAACTGGAGCTAAAAAACGGAAAAAAACTGCTGATAGGTACACAAAAAAAAGCTGAGACGGAGAGTGTTTTAGCAAAATATAAAAACAAAATTGAGAATAATGTCTAAGAAAAAAGCCTTTGCATTACGAATTAATGAAGATATGCTAAAAGCTGTTGAAAAATGGGCTGCAGATGAGTTTCGTAGTACCAATGGCCAAATAGAATGGATGCTTATGCAATATCTCAAAGAGCATAATCGGCAACCCAAAAAGAAAGAGAAACCTACAGACGAAAAGTGATCAGAGATGGTCACTTTTTTAGTTTTAAATTTTTGTATTTTGCATTTCTAAACTAACTTCATGAATACTATCAACAAACTCTACTCCATATTAATCCTGTTCATATGTTTTTCTCTCAATACTAATGCCCAAACTATAACAATACGCAGTGTTGACGAGAACAGCTTTAGTAAATTTGCGATTCCAATTCATTTAGAAGTTGACGCTTTTACTGAGTATTCATTTACTATTTCTTCTAAAGACTCAATTGCAAAGATTAAAGATATTATAAACTTTGACGATGATGGTTTCACTGCTGAAATTAAGGACTATGAAGCCTTTATTAAGTATGGCACTAATAAAAATAGAAGATACGAGAGCACTAGTTCTACTCCTCTAAAAATTATAGATGTGATTGTAAAAGCAGATGAAAGCTTTATTAGTTCAAATATTTTAGAAATAAAAAATATAAACGTCAAAGATTATAACAAACCATTATCCGTTAATGTTATCAACGAGAAATCTACGGCAATTGTAAGGGCTCCTTTAGTAACAAAGGACACCATTGTCTTTGGTCTTTTGGTTTTGGCTTTAGGATTAGTTTTTATAACTGAATCAATAAAAAGTGGCTTTTGGAAAAAATTCTATCGAATTGTTCCTGGTTTATTTGTAGCTTATATGCTACCCGCAGTCCTTACGACTACCGGTTTAATATCACCTGAATGGGAAAGTGTTTCTGAAGATAACAGTTTGCTAAAACATAGTTCTAGTCTCTACTATGTCGCAAGTCGCTACTTATTACCAGCTGCACTTGTTCTGATGACCTTGAGTATAGATTTAAAAGCAGTCTTCAATTTAGGGTGGAAAGCACTTGTGATGTTCTTTACTGGTACTATAGGAATTGTCATCGGTGGACCTATTGCCATTTTATTAATTGCCATGGTTTCACCAGAAACAGTTGGAGGTGCTGGTGCAGATGCCGTTTGGAGAGGACTTTCTACCTTAGCAGGAAGTTGGATTGGTGGTGGTGCCAATCAAACCGCCATGTTAGAAATTTATGGATACAATCAAAAACTTTATGGTGGAATGGTTTTCGTGGATATTGTGGTTGCCAATATATGGATGGCCATAATATTATTAGGAATAGGAAAACGAAAAAGAATCAATAATTGGCTTAAAGCAGACACGTCTTCAATTGAAAGTTTAAAAGAAAAAGTCACTACATTTTCAGAAAAGGTAAAACGAAATCCTTCACTAACAGATTTAATGATCATAGTAGCAATAGCTTTTGGTACTGTGAGTATAGCACATTTGTGTGCAGGTTTCTTAGCACCATTTTTTGAAGGGGTTGTATCTAATATTCAATCTGAAACCACTAAAAATATATTCACCTTTTTAGGGTCGACATTCTTTTGGATGATAAGTATCGCTACTATCATTGCTATTTTATTGTCTTTCACTAAAGCCAGAAACTATGAAGGCGCAGGTGCCAGTAAATTTGGTAGTGTATTTATTTATATCCTCGTGGCAACCATTGGTATGAAAATGGATTTAACGCTCATTTTCGATAATTTAGGACTTATCGCCATCGGTGTAGTTTGGATGACCATTCACGCCTTATTATTAATCGTGGTTGCAAAGCTGATAAAAGCACCTTATTTCTTCCTTGCAGTTGGAAGCCAAGCCAATGTTGGTGGAGCAGCTTCTGCACCAATTGTAGCATCCGCATTTCATCCATCACTAGCTACCGTAGGTGTACTACTTGCCGTTTTTGGTTATGCCGTTGGTACCATTGCCGCCATAGGTTGTACAATTTTAATGCAATTAGCAGCAGGTGGCTAGTATTTTTAATTTCAAAATAAGATATTTGCGCTTCTATTTTCAAGCATAACTATTAAAACAAAACATGACGAAATTCAATAAAATTCTAAGTCTTTTAATCTTAATTTCTATGATCGTTTCTTGCGGAAAGGACAAAGAGACAAACTTTACTTTAAAGGGTAGTATCAAAGGATTGAAAAAAGGTGTGGTGTATCTTCAAAAGGATGGTGACTCCACGATAATAGATTTAGACTCCATGACGATTACTGGACAACCAGAGTTTAAATTACAAACAACTATTGAGGAGCCTATCCTACTCTATCTTAAATTGTTTAAAAATGATGGTGAAGAACACTATATTCCATTTTTTGCTGACAAAGGTGTTACCACAATTAAAACCTCATTAAATAAATTCAACTATGATGCTGAAATAAACGGCTCTAAACAGCAAGATTTGTTAAACGAGTACACAAAGGTTATGTCTAAATTCAATGACCAAAACCTAAGTCTTATTGAAGCCAATTTTTTAGCTCAGAAAGAAAATGATAGTATTGCTGTGGATTCATTAAATAAAGTATCCGAAACCCTCATGAAGCGCAAATACTCATATACCATACAATTTGCACTCAACCATAAAGATAATATGATTGCACCTTATCTGGCATTGTATGAAATTCCGTCTGCCAATCCTATTTATATCGATTCGGTTTACAATGGCTTAACCGAAGACATAAAGCAATCTTTTTATGGCAAAAAGCTGGAAGAGGTTATCGCTAACAGATCATCTGACGAATAATGAAATTCTGAAACAAGTTCAGAAGGACAGAACCAAAAACGAAAAAACCAATCACTTTCATGATTGGTTTTTTTTATAGAATAGCCTGTATGGGTCTATTATAATTTATTAATGCGATCTATTAACGCTCTACCTTTGGTTTCTAAATCATTGTTTATTGATTTAAAGTGTGCTTTAGGATCTTCGATGTCTCTTTCGTTGACACGCACTATCAACTCATCAAATCCAGCAATAGCATCATCGATGATGGCATTGCTTTCTTTAGTTGGTTTCTCTGCATTTTCTAACTCCCAGTAGTAAACCGCCTCAATGATATCTCCAAAAACATAATTAATGTCCTTTTTTAAATCTCTTTTATTTGCCATGATAATTTATATTAATTTCTTGTGCAAAGGTAATGAATCCTATGATTATATAATCGGCAATGCCTTATAGTTTTAAACATAGACCTCAAGAAGTTTTGCTCCCTTTGTTTTTAGTTTAAAGTCTTTTATAGCGGCCGGAACCAGTATGGTTTCCCCTTTAGAAATTACATCGCTTGTAGTTTCTGTTGACAATTCAACTTCACCGTCAACACACATATAAATGAGGAATGAGTCTTTTGTATTTGTCTTTTCAATTTCAGAATCGATGTCTATAAAGTTGGTTGTAAAGAAAGGGCGACTCACCATATTATTGGATACATTTTTTTGCTTTTCATAGTCAACTCTAAAATCATCTTTCATGTCGAACTTAAAGGCATCTATAGCAATATCATTATGCAAATCGCGTGCATTACCTTCATCATCTACTCTATCCCAATCATATACACGATACGTTATATCACTGGTTTGTTGAATTTCTGCCAACAACACACCTGCTCCAATCGCATGGACTCTTCCGGCTTCAATAAAATAAGTGTCGCCTTCTTTTACTTTATCGAAATTTAAAATCTTAGGCAGTGTTTTTTCTTCAAGATGCTTTAAGTAAGTGTCTCTGTCCATATCTTGATTAAACCCAACAATAAGATTAGCATCCTTATCTGCCTGCATCACATACCACATCTCTGTTTTTCCAAAAGAATTATGACGTTCTTTTGCCAAGTCATCATCAGGGTGCAATTGAATACTTAAATCCTGCTTTGCGTCAATAAACTTGATAAGCAAGGGAAAATCATTTCCAAAGCGTTTATAGTTTTTATGCCCTATTAAATCGGCTTTATAAGCTTCTAGAATTTCTTGAAGACTTTGTCCTTTTAAATGACCATTTACAACTTTAGAAATATCACCAGGTACAGTACTCACCTCCCAGCTTTCACCCAATTGTTTAGAATTGGATTTTTTATTGAACAGCTGAATAAGTTTTTCGCCTCCCCAAATTTTTTCTTTTAAAATGGGCTGAAACTTTAAAGGATGTAAAGTGCTTTTCATAACATTACTCACCAGAATAGGTTACAAAATTACGTGGAGTTTCGTAAAGTGTTATTTCCAAATGGAATTTAGAATCTAATTTTGCCTTTATTTTATTATATATGACTACAGCTATATTTTCTGCGGTAGGGTTTAAATCTTTAAATTCTGGAACTTCAACATTAAGATTTTTATGGTCAAAGGCATCCTCAACTTCAGATTTTATGATGTCCTTTAAAATCTTCACATCGATAACATAGCCTGTTTCTGGGTCAATATCTCCAGTGACACTTGCAATTAATTCGTAATTGTGCCCATGAAAGTTTGGGTTGTTACACAGACCAAAAACTGCTTCATTCTTTTCATCGCTCCAATCTTTTCGGTAAAGTCTGTGCGCTGCATTAAAATGTGCTTTTCTGTGTACGGTTACCTTCATGTCTTATTAACGTTTATATATTCGTAAAACTTCTCAAATATAATTTTAAACCAAGCTGTGTATTTTTCTGGATTTAATGCCATATCCACTTTAACTTCTTCCAGTGGCATCCATTTCCAATCTGCGACTTCGTCTGTATTTATATTTGGTGCGTCGTTGTAATAACCAATCATTATATGGTCGTACTCGTGTTCTGTCAACCCATTATCAAAGGGTGCTTTATAAATGAATGATGTAGTTTCCTCCAGGTCCGTAACAAATCCCATTTCTTCTTGTAAACGTCGTTTACCAGCTTCTAAGTTGCTTTCACCGTCGCGTTGGTGACTACAACAGGTATTTGTCCAGAGTCCAGGCGAATGGTACTTGTGCATAGCACGTTGTTGCAGCATTAATTCATTTTTGTCATTGAATACAAACACCGAAAACGCACGATGCAATAATGCTTTTTCGTGGGCTTCCATTTTGGGCATAAGCCCTATTTGATTATCATTTTCATCCACAAGGATGACTTGTTCTTCTGTCATATTGCGAAGTTACTATCTAAACCTGAAACAAAAGTAAAGGATTTCATAAAAAATAGCCGTTTAAAAAAATTAAACGGCTATTTCGATATTTTATCAAATTTATAGTTTAGTCTTTATCGTCACAAGATTTACCATTAATACTTGTAATAATAAATTCACTACGTCTGTTTAATTGATGTTCTTCTTCAGAACAACTAGATTCGTTTGTAGGTTCACAACCACAATCGTTTACCAATCTAGATTCGCCATAACCTTTTGCTGTTAAACGATCTTCAGAAATGCCATTATCCAATAAATACTGGCGCGTAGATTGTGCTCTATTTTCTGAAAGTGTTTCATTGTAAGCCATAGTACCTCTACAATCGGTATGCGAACGAATATCAATTGTCATCGTTGGGTATTTGTTCAATACAGCCAACACTTTCTGTAATTCGATTTCGGCATCATATCTAATGTTGTATTTATCGAAGTCGAAATAAATGATTGGAATATCCAATATCTTAGCTAAATCATCGCATGGATTGATTTCCTGTACATCTTTATCCAATAACAACTGCATCTGTAATTCTTGCTTTTTCTTTGGCGTGGTAAAACGTTTTTCGTCAGAAATATACGTTTCCTTTTCACCTCTAATTAAGTATTCCATTTCGCACTCTAGCTCAAACTCAAAAGCCGCATCTTTACCAACGGTCTTACGCTTTAGCTCATTACCTTCACCGTCAAATAAAATAACCGTCGCATTTGGTATCAACTCATCTGTCTTTTTATCTTGAACAGTACCCACAACAAGTTGTTCACATTCTGGAACTTCAAAGGTGTAGATATCATCACTTCCTTTTCCTCCTTCTCTATTAGAACTAAAGTAAACACGCTTTGTAACTAAATTTTCATAGTATCCAAAATCGTCTGCAGCACTATTAACCGGCTTTCCTATATTTTCTATCGGGAAATTTCTGTTTGAACCTTGAGCTACTT
The DNA here is from genome assembly GCF_965284585.1 of Winogradskyella ouciana. Lineage (NCBI taxonomy): Bacteria > Pseudomonadati > Bacteroidota > Flavobacteriia > Flavobacteriales > Flavobacteriaceae > Winogradskyella > Winogradskyella ouciana. Next base: position 250,939 of record NZ_OZ260095.1, read on the forward strand.
TTTGATCTAACCCTTCTGACTTAAAGACATCCAACCCACCTAAACCTGGAAATCCAGTTGAAGAATAGAATAAATTACCACTTGTGTCCATAAACGGAAATGATTCTTGCCCTTCAGTATTAATTGATGGTCCTAAATTTTCAGGTTCACCTAGCGTACCATCGTCATTGACATCAACAACGAAAATATCAGATTGCCCAAAAGTACCAGGCATGTCTGATGCAAAGTACAAACGAGAACCAGTAAGGTTTAAAGCAGGATGTGCCACACTATAATCTTCACTATTAAAATGAATTTTGTGAATTTCATCCCAAGTTCCATCTTCACTTAAAGTCGCTCTGTATAATTGTAGTCTATTAATACCAGAATCATCTTCCTTATATTTTAATCTGAAGAAATTATTTCTGGTAAAGAACATATACCTCCCATTTGGTGAAAATACAGCACTAGACTCATGAAATTTTGTATTTACTTTACCATCAATTTCTTTTACTTCACCAAAACCATTTTCTGTTTTTTCTACTGAATATAAATCTAAGTATGGTTCTTCATTCCAACGGTATTTACGTCCTCCACCTCTAGCTGAAGCAAATATAATTCCGTTTTCATATTCCGTTGTACCAAAGTCTGAAAACTCTGTATTGATTTCAAGGTTTTGAGGCTCTATATCCTCTCTACTTGCTTCTTCAATATTAGATCTATAATCTACTCTTGAAAGAAATGCTTTTCCCCTTAAATCATCTGGTTTCAACTCGTGAAACTTTTTCATCCATTTGTCTGACTCTTCATAGTTCTTAATACCTTTAAGAGCTAAAGCATATCTAAAATAGTACTCAGGATCTATGACTTCATTAAGCTCCATTAACTCACCATACCATTTCGCGGCATTTTCCATATCATTTAGAAAATAATATGAATTGGCTAACTTCTGAAAAAGATCAACGGACTTATAGCCCTTATTGGCAACCTCGAGAAGAACTTCGCTAGTTTTAACATAAGCGAAATCTCTATAGTCATCTTGTACGCTTTTAATTTTTCCTTCTTGAGCATAAGCAGTTAAAGCAAATAATCCTGCAAATACTAAACATATATATCTTGTAATTGTTCTCATAGTCCTATTTTTAGAAGAAACGTGGTGATAAAATTCTACCTAATCGCTTAATTTCGAATCTTAAAGTTATTTCGTGAGTTCCGCTATTGTAATTATTCAATCCTGTTGTCGTTAAGTCATAACCATAACCAATAAACATTCCTGGTGTCGCCTGGAACCCTACTAATGCACTAAATGAATCATCCCATCTCCAAGCTAAACCAGCTGTAAGATTCTTTTTATACCAAAAGTTCGCTGAGACATCCGCAATAAGTGGAGCACCTGATACACCTTTTACTAAAAAAGCTGGTTTTAATTCTAAGGTTTCACTAAGATTAAATACATATCCACCTATAGCATAAAAATGCATTCGCTCTGTGGCTACAGATTCCTGAAAATCGTCATAATGTTCTGTCTCTAAAAAATTAGGAACAGCTAAACCTAGGTACCATTTTCTGGTATGCATATATAAACCTGCACCCACCATTGGTGAAATTAAGTTTAGATTATTATTGAACACAACATCTGGATCTTGAAAGCGTCCCTTGCTCCAATCCGTATCTAACATATGTACACCACCTTTAACACCAAAGGACAATTTTAAGTCATTAGCGTTTAATGGTATTGTATATGAAAAGTTTGCATCGACAAAGGTTTCTCTTGCTGGTCCTAAGGCATCACTTACAATATTAAGACCCAATCCAACGCGTTCATTTCGCAAAGGTGAATGAATCCCTAAAGATTGTGTTTGAGGCGCACCATCAATTCCAACCCATTGGGATCTATGTAAACCTACTACGCTCAACGTTTCTCGTTGACCAGCATATGCTGGGTTAACACTTAGCGTATTGTACATATAATGTGTGTACTGAGGATCTTGCTGTGCAGAACTATTAGCACTAAGTAGTATAAATACTAAAACTATTAATCCTTTTATTATTGATGATTTATGTATCATTTTAATGTATTTTATAATTCAGTGTTAATTAGTCTTATCTATTGATGTATAACCATCCTACTCTTGGTTCTGAGCCATCACCTAGGTCAAGTACATAATAATATGTTCCCACTGGTAATTTATCAGATTGATTAATTACAGCTCTACCATTAGAAGTACCATCCCAATCATTTAAGTAACCATTCTTAGTATATACTATGTTACCCCATCTATTATAAACTTCTAACTTGTTGTTAGGGAATCGCTCTAAACAATCAATTACAAATGTTTCATTGACACCATCACCATTTGGTGAGAATTCGTTGTAAATTGTTAAACATATAGGATCGACAGCTGCAGTATCTTCATCGTTACTTGGATTAACATCTGTTCCGCCATCAGCATTGAGGACAAACACAGTATTTGCATAATCTCCAATACCTAAAACTTCTACTGTAATCTGAAGTATTTCAACCTGATCTGGATCTAGTTGTCCTACAGTCCATTCACCATCTAGCTCTGAATAAGTTCCAGCTGTGGTAATGGCCGACACAAACACGTATCCACTTGGTATTTGTTCACTAATAACAACATTCGTAGCAGTAACATTACCAATATTTGCAACTTCAATTGTAAATATGACTTCATCACCAACGACTGGTTGTAATTCATCTACAACTTTATCAACTTCTAAATCAAAAATTGAATTTACAAATGTAACCGTTGGGTCATCTGGTTCTCCATCACCATTGTCATCATTATTACTATTATCATTAGGATCATCACTAGTATCAATTACATCATCTGATGCATCACCTGGATCACCTCCTGGTGCTTCACTACTAACCGTAGCTGAATTCGTAACAAATCCTGTATCTAAATCAGCTTGAGTTATTTGATAAGTAGCTGTAAAAGTCGTACTATCAATCTCACCTGGTAAAAGCTGAGCTATAGGTCCGCCCATCAATGTCAGTCCTGGCAAAGCATCTTGTACATCTATATTAGTTAATGTAAGATTACCTGTATTCTCAACAATAAATACATATGAAATAATATCATCGATACTTCCTGCTATCCCATCTCCATTAGTATCTTCTAACGGTAAAGTTGTTTTAATTAAATTAATACTTGGATTAGGAGGAATTATAGTCACCGTTGGATCATCCTCTATGTTACCATCGGTATCATCATCGTCATCACTCGTGTCATTTACCGTTGTTCCCGCTGGACTGTCTCCACTAGCTACTACGCTATTCTGGAAACCACCTGCATCCACTGCATCTTGTTGAACTATATAAGTTGCTTCGTAAGTAGCTGTTTCACCAACTTGTAATGTGCCTTCTGCACTTCCCGCATCCGAACTTACAAAGGTTGGTCCTGAAGCTAAGGTCAATGTATTCCCATTGGCATCTGTGAATGTATCAACAATACCTACGCTATCCAAGGTTACATTACCTGTATTGGTTACAGTTATTGTATAGGTCATCTCATCTCCTAATGAAGCTCCTACTGGTGCCACATCATTTGTGATCATTACAGTTTTAACCGTCTCAATACTTGGATCCTCTAATATGATAGTCACAGTTGGATCATCCTCGGTGTTACCATCGGTATCATCATCGTCATCACTCGTGTCATTTACCGTTGTTCCCGCTGGACTGTCTCCACTAGCTACTACGCTATTCTGGAAACCACCTGCATCCACTGCATCTTGTTGAACTATATAAGTTGCTTCATAAGTTGCTGTTTCACCAACCTGTAATGTGCCTTCTGCACTTCCCGCATCCGAACTTACAAAGGTTGGTCCTGAAGCTAAGGTCAATGTATTCCCATTGGCATCTGTGAATGTATCAACAATACCTACGCTATCCAAGGTTACATTACCTGTATTGGTTACAGTTATTGTATAGGTCATCTCATCTCCTAATGAAGCTCCTACTGGTGCCACATCATTTGTGATCATTACAGTTTTAACCGTCTCAATACTTGGATCCTCTAATATGATAGTCACAGTTGGATCATCCTCGGTGTTACCATCGGTATCATCATCGTCATCACTCGTGTCATTTACCGTTGTTCCCGCTGGACTGTCTCCACTAGCTACTACGCTATTCTGGAAACCACCTGCATCCACTGCATCTTGTTGAACTATATAAGTTGCTTCGTAAGTAGCTGTTTCACCAACTTGTAATGTGCCTTCTGCACTTCCCGCATCCGAACTTACAAAGGTTGGTCCTGAAGCTAAGGTCAATGTATTCCCATTGGCATCTGTGAATGTATCAACAATACCTACATTATCCAAGGTTACATTACCTGTATTGGTTACAGTTATTGTATAGGTCATCTCATCTCCTAATGAAGCTCCCGCTGGTGCTACATCATTTGTGATCGCTACAGTTTTTACAGCTTCTATGCTCGCGTTCGGTGCAATGTCAAATGGCGTCACATCATTGGTCGGATCCGCATCGTTGTTGTCACCATTGACATCGTCAAGGTCCGCTGTCTCTTCATTCGCCGGATCTAATACTGCAGTTCCATCGGCTTCAGTACCTGTATCAGATACATCACTTACATCATTAATATTGCCTGGTGAACTCGCCGTAACATCAGCAGTGTTCTCAATACCGCCAGCATCAACATCACTCTGTAATATGGTATAACTTGCTGAACAAGTCGCACTCTCGCCTGGTAATAGAATTGCTGTGATACATGTCACAGTACCTACTATTGGATCATTAATTGTAATTCCCGTTAGGGTTACGTTACCTGTGTTGGTCACCGTGAAGCTATAGTTTACAATATCGTCAACTAAACCTGTTCCACCTGCTGGTGTAACACTTGATATGCTTTTGATCAATTCTATGCTCGGGTTAGGTGCTATATCGAATGGCGTCACGTCATTCGTTGGATCCGCATCATTGTTATCCCCATTGACATCGTCAAGGTCATCGGTCTCTTCGTTAGCCGGGTCTACCACAGTAGTACCGTCAGCTTCTGTACCTGTATCCGATACGTCAGTAACGTCATCGGTGTTGCCCGGTGAACTCGCCGTAACATCAGCGGTGTTCTCTATTCCACCTGCATCAATGTCATTTTGCGTAATAATATAAGTCGCTAAACAATTTGTACTCTCACCTGGTGCCAAATTCGTTGCTACACATGTTACCGTGCCCACAACAGGGTCGTTCACCGTAATGCCCGTTAGAGTCACGTTACCCGTGTTTGTCACCGTGAAGCTGTAATTGATTATATCTCCAATTAAACCAGTTCCACCAGATGGAATTACACTTGCTACACTCTTGATAAGTTCGATGCTCGGTGATGCAAAAATTACGGTCTCCGTTGGATCATCTTCTGTGTTGCCATCGGTATCGTCACCATCATCACTGGTATCATTTACCGTTGTTCCCGCTGGACTGTCCCCACTAGCTACTACACTATTCTGGAAGCCACCTGCATCAACTGCATCTTGTTCAATTATATAAGTTGCTTCATAAGTTGCTGTTTCACCAACCTGTAATGTGCCTTCTGCACTTCCCGCATCCGAACTTACAAAGGTTGGTCCCGAAACAAAGGTCAACGTATTTCCATTGGCATCTGTGAATGTATCAACGATACTTACACTATCTAAGGTCACATTACCCGTGTTAGTCACTGTGATTGTATAAGTCATCTCGTCCCCTAAGCTCGCACCTACCGGTGCTACATCATTAGTTATCGCTACAGTCTTGACCGTCTCGATACTTGGGTTCTCTGGAATCGTCGTATCCGTTGGATCGTCCGTTCCTGGTGTAACTGCTGGATCATCACTATCGTCCGTTACTGGATTACCGCTTGGGTCATCACTATCGGCTATCGCCTGATTCGTTACTATACCTGCATCGATATCGGCCTGGGTGATCGCATAGGTCGCTGTGTAAACTATCGTTCCGGTACCTACTACCATATCTTCCAGGTCGGCTTCTCCGTCTTCGTCACTTCCTCCACTGACATAGGTCGGTGTTGGTAAGGTCCCCGTTCCCGTAAAGTCCGCGGCGTCTTCTGTCACACTAACATCAAATAAGGTCGTGTTGCCCGTGTTGGTTACTGTATAGGTGTAGGTAATGATATCCCCTACACTGGCTATTCCATCAACTCCTAGGTCTAAACTACTGGTCTTCTCTATAGCGATGCTTGCTGCCTGTGGAATCGTCGTATCTGTTGGATCGTCTGTTCCTGGTGTAACTGCTGGATCATCACTATCGTCCGTTACTGGATTACCGCTTGGGTCATCACTATCGGCTATCGCCTGATTCGTTACTATACCTGCATCGATATCCGCCTGAGTGATCGCATAGGTCGCTGTGTAAACTATCGTTCCGGTACCTACTACCATATCTTCCAGGTCGGCTTCTCCGTCTTCGTCACTTCCTCCACTGACATAGGTCGGTGTTGGTAAGGTCCCCGTTCCCGTAAAGTCCGCGGCGTCTTCTGTCACACTAACATCAAATAAGGTCGTGTTGCCCGTGTTGGTCACTGTATAGGTGTAGGTAATGATATCCCCTACACTGGCTATTCCATCAACTCCTAGGTCTAAACTACTGGTCTTCTCTATAGCGATGCTTGCTGCCTGTGGAATCGTCGTATCCGTTGGATCGTCCGTTCCTGGTGTAACTGCTGGATCATCACTATCGTCCGTTACTGGATTACCGCTTGGGTCATCACTATCGGCTATCGCCTGATTCGTTACTATACCTGCATCGATATCCGCCTGAGTGATCGCATAGGTCGCTGTGTAAACTATCGTTCCGGTACCTACTACCATATCTTCCAGGTCGGCTTCTCCGTCTTCGTCACTTCCTCCACTGACATAGGTCGGTGTTGGTAAGGTCCCCGTTCCCGTAAAGTCCGCGGCGTCTTCTGTCACACTAACATCAAATAAGGTCGTGTTGCCCGTGTTGGTCACTGTATAGGTGTAGGTAATGATATCCCCTACACTGGCTATTCCATCAACTCCTAGGTCTAAACTACTGGTCTTCTCTATAGCGATGCTTGCTGCCTGTGGAATCGTCGTATCCGTTGGATCGTCCGTTCCTGGTGTAACTGCTGGATCATCACTATCGTCCGTTACTGGATTACCGCTTGGGTCATCACTATCGGCTATTGCCTGGTTCGTTACGATACCTGCATCGATATCGGCCTGGGTGATCGCATAGGTCGCTGTGTAAACTATCGTTCCGGTACCTACTACCATATCTTCCAGGTCAGCTTCTCCGTCTTCGTCACTTCCTCCACTGACATAGGTCGGTGTTGGTAAGGTCCCCGTTCCCGTAAAGTCCGCTGCGTCTTCTGTCACACTAACATCAAATAAGGTCGTGTTACCCGTGTTGGTTACTGTATAGGTATAGGTAATGATGTCTCCTACACTGGCTATTCCATCAACTCCTAGGTCTAAACTACTGGTCTTCTCTATAGCGATGCTTGCTGCCTGTGGAATCGTTGTATCTGTTGGATCGTCTGTTCCTGGTGTAACTGCTGGATCATCACTATCGTCCGTTACTGGATTACCGCTTGGGTCATCACTATCGGCTATCGCCTGGTTCGTTACGATACCTGCATCGATATCGGCCTGGGTGATCGCATAGGTCGCTGTGTAAACTATCGTTCCGGTACCTACTACCATATCTTCTAAGTCGGCTTCTCCGTCTTCGTCTGTTCCTCCACTAACATAGGTCGGTGTTGGTAAGGTCCCCGTTCCCGTAAAGTCCGCTGCGTCTTCTGTCACACTAACATCAAATAAGGTCGTGTTGCCCGTGTTGGTTACTGTATAGGTATAGGTAATGATGTCTCCTACACTGGCTATTCCATCAACTCCTAGGTCTAAACTACTGGTCTTCTCTATAGCGATGCTTGCTGCCTGTGGAATCGTCGTATCTGTTGGATCGTCTGTTCCTGGTGTAACTGCTGGATCATCACTATCGTCCGTTACTGGATTACCGCTTGGGTCATCACTATCGGCTATCGCCTGATTCGTTACTATACCTGCATCGATATCGGCCTGGGTGATCGCATAGGTCGCTGTGTAAACTATCGTTCCGGTACCTACTACCATATCTTCCAGGTCGGCTTCTCCGTCTTCGTCCGTGCCTCCACTGACATAGGTCGGTGTCGGTAAGGTGCCCGTTCCCGTAAAGTCCGCGGCGTCTTCTGTCACACTAACATCAAATAAGGTCGTGTTGCCCGTGTTGGTTACTGTATAGGTATAGGTAATGATGTCTCCTACACTGGCTATTCCATCAACTCCTAGGTCTAAACTACTGGTCTTCTCTATAGCGATGCTTGCTGCCTGTGGAATCGTCGTATCTGTTGGATCGTCTGTTCCTGGTGTAACTGCTGGATCATCACTATCGTCCGTTACTGGATTACCGCTTGGGTCATCACTATCGGCTATCGCCTGATTCGTTACGATACCTGCATCGATATCGGCCTGGGTGATCGCATAGGTCGCTGTGTAAACTATCGTTCCGGTACCTACTACCATATCTTCCAGGTCGGCTTCTCCGTCTTCGTCACTTCCTCCACTGACATAGGTCGGTGTTGGTAAGGTCCCCGTTCCCGTAAAGTCCGCGGCGTCTTCTGTCACACTAACATCAAATAAGGTCGTGTTGCCCGTGTTGGTTACTGTATAGGTGTAGGTAATGATATCCCCTACACTGGCTATTCCATCAACTCCTAGGTCTAAACTACTGGTCTTCTCTATAGCGATGCTTGCTGCCTGTGGAATCGTCGTATCCGTTGGATCGTCTGTTCCTGGTGTAACTGCTGGATCATCACTATCGTCCGTTACTGGATTACCGCTTGGGTCATCACTATCGGCTATCGCCTGATTCGTTACTATACCTGCATCGATATCGGCCTGGGTGATCGCATAGGTCGCTGTGTAAACTATCGTTCCGGTACCTACTACCATATCTTCCAGGTCGGCTTCTCCGTCTTCGTCCGTGCCTCCACTGACATAGGTCGGTGTCGGTAAGGTGCCCGTTCCCGTAAAGTCCGCTGCGTCTTCTGTGACGCTCACATCAAATAAGGTCGTGTTGCCCGTGTTGGTCACCGTATAGGTATACGTTATTATGTCACCCGGTGTGGCGATGCCGTCAACTCCTAGGTCCAGACTACTGGTCTTCTCTATGGCGATGCTTGCTGCCTGTGGGATCGTCGTATCCGTTGGATCGTCCGTTCCGGTTGGATCTGCTGGATCATCACTATCGTCCGTTACTGGATTACCGCTTGGGTCATCACTATCGGCTATCGCCTGATTCGTTACTATACCTGCATCGATATCCGCCTGAGTGATCGCATAGGTCGCTGTGTAAACTATCGTTCCGGTACCTACTACCATATCTTCCAGGTCGGCTTCTCCGTCTTCGTCACTTCCTCCACTGACATAGGTCGGTGTTGGTAAGGTCCCCGTTCCCGTAAAGTCCGCGGCGTCTTCTGTCACACTAACATCAAATAAGGTCGTGTTACCCGTGTTGGTTACTGTATAGGTATAGGTAATGATGTCTCCTACACTGGCTATTCCATCAACTCCTAGGTCTAAACTACTGGTCTTCTCTATAGCGATGCTTGCTGCCTGTGGAATCGTCGTATCTGTTGGATCGTCTGTTCCTGGTGTAACTGCTGGATCATCACTATCGTCCGTTACTGGATTACCGCTTGGGTCATCACTATCGGCTATCGCCTGATTCGTTACGATACCTGCATCGATATCGGCCTGGGTGATCGCATAGGTCGCTGTGTAAACTATCGTTCCGGTACCTACTACCATATCTTCCAGGTCGGCTTCTCCGTCTTCGTCACTTCCTCCACTGACATAGGTCGGTGTTGGTAAGGTCCCCGTTCCCGTAAAGTCCGCGGCGTCTTCTGTCACACTAACATCAAATAAGGTCGTGTTGCCCGTGTTGGTTACTGTATAGGTGTAGGTAATGATATCCCCTACACTGGCTATTCCATCAACTCCTAGGTCTAAACTACTGGTCTTCTCTATAGCGATGCTTGCTGCCTGTGGAATCGTCGTATCTGTTGGATCGTCTGTTCCTGGTGTAACTGCTGGATCATCACTATCGTCCGTTACTGGATTACCGCTTGGGTCATCACTATCGGCTATTGCCTGGTTCGTTACTATACCTGCATCGATATCGGCCTGGGTGATCGCATAGGTCGCTGTGTAAACTATCGTTCCGGTACCTACTACCATATCTTCCAGGTCGGCTTCTCCGTCTTCGTCCGTGCCTCCACTGACATAGGTCGGTGTCGGTAAGGTGCCCGTTCCCGTAAAGTCCGCTGCGTCTTCTGTGACGCTCACATCAAATAAGGTCGTGTTGCCCGTGTTGGTCACCGTATAGGTATACGTTATTATGTCACCCGGTGTGGCGATGCCGTCAACTCCTAGGTCCAGACTACTGGTCTTCTCTATGGCGATGCTTGCTGCCTGTGGGATCGTCGTATCCGTTGGATCGTCCGTTCCGGTTGGATCTGCTGGATCATCACTATCGTCCGTTACTGGATTGCCGCTTGGGTCATCACTATCGGCTATCGCCTGGTTCGTTACGATACCTGCATCGATATCGGCCTGGGTGATCGCATAGGTCGCTGTGTAGACTATCGTCCCTGCGCCAACTGCCATATCTTCCAGGTCGGCTTCTCCGTCTTCGTCCGTGCCTCCACTGACATAGGTCGGTGTCGGTAAGGTGCCCGTTCCCGTAAAGTCCGCTGCGTCTTCTGTGACGCTCACATCAAATAAGGTCGTGTTGCCCGTGTTGGTCACCGTATAGGTATACGTTATTATGTCACCCGGTGTGGCGATGCCGTCAACTCCTAGGTCCAGACTACTGGTCTTCTCTATGGCGATAACCGGACAAACATTACTATTTAATGTTATAGGGTTATTTGAAACGGCTAAACATGCTGGTGTTGATTGGTATCTTACTGCAGGCGTATATGTATTTGGAGGTAAATTATTAAAAACATTTGATGTTTGCCAAGGTCCTGCAGCACCATTAATACTATACTCAATTGTTCCTCCTCCATTATCTGTTGCGTCAATTGTTATTGATCCTTCATTATCTGGACATGTTGGTTGTACAGCACTAGTTGTAGGTTCTATTGTAGGTGGAGGAATTAAAAATGCTGGATCATACATCACAAATACCTTACCGTCTCCTCCATCACCTGAAGATGAGTTTCTAAATCTAATTCTAAATCCGTATATATCAGTTCCTGATGTTACAAAAGCGGTTAATGGGTATATACTCATTTCAATATTTTGACCAGGGAAGTTGGCCGCATCTACTTGAATGCCAGTATCTATATAAGTACCCGTAGAAGTAACAACCAATGCACCTATAGGGTTTCCTGTTGCATCTAATGCCTGGATTCTGTATGAATTATTACCATTACGTTCTGAGGCTACCATATATCTATTAGCTGCAGCTGCAATTGGAGCATCGTACATAAAGTCAACAAAATCAACTGGGTCAATATTGTTATCTGTAGATAAGTAATTCGTTAAATCTCTATCTCTGTAGGCATCTAATAGTTCTGGATCAAATATCGCTGGTCCATCAGTAATATTGGCACCTAAAGTACCCATATCATATATATATTGATTTGCAGCAGCTGGATTTGCAAACGAATAATTTACTGTAGAAGGCACATAAAAACCTGAGAAAGGGTTTGGCTCACCAGTTACGGTGACCGAATTTAATACTGCGCCAGCAGTACCTCCTGTTCCCGTTATATCAAAAGTTACATCACCTGACGCCAATGGTGCTGTTGGATTGCCTGTCGGAATCGCATCATTACAAGCATCATCACTACATTCTGTTGGTGCCGTGAAAACAGCAGTATCTGTAAATGTACATGTTGGAGCATCTGAAAATGCTGCTGTTAAAGAAACATCATTGCCATTAGCCGAAAAAACAATATCATTAAATGTATGTGGTGATGTTAATCCTACTGCTGAAACTGATGCTGTACCATCACCTGTTAAATCTAAAGTACCAGTACCTGGAGACCCATCAAAAGTTACTGTGATATCAGCTGTAAACGTGTCATCTGAAATGTCACTTGGTGTTCCATTGTTATTACAAGCGGTTATATCTGATGCTGTTATTGCAGTTATATTAAATCCTGAGTCCTCCAATGTAATTGGATTAATAGACTCAGCTAAACAAGTTGGCGTAGATTGATATCTTACTGCTGGAGTATATGTTCCTGGAGTTAGGTTGTTAAATACATTTGATGTTTGCCACGGCCCTGCAGCACCATTAACACTATATTCTATTGTTCCGCCTCCATTATCTGTGGCATCAATAGTTATCGATCCCAAATTTGTTGGGCATGTTGGTTGAACCGCACTTGTTGTTGCCTCTATTGTTGGTGGAGGAGTTAAAAAAGCAGGATCATATAAAACGAATACTTTTCCATCGCCTGCATCACCTGATGATGAATTTCTGAATCTAATTCTAAATCCATAAATATCACTACCTGATGGCACAAATGCTGTTAGAGGATAAATACTTGCTTCAGCATTTTCACCTGGGAAATTAGTAGGGTCTACCTGTACACCTGTATCAATATAAGTTGCTACCGATGTTGTTCTTTCTGTTCCGATTGGGTTGCCGGCAGCATCTAGGGCTTGGATTCTATAAGAAATATTTCCATCTCTTTCTGTCGCAACCATATACCTGTTGGCTGCAGATGTAATAGGGGCATCATATCTTATTAGCACAAAATCACCTGGTACAATTCCTGGCGCAACACTATTATCGGCAGAAAAATAATTAGTTAATTCTTTATTTGCATATGACTCTAACAATTCTGCGTTAAATATGGCTGGAGTATCATTAATATTAGAGCCCAAAACCCCCATATTATACATATATTGGTTGGTCTGTGCTGGAATAGCGAATTGATATTCTACAGTAGATGGCTCATAAATACCTGTAAAAGGATTTGGTTCACCAGAAACACTTATAGAATTTAAAAATGCTCCGGCCGTACCACCAGTACCTGTGATATTGAATGTAACATCTCCAGATGCTAGTGGTGCCGTTGGACTACCTGTAGGAATTACATCCGGACAAGCATCGTCACTACACTCAAATGGTGCTGTAAAAACATTAGCATTGTTTAAAGTACATGATGTATCGGCTGAGAATGTAGCTGTTAAATCTATATCCCTACCATCTGCAGGTAAAACTACATCTACAAAAGTGTGTGGTGAGGTTAAACCAACTGCCGAGACAGTAGCTGTACCATCTCCTGTTAAATCTAACGTACCCGTTGTTGGCGCATTAGTAAACGTTACGGTAATATCTGCTGTAAAGGTATCATCTGTTAAAACTGATGGTGTACTATTATCGCTACAAGCATCAATGTTTGACGCTGTAATTGAAGAAATATTACACGGATCAATTATTTCAATTGTTACATCTGCTGTATCACAGATAGAATTATCAACATCTAAACAAATTGTATATTCGACAGTATATGTTCCGGCAGTACTACCTGCAGGAACATTTATTGTCCCGTCCGTATTAATGGTTACCCCTGTAAGTCCTCCATCGTTACTTATATTTATATTGTCATCAATATTTGCATCCGTAGCAGCAACACCATCTGCTTCATCAATGCCATTTCCATTATCTGCAAAGACGCTTGGTGTAGTTCCTCCTGTAACAGCATCAAATGGTGTTGTGCTAAAATCATCATCCAATGCCAAAATTGTTGGCTGAGATCCACAAAGTTCCACTGTTGCAGGTATAACACATTCAAATACATTTCCTGTACCAGTTGTAAGTCCACCTGTACTTCCACTTGTAATATGCCCAACAAAACAAATTGAACCTCCACCAGCTCTATTGAAAAAGGTGGTGGCATGACCACCAACACTTACAAATACAGGATCATCTGTACCATCATTGAAAGAAGGTGGAATAGTTGGATCTTGTATAACTGCATTGCCTCCTTGGCCTATTGAGTTATTATTATTCCATCCCCAAGTATAAATTCTATTGGTATCTGAAGGTGTAGGTCCTTCAGTTAGCACAGCTGCCGCAGCCCATTCTTCTGAAGTATGAGAAGTTGAAAGTTGAATAGCTCCTGTAAAATCACTACCAGAACCATCTTGTATAGCAGTCCACGAAGTGACAAAACCTGAGCCTGTAGTTATTAATTCAGCAAGCGTATTATCTCCTACCCCATATACCTTTGTATCAGTACCTAATAACAATAGACCTGTATCTCCATCATTATGCGTGAATGATGAAATCTCCTTAACCGGAGCTGGAGGTGCCGTCATTAAAGTTGCGTAGTCTAAATTTTGTGCAGCAGTACCATCACCAATGACCACGTTGTCTCCCCAAGTATAAATGTCTCCATTAGACATTAGTGCATATCCTGCATATTTATTACCCGTAACATTTTCTACTCCTGTTAAAGGAACTCCTAGTGATGTCTGAACCTGTTGCCAGATATTTCCGTTAGTACTCGCATTACCGTTGGGAGCTGTAGCACCAGTGGTTGCAACCCACACTTCACCTGCACTAACTACAAATAAAACATCTGAACTCGCATGCATTTGCGTAATATCAGCAGCGTTGAATGGTAGCGTTTGGGTAGCATTCATATCGTTAAACGCCAACCCAGATACAAAATCTCCATCAACAACTTCACCAACTCCTCCCCAAGCATATAAGCTAACTGTTGTAGCTAAAAATGCTTGACCATCACTATTTCCAGAAAGCGCAAAATGTAAAGGTGTCCCTGAATAGGTGTAACCGTTTGCTGGAGTAACCTCGGTTAGAGTTGTGGCATTACCACCACTAGAATCCATATCTTCTCCCCAAGCTACAATACCTGTTGTTGTTTTTGCCATAGATTGATGATAAGAAGTCATCAACACATCTGTTTCTGGACTAAACACACCGTCTTCATTAATAGTAGGACAATTTTGCCCTGGCAATTTAACGGTAGTAAATAGAAGGAGCAGTAAAACAATAAACAGTAAATGCTTTTGCGAGAATCGGGTAGAGATTTTCATAGTATTATATAGTTGATGTATAATTCAATTTTATATATAAAATGACAGGTCACACTTGTCGATAAAGTGCAAATATATTCGATAAAGTGTAAAAAACAAATTTTATGTAAGATTATTCGTTATAAAAATGAACATCTTATTATCTAATTTCATTATTAAGACACTTATCTATCATTTTACCCTATGCTATATTTGGTATAGGTCAAAAAAATTAGCGGCTTCAATAGCCTTTTAAACAATGTTTTATAAAAATTATGGGAAGAGATTTGCTATTAATCAACTTCCGTTAGTAAGAAAATTTCTCTTAAAATTTTCTTAAGGCAAAATTAAGAAAAAGATTCAAATCTTTTTTTAATCCTTACGTAATTATATACATATTGGTTTTTAATAACAATAAATTAATATAATAATCATAGTATATTTGCAGCCGCCTTCAATTAGATAATATGAGTTTTATTAAAGAAATAAATAGACGACGTACCTTTGGAATTATATCCCATCCTGATGCTGGTAAAACAACCCTTACCGAAAAATTACTACTATTTGGTGGCGCCATACAAGAAGCAGGTGCTGTAAAAAGCAATAAGATAAAAAAAGGTGCCACGAGCGATTTTATGGAAATTGAGCGTCAGCGTGGTATTTCTGTTGCTACTTCTGTATTGGCATTTGAATATGACGGTATAAAGATTAACATTCTTGATACGCCCGGACACAAAGATTTTGCCGAAGATACATTTAGAACCTTAACTGCAGTAGACAGCGTTATCGTAGTCATTGATGTTGCCAAGGGTGTAGAGGAACAAACCGAAAAACTGGTTGAAGTTTGTCGTATGCGAAACATACCGATGATAGTCTTCATTAACAAGCTAGACCGTGAAGGTAAAGATGCTTTTGATCTTTTGGATGAGGTTGAACAAAAACTAGGTTTAAGGGTAACACCGCTTAGTTTTCCTATTGGTATGGGTTACGATTTTAAGGGTATATATAATATATGGGAAAATAACATCAATTTATTTAGCGGAAATAGCAGAAAAGATATTGAAGAAACCATTGAGGTTAATGATATAACTTCTTCAGACCTTAATACGTTAATTGGAGATAAAGCTGCAAACACATTAAGAGATGAGATAGAACTTGTTAAAGGTATTTATCCAAAATTTAATAAAGAACAATATTTGAACGGTGACTTACAACCCGTTTTTTTTGGGTCTGCCTTAAACAACTTTGGGGTTAGAGAGTTATTGGATTGCTTTGTGGAAATTGCACCAAAACCAAGACCTAAACAAAGTGAAGAACGGTTAATTAAGCCCGAGGAAGACAAATTTACGGGGTTTGTGTTTAAGATTCATGCGAATATGGACCCTAACCATAGAAATCGACTAGCATTCGTTAAGATTGTTTCGGGTGAATTTAAACGAAATACTCCATATTTACATGTTAGACACAACAAGAAACTTAAATTTTCTAGTCCTAATGCTTTTTTTGCCGAGAAAAAAGAAATTGTAGATATCTCTTATCCTGGAGATATTGTGGGTTTACAAGACACAGGTAATTTTAAAATTGGAGATACACTCACCGAAGGGGAAATCATTAATTACAAAGGTGTTCCTAGTTTTTCCCCTGAGCACTTTAGATATATCAATAATGCTGACCCAATGAAAGCAAAGCAGCTTTACAAAGGTATAGATCAATTAATGGACGAAGGTGTAGCCCAATTATTTACCTTAGATTATAATGGAAGAAAGGTTATAGGTACTGTTGGTGCGCTTCAATATGAAGTCATTCAATATAGACTTGAGCATGAGTATGGTGCCAAATGTACTTATGAAAACCTAAACGTACATAAAGCCTGTTGGGTACAAACGGATAATGAAAAAAGTGAGGAATTTAAGGAGTTCCTAAGAGTAAAGCAACGTTACCTAGCAAGAGACAAGCAAAATCAGTTGGTATTTTTAGCAGATTCAATGTTTTCATTGCAAATGACCCAACAAAAATATCCGAGTATTACCTTTCATATGACCTCAGAGTTTGAATAAAACATCTATGCATTTCATCGAATGGATGTTAAAAAAACAGTATTTAGTCGAGGTTATTTGTTTTTTATCGATATTTTGATTACTCTTGAACTGCAATATTTACTTTAATTTAAGATTAACCCCAAACTAATCTACTTATTATGGATATAAATGCAAACGTTTTCAGTAACGAAGACATTACCGTTACTTACCAACCCAATTGTTGTGCAAATGCAGGCATTTGCCTTTTACAACTCTCTGAAGTATTTAGAAACTCTGTTATTCCGTGGATTGATTTAGATGGTGCTAATACAGATGCCATCATTTGTCAGATAGATAAATGTCCATCGGGTGCTTTAAAGTATCATTTAAACAAAAAGAAGGTTGCTTAAAAAATTGAAGCAACTAAAAAGCCCTTTGAATTAAATTCAAAGGGCTTTTTAGTTGATAGAGTACTCAATTTTATATTAAAATTTATTTTAAGCACTTTAAGGCTATAAATCCATACAAACTTACAATCATAAATAGTGATTTTAAAAACACTTTAAAACGTACTTAAAGTAAATCAATTGTAATTGACAAAAACTATTAAATATAAATTTATTATATATTTTAAAAATAGTTAGTTTTTAACTTTGAAATATTACGCTTGACCAGTAGGTCCGAAATTCAAGGGAATCGGTGGTTGCTCGTAATCTTTGATTTCACCATGGGCCTTCTCAAAACGTTTTACATTATCTCCTAGTGCTTTTAATAAGCGCTTTGCATGTTGTGGTGTTAATATAATTCGAGATTTAACCTTACTCTTTGGAGTTCCAGGCATTATACTTACAAAATCAACTACAAATTCTGAAACCGAATGGTTGATTATAGCTAAGTTAGAGTATGTACCCTCAGCTACCTTCTCATCTAATTCTATGTTTATCTGTCCTTTTTTAGGATTCTTTTTTTCTTCTGCCATTGAAATTTTATTTTTCATTCCCATGAAAATGGGAATCTTATTATTTATTTAATACCTATCAGGTTTTTGAAACCTAACAGGGAAGTTAAACTAAAAAGCCTTCAATCTTTAAAGAATGAAGGCTTTTATTTTATGGTAATATCTCAGTGATTGAGATCCCGAAGCAAGTTCGGGATAAATTCGGCCAACAAAATTCACTGTGCCTTCGGCTTGTAAATTTTGGGTCTCATTTAATTAAAGTTCATCTCTTCCTTAGCTTTCATCATTTCGTCGAATTCCTCTTTAGAACCTACAATGATGCTATCGTATTCTCTAACACCTGTACCAGCAGGTATTCTATGTCCTACAATTACATTTTCTTTAAGTCCTTCAAGAGTATCTACCTTACCATTTACCGCTGCTTCGTTAAGAACTTTAGTTGTTTCTTGGAACGATGCCGCAGATATAAACGATTTGGTTTGTAATGACGCTCTGGTAATACCTTGTAATATTGGCGTAGCTGTTGCAGGTTGTGCGTCTCTAGCCGTTACAAGGTTCTTATCTTCTCTTCTTAGGATTGAGTTTTCATCTCTAAGTTGTCTTACAGAAATAATCTGACCAGATTTTAAGTTCTCAGAATCACCTGCTTCTTCCACCACTTTCATACCGAAAATTTTATCGTTTTCTTCAATGAAATCTGATTTATGTACCAATTGGTTTTCTAAAAAGATGGTATCACCAGAATCTATAATTCTAACTTTACGCATCATCTGTCTTACAACTACCTCGAAATGTTTATCATTAATTTTTACACCTTGTAAACGATAAACTTCTTGTACTTCGTTCACTAAATATTGCTGAACCGCAGACGGGCCTTTAATGTTTAATATATCGTTAGGTGTTATTGAGCCATCAGATAAAGGCATACCAGCTTTTACATAATCATTTTCCTGTACAAGAATTTGATTAGATAATTTCACCAAGTATTTCTTTATTTCTCCTAGTTTAGACTCTATAATGATTTCGCGATTACCACGTTTAATCTTACCGAATGATACCACACCGTCAATCTCACTAACTACAGCAGGATTTGAAGGGTTACGAGCTTCAAACAATTCCGTTACACGTGGAAGACCACCAGTAATATCCCCTGCTTTTGCAGATTTACGAGGAATCTTTACTAAAATCTTACCGATTTCAATTTTATCTCCATCATCGATCATAATATGTGCCCCAACTGGTAAGTTGTAAGAACGTATAGTTTCTCCTTTCTTATCTTCAATCAATAACGTTGGAATCAACTTCTTGTTTCTAGATTCTGAAATTACTTTCTCCTGGAAACCTGTTTGTTCATCAATCTCTACCTGATAGGTTACACCTTGCTCAATGTTTTCATATCTCACCTTACCGGCAAATTCTGAAATAATTACACCGTTGTAAGGATCCCATTGACAGATTACATCACCTTTTTTCACTTTAGCTCCTGGCTTCACAAATATGTGAGAACCATAAGGAATATTGTTGGTACTTAAAACAATACCTGTCTTGGCATCTACAAGTTTCAGTTCTGAAGTTCTAGAGATTACAACATCTACTTCGTTACCATCATTATCTTTAGACTTAACAGTTTTTAAATCTTCTATTTCAGCAATACCATCAAACTTAACAGTCAATTTATTCTCTTCAGAAATGTTACCTGCAATACCACCTACGTGGAATGTACGCAGCGTTAACTGTGTTCCTGGTTCACCAATAGATTGTGCAGCAACTACACCAACAGCTTCACCACGTTGTACCATCTTACCTGTAGCAAGATTACGTCCATAACAATTTACACAGATACCTTTCTTGGCCTCACATGTTAATGGCGAACGAACCTCAATAGATTCTACAGCTGAATTACCTATTCGCTTAGCGATGACATCATTAATATGTCCACCAGCTTCAACAATCAGCTCTTCTGTTAGTGGGTCATAAACATCATTTAACGATGTTCTACCAACTATTCTAGCTTCTAGAGTTTCAACGATTTCTTCATTTTTCTTAAGTGCAGAAACCTCAATACCTCTTAATGTACCACAATCCTCTTCGTAAACGATGACATCTTGTGAAACATCTACTAGACGACGCGTTAAGTAACCAGCATCCGCCGTTTTAAGAGCCGTATCTGCAAGACCTTTACGCGCACCGTGAGTAGAAATAAAGTATTCTAAAATTGAAAGTCCTTCCTTAAAGTTAGATAAAATCGGGTTTTCAATAATCTCGCCACCACCAGCATTCGATTTTTTAGGCTTAGCCATTAAACCACGCATACCAGTTAACTGACGAATCTGCTCCTTAGATCCACGAGCACCAGAGTCTAGCATCATAAACACCGAGTTAAACCCTTGTTGATCCTCACGAATACGCTTCATGGATAATTCTGTCAATTCAGCATTTGTAGATGTCCAGATATCAATAACTTGGTTATAACGTTCATTGTTGGTAATAAGTCCCATGTTATAGTTACCCATAATACCATCAACCTGCTTGTTTGCAGAATCAATCATTGTTTGCTTTTCTTGTGGTATGATAATATCACCTAAACTAAATGATAATCCACCTTGGAATGCAAACTTATATCCTAATGTTTTAATCTCATCTAAGAATTCCGCTGTTTCAGGAACAGAAGTTACTTTAAGAATATTACCAATAATATCTCTTAAAGATTTCTTGGTTAGTACCTCATTAATGTATCCAGCTGCTTCAGGTACTTTTTCGTTGAAAAGCACACGACCAACAGTTGTTTCAATAATTTGAGTTGTTAATTCACCCTCTTCATTGAAGTCTTTAGTTCTTACTTTAATACCAGCGTTAAGGTCTACTTTTTTCTCGTTGTAAGCAATAGTTACTTCTTCTGGAGAATAGAATGTTAGACCCTCACCTTTAACCGTATAATCCTTATCAGTCTTACGTAGCTTAGTCATATAATAAAGACCAAGTACCATATCCTGGGATGGAACCGTTACTGGTGAGCCATTTGCTGGGTTCAATATGTTATGAGAAGCTAACATTAAAAGTTGTGCTTCTAAAATTGCCTCTGGTCCTAACGGTAAATGCACAGCCATTTGGTCACCATCGAAATCGGCATTAAATGCAGTACACACTAATGGGTGTAACTGGATTGCCTTACCTTCGATAAGTTTAGGCTGGAATGCCTGAATACCAAGTCTGTGTAATGTAGGAGCACGGTTTAGTAATACTGGATGTCCTTTAAGAACATTCTCTAAGATATCCCAAACTACAGGCTCTTTTCTATCTATAATTTTCTTTGCAGATTTTACTGTCTTTACAATACCTCTTTCAATTAGTTTTCTAATGATGAAAGGCTTATAAAGTTCTGCTGCCATATTTTTTGGCAATCCACATTCAAATAACTTTAATTCTGGTCCAACAACAATTACCGAACGTGCAGAGTAATCAACACGCTTACCAAGTAAGTTCTGACGGAAACGTCCTTGCTTACCTTTAAGTGAATCTGATAACGATTTAAGTGGTCTGTTAGAATCTGTTTTTACTGCTGATGACTTACGTGTGTTATCAAATAATGAATCTACTGATTCTTGTAACATACGCTTTTCATTACGTAAAATTACCTCTGGTGCTTTTATCTCAACTAATCTTTTAAGACGATTGTTACGGATAATTACACGACGATACAAATCATTTAAATCTGAAGTTGCGAAACGACCACCATCTAAAGGTACTAAAGGTCTTAATTCTGGTGGAATTACAGGCACAGCCTTCATGATCATCCACTCTGGTCTGTTCTCTCTATTCTCGTTAGACTCTCTAAACGCTTCAACAACTTGAAGACGTTTTAATGCTTCCGTTTTACGCTGCTTAGAAGTTTCGTTATTTGCTTTGTGTCTTAAATCATACGACAATTGATCTAAATCAATACGAGATAATAATTCAATTAAACACTCAGCTCCCATTTTAGCGATAAACTTGTTTGGGTCTGAATCTTCTAAATATTGGTTTTCTTGTGGAAGTGTTTCAAGAATGTTTAAGTATTCTTCTTCCGTTAAGAAATCCATTTTTTGAACTGGTTCTCCTTCAGCATTTACAGCAGTACCTGGTTGAATAACCACATAACGCTCGTAATAGATGATCATATCTAATTTCTTAGATGGTAATCCTAATAAGTAACCAATTTTGTTTGGTAACGAACGGAAATACCAAATATGAGCAACCGGCACAACTAAGTTGATGTGACCTACTCTATCTCTACGTACTTTCTTTTCTGTTACTTCTACACCACAACGGTCACAAACAATACCTTTGTAGCGAATTCTTTTATATTTACCACAAGCACACTCAAAATCCTTTACAGGACCAAAAATACGCTCACAGAACAAACCATCTCGTTCTGGTTTGTGAGTTCGATAATTAATAGTTTCTGGCTTTAATACTTCACCACGAGATGCTGCTAAAACAGATTCAGGTGATGCTAAACCGATAGAAATTTTGTTAAACTTCTGTACTGTATTCTTATCTTGTCTTCTTGCCATTTTTTTATAGTCTTCAGTTTGCAGTTTGCAGTCCTCAGTCGTTCTAAAAATGCAGTATAATACTGCCTACTGACGACTGCTTACTGCCGACCTAATTTATTCTTCTAATCTAATATCTAATCCTAAACCTTTCAATTCGTGCATAAGTACGTTGAACGATTCTGGTAGTCCTGGTTCTGGCATTGGCTCTCCCTTAACGATAGCTTCGTAAGTTTTTGCTCTACCTATAACGTCATCTGATTTTACAGTTAAGATTTCACGTAACGTACTTGATGCTCCATAAGCCTCAAGTGCCCAAACCTCCATCTCACCAAAACGCTGACCACCAAATTGTGCTTTACCACCTAATGGCTGTTGTGTAATTAATGAGTAAGGTCCGATAGAACGTGCGTGCATCTTATCGTCAATCATGTGGCCCAGTTTAATCATATAGATGACACCAACTGTTGCCGGTTGATCAAAACGATCTCCTGTACCACCATCATAAAGATATGTATGACCAAATCTTGGGATACCAGCTTCATCTGTGTATTCATTGATTTGGTCTAGCGTAGCCCCATCAAAAATTGGTGTTGCATACGTTTTACCAAGGTCTTTACCAGCCCATCCCAATACGGTTTCATAAATCTGACCGATATTCATACGAGACGGTACGCCTAATGGATTCAATACGATATCTACTGGAGTTCCATCTTCTAAGAATGGCATATCCTCTTGACGAACGATACGTGCAACGATACCTTTGTTACCGTGACGACCTGCCATCTTATCACCTACTTTAAGCTTACGCTTTTTAGCGATGTAAACTTTAGCAAGCTTAATGATACCTGCTGGTAATTCATCACCAACAGAGATGGTAAACTTCTCACGTCTTAATGACCCTTGAAGATCATTTTCCTTAATCTTATAGTTGTGGATTAAGTCTGCTACAAGTTCGTTTGTTTTATCATCAGTGGTCCACTTTCCAGATGTTAAGTGCGTGTAATCATCTACAGCATTCAACATTTTTAAAGTGTACTTTTTACCTTTTGGAATGATTTCCTCACCAAGATCGTTATAGATACCTTGTGCTGTTTTACCATTTACAATAGCAAATAGTTTTTCAACTAAAATAGACTGTAAATCATCAAAACGCTTATCATAAGCATCTTCTAATTTCTCGATATCTTCTTTATCTTGAGCTCTCTTTCTCTTATCTTTTACTGCTCTGGCAAATAATTTTTTATCGATTACAACTCCATTCAGTGATGGAGATGCTTTTAAAGATGCATCTTTTACATCACCTGCTTTATCACCGAAAATTGCTCTCAGTAATTTTTCTTCAGGAGTTGGATCTGATTCACCTTTTGGAGTAATCTTACCTATTAAGATATCGCCTGGTTTGATCTCAGCACCAATGCGAATCATACCATGTTCATCTAAATCCTTAGTGGCTTCTTCAGAAACGTTAGGAATATCATTGGTCAACTCTTCGTTACCCAACTTTGTATCTCTAACTTCTAATGAATACTCATCGATATGGATAGATGTAAAGATATCATCACGTACTACTTTTTCAGAAATTACAATCGCATCCTCAAAGTTATACCCTTTCCAAGGCATAAAGGCTACTTTCATATTTCTACCTAAAGCTAATTCACCATTTTGAGTCGCATAACCTTCACAAAGTACTTGACCTTTAGCAACTTTATCACCTTTCTCAACGATAGGCTTTAAGTTAATAGAAGTTCCTTGGTTTGTTTTTCTGAACTTAACTAAAGGATATTCTTTAGTGTCGCTATCGAAACTTACCATGGCTTCCTCCTCAGTACGCTTGTATTTGATGATGATTTTATCTGCATCAACATATTCTACAACACCTTCTCCTTCAGCATTTATCAATACTCTAGAATCTGATGCTACCTGACGCTCTAAACCTGTACCAACGATTGGTGCTTCTGGACGTAATAATGGAACGGCCTGGCGCATCATGTTAGATCCCATCAATGCACGGTTGGCATCATCATGCTCCAAGAATGGAATCAATGATGCTGAAATCGATGCAATCTGGTTTGGTGCAACATCTGTGTAATTAACATTTGTTGGCTCAATTACAGGGAAATCACCTTCTTGACGTGCAATTACTTTATCATGCTGAATTTTTCCTTTGCCATCAACCTCTACAGTTGCTTGGGCTATCATTTGCTCCTCCTCTTCCTCAGCACTTAAATATGTAGGTGTATTTTTAATATCAACGACACCGTTATCAACTTTTCTGTATGGAGTTTCAATGAATCCCATTGAATTCACCTTTGCGAAAACAGACAATGAAGATATTAATCCAATGTTTGGTCCTTCTGGTGTTTCAATAGGACATAAACGTCCGTAGTGAGTATAGTGAACATCACGTACCTCGAAACCTGCTCTCTCTCTCGATAAACCACCAGGCCCTAATGCAGATAAACGACGCTTATGCGTAATCTCCGCCAAAGGATTGGTTTGATCCATAAATTGAGATAACTGGTTTGTACCGAAGAAGGAATTAATTACCGAAGACAATGTCTTAGCGTTAATTAAATCTATCGGTGTAAATACTTCGTTATCACGAACGTTCATGCGCTCACGAATAGTACGAGCCATACGAGCCAAACCAACACCAAATTGCGTAGATAACTGCTCACCTACTGTACGTACACGACGGTTAGATAAGTGATCGATATCATCAATCTCTGCTTTAGAGTTGATAAGCTCAATTAAATATTTAATAATGGTAATGATATCTTCTTTGGTAAGCACTTGCTTATCCATTCCGATATCTAAACCTAATTTTTTGTTCATTCTATAACGACCTACTTCACCTAAAGAGTAACGTTGGTCAGAGAAGAATAACTTGTCAATTATACCACGAGCCGTTTCCTCATCTGGCGGCTCTGCATTACGCAATTGACGGTAGATATGCTCAACAGCTTCTTTTTCAGAGTTTGTTGGATCCTTCTGTAATGTGTTATGTATGATTGCGTAATCTCCTTGCTGAGCACTTTCTTTGTGTAAAAGAATGGTTTTTACTTCAGCCTCAAGGATTTCTTCAATATTCTCCTTATCGATTATAGTGTCACGATCTAATACAATCTCGTTACGCTCAATAGATACAACTTCACCAGTATCTTCATCAACGAAATCCTCGTGCCAAGTGTTAAGCACACGTGCAGCAAGTTTACGACCGATAACTTTCTTTAATCCAGATTTTGAAACCTTCACCTCTTCTGCAAGGTCAAAAATCTCTAAAATATCTTTATCTCGTTCAAATCCGATAGCACGGAAAAGTGTTGTAACCGGTAATTTTTTCTTTCTATCAATATAAGCATACATTACGCTATTGATATCTGTAGCAAATTCTATCCAAGATCCCTTAAAAGGAATAACTCTTGCAGAATATAATTTTGTTCCATTAGCATGGAACGACTGGCTAAAGAACACACCAGGTGATCTGTGCAATTGAGATACAACTACACGTTCTGCACCATTGATACAAAATGTACCACTTGGTGTCATATATGGAATGGTACCTAAATATACATCTTGAACGATTGTTTCGAAATCCTCATGCTCAGGATCCGTACAATACAACTTCAATCTTGCTTTTAAAGGTACACTGTATGTTAATCCTCTTTCAATACATTCTTCGATAGTATATCTTGGCGGATCAATGAAGTAATCTAAAAATTCTAATACGAATTGATTACGTGTGTCTGTAATTGGGAAGTTCTCCATGAAGGTGTTGTACAGCCCTTCATTTCCTCTTTCTTCTGACTTTGTTTCTAATTGGAAAAAATCCTGGAAGGATTTAATTTGAATATCCAAAAAGTCTGGGTAATCTGTTCTATTTACAATAGAAGAGAAATTAATTCTTTCAGCCTTTTTTGCTAACATTGATGAACGAGATTTTATTAAATAAAAACTATAAAGTGTATATAACGTTTATATACACAAAAGGGTTTAGGTCCTATCCCGAAGTTTTTTCGGGACAGACCTAAACCATATGTTGTAGGTTAAGGTAAGCTTACTTAAGCTCAACCTCAGCTCCTGCCTCTTCTAACTGAGTTTTTAAAGCTTCAGCTTCGTCTTTTGCAACACCTTCTTTAATTGGGCTTGGTGCGTCATCTACTAATCCTTTAGCATCTTTTAAACCTAAACCAGTTAATTCTTTAACTAATTTAACTACTGCTAATTTAGAACCACCAGCTGCTTTTAATATTACGTCGAATTCAGTTTGCTCTTCAGCAGCGTCTCCACCACCTGCAGCAGCACCACCAGCAACAGCTACAGCTGCAGCAGCAGGCTCAATACCGTACTCGTCTTTTAATATAGTTGCTAATTCATTAACTTCTTTTACTGTTAAGTTAACTAATTGTTCTGCGAAATCTTTTAAATCTGCCATTTTTCTATTGTTTTAATCTGTGTGTGTTTATTATAATTTTTTAATTGTGTTCTTTGTGATTATCCTTCTCTTTCGGATAATGTTTTTACAATTCCAGCGATTGTTCCACCACTAGATTTAAGTGCTGAAATAACATTCTTAGCAGGAGATTGTAATAATGTAACGATCTCGCCAATAAGTTCTTCTCTAGACTTAATATCTACTAATGTGTCTAATAAATCGTCTCCAACATAAATTGCTTCTTCAATGAAAGCACCTTTTAATAAAGGCTTTTCTGATTTTTTACGAAACTCTTTAATTACTTTTGCCGGAGCATTACCTGTTTCAGAATACATTACAGATGTATTACCTTTTAAAGTCATTGGTAACTCACCGAAATCCTTGTCCGATGCTTCCATTGCTTTCTCTAAAAGTGTATTCTTTACAACAGCTAACTTGATGTTAGACTTGAAACACGCTCTTCTTAAATTTGAAGTTGTTGCTGCATCTAATCCAGAAATATCTGTTAAATAGATATTTGTATTATCTGCTAATTGAGCAGTCAACTCTTCAATTACTACGGATTTTTCTTCTCTTGTCATAATATTCTAAGTTTAACTACTACCCTATTTTTGTGTCAATTGCAATACTTGGACTCATTGTACTAGACATATAAATGCTCTTTACATATGTTCCTTTAGATGCTGTTGGTTTCAATTTCATCAAAGTTGTCAATAATTCATTTGCATTACCAACCAATTTTTCAGTGCTAAATGATGCCTTGCCAATTGGTGCGTGTACAATTCCAGTTTTATCAACTTTAAAATCTATCTTACCAGCCTTTACTTCACTAACAGCCTTACCTATGTCCATAGTAACTGTACCAGTCTTAGGGTTTGGCATAAGACCTCTTGGCCCTAATACTCTACCTAATGGTCCTAACTTACCCATAACGCTTGGCATAGTAACGATAACGTCAACATCTGTCCAACCTTCTTTTATTTTCTGTAAGTAATCATCTAACCCAACATAATCAGCACCAGCTTCTTTAGCCTCTGCTTCTTTATCTGGAGTTACTAATGCAAGAACCTTCATGTCTTTACCTGTACCATGTGGTAAAGAAACCACTCCACGCACCATTTGATTGGCTTTACGTGGATCTACACCTAATCTAACTGCTAAATCTACTGAAGCGTCAAACTTTGTATATGTAATTTCTTTTAGTAAAGCTGAAGCTTCTTCTACGGAGTAAAGCTTGTTATTATCAACCTTTGCTCTTGCTTCTTTTTGCTTCTTTGTTAATCTTGCCATTTCTAAAAATTTAGTTTGGAGCTTCTCCTCCTTTAACAGTGATACCCATCGATCTTGCTGTACCAGCTACCATTTTCATAGCTGATCCGATTTCAAATGCATTTAAATCTTGCATTTTATCTTCAGCAATCGCTTTAACTTGATCCCAAGTTACTTTTGCTACTTTACGTCGGTTAGGTTCTCCTGATCCTTTCTTTACTTTGGCCGCTTCTAATAATTGTACTGCTGCTGGTGGAGTTTTGATTACAAAGTCAAATGATTTGTCTTTGAAAACCGAAATTACCACAGGTAATACTTTACCTGGTCTATCTTGGGTTCTAGCATTAAATTGCTTACAGAACTCCATAATATTAACTCCAGCGGCACCTAAAGCGGGTCCTACCGGTGGCGATGGATTCGCAGCACCTCCCCGAACTTGTAACTTAACTACTTTGTCTAGTTCTTTTGCCATTTTTTAAATTTTAGTGCGCTTGTCTATTTTGGAAGCTTAGACCATGCGCTATCTTTATTGTAACAATTATTATAACTTTTCTACTTGCATATAGCTTAACTCTAATGGTGTTTTTCTTCCGAAAATCTTAACCATTACCTCTAGCTTACGCTTTTCTTCATTTATCTTTTCGATAGTACCATCAAACCCATTGAAAGGACCATCGATAACTTTTACAGTTTCTCCTTTTGTAAACGGGATTGCA
The DNA here is from genome assembly GCF_965284585.1 of Winogradskyella ouciana. NCBI lineage: Bacteria > Pseudomonadati > Bacteroidota > Flavobacteriia > Flavobacteriales > Flavobacteriaceae > Winogradskyella > Winogradskyella ouciana. Next base: position 279,960 of record NZ_OZ260095.1, read on the forward strand.
ACATTAGCATCTGCTTCAATTGCCAATTCATCTACTTTACCTAACATTCTATTTACTTCAGACTGTCTTAATGGCACAGGGTCTCCTCCTTTAGTCTCACCTAAAAAACCAATAACATTTGTAATTGATTTAATAATGTGAGGTATCTCACCACTTAAATTGGCTTGAATCATAATGTAACCTGGGAAATAAACTTTCTCTTTGTTAATTTTCTTTCCGTTACGTATTTGAATCACTTTTTCGGTAGGCACTAATACTTGATCAACAAAATCCTCTAAACCTAACCTAGAAATTTCATTTTCTATGTAGGTCTTAATTTTATTCTCTTGACCGCTTACTGCTCTAACAACATACCATTTTTTTTCTGACATCTTCTCTCTTGTATATTTGTTAGTTTAAAAAATCAAAATAAGCTTTAACAGCTTTACTGAACACAGTATCTACACCCCAAATAGCCAAAGAAAAAATAATTGAAAACACTGCTACAAGAACAGTCAATCTTTGAGCTTCTGGCCATGGTGTCCATGACACATGGTTTTTTAACTCCTCAAATGATTCCTTTATATATGTAATTACTCCTGCCATTTGTATATCTTTTTTAAGCTAAGTTGTTAGCTCATTTTGTCTTGCACGGGTTGAGAGACTCGAACTCCCGACACCTGGTTTTGGAGACCAGTGCTCTACCAACTGAGCTAAACCCGTAAATAATAATCAAGGCATCCCGATTTTTCGGGACACCTTAATATATCATTTAACTATAATTTGTTTAGTCTAAAATTTCAGTTACCTGACCAGCACCAACTGTTCTACCACCTTCACGGATAGCGAAACGTAAACCTACGTTCATTGCAATTGGTTGGATTAACTCAACAGTAATAGTTAAGTTATCACCAGGCATTACCATTTCAACACCATCTGGCAACTGAATGTTTCCAGTTACGTCAGTTGTACGTACGTAGAACTGTGGACGGTAGTTGTTATGGAATGGAGTGTGACGTCCACCTTCTTCTTTCTTAAGGATATAAACCTCAGCTTTAAATTTAGCGTGTGGTGTTACAGAACCTGGCTTAGTAATTACCATACCTCTAGAGATTTGAGTTTTCTCAATACCTCTTAATAAGATACCAGCGTTATCACCAGCTTCACCTCTATCTAATATTTGACGGAACATCTCGATACCAGTAATAGTAGAATTTAATTTCTCAGCACCCATACCGATGATTTCAACTGGGTCACCTGTGTTAGCTACACCAGTCTCAATACGACCAGTTGCCACTGTACCACGACCAGTAATAGAGAATACATCTTCAATAGGCATTAAGAAAGGCTTGTCCATATCACGAACTGGCTCTTCAATCCACTCATCTACATTCTTCATTAATTCCATCACAGAATCAACCCACTTTTGCTCACCGTTAAGTGCACCTAAGGCAGAACCCGCTATTACAGGACCATTATCACCATCATATTCGTAGAATGATAATAAATCTCTGATTTCCATTTCAACCAATTCTAATAACTCTTCATCATCAACCATATCCACTTTATTCATGAATACAACGATACGAGGAATACCTACCTGACGTCCAAGTAAGATATGCTCACGAGTTTGTGGCATAGGACCGTCTGTTGCAGCAACAACCAAGATAGCACCATCCATTTGAGCAGCACCAGTAACCATGTTCTTTACGTAATCCGCGTGACCTGGACAGTCAACGTGAGCGTAATGACGATTTGCTGTTGCATATTCTACGTGTGAAGTATTAATTGTAATACCTCTTTCTTTCTCCTCTGGAGCATTATCAATTTGATCAAACGACATCGCGCTTGATAAACCTGCATCAGCTAATACTTTAGTAATAGCAGCAGTTAAAGTTGTTTTACCGTGATCTACGTGTCCAATAGTACCAATGTTTAAATGTGGTTTTGAACGATCGAAAGTTGCCTTTGCCATGTTTAATTTATTTTAATCTTTAATATTAGTGTTCAATTTTTGTTCTAAACTATCTTAGAAAAAAGAGCCAATGACGAGATTTGAACTCGTGACCTCTTCCTTACCAAGGAAACGCTCTACCCCTGAGCTACACCGGCGTAAAGTGTTTTGATTCTCTCTCTGAATGAGTGAGATTCCTGCCTTCGCAGGAAATTTAGAGCGGGAGACCGGGTTCGAACCGGCGACATTCAGCTTGGAAGGCTGACGCTCTACCAACTGAGCTACTCCCGCATTTATAATTAAGTCTCCTTAATTAATGGTTTTCATTATTTCAAATGGATCTCTGCTTTTTGCTCGATCCTTTTCAATTAAATCAAGAATAAAACTTTTATCTCTTATTCATGGTTTATAAATAAGGATTACTTCGCTTCGCTCAGTGATCCGTGAAGGGAGACCCTTCACTAAAAATTTTAAAACACTGCTTTTACAAAAGCGAGCTTTTGACAACAGCTTATTTAAAATTTTTGTGGGGAGAGCAGGATTCGAACCTGCGAAGTCGAAAGACAACAGAGTTACAGTCTGTCCTCGTTGGCCGCTTGAGTATCTCCCCAATTTTATTCAAAATTTCAAAACATAAACATCTAAATTTTAAGCACTTATTTAGATATTTAAGAGCCGATAGAGGGACTCGAACCCACGACCTGCTGATTACAAATCAGCTGCTCTAGCCAGCTGAGCTATATCGGCTTTTTCTTACTTTTTTACAGTCAAATTTAGACCACAAAAAAGTCCGCTATTTCTAACGGACTGCAAATGTAGTGTTTTATTTTTTTATTCAAAACATTTTTGAAAAAATTTTAATTAAGTTCTTGCTCTTAACTTTTCTTTTCTCTTTTTAATTTGCCGCTCTAAAGAAGCTACAGCAATATCAGTACCTTCTTCAAAAGTTTTGCATTGTTTTTTCACAACAAAACTATCACCAGGAACACGCACTTTGGCTTCAAAAATTTTGTTTTCCTTGTCACTGGTGTTTTCAACCTTCAAATAAACATCAGACTGAATTATTTTATCATAGAACATATCTAACTTATCCATTCTTCTTTGAATAAAATCAATTAATTTTCTGTCTGCTGTGAAATTAACGGATTGGGTGTTTACTTTCATACGCTGCTTTTTAAGTTATACGATGATATTGAAAAACTTCAATATTTCTTTTGCTGCTAAGGTTAGTACTTAGCGAATATTTCTTGGATGAGATTTAGCGTACACTTTTTTTAATTCTGCAATACTATTATGTGTATATACCTGCGTAGCTGCTAAACTTGTGTGTCCAAGAAGTTCTTTTACTGCATTTAAATCAGCACCTTCATTTAATAAATGTGTTGCAAACGAATGCCTTAATACATGTGGGCTACATTTTGCCTTTGAAGATGCTTTACTAAAATACTTATTTATTATTCTGTAAACAAGCATTTCGTAAACTTTAAGACCTTTTTTTGTTAAAAATAATTGATCTTTATCTTTAATTATCGGCAACTGAGCTCTGTAATCTAGGTATCTCCCAAAAGACTCAATCAAAGTATCTATAAGTGGAATGTAGCGTTCCTTGTTACGCTTACCCAAAACCTTAAGTTGTTTTTTACTGAAATCAATGTCTGAGGTTTTAATATTAACCAGTTCAATCCGTCTTATACCTGTGGCATAAAATAACTCAATAATGAGCTGGTCTCTTGCACTTTCAAAATCATTAATCTCAATGGAATGTTCTAGGACTTGTTTCAATTCTTCTTCTGAAAAAGGTAAATGTACTTTCTTGCCTACCTTAAGTGCTCTATGTTGTTTTAATGGATTAGCTTCTATTTGCTGAATCTTTTGCAAAAATTTATAATATGAGTTGAGCGAAGATATTTTTCTATTTATCGTCCTATTAGATATTCCGCTATTGACCAGTTCCACTATCCATTGTCTTATTTCTGAATAACCTACTTTAAAAATTGGGATTTCATCATGAGCTTCTTTTAAGAACTCTTGAAACATTTCTAAATCACGGATATAAGCTAAAGCTGTATGTTTAGAATATTTCTTCTCTAATAATAAATAGTCCGAAAATGCTTTAAGGCTCATAGGTCAATTTTGTCAAAAATTAAATATAACCTTTTACATCGGAAAATTTACAAATGAAAATAAAAAAGTCCCACTAAGAGCAGGACTGTGATTCAGTTTTAAAAGCTTTTAATGAGTTGCTGGTTTATAGGACTTCTTGTCTATAATGATTTTGGAAAGTATTTCTTTGAGAATTTCAGATGTTCCGCCTCCTATTGGACCAAGTCTGCTATCCCTAAATATTCTGGCAAGCGGATATTCTTCCATATAACCATAACCACCCAAAAACTGTAAACAGTTATAGGCAACTTCATCTGCCATCTTAGTGGATTTTAGTTTAGATATTGTAGCCTCTTCAACTACATAAGCACCCTTATCTAATTGGTCAGCAACCATATAATTATAGTTTTTACATAATTGCATGTCTGCATGCATATCTACGAACCTATGGCGTAAAGCCTGATACTTATCTAAAGACTTTCCGAATGTTGTTCTCTCGGACATATACTGCAACGTATATTCTAATGCATATTCTGCTCTGGCATGTGCGTTGATTCCCATAATTAATCGCTCTAGTGCAAAATGCTGCATAATATATGGAAAGCCTTTTCCCTCTTCGCCCATCAACTGACTCGCAGGTACTTTAACATTATCAAAAGCTATCTCTCCAGTATCTGAAGCGCGCCAACCTAATTTGTCTAGTTTTGTAGCGGACACACCTTCGGTATTACTATCTACAACAAAAATGCTAATACCTTTGTTACCCAATTCTGGGCTGGTTTTAGCAGCAACAACCATATAATCACTATAAACACCATTTGTTATAAAAGTCTTAGAGCCATTAATAATATAATAGTCTCCGTCTTTCACAGCAGTAGTTCTCATACCAGCCACATCACTTCCACCAAATGGCTCTGTAACACAAAGGCAACCTATCATATCTCCAGAAATACTGTTTGCCAGATATTTTGATTTTATTGCGTCGTCACCTTCTTTATTAAGATGGGTCATTGCCAGGTATGCATGTGCCCAAATGGCTGCGGCAAAACCACCTGAATTAATTCTTTGTAATTCTTCAAGTAGAATAACGGTGTAAAATAAGTCTAAATCCAGTCCTCCGTATTTTTCAGGATATGCCAGACCAAAGTAACCCATATCGCCAAATTTCTTCCAGATGAAACGTTCTATATGACCAGTTTCTTCCCATTTTTCGATATGAGGCACAACCTCTTTTTGCAAAAAATCCCTAAGACTTTCTCTAAATAAATTATGTTCTTCCGTGAAATATATATTAGACATATGGTGCAATTTTTACAGATGCAAATATAACTTAATTATCTCGATCTTTTTGATAGGAAAGTCTTCAACTTTTGTTAATTCTTCTAAAGATTTAAAGCCATCGCGCAACGTTCGTTCTTCAATAATGTTATTAGCAACTTCGTAATCTATATATTGAATTGTAACCAATTCATCTCTAGTTGCAGAATTTATGTTGTGCTTTGTGATTTCTCTCGGTGTTTTTACTGTGAAGTCATTTTTTATACGCTCAATCACCTCTGGCGTTAATCCCCAAACTTCCATAAGCTCTACATCTGCTATAAAACCACCTTTATGCTTGTTTCGATATTGAATAATGCGCTCCGAAAGTTTCTCACCCACTCCATATACTTTCTGTAGTTGTGAAGCTGTTGCTTTATTTAAGTCAATTTTTTGAGTATAAGTTTTGGGTGTGTTGTTTGAAAATGAGTTACTATATCCATTTGATTTAGGTTTCGGATTTGTCACCCAATCTGGAAATTTAAAATAAGGAGATATTGTTGCTAAAAATGAATCCGACACTTTTGTCACATTCTGAAACTCCTTAGCTGAATTTACCCAACGATTAGTTTCCCTAAATTGATGGAGCCTATCAATTTCTTCATTAGTCATCCCTAAAGTGTAACCTTTATAATCTGTAATGTAATTCGGATTGAAAGGATAGATTTTAGGTTTGGTGTTTTCAATTTCCACCACGTGAAGCGAATCTAACTCCTTTCTAAAAGTTTCTAATTGCTTATTATTGACCAGAACATTGTCATTGGAAAAATCGACAAATGCGTAAATGCACTGTGCTATTATTATGATGAAAATTAATAAAAAAATCCCATTCCGTTGTTGATTAGAAAACTGGAAATGGGATTTCATCAATAAACTATTTATGTTTAAAGCTTTTCATTTAAATCTTCAGCACCTTCATCAATAGCATCTTCTTTAACACTTATTGCCCTGTAATATTTACTGAGCTCTTTCTTAATTATTGGTGATAGCAATACCACACCAATGATGTTAGGTACAACCATAGCAAAAATCATGGCATCTGAGAAGTCGATTACCGCTCCTAAACTTATTGAAGCTCCGACCACAACAAAAAACAAGAATAATATTTTATACGCCAAGTCAGTTAGCTTCCCTTTTCCGAATAAAAACACCCAGCCTTGCATACCGTAGTAAGACCAAGAGATCATTGTTGAAAATGCAAATAGAATTACCGCAATGGTAAGTATGATTGAGAAATGTGGAATTACGGAATCAAAAGCACTTGCAGTAATTTCTACTCCCTCAGTAATTTCTACACCATACTCCATAAATCCTCCATCAAAATTGGTGATTACAATTACCAGAGCTGTCATTGTACAGATAACAACCGTATCTACAAATGGCTCTAATAAGGCGACAATACCTTCGGAAGCAGGATATTTTGTTCTAACTGCTGAGTGGGCAATTGCTGCCGACCCAACACCAGCTTCGTTTGAAAATGCACCTCTTCTAATACCTTGAATCATAACTCCAACAAGTCCACCTGCAATACCTAAGCCTGTAAATGCACCATTGTAAATCAAGCTAAACGCATCATCAATTAAAGAAAAGTTTGCACCAAGGATAATTAAAGCGGCAAGAACATAAATCCCAGCCATAAATGGTACAATTTTCTCCGTTACTTTTGCTATACGCTTTATACCTCCGATAATAACAACAGCCACTAAAACTGCCATTACCAATCCAAAATATAAACCTGCATTATCTGAAGTTTCTAAATCGAATAATTTTACAAATTGAGCAGCTGCTTGATTGGCCTGGAACATGTTACCACCTCCAAAAGAACCACCAATTACAAATATGGCAAACAACACGGCCAAGACCTTACCAAAGCCTCCCATACCTTTTGATTTTAATCCTTTGGTTAAATAATACATAGGACCTCCATACACAGTACCGTCTTCACCAACATCCCTATATTTTACACCCAATGTACACTCGGCAAATTTTGACGCCATACCTAACAAGCCGGCTACAATCATCCAAAACGTTGCACCAGGACCACCAATGGACAAGGCCACTGCTACACCAGCAATATTTCCCAAACCAACAGTAGCGGATAATGCAGCTGTTAAAGCCTGAAAATGTGACACCTCACCGTCTGCACCTTCATCTCTAATAGTTTCTATGAGGTCTTCACCTTCATTTGGCGTACTATCACCATACAATGTATCTGCCTGAGGTTTATTTTCATCTAAGTTTGCTGTAACGGCAATACCTTCATCTCCGTACAATTGATCTGCTCCGTGCTTTTCAATATCCTCGTATTGGCCTCTAACAACTTTTATCGCTGTTCTAAAGCCTGTAATGTTTATGAATTTAAAATATATCGTAAAATACAAAGCACCACCAATCAACACAATTAATACCCAAGGAATTTGGTAGGTTTCTGAAAATGGAATTTCGTAAAATATACCATCAACAAACCAACCTGTATAGTCCTTAAAAATTCTATCGATTTTTTCAGAGGTAGTTTCTTGTGCAAAATTCAATAATGGTAAAGAAAGTGCAAAAAGTGATAGAAGATATTTCTTCATGAGTATAGTTATTAGTTAGTTTTTATATTAAAGCCGACAAGATGCTAAAAAAATTTGAGTTTATAAAGCCTTAGACGTTAAAATGGTTTTAGAGCTTAAACAATATTGTATTCAGAATTTAAACGTTGTATCTGTTCTGGACGCCCAAGAACAATAATTTTGGATCCAGCTACTAATTTAGTGCTTGCCTCAGGATTAACAACATAATCGCCTTTGGCATCCTTAAAACCAATGACTGTACAACCCGTTTTTTTGCGAAGATCTAAGTCTCTTATAGTTCTTGCCTCTTTAACATTATAAAGTTGTTCTACTTTTACCTCTTCTACATTAATATTTCTTTCTCCTACAATTCCTAAATTATCAATAAACTCTACTAAATCTGGTATTACAACTAAAGATGCCATGTGGTCTCCTCCAATCCTATCTGGTAAAATAACATTGTTAGCACCTGCCAATTTGAGCTTATTATATGATGTCTCTTCTGACGCTCTACTGATTATGGTCATTCCGTTATTAATTTGTCTAGCAGATAACACTACAAACAAATTGTCGGCATCACTTGGTAAGGCACAAATTAAAGTACTTGCTCGTTCAATGCCAGCATCATACAGCGTTTGGTCCTCATTGGCATTTCCATAAACAAATGGAATATCGTCTTCTTGGAATCTCTCTATCACATCCTTATTACGTTCTATCACTAAAAATGGCTTATTATAGGCCAGCAACTTTTTTGCTGCTTGCTTGCCATTGCGACCATAACCACAAATGACAATATGGTCGGTCATTTCATCTATTTTCTTCTGCATCCTACGTTGTTTTATATCTTCAAAATTATTTTTGCTCAAAATATACTCAGTGATTATTGAAATTGCATATCCAACAATGACGACACTAGAGAGTATTAAAAATATGGTGAAAATCTTGGCTTCTGTATCCAAAGGGTTTACTTCACCATAACCAACAGTTGTAATGGTTATAACCGTCATATAAACAGCATCAATCCAACTATATTCAGAAACAAACCTATACCCAAAAACACCTATACAAAGCACAAAAAAAAGCAATAACAGTGCTGTATAAATTTTAGACCTAAAAAGTTTAATGAGAGGGTTATTCATACTATAGATCAAATACTGATGAGCGTTTTGTATAAATTATATCCTTAATCCGTATCCAAAATGCCAAAAACAAATACAGTGCAAAACCAAACCCAACTGTTACAAAAGTTAAGTACATAAATGAGGTTCTAACAATCTTAGCCCTTATACCCAAGCGGTCTGCTATCCGTTGGCAAACATAGTAACCACGTTTTTGAAAATAATGTAATAGGGTGTAAAACAAATTCATACTGCAATATATAGCAAATAGCTCAATTTTTAACGATTAGTTGATTTCCTATAGCACACTGTAAACATTTATTTTTGTCGCAATAGTGCTGTTTTAGTTGTAATAATGCTTGAGAACTCAGCGCATTTTTTTCTAATGATTTTAATTGTAAAAACTTTTTGACTATACTGTTGTTTTCAAGCTTTATTTCTTTAATGAGGTCGAATAATTCACCTTCAATTGATTGTCCTTGATATTTTGCGTAACTAAATTTTAAAGGAATAATAGTGTTAATGATTAGTAAATCTATAAAAGACTTGGTCAATAGTTTCTTAGAAATTTTTGAAGCTTTAGCAAATGTGTAATGCGTCATCCAAAACTCATTGACTCCTTTGTTAAACAATTTATAAAACTCATCTTTTTTATTCATTACCATCACTTTAGAAAATAGCTGGTGCTCCGTAGTGTATAGATTTGCAAATTGCGACAAACGTATTGTAGGGAAATTAGGTGGTCTTAACCTAAAAAACTGCAAAGGCAAAACCCCTTCATTTCTAAGTGTGAATTTTTGCTTTAAATATTGATAGCGCAATTTTAAATCCAAGTGGTAGGCGTCTTGCACATCATCATCCAACAAACCCGCTTGTCCAAACAACAAAGCTTCCATTTCCAATACATCATTCTGAAGTTTCCTTACCACTGAATAATCAATTGATTTTGCCAAGCTTAAAAAAGCTTCACCATTTACTTTAAGTCCGAAATTCTTCAATAACATTATAAACAAAACGGCTTCCCAATCGTTATTGGACTGTTGTAAAAGTGTAGAAATATCATCAGATTTTCGCTCTAAGCGTTCTATGAACAAACGCTCTAACCAATTGTTTAACAGAAAATCATCTATATCCGAAAAATCAGACTCACAATTAATCCAAGATTTGGACTTCATTAGTTTTTGATAATTCCCAAATAGATCATCGTCAACATAGTGTTTCAATTCAAGTGTTGGAATTTCAGAATTGTCTTTTCTAAAAACCTCTGTATCATGTTCCCATACGACATGAAGGATAACATTATCGTAGGCTTTATCTTTTTCATGATTGTGCAAGTACCAATCAGACGATTTTATATGAATTTCTATATTCCCAGCCCAAAGTTGACCATTAATACTTAATTGCCCATTAAAAAAATCTGGGCCAGCATTATGATTGTGCTGACCAAGATGTTTTATGGAAATGGTCTCTCCACTTACTGTTTTAAGGGATTGTGATGAAAACGCCTTGTGTTTCCAAACGTAATGAAGAAAGTCTTCTTGCATGGTTCTAAAATAGACATTTGAATTGAAACAAAAAAGACGAAAAATACGTAATCCTACGTATAAAAACCGACTGTTTTTATGATTAACTTGTAGTCGTAAACCAATACCAACCCACTATGCGTTACTTTGCTTTAAAAAACGATTTCCCTGAATTAGAAGAACGTAAGCGCGTTATTAAACGATTAACCAGCCTCAAAGAAGATCTTGACGAAAAAATTCCTGAAAAAATCTTTAATGAAAATGTGCTTATTGCCACATGGAACATAAGGGATTTTGACTCCAATCAATATGGTTATGGTCCACGTACCAAGGAAGCTTTTTTCTATATGTCCGAGATTATCTCAAGTTTTGATTTGGTCGCCATACAAGAAGTCAATGAAGACCTTTTTGCCTTTAACCGTTTAATGTACGTTATGGGTGACCAGTGGGATTACATAATGACAGATGTCACCGAAGGTCATTCGGGCAATGGTGAACGTATGGCCTATATCTACGACACCAACCGTGTATCTTTTCAGAAAGTGGCAGGTGAAATTGTACTGACTCCCAGTAAGCTTATAGGTGACAAAAAGCAGTTTGCCCGAACACCTTTTTTAGTAGCTTTTCAATCGGGTTGGTTTAAGTTTAAACTTTGTACTGTTCATATTTATTTTGGTTCGGCTTCTGGGGAAAAACTAAAACAACGTATCGAAGAAATAGACACCATAGCAGAAAACTTAAAAAAGCGCGCTAAACGCTATGACGAAAACCTCATTCTTTTAGGTGACTTTAATATTTATAGTCCAGAGCACAAAACCATGAAAGCCTTAAAAAAACATGGCTTTAAAATTCCAAAAGGTATTGAAGACAACCCAAGTAATATGTACCAAACCAAACACTATGATCAAATTGCCTTTATGGAAAAAAAAGGTGAAGTTGTACACGGAGATCAAGACAATAGTGCTGGTGCCTATAATTATTATAACAGAGTCTTTAGCACTCGCCAGTTTCCTGACTACCAAGAAGTGGTCTTACAGAATTTAAAAGGCAAATTGGCAAAGCAAAAAGATAAGTTAGCCAACACTACCGATGCTGAAAAAAAAGTAAAAATACAGAAATCAATAGATGAGTTTAAGGCCATTATTGCCGATCCGGATGCACAAAAGGACTATTACAAAAAAGAGTGGCGAACATTTCAGCTCAGCGATCACCTACCCATGTGGACTGAATTAAAAATAAATTTCAGTTTAACGTATTTAGAGAAGATTAAGAATGAATAAGACCAATACTTGTCTAACTCAGTCCGTTTTACTAACTTTAAAATAAAAACAAAAGTTATGAAACGCATATTATTAATCTTGGCAGTGGTTGCTACTGTAACGAGTTGCAGCCGAGATGAAGACCACAATTATTCCGCTATTGAAAATTTAATTGGCCAATGGGAACTACAAAGTAGAATCCTAAATGACACCGATCCACAACCAACGGACGATGCCAAATTTATCTTTAGAGACGATAATGATATTAGAGATTTTAAAGGCTTGTTTACTTTAGAAAGCAATGATACAAGTTCCGGCACATTTAAGATTACCAACAATGGAAATGTGATGGAATTTGAAACATCCAATGGGATCACTTTCTCTTATGAATACATTTTAAATACAGCTACTTTAGTTCTAGGTTATGCCAATGCCGATGGTGACGTTGTTAAAGAAACTTGGATAAAGACAAGCAATTTTATAGATTAATTAAGACGTTTTTGTTTTAAAAAAATCAAATGCCCAAAGTATTTCTTTGGGCATTTGATTTTTATTATTGAGTGTTCTGTCTTTAAGTAAAGCAGATGCAGAAAAACATGGCTATTCAATATAACCCTTCTCACGCATCCAATCGTCATTAAACATTTTACCTACGTAACGACTTCCATGATCGTGATAAAGTACTACCACAACATCATCTGGTTTAAAATGTTCTTTTAATTGTAGCACACCTTTTATAGCAGCACCTGCTGAGTTACCCAAGAACATGCCTTCTTCTTTTGCCAACAATTGCGTGTAAACCGCTGCATCCTTATCGGTTACTTTGGTAAACCCATCGATAATGCTAAAGTCCACATTTTCTGGTAATATGTCTTCTCCAATACCTTCAGTGACGTAAGGATAGATTTCGTTTTCGTCAAACTCACCTGTTTCATGATATTTTTTAAATACCGAACCGTAGGTATCCACTCCCCAAACTTTAATATCCGGATTTTGTTCCTTTAGGTACTTCCCTACTCCAGAAATGGTTCCACCTGTACCAACGCCAACTACAAAATGGGTAATCTTACCGTCTGTTTGTTTCCAGATTTCTGGTCCAGTGCTTTGGTAGTGTGCCTTAGTATTGCTTGGATTATCATATTGATTGACGTACCAAGAATTTGGAGTTTCTTCACCCAAACGTTTAGACACCGAATAATAACTACGAGGATTGTCTGGCTCAACATCTGTTGGACAGACCACAACCTCAGCTCCCATAGCCTTTAACACATCCATTTTCTCTTTAGACTGCTTATCGCTAATTACAAAAATGCACTTGTAACCTTTTACAATAGCGGCTAAAGCCAAGCCCATTCCTGTGTTACCAGAAGTTCCTTCTATAATTGTTCCGCCTGGCTTCAATCTTCCGTCAGCTTCGGCATCTTCAATCATTTGCAATGCCATACGGTCTTTCACCGAGTTTCCTGGGTTAAAGGTTTCGTATTTAGCGAGTACCAAACAAGGCAGCTCTTCAACCAATTTATTCATTTTTACCAGAGGAGTGTTTCCTATAGTACCTAATATATTTTCTGCGTAGTCCATAAAATCAATTTGCGGTGCAAATTTAAGTATAAAGTAATAAGTAGAAAGTAAAAAGTCGGTTATGTTTTCAATGCTATTAGCTGATTAAAAAATTCCGAACATCAAAATCTAAATTCCAAATTTTCAAGAAAAAATGTTGAATATAGCAACACAAAAAATCACGAAAAAAACGCATAAAAATCAATGGTTAAGCAACAAACACCATCTGTTCCCTTCTGGGGAAAATTACAAGCTATTGGGTAAGCTATAACTTATACCAAGGGACATTTAATCAAACCGAATGGCCTTAACTGGTGAAATTCTTGAGATGATAATTGAAGGAATCATCAACATTAATAAACAAGCAATGAAAGTTCCTATATTCAACAATAAGATGTAGTCCCAACTGATATAAACTGGTGCTTCACTGACGTAGTAGGTATCTGGATTTAGAGGAAACAATTTAAAATACTTCTGAGCAAATAATAGCCCAAGTCCTATAAGATTTCCCCAAATTAAACCCAAACCAATCAGATAGGATGCATTATATAAAAACACCTTTCTTATGGACCAATTAGAACTTCCCAAGGCTTTTAGAACACCAATCATATTGGTGCGCTCTAAGATCAGTACCAAAAGTGTGGTTATCATGTTAATACCAGCAACGATAATCATAATTGCGATAATGATATTTGTGTTGCTATCAAAAATTTTAATCCATTCAAAAACCGTGTAGTATTTTTTGTTTACGGGTCTGGCATTGAGATAAGAACCTGACTCTTTATAAACCTGTGGAACTATTTCATCTAATTCTGAAAAATTATCTACAAAAACTTCAAAACTGCCTATTTCGTCAGCTTTCCACTTATTGAGACGTTGTATATGTCTTATATCTGCAATGCAGAATTTTTTGTCCAATTCCTGAAAGCCTGAATTATAAATTCCTACGATTTCATAATTGATAATACGTGGTGGTCTTTCAAGATTTTCACCAAATAAGGTTTGAAATTTATCTCCGACATTAAAGCCTAATCTATTCGCCAAATAACTTGAAACTAAAATCTCTTCATTTCGTTTTCCTGTAAAATCGGGCAGACGACCTTCTACTAAAAATTCTTTAAAATAATCCCACTTATAGTCAGCTCCTACGCCTTTTACCACGACACCTTCAAAATCAGTTTCTGTTCTAATAACGGCAAACTTTGTGGCAACGGCTTGAATGTGTGTTACTCCTTCAACCGAATTGAATTCAGGGTAAAAATCTTGATCTTTGGAAATAGGCACTTGAGATTCATCGGAAGCATTGGTATCGAAATTGGTAATTTCTATATGACCATTAAAAGCCACAACCTTATCCCTTATCTTTTGCTGTAAGCCCAAACCGGTAGCAATGGCAACAAGCATAACAATAATACCAATAGCAATTGCGGCAATTCCAATTTTAATTATTGGTGCCGAAACACTACTTTTATACGCTTTACTGCCAATAATGCGTTTAGCTATAAACAACTCAAAATTCAAAATCTAAATATGCTTTTTAAGGTTTTCAAAAATACTGTTTTATTATTTGTCTTGGTAGCGATTTCTTGTGGAGGAAAAGTTGAAAGTGGAAAAGTGAAAGCTGAAAGTTTGAAGCAGGAAGCTCGAAGCACGAAGCCAAAGGGTGACAAAGCAATTGTTGTTGGTGCTGATCAAACGGAACAGTATTTACCATTGCTTAAAGGAAAGCGTGTTGGTGTTGTGGCTAATCAGACGTCTGTAATATTTAAAGAGATTGCCACGTCTCGTAAAAAAAACGAGACTCGCAATGACAGTTCATTTGTACATTTAGTTGATTCATTATTAGATTTAGATATCAACATCAAAAAAGTCTTTTCACCTGAACATGGTTTTAGAGGTACTGCAGATGCTGGTGAAAAGGTAAAAGATGGTGTGGATACCAAAACAGGTTTGCCTATTTTTTCACTTCATGGAAAACACAAAAAACCAACCAAAGAACAGTTAGAGGACTTAGATATAGTGGTTTTTGATATACAGGATGTTGGTGTTCGATTTTACACCTACATCTCTACGTTGCATTATGTTATGGAAGCTTGTGCAGAGAATAATGTACCGTTGCTTATTTTAGATCGACCAAATCCTAATGGCAATTACATTGATGGTCCTGTATTGGAAAAAGAACACAGCAGCTTTTTGGGCATGCATCCTATTCCTTTGGTTCATGGTATGACGATTGGTGAATATGCACAAATGATTAATGGTGAAAAATGGTTAAGCAATGGAGTTACTTGTGATATCACTGTTATTGAAATGGAAAATTACAATCATGACAGCCTTTACAGCTTACCTATTAGACCTTCACCTAATTTACCAAATGATCAATCCATTACGTTATATCCGAGTTTAGGTTTGTTTGAAGGCACCAATATAAATGCTGGACGTGGTACAGAGTTTCAATTTCAACGTTATGGTGCACCCTTTTTAGATAAAAGTCATTATGAATTCAGCTATACTCCAAAACCAAATTTCGGTTCTAAATATCCTAAGCATAAAGATGACGTTTGTTATGGCGCAGATTTATCTAATGTAAAGGCTGAAAGGGAATTTACCCTAAAGTACGTTATGGATGCATATAACCATGCTACAGATAAATCCAAGGTCTTCAATACGGCTAATTTTACAAAGCATGCAGGAACAGCGAAATTGCAACAACAAATTGAAGCTGGACTAAGCGAAACTGAAATTAGAGCAACCTGGAAAGATGATTTGGATGACTATAAAGAGATGCGAGTAAAATATTTAATTTATGAATAATAGTCTTACCTTAAAATTTATGAAAGCTTTTGTAATGTATGCTTTCGTTATGACTTTTATATTGGGTTGCACATCTGACAATTCCGACGAAAGACCATTTTGCTCAGAATATAATGTACAAAGTCCTGATGATAATTTTATTCCATGTGAGGACGAAGAATCCCCTTGCAAATGTGGTTAGAGTTTAATTATTATCAGTCACTGCTACTTTAACTGGTTCCGTTGCTACAATGTCTTCTGAAATTTCTTGTTCGGGTAAATCTTTAGGAATATCCTTTAATATTCTTACCACAAACACAATCCGCTTTGGTGATTGTACAGCTACCAAAACATGCTTTCCTTTAGGTAATTTATTTAGCGGTAATTCAAAATAAGTGGTGTCAACGTAAACATCAAAATCTCTTCCGTAGTCTTTATTGATGGAATAGAGATAATTGATTTTTGTGTCACTTTTGAGAATTAGCGTGTCTTTTGTAGCGTTTAGTTGATGTATCAAACCTTTGGCTTGAATGTTTCTATTCTTTTCAAGTTTAGCATAATGCTCTTGCGCTTTAAGTGAGAAGCTCAATAAAAAAATGAGAATAATGAGGAGACAGATTCGGATTAAATTTTTCACTATGGCATTACTTAGAATTAAACGTGAGTTTGTTTATTCCAACAGTAATTAATTAATCCACAGCAAACATAAATGGTTTATGAATTTACAGACTAAAAAATCCATTAAATACATAAATATTAGAGCAACGACATCTTTTTGTTGATAAACTGTTAATAACGGTTGTTTTTACGTATCTCTATAAGCCTATCTGGATAATCCGTAATAATGCCATCGATATTCCATCTTAGCATCTTAAACATGTCTTGTTCTTCGTTAATCGTCCAAGGAATTATTTTATATCCTTTATCTTGATAATTCATTATCAAATCATGTGATGTTAACAATTCAAAATATGGACTTATAATCTCTGGTTTATAGGATAATTCAGCCAGCTTCGTTGCAATATTTTCATCCTCGTCAATTAATAGTGCTACTCTCATCTTTGGAGATTGCTTTTTTACTTCTTCGAGAATAGCCAAATCAAAGGATTGCAGATTCACGCGATTGAACAAGCCTTTGTCCTCAATTTCATCCAATACAATTTTCACATATTCCTTTGGGTGAGGTGTGTAAATGCCATAATATTTAGGCTTGGACTTTATTTCAATATTGAATTTAACCTCTGACTCTTTCACCTTATCCATTTCAAAAACTTCGGATAGAAGAGGCTTGTATGTTTTTAGCTTTTCTTGCTCTGGATAAGACGGATGAAACTTGGAGCCACAGTCAAATTGTTTAATCTCCTCGTGAGTCATGTGATAGAGATTGTAAGCCATATCCATTTCTTCAGGAATCTCATTACCTTCTGGGTTAACGCAAGTAAATCGGCTTATAAACGGCTCATGAGACACCACGACTTCTTTATCCTTGGTAATGGCAATATCGAGCTCTAGAGTATGTACACCGAGATCAATGGCCTTTTCAAAAGCTGGTAAGGAATTTTCAGGCAAAAGCCCTCTACAGCCTCTATGTCCTTGCACATCTAATTTTGGGTTTGAATTGCAGCTCATTAGCAAGCAAATTATTAAAAGAAAATTACTGTTTCTCAAAATCAGCTGACAAGGTAGGTTTTTCATATTTCTGAAAAGGTTGCTTTAACAATTCACCGATATGCCCATTCTTTTTCTCATCAGGAAACACATCGACTCCATACACCAATTTTTCGCGATCCATGTACATGTACGTCCCAAATAGGCGATCCCAAATGCTAAAGATATTGCCATAGTTAGAATCTGTATAAGGCAATCTGTAATGGTGGTGAATTTTGTGCATATCTGGCGACACTATAAAATAACTTAAAGCTTTATCCAAACCTTTAGGCATCTTAATATTTGCATGTGTAAACTGGGTAAACACCAATGACAAGGACTGGTACAAAAACACTAAAGCTATTGGTGTACCGACAATTAAAACTCCCAAAAGCGTGAATATAAATCTTATAACACTTTCTATAG
Source organism: Winogradskyella ouciana (assembly GCF_965284585.1). Taxonomy (NCBI): domain Bacteria; kingdom Pseudomonadati; phylum Bacteroidota; class Flavobacteriia; order Flavobacteriales; family Flavobacteriaceae; genus Winogradskyella; species Winogradskyella ouciana. The sequence continues at coordinate 298,194 of NZ_OZ260095.1, forward strand.
GATGATGTCTGTTGGCCGTTGTTGTATCTACATTGTGGTCTGTATGATGCACCAAATGCACCATCCACAGAGGTTTTACTTTGTGTTCTACATAGTGAGCCAAATAGGCACCAAAAAAATCCAGTAACAGTACTCCCAAAAGTGCATACAACCATAACGGCATTTCCGGTAACCAATTAATAATTCCAAAATCATTGGCTTTTACCCAGTCAGCTGCGCCAAGCAACAGAAAAGCAAAAGCAAAATTGATGATTACCGTGGTTAACGTAAAAAATAAATTAGGTAGTGCATGTCTCCATTTGTTGTATTTAAACTTAAATAAAGGTAGTCCGCTTTCAATTAACCAAAACAGAGTAAGTCCACCAACCAAAATAAGACTACGGTGTTTGGACGGGATGGTCTCAAAATAATTAATTAAGGTTTCCACCATTTTTAAGTATTAAGATTTATAATCTTCTGGGCTTTGCTCAAATTTACTAAAGAAATTTTAGCTTTCCATAGTTCTGCATCTTCAGGTTTGTCTGTACTCATATATGCCGTGTAATAAAGAAAAGCAACAAAAGACTTATTGCTCTCATAGATGTCTTCATCCTTCAGCTTTTTCAATAACCTTATGACTTTCTTTGGGCGTTTTAATATGAGATATTCTTGAATTTTAAGTAATTCGCAACGCTGCTCTAAGCTTGGTCTATCCTCTGGTTCTTGTTCTTTTATTAATTCAACAGCTTCCTGAAGATATATATTAGAGAGGTTTACAATACTAGATCGCGTCTTTGTATCGGCATACAGCGCAAAGTCCAAATACTTTGAAGCTAAATAATAAGCCGAATAAAAATCTTTTTCACTTTTATAGTCCTTGAGTTCTTGAGCGATATATTGCGTATTAAGCCCATAAAGCCTTATGATTTCCGTAATATTCTGAAAGTCTTCAGTAAAATAACTGACGTTTAAAATGTTACCATTAACATCCATAATTTTTATAGAGTCGTCATTAAACTTATCAATATAAATTTGACTTCGCTTTCCTTTAATTTTCTCGTACAAATCCGCATATCTATACTCACTCACTATAACAGGCACAAAGTACTCCCATATTAATGGGCTCACTTCTTCATCTTCAAATAAATTATCTATATAGATGGTTCTCCCTCTATCATCTTTTACAAAAACCGGATACTGATAGTTAGTGGTTTCTTCCCAAACCATGAGCACCATTTTATTTTGTACCTGCGCTAATCGTTGGGCAATTTCTAAATTGGTCATCCAAGCCTGTGCAAAAGAAATACTCATTCCAAAAAAGACGAGTGCTAGGGTCGTATAGAGTTTTTTCATTTTATTTTTTTCAAAATAGAGTATCAAAAATTATTCCGAAGCATAAATTTTATAATTGAATTCGTTTTTTCATTTCTTCAACGATGTTAAAAGCAGCAGGACATATAGCCACATTTTTGAGTGTTAAGTTAGAAATTTGCTGAAACTTCTTTCTATCCGTATGCGGAAATTCTCGACAAGCCTTTGGTCTCACTTCATAAATTGAACAATAATTATCCGCTCCTAAAAACGCACAAGGTACAGATTGCAATACATAATCATTGTCTTCATCTAAACGAAGATATGCTTCTATAAATTGCTGTTCTTTCATTTTAAAGAACTTAGCAATGCGCTTAATATCCTTGTCTGTAAAAAGCGGTCCAGTAGTTTTACAGCAGTTGGCACAATCTAAACAATCTGTGCGTTCAAATTCTTCCTTGTGTATCTCTTGCATTAAATAATCCAATTGCTTGGGTGGCTTTTTTCTCAGTTTTGTAAAGAAAGTTTTGTTTTCCTTATGCCTATCTTTGGCGAGCTTAGGAAGATTATTGATTTGGTCTTGCATAGTGTAAAAATACAAAGTAAATGTCATTACGAGGAACGTAGTGACGTAGTAATCTGTTGTAAAAATAGTTAAATTAAAAAGAGATTGCCGCGCTTCGCTCGCAATGACAAGAAAATAATTATGAAGGATATCTTCGGAAAGGCATTAAGGGATTATCAGAACAACAATTATTCTGAAGATATCGTCACTTGGACCAATATCTCCGATGAAGACGAACTACCACTTCCCTATTTGTTTAGGGATTATGCTGAAATGCCAAAGCTGGAACAAAAAGCTCTAAATTTAAGTAAAGGACACATTCTTGATGTGGGTTGTGGTGCGGGCAGCCATGCGTTGTGGTTGCAAAACAAAGAATTTAAGGTAAAAGCTATTGATACATCTCAAGGTGCTATTGAAGTAGCAAAACAGCGTGGTGTTTTGAATATTGAATTAAAACCACTTTTGGAAGAAACTGAGACATTTGATACGATTCTATTATTAATGAATGGTACAGGAATTTTTCAAGAGCTATCACAAGTTTCCAAATACTTAATACACCTAAAATCATTATTAAATCCCAATGGACAAATCCTAGTCGATTCTTCTGACATATCCTATATGTACGAAGATGAAGATGGTGGTATTTGGATAGATTTAAACAGTCAATATTATGGCGAACTTGATTACCACCTCAGCTATAAAGGCGAAGAAGAAGTACCCATGAAATGGCTTTACCTTGATTTTGAAACATTACTTACCGCTTGCCATACCATTGGCTTAAAATGTGAAAAAATTATGGATGGAGTGCATTTTGATTATTTGGCAAAAATTTCTCATTTATGAAAGTGAAATTCTGAAACCACACTTCGACAAGCTCTGTGTGAAAGTTCAGAATGATAGACCTTACTAAAAATCAAATTGATACGTAGCACCAGCTAAAGCTTGAAAACCTTGTACTGGGAAATTGAGGTAACGCTGATAATCTTGATTTAAAATATTATTCACTTTAGCAAAAATTGAAAGTTGGTCATTTATTTTGTAACCCAAATGTGCATTGGCATCAAAGTAACTTTCTAGTGTTATCACCTCCATAATTGGGTCGCCTGTTAAAGAGCCTTCCAATTCAAATAAATCTTTTCGCTCACCAACAAAATAAGCACTAGCACCAGCAAACCACTGTTCCGTAATCTGAACATCCATAAAAATAGATCCGGTTACGTCTGGCAGGTTCCATGCTTCGGCTTGGGTATCCGTATTATAACCAAAGTACTCACCCTTTAATCCTAGAGTAAAGTTTCTATTGACATCAATATTTAGCTCACCTCCTACAGAGAATGTAGTGACGTCATCATAAACAATTCCGAATGAATTACCATAATAATAATCTTCGGCTCCGCTACCAAACGAAAAATTGCGCACAGTATTAAGTCTATATAACGGCTTATTATCTTCAGAATAATAACTTCCTTTAATGTTATAACTTACGTTATTAGACAGCTTTCCTTTTAACCCAATAAATCCATTATAGCGTTGGTCTGTTGGAGCGATTAACAAGGTTGGTGACACAAATGGGTTTTCACTTGCAAATTGATAGTACGAATTTTGTTGAAGCTCCCCTTTAATTCCGCCATAGGCGATTAAAATCTCATCAACTAAACGGTAGGATGCTTCAAAATTTGGGTAAATAAAGAACTTATTGTCGCTAAACTCAGTATCGTTAAGATAGACCAAACGAACACCCAAATTAACAGTTAAATCGTCTTGTTTCATTTGGTATGATGGAGATAAACCAAAGGTTACGTTTCCGTAATTAATTTCATCACCACCAAAATAACTTTCATCAAAACTACCTCCTATGTAATCCACATAAAATTCAGTGTTTATTTCTTCGCCTTGAACAGGAATAGCAAAATTTGTTTTAGCCACAAATCTATTCTCACCAGAATCTTGATCGTCACCAAAACGCCTGAATCTCACACTTCCGTCTTTTATGATGGCGTCATCAAACTTCAATTTACCGCCTATATAAAATCTGTTAAAGGAATGCCTAGGATCTATATCACTAGCTTGATCTTCATATCCCTCTGGCAGACCATACCAGTTGTAAGTCATTAAATCAACACCTCCATCTACTTTCCATGAAAAATCCCTAAGTTTCTGCGAATAATGTGCATTTAAACCGGTTTTACTGAAATTGTCATCCAAAAACACATTGTCGATACCACCTTGTGAGGAATGATGGCTAAAATAACCACCAACATTTTCGGTACTGCTCAACTCATGGTTAAGATATACCTCGCCCAAAATTGTAGTGTAAGTTCCCACACCAAGTGATGCATAATTATCGTATAACTTCACCGGTTTTGCCTTATCTACATTAGCCGCTTTTCCTTTTGCAGGTGTAAAGGTAGATGCCACAGGAATTGAGAAGATATTGTATTTCACTTCCTTTTTCTTCACCATATTAGAATCACTCAATTTTGGTGTATCCTTAATTTTAAACGCATCAGAAATCGTTGGTGTATATGGTTTTACCACATTTACCACTTGATCGTCAATAGTATCATTTTTACGCTCTTGGGCATTGATAAATGATAAACTGGTTGCTATGGTGATTATAAAAATTAAAAACTTGATTTTCATGTTTTTTGATTTAGATTTTTTTGGCTTCGACTGCGCTCAGCCTGACAATAAATTAATGATTCGAGACTGTTATATTGAGCACAGTCAAAATGCTTTCCTGTTTAATTATCGTCTGTTTCGATTGATGAATTTGTTTTTGCTTCTTCGGCTTTTATTTTATTGAGTTCTATTCTTGCTTCTTGTACAACATCGTCAAAATCTGGGAAGTTTGAAATCACGCTTTCTAAAATATAGGTCGCTTGAAAGGCATCTCCCAAAGCGTAGAAATTCTTTGCCATAACCACCAAACCTTTGGCACTATAGTATTTGTAGCTGCTATAATCCTTTGCCAATCTCTGAATGATTGTATTAGAAGCTTCATACTTACCCTCTTTGTTCTTAAAGTAGCCGTTATAGAACAGAGCTTCAGCAGCTACACTACCTGTGGCGATTTTTTCAACATCTGCATAAGCGCCCTTTGCCTTAGCTTCATTACCAGTTTTTATGGCTGAGCGTGCAATGATGATTTTGGCATCACTCTTTACTTTGTTATCCAAGTTTGAATTGCTCAATACTCTTTCTGCATAGGTCTCTGCCCGATTGTAATCTTCAGTTTGATAATAGGCATTCATTAAATTGGATTGCGCATATAATATATTCTGCGGATAGTCTGCTTCGGCTTCCAAAGTTTTTAAAACAGGAATTGCTTTTGACCAATTTGAATCATTTAAATAAATTTCGCATAACCTAACCGTTGCCTGTTCGGTATATTCACTTTTTGCAGCCTCTACAACATATTGGTAATGCGGTTGTGCATTTTCGAACAAATCCTTTTGGTAATACAACTGTGCTAAATAAAAGTGTGATTTTAAAGCATGGATTCCATTCGGGAATTGATTCAGATATTTATTGAACTGACGAATGGCATTATCTGTATCATTATCTAAATAGGGTTTCTCTGCCGCCAAATACATGGTATTATCCAATTCAACGTCGGTTACCTCAACATAATCCAGGGATTTTACCCAAGATGCATATTCATCCACACGACCTAAATCGATATAAATTAAACGTGCCGTGGAAACCGCCTGTACAGCCTCTCCAGAACCAGGAAAGTCACTCGCTACTTTCTTAAACTTGGTCAATGCACGTTCATTATCGTTACTATTGTAATAGACCAAACCTTGGCGCAACAAAGCTTTTGATGTGAACGCACTTCGTCTATATTCAGAATTTAAACGGTCATACATTCGCATAGCCTTGTCTGTATCACCGGTCTTTACGTAAGAATTTGCTAATTCGTACATGGCATCGTCTCTCAAAGCTGATTTTGGATAACCTTCTATAAACGCGTTTAACTCAGAAATTTTTGTAGAACTCTTGCCTAAATACCCATGACTCATCGCTTTTTGAAATGCTGCATAGTCTGTTTCTATTTCATTGATTTGAATCGCTTTATCATAAGCATTTATAGCATTTTGATACTTACTCGATACAAAATATCCATCTGCCAATCTTAGATAGGCATCATTTCTTCTGAGTCTATCGCTCGAATTTTTATCTATGAACTTCTGAAAGTAATTAGAGGCATTGTTATAATCCTTCAACTTAAAATAGGTGTAAGCCAAGTTATAATCAAGATTTTCACTTTCAGGAATGGCTGAGGCCTCAGGCATTCCGTTGAATTGTTTAAAGCCAATCAACGCATCGTTAAAATTGGAAAGATTGTATTCGGTTTCTGCCTTCCAAAACGTTGCCTTTGCTACAAAGATTGGATCTCTTGGCTCTTTTAACGAATTGTTGAATAAATCTAGAGCTTCACTATACTTGGTTTCATTGTAAAGTTCAACACCTCTAAAAAAGGCCACTTTTTGGTAAGCGACTTTATTTTCAAAACTGTTCTTTCCCTTTAAAAGCTCAAGCGCTTCCTTGTAATTTTTTGATGTGATGTAAGAATCTATCAATAAGGTTTCGACTTCCTCCCTGTAACTTGTTTCTGGATATTTGTCCAAATAACCAGCCAATACCTGAGGAACGGATTGATAAGGATTACCAATTTCGTAACTGATCTTGGCATAGTTTAACCAAGCATCTTCCTGAATTTTGAGATCGTAATCCATTTCAGAAGCGTTTCTAAAAGCATTCAGTGCTTCTTGCTTCTTATCGAGGTTGATATAACTCTCGCCCAAATGGTAATACGCATTTTGAGCTACAGAATTGTTGCCATCAATAATTTTATTGAATTCAGAAATGGCAGCTTCAAAATCATTTTGCTTGTAGTACGTGTAACCTAATTGGTAATAATCGGTATTGTTCCATTTGCCACGTTTGCCTTGGTATGCTTTGAGGTATGGCAAGGCTTCTTCATATTGTTCTAGGTTAAAATAGCTTTCACCAATAATTTTAGACAACTCGGATTCTTCCTCACCTCTGGCGTTTGGCAATTGCTCCTTTGCTAGTTCAATGGCTTTTTCAAACTTTCCTAATTTAAAGTTTAAATCCGCTTGATAATATGATAGTTTCTCCTTGTACTTTTCGTTATCGCTAACCTGGTCAAAATATTCGTTCGCTGTATCATAATCATCACCTTCATAAGCCATGTAACCGATATAATACTTGGCTTGCGAACCATATTCTTGGGAATCCACAACTCGGTTTAAATATTTTGTAGCCTGAGTTTTACTTTTGGTAGCATATAGACTGTAGCCGTAGTTAAAATAGTAGCGTTCACGCTCAGAACGTGCAATGCTCAGTTCATCCACTTTTTGATACCATTTACGTGCGTAAGCGTATTTTGAGTTTTCAAAATAATAATCGGCTACGTCTAAATAAGCCGTGTTTCGCTTAGTGCTTGTTGGATATTCCTCGACAAATTCCGTGATTAAGTCATCAGCATTTCTTTGATTTAATCTTACTGCACAATTGGCGATATAATACGAGCAATCCGATTTCAGCATCTTATCGTCAGTGTTGTACTTTATATCATCGAACAAGGACTGTGCTGCTTTGTACTGCTTATTGTTGTATAAGGTCAATGCTTTCTGATAATCTTTTAAATCACTAGTATAAACTGCAGATTTCTGAGCAATACCGAGTAGAGAAAACATGAGAAAAACGATGATGAATTGTCTTTTGAGAAGTAGCATTTGCTTCGTTTTTTGATTATTATTTTTATGATGAATTGTAATTAATGTAAATATAATTCAATACAAAATCTATAACGGTGAAAACTCTGTATAATTATAAACTAACTTATTAAATGTTAAAGCCCCTTACTTTAAAGATTCTGATCGTGTTTAAAACAACCAACCGAATAATCTACTAAAAAGGGTGCTTTTCTTTTTTTGTTCTTCAAACTCAACTCTAAAGACTCCAAAATTACTGGAGGTTTTTGTTGCTATAGTGTTATATGTCGGTTTTTCAAAAGCTTTTAATCCCATAGGGAATTTTATCTTCATATCGTTAGAAATCTTGCCAGATTTTGCAACTACGTTTCTATTTTCAATATCGTAGATTTTATACGATGAACCCTCCTCAATATTAAACTCACTAAAATCTACCGTAACATCCTTTCCTTCTTTTTGAAGCAATGCAACATTGAAATAATTTTTTTTCGTCTTAAGTTCTACCACTTTTAAAACTGGGGTGATTTGGAAATCTTTAAACTGTTTGCTTTCACTATTGATATCAGTGTGGAATTTATTAGTGAAATCCGTTAAACTCATTTTCTTAAAATCAATTACTCTATGACTAGTAGTATTTCTCGTATAATATGTGTTATTCTCAAGATTGAAATTGCCTGATTCCATTACCGCAAGCGAAGATTTATGAAAATTAACATAGCCTGAATAAACGGTGTTATTCTTAAAATTCAGCGATTTAACATGCATTAGATTAAGACCATTGTTCCTACCTAGTATGATGTTGTTTTCTATGGTAATATCCTCCAACATAGCACCAGCTCTAAAGCCAATAGCCAATGAAACTCCATTCCCATAGTTTTTTTGATCATTAAAGTCTATATTCTGATAAAAAACATTATCCAATACCTTAATGTGCTTAGCGATATTTATACCTCTGGTATCATTAGTTGCAATAATCACATTATCTCTTAGCGTTCCTGAAGGAAGACCATTGTTAAAAAATATATTATTAACAAGATTTACATTCTTTACAAATTCATAATCATGACCTTTAGATGCCGACCATACTTCCACTCCCTTATAGTAATTACCAAAAATAATATTGTTCATAATGATCCTTGTATCGTCTGACTTATTTTGCACATACATACCTTCTCCTTCTCCTCTATTTTTTCCCATATAGCCATTGTAAAATATGATGCAATCTTCAATTACAGACCCACCAGTACTTTTCCAAGATCCAAAACCTAATCCTGGATTGTTATATATTTTTAAATTTTGAAACTTTGCAACACCTGAAAGATGGTTTATCCCAGCGCATCTACCAAAATCCTCATCTTTTACATTCCGTGAAAAATCTCCTAGTGAAGTGACGTCAAAATTTTTAAAAATGACTTTATCACCTGTAATTTCCATTACATTTTTGAGCTTACTTTCAACATTACCGTTAAGCACAACATAGTCATTTTTATAAGCGCTCACTGTTATAAATTCTGAATTTGTGGATTTTAAAGTGCTTGTATATCTACCATTATAAGTTCCGCTGTGCAACCAAATAATATCACCACCATTTACACGTTCTGAAGATTGTGATAATGCAGTTTGCAAATCCCATGGATTGTTGAGGCTACCATCGCCATTTGGAGAACCTTGGATTGATTTTCCATCCATCGGAAAGACATGAAACTTTTTTTGTCCAAAAGAGCATATGGTAAAAAACAGTACTAATAAACTAATTGAATGTCTCATGAAAGTAGCTTTTCAATTACTATGCCAAGGTAGAAATTGCATTTGGGATTTGAAATATTAAACAATACATTTACACATACTTAATTTGAATAAAAAATATGTCCGAAACGGTTTTACAACTTAAAGATGCGACGATTTACCAAGGTGATAGCATGGTACTTGCCAATATAAATTTTGAAATGAAAAAAGGAGATTTTGTTTATCTCATTGGTAAAACCGGAAGCGGTAAAAGTAGTTTTATGAAAACCCTTTATGGCGATCTAGAACTCACCGAAGGTGAAGGCAATGTCGTAGATTTTAACCTTAGAACCATGAAGGAAAAAGACATTCCGTTTTTACGTAGAAAATTGGGTATTGTATTTCAGGATTTTAAGCTTTTACCAGACCGAACTATAAACGGTAATCTTGAATTTGTACTTAAGGCAACTGGCTGGAAAGATAAGGACAAGATCAAGGAACGTATTGAGAGCGTATTGGATAAGGTCGCCATGAAAACTAAAGGATTTAAATTCCCTCACGAACTTTCTGGTGGAGAACAACAACGTATTGCCATTGCACGTGCGTTACTTAATGATCCTGAATTGATATTAGCAGATGAGCCTACAGGTAACCTTGACCCACAGACAAGTATTGAGGTTATGAAAGTATTACAAGACATTAATAAAAATGGAAATACTATTTTGATGGCAACGCACGATTATGCTTTGCTTTTAAAATATCCGAGTAAAACCTTAAAGTGTGATGAAAACAAGGTTTTTGAGGTAGTGCAACGTAAGAACTAATCTTTACAAATCATGCTATCTATACTGATACCAGTATATAATTACAATATTCTTCCCTTAGTTGAAGAAGTACATGCACAGGCCATAAAATGTCATATTAAATTTGAAATTATTGTAATTGATGATGCATCAGATATTAGATTTGATAGTACCGAAAAAATAAAGGCATTTTCAAATGTTAAGTTAATCTTCCTGAAAGAAAATATTGGACGCAGTGCCATAAGGAATCTGTTAGCTAATAAAGCAAAATACAATAAACTTCTTTTTATAGATGCTGGCACGTTTCCTAAATCAAAAGAATACATCGCTTCCTATATCGAGCACAAAGAAAAAGATGTGGTAATTGGTGGAATGATTGAAGAAAAGGTCGCAGCCAAAAAACCCTATAAACTCAGATGGATATACACAAAAGAGAGAGAATCCTACAAGAATAACAAGGTACTTTCTTCCGCTAATTTTTTAATAAAGAAACCCATAATTCTCAAGTACCCATTTAATGAAAGCATAAAAACCTATGGTTATGAAGATCTATTATTTTTTAATACTCTAAAAGCAGAAGGTATAAAACCTAGTTTTATCGACAATCCCGTTATACACGATAGTAACGAAGATGCGGATACTTTTATAAAAAAGACAGAACAAGGTTTGCAGAATTTGCATCATCTGGTAAAATCTAATGAAAAACTTGTAAAAGACAGCTCTGTTGTTAAATATTCAAATAAAATTAATTCTCTAAAACTTAGTGGACTCGTTATAATGTTATTTATCCTTACAAAACCTTTATTATTAAAAAACTTAAAATCGTCCTATCCATCCATGCGTTTATTCGATTTTTATAAGTTGGGTTACTTTTGTAAACTAAAACAAAAACGTTAGTGTCTTTTTTTTCAGTTGTCATAACGGTATACAATAAAGCGGATTTTATAAAAAATACGCTAAACAGTGTGCTAAACCAATCATTTAAAGATTTCGAGATTATTGTAGTCAATGATGGGTCTACAGATGAAAGTGAGGCTATTATTAATTCTTTTAATGATACTCGGATTAGGCTTATTACGACTAAAAATCAAGGTGCATCTGTTGCTAGAAACACCGGAATTAAAGTGGCTAAATACAACTATATAGCTTTATTGGATGGAGATGATATTTGGGATAAAGAATATCTTAAAACGATACATACAGCTAATTTAAAATTTCCTGAACACAAAATTTTTGCTACAGCAATTGCCCAAAAATATGAACATAAGACTGTTCCTGTATCATATAATTTTAAGCAATCAGAGCTTTACATGAGTTACAATTATTTTGAAGCCAGTCAAAAATATTCATTACTTACGAGTTCTAGTGTAGTGTTTAAAAAATCAATATTAGAAAAAACAGGGTATTTTGATCCTTTAATCATTTCGGGTCAAGATACAGATATGTGGATTCGTTTTGGTTTACATTATGATATACTATTTATAAACAAACAACTAGTAATCTATAACTATAGCCCTTCGAGTCTTTCTAACACTACTTTTGGATTAGATAAAAAACCTAAATATGATAAGTACCTTAAAAAAGAACAGAACAACAAATACATAAAAGCTTACTTAGATCGTAATCGTTATTCTATGGCTATTTTAAGCAAACTACAAAGTGATAATAAAAGCTTCAACTATTATAAATCTCATATAGATATCAATACACTAAGTACTCGGAAGAATTTGTTATTAATAAGTCCTAAATGGCTCCTCAAACTATTGATAAAATTAAAATCATTAAAAGGAGAAAAGGTTTATTATCCCAAAGATTGATTTTTAAAGGTTTTGTACTCTCTAATATACTCATCTTCGTTGTAAGTGGTAGAAGCCAAAACCAAGCAAACCGCACCTGAAGAAAAATTATCAATTTCGCGCCAGATATGTGTTGGTATATACAAACCCTGTGTTGGTTTGTTAAGCATAATCCGTTTACGCGATTTACCATCATCTATAATCACTTCAAAGCTTCCGCTAAGCGCAATAATTACAGACTCTTGTTCTTTATGCGCATGACCTCCTCTGTAGCTATCACTAGGAACATCATATAAATAGTATACCCGTTTTATAGCAAACGGAACAACCTGTTTTTCAATAACCGCAAGCGAACCGCGCTCATCGTGTACTTTAGGTATTTCAATAATTTTACTATCTCCTATCGTTTTCATTCAATTACTCCAATAATTTTTTCCATTGTTGACCAATTTCCGCTTTCGAAAACTTCTCAACGCTAGCTCTTGCATTAGACTTACAATGTAAGTATAAATCTTTATCCTCTAGCATTCTGTTCATGGCATTTGCCAAAACTTCGATATTATGATTTTCAACTAAAAGCCCATTTTGCTCGTTGATAATAATTTCATCTGGACCAGATTTACAATCTACAGAAATTACTGGTGTGCCAAACGCTAATGATTCTGGTATTACCATTGGAAAACCCTCATACCAACTGGTTAAAACCGTAAAGTATGCATATTTTACTAATTCTAAAGGGTTGGGGTTAAATGGTAAAAACTGAACATCACTCTCCAAACCCATTTGCTCTGATTTATCAATGAGCATTTCTTTATCAATTCCATCTCCTAATATTTTGAGTTTAACACCTTTTTCTGGCAGATGAGAAACCTTATAAGCCTCTAAAAGAAGTGAGATATTTTTTATTTTGTCGTTTATTCTGCCAAAGAAGAGAATATATTTATCTGAATTCTGATTTTCTATAACAGTCTGATTATTCTCCAAATGAATGGCATTGTATATTGTAACGACATTCTTAAATGCATATGTTACTCTTATTTTCTGCGCAATAGTTTTTGACACAGCTACTATTTGATTTACAGAACCATATAAAATTCGACCTAAAATAGGATTTGGATTAATATAATTATCCGTTTTATAGCTATGTACACAGCAAATCACCTTTTCGTTGGCATAAACCCATTTTGAGATAATGAATTCCTTTATAAAACCAATTCTAGTTCTATGATCTATGACATGACTAAAATTGTGAGACTTCAAATAATTTCTAAATACCTTTAAACGTTTTAGCCTTCCTAACCGTGAATCGTCTTGTGATTTTAGCTCCCCTAAATTGAGCAATTTTCCTTTGTATGGATAGTCTATTCTGTCTATTACCGAAACAATATGAACATCATAACCTAAATCAAATAATAATTCAGATAATAAAGCAGAAGAGCGTTCTGCACCACCAGCACCTAAAGAAGAAACTACAATACATATTTTTTTAGGGTTGGATTTGATCATTAAAAATTATCTTTGAAGCAAATGTAATCATATAAATGAAAATTTTATTGGTTGGCGAATATAGCAGGCTTCATAATTCGTTAAAGGAAGGTCTATTGCAATTGAACCATGATGTCACCATCGTTGCATCTTTTGACGGGTTTAAAAAGTACAATGTTGATTTACTGATTGAGAAAAGATATCAGACAGGGCTCAAACAAAAGATTAAAAACTTATTATATCTCATTAGTGGCATTGATCTTGAATCCATTAACATAAAAAGCCAAATTAAAAGGTTACAACCGCAGCTGAGCAATTATGATGTTGTACAGTTTATTAACGAAGCTCCTTTTGGTTGTACCGCAAAAATCGAAAAGGATATTTTTGATTTAATCTCTTCATGGAATAATAATATTTACCTGTTGTCATGCGGCACAGACTTTATAAGTGTTTCATATGCCAATGCCGATAAACTAAGATATTCAATCTTAACACCTTATAAAAACGGAAAGGATAGAACTTTTATTAGTGCCTATGGTCTTAAATTTTTGAAGCCTGAATTTAAAAAGCTTCATAAACACATTTACGAAAATATCAATGGTGTTATTGCCTCAGACATAGATTATCATTTACCATTGAAAAACCATCCAAAATATTTAGGACTAATACCAAATCCTGTAAATACGGATGTTTTAATGTATAAAAGACTAAAGACTGAAGGGAAGATTATTATTTTTCATGGCATTAACTCAAATAATTACTATAAAAAAGGGAATGACATTTTTGAAGAAGCCTTAGAAATCTTAAGTGCTAATTATAGTGAACAAATAAAAATCATAACTGTTAGAAGTATGCCGTATAAGGATTATATAAAAGCCTTAGATGGAGCTCATATTGTTTTAGACCAAATTTATGCATACGACCAAGGTTACAATGCTCTTGAAGCTATGGCACAAGGTAAGGTTGTGTTTACAGGTGCAGAAAAAGAATGGTCAAATTATTATAACGTTGAAGAAGACACTGTTGCAATCAATGCATTGCCTAATGCTACGCATATTGCAAAAAAACTGGAATGGTTAATTAATAACCCTAATAAGATTATTGAAATTTCGAAAAATGCCAGACAATTTATAGAAGAGCACCATAATTATATATCTTCCGCCAAAAGCTACTTAGAAACATGGCAAGAAAACAAAGAATAAGAAGCTAAGACGGCTTTGATTGTTTATTACTGTAATACAATCTGATAACAAATATCACAATGGCAAAGTATATAATAAAACGTACTAAATGTGCCATTACAACACCTTCTGTACCATAATACTGAATAAATATTTTGGTAAGTACAAAAAATAACACCAATGAAATAATCTCCGTAACAACAAAGCTCTTAACCAATCGTTTTGCTAAAAACTGATGCGCTAACACCAATGCACACAGACGAATAAAATCACCCAATAACTGCCATTTAAATAAGGGTTCCATTCCTGTAAAATCCGGATAGATAATTTCTATTATTAAATTTCTAAATAGGTAAACCAATAACATACCCAACCCAAAGATTGGCAAGATGGTTTTATAGATACTAAAGACTTCATTTTTAAAATCTTTTTCATTGTGGATATTTGCAAATTTTGGTATTACATACAGTGTAAACAAGCCTGTTGCAAATACCATGTAGTTTTTTGAGATAAAGGTAATCGCTGTCCAATAACCCGCTTCATTAATATTAATTTCATCGGCCACGGTGGTTCTTATATTAATTTCAATATAATTGAGCAGAAATGCAGAGACAAACGACATTAGTGTAAATGCCAAAAGTTTGTTCTTATAAATAAGGTTGAATTTTAAACTCTTAAAACTCATATATTCCCTTAATGTTTTGCCAAACACAAAACCTAAAACAACAAGTTGGATCATTGGTGCAATTGCAATTGCGATAATTACACCTTCTAATTTTGACGTATACAGACCTATAAGAATAGCAACTGTAGCTAAGAGATAACTTATAAGTTCAATTTTAGCATACTTCTTATATTCCGAAAGGCCACTAACTATACCATTAATAGTTCTACTAACAGCTATAAAAGGAACAATTACAGCCAATAACTTAAATACATATACAAAGTCATCGGACTTAAAAAGATAATTAGAAAAATAGCTTGACCCAATAAACAAGATTAAAGAAGAAACAACAGAACCGATGATAACAAAAATCGTTGCCGTAGAAAAAAGTTTAGCAAGTTCTGGCTTATCTTCTTTATACTCAGCTACATATTTTACCACACCACTAAAGATTCCCATAGTAGATGTGCTGGTAAGCATCACCATAACGTTTCTAACTTGTCCTATACTAGCAATACCAGCTTCACCAACTGTAATTGCTAATAAGCGTTGAATAAATACAGAAACAACAAGCCTAATAGTTATAACTACAGCGTTAAGCGATGTAATCTTAAGAACTGTATTACCACTAAGAAATTTAGGAAGTTTCACGAGTTACTGTTTTAAAAGTCATCTATTCCTTTGTCATTGATTACACCAAACAGAGAACTGCCAAAAATGAGCAATATAATCCCAAAATGCATAAAATAGCTAAGACAATGTCCCATAACTGCACCTTTTAATCCAAAGATATCAATGAGGTAAACACTAGACACATACATTATAATGAATAAAAACACTTCGATAATAATAAAATGGGCAAACATCTTTTTGGCCAAAAATTGATAAGCTATAACCATAGACATTACGCGAATAAAATCACCCAAAATTTGATACCCAAATAAGTCTTCTACAGGTCTAAACTCTTCGGTGAACAAAAGATTTACCAATAGGCTTCTGCTTAAATAAATAATACCTAGCAGAACAGCAAAGATTGGAAGCACAGTCTTATAAAAGCTAAATACTTCTTTTCTAAATTCCTCACGTGTATTAATTTCTGAAAAACGAGGTAAAATATAGAGCGCCATCAACGAATTAATAAACATTAAATAATAATCCGACACACGCGTTACGGCTGTCCAATAACCGGCTTCCTTAATACCAATTTCAGCAATAAGATAGTTTCTGATTATGATATAAACAATTGGTAATGCTATTGAGGTTACCAATGCCATGATCATAAAAGGGCTTAAATTTTTGAGTACAGAAAATTTAATGTTAGTAATGTTTATGCTAGACATAAAGCTTTTCCTAAATGCAATTCCCACAATGGTAATCAACAGACTCAATGCTGGTGTAATAACAACAGCAATCAATGCACCATCAATGTTTTCTTGTTTAATTAAAAGCAACGTGACTAACAGTCCCAAAATCTGACCAATAATATTGATGACCAATAAGATTCTATACTTAGAAAAGCCATTCATTATTGAGAACACAAACATATTTAAGGCATAGAATGGCAAAACAAGAGCCATGGTCTCAATAACGTAAGTATAGTTATTGTTTAGAAATATTAAACCGTTAATATATTCGGCATTATAATAACATAGAAACGCTAAAAGAATTGACGAAAAAAAGCCAAAATAAAAGACTGTAGATAATGTGCTCGTAAGCTCAGTAAAATTGTTCTTGCACTTATCTATTAGTTTAACAACACCATCATAAAGACCTGCTATGGCAATAGATTGTATGGTGCTCAAAAAATTTCTTAGATTTCCAATAAGGGCCATACCCTCCGGACCAATAAAAATGGCGATAAACTTAGTAATAATTATACCTGCAATAATCTTAATACTAATATTGGCAGTATTTAAGTTGGCTGCCTTTATCAGAACTTTATTGTTTATGTAATAGAAAAACTTTTTCAATTAGTAAGTATTAAGAACTTTAATTACAGTTTGCACCTCTTTATCAGTTATAATTGGGCTTATAGGCAAACTTATAATTCTTTTATGGATTTGCTCAGTAATAGGCAGATTTAAATGAGAAAATCGATGAAGTGCTTTTTGCTTATGTGGTGGAATAGGATAATGGATTAACCATTCAATATTATTTTGATTTAATAATTTTATAAACTCTTCTCTATCTTCTACTTCGACCACAAATGCATAAAAGACATGGCTATCTGTCTCATTATAAAACGGTAGTTTAATTTTAGGATTGTTAATTCCATTAAGGTATTGCATTGCAACAGTTCTTCTTTTTTGATTATCTACATCTAAAGACTTTAGTTTTACACTCAAAAAAGCAGCTTGTAGATCATCCAATCTACTATTAAAGCCAATGATTTCATGGTTATATTTCACACTGCTACCATAATTTCTCAACATAGCAATGGCATCGTATAAATCCGAATCGTTTGTTGTCACAGCACCACCATCTCCCAAAGCTCCTAAATTTTTACTCGGATAAAAACTAAAGGCAGCGGCATGCCCTAAGTTACCAGCTTTTATAGTTTTGGAATTTAGTTTTTGATTTTTGGAAATTGCCACTGCACCATGCGCCTGGGCCGCATCTTCAATTAACAACAAATTGTGCTTCTCAGATAGTAGCTTTAGGCTTTCAATATCAGCTAACTGACCATATAGGTGTACCATAATAATTGCCTTGACATCTTTAGTTATAGCTATTTCTGTTTTCTCAACTGATAGATTGTAAGTCTCAGGATTAGGTTCTACTAAAACGGGTTCTAAATCCGCATGTAATATGGATAGAATTGTAGCGATAAACGTATTGGCTGGCACAATAACCTTATCACCCTTGTTGAGTTTTCCAATTTCTATATAGCCTTTTAATATTAGTGTCAGTGCATCTAACCCACTTGCTGTACCCACACAGTATTCTGTACCACAGTAATGGGCAAACTCATTTTCGAACTTTGAAACATTATCTCCTAATATAAAATGAGAAGCATCCAACGAGCTACTGAACGAGGCTTCTAGTTCATCGCGAAATCTATTGTTTATTTTATGAAGATCTAAAAACTTAATCATATAAAAACATCCTCTAAAAGTTTATAGTTTTCTGTTTCAATATTGTAAAACGCTTGGGTTATTGAACGCGCACCAAAACCTTCTTTCCAGAATTGCAGTCCTTTGTTTATTTTTTGTCCGAATTCGATATTAGACGTTCCAAAACTGAAATATTTTTTGTCCATATAAACATTATCCAATAAATGAATATGCAAAAAATCTAAGCTACCCAATTCATTCTTATCAGAATTTCCTGAAATATATTGACAATGTGCAACATTTTCGGTTTCAAAAATTGTGGTGCCACCAACGAGCTCATCATTATAGAACACATTGAATTGCCTTATATTTTTTGGGAATCTAGACTTTAAAAGACCTATTTCCTCTAGACTATGGACAGGCTCCACACCGTGTTTTGATTTTAAATTGGGAATTAAAATAGTATTCCAAAAGTCATCAAAACTATCCGTTTCTTTTACTATTAGGTTGTGCTTCTGTCCTCTTTTTAAACCCTCTTTTCTGCTATTGGAATAAGACTTAAATTGTAAATCTACTACAGAATGCATATCGGTTCTTACCAATTTGGCCTGAGTTTTAAAACATAAATAAGTTAAAGGGTTATTAGTAGTGTTATGCAAATAAATGTTCGGGATTTCCTTTAGAATAAACCTGGCAATATCATTTTCATTTAGAAATTTTAATATTGCTTTAAAGGTTTCAATAATCTCTTCAGATTTTAAATCTTTTTTGTAAATCAATCCGCCATAACTCAAGCCTTGCTGCGAGTACACCTCATTACCAATTCTATTGGCTGGCAAAAGCGCTACTAACTTATCCTTTTTAAAGATCATAAGAGAATAGTCTTGAAACCTATCGCTATGGTAATCCATAAAATCCCTATGAAACAGAAAAGTGTCTTGGTTACTTAAAGAGGTAAAGTTGTTCCATTCTTCTTTAAAAATTGGCTGGTATGGTATTACCTTGTATTGATGCATTGACCAAAAGTAGGTTTAATTTTTATCAGTTAAAAAAATAAGACTTTTAATATATTGAAAAAAATCTTTTTCCATTGGACCATGCTTATTATTATATATTAGCAAAAAATAAATAGTGTTGCTTACCAAAGTTTATCAAAATCCATTGAAGTACCTCTTTTTTACAATACTAATTCTGTACATAATTTTATATGGTCCCTTTGGTATAGATGAAGGAGATATGGGTTCTATTTTCGGTATATCATGGAGCATGTACAATGGTTATTTTCCACACCGAGATTTTGTATACATAAAACCTGCTTTTTCACCTTTCTTTCATTCAATACCTCTTTATTTTACTGAAGATTACGCCTATTTAATTAATAGGTACCTTTATTTTGTACAAGTATTTGGTTATTCTTATCTAGCTAGTAAAATTGCTTTTAAACTATTAAAACTCCCAAAGAAACATCTTTACTTTATAGCAATAATTGGCGCATTGGTTTCTGTGCACAATTATCCTCCAATGCCATGGAATACAATAGACGGTATATTTTTTAGTGTATTAGGGTTGTTTTTTATAGCAAAAGAATCAAAAAAATGGTGGTGGATAGTACTCGGAACCATTTGCCTTTGTTTAGGTGCACTGTGTAAACAATCATTTTATTTTTTTCCACCTCTAGTTGGTTTATTCTTGCTCTACAGAAAAGAATTTAAGGCATTTTATGTTTTAGTAGTGAGTGGCTTAATTTTCATCGCTTTATTTATCTTATTGTTTTGGTGGCAAGACGCTCTAGATCCATTTATAGAACAAATGTTCAGTTTTACACCTGGTTCTAGCTTAATAGATACAGGAATAAAATCTTACTATTTAGCAATTAAATTTAATTTGTTGTACATAGCTTTAGCCGTTGTAGCCTTTTGGTTGATGAAAAAAAATGCAACTCCCAACTTAACGTTTTTGTTTACACATGTTTTAATAGTTTCAGTCTTAACTTGGTTATATTACAAAAATGAAAGTTTATACAATCCCATGAAGTATGGTATCATTCATATTTTATGGTTATTTGGTGTTTTATATTCTATCATAAAAAGTATAAAACACCCTAAATATGCCATTTTGGTTGTTCTGTTCGGTTTATCCTGGTGTGCCTCAATAAGTAATGGTTATAACTCACCTATTAGTTTTTCAGCACCCTCGATTTTGTTTATTTCAATAATTACCGTGAGAGAAATTTCAACTATAAAAAAATGGGTTGCACCTTTAATTATTAGTCTATATTTAGGCACATTCTATTTAGGGTATCAGTACCCTTTTAATGAAGCGAACCGAAGTGCATTGAACTATAATTTAGGAGATATATATCCTCGATTACAAACAATACATACTCGTAAAGATCGGTACGATAAATTTAAAGAACTACAATTTTTGGCTAATAAGTACGATAATTTCACCATCCTACCGTCAATGACCTTAGGACATTATATCACTGATACCGTAAATCCTATAGGTGTGGATTGGGTTTTTAACCATCACTTGGCAAACGAATTAGAAGCCTACAAGAAAATGCTCAGCGATAAGAACCTTACCATATTTATAGAGAACTTTGAAAATCACAAAGACAATTACGAAGAGACGTCATTACTTATGATGCATGTGGTAAATCATTGGAAACTTATAGACACTTACGGACACTTTAGAGTTTACCAACAACCCTAATCAAAAAAATGATAGCTTTGTAATATAAGTGTAATTATGAATTTTCAAGATGCTTTTTTGTCTTTAGTAATTCCTCTCTTTAATGAAGAGGACAATATAACACAACTATTAAAAAATATTGATGAGGCATTAGTAGATCATAAATTTGAAATTATTTTGGTAGATGACTTTTCAACAGATAAAACTGTGAACCAAATAAAAAAAACAAGTCATCCCAATGTTAAACTTATAGAACTCCGCAAAAATTATGGCCAAAGTTCAGCAATGGCTGCTGGTATTGATTATGCAAAAGGTGATTTTATAATTACGCTTGATGGCGATTTACAAAACGACCCAAGGGATATTTTGCCCATGCTTAAAAAACTACGAGATGAAAACTGGGACGTTGTTGTTGGAATCCGCAACAAGCGAAAAGATAATTTTGCAAAAAAACTACCTTCAAAAATCGCCAATTTTTTAATCAGAAAAGCCACTAAGCTAAGTATTAAAGACCATGGCTGTGCTCTAAAGGTTTTTAAAAAAGACATTGCCAAAGAATTGAATCTCTATGGCGAAATGCACCGATTTATTGGTTTGCTCGCTTACCTCAATGGTGCGAGAGTCGGTGAAATAAACGTGAGACATCACCATAGGGTTCATGGTAAATC
Source organism: Winogradskyella ouciana (assembly GCF_965284585.1). Classification (NCBI taxonomy): domain Bacteria; kingdom Pseudomonadati; phylum Bacteroidota; class Flavobacteriia; order Flavobacteriales; family Flavobacteriaceae; genus Winogradskyella; species Winogradskyella ouciana. Next base: position 319,865 of record NZ_OZ260095.1, read on the forward strand.
TAAATATGGCTTAGGAAGAACCTTTAAAGTGGTAAATGATATCCTACTAATATTGTTTCAACGCAATTATCTTCAGAAACCATTGTATTTATTGGGCAACATTGGGATATTCTTTTTTTCAGTTGGAGTAATTATCAATATTTACTTATTGGTTGAAAAAATACTTGGAAATGATATTGGAGATAGACCTCTACTTATTTTAGGAGTTATTTTTCTACTCGTTGGTGTACAGCTATTTACAACAGGTATTGCGATAGATTTACAAATGCGCACTTATTACGAAACTCAAAACACGCGTCCTTATAAAATTAGGGAAATCACTGATTTTTAAATTTGAATCGTACAACTAAATAATGAGGCAACATAAGTATTTGTATCTATCAAAGAAATCTATTTTTTTATTAGTTATTTACTTTTGTGTTTTCCTTTTTTGTGTACTAAATAAACCTATATATTCACCAGACACCTACAGCTATCTAAATTCGATGCCCTTTAGGCAAATGGGCTATGTGATTTTTTTTAAGGCTTTTAATACCGTTTTTGGAACTTATTTTGATGTTGCCGTTGTTGTATTTCATACCGTATTCAGTCTTTTTGGTGTCCACTATTTTTTCACAAGAATCTCTAGACTATTTCAACTCAATAATCTTTTAAAGTTTCCCTTACTCATCATATTGCTCTTTCCCTTTTTTCCACCATTGAGCATTGCCAACAACCTGTGTTCCGAAGGTTTAGGATATGGACTATACCTTTTATTCATAGCATTAGGTATGGAAGTTCTATTTAACAAAAAGGGTCATTATTTTAAGTATTATTTAATTACTTATCTCCTTCTGGTTTCCATTAGAAGTCAATTCATTATTTCCACGCTTATTTTCGCTGGTACTTATTTTTTGATGTATAGAAAAGAAATATTCCAAAAAAAACATCATGTAAATGTTCTAATGTTTTGTAGTGTAATCCTCATTGCCAGCCTTACCGAAAGAACATACCACAAACTTAAAGATGGGTTCTTTAAACCTACACCTCTAGGATATACTAGCGCTTCTACAGCACCGATTTATCTTTCGGACAAAGACGATTACAAACTCTTCAAAAACAAAGACTATCAGGTAATTTTAAATACAAGTTACGATACTTTGGCACATAAGGATCTATTGCCAAAACCAGATTACTCTACGCAAGAATCTTATAAATTTTTTCATGATAATTTGCCTAAAATATGTAATCAAACCGTTAGGGTAATAGGTACATCGTACTATTTTAATCAGCCAAAAATTAAAAACTGGCATACGAGCAAAAAATCTGCTTATTCCTTTTTTAAAACTGAAGAAGCCTGTAAAGCATTTACCAAGGTTTTAATTTTAAACAACTTTAAGGAGTGGTTGAAATTATTTTACGCAAACCTTACATATGGTTTTAAATCCCAATTATTGCTTTGGTTTGTAGTTATAATGTTTTTTTATAGCCTTATAAAAACATTTCTTAACCCTAGAAAGAAATATGCCATCATATTTCTTTTAACGTCTCTAATTCTATCTAACGCTATGTTTATTGCTTTTGCAGTACATTCCATTCAACGCTATCTGTTTTATAATTATGCTTTAATATTTTTGTTGTTTATTAGCATCTACAACCTTACTAAACGTGATCAAAAATCCTGAGCTTTCAATAGTAATGCCATGCCTTAATGAGGCAGAAACCTTAGCTACTTGCATAAAAAAAGTGCAATTATTTTTCAAGGCCAATGATATTAATGGAGAAATTGTTATTGCAGATAATGGTAGTACAGATGGTTCTATTGCTATTGCTGAAGATCTAAATGCTAAAGTTATACACGCCGCACAAAAAGGTTATGGAAGCGCATTAAAAACAGGTATTGAAGCTGCTAGCGGAACTTATATCATTATGGGAGACGCAGACGATAGTTATGATTTCAGTAACCTTATGCCCTTCCTCAAAGAATTGCGTAACGGATTTGATTTAGTAATGGGCAATCGCTTTAAAGGCGGTATAGAAAAGGATGCCATGCCTTTTTTGCACAAATATCTTGGCAATCCTGTATTGTCATTTATCGGAAAATTGTTCTTTAAAATAAAAATCAATGATTTTCATTGTGGCTTAAGAGGTTTTTCAAAAGCTGCATACAATAAAATGAATTTGAAAACTTCTGGAATGGAGTTTGCTTCAGAAATGGTAGTAAAATCTAGATTGAACGATTTATCAATTACCGAAGTACCAACAACACTAAAAAAAGATGGACGAAGCCGAAAACCACATTTAAAAACATGGAGCGATGGTTGGAGACATTTGCGTTTTTTAATGCTTTATGCACCTAATTGGCTTTTTCTCTATCCTGGAATTCTATTGGCTTTAATTGGTTCGATCTTATCAATATTACTCATCATAAATCCTTTAGAGTTTAGTGGAATTACACTAGACGTACACACATTATTATATACATCTGCATTTCTATTGGTAGGTTTTCAATTCATTATATTTTATGGTCTAACCAAGATTTTTGCTGTAGAAAATGAGTTGTTACCGAAGTCTAAACGTTATAACAAACTTTTTAAAATCATTAACCTTGAGAAAGGTTTACTTATCGGTTTTTGCCTTCTGCTTATTGGTCTGTTTTTGAGCTTTAAAGGCTTGTCCGTTTGGAGTGATACAAATTATGGATCATTGGATACGAGTACAACCTTACGAATTATTATACCTGCAATAACTTTGCTACAAATCGGTATTCAAACCATTCTGTTTAGTTTGTTTTTTAGTGTCTTAGGCTTAAAAAAATAACGATTAGCCTATTTTCTCAAAAACAAACAAATTATTTAAACCAAGTTGAAATGTGCGATGGTTCAATAATTTAAATTGATTTTTGTCAAACAGTTTGGGTGTGTCTTTTGCCTTAAATCCATAATGTTCCTCTAGAGACATGCCATCAATTAATCTCAGTTTAGATAAAACCCAAAGGATATGATCTACAAATGGAGAAGGCACGGTAATAATAATACGTCCTTTAGATTCTAAATACTTATAACAATAGTTACTTAACTTAGATTGTTCTTCTTTTGGAATATGTTCTAACACGGCCAACATTGTAATACAATTAAACTTTTTCCCTTTAGGCAAATCTTCAGGAAATTCACCCTTTAACAACACATAGTTTTTACCAGTTATTGTCCTTTTTAGCAAAGGGTCTAAACCTAGACTTTCTCCGATGGGCTTCATTGATAATTTTTCAAATAAAGTTACGTCAAAACACCCAATGTCTAAAACTTTATCACCTTGCTCTACATAAGGTTCAGTTTTTTTAATTCGCCAATCTCTTAAAAATCTATCTAAAAACTTCATTTAAGTTTATTTACTATCAAAATTAGAGAAATAAAAAAAGAGAAATACCGCAAAGCATTTCTCTTTATTTTCTATATGTTACTTTTTTCGAAAGTTAAATCGATTTGTTACGTTTACGATCTACTTCCTTCAATAATATTTTACGTAATCTCAAGTGGTTTGGCGTCACCTCAACATATTCATCCTTTTGGATATATTCTAAAGCTTCTTCTAATGAAAACTTAATTGCAGGTACAATTTTAGCCTTATCATCTGCACCAGAAGAACGTACATTACTCAACTTTTTGGTTTTTGTAACATTAACTACCATATCGTCACCACGAGAATTTTCACCAATCACCTGACCTTCATAAATATCTTCACCTGGATCAACGAAAAACTTGCCTCGGTCTTGTAATTTATCAATCGAATAAGGAATAGCTTGACCGTTTTCCATTGAAACTAAAGATCCGTTTTGACGTTCCGGAATACCACCTTTTAACGGTTGATATTCTTTGAAACGGTGTGCCATAATAGCTTCACCAGCAGTTGCAGTTAACAATTGATTACGTAATCCAATAATACCTCTAGAAGGTACAATAAACTGACAAACCATACGGTCACCTTTGGCTTCCATACTTATCATCTCCCCTTTTCGCATCGTAACCATTTCAATAGCTTTACCAGAAACTGTTTCTGGCAAATCAATAGTCATCTCTTCAAAAGGTTCACATTTTACACCGTCAATTTCCTTGATGATTACTTGTGGCTGACCTATTTGTAATTCATAACCTTCACGACGCATCGTTTCGATTAAAACAGATAAATGCAATACACCACGGCCAAAAACCATAAACTTATCTGCACTATCGGTTTCTTCAACACGCAATGCTAAGTTCTTTTCTAGCTCTTTGGTTAAGCGTTCTTTAATATGACGGGAGGTTACAAACTTACCATCCTTACCAAAGAAAGGCGAATCATTAATGGTAAATAACATGCTCATTGTAGGTTCATCAATCGCTATGGTTTTTAACCCTTCAGGATTTTCTAAATCGGCAACGGTATCACCTATTTCAAAACCCTCAAGTCCAACTATAGCACAGATATCTCCAGTTCGTACCTCATCTACTTTTTTACGCCCTAAGCCTTCAAACGTATGTAGTTCTTTAATCCTACTTTTCACAATCGAGCCATCTCTTTTTACTAATGAGATCTGCTGATTAGCCTTTAAATTGCCGCGCGTTAAACGACCGATTGCAATTCTTCCGGTAAATGAAGAGAAATCCAAAGATGTAATCAACATTTGGGTTGTTCCTTCTTCAATTTTAGGCTCAGGAATATGTTCTATAACCATATCCAATAATGGCTCGATGTTGTCAGTTTCATCTTGCCAATCCTCACTCATCCAATTGTTCTTTGCAGAACCATAAACGGTAGGAAAATCCAGTTGCCATTCTTCTGCACCAAGCTCAAACATAAGATCAAAAACCTTTTCATGTACCTCATCTGGTGTACAATTTTCCTTATCTACTTTATTGATGACAACGCATGGCTTTAACCCTAAGTCAATAGCTTTCTGCAAAACAAAACGCGTTTGTGGCATAGGACCTTCAAAAGCATCCACCAAAAGTAAGACACCATCAGCCATGTTTAAAACACGTTCTACTTCACCTCCAAAATCCGCGTGACCAGGTGTATCTATAATATTAATTTTTGTGTCTTTATAGACTACAGAAACGTTCTTCGAAGTAATTGTAATACCACGCTCACGTTCTAAATCATTATTATCTAGAATTAAGTCTCCTGTATTCTCATTTTCACGGAAAAGTTGGCAATGGTACATAATCTTATCTACCAAAGTGGTCTTGCCGTGATCGACGTGTGCAATGATTGCAATATTTTTAATCTTGTTCATAATTGGCGCAAAATTTTAAGCGCGCAAAGGTACACCTTATTATCCTCACTTCGTTAATATTATGTTATTATTTAATCCAAATGCAATTTCTATTCGTAATTTTAGTTATAAGATTGATTAATAGTAAAAAGCCTTCCCACAACTAAACAACCGCTAATTGGGCTATTTACACCAGCTTGTCGGCAGACAATCTGATTTAAATAAAAGACAGATGAATACAATTAGCAAATACACCAAATTTATACCTTATCTATATTTTATATCGGTAATAGCCTATTGGTTTACGTACATAAATAGAAGTGAAGGTATTTCAGCATATCCAATATTACTATTTGGCATTCCTTTTTTATGGCAATTGATAAAGCCAAACAGAAACCTTAATTTTTCGTTAGGTATTGTTTTTGTTTGTCTATCATCATACCTCATATTAGCATACTTGTCTAATTTGCTCAACATTGTCAATTGGTCTGAGTCAGCCAAACGCTTATTATTTTATGGCGGAGCTTTAGTTATTGGAAACTTTGTAATGTCGCTTTGGATTATTAGAAACAGTATAAAAAAGGTATTTTAATACTATCTTTGCGACTTAATATTAAGTCTCTAAGCTTTGATAACTATTCCGAAATTAAAACACACCGAATCCGATAATTTCTTTTTGCTTTGTGGTCCTTGCGCCATTGAAGGTGAAGATATGGCACTTCGTATTGCTGAAAAAGTCGTTTCCATAACTGACAAACTTGAAATTCCTTATGTATTTAAAGGCAGCTTTAAAAAGGCAAACAGAAGTCGAATTGACAGTTTTACAGGCATCGGCAATGAAAAAGCTTTAAAAATTCTCAGAAAAGTTTCCGAAACTTTTGATGTGCCCACCGTTACCGATATTCATGAAGCTTCTGATGCGGCCATGGCTGCAGAATATGTAGACGTATTGCAGATTCCTGCATTTTTGGTTAGGCAAACTGATTTGGTTGTTGCAGCGGCCGAAACCGGAAAAGTCGTCAACCTTAAAAAAGGGCAGTTTATGAGCCCTGAAGCTATGAAACATGCTGTGCAAAAAGTAAAAGATGCAGGCAACGATAAAGCTTGGATTACCGATAGAGGGACGATGTTTGGTTACCAAGACATGATTGTGGATTTTCGCGGCATCCCAACAATGCGTCAATACGCTCCTACGGTTTTAGATGTCACTCACTCTTTACAACAACCTAACCAAAGTATTGGTGTTACTGGTGGACGACCAGACATGATTGAAACTATTGCAAGAGCAGGAGTCGTTAATAATGTAGATGGTCTGTTTATTGAAACGCATTTTGATCCGGCTAACGCCAAAAGCGATGGTGCTAATATGCTACATTTAGATAATTTAGAAGGCTTATTGAGTAATTTGGTGGCTATTAGAAAACTTGTTGCTACTTTTTAGAGCGATTAGGTTTTAAAATCAGCTTAAAAGGATTGGTATTAATAGCCAATAGTTGTTCAATCACATAAACGACAACCTCATCATCAATGTCTTCAACAGATCTGTAGCGCAACGACATTACTGTTTTGCGGTTTTCCGAAACGTAATGTTCTTTAAACTTTTCAAAGCGTTCACCATGCCAAAACGCTAGATCTACATAATCTTTAGATTGGTTGAAATAACATAACGGAATACCACTACAATAATAAAACGGCAATCTCCATTTAAATAATAATTCAGAATTTGGAGCGATAGACTCAACAATGCTTTGCAACTGAAGCAGTATGGATTTATATGGCTCTGGTTGTTTTAATATATAGGCTTCAGCTGGATTCAAAACTGGAATAATTTTTGACTAATTTAGTCATATGAAAACATTTTTACTAACCCTATTTTTATTTTTGCTTCAGATTAGTTTCGCTCAAGATTATTCGAAAGTTGATTCTATAGTAAAAAACTACCCAAAAGATTTTAAGTCGATAGAAAGTTTTGCTGACAAAATTGATTCTGATTTCAATACGGATTTGGGAAAAACCAGAGCAGCCTATTATTGGATTTCTAATAACATCATCTATGACTATAAAAGTGCCAATAGCGTCAGAATTAGAGGATATCATTATAGTGATGATAGTGAACTTGAAAAAATTCAGCTAGAATATGCAGAAAATGTTCTCAAAGAGAAAAAGGCAGTCTGCGAAGGTTATGCCCAATTATTAAAATATGTTTTAGATAAAATAGAAATTAAGTGTGAAGTGATTGATGGCTATGCCAAAACAGATATTAGGGAAATTGGCAAGGTTAAAAATGAAGAAAATCACGCATGGAATGCTGTTTATTTGGATGAGAAGTGGCAACTTATTGATGCAACTTGGTCAACTGGAAATGAAGAAAATAGACAGGATCACTTTGAATTTAACGATGCATATTTTTTAATAAAACCCGAGTATTTAGTATGGAGTCATTTTCCAGATGATAAAAAATGGCAGTTACTAGAAAAACCAATATCAAGCTTAGCTTTTTTCTATTCACCAATAATCCATCCAGGATTTTATAATTCAGGTTTGGAGTTATCAAAAATGAAAGGAACGGTTAAATCAAATCGAACTATTCAAATCTCATTCGATTCGGTAGATACAGATAGAGTTTATTATTATCAATTTACCAATTCCTCTTTAAACCTCGAGCCAATTACATTCATTAAAAAAGGGGATAAACAAATTGCAGAAATACCATATAACTACAAAAATGGTAAAGAGTTAATCATTTATGTTGATTATGACGCCTGTCTCTCCTTTAAAATCATCTAAAACAATTGAATAACACCAATCACTATTAACCCAATTCCAATAATAGCTTTAAAAGGCATTAACTTGGCAGATAACTTTCTCAAACTTGTTTCTAATGCTGGCACTTTACCAAAAGCGTGGGTTAATAACAATATGCCACCTAGAATACTTGCAATATTAAATAATAGCCCATCCCAAAACTCAAGAATAGCAAGAATGATTAAACCAAGACCAATAGCAGTCTGAAACGGTGCTAAAAAGCCTGCGATTTTATTAAAAAAATTGCTTTCACCATCCCATTTATCAAGTGTAGCGAGTCCGAGTAGTATGCCGCCAGCAAGGTTTGCAATGGCTAAAAGTAATTCTATCATAACGTTCTAAATTTTTATTCTTAAAAACATAAATTTAGTTAATATCTTCTAAAATAGTTTTGTTCAATTGAAATAAAATACTTTACTTTGTATTTCAAAGTACTTTTTATTATGAGCAACGAAGAATATCTAAAGGACATCAGCGAGATTAAGAATTTAATGAATAAATCATCTCGTTTTATTTCATTAAGTGGCTTGTCTGGTGTATTGGCTGGCATCTATGCTTTAATTGGTGCGGCCGTTGCCTATTGGCTGGTTGACACTTACAGTGATGGTAAATTGTATATTTTTCATGGTTGGGTATTTTGGACCTGCATGTCTATTCTTCTTTTAGTTGCTTTATTAAGTGCACTTACAGGAATTATCCTTACTACCAGAAAAGCTAAAAAGAACAATGAAAAAATATGGGATAGTTCGTCTCGCAGATTGCTCTTTAACTTTTTGATACCGCTTCTTGTTGGTGGTGTTTATTGCTTTATTATTTTAAATCAAGGTCGTTATGGACAAACAGGAGGATTGATGCTTATTTTTTATGGACTGGCTTTGGTTAGTGCATCAAAATACAGTATTGGTGACATTAAATATTTGGGATATATTCAAATTATTTTAGGACTTATAGCGAGTTATTATCCTGGTTATGGCTTCTGGCTATGGGTCATTGGTTTTGGAATTATGCATATAGTTTATGGCACTTGGATGCATTTTAAATATGATAGGAGATAAATTTCTCGCAAAAGACGCAAAGCAAATACTGAACACTGAATACTGAATACTGAATACTGAATACTGAATACTGAATACTGAATACTGAAATTTGAGCATAATCACCAACATAAACAAACTTTTTGACCATAGGATACGGCTAGGTATCATGTCTGTGCTTATGGTAAACGAGTATGCCGATTTTAATACCTTGAAGGAATTGCTGGGAGCTACGGACGGCAATTTGGCAAGCCACACCAAAGCTCTAGAAAAAGCAGAATACATCTTGGTTGAAAAACAATTTATAGGCAGAAAACCAAATACAAGATACAGTGCCACTAAACTCGGTAAAGCCGAATTTAAAAAACACATTGAAGCCCTCGAAAAATTAATAAAAAAGACCTAAAATAAAAATGAGTCAGTTTGTACATAAAGATTCTATAGTCCGTCAAATTTGGGGCACAAGCGATACCATTTTACTGGTCTTTGCTGGTGCATCTGCTGAATTTGCGCTCAACAAAGCTGTAGACTGGCTATATTTTACTGGCAAGTTGCCCAAGGATCCTTTAGGTCGATTGTTTTCAACGGTAAACTATGCCAGAGCAATAGTATTTTCAGAAGAAACTTCTGCTTTAAAAGCTATTGATACTATTAATGCTATACATGGAGCTGTGGAGAAAAGTAGAGGGCAAAACATTCCGGAATGGGCTTATAAAGATGTGTTGTTTATGCTGATTGATTATTCTATTCGTTCACATGAATTGCTACAACAACCGTTGTCAATTGAAGAGAAACAAGAAGTGTTAGATGTATTCAATCGCGTTGGTCAACGGATGGGAATTAAGAATCTGCCACTCACCTATTCCGAGTTTCAAATTACCAGAAAGAAACATTTGGAAGAGAACCTAGACAATGGAAATTTAACTAAAGATCTATATAAACAATATAGAAAACATTTAGGCTTCGTAAGGTATCGCCTATTACTCGAATCACAGATTTTGTTGTTACCAGATTCGGTAAGGGAACTACTCAATTTGAGAAAAACGTCATTATTAACACCAATGATTTCAGTGTATAAACTATTTAGAAGCATAAAGCTTGATTGGATGATAAAAGAAATTTTATTGCCATCAGCTTACAAACAGGATATTAAACGTATGAACATTACATAAATCTATTTTTTTAACTACTTACTTTGAAAAACAAAGTACTTTATAAACCCCACAATATGAAAAAATTAATATTATTTATCGGAGCCCTATTATTCAGCACGCTATTCTATGGCAAGAGTATTGGGCTGAATTTATTTTTATTCAGCTTAATTACTATAGTCGTGCTGTTCGCAAACAACAAAGAAGATTTTAAAAGTAAAAGGACGCTTCTTTATAGCAGCTTATATTTAGCTACTGGATTGGCGGTTTTCTTTCATGATTCCTTATTGTCCATTATTGCAAATTTTGTGGCATTTTTTACCTTAATTGGATTATTGTCCGAGCATAAATCATCTATCTATGTCAATTGGCTCAATGGCTTTTACACCACTATTGCTGGTTGGTTCCATCGAAATTTCTCATTAAATGAAACTACACAAGCAGTAGAACCTAAAAAAGACATTGATTATGCACATTGGGCTAAGCTCATTTTTGTTCCTGCAGTTATAGTCATCCTATTTATATTACTTTATCAAAATGGTAACCCAGTATTTAACAATCTGATAGATAAAATTGATTTCAGCTTCATCAATTTGCAATGGTTGCTTTTGGCAGGTTTAGGTTATTACTTGCTTTCAAATATCCATAAACCCATCGAAGTTGAACCTGCAACGGAACTCGATTTACAAACGGGAAACACCTTAGAAAAAACAAACAAATTTTCAATTCCGAAGTTAAAACAGGAAAATCAATTGGGCATTATTCTCATTTCCTTATTGAATATTCTAATTGTCGTATTTCTGATTACTGATATCACATTTATTCTTACCAATATGGATATTAGAGCGTCGTTGTTCTCTTCTCAAGTTCATAGCGGAATCAACGCCTTAATAGCTTCTATTGTCATTGCCATAATCATTCTACTCTACGTATTTAGAGGCGACCTCAATTTCTATAAGGAAAATAGTACGCTTAAACGATTGGCTTTTACATGGATTATGCTCAACGTAATGCTTGTGCTAACCATTGCCATAAAAAACGGACAATACATCTACTACTTTGGGCTGACCTATAAGCGCATTGGTGTCCTTGTATATCTCACACTGGCCGTTACAGGCCTTATTACCACACTTGTTAAAATTGATAAGATTAAGAACATTTGGTATCTATTGCGTTTAAACACAAAAGCAGCTTTTGTAGTACTTATTGTAGCAAGTATGGTCAATTGGGATTATCACATTACCAATTACAATTTTAATTACGCGAAGTCCATGGATTTTAACTACCTCATTGAGCTGTCTAACAACAATACATTGCTATTAAAAGAAAAAATCGACAACACACCAATGGGTAGCGACTCCATTCAAAAAATTGAAGAAAAATACAATAGATATGTCTATGAATTGAGCACCAATTCATGGCAAGAACTACAGTATGACAACTTAAAAATAGACACTAAGTAAATGATAGCTTTAGTGATTTTTGGATTCCTTTTTATAGGATTAATGACATTTACGATAGTTAGACTAAGCATTTCTTGTGTTTTTTGGTCTTACCGAAGACCTGTGGATAAGCAGCATGTTTTTAAAGTGTGCTTTCCATACTACATTATCATTTTGTCTGCAATATGTATAGCGTTAATACTAAAGGTCGATAATCATCCTGTCGCCATTTATTATTTCTCTTCAGTTTACCTAACAGCTTTATTAATCTGGAAAAGTGAAATAAAATCAAGCTTAAAAAAGAACAAAAATTTTGCCGATGAACCAAATCCTACCCAACTACCATGAACAACCTATTAATTATAATATGATGATGAAAAAACTAAAAATTATAATATTGCTTTTAGTACTAATTGGCATTGGTGTTTTTGCTACCTACCATTGGATGGGTTTTAGAACAAAACATTTGGTCTATGATAATGTTGACGCTATACCTAAGAATAAAGTCGGTCTACTTCTTGGCACAGGAAAATACGCAGCAAGTGGCAACATTAATCTATTTTATAAATACAGAATTGATGCCACAGTAAAACTTTACAAAGCTGGAAAAATTGAATACATCTTAGTAAGTGGAGACAATAGCAGAAAAGATTATGATGAACCTTCGGACTTTAAGAATGATTTAATTGCAAGAGGAATTCCCGCCAATAGAATCTTCTTAGACTATGCTGGGTTTAGAACCTTGGATTCTGTGGTAAGGGCCAAAGAAATATTTGGGCAAACATCGATTACGTTCATTTCTCAAAAATTCCATAATCAACGTGCTATTTACATCGCCAACCACTTTGGTATAAAAGCCGTTGGTTTTAATGCCAGAGAAGTTTACAAATCACATTTTAGAGAATATATGGCGCGTTCAAAAGCTAGTCTGGATTTAGTATTTAACGTTCAACCAAAATTTTTAGGAGAAAAAATAAAAATACAATGAAGCTACAATTCAACAAAAACTATCTGGTCTTAGCACATTCTTTATTTCTCATAGAATTGGCTATCGCCTTTATTATAAAAACCGGATTTATTCGCTACACCTTTGGCGATTATCTGGTGGTCATTTTACTGTATGCAATTTTTAGAGGATGCACCAATCTGAGTGTGAGGGCCTCAGCTTTGGTCGTCCTCTTAATTGCCTATAGTATTGAGTTGCTTCAGCTCACACCATTCTTAACCTACTTTAATTTACAAGATAGTGTTGCTGCTAAACTCATTTTGGGAAGCACGTTTCAATTTAGTGATTTAGTTGCCTATACACTCGGAATTATCTCAGTATTAATTATAGAACATTATGCAAACAATAAAAACACTCATACAGTCAAAGTTTAAAACGCTATCCTTAGTTACAGTTGCGTTAACTTTTAGCATCATTGTGCTTATGATACGAATAAAGCTGAATCAATCATTCTTTTACCTTTTTTTGGTTTGGAATATTTTTCTTGCAATTATTCCATATACTATAACAATGTATTTAAACTCAAAACCAGCAATAAGCAAACTAAAACTTGGGTTATGGTTTTTAGTTTGGCTGGCGTTTTTACCAAATGCTCCTTATATAGTTACTGACTTAATTCATATTAGGATTGGTAACGATGCGTTATTATGGCTCGATGTTTTGGTGGTGTTGTCGTTTGCCTTAAGTGGTCTGCTCCTCTTCTACCTTTCTATATTGGATATGCAAAAATTGATTGCAAAGCACTTTAAGAAAGTTCCTATAATTACCTCGACATTATTCATTTTATTTCTGTGCGGCTTTGGAGTATATTTAGGTCGTTTTTTACGTTACAACTCTTGGGAGATTATAAGTAATCCGCAGGTATTAATTGCTGATGTTTTTAATATACTTGTAGCACCGTTTCAACATGCAGATGCTTGGTTGTTTACACTAGGTTTTGGAACTTTTTTAGCAGTTGGTTATTGGATGTTTAATAATTTCTATGACTCACCATCCACATAATCCTGAAGATAAGAAAAACGTTCTGTCAGTTTACCCTCTTCAGTAGTAATCCTAGCACGCTTTAAAATACCTTCTTGGTCATTATTAAAAAATGCAGGGATAACGTGTTCTACAAATGTTTCACCAAAACCTTCACTCGCATCCTTTGGTAATTCGCATGGTAAATTATCCACTGCCATAACTGTGATGGCATCCTTAGCATCAAAAGCAACCTCTTGTTCTGTTTTTGGATCATAACCATAAAAAGGCTCTGCAATAGTTGAAGGACGAATCGTACTAGCCACAGGACCATCAATATCACAGGAAATATCCGCTACTAGGTTGATTTTAAAATCAGGATGTTTGGCATCTTCTCTGGTAAACAAATATGGTGCATTGTTTCCGTAGAAATGACCTGCTATAAAATAATCGGTTTCTTTGGCATAAGGCATAAAATTACTTTCATAGCCTGTTGGGTCTTTGTAGAATTCCCACTTGTCGCCTACTTTACCGTCTTTGCGTTTGGCATATTCCATAACGTCCGCCATAACGTAAACGGGCTCTGTGAACTGCGACGTTAAATAGAGCGCATCACTGATTTCCTTAATACCCAAATGATCTAAAATTTCTTTGGCTCCATGAGCTACTTTCCCTGTTCCAGTCAATAAAATTTTGATATTCGGAATCGTGATTTTATCCAACTCAGCTTTGACTTCGTTTAGATCTGCCAGCGTTTCTACCTTTGGCAAATTAAACAATCCATCTCTTAAACCTAAAGCTCTAAAACCATTATAAGCACCTACCAAACCAGCATAGCGACCAAAACCTATTAGTCTAAACCCTTTATCATTCACAATAGTTTCATGGTCAAACATTTCAATATTTTTTTCGAGCATAGCCAAGAGAAGCTTTCTATTATAAGGCTGCTTTTTTATGGTATGAGAAAAATAGAAGTATTTTTTATTTGGAATTAAATTTTCAATCGGAACTTCCTTAACACCAATCATTACATCGGCATCAGAGACATCATCAGTGACTTCAAAGCCTAGCTTAGCGTAAGCTTGATCAGGAAACACTCTAATATCTGACGATTCAACCACAAATTCTGCATCCGGAAAACGTTTTCTGGCTTCTGCTAAAGTTTCAGGAGAGAATACCACACGTCTGTCTGGCGGGTTTTTACGTTCTTTTATAATGGCGAATTTCATTGGGCTTAAAATTTTGCCAAAAATAACGTTAATTAAAACCGTTTACAAATCAATCCGCTCGCTCGACTTCACTCTCACTTTTTAAGACCGTATCTCCATCTTCCTGTTCTATATAAAGCGCTTTATTACCAGATTTTCCTTTCCTAGTTACTTCGTTTCCTTTTATGGTTTTTGTAACTTCTTCTGTGTGGGTTTCAATGACTGTGCCATGGGCAGTGCCATTTCCCCATTTCCATTTTACTTTGGTTCCTTTTTGTATCATTTTTTATTGGTTTCGACTGAAATTAAAACTTTAATCTGACATTTTTTCTTAACAAACTGATAAATAAAGTTTGGTATGGCTTTTGAGTTAATAATTTTAGTAATTTCGCACTTCTTATGACACATTAGAAGTGCCTTAAGAAACTATCATTTAAGGGGTCGACTGGTTTTGACAGCGAGATTAATTAAATGGTAAGCACGTCGTGTAATGGTTTTGAAACACGTAAAAGGCTGAACCAAATTTTTAAACGGCGAGAATAACTACGCTTTAGCTGCATAATCTGAATTATAGTAAGATTCGTGCTTATTCCTGCGAGGCAGGAAGGCTAAATGTCTCCAGAAAGCCCTAGTCAGTGGCGTTCTTTTTAGAGGCATCGTAAAAATTGACTAAGATTGGGCAGTGCTTTGATGCCCTTTCGAGATTTAGAAGCTAAGTTGTAAGTAGGTTGTCTTTAACCAGCTTGCAATCGAAAAAATAAGAAAAGAATAAACGTGTAGAAAGCTCTTTGGTTACTTGTTTGGACGAGAGTTCGATTCTCTCCGACTCCACGACACTCACAACTGCGTTGTGACTTAAAATAGAAAAACCCATCAAGTTTACTTGTTTGGGTTTTTGTGTTTAAAGGCATCTGTGTTGAAAACACAGGCAGTTGTATTTGCAACTTTGGAATCACTAGAGAACAACGAAGTTAATCTCTCCCCCTTTAAAAATAATCAGGTTTCAGGATCTCTCCTAAATATCTTTACAAGATTGAAAATCAGAACACAAAACGTTACCCACATAATTCCCGCAATATAACCACCCAATACATCTGATGGGTAATGTACACCTAAATAAATTCGACTTATGCCAATGCTTAATATCAAAATCGTCAAAATAGTGATTAGACAAACTTTTAAAACTTTGTTCATTTTAAAATAGGCTATTAGGTAAATTAGAAAACCATAAAATGCCATTGAAACCATGGCATGTCCGCTCGGATAACTAAGAGTCTTTACCGTAACCATGTGCTCTCCCAAAGGCCTTGACCTATTGATGATTTCCTTTAATAAAACATTGGAACTAAGCGCCAAAATCAATACCAGACCAAGTTGTGCTATATATTTCCAATGTTTAAATACAACCAAAAAAACAACTATTAATAGGCCAAATACTATCCCGTAGCCTATAACATCGCCAATTTCGGTTACTGCTACCATATAATTTGTAAGAAGTGCTGATTTATGAGTCCAGACGTACTCGCTTATGGATTTGTCGTAACTCTCAAACAGTTCGGACATCATTCCATGAGTGAATTTCACAAATAAAATGATGGATACAACCACTAAAATAGTTGATAGAAAAGCAGTGATAATGTAAGGCCATTTAGGGTTTGAATTGTGAAATTTCTCCTTTAAAAGGTTTTTAAGCCCTCGTAAAAAATCGATTAGTTGTTTTCTCATATCTTATATCATAAACTGTTATGCACTGGTAGTGCCATTAGTTTAAAACCTAAATCCGGCCGTAAATATGATACGGCTATCTTCAACACTTTTGTAATACCCTATATTAGCTGTAAATGCCTGAAATCCGTTTATAAAAACCGAACCGCCATAACTGTTGTGCCATTTGTCTGAATCTTCATTATCGTTCCAAACACGACCAAGGTCAAAGCCACCCGTTACACCTATTCTCAAAGGTACAAAGCCAGTGCGCTGTTCTAAAAAACACACTCTGAGATCTGTCATTTGGAAAAAGGCTGTTTTCCCCATAAAACGTTCGTTTCTGAAACCTCTTAAACTATTATTGCCGCCAACTGTAGCTGCGTGGTAAAACTCATAGTTATCACCGAATCTAAAATCTGCCTGAACTTTAGTTGCCAAAGTCGCCAAACCACTTTCATGAATCGGGTAAATAAAGGACGCTGTTGGTGTAAGGTATGTAAATTTATTATCGAAATCTGAATCAATAGTTTGCTTGTACCCAGCTACAAAACCTAATTGCAACCCTCGTGTTGGTAAACTAATCATTCCTGATTTATTATTAAATTCTACACCAACCTCTGCGCCTGCATATATTTGATTATCAAATACATCATTATCTGGGTTTAGGAATGCTTGTACGAAACCATTCTGGCCGTCATCAACTTGGTTTGATTCTACTCGTGCCGCCACATGTGCATTTACATTTCCTTCAGTTTTATAGATAAGTGATGGTTGTATATGCCATTGGCTAATTCTTGTTCTATTAAAGTCTAAATCATCCGTATCTCCATCATAAGGGGTCTCATTTCCAATACCAAAGAAGTTAATAGCATATTTATCGCTTGTCACTCTTGCATCCAATTCTAAATTCCAGTTGTAGAATACGTGTGCAAACTCACCAACATAAGAAAATTCAAAACCTGAAGTTGCAGCATAATACGAAGCATTCAATGTATGCTTTGTAGTAAAAGGATTTCTTAGCAAACTGTAGGTTGTAAGTGTATTGGTTACACCGGTTTTAAAACCTGCATCAGGATCAAATCCTATGGTTGGCAACAAAACATTATTAGCATCTTTTCGCTTTTGTGGATCATAATTATTTACATCATAACTATCAGTTAGCCACTTGCTAACTGAACCGTTAAACGTATTCTTTTTTGATTTGTAATCGTAAATTTTTACAGCTTTACTGTTTTCAATATTATAAATATCATTTTCCTCTCCTCCAAAAATCTTGGTGTGTATATAATTATTTCCTTCGCCTTTTACTGTAATTTCATCGTCACCGTCTAATGCATAGATCCAAAGTTCTTTAGTTTCGTCTTTATTATAGGTGTTCTCTAAAATAATTTTGTCTTTTTGGGTAATAAGAACCTTGGTTTTACCTCTAGACATCCTTTCTATGGTAATCTTATTGTCTTTATTGGTTGCTACGACTATTTCGTGTTTTTTAAAATAATCGTAATAATCTTTGGCAATGGATACCATATTTTCTCTTCGCTGTTTTAGAACAGATTTGATATGCTCAGTACTTTCGTCCTTGGTATCTTCAAGTAAATTCGCGAAGGCATTATCAATAACCTCATCAGTTAAACTATTTTGAATATTTTCCGCCTGGTTTTTCCAGTCCTCCCAACTTGCCTCGTTTATAAAGCTTTTATCTAAATAATAGACGGCATTGTTAAATGTTTTAATATTATCAACTTCTGACGCATAAGTCTGCATATTTCTCGCCAATGGAGAAGTTAATTTTAAGATTGCAGGAAACACACCGTCGTATTTTGGAAAAGCTTGATCACGGTCTCTCGGTATAGGTTTGTAAAGTAGCATACCATCTTCTTTTTCGTGCAATGCCCAACGCCATTGATCTGCATGTCTGTCCCAATCACCAATGAGTATATCAAATAATCTTGCTCTTAAATAACTGGCCTCATCGATTTTAACGTCTTTATCATTTTGGAGCTCTAACAACATATCCTTGGTACTGATTATATCATCTGCATTTCCGAAGGTGTCAAATTCTTTATTTTCGTCTCCTACGTGTTCTTCAAACATGTAAAGTTTATCACCATAACTTTCATTAAACCTTCCTAAACGTTTTTGTTTTGGCACATAGACAATTTTAGGGTTGGCATGTGGAATATCAATTGCATCTAAAAGTTCGTTTATGGCAAACTGTGCGTAAGGTTGAGCTGTTGTGTAGTAATCCTGAACTATGTCCTCTACAACAGTATCATCTGCATAGTCTATCACATAATGATCCTTTATTTTAGATTGTAAAAACCTTAATGCGCTTTTTCGTAGTTCCCTAATGGTATATTCGTGCTCATTGTCATCAATTAACCTTAAGCTTCGCGATTGGTTTCCTCCACCTTCGGTAATTGCCCTAACGTTATTGGGCAAACTATCTAAAAACAAAACGGGAGCCTCAATCTCGCGACCATAGATTTCACGATAATGGTCTCCCCAAAACCATTTGTAAAAACTAGATTTATTAACTTCTTCTTTTGTGTAAATAACGTCTTTGTATGTTGAACCGAAATCAGATTTTTGATGATAGTCAAAATCTTCAAGTTCTCCTTTTTTCAATTTGATTTTGGTTGTAAATGCTTTTGTAACATCACTCCCATTAACTGTATAAATTTCGACTTCTGAGCTCCCATCCTTAAAGACATTCAACTTTGCAAATCCTGTCTTGTCTGAACCAAAATGGCCATCGTCTTCATTTGGGTTTGATTTCGAAGTTTTTCCCGATGCGCCACTAATAATTTGCGGAATACCATCATCTTTTAAAAATTGAAGGTTTTTATCGCTACCAGAAACAAATATCACATCTTGAAATTGACTTGCCAAGGTTTCTAAACGGCCAACCAAATATTGCATATCGTTGTGGTAATAGGCTTGCTTAGATAAGCCACCCATACGACCAATCAATCCTTTTCTTGTGGCTGTAAGCACTGGATGATGAAGTGCCACCACAATAGTTTTATTCTGCTCATCTTTAAGTTCATCTTTAAACTGAAGAAAGAATTGCTCTCGCGTTTTAATCTCACAATCGTTGTTAATATAAGGGTGGTCGTCCCAATCTTCAAGATACCATTGTGTATCTACCATAACCAACTCTACCTCATCACTTAATGTTTCACGCTCTATTGGACAACCGTCGTTTGGCCAAAATTTAGCGTCGCTATTATCTTGTAAAAATGATTCGAGATCATCAATATTTTTATGGCCACCTTTATTCCATTCGTACTTACCAGGAATAAAAATAATTTCACCATTAAAACCAGAAAGTGGCTCTAAGACATTAGTCACTAAAAACGCTTCCTCAGCCTTTCTTTCACTTTTGGATTCTGGATACCCTTTGGACCTAGTACTGTTACCCAATCCTACAAAAGCGGCATTAGAGTCGCTTTGAGAAGCATTTACTATAGCCTTTAATATTTGATTGGCCTTTGAGTGGGATTCCTGGCCGAGATTGGCTGTAAAATATATACTTTTTGATATCGCTTTATCCTTTTCTTGTGCTAGAAATTGTGATTGCAGACCAAAAACCATAAGTATGATTAATGAAAGTCTGGTATGAAAATGATTTTTTGACAATATAACCATAGGGAATTAAAAACTTGTTTTATCAAAAATCATAAATTAATCGTTATTATAGGTGCTTTTATCAATTTAATATTAAAGCAATACATAATTTTGATACACAATAAATGATGTTTAATAGTGTTTCAGCAAAATTTTAAACGTAATGAACAAAACGAGTACTAATTATTTTTAGAATTTTATAGAGAAAGAAAAGTATATCTTATGGAACGACCTAGAGTAAAAAACGAAGATCAATACGAAGCCTTAAGAGGTAAAGGTTACAGCAAAGAAAAATCGGCGCGTATTGCCAACACTCCAAATGCAGGTAAAAAAGGAGGGAAAGCGAGTCCGTATGAGGAATGGACAAAAGCCGAACTTTACGAACAAGCGAAAAATGTAGGTATTGACGGAAGATCCAAAATGAGTAAAAAACAATTGATAAACGCATTGCGCAATAATTAATATTGAAAGTAATCTCACTTTTTGTCGACTAATCTTAAATTGAAATCACATTCGATTATAACAAAAATCATAATATGCTAACTTGGAAAGATGTTATCAACTTTTCCGTTAACGGAAATCCAACGCCAGATAGACGCGTTGAAAAATCAGAAGCTGAATGGAGAGCTCAATTAACTCCAGAACAATACCGAATTACAAGAGAAAAAGGGACTGAGCGACCACACAGTGGAGCACTCTGTACAGCCTACGACGAAGGTCAATACAATTGTATATGCTGCGATACACCATTATTTGATTCTACCATAAAATTTACCTCTGGCACAGGTTGGCCGAGCTTTACACAGCCTATTAAAGAGAATGCCATTAAATATGAAAAGGATTCTTCCTTCGGTATGGTGCGTGTAGAGGTGATGTGCAATACTTGCGATGCTCACTTGGGTCATGTTTTCCCAGACGGTCCAGAACCAAGCGGTTTGCGTTATTGCGTTAATTCCGAATCATTAACCCTACAAAAAGAAAGCGTTGATGATCAATAAAAATCTTCAGACAGCAACTGTTGGTGGAGGTTGTTTTTGGTGTACCGAAGCAGTTTTTGAAGAGGTTGCAGGCGTAGAGAAAGTAGTTTCTGGCTATACTGGTGGAGATGCTCCCGGTAGACCAACCTATAGAGAAGTTTGTTCTGGTTTATCAGGTTTTGCCGAAGTAGTGAAAATCACCTTTGATGCCAATGTGATTTCTTACGAAGATATTCTTGTTATTTTTATGACCACCCACGATCCTACCTCATTAAATAAACAAGGAGCGGACAGAGGCACGCAATATCGTTCTGTTATTTATTATCATAATGAAAACCAAAAGGAAATTGCTGAAGCTGTTTTTGACGCACTAACACCTTATTACGATAAGCCAATTGTAACCGAACTTTCTAAAGCAGAAATTTTTTACGAAGCTGAAAAAGAGCATCAGGATTTTTACAAAAACAATCCTAATTATGGCTATTGCAGTTATGTGATAGACCCAAAGTTGGCCAAACTGCGCAAACTACATTCGGATAAATTGAAAAATACTTAGGTAAGAGAATGGGTTTTTATGCTTTTAGAAAAAATTAAAAATATCCCTATAGGATACTCTGAAGTCAATTACAAAGACAAAACATACGGAGTAACTCGTAATGATTTTAATAACGGAAAAAGTATAAAAATTTATGCCGAAGAACTTGGTGGTAGTGATTTCATAAGCTTAAACTATTATATAACCAATAACAATGAGCTACTCAAGCCTTGCGAAATGTCAGAGCAGAAAGTCATTCACTTTTTAAATAATTATATGTTGTCGCATGAAAACTAAAATTGCTTTGGGAGGTGGTTGCCACTGGTGCACAGAAGCTGTATTTCAATCATTGATTGGAGTTGGCATGGTGGAACAAGGTTATGTTGCTTCAATTGGAGAACAACATGCGTTTTCAGAAGCTGTTATTGTTCATTTTAATACAGAAATGATTTCATTGAGAACTTTAATTGAAGTGCATTTAGAAACACATAAAAGCACCTCTAACCATTCCATGCGAAAAAAATACCGTTCTGCCATTTATGTATTTTCCGAAGGTCAAAAAATTGAATGTGAAAAATTGATAGTAGATTTTCAAAACGAATACGACGGAAAGTTGATTACCGAAGTCTATATGTTTTCGAAGTTTAAAGCATCTCGAGAAGCTATTCAGGATTATTATCTAAAAAATCCTGAAAAGCCCTTTTGTAAAACGTTTATTACACCAAAGCTTAAAAAGCTTCGTAAATTGCATGGTAATAAATTGAAAGCAAAAACAATTAACTATGATTAGAATCTACATCATCGGATTAGCCATTTTAATTATTGCTATAATTGCTAATGGTATCGTAGTTAAATTAGGACTAAAATCTTGGTATGACTTTATCAACTTACTTACTGACCAAGGTATATCAGCACTTAAAGAAATTTCAATTATAGATTATTTCTGGCTGTTGATTGGCTATCCTTTGGTGCTCGGTTTAGGTTATTATCTTGGAGATAAATTGTATATGCTACTTTTTACCTAATGCTGTTTGCTTTTTAAAATTCTCTAAACCAGTTTTCAACCACTCAGCGTATACATCTTCATTTGGTGTATTTCCTGTAGGATGATTTAAAAGTCCCATATTATGATCTAGTAGTGCATAATACGGCTGGGAATTATTCTGAAAATTTATGGTCTGTAAAGCTGTCCACTTATCTCCAATATCCTCAATATCCTTTACCGTACCATTAGATCTTAAATATTGAAATTGTTCTTCCTCTGGTAATTCCTTTCTGTCGTCTACATAAAGTGAAATAATAACATAATCCTTAAGCAATACATCATACACCTCTGGTGTACTCCACACCTGTTCTTCCATCTTTCTACAGTTAACACATGCCCAACCCGTAAAATCCAATAAAATAGGCTTGTTTTCTGCTTTTGCCGCAGCAACTCCCTCTTCTAAGTCCTTATAACAATTAAGATCTAGCGGACATTCTGATGCTTTTTCATATAAACTATAAAACATTGGAGGCGGAAAACCACTTAACAATTTTAAATTAGCGTATTTAGTATTGGTTAAGCCAGGTAATAGATAAATGACAAAAGCCACAACCAAAATACCCGTAGTAATTCTAACTTTGCTCAATTTTTGTAAAAGCCCATCATGAGGGAATTTAATTTTCCCAAATAGATATAAGGCCAACCCTATACCAATAATAACCCAAAGTCCTATAAATACTTCTCGCTTTAAAAGTCCCCAATGTTCTACTAAATCTGCGTTGGACAAGAATTTAAGTGCTAATGCTAATTCTAAAAACCCTAAAACAACCTTTACTGTATTTAGCCAACCACCAGACTTCGGCAATGAGTTGAGCCATTTAGGAAACATAGCAAATAGCGTAAATGGCAAAGCTAAGGCCAAGCCAAATCCGCCCATTCCCATACTTAATTGCATGGCACTAGCATCTGAAGCCATTGTACTACCCAACAAACCTCCTAGAATTGGCCCAGTACATGAAAAGGACACAATTGCTAAGGTTAGAGCCATAAAAAAGATGCCGACTATACCACCAATTTTATTGGCTTTACTGTCCATGGCTGCACTCCATGATTGAGGTAGAGTGAGTTCAAAATATCCGAAAAATGAAAATGAGAATACTATGAAAATGACGAAGAATATAATGTTTAGGGTAACGTTTGTAGAAATAGTATTAAGAATTCCTGAATCCAAAGAATCCATAACATGGAATGGAATACTTAACAGTACATAAATCAAAAAGATAAAAAGTCCATAAAGTATTGAGTTAAACAATCCTTTTTTAGAATCGCCAGAACTTTTAGTGAAGAAAGATACCGTAAGCGGAATCATTGGAAACACACAAGGGGTTAACAAGGCTATCAAACCTCCTAAAAACCCAAGGAGGAATATCCCAAAGAAGCCCTTACCATCTGTAGTTTGCTTTTCGTATTTATCCCAACCTGTTACATTGAGGTCTAATGCCTCTGAAAGTTGTTTACTTCTTTCATCTACCGTGACCTCCTCTTTTTCTATTGCTGAACCGTCTAATGACAAATTAAAGGTATAGTCTCCAGGAATACATTTTTCGTTGTCACAAGTCTGATATTCTACATAAATCTCAATCTGATTAAAATCTGCATTTAAAACAGTAATTTTCTGCTTAAATTGAGCTTGATCCTTAAATTTTACAACGTTCTCTTCAAATATTTCATCAAATACTGGCGCCACTGAAGGTTCTGATGTAACTCCTTCTAGTTTATAGTTATCATCTTGATTTCTATATTCAAAAAAAGTTATTGGCGCAAAGCCATCTTTATCGACTTTATTTTGAGAATAGATATACCAGCCTTTGTCAATATTGGCTTTAAAAATGAGATTGTATTCAGTGTCGGATATTTTTTCTATTTCAGATTCCCACTTAACGGGTTCTAAAATCTGCGAAAACGAATGGAATGAAAAGCAAAATGCCAAAAAGCAAAATAGGAGTACTCTTTTAATAGTCATAAATAAAGCATTAAAACACAAATGTAAACGTTGTGTTTCTATTATCAATTAACAAGCGCCTAATTTATAAAAACCTTAAGAATTTACAGGAATGGGAAAGACATAAAAAAAAACCAAACATAAAGTTTGGTTAATTAGTTTAAGATTTTACCTCAATCTTTATTTTATCGGAATGTTTCCACTTAGAAATTCCACCTTTGAGATCATAAACTTTCTCAAAGCCAGCTTCCTTTAATTTTTTAGCACATTTAGCACTTCGGTTACCTCCTTTACAGTATAAAATTACCGGTTTTGCTTTGTCTAATTTAGATATATCCTCATCAAAAGTTGGTGATGTAAAATCTATATTTTGAGAATTTACAATGTGCTCTTTTTCGTGTTCTTGTGGTGTTCTTACGTCTACCAATTGTACTTCCTCCATCTCTAGTATGGATTGCATTTCTTCAGCAGTTACAAGCTTTACATCTGTTGCAGCATCTTTAGTGTCTAAACAACTTGAGGCGAAGCATAGTGTCAATAAAAGACCGAAGATTAAATATATTTTTTTCATAATAGTGCTGTTTATCAAAATTATAATTGAGCAACATCTCCTTGCCACTCCATAAAACCGCCTTTTAAATTATAGGCGTTGTTAAAACCCAACTGGTTCATGATAGCACAAGCTTGCCCACTTCTCCCTCCAGATTTACAATACACATAATAGCTTTTGGTTTTATCTAATTTCTCTAGCTCATCGATAAAACCTTGACCTTGATAAATATCGATATGAATTGCATTAGGAATAACTCCTTCTTCAACTTCATCTTGTGTTCTAACATCCAAAACAACAGAATTATTGTCTTTATCTAGTTGTTTTGTCCAATCCTTTTGCGATAAATCCGCCATAACAAAAGCTTTTTTAGAATCACAAAATTAACATTTCCTTATGAAATAGACGTAAAAAAATCCGAAGTGTTACACTTCGGATTGAATTTTAACATTTTTACTTTAAGTAAAGGATAAGCTTCTCACTTACACCTTAATAGAACAGCCTATTGCTCTTGTTTCTTTTACCGGAACTTCCTTATTCTTCTTCAAGGCATCAACAGCATCTTCTACATATTTGGTGTTTACGGCACTTGAATCTTTATAATTGTCATCTATCGCTCCAATATATTTAACCACATTACCCTTTTTAGTTTTTTCTAAGATGTATACATGAGGTGTTTTAGTAGCTCCGTACTGAGGATAAATTTTTTGTCCTTTATCCATTAAATATGGAAAGGTAAACCCTTTGGCTTTTGCTCTTGATTTCATGGCTTCCATATTATCACCAGGCTTTACATCTGTATTATTTGGCATAATAGCAATTACTGGGTAACCTTGCGAAGCATATTTTTTATTGAGGGCCTCTATCCTATCTTCATAAGCAACAGCGTAAGGACAAGTATTGCATGTAAATATTACAATAAACCCTTTGGCATCCTTATAATCGGACAAAGACACCATTTTTCCATCAATGTTTTCTAGGCTGAAATCAGTAGCTATATCTCCAATTTTATAGCCATCACCATCTGTTGTTGTAAAAGCAGATAATGTTACCACTAACACCATAACTGCGAGTAATCTTAAAGTTTTCATATTAATCTATTTTAAAAATTGTTTTAGTTCGTTTTCTAGTTCTTCTTTAGTAAACGACTTTTCGTAAAACTGTCGTTTATCACCTTTGTATATAATTGTGGCTGGTAAAGCACCAGTCCAATTTTCGTTAATTGCAGGTATCCATCTATTTTGATCTGTATCATCAAAAGCTACGATTTCAGATTTTAAGTCATGCTTTTTTATAAAAGGTTTTAACTTGGTATCGTAGTTTCTTGGAAAATCTAGACTCACCAATAAAACCTCTACATCCTTATCCTTGTAGTCTTTATTTATTGTTTCAAAATAAGGTAATTCCTTAACACAAGGCGCACACCAAGTAGCCCAAAAATTGACCACATGTACCTTCTCGTCTTTTTTATTAATTAAAGGCTCTAAACCATCATAGTCATAAACTTTAAGGTCAAAATCAGAATTAGTGATTTGAGTTACTGACTGTTCCTTTTCATTGTTAGCATCAGATACCTCTTGTTTAGCGGTCTCGTTCTTGCAAGACATAAAAATCAACAAGATTATTATAACACTGTATTTCATAACCATAAAGTTATCAATCCATCTATTTAATACTAAAAAATTAACAAAACATTAATTTAAATGTTTGATATTGAAATAATCCTTATTATATTTGGCACTCAAATGAAAACAAAAACAAATCATATTTGGTGGTGGAATTTCTCAAACTCATGTTCGTGAAATAACCCTTGGTATGTAATAATATAAAAAAAGGCTTGTCATTCACGACAGGCCTTTTTTAATTTTAAATTGATGAAAACATTTAGTCTATACACACATTATAAAAAAATATTGGCAGATACCATTACTCCAGTGAGCATCTACCTGAAGATTAGGGATAAATTCCCTAACAGTATTCTTCTGGAAAGTAGTGACTACCATGC
Source organism: Winogradskyella ouciana (assembly GCF_965284585.1). Lineage (NCBI taxonomy): Bacteria > Pseudomonadati > Bacteroidota > Flavobacteriia > Flavobacteriales > Flavobacteriaceae > Winogradskyella > Winogradskyella ouciana. The sequence continues at coordinate 347,092 of NZ_OZ260095.1, forward strand.
CAATGACAACAGTTTTTCTTATATCTGCTGCAATCCAATAGCCTCAATACAAGTTAAAGATGGTGTTATTTCCCAAACCTATCCAGATGGCAGTTCAAAAAACAATTTTGCCAATACTGTTGGTGTAGTAGAAGAAATCCACAAGTTTACTCAACGTTTTAAAGTAGATAGCAATAAAGAATTTAAATTCATTAATAATGGCATTTTTGGTTATACAGCTTATGATGCTGTAAAGTATTTTGAAGATATAGACATCTCCAAAAAAGACAGTTCTATTGATATTCCGGACATCTACTATGCAGTGTATCAAAACATCATAGCAATAAATCACTTTAAAAATGAAGCGTATATTTTTGCACATTGTTTCGATACAGAAAATAATATTGACGATATTCTTCAATTAATTCAAACAAGGCAATATGCGTCTTATGATTTCGCTACAAAAGGCGATATAGAATCTAACCTTACAGATGAAGAATATAAAGCAAATGTAGAGCTTGCTAAAAAGCATTGTGCGAGAGGAGATGTATTTCAGTTAGTCCTCTCTAAACAGTTTTCGCAACAGTTTAGCGGAGATGAGTTTAATGTTTACAGAGCATTGCGAAGTATTAACCCATCACCTTACCTATTCTATTTCGACTACGGGAATTTTAAGATATTTGGAAGCTCACCAGAAGCACAGTTGATCGTAAGTGATAATAAGGCAGAAATCCATCCAATTGCTGGCACATTTAAACGAACAGGAAACGACTTAAAAGACGCTGAGCTAGCAGAACAACTAATTAAGGACGACAAGGAAAATAGTGAACATGTTATGTTAGTTGACTTAGCCAGAAACGACCTAAGCCGACATGGAAGTAACGTTACCGTTGAAAATTATAGAGAAGTTCAGTTCTTTTCTCACGTCATCCATTTAGTAAGTAAGGTCACAGGAACGAAACATAAAGACACAGATACTATGCAGGTTGTTGCTGACACATTCCCAGCCGGAACATTGAGTGGAGCTCCAAAGCACATGGCGATGCAACTTATAGAGAAGTACGAAAAAACAAGCAGAGCTTATTATGGTGGCGCGATAGGTTTTATGGATTTTGAGGGCAATTTTAATCACGCCATAATGATTAGAACATTTTTAAGTAAAAACCATAAACTCTTCTGGCAAGCAGGAGCAGGATTGGTTGCTAAATCTAATCCTGAAAGCGAATTACAAGAAGTATATAACAAGCTTGGAGCATTAACAAAGGCGATTGAACAAGCTAAAGAAATATGAGTGATTAGTGAAAAAACTAAAAGCATGAAATTGAAGACAAATATTAATAAATCAAAAAACAAATTCCCTTTCCTCTGGAAAGGGTTAGGGAAAGGCTTATGAAAAAAGTATTGGTCATAGATAACTACGACAGCTTCACCTACAATCTAGTACATTATTTACAGGATTTAGATTGTCATGTCACCGTAAAAAGAAACGACAAACTCACCTTAGAAGAAGTCGATGCTTTTGATAAAATCATCTTATCACCAGGTCCTGGAATCCCAGATGAAGCTGGACTACTGAAAAAAATTATTGCGAAATACGCACCAACCAAAAGTATTTTGGGTGTGTGCTTGGGACAACAAGCCATAGGCGAGGTTTTTGGTGGTTCTTTAGTGAATTTAGATACGGTTCACCATGGTGTGTCAACTAATGTTACAGTTTCTGTAGATGATGAAACCTTATTTAAAGGACTTAATAAAACTTTTGAAGTAGGCCGTTACCACTCATGGGTTGTTAACACAGATTTACCTGATAGCTTAGAAGCAACATCTTTCGATACTAACGGACAAATCATGTCTTTAAGGCATAAGGTTTATGATGTTAAAGGAGTACAATATCATCCTGAATCTGTTTTAACACCAGACGGGAAAACCATTCTTAAAAACTGGGTGAATAGTTAAAGCGATTGACGATTGACGATTGACGATTGACGATTGACGATTGACGATTGACGATTGACGAAAAATAGAAAATTTGAAACGAATAAAGCTAAATGAAGATTAATTAAAAAGTTACTCGCTTCCGCGAGGATAAAATGAAAGAAATACTAAACAGATTAATAAACCAAGAAAGCATCTCAAGCGAGGAAGCGAAAAACGTACTCGTTAATATATCAGAAGGCAAATACAATCAAAGTCAGATCGCTTCATTCTTAACGGTGTATATGATGCGTAGCATTACCATAGAAGAACTCAGAGGCTTTAGAGATGCGCTTTTAGAACTTTGTATTCCTGTAGAATTAGAAGGCTACAACACCATAGATTTATGTGGTACGGGAGGTGATGGCAAAGACACGTTTAACATTTCAACATTGTCCTCTTTTGTAACTGCAGGTGCTGGTGTCCATGTGACAAAGCATGGTAATTATGGTGTGTCTTCCGCTTGTGGCTCTTCAAATGTTATGGAGCATTTAGGTATAAAATTCACTAATGATATTGACTTTTTAAAACGTAGTATTGATGAAGCAGGTATTTGTGTATTGCACGCCCCTTTATTTCATCCAGCTATGAAAAATGTAGCACCAATTAGAAAAGAGCTAGGTGTTAAAACATTTTTTAATATGTTAGGACCGATGGTTAATCCAGCTTTTCCTAAAAATCAGATGGTGGGAGTTTTTAACCTAGAATTACTAAGACTTTACGGCTATTTATATCAAGAAACAGATAAAAACTATGCTGTTGTACATGCGTTAGATGGTTATGATGAAATCTCTTTAACAGGAAAAACAAAAGTCATTTCAAACAATTCTGAAACACTATTCGAGCCTCAAGATTTAGGTGTAAACAAAATAGAACAAAAAGAAATCTTTGGTGGTAATACAGTTGCCCAAGCCGCACGATTATTTACCAAAATAATTAGCGGAAAAGGCACTGATGCTCATAATAATGTGGTTTGTGCAAATGCTGGTTTAGCGATAGCCACGGTAAAACAGATTTCACATAAAGAAGGTTTTGAATTAGCTAAGGAATCGCTGTTGGGTGGAAAAGCAAAAGCGAGTTTAGACAAATTGATTGAATTGAGTGAGAAGTAGGAAGATATACAAAAAATAATTAAAAAAGGTGACCACTTTCGTGGGAATAGACATGAATATTTTAGACAAAATAGTAATTGATAAACGTAAAGAAGTTGATTTACGCAAATCTCTAATTCCAATTCAGCAATTAGAAGCTTCAGTACTTTTTGAACGTAAAACAATCTCACTTGCTCAGAAATTAAAAACAAGTCCGTCTGGAATCATCGCTGAACATAAGAGACGCTCTCCGTCTAAATCAGTGATTAACCAAAGTCTTAATGTACAAGATGTTGCTAAAGGCTATGAAGGTGCAGGAGTATGTGGTATGTCTGTTTTAACAGATTCTAAATATTTTGGAGGCTCTTTAGATGATTTAATATTGGCAAGAGCAAGTTCTAAGCTTCCTCTTTTGAGAAAGGAATTTATAATAGATGAGTATCAAATTATCGAAGCTAAGGCTTATGGAGCAGATGTTATTTTATTGATAGCTGCAATTTTAACCAGAGGCGAGATTAAAAAGTTCTCTGAAGTTGCAAAAAGTCTTAATCTAGATGTTTTACTAGAAGTACATAATGAAGAAGAATTGGAAAAGTCAATTATGCCATCACTCGACATGTTAGGTGTAAACAATAGAAATCTAAAAACTTTTGAAGTCAGTTTAGAAACCTCTAAAATGCTCAGTGAACAAATCCCTAACGATTTTGTAAAGGTGTCTGAGAGCGGCATTAGCTCTGTTGAAGCCATAAAAGAACTACAACCTTATGGGTACAAAGGCTTTTTAATAGGTGAAAATTTTATGAAAACGAATGATCCAGGGCAAAGTGCTACAGATTTTATAAAAGCTTTAAAATCATGAAGCTAAAAGTCTGCGGCATGAAACATAACACAGCTGACGTTGCAATACTGCAACCCAAATATTTGGGCTTTATATTTTATGGCAAATCACCACGAAATTTTGAAAGTGCTATTCCAGAACTACCAAAAGGTATTAAAAAAGTTGGAGTATTTGTGGAAGCACCAATTCAAACAATCTTAGATAAAGTGAACTATTATAGTTTAGATGTCATTCAACTTCACGGAAAAGAATCAGCAAAGTACACGAAGGACCTTTTGAGAATATTAATAGATTCGGCCATAAAAGTTCCCGAAATCATTAAAGTCTTCTCTATAAAAGACAACTTTGATTTTTCACAATTAAGGTCATATAAAGATTTAGTCGATTATTATTTGTTTGATACCAAAGGCAAATTACCAGGAGGCAACGGCTATACCTTTAATTGGGATGTATTGAAAGATTACCCATCAACCAAACCTTATTTTTTAAGTGGAGGAATTGGATTGAATGAATTAGAAAAAATCAAAAATTTTAGAAGAAGTCCTACTTCAAAATACTGCTATGGCATTGACGTCAACAGTAAATTTGAAACAGAACCTGGATTAAAAAATATTGAGGAATTAGAAAAATTTAAACACGAATTAAATAAATAGTTTTCAGTCACAGTATTCAAGTACTAATGATTGAAAACAGAAAATTAAAAAAGATTGAACTAGAAGTAAATTTAACAAGAATGAAAGTCCTGACTTCCGACATAGGCGGAATCATCAAAATTCAGAAATAAAGAGCGAAGGAATGTAGATGCGAAGCGCAGCTTCAAGCACGGAATTCCGAAAGTGAATGGTGCTTTAGCAATTTCCTAATTTTGATCGTGATTTTTTGGTTCGTTTTGCATCAAGGCAAAATGAACAAAAGAAAAAAGAAACAGATTGCCACATCGCACAAAAAATGCGATTCGCAATGACGATATTTTATAATTATGAGTTACAACATCAACAACAAAGGCTATTACGGAGAATTCGGTGGAGCATTCATCCCAGAAATGCTCTACCCAAATGTTGAAGAACTACGGCAGAATTATCTAAAAATAATGGCAGAACCTTCGTTTAAAGAAGAGTTCCATCAATTATTAAAAGATTATGTAGGTCGTCCTTCACCACTCTATTACGCCAAACGCCTTTCAGAAAAACACAACACCAAAGTTTACTTAAAGCGTGAAGACCTCAACCATACTGGCGCTCATAAAGTCAACAATACCATTGGGCAAATCCTTATGGCAAAACGATTGGGTAAAAACAGAATCATTGCCGAAACTGGTGCTGGTCAACATGGAGTAGCTACAGCAACCGTTTGTGCACTAATGGGCATTGAATGTATTGTGTATATGGGAGAAATTGACATTGCAAGGCAAGCACCAAATGTAGCACGTATGAAAATGTTGGGAGCAGAAGTTAGGCCTGCTTTATCTGGAAGTCGAACGCTTAAGGATGCAACTAATGAAGCCATTCGTGATTGGATTAATAATCCGGTTGATACACATTACATAATTGGTTCTGCCATTGGACCGCATCCCTATCCTGATATGGTGACTAAATTTCAATCGATTATTTCAGAAGAAATAAAATGGCAATTAAAAGAAAAAGAAGGTAAGGAAGATCCTGATTATGTAGTAGCTTGTATTGGTGGTGGCAGTAATGCAGCTGGCACCTATTATCACTTTTTAGATAGTGAAAATGTTGGCATCATAGCAGTAGAAGCCGCAGGGAAAGGGATTCACTCTGGAGAGAGTGCAGCCACATCTGCACTTGGAAAAGAAGGCATCATCCACGGTTGCAAAACACTTTTAATGCAAACTAAAGATGGACAGATTACTGAGCCTTACTCTATTTCAGCCGGATTGGATTATCCAGGTGTTGGACCATTACATTCGCATTTATACAAATCTGGACGTGGAGAATTCTATTCCGCCACAGATGATGAAGCCATGACAGCTGGGTTGGAACTATGCCAGCTAGAAGGTATCATTCCAGCGATTGAAACTGCTCATGCATTGGCCATTTTTGAACATAAAACCTTTAAACCAGACGATATTGTTGTGATTAGCTTATCTGGTCGTGGTGACAAGGATTTACAGAATTATATAGATTATTTTAAACTCTAACGTCATTCCGAACAAAGTGAAGGAATCTCATGATGAGATTGCCACGTCACTTCGTTCCTCGCAATGACAAGAAAAACGCAAAAATTGAACAGAATAAACCAAAAACTAAAAGAAGACAAAAAGCTTCTATCGATATATTTCACTTCAGGTTATCCCAATATAGATGACACTGTAACCATCATTCAAAATCTTGAAAAAAGTGGTGTGGATATGATTGAAATAGGATTACCTTTCAGTGATCCATTAGCCGATGGCCCAACGATTCAAGCAAGCTCTACAGCAGCTTTAAAAAATGGAATGACTACCGAATTATTATTTGAACAACTCAAAGATATTCGAAAATCAGTTTCTATTCCATTAATTATTATGGGTTACTTTAATCCAATGCTACAATATGGAGTCGAAGATTTTTGTAAAAAATGTAAAGAAATTGGTATTGACGGATTGATTATACCTGACTTACCTGTTGATGTCTATCATTCAGAATACAAGGAAACATTTGAAAAATATGGGCTTATCAATGTGTTTTTAATCACACCGCAAACCTCTGATGAACGTATTCGATATATTGATTCGGTTTCGGATGGATTTATCTACATGGTAAGTTCGGCCAGTACCACTGGTGCAAAAACTGGTTTTGGAGGTACACAAACCGAATATTTTGAGCGTATTGCCAATATGAATCTTAAAAACCCTCAGATTGTTGGTTTCGGAATATCGAATAACGACACCTTTACACAAGCGACCAAGTACGCCAAAGGAGCAATAATTGGCAGTGCCTTTATTAAACATTTAACCAATAACGGCGCGGAAACCATTGCATCTTTCGTTAACCCTATTATCACTACTGAAAATTAATAGTTTTTAACATTTAAGTTACTGATTTTAAGAACCTTTTGAGACAGAAACGATAAGTAATTCCTTATATTAATATGAATATAAAAAAGCAAATAACCATGGGAATTACTAAAGATAAAAGAAAATTTAAAAGAGATAAAGAACAGAAAAATCCTTTGAATCCAGAAGGTGTGGCAAAAAAGACCAACACCAACAAATTCGATATTAATGAGGATACTATAAAAGATCAACAGAATAAGAAGTAATCTTGTTATTCTGAGTGTGTAAAAGTCTAAATTAATCTTAATTTAGACTTTTATTTTTTTATGCCGCTCAACATCGTCCTCATAGAACCCGAAATACCAAATAATACTGGTAATATTGGCCGTTTGGCTTTAGCAACAGGATCTCGTTTGCACTTGGTAAAACCCCTTGGATTTGAAATTGATGATAAACGCTTAAAACGTGCTGGATTGGATTATTGGCAACATTTAGAAGTGATCTATTATGACTCTACAGATGATTTCTTTTCAAAAAACAAAGATGCTGAAATGATTTTGCTATCAAGTCATGGCACACAATCGCATTGGGATATTGAATATACCGACAATATGTTTTTAATCTTTGGGAAAGAGTCTGTTGGCTTACCAAAACCATTAATTAAAAAACACCACAATCAACTTTTTAAAATCCCGCTCTTCAGTAAGCAAATTAGAAGTCTTAATCTTGCCAATGCAGTTAGTATTATTGTCTATGAAGGACTAAGGCAACTTCGTTAATCTTTTCATAAAAGTATTATTAGGATTAAACCCTTTTAAAATAGTTTGGTCATAGCAGTGTTCATTAATTAAAAAACACAAAAAATTATGATTTCAAAAACATTAAAAGTTGGTCTTTTTGTTGTTGCAATAGGCTCAATGGCATTTTGCAATGCACAAGAAAGAGAAGGGAAAAGAAAACCGAATCCTGAGAAAATCTTCAAAAAATTAGATTCTGATGCTAATGGCTCTATCTCATTAGAAGAGTTTAAAGCTAATCGTATGAAAGACGAATCTAAAGTAGAACTACTCGAAAAACGCTTCGCTAGAATGGATGCCGACAGTAGTGGAGATCTGGATATGGTAGAGTTTAAAAAAGCATTGGCCAGAATGAAGGGAAGAAAAGACCACAAACCAAAGCATGATGATAACTAACAAAAAAATCCTCTAGAAATTCTAGAGGATTTTTTGTTTAAACTATTTTGCCTTGGAATTTATTTGACTAGATAGACGAGAATGCTTTTATGGTAGAGTTAAAAGTTCAAAAGGTGATGTATTATATAATTATTTGAATAAAAGAAGAGTATAGTATCGCCTAAAATTTAACGCTTATTCCTCAACATCTCTAAATACATAGCTTCAACCTTAGTCCTAGCCCAAGGTGTGCGCCTTAAAAATTTTAGACTAGATTTTATTGAAGGATCATGTGTAAAACATCGAATATTTATTTGGTAACCCATATACTCCCAACCGTAATGTGCTTGTAATTCAGTAATTATCTGTTCTAGTTTTATGCCGTGTAATGGATTGTTGGGTTGGGTTGACATACTTTCTTTTTGTCACTGCCATGAGACAGGCTTTTTACCAGTCTTGGTCATCTTATTGATTTCAATTTATGCAAAGTAAAAAAAGAGATTGCTTCGTGCCTCGCAATGACAGACAAAATTTAATTACTATTGCGTCTTCGGTTTCTATTCCTGTTTCGGTTTGAGTTCTTTTTGTTTCCTGAGTTTCCTGAACCAGAATTCCGGCCTCGACTTTGATTTCTATTTCTATTCTGACCTGGTTTTATCGGTTCAGTGGATGCGTTTGGATCTGGTTCAAAACCTTCAATAATCTCAACATCAATAGACGTATCAATCAGCTTTTCAATACCACGCAAATAACTAATTTCATCAGCACTTACTAAAGAAATGGCTTGTCCACTTGCTCCTGCCCTACCCGTTCTACCGATACGGTGAACATAGTCTTCGGCAATATTTGGCAATTCAAAATTAATAACGTGAGGCAATAACGGAATGTCCAATCCACGAGCTGCAATATCCGTAGCTACTAAAACACGTACTGTGCCTCTTTTAAATCCTGCCAAAGCTTTGGTTCTTGCACCTTGGCTTTTATTCCCATGAATGGCTGCAGCTGTAATACCAGCACTTACCATTTTTTTCGTTAATCGATTAGCACCATGTTTAGTTCTAGTAAATACTAAAACTTGTTTCCAGTTGCCTTCAGAAATCAATTTAATGATTAATCCTGTCTTTTTGTTCTTGGCAACACGATGTACCTTTTGGTCAATAATCTCAACAGCTGTATTCTCTGGAGTGGCTTCAACCTGAATTGGATTATTCAAAATGGAATACGCCAATTTCTTAATATCCTTAGAAAACGTAGCTGAAAACATCAAGTTTTGACGTTTATTGGGCATTAGTTTCATAATGCGTTCTATATCACGTAAAAAACCCATATCGAGCATTCGGTCGGCTTCATCCAAAACAAATATTTCAACATGCTTTAATGAGAGTACTCCTTGATTTTCTAAATCAATCAAACGACCTGGTGTGGCTACTAAAACATCAATTCCATTTCTGATTGTTGCAACCTGTGGTTTTTGATTCACGCCTCCAAAAATAACAGCACTTCGTATATTTAAAAACTCGCTGTATTCTTTAACATTGGCATAAACCTGAGCCGCCAACTCTCTAGTCGGAGTCAATATCAAAGCACGGATTGGTCTGTACTTTTCGTTAGGGTTTTGAGAAAGAATTTGCAGTAACGGCAATGTAAAACCAGCTGTTTTTCCAGTACCTGTTTGTGCAGATGCTAAGACATCTTTTCCTTCTAAAACTGGCGGAATGGCTTTGGCTTGTATTGGCGAAGGTGTATCGTATCCTTTTTTGCCAATGGCTTTTAGCAAAGGCTCGGATAAGCCCAATGATTTAAATGACATACATCGTTTTTAGTTAAGATGAATATCTATTTAAAGCTCACCTCTTTTGTTTGGGCGAAGGTACTGCTATTTTATTCGATAACCTTATTTACTTGAATTTCTTATTTTTTTGGGTAAATTCGTTTAACATAAGATGTAAAATATTGAAACGATTCGATATCAAGTCATTAGACACAAACTAAAACAAAATGAAGGAAATAGGAATAAAAGAAATAAAGGTATCAAAGTTATTTGGCCATTATAATTACCAACTACCAAACGCCAATGAAAATAAAGAACTAAACAAACTTTTTATTTTATATGGGGATAATGGTTCTGGTAAAACAACAGTTTTAAATTTAATATTCTATTTGCTTTCAACAAAAGACAAAAGTGGATATAAGACCAAGTTGGCACAAACTAAGTTTGAGAAATTTTCCATAAAATTAAATAATGGAATAGAGATTGGAGCTCTCAGAAAAAATTCAATAATAGGTTCTTATACTTATTACATAAAAAAAGGAACAGCTTATGTACATAAACTAAATTTAAAAGCTACGTCAGAAAATGCAATCAGATTTGAGCAAGGTAGTGATGAAGAAAAACAGTTTTTAAAATTTTTAGATTTTATACGTAATTTAAATATTTCAATTTATTTCTTGTCGGAAGATAGGAAAACACTTAGTAGTAAAAATTCTACCGACTACGATGATGAACATAACTTAATTCTTAATACATCAGATATTGAATTTTCCACACGATATGAAAAAATTAGAACAAAAAAGTATCTAAATGAAAAAAGGCTTTCTTTAGAGTTAACAGTTGAAAGGTTTATAGACTGGATTAGAAAGCAAGTAATTCAAAGCTCAAAAACTGGTGAAACAAATACACTTCATATTTATAATGAGCTTGTTAAAAATGTTGATAAACCAAAAGAGAAAATACCGCCTCTTTCCCAACTTCTTAAAAAAATAGATTCTCTTGAAAAACAAAGTATTAAGCTATCCGAAATTGGTTTAATCGATGAATTAGACTTCAAAGATTTTAAAAAATCCATTGGATCAGTTAGTAAAGAAAATAAAAAATCTCTTCCGGGAATTGTCCAATTATTTATAAATAGTACAAATGCAAGACTTGATGCATTACAAGGGCTTTATGACGTTATAGATGGTTTTGTAAATGCTATTAATGAATTTTACACAAACAAGGAAATATCATTTAATTTAACCAAAGGTTTTACAATCAAACATAATTCAGGTGAAAGGTTACGGTTAGAAATGCTTTCTTCAGGAGAAAAACAGTTATTATTGCTCTTTATAAATACAATTACTGCTACAGATCAAGCGACAATTTTCATAATTGATGAACCTGAAATTTCCTTAAATATTAAATGGCAGAGAATGTTACTCAAAACATTACTTAAGTTTAGCTCAAAAAACTATGTTCAATTTATTATTGCAACACATTCAATTGAGTTATTGGCACCAAATACTCGAAACGTTGTTAAATTAGAGGATATATAATATGGAAATAGCATATAAGCGTAAATTGAGTGAGCATATAGCTCTATTAGAACTGGAGCCTAAAAGTAGAGATTTGTTTATCGAAGGTCCAGAGGATGCTAACATTTTTGAGTTATTTCTAAATAGCCATTCAATAAATAATGTTCAAATTTATCCTATTGAAATAATCGACTTTTCTGAAATTGATGAAGATATTCCATCAAATAGAGAGAAAGTAATAACACTAGCAAAAAAATTATATGAGAATTTTGGAGATACACTTTCATATATAAGTTGTATAATAGATAGAGATTTCGAAATTTTAAAAGATGAGCCAATATCAAATCCATATTTAAGTTATACAGATTATGCCAATATCGAAATGTATCTGTTTAATGATACAAGTATTAATAAAATACTTAAAATTGGTTTAAAAAATTTCCCAATATCAAGTGGTGAATTAATTAAAAATTTGACACCTATGCTAGTAGATAATTATTGTCTAAGATATGCTCGCGCTTCAATCGATTGCAGTTATAAATTAGTTCAACCTGATAAGATTTTTAAATACAATTCTGGCACTATTACTTATAATAAAGATGATGTCTTTAAAAAATTTTTACAAAAAAATAATTGTGTAAATAAAAAAGAAGAGCTAGAAAAAGCAATAAACTTTGCATTAAAAAAATATAAAGAATTAAAAGAACCTCGTTTTTTTATTCATGGAAAAGACTTTTTGGAATTTTTCTTTTTATTAATTAAAAAAGCAAAAAATACGTATAGTTTTACTTTAAAAACTTTTACAAGAGCAGTATTCTTATCAATTGAAAATGATTTGTTAAAGTCTAATAAATTATTTTCAGAAATAGAATTTAAATACAGCAAAGTTAGTGCCTAAAGTATATAGAAAATAGTGATTTTCGTGGAATAATAAATAATTAAATAAAGGTCAGTTAGAATCCAAAAATTAAGTGCTTAAAATCGGCCACGTTTCATATACAAGGCGGTTAAACAAACCTTTTCAAAAAAACTCAGAATACTGCATCACCCTAAAGTCAAACGTATTAAAGTTTGGGTCTTTGGCTTTGAGTTGCTTGTATAGTGGCAATCTGCTAATTGAAATGTTTGCTGCTCCTGAGCCTGAGGTTAGGGAAACGGTTTTGATGGTTCTTTTTGAACTTAGTTCTGGTTGATGAGATTGCTTCGCTCTGCTCGCAATGACGGGTAAATTTAATTTATGAATTCTTGGTACTTCGTTATTTATCAACTCTAATTTTAGGCTGTAATCTTTTAGGTGCTTTCTAAAAAAGTATTCTGGTCCATTTTTGCTGTTGCCACCTGTAAATAAAATGGTTTCTATACTTGGATATTGTTTTATGTATCCAACAACATCTCGCAGTTTTATATTCTTCATACCTAAATCTGAGGCATCAATTTTTTCACGTTCTGCGCTTTCCACAATATCACAAACACCAATTTTATGCTCAATTAAAAACTGTTTGCGCTGGTTAATGGCTTCTTGAGAATTGTCGTATCGTAAATTAAGATTATGGATTTTGTCTATAAACAGCCATAAGGAATTGTAATAGCTTCCGTAGCAAAAGTCTACATCTTTTTCCAATAGGTCTCCTGTAGAAAACCGTGGAGGTGGCAACGTGCCGACAATAAGTTTTTTAGTATCAGGTTGAATAAAAGGTTTGTAAGGATGTTTGTGAAAAAACATTATAACGATTTCAGTAAACGCTCCACTTCAATAATAGTACTTCTATAGATGCGTCTATTAGGTTTGGTCATGTGCTGGGATTCTGTAGCAATTTCCTCAAGTAACTCCTTTCCTTCAGATGTTCTATTGTGTTCTAAATAGAATTTTGCCAATTCTAGTCGTTCGTTATAATTTGAATACGGTCTATCAATTTGTTTTAACTGCTCTTCAGCCTTATCAACTTTACCTAACTGTTTTAATGCCAGGCCATAGCAAAACTGTTGCTTTGAACCGACAAATTCAGATTTATTCTTAATCTTTTCGGCATGTTCTACAACGCCTTCAAAATCTTCAAGCTGAAAATAGCATAAAACCAATCGTTGTCTAGCATACAAATCATTCTGATCTGTATCCTTTAAAGTATGTTTGTAATTAACGATAGCATTTGACATGTCCCCATTTTCAACATAAGCATCCGCCAATGCAATTCCGTTTGAGTACGTCTCCGAAAACTCTAATCGCTTCTCTAAATCACGAATTTTCTTTGTTGGGTTAATTATAGATGTAATCTCATTCTGAATTTTCTCAGCGTCCCTACGATTGTAAATATTTGTAATGAAATAAATTATTGGGCCAATTACAGGAATAAAAAACACAAGAAAATACCAATAATATGGTTTTCGGTTTTTATAAATATGATAGAGGCAATACCCTTGAATGGCAATGATTAAGTAATATCGAAACATGAAAGATTGGTTAACACCTTAAAGATAACAACTATCTTATAAAAACCAATTCATTTTCTGATGATAAGTCTTCGCTAAAGCCATAGCCTTCGTAATTAAAACCTTTGACATCATCTAAGGTTTTTGCATCCGTATCAATGATATAGCGTGTCATTAAGCCTCGAGCTAGCTTTGCAAAAATAGCTATCATCTTATACTCTCCGTTTTTGAATTCTTTAAATGTAACATTTACAACTGGCACTTTTAAGGCCTTTTTATCAATGGCTTTAAAGTATTCGTTACTAGCTAAGTTTAAAAAGAGTTCCTCATCCTCTAATTCATCGTTTAAGGTTTGGGTGACTTTCTTCTTCCAAAACTCATAAAGGTTTTTGTTTTTGCCGACTGGCATTCTGGTGCCCATTTCCAATCGATAAGGTTGAATTAAATCCAACGGCTTTAAAATACCGTACAATCCTGAAATGATTCGAACCGTATCCTGTACTTTATCCAGTTTTTTAGTATCGATCGTATAGGCATCAATCCCTCTATACACATCACCACTAAACGCATATAAAGCTTGTCTTGCATTATCTTTTGTAAACGGCAAGCTCCATTCTTGGTTTCGCTCGTAATTGAGTTGCCCTAGGTTATCAGAAATCTTCATCAGTTTTGATAAACTCTTTGCCGACTTCTTTTTCAACAATTTATTTAAGCGCTCTGCCTCTGCCAAAAAACAACCTTCCGTAGTTTTGGTTGTTGGCAACTTGGTTTCAAAATCTAAGGATTTAGCTGGTGATAGTACGAGTTTCATAGTCAACTTCCTGCGAAGGCAGGAATCTCATTAAGGTTAAACAATATTTCTTCTTCAAGGTAAAAATACAATGTAAAAGCAATAGTTTCAAGTTTTGTCAACAACTAATCTTGATAGTTGTATAATGAATGTCTATACAAGAAAAACTGGCTTTTGTTGGTGTTTTCCACCAACAAAGTGTTTTTTGTAAAAGAACTTAAACTGTTGGTGGAAAACACCAACAGAGGCAAAGAGATTCCTGTCTTCGCAGGAATTAGCTTTGATGCTTGGCATAACCTCTCCACTTTTCTATGCATTGCTGCATATCTTCTGGTATTTCAGTTGAAAAGCTTAACCACTCACCTGTGGTCGGATGCTCGAAACCTAAAGTCTTTGCATGTAGAGCTTGTCTTGGCAATACTTTGAAACAGTTTTCTACAAACTGTTTGTATTTGGTAAAGGTTGTGCCTTTTAAGATTTTTTCACCACCATAGCGCTCGTCATTAAAAAGGGTGTGACCAATGTGTTTCATATGCACACGGATTTGATGCGTGCGACCTGTTTCAAGCTTACAACTCACTAATGTGACATAACCTAAGCGTTCAATAACTTTGTAATGTGTAACAGCAGGTTTTCCCTTATAGGCATCATCACCTTCATATACCGTATTTTGCAATCTATTCTTAGGGTGACGACCAATATTACCTTCAATCGTACCTTCTTCATCTTCAATATTTCCCCAAGCCAATGCAACATATTCTCGTTCACTAGTTTTTTCAGCAAACTGGTTAGAGAGATGTGCCATTGCCAACTCGGTTTTGGCAACCACCAATAATCCACTGGTATCTTTATCGATACGATGTACTAAACCTGGTCTATTGCTAGAGTTGTTGGGTAAATTTTCAAAATGAAATATGAGACCGTTAATCAATGTGCCAGAATAATTTCCGTGACCAGGATGCACTACCATTCCCGCAGGTTTGTTCACTACCAACAAATCATCATCTTCGTAGACAATATCAATTGGAATATCTTCGGCAACCAATAAATTTTCGTGAGGAGGATGCTCAAATTTCACAGTAATTTGGTCATTGGGCTTAACCTTATAATTTGACTTTACGGTAGTACCATTCACAAAAATGCAACCGTCTTTTGCGGCTTGTTGAATTTTGTTTCGTGTAGCGTTTTCAACAAAATTCATTAAATATTTATCTATACGAAGTGGTTGCTGGCCTTTCTCTACTTTAAAAGCATAGTGTTCGTAAAGTTCGTCATTGTCTTCAGACATATCCACAATATCAGCCATACACCTAGCGGTTTCCGTTACCCAAAACCAAATCTATGGTCGATGTTAATGGCAACATCTCACCAGGCTTTAGCGTTTCACCATTGTGTCTCATACCCAAAACCACGTCTTTACCAATATTGTCTATGTAGGTAATCTCACCAATCTTAAACTCTAAAGCCTTAAGTTGAGGTTTTGCTTGACGCAAAGTACGTTTCAAAATATTTGGCACTTCAACTTTTCGGTATCCAGAAGGATTTAGAATTAAATAAATCTTTCTGTTTTCTTTTACCTGAGATCCAGAGTCTGGATTTTGCTCAATGACTGAATATTTTGGGTAGTTTGGATTAAAATTAGCAGAATCCTGAATTTCCATGGCTAAATTCAAATCATTCAATTCTATTTTAACCGTTTCTATAGATTTACCTTTTAAGTCTGGTACAACGACAAACTCTCCATGGTTTGTCGTAACGTTTAGCCATTTTAGCATAATAAAACTTAAAACAACAATAGCCACAATAGCCAATGCCAATTGCTTTAAAAATACTTTACTGGTAAGAAACTTAACTAAACTCATAGGCTATTTTGTTGTTGACAAATCTAATAAATAATCTAACGTTATAAAATTAATATACGTATGCCTATTAACATTTAGATTATTGAAAATAAATGATACTTTTACATTATAGCATGAAAGTTAAAGCATGAAAAAAAATATAGCCATAATTATGGGAGGCTATTCTAGCGAATATGAAATTTCGCTTAAGAGTGGTAATGTGGTTTACAATACTTTAGATAAGGACAAATACAACACGTATCGCATTCACATCTTTAAAGAAAAATGGGTGTTTGTTAATGATATGAACGAAGAGTTTCCTGTAGATAAAAACGATTTTTCAGTTTTAGTGAATGAAACTCGGATTACGTTTGATTGTGTCTTTAATGCCATTCATGGCTCACCTGGCGAAGACGGCTACATGCAAGCTTATTTTGAATTAATTGGCATACCACAAACGAGTTGCAGCATGTACCAAGCCGCTCTAACTTTTAATAAGCGAGATTTACTGGCTACGTTGAAACCTTTTGGCATTAAAACTGCTGAAAATTATTATCTGGACTTGGGAGACACTATTGATAATGGTGCCATTGTTGCCAAAGTTGGCTTACCTTGTTTCGTAAAGGCCAACAAAGCCGGAAGCAGTTTTGGCATTTCAAAGGTTTACAAAAAAGAAGATTTAAAAGCTGCCATAGACAAATCGTTTAAAGAAGATAATGAAATTATCATCGAGCAGTTTCTGGATGGTGTTGAAGTTTCCGTAGGTGTGATTTCCTACAAGGGCGAAACTAAAGTTTTACCGATTACAGAAATTGTCTCGGAGAATGATTTTTTTGATTATGCCGCCAAATATGAAGGTAAATCCCAAGAGATTACTCCTGCACGTATTTCTGACGATTATGCTAATAAAGTTAGAAATGAAGCCAAAAAAATATACGAAGTTCTGAATATGACTGGCTTTACAAGAAGCGAATTCATTTTTAAAAAAGACGAACCTTATTTGCTCGAAGTGAACACCGTTCCTGGTCTAACTAACGAAAGTATCTTACCACAGCAAGCCGCTAAAGCTGGTATTAGTATGGAGGATTTATTTGATAATGCTATTGAGGAAGCGTTGAACAAATGACGATTTTTGAATACACACTCAATTTCTTAATGCTTATCTTTGTTTAGAGTTTAATTAAAAAGATTCCTGCCTCTGCAGGAAGAGAATATGAAACGAGCATTATTTCCTGGATCATTTGATCCCATCACTAACGGACATTACGACATTATAAAGCGTGGCATAAAACTTTTTGATGAAGTTGTCGTAGCCATTGGTATCAATTCAGAAAAGAATTACATGTTTTCTTTAGAAGAGCGCAAAGCTTTTATTAATGAAGCATTTGCCAATGAGCCAAAAGTGAAAGTGACAACATATAAAGGGCTAACTATAGATTTCTGCAAGGAAATTGATGCTCAATTTATATTGAGAGGATTGAGAAACCCTGCTGACTTCGAGTTTGAAAAAGCTATCGCCCATACCAACCGAAAACTTTCTAAAATTGAAACCGTTTTTCTCTTAACAGCAGCGAAAACATCTTATATCTCGTCTTCAATCGTTAGAGATGTTATTAGAAACAATGGGGATTATACGAAGTTAGTCCCAGATAGTGTGAGAGTTAAATAATATTATTCCGCTTTGCTTTTTGGACAGCTTCTAATTTATTATGAACTTGAAGTTTGCGATAGATATTCTCAATGTGCTTTCTAATAGTTCCTGTAGAAAGTATTAGGTTTTCCGCAACAGCATTGTAGCTCAAACCTTTACTCAGCTGTTCTAAAACATCAACTTCTCTATTCGTAAGTTTTATACCTAACTGTTCTTTTTCTTGAATAAAGGGGTTTCTAAGTAGTTTTAATGTTTTTAATGCAATGGATGGATTCATTGCCGCACCACCATTTAAAGTTTCTAAAATACCAGAATGTAAGTCAACTGCATTAATTTCTTTAAGTAGGTAACCATCAGCTCCTGCTTTAATAGCATTGAAAATGTTTTCGTCATTATCAAAAACCGTAAGCATTATAATCTTTATATGTGGGTATTTTTGTTTCACTTTCTCTGTAGCTTCAATACCATTCATTATCGGCATTTCTATATCCATTAAAATTAAATCGAGATTGTGATTACTTTCTAATCGTTTTAGCAAGTCTTCACCATTCATAGCGTTGAACTTTACAGTTAAATCTTCAAAAAAAGACAACTTCTCCTCTACAGCTTTTATAAGAAAGGTATTGTCATCTACTATGGCTATTCTGGTGGTCATTTTACAAAAGTTGAATTATTTAAATTGTAAGTTTTATAATTGTGCCTTCATTTTCTTTAGACTGAACAATAAATTCTCCTTCGATTTCCTTTGCTCGTTTTTCCATATTGTTTAAGCCATTGCCTCTTACGATTTCCTCTGTTTTAAACCCAATGCCGTCATCCGTAATTTTAAACAATAAGTTTGACAAATCTTTAAGAACATTGACTTCGATTTTTGAGGCATTGGCATATTTTAAACTATTGTGGATGGCCTCTTGTATGATTCTATAGATGTTCATGCCCTCGACCGATGTGAATTTTTTTGAAGTATCCACACGCTCATCTACACTAAATTCAAATTTAATATTGGCATCAGACAAGTGGGCTTTTTCAATATAATTGGTAATTCTACTCTGTAAATCCTCAAAAGTGATTTCGTTTTTGTTCATTGCCCAAATAGTATCCCGAAGTTCATAAATAGTACCAGAAGTGAAATCACTAATGCTATTTAGTTTGGTCTTTAATTTCTCGTCCTGTATATCAAAACCATACTTTAAATTATCAATTGATGAAATAATAAAGGTAAGTTGAGCTCCAATATTATCGTGTAAATCCCTAGAAATTCTCAATCTTTGCTCCTGCAATCTATTCTGTGTTTCAATTTTAAGCAAGGCATCTTTGAGTTCGTTTTCTTTTTGAAGCTGTCCGTTTTTAAGCTCTTGTTGTTTATAAATTAAATAACCCAATATACCTAAGATTATCGCAAGAGCTATGAGACCATAAATCTGGTAATTTCGTTTTTGGATGATTAAATCTTGTTCTGCTAATTCTGCACGTTGTGTTAGAATCTCCTTTTCCTTTTTTTCGGTCTCATATTTTATCTCCAAATCTGCAATGGCTTTTGCATTGTTGTCTGAAAAAATAGAGTCTTTTAGGACAATGAATTTGTCCTTTGACGCTCTTGCTTTATCAAAATCGTTGAGCATATATTGGGTTTCTGCATTGGTAAGGTAAAGGTCTGTCGCCACCAAGTCAATTTCAGGGTACTTATCTACTAGCTCAAAGCCTTTATTAATATATACTAATGCTTTTTTAGGTTCATTTTGTTCATTGTATAATGTGGCGATATTGTTATAGGTGGCTAAGGTGCTTTTTTCATCAGCTTTATAGTCTATTGGTTTGTCTAAAGCCTTCAAATAGGTAGAGAGGGCCAAATCTACATTTCCTTTAATGTAGTAGGCATTTGCCAAGTTATCTAATAACCTAAAGTGTTCTATACGATTGTTAGTTTTCTTAGCAAGGGCAATTCCCTTTTTGTAGGTTGAAATTGCTTGATCGACACGACCTAAATCCTTAAGATTAATACCAATATTATTATACGAGGCGATCTGATCATTCTCAAGATTATATTTTTTGCGGACCTGTAGTGCTTTTCTATGATAAGTCAATGCCTTTTGAGGCATATTCATTTCTTGGTATATAAGCCCTATATTGTTTAGTGAGTGAGATGTTGATTTTTCTCTATCTCTCGCTTCATCCATTTTTAGGGATTGGAAAAAATAGTCGAGTGCATCATTATAGTTGCCTCGGTTCCAATTGAACATTCCAAGATTATTTAAACACATGGACTCTATGTTCTCAAAATTGTACTCCCGACTCATCTTTAGGGCTTTTTCAAAATAATAAGCGGCAGAGTCTGATTTCCCAGTAACATCCATGTAAATACCATGGGTATTAGTCAATTCCGTAAGTCCAAATTTAAAATCTGCATTATTGGCAAGTTGCTTACCTTCTTTTATAACATCAAGCGCTTTGTCCGTATCGTTAAAGATATAGCTGAACCCAATTTTGTTGTACATTCTTATTTTAACAGAATCGTCCATTATTGTTCTAGCCTCGGTAAGCAGACTGTCTAAATTTTGAGAAAAACCAAAGAAGGTGTACAGAATTAAGCAACAACTTAATGATAGTTTTTTCATAAGTGGTATAGACACAAAAAGCATCAGGTATATTCTGTGATTTATTACAGAAATTATAACTGATGCTTTTTTAAAAAAATTGATTAATAGCATTACTAATATATCATTATTTAGGCGTAGGTCTATTTTTTTTCGATTAATGGACAATTTAAAAAGATTAAGCGCAATCTGTAAATAATTACGCCTAATCATAACAAATCTCAACAACAAGATTTATTTGCTAAGATCGTAAGCGTATATGGTCTTATCGTTTGGTTTATAATATAGAAACCCACCATACTCATCTACTTTGTACACTGGTTTTTTATCCTTTAGTACAATTTCTTTTTCGGTATTACCAGTATCTTTATTTAGTTTAACCAAACCTACACCATCATCTAATTTGGTTAAAACAAACTGCGCATCCTTGGTTGCGGACGTTGCTTTAAAACGTTTTGCCATCTCATTAAAAGATGCTGTACCAATTGCTGAGAACATATCTGCTGTACGTTTCATTCTTGCACCATACTGGTTATACTGACCAAGATAATTTTTGTTTGCGCCAGCGCGCAGGGAAGCATCCATAGCCAATCCTGTAGAAGCTACAGCCACTGCTCCCGCTAATATAGCACCAAAAGCACTTTTACCTGGTGCTCTGTGGTACTCATGCCAATTAGTTTTACCATCCCAGTCGAGCAGCATTATATTTTGATCTGAGCTCAGCAAAATGCCTCCATCCCTAATCTCTAAACCGGTTGGGTCTTCTTTTCCTTCAAAATCGACTTCTACTAAGATTTCTGAATCACCAGAACTTGTATTAATACTCCATAACTTTTCATCTGCGGCAATTAAATACCTGTTGTTTTTTTCATCTAATGTAGAACTAACCACATTTGCTCTTTTAAACTTTAATGGCTTAGACCACACCTGGTCACCAGTTTCTAGATTTACAATATTGGCATCTTCTGAAGTTATATATATAAGCCCTTGCGGTGTTTCTGCCATGGTTAGAATATTCTCACCTGTCTTTAAAGGCTTTTTGAATAACGGTTTACCATCATAAGAGACTTTATTGATTCCACCTGACTGAATACCGAATAAAATACCATCTTCCATAATATAGAAATGTTGCACATAGCCTTTGGTTTTTGGTGCCTTATCCCAAAGATCCTCACCATTAGAGGCATTGAACATTGTAATTTTTGATTCAGATTTAGCGGCTAATGCACCACTACCACCTGCCACATCACTTACAACAGCCAATCCTTGTGGCAATATCTGAAAGTTAGAAACACTTCCTTTCACTTTACGTTCGTCTTGCCATGCTTCAGAACCATTGGCTCCTATTTTATAGATCCTAGTGTTTTTTCCATTAGCGGTTGCGGCAAAAGCATAAATATCTGTTTCGGCTTCATTGCTGGTCATCCAATTGACATTCTTCACCTTATTTTCCCAAAGTGTTTCTCCCGATTTTGATTTTGCAATAATACCTTGACTTGTAGGGATTAACATTTTATCCTTTAAAAGTAATGGCTTACCAGTAACAGCATAATTTTTCATAGTTACTTTTCCTGGCTTCACCAAGAAAAATGAATAATCCTCCTCACCTGTACCTAAATCATATACAGCAACTTTTGGAGTTACATTTTCAGCTTTACCTCCACCCTTTTGAAATCCACTGACTACGAGCTTGTTCTGCGGCATCATGACGTCGCAGGTAAATACATTCTTCCAACCTTTAGACTCTGTTGTAAAAAGTATTTTACCTGAAACATGGTCTATCACAGCTTTTTTAGAAGACAGGTTTCCAAAACCGGTTTGCCCTACCATTACATAGGGAGATAGTGGTATGTAGTTCAATTCTTCTGGTTTTACTCTTCCATAATCTGTAAAGTTGAATAATAACTCATTACTACCAGGTTTTATCCCTACCAAACCATCATTGGTAGCAACAACAACTGTACCTCCAACGGTTATGGTCATATCATTAATCTTAGCACCAAGATCATATTTAAAGTCTGGTGCTTCTTGAGCAAACAATGATGTAGCACCTAAAACGAGTACCAACATCATTGCCTCTTTAATTTGAATTAATAGCGTTTTCATAACCAACAATTATGTAGTTTGTTTATCTAAATCAAAAGATCCATTGGTTATAGTCTTCACAGATTGATCGCCATTTACATTTTTTCCAGAGAAGTTAAATGTCCCTATCACCTTAGAATCTGTTTCCTCTGAGATATTGATTTCACCAACTTGTGTGTCGTCATAAGGTGCCTGCCAAATTTCTGTTGTTGAATTCTGAGGATTGTTAATATCCACGTCGGTCTCTGTGTATGAAGCAGAGTTAAAAATATTAGCTCCGCCTCCAAGTGGGTAAGTTCCTGGGCCAGAATAGCCAATGATAGTTATTGCAAAGGCATTCCCATCACTATTTGAAGCTATAATGATTAAGTTCTGTCCATTATTTGCTACGGTCGCTGAAGATGAAATATCTAAAGATTGAAAATTAGTACCATCAACGCTTGCGGTTAAGGTTCCTGAAGGTGCATCTCCACCACCTCCGCCATCGTCATCACTTTTGCATGATGTCAATGCCACTAAGGATACTGTCATTACTAATAACATGAAGTTTTTTAAAGTTCTCATTGTTGAAATATTTATTGGTTAATACTGAGACAAATCTCAACAATAAGATAAAGGCAAAACATACGATGAATTACGTATATTTTTACAATTCATTAATTATCAGTTATTTAAAAGCATATAAGCGTAGTGTTTGAGGTGATTTTTGTAACAAAATGTTGAATTTTACTACATATAATTAATAGCCAACACCTGTTTTATGCAAAATTCTTTTTCATATCTACTCTTTATATTGAAGCTAGTTCAGCCTTCAAAAAACACCATCTTAAGTTGGATGCACGCTAATGCTGTAGATAAATTAGAATATGCTTTAAAACATGGCAATTATAAAACACGTCAGTTAGCGGCAGAGGCTCTAGAGCATGTTGGCAGACCTTCGTCCGTACCTATTTTGCTGCATGCGATGAACGATAAAATTCAAAACGTGTCTATTGCTGCTCTTAATGCGCTCGAAACTTTGGGCTGCGAAGATGAGCTTGTAATTTCTATAACCAGAAAACGCTTTAATTGGGTAAAGGAAATAAGAGAGAAAAAAGAAAAACAAAGTGGACAACGCGATAAAAAACATAACATCTATCGTTGGGAGCGCACGAGTAAAAAGAACTTTGAAATGGTCAAAGAAAGACTAAAGAGACCAATTCGTTAGGTTATTTTAATCGAACTTAATATGTGGATATTGTCTATTTAAAGTCTCCATTTCTGTTTGAAGTTTCCTAAGAAATTGTTGATGTGCTTCAGAATTGGGATTGAACGGTCTATGCGCCCTTTTTGCTTGGATGGCCGCAACTTGTTCTGCGCTTTTCAGAGCGTCTTCTGATAGCCAAACATTTTTAAACTTTTCCCAGATGTAATCTATAGCAAGGTTATTTGGATGCAACATATCTTCATTGTAGAAACGATAGTCCCTTAGCTCATCCATTACAATTTCGTATGAAGGAAAATAATATTGTTGTGTTCTTGGTTCTACAATCTGATGTATTGCAGCAATTAAATGCGATTTGCTTCTTGTGTTTTCCACAAAACCATCCTTTATATGCCTAACTGGAGAGACCGTAAATATGAAGTTAACCTTAGGATTTATACTTTTTATCAAACTAACAATAGCTTCAAGTGATTCTGAAATTTGTTCAACCGAAAGTAATTCCTTTAAAAACTGTTTTTGAGGTAATTTATGGCAATTGGCAACTATTTTATCTGTTGCAATATGTCTGTAAACCCAGCTGGTTCCCAATGTTATTACGATGTGCGTTGATTCTCTGAGTTGTTGATTTGTTAGGTCTAAAGTTTTATTTAGAGTAATTAATAACTCATCTTTTGAAATACTATTCAACCTAGAATGTGCATCAAAACAACTCCATTGTTCATTATGGAAAATCAATTCATTTTCGGAATAATAGTCTTTATTGATAGCTCTAGTTATAAGGGTTTCAATAGCTATGGGATGAAATAGAATTCCGAATGGATTTACAATGGATTGAAACTTAAAATAATCAAATTTTTCTCCAATATTTTCTGAAAAACACGACCCTAAAAGCATCATCTTAGAGTTGCAATCTATTTGATTATGCTGCTGAGGCTTTAGTGGTATGTTAGTTTGAAGATTCATTACTATTTTGATGCATAATAACATGCCTGATTAAAAAGCATGTCAATATTTTTATCGCTTATCCAAGTATTATATAGCCTAAATTCTTTAGCAAACTTCTCCTTCATCAGGTCATAATCTTCATTCGTTTTTATATTTTGAACATAATCAAACATATAATCACGTCCCTTATGAGTGATCTCATATGCCAACTTATTATATCCTTTTCTTTCTCTTCTAGATAATTCTGGATAAACTCTTTTTAATCTTGAATTAAGTGGTTTATTCAAATTTGGACCGAATTCCATTGCTAAAGAAAGAGAAGTATTTAAAATTTCAAATACATTATGTCTTCTCCGTTCAGCTAAATCTAGTTTGTAATCATATTCTGGTGATTTAAACTTTTTAATAAGATTAGATAACCAGGACCTCATCACAATTAATTTACATAACCTTTCGCAGCCTTTAAAGCCTCCTCAATCCCATCTGGATTCTTTCCACCAGCAGTAGCAAAGAACGGTTGACCACCACCTCCACCTTGGATATGTTTACCTAGTTCTCTAACTATTGTCCCAGCATTTAAGTCTTTCTCTGCAACGAGACTCTTAGATATATAACAAGATAATAAAGCTTTTCCGTTATTATCCGCACCGAATATTGCAAATAGGTTATCGACTTCACCACCCAATTCAAAACTCAAGTCTTTGATACCTGAAGCATCTAAATCTACTTTTTTAGCAATGAAGTTTACTCCATTGACATCAACAATTTCATTCTTAAGATCTCCCTTTACATTTTTGGCCTTATCCTTAAGTAATTGTTCTATCTGTTTCTTTAATTCGGCATTTTCAGATTGTAAATTTTCAACTGCTTTTACAGGTTCATTAGGGTTTTTCAAAACTTCCTTTAAGGCTTGGTACTCTTTATCTATAGTTTCAAAATAATCACCGACAGCCATATTGGTTATGGCTTCAATTCGTCTTATTCCTGCTGCAATAGCACCTTCGGATTTAATCTTAAAATGCCATATATCCCCTGTATTTGGCACATGTGTTCCACCACACAATTCCATAGACTGACCAAAGCGAATAGCTCTTACCGTATCTCCATATTTTTCTCCGAATAATGCCAAAGCACCTTCATCCAGAGCTTTTTGCATTGGTATATTGCGCTGCTCTTCCAATGGAAGGTTTTCCTTTATCCTTGCATTGACAAAATCTTCAATCTGCTGTAATTGGTCCGGTTCTACTTTTGCATAATGCGAAAAATCGAAACGCAAGGATTTAGGTCTTACTAAAGATCCTTTTTGCTCAACATGTTCTCCTAAAACAGTTCTTAACGCTTGGTGCAATAAGTGTGTTGCCGTATGGTTACTTGCAGACAAACGTCTGTGTTCTTCATTGACTTCTGCCCTAAACGTATCATTTAAATGCTCTGGTAAATTTTTGGCAATATGGATGATCACATTGTTCTCTTTTTTGGTATCCAATATATAAATCACCTCTCCATTGGAAGCTTCAATGGAACCTTTGTCACCAACTTGTCCACCTCCTTCAGGATAAAATGGTGTCATATTAAACACCAATTGGTATTGTTCACCGTCTTTTTTTGAGGTCACTTTTCTATAGCGCGTCAACTTTACATCAACCACCAAAGTATCATAACCTATGAATTCCTCAGTATCATCTTCTTTTAAGACTACCCAATCCGAAGTCTCTGAAGCCGAAGCAGCCCTGGAGCGGTCTTTTTGCTTTTTCATTTCAGCATTAAAACCGGCTTCATCAATGTTATAGCCTTTTTCCTTGGCAATAAGTTGGGTTAAATCCAATGGAAAACCATAAGTGTCATATAATTCAAAGGCTTTAGTACCAGCAATGGTTTCGGACTTAGAGTTCTCAATGACCCTATCCAACAACAATAAGCCTTGATCCAAAGTTCTTAAAAAGGAATGCTCTTCCTCTTTAATGACATTTTCAATAAGTCGTTTTTGATTCTTAAGCTCTGGGAATGCGGTTCCCATTTGCTTACTCAATGTATCCGTAAGTTTATAGATAAAAGGTTCTTTCTGGTTTAAAAATGTAAATCCATAACGAATCGCTCTACGCAAAATTCTACGAATCACATAACCAGCACCAGTATTGCTTGGCAACTGACCATCTGCTATAGAAAATGCAACGGCTCTAACATGATCTGATATCACTCTAATCGCAATATCAGTTTTATCATCTTTGCCATATCCTTTTCCCGAAATGGTTTCAATCTCCCTTATAATTGGCGTAAAAACATCCGTATCGTAATTAGACTGAACGTCTTGTAATACCATACACAAACGTTCAAAGCCCATACCTGTATCAATATGTTTATTTGGCAAGATCTCGAGAGAACCATTTGCTTTACGGTTGTATTGCATAAAGACCAAATTCCAGATTTCCACAACCTGAGGATGATCCATATTAACTAATGATTTTCCGTCCACTTTCCCTTTTTCTTCAGCAGAACGAATATCTACATGGATTTCACTACAGGGACCACAAGGGCCTTGGTCTCCCATTTCCCAGAAATTGTCCTTTTTGTTGCCCATAAGGATTCGATCTTCAGAAATATATTGCTTCCAAATGTCGTAAGCTTCTTGGTCAACATCTAAACTATCATCATCACTACCCTCAAAAACGGTGACATAGAGAATGTCTTTATCAATGCCGTAAACTTCAGTCAGTAATTCCCAAGCCCAAGCAATAGCCTCTTTTTTAAAGTAATCGCCAAAACTCCAGTTACCGAGCATTTCAAAAAGGGTGTGGTGGTACGTATCATAACCAACCTCTTCTAAATCGTTATGCTTACCAGACACCCTTAGGCATTTTTGAGAATCTGCAATTCGGTTTTTCTTAGGGTCTGCATTTCCTAAAAAATATTCCTTAAAAGGTGCCATCCCAGAATTGACGAACATTAAAGTCGGATCATCCTTTAATACCATTGGAGCAGACGGAACAATAAGGTGCTGTTTGCTTTCAAAGAATTTTAAAAATTTATCGCGAATATCTTGAGACTTCATATACTGAAATTATAGCTTGTTTAGTTTATATTACCACAATTGCAAAACAATTTTTATCTTTGGTCGTTGCGCTAATAAAATTGGCTTGCGTTTTGGGCTTTGTAGCTGCAAAAATAGTATAAATTCAAACATGGCTAAGGTAAAATATTATTATGATGCTGAGACGCTTTCTTACCGTAAGATAAAGCGCAAAAAAAGGACAACCTTTAAATATGCCACTATTTTTCTTTTAGCAGCGGCTCTGTTTGGTTTTTTGTCTTTTGCCATAGTTAGCCATTATATTGAATCTCCTAAAGAGCGCCAATTGGCCAGAGAGTTACAGAATATGGAGTTACAATATGAACTCCTCAACAAACGTATGGATGACGCCATTGCTGCTCTAGAAAATGTTGAAGAGCGTGACAATGCGATATATAGACTTTATTTTGAAGCTAACCCAATACCAGAAGAGCAAAGACGAGCGGGATTTGGTGGTATCAACCGTTATAAGAAATTTGAAGGTTTTGACAACTCGCAATTAATTGCAGAAAGCAATAAGCGATTAGATATACTGGAAAAAGCTATAGTAGTACAATCCAAATCTTTGGATGAAATCGCAAAATTGGCTGAGGACAAAGAAAAATTTTTAGAAGCTATACCAGCTATACAACCCGTTAACAATCTTAATTTAACACGGATGGCATCTGGTTATGGTTACAGAACAGATCCCTTTACCAAGGTTAGAAAGTTCCATTTTGGGATGGACTTTACAGCACCACGAGGCACACCTGTTTATGCCACTGGCGATGGTGTTGTAAAACGCGCGGACAATAGCTCTACAGGTTATGGTAAACATATTCGTATAGACCACGGTTTTGGCTACGTATCATTGTATGCCCATTTATATAAATACAATGTAAGAGTAAACCAACGTGTAAAGCGTGGAGATTTAATAGGTTTTGTAGGAAGTACAGGACGTTCTGAAGCTCCGCATTTGCATTATGAGATTTTTAAGGATGGTGAGCGCATCAACCCTATAAACTTCTATTATGGAAATCTATCACCAGAAGAATTTGATGTATTGCTTCAAAGAGCTTCTTTAGAAAATCAATCCCTCGATTAAGATGCATATAGAATTACCAGAAAAACGTTATTACGGTATTGGTGAAGTTGCCAAAGCATTTAATGTCAATGCATCTTTAATCCGCTTTTGGGAAAAGGAATTTGATGTTATAAAGCCAAAGAAAAATGCCAAGGGTAACCGAAAATTCACTCCAGAGGATATTAAAAATTTAAAGTTTATCTACCATCTGGTAAAGGAAAGAGGTTTTACTTTGGAGGGAGCAAAAATTCACCTCAAAGAAGAAAAGAAACAAGCGCTCGAAAAATTTGAAATCATTGAAAAGCTAGAAGACATTAAGGCTCAGCTCATCAAAATAAAAAATCAACTTTAAAACTCACTAATTATGAAAAAATGGATAATTCCATTAGTGCTAGTAGTAATCATTGCATTTTGGGGAATGAATGTGAACAATACAGCTGTAGAACTTGAAGAATCTGCAAAAAAATCTTGGTCTAATGTTGAAAGCAGCTATCAAAGACGTAATGATCTTATCGGAAACTTAGTTAAAACTGTACAAGGTGCTGCAGATTTTGAAAAGAGTACTTTAGAAGCCGTTATAAAAGCTCGTGCAGAAGCATCTAAGCCAGAAATCAATATTAATAATGCTGAAGATTTAAGTCCAGAAAATTTAGCAAGATTTCAACAAGCCCAAAGTGGATTAAGTAGTGCTCTATCTAGATTATTAGTTACTGTTGAACGCTACCCAGAGTTAAAAGCTAACCAAAATTTTGTTGAACTTCAAAGTCAATTGGAAGGTACAGAAAACCGAATTAACGTAGCTAGAGATCGATTTAATGAATCGGTTGAGCCATATAATAATCATGTTAGAACGTTCCCAAATAAAATCATTGCTGGTATTCTAGGTTTTGATGAAATGGGATATTATGAAGCCGAAGCTGGAGCAGAAAAACCTGTTGACGTAGAATTCGATTTTAATTAAAAAATCTTATGCCATATATTGAAGATTTCCTAACTACAAAAGAAGAAGAGGAAATCATTGAAGCTATTCGAGTTGCTGAACGTGAGACCTCAGGTGAAATCCGTGTACACTTAGAACAGAAATGTGATATTGATGTGTATGAGCGTGCTCTAGAGGTTTTCCATATTTTAAAAATGGATAACACCAGGCAACAAAACGGAGTGTTGATTTATGTGGCTGTTGATAATAAAGCCTTTGTGATTTTTGGCGATCAAGGCATCAACAATGTAGTTGGTGCTGATTTTTGGAACTCTACTCGCGACAAAATCTCGTCACAGTTCAAATCAGGGAATTTTAAGCAAGGTATCATTGATGGTATCCATGAGGCTGGTAAAGTGCTTTCAAAACATTTTCCTTGGGAGCATGGAGATAGAAATGAACTCGATAATACAATCTCAAAGGGCTAATGCAAAAATTAAAATACATCATTTTTTTTCTTTGTCTAGCTAGTGTTTTTAGTGTTTTTGCGCAATATGAGATTCCACCTGTGCCTGAATTTCAAAACAGTGTTTACGATGACGATATTAATCTATTAACTCCGTCTCAAAAAAGTAGTTTAGAAGAAAAACTTATTCGATATTCAGATACAACTTCCACCCAAATTGTTATAGCCATAATAAGCTCCACCGAAGGTGAATATATCAATTATCTCGGAGCCCAATGGGGCGAAAAATGGGAAATTGGCCAAGAAAAAGAGGACAATGGCATTCTTATACTTTTAGCCAAGGACGATCGCAAAATTGGCATTAATACTGGTAAAGGTGTAGAACATTTGTTGACTGACGCCTTAAGTAAACGGATTATCGATAGAGATATAATTCCATATTTTAAACGCAACGATTATTATGGTGGATTAAACAGAGCTACAGATGCCATTTTTGAAGTAATGAATGGCGAATATCAAAGTACAAGACAAAGCAACAGCAGCGAATTCCCTTTTGCAGTATTCTTTATCTTATTTGTAATATTCATCATATTTATCATAGCCATATCCAAAACTCGTGGTGGTGGCCGTGGTGGCAATAAAGGTAATAGAAACGATGATGATGCTAGAAGTATCTTAGAAGCTATTATTTTAAGTAATATGGGTCGAGGAAGTTATTCTAGAGGCTCATCTTCTGGTGGTATCTTTGGTGGAGGTTCTTCTGGTGGTAGTTTTGGTGGAGGCGGATTTGGCGGAGGCTTCGGAGGCGGTAGCTTTGGCGGTGGTGGAGCTTCTGGTGGATGGTAAGGCCCCATTGTCCTGCGGACATTTCCCCTAAGGGGAAAAATTTGCAATTATCAGTACTCAGTAGGCAGTTAGTCGTTATCTAAATCCATTTCCTGAATTAAACGTTTTGAAATGAAATAAGTATCGCTACTAATTCTTGCTTTTATTATTCTTTTTGGGTGTAAGGATAACAAGAACACTACTGTTTCCTCTTATATTCCTGAAAATGTAAACCAGAGTGTTGTCTATGACACTTCAAATTTATTTACGCAGTCTGAGCGCGATTCATTAACTCAAAAAATTTTGGATTTTGAAAAACAAACCACAAACCAAGCTGCGGTTTTTACTGTTGATTCCATTCCAGAAAATGAAGATATACTATACTTCAGTACTCAGGTGGCAGAATCTTGGGGAATCGGCACAAAAGAAAAAAACAATGGCTTATTGATCACAATATCTAAGTATGATAGAGAAATTGCCATTTCAACTGGTTTAGGAACCGAAAAAACCATTTCTGACTATAAATGCCAAATGATTATTGACAACATTATGTTGCCAGAATTTAAATCTGAAATGTATTATAAAGGTGTGAGTAAAGCTCTAGATTCTTTATTTCTTCTTTGGGACTAATCTAAAAAGAAAAAACTATCCTTACCTACTTCACCTTTACTTCCTAAACTATTGAATTTATAGCTAAAGCCAAGCATAAAGTATTGTCTTAAAACGGTACTTTGGGAATCTTGAATATAATCTTGCGTGGCTATACGTCTTGCATTGGTGTTTTGGTTGAGCAAATCGTACACTTTTAAAGTGATTAACCCTTTATCCTTTAGCAAACTGTAGGTTAGTGTAGAATTCCAAAACCAAGCACTTTTCTGAAAGCCTTCTGCAACATTTGGGTTGTAATTAAAATCGATATCGTTTCGCCATTCAAACTTTTTGGGTAAAAAGGTTGCAGTCCTCAATCCTGCGTTATGGCTTATAAAGTTAATATCCTCAAAAGCATTAATATCATAGGAATTGTTAGAAATATTTAACTCGTAAAACGGTCTTATCTCCAGGACCTTATCCCATAAAAAATCGACTCCCAAACGAGGTGAAACGGTATTGACAGTACTGGCATATTGCACATCGTTGTTAAAGTTAATGTTTTTGCTTCGGTTAAATCGCGCTCTTAAATTAAATTTCACCTTTTTTAAAGTATCAATTCTTATTTCCTTGCTGTAATTACCAGAAATACCATAATTGTAATTGCCGTCCACGTTTTCGTATGTGGTTGTCCTTACCAATGTTTCTGGATCTACCACAGATTTAGAAACCACTTGATTATCCGTAAAACTCGCATTAATATTGGCATAAAAACCGGTTCGCTTTTGCCAATCGAACCCATTGTAGCCTGCATAAAAGCTATGACGATTAGAAGGCTCTAGGTTTGGGTTACCAATGATAACACTTAAAGGATTGGATACATCCGTAAACGCCTGTAGTTGTCTTAATGCTGGTGGATTGTTTCGTAACCAATAACTTCCGTAAATTGATGATTTAGGACTAAACCTATAATTTACCCTATAACTTGCTTCAATATTTTTAAATTGACGCTCTACGTTAAACTGCGGACGCAATAGATCGTTATTTTCTAGCGTACGAATGTTATAACCTATATCAAAACGTGTGTATAGTTTTTCACCTCTAAAAGTAGCGCCAAAATTAGGTACACTCCTAGAGTCGGTATATTCAAAATCTGTACTTAATTCCGTATTAAAATTCGTGAAGCCTTGGGTGTTGTCATCAAAATCAAAAGTACTTTCTCTATTTTTGTCTTTATCCCTGGAATAGCGGTATTCAAAATTCAGAAAAAATTTCTTTTCGATTATTGGTAATCTATAAGTAAGTTCTGTAGAAAACCCATAGCTATCATTAAGACCATCTGTGAACTGATCCCTAACTATGGTTTCTGGTTCTGTACCAAAAATTTCAGCGACAGAGTTTAAAAAATCATCACTTTCTTGCTTGCTTACATTGGTCGATAATTCGGCCCTAACAAAAGCGCCCTTGCTTCCAAATCGCTTTGTTGCAGAAATGTCCGTGGAAAACTCCCTTGCAAAGCGTTCCACATCAGAATTCACCGAAGACTGGTTGGTCAATAACATGTCCTCATCGAGAGTTTCATCATTGCTATCATAAAACGTTCTTGCTTTTGAGTAGCTAAAAGAAGGCTCTATATTAAGCTGAAATGTGGAGTCTGTTTCTATCTCAAATTGGAGGTTAGCTGAGTGACTATCTGTATCGTTGACAGATTTAGAAATAGAGTTCGTAAAAAATCTTGAGTCTGCTAAAATTGTCTCACGCTCAGATGATGTTTCATTTTCTGAATTACTCGCAGAATTAAAGTAATCCGCAGATATATCAACGGTTTCACCTATAACATCAGCATAATTTAGACCTGTACTACGAGACGTTGTTATACCCTGTCCACCACCAAACGAACGCCCTCCGACCGCAAAAGTACCGTTACTGTTAAATGAAATTCCGCCTCCTGTTCCAAACATTTTGGAAATTTCACCAAAACTAAAACCTGGTGAATTAATATTGTTACCTCCTGCAAGAACACTAATACGCCGGTCATTATCAAAAAAGTTTAGCATACCAGCATACTCATAACGCTCGTCCGTTCCTGCACCTGCTGCGACCCTACCAAAAACACCTCTGTTATTTTCTTCTTTTATGGTGAGGTTAATAGTTTTGTTTTCTTGGTCACCAGCTTCCCCAGAAAATGCTTCGGATTTGGTTTTGGTATCCACAATCTGAATTTTTTCAACAATATCCTTGGTTAAATTCTTAGTTGTTATTGTAGGATCATTACCAAAAAAAGGTTTGCCATTTACCAGAATTTTATTTACCGGTTTGCCATTAACCGTAATATTACCTCCCTCATCAACCTCAACACCAGGCAATTGCTTGAGCAAATCCTCTACGTTGGCATCCTTTTTTGTTTTAAAAGATTTTACATTAAACTCTAGTGTATCTTGTTTAACCGTGATGGGTGCAGTAGATTTTACAAGGACTTCATCCAGTCTATTATCCACTTGCATGGTAATCGTTTTAAGATTAATTTTTTCCTTATCGATTAACACTTTTTTAAAGTAAGTACTGTAACCCACGTAAGACACATAGAAATTTAAGCTGTCTGCATAGGCTGTACCTTCTAATTTAAACTTTCCTTCTTTATCTGAAATGGTATATGTTACAACACTACTATCCTTAACACGTTCTAAGTAAATTGTTGCTGACTCAACAGGACTTTCAGTATCCTCAGCCATGAGTTTTCCTGTGATTTCAAATGATTTTTCTTGAGAAAAAGAATATACTGTAAGCAGTAATGCAAAAACTAAACATAGTTTTTTCATAAAGATTGATTGATGGTTTTAAATAATAGCTAAATTCAAAAACGCAAGAAAGCAATAAATCGTATGAATTTTCTTAAAAGAAATATAAAGTTTAGAACCTGTCTATTAAACCGAAGAGATTTCAATTAGGCTAAGTCAAAGATTTATATCTTATCGTATTCACTACCCTCGGCTCATATTTTCCATCAACTAATTTGAACCATTAAGATTAAAAAAAACGCATTTAGAAGCCTCTAAATACGTTTAAAAAGAAATGAACGGACATTACGTCCATCCTTCTGTAAATATATCTATTGTTTTACAGTTGTTTATGTTTAAAAATTAATTCATCAACTAATCTGTACCATTACCCAATTAAAGAATATCATAATTACCATACTGGTCGATAAAAAGACGTGAAGCTGATGGTCTCAAAACAGGTATTTTCCAATTATTAATATCTTCTATATTCTCGACTAAAATATCAAGCTCTAAACCACTTACCGTAAAATGCTTCTTGAAATATTTAATTGACTTCCTGTTTTTCTTAAGCAATATTTTTTTTACTCTAGCATCGGATTTAAGGATTACAGATTTGTAAAATATTGGAAACTCATTATTCAGAAACCCATTTAATTTATAAAAACGTTTATTTATTATATCATAAGCAAGAATAAATCTATTATAAAACAAATTTTCTACATCTATACCTTTAGTGTGAAATTCAAAAAAATCTACTTCGGCAAACGATACTTCAACAAATAAATAACTTTTAAATCCTATTTGATTTAGAATTTTGGTCTTAAAAAATTTGGAACTTATCATTGAATCTATTATGCAAAAATCTTCAATTTCAATTTTACCATGTGTACTTTCAAGTCTTAAAACTTGAAATTTTGCCATCTTTTCAATACTTGCTATTTGTTCATTATTATTTTGAGATGTTCCTAAATATCCGAAAAGGATTAAAATTGTGAATAATTTAAATTTCATGATTAATATTTATTTCTTTTTTTATAATAGCTGTCTTCTGCATTCTTTGCTGCTTCACCGCTTGGATCCCCTCGCCGGCGCTCGATTGCAACGAGTGCACTAAACCCACTAACCTTTATAACCAACATTACTAATCTCTAGACCGTGTAATCATCTTCGAAGTTCCGAGCACTAGAGTATTTCCAATCTGTTGCATCGATTACTAAACCAGATTCCACTGGATTATGATGAAACTTATATTTTTTGCTCAACTTATAAAATTACAAAAAACTTCTACAATCTGTAAAGACCATTTTGTAACTTAGAATAATCTTTGCTCGTCGCAGAAGAGCACTGGTTGAGAACTATAAATTAACGCTTTAAAGTAAAATGACCTTTAAATGTCCTACCATCAACCAACTTCGCAACAAACCAATAATCATCAGTTGGCAATAACGCGCCATTATATTTCCCATCCCATTTAGGATTGTCTTTATCTAGTACCGTAATCATTTTACCATAACGATTAAAAACCTCTACACTGGCAGTCACTGGGAACTGAGTTGAAAAACCCTTAATTTCCCAAAAATCGTTTTTTCCGTCTGCATTTGGAGTGAAAAACTTTGGAAAACCTAAAACAGAAATATCTTCGGAAACTATGCCGCAATCTGCTTTTATATCTTTAACATAAATCGTGTGGATACCTGCCGAAACATTTTCAAAACTATTGGATTCTTGATAAATACCATTTTCATCATTTAGCGCATAAACATAGTCACCATCACCAGACACTAAAACAGTTATCGTATTATTTTCTGATATATCGGTAACTTCAATGGTTTCAATTACCGCAGTACTCGATGGAAGCAACACAATAGTTCTTCTATTGGTACAGCCTGCTGGTTTTGTTACAAACACTTCGTAAGTCCCTGTTTCGTTGACCTCAATATTAATTGTGGTTTCACCTGTTGACCAGTCGTAAGCATAATTGTTTGGAATGTCTCCAATAATGCCTCCTTCTAAAGTGATGGTTTCTGGATAGATGTTTAGACAATAATACACTTCTTCATACTGAGTAACATTGGGTAAGTCTTTAACAGTTAAATTAACTTCGTTAATAGCATAACATGTTTCATCTATATCAACTCTGGCATAGACCGTTTGACTATAAGCCACTTCATTAAAATAGTCTTCTGTGATTTCATTCACCCTTAATAAGGCGTCATTATATGTTACATAGTAACCCAAGGACGCATTTACTGGAGAATTTTCCAATATTTGAGAATCTGCTTCTGTGAGATTGAAAAATGCAAAGCCATCTTCAATAAAATCATCACAGACTTCTAAACTTGCTGTAAACTGTTGTGGTATATTGACTTGTAAAGTGACCTCGGATATCGAGAAGCAATCCGTAAACTCATCATAGACCTGAGCATAAATAATTTGATAGTTTGATGTATTTATATAGTTATTTCCATCTATCTGGTTCTGTAGCATGGCATCTTCAAAAAAATAGATATCCCAAATCGGCACAACCTGACCTTGCTCATTTCTTACAATATCATCTGTATAGTTATAAAGGTTGAAGCTTGAAATTCCGTCAATAACTTCATCATCACATTGAATAATCGTAATATCATTTGCAATTGGTGAAGCATAGACATTAACCGTTACAGGAATTCTATTTCCATCGGAACAGCTATTAAATAAGGGTAATAAATAGTAGGTTGTGTTTGCATCAATATAATCCTCAAAACTGAGACCTGTATTAATTATCTCAGTAGAATTTTCCGCTGCATACCAAAACACTTCATCTGCATTAGTAGTTAAATTGATTTGTGCCAATCCCTCATCACAAAGACTATTTGTGACTACTTCTGTTTTTGGCATTATAATAATAGAGCTCGCTGAAACTTCAATATTTGGATCACCGTCCATACCACCAAATTCTACAATATATCCTTGAGGATGGTACGGACTTCC
This sequence comes from Winogradskyella ouciana, assembly GCF_965284585.1. NCBI lineage: Bacteria > Pseudomonadati > Bacteroidota > Flavobacteriia > Flavobacteriales > Flavobacteriaceae > Winogradskyella > Winogradskyella ouciana. The sequence goes on from NZ_OZ260095.1 coordinate 384,653, forward strand.
TACTGCATCGCCTTGAACTTGTAAATCGTTCCAAGATCCCAAGATACCGACACTTGGGTCAGTGACATGTGCATAATCCTCATCACCTATATTGTTAGGTTCACCATTATTCCAAAAGGCAAACATACCATCAGGTGCACTCCCATTAACTGCACCATTCCAAAATATCTGACCAGCTTCTGGTCCTGTTTCCCACCTCCATACTCCTTCTGTCGCCTGATCTGATCCACCTATCCAACCAGTTCCTTCAGCTTGTTCTCCTGTTAATTGCACCTCTTCTTCGGTAGTAATTGTAGCCAAATACCCTTGTAGACCGAAAAAAGTTAATTCGGATGCTGCCGTTTTTGCCTCTGTCCAAGTTATACCTTCTTCGGCAACATATAAATAATAATGGCCTGTTGCAGGTAAAAAGTTGGCGTTGCCAAGATTAATTGAAAAGAATTTATCTTGTGTAAAATTATTCTCGGAAGTTTGAAATTGAATATCTAAAATAGCATTTTCGAATTCAGTAAAACTTGCAGGACCAGTTAAAGTCAATAAGCCTTCTCCGATAGACCAAGATGCTGTTATATTAGGGCTTATACCAGTTAATGATAACACATCACTGCCTAAGGTGTATCCAGTAGCTATTTGAACAAAAACCTCCTCGAGTATGTCATCACCTGAACCTCCGTAAATGGAGACATCTGTTACAATGGGCATAGGTGATTCACCACAATAGAATTGGTTTCCAGTAGCTGTTATATTTGGAGGATTTTGACCCCAGAGCATTGGACTCAATATTATAAAGACCAAACAAATTTTATGTAGCCCTAATCTCAACATAGCAAAAGCTAAGTTACTACTTTTTGCGCATGTACACGCTTACTGGAACTCCATTAAAATCAAAATGATCTCTTAATTGATTTTCTAAAAAACGCTTATATGGTTCCTTTACATATTGAGGTAGATTACAGAAAAAGGCGAATTGCGGTTGCGGAGTTGGCAATTGCATAATGTATTTTATCTTAACATACTTCCCTTTGTAAGCTGGTGGAGGATTATGTTCTATAATTGGAAGCAAAACATCATTAAGCACACTAGTCTTTATGCGCTTTGTTCTATTCTTATAGACCTCAACTGCTGTTTCTATGGCTTTAAAAATTCGTTGTTTATTTAAGACTGAGATGAATACAATAGGGACATCAGTAAATGGTGCTATTTCTTCTCTAATATGTTGCTCAAATTCTTTGGAAGTTTTGGTGTCTTTATCAACCAAGTCCCATTTGTTTACCAAAATCACAATACCTTTTCTATTGCGTTCTGCTAACCAAAATATATTTTGAACCTGACCATCAAATCCACGAGTAGCATCCATTACCAATAAACACACATCACAATACTCAATAGCTCTTACACTTCGCATTACAGAATAGAATTCTAAGTCTTCTTTTACTTTGGATTTTCGTCTAATTCCAGCAGTATCTACCAAATTAAATTCAAACCCAAAACGATTGTATTTAGTATCTATGGAATCTCTTGTAGTACCTGCAATATCGGTAACAATGTAACGCTCCTCCCCTATTAATGCATTTATAAATGAAGACTTTCCTGCATTAGGTCGACCTACCACTGCAAATCGAGGTAGTTCTTCTTCGTCTGTATCTTCTTTTTCTGGTAAGGCTTCAACAACGGCATCCAATAAATCACCTGTTCCACTTCCGTTAATACTGGCAATGGTGAAATAATCACCTAAACCTAGTGCATAAAACTCAACAGCATCTGCAGCTCTTTTGTTATTATCTACTTTATTGACCGCGAGAAAAACAGGCTTATCTACTTTTCTGAGAAGGTTAGCCACATCCTCGTCCATACCTGTAACGCCAGTTTCAACATCCACCATAAAAATTATGGCATCGGCTTCGTCAATGGCGAGCTCAACTTGTTTGTCAATTTCAGCTTCAAAAACATCGTCGCTACCAACTACATAACCACCTGTATCTATTATGGAAAACTCTCGACCATTCCAATCGGTTTTTCCGTAATGACGGTCTCTCGTAACACCACTAACGGCATCTACAATAGCTTCGCGCCTTTTAATCAAGCGGTTAAAAAAAGTGGATTTTCCGACGTTGGGTCTTCCAACAACTGCAACTATATTTCCCATAGGTTTTGATTTAATCTGCTTTACATATCCTGTAAGCGATTGCAAAGGTAGGGTTTAATTTTAGATATACGATTTGGAATTTGCAAGGTTATTTCTGATTGTAACCAAAACGTTTTAGTTGCCTTTGGTCACTTCTCCAGTTTTTGTTCACTTTCACATACAATTCCAAGTGTACTTGTTTTCCAAAGAATTTTTCAAGATCCTTTCTGGCCTCAACTCCAACCCGTTTTATTGCTGCTCCTTTATGACCAATGATAATACCTTTTTGGGTCTCACGCTCAACCATAATCACTGAGCGCATTCGTATAATATCTTCTTCTTCAAAAAATTCTTCAGTATCTACCTCAACCGCATACGGAATTTCCTTTTTGTAATGCATCAAGATTTTTTCGCGAATAGCTTCATTAACAAAAAAGCGTTCTGGCTTATCCGTTAATTGGTCTTTAGGATAAAATGGTGGAGATTCTGGAAGCAGTTCTATAATTCTGTTGAATACATTCTGAACATTAAAGCCTTCAGTTGCGGAAATAGGAAAAAACTCAGCATTAGGCACTTTGTTTTGCCATAGTTCCGATTGCTCCTCCATCTGTTCCTGATTGGATTTATCAATCTTGTTTAGCAATAAGAGCACTGGAATCTTTGAATTCGTTATTTTATTAAAGAACGCTTCGTCTTTCAACTCCTTCTCACCTATTTCGACCATATAAATGAGAACATCGGCATCATCGAACGCAGACTTTACAAAATCCATCATAGATTCTTGCAACTCGTATGCTGGTTTTATAATACCAGGTGTATCACTCAATATCACTTGAAAGTCTTCTCCGTTTACAATACCGAGAATTCTATGTCTAGTCGTTTGAGCTTTTGAAGTGATTATTGATAGTTTTTCACCAATAAACGCATTCATTAATGTGGACTTACCCACATTTGGATTACCGATAATATTTACAAAACCTGCTTTGTGCATTCTAATTATTTTGATGCAAAGTTAAGGTTAAAAATCGTTTCAACTATATAGAATCTTTATAACTAAACTCAAAGAGTTTTAGTAACTTACAGACATATTAATCAAAATCAATCAAATACGATGAAAAAATCACTTTTTACTTTAATTATGGTATTGTGTATTATTTCACTACCTGCACAGATTAGTGGAAAACTAATGCAATATCCAGATGTTTCAGATACACACATTACTTTTACTTATGGTGATGATGTTTGGATAGCATCAAAATCTGGCGGTATAGCAAATAGATTAAGCTCACCAGCAGGCGCAGAAAGCTTTCCACGATTTTCACCTGATGGTAAAATGATTGCCTACACCGCGAATTATAATGGCAACTTTGATGTATATGTTATAAACGTCAACGGTGGTATACCAAAACGACTCACCTATCATGGCATGAACGATAGAGTTTTGGGTTGGACACCAGACGGAAAATCAGTGCTTTTTGCTTCTTCTAGAGAGAGTGGTAGACAACGTTACAATCAATTTTACACAGTTTCTATTGATGGTGGTTCTCCTGAAAAATTGAGCGTGCCTTATGGCGAGTATGCCTCTTTTTCGTCAGATGGTAACAAAATAGCCTACACAGACCGATCTAGAGTTTCACGAAATTGGAAACGCTATCGTGGTGGAACTGCACCAGATATTTTAATTTTTGACCTCAAAACTTATAATACAGAAAACATTACCTCGAACACGGCAAATGATGAGTTACCAATGTGGGTTGGCGAAACCATTTATTACATGTCTGATAATGGACCGAACAAGAGAAACAACCTTTGGAAGTATGACTCAACTACGAAAACAAATACGCAATTAACGCAATTTAAAGACTACGACATCACATTTCCAGAAAGTGGGAAAACTGATATCGTTTTTGAAGCTGGAGGCAGCCTATATTTATATAATATCGCTTCAGGAACAACCAATGAGGTAGATATTAAAATTATTTCAGATCAAAAAGAATTGATTCCAGAAATAAAGAAAGTATCAGATTACCTCCAAGATGCTACAATTAGTCCAGATGGTAATCGCATTGTAGTACAAGCCAGAGGTGAGTTATTTAACCTACCAGCTACAGAAGGCTTTATATCTAACATCTCAAATACTTCTGGAGTCGCAGAACGTAGCCCTTCTTGGTCTCCAGATGGTAAGCATTTGGCGTATTGGAGTGATGCAGATGGTGAATATCAACTCTACTTATCTGATATGGAAGGTAATGATAAACCCAAGAAAATTACAAAGCATAAAAACGGTTTTTATTATAATATTTACTGGTCACCAGACAGCAAAAAAGTTGCCTTTGTAGATCAAGCCATGAATATTAAGTATATCGATATTGAAAGTGGTAAAACAACTACCGTTGACAAAGGAAAGTATATGTTTCAAGGAGCATTGGACAACTTTTCAGTAACCTGGTCACCAGACAGCAACTATTTTGCATATTCCAGAGGTACTGATAATAGAGCAAAAAGAGCCATCTTCGTTTATGACATAAAAAACGATACAGCTAAGCAGTTAACTTCGGGTTACTATTCGGATAATTCACCTGCATTCAGTAAAGATGGCAAACATTTGTTCTTTATAACCAATCGCACCTTTCAACCTGTTTATTCAGATATGGATAATACGTTCATTTATCCTAACTCTACAAACCTTGCGGTTGCAACCTTAGATAATTCAACCGAGTCCTTATTAGCAGTTAAAAATGATAAGTTCGAAGTTAAGAAAGAAGAAAAAGATAAGGACAAAAAGGATGACGATAAATCTAAAAAAGATGATTCTAAAGATGAAGAAAAAGAAACAAAAATAGACTTTGATGGCTTTGAAAGCAGAGTAGAATTATTAGATATACCAGCAGGAAATTATGGAAACTTACAAGCTGTAGAGGGTAAATTATTATTTAACAAATTCCCTAATTCCGGTGCTGAACAAGGTGGCTCATCCATTTTAAATTACTATGACTTTAAGGAGAGAAAAGTAAAAACCATCATATCTGATGTGTTTTATTATCTCGTTTCAGCCAATGCTGAAAAATTATTGGTGATGCAAAACTCAAAATTAGCTGTCATCGATATCGGAGAAAATAAAAAAATTGAAAAGCCTGTACCTCTCGAAGATATGACCATGACCGTGATTCCAAAAGAAGAATGGAACCAAATTTTTAATGATGTTTGGCGCTTTGAACGCGACTTTTTCTATGACCCAAATATGCATGGTGTAGATTGGCAAACTATGAGAACACGTTATGGAAAACTTATAGACCAAGCTAATACCAGAAACGATGTTAATATTATAATTGGAGATCTTATCGCTGAACTTAATGCTTCACACACATACAATGGTGGAGGTGACAGCGAATCATCAAAACGCATGAATGTTGGTTATTTAGGTGCCGATTTTAAAATTAATAATGGAGCATTTCAAATAAGCAAAATTCTTGAAGGAGCAGCCTGGGACGCAGAAGAACGATCTCCATTGGCAAAACCTGGTCTAAAGATAAAAGAGGGTGATTATATTCTGGCCATTAATGGCACTCCATTAGATATTACCAAACCTATTTCGGCGGCCTTACAAGGTTTAGCCAACACTGCTGTTCAATTAACCGTAAATAGTAGCCCAACTATGAAGGATGCTAAACATATTATAGTGAAACCTTCAAGTTCTGAAACGCGATTGAGACATCTGGCTTGGATTGAAAATAATAGAAAGCGTGTAGATGAAGCTACTGATGGTAAAGTTGGCTACATTTATGTGCGCAGTACAGGTATTGATGGACAAAACGAATTAGTAAGACAGTTCTATGCTCAAATGGATAAAGAAGGAATGATTATAGATGAACGCTTTAATAGCGGTGGACAGATTCCTGATCGTTTTATAGAACTTCTAGATAGAAAACCACTGGCTTTTTGGGCCGTAAGGGATGGTATAGATTGGGCATGGCCTCCATCAGGGAATTTTGGTGCTAAGGTGATGCTAATTAATGGATTTAGTGGATCTGGTGGTGATGCTTTCCCTGATTATTTTAGAAAACGAGAACTTGGACCACTTATCGGAACAAGAACTTGGGGAGGTCTTATTGGTATCTCTGGTGCTCCTTCACTCATTGATGGTGGAGGTGTTACAGTACCCACATTTAGAATGTATGACCCTTCTGGTGAATGGTTTAAAGAAGGACACGGTGTGGATCCAGATATTGAAGTGATTGAGGATTTTGAAAGTCTTGCCAAAGGCACCGATGCACAGTTAGAAGCTGGTATTAGAGAAGTTATGAAACTTCTAAAAACAAATTTTAAAGATCCTAAAAGACCTGCTTACGAAAACAGGAATTAGATAGATAATACTAATCAGATAAAAAGGATTGCTCTTTAGGGCAATCCTTTTTTTGGATTTATAAACTAAGAATAGAGGTTAAACGATCATCTAAATGATGACATTTTTAAGGTTTTTCGATATAGAAGAAACAAACCAAAATTCTCTATTATGAAACCTCATCACTATTTAAAAATTGTATTTCTAGTTCTATTGTTTGTGTCTTGTAGTTCAGATTCCAATGATAACAATTCAAATAATCTTAACAATTTTTCAACGAATCTATGCAATAATGTCTCTGGTCCAACAGCAGCATATTATGCCAACGCTCACGGAATACCTTTACCACTGACTCAAATACCTACTATAGCCAATCCAGGGCAACAGTTTATTCATAGTCAATACCCTGCATTAGGCTTCACTGTGCCTCAAGGTTATAACGCGTCAGAATCGCAAGCTGGTTTGGGAGTTAACGTTCTGAGAAACGACAACCAAGTGCTATGGCGTTACGTCCCTGGACTTTCCTCTCTAAGCCAAGTTAACATCTTAGACATAGTCGCTGCAGAGGTCAATGGATTATTTGCTTTTTATGGCCACACAGGAAATTTTAATGTTGACTGCGAACAAAACTTTACACAACCACAAGGTAGCTTCATTATAAGTACCAGTACTCGCATTATTCGATTTGGAAACATAACAGCTCTGGTTGCTATCAATTCATATTTTGAAACATCATTGGGCTCTACTTTTGCTTCGGTATCAGTTGCTTCTGGACCAACTGCAGAATTTGATAATCTTGTAATGGATGTATTTCTTCCAATCCATTGGCAACTTCTAATTATTGATGATAACGTAAGGGATTCCGATCTAGACGGCACACCAGATAACCAAGATAATTTTCCATTCGATCCACAACGACAATAATAATCTTAAAATTAATTAATCATGAAAAAATTAGCCATTCCATTAGCGTTATGTGCAGTCGGACTTGTTCTAACGGCCTTTAGCTTTATGGGTTCAAAAAAAGGGAATGCTGATGATATTGACATTAGCATTGAAAAATCATCTTTTATTATGCCAGCAGCTCATCGAGTTTATGCCAATCCTGATGCCATGGACGGAAAATACTATTTGTTCAAAGCAAAAATCACCAATAATTCTTCTCAAACTTTGGAAGATGTTACAGTAAAATACCGCATTCCGAATTATGTAGATTGGACAGAGCTCACCGTTTCTGGTGAGATGTTTCCAGGACAAACATTGGTGGTGCCATGCTATCCAAAATTTAAAAATGACATCACGGAAAAAACCACCGAATCTGTTGAAAAAGCTGAAATAGAAATTACTTGGGATGGCGCAGATGATGATGACATCATTGAAGAAGATTTCAGCTTTAAGCTTACCAACAGAAACGAATATGTTTACACAGGTATAAAGTCTGAAGAGATCAGTTCTTGGGCAGATATGTACGATAATGATGCGCTTATTGCTTGTTTTGTTACACCAAACGATCCTGTTGTAAAATATTACACCCAAAACCTACAAGAAAAATTATTAAAAGGCGAAGCAGCCTCAGTAACTCGCAAACCAGAAGATGCCGTTCGGTTTTTAGCTGGAATTTATGAAGCCACAAGAAAGTCGCACATGGTATATAGTGGTACTAAAGGGATTCCGAAATCTACAGAAGATGTGCAGAGTATTGTACAGCAAGTACGATTACCACGAGAAGTTATTACAGGGAATACTGGACTTTGTATTGAGTTGAGCGTTTTATACGCTAGTGTACTTTCAGCCGCTGGTATAGACCCTATTATTTACATGGTGCCTGGTCACGCCTATCCTGGTTTTAGAATGAATGGGCAATACTATGCCATTGAAGCTACCGGAATTGGTGGCGAAGGCTTGGGCAATATTATGAGTGCTGAAGATGCTTTTAAACAAGGGCAAAAACAACTGAACGAGTTTATACAACAATCACAAGCTGGTGACCCACGCTATACCATTGTTGATATTCATAATGTTAATGCGCAAGGTGTAACATCCATGGACTTGAAGGATAACGATTTTATGCGCAAAAAAGTAGATGATATTGTGGCATCTTGGTCTGATGGGCAACAAGTGCAGCCGAACAACAATGGAAACAATACTATTAGAGTTCCAGATAATCGTATTCGCACTAATAACAATGCACTTTCGTTTGCTATTCCATCTGGCTGGCAAACCGTAATGCAACCAGCACCTCAAATGCCAATTTTAACGGCACAGGTTATGGCACCAGATCAATCGACTACGGTTAGCATATTCGATGTTCAGACAAATAACGTTCAAGATGCCATGCTCACAATCAATCAACATATGATGAATTTTGGAATGGAAATGCAATACCAAGCCAATGGCGGAAATGGACTTATTGGACAAACATATTCCAGTAATGGCACATTCAACTGGATTGGTAAAATATTACAAACCCGTCAAGGCATCAGGCTTGTTGCCGTTGGCTCGCCAGATTATATGTACCAACAGAATTCAGGAATCATCAACCAAGTTTATAACAGCATTAGATAAAATATAACATCATGAAAACATTAGTAAAAATTACCTTTGTATGTGTATTGCTTTTCGGTATGGAAATCAATGCGCAGTCACAGCAAAAAATTGAAATGCGAATCGATTCCATAGGAAATGCCAAGCTCAATATCTCCATGAGCATGAATGCACAAGAATGGCAAATCTGGAACAGTAATTACGGTAATAATCCTTCAGCTTTAAAGCGCGACATAGAACGTGGCATGCCAGCTTATTTTCTGGATGATTTTAAGTTAGAAAAGGATGACATGAATCGCTCTTTTAACCTCAGCCTAAACGCTTATGGTGCATGTGAAATCAATAAACGTGGCAAATGGATGGTAGATACGGAACAGAAAAATGCACAGTTGACTGAGTTAGCCGAAAACAAATATATGCTTGTTAGTAGTCCACCAGAATATGGAGGAAGTTTGCAACAAACTTTTATCATTGAGTTACCAGAAGATGCAAAGAACATTAAAACCGATAAAAACGCCTTCGGGAAATCTGTTTTTGAATTTGATATGGAAGCACCATCCTCGGGATTCAATATCATGCGTTGGGCAGGCTTGTTACTCATAGTAGTCGGCGGTGGCTGGGCAGGTAAATCGATGTTAGACAAATAGAAGAGACCTGTTAAAAGTTTCATTCAACGTATAAAAAACCATTTGATAGTATTGCGTTTGTAGTAAAATGAAATAATTGTATCTTTCTGATGATTAGCTATTAACATGAGGGAAGCATACAAAATTGACCACAAACTACAAGTCGTTGGTGCTATTAAGGATAATGATTCTAAGGCCTTAAAAAGCATCTATGTCCAAAATTATCCAAAAGTTGAAGCTCTAGTACTAAAGAACAGCGGTACAAAGGAGCATGCCAAGGATATATATCAAGAAGCATTTTTAGCCGTTTGGCAAAACATAAAACAAGATAAATTTATACCAAAAACTGAATCATCTATCAACGGTTATCTCTATACCATTGCCAAAAACAAATGGATGGATGTACTCCGCTCACAAGGTTATAAAAAAACGATAGTGGCTTCCCAATTGCAACATTTTGAAATAAAAGATGAAGAAGATAATGGTGTCGATGATGACATTTTAAAGGATAAACGATTAGAAGATGTAATGCTAGCCTTTAAAAATTTAGGTGAAGCATGTAGAAGCTTACTACGTATGTTTTATTTTGAAAAAAAGTCCATGAATCTTATTGGTGAAGAGCTATCACTAGATTCTGCTTCAACCCGAAATAAAAAGTATCGTTGTATGCAAAAATTAAAACAAATAGCCCTAAAAAAATAGTTAATAGTGATGAACCTAAATGATATTTCACAAGAAGAATTTGAAAGCATTGAAGCTTACCTTAATGGTCAGCTTTCAGATGAAGATGTGATGGTATTTGAAAACAGACTGAAAAATGAAGAGGGTTTCGCCTCAAAGGTTGAAGACATAAAAACCATTTTAACAGGTCTTGAAACCCAAGTGATGAAAGAGCAATTAGATGAATTTCATGATGAAATGCCTAATTCGCAAGAAGGCGTTATAACTAATGAGCCAAAAGTTAAATCGCTCCACTGGAAACGTATAGCCGTTGCCGCAGTATTAATCATTGGTTTAGGAAGTTTTTGGCTATTCAATGGCAATAGTAACGATAGGTTGTATTCAAATTATTTTACGCCAGATCCTGGTTTGCCTACCACCATGAGTAGTAATCATAATTATGAATTCTATGCAGCCATGGTAGATTACAAACAAGGCAATTACAAGACTGCTGGTCAAAAATGGAAGGTATTGCTAGAAGCTAAACCGAAAAGTGATACACTAAACTACTTTATAGGTTCAGCACTGATGGCAGATGATAAAACTAATGAAGCTATAAACCATCTTAAAACAGTAACCGAATCGAATGATGGTGCCTTTAAAAATGAGGCTTACTATTATTTAGGATTGGCATATTTAAAATCCGGTAATACAGATGCAGCGATTAGTGCTCTTAAAAAAACGAATGTACCCAAAAGCAAAGACCTACTTAAAAAACTAGACTAAGATGTATATGTCTAAAGCTTTTACACTATTACTTTTAGCATTAGTGGGCCTTGTTGGCTCAGTACATGGTCAAAACACTACAGAACAAAATCTAAAGCAACTAGACAAATTCCTTGCTGAAGGTAACCTTAAAAGCGCAAAGGCATTTACTACCAAACACATCGATTCCCTCATTGCAAAAAAGGAATTTATTAAGGTCGCCGATTATGTTTACTATTTAGGAAAAATTGAATCGAAAATAAACGGCAATACCTCTGCCAATAAGGTAATCACCAACTTTGAAACTAAAATTAAGTCCTTAACGGATAACAAAAAAGCAATAAGGCAACTGGCATTAGAAACTGGCTCCTTTTATGAGTCAATTGGAGATTCTGAAACTGCAAAAAACTATAACCTCAAAGCTTTGGAACTTACAAAACAAATGCCAAATGCTTCAGGAAGAGACTATGCTTTAGTACAGAGTAACCTTGGCGTATTCTACTCAAGGCTAGGCGACATACCCAAAGGAACAGAATATCACAGAAAAGCCCTTAAGTCTTTACAAAGCGATACTGATTCTGATAACGACAGCTATTATCGCACTTATAATTCTATGGGAGCCATGATGTGGTACGCTTCAAAATACGATAGTGCCGTCTATTACTTTAAAGAAGCAGAAAAAACACTAAAATTGTTAGAGAGAACACCATGGAACATGTACTACCGTCCTGCTTCACTAAATAATAATATCGCAGGTGTACATAGCCTTAAAGGCGATATGGATGCTGCTATTGCAGCCATGCAAACCACCGTTAACAACCTGTCGTCTTATTTAAAAGAGGATATTAGTGATGCACGGCGAAACAATGCACGCGAATTTCTGTTTCAGGCCATAGAGAATTACGCTGGTATGTATAAAGATATTGGCGATTTTAAAAAAGCCCATCAGCTTATTACCTATGCTTATACACAAAAATTAAAACATCTAAATCCTGAGAGTCCAGAAATCACCAAAGGAAAAATATTGTTGGGACAAGCCAACTTAGCTTTAAAAAATTATGAAGAAGCTGATAGGTTTTTAGATGAAGGCATTAGAGCGTTTAGCACGAATAAGGGAGGAAATAACTATTGGTTAGCAGATGCCAATTACCACAAAGCCATGTTAAAGCTAGATACTGAAGACATAGTTGAAGCAAGAAGGCATTTTGAAGAAAGTGAAAAATACTATAAAGTGTCTTTGGGAGATTATTACGATGAGATTTATCTCGATTTTACTGTTAATGCCTCTAATTTCTATGCCCAAATAGGTGAAAAAGATAAAGCATTGTCCATGGCAACTGAAGCTTTGGAATATATTAAGGCCAATCAAGGAGAGCACACGTTGCTAGAGTATTACCAAAAGCTCAATTTAGCAGACATTTATTATCAACTCGGAGATTATGAAAATGCCTTATCTTATTGTAATGAGGCTATTAATTTATTAAACTCCAATGATTTTGTAAAAAACAGCCAACTCAATAACCTTCAAGTGGAAACCAATAGGGTTAGTGGTATTTTATTAAAGGTAAAAACAGAGTTAAAATTAAATCCAAATAAAAGCATAGCCTTCTTAAAAGCTAAGCTGGTAGAGATCGATAACGCTATAAACATTTTAGAGGAAAAAAAATCAATCATTACCAATGACAGTTCAACTGCAATTTTAATTCAAGATAATATTGGGATTTTTAGAGTTGCTAAAGAATTGAACTTAGAACTATTTAATCAAACACAAGAGGAAAAATACCTTGAAGATTTACTAGGCTATCACGAGTCTATGATTTATCACAAAATAAGAAATAGACTAAATTCTACTTCAGTTGAGCTTACCGCTAATTTACCTTCTGATGTTCTTGAAAAAGAAAGAACGCTACGAAATCGACTTAACAGTTTTCTAGAGGGAGATGCTAATTTCAACACCTTTATAGAGAACGAAAAGGCATGGAATAGTTTCTTAGAAGAACTTAAAGAAGACCATCCTGAATACTATAAGCTTCGTTACGCATCCATATCCCAGTCGCTTCAAAATATAAAGGATAAAATTCCCGGAGCATCCACTTTAGTGAGATATCTCTTCATTAATAATGAATTATATGCTTTTGTGATTAACAGTTCTAAAATTGAATTGGCACCTATTGCATCAGATAATTTAAAATTCAAAATTTCGGAATTAAATGCCAAACTAAAGCAATTACAACCGTCCTTTCAGCTTCAATCAGAACTTTATAATATACTTTGGCAACCGATAGCTAAGCATATTAGCACTAAGCGTGTTATTATAATTCCAGATAAAGAACTCTTTAACCTTAGCTTTGATTTATTGACTCCAGAGCCATGTGAAACATACAGTGAGCTACAAACCAACAGCCTTTTAGCACAGCACCAGATCTCATACAATTACAGTTTATTTTTAATTGACAAAAACAGTCAACCTGTTGGGTATGACTCTAACTTTATTGGGTTCGCACCAGAGTTTAGCGAAGACATGAAAAACAATTACAAAATAGCAATTAAGGATTCGGTAAATATTGACTACACCTATTTAAGATTATTACCTCAGCCATTTGCTAAAGAACTAGCAGAGAGCTATTCGAGGTTCTTTAACGGAGATTCATTTTTAAATGAAAAAGCTTCAAGACAAGTTTTTACCAATAGTGCAAAAGAGCATAAAATTATTCATATTGGCACGCATGCAGAATCAGATAATGTGTCCCCTGAATTTTCGAGGTTAATTTTTGCTAAAAATACTGAAGACGAAAACAATTCGCTTTACACGTTCGAAATCTACAACCAAAATCTAGCTTCTAACTTGGCAATTCTGACGGCTTGCGAAACAGGAAAACCTACATTTCAGCCAGGAGAAGGAATGATATCCTTAGCCCACGCATTTAATTATGCTGGTAGTGAAAGTATTTTAACCAGTTTATGGAAGATTGACGAAAAATCTAGCGCTAAGATTATTGAAAATTTTTACGGTCATTTAAAAATGGGGTTACCCAAAGATGAAGCTTTGCAAAAAGCCAAGTTAGACTATCTGTCAACTGCTGAAGGCAGAACTCTCTCTCCTGAATATTGGGCTGGGTTGGTATTGATTGGTGATGCTAGTCCAATTGATTTTCAACCTTTTAATTTATGGTGGATTTGGGCATTGCTCTTTGTAATTGTGCTTTTTGCATTGTTCTTTTTCGTAAAAAACAGAATAGCTTCAAAAAGAAGATTGAGAACATCTAAATAATTAACTTAAGAACGTGGTTTAGCTAAGCCACGATCGTACATTACAATACTTCCAGCAACAGAAACATTAAGGCTCAATTGGGACTTAAACTTAACTAGGAAGTGACTTTTTTCAATTGCTTGTTTAGATAAGCCATGATCTTCCGCACCTAATAAATACACACAACGTCTCGGATGATGAAATGTTTCTAAATCCTCTGCTTCATCAGTCAATTCAACTCCAACCAATCTTGCCCCTTTTGGCAAATTATTGAAGAATTCTTCAAAAGTTTCATAATGAAAATAAGGCATAGATTTTACAGCATTATGTGTGTCACAGGCTTGTTTTGCATAACGATTGCCAATAGTAAAAATAAAACTGGCGCCAAGATTTTGTGCGGAACGCCAAAGTACACCTAAGTTTTCTGGTGTCTTTCCGTTTTGGATACCTATTCCAAAGAATTCGTTGGTTAAATTGTCATTCATACAAATGCAAAAATAAAACTATCTGACAAAATGTAAGGCTCAGTATAAATTGGCATTTTTTTTGCGCAAATTTTAATGTATTGTATAACTTAAAATTGTAATAAAATGAAAAAAGTAATGCTCTTTTTGTTTGTAGCAATTTTAGCTACAAGCTGTAACGCACAGAATTCCGACACACCAAAAGATAAAATCGTAAAGTCTGAAACATCACAAGATTCTAATGCGAAACCTAAAGGTAGTTGGAAAGTCAATAAAGAAGTTGATGAAAATGGAAATATAATCCGTTACGATTCTATTTATTCTTGGTCTTCATCTGATAACTTAAAAGGCATGGACAATGATAGTATTTTCAATGAAATGCAGTCCATGATGCGCAAGCGTTTCTCAATGTTTCAGTCACAAAACGGTAATGGCTTTATGAAGCACGATTCTATTATGAAACAGTTCTTTTCTGATGATATTTTTAAGGATGACTTCTTTTCAGGTGGCCTTAACTCAAATTTTCCAAATATGGACGATATGATGAAGCGTATGGAAGCCATGAGGCAACAGTTTTTTAATGACAACCATAGATATATCATCCCACCAGAACAGACTGAAAAGCAAGAAAAGAAAACAAACACTATTGAAAAGAAGCGTATTTAGTAGAATGGAAAAATAAAAGCCTCTTGATTTCTCAAGAGGCTTTCCTTGTAGCGGGAACTGGATTCATTCCTTCGCAATACTTCGGAATCGGCCAAAATGAGGAGCTTGTACAACAACCCAAATTTTAATAAAATTTACTTTTTTGACATTTCAATTTTAAAAAGCATACCTTCTAAAATCTTATGTAAAAAAAAAAGCCAAATACTTTCGTATTTGGCTTGTTGTAGCGGGAACTGGACTCGAACCAGTGACCTTCGGGTTATGAGCCCGACGAGCTACCTACTGCTCTATCCCGCGATTTAATTTCCAATGCCTCACTTAGCTTTTAACCTTCGGTTCATAATGCCGACAGAAATATTGGACTGCAAATATACAACGCTTTTTAATTTTAGCAAGTATTAAAACAAAAAAATAACGCTTAGATTATTTACTAAGCGCTATTGAACAACTCTTTTATCAGTAAGACAATATTAATCGTCGTCTTCAGTATCTAATGTCGCTAAGGCTCCTTTCCTATTAGCGTCATCTATATCAAAATCTACAATGTTAGGCAGTTTATCCTTCAAGGCTGCATAATTACCCTTAAAGCCATTATTGCTTAATAACAATGTTTTAAGATTAGATAATTGTGCCAATTCACTTGGTAAGTTCCCATAAAAGGCATTATTAGATAATACCAATTCTTCTAATTGGGCCAACTCACCTATTGCGGATGGAATCGTGCCTAATAAAGCATTATCAAAAAGACTTAAGACCTTTAAAGATTTAAGTTGAGAAATACTTACGGGCAATTTTCCCATTAATTGATTACTACTTAAGATTAAAATTTCTAATTTAGATAAATTTCCTATAGAAGTTGGAATCTCACCAAAAAAGTCATTATTATATAATTCCAAAGATTTCAGATTAGTTAGATTTCCTATTTCTGAAGGAATAGATCCATTGAAATTATTTGAAAATAACTTGAGTTCCTCTAGACTCAACATTGTAGTTAGTGTTTTAGGTAATTCTCCCTCTAATTTATTAAAAGAAAGGTTTAAAACTCTAAGTGATTCTAAACTAGAAATTTCATTCGGTAATTGACCAACAAGGTTGTTAAAGCTTAAGTTAATAGCTACAACTTTATCGTTTTCAATAGTTAATCCATACCAATCTGAAACTGGCTGATCAATATCCCAAGAGGTATTCCATGAACTACCATTAGTAGCATTATAAAGTGCTAGTAGGGCGTCTTTTTCGCTTTGGGATACGTTTGCAAATGTAAATGCAGAAAGCAAGCAACATAGTAGTGTTAGTTTTATAGTTTTCATAATAGCAGATTTTTGTGGAGGGGCACATAAACTATTCGAATATAGATGCTATTCGCTTAAACTGCAAATTTTTTCGATGAACTGCATACTTAAAAAATATATAATGTTGATTTTTAGATATATAAGTATTTTTACTGTTCTATGTTTTCGGCCTGAAAACTTGTGATTTCTTGATCTAAAACAGTAATTGAAAGTTGAATAGGGTTGCAACATATTTCACAATCTTCAATGTAGGTTTGGTGATGTTGTGAAGTATCAATTAACATGGAAATCTGCTCCCAACAATATGGACATTGAAAAAAATGCTCTTTCATTTCAATATCATTTACAATTGAACATTTAACAGTTCACCACTTAACTGTAAGACGGTTAGTTCTGCTAATTTAGCGTCGTATTTTGCTTGGTTTCGACTCAATTCTGCATTGAGTAAGTTGAGTTGTGCTTGTCTGAACTCTATCGAAGTTACCTGACCTAATTTGAATTTTTCCTGCGTACGTTCAAAGTTATTTTCTGATGTTTTAATATTTTTTTCCTGAACTTGGTATATTACTAATTTATTTTGGTAATCATCCCAGGCATTGTTAAAATTACGTTCTACATCCATCAACAACTGTTCTTGCTGAAGCTTTTGATTTTCTAATAAAATCTTAGTGTTTTTAACTTGAGTTATTGTACTACCTCCATCAAAAAGGTTCCAAGTAAGATTTAATCCTGCAGAAACACCAGAACTTGTATTCTGGAGCGTAAAGGCTAACGGACTATTATTATTGGATTCATTCCAACCGTAAGAACCTACCAGACCAAGATTTGGCAAAAATCGAGCCTTACTAGACTTTATATCAAATTGGCTTATGTTTATATTTCTCTGTGCCTGCAGAAGCGTTACGTTATTGGCTATCATCTTCTCTAACAATGTTTCCTTGTCGAGTTGCAGTAGAAAATTTAGATCTGTATCTACATTAAAGTCTTGGGCATAAGCATTACCCATTACTACGTTTAGATCGCGTTTCGTATTTTTAAGTTGTTGCTTAATGTTTATTAAATTAATACTATCGTTGTTAATATCCACTTCAGCATTTAAAACCTCGAGCTTGGTACTTTGCCCATAATCAAATTGATAACCAGCCCGTGTCAATCGGTCTTTAGAGATTAGGAGTGTTTCTTCCAATGCCTCAGTGTTTTCAGAAAGTTGTGCCACAGAATAATATATGGTGAACATTTGTAACATCGTAGTTTCAATTGTTTCTCGAGCTTCCAATTCTGACAACTGATATTGTTCTTTCAAACGTCTGTAATTGTACAATCTTCCCAATCCATCAAACAGTGTGTAATTGAGGTTTATTGATGCATTGTATCGTCGTGTTTCCGCACCTTCTGCGACTCTTGTTTCTCCATTAGCCAGCTGACCTTCGGTGTTTTGAACGTCTATTGATGCTCCTGCATTTCCCGTAAGTGTTGGCAGATAACCAGAGTTTAAAATACCTTGGTTGTTATCGGCAACTTCAACATTATTTGTTGTAATTTTTATACCGTAATTGTTTTCCAACGTTAACTTAACAGCTTCTTCGGTAGAAAGTACCTGTTGTGCGTTCAACAACATTCCGAAGACAACTGAAACTAATGTGATATATACTTTAATGTGCATTGCTTTCATTCTGTTCTTTAATGGCGCGTTCTACTTCTTCTTTTGAGATATCTCTATTCGTAACTAACCATTTTGTTTTCTGTTTTAGGAAATTACTAAAGGACAAGAAAATTGGCAAAACCACCAATGTTAAAACCGTGGCAAAACCAATTCCATAGGCAATAGAAACTGCCATTGGGATTAAAAATTGTGCCTGCCTACTTTCTTCAAAAATCAATGGTGCCAGACCTGCAACCGTAGTTATCGAAGTTAAAAATATAGCTCTAAAACGTGAGCGACCAGCTTCGTAAAGTGCTTCATCAAACGATAAGCCTTCACGCAGATTACTGTTGAATTTACTTATCAAGACCAAGCCATCATTAACCATAATACCAATTAATGCTATGATGCCCAACATCGATAATATATTTAATGGGAAATCGTGAATCCAGTGTCCCCAAGCTACAGCTGGTAAACTTAACGGAATCATTAGCAGTAATAACAGAGGTTGACTGTAGCTTCTAAATGTAAAAGCTATGACAATATAAATTAGAGCTAGAACTATTAAGCCAACAGGACCAAGAGAGTTAGTCAATTTTAGACGCTCTCTATTTTGCCCTTCATAAGACGGTGTTACGGTTGGGTATTTTGATAAAATTTCTGGCATTACCTCATCTCTGATTTCTGCCATGACATCCGTAGAACTTGTTTTCTTTGGGTCTTTTATATCTGCGGACACTTGAATTTCTCGTCTGCCTTCCAAGTGATTTATGGCAACATCACCACGCTCTATCGTGTAATTGGCTATTTCTTCCAATGGTACTTTTTGACCACTTGGAGTAGTAATGCGCATATTATCTAAATTATTAATCGAGGAACGGTCTTCACGATTATAGCGTACCCAAACCCTTATTTCATCTTGCCCTCTCTGAAAACGCTGAGCCTGTGCTCCGAAAAATGCTGACCTGACCTCCTGCATTACGGATCTCAAATTTAAGCCTAATGCATAGGCATTGTCTTTGAGTTCTAACCTAATCTCCTTTATACCAGCAGGATCGTTATCAGTAACATCTTTCAGTAAAACATTACTTTCAAGATTCTGTTTTAATTCTTTTTTAACGGCTTTTAGTTCATCAATATTGTTACCTAAAAGTGATACCGAAACCGGACTCCCTCCAAAGTTGCCTCCACCTCCAAACACCAAACTTTCTACTCCCAATACTGGACCAACGGCTTCCTGAATACGATTGGTTACCAAAGATGAGGTAATTTCATTGGGACGCTCCTCGCCTGGTAATAAGTTAATGACCAAAGAAGCCGTAGCTGAACCTGGTCCAATATTCCGAATCATATTTTCAACCAAATGGTTTTCATATTCATCACCAAGGTATTCTTCATCAATAGCATTGGTGACTTCAATCGCTTTATTTTCGATATATGTGATAATACTATCGGTGACTTTTTCATTAGTACCATTGGGCATATCCAAATTTATGGTAACGACATCACTGGCAATCTGTGGAAAAAAAGCAACACGTATAATGCCTCCATTGACACTGGCTTGCGTTAAGATAAAAAACACAATAAAAAGTGAAAAGGCCAAAACCTTATAATTAAGTGAAAATCGCAGTATAGGACTGTATACATTATCGCGAAGCCATCGCATTATGCGATCTCCAAGCGTATTTGCATAACGTAATTTTGAAAACACTTTTTGAAAGACTCCAGCAATTCCTCTTTTCTGTTCTTTTTTTTGCTTTCGCAATGCCTTGGAATGTGCCAAATGCGCAGGTAAAATAATCAATGCTTCTACCAATGAGACGACCAAAGTCAGTATCACTATGACTGAAACCTCACCAAAAAATTCGCCAATTCTTCCATCTAAAAATAGAAATATTCCAAAGGCTAAGATGGTAGTTGTAATGGCTGATACAATTGCTGGTAACACTTCCATAACTCCATCAATAGCAGCTTGTTCTGGCGTTTTTCCTTTTTCGTAATGTTGATATATATTTTCGGCTATAACAATACCATCATCCACCAAAATACCAATGACAATTATCATCCCAAAAAGTGAGAGTACATTTATGGTTACATTAAAATAGCCTGCAAACATAAACATACCTAGAAAAGAAATTGGTAATCCAAATGCCACCCAAAATGCTAATCTCGTATTTAAGAAAAGTGATAAAAATAACAGAACGAGAATCATACCTATGATGGCATTTTCCGTTAGCAATTCGGTACGTTGAACCAATGTGGTCGATAAATCCCTAACCACATTGAGTTGAACATTATCATATTTCTGGTTAAATTCTTCAATATAGGCTTTTGTCTTATCCGCAGAAGAAATTAAATCTTCGTTATTGGTACTTGTAATAGTGACATTGATGGACAGGTTTTTATTGAAATAACTTGCATTTGGTGTTTCAGAAAACTGGTCGCGAACTTCAGCAATATCCTTTAGTTGAATTTTTCGACCTGAAGCATCAGACTTTACAACGAGATTTGAAAGTTCATCTGCATAGTACGACCGGTTATTCGCCCTAATCAAATACTCTTCTGCATCTGTTTTTATGGTACCACCAGTAGTGATTAAACTAGCTTGATTAACAGCTTGAGCTACTTCTGAAAATGTAAGGTTATATGCTAAAAGACTTGTTTCATTAACGGCAATTTCAATTTCTTCTTGAGGATAGCCTGAAATCTGAATTTGCGAAATACCGTCAATACCTCTTAAATCATTTTCGACCTGCCTTCCAATTTGTTTCAAAGTTGCCAGCGGAATATTGTTTCCGCTTATTGCAAAGGTAATTGTTGGCCTTAGCGCTTCTTGTTTTGCAACAATCAAAGGTTCCATACCAACGGGAAAAGTTGGAACACGATCCACGGCATTTTTAACCTCGAGCAACATGAAATCGATATCCTTGCCCTTTTCAATTTCAACATTTATATTTCCACTGTTCTCGCGCGATGTGGAAGTAACACGTTCAATACCATTTAAGCCTTTGAGATTATCCTCTATTTTGAGCACAATGCCTTCTTCCACCTCTTGAGGCGAAGCACCAGGGTATGTAACAGTTATGTTTATGTTTTTTGAATCAACTAAAGGAAAGAATGACGATTTAAGATTGAATGCGCCAAAAAAACCAAACACAACAAATGCCAAAACCACCACATTCACAGCTACACTGTGTTTTATGAAATAAGCAATTACCTTTCTCATTTCCTATTCTGCAGATTTAGATTGAGCGTTAGCTGTACTCTGCCCATTTGTATCATTTTCACCAGACATAAAAGGCTTGACCAACATACCTGCATAAGCGCCAGGAACAGGTTTTGACAACATTATTGTGCCATCAGGTATGTTTTTAACCACTGCTTTGGTGTCCGAAAAATAAACAGGATTAACATCTATGACATCCAAAATACTATCGCGAACTACGAAAATCTGTTCACCATCAAGTACCAAATTACGATTAATCTCATAAGCATTTTCTTCTTGTTTGGCATTTAGATTAGCCTCCAGGTACATGCCTTCTTTAAGTGATTCGTCTTTTACTTCAATAAAAGCGGTTATTGTTTGCGTTGTGGCATCAATTCTTCCATTGACGCGTGTTACCTTTCCTTTGTATGTCTCAGTATTATCGAGATTATTCAGCATTACCTCTTCACCGACTTTCAAAAGGCTAGCGTAGGTTTTACTCAGTGCAACTTCCATCTCGTAAATGTTTGGGTCTATAAATTCTCCCAATTTTTGACCGTTTCTAACAAGTGAACCTTCAGTAACCAATGCCTCAGTTAATATACCTGAAAATGGTGCTCTAATGGTGTATTTTCCTAAGCGCTGTTCTAAATTTTTTACGTTATAATAGTTTGACACAATACCTCGACCAGTAATAAAGTAGTTTTCTTTATCAGAAGTCATTTCCGGTAACTTAGGTGTTGTCTTTTCTAAGTTAAATTCATTAAGATAAGTTTGCCACTTTTGAAATACTTCAGGAAAGTCCAACCGTAAATCTGGCATTATCGTAGCGATGGAATTATATAGATTACTTTTAGCAGATTGCACACTTGCATAATACTCGGAAGCATCAATACGTATAAGCACCTCTCCTGCTCTGTATTCTTGGCCAGGCTTAAACAGTTTTCCACTGGACCTAAAAACGCCCTGAACTTCAGAATACAACTCAACACGACGCTTAGCCACTAAATTACCGTTTGCAGGTATTACGATTTGTACTGTAGTATTTTCTACTGTATCCGTAAATACTGTTTTAATAACTTTTTCAGCAACTGGTCTTTGTTTCTTTTTGCTATTACTAATATATCTTCCAACGAAAATAGCAGATACAATTAGGACAATACCTAAAATGGCAAATATGACTTTTCTTAACATAGTGTAATGGTCAGTAAATTGCAAATTTACCGATATCGCTATAGGTAGCCGTTAAAATAATCTTAATTATTAAGGGAGTCTAATTGCTCTTGAATCGCTCCCCAGTCTTCCATTAGATTCTCAAGCGATTTTTTCTTCTTTTGGTAAGCATCAAAAAACTGAGGGTCTGAAGCCGTTTTATCGTAATCGGTGGCTAGTTTTACATCGTCTGATTTGATATCTTTTTCCAGCTGACTTATTTTAGATTCGATATTACTAAGTTTATTGTTGAGGGATTTTAACTTCTTCTGGTCTTCGTAACTCTGCTTATCACTTTCTTTGGGCTTTTCCGCCACAACAGTTCTTTTTTCAGCTTCACGAAGATTTTCAATATTGCGTTGTTCTAAATAAAAATCTATATCACCTAAATATTCTTTTATTTTCTGATCTTTAAACTCGTAAACGGTGTCGGTTAAGCCTTGGAGGAAATCCCTATCGTGAGATACTAAAATCAAGGTACCTTCAAACTTCTTTAGAGCTTCTTTGAGGACATTTTTAGACTTAATATCCAAGTGGTTGGTTGGCTCATCCATAATGAGAACATTCAAGGGTTGCAACAACAATTTTGCCAATGCCAATCGGTTTCTTTCACCACCAGACAAGACTTTTACGTATTTTTCCACTTCATCTCCTCTGAATAAAAATGAACCCAGAATATCACGCACTTTACTTCTGTTAGTTTCGTTGGCAGCATCAATCATGGTATCCAAAACGGTTTTGTTACCATCTAAATATTCGGCTTGGTTTTGGGCGAAGTAACCAATTTGGACATTATGTCCAAGTTCTAAGTTTCCCTTATGGTCAATCTCACCAACAATGATTTTTGCCAAGGTTGATTTTCCCTGGCCGTTCTGTCCAACAAATGCTGTTTTTGTATCTCTATCTATCGCCAAGTTTACATTACTTAACACCTTTAAATCACCATAGCTTTTTGAAACGTTTTGAGCTTTTATAACAACTTTTCCTGGCGTTACTGACACAGGAAAATTTAAACTCATTACACTATTATCGTCCTCATCTACTTCAATTTTATCCATTCTATCCAGCTTCTTGATAAGCGATTGTGCCATGGTGGCTTTACTGGCTTTTGCTCTAAATTTCTCAATCAGTTTTTCGGTCTGTTGTATCTCTTTTTCCTGATTTTTTTGAGCAGCGAGTTGTTGTGTTTTCATTTCCTTTCGCAACTCCAAAAACTTGGTGTATGGTTTGTTGTAATCGTAAATTCTTCCTAATGAAATTTCAATGGTTCGGTTGGTGACATTATCTAAAAACATTTTATCGTGTGAAACGATTACAACCGCTCCGCTATAATTTTTAAGAAAGCTTTCTAACCATATTATTGATTCAATATCCAAGTGGTTGGTTGGCTCATCAAGTAACAACAAATCGTTGTTTTGAAGTAAGAGTTTGGCAAGTTCAATTCGCATACGCCAACCTCCAGAAAAGGTATCGGTAAGTTTATTGAAATCTTCACGCTTAAATCCTAAGCCTTGAAGAATTTTTTCGGTTTCACCTTGATAATTATATCCACCAAGAATTTCATATTGATGCTGAATATCGTTTAAATCTATCATCAACTGATTATACGATTCGCTTTCGTAATCCGTTCGCTCGGCAAGTTGGGTGTTTATTTTTTCTAGTTGAGATTCACAGGCTTTAATCTCTTTAAACGCCTCGTAGGACTCTTCTAAAACTGTTTTTCCGAATTCAAAATCAATATCCTGTTTTAGAAACCCGATTTTTAAATCTTTATCTGCTGCTATTTGTCCTGTATCCGCTTCTTGCTCTTTAGCTAGAATTCTTAGCATTGTAGATTTACCTGCTCCATTCTTTCCTATAAGACCTACGCGATCACCTTGACCGAGCTTAAATGTAATATCTTCAAAAAGATATTCTCCTTGAAACGAAATAGATAAATTATGGATATTCAGCATAGCATTTTTGAATATTACAATTGAGATAAAGTTACAATTGTTACAAATTAAAATCTATAAAGACTTAACTTTGTATTGCTTTAAAAAACGCAAAAGTAAAGGTTTTCGTTATGATTAGAAAAGGAATGAAACTTTATAGTATTCTTTTTGGTGCTTGCCCAAAATGCCACCATGAATCTATGTACACGGTTAAAAACCCTTATGTGCTTTCTGACACGTTAAAGATCAATGAAAATTGTTCTCATTGTGGAACAAAATACAGAATGGAACCTTCCTTTTTTTACGGCTCCATGTACGTAAGCTACGCTTTAGGTGTGGCCTTTGCCGTTGCTGCATTTATTGTAAGCTTTGTGATTTTTGAGACTTCCCTTACTGTGGCGTTTTTTGCAATAATATTGACCCTAATAGGATTTATGCCCATTATTATGCGATTATCACGAAATATTTGGATTAACTTGTTTATGGGTTATGATAAATCTTTAGCTGAAAGCAACAATCCATCCTAGCCGTACCAGAGGAAAGGAAAACTTACTCTTAACCCAGAAACCTATTTATATTAATCTCGCTATCTAAAGCTTCATTATTTTCAATAAAGCGGTAAAGTTTCTCTGCAACATAAGGTGCAATCATTACTCCTCTGGTCCCTAGACCATTTAAGACATACAAATTTTTATGCTCTGGATGTTTGCCGACCAAAGGCCTTCTATCTTTAACGGTAGGTCTAATTCCCGCAACATGGTTTATAACATCAAAATCGCATGTTACAAATGTTCTTAGTTTTGAAAGCAATTCGTTTTTGCCTTCCTGTGTAGGTGTATTGGATTTATCATCTCGATTATATGTAGAGCCAACAGTATAAAGATCATTACCCACAGGAATTACGAATACTGATGATTTAATAGCATACTCTAATTTAAGTTCTGGTGCTTTAATGGTTAATACTTCTCCCTTAGTTCCATTCAACGGAATAAAATTGAAATATGGGTTTTGTTTTACACCAAAACCTTCTGCAAATACAATATGCTTTGCAATCATATCTTCATATTGAAG
The DNA here is from genome assembly GCF_965284585.1 of Winogradskyella ouciana. Taxonomy (NCBI): domain Bacteria; kingdom Pseudomonadati; phylum Bacteroidota; class Flavobacteriia; order Flavobacteriales; family Flavobacteriaceae; genus Winogradskyella; species Winogradskyella ouciana. The sequence continues at coordinate 410,451 of NZ_OZ260095.1, forward strand.
TGAACCTGATTTAATCTGAAGCTTATCGTATTTAAATCTAGTTTCAAGTAAATGATTGTTTTCTTTTAAAAACCCTTTGTAAGCGTCTATAAGCGTTTCGGTATCTATACGTCCTGCATGTAACACTTCTCCAAATCCATAAGGCGCATCAATAGCATTATTAGAATTTTTGACAAGCTCTGTAGAAAGATAGGGCTCTAGCTTAGGTTTATCTGAAGCATCAAACCATAAGTTTTGTTCTTCTACGGAAGCAAATCGTCTTAAAATTTGAAGTTTGTAATCTATCTTAATATTTAAATCAGCCTCAATCTTATTATAGACTGGCAAAGCAATTTCCAATTGCTCTTTTGCTCGCCAAACTTCTGAAAAACGTTTTAATATTACAGGATTGTATAATCCGGCTGCTACAATGGAAGATTGTTGCGATTCATCGTCGAACACAACAAAAGACTTATTATTGGCTCGTAACTGTTCGCAGAACGCAATACTTGCCAAGCCACAGCCAACGATGATGTAATCTACTTGTTTCATTTAACAAAAATAAGATATGCTTCGATAGGCTCAGCATGACACGTAGTTTTAATTCAATAAAAAACGCCCACTTAAAAAGTGAGCGTCTATATATTTATTATGAACGTTAACTAGTAACTCCACATATCTTGTTCAAAATCGCGGATTTTATCCTTAATACGTTCTGATTCTAAAAGTTGCATCAATGCATTTTCAGCAATGTATTCTTTAACTTCCCTATCACCATAGACATTCTCTTCCTTATAGATTAATCCATGAAAACGACGGCTGTTCAATAAGTGATCGAATGAAATTGGCGTAGAGCTATTATTATCATTAAAGGCTTTAGCTTCATGCAAAATATCTCTAACTTCTGGATAAAATACCCAAAACATAGGAATTGGTTCACTATTTTCTGAATCTTCCGAATCTATAAAGTTAACATCTGGAGCCGCAGGTGCAATTCCAAGAATTCTGTACTTTAATTCACCTTGACGCTTATCAAAATACCAAAGTCCTTTTATTAAATACGAGTTAATATCAGCTGCTTCAATATTCCTTTCTATAATATACTCTTCTGGTATCTCATCTTCCCCTACTCCGTTCTCGTTCATATATCTAATACCAGCATCAGTAATCTTCCTCATACTCAGTGAAGCTTCCATATCTTTTAAAGTTCGTTCTTCTGTAAAGTACGAATCTGCATAAACTTTAGGGATCATTCCGCTGTCCATATTATCTCTCAAAACTCGGTACAAGGACTTACGGTCGTCTCCTAAATTTCCTTCTACAGGAAAATATAAAGGAAAATTAACACGTTCATCTAAAACAACTTTTTCCCAAATCATCTTTGAAAATAAAATGTCTCTATCTCCAACATAGCCATATTCTAAAGGCTTATCGTTATCTAGAAGTAGTTGCGCTTCAGTTTTCATACCAATTTCTTCTGGTATCTTAGCATTAAGGATATTGGCTTGGGCAAACATAGCATTGGTTGCCAAAACTGTTAATCCTACATATATTAAACTTCTTATTTTCATTTTACTTAATTTAATAATTTGGGTTTCTTTAAATCTGTAACGTTTATATTTTCTATAAATTATATCAATTAGTTACTTGTAACTTCAACAATAACTGGTGATACATTTTGTAGTCTATATTTTGAATTACCTTGAATTTTAGCGTTAATATCAAAAATTGTAATATTATCGCCTCTTCTTGCCTTTTGTATTGCAGATTTAGCCTGAGAATTCATTTTAGTTCCAGCTACATTAATTGTAGGTTGTCCTGGTACTTTAATCTTAAATGAAGTTACCTGTATTGGTAAATCAAAAACAAAATCTCTTAGCTCAGCACCAACAGTACCAATTTCTACATTACGCTTCGGTAATTTTACAACACCTATTTGACCAGCAATCTTACCGGTCGGTGCAGGAATATCTTTAATTCTAAATGTTTTACTGTCACTTACTCTAGATCCGTCATCAAGAGTAGCAGTAACATTAATTGTCATTTCCTTACCAGCACCAGCGTTAACTACATATTTTCCTTGACCACCAACTCTTGATAAGCCTGGTCCTGATGCGCTAACTTTATTGTCTGGTACACCAGCAAATGAAATGGTCATTGGGTTAGCCACACCACGATAAACAACGTTCATCTTATCTGCAGAAATAGTAGCAGAGTTTGGCCTTGGTACTACTACATAGTTACCAACAATTGGAATTTCTAATGGCTTACCATCTTCTAAGAAGGTAAACTTACCGTCTATTTGATGCTCACCAACATTACCAACATTAAAATCTAGTTTTGCAGCACCGGTAGAGTCTAATACTTCTGACACATTAATCTCATTTCCTTGAACCGTCAGTTTTGTAGGTGTAACATTTGCATATTTTCCTAAAACAACTCTACCTTGAAATTTTTCTCCTGCAAAGAATGCAGACTTATCAGCCAATACAATGGCTTGGTATTTTTTCAATGATACAGCTTCATCTAGAGAATTACCTAAAAATAGGTTAAACAAGTTAGCTTCAGTAACCATTACGTCATTTTGCATAGCCGTAAGCTTAGTATATGATGCAATTGCCGGGAAACCTTGAAAATGATAGTTCAACCAATCAATTTCTTTACCTATTTTCTTATTTTCAACTTTGTCTAGGCTAAAACGCTCATCAAAACGCTCCAGAGCTTTTTGATACTTCACATCATTACCTAAAATTTCTTTGATTTCATCTTTATAAGCTTGGATCCTAGCAACAACTTCTTGACCTTTTTTGGTATAACGATCTCCTGTAAACCACATTTCATCAAGGATATCTGTTTTATCCATCGCTTCAAATGGTAATTCACCTGTTTCAGGGTCAATTGAGTAACCACCTTCTCTTAATAAGTCTTGCTTTAAAGTTTCAATATACTTATAAAACTTATCAGAAGCCGCACTTACTAAAGTGGCCTTGTTTGCTGGAACTCTAAATTCAGCTGGCTTCTCTTCAGCTTTAGTTGATAAATCAGCCAATAAAGCTTCGTTTTTTTCGTCAGCTACAGCGTTTGATGCCGAGAATTTTGCTTCCATCAATCCGAAAGCGGATAGTACTTCCTTAGACATATTCATCGCCATCATAGCAATAAATACCAAGTACATTAAGTTAATCATTTTCTGCCTTGCAGATAATTTTCCTCCTGCCATTGTAATTAGTTTTTAAATGTTAATTAATTAAATTGATTATACCTAAAAACTAATTAGTTTTTGTTCATTGCAGAAAGCATTCCGCCATATACACCGTTTAAAGATGAAAGGTTAGACGCTAATGATTGCATTTGCTCTTTAAGCTTGGTTGCGTTCTCTACAGCTTCTTCGTTGATAGCAGCTTGACGATTAGCACTTTCCATCTGTACTTTATAAAGACTGTTTAAAGACTCCATTTGTGCAGCAGCTAAAGATAATTCTTCGCTGTATTTCTTTTGAGCAGACATAGAATCTACAGTTGGATTTAAGTTTTTAGCAGCACCTTCAAAGTTTTTGATACTGTCGCCTAAACTTGCCATAAGTTCACCGTCTATCTTAGCCTCCTTTAATAAATTGTCTAATTTCTTTGACAACATACCTTCAGCATCTTTTGGTTCTTCTTTTTTCTTTTTACCTAGAGTCTGACCGCCAGCCAATTCAGGATATACCAAAGACCAATCTAAATCTGATTGTTGCTTTTCAAATGCTGAGTATGTAAATACCAGAGCTTCAACAATCATACCTATGGTTAAGATTTCAGAACCATAAGGCCAGTGTTGTATCTTAAATAATGCACCTACGATTACGATTGCTGCTCCTAATCCGTAGATCATGTTTGTTAAAGTCATTTTACCTTTCTGTGCCATAATTTTGTTTAGTTTAAGTTTAAGTTAATGGATGTGTAACTTAAGTAGGTTAATTTTAATTTGGGTTGTTATTTAATAATTTTAAATTTTAGTTCGTCGCTGCGTTTTTAGTCACTTCAGTTCCCATATAGTCCTGAACGGTTCTAAATCCGATATAACTTCTAGCTGAATCCGCATATTCATAATCTCTAGAACTTACTTGCAAGAAATAAGCAACATCTTTCCATGAGCCTCCTCTAACTACTTTACGGGAATTTCTTGGATCATTTACATTTGGATTTATAGTTGAAGAAAACTCGTAAGATGCTGGATCGTAAGAACCATGTACCCATTCTGACACATTACCTGCCATATTGTATAGGTTGAAATCATTTGGATCGTAAGCATCTGCTTCTACAGTATATAATGCTTGATCGGCTGCATAATCACCACGTAATGGTTTAAAGTTAGCCATAAAACATCCTCTATCGTTTTTAGTATAAGGTCCTCCCCAAGGATAAGATGCCCCTTGAAGTCCACCACGAGCTGCATACTCCCATTCTGCCTCTGAAGGCAATCTGTAAGAGTTGACAGGTTGTTTTCCTTTACTTCTTTGGTAACCATTATGCTTTAGTGTTCTCCACTGGCAAAATGCTTGTGCTTGTTTCCAAGATACACCCACTACTGGATAATCATCATAAGCTGAATGCCAAAAATAATCGTTGTGCATTGGCTCATTATAAGAATATGCAAAATCTCTAATCCATGCCGTAGTGTCTGGATATACTTCAACTTCCTCTTGTTCTATAACCTCTGAACGCTTTAAGCTTCTATCTTTAGCAGCTTTAGCAATGTCCATATACGTGTATTGGAACTTAAATTGCTTAACGTCCCATGTACGCTGGCCGTTATAAGATTCTTCTAATGGCAAGTACATACCGTCCATTACCTCTGCATATAACTCATCTGGATAATCGTCTGTATCATAATACAACTCTACATCACGATTAATTTTTCTCTGCTCATTACCATAGGTATTTAACATATAGCTTTCATAAGCATTCATCTCTTCTGGATTTGAATCTAAATAAGCAAATTCACCGATATCACCATTACCTGGAGTCTTACCTTCTAAATCAGCCATTTCAGCTAATTTTAATCTTAAGATTGAGTCTCTTACCCAAAACACAAAGGAGCGGTATTCGCTATTTGTAATCTCGGTTTCATCCATATAGAATGCACGTACTGTAGCTGTTTTGGTAGGAGCATCTTGTACACCAGCTATATCATCATCTGATTTACCCATTATAAAAGCTCCACCAGGAACTAGTGTCATACCATACGGTTTTTCAGGGTGCCATTTTTTACCTTTGACTCCAACTAATTGGCCACGGTCTCCAGAATTACAGCTGGCAACAAAAACCAATACAGTGGTTAGTAAAATAAACTTCTTAATATTCATAGTAACTCGAGGTTAAATTAGTCGTCCTTAATTTTAAGGTCGTAAACATATTTATATATTTTATAAAAAACAACTTTTTTCTATTTTTTTTTGCATTTCGTCCTTAAAAAATGCATTTCGTCGATGCTTTTAACGTTAAATCATCGATAAAATGTCATTTTTAGAAGCTGTTCTTCCTGTAGGCTTTATACCACCTTTCGGGTATTTCACCTTGGGTAGCAAGCACATAATCGGAATGCATGCATGGTAATAACGTATGCTTTTTTAATTTATTATTAACATCTGGCAAAAATGGAATCTCTATCCACCAGCGACCAGTTTTTAAGCTTTTAAAAAAAATAAGTTCATCATCATCTACCAGTACATTAAACTTTTGGTAATGGTTTTCATTAGTAAAATCATCATCAGCAATGCGGCAATTAACACCCTCTACAAAATACCAAATCATCTGTGCAATAAGCATTGAAGTAGCACTGTCATTCTTTGAATTATGATATTCATAAATACCAAAGGACGACACCTTATTACTTATACCTGCATACCTACTTATGGCACAAATTTCCTTACCCGAAAAACCATTAGGCGAAAATTTTTGACTCTCACTTACTTCTGCCGCTCTTACAGACTTTAAATCTATAGATACAATATGTGCATCTCTAAGCAACGGCTCCACTTTATTTATGTCTCCAGAAATTTCCCCCAAACGATAGGCTTCAAAATACAACTTTTCTATGAGATCTATCTCCTCTTGGGAGTTAAAATATGTCTGATAACCTATTGTGGCATAGTTGAATAGATTATACGGCTCTTCTACTATGACCTTACCAACATAACTATTATTCTTAATTGGAAGGTTGGCATCACCTAAATCGAAATTAGTATCAACACTAACAATATTTACCATTGGCTTTACAGAATCGTAGGCTCTATAATTGGCATAAGTTAAATCTTGACTACCTCCTAATATAATAGGTATGATGTTTTTTTCTAATAAAACTGTAATAGCCGTTCTAATGGCAAAATAAGTATCCTCAACGGACTCTCCTGATTCAATGTCTCCCAAATCGGCAATTGTAGTGTGCCAATTTCCTGGGAATAACGTATAGAGTGTTTTTCTAATGGAATCGAAATTAATATCAGCTCCCATAAAGTTGACATCATTTCTATTTTCTTGAACTCCAATAATGGCCATTTGCACATCATCTAAATCTGGAATTCCGTTTTGTCTTGAGTGGAATTTAATTTTTTTTCCTAGCGCTTGTTGCGCTATTAGTTCATTATGAGCTAAAACCGCATCAGATACAGGCGTCAGAAAATTAAAATTCATAGTGTATTACTTCTTTTTAGTCGTCGCTTTTTTCTTTGTCTTTTTTCTTGTCTTCTTTTTTGGGGCGTTCTTCTCTAAAATGGCTTTAGCTTCTTCTAATGTCATATCAGATACATCAACTGTTTTAGCCAACTCCACTTTCTGCTTACCTTTTATAACATTGTGTCTTCCCCATCTCGCCTTTTCTACCCTTATACCTTCATCTTCCCAAACATGGATAAGTTTATCTTTTTCCTTTTGGATTTTATCCTCGATCAAAGTTACAATGTCTTCTTCAGATAAATTATCCCAATCGTATTTTTTATTGACATTTATAAACATGTTGTTCCATTTAATAAATGGCCCAAAACGCCCTTTGCCTTTAGTAACTTCCAAACCGTCATACATATATATAGGAGCATCAGCCTTTTCTTTTTCCTTAATATATGTAATTGCTTCTTCCAATTCTACACTTAAAGGATCAACTCCTTTTGGCAATGACACAAACTTTTTACCAAATCTCACATAAGGCCCAAAACGCCCATTGTTAACTTCAACTTCATCATCCTTATAATGTCCCAATGCTTTAGGAAGCTTAAATAAGTCCATGGCTTCCTCATATGTGATGGAGTTTAATTGTTGATCTGGGGACAAACTTGCAAATTTTGGTTTCTCTTCATCATCTACGGTACCAACCTGAACCATTGGTCCAAACTTCCCTAAACGCACGCTAACTTGACGACCAGTCTTTGGGTCTGTACCCAATATACGTTCACCAGATTCACGCTCTGCATTTTCCTGTACATCTTCCACCTGCGGATGAAATCCTTTATAGAAGTCTTTCATCATGGCGCGCCAATCTTCTTTACCTTCGGCAATATCATCAAAGCTTTCTTCTACTTTCGCAGTAAAATTATAGTCGAGAATATTTTCAAAATGGTTTACCAAGAAATCGGTAACAATCATCCCAGTATCAGTCGGTACTAGTTTACCTTTATTAGAGCCAACTTTTTCTGAAAGTGTTTTGTCCTTTATAGTATTATCCTCTAAAACCAGCTGCTTGTATTCCCTAACATCACCCTCGTGCGTTCCTTTTTCTATATAGTTTCTATTTTGTATCGTAGAAATTGTCGGTGCATAAGTAGATGGACGACCAATACCTAATTCCTCTAATTGCTTTACCAATGAAGCTTCTGTGAATCTTGAAGGCGGTCTCGTAAAACGCTGTGTAGCTGTGATATAATTTTTGTTAAGCTTCTCACCTATCTCTAAGTCTGGCAAAATACCTTCTTGCTCAGTGTCTTCATCATCTGTACCTTCTAAATACACCTTTAAGAACCCATCAAACGTGATGATTTCTCCGTTTGCAACAAATTGTTGACTTACCTTACTCGTTGCATTAACCTTAACTTTAAGATTTGTTCGCTCTAATTTTGCATCGCTCATTTGAGAAGCGATAGCACGTTTCCAGATTAAATCGTACAATCTCGCCTGGTCGCGCTCAACACTTACAGTATGATTCGCAAAATCAGTTGGTCTAATGGCTTCGTGAGCTTCTTGAGCACCTTTAGATTTTCCTCTATAATTTCTTGGCTTACTATACTCCGAACCATAAGCTGAAATAATTTCGCTTTCAGCAGCTTTTCTTGCCTCATCAGAAAGGTTTACACTATCTGTTCTCATATAAGTAATTAGACCAGCTTCGTACAAACGCTGAGCGTTACTCATAGTTCTACTTACCGAAAATCCTAATTTTCTTGAAGCCTCTTGTTGCAGCGTTGATGTTGTAAATGGTGCTGCTGGTGATTTTTTGGCCGGCTTTTTTTGCAAATCCGAAACCTGGTAACCAGCCTCCTTATTTTTGTTTAAAAAATCTAGTGCCTCTTCTTCTGAATCGAAATTCTTTGGGAGTTTGGCCTTAAAGGATTTCTCATCATCTGTTGTAAATTCAGCATCTACTCTGTAAGATGCTTTAGTATCAAACTCTTGTATCTCACGCTCACGTTCAACAATTAATCGTACTGAAACAGATTGCACTCTACCAGCCGATAGACCTCCTTTAACCTTTCTCCATAAAACAGGAGATAACTCATACCCTACAATTCTATCGAGCACACGTCTTGCTTGTTGTGCATCTACTAAATTATAATCTATACTTCGAGGGTTCTCAATTGCTTTATTAATAGCACTCTTTGTGATCTCGTGGAATACAATTCGCTTCGTCTTTTCTTTATCTAAATCTAACGCTTCGGCTAAATGCCATGCTATGGCCTCTCCTTCTCTATCCTCATCACTTGCTAGCCAAACCATATCAGCTTTCTTTGCTAACTCCTTGAGTTTTTTTACAACATCTTTCTTATCTTTAGAAACTGTGTATTTAGGTTCAAAATCCCCTTCTACATCTACTCCCAACTCTTTTGAAGGTAAGTCGGAAATGTGTCCAAAACTAGACTCTACTTTGTAATCCTTTCCTAAAAATTTTTCTATTGTTTTTGCCTTTGCAGGTGACTCAACTATGACAAGATTCTTCGACATGCTTTCTTTTTTTGAGGTTACAAATGTATATGAAAATAAATTTACAATCCTAATTTGGTCTTAAATACCATGCATTTAATCGTAGTTTTCTCAACTTGAATAATGAAAAAAGCCTTGTTAAATACAAGGCTTTAATTATAAATGTTAATGTTCTTATAATTAATACGAATATAAAATTGGTTCTGAAAAATCTTGAAGATTTAAAGTAACTTGATCCTCTCCATCGACTTGCAACGGTGTTAAATCAAATGTCCAGTCCCTACTAAAAACCGCCAAACATGCTTCATTATTGGTTAACACAGCTTTTATATTGCGTTGCACTGGAAACGACTCCATCACATCCTCACTTCCAATCAACTCCAATCCCCATGAATCACCACTGCAACCACTCGCTGAAATGGTAATAGATAAACAATCTTCGTTTATTTCAACATTTCCGAAACTGTAGAATGCCGTTTGTGTATTTTGATACAAATCATTATCTACAGTCGCAACCTCATCGCAAGACGTTGATGACCTTACATCATCTTCATCGCATTGCATATTCAATAACAACATTGTGAATAATAATACTATACCAAATTTTGAAAATTTCATGACTCTTGTTTAATTATAAGATACTGAAATTATAAAAAAGTTGCGCTACAAACTTGAATTTTCTTCTATATGCAAGTTTTCATTGTCATCATCAAACCCTACCACATCTTTGTATATTAAGTATGGTGGTAAATAAGAGAACGATGCAGTAACATATATTCCAACAACACACATTATAAAGCCAACTATTCCTGCTAAAAGACCAGCAACGATTATTAGGCCAAATGTAATTAACCACTTTTTATTACCAAGATCAAAACTCAGCTTAATTATTTCAGAAACAGATTTATCAGGATTAAATGCATAAATCACAAATACATAAGTCAAAGGCACAATGGCATAAATTAATGGTAGGAAACACAACAAAGCAGCTATTAAAGTAATACCTATATAAGCCAAACCGAGCTTAATCGTTTTTCCTAAGTAAGGTTTCTTAAAAAAATAGAAATAATCTTCTTTACCCATTTGTTCAAGGTCCTTGAGCTTACATATTCTATAAAAAGCGGACTTAAGCCCTAAACCTATAACACTCATTCCCAACATTGCAATTAAATAAAGAACAAACAGTATTATCACCGCTATAGGACTTATGTCTGGTTCTGAATAGTAAGGATTATAAGGATCGTAAGAACTAGCATATACATCTGCCATACCTGTAACAATCATTGGTATGTATATTAGCATCATTAACGGAATAGCCAATACCATATTTAGAAGTAAGGTAACCAAACCTTGCACCCAAACTTTCTTAAATAGCTCTATGGATTGATTAAAAATTGTTCCAAAATCTAAATCCTTAGCATTTTGTATACGTTGTTGAATTTCTGAAATACTCATTTTATCTGAATTGGTTAGTACCTCAAAAATAAATCTTTTTTTGAGATTTGTTCAAATAATTAATATGGCTGACACATTGTCATAATGTCTAAAAAATCCTATCTTTGCATGTTTATTGAGAATATAGAAAACATTAGAGATTCCGGATATACGGGAATAGATATGGAAAAGATAATAGACGAGAACAAACAAGGTGAATCCCTAGTTTTAGACCAAAAAGAAGGTAATAACAAGAAACTCTTTATTGAGAGTTATGGCTGCCAGATGAATTTTAGTGACAGTGAAATTGTAGCTTCTATATTATCTAAACAAGGTTTTAATACCACCCAAAATCTAGAAGATGCCGATTTGGTATTGGTCAATACTTGTTCTATCAGAGATAAAGCTGAGCAAACTGTTAGAAAGCGCCTTCAGAAATATAATAGAGTAAAGATGAAGACCAACCCTAAAATGAAGGTTGGTGTTTTGGGTTGTATGGCAGAGCGTCTAAAAACTAAATTTTTAGAAGAAGAAAAAATTGTTGACTTAGTCGTTGGACCAGATGCATACAAAGATTTACCAAATTTACTTGCAGAGGTAGATGAAGGTAGAGATGCCATAAATGTTATTCTCTCTAAAGAAGAAACCTATGGAGATATTGCTCCTGTACGTTTAAACAGTAATGGAGTTACAGCCCTCGTATCTATTACACGTGGTTGTGATAATATGTGTACCTTCTGCGTAGTGCCTTTTACAAGAGGTAGAGAACGCAGTAGAGATCCGCAAAGTATTATTGAAGAAGTGAACGATTTATGGTCTAAAGGTTACAAGGAAGTTACACTTCTAGGGCAAAACGTAGATAGTTACCTATGGTATGGTGGTGGATTGAAGAAAGACTTTGAAAAGGCTTCTGAATTGCAAAAAGCTACTGCTGTAAGATTTGCCAAACTATTAGAGCTTTGTGCTAAGGCGCAGCCAAAAATGCGTTTCCGTTTTTCTACGTCTAACCCTCAAGATATGACATTAGATGTTATCGAAACTATGGCAGCTCACGAAAATATTTGTAACTACGTTCACTTGCCAGTACAAAGCGGAAGCAACCGTATCTTAAAGGAGATGAATCGTTTACATACACGCGAAGAGTATTTTGAACTTATCGATAACATCCGTCGCATTATACCAGATGTTGGCATAAGTCAGGATATGATTGCTGGTTTCCCTACTGAAACGGAGGAAGATCATCAAGATACACTGAGCTTAATGGAATATGTAAAGTATGACTATGGTTTTATGTTTGCCTATTCAGAACGCCCAGGAACACTTGCTGGCCGTAAAATGGAAGACGATGTTCCTGCAGACGTAAAGCAAAGACGCTTAAGTGAAATACATACGTTGCAACGCCAACATAGTTTATACAGGATACAGAAACACGTTGGTAAGACCGAAGAATTTTTAATAGAAAAGTCTTCTAAAAAATCAGATAAGCACTGGGCTGGAAGAAATAGCCAAAATATGATGGCTGTTTTTCCAAAGGAACATTACAAACCAGGTGATTTTGTCAACGTGAAAATTACGGATTGCACTAGCGCTACACTTATAGGTGAAGCTGTTGGTTATTCAAAAAACAACTAATCAAACCAATCATTTAATGAAAAAATTACTATTACTATTACTGACCTTATCTCTAGTTACAGCTTGTGAAAACGAACCTCTTGATTCAGGATTAACAGGGCAGGACGGTAGTGACGATGGTGGAGATGACGGAAGCGAAAGCAGTGATTTAACACTTTCACTTTATGAATTAGACACAGATTTGAGTGTTAATTTCCTCGGGTTGTCAATTCAAACCCTAACCAATTCAGACATAAATATCTCCAATGACAAAATAGTATCGTCTACCACTAGCGTATCTGTTGAGGGTTCTCCGTCTGAAACTGAAAACCAAAGTTTTACTCGAAATGCTTCTGGTCAAATTACCAGCAATATTTCTGTAAATTCTGAGGGCCAAACTACTAATGAGTATATTATCTCCTACTCTGATGGTTCGGTATCGCAAATCACTTATGATTATTATGAAGATGACTTTGATGATTACGTTTATAATTTCACTTACGATGGCAATGCCATTACTAGAACAGAAGTAGGCTCAAGTATTTCAACGGTTTTTACATTAGATGGTTTCGGTCGTGTTATAAAAAAAGAATCCTTTGATGGCACGTTTTTAATACAGACGGAATCTTTAACATATACAGGTACTGGCAACATAAACACTAGTACTGCTTCTGGAGAATTTGATAGTAATAATTCATACGATTTTGATGATAATACCAATCCGCTGCAAGTAGTTTATAACGACAACTATTTATTGAACTTTCTTACCGATGATTATTCAGATGAGATTGGTCCTTTAGTTGCTCAGTTCCACTCATCTAATAATTGGAATGGTGCTACCTTCAGTGGAGAAACTTTTACATTCGATTTGGAGTATAACACCTCAGGTAGAATTACAAGCCGCGATATCGTTTATGATTTTGGAGAAGATCTTATGGTAGAAATTAACGAAAGATTTACTTACGTCAATTAAAAATGGAATCCGTACAAGCCATAAAACAACGCTTCGGTATTATAGGAAACGACCCTAAACTCAACCGTGCCATAGAAAAAGCCATACAAGTTGCGCCAACCGATATTTCGGTATTGGTCACAGGTGAGAGTGGTGTCGGTAAAGAGAGCGTACCTAAGATTATTCATCAGCTTTCGCATCGCAAACACGGCAAATACATTGCTGTGAACTGTGGAGCCATACCAGAGGGCACTATTGACAGTGAACTTTTTGGTCATGAAAAAGGCGCTTTTACAGGTGCTACCCAAACCCGTTCTGGTTATTTTGAAGTTGCCGATGGTGGTACCATATTTTTGGATGAAGTTGGCGAGTTACCATTGACTACTCAGGTTCGTTTGCTTCGTGTGCTGGAGAATGGAGAATTCATAAAAGTCGGCTCAAGTAAAGTCCAAAAAACCAATGTTAGAATTGTAGCTGCGACCAACGTCAATATGTTCGAAGCTATAAAAAAAGAAAGGTTTAGAGAAGACCTTTATTATCGTCTCAGCACTATTGAAATCAATTTACCTCCTCTGAGAGATAGAAAAGAAGACATACATTTATTGTTCAGAAAATTTGCCAGTGACTTTGCATTAAAATATAAAATGCCAACGGTAAAGCTGACCGATGATGCTATTGCTTTACTTTTAAAATACCGCTGGAATGGAAACATACGTCAACTACGTAATGTAGCAGAACAGGTCTCAGTTTTAGAACACAATCGCACCATAAACGCAACTACCCTCCAACATTATCTACCAAACACTGGCAGTAATTTACCTGCAGTTGTGAACAATTCTAAGTCCGAAAGTGACTTTAGCAGCGAACGCGAGATTTTGTACAAGGTTCTGTTTGATATGAAGAGTGATCTTAACGATCTTAAAAAGCTCACCATGGAGTTGATGAAGAATGGCAGCAACTCAGATGTGCAAAAAGAAAACGAACATCTTATTGAAAAGATTTACGGAGACGATAAAGATGAGGAGTTTGAAAATGCTGTAGAAGACCTAGAGGTTCTTACAATACCTGAACATGTCCAGGCAAAGGAAGATGAACCTGAACAAGTGGAAGACAAGTATCATTTCGCTGAGGAAATTGAAGAAGAAGAAACCTTATCTCTACAAGACAAGGAATTAGAACTCATCAAAAAATCATTGGAGCGCCACAATGGAAAGCGTAAATTGGCCGCAGCAGAATTAGGCATTAGTGAACGAACACTGTACAGAAAGATTAAGCAATACGATCTTTAAGAATTAATTATGAAGATTGTAGAAATATTTAAGGTTACTATTGCGTTTTCAGCAAACACCTTAAACCATTAAAAGCATTTAAATGAAATTAATAAAGGGCAGTATCTTACTTCTAATAGCTATCACATTAACAAATTGTGGCATATACTCTTTTACCGGACTTACAGAAACACCAGAAACGTTTCAGGTCAACTTCTTTCAGAATAATGCAGACTTGGTTGAACCTGGATTAGATATTCAATTTACAAATGCGCTTCAAGATATCATCCAAAACCAAACAAGTGCTCAATTAGTCAATTCTGGAGGTGAAGTTATTTACGAAGGTGAAATTATTGAGTATAGAATCGCACCGATGACTGCTACTGCTCAGAATACGGCAGCACAAAACCGACTGACTATTAGCATAAATGTTCGTTATTTTAATACCCAAGATTCCGAAAAGGATATGGAACAGCGTTTTTCATTTTTCTATGACTATGGCGCTAACGAACAATTGGTTGGCGGATTAAAAGATGAAGCCTTCGAAGTTATTTTTGAGCGTTTGACACAAGATATAATTAATGCTACTTTAGCAGATTGGTAAACTATGCAGCTCCAAGAACTCACATATCTTTTACAACATCCTGAAGCCATAACTGGCTATCAAACTGATATGCTTTCTTCAAAAATTAATGAGTACCCATACTTTCAACCCTTACGAGCTTTACATCTTAAAGGTCTAAAACAGAAAGAAAGCTATAAATACAATAACGCATTAAAAATTACGGCTGCTCATACAGCGGATCGCAGTGTTTTGTTTGATTATATTACGTCAGACGTATTTAATCAGAATGAGATTTCAAATCAAATCAAACAAAATTCTGAAAACATTAAGTCCATAGAGGTTAGTGAAGTTGATGATATTTCTGTTGACAAAAGCGTAATGATTGACGATGCCTTAAAAGAGCACATCAAGGCCACAGAAGGTGTACTCGACCCTAACTTATTTAAAGCTAAAAATAATCCTATATCAAAAACCGAAATCCAAAACATTGAAGACTCTGTCATTTCAATAGATGTAGATAATATTGCACCAGAGAAAAAACTTAACATAGGAAAGCCTCTTGAGTTCGACAAAAAAGAAAGTCACTCGTTTGCAGAATGGTTAAAAATTACAAGCTTTAAACCTATTGTAAGGGAAGAAACAAAAGATAACGACAATAGCAATTCTGAAAGCAAAAGCACTACACCATTAGAAGAAAAACTGGCTATCATAGACAAGTTTATCAATGAAAATCCTAAGATAAAACCGGTTGCCAGTAATGCGCCAAAACCTAAGTTGGTAAACAATGAAGCAGACGTTTCAGATAGCTTAATGACTGAAACCTTGGCACGGATTTACCTAGAGCAAAAAAACTATGATAAAGCCATTCAATCTTATAAAATTTTAAGTTTGAAATATCCAGAAAAAAGTAGTTTCTTTGCAGACCAAATAAAATTGGTAGAAGAATTAAAAGATAATACAATATAAAATGAGTCCATTTACAATATTTTTAATCCTTATCGTAATAGTAGCATTTCTATTAGTAGCAGTGATTATGGTTCAAAACCCAAAAGGTGGTGGTTTATCATCTTCATTTGGAGGCGGAGGCACACAACAATTAGGAGGTGTTAAGAAAACAGGTGATTTCTTAGATAAGAGTACTTGGTTTTTAGCCACTGTACTTATTCTATTGATTTTGGCTTCAAATTTAACATTGGATATAGGTGGTAGTGCAGAATCTACAGCTTTGGATGCAGATGAAGCCGTTGAAACACCATCTACATTACCAGCCTCAACAGAAGATGCTGTAAATTTAAATGATACCATACAATAGGAAAATAGTTTTCTGTTATATATAAGTTTAAAGCCAACTGTTACAGTTGGCTTTTTTTATTTCTATCTATTTAAAGACTAAATCTGAAACTTTGTCAGTCTCATTGCCTTGGCACAATTTTCGAAATACGCTTTAGCGTAAATTTTAATTAAACAACTAAAACATATTTAAAAAATGGCTTTAAACATTAAACCTTTAGCAGACCGAGTTCTAGTAGAACCTATGGAAGCTGAAACCAAAACAGCTTCTGGTATTATTATTCCAGATAATGCAAAAGAAAAACCGCAAAAGGGAACTGTTGTTGCTGTTGGCAACGGAAAAAAAGACGAACCTTTAACAGTTAAAGTTGGTGACACTGTACTTTATGGAAAATATGGTGGTACCGAACTTAAACTTGAAGGTAAGGACTATTTAATGATGCGCGAGAGCGATATATTGGCGATTATTTAAAAAGCCCAACCTAACCTTCCCAGAGGGAAGGAACTATTACTCTAAAATAAAAATTGAATTTCTACTGTCACATTGAGCGCAGTCGAAATGCAATAGAAAAACAAATTAAACACAAACAGATTCCCGTTTTCACGGGAACGCTAAAATTAAATTTTAACGATGGCAAAAGATATAAAATTCGATATTGAAGCACGCGACGGCATTAAACGTGGTGTCGACGCATTAGCAAACGCAGTAAAAGTAACCTTAGGGCCTAAAGGTCGTAACGTAATTATTGGTAAATCCTTTGGAGCACCACAAGTTACTAAAGATGGTGTTTCTGTAGCAAAAGAAATTGAGCTAGAGGACGAACTAGAGAATATGGGAGCACAGATGGTTAAGGAAGTAGCTTCTAAAACCAATGATTTAGCTGGTGATGGTACAACTACCGCAACCGTATTAGCTCAGGCAATTGTAAAAGAAGGTCTTAAGAACGTTGCAGCTGGTGCCAATCCAATGGACTTAAAACGTGGCATTGACAAAGCTGTTGAAGCTATTGTAAATGAATTAGACAAGCAGTCTAAAAAAGTAGGTAACGATTCTGATAAGATTAAGCAAGTTGCTGCAATTTCTGCAAACAACGACGATACCATTGGTGAACTTATCGCAAAAGCTTTTGGAAAAGTTGGTAAAGAAGGTGTTATCACTGTTGAAGAGGCAAAAGGATTGGATACTTATGTAGATGTGGTTGAAGGTATGCAGTTTGACAGAGGTTATTTATCTCCTTACTTCGTAACGGATTCTGATAAGATGATTGCCGATTTAGAGAATCCATATATCTTATTATTCGACAAGAAGATATCTAACTTACAGGAAATCCTTCCAATATTAGAGCCAGTAGCTCAATCTGGTCGTCCATTATTAATTATCGCAGAAGATGTAGAAGGACAGGCTTTAGCAACATTGGTTGTGAACAAATTACGTGGTGGATTGAAAATCGCTGCTGTAAAAGCACCAGGTTTTGGCGACAGGCGTAAAGCGATGTTAGAAGATATTGCTATTCTTACAGGTGGTGTTGTAATTTCTGAAGAAAGAGGCTTCTCTCTTGAAAATGCAGACTTGTCTATGTTAGGTACAGCAGAAACCGTAACTATTGACAAAGACAACACAACTATTGTAAACGGTGAAGGTAAAGCTGCAGATATCAAAGCACGTGTTAACCAAATTAAAGCTCAGATCGAAACTACAACGTCTGACTATGATAAGGAAAAACTTCAAGAGCGTTTGGCTAAATTAGCTGGTGGAGTTGCGGTACTATATGTTGGTGCTGCATCTGAAGTTGAAATGAAAGAAAAGAAAGACCGTGTTGATGATGCATTACACGCAACCAGAGCTGCCGTAGAAGAAGGTATCGTTGCTGGTGGTGGTGTGGCGTTTGTTCGCGCTAAGAAAGTATTAGAGAAATTATCTACTGAGAACTTAGACGAAACTACTGGTGTTCAAATCGTGAATAAAGCTATTGAAGCTCCATTACGCACAATTGTAGAAAATGCTGGCGGTGAAGGTTCTGTAGTCATCAACAAAGTGATGGAAGGTAAAAAAGACTTCGGTTACGATGCTAAGTCTGAAGAATATGTTGACATGCTTAAAGCTGGTATCATTGATCCTAAGAAAGTAACTCGTATCGCATTAGAAAATGCCGCATCTGTAGCTGGTATGATTCTAACAACTGAGTGTGCTTTAGTGGACATCAAAGAAGATGCGCCTGCTATGCCACCAATGGGTGGAGGCGGAATGCCAGGAATGATGTAGGCGGCGAATCGCCACAGATAATTTATTGACTTAGGTCAGTTATAAATTTAAAAGCCCTTGATGAAAATCGAGGGCTTTTGTTTTTATAGACCTCACAGGTTTTAAAAACCTGTGAGGTCTTGTATTTTAGTAAATCTATGCTTTTAACACAATATAAAACCACCTTTTTTAGAGGTGGTTTTTTTAATCTTTTCTTACTTGAATAAAAGGTTTATACGAAATAAACCTACCACAAATTACTTCTTCTTTGGAGAAGCCTGTGGAGTCTTCTTAGGCGCTTGTTTAGGCGCGGAAGGCTTACCTTTAGACTGTGTTTGTCCCATAACTTTATTGTTTTTAAAAGAACATATTAAAGGTAGATATAATGTGAATCCGTGATACTTTCATTGGGAATAATTTAACTAAAACCTATTAAGATTTTTTATTCGTTAGCTACCATAAGTTTTCACCGTTTGGATTTTATTGTCATAAATTTCATAGCTTTATAAAAACTAGCCAACTATGAAAAAAGGAGTGCGCTATGCCATAGGTGAGATTCTTATTGTTATTGTAGGAATTACCATAGCCTTTAGCATGAATAAATGTGCCGACGAAAAAAAAGACGATACTTTAAAACAACAATATCTAGAAAATATTAAAAACGATATTGAAGTTGACAAGAAGAATCTTGAATCCATTTCCCAATCCATAGGTATGAAAATTGGAGTCTTAAACGAAGTTTTGCCATTAATCAATACCGATAATCCAGAAAAGCGCTCTAAAATGAACAAAATCTACAGTGTTTTTACCTCGTCAGATTTTTTCCCAAAAGATGTCACTTACCAAACCATGATTAATTCTGGTGATTTTAAACTCATTGACGATTTTGATTTAAAAGCTGTCATAGAAACCCACTACTCCAATTATAAAATAATGCTCAAGGATTACGAACGCTTAGACATTATACACAAAGAGTACTTGGGTAAATATATGATAGACAATGCCGATTTTGATGCCATGAGACGCGGGCAATTTGGTTACAGCAACGAAAAACTGTTTAAAAACATCCTACAGAGCGTTAACGGAGCTTTAATGATTAAAAAAGCAGCAACCGAACGTGGTATTAAAAGTTGTGATAGTATTTTAACAATTTTAAAATAAAAATGCCTGAATTTAAATTCAGGCTTTATCTTTTAATTATCGTTTTTCTTCTTTTCCCCTTCGTGGTCTTTTACCACATCTTTATCGCGATACTTGCAACATGGATGTACAGATTCATAAGCTTCGTCAGTAGCTTTTATCTCTTTAGTGTCATGCCCAACTTCAGCTATCTTTTTAGAAATGGTCTTTAAGTCGGTTTTACGTTCATCGTAAATGAGTTTTAGCTCGTGTGTATCTACATTCCAAACCGCTGATTTTACACCTTTGGTTCTAATGGCTGCTTTTTCTATACGTTCTTTACACATCATACAGACACCATCGACTTCCATACTCGCCTTGGCATTTTTGTTTTGGGCGAAGGTTGCTGTTGTTACTAATAATGTGAAAATTAAAATTATTTTTTTCATTTTGTTTTGTTTATTATTGTTAAACCACCCCTAAAGTCCCCTCAAGGGGACAATCCTCGGTTTTAAATTATTTGTTTTAATTTAAAAGATTGCCGCGTAAATCGTTCCTCTTTCCTCGCAATGACGTTTCAATTGTTATTTCAATTTATACCGCAATCCTGCGTAATACATACTTCCAAAAATTGGACCATACACAAAATTACTATCAAAATTTGAATCAAACGGATTATCTGGACTAACAATTGGGTTCGGCTGACTAACATTAGTCACATTTTCTCCACCTACATATATTTCAAATTTTGGAGAAAACACTTTAGTAATCTGTAAATTTAATGTCCCAACTGTTGGTGTTTCATCAGGTAATTGAAATTCCATAGGACTTAAATCCGTATTTGTGTATCGCTGTTCACTCAACCAATTGTATGTGGCGTCAAATTTCCATTGGCTTCCGTTCTCCTTCTCATTCGTTTCATAAGATGCGTTGGCGAATAAACGGTGATCTGGAGTCAAAGGCTTCTGTAATTTACCAGAATTATAATCCGTTTTTACATCGTAATATTTATAAGCTGTCCTTAAATCAAAATTATCAAAGACATTATAATTAAATTCTAACTGAAAGCTATTGGCATAGCTATCGCCTTCCAAATTATAGAAATTAATTTCAAAAGGATTTTCCCAATCCACTACCACCTGATTTTGAAAATCGGTTCTGTAAAAATCGAAAGTGATATCCGCTTTTCTTCCAAATAAATTAAAGCCTTGCAAATAGCTAAATCCGTAGTTCCATGCAATTTCTGGGTCTAGACCATAAATTTTTCCACCCGAATTTAGAATATTGATTTGTCTTGAACTAGAGAACATATTCTGGTTTTCAGCAAAAATATTGGCGCTTCTTTTTCCTCTTCCCACAGATACCCTAAATGCTGATTTCTCCCAAGGTGTATATCTAATATGCAGTCTTGGCGTTACAAAAAAGCCCAATCTATTATGTTGATCGACTCGTAAACCTGCTGTTAAGGTCAACTTATCTAAATTATCGTAAGCATATTCAAAAAAAGCACCTACCGAATTCTCGGTTCGTTCAAACATATCGGTATTTACTACCTCGTCATAATGATCGTAGGTAAAACTCAATCCTGTTTTTACTTTATGGCGCGAATCTGAAATAATACTATTGTAAACCAAGTTAGAATAAAAACTATTGTGCTTTATATCGTATAAATTCAATCCAAAGTAAGACTCTTGCTTGTGATGACTAAAAGCAGTCTGAAACCCTAAACTTTGATAGGGAATTTCAGGATTTACATAGCCGAGTTTAGTTGTCACATCAATACGTTCGGTATTGATTTCGCTTCCCCAGAAATTGGTGGTTCCTTTATCTATATCTGGATTAAAATCCACTTGACCAGATTGTGTGTTATCATTAAGGTATCGCAGATTAATAAAACTCACCACTCCTTTTTCTCCATTGGTATATTGCCAACGGTTCATCACATTGATTTGCTCTTTTAACGGCACGTCTAAAAAAGAATCATCATTTTTATCGAACTTCTGATTTCTTAAATTTCCATGTAAGTATAAACCTGTACTCCATTTATCTGAAATCTTTTGATTAATGTGCGTATTCAACTCCAATCGACCATTGACACTACCATAAGCATTCACGAATAATTTATCGTCTGTTGTAGGTTTTACCAACTCTGCATTGATTTGGCCAGCAATGCTTTCGAATCCGTTAACTACACTTCCAGATCCTTTTGTAATCTGAATACTCTCTACCCAAGTCCCAGGAATAAAACTTAACCCATAGGCTTGAGACGCACCTCTAATTGCTGGTACATTCTCTGTAGTAATTAAAATGTATGGAGAATTTAATCCCAACATTTTAATCTGTCTAGTTCCTGAAACTGCATCCGCAAAATTGACATCAATAGACGGATTGGTCTCAAAACTTTCTGAGAGGTTACAGCAAGCCGCTTTTAACAATTCATCACTACTTACAAAAAGCGTATTTGTAGCTTTTAGATAAGATCTGGCCGTAGCTTTCTTGCGTGATGTTACGGTAACGGCATCCAATTCTTCAGATGCTTGTAAAACGTGCTTAATGTATTTGTTTTCAGTAACGGTTATGGTATCGGTTTTAAAACCGACATAACTTATCACCAATTTATTGAATGAGAATTTATACGGTAAGGAAAACGTTCCGTCTTCATTGGTAATCGCACCTACTGAAGAGCCCAACCAGTACACATTGGCACCTGGCAATGGACTTTCTTTCCCTGAGCTCGATTCTAAAACAATGCCTTTGAGCTGTTCTTGCCCTGAAATAATCAGTGATAAGAACAAGAAACATAATATTAAAAAATTTTTCATTTGCTTGATTTGTATGTATAACTAAAGTTTATTCCTACTGTCCCATTGAGCCCAGTAGAAATTCAGTAAGAAGGTTTATACAAAATCAAATAAGGTAAACTTCGTCAAGGACTTGTATATCCTTGATAAGTAATGGTTGTGAGTAATCCTTATGAGGGACTACAAGATTTGGTAAACTTTCAAGCAGATTAACATAAGAGTTAAAGTAAGAAAGGAGAAGTTGTTTTTGTATTTCGTCTAAATCCTCAAAAGAGGTTGTAGCTATTAGGTTAATACCATCTAGAACATCAATTTCGTCCTTACAACAAGATATCTTCGTGATTTTTTCTTGCTCTATTTCAAAAGCTTCCATAGCACATTTTTCAGTTTCTGTAAAAATGGCAACATCGATTAACACATCTCCACAGAAATGCTTCTCTATGGTCAATGACAATGTTGAAAACATTACCAAAAACGATAGTGCTACAGAAAAAATCTTATGTGATAGTAGAATTTTCACACTGCAAAAGTATAAAACTGAATGGATTTAAGGAGAAATTTATGAACTCTTAACGTTTCAACTTATAGTAGTAAAACGCTGGAAGCAGCAATATTAACAGTATAGGCTGAATTAAAAATCGTCTGATATTGAAAAACAAATAGTAATCCTCTTGCTTAGGGTTAATGACGAAGTAAAGAAATAGAATGATCAGCAATATAAAAGCGACTACATAGATTAATGAAGCAAACTTTATCATAATCTTATCATTGAAAATAAAGTATAAAATCCCTAACGATGCCAATGTATTGAGCAAGTATCTTAGGCTTGTAAAAAAAGTCAGTTTTGCCACTTCGCGTCTCGGGCTGTCGATATATAAATATTCACTCTCAAAAAACACCAAATAAGGGTCATAGAATAATTGATCCTCAAACCCACGAATCGCCACTAAAACCAGAAGCAACAAAAATGCAATGATGTAACGTGTTAGTTTAGGCATTGGATTTTACGGATTTAGAAAAGCGATTTACCCAAACCATCCATAACACAAAGACGGTTCCATATATAATCATAGGAAAAATAACATTGTGTAAAATCTCTCGCCTCCATGGATAGTGATAAAGACCTGCAGATAGAATCACAATACGAATTAAATTAAATGCATAGATAACAATACTTCCTGCAAAACAATATAAAAAAGTGGTTTTAAACTTACCCGCAAAGGCAACCACAAACGATAAAAACAAAATAATAATACTTACAGCATTGCAACCTTCAATGACTCTGGCTACAAATTTTCCGTTTATAATAACTTTCATTGAAGGCTCATGAGGATGCGGCAGAATATTGGTGTCATAGCCAATACCATTGAGCAATGTGTTAGTTTGCCTTGCTACTAAATTGGTCATATAGTCTGGATAAAACTCAGAACCACTTGAAAGGCTCAAATACAAATGATAACCAATACTAAGCACTCCATAGACCGCTAAAAACGTGACTATGAAACGGATAACCAATTTATATTTTACTAAAAGTTCTCTCAGCTGAAAAAGATAATGTTAGTTTGCTGTTAAATTTATGAAAACCCTATTTCAAAATTGAAGGTTTTAAATACTTTTACCAAAAGTTTTTTTACTAATGACATTTGAAGCCTTAAAACCTGAAATAAAAAAAATCGCCACTCAAAATAATTTGAGTGTTGACGAACGCCTACTCAACATATGCGAAGTCCTTGAAGCCAACATAGAATACTACAATTGGGTTGGTTTTTATTTTAAAAATGGTGATAAGCACGAATTAAAACTAGGGCCTTACGTTGGTGAACCGACGGATCACACTATAATTCCATTTGGAAAAGGCATTTGCGGACAAGTAGCTGTAAGTAATCAGAATTTTGTAGTACCAGATGTGTCTGCCCAAGATAATTACATTGCCTGCAGTATCACCGTAAAGGCAGAAATCGTTATACCAATTTTTGTCAATGGTGAAAATGTTGGTCAAATAGATATAGATTCAAATACTCCAGATCCTTTTACGGAAGCAGATGAACGTTTTTTGGAGTTTGTTTGTAAGGAAGTTGCAAAGATTATTTAAAATTTCTCTCAAAGTCGCAAAGAAAAACAACCAACAACCTACAACTAAAATACTACATCCCAGTCCTAATAGCCTCAACAGGGTCTAACTTAGAAGCTGATATAGCCGGAACGACTCCAGAGATTAAACCTATAAACGTTGATAAAGCAAAGCCTAGGAACATGTTTCCGAAAGAGAGTACAAATTCAAAATCATCACCGACAACCCCATTCATCACCATTGCTATAATCCAAACAAACAACAGCCCAACTAAACCACCAACAACAGCTAGGATAACAGCTTCAAACAAAAATTGAAATAAAATAAATCTGTTTTTAGCACCTAAAGACTTTTGAATTCCAATAAGGTTGGTACGTTCTTTAACGCTTACAAACATAATATTAGCAATACCAAAACCACCTACCAATAGTGAGAAGCCACTAATAACCCAGCCCACTAAATTCAGTGTAGCTATAATTGCATCAACAAAAGATACCAAGCCAGCTATTTTATTTACAAAAAAGTTATCATCCTCATCTGCTTTTAAGCCACGAAAAGCTCTAAACTTTTGTTTTAAAACGCTCTCAAAAGCACCAATATCCACACCTTTTTCTGGCTTTATGATTATTGCTCCAGGCAAACCGCTTACTCCTCCGTTTTTAAAACGTCTTACAAAATTTGCTGGCACATAAGCCCTGTCGTCTGGAGAATCTCCTAAACCTGCACCTACTTTTTTCAATACACCAATGACGCTGAGTTTTCTGCCATACACACGAATTTGTTTCCCAATTGGATTTGATGAATCAAAAAGATTTTCTGCCAAACCTGCACCCAGCACTATAACCGGAGCACCAGTTTCAGATTCTAGTTCGGAGTAAAATCTTCCTTGTTCAACTTTAAAGTCTTCAATAGTATAAATTTCATTAGAAACCGGAGTCACATTAACACCAGATACCGTTTCTGCCTGATAACGTACCGTTTCATTACCACCAAATATCATATAAGCAGAAGCTTCAATATCCGGAACATTTCTCCTCACAAAATCAAAATCATCATAATCCGTTTGAGGAAAGTTATCGCGTTTCCAACGTGGAACCTCTGTTGGCCCAAAAGAAAATTTCGATAAGTAGATGGTATTTTTATCTAAACCAGATAAGCTATCTTTAATATTCTTATCCAAGGAATCTACCGCAGCCAGAACAGCGATAATGGAGAAGATCCCAACCGTAACGCCTAACAGCGATAAAAATGTACGTAGTTTATTGTTTCTAAGCGCATTTAACGCGAATGAAAAACTCTCTTTAAATACTCTTAAATAGACAAGCATAGGTTGGCAAAATTAAATCAATTTAAAGATAGGACGTTTTCAACAATTTATTGTTACAAAAAACTTAAATAAACTCGTTTTACCACTACAATTTTACTAGTGAATATGTTTATTTTTGCAACATCAAAATTCACAACACAACATTATGAGCAACAAAACTATGTCCTCTGCGCTAATCTCAGTATTTAGCAAAGATGGATTGGCACCAATCGTCAAAAAACTCAACGACCTCAACGTTACCATCTACTCTACTGGAGGAACAGAAAAATTCATCAAAGACCTAGGCATCGATGTTATTGCTGTTGAAGATGTCACTTCTTACCCTTCCATTCTTGGTGGTCGTGTAAAAACTTTACACCCTAAAGTTTTTGGCGGTATTTTGAATCGTCAAAATCATGATGGAGATGTTGCTGAATTGGCAGAATTTGAGATTCCTCAAATCGATTTGGTTCTTGTTGACCTCTACCCTTTTGAAAAAACCGTAGCTTCTGGAGCAAGCAACCAAGATATTATTGAAAAAATTGATATTGGAGGTATTTCCCTAATCAGAGCTGCAGCAAAAAATTACGCTGATGTCACTTGTGTATCTTCGGTTGATGATTATGCTGAATTTTTGGAACTACTTGAAACTAAAAATGGAGAAACTTCTGAAGATGACAGAAAACGATTTGCCGCTAAAGCATTTAACGTATCATCTCATTACGATTCTGCGATTTTTAACTACTTCAATAAAAATCACGATATAGCTTCGCTAAAAATCAGTAAAACCAATGGTAAAGTTTTGCGTTATGGTGAAAACCCACACCAAAAAGGGTTTTTCTTTGGTGATTTTGATGCCATGTTTACCAAACTTCACGGTAAAGAATTAAGCTACAACAACTTGTTAGATGTTGATGCTGCCGTAAATTTAATATTGGAATTTAAAGGCGAAGACCCAACTTTTGCCATCCTAAAACACAATAATGCTTGTGGTTTTGCTCAAAGAGCAACTGTGCATCAAGCTTATGTGGATGCTTTAGCTGGCGACCCAGTTTCAGCATTTGGTGGTATATTAATTTCTAATACAGAGATTGATAAGGCTACTGCAGAAGAAATTCATAAATTATTTTGTGAAGTGGTCATTGCACCTTCATTTAGTGACGAAGCCTTAGAAATTCTGAAAGGAAAGAAAAACAGAATTCTTTTAATTCTCAATGACGTAGAATTACCAAAAACCACAGTTAGAACTTGTTTAAATGGTGCATTGGTACAAGAAAGAGATAATAAAACCGACAGCCTAGACGATTTAAAAACCGTTACCAATTCAACACCGTCGCAAAGCGAATTGGAAGATTTAATATTTGCTTCAAAATTGTGCAAGCACACCAAATCCAATACCATAGTTTTAGCGAAGAATAAGCAATTATGTGCAAGTGGTACAGGACAAACAAGTCGTGTTGATGCACTTAACCAAGCCATACATAAGGCGAAGTCTTTCAATTTTGATTTAGAAGGCGCTGTAATGGCAAGTGATGCGTTCTTCCCTTTCCCTGACTGTGTGGAGATTGCCGACAACGCAGGCATTACTGCTGTTATTCAACCTGGTGGGTCAATTAAAGACGAATTAAGTATCAATTATTGTAATGAAAATAATGTCGCTATGGTGTTTACAGGAACACGTCATTTTAAGCACTAAAAAAAATCAAAGCAATAAACGTCTATAAACGAAGAAATAACGTATAATTTATTACATTTACGCGTAGTCATATATTTTGACCCGATTAACCCAAATTAATATTAAAATAGCGCATGGGATTTTTTGATTTCCTGACGGAAGAAATAGCCATAGATTTAGGAACCGCAAACACATTAATTATACACAACGACAAAGTTGTAGTTGATAATCCATCTATAGTAGCCAGAGACCGCATTAGCGGAAAAATTATTGCTGTTGGTAAAGAAGCCAACATGATGCAAGGTAAAACGCACGAAAACATAAAAACCATTCGTCCGTTAAAAGATGGTGTAATTGCAGATTTTGACGCTTCTGAGCAGATGATTAGTTTGTTCATCAAGAATATTCCCGCATTAAAGAAAAAGTTTTTCAATCCTGCGTTAAGAATGGTGGTTTGTATTCCTTCAGGAATTACAGAAGTTGAAATGCGAGCTGTAAAAGAATCTTGTGAGCGCGTTAATGGCAAAGAAGTTTACTTAATCCATGAGCCAATGGCTGCTGCTATTGGTATTGGCGTGGATATTATGCAACCAAAAGGAAACATGATTGTTGATATTGGTGGTGGTACAACCGAAATTGCAGTAATTGCCCTTGGAGGTATTGTTTGTGACAAGTCGGTGAAGGTTGCTGGTGATGTATTTACTAACGACATAATTTATTATATGCGCACACAACATAACCTATATGTTGGAGATAGAACCGCAGAAAAAATTAAAATACAAATTGGTGCTGCAACCGAAGATTTAGATTTACCACCAGAAGACATGAGCGTTCAAGGGCGTGATCTATTGACAGGTAAACCAAAACAGGTTAATATTTCTTATCGTGAAATTGCCAAGGCTTTAGATAAGTCCATTTTACGTATTGAAGATTCTGTAATGGAAACCTTATCTCAAACTCCGCCAGAATTAGCAGCCGATATTTATAATACAGGTATTTATCTTGCAGGAGGTGGATCCATGTTACGTGGATTAGATAAACGTTTATCCCAAAAAACAGATTTACCGGTTTATATTGCCGAAGATCCTTTAAGAGCTGTAGTTAGAGGTACAGGAATTGTACTTAAAAACTTATCTAAATACAAAAGCGTATTGATAAAATAAGAAGTAAATAATGCAACAAATCATCAATTTTGTTATAAGAAACAAAACCTTTCTGTTGTTTTTATTGCTTTTTAGCATTGCCTTAGCTCTCACCATTCAATCGCATTCCTATCACAGAAGTAAGTTTATAAATTCAGCTAATGGATTAACTGGAGGTGTTTACGGTGCTGTAAATTCAGTCGATAAATATTTCGATTTAGAGCAAGAGAATAAAATCCTTTCAGAAGAAAACAAAAGGCTTAGAGAACAATTATTCAATTCGGAAACAACCGCAGATAGTATTGTAATCGACACTAGTTATTCAAGCGGACGCTATAGAGTTCTAGTAGCCGATGTATATAAAAACAGCTACTCACTAACCAATAATTATCTCACTATAAACAAGGGAAAAAAAGATAGTGTGAAACAAGATTTTGGTGTCATTACCTCAAAAGGTATTGTTGGTATTATAGACAACACTTCAAAAAATTATGCAACAGTGCTTTCTATTTTAAATAAAAGAAGTAGAATAAACGCAAAGCTAAAATCTTCTAACCACATAGGTTCTTTAATCTGGAATGGCAATTCCCCAGAATTTGCTCAACTCATTGATGTTTCAAAATTTGCACCTGTAAAGGTTGGTGATACGATTGTAACTGGTGGGCAATCAGCAATTTTCCCAAAAGGCATTGGTATCGGTAAAATAGAAAGTTTTGAAACCGATATTAGCGGAGACACCTACACCATACAAGTAAAGTTGTTTAACGATATGACCAATATTGGAACAATTTACATTCTTGAAAATCTTGATAAAGAAGAAATTAAAACACTAGAAAGCAGTAGTGATGAATAATGTTGTAGCATCAAATAGCATCCGATTTGTTGTACTGTTACTGGTACAGGTTGTGTTGTGCAACAATGTTAATTTTATGGGTTATATCAACCCGTATATTTACATCATTTTCATCTTTCTTTTCCCAATTAGAGAAACTAGAATGGTTTTGCTAATCACAAGCTTTCTTTTGGGTATGTTGGTAGATATGTTTTCTGATTCAGGCGGAATACACGCAGCTGCAGCTGTATTTTTAGCATACTCAAGGCCAGTGCTTTTAAAAAGCTCTTTTGGTATGTTATACGAGCATCAAACCATTAAGTTTAGCAATACGGATTTAGGTAGCCTAATCACCTATGTAAGCTTTGGAACTTTAATCCATCATTTTGTCTTGTTTTCCCTTGAAGTTTTTAACATTTCGAGCATACTATTAATATTGAAAAAGACGTTATTCTCTAGTATTTTCACTATAATACTCAGTGTATTGATTGTAATTTTATTTAGTAGAAACAAAAAATGAGAAAACTATTACTCCTAACTACTGTTGTACTTGTTGGTCTTGTTTTTATAGCGCGCTTGTTCTATCTCCAAATCTATGGTGGTTATGAATATGATGTTTTTGAAGACACAGCCATCAGAAAAGTTTACAACTACCCCAAACGTGGTTATGTCTATGACAGAAACGGTGAGCTTTTGGTTGCTAATCAGCCTTCTTATGACGTCATGGTAATACCACGGGAAGTAGAACCTTTGGATTCTTTGGAGTTAAATGAATTCTGTAAACTCTTAAAAATAACAAAGGAAGATTATGCCAGAAAATTAGAAAGAGCCACAAATTATTCACCTCGACTTCCTTCACCTTTTGTCCCTCAATTGTCTAAAACGGATTACGCCGTTTTACAGGAAAAAATGAGAAAATACGAAGGGTTTTATATTCAAAAACGTTCATTACGCTCATACCAAACCACAATTGGCGCCAATGTACTTGGTGATATTGGAGAAGTTAATCGCAGTATTATTGCCCAACAACCTTATTATAAACTGGGGGATTTAATTGGTAAGCAAGGTGTAGAAAAAACTTATGAAGACATCCTCAGAGGTGTAAAAGGGATTAAGTTCATTCAAAAAGACCGATTTAATAAAGATATAGGCCCTTTTAAAGAAGGCAAACTTGACACATTACCTGTCCCAGGAAAAGATATAACTATTACTATAGATTCTCAACTTCAGGCTTATGGTGAGCTTTTAATGACTAACAAACGAGGTGGTATTGTTGCCATTGAGCCCAGTTCTGGTGAAATTTTAGCTATGGTCTCAGGCCCTTCATATAATCCTAATTTATTGGTAGGTAGGAATCGCTCAGAGAACTTTAATAAACTTTATAGAGATAGTATTGCAAAACCTTTATTCGATAGAGGGCTTCAAGCCATGTACCCACCTGGTTCGCCATTTAAAACTTTAAATGCTTTAGTGGCATTGCAAGAGGGTGTGGTTACTACAGAGGAACGTTTTAGTTGTGCGATGGGTTATCGGTACGGTAACCGTAAAATGGGATGCCATGCCCATAGAAGTCCAGCGAATATGAATATAGGTATTTATGAATCATGTAACGCTTACTTTGCCAATGTTTACAGGAGGATAATGGATAAATATGACACTCCAGCAGAAGGCATGGACAATTGGAGTAAGCACATCAAAAGTTTTGGCCTAGGCGATTACCTAAATAACGATCTATCGGTTGGTCAGCCTGGAAAAGTACCAACTGCAGCCACTTATGACAGAGCTTACGGTAAAAACAGATGGTACACTACTTTTACTATTTCTAATGCTATTGGCCAAGGAGAGGTATTGGCAACTCCTATTCAGCTAGCAAATATGGCAGCAGCGATTGGTAATCGTGGTTACTATTATACACCGCACATTATTAAAGATATAGAAGGAGAAACCATACCCACGAAATTTACGACTCCAAACCATACTACCATAGATAAACGGCATTTTGAACCTGTTGTAGAAGGCATGTATGATGTTTACAACAAAGGGACGGCAAATATGTTGCAAGTAAAAGGTATCGACATATGTGGAAAAACTGGTACAGCAGAAAACTTTGCAATCATAGATAGTGTTAAAACTCAACTTACAGACCACTCCATATTTGTAGCATTTGCTCCAAAAGACAATCCGAAAATTGCTATAGCAGTTTTTGTTGAAAACGGATATTTTGGAAGTCGATTTGCAGGAAGAATGGCAAGTTTAATGATAGAATATTACATTAGAGGCGAAATTACCCGAAAGGATATGGAGAATTTTGTGCTTCGTTATTCACTTGAGCATGAATACGAAAAACCATATTCAGGTGAATCCTTTGGCATTAATAGACAAACTACATTAGAACCAATAAGTGAAGAAGAATTTCAAAACCTGTTGAAACTTAAAGCCGAAATCCCAAAGTCTTAATGTATGCTTAGAGAAAACCAAAGACGTTTTAAATTTGATTGGCTAACTATCATCTTATTCTTATTACTGGTTGGTTTTGGGTATCTCAATATCTTATCGGCATCGCATGATGGCGATATCGTCAATTACTTTGACACCTCACAACTTTATGGAAAACAGCTTATTTTCATAGGTCTCACATTTGTGCTCATCGTACTGATTCTCTCTTTTGAAGCCAAGTTTTATGAACGCTTTGCCAGTATCATATATCTCGTCGCACTATTGGCATTGATGGGTTTATTTTTATTCGGCAAAGAGATTAATGGCGCACGCTCGTGGTATGCCATTGGCAGCATGACTCTACAACCTAGTGAGTTTGCCAAATTTGCTACAGCTTTGGCAGTTGCCAAGTATATAAGTGATCTACAGACTAATATGCAAACCCTAAAAGACCAATTACGGGTTGTTGCCATCATATTTGTACCAGCACTATTGATACTACTTCAAAATGATGCAGGTAGTACTATTGTTTACCTTTCGTTTTTCTTTGTTTTTTATCGAGAAGGCCTGCAACAAATCTATCTTATTGTAGCATTATCATTGATAATATTGGCAGTTCTGGCATTGAAATTTGGTATGGTGACAACTGCTATGGCCTGTTTAATTGTTTTGGGACTACGATATTTTTTAAGAAAAAAGAAAAGAGCGTCTATTCTGCAATATTTGCTTGTCTTGGGCGTAGCTATAGGATTTTCTTATGGTGTAAAATTATTTTACGAGCATGGTCTAAAAGTTCATCAACAAAACAGAATCAGTCTTTGGTTACGACTGGAAAAAGACCCAGTGAAACTAGAGCGGATGAAAAAGGATGAAGCCTATAACCTCATCCAATCCGAACAGGCCATAAGTTCTGGTGGATTAACAGGAAAAGGATTCTTACAAGGTACCAGAACCACAGGTAAATTTGTACCTGAACAAGAAACCGATTATATATTTAGCACGGTTGGTGAAGAATGGGGTTTTTTGGGTAGTAGTTTTGTAGTCTTGGTATTTGTGCTTCTTATTATTAGGGTCCTGTATTTGGCAGAATCACAAAAGTCACAATTTAGCCGTGTCTATGGTTATGGTGTGGCTTCTATTCTCTTTGTGCATTTTACCATTAATATTGGTATGGTTATGGGCTTAATCCCTACGGTTGGTATTCCTCTACCTTTTTTTAGTTATGGTGGCTCAGGACTTTGGGGCTTTACAATTCTACTGTTTATCTTTATAAAGTTAGATAGCAATAAGATTAACGAATGGTAAATAAAAAAAGGCCACTAAATTAGTAGCCTTTTTTTTTATTAATTGTCAAAATTTACTTAGTTCACTTTAAACTATCTAAACTTGTTTTAATTGTTTCTATCTTAGCCAGTGCATCCGCTTCTTTCTTTTTCTCAGATGCTACAACTTGCTCTGGTGCATTATTTACAAAACGCTCATTAGACAATTTTTTCTGAACAGACTTAAGAAAACCTTCTGTGTAATTTAATTCTTCAGTTAATTTTTTAACCTCTGCTTCTACATCGATGCTACCTTCCATCGGAATAAAATATTCGTTGGATTTTACTCTAAATGTCAACGCACCATCGACTGCTTCCTTTACATAGTCGAAGCTTTCTAAATTACCGAGTTTAGCGATAACCTCATCAAAAGTTGAAGCTTCATTTTCATTATTAACAACAGAGAAACCAATAGCATCCTTGAAGGCTATATTCTTTTGCTTTCTAATGTTTCTTATACCAGATACAACCTCGCTTGCAAAATCAAACTCAGAAATCAATTGTTCATTGATCAGTTTTTTCTCTGGCCATCTTGAAACTATCAGAGCATTTTCAGGAGAGCGTTCTTCTATATACTGCCAAATTTCTTCAGTTAAGAATGGCATAAAAGGATGAAGAATACGTAAGAGGTTTTCAAATATAGATATAACCTCTTCCAAAGTTTTCTTATCAATAGGCTGTTGGTAAGCAGGCTTAACAATTTCCAATAACCAAGATGCAAAATCATCCCAAATCAGCTTATACGTTGCCATTAAGGCATCGCTCAATCTATATTTACTAAAGTGATCTTCAATCTCTACAATGGTCTTTTGAAATTTAGCTTCAAACCATTCGATAGCAATTTTACTTGAGTTCGGTTGGGTGATATTATTATCAACTTCCCAACCTTTAATCAATCTAAAGGCATTCCAAATTTTATTAGCAAATTGCTTTCCTTGTTGGCATAAGGCTTCGTCAAACATCAAATCGTTTCCTGCGGCAGAACTCAGTAATAATCCAACACGTACGCCATCTGCACCATATTCTTCAATCAACTTTAAAGCATCGGGAGAATTTCCTAATTGCTTAGACATTTTTCGACGTTGCTTATCTCTCACCAATCCTGTGAGATAGACATTTTCAAAAGGTTTTTCGTCCTTATACTCATAACCTGCAACAATCATACGAGCCACCCAAAAAAATAGAATATCTGGTCCTGTTACCAAATCGTTCGTTGGATAGTAGTACTTTATGTCTTCGTTTTCTGGATTTCGAATACCATCAAATACACTCATTGGCCATAACCATGAGCTGAACCACGTGTCTAGTGCATCAGTATCTTGTGTTAGGTCGTTGGTTGTTAGTTGCTGATTGTTTGTTTTTTCTCGTGCTAATTTTAAAGCATCTTCTTCATTCTCAGCAACAACAAAATCTTCTTTGCCATCACCATAGTAATAAGCAGGAATTTGCTGTCCCCAAAGTAATTGACGAGAGATATTCCAATCCCTTATGTTCTCCATCCAATGACGATAGGTGTTTTCAAACTTTTTTGGAAACAATTTAACCTCATCATTCTTTAACACAGCATCTATAGCTGGTTTAGCCAAATCTTCCATCTTTAAAAACCACTGGTCACTTAGACGAGGTTCGATGATCGCTTTGGTACGTTCGGAAATTCCAATACGATTGGTATAATCTTCAATTTTATTAATCTGCCCTAAGGATTCCAACTCTTTAACTATCGCTTTACGAGCTACAAAACGGTCTTGTCCTTGGAAATGCAGACCATAACTATTTAAGGTTGCATCATCATTAAAGATGTCTATAACCTCTAACTTATGCTTATCACCAAGAACCTTATCATTTTCGTCGTGTGCTGGTGTTACTTTTAAACAGCCTGTACCAAACTCTACATCTACATAGTCATCCTCTATAATAGGAATAACACGATTACAAATTGGTACAATCGCTTTTTTACCCTTAAGGTTTTGATGTCTTGGGTCTTCGGGATTAATACAGATGGCCGAATCACCTAAGATGGTTTCAGGACGTGTTGTGGCAATAGTCAATGTCTCATCGCTTCCTTCAACTTTATAATTGACATAGTATAGCTTTCCTTGTTTTTCTATGTACTCAACTTCTTCATCAGACAAGGTTGTTTTTGCTTCTGGATCCCAATTTACCATTCTGTAACCTCTGTAAATGAGTCCTTTATTGTATAGGTCTACAAAAACTTTGATTACCGCTTCAGACATATCGTCATCCATGGTAAATTTGGTTCTGTCCCAATCACAAGAGCAGCCCAATTTCTTTAACTGTTCTAGAATGACTCCACCATACTCTTCTGTCCAATCCCAAGCATGCTTTAAAAACTCCTCGCGAGATAAGTCATTTTTATCAATACCTTCCGCTTTTAACTTAGCAACAACTTTAGCTTCGGTTGCAATAGAAGCATGGTCTGTACCTGGTACCCAACACGCATTTTTGCCCAATAATCTTGCACGACGTATTAACACATCTTGTATGGTGTTATTAAGCATGTGACCCATATGTAATACTCCAGTAACATTTGGAGGAGGAATTACAATGGTGTAGGGCTCTCTTTCATCTGGTGTTGAGTGAAAATAACTGTGCTCCATCCAGTAGTCATACCACTTCTTTTCTACTGACAGCGCATTATATTTTGATGGGATTTCCATATTTTGGTATCGTTTTTGCTAAGTAACTGACAAAAGTACTTATATTTCTTTTTTTGAAAAATTATTAGGTGATTAATATGCGCTTAAAGCCTTAAATACTGTTAAATACAGTGCATTACATCTAATTAATTTTGAGGAGAGTTAAAAAGTAAGTAATTTTGATAGTATCAATTTAAAAATTTAAATGATGAAAAATTTAATAGCAATTTTATTTGTAGGTCTAATTAGTCTGGGATCTTTTGCACAAGAGAAAAAAGTAGCAAAAATTGAATTTAAGACAGACGTTATTGATTATGGTACAATTGAAAAAGGTGCTGACGGAGTAAGAACTTTTGAATTTACCAACACTGGTAATGCTCCATTAATAATCTCTAGCGTAAAATCTACATGTGGCTGTACAGTGCCTAAAAAGCCGAAAGGACCAATTATGCCAGGAGAAACAGGTGAAATTGAAGTAAAATATGACACCAATAGAGTAAATCCTATTAGAAAGACTATTACTGTTATCTCTAATGCTGAGACACCTACAGTGGCTCTTAAGATTAAAGGTTTGGTAGTAGACCCAGATAAAACAAGTGTCTTAGAAAAGAAAAACAAAAGCGTGGTTGAGCAATAAGCCTCAATCTTATAATAGAATTATGAGCTCTCATTCTGAGGGCTCATTTTTTTTGAAGGCATTGTCTAACTTAAACTTAAATGTTAAGGTTTCACCGTTTCGAGCTGCTTTTAGCTTAATGCTCTTCCCTGTTTTGCCGTGAAAAATCTCATTGATTTCTGGCAACTTATAATCAAAGACCTCTTTACCATTAATACTAATGATAATATCACCGACTCTTAAACCTGATGCATACGCGTTAGACGATTTTCTTAATTCCACCACCTGGTATATGGGTTTTAATACCACT
This sequence comes from Winogradskyella ouciana, assembly GCF_965284585.1. Classification (NCBI taxonomy): domain Bacteria; kingdom Pseudomonadati; phylum Bacteroidota; class Flavobacteriia; order Flavobacteriales; family Flavobacteriaceae; genus Winogradskyella; species Winogradskyella ouciana. The sequence continues at coordinate 447,246 of NZ_OZ260095.1, forward strand.
CTATGATTTATAGAAAAATCGATTTGTATCGCATTTTTATTGTTTGGGCTAAGTTTATCATTCGAGGGCACCCTAATCTGTTCTTTTACAAACATGGTTCCGTTATGCTCTAAGACTATTCCGCTGTTGTTGTAAGTAAAAGGATCTTTAAAAAAACTATTCTTTCGTAGATGCAATTTATTATTGGCATAGTCAAAAAAGAGGTTGAAGCGCTTCAAAATTTCGCCTCCCAAACTGCCTTTTCTACCTCTGTATATTTTGCTCAGATCAATGGAGATTGAATCTGGAAAAGCCACATTAACATCGTTCAATTCAAAATTATTTAACTCAAATTTTTTGATTTTAGACCGTTTCCCATAAACCGATCCGCTAAGTCCTTTGCCTAAATAATCAACAAAAAACATATCCTTATTTGGTTTTATACTATCATCCTCAAATAACCACAATGCGTCGCTACTACCAGTATCTATGAGTAATTTTACAAGTTTTTCATTGCCATCTAGTGTGATTTTAGATTCTACATATGGTTTTTTTCTATGAATCTCAACAGGAATCGTTTTCCACCTTTTTGAAGTTTTTGGTTTAAATGAGTTCGGTTTGTATAATCTTATATATTTTGAATTATAGTTAATCTCTACAACAAAATCCTTAAAAACATCATAACCGATAATACCATGAACCAAAACACCTAGTCTTGGCGTAAAATTTATGGTATTATCAAACACCACATACAAATCCTGATTGTTACTTACCGCATCACCGATCTTAAACCTATTATTACTAGATCTTAAAGCTTCAAGTTTTCCATCAGCACCTAAACCATGTAGATAAAAAGTTTCTGTATTTTTTAAATCTAAAGAATCTCGCTCCGTTAAATTGAAAAGAATAGGTTTACTCACACCAGTATCTAACACAAATGATAAGGTTACGCCGTTTATCTCAATTGGGATGATAATTAGGTTACTCGTAAATTCGAAGTTTATTTTTTTACTAGTATCATTCTTTAAAAAGAAATTGTCTTGGGCACTCAATAACCAACCACTTAGACTAAAAAAACATAAAATTATATTTTTAAAAAGTCGTTTCAATTTTGATTCAGTTTAATTGAAGTTACAAATCTTTACCTTACGACTTATTTTAAGCGTTATTTTTTACATAAACTTTAAGAAATTTCAGAACTTAGCGCTTTAAAACTACAACGATGCCAAAAATTTCAAGAAAAGGTATTAATATGCCAGAATCTCCAATTAGAAAATTGGTACCTTATGCTGAAGAAGCTCACAAACAAGGAAAAATAGTTTATTACCTTAATATCGGTCAGCCAGATATAAAAACTCCCACAATTGCATTAGATGCAGTAAAAGTGCATTCATTGGATATTTTGGCCTATTCACGCTCAGAAGGTTCTGAGGATTATAGAAGGAAAATAGCAAAATATTATGAGCGTAACTCAATACACGTTACCCATAACGACATTATTGTTACAACGGGAGGAAGTGAAGCGCTTTTATTCGCTTTTGGAAGTATAATGGACGAAGACGATGAAATTATAATACCTGAGCCATTTTATGCCAATTATAATGGGTTTTCAACAGCTTCAGGAGTTAATGTTGTTCCTGTGATCTCAAAAATTGAAGATAATTTTGCCTTACCTCCTATTGAAGAGTTTGAAAAGTTGATTACACCAAAAACCAAGGCTATACTAATTTGCAATCCAGGGAATCCAACCGGTTACCTGTATTCAAAAGAAGAGATTAAAAAACTAACTTCGATAGTTAAAAAGCACGACCTGTTCTTAATTGCAGATGAGGTATATAGAGAATTTGTCTATGATGGCATCTCCCACTATTCTATTTTACAAGAACCAGGTCTAGAAAATCATGCTATAGTCATCGATTCTGTTTCTAAACGTTACAGTATGTGTGGTGCTCGTATCGGGTATTTGGTTTCAAAAAACAAAGAGGTCATTAAAACGGCTTTAAAGTTTGCCCAAGCTAGATTAAGTCCACCTACACTGGCACAAATTGCAAGTGAAGCAGCTTTGGAAACTCCACAAAGCTATTTTGATGATGTTATTGAAGAGTATGTAAAGCGTAGAAACATTCTTATAGAAGAGTTAGAAAAAATTCCAGGTGTAAAAGTAGCTAAACCCAATGGCGCATTTTATTGCATTGCTGAACTGCCTGTGAAAAATTCTGATGATTTTGCGCGTTGGCTTTTAGAGTCTTTCGATTACGAAAACAATACTATAATGGTTGCACCCGCAGCTGGTTTTTATTCAACACCTGGTGTTGGCAAAAATCAAATTCGTATTGCGTATGTATTAAATGAAGAGAGTTTAAGAATTGCTGTAAAAATATTGGCAGAAGCACTAAAAGTTTATAAAGACCAATGACCATAGAAAAAAATGTTTCATTAAAACCTTTTAACACTTTTGGCATTGATGCAAAAGCGACTTCTTATTGTAATATATCTACAGTAGAAGAGCTTAAAAGCATTTTAGAACAGCAGTATAAAAATCCATTTTTTATTCTTGGTGGTGGGAGTAACATGCTTTTAACAAAAGATATTGAAGCTTTGGTACTTCATATCAATCTAAAAGGTATTACAGTTGAAAGTGAAACTGATGATAAGGTAATTGTAAAGGCTATGGCTGGTGAAAACTGGCATGAGCTTGTACTTTGGTGCTTAAATCATAATTATGGTGGAATAGAAAACTTATCTCTTATTCCAGGAAACGTTGGTACAGCACCTATTCAAAACATCGGAGCTTATGGTGTGGAACTCAAAGATGTTTTTGTGAGTTGTGAAGCCATGCATGTAGAAAGTCAAACCCTAAAAACTTTTACCAAAGAAGATTGTAAATTTGATTATAGGGAATCAATCTTTAAACAAGAACTAAAAGGAAAATACATTATATCAAGTGTAAATTTTGAGTTAAGCAAAACCAGCCATAAATTACATATGGATTATGGCGCTATAAAGGATCAATTGAAACTTTCAGGTGTTACCAATCCAACAATCAGCGATGTATCTAAAGCCGTCATTGCCATAAGACAAAGTAAATTGCCAGATCCTAAAGAGATAGGTAATAGTGGGAGTTTTTTCAAAAACCCTATTATTTCAAAAGCCCAATTTGAAAAGCTTAAGAAAAACTTCCCTGAAGTCCCTTCTTACAAGCTTTCTGATGAAAGTATAAAAGTGCCTGCGGGCTGGCTTATTGAAAAAGCTGGTTTTAAAGGTAAACGCTTTAATGATTATGGTGTTCACAATAAACAAGCTCTAGTACTAGTTAATTACGGCAACGCAAAAGGAAGTGATATTTATGATATGGCTCTTTTAATTAAAAAGACAATTAAGCGCATTTTTGATATCACTATTGAAACTGAGGTCAATATTATATAAACAAAAAGCCACAAATTAAATTGCGGCTTTTTAATTTAGAATAATTTTTTAAAATGCTATTAACCAATCTCTCAAGGGAGAAAACTATTCTAACTTATTATGTGCTATTAACCTTGTAAGGCCTAATTACTTATATTTACGTCTGTAAATCCTTTTTGGACGTTACATAAACTAAAAACACTAAGATTTTAACATTTTGAGTATTACACCTACAGAGCAAAAAATAATTGATTTCCTTAAAGAAGGAGATAAACGTGCTTTAAACCTGCTCTATGAAAACTATTCCAGTAGCCTTTATGGTGTAATTTTAAAAATTACAATAAATGAGGAAATAGCTGAGGATGCTTTGCAAGAGACTTTTATAAAAGTCTGGAAAAACGCTCATAAATACGACTCAAGCAAAGCAAAATTATTCACTTGGTTATTCCGTATTGCGAGAAATACTGCCATAGATAAACTCAGAAGTTTTAATAATCGCTACCAGAAAGAAGTCCAAATTGATACTTCAAACGTATATATCTTACCAACAAGCAATTTAAACCAAGATGTTATGGATATTAAAGAGCATGTTGGACGATTAGAAGAAAAGTACCAAATTGTGTTAGATGCCCTGTTTTTTCAAGGTATGACACAACAGGAAGCGAGTGATGAATTAGATATTCCGCTTGGTACTATTAAATCTAGATTAAAAATAGGTTTGCGCGAACTTAAAAAAGTTTACGACCCTTAAAAATATTTATTATGGAAACAAAATTACATAGTTTTTTAAATTCTAACTTACTGAATAAGTATTTGGTAGGTGAGACTTCCAGTGAAGAAACTAAGGAAGTAGAATATTATATTAATAACTTCCCAGAAGCTGCCAAAGCTTATGATAAGTTGCAGTATAATTTAGAACTTATTGCCAAAGCAGGTGCCGTTGATGTGCCAAAAAATGTTTTGGCAAATATCTTAGATGCTTTGGAAGAGTCTAATGACACAAAGGTTATTCAGTTGGTCCAAAACAGAAAGACACCTTGGTATAGCATTGCCGCTAGTGCAGCAGCTATATTATTTGCAGTGACATCATTTATGTTATATCAAAAAAATCAAAATTTATCTAACGAGAATAATGTTGTCGTTGATGAAATCTTTGATCTAAGAAGTGATATTGAAAACAACAATGCTAAACTAGATGAGTTATCTAGAGAGCTAAACAAATTGAACGATCCGGATGCAAGAAAATATGTTATCAATGGTAATGACCGTGCTAAAGATTTAAAAACTGTAGCATATATCAATCCTGTTGAAAAAACATCTATGATTGATGTGATAACATTACCTAAATTGCCAAAAGATCAGCATTATGAAATTTGGGCTGAGCTACAAGACAGAATGGTTAATTTAGGTATTTTGGACGAGTCTGATCGTAAATTGAGACCAATACCATACATGGAAGATGCATTGGCCTTGAGTATTAAAATTGGTAACAAAGGAGATGCGAACACCACCACCGATACTGAGGTAGCAGAGGTATCTTTAAAAGAAAAAGAATAACAGAAGTTGCTATCATAAATAAAAAAGGCGCATTTAATTAAATGCGCCTTTTTTAATGAGGTTGGCAAGATATGATTTATAACTTATTAGCAAAAGCATTATCTTTGCATCAAATTGATTCTTCTTAATGAAATTACTACTTATAACACTAGGATTATTAGCCTTGGCAATAGCAGGTATAGCCATAAAACTATGGGCAAAAAAAGATGGTGAATTTGCAGGTACTTGTGCCAGTCAAAACCCAATGCTCAATAAAGAAGGGGAAGCTTGTGGTTTTTGTGGAAAAACTCCAGATCAATTTGAAGATTGTAACGAACCTCAACATTCTTAATCCTTAATGAGTTTTACAATACTATTCTTTGCTTTTTTAGTAATAGTATGTATTCAAATTACTTATTATCTCACTTTTCTTTTTTCGTTCTCTATTAAACGAGAAGAGGTTCGCTTAAAAAAGCATATCCCTGTTTCTGTAATAATATGTGCCAAAAATGAAGCTGAAAATCTACAGCGAAATCTTCCCTTAATTGCAGAGCAAGAGTATTCAGATTTTGAGATTGTTTTGGTTAACGATAGTTCTTCTGACGAAACCCTAAGTGTCATGGAGAGGTTCAAAAAACATCATAGCAATATTAAAATTGTTGATGCCAAACCCATCGAGGCGTTTTGGGGAAATAAAAAATATGCGCTAACACTGGGCATAAAAGCTTCAAAACATAATTTTCTGGTTTTTACTGATGCGGATTGCAGACCAAATTCCAGTAAATGGCTACAGCACATAAGTAGCAAATTCTCCAATCAAAAAGCAATAGTGCTAGGCTATGGAGCTTATGCCAAGAAGCGATTTTCTTTATTAAATAGCCTTGTTCGTTTTGAAACTGTATTTACCGCATTACAATACTTTTCATACGCAAGTCTAGGGCTAGCTTATATGGGAGTCGGAAGAAATATGGCTTACAGAAAAGAATTGTTCTTTAACAACAACGGTTTCAATGGTCATATGGCCATTAAGTCTGGAGATGACGATCTATTTATAAACGAGGTTGCTGATGACAAGAATACAGCAATTTGTGTCTCTAAAGAAAGTTTCACAGTTTCAGAGCCTAAAACCTCTTTTAAAGATTGGATTTTACAAAAGCGAAGACATATCAGTACTGCTAGTCTGTACAAAAGCAATCATCAAATTCTATTGGGTTTGTTTTACACTTCCCAGCTCCTATTCTTGATTTTAGGCACGCTACTACTCTTAATTGGTCATAATTGGCTATGGGTAGTAACACTTGTTGTTTTACGTTATATAGTTCAGCTTGCTAGCTTTGGATTGGCTGCTAAAAAACTTAATGAAGTTGGTCTTATCTTTCTTACCCCTTTTCTAGAATTATTTTTAATTAGCACACAATTAAGTATATTTATTGCTAACCTTATATCTAAGCCCAAACATTGGAAATAAAAGACGCGATTATAAAAGCTAAAGAGAATGACCAGATTGCGTTCAATTTTTTACTAGACACCTTTTGGAATGATGTTTATGCCTTTCAATTAAAGCGCACCCAAAATGAAAATGATGCTGAGGATATCACCATCCAAACCTTTTCAAAGGCTTTTGACAAGATAGACACTTACAATGAAGACTATAAGTTTAAAACGTGGCTGATTACAATATCAAAAAACATCCATATTGACCTGGTAAGGAAACAGAATAGAACAATTAGGAATACATCAAAAGATGATGAGGACCATTATCTAGAAATTATTGATGATTCGCCTACACCTGAAGACAAAATCATTACGGAACAAAATCTTGCCAAGCTTCTTAGGGATATAAAAAAACTCAAACCGCATTATCAAGAAGTGATTAACCTTAGGTACTTTCAAGAACTCAGTTACAAAGAAATTTCAGAAGATCTCAACGAACCTATCAATAATGTTAAGGTAAAGCTTTTAAGAGCAAAAAAACTTTTGGCAGCCATTATTACTAAATCCTAATGCTTTCAAAATTAAAAAAACTAGGTCCAGGACTATTATTTGCAGGTGCAGCAATAGGAGTATCGCACTTAGTACAATCCACAAGAGCTGGAGCCGATTTTGGTTTAGGCCTACTTTGGGCACTATTACTGGTTAACTTATTTAAATATCCGTTTTTTCAATTTGGCCCTAGATATGCGTCTGCTACTGGCGAAAGTTTATTGGAAGGTTATCGTAAACTAGGTAAAGGCATACTAATAGCTTATTTTATTTTGAGCCTTGCAACTATGTTTACTATTCAAACTGCGGTAACTATAGTAACAGCTGGGTTGGCAAATTCCCTATTTGGAGATATAAGTTTTTTAAATTTTGGCATTCAAAGTATAGACAGTGTTGAAATTTGGACAGTTATCATTTTAACCATTTGCTTATTAATACTCTTTTTAGGCAAATACAGTACTTTAGACAAGCTCATAAAGGTTATAATCGTTACCCTGACCATAAGTACATTAGTTGCAGTGTATTTTGCTTTTACCGAGTTTGAAGCTTCAGTTTCTCTAGTTCAAATTTTACCTGAAAGTAAAGTGGAAATTGCATTTTTAATTGCCTTTATGGGTTGGATGCCAGCTCCTTTGGATATTTCCGTATGGCATTCCATTTGGGCTATAGAAAAGAAAAAGGACGAAGGTACATTTTCGCCCAAAAGTGCTTTACTCGACTTTAATATTGGTTACATAGGAGCCATAATTTTGGGTATAGCGTTTGTTTGTCTCGGTTATTTTGTAATGTTCAACTCTGGCGAAACCTTTAGTGAGAAAGCTGCTGTTTTCTCAAATCAGCTCATTGATTTATATACCAAAAGTTTAGGGAATTGGGCCTATATCATTATCGGAATTGCAGCATTAACCACCATGTTTAGCACTACCATAACCACATTAGACGCCTCACCTAGAGCAATGTCTAAAAGTGTAGATTTATTATTTGACAAACCAAAAAAGAATGGCTATTTGTTCTGGATTTTAATTTTAACCATAGGTACGCTTTTTATCTTTTTCGCCTTTGCCTCAGAAATGGGATTGCTTATAAAAATCGCAACAATTCTGTCATTTGTTACCGCACCGTTCTATGCCATTATCAATTACAAACTTATAGCCAGTAAGCACACACCCAAGGCATGGAGACCAAGTCTATACCTTCATATTTTATCATGGATGGGCATACTGTTTCTTATAGGATTTAGCATTTGGTATCTAACCACTTTGTAGGCTGTTTTAATTTATTACTTTGTATCTTTGCTTTCTCGAAATTGAAAATGAATGGAAACCAAAGTCGCTTCAAATATTTTACCAGAACGTAAACCTAAATGGCTCAGGGTTAAATTACCCACTGGCAAAAAATACACTGAGCTCAGAAGTCTTGTAGATAAATATAAACTCAATACAATTTGCACCTCCGGAAGTTGCCCAAACATGGGTGAATGCTGGGGAGAAGGCACGGCTACATTTATGATTTTAGGAAACGTCTGCACACGGTCTTGCGGATTTTGTGGAGTTAAAACAGGACGACCAGAAACTGTAGATTGGGACGAACCTGAAAAAGTAGCGCGCTCTATAAAAATAATGCAAATTAAGCACGCGGTTTTAACAAGTGTAGATAGAGATGATCTTAAAGATATGGGAAGTATTATGTGGGCAGAAACCGTTAAGGCTGTTCGTAGAATGAACCCTGAAACGACTCTTGAAACTTTAATTCCAGATTTTCAAGGTGTAGAAAAACACATTGATAGAGTTATAGATGTTGCTCCAGAAGTCGTATCCCACAATATTGAAACTGTAAGACGATTAACCCGAGAAGTTAGGATTCAGGCTAAATACGACCGAAGTATGGGAGTTTTAAAATACTTAAAACAACAAGGTCAGCGTAGAACAAAATCTGGCATTATGCTAGGTTTGGGTGAAACTCGAGAAGAGGTTATAGAAACACTTCACAATTTAAGAGAAAACGACGTGGATGTAGTAACCATTGGCCAATACCTTCAACCGAGTAAGAAACACTTACCGGTAAAACGATTTGTCAATCCTGATGAGTTTAAAGAGTTTGAAGAAATTGGCTTAGACCTTGGGTTTAGACATGTAGAGAGTAGTGCTTTGGTGAGATCTTCGTACAAGGCACAAAAACATATCAACTAATGATTAAGGTTGCCATTAATGGGTTTGGTAGGATTGGTCGCCGTGTATTTAGGTTAGCTCAAGAACATCCACAAGTAGAAATTGTTGCCATAAATGATTTGGCAGATGCCAAGACCTTAAGTCATTTGCTAAAGTACGATAGTATTCATGGTGTTCTAAAGGATCATATTTCGTCAGATGAAAGTCATATTTTGGTTAATGACACTTCGATTCCGCTTTATAATCAATCACATCCAAAATCTATTGATTGGAAAGCAATTCAGCCTGATTTTGTCATAGAGGCTACTGGTAAATTTAAAACTAAATCAGATCTCCAACATCATATAAACAATGGAGCAAAACGTGTTATTTTATCAGTCCCTTCAATTGATGACGATATAAAAACCATAGTTTTAGGTGTTAATGATGACAGTATTAACGGTTCTGAAACCATAATATCCAATGCTTCTTGCACAACAAATAATGCTGCACCAATGATTGCCTTGATCAATAAGTATTTTGGCATAAAACAAGCATATATCACTACTGTACACTCTTACACAACTGATCAGAGCTTACACGATCAGCCACATCGAGATCTAAGACGTGCTAGAGCGGCTGGACAATCTATAGTCCCAACGACTACAGGAGCGGCAAAAGCCTTGACAAAGATTTTTCCAGATTTGTCAGATGTTATTGGTGGTTGTGGTATTAGAGTCCCAGTTGCTAACGGTTCACTTACGGATATAACCATTAACGTAGAAAAAAACACTACTATTGAAGAAGTGAATGCGCTTTTTAAAAAGGCTTCAAATTCCAACTCAAAAGGTATTTTAGAATACACGGAAGATCCAATAGTCTCAATAGATATTGTGGGTAATCCACACTCATGTATTTTCGATTCTCAAATGACTTCTGTCATCGGAAACATGGTTAAAATCGTAGGTTGGTACGATAATGAAACTGGCTATAGTTCAAGAATTATAGATTTAATTTGCAATTTATCGGATAAAAAAGCACTTTTGTCGAATAAATAATTATATTTGTTTAAATAAAGTGAGCTGAAATGTCCCGAATCAAATATTACATATTTGTTTTTTTAGCGTGTTTTTGCAGTCTGGTTTTCGCACAAGTAAATGATGTCGAAGATGAGGATATGCTATCTATGAGACTTCAAGAACGTGTTAACCAAGCTAAGCTAGAAAGCGATCGTGGAGACTATTATAATGCATTAGGTAATCTAGACAAGGCTAAAGAAATTGCTGAAAAAATTGACGACAAAAAAAGTCTTGGGTCAATTCACACAAAAATCGCGAAAGTAAGATATCTTGTAGGTGAAACGGATAAAGCTAATGTAGCTCTTAATACAGCCATTCAACTTCAACGCGAAAACAGCGATTACGCAAATCTCGCCATTACCTATAATATTAAAGGTGTTATCCATAATACAAAGGAAGAGTATATTGATGCCCTAGAGTATTATAATTCTGCCAAAACATTATTTGAGCAAGAAAACTTAGAAAAATACATTTCTGAAGTTACTTTGAACGAAGCAAAGTCTTATATCGCCTTAGAGCGCTATGATGAAGCTAAAACACAGTTAGAAAAAACTGTTATTATTGCAAAAAAATATGACCAAAGACCCATTTTAAGTAGTGCTCTAATACAAACAGGTAAGGTTTCTAGTGCCCTTAACAGTAATGATTTGGCACTAACCCAAGTCGAAGAAGGGCTGTCTATAGCAAAATCATATAATCTTCTAGAAAATATTAATGAAGCCTATTTAACCTTAAGTGATATTCATAAAAAAAGAGGAGACTACAAAAGTTCTCTAGAAAATATTACAAAACATATACAATTATCAGATTCTATACTTAACGTTAAGAGAGAAAATTTAGCACCAGGCATTACAAGCCAATCGATTAATCAATATAAGGACGCACAAAACGCACAGCTAAAAGAAACCTTAGAAGAAGTAAATGCTGAAAGTAATTTCACTAGGATTACAACAATATTAAGTATTGCTCTAATAACAATTTTATCGCTTTTAACCTTATCGTTATATAAAAACAATAACATTAGGTTAAAGACCAATAATATGCTACATAAAAAGAACGATGAGCTTATTGTAGCGAAAGAAAAAGCGGAACTTGCCTCTAAGACAAAAGCCAATTTCTTGTCAACGGTTACACATGAGTTACGCACACCACTTTATGCTGTCACAGGTCTAACGAATATGTTATTGGATGAAAACCCAAAAGAGCATCAAGTACCGCACTTAAAATCATTAAAATTCTCTGGAGACTATCTTTTAACTTTTATAAATGATATTCTACAAATCAATAAAATTGAAGCTAATAAAGTTGAATTAGACCCAGAAATATTCAACCTTAAAAACAAAATAGAAAATGTAATTTCTGCCTTGAGCAATTCAGCTAAAGACAATGGCACTAAATTACATTTAGACTATGAAGAAACGTTGCCAGAAACTTATAATGGTGACCAATTAAAGATTTCCCAAATCTTAATTAACCTACTTGGAAATGCTATTAAATTCACAAAAGATGGAGACATCTGGGTGAGAGCGTACAAAATTGATCAAAAGGACAATAAGTACACGCTGCGCTTTGAAATTGAAGATAATGGCATTGGTATTACGAAAGAAAAACAAGACCACATGTTTGAGAGCTTCTCCCAAGGCTCTGTGCAGATTAACCGTAAGTATGGTGGTACTGGTCTAGGTTTATCTATTGTAAAAGGACTTATTCAGATTCTTAAAGGTAAAATTTACTTAAAGAGTGAGCTCGGAAAAGGCACTACATTCTTTTTTGAAATTCCTTTAGAAAAAGCTGAAAATGTTGAAAAACCTAAAGTAGCAGAAATTAAAAAATCTAATAAGATGGAAGATTTGGATTTAAGTAACGTGAAAATTTTAATTGTTGAAGACAACAAAATCAACCAAATGATTACCAAGAAAATCCTAAACAAAATGGGACTTTATTGCGATGTTGTTGACAATGGAGAAGCTGCCATAGAGCAAGTAAAATCTACAGAATACAATGTAGTATTAATGGATATCCACATGCCAGGCATTAGCGGATTAGAAGCGACTAAAATCATTAGAACTTTTGATAAAGACTTAACCATCTTTGCGCTAACGGCTGTAACTCTAGAAGATAAAATGCATGAGTTTGGTGAAGCAGGCTTTAATGATATCATCTCTAAGCCATTTAAACAAGAAGATTTTGAAGGCAAACTCTACGATGTACTTTCGGGTAAAGAGGTGGTCTCTAGTTTCTTTTAGTATACAAATGCTTTGATTGCTTCATCAAAAACAGTACCGTCATCAATAATTAATTCTATAGGCAAATAATACAATTTGGCTTCCAAACTTTCATTGTCAGATAATCTGACATAATCCTTTTCTGTCGTTAAAATCATCTCTTTTTCAGTCAGCATCTCTATATCATTGGGTCTAAAGCTATAATGGTCTGGGTATTCTTTGTGGTCAAATTTCAGCCCTTTTTCTTCGAGAAACCCAACCAATGGTTTAGCATTTGCAATACCAGTGACCAAAGTAAATCTTGGTAGTGACTTTAACTCTAATTTCTTATTCTTTGATATCACATTCTCAGAATAACCAATATGACTAAAAAATAATTTCTGGTGCGATCTTATCTTTAATTTAGATTCTATTTTAGTCTTTTCAGCTTCAGTTATATCCTTAGGGCATTTGGTGACAACAATGATGTCTGCACGTTTAGCACCAGAACGTGGCTCCCTTAAATTTCCTGTTGGCAATACCATATCAGTAAAGTAAAGATTGTAATAACTGGTTAGCAAAATATTAAAACCCGCTTTTACTTTTCTATGTTGAAAGGCATCATCCAATAAAATAACCTCAGGTTTGTTATCTAGTGATAGGAGCTGTTCTATACCATTTTGGCGATCACCATCAACAGCGACCTCAATGCCTTCAAATTTTCTATAAAACTGATAAGGCTCATCACCAATAGTATCAGCAGTGGCATCATCGTCTCCTAATACAAATCCTTCCGTAATACGTTTATAACCTCTGCTTAGGGTCGCTACAGATGTTCTGTCCTTCAATAATCGAATCAAATACTCAATCATTGGCGTCTTTCCGGTGCCACCAGTACTGAGATTACCAACGCAGATAATCGGCAAATCATAAGATTTAGAAGACTTAATACCCTTGTCGTACAGCCAATTGCGCAGCCATGTTACAACATAGTAAATAGGTACAAAGGGAAACAATATGATACGGATAATCTTCACGAGCACTAAAATATATTATTTTTGAAACAAATTTGCACATATGACCGTACAAGATGTAATTAATCAACTTCACGATTTAGCTCCATTAAACTATGCTGAAGATTTTGACAACGTAGGTTTATTGGTAGGTGACAAAAACCAATCCGTCTCAGGAGTCCTAGTCACTTTAGATACTTTAGAAGCCGTTGTTGACGAAGCTATTGAAAACAATTGTAACCTCATCGTAAGTTTTCATCCAATTATTTTCAAAGGATTAAAAAAACTGACTGGTAAATCGTATGTAGAGCGTGTGGTGATAAAAGCTATTCAAAATAATATTGCCATATTTTCTATTCACACAGCATTGGACAACGCATTTCAAGGTGTTAATTCTATCATTTGTGATCAATTAGGATTAGAGAATAAGAAGGTTTTAATACCTCAACCAAATACTTTAAAAAAGTTACAAACGTATGTGCCAAGAGATAATGCAGAAGACTTAAGAACAGCATTATTCAAAGTAGGTGCAGGTAATATTGGCAATTACGACTCTTGCAGTTTTAATATTGAAGGTACAGGCACCTATAGAGGCAACGAAGATTCGAATCCAACAGTTGGCGAAAAAGGTATATTACATTCCGAAAATGAAACGGCTATTTCCGTGGTCTTTAAAAAACATTTAGAATCTAAAGTTTTAAAAGCTCTCTATAACGCACACCCTTACGAAGAGGTCGCTTACGAAATCACAACTTTAGATAATACAAATCAATACATAGGTATGGGAATGATCGGTCAGCTCAAAACCGAAATGAATGAAAAGGAATGCCTCCAATACGTTAAGACTAAAATGAATACAGAATGTATTAGACATTCTAAATTTTTGAATAAGCCCATTAAAAAGATTGCTGTTTTAGGAGGTTCTGGTAGTTTTGCCATCGGAGCTGCAAAAGCCTCAGGCGCAGACCTTTTGGTTACAGCAGATCTAAAATATCATGATTTTTTCAGTGCCGAAAACGACATTGTTTTGGCAGATATTGGACATTATGAAAGTGAACAGTTCACAAAATCGTTTTTAGTAGACTATCTCTCGAAAAAAATTACTAATTTTGCAGTCGTTTTATCAAAGACAAATACAAATCCGGTAAAGTATTTATAATTATGGCAAAAAAAGCTGAAGCTACTGTAGAAGAGCGTCTAAGAGCACTCTACGATTTACAGTTAATTGATTCTAGAGTAGACGAAATAAGAAATGTCAGAGGTGAGCTTCCTTTAGAAGTTAGAGATTTAGAAGATGAAGTTGAAGGACTGAATACTAGATTAGAAAAATTAAATGACAATCTTGCTATTATTGATGATGAGATTAAAGGCAAAAAGAACTTAATCGAAGAAGCTAAGGCTTTAATCAAAAAGTATAGCGAGCAACAGAATAATGTTAGAAATAACAGAGAATACAACTCTTTAACAAAAGAAATTGAGTTTCAAGAGTTAGAGATTCAATTGGCTGAAAAGCATATCAAGGAATTTAAAGTTCAAATTGAGCAAAAGAAAGAAGTTATTTCTGAAACAAAAGACCGTTTAAAAGACCGTAAAGAACACCTTAAGCACAAAAAGGGAGAACTAAACGAGATTTTAAAAGAAACGGAAAAAGAAGAAGAAGCGCTTTTGAGCAAATCTGAAGATTTTCAAAAGAAAATTGATGACCGTTTGGTGAAGGCATACCAAAGAATAAGAAACAATGTAAAGAACGGTTTAGCCGTTGTCGCTATTGAGCGTGGTGCTTCTGGTGGTTCATTCTTTACCATTCCACCGCAGGTGCAAGTAGAAATCGCTTCTCGCAAAAAAGTGATTACAGATGAGCACAGTGGACGTATCTTAGTGGATGCTGCATTAGCTGAAGAAGAAAAAGCAAAAATGGATAAGTTATTTGCTAAGTTAAGCAAATAAGCATTTTCAAAATATAGTTTTAAGGCCTTTACAGATTGTAAAGGCTTTTTTATTTAGCATAACTTTATACAAATTCATTTTAAGGATTTGTATTTTTCTACGACTGAATGAAAAAGAAAAATAGATTATGAAAAAATTATTATCCATTTTAAGCATAGCCTTATTATTTAGCTGTCATAACTCAGCCCAAAACAGCAACCCAAAACAACAAGAAGTCATCAACGCTGAACCTATTGAAGTCCCAATGGAAAACGGGATGGCAAAAGCCTATTTCGCCAGTGGATGCTTTTGGTGTGTTGAGGCTATTTACGAAAGCGTAAAAGGTGTTGACGAGGTTATTAGCGGTTATTCCGGCGGACATACGGAAAATCCAACCTACGAATCGAGTAATACCGGTAGAACTGGCCATGCAGAAGCTGTTGAAGTGATTTACGACCCGGAAGTAGTTAGTTTTGCAACATTGGTCGATGTGTATTTTGGCTCCCAAAACCCAACACAGGTCAACGGACAAGGACCTGACAGAGGTTCGCAATACCGCTCAATTATTTTCTATCAGAACGATGAACAGAAAAAAATCATTGAAGAGAAAAAAGCAGCTCTGGCCAAAAAATTAGATGATGAAATTGCTGCAGAAGTTTATCCATTTCAAAAGTTTTGGGTCGCTGAAGATTATCATCAAGATTTTGAAAAGCGCAATCCAAATCAACGATACATTGTAGCTGTTTCTATCCCAAGATTGAATAGGTTTAAAGCAAAATTCCCTGAATTGTTAAAAGCGGAAGCAAAGCATTAAGTAATCTGACCTTTCAGGCTTTTAAAACCTGAAAGGTCTACACTATTTTTTGGTCGCTTTTATCTCAAACAGCATCGGAAACAGCTGATCCTTCATCTTATACATGCCGTTGTCTAGTTTAATTAGGTCAGGAAAGACATCATAAGGACTTTCATCATATTCATTAAGATAGTCTATTTGTAATCCTGCTTCAATAAGTGCATTCACAACCTCACTTAAACCGTGATTCCAACCGTATTCTTTACTTACCATTTTTGAAGATTGATCTGCATAGGTGCCTTCGTATTCTTCATAAATCACTTCTTTTTGGTTGTAATGATATTTCATTTGTGGTTTTCCATCTACATAATCGAACATCCATAAAATGGGATGGAATTCTACGATGTAAAACGTTCCTCCAACCTTTAGCTGTTCTGAAATCATTTTTGCCCAAGGCTTTAAGTCTGGCAACCAGCCTATAACTCCATAGCTTGTATAGACAATATCAAAAGTTTCAGAAACATGTTGGGATGTATCCAAAACATTACAACATACAAAGTCAGCATCTAGCTCTAATTCCTCATTAAGTGCTTTGGCAAGTTTAACACCTTCATCACTTAAATCCACACCAACACATTTCGCTCCCATCCTACTCCAACTCAAGGTATCTTGCCCAAAATGGCATTGTAGATGCAACAAAGACTTTCCGCTAACATCGCCTAAGGCTTTCAATTCATAAGGCATTAAAGAGGTTTCGCCTGCTTTAAAAGCCTCCATGTTATACATATCACTCTGCGCATGTACACCTACTTTTTTGTTCCATGTGTCTTTATTTACTTCAAAATAATTAGTCTGCTCTTCCATTTTCTTAATAAGTTTTCGCGCCTTCCCTTTGGGAAGGGTGGGATGGGCCTTAATTTTGTGGTTAAAATTAAAACATCTTTTTAATATGAAGTCAATATATCTCGGTTTGATTTGTTTTTTAATTGTTTCAGCCTGTAAATCTGAAAACAATGTAGTTATTGAAGAAGAAACAAAAGAATTAACCATTGCAGAAAAAATAGCAAATGCACATGGTTACGACAACTGGAAAAACGTAGAAAAAATAGAATTCACATTTAGAGTTGACCGTGACACAATACCAGGTAGTGGAAGATCTTGGGAATGGTTTCCAAAAAAAGATAGTGTGGTTATGCGAGCTGGCGAACAACATGTAAAATTCCTGAGATCAGAACTAGATAGTGTTCCTCCTAATGCTGACAGAGCATTTATAAATGACAAGTTTTGGCTATTAGTGCCATTTCAATTGGTTTGGGATACGTCTGCAACAATCTCAGAACCCAAAAAAGCTGAAGCTCCAATTAGCAAAACTAAAATGGATATGATTACCATAACCTATCCTAAAGAAGGTGGCTATACGCCTGGTGATGCATATGATATTTTCTACAATGAAGATTATATGATTGAAGAATGGATTTTCAGAAAAGGAAACTCAAAAGAACCATCAATGGCAACGACTTTCGAAAACTATAAAGATTTTAACGGCATAAAGATTGCCATTGACCACAAAAAAGACAACGGTAACTGGAACTTAAACTTTACTGACGTTAGCATAACATTGGAGTAATATTAAATATAATTTTTGGCATTACTTTTGTAATCTATAATGTAAGTTTCACGTCCGTCATTTCGACTTAAAACGTATAGCTTACATTTTCCGCCTTTTGGCGCCTATATATATCAAAGCACTTTATCTTACGAGTTAAAGTGCTTTTTCTTTTACCCTCTAAAATCCTTCTTTACATGTGCACCATCACAATAGGGTTTGTTCTGTGAAGCTCCACACCGGCAGAAGGCAGTCGTTTTATTTTTTGTTTCTTCGTTACCATCTTTGTGAGTTACTTTCAACGTGCCATAAACCAAAAGTGGCCCGTTTTCCAACACTTCAACTTTGGTTTCTAAAGATTGAGCTGTTTTATCCTCTCTATTATTCATATAATAGCTCAAAGCTCCCGAAGGACATTTCTTAACCGTTTCAACAATCTCACTGGTTGGTGAGGCATCAATTTTAACCCAAGGCCTTTCCTTTGGTTGAAATACCTCAGGTGAACCCTTTACACAAATACCTGAATGGATACATTTATCAGCTTGCCAAACCACGGTTACCTCTCCATTGGTGTATTCTTTTGTCCTTCCCATAACTTTATTGTTTCCTTAAAGATAACCAAAATTACTATTGAAAAAACACCTTTAATCCCTCATTTTAAATCCTTATTTTTGTTACAAACCGAAAATCAATCCAAATTGTCCGACTATAAACCTGGTCTAGATTACGCCAAACAACAAGATACATTAGACGAATTAGCGAACTATAGAGAACGATTTCATATCCCAAAAGACAAATATGGAAATGAGCTTATTTATCTATGTGGCAACTCTCTTGGGCTTCAACCAAAATCCACAAAAGATTATATCAACCAAGAATTAAAAGATTGGGCAAATCTCGGTGTTGAAGGGCATACCGAAGCTAAAAATCCGTGGTTACCATACCATGAGTTCCTAACAGAGAGTACTGCCAATTTGGTTGGTGCAAAACCAATTGAAGTCGTTACTATGAATTCATTAACGGCGAACCTTCATTTTATGATGGCGTCGTTCTATCAACCTACAAAAGAACGTTATAAAATTCTTATTGAAAGTGATGCGTTCCCATCTGACAAGTACGCCGTGGAATCTCAATTACGTCATCATGGTTATGACGACGACGAAGGCTTAATTCTTTGGAAACCAAGAGAAAGAGAAGAGTTATTGCGCTATGAAGATTTAGAGCAAATTTTCGAATCTCACGGAAATGAAATCGCTTTGGTAATGATTGGTGGAGTCAATTATTACACAGGGCAGTTTTTTGATTTAAAACGTATTACGGAATTAGGTCATAAACATGGTTGCATGGTTGGTTTTGACTGTGCGCATGGCGCAGGAAACGTTAATTTAGATCTACACAACTCAGGAGCGGATTTTGCGGTTTGGTGTACCTATAAATATTTAAATTCTGGTCCAGGAAGTCTATCTGGCTGTTTCGTACATGAGCGACATGCTTATAACAAAGACCTCAACCGATTTACAGGTTGGTGGAGTCACAACAAGCAAACCCGCTTTAATATGCGTCATGAATTTGATGTGCTACCTGGTGCCGAAGGTTGGCAATTGAGTAATCCGCCTATATTATCTATGGCAGCGATAAAAGCCTCATTAGACTTGTTTAATGAAGTAGGAATGGAAAAACTGATAAAAAAATCAAAAAAACTAACAGGCTATTTTGAGTTTTTATTGAAGGAATTAGGAGAAGATGTGATTAGAATCATCACACCAGAAAATCCAGATGAACGTGGTTGTCAACTCTCAATACAAGTCTTGAACGCAGATAAATCATTGCATAACAAACTAACTGAAGCTGGAGTGATAAGTGATTGGCGAGAACCAGATGTGATACGATGTGCTCCTGCGCCTTTATACAATTCTTTTGAGGATGTTTATTTGATGGTTGAGAAATTAAAGCCCATCCTAACCTTTCCAGAGGGAAGGAACTAACTACCAATATAATGAATAACAATACGAAAGATAGCAACAGTGAAAAAGTCTTCCCTTCTGGGGAAGATTTAGATGGGGCTCAGAATATATTAATAATCGGAGCTGGCCTCTGCGGAAGTCTCCTTGCGCTTCGACTAGGGCAACGTGGTTATAACGTCAACGTTTACGAAATGCGCCCAGATTTACGTAAAACAGATATCTCAGCAGGTCGTTCTATTAATTTAGCGTTTTCAGATCGTGGTAACAAGGCCATGAAATTAGTCGGCATTGAAGACAAAGTAAAAGAACTCTGTATTCCCATGAATGGACGAATGCTTCATGATAAAGAAGGTAACACATTTCTTTCAAATTACAGTGGTCGCGATTATGAATATATCAATTCCATTTCTAGAGGAGAACTTAACGGTTTATTATTGACAGAAGCCGAAAAGCATGAGAACGTAAACATTCACTTCAATAAAAAATGTAAATCGGTAGATTTTGAAAAAACCACGGCTTTGTTCAAGGATTACCACAATAAAGACGAGTTTATAGAAGATGCGGATTGTATTATTGCCACAGATGGTGCAGGTTCTGCGTTACGAAAGAGTTATTACTTGGAAAAGAAGTTTCTGTTTAGTTTTTCGCAAGATTATCTCACACATGGCTATAAAGAATTAAGCATTCTTCCGGCAGAAGATGGTGGCTATAAAACCTACAAGAATGCCCTACACATCTGGCCAAGAGGCGATTTTATGGTGATTGCCTTACCAAACTTAGATGGTAGTTTTACCGTAACCCTGTTCTTAAGTTACGATGAAGGTGAATATAATTTCAACAACCTAACCACACCTGAAATAGTCACCGAATTTTTCCAAAAAGAATTTCCTGATGCTTTAGAATTAATGCCAAATCTCGTTGATGACTTTTTTGAAAATCCAACTGCACCTCTTGGGACCGTTAAATGTTCTCCTTGGCATTATAAGGGCAATACGTTGCTTATGGGAGATTCGGCACATGCAATTGTACCATTTTATGGACAAGGGATGAACGCTTCTTTTGAAGATGTTGTGGTTTTTGATGAAGTTTTGGATACACATAAAGAAAAAGGTTGGGAAGCTATATTTTCAGAGTATGAAAGAACAAGAAAACCAGATACTGATGCTATTGCCGATTTAGCGATTGATAATTTTCACGAAATGAAAGATCATGTCGGCCAAGCCATATTTCAAGAAAAACGAAAAATTGAAATGGCACTTGAGAAAAACTTCCCAGAAGACTATTCCTCAAAATATAGTTTGGTTACCTTTAATGAGGATATTGGTTATCGTGAAGCAATGCTAAAAGGACGCGCACAAGACAAAGCTATTTTGAATATGTTGGCAGACGGAGTCATTTCCACAGAAGATGATATTAATGATATTTTAGATAAAGTAAAAACAGAAACCGAAGCGATTTTAGAGGATGATAGGATTGCCGGTTTGCATTAAAAAACCCATCCCTAACCCTTCCGAGGAAGGGAACAAAAAGTTATAAAAATTTAGAATTTAAAACTAAAAAAACAAAAATTCAAGCCCCAGATTCCGAAGAATTCGGAAACATCAAAATTCAGAAATAAAGAGCGAAGGAATGTAGATGCGAAGCACAGCTTCAAGCACGGAATTCCGGAAGCGAATGGTGCTTTAGCAATTTCCTAATTTTGATTGTGATTTTTTGGTTTTGCTGCGCAATATACTTTCATTTAAAACAGTGTTTTAAATCCAGTAGTGTATCAAGACAAAATGAACAGAGAAAAAAGAAAATTATGAGTAATACAAAAGATGAGATTCCTGCTTCCGCAGGAACTAGAGTAACACCAAGAGGAGCATACCCACACGTAAAACAAGTCGGAGATTTCATATTCGTTTCTGGCACAAGTTCGCGACGACCAGATAACAGTATTGCTGGTGTTGATATTATAGACGAAATGGGAACTAAAAAGCTAAATGCTTATACCCAAACCCAAGAAGTCATAAAAAATATAGAAAAGAATTTAGCTAAAGTCGGAGCCTCTTTAAAAGATGTGGTGGATGTAACGTCGTTTTTAGTCAACATGAATGATTTTGCAGATTACAACAGAGCCTATGCTGAATTTTTTGAGAAGGAAACAGGACCAACCAGAACAACAGTTGCTGTACACCAATTACCGCATCCGGATTTAGTGGTGGAGATTAAAGTAGTGGCTTTTAGACAGAATGAATGATAAACTTATTCCGAAAAATAAGAAAAGACATGTTTAAGAAAAAGAGCTTCTTAAGTTACCTACTCTATGCTATTGGAGAAATCGTCTTAATTGTAGTAGGTATTTTACTTGCGCTTTATCTTCAAAACAAAAACGAGGAAAAGAAAATTGAGAAAAATGTCAGTACGTCAATCAATATGCTCAAGGATGAAATTATGACTAACAAACAAAGTATTAATAGAGTCAAAGACTATCACATAATGGTTAGAGATTCGATTGATGCTATGGATACACCAAAAAATGAAGAGAATATTGATAACACATTGAGCTTTTGGAGAGGTATGCAAACACCACGATTGCAGAACGCGGCATTTCAAACCAGTATTCAATCTGGCGTCGGTAAAGAAATTCATCCAGAACTATTAAAATCTCTTAATGCATTGTATACTTATCAAGATAGTTATAACGCGTTCGGAACCCAAGCAACTCAAATATTCTTTAATGCCGATTTTACGGATTATAGTCAATTCAAAAGAATTATGACCTCGATCGGAATGACAATGACAGACCTCTATTGGTACGAACGTGAGCTTACTGAAATGTTTGATTACAACATAAAACAAATTGATTCTTTATATTAATAGAACTTGAACATTAAAAATTACATAAACGGCAACTTTCATAATCCAACTCAAGATAACTGGATTGACAACTTTAATCCTTCAAACGGAGAAGTCTATGGGCAAATACCTAATTCTTCAAAGGACGATGTGGAAAACGCTTATAAAGCTGCAAAATCAGCTTTTCCGAGTTGGAGTGAAACCACATTAGAGGAACGCAGTAGAATTCTAATTAAAATTTCAGAATTACTAGAAGCCAACTTACAACGATTTGCAGAAGCCGAAAGTAAGGATAATGGCAAACCTGTTTCACTAGCTAAAGCTGTGGATATCCCAAGAGCAGCAAGTAACTTCCGTTTTTTCGGAAATGCCATTACACAATTTGCAAGTGAAAGTCATGAATCCGTTGGGCAAAACGCTATCAACTATACTTTACGTCAACCCATTGGGGTTGTAGGCTGTATAAGCCCATGGAATCTTCCACTCTACTTGTTTACATGGAAAATTGCACCAGCCATCGCAGCAGGAAACTGCGTCGTTGCCAAACCCAGTGAAGTAACACCCATGACCGCCTACCTTTTAGGTGAAATATGTAATGAAGCAGGTTTACCGAAAGGAGTATTGAATATCGTTCATGGATTAGGCACCACTACTGGCCAAGCGATCATAGAACATCCAGATATTAAAGCCATTTCTTTTACTGGCGGAACAGCAACTGGTGCACATATCGCCAAAGTAGCAGCGCCAATGTTCAAAAAATTGTCTTTAGAACTCGGTGGGAAAAACCCAAATATCATTTTTGCCGACTGTGATTATGACGATATGCTGAATACTACGGTTCGGTCTTCTTTTGCTAATCAAGGACAAATCTGTCTGTGCGGCAGTCGTATTTTTATAGAAGCTTCCATTTACGATAAGTTCAAAAAAGACTTTGTAGAAAAAGTAAAAACGCTTAAAGTTGGTCACCCGTCAGAAAGTGATACCAATATTGGTGCATTAGTTTCAAAACCACATTTAGAAAAAGTAAAAGCGTATATCGAAATTGCAAAACAAGAAAATGGAACTGTGCTTAGTGGTGGAAATGAAGTAACCATTGAAGGTTATGAAAACGGTTATTACTTAGAACCAACAGTCATTGAAGTCCCAAATGATAAATGTCGTGTCAATCAAGAAGAAATTTTCGGGCCAGTAGTCACAATAATGCCATTTAATACTGAAGATGAAGTCCTGGAAATGGCAAACAAAGTAAAGTACGGTTTATCAGCCACGCTTTGGACCAATAACTTAAAACGTACCATGCGAATGAGTAACGAACTACAAGCAGGAATTGTATGGGTCAACACTTGGATGATGCGCGATTTACGAACACCTTTTGGAGGTGTAAAAGCATCTGGTGTAGGTCGTGAAGGTGGTTTTGAAGCTTTACGCTTTTTCACCGAACCTAAAAATGTATGTATTAAATATTAACAATAAGTTCTTATTTCGAATTCGTTTCAATATCTTATAAAACAAATCTAAAACGTTATGAAAATCAAAATACTTACACTCTTATTCATATTTGTATCAACCTCATTATTTGCCCAAGACGATTGGCAAACTTTCGCTAAAGATAATTATTCTATTAATTACCCTTCGGATTGGGAATATAGCGACCAAAACCCTCAACCCACGGTAGCATTTATGCTTTATAGCCCTGAAGAATCTCAAAAGGAAGATCGTTATAGAGAAAGTATTAATTTGACTGTTGAAGCACTCAGTATGGCAGATTATACCTTGGATGAATATACGAAGTTAGTATTAGACCAAGTTAAAGAAAAAATACCTACTGCCAAAATGATAAGTGCACTGCCAGTAAGTATAGGTGATGTAGACGCTACAAATATAGTTTGGTCTGCTGATTTTGGAAATGGCATGGTATTGCAATTCAATCAACTATTTGCTGTAAAAGATAGGATAGCTTATGTCTTAACCTTCTCCTCTACTGAGGCAGAATATGACAAATACATTGAGGATGCGAGTAAAATACTTAACAGTTTTAAATTCACTAAATAAATGAACTTAAATCTAAACAACAAATACGCATTAGTCTGCGGAAGTACAGCTGGAATAGGAAAAGCCACTGCTATAGCCTTAGCTGAAGAAGGGACAAACGTGACTTTAATTGCCAGAAATGAAGAAAAGTTAAAGGCCACATTAGCTGAATTGCCTCAACATCGTAATCACGATTATATCGTTGCTGATTTCTCAAACCCAAAGGAACTTCAACAAAAAGTTGAAATCTATATTAAAGATAATCACGGTTTCCATATTTTGGTTAACAATACTGGCGGACCAGCTGGTGGGCCTGTGTTTTCAGCTAAAGTAGAAGAGTTTGAGAGCGCATTTACGCAACACTTAAAATGCAATCATGTGTTAGCACAAACTATTGTTCCTTTTATGAAAGAGGAAGGTTATGGAAGAATAATTAATGTGATCTCAACTTCTGTTAAACAACCTTTAGACGGTCTTGGTGTAAGTAATACCATTCGTGGTGCTGTTGCCAATTGGAGTAAAACATTAGCCAATGAATTAGGACAATTCGGAATCACAGTAAACAATGTATTGCCTGGCGCTACAGGTACAGAGCGATTGACCGAAATCATTAAAAACAAATCTGCAAAAACAGGCAACACAGAGGAGGCAGCAGCAAACGCTATGAAAAATGCGGTACCTGCAAAACGCTTTGCCAAGCCTGAAGAATTGGCAGATGCCATTACATTTTTAGCTAGTGCACGTGCAGCCTACATTAACGGAATAAATCTTCCTGTGGATGGTGGACGTACAAAAAGTCTATAGCCCATCCTTAACCATTCTGAAAGAGAAGGGAAAAGTTGCTCGAATATTATTATCTTTAAGCTTAAATTGTATTTTTTAACAAATTACTCTTATCCACCCGAGTAAGAGTTCCTTCCCTTTGGGAAGGCTAGGAAGGGCTTTTTATCATGAGTAAATTATATCCTCCAATAAACTTTAAAGAATGGATCGAAGAAAACCGTCACCTGTTAAAACCACCTGTTGGTAACAAAGTTGTTTGGAAAGGCGGAGATTTTATTGTTATGGTGGTAGGTGGACCGAATAGTAGAAAAGATTACCACTACAACGAGACGCCAGAATTCTTCTATCAAGTTGAAGGCGATATTGTTTTAAAGGTAATTGACAAAGGCACTCCAAAAGATATTCATATTAAAGAAGGTGATATTTTTCTACTACCTCCTAAAATACCACATTCACCTCAACGTGGTGCAAATACAGTTGGTCTGGTTATAGAATACCCAAGAGAAAAAGGTGTGCAAGATGCTCTACTTTGGTTCTGTGAAAATTGTACAACAAAATTGTACGAAGAAGATTTTACACTTGATAATATTGAAACGGATATGCCAAAAATCTTTGATGCATACTATGGTGATAAAGACAAACGCAGTTGCCCAAATTGTGGTGAGGTAATGCAACCACCTAAGAAAGTACAGATTGACTAATGTGCCATACAGAGCACTCTAAGAATCTAATTAAAACTTAAAGATGTTGCCGAGGCAAATGCCTCGAAATAGTAATAAATATGAGTAAACGAAAACTACGTATAAATGGTCACTCCCACTTACTACCCTATCCTGAGGAGATTCCTCAGTTTATGAAAGATAAAGGGATTTTTTGGGTAGACAAAGACCGAAAATATATGCTTCAAAAAGATTGGAACAGACCAATCACAGATTCGAGTTTTTTCTTAAATGAAAAATTAGCTTGGATGGAACGCTTTAAAATAGATCATGCCGTGGTTTTAAACCTGTCTCAACTTTATGGAAATGGGTTACGTGTTGAGGAAATGAAACAAGCTTTACGTTTTCAGAATGATTTTAACGCTAAAGTACAGCATGAGAACCCTAGCAAATTTACTTGTGGTTTTGTAGTGCATCCCGGATTTGTACGTGGTGCTTGTTGGGAAATTGAGCGCTGTGTAGAAGAATTGGGCATGCAACTCTTATGTTTACCAACACATTATATGGATACCATTGGTACTTGGCGTTGTATTTTTGACGAAGAAAATGAACCAATTTTTGAATTGGCAAACAAGTATAATCTTGCGATTGAAATTCACCCATATGATGGTGAGAAATTTATAAAATTAGAAAACACATCTTGGCGTT
Organism: Winogradskyella ouciana; assembly: GCF_965284585.1. Classification (NCBI taxonomy): domain Bacteria; kingdom Pseudomonadati; phylum Bacteroidota; class Flavobacteriia; order Flavobacteriales; family Flavobacteriaceae; genus Winogradskyella; species Winogradskyella ouciana. The sequence continues at coordinate 473,903 of NZ_OZ260095.1, forward strand.
TTCATTTGATATGGATGTTGGCCCAGTGTGCAGATGCTTACCATTTTTTAACTCTCAACGGCTACCAGGACAAATATCCTAATATGAGAACTTGCTTTGCGCATGGAGGGCAATTGGCTCAGATTAATTTAGGGAGACGAATACAAGGGTTTGATGGTAGACCAGATTTATTTGAAGGTAAAAGCCATCCAAGAAAAGCCGTAGGGCATAAGAATATATTCTTTGATACTTTGGTACATGATACAGGTGGTTTAGAATTACTTATTAAAAATCAAGGGTATAAACAAGTCCTAATGGGACTAGATGACCCTTATCCTTTGGGAGAAATGGAAAGTGAAAAACAATCGTCTTATCCAGGTAAGATTTTAGACTTGGCTATAGAACGAAAAATTATTACAGAAGATGAACGTGATACAATTTGGGAGGATAATGTCATACAGTGGTTGTGTGGTGAAGACCAGATTGCCAAAGAAAAATTGGTTAAACGTATATTGTCATAATGAATTTCTTGCCTGAAAAATTAGACAATTATATTGTTGCACACTCTGAACAAGAACCAAGGCTTTTACAACAATTAACCAGAGAAACGTATCAAAAAGTCTTACAACCGATTATGCTCAGTGGCCCTTATCAAGGAAGGGTTTTGAGCATGATTTCAAAATTGATAAGTCCTAAAAACATACTAGAATTAGGTACTTTCACTGGCTATTCTACTTTATGTTTGGCCGAAGGTCTTCAAAAGAGCGGAGAAATACATACCATTGACATCAATGAAGAACTAGTGGACTTTCAACGTAAGTATTTTGACAAATCAGGTTTTGGGGATCAAATTTTTCAACATACAGGGAATGCCTTAGATATAATCCCAACTATAGATAAGATGTTTGATTTGGTATTTATAGATGCCGATAAACCTAACTACAGTGGTTACTTTCATTTAGTAATCGATAAGTTGAATTCTGGTGGAGTTATTCTTTCAGATAACGTCTTATGGCATGGGAAAGTAGTAGAACCATTAGAGGACAGAGATAAATCCACTAAAGCTGTTTTGGATTATAATACACTACTAAAAAACGATGACAGAATTGAAACTGTTGTTTTGCCAATAAGAGATGGTTTGACAATTAGTAGAAAAATCTAAATCTACATTTTTCTTTTAAGTGAGCCAGTAAAATCTTCTAAATCGTCTTTGGCCTTTTTGATTTCTTCCTGAACCTCCTTAGCTACATCAGAGTCTATGATGTTGCTTTCTTTAGCACTTTTGGTGACTTCATGTTTAATATCATTGGTTGCATCTTTTAAAGTACGCATACCTTTACCAAGGCCTCTAGCCACTTCTGGTAATTTATCTGCACCAAAAACCAATACCACTATAAATAGTATAAAAACTATTTCAGTACCTCCAATGAATAATAATGTAGTTAATTTTATCACAGTGCAAATATAGAGTGACTTTAGTTAATAAAAAAAGCCGACTCGTTAAAGTCGGCTTAATATTACGTTATTATCTCAATTAATTCTTTACTTTATCCTTGAACTTATCAAAATCACTTTGTTCTACCTCACGTGGCCAAGAATTGTTAGAAGTATCTACATCTGCAGTTTCTAAGTCAGGGTCAACAGTAATTGCTACTATTTCCTTATCGGTAGCTACAGCTCTGCTTACCTCCTTATCATTCAGTCTCCAAATTTGAGCTGGATAAGTCACTTTCTCTTTAGAACCATCTGCATATTCATACTCTACGATTAAAGGCATTACCAAACCACCTGGTTTATCAAAAGTAACTTGATAGAAATACTTTGGAGATTTCTTTAGGTTTTTTTGTTCCTCAGGAGTAAAGTTATCCATTATGTATTCCTTTACTGTAGGTAAATCCTCAATCGATGTACCATTATTCATAGCTTCGTCATAACCTTCTTCGCCTTCACCTATGAAATAAACTAGGGCGTTAGGATCCATATTGAAGCGCTCAGCCAACTTTCTCCCATTTTCATTAGGGTTACTGGTAACTGCATATTTTTTTACTTCCTTAATTCCAATATCAGTATAGTCTGTAGTATAGAACCACCCTCTCCAGAACCAATCTAAATCAACGGCTGAAGCATCTTCCATGGTACGGAAAAAATCCTCAGGTGTTGGGTGCTTAAACATCCAACGGTTAGCATATTCTCTAAATGAATAATCGAATAAATCTCTACCCATTATAGTTTCTCTTAAGATATTAAGACCTGTGGCAGGCTTACTGTACGCATTACTACCAAATTGGTAGGTATTTAAACCTTTGGTCATAATGGGCGCAATAAAATCTTGGTTACCTCCCATATATCTTACAATGTTTTTGGCAGGCCCTCTACGTGATGGGTATTTATCATGACCTGGTGATAACGCTGTTGGATACCACTCACCAAAATCTTGCTCGGCTACATACTGTACAAAAGTGTTTAATCCTTCGTCCATCCATGTCCATTGACGCTCATCACTATTTACGATCATTGGGAAAAAGTTGTGTCCAACCTCATGAATAATTACGCTGATCATTCCGTATTTAGTTCTATCTGAATAGTTACCATCTTTATCAGGGCGACCAAAATTGTAACAAATCATTGGATATTCCATTCCCATTGGTGCATGTACCGAAATTGCCTTGTGATAAGGATAATCGAATGTCATACGAGAATACGATTTTAAAGTACTAGCAACGGCATAAGTTGACCACTGCTCCCATAATGGGTTTCCTTCTTTAGAATACATAGAAACAGCCATAACATCTCTGTCTCCAATCTTCACAGCCATCATATCCCATAGAAATTTACGAGATGTAGCAAAACCAAAATCACGTACCATTTGTGCAGAAAGTTTCCAAGTCTTTTTCTTGTTACTTTTTGTCTTTTCCGTTTTCTCTGCTTCCTCTTGTGTTACAATCATAACTGGCTTGTCATAAGACTTTTTAGCTTGATTGTATCGCTTCATCATTTCTTTTGTATAGACTTCTTCTCTATTGGTTAAATAACCTGTACCATCTAAAATGTGATCTGCTGGCACTGTGATGTTTACATCAAAATCACCAAATGGTAACGCAAACTCATCACGTCCCCAAAATTGAGAATTTTGCCATCCTTCTACATCGTTGTACACAGCCATACGAGGATAGAATTGTGCCATAACATATATTCTGTTATCGTTTTCTTCAAAGTATTCATAACCAGAACGACCACCATCTTTAACGTGATCATTGATGTTGTACCACCATTTTATCTTGAATGAAAATTTATCTCCTGTTTTCATTGGCTTAGGCAGTTCTACTCGCATCATAGTACGATTAATGGTATGAGGCAAATCTTTACCATTTACATCTTTTACATGCTCAATATTAAAACCTCCATCGAAGCTTTCTTTTAAATATGATCTTGTAGCTCTTGAAGCCGAAGTTGCAGGACCAATACCAGAACTGTTAATCAATGGTGTTTTAGAGTCTCTCGCACGCATATTTTGGTCTAATTGCACCCAAAGATATTTTAACTCGTCTGGCGAATTGTTGGTGTAAGTAATTGTTTCGTCACCATATAACCTTGCATTTACATCGTCGATTTCGATATCCATTTTGTAATCTGCTTGCTGTTGGTAATATGCCGGACCTGGTGCACCAGAACCTGTTCTGAACATGTTTGGTGTAGCAAACTCATCGTAGAGTTGTTTGAATTTGTTTTGGTTGGTATGACCTGGTTGACGCTCTGGTTTTATTTCGTTTTGAGCATAAGTGCTTGCTGAAGTAAAAAGCAAAGCACACAAGAAAAACTTGAAAATCTTCATTATGATATAGTGTTTTTAAAAAATGATGCCTAAAATAATGATTTAAGATTGTATTAACAGATTTTTAATCAAAGTTTAACATGCATTTATCATTATCTGGAATCAGCAAAAAGCTTCTGTTTTTCCCTAACAACTTAAGCCTAACGATATTCTGCTGATCTGAAAATTTATCGAATAAGACCCTATTGACAACTTCCATAGATTTAATGTTTGAAACGTTTTCGATTTCTAGGTAGCAATAGGTAATATCATCTTTATATTCTTTACCTATAAAATTAAATTTCACTGGGTTTCCGTTGACCTTTATTTCTAACTTATCTGACAAATAGCGTTTCATGTAATTGTCTATCATTTTAGAATCACTATCTGGAGCAAGCTTTATCTCTTCATCGTAACGCATCTTCAGTAGCTCTTCAAAATCATCAATAAAAATCTGGCTTATAATTTGAAGGGACTGCTGCTCTTCTGCGTATTCAATTTTTGTGACACTTACATAATATTCGTGCTTCACATTGTTAGATACAAATAATGGAGCTATTACAAAAGCAATTACAATCTGTATTAATTTCATGGTTTTAATTCTAAGGTTGTTCAGCTAAATCCAAAAAGTGTTCCAAAGTTAATCTTTATCTACTTCTTCTCTATTCTCTCTATAAGCTTTTAATTTTTGTTGAAGAAACTCAAGCAGTTTTATTTCGTTCTTTTCTTCACACAACTTCAAAAAATTTTCGTCTTCTTGTGAGAACAAGAAATATTCGGTTTTTAAATTTTCGGGTAATGAGTCCTTTTCAAAAATTATCGATTCATAATCAGCCCTTAACCTATTAATACATTTATCTCTATCATCTAGTTCTACTATGGCTTTCAGTTTTTTTGTTCTTCCACTAATCTCATTTAAAAGCTTATGGAAATTAACTCCAAAACCTAAGCCGATGTAGCCCCAAGAGCCTGCGTCTGCATCGTGCAGTTTACGTTCGTTTTGTGTTAATGGCAATTTTGTATTGCCTGGTATTCCTAAATCGTAAAAATTGATTTCAGTTTTGGCATCAGAGTTTTCTAAATCAGATTGTAGGCTTCCTGTTAAAATCTTACCCACAATAACTTTATCCAAAGCATTCACTAATTCCGTTAGTTCAACAGAAAGTGTTCCGTACTCTTCTTCAAACTCAGTAACAATCACTTCTTTGGTTTCGTATTTTATACTTGAAACAATTAAAGTGTCTTGAGACTTGGCAAGTATAGTAAAACTCCCGTCAGCTTTAGAAATAGCAAATTTAGCAGCTGTTTTATTTAATATATGTATGCCTTCAACGTCATCATTTGCAAGAAGTTGTCCGTTGATTTCCTTTCGCTGAGCTTGCAACAATAAGGTGGAAAGCAAAGCAATAAGGCAGAAAAGTAAATTAATCTTCTTCACTTTTTTCTTTTAGGAAAGATTTACTTAATTGAGTTAAACGCTCTAAAAATTGCATTTCTTTATCTTCTTCCAATAAGGTTTCATCTACGCCTTGTTTTTCGACATAATCGATAAAAGCTTCTACTTGTTCTAGAGGAATATTGAAATTGGTGTGGATATAATTAATACTATACTTATCTAAAGCTTCTTTAAAAGGTGTTTTTTCTATAGTTTTTTCTTCTTTTGCCTTTGTCTCATCGTCATTAAGATCTACAACTTGACTTACAATAAAACCAGCTAAGTTAACCACGTTGAGCATGTGCCTTACTTCTGGATTGTATTCATTAAATGCAACATTTTCTACTTTGGTCTTATAATCTGCTGAAAACTCAAAATCCTCAATATGGTCTAAACCAAAATAAACATAATCTAAGCTTACGTTATAGGTTCTCACATTTTCTAAATCGGTATTTAAATTTCCTGTTAAACCAAAAGGCAAAATAACCACTTCATCTAGTTTATTAACTTCCTCTACAAGAATAACGGTTAGTTTTTTGGATTTAATAACGTCTTCAGAAATATTGATCGTAAAATCTTTAAACTGAAGTGCACCAAATTCAACAATATCGTTTAATGCCACCTTAATCTTAAACTCCCCATTTTCATCCGTAACAGTACCTTTATTAGAAGACGTGTTGAAAACTGCTACACCTTCTTTATCTTCAGACGAGACAATTATTCTACCGTTAACTTCTATTCTACCAGTGTCTTGAGCATAGATCGATAAAGCAAAAAGAGTAAATATTATGATGGTTATTTTTTTCATGTTGGTTGTATTGACTTATAAATTTCGTTGATATTCTTGACTTCTCATAAAAAAGCGCTGATAAATCTTTGTTAAATCCTCATTTTAAAATCTAATGTTTAATCTTGAATTATGTAAGTTATAACTTTTATTTTTACTAAAACATTAGATTTTGAAATCAATTATAATTGCAAGTACTTCCACAGTTCATGGTAGTGGATATTTAGAATACCTTTTGGACGAACTCAAAATTCATTTTAAATCTGCTAAAGAAATTTTATTTATTCCTTACGCCAGACCAGGTGGCACATCTCACGATGATTATACCAAAACCGCAGCTAAGGCTTTTAAGTCCATTGGTAAATCGGTAAGAGGTCTACATGAATATGACGACCCAAAAACAGCTATTAGAAACGCCCAAGGTATTTTTACTGGTGGAGGAAACACCTTTGTATTAGTTAATCAATTGTACAAAAATGATGTTTTAATGTCAATTAAAGATGCTATAAATAATGGTGTGCCTTATTTAGGCACCAGTGCAGGAAGCAATATTTGTGGCTTAACCATCAACACCACTAATGATATGCCCATTGTCTATCCTCCGAGTTTTAAAACGCTTGCATTGGTACCTTTTAATATTAATCCTCACTATTTAGATCCAATTCCGAATAGTACACACATGGGAGAAACTAGAGAAACACGAATTAAGGAATTTCATGCATTTAACACGCAACCTGTGATTGGACTTAGAGAAGGTAGTTGGATTGAGGTTAAAAATAATCGTTTGACTTTAAAAGGATCACTAGAGGCTAGGATATTTGAATATGGTAAAACACCTTATGAGTTACCAACAGATTCTGATTTAGGGTTTTTAAAATAAGTTTAGATATTCTTAAAGAAATGATAGCCCCAAATTTCGTAACCTTCATTATAGTAGAACTTATGCGAAGGATAATTTTGAACATAAGTATTTAGTTCCATAGAATTACATCCCTTTTCTTTCACATAAGCATAAATCCAGTCCATAAATTGTTTACCGATACCTTTGTTTCTGTACTCGGGTTTAATATAAACATGATCTAATTCTACAGATTTACCCGAATAATGACGTGTAGAGAACCATAAGCCAGAAACACCAATAATATCATCAGCATCAAAAATCACTGCACATTCATAATTTTGAAGTTTCATTTCATCAAAACGAGATTTTAAAACCGCTTTACTTACTCTGCCCTCGTTAAGCTCAAAAACTAATGGAATCACACTACCTAAATTCTCATTAGATATAATTTTGAATTGATAACTCATCGTTAAAATTTATGACTATAAAAGTAAAACTTTTTAAATTTTGAATACAAACCAATGACTTTTTCGAAAATATTGTGTCAAACTTTTGTAAATTTAACTCACTAACACTATCTCTATGAGAAGAGGCAATTTTAAAGTCCGCATATTAATTTTTATAGCAATAGCTGCTTTTGCTTATCTAAGAAAATGTAGTCAAGAAGAAATTAATCCATATACAGGTAAGAAACAAGCTATTTCATTATCGCCACAAGAAGAAATAGCCATTGGCTTACAAAGTGCACCTGGTATGGCACAGCAACACGGAGGTTTACACCCAGACAACAGATACCAAGCAACTGTGGACAATGTCGGTAATAAGTTAGTAAACAGCAGCATAGCCAAAGACACGCCTTACAAATACGAATTCCATCTATTAGCTGATGAAAGAACTATTAATGCCTTTGCACTTCCTGGCGGTCAAATTTTTATTACATATGCTTTGTTTTCTAAACTACAGAATGAAGATCAATTAGCCGGAGTACTTGGACACGAAATTGGTCATGTATTAGGCAAGCACTCTAACGAACGTATTACGGATGCCAACTTTTGGAAAGTTTTGGCTATGGGAAGTTCTGCCATTGATATGGGTGGTGTAGCACAGCAAATTGGTCAGGGTCAGTTATTGAAAAATGGTAGAGGTGATGAATTAGAAAGTGATGAATTGGGTGTTTATTTTATGTTAGAGGCTGGTTACAATCCTGAAGAAATGATAGGTGTTATGAAAATTTTAAAGGATGCTGCTGGGCCAAATAGAGTTCCAGAATTTCAAAGCACACATCCAGACCCTGAAAACAGAATAGAAAAAATAAGGGAAGCCATTAGAAAATATAAAAATGCGTCTTAATAAGATAAGACGCATTTTATAATTAACTAACTCAAATAATTGTCTTTAATTAGACTGTTTTCTTTTTAAAGCGTTTCAAAAACTGTGCCGCATCAGTTGCTTTAGATTTTTTTGCATGCCCTAAAGCTGTGTACCCTAGATCACAGGTAGAATGAACATCTGCACCAGCTGTTACCAATACTTTTATTAATTCTACACGGTTGTACTTAGCTGCATAATGGATTGGTCGCATACCATTTGATTTGGCATTAACATCCGCTCCTTGCTTAATTAGAGTTTTTGCAAGTTCAATGTTGCCAGTTGCTACGGCTTTACATAGAGGGCTTACCTCTACAGTTTTTACAGTTACTTCTTTAGTATCAGAAGTTAAAAGATCGTTTGTTGCATTTAAATTACTGATTGAAAAGCCCAATGCTAAGGCTAAAACTACTGCTGATTTTTTCATGATGAAAGATTTTAAAATTTAATTGATTTGTTTTTTGATATACTAAAGAGACGACTAAATTTCTAAATTGTTACACTAAAAAAAGTTATATAACATACATTTAACGTTTTGAAAACAAATCTGTTAAGGGTTTCACAAAACTTTATTCCATCTTAACAATCAGCGTTTTAATATTTAAAAAATTAATAACAAACCAAATTTTATAGATTTCAAAATTTGATGTACTATTCTATATCTTATCTTTGAACGCATTAAACACTATTCCATGAACAAGAAGGTTATTTTAATGATTTTAGATGGCTGGGGAAAATCACCAGACCCTAAAGTTTCGGCCATAGATAATGCAGATACTCCATTTATAGATTCACTTTATACCAAATACCCGAGTGCTAGTTTACGTACCGATGGATTGCATGTTGGCTTACCAGAAGGGCAAATGGGAAACAGTGAGGTTGGCCACATGAATTTAGGTGCCGGAAGAATCGTCTATCAAGATTTGGTAAAGATTAATCTGGCCGTGAAAGATAAAACACTTCAAGAGGAACAGGTTTTAAAGAATGCTTTTCAATATGCTAAAGTCAATAATAAGAAAGTACACTTTTTGGGTTTGGTTAGTGATGGTGGAGTGCATTCACATATCAATCATCTTTTTGGGCTTTTGGATGCTGCCAATGATTATGGGCTAGAAGATGTTTTTGTACATGCGTTTACGGATGGCAGAGATGTTGACCCAAAATCTGGATATGGTTTTATTTTAGAATTAGAAGAACATCTTAAAAAAACTACAGGAAAACTAGCAACCGTAACAGGTCGTTATTATGCTATGGACAGAGATAAACGTTGGGAACGTGTAAAGCTAGCTTATGATGCTATTGTTAACGGCCAAGGAGAATCGACTGATAACATATTAAAATCTATTCAAAATAATTATGAAGAAAATATCACTGACGAATTTCTTAAACCTTTAGTCATTTCTGATGATAACAAAAATCCTGTAGCTAAAGTAGAAGAAGGTGATGTGGTCATTTTTTTCAATTTTAGAACAGATCGAGGTCGTCAATTAACACAGGCTTTGTCTCAGGAGGATTTTCATGAGTATAATATGCATAAGCTCAACCTTCATTATGTAACCTTAACCAATTACGATGATAATTTTGAAGGCATTAATGTAGTCTTTAATAAAGACAACCTTTCAGACACACTTGGAGAAGTCCTAGAAAAGCATAATAAAAAACAGATAAGAATCGCTGAAACCGAAAAATATCCACACGTTACATTTTTCTTTTCTGGTGGACAGGAAGAACCCTTTAAAGGAGAAACAAGAATCCTAAGAAACTCACCTAAAGTTGCCACTTACGATTTAAAACCAGAAATGAGTGCTTATGAATTACGTGACGCTCTAATACCAAAATTACAGAAGGGCGACACTGATTTTGTATGCTTAAACTTCGCTAACGGAGATATGGTTGGCCATACAGGTGTAATGGAAGCCGCAATTAAAGCTTGTGAAGCTGTTGACGTATGTGTAAAAGATGTGGTTACTACAGCACTAGAAAATGACTACACCACAATTTTAATTGCCGATCATGGCAATTGCGAAACCATGATTAATCCTGATGGCACACCTCATACTGCACATACAACGAATCCTGTTCCTATTATTTTAATCGATAAAGATTTAAATAAAATAAAGGATGGTATCCTAGGAGATATTGCTCCAACAATTCTAAAGTTAATAGGAATACCAAAACCAGAAGCTATGACACAACATAGCCTTGTATAAACTCCTTAAAGTTGTACCTTTGCCCAATAATTGAATTGATAGCATGAATTTTCAAGACAGATTAATTATTGCAGTAGATTTTGATGGTACAATTGTAGAAGATGCCTATCCAAAAATTGGTAAAGCGCGCATTTTTGCTTTCGAAACCTTAAAACGCTTGCAAGAAGATGGTCATAGGCTTATTCTCTGGACCTATAGAAGCGGAACAAAATTGCAAGAAGCCGTTGATTTCTGTAAAGAAAATGGCATTGAGTTTTATGCTGTAAATGCTAGTTTCCCTGAAGAGAAATTTGATTACAGCCGAAGTCGTAAAATTCATGCAGACCTTTTTATAGATGATAGAAATATTGGTGGCATTCTCGGTTGGGGAGAAATTTATCAAATGATAACCAATGAAAAGCCAGATATAAAAACGGCAAAGAAAAAGTGGTGGCAGTTTTAATAGACCTAAATTATTAAACCCTTATGATTATTGTAAAGACATTAGAGGAAATTGAATTAATGCGTCAAAGCGCACTAATTGTATCTAAGACCTTAGGCATGTTAGCCAAAGAAGTTAAAGAGGGAGTTACCACTAATCACTTAGATACCATTGCCGAAGAATTTATTAGAGATCATGGTGCTCTGCCAGGTTTCAAAGGCTTATACGACTGCCCTTCGACTTTGTTATGCAGTGTTAATGAAGCCGTGGTGCATGGATTACCAACAGATGTACCTTTAAAAGATGGTGATATTGTTTCTATAGACTGTGGAGCTTTAATGAATGGGTTTTATGGAGACCATGCATACACCTTTGAAATTGGCAATGTCAATGAAGCCACTAAAAAATTAATCCAAACAACCAAAGAGTCTTTATATGTTGGTATAAAACAACTAAAAGTTGGGAATCGCGTTGGTGATGTGGGTTACGCCATTCAGCAATATTGTGAAGCTGAAGGTTATGGTGTAGTGAGAGAATTGGTCGGTCATGGTATTGGTCGTAAGATGCACGAAGATCCTGAAATGCCAAACTACGGTAGACGTGGTAGAGGTAAAAAATTCATAGAAGGGATGGTCGTTGCTATAGAACCTATGATAAATATGGGAACGCATAAAGTGAAACAGCTTAAAGACGGCTGGACTATCGTTACCCAAGACGGAAAACCAAGTGTTCACTTTGAGCACGATGTGGCTATTGTAGACGGTCAGCCAGAAATTCTTTCAACATTTGCTTATGTGCATGACGCTTTAGGAATTACTTCTAACGAAGAAGATGAATTTCGCAAGGAGGCTCTGACACTTTAACTAAGCCTATTTTAACACGAATTTCACGGATTAGCACAGATTCTCAAAAATTGAAATAAACTTATGAGTAATTTACTTTACAATGAAGATACTTATAAAATTATCGGGATCTGTATGGAAGTGCATCGTCAATTAGGAAAAGGATTTAATGAAGCTGTTTATGGTGATGCCTTAGAAATTGAGTTTATTGATAATAACGTCAACTATTCAAGAGAAATTAAATACGGAATTGAATATAAAGGCAATATTTTACGCCATAAGTATAAAGCCGATTTTATTATAGATGAAAAAATTGTTTTAGAAATTAAAGCTGTTAGCTGCTTAACTGACTCACACATTAAACAAACTCTAAATTATCTAGCAGTTTCTAAACTAAAACTTGGATTGTTAATTAATTTTGGAGAAGACAGTCTTAAACATCGAAGAGTAATACTTTAAAATAATCCTGTGTAAATCTGTGAAATCCGTGTCAGAAATCTAAGTTGAATGAAATCAGTTTTCAAATTTTTATTAAACCTTTTCCCTCGTCCACTTCTAATAAGGTTAAGCTACATAATCAAACCCTTATTAGAATTCTTTTTAAAGGGCAGAAAGTACTCAGATCCTATAGACGGTAAAAGCTTTAGAACCTTTTTACCTTATGGGTACGAAAAACAAAGACCAAACATACTGTCTCCTTCTACCCTTTCGTTAGAAAGGCATCGGTTGCTTTGGCTATACCTAAAGAATGAAACCAACTTCTTTTCTGATAATTTAAAAGTGCTGCATTTCGCGCCAGAGCAATGCTTTTTAAACCGTTTTAAAAAATTAAACAATCTAGATTACACCACAACAGATTTATTGTCTCCGATTGCAGACGTAAAAGCTGATATTTGCGATTTACCTTTTGAAGATAATAGCTATGATGTTATTCTTTGCAATCATGTATTAGAGCACATCCCAGATGATACTAAAGCTATGCAAGAATTATACCGTGTTATGAAACCAAATGGATGGGGAATTTTTCAAATCCCACAAGATCTTTCTCGAGAAGTTACATTTGAAGACGACTCCATTACCGATAAAGCTGAGCGCGCTAAAATCTTCGGTCAGTACGATCATGTTCGTGTTTATGGAAGAGATTATTTTGATAAACTTCGGTCCGTTGGATTTAAGGTTGAAGAGGTTGATTTTACATCTCAGCTTTCAGAGGATGAAATTGACAAATACAGATTAGCAAAAGGTGAGATTATCCCAGTTGTTTATAAGTAATAACTAATCAGGGAAGTTATTTAAACTCAAAGTTTGTAATTCTTTGTTATCTCCTTCAAAAATAAAAAACGCTTTTAACTCAGGATGTGTTTTTAAAAACTCGGTAACTTTATCAATTCCCATTGCTTGAAAAGCCGTCGCATACGCATCTGCCGTCATACAATCTTGTGCTATTACCGAAACGCTTAAAACATTGGTTTTTGTGGGATAACCCGTTTTGGTGTTTATGATGTGTGCATAGCGATTACCATTTTCGTCAATTTTAAACTTTCGGTACGTTCCTGATGTTGCCATGGCTTCATCTTTTAAAGTAATGGCCTTATAAACGGATTGTTCTCCATCAAAACGCGGCTCGTCCAGTCCTACTTTCCAAGGTGACTTCTTTTCAATATTACGTCCTTTCACTCTGATTTCACCACCAATTTCAACCAAATAATTAGCGACTTGCTTTTCCTCTAAATATTCTGCAACAACATCTACTCCATAACCTTTAGCTATGGCATTAAATTCCAAATAAGTAGAGTTTGGTTTATTGATGGCATCATTAATTAATGATACTTTATTGAAGCCGACAAATTGCATTAAACTATCAATAGTTGTGCTGTCCGTTAAAAATTTATTGGTTTCAGCACCAAAATTCCATGCGTTGACTACATTCCCTATAGTTGGATCAAAGACACCTTCCGTTTCTCGGTAAATCGTTTTAGAGGATTTTAAAACTTTAATAAAATGTTGATCTACTTCAACAATTTCATTTCGGTTTAACCTAGAAATATCAGAATCTGGAATATAGGTTGAAAGCGATTGATTCACCACATTGAAAAGACTATCGATGTCTTGCATATAATTAATATCGACCTCATCATGATATTGTATGTTAAAAGTGGTTCCAAAAACTGGGCCTGACAGTTTTATCAGTTCTGGTTTTTGTTTACAAGAAAGACTTAACAAAGCCATCAGAATTAAAAACACAATTTTTTTCATCCATTTAAATTTTTGCAACAATCACTTTTCTATTGTTTAATTATGCCGGTTGGCATTGCCCACTGTCCGCCAAATGCCCATTATGGGATTTCATACGGTAAATTTTGACTTCGACTGCTTGCCTGTTCGGCAGACAGGCGCTCAGTCTGACATTGATATTAATTCAAATTCATTTCAATGACTTGTATGCCATTGTACTCAATTAAATATTCTTCATTTAAATAAATGGGTAAATCTTCACCTTTGGGATTGCCTAAACCAACACCAGCATATAAAACCTTGGCATCTTTTTCGTAAGCGTGTTTTTTAAAGGTTTCCATCCAAACCACATCATAGTTATTTGGGTTTTCTGGCAAAATGACCGCTCTAACCACAACAAAATAGTATTGACTATTCTTATCGATACACACAAATTGCGGATGGCGTTTTAGCTTACTGTTAATAGCAACAAACTCAAAACCACGGGATTCTAAATCCTTACCTACGTGGTTCATGGCGAGGTTATGTATTTCTTGAGGTGTAAGAGGCTTGCTCATGGTGCAAAAATACAAAGAAGCTATTTAAATCGTACAAATTTTGCACTATTGAACGTGTAGTTTGAAACAGGAACCACTGCATCATCTTCTAATTGATACCATGGAGTTATGAAAGCATCTTCTAGATTCTTAACCAAATGTACGCTTTGCGCAGGTGTATTTCCTTGAAACAGTAAAAACAACTTTTCGCCATTATCGTTAACCACCTCATCACAAAGTATTACGATATGCCCAGGGCTTCCACCTTTAATTAGCATATCTCCTATTTTTAAATCCTTTGCCTTAACAGATTCCAATTCATTGAAAAGTGATAATGTACCAGAATACATATAGATTAAGTTTAAATACTTATAAAAATTGTCTTTAGAATGGTCTGCATTAGCGGTTTTATGAAATGAAACTTTACTGCCATTTATCTTTGGACGATACCCTTCAGCATATTTTCGCCAAGAGCAATAATGTCCTGAGGTAAAATTAAAGCCTATCTCGTCTTTTCTATTGTTATCCCATAGATATTCACTTCGTATCCCAATTAAAGCATCAGCACATTGCTGTAGTCCGTTTTTGGGGACAGGAACCTCTAACACTCCAATATGACCTCCTTGCCAAAAATATTCGGAATCATCATAGTTGATAATCTTACTTCCAAACGGCTTGAGTTTATAATGTCTCAAGTAATCTTCAAAGCTTCCCTTGGGATATGCTACACGTTTATAACCTTCTGGGATATTGACTCTAGATTTAATCGTCAGGCTATCCTTATTGATTAAACTGGGTGTTTCTACAATGGCAGCAACAGTATCAACAACGTTTCAATAGGCTTTAATTGAAAGGCCAGAACTAGTGCTGCAATCAATAACGATAATAGAAGTAATACTTTCTTCATGTCTATTGAAACGAATAAAAATTAGATTTTGTTATACAGATTTTGAATTTATGTAACTTTAGCATTACTATGAGATTGAAATTTTTATTATTTGTTTCTGTTTTGCTATTCACTTTCAACTGCGAAAACAAGACCAATTTACCAGACCCTCTTGAAGCTGGTTGGAATGGACAAGCAGTTTGTGAAGTATTGGAGGAAAATAAAGAACTACGTGTTTTAAAATGTACGTTTCCTCCAAATGTTGGGCATGAGAAACATTACCACAATCCACATTTTGGATATACCCTTGCTGGTGGAAAATTTAGAATTATAGATACTACTGGTACACGAGAAGTTAATGTACCTACTGGTTATAACTTTAAAAATGATTCCATCACTCAACATGAAGTTTTAAACATTGGAAAAACCACTGCAGTATTCCTCATCATGGAGTACAAATAAGTTTTTTTTGTATCTTTTAGATTGAAAAAGAAGACACTATGAAAACTTCCATTCGATTTGAAAATGCCATTGCTAAGCTTTATACCGCTTTTCAAAATGAAACCTTAAACCCTGAAGATTGCAATCGATGTGCTATCGGAACTATTTTAGATAACAAAGATAGCTGGAGACACATGACAGATATCCATGGTTCGGTTCAATTAAACTATGTTGGTCTTGTCCACCAGAATTTAGGTCGAAGATTCCATGGCTATTCACCTTTAGAACTTCTTAAAATTGAAGCGTCATTTTTAAATGGTTGTGGTTACCGCCTAGGAAAACATTTTTGTCATAAACCAGATTATATTGACAAGACCATAATATTTAATGGGTTATGTGAAGTGGTTGCAACCTTATGCCAACTAGATTATATTGACAATGTGATGGATTGTTCTAAATTGTTTGGTCATCATGTTGCCCAGCCAAGAAATGTAACCTCTCAGGTTTTAGAAAGTTGTGAATTCTAAATAACAAAACCAGCACTTTGATAAGTACTGGTTTGTAATACAATTTTGAATTTGACTTTGTATAAATTTGTCAAATGTCGCTTAGCGACTAGCCACCAAAGTCATCGAATCTAATATGTTCATCAGGAATTCCGAAGTCCTCACCCATTTTCTGAACCGCTTGGTTCATCAATGGAGGTCCACAGAAGTATAGTTCAATATCTTCTGGTGCTTCATGATGATTTAAATAATTATCTATAACACAATTGTGAATGAAACCGACGAAACCATCCCCTTCTTCGTCATTAATATCTTTCTTCACTTTCCAGTTATCTTCTTCTAATGGCTCCGAAAGCGCCATATAGAATTTAAAGTTAGGAAAGTCCTTTTCTAATTCTCTAAAGTGATCGATGTAGAACAACTCACGCTTAGAACGTCCTCCGTACCAATAAGTAACTTTGCGTCCTGTTTTTAAAGTTTTAAATAAGTGATATAAGTGCGAACGCATTGGCGCCATACCTGCACCACCACCAACGTAAAGCATCTCACTTTCTGACTCGTTGATGAAGAATTCACCGTAAGGTCCAGAAATAGTCACCTTATCACCTGGTTTTTGAGCAAAGATATAAGATGATGCCACACCTGGGTTTACATTCATCCATCCATTTTTAGCTCTATCCCATGGTGGAGTCGCAATACGTACGTTAAGCATAATCTCACGACCTTCAGCTGGGTAAGAAGCCATAGAATATGCTCTTTCAACTGTTTCTGTATTTTTCATTACCAATGGCCAAAGCCCAAACTTATCCCACTCTGCCTGAAACTTGTCTGGTGTTTCATGCTCTTCTGGATGCGCAGTAATGTCTATATCTTCATACTTAATTTCACATGGTGGAATTTCAATCTGAATGTAACCACCAGCTTTATAACCCATATCCTCAGGAATCTCAACAACAAATTCCTTTATAAATGACGCCACGTTATAATTTCTTACAACAGTTGCTTCCCATTTCTTAATACCAAATACTTCTTCAGGAATGGTAATCTCCATATCCTGCTTCACTTTTACCTGACAAGCTAAACGTGCTCCTTCTTTCAACTCTTTTCTAGAGAAGTGTGGAGTTTCTGTTGGTAAGGCTTCGCCTCCACCTTCAAGAACATGGCATTCGCACTGAATACAAGTTCCGCCTCCACCACAAGCAGATGGTAAGAATACTTTATTGTTTCCTAAAGTACTTAAAAGTGTACTTCCTGAAGCTACTTCTATTTCGCGCTCGCCATTAATCAAAATCTTTACAGGACCTGATGGCGATAACTTTTGTTTTACAAATAATAACAGAGCAACTAAGAGTAAGGTCACCACTAAAAAGGCAGTTACAGTTGCGACTATTGTTCCGATTGTACTTGCGGCTAATATCATTGTCTTATCCTATTACTTGTTTGTGTTTTCAGCTACTTCTAAGTCAGACTCAAGTTTAGCTTCTTCTTTTTCAATATCTTCTTTTATCATTTCAATAGCAGCAGATTCCACTTCTGGAGTTGCTTCTTCATCACCTCCAGTCAACATACCTCCAAAACTCATAAAACCTATGGCCATTAAGCCTGTAATGATAAATGTAATACCTAATCCTCTTAATGCAGGAGGTACATTACTATATCTAATTTTCTCACGAATAGCAGCAATTGATAAAATCGCCAAGAACCATCCTATACCTGAAGAAATACCGTAGTTAAAAGCCAACCCTAAAGATGCTATCTCTCTAGATTGCATAAATAACGAACCACCTAAGATAGCACAGTTTACTGCAATTAACGGTAAAAAGATACCTAAAGAGTTATAAAGCGAGGGAGAGAATTTCTCTACTACGATTTCTACTAACTGTACCATTGTTGCAATGGTTGCAATAAACATAATGAATGATAAAAAGCTTAAGTCATAGCTCGCATATTCATCTCCCAACCATGATAATGCACCTGGTTGTAATATATATTGATCTAACAGCCAGTTCAACGGTACAGTAATTGCCAATACGAAAATTACAGCAGCACCAAGACCAACAGCGGTTGACACTTTTTTAGATACAGCAAGGTAAGAACACATCCCTAAGAACGTGGCAAATACCATATTATCTATAAATATCGATTTAAAAAATAATTCTACGTGTTCCATTTTTTTTAAGTCTTCAGTTACAGTTTGCAGTCTTCAGTTTAAGCATTGACTGCTAACTGAGCACTGTTTTACTGTCTACTATTTTTAGTCTTCTACTAATGCTTTGTTTTTAGTACGTTGTACCCAAATAATTATTCCTACTACAATAAGTGCCATTGGAGATAACAGCATAAAACCGTTATTCTCATATCCAATTGCGTATAGTCCAGTCTTCTCAATTGGATCACCTAATACTGGAAAGCCTAACAAAGTTCCAGATCCTAAGAGCTCTCTAAAGAATCCCACTATGATAAGAATAACTCCGTATCCTAAAGCGTTACCTATTCCGTCTAGGAATGACTTCCATGGTCCGTTACCTAAAGCAAACGCTTCAAAACGACCCATAATAATACAGTTGGTAATAATTAACCCGACAAAGACCGAAAGTGTTTTACTCAATTCGTAAGCAAAGGCTTTTAGCACCAAGTCTACTATAATTACCAATGTCGCTACAACGATAAGTTGAACGATAATTCTAATTTTTGAAGGAATGATATTTCGCATTAAGGACACAACCACATTACCAACACCCAATACAAATAATACCGAAATCGACATTACGATAGAGGCTTCCAGTTCTGCAGTAATCGCCAATGCAGAACATATACCAAGTACTTGAATGGTTATTGGGTTGTTATCCGTTAACGGATCTAATATTAATCTACTGTCTTTTGCCATGATTAATTAGTTTTTAAAGTATCAAAATAAGGTTTGTACAGCTTTAAATCTTGCTTGATCATTGCTGTAACACCATCACCAGTAATCGTTGCACCTGCAATAGCATCCACCTCATTATCTGTTTTATCTTCATTTTTAGGGTCTGCATTTCCTTTAGCTACGGTAATACCTTTAAACACACCAGCTTCAGACAATAGGTGTTCACCATAGAAATCATCCATAAAGTAGCGTTGTTTAATATTGGCACCAAGCCCAGGAGTTTCACCCTTGTGGTCAAAATAAGCTCCTTGTACCACCATGTTTTCATCTAGGGCAATATAGCCCCAAATCGCATCCCAAAGTCCTTTACCATAAATAGGTGCTACGTAATATGTTTTTCCTTCACGCTCACCCACGAACAATGGTAGTTGTCTGTTCTCACCAGACTTAGCATTGGACTTTTGCTTTTTAATATCGATAAGGTATGGCTCCTTATTGTTTTCTGCCATAAACTCTTCTCTAGTTTGCGTCTTTACCACCTTGCCTGAAGCATCAACGGTAATTACAATTTGTTCTTTTACAAACTTTTCAAACTCGTCTGGCGCCACATCTGGTGATACAAATACTGCACTTGACTCGTCATTTTCATTAACTCCCATTGCATAGAGAATGTTCTGTTGCTTCTCTATCTCTTCATTCTGAGTAATCATGGGTTTTGTATAGCTGAATAAACCAGCCAAGATAACGCCAACAACGATTACCATACCAACGGCAAATATGACCGTATATGAATTTTTATCTGTATTAACTGCCATAGTTATGCTGTTTTAACTTTTATACGTTTCATTCTTTTCTTAACATTAGCCTGAACTACATAATGATCGATTGTTGGTGCAAAAACGTTCATTAATAATATCGCTAAAAATACTCCTTCTGGATATGCTGGGTTAAATACACGTATCATTATTGATATAAAACCAATTAAGAATCCATAAATCCATTTTCCCTTATTGGTTTGCGCAGCTGTTACAGGATCTGTTGCCATATAAACTGCACCAAATAAGATACTTCCAATTATTAAGTGCTGCCAAAAAGGAACACTCATTAATCCATAAAACTTACTTGTATCTCCAATCCAACCTGCGTCTACAACACCATTGAATATCAATCCCATTACCAAAGCACCTATAACCGTACTTAACATAATTCTCCAGCTTCCTATTTTAGTAAAAATTAAGAATAAGGCTCCGATTATTATTAAGAACTTAGAAGTTTCACCGACCGATCCTGGAATAATTCCCCAAAACATATCCCAATAATCAATACCTGCTAAAGAGCTATTTTGAGCATAAGCACCTAACAATGTTTCACCAGAAATAGCATCTAAATTTTGACCAGCTGCAATTGCTTGATCTCTTTCTACTGCACCGTGTACCCATACTTTATCTCCAGACATCCAAGTTGGATAAGCAAAGAACAAAAATGCTCTAATGGTTAATGCTGGATTAAGAATATTCATCCCAGTACCACCAAATACTTCCTTTCCGATAACAACACCAAAAATAACAGCGACCGCTAGCATCCAAAGTGGAATATCGACCGGTACAATTAATGGCACTAACATACCTGTTACCAAATAGCCTTCTTCAACTTCGTGACCTTTTATTACAGCAAAAATAAATTCTACTGCAAGACCAACTCCATAAGATACTGCTACTAGAGGCAATACTGTTAAAGCACCAATCCAAAGATTATCTAAGGTCCAAAAAGATGCACCCAAAAAACCATTTGCAGATTCTATTTCACCTAAAGCCAAGTAATGCTGATACCCAGCGTTAAACATTCCAAAAATTAAACATGGCACCAATGCAAGTATGACCGTATTCATTGTACGCTTTAGGTCATCTGCAGCTTTTATGTGTGTTCCACCATGAGTGGTCTCGTTTGGAGTATATAAAAAAGTAAAGAGGGCGTTAAAACCTGGCAGCCACTTCTTATCTTTATTTTTTTCTTTAAAATTATGTAATTTATTTTTTAAACCCATTATCCTATCTCTTTAAGCATTAAGTCTAAACCTTCTCTTATTATTTTCTGATGTGGTTGTTTAGATACACATATAAATTCTGTTAAAGCGAAATCTTCTGGTGCAACCTCATACATTCCTAAAGCCTCCATTTCATCTAGATCTTGGTACATACAAGCTTTTAAAATTTGCATCGGATAGATATCCAATGGAAAAACTTCTTCATAACTACCAGTTACAACAAAGGCACGATGTTCGCCATTAGTGTTAGTATCTAAGTCATATTTTTTCTTCGGATTTAACCACGAGAATGTTAGAGCTCTTGAAGTAGACACTTTATCAAAAACAGGCTTATTCCATCCAAAAAACTCGTAATCGTCACCTTCAGGAATTACAGTTATAACATTACTGTAATAATCTAAGCTACCATCTGGTGCCACCTTCTTTCCTGATAAAACATTACCAGAAATAATTCTGTCATTACCGTCTTTATCAACACCATTATCGTAAACCATGGTAGCCACCTCAGAACCAATCTTGGTTCTAAAATATCTTGGTTTTTTAACAGATGAACCTGCTAGGGCAACTACACGCTCTGCATTGAATTTCCCTGTGAGCAAAAGCTCACCGATAATCACTAGATCTTGTGCGTTTACTGTCCAAACAACTTCACCCTTATTGATTGGGTTTACTTTATTGATTAAAGTTCCTACGTTACCAGAAGGATGTGGTCCAGAAACATTATGGGTAATTGTGTTATCCAAATTAGCCAAAGGAGAGTTGGAACTCCCTATAGAGATATGCACTCCACCTTCTGTTAATTTAGATAATGCAGTGACCGCTGTTTGCAATTCCGCTTCCTTACCAGCCAATGTATAATCTAAGTCTGCTGCTAGAGGTGCGCTGGCATAGCCCGAAATAAAAATGGCTTTTGGCTCGCTATCAGCCTTTGCAACAACATCATAAGGACGTTGTTTAATGAAAGCCCAACAACCAGAAGCTAATAAATGTGCCTTGATTTTGTCTGCATCTGAAGATAAATCAAACTTACCATGATCTACATAGGATTGTTCTTTATCAGCAGTAATTTTTATAGCGTCTATACGACGTCTTGGTCCACGTTGTACTTCAGTTACCTCACCAGATACTGGCGACACAAACTTCATCTCTTCATTATCCTTATTGTAAAACAATGTCTCACCTGCCTTAACACGCGTACCTTCTTTTGCAACAAGTTTTGGAATAATACTGTGGAAATCTTCAGGCCTGATAGAATAGAAATTACTAATTATAGCGTTCTCTGTAGTCTTCTCGGCTTCGCCGACTAACTTTATATCTAAACCTTTTTTAATTCTGATGTCTTTTGACATATACTTAAAGATTAGTTATCTAAAAATCCGTGCAAATTTACGAATTAATGAGTAAATATATTTTCAATTTAAAGTCAACATTTTTATTTATAATCATTTTAAATAAGGTACTACTACAAAGGCACAGAATTTGATTATCTTTATGCCTCATGTATTACAAACGAATAATGACAAAGAATCTATATAGCATTTTATTGCTTTTGTTGTTTCCAACACTATTACTTTCTCAAGCTGTAGAAGTTAGCCCACCTGATTTTATAAAAACCATAAAATTTAAAAGCAACACTACCCAAGGCCAGTTGCCCATTTTAAAATTGGGCGAACCTTTGGTTTTGGAGTTTGATGCGTTAAACGCAAATGAGGAGGATTTCTATTATGTTATTGAGCATTTTAATTTTGATTGGACACCTTCTGTTTTAGCTAAAGCCGAGTACCTAAGAGGTTTGGACAACCAACGGATTATGGAATACTATAATTCATTTAACACCTACCAAGTTTATTCGCATTATAAATTGCAAATTCCAAACATACAAACGCGTGGCTTATTGAAAAGTGGCAATTATATGATTTCCATATATGATGAATATGATGAGTTGATGTTCAGTAGAAAGTTTATGATCTATGAAGATTTGGTAAATGTCGGTGTACGCGTCAAACGATCTAGAGATGTAACTGTAATTGACGAAAAACAATCCGTGGATCTTGTCGTTGCCACCAACAGTATTAATTTTAACAATCCGCTAGAAACGATTAAAACACTTATTATTCAGAATAATAATTTGAATACCTCTATTTCTGATTTAAAACCTCAGTACACACTTGGCAATGAACTTATTTATAAGTATGATACTGAATCCGCATTTTGGGGAGGCAATGAATATTTATGGTTTGAAAACAAAGATGTTAGAACCTCTAATGTTGGTGTTCAGTTTATTGATTTAAAAGACATTTATCAGAGTTATCTTTACCCGAATATAGCTAGAGCAGGACGACCTTATACATACAATCCCGATCTCAACGGAAATTTTCAAGTTACTGCAGCCGAACGTTTAAACACTGATATTGAAGCCGATTATACCATGGTTCATTTTTCCTTATTAAATGAAGAATTAAAGGATAAGGACATACATGTGTATGGCAATTTTAATGCTTTTGCCATTGAACCGTTGACCAAAATGGAATATAATCCAGAAATTGGTAAATACGAAGTAAGTTTTCGCCTTAAACAAGGTTTCTACAACTATAAATATGTAGTTGTGGATAAAGATACAGGTGAACTTGATGAAGGTGCCATCAGTGGCAATTATTGGCAAACCGAAAACAATTACAAAGTCTTGGTTTATTACAGGGATTTGGGAGCACGTTTTGATAAGCTAATCGGCTATGGTGAAGCCACTTCCGTTGATATTTCTAATTAAGACTGTAAGGAATTTTCTCTTTATAGACTAAATTTCTTTTTACCTTCACACCAAAATTTATTTTTTAGAATGCAAAACGATGTTGCCTTATTTTCAGAACTGTGCGATGAGCTTTTTAAATTAGAAATTAATAAGCCAGTTGCTGAACCCATACCCACTTCAGAATTATATCAAGAATTAGATTTATCATTAAACACAGAAGGTATAATTGATAATGATTTAAAAGAAACGCTGAAAGAGATAATTAAAAGCACCCCAAAAACAGCTTCAAAATCTTTTTTCAATCAATTATTCGGTGGCAGAATTGACAAGGCTACTTTGGGAGATTTACTCGCTGTAATACTTAACAACAGTATGTACACGTACAAGGTTGCTGGCCCTCAAGTTGGTATAGAAAAACAAGTTCTAAAAGAAGTAGCTAAACTTGCTGGATATAATGATAGCAGCGACGGTACATTTGCACCAGGTGGGTCCATGAGCAATATGATGGCATTGATAATGGCAAGAGATGCCAAAAATGAAGCAATTAGAGCGGAAGGACTTTCATCTAAAATGACATTGTATACCTCAGCGGCTTCACATTATTCAATATCTAAAAATGCAGCTTTAACAGGTATCGGAAGAAATCAGGTTAGACAGGTAAACACTAATGAAAAAGGCGAAATGCTTTCTGAGCATTTAGAAGAACTTATTTTGAAAGATATAGCAGATGGTTACCAACCTTTCTTTGTCAATGCTACTGCTGGCACAACTGTTTTAGGAGCATTTGACGATATCATAGCTATTAGTAAAGTTTGTAAAAAACATAAGCTATGGTTACATGTTGATGGAGCCTATTGCGGAGGAGTGATTTTTAGCAAAAAGCATAAACACCTTATAAAAGGCCTAGAGCTTTCAAATTCATTTAGTGTAAATGCACATAAAATGTTGGGTACACCTTTGACGTGTTCAATAATTATAACCCAACACAAAGCGCAATTGCACCATTCATTTTCTAACGAAGCTGATTATCTGTACCAAACTGATAGTGACGATTTTAATCTTGGTAAAACATCTTTACAATGTGGACGACGCAATGATGCTTTAAAAATCTGGACGCTATGGAAATCCGTTGGAACAAAAGGTTTAGAAAAAATTGTTGATAAACAGTTTGAAATGGCACAAATAGCAAGAGATTATATCAACAATAACGATGACTATACGCTTTACAGCTTTGATGATTCTATATCCATATGCTTTAATTATAAGGGCGTCCCAGCCAATGAACTTTGTACTGCACTTTATAAAAATTCTGAACTCATGGTGGGCTTCGGAAATTTTAACAATATAGAATTTGTAAGGATGGTAACTATAAACAGTCTCTTAGAGAAAGAAGATATTTATAACTTTTTTGAAACGCTAGAAACATTTGTTTCGGAAAAAATGTTAAAATCAGTCACAACTTAACGTAAAAATTGCGCTATCATTCAAAAATTATGCTATTTTAGCATACTCTTTTCTTAAAGTTCATGGTACAACAAGTTACAAGCGGCATAAAAATTTCTGTCGAAACCAATTTTGAAGGTACATTTTATAAAAATTATAAAGTGCACTTCGCTTTTGGTTATAAAGTAACTATTGAAAACCAAAGTAAAGATTCCGTACAGCTCAATTCAAGACATTGGAAAATACTAGACGCGCTCAATAAGGAAGAGATTATTGAAGGCGAAGGTGTTATTGGTAAAAAGCCTGTGTTAAAACCAGGGGAATCTCATACTTACAATTCCGGGTGTCTTTTAACATCACCTTTTGGTGCCATGCAAGGGCATTACAACATGGTTAACTTTACTAAGGCCAGTAAATTTAAAGTTTACATTCCTACGTTTAAATTAAGCGCGCCTTTCGCACTTAATTAGGTTATATCATTCCGAAGTATTCAGGAATCTCTTAAATAATCATCAATTTAATTTATTGTGCTTCGCACTTCACTCAGTCGATATGACAATTATATTTTATTTTTTGAAGTCTTTTATAAAATCAAAACGATAAGTTTTAGAATCCTGCTCAACATGAAAAAATAAGCAGTTAGAGTTATATAAAAATTGATACTCTGAACTGATATCAAAACTTGTGTCATTCACTTTATAGATGCCATCGCAATCCACGTTCCCATAAGGTGAAATTCGTCTAAAGCGATAGTCAGATTTACTTCTAACGTCGTAAAGTTCAAACCAAGCACCTGTTCCTAATCCTCCTAACCATTGTGCATGATCTTTTTTTTCATCATTATATTTTGGCAAAATTTTTCCTTCTAAACTTGGGTTGTAATCTTTTAGAATATCCAAAAATAGTTTTCGGTTTTGCTTACGTACGGTAGAATCAAATTCATTGATTTCACCATTGTCAGAAACTGAGTAAACAAAATTCTCTGTATCAGAAATAACAACGTTTCCAATAGTACTTGGTGTAAAGCTCTTAGATTTTATGAGCTTTTTCTTAATGCTATCATTTGTTACACTCTCAATTAAGGTGTTCGTAACAAAACGTGCGCAGTTAGTCGCATCTTTAATAAAAGCACCATATCTTATAAAGCCTTTGTTTTGCATCTTATCGATATAGTCCCGTGCTAAATTATAATTAACTGCATTACAAACTGAAGCGTACATAGTGCCTTCACCATGGGTTAATTTAGGATGCGTAGCCAAAAACTTCAGTATTTCATCTAAATTTTGTACGGTATCATTCTTAATATTTGCAACGATTGGGAGATTCAGCTCAAAATCAGTCTCTCTTCCTCTCACTCTTCCGTTGGGTTCTATAGTTATATATCTCCCAAAGTCGAAATACTCTAAAACACCTGAGCTTTTATGTATTAAAACCAATGCTGCGTGACCTGCTCTAACATGTTTTTTACTACCTATGAAGGCAAAGCGTAAAAACTTAGAGTACCGTTCTTTAGCATGAGGCACAATGGTTTCTGGATATGCCAGTACAATAATAAAAGCGTCATTATTAAGCATAAAGGGCTTCAAAAATTTAAGGGAGCAACTTACAAAAAATAATGCTCGTAAGTTTCACAGAACTATAACGTTTGAAATTAACAATATCTCATAAATATTGTAACTTTGCACTTTCAAAATTCAAATTAAAAAAACAAAACATATCATGGGAAAAGGATTCTTTAATGTACCAATAGCTGTTAACGAGCCTGTTAAGTCTTATGCTCCTGGTTCGCCAGAGCGCAAAGCTGTTTCAGAAGCTTATAAATCGATGTTTAACAGCAAGGTAGAAGTTCCTCTATATATCAATGGAAAAGATGTGAAAACTGGCAATACCAGAACCATGTCTCCTCCGCACGATCATCAGCATATCGTTGGCGAATACCATATCGCTGAGCAAAAGCATATTGATGAAGCAATTGCTACAGCTTTAGAAGCTCGTAAATCTTGGTCTCAAATGCCTTGGGAACATCGAGCTGGTATTTTCTTAAAAGCCGCAGAATTAATTGCCGGACCATATAGAGCTAAGATTAACGCAGCAACTATGATTGCGCAATCTAAAACTATACATCAAGCTGAAATTGATGCCGCCTGTGAGCTTATAGACTTCTTACGTTTTAATGTTCAGTTTATGACTGATATTTACATGGAACAGCCAGAAAGCACAAGCGATGCATGGAACCGTGTTGAATACAGACCGCTTGAAGGGTTTACATATGCTGTAACACCTTTTAACTTTACAGCTATAGCCGGAAACTTACCAGCTTGTATGGCATTAATGGGTAATGTTGTGGTTTGGAAACCAAGTGATAGCCAAGTGTATTCAGCAAAAGTTATTATGGATGTATTTAAAGAAGCTGGTGTACCTGATGGTGTTATTAATGTTGTTTTCGGTGATCCAGAGATGATTACAAATACGGTTTTAGCTAGTCCAGATTTTTCAGGATTACATTTTACGGGTTCAACACATGTGTTTAAAGAACTTTGGAAACAAATTGGAAACAATATCCATAATTATAAAACTTATCCTAGAATTGTTGGCGAAACAGGAGGAAAGGACTTTATCGTTGCACATAAAACAGCAAATGCCAAGCAAGTCGCAACAGCAATTGCTAGAGGCGCATTTGAATTCCAAGGACAAAAATGTAGTGCGGCTTCAAGAGCATATATCCCAAAAGGAATTTGGGGAGATGTTAAAGATTATCTTTTAGAGGATTTAAAATCTTTTAAAATGGGCTCTCCTGAAGATATGAGTAATTTTATTACTGCGGTAATCCATGAAGGCTCTTTTGATAAATTAGCTAAATACATCGATGGTGCAAAAGCCGATAGTAATGCAGAAATTATTGCTGGCGGAAACTATGACAAATCCAAAGGATATTTTGTTGAGCCAACAGTAATAGTTACTACAGATCCTAAATACACAACCATGTGTACGGAATTATTTGGACCTGTCATCACAATTTATGTTTATGAAGACGATAAATTTTCTGAAACTCTAAAAGTGGTAGATGGTACGAGTGAATATGCCCTTACAGGAGCTATCTTAGCAACGGATAGATATGCTATTGATGAGGCTGCTAAAGCGCTACAAAACTCAGCTGGTAATTTCTATATCAACGACAAACCAACAGGTGCCGTTGTAGGACAACAACCATTTGGAGGCGCAAGAGCTTCTGGAACAAATGATAAAGCTGGTAGCGCTCAAAACTTATTGCGTTGGGTATCACCAAGATTAATAAAGGAAACTTTTGTTACACCTACAGATTATAGATATCCTTTTTTAGGTTAAGAATCACAACAAACTGAAATACAAATCCTTAGAAGTGCTATACTTTTAAGGATTTTTTTTGCTTTTCATAGAAATGATAGTAGGAAAAATAAAAATAACGCTTAAACTTCGTATCTTATCGATCTTAATTAATTAATTCCTCTTCCTATGAGAAAACTCTACTTTTCTATCTTATTGCTTTTACCAGTTTTAATTTTTGGGCAAACCGCATTAACATCAGGCATAACACCAGATTTATCAGCCTATGGCGAAGCAGTAAATTACCCTGGAGAAGGTGAATATGAAATATTTCTAAGTCCAGATAATATTCTAGATAAGCCTATCATTGTTGTAGATGGTTTCGACCCTGGTGACGCTAGGGATATTCCTGGTCTTTATAGTTTATTGGATTTCACTGGCAGCTCAGGAACTCAGAATCTAGCAGATTTAGTTAGAGCGCAAGGGTTTGATGTAGTTATATTAAATTTTCCTGTTTATATAAGAACAGCAGATGGTGCCACAGTTGATGGAGGAGCTGATTTTATGGAACGTAACGCAATGTTACTCGTAGAGCTTTTGGATATAATTAATACCGCAAAGACAGCAAACAGCCCAGAAGAAAATGTAATTATTGGGCCAAGTATGGGAGGCATCATAACGCGCTACGCTTTAAATTACATGGAAGCCAACACCCTTGATGCAGACACGCGTTTGTACATTTCATTCGACTCACCGCATCATGGAGCAAATGTTCCAATTGGTTTACAGCACCAATTGAATTATTTAGCATTTAATGATCTAAATCCCGTTCCAGAAGTTCAACCATTGATTAATTCATTGCTTAAATCACCTGCTGCACGTCAATTACTTGTAGATCATTTTGAACCACATCTACAATCTGGTAGTACGGTAGAATTTGACCCAGCCTTAACATTACCTCAACCGCATCCGTTTAGAACAACATTTGAAGCCAGTATAAATTCTTTTACATCTAATGGTTTCCCGCAAAACACTAGAAATGTTTCCATTATAAATGGTAGCGGAATAGGAAGCACTTACTTAGCAGCTGATGGTATTACACCAATTACAAATGGATTTACTATTGTAGATACTTCAATACCTGTCGATGGTCCTTTTGGACCTATTGATGTAGAAGTTGAAATTTATATGACTCCTGCTGCAGGTACTGCACAACAAATCAGTCGGTTTTATGCGCCTGTATTTCCTCCATTTATAGTTGTTGAATCCACTGCAAGTTCTGGCACTACAAATTTTGATGGAGTCGATTCCGCACCAGGTGGTTTGTTTGATTTATCTGGCCTCACAGGAGATTTAGGAGGTGGCGGTGGACTTGCCGCAGAATTCTTAGCGGCATTACAAATTGATAAATTTAGTTTTATTCCTTCAGTAAGTGCTTTAGCGCTAGATATTACAGACGAGGCTACAGGAGATGATATCAACTGGCATCACAGTATAGATTTAGCAGGTCGTGCTACAACTAATGACACTCCTTTTGACAATACATTTTTACCAGATGATAACGAACCACACGTACAATTAACAGAGGATAATGTTAATTTTGCCTTAGTTGAAATACTAACTCCACCATTAAGCGTTTCGGGCAATGATAGAATGACCTTTCAACTAGAGAAAAATCCTATTGACAATGAATTGGTGTTGCTTTCTAATAAAAATACCAATGCTAATATAAGTATTGTTGATGTTGCAGGTAAAATGGTATTTAATTCAACAACCACATTAGGTAGCAGAACATCAATTCCTGTTAAATTAACTTCAGGATTTTATATTGTGAATGTTAGAGCTGAAAATAACGAAACATTTACGACTAAATTTTTAGCCAACTAAAAACCAAAAATCAACCATAAAAAAAGCTCTTCAGATGAAGAGCTTTTTTTATTTATGCTTTAATGGTAAGTAAATTACTTTTTTAGTTTCAAAAAAGGCTTCTTCAAAATAATCTGAAAGCAAATATGCTTTAACTGTAGAATATTGTTTTAATTCATCCGTTAAATCACCGCCTTTTAAATAGAGAATTCCATTTTTAAGTTCATTTTTTTGCTGTTTGGCTATTTTACCTTTTACCCATTTTGTAAACTCAGGCATCGCAGTCACAGCTCTACTCACTATAAAATCATAGGTTTCATCAATCGCTTCTACTCTACTATGTGTTGTCTTAACATTGGTTAATTCAATGGCTTCACATACTGCATTAATAACTTTTAGTTTTTTATTGATGCTATCTACCAAGTGAAATTGACAATTAGGAAATAAAATTGCCAAAGGTACTCCTGGAAATCCACCACCAGTACCTACATCTAAAATTGAAGAATCATCACTGAAGTTAATCACTTTTGCTATACCTAATGAATGTAATACGTGTCTTAGATACAATTCATCAATATCTTTCCGAGACACTACGTTTATCTTAGAGTTCCAATCTTTATATAATTGCTCTAAAGCCTCAAACTGCGCTATTTGCAGCTCAGTTAGGTTTGGAAAATATTTTAGGATTAAATCCATAGTTGAAATTTCTGCAAAAATACATTATTTTATTGTGGATAATTTAACCTTAATCATTAAGGCTTCGTTTTATATATTAACTATCTTTGGCGAATTATAATGTATTTAATCCCTATACGTTATATATTAAATTTTATTATTTATGACACAACAAACCTTATCCTTTTCAAGAGCTGACTCAGCAAAGTTCTTTAGAACGTTGAACAAACGTGTAAACAACTACTTTAAGGAAAATAACATAAAACGCACAGGTAATTGGCAACTTTGGTTAAAAACCATAGTAATGTTTGCCATATTTCTTGCACCTTATTTTTTATTGCTCACCTTAAATATTCCTACTTGGGCACAAATACTTTTGACCATTGTTATGGGAATTGGTATGGCTGGCGTGGGTATGAATGTGATGCACGATGGTAATCATGGTTCTTTTTCTAACAAAGAATGGATTAACCGTTTAATGGGTAGTAGTATTTATATTTTAGCAGGAAATGTTTATAACTGGAAAGTTCAGCATAACGTTTTGCATCACACCTATACTAACATTCATGGGCATGATGAAGATTTAGAAGCTGGAAGAATTTTACGTTTTTCCGAACATTCTGAATGGAGGAAACATCATAGGTTCCAGCATTATTATTCCGTTTTATTGTATGGTCTATTAACTATTAATTGGGCGATCACTACAGATTTTCAGCAAATGAAACGCTACATGAAACGTAAATTGTCTTATGGTAAATTACCCAATCCAGTGATTAATTGGAGTAAATTAGTAGTATCAAAACTTTTGTATGTTTCTATGTGGATTGTGTTACCAATTGTCTTAACTGACTTAGCTTGGTACGAAGTGTTGATTGGGTTCTTTATTATGCACTATGTTGCCGGACTGATACTGAGTATTGTGTTTCAATTGGCACACGTTATGGACGAAGCCGAAATGCATTTACCTGAAAAGGATGGTACTATGAAAAACACGTGGGCAATACACCAATTAAAAACTACAGTAAACTTTGGAGCAAAAAATTGGTTGGTAAATTGGTACACTGGTGGTTTAAATCATCAAGTAGAGCATCATATCTTTCCGCATATTAGCCATATCCATTATGGTAAAATTGCAAAAATTGTGAAGGATACCGCAAAAGAATTCAATCTGCCGTACAAAGAATACGAAACCACAAGAAAAGCGGTTGCTGCACATTTCAGATTTTTAAAAGAAATGGGAATGCGACCAGCGATATAAGCATAATTCTATTATTACAACCATGAACCAACTTTCGGATAGAATTAACAATCTATCGACTTCAGCAACCCTTGCTATGGCTGCAAAAGCCAGAGAATTAAGAGCAGAGGGAAAAGACATTATTGGATTAAGTTTGGGAGAACCCGACTTTAACACTCCAGATTTTGTTAAAGAAGCAGCTATTAATGCTGTTAACGAAAACTATAACAGCTATACACCTGTTGATGGTTATGTAGAATTAAAGGATGCAATTATCACTAAGTTTAAGCGTGATAATGAGTTGGAATACAAAAGATCTCAAATTGTAGTCTCTACTGGTGCTAAACAGTCTTTATTCAATATTGCCTCTGTGATGCTAAACGATGGTGACGAAGTTATTTTACCTTGTCCGTACTGGGTAAGCTACAGCGATATTGTAAAATTAAATGGAGGCGTTCCGGTTGAAGTACAAACGGATATAAAGAACGATTTTAAAATGACAGCCGAGCAACTCGAAGCTGCCATTACACCAAAAACCAAAATGATTTGGTACAGTTCACCGTGTAACCCAAGTGGGTCGATTTACAGTAAGGATGAATTAAGAGCACTTGCCAATGTTTTACAAAAACACCCGAACATCTATGTGGTTTCTGATGAAATCTACGAGCACATCAATTTTATTGGAGGTCATTTTAGTATGGCACAGTTTAATGATATGTTCGATAGAACCATTACCGTAAACGGAGTCTCTAAAGCTTTTGCCATGACGGGTTGGAGAATCGGTTATATAGGTGCTCCAGAATGGATTGCTAGAGCCTGCAACAAAATGCAAGGCCAAGTGACCAGTGGTGCCAATTGTATTGGTCAGCGTGCTGTAATTACAGCATTGGAAGCCGATCCTTCGCGCATCAAATACATGGTAGATGAGTTTAAGGAACGTCGTAAACTCATTCTTGGTTTATTGGAAGGCATAGAAGGCTTTGAGACCAATGAGCCTGAAGGTGCTTTTTATGTATTCCCTAATGTATCCGCTTATTTCGGAAAAACCATCAAAGGAAAAACCATAAACAATGCTACAGATATGTCGTTATTCTTATTGGAAGAAGCCCTTGTCGCCACAGTAACAGGTGAAGCTTTTGGTAACCCTAATTGTATAAGAATTTCTTACGCAGCATCTCAAGAACATATTATTGAGGCAATTAAAAGGATTAAAACAGCGTTAAGCTAGTATAAATTCATCAATCGCCTTTTTTAAAAGAAAAGCTCTAACGTAAATTTTATGTTAGAGCTTTTTTATTATGATGCAAAAAGCATCCAAACCAAAGCGATTATTATTATAGTCGATAAAACAACTGTTTTAATCCACATTATTCTATTCTCTCTTTTGAGTCTTTTTCTTATCTCTTGTAGCTGCTCTGGTGTGGCTTTTGGTAAATTGTGTTCCGTTTTACCGTTTTTATCATAGCCACCGAGTGTCTTTCTAAATCTTTTAGATTTATCGAGCATTATATTCTTATTGCTCCTTAAAATGCTAATCATTGATTCTCCTAGCGGCATATTTGAGATATTAATAAGTTAATAATTCAACTATTCCATTGCTTGAGTAAAGAAAAGCACATAATAAACCGAGAAAAAGAATTGTTGTAATTATAACAACCTTTGTCATTCTAGTTTTTCGCTCTTCTTTTAGACGCTTTGCGATGGCATTAAGCTGCTTATCAGTCGCTTTAGGTAAATTATATTCTGTTATTTTATCTAGACTATAACCACCCAATCTGTTCTTTAATCTGTCACGCTTAGAAAGCAATTTTAGATTATTCTTTACGCTAATTACCATTGAAGTTCCAGCCATAATTTCTAGATTTTAGATAAATAAAGTTTAGAGCAGCATAAAAAACTTATATGTTGCTGTAGATATAAAAGGCATTAAAAAATGCCAGTTAAAGTTCAGAAAGTTCGAATAGAAGTTCTATTTAGAACAGCGCTATTAAGGCGATGGCAAACACTGATAACTTTAAAATTACAGCTGTATGGTTTACCTTGCGTAATTGTGAAGATTTGATACGTTGTCTAATTCCGAATATAGACTTTGGAGTTGACTTGCTGAAGTTAAGCTTCACAATTGACTTGTAATTAGAATTCAATAGTCCATTGGTTGTAAAATGAGACACCTCAATGGGTTCTGGTACTGTTTCTAATTTTTGATTTAATACTAATTCCATGATTGATATTTTTAATTGGTTACGCTAATATGACGCATAACAATTAATTTTGTTACACTCTGTGTTTCAACTATATCAATAGATTGAAGTACTCAAACTCAAAAAATAGTAGTAGAATTATAGGCTAGCTAAATTTTAAAAAATCTCAAAAAAAATTAAAATTTTATCTGTTTCGCCAGAAAAATGGAGTCAATAAAATAAGAATTGTAAATAATTCTAAACGTCCAAGAAGCATTAAAAAAGAAGCCCACCATTTTCCTAAAACAGGTAAGGCTGCATAATTATTCACAGGTCCAAAATCACCTAGAGCTGGCCCAACATTACCCAAACTAGAAGCTGAAAGTCCTACTGCAGATGTAAAGTCTATTTGAAACATAGAAAAGACCAAAGCACCAATTATAAAGGATAACATATATAGAATAAAGAACCCAAGAATATTAAAAACAATGTCTTTTGAAATGGATTTGGTGTTATACCTTACTGGCAAAATTGCATTAGGATGTAGTGCACGTTTAAATTCCAAAAAACCGTTTTTGATTAAAATAAGGTGCCTTACCACTTTAACACCTCCCGAAGTACTACCAGCAGAACCTCCCAAAAACATCAAGCCAAAAAAGAACACGGTTAAAAATGGTGTCCACATGGTATAATCTGCAGTTACAAAACCTGTTGTTGTAACAATAGCCAAAACCTGAAATAGTCCATGCCTTATAGAACTTTCACTTTCCCCTAAAACCATTGGATGCGCTATAGTCGATTGAGAAACATCAGCTCTAAAATATATTAAAAGGACTGCCACTATAGTGAAAGCCGCTATAAACTTAAAATAGAGTTTAAACTCATCATCCTTAATAATTTTCTTTACGTTACCCTTAAAGAGGTAATAACTCAAAACAAAATTCGTACCTGCCAAAAACATAAAAAAGATAATGATATATTGAATGGCAGGATTATCATTCCAATGCGCAATACTGGAATTTTTTGTTGAAAAACCTCCAGTGGATAACGTGCTCATTGCATGATTAATGGCATCGAAAAAGGACATTCCTGCTACTTGAAGTAGAATAGTTTCTGCCACTGTATAGCCAAAATAAATTAACCATAAACGCTTTGCTGTATCTGTAATTCTAGGATGTAGTTTATCACCACCAGGACCTGGTGCTTCAGCCGCAAACAACTGCATACCACCAACGCCAAGCAAAGGTAAAATGGCAATGGCCAGTACAATAATTCCCATACCACCAATCCAATGTGTCATGCTTCGCCAAAATAATATGCCTTCTGGCAAGATTTCAATATCATTTATTATACTGGCTCCAGTAGTGGTATAACCAGACATGGTTTCAAAAAAAGCATCTGTAAACGACGGAATGGCTTCCGTTGCCAAATAGGGCAAGGTGCCTGTAAGGGACATAACTACCCAACCAAAGGCCACAACAATGTAACCTTCGCGCTTGTTCATCTCTTTACGGTGTTTCTTGGTGCCATACATTGCGATAGCACCCAACAACAAGGTTGACAAACCTGCTAGAAACAAGTTTAAAGTAACACCATCTTTATAAATAAGGCTGATTAATGTAGCTAGCATCATAAAACCACCATTGAACAGCAGTAGCAGTCCAAAAAAATGGAAAATGATTTTATAGTTAAGATGCATTCGATACATAATAGTAATTATGAGAAAAAGGCTTCAACTTCAGAAATTGAGCGCGGCAAACAACATACCACTACACGATCGCCAGCCTCTATTTTAAAACTTCCAAGAGGAATCATACCGTTTCCGTTTCTTATAACTCCACCAAAAATAGCCGACCTCGGAAAGTTAAGATCCTTTATAGTCTTATTAGTAATTTTTGAATTTGGCTTTACCACAAACTCCAATAGTTCGGCATTCATGTTTGTAAGCTTGGTCATGGCGACAACCTCACCTTTTCTGATATATCTGAAAATATTATTGGCAGCTAAGAGTTTTTTATTAATTAGTGTATCAATTCCTATGGATTGAGACAATTGGTAATAGTCCATGTTTTCAACCAAAGCAATGGTTTTCTTTACACCTTTAGACTTTGCTAAAAGACAGGACATAATATTGGTTTCAGAGTTTCCGGTTACGGAAATAAAAGCATCTGTATCCGAAATATTTTCCTCTTCGAGTATTTCAACATTTCTACCATCACCACATATAACCAATGCATTAGGCAATTGATCTGCAAGATCCTCAGCAACAGGCTTTCTACTTTCAACCAGTTTAACGTTGAATTTACTCATGCACAAATCTCTCGCTGTCTTATAGCCAATTTTACTACCACCAAGAATCATCACGTTTTTAATTCCCATTTTGACTTTTCCTGATAATTCAAACAATTCTGCATCACCTCCTTTAGAGGTCATAAACACCACCTTATCACCTTCCTTAAATTGTGTATCACCTCTTGGGATAATGGTATATTGAGTAGCATAACGTTGTATGGCAATAGGAATGAAATGCAACTCAGGATATATTTCAGCAGCTTCCCTCACAGTTTTACCAACAAAAGTTGCGGTTCTCGATAAACGCAATCCCAACATGGTAAGTGCACCACCTTCAAACTCATAGGTGTCATTAAATCCATACTGGTTTAACAACAACTCTATTTCCTTAGCCGCTAAAGATTCTGGTGAAATCAATTCATCTATTCCAAATTGAGAAAAACCAATGGTCTCTTTTTCATCAATAAACTCAGTATTAGAAATTCTGGCTATTGTGCGTTGTGCACCAAGCTGTTTAGCCAGTACACTAGCTGTGATATTTGTAGTTTCAGAAGACGTTACGGCAATAAACAATGCTGCTGATTCTATACGCGCTTCCCTTAAAATGGCGATGGAAGTTGCATCCCCTTTTATGGTTTTTATGTCTAAATGCTCGCCTGCATAAGCCAAGCCATCTTTTTTGGTATCGATAAGGGTTATCTCTTGCGACTCATAGGACAATAGCTTTGCTAAATGAAATCCTACTTCTCCTGCACCTGCGATAATTATTTTCATTACGAAATGTTCAAAATAAACATGCAAATATACTAAGAAGTTATAAGTGAAGCTAAAGTTATAGCGACTTAGAAGTTTTTATCTGTTTCTTCTATAGAGATCACAATTTTCCTTAAGAAGGATTTAAATTACAGCTTTTCTTCGGTAAGCAATGCACTGATAAATTCAATTCTTGGATTTGGTCTTTAAATTTTCAAGTGAAAAAAATCACGTACTTTTGCCAAAAATTTTTAATGGCCAAAAAGATAAAACCATATAAGAATAGTGATGCTTCCAAGAAAGAGCAGGTAACGGAAATGTTTGACACAATTTCTAAAGAATATGACGGCTTAAATCGAGTTATTTCTTTTGGAATTGATGTAAAATGGCGAAATAAAGTCGTTAAATTAGTTTCTGAAAACAAACCAGAAAATATTCTGGATATCGCTACCGGAACTGGCGATTTGGCCATCAGCCTTACCTCTACAAATGCTAAAGAAATCATAGGATTAGACATTAGCGATGGTATGTTAGAAGTTGGCAGACGAAAAATAAAGTCCAAAAACTTAGATGGCATTATCTCAATGGTTATCGGAGATTCTGAAGATCTACCGTTTGAAGACAATACCTTTGATGCTATTACTGTTGCCTTTGGAGTTAGGAATTTTGAAAATTTAGAGAAAGGACTCGCTGAAATCTTAAGAGTCTTAAAACCCAATGGTATTTTTGTGATCCTAGAAACATCTGTACCCACAAACCCTGTTTATAAATTTGGTTATAACATTCATTGTAGACTAATTTTACCAATGGTTGGTAAATTGTTTTCAAAAGATAGAGTTGCTTATAACTATTTAAGTGAATCTGCCTCAGTTTTTCCATATGGTGAAGCACTGAACAATATTTTAAGGAAAATTGGGTTTATTAATGTCGAAGACAAGCCACAAACTATGGGTGTGGCAACAATTTACACAGCATCTAAAGCATAATATGAAAAGAATCATAATCTTTCTTGCACTAATACTGGCCTTTCAAAATGTGTCGGCCCAATTATTTACCAAAGAAAAGGTTGCAAATAATATTGATAACATAGACCAAAAGTTTTTGTCTTGGGGTTATTTTCTCGGTTTTAATCAATACGATTTTAAGTTTAATTACAACCAAGACTTAAAAGATATCTTGGTTGACAAAACCTTTGGGTTTCATTTAGGTCTTATAGGAGATATGCGTATTAATGATCACCTCAACCTTAGATTAGAACCAGGTGTTTTCTTTACCACAAGAAATTTACAGTATGATGAAAGCTATTTTGCAGGTACGGAATTTAATGATTCTGATTTGCTAAGAGAGGTGAAATCCACCTACATACATGTACCGTTATTATTAAAAATTTCAACCAAGCGCATTAACAATTTTAAGCCGTTCATCATTGGAGGGTTTTCCACAGCTTTAAACCTATCAAGTAATCAAGATAATCCAGATGATAATAGTGCTGGTGAGTTTAGAATGAAAAAAAGCACCTATTTCTATGAGATTGGTTTTGGTATAGATCTTTATTTGCTCTATTTCAAATTTACACCTTCAATCCGTGGCGTTTTTGCCATTAACGATGAAATCGTGAGAGATGCAGACCCAAATAGCCCTTGGACAGGCAATGTGGCAAAAATGCAAACTAGAGGTGTTTTCATCAACTTTACTTTTCAATAAGACGACGTCTAAATTCACTTAATACAATTGCCGTTGCATTGGCAACATTTAGGCTTTCTGTATTTTTACTTTCGCCATATTGAGGTATGGTAAGTTGCCGATCTACTTTTACTTTAATTGAATCAGAAATACCATTGGCTTCATTTCCCAAAACTACTATACCTGTACTGGGTAATTCAGTTTTATAGATATTTTCCCCATTCATAAATGTTCCAAAAACATCAGTATTAGTTGCTGACATAAATTCTTCGAGATTTAAATATGTGATATTGACACGTGTCAATGAACCCATTGTTGCCTGCACCACTTTAGGATTGTAACAATCTACTGTATTGGCACTGCAAACCAAATCCTTAACACCATACCAATCGCAAAGTCTTATAATTGTACCTAAGTTGCCTGGATCTCTTACATCATCCAATGCAATTATTAGTTCTTCCCTATCAATATCTTTAGTCTTGGGAATATTAAAAACTGCCAAAGCTGTATTTGGGTTTTTAAGTGAACTTATCTTTTTAAGTTCTGCCTCAGAAACATCAGTAACAAGCTGTTTTGGTGCGTCAAAAATCGGTTGGGTAGTATATAAATTCTGAAGCTTAAAATCTGAATTTAAAAATTCTTCAATCCCTTTTATCCCTTCGACTGCAAACAGCCCTAATTGTTGTCTATATTTTTTTTGGGTTAAACTTTTAATTAACTTTATTTGATGCTTTGTAACCATTAAAATGTCTTTACATTTGTTAGAGTTATTACAAAGTAAACCTTTTTGGACTAATTTTTGTTTATAACATCCAATATCAAAAAACAATACACCCATTGAGACTGCTACATCGCATGTTACAATTCATTAAAAAACATAAGGCCACTTATAGTGTATTGTTTTTTTGTTTCACCTGTTTATTTTTTAGTTCTTGTAATGTTGTAAAGCGTGTTAAGGCTGATGAACATTTAATAACTAAAAACACAATTATTGAAAACGGTAAGGTTAATAAGGAAGAACGTGTCAACAACATCATCATTCAAAGAACAAATCTTGGGATGGAAAGCTTCTTTGGTTTTCCGTTGAGGCTTCATGTCTATAACTTAGCTCGGCCAAACATTGATTCTATATTACAAGCTAAAGTATTGAGTGATTCTTCTAAAGTCCGTTGGAAAACCGCTTTACTATCAAAGAAGCAATTTGACCGAGAAATACAATCGCGTAAAAACTTTAACAGTTGGTTAAAACGTACAGGAGAAGCTCCTACAATACTAAATGAAGAAAAAACCGCAAAGACAGTTACCAATCTCAGAAAGTATTATTATAGTAAGGGTTGGTTTGACAATGAAGTGAATTATCAGATAGAAAAAGACAGTAGCAAAAGAGCAGAAGTAACCTATACAGTTGTTAAAAACAAACCGTACTTTTTAGACTCTTTGAAACCTATAATAAGCAGTCCTGCAATAGATTCTCTCTACGGTAAATTCAGTAAGGCATCATTACTAAAGAAGGGAGAACAATATGATGAGCAGAATTTTGAAAATGAACGCGAGCGTATCAATACATTTCTACGTAATTCAGGCTTCTATTATTTTGGGCAAGACTATATAAGGTTTGTAACGGATACCATTGGAACAAACCATAAGGTAAACACAGAATTGATTATAGCAGACCGCAGTATTAGAACCGATGATTCTACATCAATAGAACCCTTTAAAGTTTATAAAATCAAAGAGGTTAATATTTTTACGGATGATAATTTTGAAAATAGGTTTAAAGCTATTTCAGACACCACTACTTACAAAGATTACAACCTTTATAGTAAAGAGAAATTGAGGTTTAGACCCAAGGCACTTACCGATGCCATTTTTATTAATAAAGGAGACATTTACACGGATCTAGCGCGTAGTAGAACATCGAGATACCTAAATGACCTACAAATGTTTAGGTATCCAAGTATAGAGTATGTAGAAAACAGAGATGATACTACATTAACAGCAAATATTTACTTAGAACCCAAGAAAAAGTATGGCTTAAGTTTAGATTTAGATGTTTCTCAAAGTAATATTCAAACTATTGGGTTTTCAGTAACTCCCGGTTTAAAAATCAGAAATATTTTTAGAGGTGCTGAAACTCTAGAGATAAGTGGAATTGCAGCCATTGGTGCATCTAAAGATGGAAATGATAATGAGGACGCCTTTTTTGACATTAACGAGTTTGGTGGTAATGTGAGATTATCTATCCCGAGATTATTCACCCCTTTTAATACCGATAGTATTATCCCTAAATATATGTCGCCAAATACAGCGATCAACCTCTCTATAACAGGTCAACAAAATATTGGATTAGATAAGCAAACACTTTCTGGGCTTTTAAGTTATAACTGGTTACCTTCTACGACAGTTTCTAATACTTTGGAATTGTTTAATGTTCAGTTTGTGAAAAACTTAAACACAAGTAACTATTTTGGTGTTTACTCAAATTCTTTTGGAAGGTTAAATAGTATTGCTAGAAGTATTAACTACATTGGTAATGACGAAAGCTTGATAGATGATAGTTTACCTAATCGGTTTTCTCCAGCAGATCAATTTATTGATGATGTATTGGCAGGAAACACGAGTTTAACATCAAACGATGATGATTTTTTAATTGTAAATAATATAGAAGAACGCAAACAGCGATTAACAGAAAACAACCTTATTTTCTCCTCTAGTTTTGACTATAAAAAAGATAAACGTGCAAATATATTTGACAACGATTTCTCAATTTTTAAATGGCGAATAGAAATCGCAGGAAATTTATTATCCAATCTATCTGAAGTATTTGGCTCATCAAAAAATGAAAATGGAAATTATGAAGTATTTGGCGTAGCTTTTTCACAGTATTTTAAAACTGAGGTAGATTATGTAAAGTATTTTGACTTAGGTCGTAAAAACGTATTTGCTTTTAGAAGCTACGCAGGTATTGCTATTCCTTATGGTAACTCTAACAGTATTCCATTTGCGGAAAGTTTCTTTGCCGGTGGACCTAATGACAACAGAGCTTGGACTGCTTATAATCTTGGCCCAGGAAGTTCTACAACAACCAACGAATTTAACGAAGCTAACTTTAAAATTCACTTAAGTGCCGAACAGCGTTTTGGCCTTTTTGGAGATCTAAGAGGTGCGCTTTTTGTTGATGCTGGCAACATATGGAATGTTTTAGATAATGTTGAAGATGAAGAAGCAACCTTTACAGGTTTTAGCTCTTTAGAAGATATTGCTGTAGGGTCTGGTTTTGGACTTCGTTACGATTTTGATTTCTTTGTTCTGCGTTTCGATACTGGTTTTAAAACTTATAACCCTTCCCTGCCTGAAGGAGAACGCTGGTTTAAAGATTACAACTTTAGAAACGCAGTTTATAACATTGGAATTAACTATCCTTTTTAAAAAACACTTAACATATTACTATATCGTTTTCGGTATTTAATACCCGATTTATCTCTAAAAACCAACTCATAAATATTCAAAATTGCTTATTTTTGAGTCTAATTTTTCAATCATAAAATTATGAGTCACAATATTAAACCTGGCGTTGCAACAGGTAGAGAAGTTCAAGAGATTTTCAAGTTAGCAAAAGAAAAAGGCTTTGCCTTACCAGCTGTTAATGTTATAGGTTCAAATTCTATAAATGGTGTTTTAGAAACTGCTAAAGCGTTAAACGCACCTGTAATTATTCAGTTTTCTAATGGTGGTGCACAATTTAATGCGGGTAAAGGATTAGGTAATGAAGACCAAAAAGGTGCTATTGCTGGTGCCATCGCTGGCGCAAAGCATGTACATCTTATGGCAGAAGCTTATGGAGTACCTGTGATTTTACACACCGATCACTGTGCAAAAAAATTATTGCCTTGGATAGATGGTTTATTAGACGCAAGTGAAAAACACTTTGAAGAAACTGGAAAGCCTTTATATAGCTCTCATATGATTGATCTTTCTGAAGAGCCAATAGAAGAAAATATTGAGATTTGTAAAGAGTACCTAGCTCGTATGAGTAAAATGGGTATGACTTTAGA
Organism: Winogradskyella ouciana; assembly: GCF_965284585.1. Lineage (NCBI taxonomy): Bacteria > Pseudomonadati > Bacteroidota > Flavobacteriia > Flavobacteriales > Flavobacteriaceae > Winogradskyella > Winogradskyella ouciana. The sequence goes on from NZ_OZ260095.1 coordinate 517,347, forward strand.
AATTGAATTAGGTATCACTGGTGGTGAAGAAGACGGTGTTGATAACAGCGACGTTGATGAATCAAAATTATACACGCAACCGGAAGAAGTGGCCTATGCCTATGAAGAATTAATGAAAGTGAGCGATCAGTTTACTGTTGCTGCTGCATTTGGAAACGTTCATGGTGTTTATAAACCAGGTAATGTAAAATTGACTCCAAAGATTTTAAAGAATTCTCAAGAGTACGTTTCAGAGAAATTTAATGTTGAGCATAATCATATAGACTTTGTATTTCATGGTGGCTCGGGCTCTAGCGTTGAAGAAATAAGAGAAGCAATTGGTTATGGAGTTATTAAAATGAATATCGATACCGATATGCAATGGGCATTTTTGAGTGGTGTAAGAGATTACATTGACGATAAAAAAGATTATTTACAAACCCAAATAGGTAGCCCTGATGGACCAGATTCACCAAACAAGAAGTATTACGACCCAAGGGTTTGGCTACGTAAAGGTGAACAAGCTTTTGTTGAGCGACTTAAAAAAGCTTTTGAAGATTTAAACAATATAGATACGCTGTAAAAGTTCAATAAATATTCTTAAAACCTATCAATACTAAAGATTATAGTTTTGATAGGTTTATTTTTTATGCTAAATTAGATAGACCTACAACTTTTGAGTTTAATTAATAAGTAGTAATTTTGCCCACCTAACTAACTAATTCATCAATTTACAGACAGAAGTAATTTGTCTATAATTGATGAACCCAAAATCGTATATCAATATGGCTTGGTTTAAAAGAAAAGATAAAGGAATACACACCTCAACAGAGGAAAAAAAAGATACTCCCAAAGGGCTTTGGTATAAATCTCCAACAGGAAAAATAATTGACACCAAAGAACTAGAACAAAATTTTTACGTTAGCCCAGAAGATGGTTATCATGTAAGAATTGGTAGTAAAGAGTATTTCGAAATTCTCTTTGATGATAATAAATTCAAAGAATTAGATGCTAACCTTACATCAAAAGACCCTCTGAAATTCGTTGATACAAAAAAGTATCCTGAGCGTTTAAAAGCTGCACAAGCTAAGACTAACCTAAAAGATGCTGTACGTACAGCTGTTGGCAAGTCCAATGGACAAGATTTAGTTATTGCGTGCATGGATTTTGCCTTCATCGGAGGATCTATGGGAAGCGTTGTCGGTGAAAAAATTGCAAGAGCTGCAGATTATGCACTAAAAAACAAAGTCCCTTTTATGATCATAAGCAAGTCTGGTGGTGCGCGTATGATGGAAGCAGCTTTATCATTAATGCAATTAGCAAAAACTTCCGTAAAACTCGCGCAATTGGCAGATGCCAAAATTCCATATATCTCATTGTGTACCGATCCAACTACTGGAGGAACGACTGCATCATTCGCTATGCTAGGAGATATTAATATTTCTGAGCCAGGTGCACTAATCGGTTTTGCTGGCCCAAGAGTTGTAAGAGATACAACAGGCCAAGAACTACCAGAAGGTTTTCAAACTTCAGAGTTTTTGTTAGAGCATGGTTTCTTAGATTTTATAACACACAGAAAAGACTTAAAGAAAAAAATTAATCTCTATATAGATTTAATAAAGAATCAACCAATAAGAGCATAAAAAAAAGCGAGCCAAATGGCTCGCTTTTTTTTATGCAATTAACTAAACCCAAAAACTAATTTAAAGTAATAGGGATTTCCGTACCGTTGTTAAAGGTAAATGTCGCTTGGTTATCGCAATCTCCGTCACCAAAATCAAAAACACCTCCAAAGTTGGTTCGCTGTACATCAAAAGAACCACTTACAAAATAGTAGCAGATAACCTCTCTACGTAATGGTATTATAACCTCGTATGTATGTGTGTTTCCATTTACGAAAGTCGCTTCCCAATCACCAGTAATTTCAAAAACATTGTCACTAAAAACTCCGCTTCCAAAACCTTCTATCCATTCTCTTATTCTTGTACCTTCTCTAGACGCCTGTAATCCATTTGGCCAAATCACTGTAATACTTAAATCGTGAGTAAATTGAGGATTTCCATTATCATTAGATAACTCTTTTAAGATAGAACGACTGGCAATAATGTTTTTAGCATCGAAATAAAAATCTACCAAATTGTAGTTGATAGCAATTTGTTGGGCCTCAGGATCTCTTGTATAATCAAAGACAATTTGTCCTTTAAGTAAATGACCTCTAACCAAACATCCTTCAGTACCAAAATCTAAAGTTACCTGTCTGTAGTTTTGTTGTACAACCACTGTAATTGTTACACAGTCGGGAATATCCCCGTTGTATGTAGTTCTGCCTGTTTCGCTTAATTCTTGACCTTCATAAGCATCGATTACAAGATCACCTAAAACATTATCAATTTGGTCTATTTCGGCTGAGCGCTCAACTTCTGAAGTGTCTTGAACTTGATTTTCTGTTTCTGTAGTTTCATCTTTACTACAAGATGTAAATGTTAAGCCCAAAACCATAAGGCCTAAGACTCCTTTTTTTAGTGCATTTAAATTCTTCATGATTACTTTTTTATTGTTAATATAGTGTTAAGACTACTCCAATCAAAAAAGGTTTAATTGGCAATAAAAATAATTTTAAGCTTTTTTTAGGTAAATTGAAAATTCAGTACCTACTCCTACTCCACTTGTCACTTCTACTTTACCACCTAAAGATTCAATATGGTTTTTGGTAATAAAAAGACCAATGCCTATAGCATCTTCATTGTAATGAAACGTCTTATACATTTGAAAAAGCTTATCACCATACTTCTCCATATCTATTCCCAAACCATTGTCTTTAATCTTAAAAACGATAAAATCCTCTTCAACTATAGAGGTTAGCTCAATAATAGGAGTTCTTTCTTCCGCTCTGTATTTTATGGCATTGGTCAAAAAGTTAAGCACAATACTATCTAAATAGGCAGGGACACCTTTTACAAAGTGACCCTCATCAATTTCATTATAAATTATAGCATTGGCATTTTGAGCCATAGCAATTATATTATACATGGCCTTTTCTACATAATCGTATAAATTAAGAGATTCTAATTTTGAAGGTTCAATTTCCCTGATTTTAGCTACTTCTGTAAGGTGAGAAACTGTTTCTTCTAGATTATCTACAGCTTTTTTCAGCATAACAAGGTGTTCATTATCCTTATGATTGCTAAAATCTTCTTCTAAAAATTCAGTTATCGAGGATAAATTTCCTGCATGTGATCTTAGATTATGTGTTACAATGTTTGCAAAAGCTGTTAACCGTTCATTTTGTTCTTTTACAACATTAAACATTGCTTTTAGCTTATCTTGGTTTTTTTGGCGATTAGTAACATCATTAAACTGCCATATCATATAAGGTTTGCCCTCTTTAAAATATACCAAGGATACATAAATTAATATCCACAATATAGAACCGTCCTTATGAAAGTAGCGCTGTTTAACGCGGTACTTATCAATTTTACCCGTAATAAGTTTTTCGTACTTCTCTTCATGTACACCAAGATCTTCAGCATAAATGATGTTATGGATATCCATATTAAAGAGCTCCCATCTTGTATAACCCAATAGGTCGCACACACTTTGATTAACCTTTAGCCAATTACCACCTAGATTTACAATTGCAATGCCGTTATAAGTATTGTTAAAAACGCGGTCTAATACATCGTGTGCGTTAGAAAAATTCCGACTAGAATCTACTGCTTTCATCCTTTTTATTTACAGGATTAATAGGTAAAAACTCTCAATTAGGTAAGGGAGGCTATCAAAATATTTTAATATAGACTAAAAGTTACGAAAAAAACCACAAAACGCAAAAAAAGTCCTATATTTGCCGCTTGAAAGAAAATCTTTCATAGTACATAAAAATCATTTACAATAATATTAGCATGTATTTAGATCAGAAAGCAAAAGAGAAACTTTTCAAAAAACACGGAAAGAACGAAAAGGACACAGGTTCTGCAGAAGGGCAAATTGCATTATTTACCGCAAGAATCGACCATTTAACAAAGCACTTAAAAAACAATCGCAAGGATTACAACACTGAGCGTTCATTAGTAAAATTAGTAGGTAAGCGTCGTGCTTTACTAGACTATTTAACTAAGAAAGATATCTTAAGGTATCGTGCAATAGTAAAAGAATTAGGATTAAGAAAATAATCTCAATATAAAGACCACGCCTTAAAGCGTGGTTTTTATTTATATATCACGCAGTCGAAAGCGTCTAAAATTCGAATTGAAGAAGCTTACACGGTTTTTCATTGGTCACACAACTACTACACAACAACACAACGACCATTGTTTAACAGTACTGACCATGCTCGGCATATCAGTACCCGAATTAAAAAATTATGATTCCAAAAACTTACAAAGAGGTCATAGACCTAGGTGATGGTAGAGAAATTTCTATCGAAACCGGAAAATTAGCAAAACAGGCTCATGGTAGCGTTGTGGTGCAATCAGGAAAATGTATGCTATTATGTACGGTAGTTTCTAACTATCATCAGGCGGATGTTGATTTCTTACCATTAACAGTAGATTATAGAGAAAAGTTTGCAGCTGCTGGTCGTTATCCAGGAGGTTTCTTTAAAAGAGAAGCAAGACCAAGTGATGGTGAAGTATTAACCATGCGTTTAGTGGACCGTGTATTGCGTCCATTATTCCCAAAAGATTATCACGCAGAAACACAGGTTATGATTCAGTTAATGTCTCATGACGATGACGTTATGCCAGATGCTATGGCAGGTTTAGCTGCTTCTGCGGCAATTCAATTATCGGATTTTCCATTTGAATGTCCAATTTCTGAAGCTAGAGTTGGTCGTATCAATGGAGAATTTATCATCAATCCAACACGTTCACAATTATTAGAGTCTGATATCGACATGATGATTGGTGCTTCAGCAGATTCAGTGATGATGGTTGAAGGTGAAATGGATGAGATTTCTGAAGAAGAAATGGCAGACGCGATTAAGTTTGCTCATGAAGCTATTAAAGAACAGTGTGCTGCTCAAGTAAGATTAGCAGAAGCTGTTGGTAAAAAAGAAGTACGTGAATACGAGCCAGAGCGCGAAGATGAAGAATTAGAAAAGAAAATCCATGACATGGTTTACGATAAAACGTATGCCATTGCAAAAGCAGGTTCTGCAAAGCACGAAAGAGGTGCAGCATTTTCTGAAATTAAAGAAGAGGTTTTCAACTCGTTCTCTGAAGAAGAGCAAGATGATTTAGGAAAGCTCATTCACAAGTATGTTGCTAAAGCACAGAAAATAGCGATTAGAGATTTAACCTTAAACGAAGGATTACGTTTAGATGGTCGTCAAACCACTGAAATCAGACCAATATGGTGTGAGGTAGATTATTTGCCATCAACACACGGTTCTGCGATTTTCACCAGAGGTGAAACTCAGGCGTTAGCTACAGTAACTTTAGGAACATCTAGAGAAGCAAACCAAATAGATATGCCATCATTTGAAGGTGAAGAGCGTTTCTATTTACATTATAACTTCCCGCCGTTTTCAACTGGTGAAGCAAGGCCAATCCGTGGAACATCGCGTAGAGAAGTTGGTCATGGTAACCTAGCACAACGTGCCTTAAAAGGTATGGTGCCAGAAGATTGTCCATATACAGTAAGAGTTGTTTCAGAAGTATTAGAATCTAATGGTTCGTCTTCTATGGCAACGGTTTGTTCTGGTACAATGGCATTGATGGACGCTGGTGTTCAATTAAAGAAACCTGTGTCTGGTATTGCCATGGGATTAATTTCTCAAGGTGATAAATATGCTGTTTTATCTGATATTTTAGGTGATGAAGATCATCTTGGTGATATGGACTTTAAAGTTACTGGTACTGCCGACGGTATTACAGCTTGTCAAATGGATATTAAAGTGAAAGGATTGTCTTATGAGATTTTAGTGAATGCACTAAAACAAGCAAGAGATGGTCGTTTACATATCCTTGAAAAACTAACGGATACGATTGCACAACCAAATGAAGACGTTAAGGATCATGCACCAACAATGGTGACAAGACGCATCCCTAATGAGTTTATTGGAGCATTGATTGGTCCTGGTGGAAAAGTAATTCAAGAATTACAAAAAGAAACCGACACAACTATTGTAATCAATGAAGATCCTGAAACCGAAGAAGGTATTGTAGAAGTGCTTGGAGTTGGTAAAAAAGGTATTGATGCTGTAATGGCAAAAATCGATTCTTTATTGTTTAAGCCCGAAGTTGGTAGCGTTTACGAAGTCAAAGTCATTAAGATGCTAGATTTTGGAGCTGTTGTAGAGTATACGGACGCGCCAGGAAACGAAGTTCTTTTACACGTAAGTGAACTAGCTTGGGAACGCACAGAAAATGTGTCTGATGTTGTAAACATGGGAGATGTATTTGATGTGAAGTACTTCGGAGTCGATTCTAGAACACGTAAAGAAAAAGTATCTCGTAAGGCATTATTGCCAAAACCAGAAGGTTTTAAGGAAAGACCTCCAAGAGACAACAACCGTGGACGTGATAATAGAGGCAGAGACAATCGTGGACGCGACAATCGCAACAGAGATAATCGCAGAGACGATAGAAAACCTAGAGAAGATAAAAAAGAGGATTAATTCTTTTTTGAAACTTTATAAGCTAGAAGCCCATCAAAATTTGATGGGCTTTTGTTTTTCTAAAATGTTATATCAACAAGTACATATAACCCATTGCATGAGACCAACACAAAACTAAAAGATCATATAATTTCTTAAATAAATATTAAAAAAAATCTAAATCAAAACTTGTCACGTACATCTCTTGTAAATTATTAATTAAAAAGGAGATAACAGCCTATGGCTTCAAAATATAATGCCCTAAAGAACTTAAAACTTAAGCTAGATTTCAATCTTAAAAAAATAAAGACTTTTGTAAACACGACCTTATACGGCAACGGAAAAACTCAAAACCCTCACAATAAAATTGTCCTACTTAGTACATTTATCATATTAACCATTGGGCTCTATTTCTTTTATGTTTTCCATAATGATTTGGAGCAATTCAATGTTGACAGAAGAAGCTCAACAATTGGCTTAACCTTCCTAATAATTGCCACTTTATTATTTATATACAAAGTATTTCTATTTATCTACACAGCTTACAACTTTTACAAGTATAAAGCCATAGAGTCTGTTTCTGATAATGAGTTGCCAACCTGTACTGTTATTGTACCAGCTTATAACGAAGGAAAACAAGTATATGATACCTTAATGAGTTTAGCTCAAAGTAACTACCCTATTGAAAAGCTGCAATTATTGTCCATTGATGATGGTAGTAAGGACGACACATGGGATTGGATGCGACAGGCTAAAGAAACACTAGGTGACAGAGTGGAAATATTCCAACAACCAGAAAATAAAGGAAAAAGACACGCACTTTACAGAGGTTTTAACCTTGGGTCTGGAGAGATTTTTATTACGGTAGATAGTGATTCTATAGTTACCGAAGATACTTTGAGAAATTTGGTAAGTCCATTCTCTAAAGACGAAAAATGTGGCGCTGTTGCAGGTAACATCAGAGTATTAAATAACAAAAAGGAAATTCTTCCTAAGATGCTCGATGTCAGTTTTGTGATGAGTTTTGAGTTTGTCCGCTCGGCAGAAAGTAACTTAAATTCCGTACTCTGTACACCAGGTGCTTTAGCAGCTTATCGCCGTTCTGCAGTTTTTAACTGTTTGCCAGAATGGATCAACCAAACCTTTATGGGGCAACCTTCAGATATTGGTGAAGACAGAGCCATGACCAACATGATATTAAAGCAAGGCCAACATGTATTATTTCAAAAAAACGCTGTAGCCTACACCAATGTACCGGAAAAATACCCAGGACTTTACAAAATGTTTATCCGTTGGGCAAGAAGCAACGTAAGGGAAAATTTAGCTATGGCTAAATATGTATTTACAGATTTTAGGGAAGGTAGTAAACTAGGCAGTAGATTGCTATTTATCAGCCAATTCTTAAGAATTGTAATGAGTTATCCCTTTGTAATTTTTATGCTATTTTTTGTTTTGACACATCCACTATTATTCCTTGGATCTACATTAATGAGCATCTTGGTGGCATCATCTTTTGCAGTAGCGTTCTACGCTTATCGTTACGAGTTAAAAGAATCTATTTGGGCATATAGTTACAGTATCCTCTACACGTTTGCCTTATTCTGGATAACTCCCTATGCCATTGCAACGGCTAATAAAAGAGGTTGGTTAACGCGTGGATAGGCAGAAAATAATTAAACTGATTGTCAGAACTATTTAAGAAAACCCATCATAATTGATGGGTTTTTACTTTCATTTTCACATTCTGTCACCGACAGACTGACAGTTTTAGTCAACTAATACAAAACTGTAATTTTCATATTGACAAACTTATGCGCTAATATCCTAGAAATTCTTAACAATTACTTTTAATCACTCCATATTTCCAAATTTTTAAAATTAGTTGTTCTATTTGGCACTCTCGTATAGTCCTTGTGGTAAATAGAGTGAAATAATTAAAATAAAAATGAAAGTATTAGTTATAGGAGCCGGTAATATGGGCTTAACGTATGCAGAAGGCATGGCGAGTTCACCTTTATTGAGCAAGCACAAGCTTAGGATATATGATACCGATCCTAAAAAAATAGAAAGTCTAAGAAAAGATTCAAGGTTTGATGTCTATGACAATTTAGAGGATTGTTTACCAAAAGCACACATTATTTTTGTAGCAGTAAAACCTTATCACAGTGAAGGCTTGTTTGAACAAATGAAACCGATGCTAAATAAAGAGCAATTATTTGTCTCTTTAATGGCTGGAGTCACTTTAGAGACCATACAAAATGGCCTCAACCAGAAGAAAGTGATACGTACAATGCCCAACCTTCCAGCACAAGTTGGAAAAGGCGTTACATCTTACACCGAAGCTGAAGAAGTTTCTAAAGTTGAAATGATTATGGTGAGAAATTTATTAGACACCACAGGCACTTCAATTCATGTCGATTCGGAAAAATATATAGATGCCTCAACAGGAATTTCGGGAAGCGGACCAGCATATGTATTCTATTTTATGCAGTCTATGTTAGAAGCTGCTCTCAAAATGGGCTTTTCGGATTATGATTCAAAAGTATTAGTGAGTAGCACTTTTGAAGGCGCAATAGAGCTCTTCAACCAAAATAATATATCTCCAAAATCATGGATAGATAAAGTGGCCTCAAAAGGAGGCACAACACAAGCTGCCATCGATTCAATGGAAGACAATAATGTGAAACAGCTGATACAAGATGCGGCCTACGCTGCTTTTGACAGAGCTGTAGAATTAGGTAAAGACAAATAAAATGAATGACGATATAAAGCGCGTGGTTGTTAAAGTAGGAACCAACGTATTAACAAACAAAGACAATAGAATTCTAGGGCCAGTACTGCGCGAATTGGTAAGACAGATCGCTGTACTTTACGAAGATGACATAATGGTAATCTTAGTATCCTCAGGTTCTGCTATGGCTGGCATGGAGGTATTGGGAGATACCAATATTGAAAACAAATCGATAAGACGACAGGTCTATTCATCGGTTGGCCAACCAAGGATGATGCGCCATTACTATAGCATTTTTCATGATTACGGAATGCGTTGCGCCCAAGTATTGGCTACAAAGCGCGATTTTGATCCTGGTAAACATCGCGAAAACATGATTAATTGTTATGAAGGATTGTTATCAGAAGGCGTTATCCCTATCGCTAATGAAGATGATGCCGTATCATTGACCATGTCCATGTTTTCTGATAATGATGAGCTAGCTAGCTTAGTAGCTGAGTTGGTCAATGCAGACCGACTGATCATCCTATCTGATACCGACGGACTTTACACAGGACATCCTGATGACGACAATTCAAAAATCCTGAATGTTGTAAAAACGAACGAAAACGTTGAGAAATACGTTCAGGCTTCAAATAAAAAGGAAGGCGAAGGACGTGGCGGAATGGCATCAAAATTAAAAATTGCTAAAGGGACTGCCAGAAAAGATATACCTACCTATATCGCTAACGGGAAACGAGAAAATGTCATTGTGGACATTGTAAAAAACAAACAAATAGGCACAAAATTTATAAGTGCCTAAACATTGAAAAAAATTAATTAGAAATGAAACTTTTAAATACTGAAATAAAAAATAATGTTCTTAAAACCATGATTACAATCTTGGAAAGGGAACGTAAAAATGTCATCAAGGCTAATAGAAAGGATTTAGACGCCTTTCAAAGAGAAGACCAAGCACTATTTGATCGATTAATCGTGAATGATAAAAAGGTGGATGAGATGATCGAAGCTGTTAAAGCCGTGATGCTTCAAGACGATCCTGTTGGAAAAGAGATATCTAACAGAACACTTCAAAATAATTTAAACATCGTTAACACCACGGCTCCGTTCGGAACGATTTTGATTATATATGAATCTAGGCCAGACGTAACCATTGAAGCTGCAGTATTGGCATTTAAAGCCAATAATAAAATACTGCTCAAAGGTGGTAAGGAAGCTTTAAACAGTAACCTTATTTTAGAAAAGTGCTGGCATGAAGCCTTAGAGGAAAACGGTCTCTCAAAAGATTGGATTAAATTACTGCACCTTAAGCGTGAGGAAACACGTGAATTCTTAAAAAACCCTTCCGAACCTTTAGACTTAATAGTACCACGAGGTGGAGAATCACTGATTAAATTTGTTAAGGAAAACGCATCTTGCGCAGTATTGGTGAGCGGTAGAGGAAACAATTTTCTTTATGTATCGGAACATGCGGATTGGAGCAAAGCCGTAAATGTAATTATCAATGCAAAAACTGATAAGATTTCAGGATGTAATGCTTTGGACAAAGTCTTAATCAATAAAAATCTTCCTGAATATGAATTGAAGTTAAAAATGCTTCAGGAAAAACTCGAAAAACACAAGGTCGAAATCTTGGTTGACGATAAGGTATCGGACATTTTATCACAAAAGGAAACCGTATCTGACCTAGATGTATGGTACGAAGAATTTTTAGCTTTAAAATTGTTAATCGGTGAAGTCGACAATTTGGAAGAAGCTATAGATATCATCAACATGTATTCAGGTAAACATTCTGCAGCCATAATTACCGAAGATAAGTTAGAAGCCATGCAATTTATGCAGAATGTAGACAGCGCTGCAGTCTACCATAATGCCTCCACAAGATTTACAGACGGTGGGCAAATGGGTATTGGTGCAGAACTCGCTATAAGTACAGATAAGCTACACCATAGAGGCCCACTAGGGTTAAACCAGTTGGTAACTAATAAATATTATGTATTTGGAGAAGGACAAGTAAGGATTTAATCCTTATTTGTCTTACCATCCACTTCGTTAAACTATCTTAAAAATTTGTATTTGTCGTATAAATGCTTATATTATAGGTTATGATAACACAAGACAAAGACAAATACGCAGAAGAGTTAAATCATTCTATTGCTTATCTCGAAAATTTGGGATATTCTAATATTAAGGCTGATATTGAGGGTTACGAAACACCGAAATCTTACCTTAAAAAAGGTAGCGATATTGAAGTAACACCTGATATTGTTGCCGAAAAAGAAGGCAGAAAGCACATTTTCGATTTAAGTTTGAAGTCTCAAAAACCAAGACTGCTTAAGTCCAAGTGGCTGTTTTTAAATACATTAAGTCAAATTAAATCGTATCGTTTTAGATTAATTACCAAGAGAGGGCATTACAAATTTACTAATGAGACTATCGACGACATTAATCTTGACACGGTGAAGCTTCTAAAGATCTAAAAGTTTTTTTTAAAAGTTGTGTAACATTTTATTGCTTTTGTACGTATAATAAAAGCAACACGTTGTTGCGGGTAAATTGCACAAATCTTAAAATTAAATGAGACAACTTAAAATTACCAAGCAGGTAACCGATAGGGAAACTGCATCATTAGACAAGTACCTACAAGAAATTGGTAAGGTAGATTTGATTACAGCAGACGAAGAGGTAGAATTAGCTCAACGCATTAAGGCAGGTGATCAGATTGCTTTAGAAAAGTTGACTAAAGCTAACTTACGTTTCGTTGTATCTGTTGCTAAACAATACCAAAACCAAGGTTTAACTTTACCAGATTTAATTAATGAAGGTAATTTAGGGTTGATAAAAGCAGCACAGCGTTTTGACGAAACGCGTGGTTTTAAATTTATATCCTATGCCGTTTGGTGGATTAGACAATCTATCTTACAAGCATTAGCAGAACAATCTCGTATTGTACGTTTACCGTTGAACAAGATTGGTTCAATTAACAAAATAAATAAGACGTTTGCGTTTTTAGAGCAAAGTCATGAGCGACCGCCTTCTGCGGAAGAGATTGCAAAAGAATTAGACATGACGATTAACGATGTTAAGGAGTCGATGAAGAATTCTGGTCGTCACGTAAGTATGGACGCCCCTTTAGTTGAAGGTGAGGATTCTAACTTATACGATGTATTGAGAAGTGGTGAATCGCCAAATCCAGATAAAGATTTATTACACGAATCTTTACGTACTGAGATTGAGCGTGCACTAGAAACTTTAACACCTCGTGAAGCTGATGTAATTCGTTTGTATTTTGGTTTAGGAAATCAACATCCTATGACTTTAGAAGAAATAGGCGAAACGTTTGATTTAACTCGTGAGCGTGTAAGACAAATTAAAGAAAAAGCGATAAGACGATTAAAGCATACGTCTAGAAGCAAGATTTTAAAGACATATTTAGGTTAGCTTCGACAAGCTCAGCTACCAAATCAAGAGAGAGGAATTTTTCTTTAGTAATTGAGCAAAAGCGAACTTAAACAATATAATTAGGTTAGGATTTTGTATATTTAACGACCAACCTAATAAAGGTAACAACAGTTACAAAACATAACTGTTCGTTTTTTGATTGATGAAAGAACCCACGGCTGATTACCGTGGGTTCACTTTTTACAGCCCATCCCTAAAATCCCTTCCCAGAAGGAAGGGACTTTACCATCTTTTGGCCTTTCCAAAAAGGGAAGAAACATTACCATTCATAATCTTTTGACAAAACACTTGGCGTCTTTGCGCCTTTGCGAGAAAACTTAGCCATATGTGCTTCGTGCTTAAAAAAGCAACGATTTAAATTTAACCCACGTAAACCTTCATAATTTATTTACCTTTGCACAAACTAAAACAACTCAACTTACAATGGCTTCAAAACTAATTGCTCCTTCAATGTTAGCTGCCGATTTCGGCAATTTGCAACGCGATACCGAAATGGTAAATAACAGTGATGCTGATTGGTTTCATATCGATGTTATGGATGGGCATTTTGTACCAAACATTTCATATGGAATGCCAGTTATACAAGCTATAAAAAAACATGCCACTAAGCCTTTGGATGTGCATCTAATGATTGAAAAGCCAGAACGCTACATTGAGGAATTCGCTAATTGTGGAGCTGATATCATTACAGTTCATTATGAATCTACAGTACACCTCCACAGAACGCTTAGGCAAATTAAGGATGCAGGCTGTAAAGCCGGTATTGTTTTAAATATTACCACACCAATATCTGTTTTAGAAGATATATTACCTGAGTGCTATATGGTTTTATTAATGTCTATAAACCCAGGGTTTGGAGGACAAAAATTTGAAGATGTTACCTATCAACGCATTAAAAAGCTTCGTGCAATGATAGACGCACAGGGCCTAGACACACGTATAGAAGTTGATGGTGGTGTAACTGATAAGAATATACAGAAACTCGTTGAAGCAGGTGCAGATACTTTTGTAGCCGGTAGCCATGTTTTTAAGAGTGATGACCCGACGGCAACCATTGCAACCTTAAAAGATTTAGCCAATTCATAAAAAAAGCGCCCAATGGCGCTTTTTTCAATATTGATCAATTAAATAATTGATTAAATCCGTGGTTGTTACCATGCCTACCAATATACCATCATCTACTACTGGCAATGCATGAAATTCTCTTGTCGCCAAAATTTTTGCCACTTCCTTGATTGAGGTCTGGGAGTTTACAGTAACAACATTCTTAGCCATAACCTGATCTATAGTAAACATATTGTAAACCAAAGTGTCGACTTCACTTTCAGACTCATCAACAGCATCCGCAAAACTGATTCTTAATAGGTCGGTATAGCTTAGTATACCCACAATAACTTCTCCAGACACTACAGGAATATGTCTTATTTTATGACGTTTAAATAACATTTCGGCATACTCCAAATCGTCGCTTCTATTAAGTGCTATAAGATGCTTTGACATTATAGTGCTTACAGGTATTCTTTGTCTCATAATTTCTAGGTTTTAAATTCAGAATAAAGTTACCTATTCAAAACCATAAATTATATGATAAATGTCATAGCGATAAGGACTTATGACCTATAATTAGGTCTTAGCGCCATAGCCATAATTATAGCCGTAATTGTAGCCATAGCCATAAGATTTACTAGCGCCAACGCTATTAATAACGTAGGCCATATTCTTTATCTTACCACTTTCAGACAGCTCCTTAGAGAATTTTAATAGATTTTTTTCAGTGTAATTAGCCCTTGCCAAATAAATCGTTGCATCAGCCAATTGGGAGATCAGCATGGTATCCGTGACTAAAATTGTAGGTGCCGTATCAACTACTATATAATCATATTCTTCTTTAGCCTCTTCAATGAGCTTTTTAAAACGTCCATTGGTTAATAAATGTGCTGGATTAGGTGGTATGCTTCCAGATAAAATGATATGATGATTAGGGTGCTTTTCAAAACCATTTATTAATGAGTCTTTCCAATTGTAATCAATATCATGCAGATAGTTAGATAATCCTGATTTTTGCTTATCTACATCAATATGGGTATGGATTTGTGGGTTTCTTAAATCGGCGCCTATCAGTAGTACTTTTTTATTTATACTGGACAAAGCCAACGATAAATTAAGACTCACATAAGTTTTACCCTCTCCCTTAATGGTTGAAGTACAATAAATCACTTTCCCTTTCTCACCATTCTTAATTGGCAGAATATAGTCTACATTAGAACTCAATATTCTAAAGGATTCTGCAAGTGCAGAACGATCGTTAGGGTCTGTAAAAATAATATCCTTTTTCTTTTTTAAATCTGGTATCTCACCAATTACTGGGATGTTTGAAGCTACTTTAGTAATATCTTCCTTTGCGTGCAACTTCGTATCTAACATAAACATGAGATACAGGATACCAAATGGAATGAGTAAGCCACCGAGAATAGCACCTGCATAAACAATATTAGGTTTCGGCGAAATTGGTTCTGTTCCCGACAAAGCCTTCTCCACTACCTTTATAGAAGGTTCTGTAATTGCTAAATTAATGGCAGCTTCCTCGCGCTTTTGAAGTAATAAGAGGTATAAACTTTCCTTAATCTTTTGTTGACGCTGAATCGCCTTAAACAAGCGTTCTTGTCCTGGTATTTGAGACACTCTTCCAGCAAACTTCTGGTTTCTATCTTTTAATTGACGTAGCGATGTGTCTAATTGATTGGTGTATGTTCTCAGGGATCTATTAATGTTAGCCTTAAGGTCATCTATTTGGTTCTCGGCCAATTTCACCGAAGGATTGTTAGCTCCGGCACTATTTTTTAATCGATCCCTATTGATTACCGCAAGATTATATTCAGATATTAAGGCATTAATGCCTGCATTTTCTAAACCGATATTGGCAGGAAGTAAATCAGATTCAGTATTGGTCTGTAATGTATTTTCCAATAATTGGGATAGTGTCAATTGATTTTGCAACTTAAAAAGCTCTTCCTCAGACTGTACCCTTTGTTCAAGACCTATCTCTGCATCGGTAGCAATATCCACGATATTGTTTTTTTGCTTAAACGTCTCTTGGTCAATTTCTATGGAATCAAGTTCTCTTGCTAAAAACACAAATCGGGCATCAATAAAATCCACAGTGCGCTGATATACAAGCTTTCTGTCGTATATGCCATCGTTATTAAAAATCGCCATTAGGGTATTTAAGATCTCCTCAGAAAGTTCTTTACTCTCCCCTTTTATACTTAATCTAAGTAAATCACTAAGCTCGCCTATGGACTCTACCTTTATCTTTCGCTTTAACCCCAAAGCTGTACTTTTTATAGGGCTAAACTTTATAATAAACACTTTGTTATTTACCTCTCCTAAAGATATACTTTTATTTAACTCTACATTAAATGGCAAATTATGATTTGAATTATATGTAGAATGCTCCTTAAAGTTAAACGTCTTTTCTGTTTTTAGATTGGTAACCTCAAAACCGTTATCCTCTATGGTTAATTTATAGGATAGATGGGATACTATGCTATCTGGTTGAATAATTTGTTCAAAATTTAGTGGCAATTCCTCAATTTGTGAGGTTTGTATGGTCCCTTCTTCATAAAAACTTGTGTTGAGATTCAATTCCCTAACCACACGCTCCATGATGAGGTATGAGGTAATAATTTCTATTTCATTCTCTAGGTTGATGTTGGTACGCTTAAAAATAAATGCGGAGGTTGGTAACTCTAAACCTTCGGACTCATCCAGTATTTTTATTTTTGAATAGGTTTCAAAAATCCTTGGAGCATATCTTAAATAGGAATAGGCACTAACAAGCGTAACCGCCAAGGCTAAGACAAACCAAGGCCAGTAGCGTAAATAGCGTTTAATTTCCTGCTTTAAATCTACACTCTCTTCTTCGTTAAAAGTAAAATTATTGTTTAACTGATTTTCCATAAGTTACCTTGACAATAAAATGGTTATGCTCAATGCTAATGATGCAATAGTAAGAATTGTACCCACATCTCCTACAAAACCAGCATTTTTCACTCTGGGGTTGTTTGGGTTAACAACAATAACGTCGTTTGGCTTTATAAAATAAAACTCACTATTCATAAATGCTGCCGATGTAAGGTCTATATGCGATACCTTACGTAAGCCATCGACCTCTCTTGTTATTAATATATCGTTACGTTTTCCATTAATGGTGAGATCCCCTGCATAACCTAAGGCTTGCAACAAGGTGATATTCTGCTCCGTAAAGCTGTAAGTACCTGGTTGGTTGACTTCACCCAGTATGGTTACCTTAGCATTAACGAGACGTACATTTACCGTTGGGTTTAATAAGTGCCCGCCCGAAACTAATTTTTCCTTTATAGTGGTTTCCAGCTGTTTGGTTGTTTGGTTGTCCGTAGATATTTCCCCAAGTACCGGAAATTTTATAGTGTTATCTAATGACACCAGATAGCCCTCTAATTGAAGCAATTGCACATTTTGCGGCTGCATACCTTGGGAACTCCTTTTATTATAGGGTAAAGCCGCCTCAGGAACCAAGGTTTCCACCGTTATTTTAAGGATGTCATTTGGTTGAATAGTTGCCGAATTGTATTTTACCTCTCCATTTGCCTCCGTCATGGCGTCTTGCATGTAAAGCACTTCTTTTTTAGAGGCACAGGAACTGACCAATAACAGCACTAAAAGATATATAACGTTTGTTTTCATTAAATAAAGTATCGTATGAAAAGCAAATATAACTGCATTTAAAAGACTTGCAAAAGCATAATCACTATTTAAAGTTCTATTTGTTACAAATTAAGTTAAGTCACTAATTTTTTAAGTAAGAACGGTAAGGTGTATAATGCACTTCCATACAATAACAAACAAATAATTTGTGTGTTGAGATTGAGGTGCAACAGATTGAAAGCAATTCCAACGATTAATACATTAATACCACAAATTATAAGTGTAGTCATAACATGACTGTAACCACTTTGGATGAACTTATGGTGAATGTGGTTTTTGTCCGCCTTAAATGGGTTTGTTTTATGAATTACTATTCTTATAAAAAAAATGCGTAAAGTATCAATCAATGGATAGAACAACAGTGCAAATGCCAAAGCTGGCGAGGCCTTGTAGTAGTTTGAAGTTTCATCTACCTGTGCCATATTAATAAAACTTATGGTGAAGAATGCCAATAAAAACCCAACAATCATCGAACCTGTATCACCCATAAAAATCTTGTTGTCTTTTGAAAAATTTAACCTCAAGAATGCAACTAATGCCCCACATAATGCCATAGCAATGGTCGCCAAACTTAAATCCTCCGAATTTACAAACAGATATACAAAAATTCCACTGGCACAAAAGGCTATGGTCCCTGCCAAACCATCTACACCGTCAATAAGATTGTAGGCATTGATAATAAGAATATAAACAAATAGCGTAAAGCCTATTGACACCCAATACGGTAGTGTGTCAACCTCCAATATGCTAGAAAACCCAATAATACGTGTGTCCGTAAAAACGATTAACAACAGTGCCGCAAATAACTGACCAACAAGTTTTTTACTGGCAGAAAGCACCGTTAAATCATCTTTTAGCCCAAGAAAGAATAAAATGGTTAAACCTCCCATGACCAATAGTAAAACTTTAGTATTTAGAAATGCGCCAACAATAGTCATTAGGACAATTAAGCTTAAAAATATGCCTATTCCTCCAAGTGTGGGAGTATTATTTGAATGTAAGCTTCTTCCATCTGGTTCATCCATTAAATGTTTGGCCTTAGCGACATACAAAATCGTTGGGAACGTTTGATAAGCAATGATAAACGCTAACACAAAGGCACATATCAACCATACCGTAGCATTATTTTCTGGAGAAAAGTTTTCGAGTAATGTTTTTATCATATCACAGATATTGAAAACATCTTAGGGGGTTTGCTAAGATACAAATTAAAAGTTGAGTTATTCCTTATTTTGGTTCACTTCCAAAATGATATCAACAATTCTTTTTGCTGTTTTACCATCCCATAGTGGTATCGGTTTGCCTTCTTTCCATTGGTTCTTAAATAGCTTATCCAAATGCTTCTTAATAGCTTTTGGGTTAGTACCCACCAATTCGTTTGTTCCTAAGGTAATAGTCTCTGGTCGCTCGGTATTATCGCGAAGCGTCATACATGGTACGTTCATAATTGAGGCTTCTTCAGTAATACCACCAGAATCAGTAATGACCGCCTTGGCACGTTCTACTAAATAATTGAATTCTAGATAACTTAGAGGCTCTACAATATGCAACCTAGGATGTTCTATTTTTAATCTAGAAAATATCTTAGCGGTTCTTGGGTGCATAGGAAAAATTAATGGTACGTTTCTACTATGCGCAATAATTTCGTCTATCATTGTTTTGAGCTGACTTTCCTCATCCACATTTGCTGGGCGATGAAGTGTCATTACAATATAGGACTGTGGTTTTAACTCTAAGTCTGACCATACTTTGGGAGCCCTGAAATTTGCTCTCTGTTTTAGAAGTGTATCAATCATAGTGTTACCTACGTAGAAAATTGCATTACCATCTGCACCACTTTTTAATAAGTTTTCATTGGCCAATTCTGAGGTTGTGAAAAAGTAATTGGTAATACTATCGGTGACTAAGCGGTTAATCTCTTCTGGCATGGTCCAATCGTCGGATCTTATACCCGCTTCTACGTGTGCTACTTTGGTATGCAGCTTCTGTGCCACCAAGGCGCAGGCCATGGTAGAGGTGACGTCGCCAACTACTAACACCAAATCCGCAGGGTTAGCCATGAGTTCCTTTTCAAAATGTATTAGGATAGCCGCTGTTTGCTCAGCCTGAGTTCCACCACTGCACTCTAAATTGATATGAGGCTCAGGGATGCCCAATTGCTCAAAGAAGCTTCCTGACATGTTTTTATCGTAATGCTGCCCTGTGTGGACTAATCGGTACTCCAATTTTTCACCTTTTTCTTTTGCCGCTTCAATGGCATGAATAATTGGTGCAATCTTCATAAAGTTAGGTCTTGCTCCAGCAATTATGGTGATTTTATACATATACTAATTTCGCTTTATTTGAATTATTCTTTAATTTTTGTAAGAAAAATCGATAGCTGACACGAATATGACACGCTTATGACCCGAAGGAGACCCGACGCATACCCGAGGGAGACCCGAAGGAGAACCGAAGGAGCTCTATCTTAACTGCCCCAATCTCATCTGTCTTACATATATCATATACTAGTACTCGTTAATACTTCCCCAAAATTAAATTAATAAAAAACCTAACCAAGTGTATTTGGCGTTTTATTCTTGTGGGTTGGTTGATTAGTCTGTAAGTCCATTCCAAATTATTATTTACCCACCATTTTGGAGCGCGTTTTACGTTGCCCGTATAGACATCGAAACTACCCCCTAAGCCTTGATAAACGGCTTGATGCTGCTTTTGCATGCGCTCCATTAACAGTTCTTGTTTTGGCGAGCCCATCGCCACAAACACCATATCGGGTTGCTGCTTTTTTATATCCTCAATTAGGCTTCTTTCTTCTTCATCAGTCTTTATATACCCATCTCTGTAGTTACATATATGTATACCTTGATATTCTGATTTTAATTGCTTTACCGTAGCTTCTATTACTTCCTGTTTAGCACCAACGAGGTAAAACGATTTGTCGTTGTGATGCTTTTTGACCATATCGAGCCATAGCTCACATCCTGGAATTTTCACCACTTCTTTATGCCCTTTTTTGTGCAAGGCCCAAACTGCCCCGATGCCATCTGGATATCCAAGATTCCTATTTATAATGGCTCTACTTTCGTCTGTGGCATGTAAAATTTTTTCGGCATTTACCGCTACCAAAATCTTTTGATGTTTTACGGCAAAGTCTATGAGCTCATCCCTAGAATTAGGAGCATAGGTTATGACACCATTTAAAGTTTCTGATTTCATACGTCACCTTGAGATTCTAAATAATAATGTGCCATGGCATTAAACATAAAGGCATTGCTCCAACGCATATATGAGATCTTGGAGCTCATTCCTTTTTTTACCTGATAGTAAAAATAGCCTTTTTTGGATTGCATGTTATCAATGGTCCATTTTAGGGTCTTTTCAAGCAGTTCTTTATGGTTTTTGAACTGGTTTAATTTTGATGCCGTTACAATGACCTGAGCTGGGCAATGTATATCTATAGGATAGGTCTTGCTATGGTAATATTTTGGTTTTCCATCGGTTTCAAAAAAATTGTCAGTATAGAATTTCCAGCCTTTGTCGATATAGTTCTGAAAAGATTTATCTCCGGTTTGTTGTTGGTAAGTTTCTATCGCATCTAGATTGAATCCTGTATGAAAACTATCTATCCATGACTGTACAGGCAGCAATCCATAAATCCAGGAGCCATCTTCGTTTTGCAATTGACATGCCGTTTTCACAGCCTTTGCTGCCAAATCTTTATAGGATTCCTCTTTTGTAAAGCCATATGCCAAACTTAGAATCTTTGCTCCCAAAAGCGAGGCATTGATTACGGTATTGTTTCCATCCTTAATGCTATATGAAAACAGAAACCCATCTTCATGTGGGGTTCTAGATAAGTCCTTGAGCACAAAATGGGCTGAAGATTTAATCACCTCCAGAACTTGAGGATCTTTGGTTATTTTATAACTCTCCACTAGTGCCTCTACAGCAAACGCCGTAGCAACCACTGTTGGTGTGTTTTTTTTGAACAAGAACAATCGTCTTGCCTGCCAATCGAAATTGTAGCCCCAACATGCCCCAGAAAAGCCTTCTACTTTCATGTCTAAAAGCAATTGGGTAATGTATTTTATCTGTTTTAGTTGTTCAGTTTCAGAGCCAAAGTCCTTGTTTCCCTTTAAAGCCGCTTGGTATAATCTACAATAGCCCAATAGAAATAAAGCCACACCTTTAGAATTGTGTTCCTTCGGGACTAGCAATGCTTTTCTGAAATTAATTGGGCTACGTTTGAAGCCTTGTATCCAAGCCAAACGCGCTAAATCCCAATGTTTCAGTGGTAATGCTTGAAAGATTTTGGAATTCATCCCGTCATACGGATCCCAACCTTTGAAATCTTCGGATTCGCAGTAGGTCTTTAGTTTTTGAAAGCTGTTTTTGAAATTTGGTGATGGCAAGGCGCATGTGTTTTAGTAGGTAGATTGAATGGTATGTATTGCACGGGTCAAATTTAGGGTCTTTCTTTTTAATGGGGTAGTGTTTATTGATTTTTTTGGTGGTGGTGTTTAAAGAGATTCTTCGCTGCGACTTCGACAGGCTCAGCCTAACAGCTCTGAATGACATACAGGCTCTGAATGATAATAGTGCTTTATAATGCGCTTGTTATTGGCTACGCCGAACCTTCGGTTTCAGAAGGAATGCAGTGACTGAAGAATCTGGTTGATTGGTAATTATAGTTTTTGAGATTCTTCGCTGTGACTTCGACAAGCTCAGCCTGACAGCTCTGAATGACAAAGGTGCTCTGAATGACAGAAATGCTCTTAATGTACTTGTCATTCAGAAGGAACACAGTGACTGAAGAATCTTGGTATGATAATAAGAGAATGTTTTTCTAGAAGAGATTCTTCGCTTTCGCTCTGAATGACATTGTGCTTTGAATGATAATTTTATTTAAATTATTATTGTGCTTCAAGAGATTCTTCGCTGCGACTTCGACAAGCTCAGCCTGACAGCTATGAATGACAGTTTGCTCTGAATGACAGTGTGCTCTTAAAAATACATTGTCCTAAGTAACCTACTACAGATCATCATTTAAAAATTTCCAACTCGGGTTAAATTCGGTAATAAGTTTTTCTTTTTTATGTCGGCTTTTTCCTTTTACGACCTTTTCCATGCGAATGGCTTCTTCTATGTCAAAAAAGTGCTTGTAGTAAATTAAATTAAATAGTAACATTTGTATTTTGCGGTAAATGCTTTTGAGAAAGGCTCTGGGTGGTTATGTGCATATAACCTTTCTTTAAGGTTGTTTGTTACTCCCGTGTATAAAACCGTTTTATTTTTGTTTGTTAGGATGTAAACGTAATAATTGTGACTCCCTAATGTTTTCATTTCATTTTACCGGATCGCCTTTATGCTGTTTGTTATACTTATGAAATATAGTGAAATTTAACATTATTGTTTTTTGAGGATTCTTCGCTTCGCTCTGAATGACATAGTGCTCCTAAGTTACTTGTCATTCAGAAGGAACGCTGTGACTGAAGAGTCTGTGTTTGATAAATAGAGCGTGTTATTCTTAAAGAGATTCTTCGCTTTCGCTCTGAATGACAATATGCTGTGAATGACATAACGCTCTTAAAAACACAATGCTCCGATATTACTTGTCATTCAGAAGGAACGCAGTGACTGAAGAATCTGTGTTTGATAAATAGAGCGTGTTATTCTTAAAGAGATTCTTCGCTTTCGCTCTGAATGACAATATGCTGTGAATGACATAACGCTCTTAAAAACACAATGCTCCGATATTACTTGTCATTCAGAAGGAACGCAGTGACTGAAGAATCTGTGTTTGATAAATAGAGCGTATTATTCTTAAAGAGATTCTTCGCTTTCGCTCTGAATGACAATATGCTGTGAATGACATAACGCTCTTAAAAACACAATGCTCCGATATTACTTGTCATTCAGAAGGAACGTAGTAACTGAAGAGTCTGTGTTTGATAAATAGAGCGTGTTATTCTTAAAGAGATTCTACGCTTTCGCTCTGAATGACATAGTGCTCCTAAGTTACTTGTCATTCAGAAGGAACGCAGTGAATGAAGAATCTGTGTTTGATAAATAGAGCGTGTTATTCTTAAAGAGATTCTTCGCTTTCGTTCTGAATGACATGGTACCCTGAATGACAGTTCTGAATGACAGAAGACTTAAACATCAACTTGTTGCCCTCCTAATTTTATAGATTCCAGAACTTTAAACGACGCTTTAGTTACCGCAACTATCTCTTGAAAAGAGATTGGCGCGTTGCCATCGTTAAGTAAACCATTTACAAATGCCGTGACCATCTCCTTTTGTCCTTTATTCTGATTGAGCAATTTTTTCTTTTTGGGTTTTCCTTTTCCGTAGATTCTCAATACTTTAAAATCATCCAAGGTAGCTGACATTCCTGCCGAGAAGACCTCAACATATTCCTTTGTCATAGCTTTAGAGCCGTTGGCATAGTAACCGATGACACCAGAAGACCCATTTTGAAACTGTATTAAAATATTGAGTGTATCATTCAACTGATTGGCATCTGGTAATGCAGACGCTGAAATCTTTATTGGCAAACTGCCGTTGAGATAGGTTAAGTAATCAATAAAATGGCATACTTCCCCTAAAACTCTGCCACCACCTATCTCTGCATCTTGAATCCAGTTGTCTTTTGGTATCGCCCCTGCATTAATTCTGTAGATCATGGTCATGGGATTATTGCCCACCGCCTTTTTTAGTTTGGCTGTCAACGGTGAGAATCGTCTGTTGAAGCCAACCATGACGGCTTTCTTGGTCTTGGCTTGTGCTTCAATAATGTCTTTCAATTCCGTTTCCAATAAACACAAAGGTTTTTCAACAAAGACGTTTTTATTGGCCTCTAAGCTTTTTAAAACATAAGACCCATGGGAATCGTGACGTGTGGCCACAAACACCGTATTGGTTTTATCATCCAATACGTCAGCTTCTTCCGTTGCACAGAATTGGAACTTGAATTTTTCGGCAACACGTTTAGAGCTGGTCCCAGTATTGGTCAATACGCCTACTCTGCCCACTTCAGCACTTTCAGGAATGTTGGGTAAGAGATTCCCTTGCGCATAGCTTCCTGCCCCGATAAATGAAATGTTTATTTTTCCGAGTTTATCGGATGTTGCTGTTGCTATTTTTGACTTGGTCGCTTGTTTGTCTGTATTGTATTTTAAGGCAATTCCCGTAAACGGTTCGGATTTTGATACCACTAAATCAAAAGCATCTTTTGCGTTATCAAAATCAAACTCGTGCGTGGTTAAGTAATCGATATGAATACGTTTGGTCGCCAATAACTTCTGAAACGCTTCCATGTTGCGCTTCTCCGTCCAGCGCACATAAGGTAATGGGTAATCGATGCCTTTTTCCTCGTAGTTTAAATCGTAACGTCCTGGACCGTAGGAACAGGCCATTTTGAGTTCCAGTTCTTTTCTGTACCAAAATGGATCGCGATCAAAACCTGTGGGTATTGCACCCAATACAACGACTTTACCTTTTTTGCGTGCTATGGCGCCAGCAAAATTAATAGGGTCTAAACTATCGGTTGCAGCTGCAATGATTACCGCATCCGCTCCATGGCCTTGTGTGGCATTTAGAATTTGTTCTTCAACTCCTGCAGCATTTCTGGTCAACCCTAAATCGACCACTTTGTTTTCCACCGCTTGGTTGACTGCCGCTTCAGATACATCTATACCAATAACGGTAACACCAGACGCTTTTAATATCAGTGCAGCCAGTTGCCCTAATAATCCAAGCCCTATAATGACACAGGATTCTCCCAGTCTTAAATCTGCCTGACGTACTCCTTGCATGGAAATGGCACCAAGGGTATTGTAGGCGGCATCCCTAAGATTTGCGTTGTCGTCTAACTTGACGCAAAGGTTAACTGGAATTGATACAATTTCAGCATGGTTGGCATAACCAGCACCAGCACAAGCTACTTTATCGCCAATTTGGAATTCCGTAACCCCTTCACCTACTTCTATGACTTCACCAGCACAACTGTAACCCAGTGGTGAGTAGGCGTCCAATTTCTTCATTACGGCACGGTAGGTCTGTATTGGGCCTTGTTTTTTTAAGGTATCAATGACTTGCTTTACTTGCTGTGGTCGTTCTTTTGCCTTACCGATTAAGCTTTTTCTTGCCGCAACAACTGTTGAGCCTTCAGTACCAGCACTGATGATAGAATAATGGTTTTTAACGATGACCATACCTTTTCCCAATTGTGGGTAAGGGACTTCTTGTATGACCATGTCACCAGAACCTAGTTTTTGTGTGAGTTGTTGCATTTGTTTTGTTGTAAATCTATACGTTTTAAGGTATCAATATCTTTAATATAGAGACACGCTTTACTATTTTTATATAAATGAAAATTGGAATATAAGCACCAGCTATAAACAAAACGGGAGAAATCAAAGCTAAGTTATCAATGCCCAAACCTTTAGTGAACGCTATAAACAATGCTCCCATAACCAATGTATTCATTAAATAAATATAGAATGAATACCTTCCTAAATATGCTAGCTCCTTCCCCATTTTGGTCGTTGTTATTTTGATTGCAATAAAATGAATTGCAGGAATAGAGCATAATCCAGTTATTACCTTAGGAATTTTATAATACTCCGTAAACGCAACATATAATACAGCCACAAATATGGCAACAAAAATAAAACCTAGTTTTGATAATACCTTGTAGTATATACTTAAATATTTATTTGCAATAATACCTAATGTAATAAACAATAAATAAAAGGCAAACATATTGAGGTTAAATAGGTGTGTGACATTAAAGAAGTGTAATGCAATTGCAAATGTTAGCAATACTAAACTATATTTCTTTGCAACGAGCATTAATAATGGTAATACCAAATAAAACTCAAACAACACGTACACATACCACAAAAATCCAGCTGAACCTTCTGCTGGATATATGAATGTCGCCTTAACTGTTTCAAGTAAATCACTAGAATTAAGGCCATAAAACAGATAGTCAAACAGTAAAAATATAAATGAAAAGAGTAAATAAGGTGGTACAAACTTTTTAAGTTTCTTCTTTAAAAATTCACCATACATTTTTAAACTCTCAACAGGTTTGTATGAATAGCTCATTAAAAGACCCGATAAAAACATAAATAAAGGCATGTGGAATCTATAAATTAATCTTCTGGATTCTACAAACCAAGCTAAGTCTTTGACATTAAAAAGTAAGTGACCATAAACAACCAAAGCAATAGCAATACCTACTGCAACATCTACATCAAAAAGGTACTTTTTGTTACTTTTCATTAGGGTAAATTAATTCCTTAATTTTAATATGTAATTTATCTCTAGAAAATCTATCTTTTACTTTAACCACTTCTTCCGTTTTATTCTTTAAAGCGTCTGTAGTTATGGATGTTACTATTTTTATTAATTCATCACTATTATAATTACATGACCAACCAATATTGTTTTCTCTTACAAAGTTAGCGCTATCATTTTGACCTAAAACAATAATAGGCAATTCTGAAGCGAGGTAATCAAATATTTTGTTGGGTATAGACGGTGTAATCATTGGTAAGACACCAATATCCATAGGTTCTAGATAATCTTTCATTTCTTCTCTAGCCACTTTGCCAATTATCTTTACATTAAAAAGTTTATTAGTATCTATATAGCTTTTGACTTCAGGATAACGTTGACCTGAACCATCTTCACCTATAATTGTAAAGTAGCAATCTTGTTGGCTTTTTATCATTTCTAAGATTGGCATCACATCTATTTGATGCTGTAATTGTGCTACACATACTAAATTTAGCCTAAAGCCATTTTTAGAATTTGTTTTCTTAAATGTCTTCCATCGCTTATTTTCCCAGCCCAAAGGCACAAAACTAGAAGGTGTGTTTTTTGCATAACGTCTTAACCATAATTTAAACGAAGGAGCTACATGAAACGCTGCTGTATAATATTTTAGCGATGGTTTTAAAAACATATTACAGTACACTTCAAAAATCTTTTTCTTTCTCTTATTTTCAATCTCTAAAGCATCAGGCCATATATCTTGAATATCTAAATATATTTCTACTCCTTTTAAATGCTTCAGCCATGTCATAAAAAATATAAGCTCAACTGGTCTTGATGGTAAAACAATTTTATCATGCTTATTTACTTTAAACAACAACATGAAAAATAATTGTATTGAAAAAAAGAAATTAGATAAGACTCTTCTCGGTGATACATTAGAATAATACCCTAGCACTTTTAAAACTTTAAAATCGTATCCTAAACTTTGTTTTGCTTCGCGAATTTCTTGCTTCGAAAAAAAACGTTTTTCGGCATGGTAGAAATTAGATGTATAGTATACAACCTCTTTGCCCTCTTCCTCAAAAAAGGTAGCCATATTGGGGAACCTATTCCCACGTCTTGTAAGAATAGATTCAGTTGGACCAATAAGATATAGCTTACTTTTCCTCAATTAACTTCATGTATTTTGCTTCAAAAAGCTTTGTTATTTTTTTTATATCGAATATATGAGAATAGTATTCTGCGTTGGCCTCTCTTTGTTTATTAAAGTTTTTATTATTAGCACAATAAAGAAGTGCGTTTAACACCTCATTGCTATCTTTTACTTTAACGAACATCCCGTTTTCTTTTGGAACAATAAGATCTGAAAGTGCCCCTACCTTTGTTGTGATACAAAACAGCCCAGAGGCTAATGCCTCTAATAAGCTATTTGGACAACCCTCTGTATATGAAGGCAGTACATAAACGTGATGATTGGTATAAAGACGATATTTTTTTCTACCGGTAATACGTCCTAAAAACGCCACTTTATCTGATGCTATACCATTGGCTTTTAATCTTCCTTTCAAGGTATCTAAGTAACCTGACTTACTCTCATGCCCGACTATGGAAAACTGAAACGCACTCAACTGTTGCTGTTTTTTAAGTTCCATTATTGCATCTATGAGTTCCTCTATGCCTTTTAAATCTTGAATCCTTCCCAAAAACAAGACTTTTACCGGAGCTTGCAACAAATCCTTATTTGGTTTGATTATTTGGGTTTTATCAATAGCGGTTGTAGTCACCATTATTTCGTTAACCTTTTTGGGTGTGAGGTTTAATAAATCTTGTCTAAAGGATGATGCCAGAACTACCTGCAAGGTGTTTTTTTGAAATACAGCATTGAACAATGCTTTTAATATTGTATTGTTCTTTATCCTGTTATAGGTCGGTAACTTCCAACCTCTATAAAACACTACTACTTGTTTACCCAAGACTTTTGCCAATACAATTAAGATACCATCTCTAATTAATGGCACAGGTATTAACGATGGGCTTACTTGAACGATTTTTATTTTTCTGTCGAATATAAGTTTTAGAACATATACAAAGACATCTAAAACATAATAAAAAGGATATAGTAAGCGCTTTAAGATTGGATAATAAAACAGATAGGCTCTAGAACCAATGGATCCATGCTTTAAGGTGATAGTATCTGATTCAAAATGCTTGAAGAACAGATTGTAGTAATTGACCACACCACCTTCGTGATTAAGTGGGTTGGTGAGTATAAGCACTTTAGATTTCATAAGGTTTTGGCGGGTGTTTCTTAATCATCTCTTTCTTTTTGGCGCTCAAGTCGATATCCCTATAGGTTTTCCTGACATGCTTGGCTGTTTTATTTACAAGCTTAGATTTACTCGCCAACAGCACCAAACTCTTTTTAATAGTTTGCTTCTGGCTAAGCTCTTCATCACCCTCATAGTTTGTGACATCACCAAAATTAACTGTCTTTCCCTCGCTTTTCAACTGATCTATATAAAACCTAAAGCCTGCCAACCATAACCATATATCATTGAGTCTACCCACTCTTTCCTGACTTTTAGACACCATCTCATTAAGATGTGCTATACTCTGTTTGGTAAATAGTCCCGTATCCATAAACCAATTTGGATCTACTAAAGTTTTAATTTCCTGATACAATTCACCCGAAGACCATTTAGTATATTCGTGATAATGTGGTTTTAACTTCGTGTTTTTATAGTTTCCTTTAATAGATTTATTGTTTCTTGCCCATGGCACTTCTGCCAATTTTGGAAAATGGTTTTTTAAGAGTGCGTTATAAATGTTATCGTCTCTTCTTGAGGGGTGTAAGCTCCACATAAACCCATACACCTCAGGGGCGGTAAACATCTGGTAAATATTGGCCGATCTATTTATTACGGACAGCGCGTGGCACAGACCGTTGCGCATTCTATAGCCCTGCATCCAGTATTCGCACTGCATATAATTTAAAGTATCTCTACCACCTCTTTGATGTATATGCTGCAAATCATTATTAAGCCCCTTTGCACCTATCTCATAAGCCTCTGGTTGCAATAAATTGTATGTGTTTTTGGGTTGTTTATGTTCTAGTTGTAGTAAGTGTAAGCTTGAAAACTCACCTCTGCCTATAGAATCTCCAAAACTGCCTGCTATTACCATAGCATCTGAAGGTAAATTTTTAAACCACAACATACTATGTAACATTTCTGGCGAATGTAACATACCTAAGTATTGCCCACATTTTTTGATATTTTGCATTACAGTATCTGGGTTTAGGGGTATGCGTTGCCAATCAAAATCTAGATGTTCTGCCATGAGCTTGGCATAATAGACGTCTCTAGAATTTTCAATTCCCCAAGTTAAGCACTTGGGCTTTTCCTTTAATTCACCGTTGTTATATAAATAACTATAGACACCAGCTATAATTCTACTATCTAAACCCCCTGTTAATAGAATATAAATTTTTGGGTTGTGGCGACTTACAACTCTGGCTTCATCACATAATTTCTGAAACAGTAGTTTAGCCAAGTCATCATCGGTACCCGTTTTGAAATCATGTTTTGGTAGCTGAAGTTCTTTGTAAGCTCCATTTGGTAATGGTTCAGCGAGCCAAGGCAAGCGTTTAATCTCGTTAAACAAGGTTCGGTTTTTACTAAACTGACCTACGGATAAAAACGAAGTTATTGAGGTGACATCGATAGACAATTCCGGTTCTTTATCCACTAAACGTGCATAATCCTCAGCCCAACTGTTCTCATAACCTTTATATAATGGTAGTGTATATAGGTTATTAAATTTATAACTATTCTTATCTCTATCGAACATGTCCAGAATTAATTAATTCATACCTCATTGCCCTAATTTGCAGATAAGGAAATAATGATAATAAGTATATGGTTTCGGTAAGGTAAAATAGACCTGAGTATATATTAACCAATACCAATATGACAAATAAAACGAGAACCATAAACCTATTAACTTCTTTAAATTTTCTGTATTTGAAATGAAACAGGATGATTTTTCTATAAACAAATAATATTAGAAAAATACCTACCAAACCAAAATTGTATAAAAAGCCGAAAATATCACTATGGGCATGTGTTCTTCTCCCTCTATTTCTATGAGAATCCTCTTGATTCCCAAAGCCCAATATTATATTGTCAGAGTTATACCAAGCTTCATAAATCCTTGTATAAGCACCTACCCGCCCTGAACCTGCTCTTTCGTTACTGATATCGAACTGCTCAGTTGACAAACGATCTTCAAGCCTATCCGATTGCTGCTCTATAAAGTATATAGCAGAGAAAGCAAATGCCGATAAAATCAATATTCCAAAGAACAATTTCTTTATCGAAAAACTAGAATATAAACTACCAATATAGTAGAGTATAGACGCCAAAGAAAACGCAATTACCGCACCCCTTTTTACGGTAATGAATACCGAAATCATACACAGTAGTAACAGTAACCTATTTTTGGTAAACGCATTACTTGAATACAAGACCACAGGATAAAATGATAAGACAAGATATGCCGCTACGTTATAGTCATCTTCTATATAACCAGACACATAGAAATATATAGTAAAACCAAAGGCTATAATTGCTACCGTTTTAATAACCTTAAAAAAATCAGAAAATTTAAACAAGCCTATATAGGCATAAGCAAAAAGAACATTTAAGCCTAAAACCCAAAACAGCAACTTAAGAAACATCCAGATACCTTCGACGATATTTCTATCCGTAAAGATGTAGAGAAAAAGTACAAAAGCAAACAGTGCGAAAGTCTTAAAAAAATAGAACTTTTTTATAATGCTGTAGTACTTGATGTTTTCGATTACAAACAAAATAAGGATGAATAACCTCAAGCCTCTTGATACATTGAGTATTGCAACGTTGCTTAAAATATTGGATGTGAAATCCGTAAACAGCAACAAAGGAAAACCAAATCTGATTAAGGTTATTAATAATTTCATTGTTATTGACTACTGCTGATTCTTATTTTCTATTCGTTGTTCTAAAACCTCCCTAAAGCTTTCTCTATGCACTCTACTCCTTATATAATTTAACATAATCAATGAGATTTCTTTACTTATTAGATATTTATACAGTCCTGTTTTCTTAAGGATTTTAGCAAGGAAGCTGTTGTGCCCAAGTGCTGTGCTTAAATAGGTTGAAGACTGCTTACTTATTAAGTCTGCCCAAGATGCCTTAATAAAATTTGGATCTAGCACATGTTTGCTTTGTTCTGCAAACTGTAAACGAAACACCTCTTCTTCTTGCTTAGACAATCTGGATATGCCAGGATAATTTTGCTTAAACGGAATGAAGTCTATATCTATTTTTTCTTTTAAATTAATCTCTATAAAAAAACCGCTGGACCATTCTTTTGTACGATTATCTCTGTAGTCAAATAAAAAATTACCTTGCCCATACACAATTGTCCCTGCTTTATAATTCTCCACAGCACCAATAACATGTGAATGCTGGCACACGACTATATCTGCTCCCAAATCTATGAGATATCTACCTATTTTTTGTAGTTGAGGCGATGGGTAGGAATAATATTCTTTACCATCATGAAGCATCACAATGATATAATCTGTCTGTGATTTAATGCTATTTATATCCTCAAAAGCATGGATTGTATCAAATGGATTTGCACCTGGTCGGTGTTCATTTACCATACCAAATTCAAAATCAGCGTAACTCAACACCCCTATGATTTTACCTTTAGCATTATGTATAAATGGTCTTCGGGCTTCATTTGGGTTCTCACCAGCACCCAAGCAACTTAGCTTATGCTTTTTTAATTGGTTAATGGTATCCCTAACTCCTATACCTCCAAAATCTCCTATGTGATTATTTGCCATAGACAGTAGGTTAACATTAATACTTCCTATTCCTTCTATAGCGTCTGGCTCAGCCTTTATTGATGATCCTGATTTTGCAGCTTTTTGATTAGCTGAAGTCAATGGACATTCAAGATTAGCAACAAATAAATCCGTCTCAGTAAACACTGATGTAAAATCAGAAAAATAATCTAGAACATTTTTACTTTTAAAAATGTTCCTGTTAGAGTTTATAGGCACAACATCTCCAGCTATCAATATTTTCATTAGGCTTCTTATTTGCTTTGATTTTTCTTAAAAGGTTCCTTATCATCCTACGATGAAAGTTTTAATAGCGTATAACACATTCACCAAAGTATCTAATCTCCTCGATTTTTTTGGTATGTCTTGATTTAAATATAAACTTTTATAAGCTTTTACTCCCCCTTTAACATTAAAATAGTTGTTAAACCACGTTTTTGAGGTTAATGCTTGTTTTCTATTTAGTTGCTGATATATTTTATTGAGGTTTTGCTCCTCGTTAAAACCAGACACTTGGGTTCTTGGTGAAAAATTAGTTGCAAAAATCTCATCGAAATTACTATCCGTAACCAGCAATGGATAGTCTGAGTCTTTATAAGGTACCAGTAGCATTTTATTAAGACTAGACGCTTCCATAAAGTTACGACCAGTACCGATAATGATGTCTCCCACATCCAATAGTTCACTAGCATTATGAGTAAACTCGTCTGAGGTTTCTATAATAACGTGTTCCTCAAGTGCTTTTGAGCTAATGTATTCTTTTACTTCATCATAAACCGTATTGCTCTGGATGGTTCCTATAATTATGAGTCTTACAGGTATATCCTTAGACCTTAACCAACCCAATACATTGATGGCCTGTATTATGGATTTATGATAGTGTTTCCCTATTCTTGCAATTCTAAGCAACGACAACTCGGCAGTACCATATTTATTTAAAAACTTTGTCACCCTCTCAGTATCTACATTAACAGGTTTAACCCGATTGGGAATTACGGTTACACAGGTGTTGTTATATCTAGGGTTAGTTTTAAAATAAGTCTCGTTTTCCTTGCTGAACAGTATGAGTTGATTAGGTTGCGGAAAATACTTTTTTGGATTTGGTCCTCCACATTTATTTAAAAACGAGGGCTGGTTTCGTTTTTTTGAAAACCGCCTGCTAAACGCAAACGACTCTACGTCGAAGGCATGAATAACATCTGGTTGCAGTTGTGCTATAAGCTTATTGATTTTTGCATAAGTGGTTAAGACATTATACCCATTAAAACCCACAAATGTGTAGCTATAATTTGCTCTGTCCAACACTTCAGAAGGCTTATACCCAATATTTATTACATGTACATTTTGAGTCTTACCAATTGCATTGGCTATAGTATTTAAACTATGAAAATGTCCTCCTTTACCGTGACCAACTGTGGTTATAAAATAAACTATTGTCATATAATACGCTGTTCCACTTCTAAATCCACACCAAATTTTTCTTTAACTTTTTCTTTGGTGTACCTAATTATTTTTAATATGTCTGCGCCAGTTGCATTGTTTATGTTTACAATAAAGCCACTGTGTTTTTGGGATATTTCTGCACCGCCTACCCTATAGCCCTTTAGCCCAAGTTCATCTAACATGGGGCCAACAAAACGTCCTGGAGGTCTTTTGTACACACTACCACAATTGGGATATTCTCTTGGCTGTTTAGACCATCGCCTTGCCTTAGACTCATCCATGATGCGTCTTATATCCCGAGAGTTTCCTTTTTCTAATTGAAACCATACCTTTAGAATAATCTTGTCTTTTTGTTTTTGAAACACACTATTGCGATATTCCAAATCTAACTCCTTACTGTATTGTTCTTTTACCTTCATGTCTGAAAGATCGAGAAAACGCACTTTCTTTAAGATGTTTTTTGTTTCACCTTCCTTTGTACCCGCATTCATAACCACGGCACCACCAACAGAACTCGGGATATCATAATAAAACTCAAGACCTGTTAACCCATTTTTCTCAGCTATTTTGCTCAGCTCTAAAATGGACGCTCCAGCTTCGGCAGTAATTACACCCATGGCTTTATTGACCTCTATGGCATTAAAATTTCCGTTTAAAATTAAAAACGCTTGGTCATAATATGCTTTTGATAGAATAATGTTATGCCCACTTCCTAAAAGCACATAATTTCTTTCGTTTTTGTATAACTCTATAATATCCGCTTCGCTATCTGGAAAATAGGCCATTTTGCATACAGATTTTAGTCTATAGGCATTATACTCCGTTAAATCAAAGTTTTTGTAAACGCGCATATTTATGATTAAGATTTAAACTTTTTAACCAGTTGTACAATGGGTTTAAAATCTGAGCGCTTATAGCTAATTAAGGTCACAATTGGTATTTCAGTTTCTTTACTATAGAAAGCAATAAACAATAAGGCCGCAATACTATAACTTATAGTTGATGCCATTGCTGCACCTGAAGCTCCATATTCTGGAATTAAAATTATATTCAATATTATATTGATAATGAGTGCAGGCACCATTGCTTTCAGAGATACCCAGGGCTTTCCTTTACCAGACAAATCCATATTAATGACTTTAAATATGGTTAAGAGTACCACGCCTGGCAACAATGTATTGAGCACCAATACACTATTTATAAAGGCTTCTCCAAACATCAATACAATAATAAACTCCGATAACAAGAACAAAACCAAAGATGCTATCCCTATAATTAAAAACGATAGCCTTAATAATTGCGCAACTTTTAGGGAGAACCCTCTATCATCTTTAGAAACTGCACTGCGCGCAAAAACCACAGTACTCAGTAACATTGGTATTTGCCATAAGTATTCCGTGATACTTACACCTTTAGAATAAATACCTGTCTCAAAAGCTGTACTAAGGTTATCCAATAAAATAACATCAATTTTATAATTTAAGTTCACTACTAATAATGCAAAAGCATATATCAATCCCAAGGACAGCATTTGTTTTATAACCCTCCAATCATATTTAAAAGTAAAAGCATTAATGAACTTGTTTTTAAATAACAGAATACAGCTGATAAAAAGAGGGCCACCCATTAAGGCCATGAGATATCCTGATATACCAAAAGAAAGCCATAACACTAGTGCAGAGGTAATAATTAAAACTATAAAGGTTGGGATCCAATTAATTTTATTAAAATATCCTATTTCATTCTTCCCTAAAAAAATCCCTGAATTATAGGTGTTAAATAATGTAAATGGTATGGGCAGCAACGCCAAAATGACAAGCCATAAGTTTTCACCTGACTTGCTAAAATAACGCATCAAAATAAAACACACACCAATACTTAATACCGTCGTAAATAACCATATTTGTGTTATTGCTTTTTTTATCTGCTCCTCTGTAAAGATCCCTTTGCCCAAAAAATAGGTTGTAGACTGTCTTACTCCCAAAGATCCGATGGACATAAATAAGGACGGGTAAACCAAAAGTGCGGCTATGATTCCATTTTTTTCTGGGCCAAGAGCCCTTGCTATTATTATTGAAGTGGTTAGCCCAAAAGCAATCATTAACACTTTAGACACTCCAATACTATAAACATCTAAGAGAAAGCTTTTCATTAATTTTTATTAATAACTTTACATGGAACACCAACAGCTAGAGAGTTTGGTGGAACATCTACGTTAACCAAAGTCTTAGCACCAACAACGGAGTTTTCACCTATAGTTACATTTCCGATTACCATAGAATCAGCGTATATGACTACATTATCTTCAATTGTAGGATAAGTCATTTCTTTTTTGTCTTTTCCATCGCTTCCCAAAGTTACATTTTGATAAATAGTTACATTGTTGCCGATTCTAACTCCTGCACCAATTACAACACCTAAAGGATGTGGCAATCTCAATCTATTTCCAATGCTCGATAAAAATGAAATATCACAATTCTTTTTAAATATAAGTCGCATTCTCTTTCTTGATGCTAAAAAATTGAAAAGTTTGTTCTGAGAATGAAATAAATAATACCCAATTCTATAAGAGAATAAAACACTAAAACTCGGATTTAAGTATTTGGCGATTAAACACTTAAAAAAAGATACTTGATCACACGGATAGTCAGATAGTATTTGCTTATATGTGGATTTAAAAGAGCCCATCAATTATCAACCCCCAATCTTTTTAATTTGTCTTTCAAATTCTCATAACCACGACCTATCTGCCAGGCATTTTCAATTTCGGTTTCACCTTCCGCGGTCATACCAGCAAGTAGGAGTGCTATTCCCGCTCTTAAATCCAAGGCCTTAACCTTGGCACCAGATAATGGTTTCCCGCCTTGTATTTTTAGGAGGTCACCTTCTATCTTATAGTCCATTCCCATTTTTGCCAATTCTTTGGCGTAGCCATAACGCCCAGGAAATCTTAAATCTATAATCCTAGACTCTCCTTTTGATGTGGCACCAAAAACCGCAAATAGCGGTTGCATATCTGAATTAATACCAGGATAAGGTCCTGTACTAATGTCAATTGGATAAGCTTCACCTCCCCTTACAATCAATGAGTTTTCGCCTCTATAGAATTGCATACCGCTTTCGCGTAGGTGCACCAACGGCACTTCGAGATGTTGAAAAGGAAAGTCTAATATCTCTACATCACCATTGGTTACTACGGCACCAATAGCCCAAGTCAATGCCTCCATATTATCGGATATAACACGATGCCTTACACCGTTGAGACCTTCTACTCCCTGGATGACAATACATTTTTGACCGTACACTTTAATCTTAGCTCCCATTTTATTGAGCATAGTAATAAGGTCAATAATTTCTGGGCGTATGTGCGGATTCCAAACCGTTGTAGTCCCTGTCGCTAAGGTAGCACACAGTATTGCGTTTTCTGTTGCTCCCGTAGAGCGCATAGACAAATGAATATCTCCACCTTTAAGTCTTCCGTTAGCTTTGGTACATAAGTAACCGTCTTCTTCCCAGACTTTGGCACCCATTTGCTCTAAAATCATAACGTGTAGATCGTACTTTCGGTCTCCCAATTTGCAACCTCCTGGCAGTGGCACCTTGCCTTCACCAAACCTAGTGGTTAAGGTACCGAGGATTAGCAAGGAGTTTCTAATGGAGCGTTCGTCCCAAAGTAGTTCTGGGTTAATTCTATTCTCAGTAATCTTTAGATAACGCTCACCTTCAACACAGGTTTTACCCATTTTGTTGAGCATTTTAATATGCACTTGCATATCTAACAAGCCATTGGGCGCATTGTGTATTTCAACAGGTTCTTCGGTAAGCACAGAAGCCGTTAGCAATTTGAGGGCACTGTTCTTTGCACCACTTAACCTCACTTGTCCTTTGAGTTGTGACTTACTGACCTTTATGTTCTCCATTAAGATTGGTTTTATTAACACCCTAACCGAAATAATGGTTTATAGTTAGGGCTCGGTTGCAAAACTAAAACAATTCTCTCAGCATCATAGTATAAAGGCACTTTAAATTGAAACAACGAAATGCCCTCCAAGTAGGAAACCTCCAGCACCAGCAAAAAAGTCTATTAAATATTGTACTTTTGTACCCATACACTATCGATTTGAGCGGGTAAGAACGCTCAAGGCCAAGATAGCTTTAGCCTAAAAAACAGGGATCCTAACTCGCTTTTTAGGCTTTTTTTTGTGGTTTATATTTGTTTTTATACAAGATTACCGTTCTATTCGAAAGCTACTGTGGTTTTAGTCTTGTTCATTTTTTATTCATGATTGCTTCGCAGTTCCTTGATAAAAAAAAGAACCGAAAAAATCAAGACTGTAGATGATTTTACTAAAAATTTCTTTCGCTTCGGCGCAAAGATAAAGATCCCGTAACACCATAAGATTTTAGAATATATTGCTTACATTATTAAGTGATTTTAGCTTTGTGCTTCAACATATTTGACTTAATCCTTCGCTTCAATTCATTTTTTACGTAAAATAATCTGAGGCCAAAACCTAAAAATCATGCTGTTAACAACCATTGCGCATAGTATCCTTAAAAAGGTGCTGAACTTTTGGTGCTAAGGTGCTGAGCTTTGACTTGGAGGTTGCGGTACTTTTGCTTGGATGTTGATGAGGTTTTTAGTGGACGTTGAGCGACTTTTAGTGCGTGTTCTAAGAGATTCTTCGGTCTCTACGTTCCCTACTGAATGACAAAAACTGTGTTTCATCTAAAATTGAAGATAGTCGGCACTTCGTGGTCGGCGTAGTCAATTACAGGCGGAATGTCATTCTGAGCATAGCGAAGAATCTCTTTTTTTATGTGCTAGATTCTTCGGTCTCTGCGTTCCCTCTGAATGACAAGCGATACTGTATTTCTTTCGAATGACAAACGATACTGGGCTTCTTCTGAATGACAAACGACACTGTTCTTTGTCGGAATGACAGGTGGCTGTGGTTTGTTGGGATGATAAGGAGATTGTCATTCTGAGCATAGCGAAGAATCTTTTGCTTATAATTCGATGAGATTCTTCGGTCTCTGCGTTCCCTCTGAATGACACAAAAAAAAGGCCTTGAGCGGTAAGAAACACTCAAGGCCAACATAGCTCTAGGCTAATTAAAAAAACGGATCCTAACTCGCTTTTTTATATGACAAATTTGTCAATAATTGTCGTAAACGCTTGCCTGGTCTAAACAAAATACGCGATTTTGTAATTAAACTAGCGTTTACTTCTTCTTCAGTGTCCACTCCTTCTGAGCTAAGACCAACCTGAAAATTACCTAAGCGTCCGAGTCTAACAATACGACCAGCATCTAAGGATTGAATGATGTTACGCTCTAGTGAGAGCAACACGGCATAACAATCTGATTCGGTTACCGTACACTCGTACGCAATTTGCTCTGCGAGCATGTCTAAATCTACTTCGCCATCAGCTATCGCTGCTGCGTAGTACTTCTCAGGCAATGTAATATCCTGAGGGTTTCGTTTGGCTTGCGCCTGAAATTTTACTGCCATAGGCATTTTAAAATTTAAATTAATAAAAGTTGTTTGTCATAGTACACTATAGCTAAGTGCCTAACTGACAGATACAAAGATGCAACCAACATTTTGTTTTATAAAACAATGTTATTAACATATTTAGGTATTTTCTTTCTTTTTCGATAATCCCTTCCATACGCTGTAACCCCTAGCCTTAAAGGCTTAGTACCTCATACGACTTAGTGAATAACGGTCATAATGTTTATAATATTTATAGGCCAATTTGTTTTACTCGAGAAACCATTCTTCTTTATGCTATCAGTAATTTCCTAAAACGAGGAGTACTATTTTAGTGTTATGTTCTCTAATTGTTAAATTCACTTCTATTAACGCTTTGTTAATATGTAAATATCAAAACCATGTATAGTTTTATTATATTTGTTTTCCCTTTTCTGCACTCATATCCTTAACTGAATATTTTCTGTTATAGTAAAACAATAAATATTTAGAATACACATGAGACATTTTTACACTTTTTTAGTTGCCATTTTATTTACTAGCTTTGGTTTTGGGCAGACCATATATGATGCCGACTTCTCGAATGATGGTGATGGGTTTCCTGCCCACACGACCTCATCCCCTCCAGCTGCAGGTCCAGCTTCTGCTGGTCCATTTGGTTTAGCACCAAATGCATGGACTTTATCTTATGTAAATACTCCTGCAACCGATGGCACATCTAACACATTTGAAGTGGTTGGCGGAGAGCTACAAAGTGATGATTGGGGAGGTCAAGGTATTTTTACTAGTCAAGCAATCGATGTCTCTGGCACCTCAACTGTTGATATCTCAGCAACTGGTGTGAATTCTGGCGCAAATGATGGTGATTTTACTTATTTCTATATTTTGGATGGTGGCACAAGGGTTGAAACATCGATAGGTGCTACAAGTAATGGCAACCCAGTAAATTATTCTATTGTTGGCTTAGATGTGTCTGGCGCTTCTACATTAGAGGTTGGTTTTGAGTTTTCTGAGAATGGATCAGGAGATGGCTATGATATTTCTCAATTTACAGTAACCAGTGTTGGTGGTGGCTCAAATCCAACGATAGGCTTTGATTCTGCTACAAGCACAGAAAATGAAACCAATACTACGTTTACAAGCTCAAACATACCTATTACTGTAAGCAATTACGATGGTAATCAAATTGATATCGATGTTAATGTGACCGGTGGTACAGCTGAACCTGGTGATTATACGTTTACTTCTCCAACACCATTATCGTTTACGGCTGATGGCACCCAAAATATTACTATAGATATTAACGACGATGCCGATTTTGACGATGAAACGGTAGAACTGACTATTACGGAGACCAGTTCAGTCACTGGTTTGGTGATTTCGCAAGCTACGCATACGGTAACGATACTTGATGATGACACCCCTCCATTACCAAACATTGTTATTAATGAAATATTAGCTGATCCTACAGGAATTGATGCTAATGGTGATGGAACAGTCAATACCACAGACGATGAATTTGTTGAACTGGTAAACAATGATATTACAGCAGTTGATATAACAGGATATACTCTATCGGACGCACTTGGTGTAAAGCATGTTTTTGGAAGTATCGTTTTACCTGCCGGAGGCTCTATAGTCGTTTTTGGCGGTGGAACACCAACAGGAATCAGCGGAGCTTCTGAAATAGCATCAACTGGTGCTTTGGAGCTCAACAATGGAGGAGATACGGTTACATTAGAGGATACAAGTAGCAACGTTATTGCCAGCTACACTTATGGCTCAGAAGGTGGTGATGACCAATCCTTAGGTCGCAGTGAAGATTTGTTTGGGAGTTTTGTACAACACCTAAGTATTGACGGCAATCCTGTTGCAGCATCACCAGGCTTACACAATAGAGCAGGCGTTCCTTTTTCAACTCCGACATGGAAAGGTTTTGTCGACACCGATTGGAGTAACAGTGCCAATTGGGGCAGCGGCAGCGTTCCTGGAGCAGGTGATGATATTGTGATTTTAAGTGTAAATAACATAGCAACCATCGGTTCTAGCATAACCGTAAACTCTGTAACTACCAATCCTGGGGCCAACTTAATTGTGTCTTCAGGAGGTACACTTAATGCCTCTGACGTAACACTTAGATCTACGTCATCTAGTTTTTCAAGTTTAATATCGGACGGGTCAATAAATAGTAGTATTGCCTATAACCGTTTTGTAAATGAAGTAGGTACAGGTGCTACTGGTACAGGTGGCAACGATTTAATTTCCTTGCCTTTATTTCCTTCTGGTGGATTGACTTTTGATACGTTTTTAACGCTTGGAAGTCCAACTAATGCTACTAAGTTAGCCTCACAAACAACCATAGCCACCACTTATGCATTTGGCCCGTACAACAATGGAGCTCCTGTGCCAGATTATGAAAATTATGATTCTAATAGTACAGATGCACTTGTAGTTGCCAAAGGCTATAGAGTCGCCACGACGACAGGTGAAACCCTGACGTTTACAGGTGATGCTTTGCAAGCCAACCAGACTATAATGCTCACCAATCCTGTGGCAGGAGGCTCGCAGTGGAATTTAATAGGTAACCCTTTTGCCAGTTATGTAGATGCACAAGCTTGGTTGAGCACCAATGGAGCTATTTTAGACCCTACTGCAATAGCCATATACGGCTATAACAGTGGTACTTACTCTGGTAGTGACCAAACTATAGGTAATTTTACTATAATTAATGGCACATCCAATAACACACTGAACATTGCACCTGGTCAAGCCTTTTTTGTGGCAGCAGACACAGGAGATCTTTCTGGTAATGCTGGTACAGTTGTTTTTGCGGGTAACTCTGGTTTCCCAGCTGATATGCGTACTACAACAGGTGATGATGATTTTATCGAAGGAAGAAATAGTACAAATCACCACTTGAAACTGAAATTGAATGGGACAACCAGTGAAACAACAAGTTTTTATTTTAATGATCATTCTACCCGAGGTCTAGACCCAGGATTTGATGCAGCCACCTTAGATGCCTTTACTTCTGAACACTTGTTATATTCTCATTTGGTAGAAGATAATACAGGTAGAAGTATGGCCATAAATTCCTTGAGTTTGGAAGATATGTTAGACGTTACCATTCCATTAGGCGTTAACTCTAACCAAGGAGAACAACTGACTTTTAGCATTGATACAAATACTTTACCTAATGGTATCGATGTGTATCTAGATGATAACGTAGCCAACACTTCTACATTATTAAACTCTAATGATTATACGGTAACACCTTCTGTAGATCTTAATGGCACAGGGCGTTTTTACTTGCGACTAGGTGATAGCGCCTTATCTGTACCAACTGCTATTTTTGACCAAATAGACATTTTTACCAATAGAACTGAGAAAACTGTTGTTATATCTGGAGAATTACCAGAATTTTCTGTGGCACATATTTATGACCTTCAAGGAAGACAAGTGCTCAGTACTGCTTTAGATACGGCATTAAGAACACAACGCATTAACATTAGTGATTTAAGTACTGGTGTCTATGTCGTAAAAGTTAGTAATAGCACTTCGAGTAAATCACAAAAAGTGATCTTAAATTAAGATACTTTAGTTTAGAATAATTCATACGGTTGAAAAGTGGGCTATTGGTATAGTCCACTTTTTTATATGTTAATATTGGGTAATTTTCACTAATTTTATCAACACGAAAACGATTTCGTGTTTTAAAATTAACGACCAATTCTAATATTTCAATTATATTACACTATTAAAAACACTTACTTATGAAACAGATTTACTTATTATTAGCCATATGTTTTACATTTTACTATTCTGATGGCCAAGAATATCGGGAATGGACTGGATCTGGTGATTGGACCAATTCATCAAATTGGAGTGGCGGAGGTGGAGATTATACTTATGCCCAATTAGAATTTAAAGGTGGTGGAGGTACTACAAGTAACAATGACGATGCTCCGTTTGCAAGCCAATGGCGTTTGTATTTTTCTGGAGGCACTTCATACACAATTATAGGCAACCCGGTACACCTTTTTGACTTTGGAGGTGATGCAAGTTGGATTCTGAGTGATTCCTCAGTAGACCAGACTATTGAAAATGATCTTTTATTTTCGGATGCTGGAACAAGACCAGCATGGATTACTACGCGCTCTACTGGTAAATTAATTCTGGGAACCCTTGGAGCAACAAGTGCCGTAACGGAATTAAGAATCGCTGGGACAGATACTAATGGGTCAATTATTATCAACGGTGACATTACAGGTTCTAAGCCTGTGATTATTGGAAGAGATAATTTAGACGCCTTGCAACCTTCCACACGAGTGGAGTACAGAGCT
Source organism: Winogradskyella ouciana (assembly GCF_965284585.1). NCBI lineage: Bacteria > Pseudomonadati > Bacteroidota > Flavobacteriia > Flavobacteriales > Flavobacteriaceae > Winogradskyella > Winogradskyella ouciana. Next base: position 561,329 of record NZ_OZ260095.1, read on the forward strand.
TCATGTTCATATACTGGTGCAACAGTTATTGATACTGGAGTCTTGAATTTAATGGGAGATTTGATAAGCAGCGACGTGACTGTAAATAGTGGCGCAGTTTTAGTTATAGATGGTACTCTTACCATTAAATCTCTAACCGTTAATACTGGTGGAGACGTTATAATAACTCCTGGTAATGCTTTGACGGTTACAGGAGCTATAGTTAACGACGGTAATCTTGTGTTAGAATCCGTTTCTACAAGCTATTCCAGCCTCATACCAGAAGGCACCATTACGGGTACTGTAAATTACGAAAGGCACGTTAACGGCAACTCTACATTAGGAGACACCAATGCAATTGGCGATAACGATTTGATATCACCACCTGTCTCTGGGCAAACCTTTGGTGATTTTGCTGCAGCCAACCCTAATTTATTGGAAAACCCTGGGGATGCCACAGAAAAGGCCTTTGCCATATTCGATAAAACCACTGGCACATACGAGAACTATTTTACCACAACAAATGCAGCTACGGTATTAGATGCTCGTGTTGGTTATAGAGCTGCTACAAACAATACATCTACACTTACTTTTTCTGGTACAGTAATAACAGATAGCGAGAGTTATAATATTGTAAACTCAGGTCCTACGCAAGCAGACTGGAATTTAATCGGTAATCCATATCCTTCTTATATCTTGGCTCGAGACTTCTTGGAGCATGAGGTTGATACTGGTGTTAGAAACGTAGACTTATTTCAGCCAGATACGGCTGCAATCTATGGCTATGATGGTGATGTTAATAACAATACCAATAGTTATACGGTTTATAATTTGGCAACTACGCTACCTACCACAGTAATTGCACCTGGCCAAGGGTTTTTGGTAAGTGCTGATCCTGCTGACGTTGCAGCTTACGATGTAGAATTTACGCCTGCTATACGTACCACAGGAACCGATGATGATTTCATTATTGGGCGTGGTGGTTCCCTTATTAATTTAGAACTTCAATTGACAACGGCAACTGATGGCGCTGTTACGGACTTTTATTTTAATGCGAATGCAAGTTTAGGGTTGGATCCAGGTTACGATGCCGCCATATTTGGTGGTACTGCACCTCCATTTTCAATCTATTCGCTTCTTGTGGAAGACAATGACGGAACGCCATTTATTATACAGGCCTTAGGTGATATGGATTATGGTGATACTACGGTTGCCTTAGGTGTTAATGCTAACCAAGGAGAGCAGCTTACCTTTAGTGTATCAACCAACACATTACCAGGTACCGTTGAAGTGTATTTAGATGATACTGTAGCCTCAACATCAACATTGCTAAGTTCAGGTGATTATGTACTTACACCAGCGACTGAATTGATCGGGACTGGAAGATTCTATTTAAGATTTTCTGACAGCTCCTTATCAACCGTTGAAAATAGCTTTGATGATTTAACGATTTATACCAATCAGGCGCAACGCAGTATTGTTATTTCGGGACAACTCGTAGAGCATACCATTGCCAATATTTATGACATACAAGGGCGTTTGGTGCGTTCTCAACAGTTAGATACCACTACAACACTACAAACCATTACTGCAAGTGAATTGGGTACTGGTGTTTATATAGTAGAATTATCTAATGACCGTACAAGTAAAACTGAAAAAATAATATTAAACTAAAACCAGGCGTAGTAGTTTTGCGTATACAACTATAAAGAAACGAGGTTTTTTCACTGTAATGCCGTGTATTAAATTTGTATTTTTGATAAAATCTCGTTTTTTATACTTAAGTTAGTTTTTTTATCATAATCCTTTTGAGATTATGGCTTTATAAATAAATTATTTTATTATTTTTGATTTAAATATTTAGGCTACTGCCATGAAGAAAGATAACCATACAGATAAAATCACACGTAAAGATGCCATTAAAAAAATGGGTAAGTATGCTGCATTAACAGCTGTAGGAACTTTTGTGATTTTAAATCCACTTAAAGCACAATCATCTTCTCCCCCAGATCCAGGAGGAAACCCCTTCGATTAATTTTCTTTTTATATTTTGAATAACGACTTAGCACCAACATATCAACGGTTGTTTGGTCAGTATTGGGTATTGTGGTACTCAACATCCAATAACTATAGTATAGTTGAATCTGAGTTTAAATCCCTTTTAGATTTTTATTTAAAATCCAATTCTTTAGATGAATTTGGGTCTAAAATTTCTTCTGTTGAGCATGTTTCTAATCTCAGTACCATTACCAACAACCTTAAAATCTATTTAGAAAGCTGCAACGCAAGAAACACTTCATCTTTAGAAGATAGCGCTGAGTTTAACCATAGCAACAGTAATATAACAAAGTATTATAGCGTAAATGATAAGCTGATAACGATTAACTATGATACTGAATTGGTTAAAAACACCATTCACCCTGCCATAGCTCATCTTGAGATTAATAAAAACAATATAGACGCTCAAATCACCTTTGACATCTATTTAAATAAGGGGCAATTATCATTATTTAAAAACCAGCAATTAATTACATCTGTACCTCAACGCGATTATCATTTACTACAAGGTAAATTTATTATGCAATTGCTCTGTGTAATGCACGATAAAGACGAGTCTGACTGGGTAGGCACTTTTCATGGATCTACAATCTCTGATGGTACCAACTCCATCTTATTTATTGGTAATTCTGGGAAAGGAAAAAGCACCTTATGTGCACTATTAGCTGCAAATGGTTATGAATTATTAGCTGATGATGTCTCACCAATGCTAGCTAAAGATGGTCATATTTATCATAACCCATCGGCAATTTCAATAAAGGAAGGCGCATTTAGTGTATTACAACCCTTGATAACGGATTTTGAGAATTTACCTATTACCGTTTTCAATAAAAACAAAGGCCCACTAAGGTATTTACCATGCGATCATCCTAAAAAGGACAATTATCCTTGTAAGGCCATAATCATGGTCAATTATGAGGCTGATGCCAAAACGACTGTAGAACCTGCTTCAATTAAGACCATTTTAGAAACTCTTATACCAGATTCCTGGCTATCTCACCACCCATTGCATGCTGAACAATTTTTAGATTGGTTAAAAACCGTCCACTTATATCAACTAAGCTATAGCGACACCGATACTGTTATTACTGAGCTTTCGACAATTTTTAATGAATTCAAGAGCAATTAATAATACTTATATTTGGGTATATATTTCAAAATTAAATGGGTAATCTAGCCGTAACATATCAAAACATAGCTGATATCCTGAGTTTTGAAACTTCTAATTCTGAATTAGAGCAACTTCTCAGTCATTCATCCTTTGATTGGGATGCTATAGTTACGGAAGGTAGTAGACATCTTGTTTTACCAGCTTTATATTGTCGATTACAATCGAAAGAACTTCTTCATATTCTACCTAATGATTTAAATGAATATTTAGAAGAAATTACTGAATTAAACAGAGAAAGAAACTCAGCAATTCTCGATCAAATTAATATCATTACAGAATGGTTCAATAAGCACAATATTGAGCATGCTTTTTTGAAAGGTGCAGCACTTTTAGCTTTAGATTGTTATGATGACATTGCTGAACGTATGATTGGCGATATTGACATTCTTGTTGCCACAGACCAATTAGACCTTGCTTTTGACTTGCTAAAAACAAAAGCATATTCACCCACGGAGCAGACGCTCGGTTTTGATTTTTTTGAACACAAACATTTGCCTAGGTTAAAAACAGAACATCACATTTGCGCCGTTGAGTTGCATAAGACGTTATTTGTTACCTACAAAGACTCCTATCTTACAACCTCCAATATTCTCAAAAAGAAACAATACCAAAATAAAATCTCAATTCCATCAAGGGCTCATCTATTGAGACACAATATTCTTAACTATCAAATTAACGATAAAGGTAGTTGGTTTAATAGTATCAGTTTCCGTTCTGCGTATGATACCCTAATATTATTAAGAGATCAAAATTTTAACTCCTCGGACTACAATAATAAGATTTACAGTAAATACTTCAACTTATTAGGGCTGTTCTTTAAAGATATTAAAGTTCTTACACAGTCTAAAGAGAGTTTTTTAACCTCATTTTATCTTTTTAAATTAACTCATATTAGCTTTTATAAATTTTGGAATACGTTGCTAAAGATCATCGACTCGTCTTTATTGCTATTTGGGAGAACCTTATTTTTTTTAAAAAATAAAGACTATAGAAAGGCTATTTTAAATGATAAAAAACGCATTTATAACCGTTTTAAATTACTTTTGAGTAATTCTTAATGATTTTATTATATTTAACCTTAATAACTTTACATCATTATTTGTTTTATAATTGATAAAGTTTACCTTTGAATAAATTGAACTTAGCATGAAAAAATTAATTTTATTACTAATATTAGTCTCTTTTAGTTTATCATCCAACGCACAAAAGAACGATAATGAGTGGTTTGCCAGTGTTGGATTAAACGCAATTAACAGTTTAGGAACCCAATCACCAATCAACAGTCCTGGAGATTGGGCAAACGGACTTCCTATATCCTTAGCAGTTGAAGTCGGCTGGACATCTGGATTATCGATTGAACAAGGATTCACCTTGAATAAATTTTCTAAAAATGATGAAATTGATGGAGTTATTTTAAGTGAAGATTTCACTTATACCTCTTTTGATACTCATGCAAAATACTATTTTGGCAAGCATATTTTTCCAGACGCTGATTGGCTCGATTTTTATGGTAATGCTGGGGTAGGTTTTTTCTCTATAGATAACACAAATATTTCAGCCAATTTTGGTGGAGGCGTTCTAGTCTGGCTAAATAGAAGACAAACCATAGGTATTAGAGGACAAGTTATTGCAAAGTTTGCTCTAAACCATAAAGAAAGTGGTTTGGATAATAACCATTATCAAACACATTTACAGGTTATTTTTGCATTATAAATTTATATAACTTATAATAAAAAAGCCTCATTTAATAATGAGGCTTTTTCTTTTTTGTTAGATATGGTAAAATCAATTGATTTACCCATTTATTTTGATAAGAGTTTTTCAAAATAATCAATGGTATATTTAAGACCTTCTTTCAATGGCACTTTTGGTTCCCAGTTATTTAATTCTTTTCTAGCCAAGCTAATGTCTGGCTGACGTTGCATTGGGTCGTCTTGCGGTAAGGGCAAATATGTTATTTTAGATTTTGAGCCCGTCAGTTCTACAACTTCGTTAGCTAATTGCAGCATTGTAAATTCTACAGGGTTTCCAATATTAACTGGTCCTGTAAATCCAGATCTAGAACCCATCATACGTATAGTGCCCTCAATTAGGTCATCTACATATTGAAAACTTCTTGTTTGGGTACCATCACCAAAAATGGTAATATCCTTACCCGTTAACGCTTGTACAATAAAATTAGATACCACTCTACCATCTTGAGGGTGCATTCGAGGTCCATAAGTATTAAAAATCCTGATGATTTTTATATCAACATTATTTTGATTGTGATAATCCATAAACAAGGTTTCCGCGCAGCGTTTGCCTTCGTCATAACAAGAGCGTAACCCTATAGGATTCACATTTCCCCAATAACTCTCTGGTTGAGGGTGTACATTGGGATCTCCATAAACTTCACTTGTTGAAGCCTGTAATATCTTTGCCTTAACACGTTTAGCGAGACCTAACATATTTATGGCACCCATCACCGAGGTTTTTACCGTTTTTATTGGGTTATACTGATAATGCACAGGTGATGCTGGACATGCCAGATTATAAATTTCATCGACCTCTACCATATAAGGATTGGTAATATCGTGTCGTACCAATTCAAAATAATGGTGGTCCATTAAATGCTCTATATTGCGTTTTGAGCCTGTGAAATAGTTATCTAAACAGATGACTTCATTACCTTCTTTGAGCAGACGTTCGCAAAGATGAGAACCTACAAATCCCGCACCTCCAGTTACCAATATTTTTTTCATGTAAACCTATATAATGAATGCTTAAAAATAAGATTTTATTTTAAGCAATTTAATAACCTGCATATTTAAAATTGAGCATCTGCCTCATGTAATTATAAAGTTTAGGAAATTGTGACTTAAATTCTTGTGGTGTTTCAATGAAATTTTCTAACAGAACCGCAAAAAACTCATAATGGTTGGTATAGGCATAAGCTCTAAAATATTTTGAAGCAATTAGGTTTTCTCTCACAACTTTATGATTTTGCAAGTAATTGGTAAGTTCCTTAAAACCTTCATTAAATATTAAACTACTTACGTCATTATTACTATAAGCATTTAAATGAATGGCATGCCCAAACTCATGGATGCCTAAATTTAAATTATCATCACCAATATGATAACCCTTTTTAAAGTCTTCCCAAGAAAAAACAATAGCCTTCATAAGTGGATTAGTTTCTCCTTTATGATACGTTTTATTTATTTCCGAGAAATAGGCTGTAGGATATATGATAACCATTTCTATTAGTTCTATAAGGTAATCCCTAAAACCGAATGTTAACATAATAGCTGTAGCAGATAATAAAGTCTTCATTTCATTATTAGGTACTAAACCATCTCTACCAATAAATTGCTTTTGTTTTATAAATGTGGCCAATCGATGCCTAAATATGGCCTTATCTTTTGTGTTCAGTCTTCTGTAAAAAGAAAATTCGCTTTCTAGAAGTCTTACCTGGGTGTCACTAAGATCTTTTTTAAATACAATCGTATTTTTAAAAAAAGGCCTCTTGTATTTTAAGGCATAGACTTGTTCAAAATAAATGTAGAATCTGCTTAGAACGACTGAAGCCATACCTACAAAAAATGTGATTGTAAAAATCAATTTTAAAGTAGGGTTCATTGTAGGTGCTTGCGTCTCCTGAAGGTAGATTAAGATCATGGTTAAATATAGAAAGAAATTAAAAACCACGCCTTAAAGCGTGGTCTAATTATTATGGTGACTGCGAAGGGACTCGAACCCCTAACCCTCAGAGCCGAAATCTGATATTCTATCCAATTGAACTACGCAGCCAATATTTTATGTGCTATGACATTAGCTTAGCTTTGACAATAGTTGAAATTGTTTTCCCATCTGCTCTACCTGAGAGCTCCTTATTTACTATTCCCATCACCTTGCCCATATCTTTCATACCCTCTGCACCAATGTCATCAATGGTCATTACTACGACCTTTTCGATTTCTTCCTCACTTAATGCCTCAGGTAAAAATTGACTAATCACTTCTGCTTGGTCAATCTCTGGCAAAGCCAAGTCCTTTCTGTTCTGCTCTAAATAAATAGCAGCACTATCTTTACGTTGCTTCACCAATTTTTGAAGAATCTTAAGCTCTTCTTCCTCGGTAAGTTCTTCATTACCACCCGAAGATGTTTTAGCCAATAAAATAGCCGATTTAACCGCTCTTAAAGCTTCTAAAGCTACTTTATCCTTTTCTTTCATAGCTGTCTTCATAGCAGCCATAATATCATTTTGTAAGCTCATATTAACTTAATTAAATAGATGTGCGAAGATACTAAAAAAGATAAGCATGGTTTAGAATTCAACACTAAAGAAAAACAAAAAGCCCAAAAGATTGAGGAACTTTTTGGGCTTTGACAATAGTGTGTAAACACTTAACTTAAATTTGCTATTAATCTACGTTATCGTGTAAAAATGAATTGTTACTTCTTAACTGAATATCGTCGTTATCATCTGTACCGACAGACATTCTAGAAGCGTTGGTTTCTGATGAATGCTGTGCATCCTCTAAATTAACACCTTGTCTTTTGTAAGCAGGTTCTTTTTCTATTTCGTCTATTTTAGCTGTATTGAACTTATAGTTAAAATCCTTCATGTGCTTTCTGCGCTCATCGGCACGTGCTTTAATGAGCTCAGAAATTGGACTGTTCATAGGATCAATCTCATCCTCAGTAATTTCCTCTGTATCTTCAACAGGAAGTGTTTTCTTTTCAAAAACGACTTCCTCTTTTACTTCAGCTTCTTTTGTATTTGTGTTCATTGATGACTCAAACGTTTCAAAATCATCTAAAGCATAACGCTTTTCGCCTTCTTCATTCACCTCTGTTACAGAAATGATTTCAACAGGTTCATTAACGTTTATATCCTTTACGTCATCATCTAAGCTAAAAAACATTTTTTCTTCACCAGATTCCGTTTCTTCCTCTGTTTCAGGTTTTGTGCTAGACAATGGCAAATCAAATGTTAGTGTAATTTGCTCTTCCTCTGGTTCTATATCAATAGCTTCTGCTTTGTTTTCAATAGGAGTGATTACAAATTCTTCAGGCTCTGTATCCATCTGAGGTTTAGAATCTAAAACTTCATCATAAATCACATGCATGTTTCTAAGCAAATCTGTAGTAGGGATGATATTCATACCGTTATTCCCTTCTTTTTCAGCTTCCTCATCATCAACCAATAAGTGCTTCACTACTGGTTCTTCTTTTTTCTCTTCTAAAACTATATCTGGTGTAATGATTGCAGGATCTCTTTCTTGAACTCCTAACTCTTCAGCTACATCTTCTTCTAAAGCATGAATAACTTTTTTGGTCTCAGTGTTTGATATCTCGTTCTGTTGATCAAGATTAAAACCTGTAGCAATGATAGTTACAGCAATGGACTCCTGTAGAGACTCATCTTCACCAACACCCATAATAATGTTAGCTCCATGACCAGCTTCATTCTGAATATGGTCATTGATTTCACCTATTTCATCAATAGTTATTTCTTGTGATCCAGAAACGATGAGCAACAATACGTTTTTGGCACCTGTAATTTTATTATCGTTTAATAATGGCGAATCCAGCGCTTTCATAATAGCTTCTTGGGCTCTAGTCTGACCAGAAGCTGTAGCCGATCCCATAATGGCCGTACCACTATTACTTAAAACTGTTTTAGCATCACGTAAATCAATGTTTTGTGTGTAGTGATGTGTTATAACTTCAGCTATTCCTCTTGATGCCGTAGATAACACCTCGTCGGCTTTTGAGAATCCTGCTTTAAACCCAAGATTTCCGTATACTTCACGTAGTTTATTATTGTTTATTACCACTAACGAATCTACATGGCCACGTAGGTTTTCAATACCACGCTGCGCTTGTTCATTACGCATTTTACCTTCAAACTGAAATGGCATCGTAACAATACCAACCGTGAGAATATCCAGTTCTTTTGCCATCTTGGCAATGATAGGTGCAGCACCTGTACCTGTACCACCACCCATACCAGCAGTAATAAACACCATTTTGGTATTGGTATCTAACATTCTGCGGATATCCTCCAAACTTTCAACAGCGGCTTGCTCACCAACATCTGGGTTGGCACCAGCTCCTAAACCTTCGGTTAAGTTAACTCCTAATTGAATTTTGTTTGGAACACCACTATTTTGAAGTGCTTGTGCATCTGTATTACAAATCACAAAATCAACACCTTTGATACCTTGTTGAAACATATGATTTATGGCATTGCTACCACCTCCACCAACACCAATCACCTTAATAACGTTAGATTGATGCTTAGGCAAATCAAATGAGATGTTTCCAAATTCGTTGCTATTACTCATATTTTTTGAGATTATGGGATTTTATATTCTTGATTAATTAATTTCTATTTTACATTCGTCTTAGCGCTACTCAGCGTTATCCAAAAACTCTTTAACACGTTCGGTTAACTTATCTAAAAATGAACGACGCTCTTTCTTGGGTTCTTCAACAACTGCTTCTGGTTCTGTATCTGCACCGCGTTCCGTCTCTGCTGTATTAAGCATTTCTTCTTCTAATTCTTCTGCTCGCTTTCTGTCTTGACGCTTTAAGCCATCCATTACCAAACCAACTGCTGTGGCAAATAACGGACTTGCAATATCGTCATCACTATCGCCTGCCAAATGCTCATTAGGATAACCTATTCTGGTATCCATACCAGTGATATATTCTACCAATTGCTTTAAATGCTTTAACTGGCTTCCACCTCCAGTTAATACAATTCCCGCAATTAGTTTTTTCTTTTGTTCTTCGTGGCCATAATTCTTTATCTCTACATATACCTGTTCTATAATTTCAACCACTCGAGCATGAATGATTTTAGACAAGTTCTTTAATGTGATTTCCTTAGGCTCTCTTCCTCTTAATCCTGGAATAGATACAATTTCATTATCCTTATTCTCACCTGGCCAGGCTGATCCAAACTTTATTTTTAAGAGCTCTGCTTGCTTTTCAATGATTGAACAGCCTTCTTTAATATCTTCGGTAATAACGTTACCACCAAATGGAATCACAGCTGTATGACGAATAATTCCGTCTTTGAATACCGCTAAATCTGTAGTTCCGCCACCTATATCAATCAATGCTACACCAGCCTCTTTTTCTTCCTGACTCAGTACCGCGTTTGCAGAGGCCAATGGCTCGAGTGTAATACCTTCAAGTTGTAAACCTGAACTTTTTACACAGCGCCCAATATTTCTGATGGATGACACTTGCCCAACAACGACATGAAAATTAGCTTCCAATCTCCCGCCATACATGCCAATTGGTTCTTTGATTTCTGCCTGACCGTCAACCTTGAATTCTTGTGGCAATACATGAATAATTTCCTCACCAGGAAGCATCACTAACTTATGCACCTGATTGATTAAGCGATCGATATCCGCTTCATCAATTACCAACTCAGAATTAGCACGTGTGATGTAATCACTATGTTGTAAACTGCGGATATGCTGACCTGCTATACCAACAGTTACTTCTTCAATTTTTTCAGATGCCGCTGCTTCTGCTTCTTGCACTGCTTGCTGAATAGATTGTATGGTTTGTGTAATATTATTTACAACACCTCGATGCACACCCATACTTTTGGATTTGCCAACACCAATTATTTCAACTTTACCGTACTCGTTTTTACGACCAATCATGGCCACAATTTTTGTGGTTCCTATATCTAAACCTACCGAAATGTCATGCTTGTCCATAGCCTATATTTTGGTGCAAATCACTTGCTTATCAAATTTGAGATTCACAAGTTTGTAATTATCTAATATCTTGTCTTTTAAAGCTTTTTGATAAAAGGCCTTAAAATTATTTATCTTCTTTTTTAACTGATTCAATGTTCCTAAATGAACAACAAAATCACTTTTTCTAATTTTAAAATCAATGGTTTTATCGTCGTTCTGACGAATCTCAATGACATGTTTTTTTAAGAACTCATCCTCATCTACAGTCTTGGCAAATTGAAAAACCGATTCTAAATCATTTTTCTTAACACTACCAGTAACTAATGGTACTCTTGCTGCATAATTAGATGACAATGGCATAAATGATCCTTCATCATCAATGTAATATGATGCATTTGTATTGACTCGTGCAATAGGTCGTTTTTGTTCAATTTCTGCTGAAAGCTCACCGTTCACTGACATAAACACTTCTGCTTTCTTTATCATTGGATTAGAATTTAGGGCAGTTTCTAATTCGTTCAAATCTATAATTTCTTTAGGTTGTCCCGTAACGGACTGTTGATTTTGTATTAACAATTTACTAACAGTTGCTTCGGTAATGAATAATTTGTTTTCCCCAAAGAATTTAATGATTGGTTCAGAGGTGTTTCTATTACTATTTCTGTGTTTTGAAAATGCAAATAAACCAACCACCAAAAGCAGTAAACCAATGATTTTTATGTAGTTATAATTAATTCGCAATACTAAAAGCTTCTTTTATATGTTTAACTTTTTCTCCGATATCTCCTGCACCCAATGTTAAAATTATTTGAGCATCCGATGTTTTTATTTCATTAATTAATTCTGATTTTAAAATCAATTTTTTATTTGGGTTTTTAATTTTTTCCAATAGCCAATTTGAAGTCACTCCTTCAATAGGCAACTCTCTTGCAGGATAAATGTCCAAGAGCACTACTTCGTCAAATTTTGAAAGGCTTTCAGCAAAACCATCTGCAAAATCACGCGTTCTTGTATAAAGATGTGGTTGAAAAATCGCCAACACCTTTTTACTCGGATACATTTCCCTAACCGCCTGATGCACGGCATTAATTTCTTCTGGGTGATGTGCGTAATCATCGATAAACACAAAATCATCCGTTTTGATTTGATAGGTAAACCTGCGTTTTACGCCTTTATAAGATGCTAATCCCTTAGCGAGCTGCGGATGAGGGAGTCCATATTCTACAGACATCGCTAAGGCTATTATTGCATTCGACAGATTGTGTCTACCAGGTAGGTTAAATTTGAAATCTTTATATAATCCGTTAGGTGTCCTTACATCGAACACGTAACTTCCATTTTCTATTCTTACGTTTTGTGCACTATAATCTGAATGGTCCTCAATGCCATAGGTAATACCATCTAATGGCAATCCATTTCTAACGAACAGCTTGCCGTTAGGCTTAACACATTTTGAAAAATCTTCAAATGTTTTTACCAATTCTGAAGCATCTCCATAAATATCTAAATGATCTGCATCCATTGAGGTGATACAGGCCAAGCCTGGCGATAACGTTAAAAATGAACGGTCAAATTCATCTGCTTCCACAACCGTAACTTCGGTTCCATTTAGGATTAAGTTTGAATTGTAATTCTCACTAATGCCACCTAAAAAAGCAGTAACAGGCACATCGCACTCCTTTAATAAATGTCCTAAAATACTGGTCGTTGTTGTTTTGCCGTGCGTACCGGCAACCGCTAGGCAGGTTGTTTGTTTTGTAATTTCACCGAGAACTGTTGAACGTTTCAAAACCTGAAAACCATTAGCTTGGAAATAGCCTAACTCGGAATGGTCTTTTGGAATTGCTGGTGTATAAACCACCAAAGTAGTTTCTGAATTTAAATATTTTGAATCTATATTAGAAACATTATCATTAAAGTGAACATCTATATCTAAATCTTGTAAGGTCTTGGTGATTTCACTCGGAGTTTTATCGTAACCCGCTACCTGTTTTCCGTTGGCCACAAAATAACGCGCCAAAGCACTCATACCGATACCTCCGATACCGATAAAATAGACGTTAGAAGCCCATCCCAAACCCTTCCCAGAAGGAAGGGCTGTATCACGATTGCTTATATTTTCTTTATCCTTTTTATTCATGCATTTTGGGTTTCCTCCCTTTGTGAAGACGGAAGATGGGCTTTATTCAATAATTTCTCAACTTCATCAACAATGTCATTGGTAGCATTTACAAGTGCCAATGTTTCAATATTTTTACATAATTCTTTTCGCTTTTCTTCATTTGTTATCAATTCTGAAAATTGATTCTCAAACTCAGTATCCAAGTCTCCTTCTTTAATTAAAATTGCGGCATTCTTATCTGCAACGGCCTTTGCGTTCTTGGTTTGGTGATCCTCAGCCACATTTGGTGACGGGATAAATATTACAGGCTTGCCCACTATACACAATTCTGAAACAGAAATCGCTCCAGCTCTTGAGATGATAACATCTGCTGCTGCGTAGGCCATATCCATATTATTTAAAAATGCATGCACCTGAACATGTTTCAGCCCATTGTACTGCTTATATCTGTCATAATAGAGTTTACCACATTGCCAAATCACCTGAACATTTTGAGCTTCAAAAAATTCGAGATTTGATTCAACAAGTTCATTTATCCGTCTTGCACCCAAACTTCCCCCTAGTACCAAAAGTGTGTATTTACTATGGATAAGCGTAAAGGCATCTTTACCTTCTATATGTTTTCCTTTGACCTCCAATAAATCTTTTCGGATAGGATTGCCAGTCACTCTTATTTTTTCCTTTGGAAAGAATTTCTCTAAACCTTCATAAGCTACACAAATTGTATCCACCTTCTTTCCCAATAGTTTATTGGTAATACCTGGATATGAATTTTGCTCCTGTATTAAACTAGGCACGTTTTTAGATGTTGCCACTTGTAACAATGGCCCACTTGCAAAGCCACCTGTACCAATCACCACATTTGGTTTAAAGGTTTTAATGATATTTCTAGAGCGCATCAAACTTGTCATTAGCTTAAATGGGAATGCCAGGTTTTTTAATGTCAATCTCCTTTGAATTCCCGATATCCATAGGCCTTCAATCTTGTAACCAGCCTGAGGCACTTTATCCATTTCCATTCGGTCAGAGGCACCAACAAATAGGAATTCGGCATTCGGGTAGCGCGATTTTAATTCATTTGCAATAGCGATTGCAGGATAGATATGACCTCCTGTTCCGCCTCCTGACAATATGAATTTATAGTTACTCATTAAATTGTTTCGCTTAATATATCTAGTGGATTTACATCCTCCGTTGATTCCTTATCTTTAATTTCTTGGCGCTTGGCACTAACACTTAAAATTATCCCAATGGCTAAGCATGTCATCCAAATCGATGTTCCACCACTACTTATCAACGGTAAGGTTTGACCCGTAACAGGAAATAACTCTACGGCAACTGCCATATTTATTAATGCTTGAAATACAATTGGCAAGCCAACACCCAGAACCAATAACTTCCCAAAAATGGTATCTGATTTTTGAGATACAATGACTATTCTAAATAACAACCATGAATACAGCACTAATAGAAACATACCACCTAACAATCCATATTCTTCTATGATGATGGCAAAAATGAAATCAGAGGACGACTGTGGTAAAAAGTTCTTCTGAACGCTTTTTCCAGGTCCTACTCCCTGAATGCCACCTGAAGCAATCGCAATTTTTGCCTTTTCAATTTGATAATCGGCTTCCGTATCTTCTCCATTGGCAAAATTCTCAATACGACTCATCCAAGTATCTACACGATTTGGCATTTGCTCTGGAAATGCCTTAGCCACTAAAATAAACATGGTCAGTGCCACCAAACCTGTCCCTATGACAATCGCAAGGTATTTTATGGGATAACCACCAATAAACGCCAACATCATGATCATAGTAAATATGATAGCAGTTGTCGAAAAATTAGCAGGTAAAATGAGTAATAAAATTAAAGATACAGGTGCCCAAAGTGGTAAGACCGTATCTTTAAAGCTAATATCTTTATCTCTAATTTTAGACAGATAACGTGCTACATAAACCATTAATACCACTGCCGCCAAGGTAGAGGTCTGAAAAGAAACACCAACCACAGGAATCTGAATCCAGCGACTTGCGTTAGCACCTTCAATAGTTGTTCCCTGTAACATTGTGATGGCCAAAAGAACAATAACAATAGGCACCATTATCATTGATAATCCTCTGAAGTATTTATAAGGCACTTTATGAATACCATAGATAATGGCAAAACCAAGTGCTAAATGCATAAAATGCTTTACAAAATAAGAGAACGTACTTCCTATACCTCCCACATAAGCCAGATTACTTGCCGCACTATAAACAGGTAAAAAGGAAAAAATAGCCAATAGGGTAACTATTGCCCAAATGGCTCTGTCTCCTTTTATTTGTTTGAATATGTTTTGCATTCCTTTTATATGATTGCTGAGGCTCTTAAAGCTTTTTATCCTAAAATTATGGTGATTTCTAGAACCTCAGTCACCAAGTATTCTTTTATAAATTCCTAACCGCATTTTTAAATTGACGACCTCTATCCTCGTAATTCTCGAACAAATCGAAACTTGCACAAGCAGGCGACAACAGCACATTATCACCAGCGTTTGCCAATTTGTATGCTATTTTAACCGCTTCGCTCATATACTGCGTTTCAATAATAACATCGACCATATTACCAAAAGCCTCAAATAACTTTCCATTATCCACACCCAAACAGATAATTGCCTTTACTTTTTCATTAACAAACGGAAACAATTCTTTATAGTCGTTACCCTTGTCAACTCCACCAACAATCCAAACCGTAGGTGCATCCATACTTTCTAGAGCGAAATAAGTCGCGTTGACATTGGTCGCTTTAGAGTCATTGATATATTGCACTTTGTTGATTTTCAATACGTGCTCCAATCGATGCTCCACTCCTTGGAAGTTCTCCAGGCTTTCGCGAATGGTTTGTTTTCTAATTTTCAATAAATGCGCCACAGTAGAAGCTGCCATTGCATTTTTAACGTTATGTTTACCTTCTAATGTTATGTTTTCTGTTGGCATAATGATTTGATTGTTATCTATTGTTATTATTATCTTATTATTTTTGTAATATGCGCCTTGATCCATGACTTTAGTCAATGAAAAAGGCAGTTTTTTGGATTGAATTTGATGACTATGAAGCCATTCTAAAATCACTTCATCATCTGCATCATAGATGAAAAAATCGTCCTTTGTTTGATTCTCTACAATTCTAAATTTTGAAGCGATATAGTTTTCAAACTTGTTGTCGTATCGATCTAAATGATCTGGTGTAAGGTTGGTTAAAACCGCAATTTTAGGTTTGAAATCATGAATATCATCTAACTGAAAACTGCTGACTTCCAAAACATAGTTGTCGTGATTTTTCTCTAGAACCTGTTTTGCAAAGCTGTCACCTATGTTTCCGGCTAAACCAACATCTAACTCTTGTTTAAGTAAATGATGCGTTAAGGTTGCCGTCGTTGTTTTACCATTGCTTCCTGTAATCGCCACCAAAGTTGCATCGGTATAGTTTGAAGCAAATTCAATTTCTGAAACCACCTTTATACCAGCTTCGCGAATTTGTTTCACCAAAGCCACTTTATCTGGTATACCAGGACTCTTCATAACGACATCTGCATTCAGAATTTTTAATTCCGTATGCTGTTCATCTTCAAATTCAATCTCATTATTTAAAAGAACGTCTTTATACTTTTCTTTAATTTTTCCTCTATCTGAAACAAATACGTCGTATCCTTTTGCTTTTCCTAGAAGTGCTGTTCCTACTCCGCTTTCTCCACCACCAAGAATCACCAATTTTTTCATTACCTAATTTTCAATGTCACTATCGAAATAATGGCTAGCAAAATGCCAATAATCCAAAATCGTGTGACTATTTTACTTTCGTGATATCCTGATTTTTGATAATGATGGTGCAAAGGGGACATCTTAAAAATTCGCCTGCCTTCACCATATTTCTTTCGCGTGTATTTGAAATAACTCACCTGTAGCATTACCGATAAATTTTCAGCCAGGAAAATGCCACACAACAATGGAATTAACCACTCTTTTCTAACTGCGATGGCGATTACAGCAATGATTCCACCAATGGTTAAACTTCCCGTATCACCCATAAAAACTTGTGCTGGATACGCATTGTACCAAAGAAACCCAACCAATGCACCCACAAAGGCTGCGATGTAAATAGTGATTTCCTCAACTTGTGGGATATACATTATGTTTAAGTACTGTGAGAATATGATGTTACCAGAAACCCAGGCAAAAATTCCTAGAGTTAGTACAACAATTGCCGATGTGCCTGCAGCCAAGCCATCGATTCCATCCGTTAAATTGGCTCCATTGGAAACTGCCGTAACTATGATGATGCTTACCAGAATGAAAATAATCCAGGCATATTGTTCTAAATCTGGACTAATCCACGTTATTAAATCTGAGTAATCAAACTCGTTGTTCTTTACAAAAGGAATTGTCGTTTTGGTCGATTTTTCTGCCACATCGAACAATTGTGCTTCTGGTAAATTTGGGTTTTCTGCTAGCAAAACCCTTTGCTCTTGCAGTGGCAACTCTTCTTTAATCGTTACATCTTCATGAAAATAGAGTGTTAGTCCAACTATTAAACCCAGTCCGACCTGACCCAATACTTTAAATTTTCCTTTTAAGCCTTCTTTATCATTTTTGAATTTTTTGATGTAATCATCAATAAATCCAATTGTTCCCATCCAAAGGGTGGTTATAATGAGCAGTATGATGTAGATATTTTCTAGCTTGGCCAGAAGCAACACAGGAATTAGAGTTGCTAATATGATGATGATTCCACCCATGGTTGGTGTACCTGCTTTTTCTACCTGTCCTTCTAATCCCAAATCACGAATAGTCTCTCCTACCTGCTGTCTTTGTAAAAATCTTATAATGCGCTTACCATATATTGTAGAAATCAACAATGACAAAATGATAGCCATAGCTGCCCTAAAGGTTAGGAACCCAAAGAGTGTTGCGCCTGGCAATTGAAACTGTTGTTCTAAATATTCAAATAGGTAGTATAACATTTATCTTATTCTTTTCAACTTATCGACTATGTTCAAAGTGATAGTTTTATTGATTTTTATCACTTTTTATTTACGATTCTCGATTTACGATTTACGATTCTTGGCTCTCATTGTTTTTATTGATGCTACTACAATCGATAGTAACTCATTGCCTTCGGAATGTAACCTCTTTATTTCAGTATGCTCTTTGTTGCTTACTTCAAGCAATAATTCTAAGAAATACATACTTTCATCTGTCTCTTCCTCAACTATTTTTAGCTTATTGATAAAATCAGCATCAGATTTAGCTCTACATGCTGCCCTATAATTAGCACCAACTGAACTTGAGCATCTTATCAACTGATTACAAAAAGCATTAAACTCTCTAGAAACAGGAAACTTAGTACACAAGTGCCAGCAATCTGCTGCGTATTTTTGGGTTCTATTTTTTATTATTTGTTTCAATTTCTATTCGTAATTCTAAAATCGTATATCGTAAATTTCAATTCACTTTTGTAATTGTTTTAAAAATTCTCGTACTATTTTATAATCATCAAAATCAAAGCGCTCTCCTTTGATCTCTTGATAGGTTTCGTGCCCTTTCCCTGCTATAAGGATAATATCCTTGGCTTCTGCCATTTGACACGCTGTTTTAATCGCTTGTTTTCTATCTGTTATAGACAGTGTCTTTTTAAAATTCTGTGGCTCAACCCCTTTTTCCATATCTTCAATAATGGTTTCAGGGACTTCGCTACGTGGATTGTCACTCGTAAAAATCACCTTAGTACTTAGCGCAGAAGCGATATGTGCCATTTTCGGTCGCTTGGTTTTATCTCTATCTCCACCACAACCAACAACCGTAATCAATTCTTCGTTTTTGGTTCTAATGTTATTTATGGTTTCCAACACGTTCTTTAAGGCATCTGGTGTATGCGCATAGTCCACGATAGCCGTGATTTTGTCTTCGGAAATAAAATATTGAAAGCGTCCTGATACATTTTCCAACTCGCTTATTAACCTTAAAACTTCTTCGCTTTCTAATCCCAACAAATCGGCTGCTCCGTAAATTGCCAAGATGTTATAGGCGTTAAAGCTTCCTATTAAGCGCGTCCACAATTCATTATCATTAACTTTAAGAAGTAAGCCTCCAAATTCGTTTTCTAAAATTTGCGCTCTGTAATCCGAATAATTCTTTAGGGCATAGGTATATTTTTTAGCCACTGTATTTTGAAGCATTACCAAACCATTCTTATCATCCATATTGGATAAGGCGAATGCATCCTTAGGCAATCCATCAAAGAATGCTTTTTTTACATCTCTGTATTCCGCAAATGTGTCGTGATAGTCTAAATGGTCGTGTGAAAGGTTGGTGAAGATTCCACCAGCAAACTTTAAGCCTTCCGTTCTACTTTGATGAATGCCATGCGAACTCACCTCCATAAAACAGAATTCCACGCCTTCGTCATTCATCATTTTAAGATACTTGTTGATGGTCAATGAATCTGGAGTGGTATGTGTGGCTTTAAAGGTTTTGTCATCTACCATAACTTTTACCGTAGATAATAATCCAACCTTATACCCTGCCTTCTTGAAAAGCTGATACAGTAAACTTGTAACCGTAGTCTTGCCATTAGTCCCAGTGACTCCGATCAGTTTTAAATTTTCTGATGGATGCTCGTAATAATTTGCCGCCATATATGCCAATGCCTGGTTAGAGTTAGCCACTTCTATGTAGGTCACTCCTTCTTCTAGAGATTTAGGGAGTGTTTCACACACTATAGCAATTGCTCCATCAGCAATGGCTTTTTCAATAAACTTGTGACCATCTGTAATTGTGCCAGATATGGCTACGAAAACATCATTCTTTTTAATTTGGCGCGAATCGAATTCTATTTTGTTTACAGAAATACTTGTGCTACCAACCACAGCATTAAGAGTAACCTTGTACAATATGTTTTTTAATATCATCATGATGCTTCTAAGACAATGGTTTGGTTAGGCTTTAATTTCTGATGTCTTTCAACAGACTGTGCTTTTATGATGCCGCTGCCCTTTAGCTTAACTTTTACGTTAACCTGAAGATTTTCAAGTAGAGCTATTGCATCCATTGCAGGCATGCCAATGACACTTGGCATTAACTCTTTGTATTTACGGGCGTTTTCATAGTAGTCTTCAAAATCTTCATCAACCACTTTATTATTAAAGTCTAAAGTTTTTACTTCATCTATAATCGGTGTGTCTGTGTATATCTTTTGGGCAATACGCTTAAAAACAGGACCTGTAACATCTGCTCCATAGTATCCAACTTCTGTGCTTGGTTTATGGATTACCACTATACAAGAATACTTTGGATTGTCAGCCGGAAAGTAACCTGCAAAAGATGAAATGTACTTTCTGTCCTTTCTCCATTCTTCATAATTAGCATAGTCCGTTCTGGCTGTACCAGTTTTTCCTGCCATGGAAAACGTTTCGGAATACATACGTTTTCCCGTCCCACGAATCACTACATTTTTTAGAATATCCTGTATTTCTGACAAAGTTTTATCTGAACATATCTTATCGACCAAGACTTCCTTTTTAAACACTTCAATATCCTTATCGAAGGATTTTACGGACTTAATAAAGCGAGGTTTTATCATTTCACCCTTATTGGCAATGGCATTATAAAATGTTAGCGTTTGCAATGGTGTAATGGTTAAATTATATCCGTAAGCCATTGATGGTAAAGCATTTTTACTCCAGTTAGATTTACCTGGCTCAGGTATATTCGGAATACCTTCACCTAAAATTGGTATATCCAAGGAATCGTTTAGCTTCCATCGCTTAATGTGGTTTATAAATTTCTTAGGGTTTTTTGAGTAGTTTTCATCAATAATGGTTGCCAAACCAATGTTAGAGGATACTTCTAAGGTTCTAGCAGCCGATATCTTCCCATAACCATTACCAGAATCATTAATTACGCGACCATAAAAGTATTTTCGTCCATTCTTTGTATCGATAACCGTAGAAGTGTCTATAACCTTATCTTCAAGAGCAGCCATCATGGCCATAACCTTGAACGTTGAGCCTGGCTCGTGAGACTCATACACGGCATAATTTCTTTTCTCGTAGTAGGTTCCTTTTGATGTTTTAGCTAGGTTAGCTATAGCTTTTATTTCACCGGTCTTTACTTCCATAACCACAACACAACCATGTTCTGCTTCATATTTTTCAAGTTGACCTAAAAGTGAATGGTGCGCTATATCTTGAATGTTAACATCAATCGTCGTATAGACATCGTAGCCATCCTGCGGTTCAACTTGGTCAAAATCGGCAATTGGTTTCCATTGTCCATTTCCTATTTTTTGTTTTAAACGTTTTCCTTTGACACCTCTTAAATATTTTTCACCGAAAGCACCATCGATACCTGCCCTGCTTACATGGCCATCTTCATCAAAACGCTCATAACCAATTGATCGCGCAGCAATTTCACCCATAGGATGCTCGCGTCTTGTAGTTTGCTCTACAATTAAGCCTCCTTTTATTGCGCCAAGGTTGAGCAATGGGAAGTTTCGCATTCTTATATAGTCGGAATAACTAATATTTCTGGCCAACAGGAAATATCTGTTCTTGTTTTGGCGTGCTTTTCTTATGATGTTTTTGTAGTATGATGCTGGCTTTCCTCTATAAACCGAAAGTGAATCTGCTAATGCACCTATGTGTTCTTCAAAAACTGGATCCTTTGCCTGTATCGCATCAATTCTTATATCGTATTTTGGAATGGAAGTCGCCAATAAACTACCATCTGCTGAATATACATTGCCTCGATTGGGCTCTATGTCGAAATCCTTGACTGTTCGTTTTTCGGCCAATTCCCTGTACTCATCTCCTTGGATAAATTGAATAGTACACAACTTAAACACCACAGCAAGTGCAAAGACAAACATGCAGC
Source organism: Winogradskyella ouciana (assembly GCF_965284585.1). Classification (NCBI taxonomy): domain Bacteria; kingdom Pseudomonadati; phylum Bacteroidota; class Flavobacteriia; order Flavobacteriales; family Flavobacteriaceae; genus Winogradskyella; species Winogradskyella ouciana. Next base: position 583,289 of record NZ_OZ260095.1, read on the forward strand.
CTGCTACGAAGTACAATCTGTTTAATATGTTGGTTTCTGTTGTTGCCAAAGTTTATTCTTGTTGTGATCTTACTCTAATTTTTGTTGGAGGAATCTCAGAAATCTTAATGTCCTTTTCCGCCACTTTTTTTATAATGGTTGACTCCATTTTTAATCGCATCAATGTTGAGCGTCCATCTACAAATGCTGACCTTAATTCCTTTACCTCATTAGTGAGTCTTGCAATTTCATGCACTTTTTTGTCTGCACTATGCGAACTCGCAATCATTACAATGGCCAATGCTGAAATAAAAATGATGATGCGCCAATTTTTAAACGAATCATCACTGATTAGAAACTTTCCACGTAATATGCTGTAGATGTTTTTCTTCATGCTACTTCCTGCATAGGCAGGAATCTCTTTTAATTTGTTCTATTCTAATAAAACACTTCGACTGCGCTCAGTGCGACATTATATTATATCTTCTCAGCAATACGGAGCTTTGCGCTTCGTGCTCTATTGTTGTTTTTTATTTCTGATGCTGATGGCACTATTAATTTGCCCACTTTTTTTAATGGCACTTCAAAATTGCCGAAGACATCGCGCTCAGGCTCTCCTTCAAACAAGCCGTTTCGTATAAAACGTTTTACCAGTCTATCCTCCAAAGAGTGGTACGAAATAAAACTTAATCTCCCACCAACTTTCAATATTTCTGGCATCTGTAAAAGCAGCTCTTTCAACACCTCTATCTCTTGATTCACTTCTATTCGGACGGCTTGAAAAATCTGAGCCAATACCTTATTTTCCTTCCTGTGATTTAGAAACTGTTTCAAGACCATTTTTAATTGCTCACTGGTTTCAATTGGTGCTGCTTTTCGCTCCGAAACAATTACCCTTGCCATAGCTGGTGCTTGTCTCAGTTCTCCATATTGATAAAGCACTGCCCTAAGCTGCTCTTCTTCATAATTATTAATCACTTCAAAAGCAGACAACTTGCTGTTTTGGTTCATTCGCATGTCAAGCTTCGCTTCAAACCGAGTTGAAAAACCACGTTCCGCAACATCGAACTGATGTGATGAGACTCCGAAGTCTGCCAATACACCATCAACTTCCTTTACTCCATAAAATCTTAAGAACCTTTTTATATATCTAAAATTCTCATTAATGAGAACAAATCGATCGTCTTCAATGGTATTGGACAACGCGTCCTTATCTTGATCAAAAGCATAGAGTTTACCGTTCGGCCCAAGTCTGGATAAAATCCCCCTACTATGGCCTCCTCCACCAAATGTGACATCTACATAAACTCCATCTGGTTTTATGTTTAAGCCATCAACGGTTTCTTTAAGTAGTACTGCATTATGATATTCCATTGTCATCATCATCTTGTCCCATCACTTCTTCAGCTAGATCTGCAAAATCTGAAGCCGCATCATCAATAGCCTGTTCGTATTTTGTCTTATCCCAGATTTCAATAATGTTAACCGCAGAGGCCAGCACTACTTCTTTTGTAATACCAGAAAAACCAATTAAATCTTTTGGGATTAATAGTCGGCCTGCGCTATCAACCTCTACCACTTTAACACCTGCGGTAAATCGTCTTATAAAATCGTTATTCTTCTTTTTGAATCGGTTAAGCTTATTCACCTTGGCCATTAGGTTGTTCCATTCTGCCATTGGATAGAGCTCCAAACATGGTTGAAACACAGCTCGTTTGAGCACAAAACCATCTTGTAAAGCAGCAGATAACTGCTTTTTTAACACAGCAGGAATCATTAACCTTCCTTTGGCATCAGCTTTACACTCGTATGTTCCAATAAATGAATTCAATATCCTTGATTTCCCACTTTAACGATTCAAATTCAAATATATTGAAAATTTTACCACATTTTACCACGATCTCCCACTTTTGTTGATAAGTTTTGAATTTCGAGCTTTCCTATCTTTTGGTAAGCCCATTAAAATCAGAACGCTTCACATTATTCAGCATGTTTTGTTTATCAACAGATTAAGCGTTATCATTACAAAATGAAACGAATTGAAAGCCAATAATTCTATTTGTTTTAAAAAGGATTTAGTTATATTTGTTTTTAACACTAAGCACTAACTTTATAGATGGCACACCTTTTAAAAAAAGAAAAGGATTATAGATATATTGAAGTAGGAGAAGGCACACCGATTATAGTGCTTCATGGATTAATGGGCGGATTGAGTAATTTCGATTCTGTTACAAATTTCTTTAGTAATAATGGTTATAAAGTCGTTATTCCGGAACTCCCTATCTATACCATGTCGCTATTAAAGACCAACGTAAAAAGTTTTGCTAATTATCTTAAGGATTTTATTGAGTTTAAAGGTTTTGATGAAGTTATTCTTTTAGGAAATTCATTAGGAGGTCATATAGGTTTATACCACACCAAATTGTATCCTGAAAAAGTTAAGGCTCTTATTATTACTGGAAGCTCTGGACTTTACGAAAGTGCCATGGGAGGTGGTTATACCAAGCGTAGTGATTACGAAGTTATAAAAAAGAAAGCACAAGACGTGTTCTATGATCCTGCGGTTGCTACTAAGGAAATTGTTGATGAGGTTTATGAAACCGTAAACGACAGAAACAAACTTGTAAAAACACTGGCCATTGCCAAAAGTGCCATAAGGCATAATATGGCAAAGGATCTACCCAATATGAACACTCCAACATGCATTATCTGGGGAAAAAATGATAGTGTAACTCCACCTGAAGTTGCAGAGGAATTCCACGATCTTTTACCGGATTCTGATTTATTTTGGATCGATAAATGTGGGCACGCAGCCATGATGGAGCATCCTGAGGAATTCAATAAGATTTTGAATGCTTGGCTTGAGAAACGAGGTTTATAAGCCTATTCCAAACCCATCCCAGAAGGAAGGGAACACCAGTATAAAAATAAAGTTTAATTTAAAAAGATTCCCACTTTCGTGGGAACAAAAAATGGGAAAAGTAAAATCCGCTGAATTTGTTGTTAGTAATTCTGAAGTGGCAAAATGCCCTAAGAACCCTATACCTGAATATGCCTTTATAGGGAGGAGTAACGTTGGGAAGTCTTCATTAATAAATATGCTAACTGACCGAAAAAGCTTGGCAAAAACTTCAGGAAGACCTGGTAAAACACAGCTTATTAATCATTTTATTATTAATGACAGTTGGTACTTAGTGGATTTACCTGGTTATGGTTATGCGCGCGTTTCTAAAACTTCAAAAAAGAAATTCCAGAAGTTTATTACCAATTATTTTGAGCAGCGTCAACAATTGGTTTCCGCATTTGTGTTGGTGGATATCAGGCACAAACCTCAGCCTATCGATTTAGAGTTTATGCAATACTTGGGTGAAAGTGGAATACCCTTTGGTATCATCTTCACAAAAGCTGACAAATTGAAACCTAAGGCCATTGAGCGATATGTAGAAGACTACTGTCAGCAATTATTAAAGACTTGGGAAGAATTGCCACCTTACTTTATTACTTCTTCAAGTAAAAAAATTGGACAGGAAGACGTTTTAAACTTTATTGAAGCAACTAATGAGGAGATTGAGCAGTTGAGGAATCAATAAACCTCTATGCTTTTACATCCAAAGCATCTCGTAAGGCATTACCAACCAACATAAATGCCATCACCAAGACCATTATACACAGTCCTGGAATCATTGCTAAATATGGTTTACCTAATATGATGTAATTATAATGATCTTTTATCATCGCTCCCCAACTTGCCATTGGTGGTTGAGCTCCGATTCCTAGAAAACTCAATCCACTTTCAATTAAGATAGCTGCGGCAAAGTTGGCTGCTGAAATCACGATTAACGGCCCGAAAATATTTGGTAAAATATGTTTAGTGATAATTCGGTAATCATTATATCCCAACGCTCTTGCTGCTGTGACATACTGCATTTCCTTAGCACTGATAATTTGCCCTCTTACGACTCTGGCAACCTCAACCCACATAGTTAAACCTACAGCTATAAAGACTTGCCAAAAGCCTTTTCCCAATGCCAATGTTATGGCTATTACCAATAATAATGTAGGAATAGACCAAGTCACATTAATAATCCACATAATTATGGTATCTACCTTTCCACCATAGTAACCAGCAAGACTACCCATTAGCAAACCTACAACCAAGGAAATAAACACAGCAATAAAACCAATAAAAAATGAAATACGAGAGCCGATTAGTATTCGACTCAAATAATCCCTTCCATACTTGTCCGTACCGAAGACGAAACTTCTGTTATCTAAATACTTTTTATAATCTGAGTTAGGAAATCGATTCAATTCAATTTGCTTCTCCATGCCTTGCAATCCATCTGAAGCATACTCTATGTAGTGAAGCCTATTTCCTTTTACCTCATAAGACTGAATTGGAATTTCCGTGTCCGTATTTACTTTGCCAAAAAACAGCTTTGATAAAAAGTTTTGGTCAGACTCAACACCAGATGGGATTGTTAGCATTTGCACTTCAAACCCAGGGGATTTTGAATGAATTGATAAATGCATTTGGTTAGCATTCTTTGAAGCGTCTGGAGCAAAGAAATATGCAAAAATGGAAATTAACCCAATACAGACAATAATGCCAAAACTAAAAACGCCCCAAAAGTTCCTTTTAAACTTTTGAAGCGCTAAACTTGTTAGTGAATTGTTTTGGTTTGCCATTAAGGTTTTTTAATTCTTAACATCCGCGACATTGTTCTTAATAGCATAAGTCATTTTTAAATCATTAAGCACATTTAATGCTTCTTCGATGTAAACGTCCTTAGCCAAACTTACATGCCAACGCTTGCGTTTTTCTTTTAAAACCGAATCTTTTTCCATTAGTTTTATTTCATAAGGCAATGAGCTGAACGTTAAGTCAGTTTTATACTCTGAGAGTTTCTCAAAGCGTTTTGCTTCTTCTTCGTTAAGCTCCATTTCCTTTTTGTAATCTTCATAATTCAAGGAATAAATTTCACGGTCTCTAATTTTCTTTACCCATTGTGCATTCGCATCGATAAGCTTTAACTGCTCGTTAGCTGCCATACGTGCTTTACTTTTTTCTATGGTCGTATCGTAATCGAAATAATTTCCCCATAGTTCGTAATCCACAGCATCAATTTTATCCCAAGGCAATGGGTTTTCTTGATCTTTTTCGCCTATATTAATATAACTGTAACGATCTGGCACTACAACATCACTCTTAACACCTTCTAACTGTGTAGAGCCACCATTGACACGATAGAATTTCTGAGTCGTGAACTTTAAAGCTCCCATATCTCCGTTAGAATTGTTTCGCACCATTCTATTTAAATCCAATACGTTTTGCACTGTACCTTTTCCATAGGTTTGCTTACTACCTATAACAATCGCACGCTTATAATCTTGCATTGCTGCGGCTAAAATTTCTGAAGCTGAAGCCGACAGTTCATTTACCAAAATTACCAAAGGCCCATCCCAAATAATCGCTTTATCTTTATCTTTAAGAACTTCTTTAGGTTCTCCAGTTGTTTTAACTTGTACTATTGGGCCATCTTCAATAAACAGACCAGCGATATCAACTACAGTTTGTAGTGAACCACCACCATTGTTTCTTAAGTCTAATACCAAACCTTCAACACCTTCTTGCTTAAGACGAATAATCTCTTGCTTTATATCCGAAGCTGCGTTTCGTTTGTTGTAATCCTCAAAATTAATATAGAATTTAGGTAAGTTAATCACACCAAATTTCTTATCATCTTTAATAACGGTTGAAGATTTAGCGTAGGTTTCTTCCAACTCTACAATATCTCTGGTTATTGCGATTTCTTCAATAGTCCCATCCACTTTTTTAAGTGTTAAGTTAACCGTTGTGCCTTTAGGGCCCTTGATTAACTTAATGGCATCATCTAAACGCATACCTACAATATTAACTGGCGCTTCTTCATCCTCTTGTCTCACCTTCATGATTTGGTCTCCCACTTCAAGCTCATTGGCCTTCCATGCTGGTCCACCACTGATAATTTCATTAACTATTATAGCATCCATCTTCTTTTGAAGTCTTGCTCCAATACCTTCAAAATTACCAGACATAGCCACATCGAAACGATCTTTATCCTCTGGTGCAAAATAGAATGTATGCGGATCGAATTCTTCAACAATGGCATTGATATAAACGGCAAACCAATCTTTGCGCTGTCTATCATCAATAAAGTCATAAAGCTCGTCAAGTGAACGTTTCGTTGCTTCTCTAGCTTCTTTTTCAATTTCTTCTAGAGATTTCTTCTCTTTAGTTGTTGATTTTTCATTTTCAGCAGAAAATACACTTTCAGGAAGGTTGTTTGCTTCTAAGTTTGAATCGCGTTGTGCTATAGCATCATCATAGTTAGCAATAGTCGAAAACTTGAGTTGCTGTCTCCAACGCTCTTTCATCTCGCGCTTATTGGATACGTATTCTAAATTGTCATAATCTGACGAATAAGTTTCATTCTTTGAAAAATCAAAAGGTTTACTCAAGATATCATTATAGATTTTCTTTGATTCCTCTATGCGCTGTAACAAACGCTCGTGCGTAAGACTGAAGAAAGACACATCATATGCTTTTATCTGATCGTCTAACTGATGCTTGTAAGCTTCAAATTCCTTGATGTCAGACTCATAAAAGTAACGCTTAAATGGGTCGAGCTGATTTAAATAATCCTCAAACACATTTTCAGAAAAATCATCATTTATGTCCTGAGGGTTAAAATGCCCTTGGTCCAATACGTAAGTAATAAGTTGTATAAGTAATTTGTCCTTATCCGGATCGTCAAAAGTTTTGCTTGTAAAGCTACATGAGGCAAAGGCTATTAATAACGCCAGCAATAAAAATTTATAATTCCCTTTCATTCTTTCAAATTTTAATATTAATAGTGAAGTAGGCTTCAATAATTCACTAAAATAGAAGAAAAAACCGTGCCATAAAAAAACAAGGCACTAATTTTTTGTTAAAGGTGTAGTTACCCTACGTTCTTTAGCTTTTTAGTATTTTTACCCAATCATAAAAAAGATAAGACCTATGTCTAAACGCCCTTTAATTTTAGTGACCAATGACGATGGTATAACCGCACCAGGAATGCGGACCTTAATTTCCGTTATGCGAAAGATTGGAGATGTTGTGGTTGTTGCGCCAGATGGCCCTCAAAGTGGTATGGGACATGCCATAACCGTTAACGACACATTGTACATTGAAAAGGTGGATATTGATGGTAAACAACCCGAATATAGTTGCTCTGGCACACCTGCGGATTGCGTAAAGCTTGCGGTTAGGGAAATTTTGGACAGAACACCAGATATCTGTGTCTCTGGCATCAATCATGGATCTAATTCTTCAATTAACGTGATTTACTCTGGCACCATGAGTGCTGCTTTAGAGGCAGGCATTGAAGGGATTCCTGCGATTGGGTTTTCGCTTTTAGACTACAACTGGAATGCCAATTTTGAGCATTGCAAACCCTTTGTTGAAACCATTACAAGACAAGTTTTGGAGCATGGTTTACCTGATGGAGTCGTATTAAATGTTAACCTACCAAATCTCGACAAAAAAGACATTAAAGGGATTAAAGTTTGTCGCCAGGCACGTGCTAATTGGGTAGAGGAATTTGATAAGCGCACCAACCCAATGGGACGCGACTACTACTGGTTAGCTGGTAAATTTGTAAATATGGACGAAGGCGAAGATACGGATGAATGGGCTTTAGCAAATGGCTATGTTTCGCTTGTTCCGGTTCAATTTGATTTAACGGCACATCATAGCATTCAAAATATTAATACCTGGAAACTAAATGACTAAAAAAGACATTATCATTGGATTTGTAGTCGGTGTTATTGCTGCAGTGTTTGGGTTGATTTTTGCCATACAGATTTTTGGAAAGTCGGATAATTGGGGCGAAGTCATACAACAAGCTATTGCAAGTGGCACCTTAACCAAACTTATGAGTATTGGAGCCTTACTGAATCTAGGTGCTTTTTTTCTGTTTTTAAAGAAAAATCAAGATAACCGAGCAAAAGGTGTGCTCATTGCTACTTTGCTAATTTTTATAGTAACCATGATCATTAAATTTTTTAATTAATGAAATACTACATCATTGCTGGCGAAGCTTCGGGCGATTTACATGGCTCTAATCTTATGAAGGCTTTATTTCAACAAGACATTGAAGCCAACATTAGATTTTGGGGAGGTGATTTAATGCAAGCTGTTGGTGGTGAGTTGGTGATGCATTACAAAGAGCGCCAGTTTATGGGCTTTGCTGAGGTGATTTTTAACCTCAGAAAAATTTCTGGTCATATAAAATTCTGCAAAAAGGATATTGAAACGTTTCATCCTGACGTGATTATTTTCATTGATAATTCAGGTTTTAATCTCAGAATAGCCAAGTGGGCAAAGGAGCATAATTTTAGAACACATTATTACATTTCGCCACAGGTTTGGGCTTCTAGAGCAGGTCGTGTTGAGAAAATCAAACGCGATATTGATGCCATGTACTGTATTCTTCCGTTTGAAAAGGAATTCTATAAAAAGTATGGTTATGATGTGAATTTTGTCGGCCATCCATTAATTGATGCCATTGCAGATCGGCCTCAAATTGACGAAAATGAATTCAGAACAACTCACCTCTTAAGCACCAAACCCATCATTGCGCTTTTGCCAGGGAGCAGAAAGCAAGAAATTACCAAAATGCTAGGTGTGATGCTGAGTTTAGTTGATGATTTTGAAGATTACCAGTTTGTCATTGCTGGTGCACCGAGTCAGGATTTTGAGTTTTACGAAACGTTTATTAAAAAGAGTAATGTGAGCTTTGTGTCTAACAAAACCTATGATCTTCTAAGCATTTCAAATGCCGCTTTGGTAACTTCTGGTACAGCGACTTTAGAGACTGCGCTTTACAAAGTACCGCAAGTGGTTTGCTATAAAGCCAATTGGATTTCTTACCAAATTGCCAAACGCATTATCACCTTAAAATTTATCTCTTTGGTAAATTTAATCATGGATAGAGAAGTGGTTACTGAACTCATACAAGGAGACCTTAATAAAAAACGTTTAAAGAAAGAATTGGCTTCCATCTTACATTCCGATAAGCGCGAGCAACTCTTTTTAGATTATTATGAATTAGAGAAAAATTTAGGAGGTAAAGGTGCCAGTGAGAATGCGGCCAAGTTGATTGTTTCAAAAATTTCAAATGACAAAAACTAAATTCCAAAACCTACAAATGAAAAGACTATTACCGATACTGCTTTTAGTGATGATTGCCAGCAGTTGCAAATCCAAAAAAAACTACTCCAGTAAAAAAAGGCAAACGCATACGGTAAAGGTTAATACCAATACAAAGCCTTCAGAAGAAGCTGAAACCATTGCTAATTACGCCAAAAAATTCAATGGCACACGTTATAAATATGGTGGCACTACAAAGCGTGGTATGGATTGCTCTGGTTTGATTTATACATCATTTACTGACAATAATATTTCTGTGCCTCGTACGACATCTGATTTAAAAAGCTTCGGAGATTGGATAGACCTTAAAGAAGTAAACGTAGGAGATTTAGTATTTTTTGCTACTAGGAAAAACAGCAGAAAAGTCAACCATGTCGGCATTGTCACCAATGTCCGCACAGGTAATGTAGAATTTATACATGCCTCAACCAGCAGAGGAGTTATGATTTCATCCTTAGCAGAAAAGTATTGGTATTTTGCTTTTGTACAGGCGAGGAGAGTTTTGTAATCATTTCTTATATTAGTAACTCATTTCCATGAAGTTACTAAATTTCACCATCATAAAATTAACACTTTGCCTTATTATAGGCATTGTCATTGCGCATTATTTTAAACTTGAATTTAATAGTGCACTTATTGCTACTATTGCTTTAATCCTTCTACTTGGTGGCTATTGGTTATTGTTGAGACGAAAAATAAACCGTAAACCTTTTTTCGCATTGCTGACCTATCTATGCATGGTTGGTATTGGCATCAATGCCTATAATATTCAAAATGAAACGTTACGACCGCATCACTATACAAATTTAGGCGTCAATGATACGTTTAACACCATAACATTTAAAATAGATGAGCGCCTAAAGCCAGATACTTATAATGATAAATATATTGTTTCTGTATTGTCCATAGATGATAAGTCTGCCACAGGAAAATTACTTATAAACGTTAAACCAGATTCCATTGGTAAGGTTTTACCAGTGGATGCCGTATTCTTTACGTCCTCAGAACTTCAAACGATTCAAAAACCGTTAAATCCACATCAGTTTGATTACAGTAAATATTTAGAATTGAAACAGGTCTATCGCCAGCTATATCTTAAACAAAGTGAGTTGTTTTTGGTGTCAGAATCTAAAACATCCATCTATGGTTTCGCTGATCAGTTGAGAGCCACCATCAACGAAAAACTTGTTGAAGCCGGTTTTACGGATGATACGCTCAGCATTATCAATGCCTTGTTGCTGGGTCAACGCCAAACCATTGATAAAAGCGTTTATAATAATTATGTTAATTCTGGCACCATACATATTCTGGCAGTTTCTGGACTTCATGTTGGGATTATACTATGGATTCTAAATTTTCTATTCAGACCACTACTCTATCTTAAGTATGGGAACTACATCAGGCCATTGGTCTTGGTTACTATATTGTGGTCGTTTGCCGTAATAGCAGGTTTATCGCCATCCGTCACCAGAGCCGTAGCCATGTTTAGCGTCATCAGTATTGCGATGCACTTAAAGCGACCAACCAATATTTATAATACACTAGCCATATCTGCCTTTTTAATTTTACTTTTTAAACCCACATTTCTGTTTGAAGTTGGTTTTCAGATGAGTTATTTGGCGGTTTTGGGCATTGTCAGTATTCAACCAATATTCTATAGACTTTGGAAACCCAAGTATTTGGTTGCCGACAAGCTATGGCAAATCTTTACCGTTACACTTGCGGCACAATTTGGTGTAGTTCCTATTAGTCTGTTTTACTTTCATCAGTTTCCGGGTTTGTTCTTTATCTCAAATTTAGTAGTCATTCCGTTTTTGGGTCTGATTCTTGGCTTTGGGTTGTTGGTTATTATATTGGCGCTTTTGAACGTCTCACCAGAGTTTATAGTCAAAGGTTACAGTTTTATTATTGAAAGCCTAAACGGGTTTATTGCTTGGGTAGCACAATTTGAAGACTTTCTGTTTCGGGATATTCCGTTTACTTTGCTTCAAGTGATTTGTGCTTACCTCATCATTGTTGCTTTGGTGCAGATATATAAATTCAGGAATTTTAAGTGGATGGCTATATGTTTAATTGGAATACTAGCTTTTCAAGGTACATTTATCCATAACAAACTCAACAACAAAGAGGACACATTTATTGTATTTAATAAAAGTCGGTTTTCATTAATTGGCTTGAAACAGAATGACAATCTCATTGTTCATCATAATCTTAATGCTGAAAAACAAGCAGCCGACAACGTCATTAGAAACTACAAGGTTGGCGAAATCATTGATTCTATATCAATAGGTAGTTTGAAAAACGTCTATCAATTTAAAGCTAAAACCATTTTGGTTATTGACAGTTTGGGAGTGTATAAAGATATTTCATTCAAGACTGACTATGTCTTATTGCGGAATTCCCCAAGAATAAATCTTGAAAGAATGATTGACAGTCTAAAACCTGAGCAAATCATTGCAGATGCCAGCAACTATAAATCTTACGTAAAACGTTGGAAGGCAACATGCGCACAAAGAAAAATCCCTTTCCATTACACTAATGAAAAGGGAGCTTTTATACTTGAATAAGCTTTTTATTCCTTAAACGTCGGTTTAAAGGATTTAAAATATTCATTGAACTTTTCTTGAGTATCCATTTCCTTGTATTTATCTGTGTTAAACAACTTTAAATACAATTCTATTTGTTGTGGTTTCATATATCCTGAAATTGGCGCGATAACGTTTGCCTCTTCATCAAAATACACTATTGTTGGGTAAGCCCTGACTTGAAGGTATCTTGCAAATTCATGGGCACTATTACGTCTGTTTGCCTTGGCAGGATCGTAATTGGGATTTTTAAATGTTTTATCATTAAAAGTCACCTCGTCATTACCTTCTGCATTAAATTTGACGGCATAGTAATGCTCATTGATATACTCAACAACGTCTGCATTCTGAAAGGTGTTTTTATCCAACATCTTACACGGTCCACACCAATTGGTATAAACGTCCATGATGATTTTTTTAGGCTCTTCTTTTTGAAGTTCAATGGCCTCTTCTATAGTTATCCAATTAATTTTGTCCGCATCATGTTTTGGGCTCTTTTGAAACGACATTAACGCTCCAAAGGCTATAAATGCTATTATATAATGTAATTTTTTCATTTGTAGGTTTTCATTTTAATAATTGTGTCAAATGTAATTCGTCAACCAACCCATAGCTTCAATTATGGATTTCATCTTTTCCCCATTTCATATCTGATTTGTAGCAAATGTTATACCGAACTTACAAAAAATGCTCCTATTGAGGAGCATTTTAAGTTATTTTAACGGTTTATCGCTAATTGAGATTAGCGTATACCATGCATCATTCTTATTAAAGTTTTATTTAATATTAACATTATTACTCCAGCTCCAACTGGTACTGCTGTAAATATCAAAAAGAATGTGCTCATACCATATTCTTCGACAATAGGGTCTATATAACTACCTGTCCAACCTGCAGTTAAATTAGCAATAAAGTTGGCGACAAACCATACACCAAACATTAAGCCAACTAATTTAATCGGTGCCAATTTACTCACATAAGAAAGACCAACAGGAGATACACATAGTTCACCTAAGGTGTGGAATAAGTATGCCAATATTAAGAATATCATACTAACTGAAGCTGTTTTTGCACCTAAAGGAATACCCATTGAACCGTAAGCTAATATTCCAAAACCGAGTCCTAATAAAATTAATCCAATAGCAAACTTCACTGGACCTGATGGATTGTATTTACTTTCCCAGACTTTAGAAAACAACGGTGCAAACGCGATGATAAAGAATGAGTTTAGGATACCAAACCATGACGCAGGCACCTCAGATTCTTCTGAACCAAATTCTCTGTTTAACATCCAAATCACAATTCCCCAGATGATAACGAAACTTGTACCGAGTAATAAATTAGATAGTGAATATTTTGAAAATGTCTGTTTAAATAACAAGAGTAATACCCAAGTGATAATTAACATAGGTACAACAGTCAATAGTGTATTAAATATTTTAAAGGTAATAGCGCCTTCACCCGTTAATACCCTATCGGTATAATCTGCTGCAAAAACAGTCATAGAACCTCCTGCTTGTTCAAAAGCCCACCAGAAGAAAATGGTGAAGAATGCAAAAACACCAATTACTTTTAACCTATCAGAAGTAATTTTTGATTTTTCAGCTTCACTTGATACTTCTTCAATAATATCCTTAGTCTCTTCTAATGAATCTTCAACGGCGTCATCAAAATCTTGAGTACCTTTTGGTGACAATCCAATTCGTCCAAAAATCTTCTGAGCAAAATAGAATTGCAACATACCAAAAAACATAAAAATTCCTGCTAGTCCAAATCCATAGTGCCAGCCAACTTTTTCTCCGATGTAACCACACAATAAAATTCCTAAGAATGCACCTGCATTAATACCCATATAGAAAATGGTATAGCCAGCATCCTTTTCTTTTCCTTGTGATTTATATAATTGACCAACCATAGAGGAAATATTTGGTTTAAACATACCATTTCCAATAATCAATAAACCAAGTCCAAGATAGAAGAAAATATCTGCAGTTACTTCTAATGCCATGGACGCATGACCTAAAGTCATTAGAAATGCACCAATAACTACAGCGTTTCGGTAACCTGTGAATTTATCCGCAATAAAACCGCCAATAATCGGTGTTATATAAACCAAACCAGTGTACCATCCATACAATATTAGAGCTTCTGAACGTTCCCAGCCCCAGCCACCTTCACCTAATATAGCTGCGGTTAAGAAAAGTACAAGCAAAGCGCGCATTCCATAGTATGAAAATCGCTCCCACATTTCTGTAAAAAACAATACAAATAGACCTGAAGGGTGACCTAATACAGTCTTTTGGTTAGTTTCTGATCCTCCGAATTTAAATTCCATATATAATTAATTTAGTTAGTTTTTAGTTTATCTAGCCTTTAATCTTAGATGTTTCCGTTTCCTCTTCCTCATTTTGCTCTAGCTTATCTCCTAGAGTTTTATGGATAAAATTGGTCATCTTTTTATATAAATGTAATCTTGTATTGCCTCCATAGATTCCATGATTTTTGTCTGGATAAATCATCCATTCAAATTGCTTATCGGCTTGTACCAAAGCTTCAACCATGCGCATGGTGTTCTGTAAGTGTACGTTATCATCTCCCGAACCATGAATTAATAAAAGGTCGCCTTCAAGCTTATCCACATGATTGATTGGTGAGTTCTCATCATAACCACTTGGGTTTTCCTGTGGTGTGGTCATATAACGTTCGGTGTAAATGGTGTCATAAAATCTCCAGCTTGTTACAGGTGCCACAGCAATTGCCATTTTAAAAACATCGTTACCTTTAAACAAAGCGTTACTACTCATAAAACCACCATAACTCCAACCCCAAATTCCGATGCGATCTTCGTCAATGTATGGTCGCTTACCCAATTTTTTTGCTGCTGCAATCTGGTCTTCTACTTCGTATTTACCCAATTCGTTTTGGGTTACCTTTTTAAAATCTGCCCCTTTAAAGCCAGTTCCTCTCCCATCAATACAAACCACTATATAGCCTTGCTGCGCCAACATTTGGTACCAGTAATCGTTAGTACTGTTCCAACGGTTAGCCACTTGTTGCGAACCTGGACCAGAATACTGATACATAAACAGTGGATATTCTTTGTTTTCATCAAAATCGGCTGGCTTAATCATCCACATGTTTAAGTCATTCCCATTAACGTTTATGGTACTAAATTCTTTCTTCGACGTCACGTAATCACCCACTTTTTGAGCTAGCTTGTCGTTATCTTTTATGCCTTTTACAAGGTCTCCGGTTTTAGCATTGTGCAATGTATATTCTGGTGGTGTGGTGGCACTGGAATGTGTATTGATAAAATACGTAAAGTCTGCACTAAATGACGCACTGTTAGTGCCTTCAGATTTCGTTAATCGTTGTTTATTCTTACCGTTTAATTTGATGGAATAAACATCTCTATTAATTGAGCCGTTTTCGGTCGATTGATAATAAATAGCGTTGGCTTTATCATTGAAACCATAGTAATTAGTTACTTCCCAATCACCTTCGGTAACCTGATTGATTAAATCTCCGTCTTTTGAATAGTGGTAAATATGATTGAAACCATCCTTTTCACTCGTCCAGATAAAACTATTGTCCTCTAAAAAAGTAAGGTTAAAGGTCACATCGATATAAGCATTATCCTTTTCAGCCAAAACCAAATCGGAAGACATCTCCTTTGTATTGATAAACCACAAGTCCAGCTCATTTTGGTGACGATTCATATATTGTGCACTCAAAACATTAGGGTCCTTAGTCCATTTTATTCTCGGGATATAAAAGTCTTCGTATGTTTTATCAACCTTTAACTCGGATACATTATTAGATTCTAAATTATAAAGATGCAAGGATACTTTAGAATTGGCTTCACCTGCTTTAGGATATTTAAACACCTGTTGCGTTTGGTATAAACCAGATCCAAAAACATCCATTGAAAATTCTGGCACTTCAGTTTCATCAAAGCGAATAAAGGCGATTTTGTTGCTATCCGCACTCCAATCAAAAGCCCTTACAAAGCTGAATTCTTCTTCATAAACCCAATCCGTAATACCATTGATAATTTTATTCTTTTCGCCATCAGTAGTAATTTGATTCACTTTACCCGAAGCTAAATCCTTCACATAAAGATTGTTTTCAAAACCATAAGCGATTTTGGTGCCGTCTGGTGATAAGGTTGGTTCTTGCACCAAGTCATCAGAAACCTTGGTCAATGATTTGGCTTCAATATCATATACATAATATTCACCTAGTCGAGAGCGTCTAAAAACAGGTTTTTCGTTAGTGGTTAGAATTACTTTGGACTCGTCATCACTGAAGGTATAATCAAAAAAACCTTGAATCTCCGAAATATCTTCAGAAGACACCAAGGTTTTTACTTTTTCCAAGGTTTTGTAATCGTAAATATCTATAGTAGCTGTTCTGCTTTGCCTATCGAAATTTAAGACTGAATATTGTTTTCCATTATTCATGGAATGCAAGGCTTGCATGCCTTCGGTCCTGAATTCTCCGCTCCAAATATCTTCGAGCGTAATTTGCTTATTTTGACAATAAATTAAAGAAGTGGTTAAAAAACCAATAAGGGCAATGAAGTGTCTCAATTTCATAAATTTTCTATTTCAATAAAGCAATGCCAAGTTTACTAAAAATTATGGAAAAAACAGTTATTATTAACAGTAAATCGGCAATTAAAACAGATTATGTACACAATTTATGCCAATCTCAGTATCTTTGTTTTTTAAATTACTTAATCTATGTCAAATGCTATTTCTGGCTTTTCTAAGCTTTCAAAATCCGAAAAGATTGAATGGCTCTTAGATACTTACTTTACCAACAAAGACATAGCTCGAAAACTGGTAAAACAGTATTGGAATTCTGATGAAAAGCTCCAGAAGCTACATGATGAATTTATTGAAAACACCATAACAAATTACTATCTACCTTTAGGTGTTGCCCCTAATTTCTCAATAAATGGTAAACTCTATACCATCCCAATGGCCATTGAAGAAAGTTCTGTGGTGGCAGCAGCTAGTAAGGCCGCAAAATTTTGGTTGAAAAGAGGTGGGTTTAAAGCTGAAGTTATTTCTACTGAGAAAATTGGCCAGGTGCATTTTACGTATGATGGCGATTTCAATGACTTAGCGTCTTTTTTTAAAGCAGTAAAGCCGAAGCTTTTGTCCTCAGCCTCAGATATCACGAAAAATATGGAACGTCGTGGCGGTGGAATTTTGGATATTGAACTTAGAAATAAAACTGAAAAATTAGATGATTATTACCAGTTGCATGCTACGTTTGAAACGCTAGATGCTATGGGTGCTAATTTTATCAACTCGTGTTTAGAGCAGTTCGCTGATACCTTGAAAAATGAAGCCGAGCATAACTTAGAAGGCAATCTCGATGTGGTTATGAGCATACTCTCTAACTACGTACCCAATTGCTTGGTGAGAGCCGAAGTAGAATGTCCTGTTTCTGAATTAAAAAGTAAGGATATTAAAAACCCTGAGTTATTTGCCGAGAAATTTAAGCAAGCAGTAAATATTGCTGAAATAGAACCTTATAGAGCAGTAACGCACAATAAAGGGGCCATGAACGGTATTGATGCTGTGATATTGGCCACAGGAAACGATTTTAGAGCTGTTGAAGCAGGAGTACATGCTTATGCAGCCAAAGATGGACAATATTCTAGTTTAACCCATTGCTCTATTGAGAATGGTATTTTTAAATTTTGGATGGAAATACCATTAGCGTTAGGTACGGTTGGCGGTCTGACCAATTTACATCCATTGGTGAAATTTTCCCTTGAAATGCTACGAAATCCTTCTGCCAGAGATTTAATGCAGATTGTAGCAGTTGCTGGTTTAGCACAGAATTTTGGAGCTGTTAAATCACTTACCACAACCGGAATTCAAGAAGGGCACATGAAAATGCACCTTATGAATATCCTCAATCAACTTGAAGCGACACCTAAGGAAAAAGTGCGGTTGATTGAACACTTTAAAACCAATGTAGTGACTCATGGTGCAGTAGTTGAGGCTATGAAAAATATAAGATAAAATTAATCTATACTGGTGGCTGAGCGAAGTCGAAGCCATATAATTAAAAAATGCCCAAAGGTTACGTTTACATATTAAAATGCAGTGATGGTTCTTACTATACTGGAAGCACTATCGATATTGAAACAAGAATCAATGAGCATAATGATGGCAAAGGTGCCAATCACACAAAAAAACGGTTATCTGTAGAATTAGTTTATCTAGAAGAATTTCAAAGAATTGATGATGCTTTTTATAGAGAAAAACAAATTCAAGGCTGGAGTAGAGCTAAAAAGGAAGCTTTGATTAAAAACAATTTTGAATCATTAAGGAAACTATCAGAATGTAAGAATGATAGCCATTATAAATTATGGCTTCGACTACGCTCAGCCACCGAAAACCTAACAAATGGTTAAGACTTCAAAAACATACCACAGCAACGGCAAACTTTTAATCACTGGAGAATATGTTGTGCTGGATGGTGCTAAAGCATTGGCAATTCCAACAAAATATGGGCAAAGCTTGACCGTTGAGCCAAATGATAATAATGCAATTGTTTGGAAAAGCTATAATGAGCTAGGTAAAGTTTGGTTTGATGGTGAGTTTTCAATTGACGACAGCTCGACTGCGCTCAGTGTGACAAGTGAAAATTCCAATGAGGTTAGTAATCGATTAATTCAAATATTGAAGGTTGCGCGAAAATTAAATCCTGAATTCCTAAGTGATCATCAAGGTTATAATATCACTACACATCAAGATTTTAATAGAAAATGGGGATTGGGAACATCCTCAACACTCATCAATAATATAGCCGATTGGGCAGAGGTTGATGCCTATGCACTTTTAGAACAAACGTTTGGTGGAAGCGGTTATGATATTGCTTGTGCTCAACATAATTCGCCAATAATATATCAATTAGATGAAAATCATAACCCAGTGGTTACAACCGCTGCATTTAACCCGAAGTTTAAGCATCATTTATATTTTGTTTACCTCAACCAAAAGCAAAACAGTAGAGATGGCATTAAAGCCTACAAAAGCTTAAATAGAGTTGACGATTCTATTATAAAGAAGGTAAATCAAATCACTGAATCCATGATTGCATGTGAATCACTTTCAACATTTAATAGTCTTATCGATGCGCATGAAAATCTTATTTCTGGATTAATCCTACAAGAGCCTGTTAAAGCTAGCTCGTTTCATGACTTTAAAGGAGCCATAAAAAGCCTTGGTGCTTGGGGAGGTGATTTTGTTTTAGTGACCTCGGAAACCGATCCAACGGATTATTTTAAAACCAAAGGGTATGACACTGTTATTCCGTTTGAGGCTATGGTTCTTTAGTTAAATACTGTCGATTTATTGAAGAAAATTGGATGTGACGAATCAAAAAAGGCTTTGCGTTTCTGCAAAGCCTTTTTAATTATTCGTTGTTATATCTAAATACTAGTAAACCGTTTTGGCTCTGTTATCTTCAATCTCAGCAGCTTTTTCTAATGCTTGGTAAACACGAGTCTGTACAGCGTTTTTAATTGTAGTATTTAACCTATTGACTATAGACGTATAATTATCTAACTCAGTAGCTTCATTAACTTTAGTCACCTCAATAACATAAACACCATTGGTTCCGTCTATTGGACCTGATGTCTGTCCCTCTTCTAAACCAAATGCAGCTCCGATCACCTTTGGTTCTGCACCTGCACCAGAAAGCGTTGTGTTTTTCATGGTTAAAGCAGCAGCTGTACGTGGACTTTGTCCTTGGTTTTTAGCGATCTCATTAACCGTTGTAGCCGTGATTTTTTGACGAATCATTTTCGCTTTCTTTTCTTTTCTTATTTCTGGCAATGCGGTTACGGAAGCATCCTCAACACTCATTAATCCTTCTTCGTTTTTCTCAACAAGTTTTGCGACGATAAATCCGAATCCGGAGATTGGAAAGTTCTTGTAGTCACCTACATCAGTATCTTCTTCAAATGCCCAACGCACCACTTGTCTCTGGCTTCCTAAGCCTGGCATATTCTCATCCAATTCCTTAAATGTGATTGGCTTTACAGTCAATTCACGTTCTGCCGCCAACTCATTAAAATCAGCATCTTTAGCAGCAATTTCGAACTTAGACATTTTGTTGAACACATCTTGTAATGTTTGGTCAGATGGCTCAATCTTTCGTGCTATTGTTCCGATTTTATAAGTCTCATTAAAACTCTTTTGTTCTAAAATTTCTATAACGTGGTATCCGAAAGACGTACCTACGACGTCAACATCTCCTTCTTCATTTTCAAATGAAAATGCTTTAAACTCTGGAGCCATACCTGCATTGTATGCAAACTCTATTTCGCCATCTTTTTCGTTACTCACTTTATCTGACGACAACTCTAATAGATCCAAAAACTTGGTCCCGCTTTTAATCTTTGCCAAGATGCTATCTGCTGTTTTCTTAGCTTCTTGAGGTGTTTTAGTCACTGAGGCATCAGCTCTTTGTCCACCTGCAAAAGGAATTAAGATATGTCTTACCTTAACCGAGTCTGGCATCTGCTCAACAGCTAACATTTTAGATAGTTTAAAGAACTCACCATCCTTGTATGGTCCATAATACTCACCAACCTCTAAATTCATTAAGCTGTCTTTAACTGTAGCAGGTAATTGGGCAGCTCTTAAAAATGAATCGTTAAATTTAATATCTGAGTTGGAGTTGATAAATTCCTCTACATCAGTCGTTGAATTAAAACCAGGAATAGTGTCATAATTTCCACTACTATCGTTATATAAAGGCTGATCGTTTTTTAATTTTAGAAGTTGTGCTTTTATAGCATCTTCATCAGCTTTAGAAGCCTCTTCTTTAAACTCTACATAAACAACCTCTCTATTGGCATCAGCTTTAAATTTGTCTTCGTGCTTTTTCATGTAAGCCTTTATATCTGACTTAGACACTTCAACCAAACTATCTGCAATAGACGTGTAAGGTATTTGTACATAGCGAATATCAACCGTTTTGGCGTCTGCCATATATTCATCTTTTGCCTCAGCTAAAGTAGCACCAACACCAGCTTTAATCATGTTATAATACGTTTGCTGAATGGCATTAGTAGCAATCGTTTGCTCGTTATTGGCCCAACTCTCATAATTCACCAAGAAATTTCCAAGCGGTGCAGCTTCACCGTTAAGGTCCTTTAAGTTTGCGATAAATGCATTAAGGCGATTAACATCAAAGTTTCCGTTTTCATCTTGAAACTCTGGATACGATTGAAAACTATTCTTCAACAAATCGCGCATTTCATCCTTTTCAACAGATAAGCCAAGTTCTTCATACTCCTCTTCCATAATAATTTTACGAAGCTCTTGGTTGTAAATGGTATTCATAGCCTGGGTAGAAGTCACTCTTCCACCTACTCTATCTTGATAGTTTTTTACCTTTTGTTGAAATTCATTTCTTTCAATATCGGTTCCGTTAACTGTTGCAACAACCCCTTGCGTATCTGAAAACGCATTTGGATTATCAATAACACCTTGAATAACAAAAGCGAATAATGCCAATGCTATTACCAATATTAAGATTAGCGAACGTTGTCTAATTTTATTTAAAATTGCCATAGTCTATCGTTTGATATAAATAAGTCTGCGAAAATAGTACTTTCTACTAAATTATAAAAGGAGAAGTTTAGTTTTTGTACGCTGTATTTGCTATTAATCAACTTCGAGTATTCTTAGAAGCACAACATCTATTTTTGTTGACGAAACTTCTTTGATGGTAAACTTAAAATTGCCTATCTGTACATCTTCGTTTTCTTCGGGAATACCTTCAGTCTCGTTAACGATCAATCCACCTAAGGTTTCATAAGTTTCACTTTCCGGTAGGTTTAATTTATAGGTCTCGTTGATGTAATCGACTTCTAACCTTGCCGAAAACTTGTATGTTTTGTCATCGACCTGTTCTTCAATCATCTCAAGTGTATCGTGCTCATCTTCAATTTCACCAAACAACTCCTCCACAATATCCTCAACTGTCATAATTCCAGAAGTACCACCATATTCATCAATCACAACAGCTATACTTTGTCGTTTTTTGGTTAAAATATTAAGTACATCCTTAATAAGAATGGTCTCTGGCACAAAGCTTACAGGAATAATAATGGATTTAATTGTTTTTGGTTTTTTAAACAGCTCAAAAGCATGTACATACCCTAAAATATCATCTATATTGTCTTTATAAACGAGGATTTTGGTTCTGCCTGTTTCAACAAAGAGCTGCCTAAGATTTTCTATTGATTCTGAAATGTCCACTGCTGAGATTTCGGTACGTGGAATCATCACCTCACGAGCTTTAACCTCTGTAAACTCCAATGCATTCTGAAAAATCTGAATCTCACTATCCACATCTTCGTGGTCTTCCACCGATTCCATTTGCTCACTAATATAATTACCAAGCTCTACTTTGGTCATTGCCAATACCACATCTTCTCCTTGAGCTCTAAAAATGTATTTTAATACGGCATCGGAAATCCAAAGCACAAAGTCTGAAACCCAAGTAAACAGCACATAAAATATATAAGTAGGCAATGCCAACACTTTTAATAGCGTATTGGCATAAATCTGAAAAAACACTTTTGGTAAAAACTCAGCTGTAATTAAAATCACAAGCGTTGAGATGACGGTTTGTGTCAGTAGTTGCAAATCGACAAGCAAGTAGTTTAATGTTGTGCTATCTGAAGGCAAATAACTTTGAAACCACCTTACCAATACATCTCCCATTTTTAGCCCATAAATGACTAGTGCTATATTGTTACCAATGAGCATGGTGGCAATATATTTTGAAGGCCTAGCGGTAAGCTTGGTCAGTATTTTTCCCAGAAAGTCGTCCTGTTTCTTTTCTAGCTCTATATGTATTTTATTGGAAGATACATATGCGATCTCCATACCCGAAAAAAAGGCTGAAAGTATAAGTGTGGTTACAATAATGACTATATCAACAGTCATAAATTATTCTTTATTACGATCCTCAAACTTTTTTGCGAATCGCTTTCTAAAAAAGAACATAAATATGGCCAAAGCTGCAAAAAACAAGGACATGTAGGCTCTATTCCCTTCTTCGTTCCAATTAGAAATGGCATCCCAAATAAAAAGTGCTGCAAAAATTAGATATGCGTATTGAAAGAATTTTAAAATCTTCATCGGTTAGTTTATCTATTAAAAGCACAAAGATAGTTAATTATCGAGCTCAAAATCACCACCCATCTCTAACATTTGGAAATTTTTGAAGTCTTTATCTGAATCAAACCCGATACCATGTAGAGGCCCTATAGCTCTTTTAAACAACCAAGGCTCATTAGTAAACACCCATTCTAACTTTTCATTGTAGTACAATTGCTCTGTAAACAAAGTATCTTTTTGGTGCGTGGCAATCCTAACATTACCTCTTAAGTCTATAATATCCGTATCTGAGTAGAAGATGGCGTAACGCGACGTAATGGTTGTCATCTTACCATCGTCATCATAGACCTTTAGTTCTATCCCATCCGGGAACTCTGAAAACGAAAAATCGCGATTGGAATAGTCTAACAATTTAGGGCTAATCAAGTTTGCTTTTAAACGAACCGTATCGTCGAGGAACTCAGTATATTTTAAATCGATATTCTCAGCTTCGCCAATAGGTTGATTTTGCAAAACACCCACCTTCTGCACATCGCTAAAGTTATTTTCACAATTAAAAAACAAAGTCATAGCAAATGCTATGACTAAGTTTTTTATAATATGTGAATATTTTATTCTCATTAAATATTAGGAACAGTGATTGTTCGCTGTATCCAACAACCTATTTTAAGAGGCTGACCTGCATTTCCTTTCTGGAAAATCTCAGACTTTGTTGGCGCGCTTGCCCTCCAACTTGTTGCGTTTCTGTTAGCAGTAGATTTTAATCGGCTATCCACTCTACCAGCCTTTTCCGCTTCAAGCGCTGCTAACCAAAATACAGCTCTTTTACTAAAGTTATCTGATCCACAGCTATTGGCACTACTAGCATACATAGAAGCAATAGCCAAGTAAGGTGATCCATCAGATGGGTTTAGGTTTACAGACTCCATATAGTATTGTCTTGCTTTACCGTAGCTTCCTTTACTTTTTAGGTCTTGAGCTAATTTCTTGTACAGTTTTGCCTTTTTTAAAGGGTCTGTTTCTAAAGAAATGGTTTCATCAAAGTACTTTTGCTCACCAGTTAATATGTATAAGTAGTATGCTGTATCTGCACTTGGCTCAATACTGTTTTTTTGCTCTACCAATTTTAAGAACAATGGATCTTCTTTACAACCTTTTGCATACATACGGTTCATAGCTCTTTGTAACCAAACTCCATCATTTTTGTTTTCTTCGTAATTCTTTTCATATAAAGGAACTAGGACATCACAAGTTGCTCTATCACCAAGTTTTTTATCCATACTAGGAATAACCTGCTCTTCAAAAGCTTTAATGTTAGCTTCGTAATAATTTTTTAACCTTCCTTCTTTTTTTGATAAGGTACCACCCGCTTCTTCTTTTTCTACAAGTTTATTCAACTTTAAAGTATTGTCACCAATTATACCTTCTATAACTTCGACAATATCATCATACTTATCAAACATTTTTTGCGCAGGCATCTTTCCAGCATCGAATAAATCTACGGCTAGAGAGAAATAAGTATAAAGCCCTTTAGCATTGGTAAAGTTTTTCACATCCTTCTTATAGGCTTCATCGAACATGTTATATACTTGCTCAGCAGACTTGTTCAATTCATCCCTGTACTTATAAGCTAAGTTTGCCTTATCCACTAAAATTTCACCTTCATCATACTTAGAAGGAAAGTGTTCTCTACTTTGATTGTAAAGCGACATTAAATCATTGATATGTGCAACCTGATCTGCACCAGTAGAGTTTTCGATTTTGTGTGTAAGTATTTTTTCACCATGTGCATAGATAGCCCTGTTGAATTTTGGGCATTTGTTACGCACAATCTTCCAAGGCTCATAGGCTTCATCATATCGTTTGCTTTTAACGTATCCATCAAATAACGACAGATTGTTCATACACTCTTCATCTTGCTGAGCAAAACTAATGTTGAAACTCACAAACAGAGCAGCCAGTAGTATTGTAATTCTCGTCTTCATCTTGTTAATTATTATTGTTAGTTGTACTTCTTTTGTCTAAACCATCTAGAGTTTAAAGATAAACTTAAGTTAAAGTTTATAAAATTCTCTTGGATTAAATTTTTGTCAGTTGTTCCTCGTTGTCCGATTTCTACGCCTAAATTAGCGTTAGAAAATAAGTTTTGACGTCCAACTGGTAAACCTAGACCAAAAGATATGCCAAACTCTTTAATTGACTCATCTTTTATTACTAATCCTGTATTTGCAAAGTTAATACCTGCTCTGTAAACGACACGCTTAAAGTAACCAGAAAAAGCATCATAATCAGGAATATAGAAACCTCCTATCGCTATTTGAGAAGCATTTTCGAAGGAAGAAATATCATTATTAAAAATTGGGTTAGAAAAATCACTTGTATTCTGCAGTGTGTATTCTGCGCCTACAAACCAAGATTTAGGCTTACCCAAACCTGCACCAAATGATAATCTAGATGGTAAGGTAAGCTTGGTGTTTTTCAAACCCTCGGATTCCAAATCAGCTTCTGATGTATTAATGGTACCTTCTGCATTGGTTGTTGTATTAATTACAATAGTAGAAAAAGACCGTTGATTGTCCGAAGACAACTTACTCTGTGGTGCGTAGGTTGCCGTTGCCGAAAGCTCTAAAGTGTTAGACACCATTGTTTTATATGCCAAACCAAAGTTAAGGCTTAATCCACTTAAATCTGATCTGTTATCCTCTCTGGTTTGGTACTGAACCAACTCTCCTTCGGGTGTATAAGCAAACTGAATAGCAGAGTTTTGTATGTTACCGAAGTTATAACTAAAATCTACTCCAATACCAAGTTTAGGTGATAGCTGATAGCCAAAACCCGCAAACACTCTATTAAGTCCACCCTCTCCTCTAAAACGATTTTGAAAATCACCATCATCATTGACATCATCTAGCTTATAACCAACAGAAGTATATGGTAAGAGCCCAAAGCCAAAGCCAAATTTTCCAATAGGAACAGATAATGCTATATAATCAAAGGTAGAACTGTTAGTCTCACCTTCGCCAGAATTGCTTTTTAGTTTCGTGTCGCTCGTAGTACCAGCCACAGTAAATTTTACTGGTCTGCTTTCTCCATCAAAAGGAAAAGCATCAACGTTTTTACCTACATAAGCTGCTGGATTTCTTAGGTTTACATGCACACTATCTAAGTAAACACCCATGCCTCCCATGCTTCTGTTTTCTACCGTACCCTTAAACTTAAGCGTACCTATTCCATAAAATGAGTATGGTGAAGCTGTTCCTTCTTGCGCAAAAGCACTAGAACCTATAATTGCAAGACAAACTACAATGAGTTTTTTTATCATTATTTCGAATTATAATCTAAAATGAAGTTCAAACCCTCTAATAGAAAATTTGAATTCGCAAATATGCTATTTTTTAATTGGTTTGACAAAAAATTGGCATCACCTCCTGTTAAAATAACTGTTAAATCTTGGTGTTTCTCCTTATATTGGTCTATAACACCATCTATTTCCTTAACAACTCCTATAACCACACCAGAATGAATTGATGATTCTGTAGAGTTCCCAATTATTGTTTTGGGCTGGTCTTTTTCTAATAACGGAAGGTTTGCCGTTAAATTATGAAGGGCTTGATATCTCAACCGTATTCCTGGTGAAATAGCTCCTCCAAGGTACTCATTTTTATCGGTAACAAAATCATAGGTTATACAGGTACCAGCATCTATAATTAACACATTATTATCTGGAAACTGGTTTACCGAAGCACTTGCAAGCGCTATACGATCTACGCCTAAGGTTTCGGGAGTTTTGTAGAGGTTTTTAAACGGAAGTTTTGTGTTGCTATTTAGTTCAAGCACCTTTAAATCATCGTCGATAATCTCAATCTGCTTCTTGGATAATCGGCCAACTGAAGATATAATTGACGTCTTTAGCTTTGGAAATTCCTTTTTCAGTAATTTATATTGCTTTTTAAACTCCGAAAGTTCAAAACTCACTTTGTGAATGAGTTCATCATTCTTAAAAATGGCAAACTTTACAAAGGTATTTCCAACATCTACTATAAGATTCATAAGCGATACTAATTGTGCAAATTTAAAAAATCAAATTTTACAAGTTTCTTTTTGGTAATACTAAAAATGAATTTATATTTGCATCCGCTTATTTAAGCAACTGGTGCCTTAGCTCAGTTGGTAGAGCAAAGGACTGAAAATCCTTGTGTCCCTGGTTCGATTCCTGGAGGCACCACCATCAAAAACCCGATTCAAATGAATCGGGTTTTTTGGTTTCTGAAGATACCGATTTTAGTATTTCTTAAAAATATACTCGAAAAACCACATTAGTTGCCGAACTTAAAGAGAATCTCGAGAACTTATTTACTGTATCACTTTCATTGACTCTGTAATAATTATTGATAGCATTTTCCCTATTTGATATGTTCCAAATCGATGCTCCAATTTCTGACCTAAAAGTGTCGTTTATCGTGAACTTATATATAGCAGAGGCATCAATTCTTATATAATCCATTAACCGTTCATTATTACCTTCGTCAAAATTTACATCACCATCAACAATCTCATTCCCTTGTTGAGGAATAGAAGTAGGCTTCCCTGTTCTGTATTTAATTCCAGCTGAAATGTTCCAATATTTGTTGCTAAAAGTTGTTCCTAATGTAAAAGAATGAGTAATATCAAAATTACTAGGAAACTCAACATCTTCAAGGGCTTCAAAAGTGTAAGTATTATTGATGTAAGAATAACTCAGCCAACTGTTGAAGTTACCAAACTTTTTTCTAAATAAAAACTCAAATCCATAGGCATCATAACTGCCTTTTTCTTTTGCAAATTCATATTTAGTAGTAAAACTTTGACTTTGGGTAGTTATACCATCCACTGTTTTATAATAGCCTTTAACATCAAATAGCCAACCATTATTTTTATATGTTATACCTAAAGACCCTTGTTTACTCCGTAGGATGGGAATACTATCATTGTCGGTTAACTGCCAACGCCTTTTCTCTATACCTAAAAAGTCATTTTGAAAGTTGATAACTTGTGAGGTACTTTGATGTTTATATTCTCCTTGTGCTTCAATTTCAATATGCTCTCCAATCGATTGTCTTACACTTAATCTTGGTTCGACAATCATTTTTTTAAATCGAGTTAAGTAATTTGCCCTAATTCCACCTCTAATTGAAAAGTCATTATTAGGGTTTTTGTACCAAGCCTGCCCAAACACACCGTGTTCTCTTAATATTTCTTCATCGCGTCTTACAAATCGAGGTAAATCAATATCATTTAAGTTAATGACCTCGGTTTCTGTAAACTGATAACCAAGGTTAAACCTCCATTGATTTTGATCTAATACATTATTAAGTAAAATGCTTGTTTCAGAAACAATGTTTTCTTGTAATTGTAATTGATTGTTTAAGACATCTGCATTTAAGGCTTCAAGTTTATATTCATTGTCATAGATATTTATGGTTGATGATAACTTCTCATTCCATAGTCTTTTGTAATTAAGACCCACCGCAAGTGTATTTTGCGATATACTACTGCGTCTAGTCCTTGTAGTTCCATTAACATCAGCAGTTTCATTGAACCCTAAATCATTATTTATTATAATAAAGTTCACTCGAATAAAATCCTTATCCGTAGGCTGATACAACCATCGTAAAGAAACATCATAGAAATCAAATTCCTGTTTAGAATTTGTAACGGCAGAAACATTGTTTTCAGCTTCGGTATCTTGTGTTACTCTTTCAAAATATACCTCGTATGTGGGTGTTCTTAAAACATCATCTAAAGATTTTCTCGATGCAATTTGTAAGGATGACTTATTGCCAATGGGAATATTAGAGAACAATTCGGCATTTAAAAAGTTAATCCCAAATACACCATTGAATTCCGAATCTATTTGTTTCTCTGTTTGCATATGAATAGTCCCAGAGATACCATCAGTCAATACTACGTCTGATCCGTTACTGATCACACTTGCTTTTTGTGTCATAAGTGGATTAAAACTAGATATAAGACCGAAAAAATGACCTGTTTGATACATTTTAATACCATCCCATAGCATCAAATTCTGATCGTGAGATCCTCCTCTAACATTAATATTAGAAACCGTTTCATCAACGCTTAAAATACCTGGTAATGCCTGAACGGTTTGCAATACATCAGATTCAATAAGACCAGGTAATAGACTAAATCGCCTGTAGTCAATTGAGGTTGACCAGTCCTGCCTTTTATCTATACCTCTAACAAGATAAGTTTCTATTAGTACTGGAGAAATAATTTCCTGCTGCACGAGCATTGTTATCGTTCCGCAATCTTCTAAATTGAAAAACTTTACCTGACGTTCTATGGTTTTATATCCTATATGTCTTATGGTTAAAATTTCATTTTCAGATTTCAACTCAATTTCAAAATAACCATTATTATCGGTGACTGCATAGGCAAATTTACCTGTAACAGTAGCACCTATGAGAGGTTCTTGTAATTCTGATCCTTTGATGTAACCACACAATTGAATCGTTTTTGAAATCGTGTAAACTAAATCGCTAACTTTTTCGAAAACTAAGTTGGTTTGCTTTTCAAGGTTATTGATTTTTGCAGCTAAGCTTAAATCTTGGGATACAGGAATTACAGTTATACCCGTTAGAAGGCTACTCTCATAATTGAAAGTGATAGAGTGCTTTTTTGTGATATTGTCCAGAACTTCAGAGATGGAAACTTTCTGTTCTAAACTTTGTCCCATCAATTTAGAGGTGAGAGAAAAACACAGCAATAAGCATATATAAAATTTAGTTTTGCCCATGCCTTATTATGACCGTGTTAGTGTTCTTAATGGTGTAGGTCAAATTAAGGGGCTTTGTAATAGATTCTAAGGCATTCTCAAGGTCATTGTGCTCAAAAGCACCTGTAAATTTTACAGTCAAGTCAGATGGATATTGAACTTTTATGTTGTATTGTTTTTCTAGTTCATTAGCAACGGATTTAAGTGAAGCATCTTCAAAAACACTCATATTCTTAAGCCAATAGGGCTCAGCGATTACAATGTCTGACTTTTGCCCTTTGCCTGAAGACAAAACAAACTCTGTACCAGCAGGTAACTCAACAGTGTTATCCTCATAGCTCACTTGCACCAAACCTTCATAACAAGAAACTTTAAAAATACGGTCTTTAGATAGTACATTAAACGCTGTTCCCAAAACACTTACTTTACCAAAGTCTGTATGAACATCAAAACGTTTACCCTCCTCCACATTAAAATACGCTTCACCATTAAGGTTTAACGATCTATTTTCATTCCAATTAGAACTATTGTATTCTAGCTGTGATAATTCGTTTAGGTTTACGGTTGAATTGTCAGGTAATGTGATAATTTCGTTTTGAGCCAAACCAGTCTTAAATGAACTTATTTGGTCTTTATTTATCAATGTAAATAATGCAAATCCCACAACAAGAATTGCGGCTAAACTTGAAACAACTTTTATCCAATAAGTAGATGAACTTTTTTTGGAAACTAAACGCCTATCAAATGCATCAAAGGATGCCACTTTAGCGTTGATATTACCGTTGAACCTTTGAGCTTCCTCAATAATTTCTTTATATAAGTCAGCATCTTCCAACGCATGGAAAGCCTTTGACTCAGTCTTTGAAAGGTCGTTATTTAACCACTTTTTTACTAATTGCTCTTTGTCCATAACATATGTTATATATTTAAAACAACTCAATAAAGGATTGTCCCATAATTATTTTCTATTGAGTTCTTCAAGCTCATCTTTGAGCTTATTTAAAGCACCATAGATTCTATGTTCAGCGACTTTTTTTGTGATGCCTAAAATTTCTGCAACCTCTTTATGTGTTTTACCATCTACTTTATTTAGTAGGAATGCAACGCGTTCCTCTTCTTTTAATTGTGAAAGAACACGCTCAAAACGTTTTAGGAATTCTTTTTTACGCAACACAAATTCAGGAGACTCATTGGTATAATCCTTCGGCTTTACCTGTTGGTATTTTAAAACCACCTTTTGATGCTTTACCGCATTAAGCATCAAATTGTTGGCTGTGGTATATAGATAGGTTTTGGCAGCTTCTGGTGCAATCTTAGCACAGTTTTCCCAGAGCTTAATGAATGCTTCCTGAACCTTATCGGCCGGATTCAAGCGCTCCCCATACTTGTAAAACAATATATTGCTTAAGGATTGTGCATACGTCTCATAGAGTTTTGAAAACCTTAGCTTATCACATATATCTTTATAAAGGGACTTTGGCATTACCAGTAAATTTCCTTGAAATTATATAAAATTTTTCAATCTTCTTTGGGACAATTCCAAATAAAAATGTTTTAACTATAAACCACGCACAGAATTAAGATTAGAAAATATCATGCAAATACAATGCACAGAAAGAACATCAAAATTCATTAAATCACTCGCTTTGATTAAGATAGAGGAATTATGGCAATGCAAAAAGAAAATAAAAACACTCGAAAAAACACTCCAATACAACCACAATAAAATAGATCTCTATAAATACAGGCAAGCAAACCAAAGAATTGATAACTTAAAATCTACGATTCTTAATTTAAAAGCATTGGAAATAAAGATGAGTCAAAAATTTTAATTATTTTCTTGGGACATTCTTTTATTAAGTTGTTTTAAGAATAAAGAGGCGATTTAAAAGCCAACTAACAAACGAACTTAAAAATTAAAATAAATCCATTATGAAAACATTAAAACCAATAGCACTACTACTCATAGGAGTTTTACTAACTATGACATCTTGTAGAACTGAAGACGATGTAGCCATTGACCCACCAACAGAAGATACCATAGAAGCCAATTCTACCATTGCCAACCTTATGGCCAATGTGGCAATAAATGATGGATCGTTCGATAATATCATAGACAATGCAAGTTGTTTAAGCGTACAGCTACCAGTTACCGTAGCGGTCAACGGAATAGAGGTAACTGTAAACGATGATGATGGTTACGAGGATATCGAAGATATTATCGATTTGTTTGATGACGATGTAGACTCCATTGAAATAACATATCCAATCACTGTTATTTTAGCAGACTACTCTACCGTAACTGTTAACTCAGATGCAGAATTAGCAGCACTCACTGTGGACTGCCCAGGTGAGAACGAAGCTGATGACGACATAGAATGTATAGATTTTCAATACCCAATCACCGCATCCATATACAACGAAAACAATGATCTTATCAACACAATCACTATCAATAACGATAATGATATGTATGATTTTATTGATGATTTAGACGACTTTGCCGCTGTGACCATTAACTTTCCAATAACCGTAGTTTTGGCTGACGGCAATTCCCTGACCATAAATACAGTTCAAGAATTAGAAAATGCAATAGAAAATGCGGACGATACCTGTGATGAAGACGATGATAACGATTTTGATGATGACGATTGCGATAACTGTACCACATCAGAGCTCGATATGGTCTTTGCGGATTGTGCCGAATGGACAGTAGATAAATTAGAACGAAACGATAATGACCTAGAAGACAACTATGTAGGCTATGTATTTGAGTTCGATAGTGACGGAACAATTCTAGTCACCCAAGGCGCCAATATGTTCAACGGAACTTGGGAAGCAGATGGTTCAGGCAATAATATTGCAGTGACCATCAATGTAACAGGTTTATCAGACTTCAATGACACTTGGAACCTACACGAAATAGATCAAGATCCAGGCGAAGTAAAGGTAGATTTAAGACTGGGTGATGACAGATTGCGCTTTGAGAGCGACTGCTCTAGCGATGGTGGTGTCGATGACTCAACATTGGTTAGTGCATTAACCAACGGAGACTGGTACGTCACGTATTTTTTCGATGATGTGGATGAAACATCTGACTTTGCAGACTACACTTTCAATTTCGCATCAGACAATACAGCAACCGCGACAAATACTAGTGGAACTACCAATGGCTCTTGGGCAACAACATCTGGAGACGATACCGAACTTGGCCTTAATCTAAATTTTGGAACCGATATTCCATTAGATGAATTAGCTGATGACTGGGATGTTCTTGAAGTAACCAATGACATTATAAGATTAAAAGATGTTAGTGGAGGTGATGGCTCTGAAGACTTCTTAACTTTTGAGAGAAACCCATTTGATGGAGGAAGTGGAGATGATGATTTAGAAGATATATTAACAGATGGTTTATGGATAGTAGCTTCTTATACAGAAGATGCAGATGACCAAACTTCTGACTATGCAGGTTATGAATTAGATTTTAACATCGATGGTACTGTAACTGCATCAAATGGCTCTAATACCAATAATGGTAACTGGGCGGTAATAAGTGGAGGTAACCAAATGGTTCTAAATTTTGGTACAGACTTGCCGTTTGAAGAGTTCAATGATGATGACTGGAATGTCCTCTCCGTCTCAAGTACAGAAGTGATCATTCAGGATGTAAGCGGAGGTAACGGTGGTACCGACACCTTAACACTACAAAAATTATAATTCTAAATCATTAAAATAATTAATCATGAAAAAAATAGGTAATATCGGATTGTTAATAATGCTAAGCTTTTCACTAATGTCGTCCATGTGTTCTAGTGACGATGACGATGGAAGCCCAAACAATAACAACCAGCAAATAGCAGAAATAGAAGGCACAGCGCAATCAGGAACATGGAGAATCTCAAACTTCAATGATTCAGGGCAAAATGAAACCTCGGATTTTAACGGTTACAACTTTAGTTTCAACGCTGACGGATCACTTGTAGCAACAAATGGCTCTAACACTATGACAGGAACTTGGTCTGTGACAGATGATAGTAATAGTAGTGATGATAGCAGTAGTGATGACGATATAGATTTCAACATCTTTTTCCCGGTATCAGATAGCAATGACTTTGAAGACCTCAATGATGATTGGGATGTAGTAACAACCACATCTACAAGAATTGAACTCATAGATATCAGCGGAGGCAATGGTGGCACAGACCTGTTGACATTTGAGAGAAACTAATTAAAAATGGGAATAAGTTAGTAATTTGTCCCTTAGCTCCAAATTGTTTGATTAATAGCAGGCCAACCATGAGATTCATGGTTGGTTTTTTTGTGTAATACTTTAGATTAAATTGCAGTAACATAGCATAAAGTAAAAGCGGCACCAGAGGCACCACTTTTCAAACCCTCTAAGACTCTGTTTTACAAGGTTTTTTGATTATATAAGAACTATATTACAGACAACAAAACTTCTAATAATCGTGATCTGAGTGGTCATCACTTTCTGTTTCACCTGATTGATTCATCATCATATCGTGGTCGTATTTACAACAGCCTGGTAAACCATCATATGCTTCTTCATCACCAGCTACTTTTTCGGTATCATAACCTGAAGCTGCGATTGCTTTATGGATTGCCATTGCATCGGTTTTGGTATCATCAAAAGACACATCAATCTTCTTTTTATCGACATCCCAATTGGCACTTGTTACACCTTCTACACCATTTGCTGCTTTTTCAATGGTGCTTTTACACATTCCGCAATTTCCTCTCACACCAAAAGACAGGTCTGTGATTGCCATATCTTTTGACATTTCAGTAGTTGTGGTTTCTGTTTCTTTTTTGGTTTCGTTTTTACAACTTGTTAAACCTAATGCTGCTATTACAGCTACACTTAAAATTACTTTTTTACTCACGTCGATTACATTTTTGTTTCTGTGTTCGTGATTTTTCTTTGAAAAATTCATTGTTTAAAATTTAATTGTTATTACTTGATTTATTATTCTATTACTTGTTTTACTTCACCACAGGTTAGCATTGCTTCACCAAAGTATGGATTGATTACTTTTTCTTCTTTACTCAACCAATATGCACCATTGTTGTTATCTGCCATTGGACAAAATTCGACATAGACCTTTTCATTGACACCAAACAATTGAACAGCATTGATTAGATGTGATGACAAATGCTTGAAATGGTCTCTTTGCAATTTTATATTAGACGTTTCAGAAATTGAGGTCGCTGAAGATTTTATTTCCTTTTCTAATGACATCCAATGGTTATGCGCCTTGTTATCTGACAACAATTTCATATCTACTTTACTTAAATTGTTCAATAGACTTGTTGCGTTTGCTGAAGTACTTTTTGAATCTTCTTTTACTAAAGCATCTTTTAAATTGATATACGCATTGAAAACAGCTTTTAACTGCTCTTGAAATTTCTTTGGCACTTCAACACGTTCATCCATACTTGCAAGGTCATATTCTTTGTTGGATGCGTTGTTGTCCATTCCCATATGTCCTTCATGACCTGTCGTTGCTTTTCCACCATCTTTATTCATCATAGATTTTTTGCCTTGTAATTGTGCAGCTGCATCAACTGTAAATGTTCCGTTAGTCACTATTTCATTTCCAACAAATAAACCTTCTACAACTTCATATTCATTACCAATTTGATTGCCTAATTTAATTTCACGCATTTCAAAAATAGGTTGGTCTGGATTTGTTTTAAGGTACACCACAGAACGTTCACCTGTCCATAACACAGAAGATGTAGGAACTGTTAATACTTCGTCATTTTTAGCTGTACTGCCTTCAATATTTGCGGTTACAAACATTCCTGGTTTAAATACATCATCCTTGTTGTTTAGAACCACACGCAAGGTTACTGTTCTTGTTTTCGTGTTTAAAACTGGGTCAATGAAATCTACTTTACCTTTAAACTCTTTATTAGGATAAGCATTGGTTGTTATCATCACTTCCTGTCCTTTTTTAAAGCGTTCAATCTGATTTTCATAAACATCAAAATTTCCCCAAACCGTATTGAGATTAGCAATTTTTAATAAGGGTTGACCTTGTTTAATGTAATCGCCTTGCTCTACCAATTTTTCTGTAACAGTACCCGAAAAGGTTGCATAAACAGGAAAGTTTTCTTTCACTTTTCCTGTTTCTTCAATCTGATTGATTTGATTTTCAGAGAGCTTCCATAATTTCAGTTTATTACGGACTGCTTTATATAAAGCAGGTTGTGATTCTTTTAAAGATGCTGCTGTAATTAATTCTTGTTGTGCTGCATAGAGTTCTGGCGAATAAATGGTTGCCAATAATTGACCTTTACGAACTTCTTCGCCTGTAAAACTCACATTCAAACGCTCAATTCTTCCAGCGAAATAACTTACTTGTACTGCATTGGCTTCTTCGTTTTCAGCAATTTTACCAGATAGTTTTATGGTATTGCCTTCTGCATTGCCTTTACCCACAACGGTTGTTTGAATATTGGCTAATGCCATCGCATTTTCTGTTAGTTTGAACTGGTCTGCCATTAAGCCATCGCTTCCGCTTTCCGCAGGAATTAAATCCATACCACAAATAGGACAATCACCTGGTTCTGGTTTCATAATCTGTGGATGCATAGAACACGTCCACATTTGATTGGTTTCTGCAACCGCATTGTGATTATGGTCTGTTTCTTTATTTGATGAGCCACCAAAAAGCAACCACCCCAATAACACACCTACTACGAGTAAGCCTATGTATATGACAATTTTATTATTTTTCATTTTCTAATCTTTTTATCATTGCTTTCATTTCTTCAATTTCTTTACGTTGTGCTTTAATGATGTCTTCAGCTAATTGTTTAACCTCTGGGTCTTGAATATCTGCGCGTTCACTTGTTAAAATAGCAATTGAATGATGAGGAATCATTCCTTTCATCCATAATACATCACCAACTGTTGATTTCTGGTCACGAACTAACCCTAAAGCTCCAAGAAAAAGAACGATACTACCTATAATAATACCTGCATTTTTCTTTTTATTCTCATACATATTTCTCATGAAGAAAAACATAATCAGAGCCATAGCTGCAATTCCTAGGCAAACCATATAAAATCTTGTTAAACTAAACCAGACGTGGTCAAATTCATAAGTATTAAGATACATTGTTATATACATTGCGATAAAAGATGCACCAAGCATTAAAAAGAACTTTGTGTAATTGCTCATTCCTTTGTCGTTGTTTGTGTGTTCATTTGTATTCATAATCTTTGGTTTTATAGTTAAACTTTACTTTTTCTGTTTTTAAATATTTTTCTAATTGAAGGTGAAGAGGTAAACCACAATAAGAAACCGCTTAATACGGTTATTAACCCTAATAGTGAAAATGCTCTCAAAACAAGGGTATTAAAATTGTCTCTGCCTTCATAGTCCATAGTATGTGTCATCCATAAAAAATCAAACCAACGCCAAGAACGATGTCTTACGGTTTGAAATTTACCGTCGCTTACAGAAACGTATGCTTTTAGTGCTTCATCTGTTTTATATGAGATAACATAAGCAGGTAGTAGTTTTTCTCGATACTCGTGGTGTTTTCCAGTTTCAGTAATTTGCTCAACAGATTCTACCTCTAAACCACTCTTCATATGGTTTTTGGCAATATAGAGTGCCTCATCCTGCGTAATACTACTTTTTGGCATTCCATCTAAAGCATTGTACAATTGCTCTTTATTTATCCAATAGTACGGTGCATTATCAATATCTCTTAATTCAATAGTCTTTATACCATCTGGAACATCCATTTCTGAAGGACTTATTAAACTATTAAATTCTTTGGGTTGATAGTCCAAGTTTTTAAATTGGTCTCCGTGTATTTCGTCGATGTTTGTCCAACTAAAGTATAAACCACTAATAGTCCAAAACAGGAATTGAATCCCTAAAAAGAGACCCAAATACCTGTGGGTTTTTCTAATTTTTAAAGCTGTATACCTGTTTACCATTTTCTAATTTTTAATTGCAAAAGGAAACTCGAGTTTAACTTTTTCCCAAGCCATCGAAATAGTTCCACTTTTATCATCTATTTTGTTGACCTTATATTCTAAATGTTCTGTGATTTCCTCTGATAATGTTGGTGTAATTTTAAATCGAATAACATCATCTTTTTCGTCATACTCATCTTTACCGTGTTGCTCCCAGTTTTTATTAATCATCACAGTCCAGTCGCCTTTTGATGGAATTGTAAAAAAGCCATATTTCCCTTTAGGAAGCGTTTCTCCATTTATGATTAAATCTTTATTCGTTTCTATCCAGGTGGCCATATGCGCTCCTGCTTGCCATACTTGGTCATAACCAACCAAACCACCAAAGATGATTCTATTCCTTACTCCTGGTGATGAATAATCAATATGAATATGTGCATCTCCAATCATTGCCATTGTTTCGGTATGCGGACTTAAAGGTTTTTTCTTGGATTGCTCAACTTTTTCGGTTTCAGCACTATGATTGTGTTTTTGCTCTTCTGAACTTGATTTTTCGTCTTTACAGCTCACTATGGTAAGCATTATTACAAGTAATAGGGTTAGATTTTTCATTAGTTTTTTATTTATAATTATACTTTAATTGTTCTTAATCGTAATGCGTTTGCTATTACCGAAACAGAGCTAAAACTCATAGCCAAAGCCGCTATCATTGGCGAGAGTAATATTCCGAAGAATGGGAACAACACACCTGCTGCAATAGGCACACCTAATGTGTTATAGATAAGTGCGAAAAATAGGTTTTGCTTAATGTTTCTCATTACAGAATCGCTTAAATTTCTTGCTTTTACAATTCCGTTTAAATCGCCTTTTACGAGTGTTATCATTGCACTTTCTATCGCTACATCTGTTCCCGTACCCATTGCAATACCTACATCACTTTTTGCCAATGCTGGTGCATCATTAATTCCATCACCTGCCATAGCAACTACTTTTCCTTTTTCTTGTAATTTCTCTACTTCTTTGAGTTTGTCTTCTGGTAACATACTGGCTTTAAAATCTGCAAGATTTAGTTCTGATGCTACTGCTTGTGCTGTATCGTGATTATCGCCTGTCAGCATTATTACATCAATCCCTTTATCTTGAAGTGCTTTAATGGCTTTAGCACTTGTTTCTTTTATCTTATCGCCAATAACTACATATCCAACGACGGTTTCATCTATTGACAAATAAGAAACTGTTTTACCCTGTTTTTGGTAAGATTTAGCTTCGTCTTTTATTGTCGATGTAACATCTGCTTTAGCATATTCCATCATTTTAGGATTACCTAATGTTACTTTTTTATCTTTTATTGTCGCTTCAACACCTTTTCCTGTAACAGCACTAAAATCTTCGGACTTTAAAATTTCTGCGTTGTGTTCTTTGCCATATTTAACTGTCGCTTCTGCCAAAGGATGTTCGCTATTTGTATTTAATGAAACGATGTATTGTAACACTTCTTTTTCGCTTAAAGCATCATTAAAAGCTCCAACGGTTTCAACTGTTGGTTTTCCTTCGGTAATTGTTCCTGTCTTGTCAACGATAAGCGTATTTACCTTATCCATTTTTTCAAGAGCTTCAGCATTTTTAATCAATACACCATTTTGAGCACCTTTACCCACACCAACCATTACAGACATTGGTGTTGCTAAACCTAAAGCACAAGGACACGCAATGATTAGTACTGCAATTGCATTGACAAACGCATACACATAAACTGGTTCTGGTCCCCAAATAGACCATACTATAAATGTGATTATCGAAATGATTACTACAACTGGCACGAAGTAACCCGAAACTCTATCCGCTAAATTTTGAATAGGTGCACGACTTCTACTTGCATCATTCACCATATGAATGATTTGTGATAATAAAGTGTCACTACCTACCTTTTCAGCTTTCATTAAAAAGGATTGATTGCCATTTATTGTTCCGCTACTTACTTTATCTTCTTGAGATTTGTTTACAGGAATAGGTTCTCCTGTAATCATAGATTCGTCAATAGTTGTTTCGCCTTCAGTTATCACACCATCCACAGGAATTTTATCTCCTGGTTTCACTTTTAGAATATCATTAAGTTCTATCTCGTCAATACTGACTTCAACTTCTTCACCATCTACTATTTTTATGGCTTTATTAGGTGCTAATTTCAACAGTTCTTTTACTGCCGAATTGGTTTTACTATGTGCACGAGCTTCTAACAATTGACCTAAAAGCACTAACGTTAAAATCACAGTTGCTGCTTCAAAATAGACGTGAACTGCGCCTGATTCAGTTTTAAATTGTTCAGGAAATACATCTGGAAACAACATCCCAAATACACTAAATAACCAAGCCACACCTGCACCGATTCCAATGAGTGTAAACATATTGAGATTCCACGTTTTTATGCTTCTATAAGCACGCTCAAAGAACATCCACGTAGCGTAAAAGACAACTGGAATGGATAAAACAAACTGAATCCAGTTCCAATTTTTCTGTTCCATAATATTATACAATGGATTGTTATTAAGCATTTCGCTCATAGCGATTAAGAAAATGGGCAAGGTAAATGCTGTAGCAATCCAAAATTTCTTTAATAGCTTTTTATACGTTTTTTCTTCTGCTGAACTATCTGCTTCCATTGGCACTAAATCCATCCCACAAATAGGACACGAACCTGCTTCGTCTTTGACAATTTCTGGATGCATAGGACACGTCCATTGTTCTGCTGAAGTTGTGAATAGATTTTGTTCTTCCACCAAATCCATTCCGCAAACAGGACAATCGCCTGGTTCATCATAAGTTTTATCGTCTTCGCAATGCATAGGACAATAAAATGTGCCTGTGCCTTTTCCTTTGGGTTGCTCTTTCTTTTTATCTTTTGAATGTTGATGCTGTTCACCTTGTTTATGAATACTGTATCTATCACCATCCTTTTTTAAGGCTTCTTGAAACTTTTCTAGAGGAATATGCGATTCCATTTCTATGATAGCTTCTGCCTTTTCTAAATCGACCATTGCTTTTGAAACACCTTCTATTTTAGAGAGCGTTTCTTCAACGTGACTGCGACAACCGTTGCAAGTCATTCCGTGTATGTGATATGTGTGTTTCATTGTTATAATTTTATTTAAAATCTAATTGAAAGTCCACCACCCCAACCATATCGGTTGTTATAATTCCCTTGAATTGAAAAATTTCGAGATAAGATGTACGATGCTCCAATTAACCATTGAGTTTCACCTTCATAAGATTTGTTGTTTTCTAACTCATTAACCCATCCAAAATCTGCTCTGTACTCGTATTCTCCTTCGAGAAAAATTCTAGGAAAAATCAATAGTTCTCTGTCCAAACGTATTCTTGGGCGCAATTGATGGTCCATACTCACATCGACATTAAATCTGTAAGGCGTGAAATATTTAACTCCAACCAATCCCACAGTATTGAATATATCATAAGAATCTGGTGTTGAAGTTTCAGTATTTACGCCTGCATACACGCGTACCCAATCATTGAGGTAGCGATTATAATTTACTTCTATTTCGGCATTTTGGTTATAATCAAACTCGGCACGTAGTCCAAATTCGTTGCGGATGTTGCTCGACATCAATAAAAGTTCATTAAAGTTTGAACCTACACGTGCAGCTCCCCACGAATAGTAATGGTCTGTCTCGTCAATTAGGTTTTGTACTGGATAAGGTTTCATCCTTTCATCGCGTGGTGTATCATAGCTAAATACTCTTGCCATACCACCCATCATATGATATAACACGTGACAATGAAAGAACCAATCACCATATTCTTCGTTATAAAATTCGATGACCACTTTTTGCATAGGTGGTACATTGACGGTATGTTTTAATGGGGAACGTTCGCCATTTTCATTGATGACCCTAAAGTAATGTCCGTGTAAGTGCATTGGATGATGCATCATTGTTAGGTTATTCAAAGTAATTCTAGTAACCTCTCCACCTTTAATTTTAATTTTGTCTGTTTCCGAAAGTGGTATGCCATTCAAACTCCAAACATAACGTTGCATATTACCTGTTAGATTAAGTAAAAGGTCGGTTACAGGTATGTCTGCCTTATAAGTCGTGTTTTCTTTTGCCTTTAAAAAATCATAATTGAAATAGGTTTTACGTGTGTCATAATTAAATGAAGTGGTGTCCTTTTGCATCATCTTATGATTCATTGGCATCACATCCTTTTTCATTTCCATATTCATTTCATTCTCCATCTGTCCATCTTTCATATCCATATTCATCTTCATCCCATATTTCTGCATTAGGACTTCTGGTGTGTTACTGTTTTTATTTCCTACTAAAGCAGGTGCACCCATCTTCATATCCATTGTTGCCATTTGCTTCATCATAGCCACTTTATCTGGTCTGTCTATTACAGTAGCTGGATACAATTTTCCGCTACCCAAACGGATTGAGGTGTTGCCAGAACCATCTTGGGCTGTTGCTGTAATCTCTAATGTACCTTCTGGAATGGTTACAATCACATCATAGGTTTCGGCAATTGCAAAAAGAAATCGGTTTTTATATTTTGGTGTTACATCCACACCATCACTCGCTACAATCATCGGGTTACCACCACCAAAATCCAGCCAATAATAAGATGAAGCAGATGCATTAATAAAACGTAGTCGTACTTTTTCACCTGCTTTAAACTCTGGATATTCTGCAACTTTTTTACCATTGGCTAAAAACGCAGGATAGTAGATATCTGCAATATCTGCACCTTCCATTCTATCGCGCCAAAATTTGAATTGTGCGCCTAATGCATCTTCTTTTATAACTCTGCTTAATGGTACCGCTGTTCCTTTTTTAACCTGATACCACTCATTTCCTCGTTTAAGGTTTCGCAGTACATTTATTGGTTTTTCATTTGTCCAATCGGAAAGGACTACGACTAAATCCTTATCATAGTCCAAGGTCTTTTCTTTAGGATGAATGACTATTGAGCCATAAACTCCTTTTTGCTCTTGCAACATCGTGTGGGAATGATACCAATATGTGCCAGATTGGTTTATAGGTATTCTATATTGAAATGTAGTGTTTGGTTTTATAGGTGGCGTAGTTAAATAAGGTACACCATCATAAAAATTAGGAAGTATTAAACCGTGCCAATGTACAGAGGTTTCTTCATCCATTTTATTGGTTACGTTAATAATAGCGAGGTCACCTTCATTAAATTCTAATGTAGGACCTGGAATTCCACCATTAATTGTCATTCCTTTGGCGGTTACACCTGAAAGAGTTATTTCATTTTCTTCTATAGTAAGGTTATACTCTTGTATGTTTCGGCCTTCTTCTTTTCTATCTTGACCATTTGTACCAACTTGGGCAAATGCCATTGAAGTTAGAAACAAGAGAAATATTGTGTTAAATGTTTTCATTGTTTACTGAATTAAATAATTAATGATTGTACTTTGCACATAGTAGGTCTTCACAGATTCTATTTGGTTCATTTGAAACTTTAGCTGCAACTCTTGAATATCTAAAACATCATTAAAATCTATCGTTCCTGTTTCATAGCTTTTGATTAAAATGTCTTCTGCATCTTTGGCTTGCTGTAGGTTTTTGGTTTGGGTAGCATAACTTATTCTTGCAGAAATACGTTCATTATTCGCTTTGTCTAAAAGCGTTTCCAATGAATTTAAACGTTCCTGTTTTTGGGCAGTAATTTCCTGTTGTTGCAACTCATTTTGTTTGGTTTGGGATTTATATTTCTTATTGAAAATTGGGATAGATACGGAAACCATTGGCATTACAATATCCTTTCCGTTATCGCTAAAATCCATATTTGGTCTTTCAGCAACATTGATATAATCTAATCCAAAACCAATCATCGGACTGCTTTCTTTTTGATTCAATAATTCTGATTGCTCTATGGATTGATAGAGTTTATCATATTTTAGTAATTCAGGATGTAATACTAATTTTTCAAAAGTAATATCAAAGTCTTCTGAAGGTATCATTAAACTATCTACCACATTCACGGTAACATCATTATCTCTATTCAATAGATTATTGAAGTTAGTTTGTTCTGCTAAAAACTGTTGTTGCAATACATCTTTTAATTGTTGCATTTCGTTCTGACGCATTTGCAATCGCAACACATCTACTGCGGATGCTTTACCAACCTCAACAGAAGTTAATGCCAACGTCTCATAAGTTTCTAATAGTTTGATGTTTTCAGTTAAAACCTCTTGCTTTGCTTTGTTGGCGTATAGATTATAATAGGATTGTGATACCGAAGCCATTAGTTTTCGCTTTGCGATAATAATGTCCTCGTATTTAGCATCTGCCAATGAACTTACATAGTTTTCTCTCGATGTAATGGTTCCGAACCACGGTAACATTT
This sequence comes from Winogradskyella ouciana, assembly GCF_965284585.1. Lineage (NCBI taxonomy): Bacteria > Pseudomonadati > Bacteroidota > Flavobacteriia > Flavobacteriales > Flavobacteriaceae > Winogradskyella > Winogradskyella ouciana. The sequence goes on from NZ_OZ260095.1 coordinate 627,378, forward strand.
GTTTAGCAGATACTTTAAAGCGTTGTGCACCTGTTCTGGTTTCCGGTTCACTTACAAAGTAGCCGACACCAAATTCGGTATTAGGAATAGTATTGACTTCGTTTACTTTTTCAGAAGCTCTTTTGTATTGTAACTCAAACTTTTGAATTTCTGGATTATTTGTTAAGGCTTCATCTATAAGTGTTTCTAATTGTTGAGCGTTCGCAAAAAGACTCAAGAAACAAGAGCCAAGAGCCAAGACGATTTTTATTTGTATTGATTTATATTTCATTTTGATGTTCTTTTAAGTTGAACTTCTGCTTTCCAGCTATACAATACTGGTACAACAAACAAAGTGATTAAGGCTATAAGCATTCCACCAAAACTTGGTATTGCCATAGGTATCATAATATCACTACCTCTTCCTGTAGATGTTAATACTGGTAATAATGCCAATATGGTAGTAGCAGTTGTCATTAAACAAGGTCTAATACGTTTTTCTCCTGCTTCTACTACTGATGCTCTGATTTCTTTTTTATTTTCTGGTGTATTTCTATTGAATGTTTGGGTTAAATATGTTGCCATCACCACACCATCATCGGTCGCAATTCCGAAGAGGGCAATAAACCCAACCCAAACCGCTACACTTAAATTGATTGGGTGCATTTGAAACAAGTCTCGTAGGTTTTCACCAAAGAAATTGAAGTTTAAAAACCATCCTTGACCATATAACCAAATCATTATAAATCCACCTGCGAAGGCGACTGCAATTCCTGTAAATACCATTAATGATGTGCTTACGGAACGGAACTGGAAATACAGAATTAAGAAAATAATGGCCAAAGCTAAAGGCACAACAACCGACAAGGTTTTTTCGGCTCGCAACTGATTTTCGTATGTTCCTGTAAATTGGTAGTTAATACCTTTTGGAACTACTAATTCGCCACTATCTATCTTTTGATGAATTAGAGCTTGTGCGCTTTCAACTACATTGACTTCGGCAAAACCATCTAGTTTATCGAACAATACATAGCCAACTAAAAAGGTATCTTCACTTTTAATGACCTGTGGACCTTGTTCGTAACTTATAGTTGCCAATTCGCTTAAAGGCACAGGACTTCCTTTTTCAACTGGCACATAAATCTGTTGTAAGTCTGTTGGGTTTGCTCGTAATTCTCTTGGGTATCGTACTCGTACACCATATCGCTCTCGACCTTCTACCGTTTGGGTTAAGACCATACCACCAACTGCTACTTTTAATACATCTTGAACATCTTGTATCGAAATGCCATAACGTGCAATTTTCTCTCTATCAATATCAATTAACAAATAGGGTTTACCAACAATACGGTCTGCAAAAACAGCTTCTTTTTTAACACCTTCAGCTTCCTTGATGATGTTTTCTAATTGCACACCAAACGCTTCAATCTGCTTTAAGTCTTGACCTTTTACTTTAATTCCCATTGGTGCTCGCATTCCTGTTTGCAGCATTACCAATCGGGTTTCAATAGGCTGTAATTTTGGTGCAGAGGTTACGCCTGGTAATTTGGTGACTCTTACAATTTCATTCCAAATATCGTCTGGTGATTGTATTTCTGGTCGCCAATTACGATAGTACTCGCCATCATCGTCTGGAATGAGTTGTTCTTTTGCATTAAGAGATTGCCACGCTTCACTCTGTTCCGCTCGCAATGACATTCCGTTTTTTAACACATATTCACCATCATCATTGACTTTGTAGCGTTGGCGTACTCCGTTTTCATTCAGCATATATTCTGGTTTGTACTGAATGATGTTTTCATACATTGATAGTGGTGCTGGGTCTAAAGCTGATTCTGTTCTACCTGCTTTACCAACTACGGTTTCAATCTCTGGAATACTGGCTACTGCCATATCTAATTGCTGTAAAACACGTTTGTTTTCTTCTACGCCAGAATGAGGCATCGAGGTTGGCATTAGTAGAAATGAGCCTTCATTTAATGAGGGCATAAACTCTTTGCCTGTATTTTTCATAATGAAAAAACCTGCAATGACAATAGCTGTTGGGACAGACAAAAAGAGCAACTTATTATCTAAACACCACCTTAAAATACGTGTGTAATATTTGATAAATAATGAGAAAACACCTAATAAACCAAAGCAAATAACACTCACAAAAATGAGATTCCAAAAAATGCTTTTATCAACGCCTAATGGTCTCCAATATTCGGCTAACAAGAATACAATAGCTGATACCGAAATAATGATATTGATAAGATTAGCTTGCTTGTGTGTTATCTTACTTTGAAGATTGAGAAATGCTGTAATCCCAAACGCAATTAAAATTAATCCTAACCAATAACCATAGATTATTGCTATTATCCCTAATACTATTAAAACGCCATTTAAAGCATATTTAAAATGCGTTTTTATGCTTTTCTTTCTGAATAAAAACGCTGCAAAAGGTGGAATTAAAAACAATGCTACAATTATTGAAGCTGTTAATGCAAAGGTTTTTGTGAATGCTAATGGTCTGAACAATTTACCTTCAGCGCCAATCATTGTAAATACAGGAATGAAACTGATAATAGTTGTCATAACTGCGGTTACGATTGCACCAGACACTTCAGCTGTTGCGTTATAGACTACTGTGTTTATGGGTAACTTTTTATGAGATTCCTCGTCGCTCGTTCCTTGCTCTGTCGGAATGACATTTTCGTTTTCATCCAAATGCCTTATAATGTTTTCTGAAAGTATGACACCTACATCGACCATTGTACCAATAGCAATAGCAATACCAGATAATGCGACAATATTAGCATCGACGCCAAAGAGTTTCATCGCAATAAATACCATTAAGACTGCAACTGGTAATAATCCTGAAATCAAGACAGAAGCTCGAAGGTTAAACACCATAATAATTATTACTAAAATGGTAATCAATATTTCAAGAGTTAAGGCTTCATTAAGTGTTCCTAATGTTTCTTGTATCAGTTCTGTTCTGTCATAAAAAGGCACTATGGTAACTTGTGAGGTTCTACCATCCGCTAATACTTTTGAAGGTAATCCAGCACTTAATTCATTAATTTTTTCCTTTACATTATTGATAACTTCCATTGGGTTTGCGCCATAACGAGCTACCACAACAGCACCAACAACCTCTGCGCCTTCTTTATCTAATAATCCACGTCTTGTTGCAGGACCTAATGAAACTTTACCAATATCCTTTATCCTAATTGAAGTATAATCTTCTGAAGTGACTACTGCATTTTCGATGTCTGAAATGGATTTCACATACCCCAAACCACGAACTAAATATTCGGCTTGGTTAATTTCCAAAGTCTGTGCACCAATGTCTTTATTGCTTTCCTTAACCGCTTTTACAACGTGATGCAATCCAATATTATACTGACGCATTAGTTCTGGATTTACGTCCACTTGATACTCCTGAACATAGCCACCAATAGAAGCCACTTCCGAGACACCACTCGCTGACGACAAGGCGTATTTTACATAGTAATCTTGAATACTTCGTAATTCCTGCAAATCCCATCCACCAGTAACATTTCCGTTTTCGTCACGACCTTCAAGTGTATACCAAAATATTTGACCTAATCCAGTAGCATCAGGACCCAAAGCAGGATTAACACCTTCTGGTAATAATCCACTTGGCAAAGAGTTAAGTTTTTCGAGAATACGACTTCGACTCCAGTAAAATTCGATATCCTCTTCAAAAATGATATAGATACTTGAAAAACCAAACATAGAGGAACTACGAATGGTTTTTACTCCTGGAATACCAAGTAAGGATGTAGTAAGTGGATAGGTAATTTGATCTTCTATATCTTGTGGTGAGCGACCATCCCATTTAGTAAAAACGATTTGTTGGTTTTCGCCTATATCTGGTATGGCATCTACAGCAACAGGGTTACTTGGTAAGAAACCTATGTCCCAGTTAAATGGTGCGTTGACTGTTCCCCATCCTACGAAAAGGACGAGTAGTAGAACTGCGACGAGTTTATTTTCTATTAAAAATTTGATGCTTTTATTTAGCATAGTATTCGATAATTAGATAATTGTAATGATGTGTCGCAAAAAATGGCAAACACGAGTTTTAGCCCACGATACCACACATATGGTATTGGGCTTCATTCAAAAAATCTAACAAATCAAATTAAGAAAGTCTGGTGCAGCACTTGCACATCCCGTTTGACAAAGGGTCGAGGGTAATCTTCAAAAGGAACTTCTTTAGATTCAGTGCCTTCAAATAGGTTGATGTAAGAATAAGTAAAAGCAGTAATGAACATTTGCTGCTCAAAAGAAAGCGTGTCGAAGGATATTTGAAGTTCATCTTGGCCATCTACAACCTCTTGTTTATTATCACAACAATCTTTCTTAGCAATTGAACAACTTTCAACTGAAGGGTTGCTCATATCCATACCACAACCTTTTACTTGTTCAAATAATGCGGTTTCAACTAAAGTACCTCCACAATAATGCATATTGAACGTAAAAGACATCGTAGAAAACATAACTACGAGCGCCAACGTAAAGGACAATATTTTATGACATACTTTTTTCATGCTAAATGCGAAGTTACGAAATTTTAACAACTCAATATTTTGCTTAACAGAAGTTTAATGTACCAACAACCCTAATCCCAACGCAACCGCTGTAGCCTAACAGCATTCAAAATAGCTAAAAGTGCCACGTTTAAATCTGCAAAAACAGCTTTCCTCATGGTAGCTAAACCACTTAATCCTAAAATAAATACAATGACTTTAACACCTTCGGGATATTCGCCAATGATAAATGCACCAATTGTTGCAATAGACATTAAAAAGAACTCGGTAAAAGCATCTCCTTTTATAAGGCTTTTCCATCCTTCTTTGATTACTGGAAATCCAACAGGAATATAAGCTTAAGTGTACCCAACTACTCGAATCCACCCTTCAACTTGAGGAATCACATCAAAATAGTCTCAACTCCTTTTGAAAAGTTAAAATCATCTAGAATGTATTCAATAGTCCTATTAGCATTTATTTCTGAAATTTAAAAAAACTACAACAGCCCACTTTCCATGGCAATCTTAATAATTCCTACACTGTTCTTTGCCCCTAGTTTGCTCATGATATTCATACGGTGCGTTTCAACTGTTTTTGGACTGATGAAGAGTTTTTCTGAAATTTCTTGAGTGGTCAGTTCCTCGGAAATTGCAACTAGTACATCTTGCTCTCTTCTTGTTAAATTTGTTTTCAAATCATTGTTGGTTCCTTTTTTTGTGGACGGCAACAAAAGCTTTCTTTGAATATCTTTTTGAACAAACAATTCACCTGAGAGAACAGTTTTCATAGCATTTATCAATTCCAATTTATCAGTATTTTTTAATAAGTAGCCATGGATTCCATTTTTAAACATTCTCCTTACAAAAGAAATGTCCTCAAAATTGGTTAGGGCAATTATTTTTAGTTCTGCGTGTCTGTTTAAAAGCTGTTTGCTTAAATCGATGCCGTTGATATCTGGCAAATTGATATCCAGAAGTAATATATCGGGATTATCATGCTCTATATTGCTAAGGGTTTCATTAGCATTCTTATAAGTACCAACAAATTGCAGTTCCGAAGTACTTTCCAGCATAGAAACAATGCCTTTTAGCACCATTTCATGGTCATCGGTTATGGCAACTTTAATCTTCATTAAGTTTTTCTTTATCAATATCTATGGTGTATGAAGTTCCATTTTTATTCGAAATTAAATCTATGGAAGCGTTTAAATAGTCTACTCTGGATTGCACATTACTCAACCCAATACCGTTCGATTTCGCTTCATTCTTATTAAAACCAATACCATCATCCTCCACAGTAACTTGAATATGGTTATTACGATTACTAATTTGCACATTAATAACTGATGCCTTGGCATGTTTTATAGCATTGGTTACAAGTTCTTGTACAATTCTAAAGATATTAATTTCTGCTTTTTTAGGTAAATCGATGTCATCACCCATGTGCTGAAATACAATTTCTGTTGACGGATTGGTTTCATTAAGATTGTTACAATACACCTCAGCAGCTTCAACGAGATTAAAATTTTCTAACGATGGTGGCACTAAATCATGGGAAATAGCTCGTACTTGTTTACAAGAATTGTCAATCATTGTGATGGCCTCCATAATGACTTTATTGTTCATTTCCAATAACGATGACAACTTATATTTGATGGCCGATAAATCGCCGTTAACTCCATCATGAAGCTCTTTGGCTATTCTGACCCGTTCATTTTCTTCTCCTTCAATTAGTGCCTCTAAAGTTTTGATTTGGTGTTGGCGTTTAAGTGCTAAAATCTCTTGGTTTTTACGTTTTTGACGTTGTTTGAAACCAAAAAATATCAGAATTGATGTGAAAAGCAAAAACAAAGAAATGACAGTCATATAATTATATTGGGTTTGCTTTTTTTGATAGGCTTCTTCTTGTTTGTGAAGTTTCAATTCTTGAGCAATGATTTCTTTCTCTTTCTTTTCGGTTTCAAATTGAATTTGTAATTGGTTTAAGGACTTTAATTTCTCTTCATTAAGAAGGGAATCTTTTAATTTGATATATGTATTTTGATAATCGTACGCCTTATCCAAACTATTCAACTGCAGGTATATGTCAGATAAGCTTTTGTTGAGATCTCTCTGACCTGCCAAGTCATGAGATATTTTGGCAATTTCTAATGCTTTTTTATAATATTGAATAGCAATTGGGTCGTTTCTCTGCAATTTATGATAGTGTCCCAAGTCCCTGTAAACACTAATCTTTAAATTCTCAAACTTCGTATCTTTTAGTATTTCCTCAGTTTCGGTTAAATACCTGTAAGCAATTTGAGGATTGTCTTCCAAATAGGTTTTGCCCAAGGTATGCATGACCAAACTTTTAATATGTATTTCGTCAAGTTCATTTGCAATTTTAAGTGATTGTTCTAAATAAGCTCTAGCTTGTTGTATATCATTTTCAATCAAATACATTTCACCAATGTTTTTTAACGTATTTGACACATCACGCTGTTTACCAAGCTTTTCAAAAATAATTGACGCTCTTTTAAAATTATCTATAGCTTCTGTATTCTGTCCCATTTGTCCATTAACAACCGCTATACTGTTCAATGTTGAAGCAATGGCAAAAGAGTCCTTTTTAGCCTCAAAAATTTTTAAAATCTCTAAATATGTTTTTAAGCTTTTTTCATAATCACCCATTTCGTCATGTATGACACCTATTTGAAACAGGGCATATGACACTAGCGTAGAATCGTTCTTAAAATAGCGCATATTGCTATCTAAATGATTGAGCGCTTTTTTATAGTTGCCTTCAAAACGCTCCAGAACACCATATGTAAAATGACATTGTGCCTCTAATTTTTTGAGTTTCTTTTTATTTGCAAGAAAAAAAGCACTGTCAAGATAGATACGACCCAATTTTAAGTCGTTAAGTCTACGCATTGTATAATTAGCTTCATTGTAATACTTTTCAGCACGCAAGCTATCCGAAGTTATTTTTTTTAACTCCGATGAAATGCTATCCTTGTATTTCTGGACCGTTTGCTTGTTTTCATGTCCGAGAACACCCAACGGAAACAGTAAAATATATAGTACGAAAGTTTTCAAAATATTCGACTGATTACTAACTGTCTTAAAGATAATGATTTATTGTTTGATTATTTTACGAGACATATGAGCTCTATCTGTGCTGAGATACATTAAATAAGTCCCTGAACTCAAACTACCCAGATCAATTTGAGTAGACAACCTATTACTTTTAAAGACAACCTTTCCAAGTAAATCAATGATTTTAACTTCACTGATAACCTGATTATTTAAGTCAAAATGCACTATGTCTTTCACAGGGTTAGGATAGAATTTAAATTCTTGTAATTCAAAATCATATTTAGATAACGACGATAACATTTCAGATATGGTATACAAACTCCATGTACCATCTGTGTTTTGAACACGCACGTACAAAAAATGATCACCATCTGGTAAATCTACTGGCACATCTATTGTTAGGTCCTCATCTAAATCTTCAGCATTGTCTAAATCTATCGGTGTTCCATTTCCTAATCCTGGATCAATATCAAAAAAGTATTCAGCTGATGTGATTAATGCCGTATTGGAATTATTTTCACTTACATAGAACACATTGCAATCATACAAACTCCAAGTGTTATCTTCATTGATAACGCGCATACATAGTTTATGAATCCCATCAGGTAAACCAGATGTAGGTATGTCGAAGTCCATATCTACAATATTACCCGAAACCGATAGTGCTGTTCCATTACCAACGCCAGGATCTGTATCTATAAAATATTCGGCACCTGTTATGTTTGTGTTATTAGTATTATCGGGTAGGATATAAAACACATTTTTATCGTATAAACTCCAATTTCCGTCAGCATTCTCTACGCGTATATAAAGTTTATGTATACCAGCAGAAAGCCCAATTGTGGGTATACTAAAATCGGAATCTATAACATTACCCGTAACGATCAAGGCTATACCATTACCCACACCTGGATCTGTGTCAATAAAATATTCAGCTGAAGTAATTTGAGCTTTGCCGTAGCCGAATGCAAGTAATAGAATTATTAAGAATAGTGATTGTTTCATTGTATCCATATTTACTAATCATTAATATTTGCGTTGGCCTTTATGTTGATATCCAAGGTCTCACCAGGACTAATAATATTGTTGAATATTACAAAATCCGTTAAGTATGGCAATTCGGTAGGATACCCTCTTTGACTAAAAGGAAATAGCCCATTGTACACACCAAGGTTATTGCCATCTGTACCTGCATTTTCGGCAGGCGAACTTGTTTGTATATTAAAGTCGTTAGAAGCACTTTCTAAAGATGAGCCTATGGTGTAAGCTACAAACTGCGGATCGGTATTGTCAATATTATTTGAACCAGACAAGGCATCTAAAGTAGTATTAAGGCTATAGGTTAAATTATTCTGATAGCTTAATGCCGAATTAGAACCTAAATTCATATTAACTAAATTAGTCCCTGTAAAGAGAAAAATATTATTACTTATTTGGGTACCATTGCAAGCATTAAATACACTTATTGATTGGTTAGTGTCCCCATTTTGTGTAGACCAAATTATATTATTACTCAATATAGTTGAATTCTTGAGCCTCGAAAAAATGTAACTAGTTGAGCTTGTAGTTTGTTTTGCAAATAGGTTGTTGGATATGATCCAGTTTTGTGAGTTATTATTATCAATAGAAAATGACCATGTAATAAAGACATTCCCAGCAATGATGACATTGTTTGCGTTTGAGGTTGAACCATTTCCAAAAATAGTTCTGATTCTATTATTGGTGATTACTACATCATGATTTTCAAAAGTTGTATTGTCTAGATAGATTTCAGTGATATTCAACCCAGATATTTCAGAGCCAGAGGCATTTCCGTGTCTAAATGCGACATTGGAAACCGATGCTCTTTGTCCTGAATTGAGCTCAGGTTTATACCCAAGACCATATATTTTTAACGGCTTGGTCATTTGTATGCTTCCATAACTGTTTGGTGAAGGTTGAATATAAATAATGTCATTATCAGCAGCCGCATCTACAGCATCCTGTACATTGGTATATGGTGCAGCAGACCCTTGATTATTATCAACTATATGAATAGTCTGAGCTATTATCAAAGAACTAGAACAGATAAGTAGTAGCAATAAAAAGTATATATTTTTCATGACTTAAATTGTGTTGGTTTTACTTGAGTGCAAGTTAGTATTTGAAAGTCTTGAAAGAGTAAGGGCTTTCCTTGATTTGTGAAAAATCAGGGTATTCCCTTAAATAGTTATGACTATTTAAAGTTCCTTACTACCCTATAAATAATGATAATATATTTGCTGTTTTTTATTATATGCTGTAAAGTCAATTATTAAGCTTTGTAAATCTTTATGAGAACAGTTCGACTTATGTTCCTTTGGCACCACTATCAATCCCGAAGTTTCGGGGCGATTCAATTGAATCGGGTTTTTTGGTTATAAAATTTAAATATCAAGACCAAAAGCACCTGATAGTAAGCATATTATTACAAATTGTATTCGTTTCAACGGTTTTTACGTTAAAAAAACCATTACAAATAACTTTTTCTTTAATTTTCTTAATCCAAATCCTTAAAACTTAATCTACCATGAAAAAGTTATACTTTATTTCATTGGCACTACTATTCTTTGTGTTTGCCTGTGAAACCGAATCACTATCAAATTCAGATTTAAACACAACAACCTACAGGTATGATTCTGAATATCAATTTTCAACTATAGAATCGTTTATAATTGATTTTGAAAATTTTAGCCCTGGAGACATTGTGTCAGAAATACTGATTACAGATCCTTTCGAAAATGCGCAAGTTGAAGGTATTACCATGGCTTTTCCCGATAGTAATGCAGCGATGATTTTTGACTCATCAAACCCTACGGGAGGTGATTTTGATATTGGCACTCCAAATGAAATCTATGGTGGCCCAGGAATTGGAAATGGTGGTGCTAGTAACGATGTTGCATTAGGAAACGTCCTTATTCTTTCTGAAGATTTAGATCAAAATGATCCTGATGATATTTTAGAAATAGGTGCCAGCTTTGTATTTAACTTTAGTGCTAACGATAATGTTACTCTAAATTCGTTTGATATTTTAGATATTGAAGCAGCTTCTAACCCTACCATTGTTAATTTATACGATAATGAAGCAAACGTAATCTTTAGTACTGATATCACACCAGGTGGCGATAATTCAAAAACAACTGTTGATCTTAACTCTACTTTTGGTGTAGCATTCATGGAAATAATAATGAATAATTCTGGTGCTATTGATAACATTTCGCTTGAATTAGAAACAGAAGAACCATGTGTTGAGTGTGATAGCAATATTGTAGAACTAACATTTAGATATATTGGTGCATCGCAAGAATCAGCTGTTAGAATTGAAACTCTTAACGGTGATATTCTATTTAACGACACTGTTGAGATAGATGAATTGTTTACTATCTCTGGGAATGCTTCAGATGGCACTTTCAGTAGCGATCTCATCGTTTTTATAGATAATGAACAAGTCGCTCAACTGGCTACAGATTGCTCTCAGATTATTGGCCCAGGTTTATTAGTAGGCAGTTTAGAAATTGTATCTGGATCAACACAAACAGGAGGTCAATTATGTCCTGTAGAAGTGGCTTTTTAGCCCAAACTAAAGAATAAACACAGCTGTATTCATAAAAACCAAAAACCCATCTCAATTGAGTTGGGTTTTTGGTTTTCAAAGACAAATGATAATTCTAGAATAATACGTATTTTAGAAGTATGAAGCCTTCGTACATAGATTTACATTGCCATCCTTCCTTAAAGCCATATGGCAAGAGCTTTAAATACCAACCACAAAAACAGAATCACCTTAATAGCGGTAGAAAAAATTCGATATGGCATTACAGTCCACCTAATTTTCTGGAGCGCCAAGTTAGCCGATTGCTCACTTTAACGAAATTCACACAAACCGATATGACCACCTTGGCAAAAGCCAATTGCAATATTGTAGTGATGTCGCTCTATCCTTTTGAAAAACATTTCCTAAAGGAAAAGATGTTGGGCTTTAAGTTTATACCTGATTTATTAGTGAATCTTGCTGCTGGTGTAAGCCAAAAACGAATTGATAATTTACGGAATCACAATAGTTATTTTCAAGATTTACAGGACGAATACAACTACTACATGCAATTGCATAACATGGCTCAAATTATTGATGGCATCACCTTTACCTATAGACTGGTCAACAATTATGTTGATATTGAAAACAACATCAATAGTTCAACTAAAACAAGAAAAATAATTAGTGTAGTCAACACCATTGAAGGAGCACACGCCTTTGAAACCGGATTGCACAGAGATAAAAACACAGCAGATGAAACAACGGTTTTAAACAATATCGAAACCGTGAAAAACTGGGAACACAAACCATTTTTTATCACCTTGGCGCATCATTTTTATAATGAAATCTGCGGACATGCCAGAAGTATTAGCATAGGTTTAATAAAGAAACAACAAAACCGTGGACTCAATTCAGACATAACGGAATTGGGCTTTAAGGTCATTGATAAACTACTAAACAATTCACAAGGAAAGCGCATACTGATTGACGTCAAACACATGAGCACTGCATCCCGAAAAACCTATTACCAACTTTTAGATACCAAATATGCCAGTCAAAATATTCCAATAATAGTCAGTCACGGAGCTGTAAATGGAAAACGCAGTATTGTAGAATGGGACAAATCAGATTCAAAACTCAGTAAAGCATTTAGCGATATTGATGTCAATTTTTATGATTCTGAAATCCTGCTTATTGCAAAATCTAAAGGTATTTTTGGATTGCAATTGGACGAACGACGCATTGGAAGCAAAAAAGCCATAAGAAGCTCTCGCATTTACTGGCCTAGTAAAAAACGACGCTCAAGAAACAAATCGGAATTAATCTGGAACCAGGTCCAACACATCGCAGAACTTTTAGATAAAAACGGGTTATTTTGTTGGGAAACTGTGGCTATTGGCTCAGATTTCGATGGTATAATAAATCCAATAAAAGGGCTTTGGACAGCAGAAAACATAGCAGACATTAAACCTTACTTGATTGAAAAAGCCGAGGATTACTTGAAAGAAAACGGATCAAAATTACAAGCTCAAAATCAAATTTCAGCACAAGAAATCATTGATCGCTTACTTTTTATAAATGCAAACGAATTTTTGAAACATAACTTTAAATAACCTAAATTGTATTCCCTTCTTCAGGAAGAGTTAGGGATGGGTTTAAAAATTGAAAGAAATCATATAAATGAATAAAAAAGAACAATTCATGAAAGAAGCAGTAAACGCTGCTTTAAAAGGAATGAACAACAACGAAGGAGGCCCTTTTGGATGCGTCGTCGTAAAAGATGGAAAAATAGTCGGCAGAGGTAATAATAAAGTCACTTCAACCAACGACCCAACAGCACATGCCGAAGTGACCGCCATTAGAGATGCTTGTAAAAACTTAGGTTCCTTTCAATTGGATGGTTGTGAAATTTACACTTCATGCGAGCCTTGCCCAATGTGCTTAGGCGCAATTTATTGGGCACGACCAGATAAAGTGTATTACGGAAGTAATCAAGTAGATGCAGCCAACATTGGCTTTGACGATGAGTTTATCTATAATGAAATTCCTTTGCCATACGAAAAACGAAGCATCCCTTTTGAGCAGTTAGCGAGAGAGATTGCTTTGGAGCCATTTGAAGAATGGGCTAAGAAAGAGGATAAGACTGAATATTAACAAACATTGAATTTGGGTTAAATCGAAAAATAGCAAAAATGCAACACCCAAATTCCGACATAGTCGGAAACAACGATTTTCAGAAATAAAGAGCGAAAAAGCGGAACTGCGAAGCGCAGCTTCAAGCATGTAGCTTTGAAAGCGAAAGGTGCTTTAGCAAATGCTTTGCATTCACGAACTCAATAATAAACGATAGAAATTAGTGAGTAACTTCCTAACAAATCGTTTTGAACTTTTGGTTCGTTTTGTTTCAAGACAAAATGAACAGAAAAACAAATTAGAATATTGATACGATTTATATTAAATAATAAAACAATAACAGCCTCAGCCAATTCTGGGATGACCTTACTAGACTTTGTACGCTACGAACAACGTCTCACAGGAACCAAAATCGGTTGTCGCGAAGGCGATTGTGGAGCTTGTACAGTTTTAGTTGGAACTCTAGAAAATGACACCATTACTTACCAAAGTATCACCTCATGCATTTCACCTTTAGGAAATGCGCATGGCAAACATATAGTCACAGTTGAAGGCACAAACCTAAAAAACAAATTAACCACTGCTCAAGAAGCCATGAAAGCCAATTATGCCACCCAATGTGGATTTTGCACACCTGGTTTTGTTGTTGCGCTTACTGGTTTTGCAATCTCAAATTCTGATAAAAATTACAGTAAAGCTCTTGATGCTATCAGTGGTAACATCTGTAGATGTACGGGTTATAAATCTATTGAAAAAGCAGCATACCAAGTGGTAGAAAAACTTGAAAATCAAGAAAAAAATTCTTTAAAATGGTTGATTGAAAACGGATTTATTCCTGAATATTTTGAAGATATTCCGCAACGTTTAAAGGAAATCGAAGCTGAAGACCTTAACCAACCCAAAGGAAAATATGTTGCTGGCGGAACGGATTTATATGTTCAACAAGCCGATAATTTAATTGACAATTCGGTACATCTTATTCAGGAAAAAAACTTTTTAAAAGGTATTGAAATCAATAATGGAATTTGCAACATTGGCGCAAACTCTACAGTTACAGATTTGTGGAACCATACAAAACTCAACAGCTATTTCTCCAACTTAAAAAAGCATCTGAAATTGGTGTCTTCAGAGCAAATTAGAAATATGGCTTCCTTTGGCGGCAATCTGGTTAATGCGTCACCTATTGGAGATATGACCATTTTCTTTTTAGCCTTAAACAGCAAAATCACAATTATAAATCCTGCAGGCAAAGAACGACAGTTGCCGCTTAAGGAATTTTATCAAGATTATAAAACTTATGATCTAAAGGATGGAGAACTTATCAAAACCATAAGCTTTAAACTCCCAACAAAAGATTCATATTTCAATTTCGAAAAAGTCTGCAAGCGAACCCATTTAGATATCGCGAGTGTAAATTCTGCAATACATATTTCTGTAGAAAACAAAAAAATCCAAGAGGCTCATGTGTCTATTGGTGGTGTTGCAGCCATTCCTAAATATTTGTACAAAACCTCAGCATTTTTAAACGGAAAATCATTGACTTCAGAAATCATTTTGGAAGCCAGTGATATACTTCAAAATGAAATTTCACCAATTAGTGATGTTCGTGGGTCAAGCGACTATAAACGCTTACTGGGAAGACAGCTGTTCTTTGCCCATTTTACGGAACTGTTCCCAAAGCAATTCATCTTAAACGACTTTGTTCAACATGCATAAAAACAAATCAAATAACGAATTGGAATCTCAACTAGATGCTGTTTCTATTGCTTTAAAAAAGAGTATTAAGAATCTGGATTCCTATACGCATGTTCGCGGTGAATCCTTGTATGTAGATGATGTTAATATCAGACAAGGCACGTTTCATGCCGTGGTTTTTGATTCGCCAAAAGCACATGGAAAAATAAAGTCTGTTGATTATTCTAAAGCCGAAGCGTTGGAAGGTGTAGAACGTATTCTTACCTATAAAGACATTCCCGGAAAAAACCAGATTGGTGGCATTATACCTGATGAACCATTGTTTGCAGAAGACGAAGTCCATTTTTGGGGAATGCCAATCGCATTGATTGTTGCCGAAACGGAATTCATTGCCAGAAAAGCAAGAGATCTAATCGAGATTGAAATTGAAGAACTTCCTGTTATTACCACAGGGAAACAAGCCAAAGAAAAAGGAAGTCTCATTACAAAACCACGTTCATTTGTATTGGGAGATCCTGAGAAAGCGTTCAAGGATTGTGAATATGTTTTTGAAGGTGAAACCTTCTCAAACGGTCAAGAACATTTATACATTGAAGCACAAGGTGCTTATGCCGAACCGTTGGAAAACGGAACTATAAAAATCACTTCATCAACACAAGGTCCTACTGCAGTACAAAGAACAACAGCACAAGTTTTAGGAGTGGCTATGCACAAAATTGAAGTGGATGTAACAAGACTTGGTGGTGGATTTGGCGGAAAAGAAGACCAAGCCACACCTTGGGCTGTCATGGCTGCTTTGGCGACTTACCATTTGAATCAATCGGTAAAATTGATACTCAATCGTCATGACGATTTACGTATGACAGGTAAGCGTCACCCTTATGAAAGCACTTATAAAATCGGATTATCAAAAGATTTGAAGATTCTAGCTTACGAAGCTGAATTTCTGCAAAATGCTGGTGCAGCAGCCGATTTATCTCCTGCTGTAGCCGAGCGCACCTTATTCCATGCAACGAATAGTTACTACGTCCCTAATGTCAATGTTACTGTAGCGAGTTGTAAAACCAACTTACCACCAAATACAGCATTTCGTGGTTTTGGTGGTCCACAAGGCATGTTTGTAATTGAGTCTGCGATTGCAAAAGCAGCACATGACATTGGAGTGACACCAAGAGCCATTCAAGAAGCTAATTTGTTAGATGAAAACGATGTGTTTTCATATGGGCAAATTGCTAAAAAAGTGGAAGCTAAAAACTCGTGGGAATCGGCAACGTCGATTTATAACATCGAAGCCATAGAGCGTGAAGTTGAAGAATTCAACAATTCAAACTCAGCATTTAAAAAAGGCATGGCATTGATGCCTATTTGTTTCGGCATTTCGTTTACCAATACACCAATGAATCATGCGCGTGCTTTGGTTCATATCTATCTTGATGGAAGCGTTGGCATAAGTACCGCAGCCGTAGAAATGGGACAAGGTGTCAACACAAAAATGATGCAAATTGCTGCTGATGTGTTTTCTGTTCCTATTGAAAAAATTAAAATTGAAACCACAAATACCACTCGCGTTGCCAACACCTCACCTTCTGCAGCAAGTTCAACGGCAGATTTAAACGGAAAGGCTACATTAAAAGCCTGTAACGCTTTATTAAAACGACTGAAAACTGTTGCAGCCACATACCTCAAGGTTACACCTGAACAGATCACTTTAAAAGATGAATTCGTATATATTAAAGCTAAAAAGACGCAACTAGAATGGACGCAACTCATCAGTATGGCCATGCTAGAGCGTGTGGCTCTGACTGAAAATGCGCATTACGCCACACCAGAAATTCATTTTGATAAAACCAAAGAAAAAGGTCATCCATTTGCCTATCATGTTTATGGCACAGCCATCATCACTACAACGGTAGATTGTACGCGTGGCACTTATGAATTTGATTCGGTTAAAATTGTTCATGATTATGGAAAAAGCATGAGCAAAGGCATTGACTTAGGTCAGGTTGAGGGTGCTCTAGTTCAAGGTATTGGCTGGATGACTATGGAAGAAATTGCTTATAACGACGATGGAAAACTATTGTCAAACGCCTTATCAACCTATAAGATTCCAGATATATTTTCGGTACCGAAGATTGTGGAAACTGTACCGTTAGAAACCAAGGGTCATGAATTGGCAATACTAAAATCAAAAGCTGTAGGCGAACCACCACTAATGTATGGTATTGGTGCTTATTTCGCGATTCAGAATGCGATTAAAACCTTTAATCCTAATTACGATTTAAAGTTTCATGCACCGATGACACCAGAGAAGGTTTTGATGGGATTGTATGAAAGTAGACCAACTAAATGAATGGAAAATAAAATATACATTGAGTTTGAGCACCCAAAAGGAAGTTCATTTCCTGAATCAAATAAGTTTCAAAAATTAATAGAGAATACTTTGGATAAAATTCTGACCGCTATTTTGCCAAATGGGAATCCAGATTTTGACCATTTGATAGAAGAAGTAAAGTTCTGGAGAGTTGAATACGATGTAAACGAAAATACAACATGGAGAGAAATAGGTCTTGACAAAAATAGAAAACCTATTGTTGCTATGCCCTTAGCTGAAAACTATGGATTTTGGACAGATAACAACTTAGAGTTAGACGACTATAAAAATTTTGACCCTCAACCTATTGACTCAGCTGAATTTCAGTTGGACTGGAATAATTTTAAAGCTAAAATGAAAAAATAACTTATCACACTTCATTACAAAAAACATAACATCCTAAAAGGCGCACTAATCTACAGTGCTGGTGACACTATTGCTGCACTTTTATTAGATGAATTCTCCTTTACACGCTTATTAGGAATGATGTTTATAGGGGCAACAGTTTATGCCTTTGAAATTCCTAATTATTTTGATTGGATTGTACGTAAGACACAATTTTTAAAAGGTATAAAAGCCACATTAACCAAAACCGCATTAGCTATTTTATATTTTAACCCACTATGGATTGCCAGACATTTACTGTTTATTAAACTATTTTCTGGTCAGTTTGATGTTATTGGTTGGAATATATTGGAAATTGCTTTTTGGTCATTTTTAGCTAATATTTTGATTTCGTTTATCGCCAATTATATCATTCAGAATCGATTTAAGTTGAAATGGCGGTTTTTGGGAAGTGCTATATTTTCAGCTTTAATGGCGATTTATTATGCTTTGAGTGAGACTTTTTTTGGTTGACAAGCCAAAGCTCAGACCTCACAGGTTTTTGAAACCTGTTAGGTCTAATCAAATAATCTTAAGCCATCTTTTTTCAAAACAGAATATTCAGAAATATTATAATGTTCCAAAATATCATCAAACAAAGATTCACGAACTACGAGAATTAAATGATGGTCTTTTTTCTTTTCATATTTTGGAATCAAAACTTTAGCTGAATCATGTAGGCCTGTATTCTTCAACTCTAGCTTTCCCAATTCATCAATAACAAGATATTGACTTTCATTTTTAGCACTTAATGTTATTAGAAATTCATTAGCTTTTTCAAAAGCAGATTTCAGAAAATGAAAAGGTCCAATGGTTATGGTCTTTTCAGATTCGAGTTCGACCTCAAGTTCAAATTCTTCCTTAGGTTTTATTTCCAAGAAATAACGCTTTCCATTCTTACCATCGGGACACAACACACCATCAACATCTGTTCTACCTTCAATCCAGTTTAAAAGTGCAGTTGTTTTACCAGTTCTAATATCGCCAGTTAAAATATAAATCATTCTGAAGGCACTTTAAAATGCATACAATTAGAAATGCTATCTGCCATAAAATGTTTGAAGCGTGTATAACCTTTTAGATGTTTGGTGTCTTTCCAAGTATATGAAATAATCTGTCTGAAATACGGAAACAAATCCATGGCATTAGTAATATCTTCTTTGTAATGCGATTCTTTTTTGTTTAAATACTTACGAACCATTTTTAAAAGAAAAGGACCAATAACTAAGTACCAAAGCATCAGAATTAAAAAGCTTCGCATTAAAATGTAAACTGCTTTTTGCCAACCAAATAAGTCTCCGCCGAAAAATGAAAAGGCTAAAACGATGACTGCTACCGTAATCAACCAAAGCCAAATCACTTTCGTTTTGAAAGCCCTTTTGCTCTTACCAGTTTTAATAGCGTCTAACTGAGTGTCTAAATAAAAATTCTTTTCCTTCTTTTTTGATATTATTTTAATAATCTTTCTGATAAAAATGCCTGCGAGCAATCCACAAACTCCATAGACAATCAGATACAGGCTAATGAGGAAAGTCGATGTGGTGGTTTCTGAAACAAAATTCAATTTAGTTTGCACCCACTTCCCATAAATATTAATGGCTTCCCAAACTTCTGTGCCATAAACTATGGTCAATATCAGTAATTTTTGAAGTGCTGATTCTAAAAAGGTGACGATTCCCAAAACGATAATCGCTGCACCTTTCCAAGAAAAGTTAGAAAACAAAAACGCTCCAAATATGGCCTGAAAGCTCACAGCAACATAGGCTCCAAAAGGTGAATATGGACTTACAGCCATTTTTATAATTAGTACAATAACAAGCGCTTTTAATATGGCTTGCCATTTGTTTTCGGCATAATAGGCAATTAAGCTTATCAATAAAATTGCAATTCCTCCAACGATCAATCCTGTGAAAGGCGTACTAAAAACATGCAAAAAACCCCCTAAACCAGACTCGTTTAATGCCCAAAGGGCAGTCAATCTATCAATGATTAATTTGTTATTCTTCATCTGTAGAAACAGTAGAATTATAATGCACCTGAAGCAATTGTGCCACAACACTAATTGCAATTTCTTTTGGAGTATCACCACCTATTGGCAATCCTATTGGGCAAACCACATTCTTCATGCCATCTTCAATTCCCATTTCTTTTATGAGCATATTATTGAAGCGTGCTTTTTTGGTTTTACTGCCTATTAAACCTAAATATTTGGTTTCATTTTCCAATGCCATGGCGACAATATCAAAATCTATAGCATGGTTATGCGTCAACACCAACACATAGCAATTCTTTCCCCAAGTGATGGTGTCCCTAAAAGTTTTAAAATCGTGTTCTTTTACCTGGCATTGTTCTATACTTTCATGAATATCAAACTCAGAAAACCAATCAGGTCTCGAATCGATCAGTTTTACTTTAAAAGGTGTCCCTACAAGAAGGTTGGCGATTTCGGTTCCGATGTGTCCTGCACCAAAGAGATGCAATTCTGGTGATTGATTCATGGGTTCTATTATAAATTCTACAACACCTCCACAGCATTGAGCAAAATCTGGTCCTAAAGTGTACGATGATTCAATGATTCTGTTTTCCCTTAAAGCCACTATGGCTTGATCAATGGCTTTATATTCTAATTTTCCGCCTCCAATGGTACCAAAAATAGATTTATCTTCAGTAACAATCATTCGCGAAGATACCACGCAAGGTGCTGAGCCTGAGCATTTGGTTACGGTAACCAAAGCCACAGGTTGTCGCTTTTCTTTAAATTCTGATAAAAGTTCTATCCAGTTTTTCATTTTATTTAGAAAAAGAAGAACTAAAAGTAAGGTTTTTTAGTGTAAACCATCCAGAGTACACCTGCTTAAAATAAATTAGCATTCTCCTTATTTTTCTGTTAAGTTTGGGTTTATTTTTCGACCTAAAACCCAATACCTAAAAATTACGTAGGTAATATAACGAACTGAAACACTTTACAAATGTCTAAAACATACTACGACCCAGCAGATTTAAGAAAATTTGGAAATATCACGGAATGGAGTGAAGAACTCGGCAATAAATTCTTTGACTACTACGGTAAAGTGTTTGAAGAAGGAGCATTAACTGCTCGCGAAAAATCACTTATTGCTTTGGCAGTTGCACATACGGAACAATGTCCATATTGTATCGATGCCTATACCAAAGACGGGCTTCAGCGAGGTGTTACTAAAGAAGAAATGATGGAAGCCATACATGTTGGTGCTGCTATAAAAAGCGGAGCAACTTTAGTGCATGGTGTACAAATGATGAATAAAGTGAATAAATTAGACGGATAAAAAAGCCCCTTTTTATTTCCCCTGAGGGGAAAAATCAATACGCATAAAATTAAATAAGCATAACAAACCCGAAACAGATTAATGGCGACAGCAACAAAATCCCTAAAAAAACAAGGAAGCGAACTAGCGAAAAGCAACAAACAACTTGAAATTCTCTCTAATGGAATTTTTCAAAATGGTGAATTGCCAACGTTTAAGAAAAAGATTTCTGAAACTAATCAGTTTCCCTTAAAAGCTAAAAAGCTCGAAATTCTTCAAATCAATGTAGGCTATATGTGCAATCAGGTTTGTGACCATTGCCATGTTGATGCTGGTCCAGACCGAAAAGAAATTATGACACGCGATACCATGCGTCAATGTCTAGAGGTCATTAAAAATACTGGAGCACATACTTTGGATTTAACTGGTGGTGCGCCAGAAATGAATCCTGATTTTAGATGGTTTGTTGAAGAAGCCGCAAAAGCTGGAATTAAAGACTTCATTGTACGTTCCAACCTTACTATTATTCGTGCAAATAAAAAGTATTACGATTTACCAGACTTCTTTAAAAAACACAACGTCCATGTTGTGAGCTCAATGCCACATTGGACACGTGGAAAAACGGATAAACAAAGAGGGGACGGTGTTTTTGATAAATCCATAAAAGCCTTACAAGAACTTAATGACAGAGGTTTCGGCATGCCAGATTCTGATTTAAGATTAGATTTAGTTTATAACCCTTCAGGAGCTTTTCTACCAGGAGACCAAGCCTCTATGGAGAAGGATTTTAAAAAGGCTTTATTAGAAGATTTCAATATTCATTTTCATAACCTATTTGCTATAACGAATTTACCAATTGCACGTTTCTTGGATTATTTAATAGCTTCAGAAAACTATGAAGATTATATGTATCAGTTAGTGGAAGCGTACAATCCTGCTGCAGTAGAGAATGTAATGTGTACCAATACGCTTTCTGTAAGTTGGGATGGGTATTTATTTGATTGCGATTTTAATCAGATGTTAGAATTGCCTGTGAATAGTAAAGTAAAACACATTTCAGAATATAACGAGGACCTACTTGAAGGTAGAAATATTGTAATTTCTCAACATTGTTACGGTTGTACGGCTGGTGCAGGAAGTAGTTGTCAAGGGAGTGTGGCATAATAAGTAAACAGTCGCAGTATGCAGTTAGCAGTTAAAAATAGAACTAATTTGTCATTTCAAACTCATGTGAGAAATCTCACTCTAATTATATGCGTTTGTTTTTCTCCCATAGTAAATGCTCAAGAAACGCTTACAGAGTTGTTGAAACGACATAATTCTGAAACTGTACCATATATCTCAGTTCAAGAATTGGCAATGCCCAAAACGGAAGCTGTGCTTTTGGATGCTAGAGAAACTGCAGAATATGAAGTTAGTCATATAAAGGATGCCATACATATTGGTTATAACGACTTTAACTTAGAAGAAACAACACAACAACTTAATGACAAACAACAAACCATCATCGTGTATTGTTCATTAGGTATTCGTTCAGAAGACATAGCAGAGCAGCTCCAAAAAGCTGGTTACACTAACGTTTATAATTTATTTGGTGGTATTTTTGAATGGAAAAACAATGACTTTTCGGTTTATGATTCCGAAGGTAAAACAGATAATATTCATGCCTTTTCCAAAGTATGGAGCAAATGGCTATTAAAAGGAAATAAGATATATGACTGATGCACTTGTCATTGTGTTTGTAAAGAACATAAAATTAGGAACCGTAAAAACTCGACTCGCCAAAACCATTGGCGACTATGGTGCTTTTGAGGTGTATTCAGAACTGGTTAAAATCACAGAAAAAGCAACGGAAGCTTTAGATATAGACAAACGTATTTATTTTTCTAATGCTGTGGTGGATACGCAATGGCCAAATGAATTTAAAACTGCTCAAAATGGTGTTGATTTAGGTGAGCGCATGCTCAATGCTTTTAAGGATGGCTTTCAATCTGGTTATAAAAGAATTGTGTTGATTGGTTCTGATTTGCCAGATATCAATTCAACTCATATTGAAAATGGTCTTGATGCATTGAAAACTAATGACGTGGTTTTCGGACCTGCGGAAGATGGCGGTTATTATCTTGTCGGAATGTCTAAAATGGAAGAATTAATCTTTAAAAACAAACCTTGGAGTCAAGCTAACCTATTAGAACTTACACTTCAAGAATTACAAGAAAAACAAACTAAAGTGGGGATTCTTGAAACCCTCAATGATATTGATACTTATGACGATTTAATCGCTTCAGACTTTTATAAAAACAATCAAAAACTACAAGAAAAAATACAACAGCTTAATGATTAAATTTATTATTGAAAGTACAGAATACCTTCAAAGTAAAGGTTTTGAAAATCCAGAAGTTGGTATCATTCTAGGTACTGGTTTAGGGCAGTTGATTGATAACATTGACATCATTGCCGAAGCGAGTTATAATCATATCCCAAATTTCCCAACAGCAACCGTAGAATTTCATAAAGGCAAATTGATTTATGGGAATTTAGGTGGAAAAAAAGTAGTGGTGATGCAAGGACGTTTTCATGTTTATGAAGGCTACACATTACAAGATGTAACATTTCCTGTTCGGATTATGGAAAAACTTGGCATAAAAACCTTATTGGTTTCTAATGCAGCTGGCGCCATAAATTTAGATTTCAAAAAAGGAGAGTTGATGTTAATCGATGATCATATTAATCTGCAAGGAAGCTCTCCTTTGGCATTTAAAGGTGTAGAGCAATTGGGTGAGCGATTTACGGACATGAGTGCACCATATAATCCTGAGATAAACGCAAAGTTTGAGTCCATAGCCAAAGAACACAATATAACCCTTCATAAAGGAGTGTATGCAAGTGTCGTTGGCCCACAGCTTGAAACACGTGCAGAATATAGAATGCTAAAAATTATTGGTTCTGATGCTGTTGGTATGAGTACCGTTCCTGAAATTATAGTTGCCAACCATTTAGGATTAAAAGTGGCCGCTGTGTCAGTTTTAACGGATGAATGCGACCCAGATAACCTTAAACCAGTAGATATTACTGAAATTATTGCCATGGCTGTAAAAGCTGAGCCGAATATGATTACTCTTTTTAAGGAACTTATTAAGAGTTTGACATAAAAAATAATGGGATTTTGATTTTATTAAGTCGAAATTCAAGTCCCAAATCAATTCTTTGAATTGACCATTGAAATGCAGAATATAAAAATTAAATCGTTAAGAATTTTTGAAGCCTTGGAAAAAATTTAGATTTTATTTTTGGTTTTCTTTCGTGAGAACGAAAGAAAAATTCCTCATTTCAATATGATTTTTTGGTTCGTTTTGTATCAAGACAAAATGAACAACGAAAAAAAGAAAATGCATATTAATTAAAATGAGATTCCTGCCTTCGCAGGAATGACAAAATTATGAGTTACTTAGAAGCTACAAACGACCTTTACAAAGAAGCTGCACTAACACCAGATGTTGGCTTATGCTGCACTACAAACCCTGTTTGGGAATTACCAGGATTAAAAATCCCAAGAATAATGCAAGAGATGAACTACGGTTGTGGTTCTACTGTACATGCAAGAGATTTAACCAATAACCCAAAAATGCTATATGTTGGCGTTGGAGGTGGTATGGAATTATTACAATTTTCATATTTCAACAGGCAAAAAGGTGGAGTTATTGGAGTTGATGTGGTTGATGAAATGTTAGAGGCCTCACGCAAAAATTTTAAAGTCGCTGAAAAGCAAAACGATTGGTTTAAATCAGAGTTTGTAGAGCTTAAAAAAGGGGATGCTATGAATCTTCCTGTTGAAGACAATAGTATAGATGTTGCAGCTCAAAACTGCTTGTTCAACATTTTTAAGGCTGAAGATTTGAAGAAAGCTATTGCAGAAATGTATCGTGTTTTAAAACCACATGGTCGTTTGGTGATGAGCGATCCAACCTGTGAGCAGCCTATGAATGATGAGCTACGAAATGACGATAGATTACGTGCATTATGTTTAAGTGGTAGTTTACCAATAGCTGAATATGTAAAAGCATTAACTGATGCTGGTTTTGGTACTATTGAAATAAGAGCACGTAAACCGTATAGAATTTTAGATCCTAAGCATTATAATACAGATGAATTAATCTATATAGAATCAATAGAAGTTGCTGCAATTAAAGATCCAATGCCTGCTGACGGCCCTTGTGTTTTTACAGGAAAAGCAGCCATTTACTTTGGTGATGAAGATTACATAGATGATAACGCTGGTCATATTTTGTTGAAAAATCAACCATTAGCGATTTGTGATAAGACTGCTGGTGCTTTGGCGAGTTTAGGAAGAGACGATATTTTTATCAGTGAATCTACCTATCATTATGATGGTGGAGGGTGTTGTTAGACTACATTGTCATTCCTGCGAAGTCAGGAATCCACTTTGAATTTAATAATAGAGATTCCTGCCTTCGCAGGAATGACAGATGGAAAAGTACATAGACATATTCAAAAAATCCTATTCCGATTACTGGAATTATCTCAAATACGAGCTCATTGACCTCAACCATTGGGATAACTTTTTTTACGGTCTTATTATAATTTCACTTTTGGTTTGGGTTTTGGAAATCGCTTTTCCTTGGCGAAAAAACCAATCTATTTTTAGAAAAGACTTTTGGCTAGACACTTTTTACATGTTTTTCAATTTCTTTTTACTAAATCTCATCGTCCTCATTGCTTTATCCAATACTGCTTCAGAACTATTTAATGATGTTTTAGGTCTAGTTGGTTTATCGCTTTCTGACATTCAGCTTTTTGATGTCGATGATTTACCGCAATGGCTGGGCTTATTAATTTTCTTCCTGATATCTGATTTTGTACAATGGAATACACATCGTCTACTACATCGTGTGCCTTGGCTTTGGAATTTCCATAAAGTGCATCACTCCGTAAAAGAAATGGGCTTTGCCGCACACTTACGCTATCATTGGATGGAGCCTGTGGTTTACAAGTCACTGCTTTATATTCCGATAGCGCTTATTGGTGGTTTTGATGCGCAAGACGTAGCCATAGTTTATTTCTTTACGATTGCTATTGGGCATTTAAATCATGCGAATTTGGGATGGGATTACGGCGTTTTAAAATACATTTTCAACAATCCTAAAATGCATATTTGGCACCATGCCAAAGCCTTACCCAAACATGTAAGGTATGGTGTTAATTATGGACTAACATTAAGTCTTTGGGATTATCTTTTTAAAACTGCTCATGTGCCGCACGACGGAAGGGATATTGAATTGGGTTTTAAAGGAGATGAAACCTTTCCTAAGGATTTTTTAAATCAAGAATTATATCCATTAAAGAAATGAAATACCTTTCAATTTTAGTAGTTGCAATATTAACCAGCGCTTGTTGTGGTGCAAAAAATACTGTTGAATCTCAACCCGAACAAGCAATGGAAGTTATTGTGGTTAAGGAAGTTCCTAATTCGGGTGAAAATGTAGTCGAAATTGAAAACTTAAGAGAAGAGGAAGTTGAAGAAATTGAAAATACACAGGTTGAGATCAAAACAAATTATGAAGCTGAAGATTTGTCAATTCATCAAGAAGTATCAAAACGCTTTTTGACTGAGCACCAACTATGGGATGAACTTTTAGAAAAACATGTTTCAGATGATGGAAAGATTAACTATTCAGGCTTTAAAAAAGACCATAAAGATCTATTGGGATATATCAGAATACTTCAAATTACATATGAAAAAAGAAATCTGGTAGAAGAAAGACCCCAAAACGAATTACTTGCCTATTGGATTAACGCTTACAACGCCTTGACTGTAGATTTAATTCTTCGTAATTATCCAACAGAAAGCATAAAAGACATTAAAGACCCTTGGGACCAACGCTTATGGCAGTTTGGTGACAAATGGTATAACCTTAATGATATTGAGCATGAAATGTTACGTAAAATGGACGAGCCACGTATTCATTTTGCCATTGTTTGTGCGTCCGTGTCTTGTCCTAAACTTCAAAATGAAGCCTTTACAGCATCAAAACTTGAAGAGCAATTAACCAATGCCACTAATGAATTTTTAGCTGACACTTCAAAAAATGAAATTTCAAAAGATGAAATCAAACTATCCAAAATCTTTAAGTGGTTTAAAAAAGACTTTGAGCAAAATGGAAGTTTAATTGATTTTCTGAACCAATATACTACTGTTACCATTTCAGAATCTGCAAAAAAAAGTTATAAAGATTATAATTGGGATTTGAATGATTAAACATTAGCTTGTCATTAATTACCTCGAATCTGGGATTTTTGAACTTGATTCAGAATCTCATTAAATCATAGATGCTGAAATAAATTCAGCATGACAATATTTAAACTAGTGAACTAAAACTGACCAAACTATATTTCCGTAAGTAACTATATGATAAGCATTATAATTCCTGTTTTAAACGAGTCTGAAACCATTAAAGATGTACTCCATCATTTAATTGATAACGCGTCGTTAAATTCAATTTCAGAAATTATAGTTGTTGATGGCGGAAGTACTGATAATACTAAAGACATTGTTAAATCTCTCGATTTAAACATTGTGCTTTTAGATTCAGAAAAAGGAAGAGCCAAACAAATGAATTTCGGAGCAAAGCATGCTAAAGGTGATATTCTATATTTTCTACATGCCGATTCTTTTCCTCCAAACAGATATGATAAATTTATTATTGACGAAGTCCATAAAGGTAATAATGCAGGATGCTTTAGACTTCAATTTGATAGTAACCATTGGTGGTTACGATTAGCAAGTTGGCTAACGCAATTCAGTTGCCGTGCATGTAGAGGTGGTGACCAAAGTCAATTTATAACACGTGCTTTGTTTGATGAAATAGGTGGTTATGACGAAAATTACATTATTTATGAAGATAACATTTTAATTAATGAACTCTACGCTCGCAATGAATTTGTAGTTATCAATAAAAAGCTAAAAACCTCAGCTAGGATGTATGATAAACATGGTGTCTGGAAAGTGCAATATCACTTCTGGACCATCTATGTGAAGAAATGGTTTGGTGCTTCAGCAGATGAGATGCTGGCTTATTATAAAAGGCATTTGTGTTAGGAAAATAAACCTTTAGTATTTATTTAAATATTTTTTCTATTTATTAAAGTATCTTAGCAACACACATTTAAGAGCTACTTAAAACGTCATGAGTTTCGAAAATAAGTCTGAAATAGGTATTGGGATATACACTGTTCCTGATTTAGCTGAAATCCTAAATCTAAAATATTACAAAGTTCAGAGATTACTGAATGAGTATTGGGATAAAAGGTTTGCAGAAGAATTAGGGAGTAAATATTCATGGTCTGATGGTAAATCTAAGGCTGTTAGTTTCCACACTTTAATTGAATTTTATATTTTTTTTCAATTAAAAGAAACTGGTATATCAACAAGAAATATTTTAAAAGCCCATACAGAATTATCAGAAATATTTGCTACACCCTTCCCTTTTGCAAATTCAGATGTTATTAATGGAATAAATTGTGTTGGTAAAAATGTATTATTTGAGTTCAAAAATAAAGATATAATCAATTTAGATTCTTCTAAACAGTTAAATCTAAAATTTATTAAAGCTTTCGCTAACAAAATAGATTTTGACAATGGCAACTTAGCGACAAGACTCTGGCCTTTAGGTAAAGAAAAAAGTATTGTAGTTGACCCGAATTACAAGTTAGGTTTGCCTACTATTCAAGGTACAAACATTTACCCAGAATCAATCTACCAACTTCATTTAGCAGAGGAACCAATAAAATTCATTGCATCGACTTATTCAATTACTATAAACGAAGTCAAAGATGCAATAGCATTTTGTAAAAAAGCTGCTTGATGACAATAATTTATATTGATGAAAATTTCGCACCTCAATTGGCAAAAAGCCTAAACTTAATTCAAGAACACTTGAATTTAAAAGAAAAAAATCGATACAAGGTTATTTCCATACAAGATAGATTTGGCAGAGGTGTTCAAGATGAAGATTGGATTCCAATTGCAGGTAAAGAAGGTGCAATTGTTATCACTCAAGATTTGAGAATTCAGACCACACGACACCAAAGGGATTTATATATTAAATATGGCTTAGGAGTTTTCTTTATGAAAGCACCATCCAAAAAGGGTTTTTCATTTTGGGAAATGACAATGCAGTTAATTAAAAGATGGCCTGAAATAAAAAAATTATCTTCAAAAACCAAACGACCTTTTGCATTCAGATGCACCTCTAAACAGTTACACTTTGAACTTTTAGATTAAAATCCTATTTAATTCCTACCATCCTCATCTGGATAAAGCTTGGGCAATGTATCACTTTGAAAAATTTCCTTTGTATCAATGTCTATGGCAGACAACATACCTGTAAATGCTGCACCAGTATCTACATTCCAAACATTGGCTTTATTCATCGGCTCGTAACTGTGACTGCGCAAGGTTGGTGTGTGACCGATGTAAATTTCAGAATAATGCTTTAATCGATTTGGGTAATTATCTGCGTCTTTTTTTATACGCTTATCCATAGTCTGCACCATTTCCCATAGTGTACGGTCCGTGCAAAAGCTTTGTTCAAATTTTTCTTCCTTTACACCGTGCATTGAGGTAAAACCCGCATGCACAAACAGCCTATTGTGATCGTCTATATAGTACATTGGCATAGTCTGAAAAAACTCTAAATGCTTTTGTTTGTCGTCTTTTGAAAAATCTTTATAACTTTCAATGGTGCCTTTTCCTCCATGGTATAACCAAACTGGTGGCGCCGTACCATGCTGTAACCATTTTTCGCACCAAATATCGTGGTTGCCTTTTATAAACACACATTCATTTTTTTCTGAAAGTTCTATTAAATATTGAATGACTTGTGCAGATTCGCTCCAACCATCAACATAATCACCTAAAAAGATGAGTTTATCATCTTTGGTAACTTTAGCGCGTTCTAAAAGTTGGGTTAAACCTCTCAGTCCTCCATGAATATCGCCAATTGCTAATGTCCGCATATAAATTAATTGTATTTTGTGTAGTAAGATTGAATAACTTTTTCAACAGGTTTGTTTTGAGGAGTAAACATTGGGTTTTCTGCACCTCCAACTTTGTCGTGCTTATGAAACCACTTCCATACAAAACCTCCTGCAAACCAATCTTCTTTCCAAAAGGTTTCAAAAAGTGCTTTTGTAGTGTTTACTTGGGCTTCAAGGTTTACATCTCTCATCGTGTGATCAGATTGCCATGGTTCTTTTCCACTAAAATCCACACTTCTATAACCATATTCGGTAAATAAAATCGGTCTGTTTAGTTGTTCCGAAAATTGTTTTATCATTGGTTTGTGCTTCTCCCATCCTTTTAGGCAATCTTCAACCGAAGGTGTTTTTTCGTTACTTATCGGGAAATAGGCATCTATACCTACATAATCTAATTGATCCCAAAAGGGAGTGCGTTTATATTCATCCCAATTGGCTGCATAAGTGAGTTTGCCTTTATAAATGTTTTTTATTTTGATTATGAGACCGTTCCAATATTCTGGTCTATGTTTTATAAAATTTTCGAGCTCAGTACCAATGCAAAATATTTCGGCATTAACTTCTTCTGCCAATTCAGCATATTCCAAAATAAAATCTAAATATGAGGATTCCAAAAGTTTCCAATTAGCTTCTGTTTTCATTTCTAGGAAACCGGTAAAAAATCCATGGGTAATCCAAAGTTGTGGTTTCACCATAATTTTAATATTTGCCTTACGCAGCTCTTCGATGTACTGCTTAGCTCCTGCCCTAGTTTCACCATACCATTGTCTATTTGTATTATGAACTATAGTTGGGTTATCTAAATTTCTAATGAACCCAAAAGGCATAATCGCTGCACTATTTGCACCGACATTTACTAACGGATTGACGTGCGTTGTATCTACAGCACCCCTTGCGGCTACAAAACTCACTCCATTAAATTTTACAGGCTTAAAGGGTACTGCAGCACAACCCACTAAAACGAAAACCAAAAGGAACTGTAAAAAATATCTCATACTGTAAATTTATGCCTAAATTTAAAAGAAATTGAACTATCGCTGTTAAGGTTTTATCAAATCCTTCGACATAAAGATATCTAACTACAAAAGTTTCCCGACTTCTCGGGCCTAAAAAATGGAGCACATTGTTATTATTGGCAACGGAATTTCTGGTGTTACACTTGCAAGGCATATTAGAAAACTTTCAGACAAAAGAATTACAATAATTTCTGCTGAAACCGATTACTTCTTTTCCCGTACAGCACTAATGTACATTTATATGGGCCACATGACCTACGAGCACACCAAACCTTACGAAGATTGGTTTTGGAAGAAGAATAGAATTGAGTTGAAAAAAGGTTATGTGAAACATATTGAAACCAAATCAAAAACGCTTCATTTTGCTGAAGGAGATTCAATGACCTACGACAAATTGGTCATTGCCACAGGAAGCAAACCCAATAAATTCGGCTGGCCAGGACAAGATTTAAAAGGCGTACAAGGATTGTACACCAAACAAGATGTGGACCAACTCGAAATTGATGCGCCAAACAACAAGGTCTGTAAACGTGCCGTGATAGTAGGTGGAGGTTTAATAGGCATTGAATTGGCCGAAATGTTGAATTCAAGAAATATTCCTGTTACATTTTTAGTTAGAGAATCGAGTTTTTGGAATGGTGTTTTACCAGAAGGCGAAAGCCAAATGATCAATAGGCATATTAAAAACCATCATATAGATTTACGTTTATCGACAAATCTGAAAGAAATAAAATCGGACGAAAACGGAAAAGCAAAATCGGTTATTATCGAAGAAACCGGAGAGGAAATTCCATGTGATTTAGTGGGATTAACTGCTGGAGTGTCACCCAATATTGATTTTCTAAAGGATTCTGAAATTGAAACTGACAAGGGAGTAAAGGTTAACAAATATCTCGAAACCAATGTTGAAGATGTCTATGCCGTTGGCGACTGTGCTGAGCAACAAGAACCCAGTGAAAATCGTAGACCAATCGAAGCCGTTTGGTACACGGGACGTATGATGGGAGAAGTTTTAGCGCAAACGCTTTGTGGCAACAAGATGGCTTATAATCCTGGTCACTGGTTTAATTCTGCCAAATTTATGGATATTGAATACCAAACCTATGGTTGGGTACATGGCAGTAAAGGACGACCGGATTATGAACAACATTTTCACTGGAAACATGAGGATGATACCAAATGCATCACAATTGCATTCAACAAAGACACTAGTGAATTTTTGGGAATCAACACCTTTGGGATTCGAATGAAACACGACACTTTTGATAAATGGCTGACAGAAAAACGCGATATTGATTTTGTGGTTAAGAATTTAAGACAAGCCAATTTTGATCCAGAGTTTTACGACCATTATGAAAAAGAAATTTTAAACGCATACAACAGACAATTACAACCATCATAATAATTTAGGAGACCTCACAGGTTTTGGAAACCTGTGAGGTCTGTGTAACTTGAAGCAATGAAATACGAACCAATAATAAAAGATTCCTATTACCACATCTATAATTGCGGGAATAATAAAGAAGATATATTTATCGAAGAACGTAATTATGCTTATTTCCTTTCGCTTCTAAAAAAACATATTCTACCAGTAGCTGAACTCTTATCTTATTGCCTACTTAAAAATCACTTTCATCTACTCGTAAAAACTAAAAGTAATGTTGAAGATAAATTTATTTCACAAGCATTTTCTAATTGTTTTAACGCTTATACGAAAGCTATAAATAAAGCTTATGGTAGAACAGGGAGCCTATTTCAAGATAGATTTTCAAGAATTAAAATAACCGATGAGGAATATCTGAAATCGTTAATAATTTATATTAATAACAATGCAGTGCATCATGGATTTACTCAAGATGTTTCTTCTTATAAATATTCCTCTTACCAAGCATTGGTTTCTGACAAACCAACTCTTTTAAGTAGAACATTTATAATTAACCTTTTTGAAAACACTGAAAATTTTTCCATGGTATTACATTCCAAAAAAGAATACTATTGAAGAACTAACTTTAGAATAAGAATTTAGACCTCACAGGTTTCTAAAACCTGTGAGGTCTCCAAACAAAAAACAATGAACACACCAAACCCAAGTATGTCGCTTACAAAGCCAGAAGCTTTTGATTTATCAACAAAGCAACGCATTTACCTTGCCATTGGGATGATTGGACTTATGGTTTTAACGTTAGCGACATTCAATATTACATTTCCCTATCGCAAAATTACACTAACGGTATCCTTGCTCGCTATAATAATCGGCACCATACTTTTTGCGAATGATTTGTACCTCAATAAAATGGCTGGAATTAAGAACGATGGAGTGATGTTTAAATCTATCTCATCTCGCGGACTTTGGGCATGGATTTCCGGATTGGCATTAACAGGATTTTATATTGTTCTCTATTTTAAAGCAGGTTGGTTAGGGCTTGGGGCTGATGGTGCAGAAAACACAGGTTTGGTTGCGCTTTTTGATCCACTGAGTAGATTACTTAATGGTGGACAAGCCAGCCAGTGGTTTGTTTATGGCGTATTCTATACCATTGCCATATTAGTATTTGGTTATAAATTTTTGTTGAAATACAGACACAATAAATACGAACGATTACGAACTTATTCCGTAATGTTTTTTCAATTATCGTTTGCGTTTTTGATTCCAGAGTTTATGTCGCGATTAAACTCAGAATCCTTCAGTTTACCGTATTACGATCTAAAAAATATTTGGCCGCTTAATTACTATAATTTTGAGCAGTATAGAGTCGATTCAATGATTGATGCAGGCGATATCGGTTTGGCAATGTTAATCTTCGGAATACTTTCAATTTTTGTCATCACACCAATCCTAACCTACAAATATGGAAAGCGCTGGTACTGTTCATGGGTTTGCGGTTGTGGTGGTCTAGCGGAAACCGCTGGTGATCCCTTTAGGCATTTAAGTGACAAACGTAAGTTTGCCTGGAAAATTGAACGATGGGTCGTACATAGTGTGGTGGTTTTTGTGGTCTTAATGACTACGGCAGTTGTGTATTCGTATTTAGGAGATGATAGCAGTAAATATTGGTTAACAAAGAGTACATTCCTTATCAGCGTTGCCGTTTTATTGACCGTAGTTTTTGCCTTGGCAATGATTTTTAAAAGAGACCAATTGGCCAAAGATGCGCAATATGGTGCCATTGGCTATTTTGTGATTATACTAGTGCTGTTAGGTATGCATTATTTTAATGGCACTAATTTATTTTTATTTAAAGCCGAAACCCTGAGATCAACTTATGGGTTTTTAATTGGAGCTATATTCTCAGGTGTTATAGGAACAGGATTTTATCCAATTTTCGGGAATCGCGTATGGTGCCGTTTTGGTTGCCCTATGGCTGCTATTCTTGGATTTCAACAACGCTTATTTTCGAGATTTAGAATTACGACCAATGGAGGCCAGTGTATTTCTTGCGGAAACTGTTCTACCTATTGCGAGATGGGAATCGATGTAAGAGCTTATGCCCAAAAAGGTGAAAACATTATACGCTCAAGTTGTGTTGGCTGTGGTATTTGTTCTGCCGTATGTCCAAGAGGTGTCTTAAAACTAGAAAACGATTCCATGAAAGGCCGCATTAACTCGAACGAAATTTTATTGGGTAATGATGTTGACCTTATGGATTTAGTAAATCAGAAATAAGAAGTCTATTTTTGCATCTTCAAACTAACTAAATGACCAAAATTGTTGTCATCATTCCTGCTTTTAATGAGGAAGAATCCATTGCGCAAGTTATAAAGGATATTCCTTCTATAGTTGATGAAGTTATTGTAGTGAGCAACGATTCAACAGACCAAACGGAAACCAATGCTAAAAATGCAGGTGCTACTGTCTTAACAGAATCGCGAAAAGGTTATGGTTATGCTTGTCTTAAAGGCATGGAATACATTGCTCGCTTCGATGACGCTCAGCGACCAGATATCGTCGTTTTTTTAGATGGAGATTACAGTGATTATCCCGAAGAACTGACCAAAATAATTCAACCTATAACAGAAGAGAATATAGATTTTGTCGTAGGAGCAAGAGTTAAAGAATTACGCGAGGCTGGCTCAATGACGTTTCCTCAAATTTTTGGTAATTGGCTAGCAACAAGTCTGATGCGTTTATTTTTTCGCTCAAAATTTACCGATCTTGGTCCCTTTAGAGCCATTAAGTACGATAAGTTGTTAGCGTTGAACATGGAAGATAAAACCTATGGTTGGACAGTAGAGATGCAACTTAAAGCTCTTAAGCAAAAATTGAGTTATAAAGAAGTTCCTGTACGATATAAAAACAGAATAGGTGTCTCAAAAGTTTCAGGTACGGTAAAAGGTGCTATCTTTGCAGGCGTAAAAATCCTAACTTGGATTTTCAAATATAGTTTTAAGTGATTTATTTACAATATTTCATCATCATTGTTTACACCATTGCCATTGTACTTATTTTCTTGTACGCATTGGCTCAGCTTAATTTACTTTACAATTACCTATCCTCAAAAAAGAAAAGGGAAAAGTGTGTTACCTTTGACCTTTCCAACCCTGAAGAGGTACCTTATGTAACCATTCAGCTTCCGGTATTTAATGAGATGTATGTTATGGAGCGCCTGCTCGATAATATAGCACGGATAGAATATCCTCGTGAAAAACTGGAAATTCAGGTTTTAGATGATTCTACAGACGAAACCGTACATTCCACAAAAGCTCATGTTGAAAAATTAGCCGCTACAGGTCTTGATATAAAGCACATTACAAGGACCAATAGAGCTGGTTTTAAAGCAGGTGCATTAAAAGAAGGTTTAAAAATTGCCAAGGGAGATTTTATTGCCATTTTTGATGCTGATTTTTTACCACAGCCCAATTGGTTAAAACGTACCATTCCTTATTTTAAGAATGAAGAAATAGGCGTCGTCCAAACACGTTGGGGACACATTAACCGTAATTATTCTTTGCTTACAAAAATTCAGGCATTTGCTTTGGATGCACATTTTACTTTAGAGCAAGTTGGCAGAAATAGCAAAGGACACTTTATCAACTTTAACGGTACAGCTGGTATCTGGCGGAAAAAATGCATCATCGATGCTGGTAATTGGGAAGGTGATACTTTAACTGAAGATTTAGATTTAAGCTACAGAGCACAACTTAAAAATTGGAAGTTTAAGTATCTGGAAGATGTTGAGACTCCAGCAGAATTGCCTGTAGTCATCAGTGCCGCAAGATCACAACAATTCCGTTGGAATAAAGGTGGTGCCGAGAACTTTAGAAAAATGCTTAAACGCGTAATTAAGTCCGAGAATATTTCAACAAAAACCAAAGTTCATGGTTTACTACATTTACTGAATAGCACCATGTTTTTGAGTATTTTTATTGTAGCGGTCTTAAGTATTCCCATGCTATACATAAAGAATGAATACGCTCATTTACGTGACTATTTTTATGTAATGAGTTTCTTCATTATGAGTACCATCATATTCTTTGTGTGCTATTGGTTTATGTATCGCAACATCTATGGTAGTGGCTTTAAAAAGTTCTTTGGATATATTGGCATGTTTTTTACGTTTTTCTCTATCGCAATGGGCTTTTCGTTGCACAATTCAATTGCCGTGATAGAAGGCCATGCTGGTAAGCGAAGTGAATTTGTGCGTACGCCAAAATTCAACATCAGCACCATTAGAGACTCATGGAAAGGCAACAAATATCTTAGAAAGAAATTATCACCTCACGTAATAATAGAAGGTATTTTGATGCTGTATTTTGCTTTTGGTATGTACAGCGCTTTTGTCGTTGGAGACCAAGGAGGAGACTTTGGGTTATTCCCTTTTCACCTTATGCTTTTTATTGGGTTTGGTTATGTATTTTTTAAGTCTTTGAGTTCTAAGGTTTAATTTTGACACAGATTACACTGATTCTCACGGATGTTTTGCACAACGTTTTGGTTTCCTTGCAGCTTTGCGAGAATATTTGAAGCCAATTTCTAACCTAGCTTCTGTCTTCAAACGGAATAATGACTCCCTTTTCTAAATAATTTTTTAAGCCGTTTAACAACATTGCCCAACAGAAGGATGAGTGTTTAAAATGATTATTACATTCTGGCCAATCTTTATGAAAAAAGTTGAGGCAAGTTCCGTTTTCTTTTTCCTTTAGTTCAAACCCAAATGTTGTTGGATTCCAATCATCATCAGATTTTGTCATTTTAAAATGAATGTGATCATCTTGCTCACAGCTCACTACCTCAGCGTACCAATCGTACTCATCTGTAAAATTAAAGTTATAGGATTTCCCTACTTTAGGGATTCCAGAACATTTCAAAGGCCACCAATTGACCAAATGATCTGGATGTGAAACTGCATAATAAACACTTGCCTTATCGCTCTTAATAATAAAATTGAAGTAAATGGAATGACTCATAACCTTAGTTTTTATGAATTAAAGTTATTAATCTTTTTTTAAACTCGGTTTTGCCAATTTTAAATAGTTCTATCTTTCTTCTGTACATTAAATTTAGCTTAAAAAAAATAACAAAATTCAATGTACTTCAGGAACCACTGCGTTAGCACATAATTTTTTTTAATTTGATAACGAGTCAATTTTCAAACTAAAAAAATCATGTACTTTTGAATTTATGCTCGGGCTATCCAACCTTATAAAATATCATAAGATTCCACTACTCTTCATTATTTTGAGTGGTGTTTTTTATGTTTCATTTGGTTATGATTTAGAACGAACGGATAGTGAAAAACTGCTCGTATTGTATGTGGCTCTGTTTGCATTTGCTTTTCAAATTATAAAATTGTCTGGCTTTCACTTCAGGCTGCTTGTAATAGCTTCAATAGTATTCCGATTGCTGTTTTTGTTTGCCATACCCAACTTATCACAGGATTTTTACCGTTTTATATGGGACGGTAGAATGATTTTAGAAGGCTTAAATCCTTATCTCTATACGCCTGATTCGTTTATACAAAATGGTAAGCTTCCTGTTAAACAAGCACAAGAACTATACAACGGTATGGGAGCATTGAGTTCTTCGCACTTTACCAATTATCCTCCATTAAATCAATTATGTTTTACTATCGCTGCACTGTTTTCTGGAAAAAGTATTTTGGGCTCTGTAATAGTGATGCGTGTTATAATTATCGCGGCTGATATTGGTACGCTTTATTTTGGAAAAAAACTGTTAGAGCGTCTTAAAGTACCTTCTAAAAGAATCTTTTGGTACATTCTTAACCCGTTTATAATTATTGAACTCACTGGCAACCTTCATTTTGAAGGAGTGATGATTTTCTTCCTGGTTTGGAGTTTGTATCTACTTCATTGTGGTAAATGGAAATGGGCAGCTGTAGTTTTGGCTTGCTCTATTTCCGTAAAGCTGATTCCGTTGATGTTTTTGCCTTTGTTTTTTTGGTGGTTTTCTGAACACAAAAAAGATGCTTCGACTGCGCTCAGCATGACAAAATTGTTGTCATTTTATACCATAGTCGGTATAACTACACTAATGTTATTCCTGCCATTCTTCTCTATGAAGTTCATCAATAATTACACAGAAACTGTTGGGCTTTGGTTTGGTGATTTTGAGTTTAATGCAAGTATCTATTATCTCGCTAGAGAAATTGGCTATGCCATAACTGGCTATAACGAAATTGCTATTATTGGGAAAATACTACCCATAGTAACCTTGATTATAATCTTAGGGTTTTCATTTTTTAAAAAGAACCATACTATTCCAAAATTAACCACTTCTATCCTACTGACTTTTACTTGTTATTTATTTTTAAGTACAACGGTACATCCGTGGTATATCGCCACTTTGGTAATACTATGTGTATTTACACATTATAGATTCCCTTTGGCTTGGTCCTTGGTTGTTGTTTTAAGCTATTTGGCCTATTTAAATGTTGACAATTCTGAAAATCTTTGGATAATTGCTTTAGAATACATTATCGTATTTTCGGTGTTTATTTGGGAGTTATGGCAAAAAAGAAAGCTGCCAGTTTCCTAGCAGCTCCTTAAATTTTATTATTAAAAGAATTAAAGTTTCTTCAATTTTACAATTTTATAAACTTCATATATTTCTGTAAAACCGTTTTCGTCTTCCTCTTCGTATTCTGTAATCTCATAAGTGATTTCAAAACGTTTGCCCATCATATCGTTTGACTGAAGATTTACAGCTTTCAACACGTCCTCAGCGATTTCTGCAAAGTACATCGTTTCATCGTCCCCTTCTTCATCTGGGACCACAAAAGCGTAACCATCATCTTCATCATAACCATCATAGGTACCTGTAATAGTTGCTGTAACCACGTCTTGATTGTTATGTTTGATCTCTAAAATTGCGTTAGCATTAAATGCAACTATTGAGAAGATAAATGCCAATATAACTTGTTTATTTTTCATTTTATTCAATTTTAAAATGGGTTGTCTTCCATATAGAATTATATTGGAAGATTTTAACTTTTCGTTTTTTGGGAATTTGCCACCTCAAGCCCAAAAGTGCTTTTAGATTACAACCTTAGGGTTATAATTACCGTGGTTAGTTTTGAAGTATTTTTTATTTGCCTAAAACAGTTTTAGAATAAACATATCTACGACTTCAACTAAGATTAAAATGATTATTATCCATTCTAATCGACTACTTTCCTTATGATCCATAATATCCTTAAAGAGTTCTAAATTCTCTTTAATAATTTCTATCCTATCATGGATAAGGTGGTATCGATCCTTTAGATCGAAGGTCTTCTTTAGCTCTAGGTTCAGTTTATTTAATTGTTCGTCTTCCCATGTAATTTCTGGAGAATCAAAAATGTAGAGATTCTCAGAAATCTTGTTTTTTATATTTAAAACCTTACCTATAAATCGCTTCAGTTTATTTCCCGAGATATCCAACTTCCCTTTATTCTCGAGGTATTTAGTGTGCTCATTGGTTTCAATCAGTAGGTCTTCGGTTATTTTTGAAAACCGATCTAGGGCCACAGACTGTGACGCGTTAAGCATCACCAACCGAATCATTTCACTATTTAAATTTGGAAGTACAATACTTTCAAAATTTACTTGTAATGTGTTGGGTTTAATTTCAATCCGTACTTCTTCTGAAATGCTCTCGCCAAAGTGATTTTCACAATAAGGTTGAATCATCTTTAAGGCAGCCTCACGTTCATCTGATGATAAATTGAAAAAGCTAACCATCCCATAATGAAATAGGTAAATAAATTTGTCTTTAGAACTCGAAAAAAAGAGTTCGTCACTATCTTGAAACAGCAATTGCCATGGCAATTGCTGTTTACTCGCTTTTATGTTGATAGTGTTTGCTACTTGATAAGCAACAACGGTAAACATTAGGTCTTAAACATGTCTTTAAGTTCTTTAAAACTCTTAAACTCTATCATATAATCATTAGGATCATTGATAAAAAAGGACAGATGCTCTCCTGTTTTATCTTTTAAAAAAGTGGTCTGGGTCACAACTTCTAAATCACTTTTGCTAAGTTTTGCATAAAGTTCTCCCCAAGTGTCAATATCTACAATCACTCCAAAGTGGA
The DNA here is from genome assembly GCF_965284585.1 of Winogradskyella ouciana. Lineage (NCBI taxonomy): Bacteria > Pseudomonadati > Bacteroidota > Flavobacteriia > Flavobacteriales > Flavobacteriaceae > Winogradskyella > Winogradskyella ouciana. Next base: position 668,000 of record NZ_OZ260095.1, read on the forward strand.
ATGATGGTAGTATTTTACCTTCAAGTACATAATTTGGGCTATTAAAATTAAATTTCTCAGCCTGAATAAATGTTAACTGATGACCAAAGAGATCTATATCTACCCAATGTTCTGCCATTCTTCCTGAGGAAGCACCAATGCTTTTAATGTAAAAGTCTTTGGTCTCATCTACATTTAAACATGGTAAGGACATGTGAAATGCTGTTTTCATAAAATCCTTTTTAAGATTTATAATTTTTTATCAATCAAAATCATCCGTATCGTCACTCGGTACCATATCTGGGTCTTGCACTGCGTCTGGATCGTCATCTTCAAAATCTTCATAATCTTCTTCGTCATAGTTCTCCATAGTCACTTCTAGTTTCGAACTTATTTTTACAAGATACTTAGTGTCTTCTGTGGTTACCTCAACCGCTTCAATGAGCTCATTTTTAAGGTTTTTAAATTTCACCACATGACCATCATCATAACCATAAGGATACTTTTCTACTAAAAGTGCTAAAATTTCTGGTGTCAGTTTTTTAAAATCAACTATGACACGTTTTAAGTGTTGGTCTTTTTTATTCATTTTATTGTAGGTTTACATACCCAAAAGATACGCAAAAATTAATGGCGCAACAATAGTTGCATCACTTTCTATAATAAATTTTGGTGTATCAATATCTAACTTTCCCCAAGTAATCTTTTCGTTTGGTACTGCGCCAGAGTACGATCCATAACTCGTTGTACTATCACTGATTTGGCAAAAATAACTCCAAAATGGCGTATCTGTACGTTCCATATCTTGATACAACATTGGCACTACACAGATAGGAAAATCACCTGCAATACCACCTCCTATTTGAAAGAAACCAATGCCTTCATCGGAATTATCAGTATACCAATCGGCTAAAAAGGTCATATACTCAATACCAGATTTCATGGTACTTGCTTTCAATTCGCCTTTAAGCACATAGCTAGCAAAAATGTTACCCATGGTGCTGTCTTCCCAACCTGGGCAAACTATCGGTAAATTTTTCTCGGCAGCAGCATACATCCATGAATCTTTTAAATCTATTTCGTAGTGCTCTTCTAAAACTCCAGACAACAATAATTTGTACATATATTCATGTGGGAGATAACGCTCACCTTTGGCTTCGGCGTCTTTCCAGATTTTTACAATATGCTCTTGTATGCGTCTAAACGCTTCTTCTTCAGGAATGCAAGTATCCGTTACTCGGTTAAGACCTTTCTCCAATAAATCCCATTCATCTTGCGGAGTTAAATCGCGATAATTAGGAACACGTTTATAATGAGAGTGCGCCACTAAATTCATGATATCTTCTTCTAAATTGGCTCCTGTACAAGAGATAATATGCACTTTATCCTGACGAATCATTTCTGCAAATATCTTTCCCAATTCCGCAGTACTCATCGCACCTGCCAAAGACACTAACATTTTTGCACCATTGTTCAATTGGTCTTCGTAGCCTTTTGCGGCATCGACCAAAGCTGCTGCGTTAAAATGCAGATAGTACTTTTCTATAAACTGTGATATCTGTCCTTTAGTAGTCATCTTCAACATTGTATTTAGAATTTTTATTTACTCCTGTTACTCCTTCGTTGAAATTACTTTCAAAATCTTCATCAATATCTTGATCTTGAAACTTATAACTTAACATTTTGTAATAAAGCTTCGCTGCCAAGAAATCTGAAGACTTATCATTTTCATTAGGACAAAGTTCAACAATATCAAAGCCAACAACGTTCTTTTCTTCAAACACTTGCTTTAAGAAGTCCAAAGTCTCATACCACAACAAACCACCAGGTTCTGGTGTACCAGTACTTGGCATAATGGATGGGTCTAAAGCATCCAAATCGAAGGTGATGAATACGTTGTCCGTCATTTGGTCAATGGCGGAATCTACCCAATTGTCATCTTCTGCCATTTCGTGGGCAAAATAGGTTTGTTCTTCATTCATTACGGTTTTTTCAATAACGTCCATAGAACGAATTCCAACCTGAATAAGGTTAGTGGTCTGACTCGCTTCGTAAACCGCACAAGCGTGGTTGCACTTAGAACCTTCATAGCTTTCACGTAAATCGGCATGTGCATCAATATGAAGTACGGTTAAGTCCTCGAACATTTCATTAAACGCTCTGATGGTGCCAATGGAAATGGAATGCTCACCACCAAAAATCGTCACAAATTTGTTCTTTTTTATGTATTTTTTTGTGTTTTGGTGTACCGCTTCTACCATAGCCTCTGGTGAAGTATTTTCTGTAACCGCTTCAGCTAAAAAGACACCTTGTTGATACACTTCAGAATCGGTTTCGATATCGTAAAGTTCCATATTTTCAGACGCTGCTAAAAACGCATCTGGCCCTTTGTCAGCACCTTTTTGCCAAGTACTTGTGCCATCATAAGGCACTGGAATTAACACAATCTTCGATTGGTCTAATTTTCCATATTCTGCTGATATACCAGCGTAAGTTTTTGTTTTTATGTGTGTCATTTTTATTTTTTATTAAGGTCACATAGAACATCTTCGTGGTAATTCTTCGCATTTGAAAATCACTTTGAGATGTTTCATGTTTCTCTTCCTGCGGAAGCAGAAATCTTATTAATTGTAATTAATCTTTTCAAATTTTGGTTGTCCTTCTACTTTCTCCGTAGAACCGTATCCTAAAATATTCAGTAAATCTTCGCTTTTTTGTTGTTCTGCAAAAATTTCCGTTGTTAAATCTCCGTTACCATTACGTTGAATTAAAATATGCTTTGGTGAAGGAATTAAACAGTGTTGCAAGCCACCAAAACCACCAATGGTTTCTTGGTACGCTCCTGTATTAAAGAATCCTATATATAATGGTTTATCCTTACTATGTTTAGGAAGGTAAATGGCGTTAACGTGCTGTTCGCTGTTGTAGTAATCGTCACTATCGCAAGTCAATCCACCTAGTAAAACACGTTCATAGCTGTCGTTCCAACGGTTTATTGGTAACATGATAAAACGTTTATTGATGGCCCACGTGTCTGGCAGTGTCGTAATAAACGATGAGTTGATCATGTTCCACTTCTCTCTGTCGTTCTGTTGTTTTTGATACAATACTTTATAAATGGCACCACCACTTTCACCCACGGTAAAACTGCCGAATTCCGTAAAAATGTTTGGTGTATCCACTCCCTCTTCATCGCATACCGTTTTTATCTGATTCACAATTTCATCCACCATATAAGCATAGTCAAAATCAAAAGCCAATGAGTTTTTAATTGGGAAGCCTCCACCAATATTCAGACTATCTAAAGTTGGGCAGATTTTCTTAAGCGAGGTATATACCTTTAAACACTTAGTCAACTCGTTCCAATAGTAGGCATTATCTCTAATACCAGTATTGATAAAAAAGTGAAGCATTTTAAGCTCAACCTGCTTATTATCTTGAATTTGACTCTTGTAAAACGGCACAATGTTCTTATAACCGATTCCAAGTCGAGATGTATAAAACTCAAACTTTGGTTCTTCCTCTGAAGCGATTCTGATACCTACATTAAACTTTTTGTTTATTTCTTGCGACAATAAATCCAGCTCTTCGTAATTATCGATAATCGGAATACAGTTTTTGTGTCCGCTATTAATTAATTCGGCAATATTCTGTACGTATTGATCGCGTTTAAAGCCATTACTTAACACGTAAGTATCATTGGTGATTTTACCAGCTTTTTTTAGACTTTTTACGATATCTAGGTCAAAGGCCGACGAGGTTTCTATATGAATATCGTTACGTAATGCCTCATCCAAGACATGCTTAAAATGTGAACTTTTGGTGCAATAGCAATAGTTATACTTGCCTTTATACTCGTGTTTTTTAAAGGCATCGCTAAACCAGGTCTTGGCACGCTGAATGTTGTTGGATATTTGTGGCAAATAGGTAAACTTTAAAGGTGCACCATATTGCTCAACCAATTCCATAAGGTCTATACCGTGAAATTGCAATGTTTTGTCCTGCAGCTCAAATTCAGGCTGAGGAAAATCGAAAGATTGATCAATAAGATCAATGTATTTTGTATTCATTCTGTGGTTTAAAAATTCAAGTGAAATAATAATGTGATAAGCGTAATCAATATGAGTTTAGCTTATATCAAACTTGAATTTGACTTTGTGTAGTTGGCACAAAACCATAGACATGCTGGCTTGCAGCGATGGTAGTAGCGGAAGTTAGCTCTAAAATTCGGTTACTTATCCTATAAGCAGCTTTTGAAAATGACTTCCTAAGGTCCAAAAGCCCGAACATAAAAACAGTTTTCAATGTGTTCAGCTAAAAACCGGTTTCTGTGTTATGTATTGAAACCGATTTTCGCGGCAAATGTAGTTTATTTTTTAATATGCAAAACTTTTTTGTGATTTATTTGAGAAAATGTTTTTAATTCATAAAATTCAGTGTAGATGGTTGATATACACTGAATTTTATTAATTTAACAACATGAAGCACACCTCACCTAAAATTCAGCTAGTGAACCTAGTTCACAAAGGTCAGAGTCATATTGGTCTTAGATTTAGATATAATGAAGATTTATTGAACATTATAAGGGATATACCTTTGGCGCGCTGGAGTAAAACCCATAGAATTTGGTATTTACCGTATTCTGATAAAAACATTGAACTTATACATAATTGTTTTAAAAAAGACGCAATTATAGATAGTAAAGGACTAAGTAAACAAGCTGTGGTACTCGACAAAAAGAAACAAAAACGACAACGCCAATTATCAGAAGAACAAAAGCTACTACTTAATAATTTTTACAAATATTTAAGAGGGAAACGTTACAGTAAAAGCACCATAGATACCTATACGTTTTTTGTAGCAGATTTTATTGAATTTCATAACAATAAAGCTGTTGACCAATTAACCAATAGAGATGTTGAATTATTTATAGAGACCGTGTTTATACAGCGGAATTACAGTATTAGTACTCAGCGACAGTTTATTAGTGCTCTGAAATTGTTTATAGTTTTTGAGCCCGCTACACACATTAATAGTTTAGAGTTGTTGAGACCTAATAAGGACAAAAAATTGCCTAATGTATTATCGCAAGAGGAAGTGTTAGATTTAATAAGGCATACTAAAAACTTAAAACACAAAACCATAACTACACTCTTATATTCTTGTGGCTTAAGAATCAGTGAATTACTAAACTTAAAATTATCTGATATTGATACAGACAGAAAACAATTATATGTTAAGAACAGTAAAGGTCGTAAAGACAGAGTTGTAAGTTTGGCCAATACTATTTTGCCTGTATTAAAGACCTATTATATGAATTACAAGCCTAAGCAATATCTCTTTGAGGGATCGAATGGGAAAAAATATAGTCATGAAAGTGTTAGACAATTTATTAGAAGAAATTCAAAAAAAGCGCAAATAGAAAAAGTTGTTACTCCACATACGTTAAGACATAGTTATGCTACGCATTTATTAGAGAATGGTGTAGATATCAGATATATTCAATCTCTTTTGGGACATAGTAAACCAGAAACGACAATGATTTACACTCATGTAAGACGAAAAGACCTCATGGATATTATGAACCCTTTAGATGTAGCTTTAGAAAAACTAAATCATCGGGATAAAACAAACCCAAATGTTCTCTTATCCCGACAAATAACCCGATAAATCCATATATTTGTTTGGATATAACCAGTTGTGTGTAATTTTGACCCGTCCTGAATACTTATGTAACCTACAAACTAAATCCTGAAAAATGATTTATTATTGGTTACACATGCTTTACATTTATATTGGAGCAAAGTTATTTTGGACTAAAGTTGATTTAGAATCTGACCTTTCTCGTGTTAGAACAGTCAAAATTCTTGATTGCGATGGTTTGAGATACATGGCAAATTCAAAATATTTCTATTACATGGATTTCATAAGATTTGAGATACTTTTCAGATCTAAGCTTTATGACAATACATTTAAGAAAGGAATATTTCCTGTTTTAGGTTCTCAAAAGTTCATTTATAAAAAACCTTTAAAAAGGTGGAATAAATTTAAAATTACTCTTACTCTAGAAGGTTGGGATGACAAATGGGTTTATCATCGTCAAACTTTTGAGCAGAAAGGTGAATTATATGCAGTTGGATATACCAAAGTTGCATTTTGGAAAAATAAAAAAGCAATAGATATGCGAAAAATAATTTATGATAGCGGATTTCATAAACTAGAAATGAAACCATCAGAAAGCATAATAAATATGTTTAAGGATGATTACGGAATTTTACAAACTTTAAAAGAATAAAAAACTACACACAACAACGTGTAAGCGCAATAACTACTGAATTCCCTATCGGAAATTCATCCGTTTTAATTAACTTAGTTGCGTCAGCGGAAAAATACTAACGCCTTTTCCCGTTACTGACGCTTACACAAACTCGTTGTGCATAATATGAAAAAAACATTGCGAATAATATTATTAATTGGAATTCTGACCTTTGCCTATTCATGCGGAGCGCAGAAAAACTCTGAATCTGACTCAAATTCGGAATTACCAAAAGAACTTTTCCAACGTTGGAAATTAGATTACGGAATGGCTAACGGAGAAAAAATTAGCGGACTTCCAAAATCACCAAATAACGACTACGAATTTAGACGGAATGGAGAATATCTTCTTTACAATGAAGATGAAACTTTTATGACTGGAACGTGGGAATATAATAGCAATGAAAAAACGATTTACACAAAACGTGATAACGGAGAAATAAATGGAAAAATAACGGATTTAAAGGCGGAAAGTATAACTCTTATTCCTGCTGGAAAAGCAGTTGAGGGAACACCATTTGAAAACTTCCGATTTTATTATGTTCCAAAAAATGAATAAAAAATACTATGCACAACAACGGCTATAGTTCATTGCGGCGGAATTTCCTCTCGGAAATTCCTGTGTGTTTGCTAACTTTGGTTTACGGCGGAATAGTTCTGCCGAACCATTCCGCAACGAAACCATAGCCAAAACCGTTGTGCGTAAGCTGAAAAAAATGAGTGACACCTACATAACATTAGTTTCAGAAAAATTAAATTCTGCTGATTCAAAGAAAAAAGCGGAAAAAATAATTGAGTTTCTGACTGAACAAAAAATCGCAGAAAAAGATTTGACTGAATGTGTTTTAGGCTCATCAAAAGGATACGCGCCAGCCGAAAATTATCGAAATATTTTAGAGCAATCGGAATTGGATTTGACCGAGCTAAAAATAAATGGAATTGAATTGATTACGGAGAAGCAGGTGTTTGAAAATGGCGGAAATGGACTTGAAGAAATCACGTGTCCGAATTGCGGAGAAAATAACATTGAAAATGACTGGGGAAATACGTTAGGAAATTGGCATAGTGGAATTGACTCTGACATATTAAAATGCCAAAAATGCGGAATTGAAAAATCAATAACGGAATTTGAATTTAATCCGACTTGGGCTTTTGGGAATTTTGGAATTACCTTTTGGAATTGGACAAAGCTAAACCCAAAGTTCGTGGCTGAATTGGAAAAAATAATCGGAACGGAATTGAAAATCGTAAATGGAAAAATATAAAAGCCTACGCACAACAATGTATAACCGCAATTACGGCGGATTCGACTACGTCCGAATCCACTCGGAATTGCTAAAGCCTGTGCTAAACCGAAAATAAACACATATAAACCCGTAACTGACGGTTATACGAAACCGTTGGCACCAATTTGAGAAATGACGAAATACATTAAAATATTAGTTCTGTTTTTAACTTTATCTGCTTGCGGACAAAATGCGACTGAAATGAAAACACCTGAAAATGCGAATGAAAAATTTGCGGAATTTATCGCAAAGAAAAAGTTCGTAGCGGAAAATTACTATCCTGGAATCGCTGACGAAAAAATGCGACCGATTTTTACAGAGAAAATTAATAGTGTTGCGTCTGACTTTAAAAGCGTATCGGAATCTAAAAATCCGACTGATGAAAAATATCAAGAGAAAATTAAAATCGGACTTTCAAGGTTTGCGGACGTTTATATGGAATTGGACACTGAAGACCGAGAAAGAGTTTGTACATATTTTGAGGAATTAATGGACATCGTCGGACTGGAAAGTTCGAATGGACAACTGAATAAATTTATGTACGGTTTTGACCCGAACGAAATGACAAATAAAAATTAAAAAACTGGTGCCAACAATGTATAACCGCAATTACGGCGGATTCGACTACGTCCGAATCCACTCGGAATTGCTAAAGTCTGTGTCAAACCGAAAATTAACGCATATTAACCCGTAACTGACGGTTATACGAGACCGTTACCTGCCATTTTTTTAGAACATTAAGCCCTTTTTGCTGTTTAAGCAAAAAAACTTCCCTAAACAAAACCACCTCTTTACTCACCCAAGCCAATAGATAACTCAAGTCTATTTTATATCTTTAACCAAAGCTTATAGTTTAGATGTAAACAAAACACAAACATTATGAAAACACAAGTATTTACTCAAAAACAAACACTTAAAACCTTTGGTTTTATTGTGACAATGTTAGCCCTGTTTACATCTAACTCTTCTTATGGACAAACTAGAGCTGCTACAGAAACTACTTCAACCGAACGCACTGTAAAAGGTGTAATCAGTAACGAAAAAGGACCAATTAAAGATGTAAACATTACTCTACAAGGCGCTAGAAATGGTACCACCACCAATGAAAATGGTGAATTTACTTTTCCTATAAAGCTTAAGACAGGAGATGTTCTACTTATAAGTTATATAGGTTACGAAACGCAAAAATTTGAAATTAAGGAAGATACCACCTTTATTAAGCTGGTCTTAACCGAAGATATGATAGAAATGATCGGTGCTTTAGATTCCAACAAACCATACAAGTCTAAACGCAAAAACTAATTGTTCTGTTTCTATTGAAAACATTTCCCTACATATTTTTCTTATTTGTAGTAGGTCATTCCTATTCGCAAATCTCAGATTTTGAGCATATAGATTTTAAAACAGCGGATAGTATTGCCCTATCGTATAACAAAGAAGAATTAACAAATCTACCTGAACTTTCTTATAAGCTAACAGCCCACCTCAATACTGATGTAGAAAGGTTTAGAGCCATCTATCGCTGGGTTTGTGCCAATATTGCCAATGACTATAGTCTATACCTTAAGAATAAGCGCAAGCGCCAACGGTTTAAGGACGATAGCTTAAAGTTTGTGAGTTGGAACAACGACTTTAGAAAAACCATATTTAAAAAGCTTCTAAAAAACCAACGTACCATTTGTACTGGTTATGCCTATTTGGTAAAGGAATTAGCTGAGTTGGCCAACATAGAATGTGAAATTGTACAAGGCTACGGACGCGTCAGTACAACGGATATTGAAAATTTAAATCTTCCCAATCATTCTTGGAATGCCGTAAAATTAGATGGTAAGTGGTATCTCTGTGATCCTACTTGGGCGAGTGGTATTCCAGACAAGACAACCAACCGCTTTACCTTTCAATATAATGATGGATTCTTTTTAACAGAACCTGAGTTATTTGCAGTCAACCATTTTCCTGTGGATGAAAGGTGGTGGCTTTTAGAGGATAACATTCCTACATTCGATATGTTTTTGAGTGCACCTGTTATCTATGGAAAAGCCTATGAGAATCTTGCCCTACACAATGCACCAATGCAAATGCATCACGACATTAAAAAGTATGGTAACGTAGCTTTTCAGTACGAGTTGAAAGGTTCAGCAAAAACAGAACATATACAACTCGTACTGGATAATGGATTTGATACTTGGAAAATCCACCCTACATCAATTTCAATTAATGATACATCATTATCATTTGAACACCAATTTAATAGCATTGGGTCCTATGATGTCCATTTTTATCTAGAAGATGATTTAATAGCCACCTATACCGTTAAGGTAAGCAACTGATATTCCTAAAAGTTAAATGTATTTATTCTCCAGAGATCATCAATGTATTGTTAATATCGATTTCCAGTTCCAAGTTATCGCACAACTGAAGGTTTAAAGGGATTTTCTGCCCATAAACAATGTCATTGGTAGCTACAGCCAAAACATCATTCTGAGATAATTCTACCCAACCACTATTAGCAGTCGCAGATACATTGCCAGAATGCAATAAGCTATAATCTTCAGCATAAACTATGAACTCAAAACTATGCGTACCGTTGTTGGTGAGTCTAACTTTAGGAGCATCATTTACACAGTTTTGCACAACTTGATTTGTGGCAGAAACCTCTAATACTTCTTCAGCGTTAGGTGAGTCTGTTGTACAGTTTACAAATAGTAAAAGCACAAGTAAGCGTCTTACATGTTTCATAAGCAGGTTATTTAATTTGGGAGGACTAACATAGAAAAATTAAAGATACACTCGACAAATAGTATGGTTTATTCGACGAAATGCATAGTTTTAATTAAAATTAGTGCTACTTATGACGGATTTATAGCATTTTTAGAGTGCTAATCTCCTGTTCTGTAAGATGTTTCCAGTGGCCTCTTGGAATATCTTTCTTGGTTAAGTGACCTATGGCAACACAATCTATCTTTATAATATCGTAGTTAAGTGTATCAAAAATGGTGCGCAGTATGGTGTTTCCGGTATTTTTAATTTTTATGCCGATCTTATTTTTAGACTCACCTTCAATATAACTTACCTCTTCTACAGTGATTAATTTGCCATCTACCTTAAAACCTTCCTGTATCTTTTTAAGATCTTCAAACTTTAGGTTTTTATTTAATTCAACTTGAAATAATCGTGCTACACCATGCTTTGAGTTCGTGAACTTTTGCACCACTTTATCATCGTTGGTAAATAACAATAAGCCTAAAGAGTTTCTTCCTAGTCGTCCTATCGGTTTTATGTTTGCGTTGGTAGCATTGGCTACCAAATCCATAACCGTTCTACCTTTGCTTTCTGCCGTTGTAGTAGCAAAGCCTTTAGGTTTGTTCAATAACAAATAGACTTTAGGCTCTGGGTTGATACGCTGACCGTCAAATCTTACATCATCTTCGAGTTTTACTTTGTAACCCATTTCGGTCACCACTTTTCCGTTGACGGTTACCAAGCCAATGGCGATATTCTCATCAGCCTCGCGACGCGAACATATACCCGAATTTGAAATGTATTTGTTTAACCTTATTTCATCAGGATTAGATGAAGATTTCTTTTTTGGTTGGGACTTCTTTTTAAAAGGAGCATTTCCTTTGGTAAAACCTTTGGATTTACCTTTAGCATTTCCCTTTCCTGAAGCTTGTCCTTTTCCTCTGCTATTTTGATTTTTGCTCATGGTTTAATTTTTTGCAAAGGTATAACAATAGTTCTCATTAACTACTTAATTTCCACAGTAGTTTGTCGCTCTCTATTGACGATGAGTTTTGTGACGTCTGGTCTTGAATAATGCCCTACTGGATCGAAGTTTTGACGTTCTTCTAACACACGATTAAAATCTATGGTTTGAATAATTAAGCCTTCTTTATTCAAGACTGGTTCAACAATCCACTCTCCATCAGGTCCAGCGATACAGCTGCCACCATTGGCTAAAGTATCAGGTGCGTTTTTGAGAATGGCATCAAGGTGCGGAGTTTCATCAGGAAAATCTGATTTAGACATTAAACTCGAAACCGAAACCACATAAGAGCGCGACTCCCTTGCTATAAAACGCGTAATATCTTTAGTGTTATGATCACTGCCAGGCCAAACTGCAATATGTAAATTTTCGCCTTGACCGTATAAAGCCGTTCTTGGTAATGGCATCCAGTTTTCCCAGCAATTGAGTCCACCAACCGTAAATGCCTTGAGCGGATGAACTTGCAAACCATTGCCATCACCTGGAGACCAGGTTAAGCGTTCATCGTATGTAGGCTGTAGTTTTCTATGTACCGATTTTATGTCTCCTTTTGCGTTGATATAAACCAAAGATGCATAGATACTATGACCACCTCTATCTGTTGGTCGCTCCATAATGCCTAGATAAATAGCCATTTTGTGTTTTTTTGCCAATTGACATACCGAATCAAGTTCGCCTTTCTCTATGCAAATGGAATTATTTACATAATGCGCGTGTAGTTCTTTATTCACTTTTGTGTTCCATTCTGCTCCACCTGTTAACGCCAACCAAAACGGATAGCCTGGCAACAAGGCTTCTCCAAAGACAATGAGCTCGCATTGTTCTTCTGCTGCATCTTTTATAGCATCTTCAATTTTTTGCAAAGTCGCACTTTTGTCTAACCATACTGGTGCGATTTGTGCCATCGCGATTTTTAAAGTCGTATTCATTTATATTCGGTTTAAAACAACAGATACATCGATTAATAAAATGGAAAACACACCCAGAACTATTATAAACTTAAGTATGTTATGCAGTATAAGATAATGCGTTTTTTTGTTTGATTTCCAGAGTACAAACAAGAATAGTATTAGCAACCCAATACTGAGATAGAAAAAGTAGTACATATGCCCAACTTTAAAGAACATAATTAAGATAACAGCAGAAACTATAGTTAATACAGACATTATGGTTAGCATGAATTTAGACACTTTTTCTCCATGCACCACAGGCACGGTTTTATAATCTAAAGCTAAATCCCCTTTTATGTTCTCAAGATCTTTGGTGAGTTCACGCATGGAAACCAAAAGAAAAAGAAAAATGGCATGGGCAAAGATGACCAGTTCAAAATTTTGGTAGTAAATAAAGATTGCAAAGAACGGTGTAACTGTTAGTATTGCTGAAACGAGATTACCAACAATAGGCTGTTTCTTTAATCTATGGGAATACAACCAAATCGCAAAAATGTAAATAGAAAAAAAGATGACTGCCCTAAACGAGACATAGCTTGCAAAAACAATCGCCAGAAAATTCAACACAAAATAGAATGACAGTTTTGTGTTTTGGCTTACCAGACGATCTAACATCGTTTTTGTTGGTTTGTTAATCAGGTCTTTTTCTGAATCGTAGAAACTATTGATAATATAACCGGCAGCAATTGTTGCTGAAGATGCCAACACCAACATTAATAAGTTAACATCAAAAAGTACCGATTTAATGGTTTTATCTGGTGCAAAAATATAAATGGACGCTAAATATTGGGCAATAACTACCACTAGGATGTTATACCCTCTAACTACAGAAAACAGGCTGAAAAATTTAAGTAGAATGTGTTTCTGCCGTCTTGATAGCATAGGTCTAAATTAAAAAAACCTCATAAGTTTCAAGAACCTATGAGGTTTAAATGTAATATTTTTTGAATTAAAAGTTGTAAACCACCTCTAATTTCTGTCCTTTTAAAGCTTCTCTGGCCTTATCAATATTCTCTGTAAAGCCTAAGATGTAGCCTCCACCACCAGAACCGCAAAGTTTAAGGTAATAATCATTAGTTTCGATACCTTTTTTCCAAAGTTCATGGAACTGTTTTGGTATCATTGGCTTGAAGTTGTTCAATACCACTTTAGACAGTTGCTTAGTGTTTTTAAAAAGTGATTTTATATCACCTTTAAGAAAATCATCCACACAAGCATCCGTATGTTTTATAAATTGATCTTTTAGCATACTTCTAAAGCCTTCATTCTTCATGTTTTCCATAAAAATGCTGACCATAGGTGCTGTTTCACCAACAGAGCCACTATCTAATAAAAATACGGCTCCTTTGCCTTCTGCTTTTTGAGACGGAATGCCAGTTGCTTCAATATTGTCTTTAGAATTTATTAAAATAGGAAGACTTAAATAGCTATTCAATGGGTCTAAACCAGATGATTTACCATGAAAGAACGATTCCATATCAGCAAATATAGCTTTCAACTTTAAAAGCTTTTCACGCGTAAGATTCTCTAAAACCGTAATCTTATCTGACGCGTATTTATCGTAAATCGCAGCCACTAAAGCACCACTACTCCCTACTCCATAACCTTGCGGAATAGAAGAATCGAAGTACATGCCAGCGTTGACATCTTCTTGTAATGTTTCAAAATCAAAATCAACCAGGTCTTTGTCCAATCCCTTTAAATATTCAACGAATCGTTTTAAGCTTTCATTAGATTTAATCGCCTCTATAGAGGGATTCTCATCCACCTTTAATGCTCCGTTATAAAAATTGTAAGGAATAGACAGACCTTTAGAGTCTTTAATGATGCCATACTCTCCAAAGAGTAAAATTTTTGAATAAAAAAGTGGTCCTTTCATATTGGTATTAGCAATTTCCTTTAACAAATATACGTATTAATCTTCTATTTGGTTTGCTCCCAAGCCAGTATGGTCGCAAATATAATGTTCATTTTGACAAAATTTAGCCAATTCTTTCTTTATAAAATCGAGTACGGTTTCCTTTTCATCTAAAGGATAAAGCACATGAACATTAGCCCCTGCATCTAAAGTAAAGCAAATATTAGAATTGGTTTCTTCTCTGAATTTCCAGATTTTATTGATGATTTCGAGCGTATTTGGCTTCATTAATATAAAATACGGCATGCTTGTCATCATCATCGCATGTAGCGTTAAGGCTTCACTCTCAACAATTTTGACGAAAGCCTTTAAATCACCTGAAGCAAAAACTTCTTTTAAGTCAGCAAGATTTCTATGGGCTTGGGCAAAACGTTCTTTTGCAAAGGGGTGACCAAACATTAATTTGTGTCCAACGGTACTACTCACCTGTTTTTCACCTTTATCTACTAAGAGAATTGTATCCTGAAAGTTTTTAAAGTTTGAATGGACTTCACCATCAAATTTAATTCCGAATAAGTCTGAACTTTCGGTACTTTCATTTTCTCCCCAAACTACGAGTTCGCCTTCTATACTTCGGCATGCGCTTCCAGAACCTAGCCTGGCTAAAAAAGATGCTTTTTTGTTAAAGTAATTTTGAGATTCTTCGCTATCTCCTTCGACAGGCTCAGGATGACAGCTATGAATGACATCATCCTTTAATTTTTCTTCGATACTCATTAAGCATAAGGCCAAAGCGCTCATACCTGAAGCTGAAGACGCAATACCAGAACTGTGTGGAAATGTATTAGAGGTTTCAATTTTAAAATGATAATCTCTTAAAAAAGGTATATAGGTTTCAATACGCTCAAAAAATGTTTGAATCTTTGGTTTAAAGGCTTCATTTTTTTCACCTTCAAAATAGACATCAAAACTAAAATCATCACCTTCCTTTTTAGTATAAGTGACTTCTGTGATGGTTTTACAATTTGAAAGTGTAAAGCTTATAGAAGGGTTTTCTGGAATTTGATTTTCCTTTTTTCCCCAATATTTTACCAAGGCAATATTGCTTGGTGAAGACCATTTTACAGTGCCACTTTTGATATGGCTATTATATGATTTGAGGATAAAATCTTGTTCTGTCATTTCGGTTAATTCTGTGACAAAGATAAGAGTTTTACCATCGTTTTATAATTTCTAGCAGTAGCACTCACCATTAATTTACGTTCAAAAAAATTAAGATTGAATTTTGCCTTACCATAACCATTGGCACAGTAGAAATACAGGGCATCGTTAAGAATTTCGTACTCTTCATTTTCATAGGTTTTCTTGTATGCCTCTTGGACCAAGTCTTCCTTTGGAACATTAGATAGTATTGCAAAATAGCTGTTTTCTTTTTTCTCTTCCGGAAAAGGACAATCGTTAAAAATTTTGCTTAACTGCGCTCTGGTTCTTACCAACACGGAAACATCAAAACCAAAATGCTCTAAAATTGATTGCTTTATTTTTTCTTCTAACGTTTTAGTGTTCTTACTTGAAGATTGAAAAATAATATTCCCTGTTTGGATATAAGTTTTTACATTTTCCAGACCAGATTCGACCAATAACGCTCTCAGTTTAGCCATTGGTACTTTTTTATGGCCACCAACATTAATACCTCTTAAGAGTGCAATGTATGTATTCATGATTTAGCGATGGATTGTGACACAATATAAGCTCCTGTCCAAGCATTCTGAAAGTTGAAACCACCTGTAACCGCATCGACATTAATCACTTCTCCCGCTAAATAGAGATTTGGAATTCGTTTGCTTTCAAAAGTTTTAAAGTTGATTTCTTTTAAATCAACGCCTCCAGCCGTAACGAATTCTTCTTTAAAAGTGCTCTTCCCTGTAACATGAAATTTAGCTGCTGTTAATTGCAACGTCAAGGCCTCTAATTGTGATTTATTAATATCCGCCCAGCGTTCGGTTTCATTTATGTTTGAAGCTAAAACCAATTGCTTCCAAAGACGTTTTGGCAAGTCAAAATGTGTGGTATTAACCACTAATTTTTTTGCATATTCTTGTTTTGAATCTTTAAGTGAACTCAAACACCATTCATAATCTTGTTTAATAAAATTGACTTCAATTTTAAAATCATAATTGAGTTTTGCCAGTTCTATAGCACCAAATGCTGACAGCTTTAAAATAGCTGGCGCACTAATACCAACATGTGTGATCAATAATGGTCCTTCAGAAACTAAATCAGTTCCCAAAACTTTTACCTCAACATCTTTTGCGACAACGCCAGGAATATCTTTTATGCGTTTATCCTTTAAATCAAAAGTGAACAGCGATGGTACTGGTTGTACTATAGCATGACCTAAATTTTCTAACAGCTTCCAGATTTTTGGATTGCTTCCTGTGGCAATGATAAGTTTATCACACTCAAAGACACCTTGGGAAGTATCTAGTAAAAAATCATTTTCTCTTGCATCAATAGATTTTACAGAATGATTATACAACACCTCAACATTATGTTTTTTGGCTTGGTGTAAAAAGCAATCGATAATGGTTTGTGAAGAATTAGAAACAGGGAACATCCTTCCATCGTCTTCAATCTTCAGTTCTACGCCACGCTCTTCAAACCAGGCTATAGTATCTCCAGTCATAAAGGTGTGAAATGGCCCTAGCAGTTCTTTTTCACCTCTAGGATAATTGCTAACCAAATCCGAAGGGATAAATTCAGCATGTGTCACATTACAACGTCCACCACCTGAAATTTTCACTTTTTGAAGGCCTTCTTTACCACGTTCTAAAATAGCAACTGATTTCTCTGGATGTTGCTCTGCAATGTTGATTGCCGCGAAGAATCCCGCTGCTCCTCCACCAATAATTATAATATCTTTGTATGTATTCAATGCTATATATTGAAGTCATAAAATTACAATGATAATGGTCAAAAGACTAATATTTCTATTACTTATTGTTAGCTCTTGTCAGCACTCTGACTTGTTAACTATTGAAGGCTCCATCAATAATAGTTTAGATGAAGTTTCGGCAGCAGAATCTCTTATAAATTCTGACCTTATTTGGGTTATAGAAGATGCAGGTAACGATAACCATTTGTATGGCTTAAGCAGAAAAGGTAAAATCATTAGGGATATTACGATTCTAAATGCTGAAAATACAGATTGGGAAGATTTAACCTCTGATAGTGAAGGGAATATTTACATAGGCGATTTTGGAAACAACAATAAAAAGCGAAAATTATTTAGAATTCTAAAAGTAAAAAAAGAGGATTTAAATGCTTCTAGAGCAGATGCAAAAATTATTGAATTCATATTACCTAAAGATGTAAAATCAAAAGATTTTGAAGCCTTTTTTCTATTCAATAATTATTTCTACATCTTCAGTAAAGAGACTAAAAAATTTATTGTTTTAAAAGTTCCAAATAAAACAGGAAGACATAAAGCTATTGTAAGATCAGATTATAATTTAAAAGGGAAACACAATAAAATAACTTCAGCAGATATAAGTTTAAATGATGAAAAAGTTCTACTATTAAATCATGACAAACTATGGGCATTATCTGGCTTTGAAGGTGATGATTTCTTTTCTGGAGCTATTAATAAACTTCCATTTCAACATAACACACAAAAAGAAGGGGTTTGTTTTGTCAATGATACTATTGTCATTTTAACCGACGAACGCAACGACTATGAAGGTGGTAATATTTACAGTTTTAACCTAAAATAATTATCCCAATATCGTATTATAGGTCGTTTTTAGAAGTTTTAAATCCGCTGTATTCTGAATACTTTTTTTGGCATCTTCATATAGATTTTCTATTTCCTGACGTATGGTTTTTACGTAATCCTTACTGGCTTTTTCATTATTATCTAACATCGAAGCCAACATTTGCATGAGCTTTTGCACAATAATAATATCATGCTTACAATACGTTCTTAATGCTGTCATAACATTAAAAAGCAATTGCTTAAAACTCACAGTATTTATTAAAATTACAGGATTATTATTTTTATCTCTATATATGCTCTGATCTTGTTTTTGCAACCGTAACAAAAACAGTTCCGTTAAATAATCAATAGCATTTATGGCAGTACCAGGATCGTTAATACCAGGAGACATGGCTTTTACAGCAATTTCAGTCAGTTGCTTAAAAGCCAACAGATAATTATCTTCTATACGTTCACTTTTAGAATAATGAAAAGAAGAAAATACTTTTTCTATAGTGTCTTCATCAACCTCTTTGCTCATTTTTAGCACAGGAGTGTTCTTAAAAACATAAGTGCCTTTTACTGGCACCACCTCTAATTGCATTTCTACTTCATCTGCAAGATTAGCCATAGCCGAAAGTGAAATATCTTGGAAGTAACCCGATTTTTTTGAATTCAACGTTGTCCAATTGTCCGTAGACGGAAACTTGTTTTTTTCATCCGTTTGGTTATTAACCAGCTCTTTGAGTCGTTTTTTTGCTACAGAAAAAATTCTGCTCATAATATTGTTTATCTGTATTTCTTGTGAAATAGAATGAATAAAATAGATAAACGCACCTAAACAAAAGGTCATAAAAAAAATGGCAAGCAGAACACTAAAGCCTGGCAGTTGGTATTTATCTCCATCTGGCTCAATACTTACTAAAGTAAAAATACAATAGAGTAAAGAGGAATTGTAAATCCCAAGTATTACTTGATGTCTTCTGTTAGAAATTAAGCCTGGCAACACACGTGGCGAAAAATTACTTGATGCCTGACTCAATAAGATCATAACCATAGAAAAACTGAAGACCATGATTGAAATTAAACCAGCTACAAAAGTTGTAAGAAGATTTCTGGCAGTTTCAGTGTCATTTACAACCAATAAGGGAGCTTCTTCTATTAAGTAATCTGAAACTCCTAAGCTCTCTGCATATATCATTACAAAAGCAAAAATGGTACCTATGAGACTTAAAACTGTCGGATAAAAGGCAATTTTACTTTCTAATTTGTAAAAATATTTAATGGTATAGTTTAAAAAGTTTTTCATTTACTATTAGAAATTAAGACCAAAACCAAATGAAAAGCGGAACCCTTCGGTACTATTAAATAAATTAAATGTACCTGAAAGTGACTCGGCTGCAGTCACCCAAAAGCCACCACCATAGTCGCTATGCCACTTATCAGAAAAGTCATTTCGTAGCCACACTCTTCCCACATCAAAACCCGTAAAAATTCCTATCTGTAATGGTAAAATATTGGTTTTGAATGAATTGAAACTATACCTTAAATCACCACTGGTCACCAAAGAGCGCGACCCTGTAAAACGCTCGGTCCTGTAGCCTCTTAATCCATTGCTTCCTCCAATATTTGCGGCTTGGTAAAACTGATAATCCTTACCAATTCTAAATTGGCTTCTTAAATTTGTCTTTAAAACCAATTTTCTGTTTCGGGATAAAGCATTGTAAAATCCAATATCTGCATTGATATAGCCAAAAATGTTCTTTGCTTGCTTAAGCTCTGTTTTAGCACCGCCCTGAAGCATAAATGTCATTCCCCTAGTTGGGTTTATCTGATTATCGTAACTCGCATAGTTATATTGCGCTTCAACAGCACCAAAGTATCGTCGCTCGTAAAACTCTTCGTTAGATGATGGCGCAAAATCCGTTATGAACCTATCTGCAGTATCGTCTAGTTCTATACCTTCAAATATAACTCTAAACCCGTAATCACTACCAAAATTACCTTTTCTTATAATACCTGCCTTTGCCATATAAATACTAGTCCTAACTCGATTATAATCGAAATCTAGCTCATCATCATTATTTACGGTTTCATTACCATAACCAAAGAAGTTATTGGTGAAATTATCTGAGGTAAACCGACCTCCAATATGAAGATTCCAGTCATTCATAATATTTGCAAATTCACCGTCATACTTTAAAGAAAACCCGCTTGTTGCAAAAAAGTAACCTCCCTTAAATCTGTGCTGTCTTGAAAATGGATTTCTCTGAAATCCATTAAGCGTAGATGCATAGGATACTCCTACGGAAATACCATCATCTGGATTATATCCAACAGCTGGAGTTATCACACTATTTTTTACAATATTTTTCTGAAAATCAAAGAGATTAAGATTATATACATCGGTTAATCTTATGGTACTTTTTCTACTTTCTTTGATGGTATTGGGTTTACTTTCGTGGTCATAGACCTTAATACGCCTTCCGGATTTTATGATGTAAGTATCATTTTCTTGTCCGCCAATCAGTCTGATAAAAATTGGGTTATCTCCCTTGCCTGTGACTTCAAACACGTCTTTATCGTCTAATCCATATATCCAAATCTCTTTGGTTATATCTCGATTGAACACTCTATCTACAATTGAGTCTGCTTTCTTTCCATCTTTTATTCTGGTGATTACGACTCTAGTTTTCTTGTTTCCTTCTCTAATAACTTCAATGTAATCATCCTTATCGGTTCCTGTTAAAATGACAAGTTCATTTAAATAATTGTAATAGCGTGTGGCAATATCCTGAAGGTTAGCACGTCGCCCTTTTAAATGTTGCTTTATTTCTTCTAAGGTTTTGTCGCGCACTTCTTCAGGTACATTTTCAAACGCTTTCTCTATGACCTCATCAGTTACATTATCCTGCAGAAATTTCGCCTGCTTTAGCCATGTTTCTTTTTCTGCATTTTGAATCAGTGTACGGTCTAATTTAATACCTGCATTATTCATCCACTCAATGTCTTCTAGCTTATCATCATATACTTGCAGTTGCTTGGTAGAACCCGAAATTATTCGCATAATTCCCAATAATGCTCCATCAAAATTTGAAAACACTTGATCCCTATCTCTTGGAATTGGTCTATAATATTTGTCGCCATTTTCCATATCAAATTGTGCCCATCTCCACTGATCTTGGTGTCGATCCCAATCGCCAATAAGCATATCGAACAAACGTGCCCTAACAAAGGCATTTTCATCTATTTTATGCTCTTCATCTTCTCTAATCTTCTCAATTATGTCGTGAGTGCTCTCAATGTCATCTGCGTATCCAAAATTGCGCTCATCGGTGTAATTTTCTTCCGGACGCTCTTCAATCATGTAAAGCTCACCTCCATACTCTTCGTTATAATCACCGAGATGTTTATGTTTTGGTATATAGTATAGTTTTGGATTAGTATGATATACTTCTGCAGCGTCAGACAACTCTGGCACAACGGTAAAAGCATATGGATGAGCTGCTGTATAGAAATCTAAAATCAGCCCTTCAATTGCGGTTCTTTCAAATTCATCTTGAATATAAGTATCCTTAAACAATACGGTTTGCAGATATTGTGTAGCGCTCTTACGTAACGCTCTCATATTCAATTCTTTGCCGTCTTTGGTTTTTAATCGTAAAGATCTTGTTTGATGACCTCCTCCTTTTCTAACCACTTCCAAGCCTCCATATAATGTATCTAAAGTGGCGACTTCAGCTTTTATTTTTATACTGTAAACATCTCGGTAGTGATCGCCCCAAACCGATTCAAAAAAACCTGTTTTATCTGTTTCTTCTTGGGTATATATTGAAACTTCCTTTTCGTTCGGAAAACTTTCCGGTAAATGAGAGACATCATAATATTTTCTGGGAGCGAACACTTCCTTTTCAAAAAGTACTTTAGGTTCACCATTTTCCGCACTATAGATTTTCACCCAAGAACTCCCATCTTTATATATTATAAGTTCTGCAAATCCTTGACCTCCATAGCTAAATACCCCATTTTTTCCTAGAGCAGCACCAGAGTATTTCGCACCAGATCCAGAAACGATTTGTCGTATACTATCCTTTTCTATATATTGTAGTGTATGCTCGTGCCCTGAAACGAATACAACGTTATCTGCATCGTAAGTCATAGTCTCAAGACGTTTCATTAAATCATTATACCTTTCATTATATCTATCTTGAATAGAGACACCACCTTGTGTTCTAACCTGCGTTAAAAACGAAGCCAATATTGGCATTGGTATTTTGTTTTGGGTAGGGTATAAATGTTTTTTTGCAGCATAATAACCACCGTGCACACCGTTGGTAAACATTGGGTGATGCATAGCAAACACCGTTGTTTTATTTTGTGCTTTTTTTAGCTCACCTTCTATTTCCAAGAAAAACCGCTCACGTGTTTTAATTTCACATTCGTCATTTATGGTTGGATTCTTGTTCCAATTTTCTAAATACCATTGAGAATCAATGATTATTAACTGAACCGTTTCACTGATATCTATGCTTTCTAGTGGGCAGCCATTTTCAGGCAAAAACGTGTTCTTTCCTAGAGCATCTTCAATATATTTTTCTTGCCTTTTGAGGCCGTTTAGGCCATCTGAATACCAATCGTGATTACCTGGAAGAAATATGACATTTCCATTAAAATTTTCTAGTGACATTAATTGACCCTCGAGCGCATTTATGGCATTCTCATAACCTTTTTGGCCTTCTTTTGGCAAACCTGATGGATAAATATTATCTCCAAGAAACAATACATAATCCTGAGTTGTATTTTTCCCTTTTATATGTTTGTCGAAAGCTGTCAACCCATAAGACATACCATTCATGGGTGACTTACCCGCGTCACCTATTAAGTAAAACCGTTTTTCAATTTCTTTTTCTGGAGATTTGTTTTGTTTGAGTGCCTCGTCTCTATATTTTGCTTCATAAGTTGCACAGGCATTACATAAGAAAGATAAAGCTATTAAGGTAATTATTTTTTTAATGTTCTTCATGAGTAAATTTAAACCGTAAAAATAATAAGACTATAACTTAAGTTTTAACGCAAGTGCTATAGATATTAATCCTTAAGGGAGTTTCTCCCAAAGGCTATCTGCAAAATAATGCTTGCAATCCAAAAAGTTAGATTTTAGTTTAAAGTTGTTTGTTTCTGCTAAGTTACAAATTTCGTCAAGAGCATATTTTTTGGAAAGCTCTGTCCAAATCAACTCATTATAATCAAATTCTACATATGTATTAAGGGCTTTTATATTCACCCTTTGTTTCGTTAAACTAACAATGTAACTTTTAACCTCACCGGTAATTGGGTTATAATGGCAATAAAAGTCGAAATCATCAATTTTAAAATCGGCATTTAATTCTCTATTGATTCTTAACAGCAAGTTGAGATTAAATCGTTTGGTTATGCCATGCTTATCATAGTATGCATTATGAATAGTTATTGGATTCTTTTTTAAGTCAAACCCAATAAGAAGCTTATCTCTCACTTTCATGTTATCATTAAAAAGCTTAATAAGTTCATTAGCTTTATCCTCTAAATAATTACCAATATTACCACCTAAAAATAGTAGTAAACTGGGATAATCACTATCCTTATTTGCGCTAAGTATCTCAAAATAATCACCAACCTTAGGCTTAATATTTATACCTGGCAAACGCTTTTTCAATCGCTCTGACAGTATATCCATGGCCTCTTGGGAAATATCAATCGGCACATAATTAAAATTCACATCATTATTTACCAGATACTCGAGAAGTTTAAATGTCTTAAAGCCATCTCCCGCTCCCAGCTCAATTATATTGAAAGGAGTTGAAAACTCTAGAGCATCTATTATCTGTTTGGATTGCATAGAGAGAATTTCAAACTCGGCATCCGTAAGATAATATTCTGGCATATTCATTATTTCTTGAAATATGCGACTGCCATTATCGTCATAAAAATATTTTGAGGATAGGTACTTGCTTTTGGCTGTTAGGCCAGCGAGCACGTCCTTTGCGAAAGAATTTGTCATTTATTTTGCTAGTCTTATTCCCGAAAACTGCCAACGCAATTCGGGATGAAAAAAGTTTCTATAAGTTGGTCTGCAGTGCTGTGGCGAAGTCGCTACAGAACCTCCTCTTAACACCATTTGGTTGACCATAAATTTACCGTTGTATTCACCCAACGCACCATCTGCTTTGGCATAATTCGGGTATGGAAGATAGGCACTATTAGTCCATTCCCACAACTGCCCATGTTTAAAATGTTCTGAAGATACTTCCCATTCATATTCCGTGGGTAGGCGCATCTGTTTCCATTGCGCATAGGCGAATGCTTCATAAAACGTAATATGATTGACAGGCAATTCGTCTTCAATAGCTTTAAAACCTTGAAGCGTATAATGCATCCATTTACCGTTGACCTTATGCCAATACATTGGAGCTTCAATATTGTGATTCTGAACCCAATCCCAACCTTCTGCGTGCCATAGGTTAAAATCTTTATAACCTCCAGCCTCGATAAATTCCATATATTCTGAATTGGTTACCAATCGATTTGAAATTTCAAAATCATTCAGATAAACTTTATGTCTTCCCAATTCATTGTCCCAACAAAAATCCTCTCCCTTGTGCCCAATATCATAGAGTCCTTCATCAATTTTTATAAATTCCTGTGATTGATTTTCGGGCTTCAAAGTAATATTATAATCAAGTGTTGGAAATGATGGTTGGTGTCCGAAAATGTATTTTATATCATAAAACAAAAGCTCTTGATGCTGTTGTTCGTGCTGCAATCCTATTTCAACAACATTCTCAATTTCCGTTGATATATCAGCACTCAAAAATTCCGACATCTGTTCATTGACATAAGTTCTGTAATCTAGGGCTTGCCCTAAAGTAGGACGTGTCATTAACCCACGATTGGTTCTTAAAACCTTATCTCCAACATTGTTGTAATAACTGTTGAAGTAATAGGCGAATTTCTCGTGAAATACCTCATAATTTTTTTTATATTCTGAAAGCACAAACTGCTCAAAAAACCATGTGGTATGTGCCAGGTGCCATTTGGGTGGCGAGACAAATTCTACAGGTTGTAGTGAAACGTCTTCGGGTTTTAAAGACTTACAAATTTCTTCCGTTCTATGTCTTATTTCTAAAAATCGAGTTTTAGTAATCGGTTTTTCTAATTCTATCTGCACTATTCTTCTATTATTTGAGTTTCGAAAACAACTTCGCTTGCTATGGTTTTATGCACAGGGCATCTCGAAGCTATTTCTTTTAATCGTTCTTTTTGAGTATCGTCTAAATTGCCCACAAATTTTAGCTTTTTATTAATATGGTCCATATATTTTGGTTTATCAACCTTAACCATTAAATCGTCACTATGCTTTCTGGAATGAGAAAGATAAACAAAGACCTCCCTGAGATCCCAATTCTTTCTTTCTGCATACATTTTTAAAGTCATGGCTGTACAAGCGGCCAATGCTGCATTAAGATATTCATAAGGTGATGGTCCAAAATCGCTACCTCCAATACCAGCAGGTTCATCTGCAATAAACGTGTGGTTTTTAGTTTGAATTGAGGTAGTGAAATTATCTTCAACAATGTTTAAATGCCCAACCAATTGCTCTCCCTCAGTATCTAGCATTTTGTTTTCGACCTGAGGAAAATAACGACTTGCCCATGTACCAATAATTTCTCCTACATACTGACTATCTTTTTCTTCACTCAGAAGGTGATCAGCGTCATCCAAGGTTATAAAGCTTTTGGGATGATGTGCATTGACGTACAATTCTTTGGCATTATCTATACCAACTATTTTATCTAATGGCGAATGCATTATTAATAGTGGCTTTCTTAAATTCTTTACAATTGCTGGTAGATCTGTTTTGTCAAACTCCTCTACAAAGTCTTTATTGATTACAAATGGTCTTCCTCCAATATCAACTTCAACATTTCCTTTGTTTTCAATGTCTTCAATTTGATGCGAAAATAAACGCTTTACATGGTCAACTGTGGCAGGTGCACCAACAGTTGCGACCGCTTTTACCGCTTTTAGTTTTGATGCTGCAACCAGTACCGCAGCTCCACCCAAGGAATGACCAACCAATAAACCTGGAGCTTCATAATGCTCTGATATGTAACTATGAACATCGAGTAAATCCTGAACATTTGCCGAGAAATGACTATCTGCAAACTCTCCTTCACTACGACCCAATCCTGTAAAATCGAATCGTATAACGGCAAAACCATCTTGTGTAAGTGATCTGCTCACATGCTTAACAGCATTTAGATTACTGCTACAAGTAAAGCAATGGGCAAAAATGGCGTAGTAATTAGGCTTTTGATTTGCTGGCAACTCCATATAGGCATTCAGCGTTAAACCCTTACTGTTTTTTATTTTTAGCTTTGTGCTTTTCATACTATTCGGTTACTTCTACGCCCTTCCAAAAGGCCACCCTGTTCTGAATGTGTTTGGCTTCATCTGAGGGATCTGGATAAAACCATGCTCCATCAATATTCTCTTTACCATCAACATTAATATTGTAGTAGGATGCCGTACCTTTCCAAGGACATACCGATTTGGAATCGCTAGGTGTAAAAAAATCTTCTTTAATGCTGTTATGCGGAAAATAGTGATTGTCTTCCACTACAACGGTATCATTACTTTCTGCTATTACTTTATTGTTCCAGATTGCTTTCATAATTATTTTTTTATCAATTAGTATTTATGAGCTACAGGATAACATAGAACAGCCTACCTTATGCCTTGCCCAATCAGGACGTTTTGCAAACCAATTTTCATTTTCGGGTTGCTCTGCATAAGGCTGTTTTAATAGTTGAAACAAATCGTCAATTAAACTGTAGTCTCCATTATCTGCCTTGTCTATTGCCAATTGCGCCATATAATTTCGCAACACATATTTTGGGTTCACTAAGTTCATCTTCTCTTTTCTTCCGTCGTCATCAACCTCTTCCATTTGTAATCTTTGGTCGTAAGCTTTAAACCATCCTTTCCATTGTTTTAATATATCACCCTTAATCTGTTCGGGTTTATAAAATGCTTTTTCAATAGTGCCTAATGCATTTTCAACTTTTCCTTTTTTATAATCGGATAGTAGCCTAAAGAAGATGGTCATATCAGTTTCAGAACTTAATAAACAATCCTCTAAATTGTTAATCAATTTTAGATCATTGTCGTCTTTTTTTTGCAAGCCTAATTTAGATCGCATCATATCCAATGATCTACTTTCAAAATTTGTTTTGTATTGATTTAAAATCTCTTCGAAAGGAGAGGCTTCTTCTACCAAAGGATAAAGTGCATTGGCTAGTTGCAACAAATTCCAAAGTGCAATATTAGGCTGGTTACCGAAGCGATAACGCTTGTTCTGGCTATCGGTAGTATTTGGCGTCCAACCAAAATCAAAACCCTCTAACCAACCATAAGGGCCATAATCTATGGTCAATCCCAAAATTGACATGTTATCGGTGTTCATCACTCCATGAACAAAACCTACACGTTGCCAATGGATAATCATGTCTAAAGTTCTGTCGGCAACCGCTCCAAAAAACTTTATATAAGTTTCTTTTGAAGGTTTTCCCAGTTCAGGATAAAAGTATTTGATGGTATAGTCTGCCAGTATTTTTAGGTTTTTAGTGTCTTGTCTTGAGGCAAATAACTCAAAATTGCCAAAACGGATAAATGTCGGTGCTACGCGACATACAATAGCTCCTTTTTCGTACTCAGCATTACCATCATAGAGCATATCTCTCAACACATCATCGCCTGATAACATTAGACTCAATGCTCTGGTTGTTGGTACACCTAGATGGTGCATCGCTTCGCTGCACAGATATTCTCTTATTGATGACCTCAGCACTGCCAACCCATCGCCTTGTCTAGAGTAGGGAGTTTCACCAGCTCCTTTGAGCTGTAAAGCCCACCGTTTTTCGTTATGAACTATCTCAAATAAATTTATGGCTCTACCGTCTCCTAATTGCCCAGCCCAATTCCCAAACTGATGTCCAGCGTAAGCCATAGCATAAGGTTTAGTTTTTGGGTAAACTTTTGCTCCGGAAAACACTTCTAAAAACTCTTTTGATTTTAAACCCTCAACACCTATGCCTAAATTAGACGCTATTTCTTCTGAGGCATGAACTAATTTTGGGTTAGACGGGACCTTTGGTATAACATAAGAATGTGCCGCATTAAATACTTGCCGTCTTGTATTCTCAAGGTTTGAATCTGACGGTAATTCCTTATTAAATGAGTCTTTAATTTTCAGCTGCACAATATGGTGTTTGCTTAAATTTCTAAGCTTTGATTTATTTAAGTAACTAATTTAATCATTTAACAACCTTAATTACTATAAAAATAGATTTAGATTGTAACTCATTTAATAATTTTAAATATTAACTCGTTTATTTTTTTGTAAATTCACATTGTTCAAATAAACTCATTTAGCATGGCAAAATCCTTAGTAGAAAAGACTCAAGAATTTGTATTTAATCTTTTAAAACAAGAGCTGCCAAACTCTTTCTTATACCATAACTATACGCATACTGAACGCGTTTTAAGGAGTACCCGGGAAATCATTGAAAACACTGAAGTATCTGACAAAGAGACTGAAATTCTTGAAATAGCTGCTTTATTACATGATACAGGATACACTAAGAGTGCAGATGAGCATGAAGAAAAAAGTGTTGAAATTGCCACCAAGTTTCTTAAAGAACAAAATGCAGACCAAGACCTCATCGATGGTGTTAATGAGTGCATCATGGAAACAAAATTTAAAGAGCCACCAAAGACCAAGTTAGGCAAAATTATTAGAGATGCTGATGCCTCTCACTTTGGTAAAAAA
The DNA here is from genome assembly GCF_965284585.1 of Winogradskyella ouciana. Lineage (NCBI taxonomy): Bacteria > Pseudomonadati > Bacteroidota > Flavobacteriia > Flavobacteriales > Flavobacteriaceae > Winogradskyella > Winogradskyella ouciana. Next base: position 696,778 of record NZ_OZ260095.1, read on the forward strand.
TATTTTGAAGAAGCAAGCGAATTCCTGCGTAAGGAATTGGAAATGAGAGGTGTTAAGCACTACTCGCCAACAGAATGGCGTAATGAAAACATTAGAGTACTTGCAAAAAGCCATCAATATTACACAGATTATGCTTTGAAGGAATGGGATCCTAGAAAAGCGAAAAATCTTTCTAAGTTAATGAAGGCGAAAAAGAAACAAAAGCGCAAGTATAAGAAAGAAGAGATTAAGGCTAAATACAAAGCGCAGTACAAAAACGAAAGCCCATCTAGAGGTGTTCAGACGTTTTATAGAGTAGCATTACGAAACCATATTAAATTAAGTGATATTGCAGATACAAAAGCCAATATTTTATTATCGGTTAATGCCATTATTATTTCTGTTGTACTTGCCAACCTCATCTCTAAGTTAGATACAAATCCTTATTTAACCTGGCCAACAGTAATATTCACTCTATTCTGTGTAACATCTATGGTTTTATCTATAATAGCAACACGTCCAAATGTAACGAGTGGTGAATTCACAAAGGAAGACGTAAAAAATCAAAAAGTGAATTTAAGTTTTTTTGGGAATTTCCACAAAATGAGCATGGACGATTACGAATGGGCCATTAAAGAAATGTTAGAGGACAAAGATTACATTTATAAAGCACTTACAAAAGATCTCTATTTTTTAGGTGTAGTATTAGAACGTAAATATAGATTGTTACGAATTACCTATACCGTCTTTATGACAGGGATTATTATTTCTCTTATTGCATTTGGTATAGCTGTTAAGAAAAATCCAGGTGTTGATTTAAAGGATGTTTTGCCTGAAACCAATACCAATACCTCAATGATATTTGAAGGTATTAGTGAAAACAAGACTGCAAATTTTAGGATTTAATCGTTTCCATTAAATCATCATAAGTGTAGAAGTTCTTATCATTTTCATTATGGTAAAGAATACTGGTGCGCAATGCCTTTAGGCCTGTTACACCCTGTAAATCTTCAAGTTCTAAGATTTCTAAATCTTTATCTAAAACGTTCTTGGATTGAAGGAACCTTATATATCTAACATACTCTTCTTCATCTTCTTTTTGTGAGTAAACAATAGTGAGTTTGCCTTTTTTTGTGATTCGTTCCTCGGTACCTTTTATAAATGCTTTATCAACACGTTTTTTAACCACTTCGTAACGCGCATTGTACGTACCATCTACATCAAAACGTTTTTCGTCCATTCTAAAACGTATAGACAAAGGTTGGTTAAATACCAATATCATAGAAGCTACATCTAAACCAATTGGGTACTCGTGTTGGTTTTGGTAATATTCATTTTCCATTTCGCACATTACCTGCAATTGCCATAATCTTAAGTTGTAGAGGTAAATCATGTTAAAGCTATCTTGCTTTGTAATGGATTCACCTATATACATATTATGCTCAACACCATCTGTCTTAAAGCGCTCAAAAAAATGTGGATACATTTTCTGAGCTTCAATTTGTTTCTCATCAATCAAAGATGACATATTGGTGTTAATTAGTTTTACCGTATCATCGTAATGTTTTCTGTAAAAATAGATAACTCCTAAATCTTCATCTATTTTACTAAAGTAATCCTCAATATCTGGTCTTAGTGCTTTTTGTGTTTGAGCTATTAGTTTAAAAATAGGTTTTACTTCAGTAGTTAAGAATACAGAAATAGCATGCTCACTATCCACCTTAAAATTCTCTTTTAATTGTGAAAGGAACTCAGTTATTTGAAATTTTATCTGCTCATAAATAGGCAAACTTTGCTCTTCTAAACTTTTCTCTAAAATCTTATCTGCCAAGTTAAGCTGTAGTGACAAGTCCTTTTGTGTCGCTTCATTTCTAGCGTTGGATGAGCCCTTAACATCAATTTGTCCAAATAATGGATAGACATTCTCAAAGGCAATTTTTCTAAAGGTTGGAGACTCGCCTGTATTAAACTCAGTTTTAATATAGTGTCTGGCCTCTTGAACGAATTTCCAGTGCACGCTAGAGTGAATCGATGTACATTCCTTTTGTATGATTGCCTCTATTAAGTTTGCTTCCGCATTTTTAGAACGTTCTACTGCAGATACAATAAATGGCATAACATCTACCAACTTATTGGCATTTATACTATTTAAAGTCTTTGGTGTTTTAGATACTATTTCTAAAATTCCCATAAGACCATCGTCATTTGCAATAGGAGCAAAAATAGCACTCTTAAATCCTTGGTTATGCAATTCCTTAACATGTGGTGCCTTACCTTTGGATTGTTTAAAGATGCGATCCACATCTGATACCGAAAAAAATGCGTTTTCTTTCATTAGTCTATTATAGGACCAATCGCATAAAGCATCAGAACAAGGCTTACTTTCAGACTCATTTAATAAAAAACTATTCATCCCTACACCATATACGCGCTCAAAAGTGTTTTCTACTTCATTATAAATGGAAAAACCCACTTCTAAATTCTTTAAGCCAAATAGTGAACGGAAAATTTCATAGAAGCCCTTCATAAAACTTTCATCCTTCCGTTTATCTTCACCTATTAAAGAAGATTTAATGTTTGAAATGGATTGATCATCAGTAACATCAAAAATATTTGAAATCACAAAGCCTTTAAACGTATAACTGTTTGGTGGAAATTTTTCTTTCCACAGCTCTATATTTTCAAAGTTATCTAACAGTTCCTCATAATCTTTGTCTGTTATTTTAGGAGCATCCTCATTAGGAATAATCTCAGTAAAGTCTGCATTATACAGTATTTTATAATAACGTTTTATACCATTTGCATCTGGAATCTCATAAAAAAACGGACGTTTAAAATTAAGGTTATAACCATAGCAAAAGTTTAGAATGATGGTACATGCAATTATATAGGTTTGATCCTCTGGCATGTTTTTCATCTCTAATTCAAAATCTTCACCTGCCGTTTTTAAGATAGATTTAAAACGTTCTGAAGCATTAAACGTAAAATTGTGAAACGGTACCGATGCCGTTTTTATTTCGTTTTTTGTAAGTATAGGACTGAAAGTGTCTTGTAGAATTCCCTCTATTTCCTTTTCTAAATCTACAAATACCGAGAAATCACTAAATCCTTCTCTTAGTATTGGGTTTTCTTCTGCTATTTTGAGTACACGACGTGCATTAGAAGCAATAAAATCGTTATCAGTCTTAATTAATTCTTCGTACTGATTTAATAATTTATTGAAACTAACCTTTAAAACAAAAGGTGATTCTATGTTGTCATTAATGTCCAAACTGTAGTTGTATAAAGTAAGCAAAGTTACAAATATTTAAAATAGTCGTTTAGTTTAAGACTACCTTACAATCAGTTTGTTACAATAAGAAATGTTAAATGGCACTAGAATCCTAGTTGACCGTAGGTCCAATTAGACCCATCACTTACAAAAATCAAGGTTTTTGTTATGTCACCACCATCTCCTGCAGCATCTGGAGTCATAATAACTGGAGCCGCTGTGGCAACTCTACTATCGCCAGAAAAAAACTGCCCGCCAAAACTATATATCTGCGCGTTTTCAGTATCAGATATGTTTCTAGCAATATATATTCTGCCAGGTACAGTTGTAGCATCAGGTAGAATAAACTCAATGTTTCCAGATGTAGGAGTTAAATTTAAATAAATACCGTCATCAATTGGAGTAGCTGAATTACTAGGTCCGCCATTATAACCAACAACTTTTAAAGATAAGTTTCCATTAATGTCTAGTGTGCTCTTTGGGTCTTGTGTGTTGATCCCAACACCATCTACTTGAGCATTCAAACAAAACGTAAAGATTAAACATAAAAGGGTTACTATATTTTTCATAGGGATTAAAAAATTAGTTGTTTTTCTTTTTCAAACTTATAGCAAAGCCACCTCCTTCTTCGAGTTTAATTGATAGCTTATTACCTTTTGTAAGTTCCATTTTTTCTATTTCTATATCCAATGGGTTATCGTTCCAGTGGGCTTCTTTGCCATCTTTATAGATTGTAGCGTCGTACGTTTGGTCTTCATCCAGAAAATCGAAAGTCAACTCATGAGTTATTGAATTTTCATCAGTTATACCTCCAACAAACCAGTTACCTGTTTGACGTTCTTTTCTTGCAATAGTCACATAATCTCCAACTTTACCGTTCAGCACTTTAGTTTCCTCCCAATCCACACCAACATCTCTGATAAACTGCAAAGGTTCTGGGTTAGCTTCGTAATGTTCCACTAAATCTGCTGCCATTTGCACAGGGCTATAAATAACTACATATAAAGCTAGTTGCTGGGCAATTGTAGTATTGACCTGATTATCTTTTTTGAACTCATCAAATTTTATATTGAATATACCAGGCGTAAAATCTATTGGGCCAGACAACATTCTGGTAAAGGCCACTATTGGCAAATGCTCTGGTGGATTGCCACCATCTTCTGCCCAAGCGTTAAACTCCTGACCTCGCAAACCTTCTCTCGAAATTATATTAGGATAGGTTCTTCGCAGTCCTGTGGCTTTAATCGGTTCGTGTGCATTAACGGCAACTTCGTATTTAGCGGCTTTTATGGCTGCGTTGTTGTAATGATAAACCATATACTGTCCGTGATGGTATTCGCCTTTTGGTAGAATCTTACCTACATAACCCGATTTAACGGCATGCATACCATATTTCTGCATTAAGGCGTAAGCTGTGTCTTGCTGTTTTTCATAGGTTTCAGTAGCTGCTGAAGTTTCATGATGCATTATAATTTCTACACCTTTTTCCTTGGCATAACGAGTTACTTCATCAATATCATAATCTGGATATGGTGTTACAAAATCGAATACACCTTCTCTGTCCTCAAAGCCAATCCAATGTTCCCAACCTGTATTCCAGCCTTCGACCAAAACACCTCCAATATTGTTTTTTGCTGAAAAATCAATAAAACGTTTTACATTTTCTGTTGTTGCTCCATGCGTGCCATTGGATTTCCCAGGGTCTGTCCATGTATTCATATCTTGAGTCATTCCATAATCCCATGAAGATTTTCCCAAGTGCATTTCCCACCAAACACCAGTATATTTCATGGGCTTAAACCATGAGACATCACCTAGTTTGTTGGGTTCATTTAAATTGACGATGAGTTTAGACTCAATTAAATCTGGTGCATTATCTGTAATTTGAAGGGTTCGCCAAGGTGTATGAAATGGCAAACTTCTTTTTACCTTATAATCTGTATTTTCAGAACCTACTAGATTACTCTTTAGGTTAAGATTTTCAGTATCGACCTTTAAAGTCATTCCAGAATAATCTACTAATGCCGCTTCATGAAAACTTAAGTGCGTATTATCATCACCAACCATGGTTACTGGTGTATTTACAGCATTTTCTGGAATATAGGTTTGTGCCAAATTCACATGACCTACATATTTCAAAGCATCGATTTCTGATAACTTTGTAGTGCTGTACAAGTGCTCATAGATATCCCAATCACCAGGAATCCAAAAGGTATTGTAGTCTTTTGTGAGGTTGAATTCTGTATGCTCATCTTTAATTAATGCTTCTGTCCATCCTTCTTGCTCTGGGAATTCGTATCTAAAACCAATGCCATCATCGTAAACTCTAAAAACGATGTTTAATTTTCGTTTTGGTTCTGAAGTTTCCTGTAGTTCTACTTTTAATTCATTATAATGATTAACCACATCGACTTGTTCTCCCCAAGGCATTTGCCAGGTTTCGTTGAAGGAATTTGTGGCTGTAGTTATAATTTTTAAATCATCTTTTAAAGCTTCAGCATTTGTAAATTCGAAACCCAAATACGAAGTATCTACAACCGTTTTATTGTTGAACATCACCTGATAGAAAGGCTCTCCTTCAGCATTTAGATTAAAACTTACCTTAAGATTAGATTGTGGTGATTCCACATCTAGAATCATACTGTCATTCTTACAAGAAAATGAGAGTATTATAATTAAAACAACAAGAAATTTACATTTCATAATTTTACTTTTTCTCTAGCAATACCATATTATATTCTGAACTAACAACAGCTTTGCCATCAGTCACTTTAATATCTTGACCTGAATACGCATCATGCAGTTTATCTCCTTCTTCAAACACCTTAGAGACATCTAATACTTTTTGTCCTTTTTTGAGATCCATACCAATTACAACAAGATCGTTAAAATGGTCTGTGGACAAACTTCTATAAAATACATACGGAGTTTCTGTTATCATTTGATGTATACCAGCACCTACTGCAGGGTGATTTGCTCTAAACTGCCCTAATTTTTGCCAATGTGTCAAGACTTCTTTCGTTCTTGGTTGATTTGCTATAGAATCCCAATTCATAAATGAACGCAATGTTGCATCTCCTACTGTGCCTTCCACAATTAATGATCTTGCCGACTCGTCTCCATAATAGACTTGCGAAGTGCCTGGTGATAACAATAATTTATTAGCAGTTTCAAAAGGTTTTTGTCTTGAGGCATCAAAAGGACTTCCGTCATCATGTGAACTTAGATAGTTCATAGTTCCATAGTCTTTTAAATCGTTATTCAACACCTCTGAATAGCGTTTAAAAAGTGATTCATAATCCATTTCTTTTGAATTCCATTTGAATTCAAAATTGATAAGACTATGAAAGCTTTCAGGTTCAAAATAATTTACTTTTTTATCACCAAAATCAAACATTTGACCTCCACTGATACCATAGTTATAAACTTCCCCAACCAAATAGAAGTTATTGTCATCCAACACCTTATCTGGATTATTCTTTTTATACTCATTAAAGGCATAGTCACACTCTTTTCTGAACTCTTGCCACACGTGTTCTTCGGTATGTTTTACGGTATCTACTCTATACCCATCAACACCGAATTCTGTGATGTAATCCGTTAGCCATTTCATGATGTAAAAACGTGGTGCTCTGGGATGTCCTGTACGCTCAAAAAAAGCGTCGAGTTCTTTTATTTCTTGCTCATAACGTCCTTCTGCCTTCCATTTTTCCACCAATTGAGGTGGTAACTCTACATCCTCGTTACTTTCGGTTTTTATATCTGGTAAATTGGCGACCAATGTACAGGTCACTGTATTTTCATAATTATCATATTTGCATTGTGGGTCAGTCCTTACCCACTCATCTGGCCAAACTGGATCTTTTTCCGTTACTGGTCCTGTGTGATTTATCACGGCATCTAAAACAATACGAATGCCTTTGGCATGCGCCTCTTTTACTAACTCTTGTAAATCTTCCTTAGTACCATAGTTAGGGTCTATTTTAGTCCAGTCTTTTGCCCAATAGCCATGAAAACCGTAGGTCACTCCTGTGCCTTCATCTGTACCTCCGTGAATTTGCTCTACGATTGGTGTCATCCAAATAGCATTGATTCCTAAATCTGTGAAATAACCTTCTTTTACTTTTTGGGTTATACCTTTAATGTCTCCACCTTCGAAGCCACGAAGTTTACCTGTTTCTTTAGTTCTACCAAAGTTGACATCATTGGATGTGTCTCCATTATTAAAACGGTCGGTTAGCAAAAAATAAAGATTGGCACCTTCCCATACAAATGGTGAATCTTGCTGTAAGCTTTCTTTTTCCAGTGTTATAGCGACATCCGAATCCGTATTATTTTTACAATTAAGAAACGTTAGTGCGATTAGTAAAACCCAAATTGTTTTCTTCATAGTTTATTTTATTAAAATCTTGTATTCCCAAGGGCCCATAGTAAAAGCATCTCCCTTCAATTCAATTTTTTCATTAGCCATATAATCTAAATACATACCTCCAGGTACAGCTATTTTATTTACTTCATCAGAAAAATTACCAATGAATAAAATAGTTTCATCATTTTTAGAACGCTCAAACATTAATATATCTTTTTCCGAGTCTAAACGCTTATACGAAGCCGCATTTTTGCCACCATGTAAGGCTGGGTTTGTATTTTTGAGTTTACCTAGTTTTTTGAGCAAATCCCAGCTATCTCCTTTTGTTTTAGGGATGGAATCCTTTTCAAAAAACTTTAATCTATGATCCATATCATATTCTTGACCTGAATAAATCAACGGCATACCTTTTAAAGTAAAGCTCAATGCAGTCATAAGCTCTGAGGCGTCTCCCATGCGTTCTTTTATAGTACCATTCCATGAGTTTTCATCGTGGTTGGTTACAAAATTCATTAAGATATCATCGTTATCATAGTCTTTTGAAATTTTTTGAATATAGGCTTCGTAATCTTCTAAATTCTTTTCGCCTTTAGCCAATCCATTAAGTAGATGGTGGCCATCCCAAGCATAGGCCATATCAAATAAATTACCATCCAATAATTCTGGTTCCCAGGCTTCAGCCAACATAAAAATATCTTTCTTTTCTCTTAATTGAGGTACGGCTTGTTGCCAAAAATCAAGAGGTACAGAACCGGCTACATCGCATCTAAATCCATCGACTCCTTCTTCGGTTATCCAGTAAGACATGTCTTCAATCATTTCTTTTCGCATGTCTTGGTTATCGTAGTTTAAATCTGCGACATCTGTCCAATCTGTTCCTTTAGGATGAATGACTTCACCATCTTCGTTTTGTGTGTAGTATTCTGGATTTGTTTTTAACCACTCATGATCCCAACCTGTATGATTTGGCACCCAATCCAATATGACATAAATACCATTATCGTGAGCAGTTTTAACCAATTCTCTAAAATCTTCCTTGGTACCAAACTCTGGATTAATCTCAGTAAAATCAGTTACAGCATAATAGCTCCCCAAATATTTTGAGCGCTCTTCTTCTGGAAATTCTGAAGCAAACTTGCTATCTGCTCCTCCTGTGGCTTTACGTTTAGTTTCTGAAATAGGAAATACTGGCATTAACCAAATGATTTTTACACCCAATTCCCTTAATTGAGGAATATCTTTAGTGAACTCATCAAACGTGCCTTCTGGTGAATATTGACGAATATTAGCTTCGTAAATCACGGCTGTTTCCATATCTGAAGTGGAAATTGGTGTAAATTCCTCTTTAATAGTTTCCTCTACTTTGATGTCTTCTTTTTTCTCTGATTTACATGCTACAAATACTAGTAGCATACAGATTATTAATGCAAAGTTTTTCATCTTGTTTTATTTTTTGAGTTTTATTTTAATCTCTTTTTTAGTTAAAGCTTCCCAATTAATAGGAATAGTTAAGGTTTTTGTTTCTGAATTCCATTTTACCTCAACTTTTTTACCATCAACCTTAATATATTTTGGTTCTCTTTGAATATTGTGTACTATAAGATTGATTGTTTTGTCATTTGAATTTAAAGTTTCGTCAAATTCGATACTTTTTTCAAACTCGAATTCAAATTTTAGATTTGATCCCTTATATATAGATTCAAATTTCATTAATTCATAATTTGAATTACCACTCCACAATGGATTAATTTCTGAACCATTATCGTTATAAACTGTACGTTCATTTTCAGGTGAATTCTTATCGAAATAATAGTGAAGCTCTAGACGATTACCTTCATACTCAGATGTTGATTGCACCACTTTGGTTAATGGTATAAAAGCTCCTGCCCTAACATAAGTTGGGATATAGGCTGGATGTGTTTTAACCATTTTGGTTTGTCCGCCTTCAATGAGTTCATCAGTTTCTATATTAAACCAGTTTGACGTTTTCGGAAAATAAACCTCTTGTTCTGTTTTACCAGCTTCTAAAACTGGTGCTACTAGAATATCATTTCCCCACAAATAGGTTTTTGAATAGCTAAATAATTTAGTGTTATTAGGTTCTTCAAAAAATAAAGGTCGCATTAATGGTTTGCCATATAAATGATTTTCGTACATCAAATTATAATTATACGGCAACATACGATAACGCGTTTGAATCGCGAACTTCGCTAATCGTTTTGCTTTTTCACTTCTAAATATAGGTTCGCTAGGCACATCTTCTTGTGCATGTGGTCTAAAAATGGGATTGAAAACTCCGTATTGCAACCAACGTACGTACAACTCATCATCTAAATTTGCTCCTGCAAAACCACCCAAATCGGAGTGCATATAAGCTAATCCTTGCATGCCCATTTGTAGTGCAATTTCAGGTTGAGATTGTAATCCTCCCCAAGTTCTGTTGACGTCACCAGACCATGGCACCATGCCGTAACGCTGACTACCAGAATAACCTGCTCGCATTAAGATGAATGGTCTTTTATTTGGATTGGCTTCTAGACTGGCTTCATACACTAATTTTGCCCAATCGTGTCCGTAAATATTATGGACTTCTGAGGCCGAACCTGTATGGTGCTGTACCCAATTAGGATGCACTTCGGGTTCTCCCAAATCTCCCCAAAATCCATTGACACCCATATTAGCCAATTCCTTGTAAATATTTTTAAACCATTGCTCCCCTTTTGGGTTATAAATATCTATGATTCCTGTATTACCGAAATAGAAATCGTATTTGGCTGGGTTTCCAATAGAGTCTTTAGCTAAAATATCTTCTTCGACAGCTTCGTCCCATCGATTAGAAGTGGTTAATACAAAAGGTTCTGTTATAAGGATCGTTTCGACGTTTTTAGATTGCAAATTCTTAATCATCTGTTTTGGATTTGGAAATGAATCCCTTAAAAACTCAAGATTTCCCATGGTTCCCTTTATGTCTTTACCAAACCAATACAAATCCAAAATAATGGCATCAACAGGAATCTCTTCTTCCCTAAATTTATCAATCGTCATCTCAACTTCTTCTTGGGAATGATAGCCAAATCGGCTTGAAAAATTCCCCAAAGCCCAACGTGGTAGCATAGGTTGTTTACCTGTTAAATTGGTATAACTTCTCATAATATCATACCATGAATCACCAACAATCACTTGATAGGTTTTACGACCAGAAACAGTTTCGTAAGTTAAGGTGTTATCTCCATTGCTGTCTAAATCTAAATAGCCAATTGGTGCGTTGTCAAAATGAATCATGTATTGATTGGAAGACAAAACAATCGGCATGGTGTAGTTCATCAATTGAGATTCAGTTTCATAACCGTAATGTGCTCTATTGAATAAGGGTAAACGATGTCCTCTACGATTCATACCTAATGCTCTTGCACCTCCGCCATAAAGCACTTCATCTTTTGATAGGCTGAATTCTATTTTTTCGGTAGAATCTGCAACAATATTGCCTTTTACCATATCCATTGGCTCGTGCTCGCTTTTGTAGTAGCCTCGTTTTTCGGATGTGATGAGTTGTTCCTTGTAGTAATATGAGATTTGGAATGGGCTTTTGGTGACAACTACATATAAACCGTTACGTGCTTTTATCAAAACGTCTTTAGCTCTTTCTGTAATATCAATTGTTGAACTTTTCGGTTTTGCCACAACGGCATGCGATTCTGTATTTAAATCTTCACCATTGGGCACAAATGTTGTTTCAACAATGTTTGACGCATATGGTTTAATGATGTAATAACCGTCATTCACCTCAACCTTTACATATAACCCTTCAATTTGAGCGCTTTTAAAAATACGCTCAGCATTCTGCGCAGTGATTGAAACTGTAAAAAGTATAAACGCTATGTATAGTATGCTTTGCTTCATAGTAAATTTTAAAGACCTCACAGATTTAAACCTTTCTATGAGGTCTTAGGTTGCTATTAATCCAAATCATTCCCTAATAAGAATATTAAGGGTTGATCTAGGCGTTTATTCCAAGAATTCTCTGAATGGTCAGTGTCTTCAAAAAATAAGTTCTTAGAATCTTTATCTGTATAACCTTTTGCTTTTAATATCTCATCTACTCTAGGTGCATATTGTGGGTAATGCTGGTCTAGGGTTTTGTTGCCGTAATCAAAATACAACTTATGTTCATCTGCTTCTGGTAAATTGGTTTCCATATATTTAAAAATGGCTTCGGGATATGGGTTCTTTTCCATTGGCATAGCACCAACCCAATGGGTTGATAAACATGCTGCTCCACCGAAAACTTCAGGATATTCGGAAATAGCATACATTGACATTAAACCTCCCATACTTGAACCCATAACAAAAGTGTGCTCTCTATCTGTATGGACAGGATAAGCAAAATCTATTTGTGGCTTTAATTCTTCGACTATAAATCTTAAGTAATTGTCACCATTGAGTTTTATGTTCTTTTTACCAGCTATGTCTGCAAGAGAATCTTTTACGCTTCCATCTATATAATTAATTGCCTTCTCAGGAAACAAATCTTGCCAACGGATGCTAGGAATATTGTGGATAGCTACCACTATAAAATCCTGAACCTTTTCTTCTTCCATAAGTTTAGTTGCCCATTCATCAACTTTCCATTCTTGTTTGTTCCAAGATGTGGTACTATCAAATAACATTTGCCCATCGTGCATATAGAGGACGCTATATTTTTTATCTCTGGTGTAATCTTTAGGTAACCAAATATCTACCGGTCGTGGTGTTATATATTTTGAAGGAAAACTATCTACTCTAATTAAGGAACCTGCATAAAGCTCTACCTTGTCTAACTTTTCAAAAGTGTAGGTTTTACTTGGCACGTTAGATTCAAAATCGACATCAGTTGTTTTCTTCTCGTTTTTACAAGACATTATCATTAATAGGACTAAAACATAAATGGTATTTTTCATCTTTATAGTTTTGTCGATAAGATTATGCTTCCTTTTTCATTCAACTTTATACTATCTCCCCAAACCATGGTCTCTCCAGTAATCACATTCTTTAATGTCTTTCCTTTTAGACCCATTTCTTCGTGATAGTTTAAATCAATTTCAATTGGTTCTTCATTTTTGTTAATGATGTGCACTACGGTTTCATTACCATGTGTTCTGTATAAGAAATATGTTCCTTCGAATGGTGCAAAGTGTTTTGTTTCGCCTTCATGAATGGCTTTACTGTCCTTTCTGTAGTTGAGCATCTTTTTAAGGAAGTTCTGCATATCTTTTTGTTCGGCATTTAGACCTTCACCTGTAAAAGCATTCACAGTATCACCTTGCCAACCTCCAGGAAAATCTGTTCTAATTAATCCATGATCGCCTGGATTATCAAAGTCGTCCATTAAGATTTCTGTACCATAATAAATCTGAGGAATTCTTGGCAACATTAATAAGTAACTCAATGCCATTTTGGTGTTTACTACATCCCCTTTCAGTTCTGTATAGACACGGCTCTTGTCATGATTATCTAGAAATGCCATGATATCTTTTGGTGAGGTATAGGCAAAATCATTTGCTAAACCTTCGTACATTTTAACAAGACCTTTATCCCAAGATTCTTCTTCATTTAAGGCATCAATAATATGTTTTTGCATCGCAAAATCCATTGATGATTTTAAGTTAGAATCGTAACCATCTTTATTTTCATGACCTTCTTGCCAATATGCTATTAAAAGCGGATTGTAACTCCACTCCTCACCAACAATACTAAAATTAGGATACTCAGTCATAATTGCACCTGCCCAATCACTCATAAATGCTTTATCTGGATATGGATAGGTATCTTGACGGATTCCGCCCAAGCCTAAAGTTTCTACCCACCAAATACTATTTTGAATGATGTAATTTGCCATAAACGGATTCCGTTGATTTAAATCTGGCATATCTGGTACAAACCAACCTTGAGACATGCCATCATTATCTATTTTTGCTGCATAAGGATCTTGATTTGTAGTTCGTCTATGATTAGACATTTTAGTTGTTTCTCTATTCCAGTTATCTATATTTTCTAGATAATAATCCTGATAATTTACCCAATCCTTAAACGGCAAATCCTTCATCCACCAATGTTGTAAACCACAATGATTAGCCACTTGATCCATGATAAGTTTCATGTCCCTGTTTCTTAGCTCATCAGCTAGATTTTTATACTCATCTAAAGTTCCGAATCTTGGATCTACTTTATAAAAATCTGTCATGGCATAACCATGATATGAGCCCCTTGGCATATCATTAATGAGTACAGGACACGGCCAAACAGCAGTAAAACCTAGATTGTCTATATAATCTAAATGCTCTGTTATACCTTGGACATCTCCACCATGTCTAGCGTAACCATGGGTTCTATCTATTCCTTGTTCTAATAAACCTTCTACCTCATCATTTTCTGGGTTTGCATTTGCAAAACGGTCTGGTGTGATGAGATAAATGGCATCTGAACTATTAAAACCTATATAATCTTCAGCTGATTTTTCACGCGATTTCAACTCATAAGTTTGAACAAGCTCCTTACCATCATCTTGTTTAAAAACAATATTGAATTTACCTGCTTTTGCAGATTCCGAAATCTCTACATCTAAAAACAGATAATTAGGACTATCTGCCTGATGAAAATTTTCTAGAGTGACACCAGAATAAGAAATCTCTGGTGTGTAACTTCCGATATTCGGATGTTTAACCAGTAATTGCAATTCAGCGTTTTTAAACCCAGTCCACCAATGTGGTGGTTCTACCCTTTCGAGATCATTGATCTCTTTAGTCAACTCTTTAGATGTTGACGGCTTTACCTCTTTTTGGGTTTGCTCCTTACAAGAAGTCACAAAAATCAATAAGCATACTGAAACTATTTTTATTATGTTTTTCATATTCATTGTTTTTAGTGTTCTTTAACTGGAGCTATAAAATCATCTAAACCGTTACCAACTTATTAGGTGAAATAATTACTTCTTCACCATGCACCATAATTGATAAATCTTCGTCGCCATCTAACTCAAAATGTGTTTTGCCTTGGTTTACGATAACCTTTAGTATTCTATTCCTAAAGTTCACCTTGAACGAATACCCTTCCCATTGTTCAGGGATTTTAGGCTCAAAACTTAACATATCGTTTTTAATACGCATGCCTCCAAAGCCTTCTACAATGCTCATCCAGGTACCTGCCATTGAGGTGATGTGCAAACCTTCGTGCACTTCGTGATTATAGTCATCCAAGTCTAATCGCGATGTTCGTAAATAAAACGTATAGGCCTGTTCCATTCGGTCTAACTTCGCTGCCTGAATACTGTGTACACAAGGTGACAACGAGCTTTCATGTACTGTAAATGGTTCATAGAAATCGAAATGTCGTTTTAATTCTTCAGTAGAAAATTGATCTTCAAAAAAGTAAAACCCTTGAAGCGTATCCGCCTGTTTTATGTATGGTGAACGCAAAATTCTATCCCAAGACCATTTTTGGTTTATTGGCCGTTGCGACTTATCTAAGTCTGCTACAGTTATTAATTCTTTATCCAAGAAACCATCTTGCTGTAAATACACATTGTGCTTTTCAGAGTATGGAAAATACATGTTGTCCGCTACCTCTTGCCATTCCTTAATTTCGGCTTTAGATAGTTTAACCTTATTCATAATTCGGGTGTAATCCGTATCATATTCTGACGCCACTCGATTAATGTTTTCTACTGCATAATTGATACACCATTGGGCAATATAATTAGTGTACCAGTTATTGTTTACATTGTTTTCATATTCATTTGGCCCAGTTACACCTAAGATAACATATTTGTTTTTGTCTGTTGAGAAATTTGCGCGTTGATGCCAAAAACGAGCAATACCAATAAGTACTTCTAATCCCATTTCTGGGATATAACTGAAATCTCCTGTATAACGATGGTAATTGAAAATAGCAAACGCAATGGCACCGTTTCTATGGATTTCTTCAAAGGTAATTTCCCATTCATTATGGCATTCTTCACCATTCATGGTCACCATTGGATACAACGCTGCACCGTTTGAAAATCCTAATTTTTCGGCATTTTCAATGGCTTTTTCTAAATGTTTATATCTGTAGGTCAATAAGTTTCTGGCCACCTTTTGGTCTTTTGTTGCCATATAAAAAGGAATACAATAGGCTTCGGTATCCCAATAGGTGCTTCCTCCATATTTTTCGCCAGTAAATCCTTTAGGCCCAATATTTAATCTTGCATCAGTACCGAGATAGGTTTGATTTAAGTGAAAGATATTAAATCGGATGCCTTGTTGTGCTTTTACATCTCCATTAATAGTAATGTCTGCCATATCCCAAATTTTTGCCCATGCATTTTTTTGAGCTTCGAGCAATGCTGAAAATCCAGTTTTTGTGGCTTTGTTCAGAACCATTTTAGCAGCTGAAACCAATTCGTATTTATCGTGGTTTCTATCAACAGTATAACCACCGAACTTATGAATGGTGTAGGTTTGGTCTTTCTTTACATTATAACTATAACTAAACGAAGCACTGTTTGAATCGGCACTTATATTTGGCTCAATAATTACAGATTTGCCATCAATAAAAACTTGAGACTCCATAAAGGTACAGGTATAAAAATCGGTCTTCATTGTCTTGGCCTGAATGAAGGCTTGATTGTTCTCGTGACTTACATTTAAGGTATCCCAAAACTTATCATCCCAATTGGTATCTTCGTTTGTAATCCCACTATCGATATACGGTCTGTATGTTATGGTAGCGTCAGAATTCAAAGGTTTAACCGAGTAATTTATGGCACCTAATTCATCTATATCTAAACTTAAAAAACGTTTAACACTTACTTCTACTTTAACATCATTTTGAAGTGTAGCGATAAAACTGCGAGATAGCCAACCTTCTTTCATGTTGAGCTCTCTTTTAAAATTTTCAATCTTTTTACAGGTATGAAGATCTAAGGCCTCATCATTAATAAAAACGTTAATACCTATCCAGTTTGGTGCATTAAGTACTTTTGCAAAATATTCTGGGTAACCGTTTTTCCACCAACCTACTCTGGTTTTATCCGGATAATAAACACCAGCAATATAACTTCCTTGAAATGTTGGCCCTGAATATTGCTCTTCAAAATTAGCGCGTTGTCCCATGGCACCATTTCCGATACTGAATATACTTTCTGACGCCTTTACGTTATTTGGATCGAATCCCTCTTCTAAGATTGACCAATCATTTGGTATGATATAATCTAAATTCATTTATCTTAATCTTAGTACCACATTCTAATGGCACTGTATGTTTTAATTTTCAATTAGTGAGTTTATAAACTCATTTGAGATTTCTGTGAAATCCTTAAATATATATTTGGCATGGCCAAGAACGTCTTCACTTCCAATACCAATCGATACCATGTTGGCAGCATTGGCAGCCTCGACTCCAGCAACAGAATCTTCAAAAACTATACAATGCTCTGGCTTTACATTTAATAGTTTTGCGGCTATTAAAAAAACCTCAGGATCTGGTTTCGCTTTGCTTACATCATTACCATCTACGATAGCATCAAAATGTTTTTTTAGATTTACACGCTCTAAAATGGTTCTGGCATTTTTGCTTGCTGAGCCTAATGAGATAGGTTGCTCTTTATCTTTTAATAAATTCAATATTTTTGGAACATCTGGAAGTATTTCATCTTCGTCCATTTTGGAAATATAACTTAAATAATCTGTGTTTTTTGCAGACATTAATTCCATGAATTTATCTTCGGAAATGGTTTTATGTCCCCAAGACAAAATCTTTTCTAATGATCTTACCCGACTTACACCTTTTAGTTGCTCATTTTCTACTTCAGTGAAATCTATACCTAAGCTATTAGCTAATTTCTTCCAAGCCAAAAAGTGATATTTAGCGGTGTCAACAATCACACCATCGAGATCAAATATGAATCCTTTTTTATTCATTTTAAAGTTTTACGATTGAGGTTGGTAAGAAATTGCTGCTTTATCTGTAATTAAAAAATTACTTAAGCCTGCGATTACTAAACTCAGTCCTGCGATAATCATAGCATTAATAGCATCATCTCCCAAAAGGCCTGAAATGTAATTTATACCACCAAGTGCAGCAATGATCTGAGGGATAACAATAAACATATTGAAAATACCCATAAACATTCCCATTTTTTTAGGATCAACCGAACTTGAAAGCATAGCGTAAGGCATGGACAAAATACTTCCCCAAGCAATACCTATTAACACAAAACAATATTTAAGTTGTTCTGGCGTAACCACCGTCATTAATAAGAAGCCTGCACCTCCTATAATTAGTGATATCATGTGAACGTATTTTCGGTTAATATTTCGTTTTGAAGTGTAAAACACAAATAACAAAGCAAAAGCCATTGATGACAAACCGTAAACACCCATGGCAGAACCTACTAAATTTGAAGATTTTTGAAACGCAGTATTTTCAATATCGTAAGCTTTTTGACCCTCAACAGTAGTCATATCAAAATTTGCTTCAATAGGTGCTGGCATTTTATAAACATGCTCTGTTAAGGCAGGGTTTGCCATACTCCACATAGTAAAAAAAGCAAACCAGCTAAAGAACTGAATTACGCCTAGTTTCTTCATGGTGGAAGGCATATTCCCGATATTATTTATAATATCCGAAACAAAACTGCTTTTCTGCGCCTTCTCTCTTTCAAACTCTTCCATATCCTCTGGAGGATATTCTGTCGTTGTAAATACGGTATAAAGAATACTGATTAAGAACACGAATGCTCCGATAGCGAATGCTATTTTCACTGAATCTGGCACAACACCTAAAGCTGCAGAGTCACTGACTCCCATTTTCGACACTAACCAAGGCAAATTACTTGCCACCCAGGTTCCGATTCCAATAATTAGAGTTTGCATTACAAAGCCATAAGTTCTTTGAGATTCATCTAACTTATCTGCTACTAGAGCCCTAAAAGGCTCCATGGAAATATTAATCGATGCATCTAAAATCCAAAGAAAACCCGCTGCTACCCATAATGCTGGAGAATAAGGCACAAAAAATAATGCGATAGAACTCAAAACTGCACCAATAAGAAAGTATGGTCGCCGTCGTCCAAATCGGTGGTGCCAGGTTCTGTCACTCATGTAACCAATAATTGGCTGTACAAGTAATCCTGTTAAAGGAGCAGCAATCCACAACAATGGAATATCATGCTTATCTGCACCGAGCGTTTGAAATATTCGTGACATAAATCCGCCTTGCAAGGCAAATCCAAATTGGATTCCTAAGAAACCGAAACTCATGTTCCAGATTTCCCAAAATCCGAGAATGCGCTTTTTCATGAAATAGTATGTTTAAATTAATACTATTCTGACAAGCTGTGCTTATCAAAACTTATGTGTAGAAGTGAAAATATAAGTTTTGATTTCGTGGTAAAGATATAAAAGTTTTTAAAATGGCAATGTTAAATTTCTATTTGGTGGATTCGCGTTCTATCAATTCTGTAGCAATAACAACCGTTTGAAACTCTTCTTCCTTCTCATCATCAAACTCATTTTCTAACTTATCGATTAACAGATTTGCTGCAGTCTCTCCCATCTGTTGTGCATGCTGACTGACCGTAGTTAAGCTTGGTGTGGCATGTTTTGACAAAACACCATCGGTAAAACCAATAACCTGAATATCATTTGGTATATCCAAGCCTAATTTCCTAGCGACTTTCATTGCCGATAAAGCATACAATTCATTAACTGCAAACACACCATCAATCTTTTTATTTGATTTAAAAAGTTGTTCAATTTCTAACTCTAACGCGTCCAAATGGACTTCGTAATCTAATGTGTCGTCAATTTTGAGGATAAGCTCCGCCTTTGGAGTCATCTTGTGTTCATGCAAAGCCTCTAAATAGCCCTGAGTACGTAATTTACCAACACTTACATAATCTTTGGTTGTAATTAGAGCAATAGATTTACACCCATTGGTTATCAGTTTTTCTACTGCATTTTTCGAGCCCTTATAATCATCTACAATAACTTTATCGCATTTAATGTCTGCAATTACACGGTCAAACATAACAATAGGCATACCCTGGCTCATCGTTTCATTAAAATGATGATAGTCTTGTTGCTGCAATGTTTCTTTTGAAATTGACAGAATAAAGCCATCTATGCTACCATTGGCAAGCATTTCCATATTTATGACCTCTTTAGAGAACGATTCATTTGAAAGGCCAACAATAACATTATAACCTCTGTTGTTGGCTACAGTCTCTACTCCACTAATGACCTTAGAGAAAAAGTGATGAACAATTTCTGGGATAATAATTCCAATGGTATTGGTTTTTCTGTTTTTAAGACTTAAGGCTATATTGTTGGGTCTGTAGTTGTACAATTTCGCAAAAGCTTGGACTTTTTGCTTCGTATCTTCACTAATTTCCACACTATTACGCAGTGCCTTTGATACGGTTGAAATGGAGACATCTAGTTCTTTAGCAATTTGTTTAAGGGTTATTTTTCGTTTCATGTATTATAAACTAACTAAGGGATCTTTAAAACGAATATACACCAAAAATAGTTTTACAGGTTTTCGGGACTTGGTAATTTTAACAGCTCTCAATTGAAAATATCTCATTTTTTTACTATTTTACTCTCACTATCAATAATTTCAGAAAAGTTTTTAACACGAAAACGTTTGCGTTAGGTCTCGCTTGCCTTTTAACACTTAAATCACATTAATTTTACATAGATTTAACCCAAGAAGTGAAAATATAAATCAATTAACTAAGCAATTAACTTAAAAACATTGTATGAAAACATTCTTAAATGCTTTAATAATCTGTTTAATTATGATACCAGCTACTCTGATGGCACAATCAACTGTCAGTGGTACAGTAACAGACAAAGCAAACGCTATGCCTTTACCAGGTGTAAATATTCTGGTAAAAGGGACTTCGAGAGGAACATCGACCGATTTCGATGGAAAATACACAATTGAAGTCAACCAAGGAGAAACTATTGTGATTTCTTATGTTGGTTACAAGTCGCAAGAAATAGTCTTTAACGGACAAGCTACCGTTGATGTAGTTTTGGAAGAAGACGCAGCTCAATTAGATGAAGTAGTACTTATCGGTTATGGTTCTACAACGAAACAAGACGCCACAGGTGCTGTAGAAAAAGTAGGCGATGAAGAATTTAACCGTGGAGCCATTGTAGCGCCACAGCAACTTATTGCTGGTAAAGCTGCAGGTGTTAGAATTACATCTGGTGGAGGTGCTGCTGGTGAAGGTGGTGAAATTAGAATTCGTGGTGGAGCTTCATTAGGCTCTAATTTTGGTGCAACCAATGACCCATTAATTGTAATTGACGGGCTTCCAATTGATCAACGTGGTGGTGCGCAAGGAAGTAGAAATGCTTTAAACGCTATTAACCCAGCTGACATTGAAGATTTTGTGGTACTTAAAGATGCCTCTGCTACTGCCATTTATGGTTCTAGAGCATCTAACGGTGTTATACTAATTACTACGAAAAAAGGAAGTGCAAATCAGCCTTTTAAAGTTGAGTATGGTTTACAGGCATCAACGAGAAGTGTTACTAACACTGTAGATGTTTTAAACGCTGAGCAATACATGCAAGTAGTTACGGATAACGGAGGTGATACCTCATCGTTTGGTGGTGCCAACACAAATTGGCAAGATGAAATTTTTACAACTGGTATTGGAGCAATTCATAATATTACAGTTTCTAAAGGATACGAAAGATTTAACTTTAGAGTAAATTTAAACCATGTATCTCAAGAAGGGCCACTCGATGATTTATACGAAAGAAACGGCATCAACACGTCGTTTGTTCACCGTTTTCTGGATAATGATCTAAAATTGACTTTAGTTGCTAAAGGAATTCAAGATGAATACACTTATGCAAATGAAGGTGCAATAGGTGCTGCAATATCTTTTGACCCTACGCAACCTGTATTTGATGAAAACGGTAACTACACACAATATGGTACTAGTGCAAATCTAGCACCTGCCAACCCTGTGTTTTTATTAGATAACAACAATTACAACAATAGACAAACTATAAAGCGAGTTATTTCAAACTTTAATGTTGATTATAAGTTTTGGTTCTTAAGAGACTTAAGGTTAAATGTCAATGCTGGTATAGATTACGCTGAAAATGATGGTTACGTTTTCTCAGCTGCTAATCCAAATAACTCAGGTGGAGTACCAACAAATGAAGTATCTTCTGGTCTTAACAGAAATACATCATTAGATTTCTATTTAAATTACAAGAAAGATGTTGAGTCTATTGATACAAAATTAGATATTACAGCGGGTCACGCTTTCCAAGAATTTTATATCAAAAGTTTTGTAGATAGAGTATCCGCTACAACACTTACTGATACTGATATTAATAGAAATGCACTTGAGTCTTATTTTGCAAGAGCAAGTTTTGATATTGCAGACAAGTACTTAATATCTGCAAGTTATAGACGTGATGGTTCTTCGAGATTTAGTGAAGATAATCGTTGGGGTTCTTTCCCAGGTGTCTCTGTGGGTTGGAAGATGACGAACGAAAGTTTTATGGACAACTCTTTCTTCTCTAACTTAAAACTTAGAGCTGGTTGGGGTGTTACTGGTCAGCAAGAAATTGGGCAGAATTATGGCTATTTAGGTATTTATACACCTTCACGTAACAACGCTGCCAATATTCAATTTGGTACGTTACCAAATGGTGATCCTATTTTCTTCCAAACTTTAAGACCAGAAGGTTTTGATGAAGAACTTAAATGGGAGGAAACCACACAATATAATGTAGCTTTAGACTTCGGTCTTTTTAACAATAGACTTACAGGTACTATTGATGCTTATTATAGAGAAACTGAAGATTTATTATCTCGTGTTCCTGTACCAGCTGGTGCCAACCTTACTGATTTACTGATTACTAACGTCGGTGAAGCCACTAGTAGAGGTATAGAATTAAGCCTTAATGGTATTATCTCGCAAACCGAAAACTTTGGATGGGACACTAATTTTAACTTAACATTTCAGGATGTAGAAATTACTAAGTTAAGTTTAAGTGATGATCCTAACTTTACGTTACCAACTGGAGGTATTTCTGGTGGTGTAGGTAACAATATTCAAATTTTAAGACCTGGTTATGATCCGACTACGTTCTTTGTATTTAGACAAGTTTATGATGATAATGGAAACCCAATCGCTGGTTCTTACGTAGATGTTAATGGGGATAACCAAATTACTGAAGCAGACAGACAAGCTTATAAAAAGGCAACACCAGATGCTTTTATAGGTTTCACTAATAACTTTAGATATAAGAACTTGGACTTGAATTTTACATTCAGAGGAAGTTTTGGAAACTATGTGTATAACAATGTAGCCTCAGATAGAGGTAATACTAATGCCATTGTAAACCAACCTGGTTACCAAGCAAATGGACATGCTAGTTTATTAAATACTGGATTTACTAATCAAGAGCTGTTTTCAGATTTATACATTCAGCGTGCTGATTTTGTAAGATTGGATAACATCTCTCTTGGTTACACAATTCCTTTCTCAAAAATGACATTAAGAACTTCCTTAACGGCTACAAACGTTTTTGTAATCACTGAATATGACGGTTTAGATCCTGAAATTGGTAATGGTATAGAAAATAATTTCTACCCAAGAACTAGAGATATTGTATTAGGCTTAAACTTTACATTTTAAAAAAAATGAAAAATAAATATATAAACAACAAAGCTATGATGTTAAGAACAATTAAAAGTATCTTCTTGGTCTTTGCTATTGCACTTTTTGTGCAATCTTGTGCAGACCGATTAGATTTACAACCAGAAGACGAACGTCTTACTGGCGATGCTGCGTTTGAAGACCCTAATGCTTACAAAGAATTTTTAGCTAAAATTTATGCTGGAATCTCTTTGAGCGGTCAGGAAGGTCCTGCAGGCGCACCAGATTTAGCCGGTTTAGACGAAGGGTTTTCCAATTATCTAAGATTGTATTGGAAAATGCAAGAACTCACAACTGATGAAGCGCTTATTGCGTGGAATGACGGTACAATTCAAGATTTACACGGTCAAGTTTGGACCTCTGGTAACGAATTTATCAGAACCATGTACAGTAGACTAATGTACCAAGTTGCATTATGTAATGAATTTTTACGACAAACTACGGATAGTAAATTAGATGGTAGAGGTGTCTCTTCAGAATTGAGAGCTGACATTCAGACCTTTAGAGCAGAAGTTCGTTTTATGCGTGCGCTCACCTATTGGCATGCAATGGATTTATTTGCAAATCCGCCATTTGTAACTGAGGACGATCCTATTGGAGCATTTCTTCCACCACAAATACAAAGAGCTGACTTATTTGATTTCATTGAGTCTGAATTATTAGCAATCACAGATAATATGGCTGCTCCTAGAAGCAATGAATATGGTAGAGCTGATAGAGCTGCTGCTTGGATGTTATTGGCTAAGATTTATTTAAATGCTGAAGTATATACTGGTACACCAAGATATGCAGACGTAATTACTTATACTAATAATATTATTGGTGCAGGATACTCCATTCCAGACATCCCTTATTTCCATTCTTTCTTAGCAGACAACGATTCTAATGGTGCACAAGACGAAGTTATCTTTACAATTCCTTTTGATGGTCAGAGAACACAGGCCTTTGGAGGTATGACATTTTTAACACATGCCCCAGTTGGTGGATCTATGGATCCTTCGGATTTTGGAATCAATGGTGGTTGGTTTGGCATTAGAACTACACCAACATTTGTTGAGCAATTCCCTGGTGAAGAAAATTCAGCAGACGGACGTGAGTTACTTTATACAGATGGGCAGTCCAAAGACATTATGTCTGTGGCTACATTTACTGATGGTTTTGCCGTTGCTAAATACCGAAATGTAGATGTGAACGGAAACCCAGGATCGGATACTACAGGAGACCATACGGATATTGACTTCCCAATGTTTAGATTGGCAGATGCATATTTAATGTATGCAGAAGCTTTCTTAAGAGGCGGCGGCGGTAGTGCCAGTACCGCTGTTGGATATATTAATGAACTGAGAGAACGTGCATATGGCGACACAAGTGGAAACATATCTGAAGCTGATTTAACCTTGGATTTCATTATAGACGAGCGCTCTAGAGAATTATACTGGGAAGCTCACAGAAGAACTGATTTAATAAGATTTGATCAATTCTCAGATAATGGCGTTTGGCAATGGAAAGGTGGAGTACAATCTGGTACTACAACAGAATCCTTTAGAGATTTAATGCCATTACCTGCAACAGACTTAGGTATAAATACCAACTTAGAACAAAACCCAGGATACTAATTAACACTAAAAAATAACATGAAAAAATTATCAATTTTAGGCCTTTTCATCTTAGCCTTAATAAGTTTTAATAGTTGTGAAACTGAAGATGACGTTGTTTTCACAACACAAGAACCAGAAGGGTTTGTGTTTACAAATTCTACTTTAGATAACTATGTACTTGCTGCTGCAACTTCAAGTAATCTTGGTGAAAGATTCACTTGGGTCAGCGCAGATTTTGGTGCACCAACAAATGTTACTTACGAACTACAAAGCTCAGTAAGTGGAGATTTTACAGATGCTACTGTTGTTTCATCAACCACGTCTAACGAAATAGCAATGACTATTGGACAAATGATGAGTGTTGCTATGGAAGCTGGTTTAGACGCTGATCCAGATAGTCCAGAGCCAAATACTGGATCATTTTCTGTGAGATTAAGAGCATATCCAGGTGATACTGGTAGTGGAACAGAAGCATTTTCAAATGTTATGGTATTAAATGTAGAATTATTAGAGAGCACTGGAACAGGTGGTGGCGGAATTATGCCAGCATCTTGGGGTGTTGTTGGTTCTGGTTATAATGACTGGGGCGGAGCTGGCCCTGACGGTCAGTTCTATACTACAAGTACTGCCGATGTCTTTGTAGCTTACGTAACACTTATTGATGGTGAGATTAAGTTTAGAGAAAATAACGAATGGGTAAATGACTTTGGTGACGACGGTGCTGATGGTACTCTTGATGCAGGTGGTGCAAACATCGCTGTAACTGCTGGAACGTATAAAATCACTTTAGATATTGCTGCTGGTACTTACATGATGGAAGATTTCTCTTGGGGAGTTGTTGGCTCTGGTTATAATGATTGGGGTGGAGCAGGTCCTGATGGAAAGTTCTACTACGACTATACTACTGATACCTTTAAAGTTGGCATTAGATTGGTAGATGGTGAAATTAAATTCAGACAAAACAACGAATGGGTTACTGACTTTGGTGATACTGGTTTAGATGGTACATTAGATGGCGGAGGAGATAACATCCCTGTAAGTGCAGGACATTACCAAATAACTTTAAACTTCAACGACAACACTTACTCAATCGAATCTACTGATGTTTGGGGTGTTGTAGGTTCTGGTTATAATGATTGGGGTGGAGCTGGTCCAGATTTCGCTTTAACTAAAATACAACCAGATGTTTACTACGGAGACATTGCTACTCTTGTTGATGGTGAAGTTAAATTCAGAGCTAATAACGATTGGGCTTCTGACTATGGAGATACTGGTGCTGATGGAACTATAGATGCTGGTGGTGATAATATTGCTGTAACTGCTGGATTATACAGAGTTAGATTAGATGTTGCTAATGGCACTTACCAACTTAATAAAATTCAATAATTTAGGGTATAACCCTTAAACCTAAAAGGGCTGATTTTTCAGCCCTTTTTTTAAAAACAAAAACTTCTATGAAAAAGTTCTACTTATCAATTTTATGCTTTGGCTTTTCATTACTTATGTTTAGTCAAGTGACTATTACACCCAACCCATTTGAAATTGATGAAAGCATAACCATAACTCTAGACATCAATAGTACAGCTACTGACTGCGATGGTTTTACTAGCCCAAACAAAGTGTATATGCACTCTGGTGTAGGTGATAGCGATAATGCTTTTAATATTAGTGTTGTTGGAAATTGGGGACAAGATGATGGTGTTGGCCAAATGACAAGCCAAGGGAGTGGTATATACTCTATAACCTTAGTGCCAGAAACCTATTACGGTCTAACCGCAACCCAAGCCGCGAACGCTGTTTTAATGGGAATGGTATTTAGAAATGAAGATGGTTCGCAAGAGTTTAAAGCTAGTGGCTGTAATGACTTTATTTTTGAGATTGGGACATTTCAGGTTAGTTTAACTTCTCCTAGCGATGATACAACTATCATTAATTCTGGTGATGACTTAGCTATTTCTGCAACTAATATTGGCGGAAATGCAAGTTACACACTAAGCGCAAATGGATCTGTTATTGACACGGATGGCTCAACTAATAGCTACTCTTACACTGTTACTAATATTACAGAAAACACAAATTATGAGTTGGTTGCTGTTTTAGATGGTACTACAATTACAAAAGAGTTTAGTGTTCTCATTGACCCAGGATCAAATATTGGCATCATGCCAACCAATTATCAAGATGGTATTACATATATTGACGACAATACGGCAGTACTAGTTTTATATGCTACTGGGAAAGATTTTGTGTATCTGGCAGGAAGTTTTAATAACTGGCAACCAGATTCTAATTATGCCATGAAAAAAGATGTGACCAGAAACAATAAATTCTGGATAGAACTTACAGGATTAACTCCGGGCCAAGTAGAAACTTATCAATATTGGGTAGCAGATAAAACACCAACTGCAAATTCTCCGTCTTTAGTTAAGGTAGCGGATCCTTATTCTACTTTAGTTTTATCTCCGTTTGATGATCCTTTTATTCCTTCATCAACATATCCTAACTTACCAGCATATCCTACAGGTCAAGAGCGTGAGGTCACTGTACTTCAAACTGGTCAGACAGCTTATAATTGGCAGGTTACAAATTTTGAAAAACCAAAGAAGGAAGATTTAATTATATATGAAGTTTTGGTTAGGGATTTTGATGCTGATAGAAACTATCAAGATCTTATAGATAGAATCGATTATTTCAAAAATCTTAATATCAATGCCATTCAGTTAATGCCAGTTATGGAGTTTGAAGGTAATGAAAGTTGGGGCTACAACACTTCATTTCATATGGCTTTGGATAAGTTTTATGGTACAGAAGAAAAGTTTAAAGAATTTATTGATGTTTGTCATCAAAATGGAATCGCAGTAATACTGGATATCGCATTAAATCACGCCTTTGGAAGAAGCCCTATGGTAAGAATGTGGATGAACGATCCTGATGGTGACGGTTGGGGAGATCCAAGTAGTGACAACCCTTATTTTAATGAAATTGCACAACATAGTTATAGTGTAGGTAGTGATTATGATCACTCTAACCCTAGAACAAAAGATTACGTTAAGCGTGTAGTAAAACACTGGATTGAAGAATTCAATATTGACGGATTCCGTTGGGATTTAACCAAAGGGTTTACCCAAAATTGTGAAAACAATGAAGGTTGCACTAATCAATACCAACAAGACCGAGTAGATGTACTTAAAGAGTATGCTGATTATTCTTGGTCTTTAGATGATGACCACTATGTAATTTTTGAGCATTTAGGAAGCGAAAATGAAGAAAAAGAATGGGCGAATTATAGGTTCGACGAAGGTAAAGGAATAATGATGTGGGGAAAAATGACTGATCCTTATAATGAGTTGACCATGGGACAAAATGGAAACAAAAACATTAATGGTATTGGTCATAACTCTCGTCCTTCATTTAATGGGCCAAGAGTTGTCGGTTACCCAGAAAGTCATGATGAAGAACGCTTAATGTATAAAAATTTAGCATTTGGTAACACCAGTAATGCAAGTCATAATGTACAAGATTTAAATACGGCCATTTCTAGAATGTCTGCTATGGCTGCCGTTTCGGTAATGGTACCTGGTCCTAAAATGATATGGCATTTTGGTGAGCTCGGTATGGAAAATTCAATTTTCACGTGTAATAATGGTACCGTTAATTTACCTGGCGGAGGTGATGGAGATTGTAAATTAGACACGAAGCCACAACCACAATGGACAAATAATTGGTTAGCTGATGCCGTTAGAGGAGCAGTTTATGATGATTGGTCTAAACTTCATAAATTAAAAACAGACGAACCTGTTTTTGAAGGAGATTATACCATGACTTCTGGCGATTTTACACCAAGAATTGACATCTTTGATAACTCCATACCAACAACGGAATTAAAGAACGTTATTATTTTAGCAAACTTTGATGTGGTATCACAAACGGTAAATACTAATTTCCCTGCAGGTGTCACTTCAACGTGGTACGATCTTATGGATCCAACAGGAAATACCACGATTACAAATTCAACAACTTCTATCACTATTCCTGCGGGCCAGTTTAGAATCTTAGGTAATAAACCATCAAATGTGTTGAGTGTAGAAGATGAGTCATTATTTGGTTTTACTATTTACCCTAACCCATCTCGTACTTCATTTAGTATCAACACCAATGTTTCAGACGTTGAGATCTATGATTTATCAGGAAAAATGATAAAGTCCTATAAAGGTGATTTTACAAGAATAGATTCATTTGATATTTCTTCCTTAAATACAGGAATGTATATCGTCAAAGTTGAAAATGATAATAAACAAACAATGACAACCAAGTTAGTCAAGCTCTAATTATTAAGTGTTATTTGAGCAAAAAAGAGCTTCTCGTTGAGAAGCTCTTTTTTTTATAATAAATATCTTAGGGATTCTGCTGCTGCTTCAGCAGTAATATCACGCTGTGGACTCGCAAACATTTCGTAACCAACCATAAATTTTTTTACAGTTGCACTTCTTAAAAGTGGAGGGTAAAAACTCATGTGCCAATGCCAATGCTCATTATTGGCTTTGTCTGTAGGAGATTGATGAATTCCGCTAGAATACGGAAAAGAACAGTTAAACAACTTATCATAAACCTTTGTAATTACTGAAATAGCTTCTGCGAATAATACTGTTTCAGCGACAGGTATTTTACAGATATCTGTTTGATGCGCCTTGGGTATGATCATTGTTTCATAAGGCCATATGGCCCAAAACGGAATTAAAACTACAAAGGCTTCATTTTCGAAAATAATACGTTTCTTTAATTTTATTTCTTGTTTGAGGTAATCCTCAAGCAATGAACTACTTTCTTCACTGAAATAATTAAACTGACTTCTGTCTTTTTTTAAAACTTCATTAGGCAGTGAACTTTGACTCCATATTTGACCATGAGGGTGCGGATTACTACAACCCATAACTTCACCTTTATTCTCAAATATCTGTACATAATTGATACTATCCTTTTTTCCCAAGTTTTTATATTCTCTCTGCCATGCATTGATTACTTTTTCTATCTCTCTAATAGACATTTGGGCTAGACTCTTTGAATGATCTGGGCTAAAACATACAACTTTGCATATGCCTGTTTCTGTTTCGGCTTTAATGAGTTTATGGTCTGTTTTATAGTTCTCTTTTCCATGTGTTAGCGCAGCAAAATCATTTTTAAAAATGAAAACGTCTTCATAATTGGGGTTTACTTCTCCATTGGCTCTTTTGTTTCCTGCACATAAGTAACAATTAGGGTCATAGCTAGGTCTTTTTGATGTAGATAATTCTTCCTCTTGCCCTTGCCAAGGTCGTTTAGTTCTATGCGGAGATACCAAGACCCATTCTTCTGTTAAAATATTAAATCGTTTATGTGACGCGTTTTGTAAATAATCTTCCATTTTAGTTTTTATTTAATAACTCTTGTGCCGTCGCCCAACTTTACATTATAAATACTACAATCTTTATTGAAGTTTTTCTTATAAGCCTTTGAAATTTTTAATTTAAAATCTTCTACTTCTTTCTTTAATACCAAATTAATAGTACAACCACCGAAACCACCTCCCATCATTCTTGCACCAATGACGTAAGCACTTTTTTTAGCCTCATCTACTAAAAAATCTAATTCTGTACAGCTTATATCGTACATTTTACTTTGTCCAATATGCGATTCAAAAAGTAATCTACCTACAGCTTCAACATCATTATCTTTAAGCGCATTTTTGCATGCCACTACTCTATCATTTTCCTGAAGAACATAAACTCCCTTTCTATAATCTGATTCTGAAAGTTTAGTTTTTATAGAATTCAACTCTTCAAACGAAACCTCTCTAAGCGATGGTTTATTAAGAAGTTTAATGATTTTTTTACAGACGGAATACCTGTCGTTATAACCACTCTCTGCCAAAGCGTGTTTTACATTACTATTAACAAGTACAATTTCGTATTTCTGGAGTTGTACAGGGACTAATTCTGATTGTAATGTTTTACAATCCAAAAATATAGCATGATTATGTTTTCCAAATATACTCGCATATTGATCCATAACACCACAGTTTACGCCTACATAATTGTGTTCTGCCTTTTGGGATATATATATTAATTCATTTTTGTTTAAACCTAAACTAAAGAGCTCATTGCAACCAAGAGCTAAGCTATTTTCTAGCGCTGCAGAGGAAGACAAACCAGATCCTACAGGAATATCGCCAGCAAAAACACAATTAAAATTCTCGACTTGCTTTCCAGTTTTAAAGATTTCTGCAATAACCCCAATGATGTAATTCTTCCATGAACTCTCTTCTATTCTTTCGAGATTTTTAAGGTCTATTACCAATTCTTCATTCATATCCATAGAGACTATAGTAGAATGGTTATTGCTACTTCTTCCAAGAGCTAAAACAATACCCTTGTCAATTGCAGCAGGAAGCACAAAACCATTGTTATAATCTGTATGCTCACCTATTAGATTAATTCTACCAGGGGAAAACACTAAAACACCTTCAGCCTTAAATATAGTTTTATACCTATCTCTTATTGTATTTACAAGTTGTGTATTCATAGGCTACGCAAAATATATGTATATGGCTATTACAACCACAACTATGCTTATACTTGCTGTGTTAACATGCTTCCAAGGTGTAATATTGACCTGTTTAGTGTACTCCATGTTATAAGCTTGGCTATTGGGACGAAACTTCCCAATAATGAGCATGATTATAATATTCAAGACAAAGAGAATTGCCATAATATCTAAAAAATGAGGGTATGCTTTGGCTTCCACTAATGCTATCGCTGACTCCGATACGACACCATTCAATTTTGCCTCTGTTAGAGCTTTTTCAATAAAATAAGGTTGAAGTAAAAACTGACTTAGAATATATAACAGACATCCTGTTATTAAACCAATTTTAGCTGCAATTGCAGGTACTCTTTTGGTGAAATAGCCTACAACTATAATCGTTAAAATAGGTATACTGTAAATACCATTGACCTCTTGAAGGTAATCAAACAAACTACCAGCATCTTCAATTAAAGGGGCAATCATCATTGCAAGTATAGCCAAGATAATTCCGAAAAACTTTCCATACCTAACCACACTCCTATCACTAGCGGTTTTATTAATATGTTGCTTGTAGACATCCATACCAAATAAGGTGACAGAACTATTCAACACACTGTTAAACGAACTCAGAATTGCACCAAATAATACCGCTGCAAAAAAACCAACCCAAGCATTTGGTAAGACTTTTTTGACAAGTGCTGGATAGGCCTCATCTGCATTTCCTAACTCCCCATTAAATACATGAAATGCAATTAAACCTGGCAACACCACTATTATTGGTCCAAGTATTTTAATAAACGAAGCTAGTAATAGTCCTTTTTGTCCTTCCTTTAAATCTTTGGCACCAAGTGCTCTTTGAATAATTTGTTGATTAGTTCCCCAATAAAATAGCTGCACCAACATCATTCCTGTAAAAATAGTATAAAATGGTACTGGGTCTGTGAGTTCACCTGTGGACTTGAATTTTTCGGGATGCTCTGTTGTTAAAATAGAAAGTCCGTCTATGACACTTCCATCACCTATTAGTAAAAGTCCGAAAACCGGAATTAATAGTCCGCCAATTAATAGACCTATAGCGTTAATTGAATCTGAAACGGCAACTGCTTTTAATCCCCCAAAAATCGCATAAATAGATCCCATGACACCTATTCCCCAAATACATATTTTCAATGCTGTAGATTTTGAAACGCCCAACAATTCTGGCACATCAAACATACCGCTTAGTGCAATAGAACCAGAGTACAATATTATTGGCAAAAGCACCACCGCATATCCTGTTAAAAATAAGATAGATGTAATGGTTTTCGTCGAAGTATCGAACCTATCTTGAAGAAATTGAGGTACTGTTGTTATTCCGCCTTTAAGATATCTTGGCAATAAATACATTGCTGTTGCTACCATAGCGATTGCAGCTAAGGTTTCCCAAACCATAACGGAAAGGCCGCTTTCGTATGCAGATCCATTTAAACCAACGATTTGCTCTGTTGAAAGATTAGTAAGTAGAAGAGACCCAGCAATAACTCCCGCTGTTAAACTTCGGCCTCCAAGAAAATAACCATCTAATGTAGACTCTTTAGTTGATCTTGTTTTTAGGTAAGAAATAATTGCTACAATTAGCGTGAATCCTATAAATGCTAAGAATTGCATAGTCTTTTATTTTTTAGTTTTTAGATATTTTTAAGATCCATTCTTTTTCATAGGTTTCATTGGAGTCCAATACATTTAAACCTATACCATTATTAAGGCTATTTGACACCCCTACCATAGGTTCTATTGCAATAGCATTAAGCTCCTCAGGTGTATAAATTTGTAAATAGTTTTCTGCAGATGACGACTCTAATTTGAGTGTGTAGTCTGGTGTTATAAGCTTTGCAATATTTGAGTTTACAGTAAATGCATCATCAAGTTCTATTTTACCCAACTGAATTGGTATGCTAGTAGTGAATTTTTCTCTATCCAGTACAATACCCTTTTCATCACTTAAAAATTTTTCTTTAGCATTAAAAATTAGCTGACTTTGCTGTAAATCTGAACTTATAAAATAAGGATGCCATCCTAGTGTAAAAGGAAATGAATAGTCGTCATCGTTTTTTACCTTAACGGTCACTGAAAACTCGCCATTATTTAAAATATAGATTAACCAGATTGAAAATTTATAGGGAAACCCTTGGTAACCATTTTTTTCTTTATAATATAGAACTATTCTGGCTGTATCGCTTTTTAATTCTTCACCTATTAACTTAAAGGACTTATTATAAACCAAACCGTGTATAGCATTGTTGTTTCCCTTTTCATTGCAAGGCAGTTTATAGCTTGAAGCGTTAAAAACATATTCACCATTTTCAATTCGGTTTGCAAAAGGAAAAAGAATAGCTGCAGCATAACTCTTATTGTAGGGAGAATTTTCTATATCCGATATAATATTAATTCCTTTATGTTTATATGATGCAACCCTACCACCTTCATCCAAATTAATTAATAGGGTATTGGTTTCTTCTTGATTGCTTATAACAAGACTTTTCGAATTTTCACTCTTAACGTGTTCAATTTTATACATCTAAAGTGACTTTCTAATAAGAATGTTATTGGGGTTTTTTATCTGGGCAAACTCATCATTATTTATCATAAACGCCATGCGCTCTCCCATTTCCTTAAAGTTTGTGGATATAGTTGTAATACCGCCTTCAACGATTTCCTTGAGTAATGAATCATTATAAGCTATAATACCAACATCCTCTCCTATTTTAAGCGTACTCTGCTTAAGCTTTTTTATAAGCTTTATTAAGCTTCTATCATCAAGAACTAAATAGATGTCACCTTGGTTTGGAATTACTAATTCTAAACCAGCAACTTGGCTTCCTTTAATCGTAATCTTTGAAATAAACTTCCTAAAACCATTAAAAATACCTTCTGGTTGATTAGATTTTGGGGTGATCAGGATTAAATTGTTATAGCTCTGCATCATTGGTTTTAAACGAGTTAAACCATCAAAAACATTAGCTTCAAAATTTTGGAATACTCCTGCATAGATACTTAATTCTTCATTCGTCTGATCTAGCAAATAGACTTTTTCTTTTGGTAATTTTTCCAACGTTTTTGCTACATTTTTTAAACTTGCAGGCATAATTACATAGTAGTTATAATTATCCAGATTGTCATTAATGTGCTTGGCAAATACTTCTTCATTGAAATGATGAAAAAAGATGTCTACCTGTACACCTTGTCCTAGGGCATTTGTAAATGCATTATAAAGATCTTCTTTAAAAATGTTTAATTCATCAAAAAAAAGAAACACTTTTTTTACTACGGTAACATCTTCACTTTTTATATAATAACCTTTGCCAGAAATAGCTTCAACTATACCTCGTTTTTTTAACTCACCAAAGGCCATGAAAACAGTATCTCTAGATAATGAAAATCTATTTCTAATACTATTCACCGAAGGCAGTTTATCACCTTTTTTAAGACGACCATCAAGTAAACCCATTTCTATAGATTGTATAATCTGTTTATACTTAGGTATTCCGGTGTTGTTATTTACATTAATAATATTCACAGAACAAATATATACAAAAACTGGTAGGTACTGGTAGGTGTTTGAAAAATATTTTTTTAACTTAGCAGAAAATTGCTGTAAATTATGACATATCTTAAATTAGGAATGCATCACATTTTGTCTATAATATTATTGCTATCACTTCTTTTTGGTGTCAATTCGTGTATAGAAAAAGATTCAAATGGCACTAATGATGATAGTGATCTAACCGAAACACCAATTTCATTTTATTATGGTGCTGACCTGTCTTATGTCAATGAAATGGAAGATTGTGGTGCCATCTATAAGGATTCAGACGGAATAACTACAGATGTATATCAACTATTTAAAAACGAAGGTGCTAATTTGGTAAGAGTACGTCTTTGGCACAATCCTGATTGGACCAATTACTCAAACTTTAATGATGTTAAGGAAACCATACAACGCGCTAAATCCAAAGGTTTAAAAGTGCTATTGGATTTTCATTATAGCGATACTTGGGCAGATCCTTCCAAACAAGAAATCCCTGCCGCTTGGCTTAACGAAATAAACAATACCCCTGCTTTGGGTGAGTTGCTTTACAATTACACCTATAACACTCTAGATGAATTATCCAATCAAAATTTATTGCCAGACATGGTACAAGTCGGTAATGAAATTAACGGTATGATTTTGCAACAAGGTGAGCTAGTTTGGCCTATAGACTGGGCTAGAAATGCTACATTAATCAATAAAGGTATTGAAGCTGTTAGGGATATTGCAACAGCTAAAAATAAAGACATAGAAGTAATGCTTCATATTGCACAACCAGAAAATGGACTTTGGTGGTTTGAGCAAGCTACAGCAAATGGCATCACAGATTTTGATTGGATTGGACTATCCTATTATCCCTTGTGGTCCGATTACGATTTAGATGAAGTACAAACACCGCTTTCTACACTAATTAACACCTATAACAAAAAATTGATGATTGTTGAAACAGCTTATCCTTTTACGCTTGAAAATGCAGATAATGCCAATAACATTTTAGGTTCAGATGCTTTAACAGGCGGATTTCCTGCAAGCCAGCAAGGACAATTAGACTATCTTAATCAGTTAGCCCTAATTATCGAAAATGCTGGCGGACAAGGCTTAGTATATTGGGAACCTGCTTGGGTTTCTACAGGCTGTTCTACACTTTGGGCACAAGGTTCTCATTGGGACAATGCTACACTTTTTGATCACGATAATAAAGCCACGCTCGGAATTAAATTTTATAACGCTTCACTAAATGAATAAGACTTTATTTTCACTTCTTGGTTGTTTGATATTTTTCTGCGGAGCATATTTTTCTGAAGCGCAAACCAGAGAAATAATCACGTTAAAAAAAGGTTGGAAATTTAAAAAAGGGCAACATCCTAGTGCTACTAAAGTAGATTTTGATGACGCTAAATGGGAAACCGTAACCGTTCCTCACGATTGGGCAATTTATGGCCCTTTTGATAAAGAAGTTGATAAACAAACCGTTGCCATTACTCAAAATGGCGAGGATATTGCCACTGAAAAAACAGGCAGAACTGGCGCATTACCTTACATCGGAGAAGCTTGGTACAGAAATACTTTTTCACTTGAGAATTTTGACGATACCAAAAAAGTACTATTGCTTTTTGAAGGCGCTATGAGCGAACCAGAAATCTTTTTAAACGGAGAAAAAGTTGGTGAATGGAAGTACGGTTACAGCTATTTTTATTTTGATGTTTCAAAATACATTAATGGTAAATCTCAAAACACTTTAGCCGTAAAACTAACCAATGAAGGTAAATCGTCAAGATGGTATCCTGGAGCTGGTTTATACCGCAATGTAAGGGTCATTATAAAAAATAACGAAAGTTTTGAGCAATGGTCTACATTTATATCCACACCTTCAATTTCGTTAGATGAAGCTAAAGTTAACATCAAAACAAAAGCTTTTGGTACAGATTTAAAGCTAGTCACGGAAATTTATAACAAAGATGGCAACGAAATAAATTCTAAAGAAACCTCAACCATCATCAACAATGAGTTTGAACAAAATATTAAAGTCAACCAACCGCAACTTTGGAGTCCGGAAACACCATATTTATATACTGCTGTTTTAAAGCTTTACAAAGGCGACATTCTTAAAGATGAAATAACACAACGCTTTGGTATTAGAACCATAGATTACAGCCCAAACACAGGTTTTAGCCTTAATGGCGAAACCAGAAAATTTAAAGGTGTTTGTTTACATCACGATTTGGGTCCAATTGGTACAGCAGTAAATAGGTCTGCATTGCAACGTCAACTCAAAATCTTAAAAGATATGGGTTGCAATGCCATTAGAAGCGCACACAATATGCCGTCTTTTGAGCAATTGGAACTTTGCGACGAAATGGGTTTTATGTTTTTGGCTGAAAGTTTTGACGAATGGAAAAAACCAAAAGTTGAAAATGGCTATAATCGCTTTTTTGATGAATATGCCGAAAAGGATGTCGTTAACTTAGTGAGAGCAACAAGAAACCATCCATCCATTGTTATGTGGAGTTCTGGTAACGAGGTGCCAGATCAATGGGGAAGTGAAGGTGTTAAACGTGCTAAATGGTTACAAGATATTTTTCATAGAGAAGATCCAACGCGACCTGTAACGGTTGGTATGGACCAAGTGAAAGCGGTTATGGAATCTGGTTTTGGTGCCATTATGGATGTTCCAGGACTAAATTACAGAGTTCATTTATACGACGAAGCTTATGAACGTTTTCCGCAAGGTTTCCTTTTAGGTTCCGAAACAGCTTCAACAGTAAGTTCTCGTGGCATCTATAAATTTCCTGTTGAAATTGCTAGTATGAAGACCTATCCAGATTTTCAATCCTCTTCTTACGATTTGGAATACTGTAGCTGGTCCAATCTTCCAGATGATGATTTTGTATTACAAGATGATAGACCTTGGGTTATTGGCGAGTTTGTCTGGACAGGTTTTGATTATTTGGGGGAACCAACGCCGTACGATGAAGCTTGGCCATCGCGAAGTTCGTATTTTGGAATTAATGATTTAGCAGGTTTACCAAAAGACCGCTATTATTTGTACCGAAGTCGTTGGAATACCGAAGATGAAACACTTCATATATTACCGCATTGGAATTGGCAAGGACGTGAAGGCGAAACCACACCAGTTTTTGTGTATACAAGCTACGATAGTGCAGAATTATTTTTGAACGGAAAAAGTTTAGGAATCCAAACTAAAAACAACAAAACGAATCAAAACCGATATCGTTTAATGTGGATAGATGTAAAATACGAACCCGGAATATTAAAAGTAGTAGCTTTAGATAACAATGGCAATCCTGCGGCCGAAAAAGAAATCAAAACCTCAGGAAAACCATATGAGCTTGTTCTCGATTCTGATGTAAAAACTTTAAAAGCCAATGGTGAAGATATTGCTTTTGTTACAGTTTCTGTAGTAGACAAAAATGGCATCCCTTGTCCAACAGCAACAAACCAACTTCAATTTAAAGTTGAAGGAAATGGCTTATACAGAGCTGCCTGCAATGGAGATGCAACTTCATTAGAACTATTTCACTTACCAACGATGAAATTGTTTAGTGGTAAACTCGTAGTACTGGTTCAGTCAACAAATAAAGTTGGAAACATAAAACTTACGGTTACTGGAGATAATCTAGAAAAGGGGGAACTAATTATAACCTCGAAAAAATAATTACCTAATAATAAATCAAATTATCGTTAAATAAAAAAGCCTCAGTAAATACTGAAGCTTTCTAACTTGTACAGGCGGCGAGACTCGAACTCGCACACCTCGCGGCACTAGATCCTAAGTCTAGCGTGTCTACCAATTCCACCACGCCTGCTTACAATCCCGAAAATAACGGGATGCAAATATAAACAATACTTTCAATATTCAAATAGCATTTAAACTAGAATATTTTCGGTTTTGTTTTTGTTATTTTTGTTTGAAACCAAACAATTATTATGCAAAATATAGATTCTTACATCAAAGAACATAAACAACGATTCATAGACGAACTTATAGAACTTCTAAAAATACCATCCATTAGTGCTGATTCAGCCTATAAGAAAGATGTTCTAAACACAGCCGATGCCATTAAAGAAAGTTTAGAAAATGCTGGTTGTGACCATGTGGAAATCTGTGAAACTGAAGGCTACCCAATTGTTTATGGTGAAAAAATTATTGATAAAAACCTGCCAACTGTTTTGGTTTACGGTCATTACGATGTACAACCACCAGATCCATTAGATTTATGGAATTCACCACCTTTTGATCCAATTATTCAAAAAACGGAATTACATCCTGAAGGTGCCATTTTCGCAAGAGGAGCTTGCGATGACAAAGGACAAATGTATATGCATGTAAAAGCATTGGAATACATGACCAAAAACAACGAACTGCCATGCAACGTTAAATTTATGATTGAGGGTGAGGAAGAAGTTGGCAGTGAAAATCTAGGTGTTTTTGTCGCTAACAACAGAGAAAAACTTAAAAATGATGTCATTTTAATTTCTGACACAGGTATGATAGCCAAAGACGTACCTTCCATTACAACTGGCTTAAGAGGACTTAGTTATGTTGAAGTTGAAGTAACGGGTCCGAATCGTGATTTACATTCGGGATTGTACGGAGGTGCAGTAGCAAATCCTATTAATGTCTTGGCTAAAATGATTGCATCTTTACATGATGAAAACAATCATATTACAATTCCTGGGTTTTATGATAAAGTCGAAAACCTTTCTAATGCTGAACGTGCCGAAATGGCGAAAGCTCCTTTCTCATTAGAGGCTTATAAAAAAGCTTTGGATATTGATGCTGTTTATGGTGAAGAAGGCTACACAACCAATGAACGTAATTCAATTAGACCAACATTAGACGTCAACGGCATTTGGGGAGGCTATACTGGTGAAGGAGCCAAAACCGTAATTGCGAGTAAAGCTTACGCAAAAATTTCCATGCGATTAGTACCACATCAAGATTGGGAAGAGATTACTGAATTGTTCAAATCACATTTTGAAAGCATAGCGCCAAAAGGCGTTAAAGTAAAAGTAACTCCGCATCATGGTGGGCAAGGCTACGTGACTCCAATTGATAGTATTGGTTACCAAGCCGCATCAAAAGCTTATGAACAGACCTTTGGAAAAGCACCTATACCTCAACGTAGCGGTGGAAGTATTCCTATTGTATCCCTTTTTGAGCAAGAATTGAAGAGCAAAACCATTTTAATGGGCTTTGGTTTAGATAGCGACGCTATTCATTCACCAAACGAACATTTCGGAATTTGGAATTACCTAAAAGGCATAGAAACCATTCCTTGGTTCTATAAGTATTTTACTGAGTTGAAAAAGTAAGGATTACTCCTTTACAATTTTATAAGTTGAAGATTTAGTATCTGAGTTTATACTAACAAAATAAACACCAGTTGCCATTGTATTGAGTTCAATCACTGTGAGCTCTTTTTGTGAGACTTGTGTTCTAACGACTTTACCTGAAATATCATTGATGGTTATCTTTAACTCTGAGCCTGTAAAGTTTTCAATATTCAGTTTTGAAGTTACCGGATTTGGGAATATCTTGATTTCATTGGGTGAAAATTCTTCTGTGGATAAAACCGAAAAACTAATGCACAAACTCATTTCCGAACAACTACCATTACTGACTTCAACAGCATAATTTCCAGTGGTTGTCGGTGTAAATGTTTGACTGGTTTCTCCTGATATTGCAGCACCAGTATCACAATTAAACCATTGATATGAGCCTGTAGATTGGTTGGCTGTCAATTCTGTTGCTGATTGTGTTACTGTATTATCAAGGTTAATCAATCCAGATTTTGTGGCCAAATAAGCTGTAACTAATTTGGTCAGTTCTGTCATATACTGAAAATCAATATCCTCTACTCTATCATTTGATGTATGATAATCTGGTGTTTCATCGTCGGTTTCCCAAGATTCCCCAACCAAAACCGCAGAATACCCTTCATTCCAAAAACGTGAGTGATCACTTGCCGTTGTTCCTGGGTTAACGACTATTTCATTCAAATCAAAAGTGTAGGTACTGAGAATACTTATTAAATCATCTTTAATGGCAATGGAATTCGCAATGTTTCGCACATCAATATCAAAATCATTATCGCCTGCTGTTCCTGGAGCATCACCATCGTACCCAATCATATCCATATTTACAACCGCAAGTATGTTATCTCTTGTGTTTCCGTTGGTGTCGTCAGCAGCTTGTTGTGCATAATAATTGGCTCCTCGTAAACCTATTTCTTCCTCGTCCCAAAGTGCATAAATAATGGTACTATCTGTACATTGTGTGGATAAAATTCTTGCGATTTCAATAACAGCAGAAACACCAGTAGCATTGTCATCTGCACAATAGGCCGTCACCGAATCATAATGTGCACAAACGATGTAAATATCATCAGGATTAGTCTGTCCCAATTGTGTGGCAATAATATTTTTCCCAGTAGTATTAAAGTTCTGATAGTTCACCGTGAGATTAGGTAAAGCCTCTAACTGTTCTTTTATGTATTCTGCAGCTAAATCGTTATTGCTGTGTACTCGGCTGGTAATGGTCTGCGTTGTACCATCAATATTGGCAGATTGTTCGCCAGATAGCACCGCGACTTTAGTTTCTAAGTTTATAGTGCTGACCTGATTCATTAAATCTTCTACAGATTGTCCATAAGAGACACCCAAAACCGTAAAACCAAATATCATAGAAAGAAATACGCTCTTCATCACTTTATATTTTCTTTTTCATTTTTCGTAAAGATAATTATTTAGAATTATAATCTATTTTTAAAACTCTAAGCTTTATCAAGGTCAATACACCCCTAAAGTCCCCTCAAGGGGACACTAATAACAGAGCTTGTTTTGAGAATTGTCTCCTTGAGGGAACTTTAGGGCTGTCAAAAATATTTTTAATAAAATCTTTTGTAAATCATTATTTTATTCTACATTTGTAGAGTTAATTCTAACATTGTAGAACATGCAACTCTCAAAAACCGAAGAACAGTTAATGCAATATCTCTGGAAGCTAGAAAAAGCTTTTATGAAAGATTTGTTGGATATCTATCCTGAGCCCAAACCAGCAACCACTACAGTTGCCACTTTATTAAAACGTATGATCGGCAAGGGTTTTGTAGATTATAAAACCTACGGAAAGTCGCGAGAGTATTTTCCTTTGGTTAAAAAAGAAGATTACTTTTCCAAACATGTTAATGGGCTCATAAAAACATTCTTTAATGATAGTGCTACTCAGTTTGCATCGTTTTTTACAAGAAAAACAGACTTAACTAAAGAAGAGTTAGAAGAATTAAAGTCTATTATAGACCAAGAAATTAAAAACAAGTAGCTATGGATACGTACCTATTAAAATTTTCGGCTTGTTTGTTGGCTTTTTGGCTCATCTATATTTTGATGTTAGAGCGTCAAAAAATGCACCATTTTAAACGCTTTTATCTACTAGGTTGCTTTGCCGCAGCTTTAATCATACCACTATTGACTATAACACATTATGTAGAGCCGATAGTTCAAGATTTTGATTCATCGCCAATGTATATCCCAATAGAATCAGGTCTTGCAGAAGTACAAATTGAGGAAAGAACGTTTATGACCTTAGAAACCGTATTATGGCTTATCTATGGTATTGGTGCGCTACTATTTACCGTTCGGTTTGTGGTTAACCTTACAAAA
The DNA here is from genome assembly GCF_965284585.1 of Winogradskyella ouciana. NCBI lineage: Bacteria > Pseudomonadati > Bacteroidota > Flavobacteriia > Flavobacteriales > Flavobacteriaceae > Winogradskyella > Winogradskyella ouciana. The sequence continues at coordinate 739,525 of NZ_OZ260095.1, forward strand.
TTGTATCGTCTAATCTCCAAGAATGAGCGTATACCTCAACGTTCATTTATATATGTGTTGTTGAAAAACTATCGTATACCACATTCCTTTTTTAAGTACATCTTTTTGAATAAATCAAAGTTTGAAAACAACGATATACCGAAAGAGGTTTTACTGCACGAAGAAACCCATGCCAAGCAATGGCACAGTTTAGATATTATACTTATTGAACTGCTTCAAATTGTGTTTTGGTTTCACCCTTTAATTTATGTACTGAAACACCATGTAAAGCTTAATCACGAATTTTTGGCTGACGATGCCGTTTTACAAGAAGGTTCAGATACCAAAACGTATCAAAACATATTACTACAATTTTCATCAAGTACTCAAGAGCATCAGCTGGCGAGTGCCATCAATTATTCATCCATCAAAAAACGATTTACAGTTATGAAAACACAAACATCAAAAACCAGAATTTGGTTGAGCAGCTTATTATTGCTCCCTATTATTGCTATTCTTTTTTACAGTTTTGCTGAAAGGGAGTATGTTGAAAAAACATCTGAACTAAGCAGTGCTAGAGTAGATGAAATTGAGACTCAACAAGTAGTCACAAAAACAGAAATAGAAAAATACAATGCTTGGGCTAAGAAAATACATAGTGAAAGTAAAGCACTTTCAGAAGATGCTACATGGTATCCTCCTATTGACGAACAAGACTTAATTAAATTCTCAAAGATCTATAAAAGAATGTCAGCTCAACAGAAAAAACAAGCTCTTGAGTATCCTTTTCCAGGTCTTGATGTAAAAGATAGCGAACAACAAAAAGCCACACAAAAACAAATTGCAGCTTATAACGCTTGGGCAAAAAAAATAAATACTGCCATGGCTAAAGCTAAAGCCAATAATGACGTAAACGCATATCCTATTGTAAAGGTAAAAGAGGTCAATAAATACAAAGCTATTTACAATATTATGACAGAAGCTCAGAAAAAAGTAGCAGAGCCATGGCCAAGTTTTCCGCCTCCACTACCACCTCCACCAGTAGAACAAGAAAGACCTACAGTAATTGAAATTGCAGAATACGATGCATGGGCAAAAAAAATGAATGCTGCCATTAAAAAAGCTGAAGCAACCAATACCAAAATAAAAGAATACCCTATAATCAAGAAAAAGGAATACGATAAATACTATAATATTTACAGTAACCTAATGACTGAAGCGCAACGTGAGAATGCCGAACCATGGCCAAATATTCCGCCACCTCCTCCGCCTCCACCACCAGCGCCAGAACCAACAAAGGTTAGAAAAGGAGGTGAGGACATTCCACCACCTCCTCCTCCGCCAGCACCAGAATCACCTTTAGAGTTTGTAATAAGAATGGCAAAAGCTGATGCAATATTCTTTAGTGAGGGAAAATCCATTTCTTCAGATCAGGCAATTAAACTCATGAAGACAAAAAAAATGTTTAATATTAAAGCTACAGAAAAATCTAAAGATGGTCGGCCATTAGTTTATATTATGGAAAAGCAATAAAAGTCAAAGACTAATAATTATAAAATCTTAAAAAAGCCTCGATTATCGAGGCTTTTTTTGATATATAGTGTAACAAATCATAGGTTTTAGCGTTCTAATAGTCAATCAATCAAAAAACAATCAATCATGTTAAAACAATTCTTCATTTTATGTTCGGGAGCCGATACGGATATTCTAGACGAATGTTCCATTGGCGAACAAAATAAATACGCTGGTATTGGCGCTACAGTTTTCTTTACGGCTCTAATGGCCACAATCGCATCGAGCTACGCGCTTTACAACGTTTTTGACAACTTATACACCTCCGTTTTCTTCGGAATTATTTGGGGTTTGCTCATTTTTAACCTAGATCGTTATATTGTCTCAACAATAAAGAAACGCGACAATGTTTTGGACGAAATCCTTCAAGCCACTCCACGGATTTTCTTGGCAGTAATTATCGCTATTGTTATTTCAAAACCATTAGAACTAAAGATTTTTGAAAAGGAAATCAATCAAGTTCTATTGGAGCAGAAGAATGATTTAACCTTAGCCAATCAAAATCAGATTGCTCAACAGTTTAATCCTAAAATTGCGGATTTAGAAAATCAGATTATAGGTTTACAATCGCAGATTGACACCAAAGAAACAGAAGTCAATGCGCTTTACGACACTTATATTACAGAAGCCGAAGGCACATCAGGAACCATGAAATTAGGCAAAGGCCCTGTCTATAAAGAAAAACGTGAAAAACATGATGCTGCTTTAGCAGAATTACAACAACTTAAGACAGATAACAACGCAAAGATAGAGGCTATAGAAAATGATATCATAGCCTTGCAGGGAGATTATAAAGCCAATGTTGCAGAATCGCAACCTGTGATCGATAATTTTGATGGCTTAATGGCACGTGTTAATGCTTTGGGAGTACTGCCTTGGTTGCCTTCATTTTTTATATTTCTTTTGTTTTTGGCTATAGAGACCTCTCCTATAATTGCAAAACTATTATCTCCAAAAGGTGAATATGACTTTAAGTTAGAAGACCAGGAAACGGTAGTAAAATCTTGGGTAAATCAACAGGTTGCCGAACGCAAATTACTGGTAGCTACCGACAACGAAATCAATAACAGAGTTTACACAGAAATTGCCGACGAGGAAGAAGTAATGAACTACAAGCGTGAAAAAGCACGCGAATTGATGCAGCACCAAGCAGATGCGTTTTTAAAGAAACAGAAAGGGGTGCTTTGAGTTCGATAAGTGCAATCACCACTATTTAAGAAATCTCTTAGAATATTATAATTAGTTATTACTTTTATATAATAATTAAAAAATTCAACCTTATGAGATTTGTCTATGCCTTAGTTTTATCATTATTATTTGTTAGTTGTATTAGCGTAAAGGCTGATGTTAACACAGAAAAAAATAATTTACCATCCACTAGTGTGGTTGATGCAGAAGCTGGTATTCGTTTAGTCATGCAAGCTCAAGAAAGTGCTTGGAACAATCATGATCTAGAGAGTTTTATGCAAGGCTATTGGAAAAGTGAAGAGTTAAAATTTTATGGATCTAATGGACTTACATTAGGTTGGGATAACACATTAGCTAGATATAAAAAAGCGTACCCAACAAAAGCAGAAAGTGGTAGGTTAAAGTTCGTTATCAATGATATTTCTAAAATTGAAGGTGACAATTATTGGGTAATGGGAGAATATCACTTAAAACGGGACATTGGTGATGCCAATGGAGTCTTTATCATTATCTTTAAAAAGATTGCAGGCGAATGGAAAATTGTTGCTGATATGTCTTGCTAAAAGTCTCTAAAAGAAAAGTGTTTCCAAGAGCATTAATCTGTCACGAAAAACACTAGTCGGAAACACTTTATTTTAAATCTTTATCTAAAACTGCTTATGCAGCTACAGTAGTTTCTTCTTGACTTTTAAAGTGGTCGTATAAGTCTTTGCAGCCCAAACCGACTATAGATAATCGTTTTGATTTTGTTATCGATTCATTGTGTAATCTTGCCAAAGCCATTACACCTGCCCTGTCAATGCTTTCAACACTTTCAATATCTAACAAAACATCATCTAGCTTGTCAAAAATATTAGAGAAATGTGCGTGAAATGTTTTTAAGTTCAACTTGTTTAAGGTTCCTTTAATCTGAAAGCGATTGTTGTAGTTGGTAATCTGTAAGTCCATAATAAATAATATTAGTTCATCAATAATAATTTAGGGCTATTAATCTGTAAATTTGGTGCTATTAATTCAAAGGGATGCCTCAATATCCGATATATAATCCTTAGTTAATTAGAAAATCGACAAATGGTAATATTGACTAGTTAATTTGAAATTGGTGGTTTATTTTTTCGATAAACAACACATTTGCAAACAGATAGAATGTAAGAAAATTAACTACTTAGAATTTAGTTTTTTCATATGTGACTCAATATTTACAGGCTTGTACACTTGCGTAATAGAAACTGGATATTTTTTTAATAAACGCTTAGGTCTTATCGGTCGTTTTTCAAATCCACCACCACAGTTAGGGCAAACTTCTTTTAAAAGTGCTACACAGTCTTTACAATAGGTACATTCAAACGTGCAAATCATGGCTTCGTTAGAGTTATATGGTAATGCTTTATTACAGTTTTCGCAGGTTGGCCTAATCTCTAACATTTTTGATCTTTTAAAAAATTGAATCCTTATAATTATTTTTGCAGCATGAAATACAGTTACAAACTTATCCTAATGGCCATATTAGCCGCAATAACCATTTACGGCTTGGTGACCGGTAAATATCTGTTTCTTGTTTTTATGATTCCCCTTAGTTTTAGTTTCTTCAACAAAAAAGACTCGGATTAAATCTTTTTAACGTATTCTGTAATAATCACAATCTGCTGGCCATCGACCTTACCTTCAATATACGTCTCATTGTCGTGGTCTAATCTTATATTTCTAACTGCTGTGCCTTGCTTGGCTATCATGCTCGAGCCTTTTACTTTAAGATCTTTGATCAGCACTACTGAATCACCAGTTACCAAAATAACACCATTAACATCTCTATGGGTGATTTTATTTTCATCCTCTTCACCGTCTCCCGATGCCTTTGCCAATTCAAGGGTCTCGTCTTCCAAATACATCATACTTAATAAATTGTGTGACCAATCGGCTTCAATTCTATTAAGCATTCTCCAAGCCATAATCTTAACGGCATCATGCTCACTCCACATACTGTCGTTAAGACAACGCCAATGGTTAGCATCAATCTTTTCAGAATCGTCCATTTGTTCAATACAGGCTTTACAGGCATAAAGCGAGGTATTTAATCCATTTTCTTTAATGTCTGGCACATTGTAAGTTGAAATATTTTCTGAATTGCCACACAGTTCGCATTGATTGTTACTGCGCTGTTGAAGTTCTTTTTCCAAGGACATATCTTATTGTTTAGAACAAATGTAGAGTTAATTGAAGGTTTCCCTTACTTTTTTGGGTAATCCTTTTACGATCATATCATAAGAATGGTCAATGAGCTCAAAAATAAATTTGGTTGTCAATTCTCCTGTATGAAAATAAACACTGTTCCATGATTTTTTATGCATGTGGTAACCTGGTTTTATACTGTTGTATTCTGCACGTAATTCTTCAGCATAGTCAGGATCGCATTTAAGATTAATAAAACCTTCTCCTTTTTCCCATTTAGAAAGTGATGCCAACGCAAACATTTTATTCCACACCTTAAACACCAACACATCATCATCAAAAGGGAAGTGTTCTGTGACTTCTTTTTTGCTCATGCAATAATTTCTGTAGTCTTCTATGTTCATCCCATCTATATCTTCCCAAAGGGAAGACTTTTTATTATTTCAATAACTTTTTATCCTCTTCCCCTTCAATTTTTAAAGCCGAATAGTCTAAAGTCCAACCGATAGTTTCAACTAAATTCTCAATAAGCTGAATCGCCTCCAAGGCTTCTTGTTTTGCTATATTATATAAACCACTCTCAGGAACTTTATCCAATATATGTGCTTTAGCTTTAGTGTGCAAATCAGTTAAATCTGATGCTTCAAATCTATTGAACATGCCATCGCGCTTATCGTAATAATTAATATCACTTTCAATAGACAACACTTCTGGCTGTGGAAAATGTGATAGTACTACGGTCTTTGATTTTGGGTTGGAATCCATTTGTATTTTACTCAAATCGAACCCAACATGCGCCTTTGCATTAATAACAACCAACGCTTTCTTTCGACTAGAAATTAGTTTTAAGAATTTTTCCTTTACGTCTTCGTAATGATAAATCTCGGCAAAGTCGCCTTCGACCGTAATAAATTTACAAACACGTTTTATTTTGTCCAGTAACACAATGGATTGCTCGTTGGTCTTCTTTTTGGTTTTCCATTGCTTGTATATGGTAACCAAACCCAAGGTTACCAATATGCTTATAATGATTATAAAAAATGTTTCCATTTATGTTATTTCTTTATTCATAGGACACTTTTAATCTGTTCCGTCACATACTAAACGTCCACATGGGTTTAGATACTGAAACAAGTTCAGCACGACAAATCAAATGCATTAATCTATAACCTTATACAAAATCGGTTTACTTGGTGTGGCATCATTCTCAAAAGGTGCAATTTGAAGATTGAGCATATACATACCGTCTTCAATTTTATTGGCCACATAGATCAACTCAGTAATTGTGGCGTCTTTTCTAATTTTGCCTTTGGTGTTCCAAAATGTGTTATGCCCTTTTAGTTCACCACCATCTTCTTCCCTATCTACACTTGGCAAATCAATCAATAGGTGCTTAATGCCTTTTTTTACCAACAGTTTTATAGCATCTTCTTGAAAGTACGTCCAATTAGTATTGGAATACTGTCTTGATTTTTTGTCTCTGGTATTTGGCATAGTGCGCACCACTAAGGCCTCTCTTTTTTTATTACCTAAAGCAAATTGCAGTTGCTTTGCCGAAATCACATAATCATCATCTAGCTTTTCTGGTGCCACAGTAACCACTTCTGCCAAAAAGAAAAACTGTTTTAAGTACTTATTAACTGAATATTTTTCTTTTGTAATATGCCCAACGGTTTCTGTATGGGTTCCGTGAGAATGTGGATTAAAGGTTATAGTGTTAAAGTTTACCGCAGCACCTTCAGCAACACTAATGGTGTCTCCGTCAAAAACTTCTGGTTCTATTTTTGGTTCACCAATATACCAAGCATTTATATTGGATTTACCGCCTTTTATTGGTATAGAGATATCTAAGGGCTGTGATAAATCTATTTTTAGTTTTCTGGAATTGTATTGAATTGTAGTTATCAAGATAAATTAAGTTTAAATAATTCTGAAGCAATACCATCACTCAAAAATTGTCCTTTTTCAGTAACACGTAAATGCTCATCATCAATATACAATAAATGTTGATTTATAAAAACATTGGCTTGCTCAATTAGATAATCTTTATATACCATCCCAAAATTTTGTTCAACTTTGGTTAAAGACACTCCCCAAGTGGTGCGCAAACCTGTCATTATATATTCATTGTATTGGTCTGTTTTAGTGAGCGTCTCTATCTCAATTGGCAATTCATTGTGTTGAATAGCTTTTATATATTTCGAATTGTTTCTTACGTTCCATCCACGTTGTGTACCATTAAAAGAATGTGCTGAAGGACCAACACCTATGTACGGTTTTCCCTGCCAATAGGCCGAATTGTTTTTACTAAAATAACCTTCCTTGCCAAAATTAGACAACTCATAATGAATAAAATCTTCTTCTTCTAATCGATCTTTTAATATGTGGAATTGCTCATGGGCTTGCTCATCATCCACATCTTCAATAATGCCTTTTTTTATAAATGATGCCAGTGCCGTTTTCGGTTCAACCGTTAAGGCGTAGCTCGAGATATGTGGTACGTTATAACTCAAAGCAATTTCAATATTTCTTTTCCATTGCTCGTTTGACGCACCTGGAATGCCGTAAATTAAATCGAGGGAAATATTATCGAAGTGGCGAGTCGCCACAGACAGACATTTTTTTGCCTCTTCTTCGTTGTGCGCACGATTCATAAGTTTTAAATCGGATTCGAAAAAGGATTGGATACCGATGCTCAATCTGTTGATTAGTGAATCTCCTAAATCTTCTATTCGCTGAGCCGAAAGATCATCTGGATTGGCTTCTAGGGTGATCTCTGGATTTTCTGAAACCTGATAATTTTTATAAACCGAATCCATCAGAAGTTGTAATTCGTCATTCGTCAATAGACTTGGTGTTCCACCACCTAAGTAGATGGTTTCTACCGTTACATCTTTAAATTCATCTTTACGAAGTTCTAACTCTTTAGCTAGTGCTTCGATTAGTTCATCTTTCTTTTTTAATGAGGTTGAAAAGTGAAAGTCGCAGTAATGACAAGCTTGTTTGCAGAATGGTATGTGGATGTAGATGCCAGCCATTTTAGTTTTTTCTTTTTGGCTGCTTTGGGACAAGCCTCAAAGCGTCACGCCTTTCAACAACTAGGTCAGGATTTCTTTTTCTAAGCTCATTAATATTTTGGTCTGAAATTAATTCGTGATCAACATATACTCTTACGAGATTTGGCAAATCAGCAACCTCTAAAGGAATTTTTTTTAAGTTATTATTGTGCAAATTCAAATATCTAATGCTTTTCAGTTTTATTATCTGATACGGAAAATTTCTAAATCTATTATACTCTAGGCTAATTGAGTAAAGTTTATCTAGGTTAGAAATAGAATAGGGTAAATCTGATATTTCATTGGTACCTAAATTTAGGGTTTTTAATTTACTTAAATTACCTATAGATTCTGGTACCACTTCAATTTTATTAGCACCTAAATTGAGCTTTTTTAGTTTTTTTAGATTACCAATATTTACTGGCAACTCTTTAATTTTACATGCGTTAGCAGTAATCTCCTTAAGGTTAGTACAATAAGATAGTTCTGCTCTCAATCTTGTAAAACCCGAACCACCCATAACTATTTGCTCAAGACATTTAAGTTTGCCTATTTCACTAGGCAAATCTTTCAACCTTTTATTTTTGCTAAGGTCTAAATACCTTAGTTTTTTCAGTTGACCAATATTGATTACCTCCTTTAAATTTACATTTTGATTTAATGCTAGACCTATCAAATTATCCAATTGCGATAAATTAACTGGAAGCTTCTCAATGCCACAATGGTTCATTGCCAATAATTCCAACTTTGGAAAATCACCTAAATCGGTTATCAATTTTTCTAAATCTGTAAAAGGGTTGTCCGAGATATCTAAAGCTTCTAAGTTTTTAAAATGGAATAACTCCTTAGGCAGCTCAGTTAAATTTAGAGAATTGATTTTTAGCTTAGTTATGGTTTCCGATTTTGACAAAAGTGCTTTTAAATCTGTGGTTTGTTCCAGTGTATTCAATTCATAGAAAGGACCTGAAGTATATTTGAGGTGTCCATTCCATTTCATTTTTACCTCATCGCATGCAGAAGCATTAATAGGTTTTTCACTGATTTTTTCTATAGTATTTCCATCTGTATTAGAAGAAAGAAATTTGTTTTGATTCCTTTCTTCACAACTAAAAATTAAAAGAATAATAATGCAGGTTATCTTTTTCATAATTAAAAATAGATTCCTGCTTTCGCAGGAATGACAAATCAACGATTAAACAAATAAACTATTTTTTAACTCTTTTCTCATTCTGCTTTACAAAAGCAGCCCAACCTGTATAACTCTCACCAACCTCTACTCTACCTTGATTGTAAAAATGACAAACTGCTGCCGCCAACCCATCGGTTGAATCGAGGTTTTTAGGAAGTGATTTTAGGTTTAATGTACTTTGTAGCATTTTGGCGACTTGCTCTTTGCTGGCATTACCATTACCCGTAATCGCCATCTTAATTTTCTTTGGTGAATATTCGGTGATAGGAACCTCTCTAGATAAACCTGCTGCCATAGCCACACCTTGTGCTCTTCCCAATTTCAACATACTTTGTACATTCTTACCGAAGAAGGGAGCTTCAATGGCTATTTCATCTGGATGATAGGTGTCAATGAGTTCTACAGTGCGTTCAAAAATGAGTTTGAGTTTCAGGTAATGGTCGTCGTATTTTTTGAGCTGCAATTCATTGAGTTGCATAAACTGCATCTGTTTTCCAACCACTTTTATAAGTCCAAAACCCATAATGGTGGTTCCTGGATCAATTCCTAATATTATTTTTTCTTTACTCATTTAATCAATCACAATATTGACAACCGCTTAATGAAACGGCCAAACCAACAGTTACATTAAAAACACTGCCATTAAACGCACCCAATCCACTTAGGGCTGGGTCATAATCATCTAAGGATGTTAAACCATATATATAAGCTGTATCTACATAAATAGAGACCTTTTCGTTAATAGCATAATGGATTTCTAAACCACCTAAGAGATTAAGGTAAGACTGCTTGTTATCTCCTAAATTCCCTAAAGGTTTTGCAAAACTAAAACCTGGTCCGGCATGAAAAATAGTACGTAATCTCATTGGCAAAAAACCGATATATTCAGTAGGGTCAAATACAAACTGCGCATTAATACGTGAGTAGTTGATTTTAAACTCTGGAGAGCCATCATCATTCTTAAACCGGTTAAATCCATAGTCCAACTTTACTCCATAAGTGCGTTTAAACATATGCTGAATACCAAGGTTCACAGTTGGGAAATTCACTGATTGTGCATAAGTGCCATCAACAAAACCATCTGTTGTAGGATAGTTAAAACCTACTGCAAAAAGCGCTTTCCACTTAGACGTATCCTTAAGTTGTGCATATCCATTCAAAGTCGCAAAGAAGACGATAAAAAAGAAAATGTAATGTTTTAAACATTGCCGCATCTATAAGTTTTTGGTTTAATTTGTAATATGCTTTATAACGTGCCTTACAAAACTAAGCAATTCTTCTTTGTACTTATTAAGTTAAGCATTGTAGTTGGCGCTTTTTATTTTATTTACTCTAAACTAGCTGAAAATGAAAATCTAGAATTCAGTGATTTTATTGCATTTTTAAGAGAAAATGACACGTTTTCATCCAAAAACATCATTTTTTTACTCATTTTAAGCATTTTTAACTGGTTTTTTGAAATTGTAAAATGGAAGTCTTTGGTAAAATCTATTAAGTATATTTCTTTTAGAGATGCTTTAGTGCAAAGTTTAGGAGGATTAACCGCTTCTTTGATTACGCCAAATCGAATTGGTGATTACGGTGTGAAGGCTGCTTACTTTGTAAAGCAATTCAGAAAACGAATTGTTCTATTAAATCTTTTGGGTAACATAGCACAAATGACCATAACAACCATTTTTGGTGTTGTTGGGTTAATTATTTTTGTTAATCGTTATCAAATTGAAGTGGACTACTATAGAGTTACACGATTTGTGTTTATAATTCTTTTAGTTAGCATTTTTGCTGCTTTTGGAACTAAACACAACCGGTTTAGTATTAAAGGCTATTCTATTGAGCGCATTTTAGAATACATTAAAAACATGGCTTTTAAAATCCATGCCACCAATTTATTGTTTGCTCTAATTCGCTATTTAATTTTTTCATTTCAATTTTACTATTTGCTCACCATTTTTGGAGTTGAAGTTGATTATACCAAAGCTATGGTATTAATCACTAGCATGTACTTTTTAGCGTCCATTGTACCTTCAATTTCAATTTTCGATGTTGTTATAAAAGGAAGTGTTGCAGTTTTCCTGTTCGGTTATGTGCAAGTCAACGAACTCACTATATTGTCAATTATTACCATAATGTGGCTATTGAATTTTGTAATCCCGAGTCTGTTTGGCAGTTATTTTGTATTGAATTTTAAGATGCCAAAAATCGACGAATGATCGCAACTATTATAATCGTCATCATAATTGCTTATCTGATGGTTATCGGAAGTCTGACCTATGGTTTTGATAAAGTTGAAGAGTTTCAACTTCAGGATTTAAAACCTAAGACTAAATTTTCGATAGTAATTCCTTTTCGGGATGAAGCGGAGAATTTACCTAAATTATTGGATTCGATTTCTAATTTAAATTATCCTAAAGATTTGTTTGAAGTCATTTTGGTTGATGATGAGTCTGATGATGGATCGGCCGATATCATATACAACCTTCTCGACACAAAAGATTTCACTGGAACTGACAACATAAAAATTATTCAGAACAATCGCGTTTCAAATTCACCAAAAAAAGATGCGATTACCTCAGCTATAGAAATGACTAACAACGAATGGATTATTACTTCAGATGCCGATTGTGTTTTGCCTGAATATTGGTTAGATACTTTTGATGAATTTATTCAAACCAAGCAACCCAACAGTATTGTGGCACCTGTAACCTATTATGGTCAAACCTCTTTCTTTAACCGTTTTCAAACTTTGGATGTTTTAAGTCTTCAAGGTGCAACAATTGGTGGTTTCGGTTTGCAGAAACCCTTTCTATGTAATGGTGCCAACTTTGCATATCGAAAATCTATTTTTAGAGAGTTGCAAGGATTTGAAGGCAATATGAAAATTGCAAGTGGTGATGATATTTTTTTATTGGAGAAGCTTAAAAATCACGATTCAAAAAAAGTCAATTATTTAAAGAACCCAAAAGCTATTGTTCATACACAACCTGTTTCAAGCTTGCAGCAATTAATTAATCAGCGATTACGTTGGGCCTCTAAAACTAGCCGTAATCCCAATTGGTTTTCTAAGCTATTAGGACTCGTTGTTTTCTTGGCAAATTTAGTTTGTCTGTCATTGGTTCCTCTATTGATTTTTAACCTTATCAGCCCAAGAATGGCGGTTTCCTTATTAGTTATAAAATTAGGGATAGACTTTTTGTTGTTATTTAAAACAGCTCGCTTTTTTAAACAAGAAAACCTTCTGTTATCGTTCCTGTTTTCAAGCTTTTTATACCCTTTCTTTAGTGTTTATATTGTGATTCTCTCTTTGTTTAAATCCTATCATTGGAAAGGCAGAACGTTCAAAAAATAATAACATCTCATATATTTTTGGTAGCTTTACTAAAACCAAGTCATACAACAAATGAAAAAATCACTGTTAATCCTAATTCTTTGTCTTGCGTTTCAGCTAAACCATAGCCAAGAAACCTATACCATCAATGGCGAGACGTTGGAGCTCAAAACTGAAATTGACGGTAAATTAGACCTCCTGTGGAATGTTATCGATGATGAATATCGCTATTTTGTGCGTACCGAAAATGGTACAATTACAGAATTAAAGAACACAAGGGATGAAAACAACGACTATAAAGAGGAGTATAAATCAACGTTGAGTGAACTCACAGGGATGTCCACGGACAAGCTTAAGTTAACACTCTACAGCCTAAGAGCTTATATTGATGCTTATAATAGCTCTGCAGACCCGAACTATACATCGAGTACAACCGAAAGTAAAGCGCAGTTTAGACTGGGATTTTCTGGAGGTATAACCAATAATCCTTTTGTTGGTAATCCTGAAAATAAAAAAACACCAATGATTGGTGCAGAATTAGAAGTCTTAGAAGGCCATGATATGCCAAGACATTCTGGTTTTTTACAAGCAAGACAGACGTTTGACAGTGACGATTTTCCTTACAGCACCACCGAATTTTCATTAGGTTACCGCTTTAGATTTGTTAATACGGAAACATTTTCAATCTATGGACAAGTAAAATTTGCAACGCTGAACCTTTCTAATGCTACATTCACTAATGAAAGCGACATGGAAGTTGACGTCAATGAGACTTCATTTGACATCCCTTTTATTTTCGGAGTAGGTTCTGATATTAAGGTTGGTGAGAACAGCTATATCACATTAATTTATGGAGAATTATTTGCTGCTTTTTTAGATAACCAAGGTAATTTTTCCACAGATATTGCCATAGGCTATAAATTCAACTTGTAAGAATGAGTCTAAGGAATTTTAAGACTTCAAACCCTATATTTAATGGTTATTTTTGGGAGGATGGTAGGTCCTCGTCAAAAACTATGTCTGTTGCTGGCATTTTTTTTAAATCCATGCTCGGCATTATTGTTATTGCAGCCATTACAGGCTATTTGTGGAAGCTCAATGAAGCTGGTACACCCATGCGATGGTTTACCCTAGGTGGCATGCTGGGAGCCATAGTTATGAGTATTTTAATTTCCGTGAGACAACATTGGGCTTACATTTTAGTACCACTTTACGTTGTAGCAAAGGGCTTCTTTTTGGGTGGGTTTTCGTCTTATGCGCATCGTAATTTTCCCGAGCTACCATATCAGGCAATTGGTGTTACTATTGTTACCTTCTTTGTAATGCTCATTTTGTATCAGCTTAGGATCATTGTAGTGACAAAAAAATTACGAAGCGTTATTATAACCGCCACAATTAGTATAATGGTTGTGTATTTAATTTCTTGGATACTTAGTTTTTTCGGGATAAAAACCTATATCTGGGGAACATCTTGGTTTGCTATTGTGTTTAATGTTTTAGCTGCCATAGTAGCTTCATTTGCCTTGTTGTTAGACTTTGATTATATAGAGCGTTATAAGAACAGAGCGCCAAAATACAAAGAGTGGATTGCAACTTGGGGACTTTTGGCAACGCTAATTTGGTTGTATATAGAAGTACTGAGATTGATGCAGAAATTGGCGATACGCTTTTAGTGATTCTTGCAGAGGCGCGAAGTAATTAGAAAAACAAAGTAACTGCTTACTAAACCTATTCAATCTTAACTATCACAGGCAACTCAAAAGCTGTGGTAACTTGCTGCCCACGTTTAATTGCTGGATAGATTTTAGGAATATTTGTTAAGCTTTGAAGTAGTAAGCTATCTATTTCTGGAATTTGAAATTGTGTTTCTGGTTTTATCACCATACTATCAACTTCTAAAAGACCTTTGCTATCTATAACAAGTTTTAAACGAATAGTATCGTTGACATCTTCTGAAACTACAATGTTTTGATCTGCCAGGTATTGATTAACATGAGACAAAAGTGTGTTCTGAAAACAAACCTTACTTTCTTCTTTTGCAGTAATGGAATCGCAACTACTAAACGTAGGATAGGTATCTACATCGTTCCAATTGAAGGTTTGCAATTCTTCCTCAAGCAGATCTTCTGAATTCACTTTTTGCTTTTCAAAATAATCGCAAGATGTAAAGAGAATAATTAAAAAGAGACAAGCAATTCGGTTCATTGGCACATTTTGATACCGAAATGTACGTTTTTTTTTGCGATTTTCAGTTGGCATTCGTTCACTGTAACTTTGGCTTTCTTCTTGCGTCTTATAATTGAATTTAAATTAATTATATGGAAATATTTTTAGTGCTTGTCGCACTACTTTTAATGATATTAGGAGTATTAGGTAGTTTTTTACCTGTATTGCCTGGTCCGCTAACTAGTTGGGTTGGTCTTTTGGTTTTACATTTTACAGAAGGTGTACAAATGAGTCAGACGTTTTTAATAGTTACGCTCTTGGTCGCCATTTTTATATATGTGCTAGATTATATAATTCCGGCGTTGGGAACCAAGCGCTTTGGTGGTAGTAGAGCTGGTATGATTGGTACAACTCTGGGCTTAATTGTAGGTATACTGTCGCCAATTCCCTTTGGAATCATTATCGGTCCATTTGTTGGAGCTCTTATTGGAGAGATGATTCACAGAAACGATATGGAAAAAGCACTTAAGGCAGCGTTTGGATCGTTCTTAGGATTTATAGCTTCTACTTTTTTAAAGTTTATTGTGGCCATAATATTCTTAGGCTTTTTTATAGTAAAACTTTCTGAGCATAATGCCAGTTGGTTCTAAAAAGTAAAAAACCTAGTTACAACGTGTGTAACTAGGTTTAGTTTTCTTGCTATTAACTCAACAATTACTTAAGAGGGATTAATTAATTCTTGTTGACTTGGGATAAATATAAGTAAGCAGTTCAAATTTTTGTTGTGGAAAAACCATAGACTTGATGCGGAAAAACCGTAGTTTTCAGCATTGGTAAGCCTTTTGGAAGTTTTATTTAGCAGTAGAAAACGCTGTTTTTTTTTACAAATACCCTTTTTCTCGTGCTTCTTGCAACAAACTTTCGTCCTTACCATCTGTTACTGAAAATAATAGCTTAAGTTGCTTTTTTCGTTTTTCTATGGCGCTTGTTGATAATGGGATATACTCACTAAGGCTTTTGGTTTTTATCCCTTGAGATAATAAATGTAGAATTTTTCTATTAACATCATCCACGTATATTTCGCTAGTAATGGTCTTTTTTACATAATTACTTACAGTACTACTGTAATATGGTGGATACTTTAAAATTTGCTGAAATGCATCTGCCAGCTCCATGGATGTTAAATCACTTTTTATAAGAAAACCGTCTGGGTTTATTTCTTTTATGATATTATGAATCCTAAACGATTCATTAAACATGGTCAGAATAATAATTTTGGCCTCCGGTAAAACTTTTTTTGCCAAAAGGGCAAGGTCTTCGCCCGAAGCGTATTTACCATCCTCTGATGGTGGTAAGCTAATATCAAAAAAACAAACATCGTAAGGTGTATCTTTTGATGCTCTATTGATCATTAATTGTGCTGTGTCACAGTTATTGGCAGTGTCAATAAGCAAGGTTTGGTCGTCTTCTTTTGTTGCCATTAACACATTTTGGTAGCCCTCGATAATTATAGGGTGATCATCTACCATAAGGATATTAATATGTTTCATGTCGATTGGTTTGAGTAGGGAATCTTAACATTAACAATTGTACCATCACCAGATTGAGAGGTAAAGGTAATTTTTCCATTAATATCTTCTACACGAGATGTCATATTTTTTAAACCAATTCCTTTTTTGTTCTTTGATGTGTCAAATCCCTCTCCATCGTCAATGATGTCTAGGCAAATTACATTTTTTTCTAACGAAATGCTAATTTTAATGGCTTTAGCATTAGCATGTTTGTAGATATTCTGCATGGACTCTTGAATAATTCTGTAGATATTAATTTTGGTTTTATTGGATACAGAATCCCAGCTAATATCGTCCGTATAATCAAAATCGTATGTTAAGCCATAAGCTTGAGTCTGATTCTCAATAAGCTCTGAAACAATATCCATAAACCCAGTACCGGAAACAAAATCCGTATTTAACTCATGAGATATTTTTCGGATATCTTCTTCTATACTTTTAAGCTGACCAATGTAATTGGCTCTGGTCATCATCGCTTCTTTACCATCTTTAAAATTAATGCTGTCTAAACTAAGTCGCGTACCGAACAGACGTCCAAGCACACCATCATGTAATTCTTCTGAAATTCTTTTTTTCTCTTGAGTTCTGGCTTCGTCTACCTTATCCTGTTGCCCAAGCATAAGGTTATAAATATCTTCATTTGCCTTTTGTTGAACCTGTATGAGTTTTAATTTTCTGTTTTTAGCGCGTTGGGATATCACAATGAAAACGAGTACCGCTGTTAACAAAAGTCCAATTGACAAAAAGACTAGGTACAGGTTTTCTTTAGATATTTGCTCGTTTTCGGCTTCTAGTTGGTCGGTTTCAAATTCAATTCTGGCGTATTTATTTCTAACATTTCTTTCTTCCTTTAACAAGCTGTCCGTAAGCTTAATATGTTCTTCTAAATAATTCTTACTTTCTTCTCCCTTGGTTAAAGTTGCCAAAAGCAACATAGACTCTAAATAAAGATCGTTAATGGATATGTCTTTTGAAATCTTGTAACTCTGTTTAGAATAGATAAGTGAAGAATCCAAACGGTTATTGGCTTTATAAAATTTCGCCAAATCTATAGATACTGCTAATTTTGTATAAGGATCTCCTAAACTGTCTGCGATTTTTAGAGCGCTTTTAAAATCTTTTTCTAATGTAGAATAATTATAATTTCCTGATAAAAATTTTGTAAAAGCATAGTTATCCAAAATCAAAGCGTGAAATACTAGATCGTTTTTTTTTAGATTTTCATTATTTGCTAAATCCTCATAAATTTCTAAAGCCTTATCATAATCTCCTTTTGCACGATATGGTAGTGCCAAATCGTTTTGTGAATCCAACAACAAGTCATTACCTCCATCTATTTTTCTTGTAAGTTCAATGGCTTGGTTATGATAATCAATTGACTTATCGTAATTCTCTAACTTATAAGATAAACTACCCAGAAGACTAAGAACCAGATACCTGTCTAAAGCCTTATCTATGTTGTTTAATTTATTGAAAATTTTTAATGCTTCAACAGCATTCTGTTCACTCCCTAGATAATCCTTTTCTTGATTTTGAATTGCTGCAATTGCATATAAAACTTCAGCTTTTTTCTGTAAATTACCTAAATTGTCAAAATATCTTAGTGCTTCAACTAAATAAGCATAAGCGGTAGTGTTATCACCTCCTATTTGATAATAATACCAGCCTAAATTTTGAGCCGAAAATGCAATGGCTGAGGAATCAATTATTTTTCTAGCTAATTTTAGATTATTTGTGGTCTGATCTTTAAATTTTACGTAATCACCATTAATTAAAAGCGCATAGCTCAAGTTTCTGTTAGAGCGTAAAATAAGTGAATCAATATTAGATCGCTTTGAAAGTTCACTGGCCTTTTTTGCAAAATTAAGTCTTTCTTTTGCTGATAAAGAATTATCATTAAATGATTTATTGTATTCTCTTATCGAATCAAGTAGAGCAAAACTTTCCTGGGCTGCCAAAGGCAATGTTAAAAATAGAAAACAAAAAAAGAAAAGTTTAGATTTCAAGAATTTTATGGCGTTGGTATAGAATCAAATTTAGAGTTTTTTAATGAAGAAATAAAAAAATTACATACATATAAAAAGCCCATAACAAATTGCTATGGGCTTGTATCATTTTAAAACTTAAAATATTATCCTTGACTAGGCATTTTTAATTTTTTTACTTTACCATGAGCGATCAAGTTAATTTTAGTTTCTTGCTTTATGGTCTTAGCATCTACATAGTCATTTTGATCTGATTGCACACCAGACACGGTTAACATAGCAATTGCAACTAAGGCTAAAGTAATTTTTAGGGTTCTCATAAGTATCAATTTAGGGTTTATTAAATAGTCAATATTAAAATTGCGTAACGACTGTCGTTACATTGAGGGAGGGAATGGATAATTAACTATTCTTTAGGTTTAAGCCTAAAATTGTACTAAAGAAAAACGAGGGATGTTTTCTAAACAGAAAGTCTATAAGTAAAATGGATTAAATTAAAGCTGAAATAACTTTAACGAGGGAGAACGAATATATAATTATTTGAAAGATTAACAACTAAATCATCGATAAAATGTATTTTTTTATCGATTAAATACTAAATTTGTTAATTTTATTACTATAAGAACAAAGCCCCAACTCAATTGGGGCTTCATAACTAACACTAAAAAAACAAATTGTTATGCACAATTATTCTGTTAAGGGTTTTGATGAATTATAATTCGTTCTAATTTATACTTAAGTTTAATGAAAAAACAGTAATTGAGGTTGTTCCAGAACCTGTTAATCTTTGTCCCCAGATTTCAATATAATCATTGGGAGCAAGTTCTACAGTACCAGAAATAGCGTTACTTGATATATCTGAAGTATTATTTACTCTCATTAAGGTATTTGTTTCAGTAAGTGTTGTTGTACCATTTTTTCTTATAAAAAAGGCATAATAATCTCCTACACCCGAGTTGCCTCTAATGGACAGCGCAGCACTAAGCTGAAATGTCCTTGTTTTATCACCAGTGTAGGTAATTCTATTGTCTTGGGTAGACATGGTCCGTAATTCATTAACCAATGTTGTACTATTACTATTTCCATTACCCCTAAGGTTAAATGGGTTGTTGTCAGTAGTCGATTGAACAAATCCAGTGGTTATAGTTCCGTCATAATAAATATTACCACTACTTACCTCATCAGATTCTACTGGTATACCAGGACAATTAACCGTCCAAGAATTATCAAAATTATATCCAGAATATGACCCTACACTATAGCCATCTATGTACTGACTACTCGTACCAGAGAAACTGACACCGGTTAATACTGCATTGTTAACTGTTGGGTTACTGCTAACATCTATACCAACATCAGTACCATCAATTAACATGTAGCCACCTTGTTTTTGAATAAAAGCAAAAGTCCCAGAATAAGTTTCAAAAACGCCAGAATTAGTAGATTGCCACGCTGTATTACTTATTAAAAGATCATCGATATCCGTATAAGTAATACCACCTGAATTACCAGCAAATTGCACAATGCTCATAAACACCAATTGAAAGCCAGATATAGTACCTACCGCATTAGAATTAGCAATAACAGCATCCCTTATTATAAGATTATCAGTAGTTGTGCCCGAGAGATTAAATACAGTACCACCAGCAGCAACTAGGGTTGTATTTTTAATAAGACCGCCTTTTGTACTAACAAACATTGTACCTCCGGTTTTTAACAAAACATCTTCGTAGGTATCCCTTCCAGATATAAAAGCGTTATTAATATCTATAGGATAGGCCAAATTTATTGTACCATTGATTTCATAAAAAGTGTTTTCTGAGAGTAGGTATTTTGAGCCACCTCCTGCTGTTAGTTCCTCACTTAAGTCAGCAACCGATTTTATTAATTTGTAATTGTCTCGCGTTTTAGATTTGAGATTTACCCACTGGCTAGAACTATAATAGTAAAACGAATTTTCTGTTGTGTCGAACACCAGTAGCCCGTTAGCAGGGTTTGAAATAGCAATTCTTTGGGCGCTTGTCATTCTTGGTGCCAACATTCCTTTTGAGGTAGAGCTCACATCTAGCATGGAAGATTCATCTGGAGTGAGCGTGCCTATACCCACTTGGGCAAAGCTATTAAAGCTAATGAATAAAGCGATAAGGCATTTAGTGAAGATTACTTTTCGGTTAAGATTTTTCATAATTAATATTTTAAGATTTTAGTAGATTTTTGGGTATTGTCACTTTTTACGTCCACTATATAGATTCCGTTTGGATGAGCAAATGGTATGGCAATAGTGCTATTGTTATTTAGATTATCTTGTTTTTTTATGATTAATTGACCTAGGGTGTTATAAATTTCAATACAGTCTATGTGAATGTTCTTGTTGTTTTTAACTATTATAGACTCTAAACCGTTATAAAAAACTTGTAACTCTTTTAGGCTATTATCCTCAACTTGTAGAACATCTAAAGCCTCAAAGGCTATAACGAACCTGTTGTTATAAACACCTATTGGCAAACTAAATTCATAGTCAGACGCTGTTAAGTCAATTTCCGTATTGGTATAGGTATCTCGTAGATAAACCGAATGGTTGAAATTCTCCAGAGCATCTATAGTGATTTTATGATTACCCAGTTCTGAAATTTTTATCCCTAGCGGAAACTCCATTTGCGTAGCAAATTCTCCAACACCTTGTATTACATATTGTAGATCATCATTGTCTTCAATAACGAAATAAGCATCATTATCCCTTAAATCAAACATTTTGGCATCGTAGCCCATGTTATAATCGAGATTTGCTGCAGAGTTGGGTAAGAACCCTAGCAATAACTGTCTATGAAACCCTCCAGGGTTTTCGTAACCTATTCTTATGTATTTATTTAAGTCATTAGCGTTGCTATTTGATCGATAGAAAGTAGTTTCCGTTGAAGACTCTGTTTTATACGCCCGTTGTGCATTATTGAATTGAATTGTACCATTGGAAGACGCCTGTACAAAAAATCCTTGACCTACAGAAACATATTGTGTTGGCGAGGTCACTGAGCCAGAAGTTCCTATTCCGTAAATTAATGGTGATGCTACTGAAGGCGGTGTTCCACCTGTTAGGTTCTTTACACCATAACCGCCCAGATAATCTGTTAAATAATGAGACGTAGAGCCTCCATCAACCCAAAAATATAATGCGTCAACAACGCTAGCGTTGTCGGTTAAAAATTGATCTGCATCCAAAGCGGAAGGATACGGATTGCCTAAAAGGGCATGCTCACCAGAATTTATGGTAAAAGTATAATCACCGTTATTGGGTTCACCATAAAACACATAATTTTGATACGAAGATGATGTACCTGTGCCTTTCATGGTGTATCCTTGCCCGGGATTTAACGTTGTGTTTTCATCTATATGCAACCAATCTGCATAAGAACCATTGCCAGCCATATAGGTATATAGCCAATATTTATTTATGGTAAGCGCATTAGTGACATTTCCGCTCACATCAGTTACAGAAGGAAGACCGTTGTAGGGCGCACCGTTATTTAAATTAATAGCTTGTGGGCTAAAAGGGTTTAATTCAGCGTCAGAACCGTCAAACAAACAACTGGCTATTGAAAAAACAGCGCTTCGGTTTACTGGTGAAGACCAATAATTATATTTATAAACCGAGCTCTCACCTTGCTGATCCTTTAGCAATTTTCCAGCACCAAATGTATTTGTGTTTGAACCAGAATGCATTTGTATAAGTTGTGACTCGCCCATCAACCTCAAATCTCCGTTTTTTAAGTACAGTGAATTTTGCAGGTTAAGAACCCTGTTGTCCTCTACGCGGACACCTTTAGTATTTGCCGCTGTTACATCTAGCTCTAAATTGTAAAAATTAACCGTATCAGCAGTGCCTGAAATTTGAATTAAATTGTTGCTAGCGCTTTTAAAAAATGTTGTTCCGGAATTTGCAACTGTACTACCATTATTAATAAAATTGTTGTTTAATTGCAAATTGCCATCAGAGTTATGGTTGCCATTGTTTACATACTCGTCTGTAAACTTAACGTCGGTACCACTAACGATTTTTAAGTCGCCATGATTACTGATTTGGGCATTTAAGGACGTTACACAAACCGTTAAGATTGTGGTGATTAGATAGTAGTGTATTTTCATAGTACATTTGGGTTAGGTTATTTTAGATTAATTTCAGATAAGAACCTCTAAATCTCTTGCTATTTGAGGCCGTGTTGCAAATACTAGAAAAACCTTCAACAGTGAGCGGTTTATTTAAATATCCCGAACAATAAGGATTGTTATCTGAATTTAGGATGTCCTCAGGGTATAGTGACGATGAGAGCATGTAGATTTTAGGCAATTGAGCAAGATATAGTTCTTGTTTCTTTAACTCCTCTATAAACTCAAAGCCATTCATTTGAGGCATATTAATATCGAGCAATATCAGATCTGGAGGCACCAAGGTTTTGGACTTGCTGCTTAAACGACATAGCTTTAAATAATTGAGCGCTGAAATTCCATTAGTAAAATTTCTGGTTTTAATCTCCGGATCATATTTCTCAATTATTTTTTTACATATAAACAAATCTATTTTGTTATCGTCTATAAGCATTACATTAGAAATCATACTACTTTTTTTTAGGTAAATTGGGGATTGTTATTTTAAAAGTTGTGCCATTGGCAACATCGCTATCTAAACTTATGGTTCCGTTTAGATCTTCTACGATACATTTAACTATGTAAAGACCTAAGCCAGTACCTTGTACACCTTCGTTGCTAACTCTATAGTAAAGATCAAACACTTTATCTTGGTTCTCTTTACGTATACCCAGCCCATTATCTGAGATGATTATATCTATAGTGTTTGCGTGTTGTTCTACATTTATTTTAATAAGGGGTTTATAGTTCGTAGACAAAGTTTTTTTATAATTGATGGCATTCTGAATTAAATTTTGAAATACAGAGTTTAGCAGCTCTTTACTCGAATAAAAGCGTTTGGTTTGCTTTACATTTATTTTGAAACCAATTTCATCAAAACCATCAAGCCCACTAAGTGATTCAATAGATTTTTCAATTTCTTTCTTAAAGTTGATGGCACTTACGTCTAATTTTTTCTGTGATATAGATGAGGCAAATGCAAGATTATCAAAAAGTAATTTTCCTTTTTGAAGACTCATGCTTAATAAATCTACTAATTCTGCAGTGCTACTATCAATATTTTCCTCTTTTATTAATGCTAACAAACCTTCTGCCGAGGTTAATGGTGCTTTGAGATCGTGTGCAGATCTATACAAAAAAAGCTCAAGATCCCTGGTTTTTTGTCGTAGGCGATTTTCAAGGCTTTTTCGTTCGGTGACGTCTATCATAAATGCTGATAAGAAATGCTCCTTTCCGCAGAACCATCCGTTTACAGCAAATTCTACAGGAAACGCTCGCCCATCTTTTTTAAGCGCATTCATTTCTAAAGTATCGCCTTCTCTAACATTACCTAAGTCATTTTTAATCTTAAGCAACTCTCTTACACCTGTCTCTATCTGCGGTTTGGAAATGAGCATAGAAAAGCATCTTCCTATAACTTCATCTTCTTTATAGCCAAATGCAACTTCAGCGCCTTTGTTCCATTCTTTTATAATACCATTACTATCTGTTACAACAACGATTCCTAAGTTATGTGACTTTAGGATATTTTTATACTTGGTTTGGATATCGTTTAGCTCTCTTAAAATATTTACATTCTTTGTTTTAAGCTCAGTAGTAATTTTAGCATAAGACACCTCATCGTATTTATCTAAAACAGGTTGTACTTCTGATAAATAAAGTTCTTTATTATAGCTGTCTTGGCATCTAGCAAATTGAAAATCACTAGATTTTTTCTCATTAAATACCTCAGCGATTTTAGATTTTATGGCATCGTGATAAGCTATATCAATAAAATCGTAGATATAAGACCCAACCAGTTCGTCGTAGTCCTTATTTAAGGATGTGCTCTGTGCCCTAATTATCTTAGCTCTTTTATTAACAGAAAGGATAACTTTCTCTAAATTTTTAAACTCAACTTTTTCTCCTAGCGCAACAGTAGTATCTATGTTTTGATTTTGGTAATAATCGGTAATATCATTATAGACAGAAAGGTATTTTGTAATACAATCTTTTTTATCTTTTATTGGATATACTGTGGTTTGCAACCAATAGTGTCTAGATTCTGAAATTTTATGAAACAGTACACCTTTCCATACGTCACCCTTTTTTAAGGTTTTCCACAAATTTTTGTATACTTTATTGGTGTGTAAATGCGATTTTAAAATTTCATTTTCCTCTCCGAGGATAAGATTTCTAGATGTGCCAACAAGATTACAGAAATTATCGTTGACATAAATGACACGACCAAATCTATCATTTACAGATATTACGAGGTGGTCTTCTAGAGTACTTAGTATTCTAGCGTTTTGTCCTTTTAAGTTGAAGTTTTCAAGTTTTGGGGCTTGCATACATTCTTTTTTTCTTCCATACAATATTGTATGGCCTTTTCTACGTCATCAAATATTTTAAAAGGCTTTTTTGGCTCATAGATTCTTTTGTAGGTAAGAACTAAGAGTTTTCCTTTAATTGAGTTTGTAATAAAGACTTCATAAGTTATATACTGGCGAAAATTTTCACTAATTGCCAATGATTTAAAAGCCTCTACAGTAAAATTACAAACCACATTTCTTAGATCTACCAGTAATGGCATGCGCTTTCCTCTGGTTAAATCTTCAACAGCTTTTAAAAAGCATCCCATATCTTTATCCGTTAACTTGTGATTGAGATTGGTATTTAAAAACTGACAGAATAGAATATTTCTTTCTATCCAAAATCTAACTATTTTAAAGTCGTATGATAATGTGGTCGACATGTAAATTTTTAAACTCTCTTTTTTTATTGCCAAAGGCGTGCCAAGTGTAGAATTCTTTTGCAATAAAATTATAACACAATGATTATTAAAAACTTACAAATATGTCTAAAAATAAAGAACCCACGATATACCGTGGGACTAGTTTACGGAAAACGCAATCCGCGGAATACCGTGACTACGGTTTTTTAATTCCAAGCTTTTTCATTCTATCTCTTAATGTGCTTGGTTTAATGTCTAAAATTTGAGCAGCGCCTTGGGACCCATCGATTTTCCAGTTACACTGCTCTAAAGTCTGTACTATATGCATTCTTTGTACGTCGTCCAAGCTAAGTGTTGCAGAATGTATAGGAGTAGGTTTTTCTGAAGACTTGAATCCTGGTACAAACAGGGTTTCTGTATTAGTCAATATAACAGCGCGCTCCACCAAGTTTTCCAATTCTCTAACATTACCAGGCCAATCATAGTTGTATAAGGCATGTCTTGTATCTTGAGGAATGTACTTGATTTTCTTATTGTATTTTTTGCAAAACTTGTCCACAAAATGTTCTATTAAAATAGGTATATCTTCTGGTCTTTGTCTAAGCGGTGGTATATTTATTGGGAATACATTAAGCCTAAAGTAGAGGTCTTCCCTAAATTTTTTCTTTTTAACCTCCTCATCTAAATTTCTGTTGGTGGCTGCAACTATTCTTATGTCTACTTTTTGTACTTTAGAACTACCTATTGGCTCTATTTCATGTTCTTGAATAGCGCGTAGTAATTTAGGCTGCATGTCTAGAGGCAATTCCCCAATTTCATCTAAGAATAATGTACCACCATCCGCTAGTTTAAATTTACCTTCTTTATCATTTAAAGCTCCCGTAAACGATCCTTTTTTATGGCCAAACAATTCACTCTCAATTAATTCTTTGGGTATTGCGGCACAGTTGATTTTTATCAGAGGCTTTGTATTCCTTTCACTAATATTATGAATAGCTCTAGCGATAAGTTCTTTCCCCGTACCAGATTCACCAAGAAGCAATACAGTAGCATCTGTATCTGCTACTTTTTCTACATCTGTAAGTACTTGGCTAAAGGCCGTACTGCCATAGACCATTTCTTCATAATTAAAGACCAGGTTTATTTCCTCTCTTAAATATACGTTTTGTTGCTCTAACTCCTTCTTTAGATTATTTAGATCAGTGTTCGCTACAGAGAGCTTTTTGTTTAATTCTACAAGCTCTTTCTGTATTTTTGTCCGTTCGGCATTTTCTATGGCCAATGACACTAAACCCGCAACAGTTGTAGCAAATTGTTCTTCTTCTGGTGTCCACTCCCTTATGTCATCTAAATGCTCAAAACATAGTACACCAAAAGGTTTCTTAAGGCCTTTAACAAAAACATCGAGCATGGAAGTGATACCAAACTTGTCTAAGTAACTATTTTTGTAATCATTATCAAAGTCACTATTTGCACAATCATTGATTTTTACAATTTTTTTATCGTACAGTTTTTTAAAATAGTTAGGATAGTTCTTTGTTTCGAGCTCTTCACTATTTTTAAATTCATCTCCTTGTAAATGATAAGCACTTAGACACTGTATTTGGGTCTCATCCTCATTAAATTTCCAAATACTAACTCGTTTTACTTCTAATGCTTGAGCCGCACTTGAGATTATGTTTTTTAAGACTTCATCAAAATCCTCACCTATTAGATTTACCAATTTGAGAATGACATTTTTTCTATTTAAAGCTCTCTCTGATTTATCCTTTAACTCATTCTGAAATTTTAGCCGCTCTGATATATCTACAAAAGTTGACACATAACCAATGGTTTTTTCTTGGCTATTGGTAATTTTTGCATTTGCTACCGCTGCCTCAAAACGGTCACCATTTGCCTTCTTAAATGTGAGTTGACTTTTATTGAAAACACCTTGCAGACCTAAACTTACGTATTTTCTGAAGGTTTTATAGTGCTCAGGTGGCCAATGAGGAAAAGGCTGTTTTGTACCCACAATTTCAGACTCTTTATACCCAGTCATATCAAGATAAGCCTTATTTACGCGTATACAAGTGAGGTCTGCATTTAATACTATAAGCCCTTCATGCATACTATCTAATACAGACTCAGAAAAGTTTTTGGACACCTGAAGCTGGTTCTCGGTATGCTTTAGTGCACTAATATCTAAAATTGAGGACTGCACAAAATCATCCCCTCCCAAATTGACCAATTGAAAGGTTGCCAATCCATAGGTGGTGTCACCATTTTTTTTAATCACTTCTAGCTCGTATGATTTGAGGATTTCCTGATCCGCTAAAAACGCCCTAATAGAATTTGCCTCGCTTAAACAAATAAGCTCTAAATCCTCGACAGCATGTCCTAAAACCTCTTCTTTTTTATAGCCTGTAAATTTTTCCCATGCTTCGTTAACGTCAACTAAGGTTCTATCACTCTTTTTTGCGAGGGTATGAGGCGTTGGGTTGTTATGAAATATTTTTGAGTAAATACTATTTTGATTAAAAACAGTATTAGAAGGGTTAGGGTTTTTGCCTGAGGCTTTATCGTTTTTCATATGACACAATACAAATATTCCGCCTTTAGGGTGGGCAGTTAAGAGGTTTCTTTAAAGTTGAGTCACACAAGAATACATCCAATATACAAAAAAATATTAGACAGTATAGTTATTAAAGAAAGATTGTATAACATCATTAATTTCAAATTTGTATATAACAAAAAAGCATCCCGATTTTCTTATTCAGAAAAAAGGAAAGCCTTTCATTGGTAAATACCCAATAAATTGGATTTCTACTAATACTCAGATGTTACTCTGAGCACAACACAACGTCTTTATATTGAAAAAGCTCCAATTTCTCAGAGCTTTTAAGCAATTTTTGCGGTCTGGACGGGACTCGAACCCGCGACCCCCTGCGTGACAGGCAGATATTCTAACCAGCTGAACTACCAGACCGTTGCATAATTGCGAGGGCAAATATACATTGCATTTTTAATTCCGCAAACAAAAAATTAAAAAAATAGAGATTTATTTACACAAATTTTTGCCGCTCTATCATATATGTGGTGAGTATCTGGTTAAAGCCCTTATTAATGTCCGCCTCAACATACTTTATTCTGTACTGTCCGCATTTCAATTTTAGGTTATCAAAGTAATCTTTTACAGCCTTTTCATAATTTTCCTTGATGTTATCCGGATACAAATTGATAAAATCACCTGTTTCCACATCTATAAAACGCTTAGGTCTATTGTCAAACTGAAAAGTCAATTCTTTAGCTTTATCATATATATGAAATAAAACCACTTCGTGCTTATTGTGTTTTAGATGTCTTAAAGCCTCAAACAACTTCTCATCGTCTTCAGAGGTCTGAAACATGTCCGTAAACAAAAATATCAAAGACCTGCGATGAATCTTCTCTGCTATCTGGTGCAAATAGGTATAGGTTTCGGTGGTTTTGGACTCTGGCTTAGCAACTACAGCTTCACCTAATTTGCTCAGCAACATTCTATGGTGCCGCTCGCTCCCTTTTTCAGGTGCGTAAAAATCATAAGTATCACTATAAATACTCAACCCAACCGCATCACGCTGTTTTTTTAGAATATGCATTAAGGATGCACTTGCCAATGCCGAAAATGCAATTTTATTGAGATTATCAATTGTTGTACCTGCTGATTCTGGATAGTGCATCGAAGTACTATTATCCACAATTAAGTGACAACGTAAATTGGTTTCCTCATCATAGCGCTTGGTGTACAAACGATCGGTTTTAGCATAGAGTTTCCAATCGATGTGTTTGGTACTTTCACCTTGATTATAAATCTTATGTTCAGCAAATTCTGCCGAAAATCCATGAAACGGACTTTTATGCATGCCAGCAATAAAACCCTCTACTACTTGCTTGGCGAGTAATTCTAGGTTTTTAAAACCGCCTGCTTTATTTAATTCTAATTGTAAATCCATAAGCCCATCCTAACCTTCCCAACCAGAAGGCATTATTTTAGCTTCGTGCTTCGTGCTTCGTGCTTCGTGCTTCGTGCTTCGTGCTTCGTGCTTCGTGCTTCGTGCTATACGCCTAAACTAAAAAAGGTTCGCCGCAATGGCAAACCTTTTATCATTTCTTTTAGAACTTATTTTAATATCGACTATAAAAGTGCATCGATAGCTTCTGAATAAGCGTTCTTTGGTGCAACACCTACTTGTCGTCCTACGACTTCACCATCTTTAAAAACCAATACTGTTGGTATGTTTCTTACTCCGTATTTAGCAGCAAATTCTTGATTTGCATCTACATCTACCTTACCAACTACGGCTTTTCCTTCGTACTCTGTACTAATCTCGTCAATGATTGGCCCAACCATACGGCAAGGTCCGCACCACGCTGCCCAAAAATCTACCATTACCGGTTTATCACTCTTTAATACTGTTTCTTCAAACGTTGCATCTGTTATTTCTAATGCCATAATATTTATTTTAATTGTATTCTACTTCGTTTACACAAAATTAGTCAAAAATTTTGCCAAACCTTACAATGGCAGTATTTCATTTGGTTATTGCCATATTGACGTAATAAATTCACCAAAAATTCTTAATTCAACTTATACCGAACATCCAACTCATGCAGCTCATTCAATAACTCTTGTGAAATCTTTACCTTATGTTTTCGGCTTGGCATATTCAACTTTAATTTTTCAGATTGGTCATACACCACAAAATTGAGATTATGATTGCCTATATGCATACCAAGTAAGTCTTGTAAGTTTGAAACCGTGTCTTTTTCCAAATCATCAATATTCAATTGTATGGACAACTTTTTTGCATAGGCATCCATAACATCGTGCAACAACTGAAAGTTATTAAACTGAATCCTTGGCTCTCCTTTTTGTCCCGTTTCTCTGTTCATCCAACCTTCCTTTACATAGGCGCGTACATAAACAAAGGA
The DNA here is from genome assembly GCF_965284585.1 of Winogradskyella ouciana. Taxonomy (NCBI): domain Bacteria; kingdom Pseudomonadati; phylum Bacteroidota; class Flavobacteriia; order Flavobacteriales; family Flavobacteriaceae; genus Winogradskyella; species Winogradskyella ouciana. Next base: position 769,531 of record NZ_OZ260095.1, read on the forward strand.
ATTCTGTACCAAGAAATGCCTGAACTTTAAATAGTCCTCACCAAAAATCCTAAAGTCGTAACTATCCGTATAATCTTCAATCGTAAAAATCGCCCAACCCTTACCTTGCTTACTCACACGATGCTGTACTTCGGTAACCACACCACCAAATGTAATTTCTCGATTTACTACGGATTGTAAATCATTGAATACCGAAATATTACCGTTGCAAAATGTTTTCATTTCAATTTTAAAATCATCCAACGGATGACCGGAAATATAAATACCAACTACTTCCTTTTCGCGCGATAGTTTTTCCATCGTTCCCCAATCTTCACAAGGTGGCACTTGTGGTTCTGCAATCTGTACATCACTAGCTTCCCCAAACAAACTCACTTGTGCCGAGTTTTCATTTTCCTGATGTTTGGCACCATACTTTACCGCTTTTTCTAAAAAGGTAATGCCATCTCCATCATGGGCAAAATATTGTGCTCTATGTGTATCTTCAAAACAATCAAAACCACCAGCATTGGCTAAACCTTCAAAGGCTTTTTTGTTGGCAGCTCGCAAATCGATACGCTTTGCCAAATCGAAAATAGATTTATAATTTCCGTCTTTTTTACGGTTTTCCACAATAGTTTTTACAGCTCCATGACCTACACCTTTTATGGCTCCCATACCGAACCGTACCGCATTGTCCTTATTTACTGAAAATTTATAGAAACTCTCGTTGACACTTGGTCCAAGTACTGGTAGTCGCATCCGCTTACACTCTTCCATAAAGAAGGTTACGGATTTAATATCGTTCATATTATTAGAAAGCACCGCAGCCATATATTCTGCTGGATAATGAGCTTTCAGATAAGCCGTTTGGTAGGCAATCCAAGCGTAACATGTACTATGCGATTTGTTGAAGGCATAACTTGCAAAGGCTTCCCAATCCTTCCAGATTTTTTCGAGCTTGTCCTTATCCATCCCTTTAGCAGCAGCTTGCTCGATAAATTTTGGTTTCATTTTATCAAGTACCGCTTTCTGCTTTTTACCCATCGCTTTTCTCAAAACATCGGCTTCACCTTTGGTAAAGTCCGCCAATTTTTGGGACAACAACATCACTTGCTCTTGATACACTGTAATACCATAGGTTTCCTTTAGGTATTCTTCCATTTCAGGCAAATCGTAAATAATTTCCTCTTTACCGTGTTTACGATTAATAAAACTCGGAATATATTCCATCGGACCAGGGCGATACAGCGCGTTCATGGCAATTAAATCATCAAAAACCGTAGGCTTTAGATGCTTCATGTGCTTTTGCATGCCTGGCGATTCATACTGAAAAATCCCAACCGTTTCTCCACGCTGGAAGAGTTCGTAGGTCTTTTCATCATCAAGTGGAAAGCTATCTGGATCAAGGTCTATATTGTGCTTTGCCTTTACAATTTTAACCGTATCCTTTATTAAGGTCAGTGTTTTTAGACCCAAGAAATCCATCTTCAGCAAGCCAGCACTTTCAACCACAGAGTTATCGAACTGCGTGACGTACAAATCGGAATCTTTTGCTACTGAAACAGGCACATAATTGGTAATATCACCAGGTGTAATGATGACTCCACAAGCGTGAATTCCCGTATTTCTTACCGAACCTTCTAAGATACGAGCTTGGTTAACAGTTTCAGCCTGTAAATCCTCTCCATCTGAAATGTTGAGCAGCTGATTGACTTTCTCTAAATCCTCTGAACGGAATTTGCTCGCCAATTCTTTTTCACTTTTGCCAAAAATCTTTCCGAGTTTAGACATATTCGGAATCAGTTTCGCAATATGGTCGGCTTCATTCAAAGGTAAATCCAGTACACGCGCTGTATCTCTAATGGACGACTTTGCAGCCATAGTACCATAGGTGATAATCTGTGCCACCTGATTGGCGCCATATTTATCGATCACATATTGCATCACTCTACCACGACCTTCATCATCAAAATCGATATCAATATCTGGCATGCTCACACGATCTGGATTCAGGAAACGCTCAAAAAGTAAATCGTACTTTATTGGGTCTATATTGGTAATCCACAGGCAATATGCAACCACCGAACCTGCTGCAGAACCACGACCTGGCCCAACGGAAACGTCCATTTTTCGAGCTTCGCGAATAAAATCTTCAACAATCAAAAAATAGCCTGGATAACCTGTATTTTCGATAACGCTTAACTCAAAGTCGAGACGTTCTTTGATTTCTGGCGTAATCTCTCCGTAGCGTTTTTTTGCACCTTCATAAGTGAGGTGTTTTAGATAGGCATTTTCACCACGTTTACCACCATCGGCTTCATCTTCTTCAAACTTGAATTCATCTGGAATATCAAAAGCAGGCAACAATACATCACGTGCCAATTCATAAGGCTCAATCTTATCCACCACCTCTTGAATGTTAACAATCGCTTCAGGAACATCCCGAAACAAGGCCTTCATTTCTTCCGAAGACTTAAAATAATACTCTTGATTCGGCAGACCATAACGATAACCACGACCACGACCGATTGGTGTCGCTTGTTTTTCGCCATCTTTTACGCACAATAGAATGTCGTGTGCATTGGCATTTTCTTGCTCAACATAATAGGTGTTGTTGGTGGCTACCAATTTTACATCGTGCTTTTGCGCGAACTGAATCAAAACCGGATTCACCCGATTTTCATCTTCTTGATTGTGACGCATCAACTCGATATACAAATCATCTTGAAAGGTATCCTTCCACCACAGTAAGGCTTCTTCAGCTTGGTTTTCGCCAATATTCAACACTTTGCTTGGTACTTCACCATAAAGGTTTCCTGTGAGACAGATTAAATCTTCTTTGTATTGCTCAATCAGTTTTTTGTCGATTCGTGGCACATAGTAGAAGCCATCCGTAAATGCGGCTGAAGATAGTTTCGCCAGATTGTGATATCCTTTTTTGCTTTTTGCCAACAACACGATCTGGTAACCGTTGTCTTTTCGGGTTTTATCTAAATGATTCTCACATACAAAAAACTCACAACCAATTATTGGTTTTATAATATGCCCTTTTTTCTCTTCTCCCGCCTCTTCAGCTTCAGCATGTTGTGCTTTTATTGCTTTATTATGATTGGAAACTGCACTAACAAAATGAAATGCACCCATCATATTTCCGTGGTCGGTCAATGCCACGGCTGGCATATTTTCCTTTGCTGCAGCATCCACCAAATCCTTAATGCTTATGGTGGATTGTAAAATCGAAAACTGCGAATGGTTATGCAGATGCACAAAATCCACATCTGCCAATTGTTTCGCAGCTTCTTTATTGGTTTGGGTTGGGACAACTTCAGATTGCTCTTTTTGAAGCCTTGCGTTGATTTTAGCACTTTCCTTTTTAAGGTTGATGTGCTTTAAACCAATCAGCTGAATTTCATTTGGGTTTTCTTCAGAAAACTTTTCGAAATAATCTGGTTGAACGTCGAGCTGTTCTTTTGTGTATTGCTTCAATCGAATAAGTTCCAAAAAGCAACGTGTGGTTGCCTCAACATCGGCTGTGGCGTTGTGCGCTTCAGCAAATGGTTTGTTGAATAGGAATTCATGCAATTCCGTCAAGGTTGGTAATTTGAATTTCCCGTAACGACCACCAGGAATTTTACACAGTTCGGCTGTGTGCTCTGTACACGTGTCCAAAACCGGAAGCTCTTGTAACTGATTTGCCACATCTTCTCTGACAAACTCCGCACCCATAATATTCAAATCGAATCCAACATTTTGCCCGACCACAAATTTGGTTTTAGCTAAAGCGGTATTGAATTTTTCCAGAACCTCAGCCAATGACACACCTTTTTCTGCTGCCAATTCAGTGGAAATACCGTGGATTTTTTCAGCATCATAAGGAATGTTGAAACCTTCTGGTTTTATCAAATAATCCTGATGCTCAATACAATTACCCATCGCGTCATGCAACTGCCATGCAATCTGGATGGCTCTTGGCCAATTGTCCGTATCAGTGATTGGCGCGTCCCAGCGTTTTGGTAATCCTGTGGTTTCGGTGTCGAATATTAAGTACATGCTCTAGAGTTCAAAAAAGTTTAGAGTATAAAGTTCAAAGTTTTCTTCTCGCTAAGGCGCAGAGGCGCGAAGAGGGAAACTATACTTTATTCTTTTGTCAATGATAACCTAAATGTCATGCTGAGCGCAGTCGAAGCACTTGTAAACTAAGAATTAAAAAGCGTTTCGACTACTCTGAACGTGACAGAAAGTTAGCCCATAAAATTACATAGAATTTGTACTTTTTTAAAGTGAAGTTATTATGAGTTTTGAACATTAAAAAACCACACCAAATGGTGTGGTTTTTAATTCAGTTAATCTTTAATTTTAGGACAATACGACCTCAAAATTTTTCGCTTTAGCAACAGTTGCTTCAATAGCATTTCGCTGCTCTCTTAGAATATTAGTTATAGACATTGGCATAGTTCCTTCATTTAGAATTTCATTATATTCCTCTAAACTAGATTTTTCGCCTCTTATGGTTTCTTCTAAGATGGCATCTTCATTATTTGTTGAAAATGCTGTCTTTAAAGACATCCATGTTCTATGTAATTCGCCAGTAATGTTCCCTGAGTTCTCTGGAATCTCTCCATTGTCCCAAACTTCACTTCTTAATTCTTTTACAAATCTGGCACGTTCCTCTGCTCTATTCTTGAAAAAATTCTTCACTTCGCTATTTTCTACTTTATCAATGGCCATCTCATAACCATCTTTAGCATTCATATTTTTTTCAATTAACTCGTTTAATTTATCTGTAATTTCTGTTTCGTACTTCATAATCTTTCTCATTTTAAAATTTTCGATACTTAATTTTTTTAGATGCGTATCGTTTAACATCTTATAATAAAAAAAAGAGCTGTTGATTATAACAACCCTTTTGTTATGGTTGATCTTTTATTAGGATACAATTTCTTCATGAACCTTCTCTGTATTGATAGCTGCTTGAATAGCATTTTTATGCTTAATCAATAAACTATCTATCGAAGGCGGTAGGTTACGTTCTTCTAACAAGTCGTTATACGACTTCAAACTTTCCTTTTCGCCTTTTATGGCTTCTTCTAGTATAGCTTCTTCGTTGTTAGAACTGAAGAGTGATTTTAGGCTCATCCAGTTTCTATGAACTGTACCTTTAAAACTACCTGAATCTTTAGGGTCTTCACCATATCTTAAGATTTCTGTTCTCAATTCTTTGGCAAACTCACTTCGCTCAGATGCTCTTCTTTTAAAGAACATTTTAAGCCTATCGCTATCAACATTATCGATGGCGTTGAGATAGCCTTTCTCGGCATCATAATTCTTTACTAATAATTCATTTAATTTATTTGAAATTTCTTCTGAAAATGTCATAATTGGTTTGTTGTTTTTAAGTTTCAATATCTTCTTTATAGGATGCGTATTGTTAACATCTCAACACTATGTAGTATAAACAAAAAAGTAGGAAAAATCCAACAATTTAACATCTTTAACAAAGACTTAGCTTTATTTAACAAAAAAAGCATCACTCTCTCGAGTAATGCTTCCTGTTATTAGTTTTTTTTTGGCTACCTAAGCTTGTAAATAATCTGGTGTGCCGTCCGCATCAGAATCTAAAGCATCCACAGGATTGCCGTCAGAATTAGGGTCAGCGTTCTCATTAATCGTTAATATGGTATCTCCATCATCATCATCGTCTAAATAATCCTCAACACCATTACCATCGGTATCGCCTGTTTCAAAATTGGTAAATATGCCATCTCCATCATCGTCATTGTCTAAATAATTCACATCTCCATCACCATCAGTATCTATTGGATTACCATCAGCATCTACTGCTTCGTCTATGGTTAAAACTCCATCTCCATCATCGTCATTATCCAAGTAGTTTGGTGTACCGTCACCATCGATATCATCATTTTCTAAATCACCATCACCATTAAAGTCTTCGAAAGCATTTGGCACTCCATCTGAGTCATCATCAGCACAGTCTAGATTGTCGATTTCCGCCTGAATAGATCCATCTGTATCCCCACAAAATTGAATCTGCTCCTGAAGGTAAAATATATATTGAGCACAATTCTCATCAAAATTACCAATTGTTGCTGTATTGTATTGGTTTTCGGCTTCTATCCTATTATCTGTTGCCTGCGAACAACTAATTTGACAACTTCCTAAAGCATCGATCATTGCTTGTATAGACCCATCTGCATCTCCGCAAAAGTTGCGTTGAGTTGTTAAAGCCTCACTATAGGCATTACAAGCCGCTTCAAATTCTGCGCTACTCACAAACTCTAAACTAGAATCGAATGTCGCCTGGTAAACCAATAAAGCCGTATCAGCTGCCATTTCAGTGTCTGTACACGTCATAGGGTTTGTGGGTATTGTGCCAGATATTAAAGGAACTTTATAAAAAATTCCATTGGTGTAACCTACAGAGTTTAAACCTGAAGCATCAAAAGCCAAAAATCTAAATGTCCCAGTAAATGTTGCGTTTGCGATATCTATTTCTTCTATTACAATTTCACCTAATTCCGGATATATAGAAACGCTAGGGTCTGGTCTATTATTAGTAGAAAATATTGTGCCAAAACCATCAATATATTCAGCCTCTATAGCATTAACATTTCCAACGACATAGGTTCCTTCTGAAACAGAAGGCGTTCTGAGATTTACCGTTTCAATATTATTAGTGCCTGTAATCGTTAAGAAACCATTGGCATCAATACTAGCTGAGAATGCCTTAGCTCTCCAAAGCTCATTTGCACGATCACCTTGAAAAGCAGGTGTATTAAATTGTACTTCGTCACCACAGCTTAATACCGTTAAGAAAATAAGAGATAAGAGGATTAGTTTTTTCATTGTTTAAATACTAATTTATCTTTGTTTCAAATATAACGAAACAAGAGTTTCAAAAGTATAATATTTTTTTATTCTGAGCTCATCTTGGATTGGTCTTTAGGTCAAAGTAATAATCTTTCAGTTAAAGTGGTTAAAAGCCTTGTAAATTAAAAAAATACACTATCTTTGCGCCCTCATTAATAACAGAGGTCGAGAACCTCACTAATTAATTATTATGCCTGTAAAAATTAGATTACAAAGACACGGTAAGAAAGGAAAACCTTATTACTGGATCGTAGCTGCGGATTCTCGCGCTAAAAGAGATGGTAAATACCTAGAAAAATTAGGTGCTTACAACCCAAACACAAATCCTGCAACTATAGAATTAGATGTTGACGGAGCTGTAAAATGGTTACAGAATGGTGCACAACCAACTGACACTGCAAAAGCAATTTTGTCTTACAAAGGTGCGATGCTTAAAAAGCATTTAGCTGTTGGTGTTAGAAAAGGAGCACTTACTGAAGAGCAAGCTGAAGAAAAATTCAACGCTTGGTTGGAAGAAAAAACTGCTAAAATTGAAGCTAAAGCTGAAGGATTGTCTAAAGCAGAAGCTGATGCAAGAGCTAAAGCACTTGAGGCAGAAAAAGCTGTAAACGAAGCACGTATTGCAGCAGCTGAACCAGTTGTTGAAGAAGAAGTAGCTGAAGAAACTGAAGCTGCAACAGAAGAAGCAACGGCTTCTAACGAAGAAGAATAAAGAATTTATTTTTTATACTTTTAAACCCAGATCATTATGGTCTGGGTTTTTTGTGCAAAGAACTTTCTTATGCATAATCTAAAATTTTAATAAAAAAAAGACCCTGAAATAAATTCAGGGTGACAAATCAATACTTGGTCTTGAAAAAAGAAGATTGTTTTTATTTAGGTAAGATTGTAAAGAAGTACAGCTTTAAAGGGGAGCTATTGGCTAAACTAGATACGGATGAACCTGACCTTTACGATAATTTAGATGCCATTTTTATTGACTTAAGAGGAAACCTAGTGCCTTTTTTTATCGAATCTTCCCAATTACACAAGTCGGATTTGCTTCGACTTAAATTTGAGGAAGTAGACACTGAAGCTGATGCCGATGCCTTGCTTAAGTCCGAGCTTTACCTACCTCTTGATTTACTCCCAAAATTGGAAGGAGATAAATTTTACTTTCATGAAGTCATTGGTTTTACTATTAAAGATAAAAACTTTGGTGAAGTGGGTATTATTAAAGCCATTAACGATTCTACGGCTCAAGCGCTTTTTGAAATAGATAGAGATGGTGTTGAAATTCTAATTCCGATGAATGATGAATTTATAGTTACAGTTGACAGGAAAAATAAAACCATTGAAGTTGATACACCTCAGGGGTTGATTGAATTGTATATAAGCCCATCCTAAATCCTTCCCTGAGGGAAGGACTTTCACTCCTATGAATAAGCCATTTCAGTTCAAACAATTTACAGTCAATCAAGACCAATGTGCCATGAAAATTGGCACCGATGGAGTATTACTTGGAGCTTGGACATCTGTTGACCATAATCCATTTAACGTATTGGACATTGGTGCTGGCACAGGAATATTAAGTCTTATGATAGCGCAGCGAAGTAATGCTGAGCAAATTGAAGCGATTGAAATTGATGATGACGCATTTGAGCAATGCGCAGAGAATTTTGAAAACTCACCATGGAACGACCGTCTGTTTTGTTTCCACGCTTCATTATTAGAATATATTGAAGCCGTGGATGAAAAATTTGACCTTATCATCTGTAATCCACCATTCTACTCAGAAGATTACAAAACCGAAGACAAAGCAAGGAACTTAGCTCGATTTAGTGACGCTATGCCTATGGAACATATCATCTTTGCTATAATAAATTTTTTATCGGAAAACGGTATATTTTCAATTGTTATTCCTCATAAAATGGAGAACACATTTATTGAAGAAGCTAGCCTTATAGGTCTTTTTCCCAATCGTATTTTAAGGGTAAAAGGCAATCCAAACTCAGAAATAAAACGAAGTTTGATTGAGTTTAGCTATTCAGAAACTGCAACAAAAATATCAGAACTAATCATAGAAACTGAGCGCCATCAATACACAGAAGACTATATCAACCTTACCAAAGATTTTTACCTGAAAATGTAGTTCTCTTATTGGGCAATGAAAACGATTTCGTTACATTTGACCTTCAATAGATTTTAAAAAATTACATAATGAAGCCAGATTTATTTGAAGCTCCAGATTATTATAACTTAGACGAATTACTTTCAGACGAGCATAAATTAGTGCGAGATGCTGCGAGGGAATGGGTGAAACGTGAAGTTTCTCCTATAATAGAAGAAGCTGCTCAAAAGGCAGAATTTCCTAAATCAATAATTGGCGGATTAGCGGAAATTGGTGCTTTTGGACCTTACATTCCAGAAGAATATGGAGGCGCAGGATTAGACCAAATTTCTTATGGTTTAATAATGCAAGAGATTGAGCGTGGAGACTCTGGTGTACGTAGTACGGCATCTGTACAATCCTCTTTAGTAATGTATCCTATTTGGAAATATGGTAATGAAGAACAGCGCCAAAAATATCTACCAAAACTAGCTTCTGGTGAATGGATGGGCTCATTTGGATTAACTGAACCCGATCATGGAAGCAATCCTGGTGGCATGACCACAAACTTTAAGGATATGGGAGACCATTACTTATTGAATGGTGCTAAAATGTGGATTTCTAATGCTCCATTTTGCCAAATTGCAGTCGTTTGGGCAAAAGATGAAAATGGACGAATTCACGGATTGATCGTAGAACGTGGCATGGAAGGTTTTTCAACTCCAGAGACACATAACAAATGGTCATTGAGAGCTTCTGCTACTGGAGAATTGATTTTTGACAACGTAAAAGTTCCTAAAGAAAACTTATTACCAAACAAATCTGGATTGGGAGCACCTCTTGGATGCTTGGATTCTGCACGTTACGGTATTGCTTGGGGAGCGATTGGAGCAGCCATGGATTGTTATGATACAGCTCTAAGATATAGTAAAGAACGTATTCAGTTTGGCAAACCTATTGGGCAATTTCAACTACAACAAAAAAAATTGGCTGAGATGATTACCGAAATCACCAAAGCCCAGTTATTGGCTTGGAGACTTGGTGTAATGCGTGAAAATGGCACGGCAACCTCAGCACAAATCTCAATGGCAAAGCGCAACAATGTAGATATGGCCATCAATATTGCACGAGAGGCCAGACAGATGTTAGGAGGTATGGGAATTACTGGCGAATACAGCATTATGCGTCATTCTATGAATCTTGAAAGTGTGATCACTTATGAAGGTACCCACGATATTCATTTATTGATTACAGGATTGGATATTACAGGACTCAATGCTTTTAAATAGGTTTTAGACTTAAATACAGATATCGAAAATGCTTCTCACAACTGAGAAGCATTTTTTTTAAAGTTGTATCTTTAAATCTATGAAAAAGATATTTTTAGTATTACTACTTGCCACCATGAGTGTGGCTTGCCAATCAAATGATGATGAAAATTCCCAGCAAACTGCAACATATAAAATTTTATCTTTAGGAGACAGTTACACCATTGGAGAAAGTGTTTGCGATTCTTGTCGGTTTCCTGAACAATTAAAAGACAGTTTAATTGAAAATCTAATCGAAGAAGCAACCATAGATCTGGATGTGGTTGCACAAACAGGCTGGACAACTACCAATTTAAAATCGGCAATTGAAACAGCGGATTTAGCTTCAGAATATGATTTGGCAACCTTGCTTATTGGAGTTAATAATCAGTATCAAAGCAAACCATTTTCATTATACGAAGAAGAATTTCCTGAGTTGGTCAACAAGGCTTTGGGATTTGCCAATAACGATAAATCTAGGGTTATTGTGGTTTCAATTCCTGATTACGCCTTTACTCCTTTTGGACAAAATTCCGGAAATCCTGAAACTACTTCAGAAGAGATTGATATGTATAATGCTTTTGCCGAAGATTACTGTAATAATAACAACATCACTTTTATAAGCATTACAGATATTACCAGAGAAGGCCTTAACAATTCAGATTTAGTGGCATCAGATGGCTTACATCCTTCAGAATTGGCATATACTCAATTTGTTGAACGGCTTTTACCCGTGGCATTAGAGAAATTATAATAACTTTTCTTACTTTAGTTTCAAACCAATTAAATGTCATCACGAACACGATTTAATAAAGCCTATAAAAACGCCAAACGCGTTTTGTTCAATGACAGTTCCAAGTTTATACTCTTTAGCGATTGCCATCGTGGTGATAATAGCTTTGCGGATGATTTTGCCAATAACCGTAATATTTACTTTCATGCATTGAAAACTTATTATGCCGAAGGGTTTAATTATTGTGAATTGGGTGATGGTGACGAGTTATGGGAAAATCTTTCTTTTGAATCCATTTTGAGTGCCCATAAAAACGTGTATATGTTGATGAAGCTATTCCACGACGAAGGACGACTACATATGATTTGGGGCAACCACGATATGGTGTACAGAAACGAGGATTATGTTAGCAAGCACATCAACACCTATTTTGATCCTAAAACAGGTAAAGACGAAGATCTTTTCTGTGATATTAAATATCATGAAGGCATTATTTTAGAACACTCCGAAACTGGGCAGGAAATTTTCTTATGCCATGGACACCAAGCAGATTGGTGGAATTATCTCTTTTGGAAATGGAGTCGCTTTATGGTTCGTATTCTTTGGAAACCTTTAAATGTTATGGGTATTGCGGACCCAACCAGTCCGGCAAAAAACTATAAGGAGCTGATAAAAGTAGAGCGAAGAACCAAAAGATGGATTATAGAAAATAAAAATCTCATCACAATAACTGGCCACACGCATAGACCACGTTTTCCAGAACCTGGCGATATTGCCTATTTTAATGATGGGAGTTGTGTACATCCGCGAAGTATTACTGGTCTTGAAATTGAAGATGGTAAAATTTCCCTGATTAAATGGCAGATAGTGACGACGGAAGATGGTACTTTAAAGATTGACCGTTTTTTGCTGGAAGGCCCTACACCTTTGATTGATTATAAGACTGAGTAATCTCTTAAAACAGAACTAAAAAAATAAACAGATTGCTTCTCCCGAAGTTTCGGGATCGCAATGACGTTTCAATTTATGATTCTGGTGCCAGTTCTACTTCCAAGCCTTCCATATCAGGAGTCATTTGTATTTGGCAACCTAAACGACTATTATCTTTTACGTAAAAGGCTTCAGAAAGCATCGCTTCTTCATCATCTTGCATTTCTGGTAATTCATGATCTGAATTTACATAACATTGACAAGAAGCACACATCGCCATACCACCACAAACACCAATGGTACCTTCTGGAGCGAGCTCAAAAGAACGAACTACTTCCATTAAGTTCATCGCCATATCGGTTGGTGCCATGATGTCGTGGGTAACGCCATCGCGATCGGTAATTTTTATGTTAATGTCTTGTTCCATGCTATATTTTCTGCAAAAAAATGTTCAATATAAAGACCTGCAAGGTCTAGGTCTTGCTTTTAATTTATCTTTTTTACAACGGCTTTTGGTGCTTCCTTCCTTGTACCATCAAAGCCGTCAACACCTGAAACCGTAGTGTATTTCATGACATAGCGCTTACCAGGATTTATAATTTTATAGGCTGCTTGACACATTAAGGTGGCTTCATGAAAACCACATAGGATCAACTTTAGTTTTCCTGGATAGGTGTTTACATCACCAATGGCAAAAATGCCTGGAATATTGGTTTGATAGTCCATTGCATTGTTCACTTTAATGGCATTTTTCTCTATTTCAAGTCCCCAATTTGCAATTGGACCAAGTTTTGGAGATAGGCCGAATAAGGGCACAAAATGATCACACTCCAACTCAAATTCTCTCTCAATATGTTGCGCTTGTTTTACAACGACAGCGTTAACTTTTTCATCACCCACAATACCAAATACCTCCGCAGGTGTAATTAGGTTTATCTTTCCTTTATTTTTTAGTTCTTGCACCTTTTCTACAGAATCTAAATGCCCACGGAATTCATTTCTTCTATGAACTAAAGTGACTTCACTAGCGACATCACTTAAAAAGATACTCCAGTCTAATGCAGAATCACCACCACCTGCAATCACCACTTTTTTATCGCGATACATTTCTGGGTCTTTAATAATGTACTCTACACCTTTATCTTCAAAATCCTTAATGTTATGGATTAAAGGTTTTCGAGGTTCAAAGCTTCCTAATCCACCAGCTATGGCAACAACTGGTGCTTGGTGCTTTGTACCCTTATTTGTAGTTACTATAAAAGAGCCGTCTTCTTGTTTTTCAATGGTGTCTGCACGTTCGCCCAAGGTAAAACCAGGCTCAAACTGCTTGCATTGCTCTAATAACTTATCGGTTAAGTCACCTGCTAAAATTTCAGGGTAAGCAGGAATATCGTAAATAGGCTTTTTTGGATAAATCTCTGAACATTGTCCACCAGGTTGCGGCAAAGCATCAATTAAATGGCACTTTAATTTTAGGAGACCAGCTTCAAAAACCGTGAACAATCCTGTTGGTCCAGCACCAATGATAAGTATATCTGTTTTAATCATGAATTGAAAATTGGATACAAAACTATCAATGTAATTTGAAGTAAAATGTGATAAATGTCACATTTATTATTCTACATTAATAACCTTTTCTATTTGAGGAGCGTATTTCTTAATGGTCATTTCTACACCCGATTTTAACGTCATCTGATTAACGTTACAAGACGTGCAGGCGCCAACTAGCTGCACTTTAACCAGCTTATTGTCATCTATGGACAATAGATTAATATCACCACCATCACTCTGCAAAAACGGACGGATTTCGTCTAATGCTTTTTCTACGTTTAATTTAAGTTCTTCTGAGCTCATTTACTTTTTATTTACGGCAGAGCAACCTGCCATTGTTGTAATTTTTATTGCTTCTGTAGCTGGTAAATTTTCATTTCTATCCACAACTTGCTGAACGACATTTCGTGTCAACGCTTCAAAAGCTTCTTCTGTCGGAGTTGCTGTTTGCATTGCTGCAGGTCTACCAACATCACCTGCTTCTCTAATACTTTGTACCAATGGCACTTCACCTAAAAACGGAACTTCTAAATCTTCAGCTAAGTTTTTAGCTCCTTCTTTTCCGAAAATGTAATACTTATTTTCTGGTAATTCCGCTGGAGTAAAATACGCCATGTTTTCGATGATTCCCAAAACAGGAACATTAATGCTTTCTTGCTGAAACATTGCCACTCCCTTTTTAGCATCTGCCAAGGCAACATTTTGCGGAGTACTAACTACCACAGCACCTGTGATTGGTAGCGCTTGCATAATGCTTAAATGAATATCTCCTGTACCAGGAGGTAGGTCTAACAACAGAAAATCCAGTTCTCCCCAAGCGGCATCAAAAATCATTTGGTTTAGCGCTTTTGAAGCCATAGGCCCACGCCAAATTACGGCTTGGTCTGGACTAGTAAAAAATCCTATAGATAATACCTTGACTCCATAATTTTCTATGGGTTTCATTTTTGATTTGCCATCAACATTAACGGATAGTGGTCGCTCGTTGGCCACATCGAACATAATTGGAATTGATGGTCCGTAAATATCGGCATCCAATATCCCAACTTTAAATCCCATTTTGGCCAAAGTCACAGCTAAATTCGCCGTTACAGTTGACTTTCCTACTCCACCTTTACCTGAAGCTACTGCAATAATATTTTGAATTCCAGGAATTGGTTTTCCTTTGATTTCGTTTTTTGATGGAGCTGCTGGAGCATCCACCTTTAAATTCACTTTTATCTTTGCCTTTTCATAAACCTCTTTATGAATCGTTTGAAGGATTTCGACTTCAGTCTTTTTCTTTGCCTGTAGACTTGGATTCTTTATAGTGATATCGACAATAACTTCATCTGCAAAAGTTACTACATTGGTCACTGCACCACTATCTACCATATTCTCACCTTCACCAGGCACTGTTATGGTTTTGAGGGCTTTAAGTATATCTTGTTTGTTAAGCTTCACTGTGTTTATTAAGATTAATTCTAAATGCAAAGATAGGCATTAATGAAAGAAGAATAAAGCCGTGAGTTAGAAGATATTTATTGGTAGATTGATGAAATCAATTTACTTAAGTTCTTTTGCAGGATCCCAAAACACCGCTTCAAGATTCTGTATTTGATTATCTATAACTTCAATGCCCTCATTTTCGAGCAATTGTTGCATTAAGTTAGTACCATCAAAATGATGTTTACCTGTCAATAAACCTTTTCTATTGACCACGCGATGTGCTGGTAAATCTTTCCCTCCAGAACCATTCATAGCATACCCAACAATTCTTGCACTTTTTGCGGCTCCCAAATATTTGGCAATGGCTCCGTAACTCGTTACTCTTCCGTAAGGGACTAGCCTGGCCACTTCATACACTTTTTCAAAAAAACCTAAGGTTTCAGGTTTCATCACAATTCCTTTAAAATATTGATAAAAGTAATTAATGCCACAAGACCTGTTATTGCTCCTATGCTATAATTCATATTCTTTTGGGAGGTGAATTTTTTATCTTTTATCTTATCAAAAAAGAAAATGTAGAAATACAGCATCACAAAAGTTCCCATTGCTGCACCAGTAACATAGGTGATTATGCTTGTTCGTTCAAAATCCATCCAACCAAAAGACGCCATAGTGATAGTCATATAGGCTTGATAAGGAATTGGGAAAACATTAAGTGCCGATAAAAACATGCCATGAAAAAAGCGACTTTTTTTACTTCTTACGTCCGCTTCTACCTTGGTCTCTTTTTGGTTTCTGGCTATAATCAAAAAATAAATAGTAATCAGAACAAAGATGACAAAAGCTACACGTTGCAAAATCTCTACGATATCTGGTCTATTTGATAAATATCTAGCAAAAATAGCAGCAACATAAGTTTGAATAAAGACGACCAAACAAACACCCGACGAGAAGGTAATACCTCTACCAGGACCTTCTTTAAGGCTAATTCTGGCAGCCGTCATATTTAGTAAACCTGGTGGAATTACTCCAATAAGTGCCACAAAGAGCCCGAGGAAGAAGACGACTGTTATGCTCAAATTTTAGTTGATTTTGAATCTAATATACGTAATTGCTTTGTCTTTCTCTAAATACTGATTTTCGTAAAAGGTCTGTATCTCGGTGACTTCTTCAGGGCTTCCTTCTAATTTATATACATTATGGTTGGCATATAGCACCTCGTAACCCTTACCATGAAGTAAGCCAAGCGTATAGCCATGCATAAATTCGCTATCGGTTTTTAAGTGCATCAATCCATTTGGTTTAAGCACTTTGCGATATCGCTCTAAAAACTGAAGATTAGTTAAGCGGTGTTTTGTACGCTTATATTTTATTTGTGGGTCTGGAAATGTGATCCAGATTTCATCCACTTCATTTTCTTCAAAAACGTATTCAAGGAGTTCTATTTGTGTCCTTATAAAAGCAGCATTGGGAATGTTATCCTCTAAAGCCGTT
Source organism: Winogradskyella ouciana (assembly GCF_965284585.1). Taxonomy (NCBI): domain Bacteria; kingdom Pseudomonadati; phylum Bacteroidota; class Flavobacteriia; order Flavobacteriales; family Flavobacteriaceae; genus Winogradskyella; species Winogradskyella ouciana. The sequence continues at coordinate 785,933 of NZ_OZ260095.1, forward strand.
TTAGCCCCTCGCCAAAACCGTGCTCCTTTAATGTCGACACCTATAAAATTCTTATTTGGATAACGTTTCGCTAAACCAACGGTGTATTCACCTTTGCCACAACCCAATTCTAAAACCACAGGATTGTCATTCTTAAAAAATTTTTTCCTCCAATTGCCTTTTAATGAATAGTTTCCTTCAGTTAACTCTTCTCGTCTTGGTTGAAACACATTTGCAAAGGTTTCATTTTCTTTAAATCGTTTGAGCTTATTTTTACTTCCCACGTTATTCTTTCGTTTTCGATTTCGTAATAATTCGGTAAAATTAAGGAAACATTTTAGGTTTATCTTTGTATTTGATGAAACGAATTTTAATTGCGCCTTTAAATTGGGGATTAGGACATGCCACAAGATGCATTCCTCTTGTAAACGCCTTGATTGCCAACAATTTTGAACCTGTTATTGCCAGTGATGGACAGGCTTTAGAATTGTTGAAAAAAGAATTCCCCAAACTTCAAGCTATTGAATTGCCGTCTTACAACATCACTTATGCAAAAAAAGCCAATAGCTTTAAACTAAAATTACTGAAAGATTCGCCACATCTTTTAAAAACCATTAAAAGGGAAAAAAAGGTTGTTGAAAGTTTAATTGCATCTGAAGACATTTCGGGTATCATTTCAGATAATCGTTTTGGAGTACGGAGTAAGAAGATTCCATCTGTTTTTGTAACACATCAATTGCAAGTGCTAAGCGGTAGTACAACTTGGTTAAGTAGTAAGTTGCATCAGAAAATAATTTCAAAATTTGATGAATGCTGGGTACCTGATCATATAGGAACAAAAAACCTAAGTGGTGACCTAGGACATCCTGATGGTTACCAATCGGCATTAAAATATATTGGTCCCTTAAGTAGATTTAACAAGCAGGATTTACCCATAAAATACAATCTACTTGTGGTATTATCTGGCCCAGAACCTCAACGTACTTTACTAGAAGAGAAACTTTTGGAGGAATTAAAAGCCTACCATGGAAACGTATGTTTTGTAAAAGGTATCATAGAACCTGAACAAACTAAAGTTACAAAAGGAAACCTCACCTTATATAATTTTATGACGAGTGTTGAGCTAGAAAAAGCCTTAAATGAAAGTGAATTGGTTTTAAGCCGATCTGGTTACACCTCGATTATGGATTATGCCAAGCTAGAGAAACAAGCTTTTTTCATCCCTACTCCCGGCCAATTCGAACAAGAGTATTTAGCCCAAAAATTTAATGTTGAAGGTATAGCTCCATGCTGCAAACAGAAAGATTTTAAAATAAAATTATTGTCTGAAGTTGAAAATTACTCAGGATTAAAGTTCTTAAACTACGAGGTTAACTACAAAAAGTTATTCAGCCTTTTCTAACGTAAAGGAAAACTCACTTCCTACGCTCAGCTCACTTTCTACATACATTTTCTCTTCGTGAGCTTCTATAATATGTTTAACAATAGAAAGACCTAGTCCAGAACCACCTTCCTTACGAGAACCACTTTTGTCCACTCTGTAGAACCTTTCGAACAAACGTGGAAGATGCTCTTCTTTAATACCTTCACCATTGTCAGTTACTCTTACTATAACTTTACTTTTAATGAGGTTTTCTATACTGATTTCCGTTGTGCCGTTTTCTCTTCCGTATTTTATGGAATTAACCACTAAATTAGTCAGCACCTGTTGAATACGTTCTATATCAGCATACACCATTATTGGCTCTTTGTAATCAATATCAAAAGTAAGGGTTATGCTTTTCTTGGCAGCTTTCATTTCAAAAAGCTCAAAGACATTCTCAACTAATTTTACAATATCAAAACGCTCTTTATTTAGACTCAGATCACCAACCTCTAACTTGGTGATCATATCTAAATCCTTTATGATATAGGTTAAACGCTCTACGCCTTTGCTGGCTCTAGTTAAGTATTTTTTTCTAAGTTTCTCGTCTTTTATTCCACCATCTAAAAGTGTATCAATATAACCCTGTACTGTAAATAATGGTGTTTTTAATTCGTGGGATACATTACCAATAAATTCCTTTCGGTACTCTTCTCTTACTTTTAACGTTTCAATCTCAATTTTCTTGTCTCTGGCATACTTATCTATTTCTTTGGTAAGTGTGCCCATATCTGTGGTAATCGGCTGCTCTCTAAGATTTTTAGATTCTAAAAGCGTAAGGTCGTCGTAGATGTTTTTAACCCTTCTATATATAAAACGCTGCACCCTGTATTGTATAACGACAAAAGATAAAATATAGGTAACTAAAGCAAATATTATAAAAAAGATTACAAAATGAATTCCCGGAAGCAAAAAAACACTCAAGAAGAGTGTTAGTAAAATGGTAATATACAAGGATGTTTTAAAAGCAAACTTGTACGATTTTTTAAGATTATTTTTCTGCATTAGTCCACAAACTTGTAACCAACACCCTTAACGGTTTTAAAGGATTTATCTCCTATTTTTTCACGAAGTTTTCTAATGTGTACATCAATGGTTCTGCCGCCAACAACGACTTCATTTCCCCAGACTTTATCTAAAATCTCTTCGCGCTTAAAAACTTTACCAGGTTTGGTTGCTAACAAAGATAACAATTCAAACTCTTTTCTTGGCAGTATAATCTCTTCTCCTTTTTTGGTAATTTTATATTCCTCTCTATTAATCACTAAATCACCGATTTTTAGAGATTCGCTTGTGGTTTCACTTTCCTTAAACCTTCTTAGTAACGCTTTAACTTTACTTATGAGCACTTTGGGCTTTATCGGCTTTGTAATGTAATCATCCGCACCAGCATCAAAACCCGCAACTTGAGAATAGTCTTCACCTCTGGCAGTTAGAAATGTAATTATAGTATTATTGAGCTTAGAATCTTGGCGTATGCGCTCGCAAGCTTCAATACCATCCATCTCTGGCATCATAACATCCAAAATAATTAAATGAGGTTTATGTTTTTTGGCTTTTTCAATGGCTTCAAGTCCATTTTCTCCAGTAATAACTTGATAACCTTCTGATGATAAATTATACCCTACTATTTCTAAAATGTCTGGTTCGTCATCAACCAATAATATCTTAATATCCTTTTTCTTCACTGTTAAGGTAATTTTAAGCTTCTGTAAAGATAAAATATATCTGTGTTATGATAGCAAAGTTTTTAAATTGATAACAATTCGCTAACATTGAAAATCTAATTCACTGTAAATTAAAACACTCTGACCCTTATTATGTTAACATATTGTAAAAAACGGAAATGTTGGTAAAACCATTATAGAAACTCACTATTTGTTAGTATATTTATGAACTAATTTTTAAAAATCAATTATGAAAAAACTTTACATTTTATTATTTGCATTGATTGTTTCTTCAATTTCTTTTGCCCAAGTTTTGGCTGAAGATTTTGATTATGGCAATACAAGTGGAGATTTAACAGCTACCAGTGGTGGTTTATGGAGTAATCATTCTGGGACTACTGCTGTTACATACGTAGGAGCTCCTACAAGTTTATCTATGACTGATTATCCTTCTTCAGGTGTTGGAGGCCATGTGTCTATAACAGGTTCAAACTCTGAAGATGTAAACAGAGCATTCACAGATATAACAACAGGTACAGTATATGGAAGTGCATTAGTGAATCTATCGTCGGTTGGGACCGGCAATTATTTCATTCATTTTAATGCTAGTGGATTTAGAGCCAGGGTTGGTGCTCAAGATGATGGAAACGGAGATGTTTTATTTGGTATTGGAACCAGTAGTAGTACTTTAACCTATGGCACAACTGCATATAGCTTAAATACTACTTACTTATTAGTCTTTTCTTATGAAATAGCTACTGGTGTTACTAATTTACACGTGCTTACAGCTGTTACGCCAACTGAGCCAATGACACCCGAGGCAACAAACACAGGTACATCAGGTACAGCCATTAATGCAATTTCTTTGAGACAATCCTCGAATATCCCAGATGTTCTTGTAGATGGCATTCGTGTGGCAACATCTTGGAATGAAATTATGAACGACTCTGCTTGTGATGTCTCCTTGCAGCCTGCGACTTACTCTTGTAATACCAATACACTTGGTGATAATAACGATGGTGTAGTAATTAATATACCTTATACAAATTCTAATGCCGGTATAATGAATGTGACTACAACTTCTGGAGGTACAGTTGCTGGGGATGACCCATCTGGGACTCCTAATGGTACAATTACAATTTCTGGTTTATCTGAAGGTGATGCTTGGGACGTAACCTTAGAAGGTGGTGATTGTGATGGGGTATCGTTATCTGGAATGGTTCCTGCTGCTGAATGTGATCCTGCACCAAATACATGTTTTGATTTGAGTGGTGGAACTGAATTTTTTGAATCAGTTTCTGTAGCAACAAATTCTGACACCGATGAGTGGACTGAAACTTCAGGTACATACAGTATGAATGGTTTCTGTGGAGGTGGATGCATGGAAGAGTCTAACACGTGGCTAATTTTTGGACCACTTGATATGACAAGTGTATCAGATCTTTCTTTAATTTTTGAAGCTACTGAAGGATTTGACGGAACTGAATTAAATATTCAATATACAAATGATTATTCTAGTCTTTGCCCAGATGGTGCCACTTGGACATCAGTTCAAACTATTGCTGATAGTGGTAATTATTCTATTGATATTTCGGGAGCATCAGGTACAGACGCTTTTATTGGAATCCAATATTTAGATTCTGATGGATCTTTCTCTTCCTGGGATCTATCTAACGTAAGCATTGGTGCATTTGGCACATGTCCTACTTTAGGTTCTAGACCTACTTCTGATTGTGCGGTATGTGATGTTTCATTACAAAGTGAAATCTACGTATGTACTACAAACACTGCTGGCGATAATAATGATGATGTGACTATAAATATTCCTTACACAGGAGTTGACAATACCATAACATCAGTTACTACTACATCTGCAGGTATTGTTGGTGGTGACGATCCGTCTGGCACCCCAGATGGCACAATTACCATTACAGGATTAAGCGAAGGTGATTTATGGGATATTACTATAAATGGAGGAGATTGTGACGGTACAACCATGTCGGGAGCCGTACCAGCAGCACAATGTGACCCTGTTACTATGGACTTAGTAATTAATGAAATTTTAGCTGATCCTGCAGGAGATATTACTGGTGACGCCAATGGAGATGGAACAAGAGATGGCTCTGATGATGAGTTTGTAGAACTGTACAACATTGGCTCAAGTAGTTTAGACATTTCTGGCTTCACTATTGAAGATGGGTTTGGGCTAAGACATACATTCCCTGCTAGTACAGTTATCCCTGCAAATAGTTTTATCACCGTATTTGGTGGTGGGACACCAACCGGAATTTCTGGTATGGTACAAGTTGCCTCAGAAGGTCAATTAGGATTAAATAATGGCGGTGACGATGTTGTAGTGAAAAATGACTCTGGTGTTGTTGTAGTAACTTACACCTATACTGGTGCCACAGACCAATCTGTTGGCCGTAACCCAGATTTTACGGGTGCTTTTGTTGACCATTCTACAATTGCAGGAAATGGAGGTGCTTTATTCTCACCTGGCCAAGAAAATGATGACCCATCACTTTCTACAAGTGAATTTGATTCAACTTCACTCTCTGTTTACCCTAACCCAACAAACACAGGTTTTGTAACCATAACTTCATCAAATAGTGATGTAATGAGTGTCCAAGTATTTGATATTTTAGGGAAGCAGGTAAAAAGTGAAACTTTAACGGATAACACACTAAATGTTTCTGATTTAAACACTGGTGTTTATATTTTAAAGATTACTCAAAATAATGCCTCTACTACTAAAAAATTAGTGATTAGATAAGCATATTAAATTTTTCGAAAAAGCGTTGTTCACAATTTTGAACAGCGCTTTTTTTATTTTATCTACTTTTGTATTTCGACTACACTCAATAACCAAATCAAATTTTGTTTACAAACTGACTATTTAAGTTTGGTAAAAATTATGATAGATCCTAAAGCCATTTTCAGTATTAAATCAGATGCTCAATTTGAAGCTTTGGCATTGGAAGTTTTTAGATTTCAGTTTGAAAATAATTCTGTTTACCGCTCATTTTGCGACTTACTTTATAAACATCCTTCTGATGTAAAAACCATTGAAGGTATTCCTTTTTTGCCCATTCAGTTTTTTAAAAGTCATGATGTCTTAAGTTCTAATGATGCTATTGAAAAAACCTTTACAAGTTCTGGCACCACAGGAAGTGTAACAAGTAAGCATTTAGTCACTGACCTTAACCTGTATAAAGCAAGCTATACAAAAGGCTTCCAAAGTTTTTACGGAAACGTTGAGGACTATGTAATTTTAGCTTTATTACCTTCTTATCTTGAACGTGATGGTTCCTCGCTAATTTATATGGTAAACGATTTAATACAGCAATCCAATCATCCTGAAAGCGGGTTTTATCTCAACAACCTTGACGAATTAGCACAAAAATTACTTCAACTTGAGGCTAAACAACAAAAAACACTTTTAATTGGTGTTTCCTTTGCCTTATTGGATTTGGTGGAACGGTTTCAGTTCCGTTTAAAGCACACTACTATCATGGAAACTGGTGGTATGAAAGGCAGGAGAAAGGAAATCATTAGGCAAGAGCTTCATCATATTCTTAAAACCGGTTTTGGTGTTGACAAAATCCATAGCGAATATGGCATGACCGAGCTCTTAAGCCAAGCTTATTCTAAAGGTAATGGTATTTTTGAATGTCCTCCATGGATGAAAATTTTAACACGAGATACGGAAGACGCACTTTCACTTCAGAAGCCCAACAAAACAGGTGGCATTAACGTTATTGACTTGGCAAATGTGAATTCGTGTGCTTTTATTGCCACACAAGATTTAGGTAAAGTTTACGACAACGGTGAATTTGAAATTATTGGCAGATTCGATAATTCTGATATTCGCGGATGTAATTTAATGGCACTGTAAGGAGTCCATAAAATTTACGACTAAATATATGCTATCGAAAAGAGAAATTTTCAATAGTTGATTGATTGGTTAGATGTGCCCAAAAGAGATTTTGGGCACTTTTTTTATACTATCTTAATAATATAGGTATTCTTCTTACCTTTATTAATGATGATGTATTTATCATTTATTAAATCTTCAGCAGATAACTGATAATCTTCTTTTACCTTTTCTTTATTAACGGCTATTGAATTTTCCTTTAATGCTCTACGTGCTTCACCATTAGAATTTAAAAAATTCGTTTTTGCCGCTAAAGCCCCAATCATGTCTAACCCTTCCTTAAAATCTGATTGTGATATCTCAGCTTGAGGAACGCCTTCAAACACATCTAAAAAGGTTTTTTCATCTAAAGTTTTAATGTCTTCTTTAAATGATTTACTGAATAAAATGTTTGAGGCTTTCTCGGCATTTTCAAAATCCGCTTTAGAATGTACCATTGTGGTAATTTCTTCTGCCAAACGCTTTTGTAGTACTCTAAAGTGCGGTGCCTTTGAATGTTCAGAAATCAACTCATTTACTTCTGCTTCCGTTAAAAATGTAAATATCTTAATGTATTTTTCAGCGTCTTCATCACTAGAGTTTAGCCAATACTGATAAAATTTATAAGGAGACGTTCTGTTGGCATCTAGCCAAACATTTCCACCTTCAGACTTTCCGAATTTAGAGCCATCGCTTTTTGTAATCAGCGGACATGTAATGGCAAAACCTTTTCCGTTACCGATACGTCTTATCAGTTCGGTACCTGTGGTAATATTTCCCCATTGGTCACTTCCACCCATTTGAATAGTGCAATCATTCGCTCTGTACAAATGCAGAAAATCGTAGCCTTGTACCAATTGGTAAGTAAACTCCGTAAAGCTCATACCATCGCTAGTTGATTCACCAGAAATTCTATTCTTCACAGAATCCTTAGCCATCATATAATTTACCGTGATATGCTTCCCTACGTCTCTAATGAATTCTAAAAATGAGAATTCCTTCATCCAATCGTAATTATTCACTAAAACAGCAGCATTGGCTTCATTGCTTTCAAAATCGAGGAAATGGGACAATTGCTTTTTTATAGCCTCTTGATTATGACGTAAGGTCTTTTCGTCCAAAAGATTACGCTCACTAGATTTACCAGACGGATCACCTATCATGCCTGTGGCACCACCAACCAAAGCTACAGGTTTATGCCCACAACGCTGGTAATGTGCTAATAACATAATTGGCACCAAATTACCTATATGTAAAGAATCTGCGGTTGGGTCAAAACCAACATAAGCACCTCTCATTGCTTCAGCTAAATGCTCTTCTACTCCAGGCATACTTTGGTGTAACATACCTCTCCACTGTAATTCTTCAACAAAATTCTTTCCCATTATAAGATGATTGTAATTCGGTTTTGGCAAAGATATGTTTCCGTACCAAAAGACAAAAGACAATTTTAACGTAATTTTACCCTATGATATTAGTTACAGGCGGAACAGGTTTAGTAGGCTCACATTTACTTTTTAAGTTAGTGAGCAGTGGGGAAAGGGTGCGTGCTATTTACAGAAGAGAGAAAACCTTAAAACGTGTGAAGCATGTGTTCTCTTATTTTTCTGATGATTATGAATCACTTTTTAATACCATTGATTGGGTAGAAACCGACATTAATGATATTCCAAGATTACAAAAAGCATTTATAAACATTACCCACGTTTACCATTGTGCTGCATTTGTTTCTTTTGAGCCTGATAAACATCACCAATTACGAAAAATAAACATTGAAGGCACTGCCAATATTGTCAACCTATCGATTAGTAATTCGGTTAAGAAACTATGCTATGTGAGTTCTATAGCTGCTATTGGGCATCATGAAGATTCTGAAAAACTAATAAATGAAAAAACCGAGTGGAACCCTGAAGACGATAACAGCGTTTATGCCATAACAAAATACGGAGCAGAGCTAGAAGTTTGGAGAGGTACACAAGAAGGTTTGGATGCCGTTATTGTAAACCCTGGGATAATTTTAGGAGCAGGCTATTGGAAAGGTGGTAGTAGCGGTAACCTTTTTAGAAGAATATATAATGGCATGCGCTACTACACTAACGGTATCGTTGGCTACGTGGATGTTTTTGATGTTGTCAACGCTATGATTAAGCTGATGAAAAGTGATATAAAAAATGAGAATTTTATTTTAGTATCAGAGAACCTTAGTTTTAAACGTTTTCAATATAAAGTAGCAGAAACACTAAATGTGGATCCGCCTAAAAAAGAAGCTAAAGCCTTGTTATTGAATTTAGCCTGGCGTTTGGATTGGTTAAAGCATATATTATTTGGCACAAGACGTAGTCTGTCTAAACAGGCAGCGAAATCGGCCATGAGCATCACAAAGTATGACAATTCTAAACTAAAAAATGCTCTAGGTTTTGATTTTAAACCGATTGACAAATCGATTGAGGAAATATGTGAACTTTACCTAAAAGATTTAAAAGCAGAGGAAAATTAATTATTTGGGTTTTTTAATCCTTTTGTCTTTGGGTCTTTCTTTTTTCTGTTGGCTTTTGTTATTGAGTCTCTTCTTCGTTTGGCAGCCTGGCCTTCAATTCTTTCCTGTTCTTCAAACTCTAATTTTTCCTTTTCCAATCTTTCTTTAACTTTTTCAACTATGCCTCTATATTCATCTGCATAAAAGGCATAATATGCATTGCTATTGGCAAATTGTGCACTATCGATGTTGTGTTTGGTCAGCAAATAGGTTTCTGGCACCACTCCATTTTCCTCCAATATTTTTCTGTTAACACCTTTAGCAGCATTCATAATATACAAATCGTATAAAATGTGCTCCATTTTATCCATAGAAATAAGATTATCTGGTTTTTTGGGTTTCTCCTTGCTATTGCAAGCCAAGACCAAAAGACCTAAAATGAATAAAACACCTATCTTTTTCATATTATCGATTAAAAGTTAAACGACGTCCTGCTTTAACGTCTAAAACCTTAAAGTTGTTATATGCCAATTCTCCATTTACAAAGGTATGGGTTATTCTACTTTTAAATGTATTGCCTTCAAAAGGAGACCAACCACATTTATAAAGTATGTTACTCTTATTTACTGTCCAAGGGCTTTTGAGGTCTACAATTACCAAATCTGCATAATACCCTTCCCTTATGTAACCTCTTTTTTCAACATCGAATAATATAGCAGGATTATGACATGCTTTTTCTACAATTTTTTCGATTGAAATTTTACCTTGATGATGCATTTCCAAAAGAGCTACCAAAGCATGCTGCACTAATGGCCCTCCAGAAGGAGCACTTGTATAAGAATTATCTTTTTCTTCTAAAGTATGTGGTGCGTGATCTGTTGCAATAACATCTATTCTATCATCCAACAATGCTTTTAAAAGCTGTTCTCTATCCTTTGAAGTTTTTACTGCCGGATTCCATTTGATATGGCTTCCTTTTCTCGCATAGTCTTCATCAGAAAACCACAAATGATGTATACAAACCTCTGCTGTTATTTTTTTATCTTTTAGTGGTATTTTATTTGAAAACAAGCTCGTCTCCTTTCCTGTAGAAAGATGAAATACATGTAATCTTGCGCCAGTTTTCTTTGCTAGTTCAATAGCTTTTGATGATGAAATGTAACAAGCCTCTTCGCTCCTAATAATTGGATGCTTTTCCATAGGAATATCATCTCCATACTCAGCGATATGCGCTTCAAGATTCTTTTTTATCGTTGCTTCATCTTCACAGTGTACGGAAATCACCATATCTGTACTTGAGAATATCTTTTCGATGACTGCAGGATCATCAACCAGCATATTTCCTGTGGAAGAACCTAAAAACAATTTTAAACCAGCGACGGTTTTAGAATCTACCTTTAAAATCTCATCCAAGTTATCATTGGTTCCGCCAAACATAAACGAATAATTGGCATGCGATGATTTAGATGCAATTTCAAACTTCTCCTCTAGCTTTTCTACAGTTGTGGTTTGTGGTTTGGTATTCGGCATTTCTATAAAAGAGGTAATCCCACCTGCTAAAGCCGCCTTTGATTCCGTTTCTATATTTGCCTTGTGTGTAAGTCCTGGTTCTCTAAAATGAACCTGGTCGTCTATCATACCAGGTAAAACATAGTTGCCTTCTGCATCAATAACAGTTATTTCAGAGGATTTTACGCTTATTGAGGAAGCTATTTCCTTTATAATATCATTTTCAATAAGTATATCGCCTTCAATAGTTTGCCCTTCATTGACAATTTTAGCGTTCTTAATTATAGTGTGTTTCCTCATTGTTCTATTTAGAAAATAAACTTTTTAACTTTAAACTAATAACTCCAAAGACAGCCTCCGAAATTATACTTCCGCTCATTTTAGACTTGCCCTTAACCCTATCTTTAAATATAACAGGAATTTCAGTGATTTTGAAACCTTTTTCGTGAGCTTTAAATTTCATTTCAATTTGAAACGCATATCCCACAAATCTCACTTTATTTAAATTTATAGCTTCTAGCACGGCTTTTTTATAACAAATAAAGCCTGCTGTAGAATCCTTAACTTTCATTCTTGTTATAAACCGTACATATCTCGATGCTCCGTAGGACAAGAGAATTCTGGTCAACGGCCAATTAACAACCGTGATACCTTTAACGTATCTAGAGCCTACAGCAATATCTGCACCGTCAACATCACAAGCCTTATAGAGTTTTATTAAATCATTTGGATTGTGTGAAAAATCAGCATCCATTTCAAAAATATACTCGTAGTGCTGTTTTAAGGCCCATTCAAATCCGGCAATGTACGCACGTCCTAAACCATTTTTCTTATCGCGTTCTAGTAAAAAAAGTTGTTCTGGAAATTCGATTTGTAAAGTTTTGACTTGCTCAGCTGTTTCATCTGGGGAATTATCATCCACAACCAAAACATGAAACACCTTCTCTTGTGAAAACACTGCACGGATAATGGCTTCGATGTTTTCAATCTCATTATATGTTGGAATGATGACAAGTGCGTCAGACATTTGCATACTTTTAAACACGTTTAGGTGCTAACTTTAGAGTTAGGACAAAAGTAAAGTTTTTAATGGATTATAAACTGTTATAACTTTCATAAGATTTTGTTGAACCAAGAAATACCTCAATTGCTTTTTTATGCCTAATAATTCTTTATAATTTAGCAACATGCGAAATTTTATTACCTACGAGTGGTTTACAATCTTTACAGTTTTAGGGCTGGTGTTTATTGTCGCAGCTAAATATGTCAATACCTTTAGGTTTAATGATTTCCTTTCGGTTATAGGTAATTCTAAATATTTAAAGATTTATAGCAAGGACCAGAAGTTTGTTGATTTATTTGATGGCCTTCTGTTTTTAAACTTCTCACTCTCTGTGGGCGTTTTTTTGTTTTTGAGCTATTCAACCTTTATTTCTCCATTAACTTTTGAATTGGTTTGGTTCTTAAAATTGCTTTTGGCAATTGCTACAATAGTTATTATTAAAACCTTGTTAGAGCGGCTTATTGGAAGTCTTTTTGAAATAGACGCGTTAGTTGATGATTACTTGTTTCAAAAAACAACCTTTATCAATTATTCTGGGCTATTATTTTTGGTTGCAAATCTTTTTCTTCTATACACAAAAAATTATGCAGATGTTATTATAATAGCAACGTTTTCGTTGATTTGTTTTATAAACCTCATCGGATTTATAACTTCTTTAAAAAACAATCAAAAAATAATTAATCTCAATATTTTCTATTTTTTATTGTATCTTTGCGCTCTCGAAATTGCGCCTTATGTGCTTTTATATAAGGTAATTAGAGAGTATAACGTTTAAAACAAAGGGGTTTCCGTATGAAAGTGAAAACAATTTTAGTATCGCAACCAGAACCTAAAATAGAGAACTCTCCATATTTTGACTTGCAAGAAAAGCAAAAAGTTAAAGTTGACTTCAGACCTTTTATTCATGTAGAAGGTGTTTCTGCAAAAGAAATTAGACAGCAAAAAATAGACCTTACCAAGTTTACTGCCATTATATTAACTAGTAGAAATTCAGTAGATCATTTCTTTAGAGTAGCAGAAGAAATGCGTTTTAAAGTGCCTGATACATTAAAGTATTTCTGCCAATCTGAGGCTGTTGCTTATTATCTTCAGAAGTATGTTGTTTACAGAAAGCGTAAGATATATGTAGGTAAGCGTAATTTTGCGGATTTAATTCCTTTGATTAAAAAATATAAGGACGAAACATTTTTGTTGCCGACTACAGATAAAGTAAAGCCTGTAATTCCTGAAACCTTAAATGATTTAAAAGTCAACTGGACACAGGCAACATTCTATAAAACGGTTATTAGTGATTTATCGGATTTGGCCAATGTATACTACGATATTTTAGTGTTCTTTAGTCCATCTGGTATAGAATCTTTATTCCATAATTTCCCTGATTTTAAACAGAACGATACGCGTATCGCAGTGTTTGGAAATACAACAGTACAGGCGGTTAAGGAAAAAGGCTTACGTGTGGATATTGCAGCACCAACTCCTGAAACACCATCTATGACAATGGCTTTGCAGAAGTACATTGATGCTGTTAACAAAGGCAAATAAAAAATATAACTTTATTAAAAAGCCCAATTGAGAATTCAATTGGGCTTTTTTTATAGCTTAACTTCATAAGCTCTATAAATAGTTTGGTCTTTATCCTTTAAATCTACCATATAGATTTTAGATGCACTATTTAAAATTTTGCTAAAGCTCTTAAATTCTGAATTTATAAAGTCTTCATAGTTAATAATGTTGCCGTCTGATAAATTATCCAACGATTCTTCTCCATGCATATAGGAAAAATGATAGAGTGTTATTTTTCCTTTTTTTGCCACTGGTATCTTCTCAAGATTTCTATTAATTTCTCCATCATCGTCAACTAACAATTCATATTTAAAGTTCTCAGAAGCTAGGTCTTTAGATAGTTTGAACGTTTTTATTAATACTGAGTCATTCACCTTTTTATCAATAACGTGCATTTCGTTATTTTCAGAATTGAACACTAAGTAAAGATTGTATTTAGTTTTGGATTGAGCATTACTTATTTGATTGAAAACCAAAAGAAGCAAAATAGCGAGGGAAAATCTTTTCATTTTATGAAAATTAAAAATCCAATATATAAAATGTTTCCCTCTTTCTATGTATAGCTCTTAAATATTTTACTTTCAACTAGTTATAATAAATAAAAAAGCGACTCTGAATCAGAATCGCTTTTTTTAATTGTCTATTTAAGATTAGCGTTAAAACGCATAGCGTTGTGGACCACCACGTCTTATTTCCTCAGAAGCATAAGATTCAAACTTCTTAAAGTTCTCTCTGAACGCATTGGTTAATTTAAACGCCATCGTATAATAAGCCTTGTCATCATTCCATGTTTTTCTAGGACTCAACACTTCTGTTGGCACTCCTGGGCATGTTCTCGGTTGGGCAACTCCAAAAACAGAGTGGATATGATAGTCTTCGTATGTGTAATCACCAAGGTCTCCATTAAGAGCCGCATTGATCATAGCACGCGTATATTTTAGTTTCATACGTGTACCTACTCCATAAGGACCACCTGTCCAACCCGTATTTACCAACCATACATTTACACCTGCATCTTTCATCTTTTTACTTAGCATATCTGCATATTCTGTTGGATGCAATGGCATAAAAGGTGCTCCAAAGCAAGCCGAGAAACTCGGTACAGGCTCTACAACACCAGCTTCTGTACCAGCAACTTTAGCGGTATACCCGGAAATAAAGTGATAAGCCGCTTGTGAAGGAGTCAATTTAGAAATTGGAGGCAGTACTCCAAATGCATCAGCCGTTAAGAAAAATATATTCTTCGGGTTTTTCCCTATAGATGGGGTTTTAATATTTTCAATATGGTAAATAGGATAGCTTACTCTGGTATTCTGAGTTATTGACGTATCAGCAAAATCTACATTGCCCTTATCATCCATAATTACATTTTCGAGAATAGCACCCTTTTTAATGGCTCCGTAAATTTCTGGTTCTTGTTCTTGCGATAGGTTAATTACTTTAGCATAGCAACCACCTTCAAAATTAAACACCGTATTCTCGTTGGTCCAACCGTGTTCATCGTCACCAATTAAGCTACGATTGGCATCTGTTGATAAGGTTGTTTTTCCTGTCCCTGATAAACCAAAGAAAATAGCCGTATCACCATCCTTACCAACATTTGCACTACAGTGCATTGGTAACGTATTCTTAAATACAGGCAATTCAAAATTTAAAGCAGAAAAGATTCCCTTTTTAATTTCACCTGTATAGCCTGTACCTCCAATAATAGCCGTCTTTTTAGTAAAATTAAGAATGGCAAAATTGTGTTGACGTGTACCATCCTCTTCAGGTACAGCCATAAAACCTGGTGCGTTAATTACGGTCCATTCTGGAGAAAAATCCTGTAATTCTTCTTCCGTTGGGCGCAAAAACATATTATATGCAAACATATTACTCCAAGGATACTCATTGATCACTCGGATATTTGTTTTATAATTTGGGTCTGCACAGGCATAACTATCTCTAACATAAACCTCTTTACCCGACAAGTAATCAGTAATTTTATCGTAAAGTTTATCAAACTTCTCACTTTCAAAAGGGATATTGATATTTCCCCACCAAACTTTATCCTTGGTAATATCATCCTTTACTATAAAACGGTCTTGAGGCGAACGTCCTGTAAATTCACCTGTATTTACAGCTAGTGCACCAGAAGAGGCTTCAACACCTTGGCCTTTCGCTATAGTTTCGGCATGAAGTTGATCTGGAGTTAATTGGTAGTTAATTTTGGCATTTTTGATACCGTAATTGTCTAACGAAATCGTTTTCGTTTTTTGTGTATGGTTTACCATAATTTTTGTGTTGTTTAGGGTGCAAAATTATAACTTTATTTTAAAACTACACCTTAGATTACCATTAATCGACCTTATTTCTTATAATACCGATTAACATCACAATCCAAGCCAATATTAGCAATAACCCACCAATAGGAGTTATCATCGCAATTCTCTTAAAATCAAAGCTTGAGAGTTCGTTTGTAGCCAATCCGTAAATAGATCCTGAGAAGAAAATCACACCAATTATGACTAAATAAAATATCGTTTTTTTGCTTTTTAAACTCACAAAAGAAGTACCACCTAAAATCAGAAATAAAAATGCATGATACAATTGGTAACGCACACCTGTTTCAAAAGATTTAATGGCATCAGCATCAATCATTTTTTCTAAACCGTGGGCAGCAAAGGCTCCCAGTATTATTCCTAAAATCCCTAAAATTGAACCCGCTATTAATATCTTTTTGTTCATAAGTAAAATACCTTTTTGGTTTCTTTTTGCCTTCTGTATTTGTTACTTTCGTGCTTTACAAAATTAGTCATATAAACCCACTATGCGAAAGATTTTAATTATTGGTGCCGGAAAATCCTCATCATATCTCATAAAATATTTGTTAGACAAATCAGAAACGGAAAATCTTCAAATAACGGTTGGCGATCTCAACGTAGACAATGCTAAAAAACTTGTTGATGACCACCAGAATGCCAATATCATTCATTTAGATGTGTTTAATTCTGAATCTAGAATTGATGCCGTTAAGAACTCAGATATTGTAGTCTCCATGCTACCTGCACGTTTTCATATTGAAGTCGCTAAAGAATGTGTCACCTATAAAAAACACATGGTTACTGCTTCTTACGTTAGCAAGGAAATGCAGGAATTGGATGAAGATGTAAAAGCGAATAACCTCATTTTTATCAATGAAATTGGTGTTGATCCTGGTATTGACCACATGAGTGCCATGCAGGTCATTGATAAAATTAGGGATAAAGGCGGAAAAATGATTCTGTTTGAATCCTTTACTGGCGGATTGGTCGCTCCAGAAAGTGATAACAATCTTTGGAACTATAAATTTACTTGGAATCCTAGAAACGTTGTTGTTGCAGGACAAGGTGGTGCAGCGAAATTTTTGCAAGAAGACCAGTTTAAGTACATCCCTTACCACAGATTGTTTAGGCGAACAGAATTTCTCGAAGTTGATGGTTATGGCCGTTTTGAAGCTTATGCCAATAGAGATTCTCTAAAATATCAGAAAGTATATGGCTTAGACCATATTAAAACGCTATATCGTGGCACTATGCGACGTGTTGGTTTTAGTAGAGCTTGGAACGTGTTTGTGCAATTAGGTATGACAGATGACAGCTATACGATTGATGATAGTGCCAATATGAGTTATCGTGATTTTGTAAACTCATTTTTACCTTACAGCCCAACGGATTCTGTGGAATTAAAATTTAGACATGCTCTAAAGATTGACCAGGATGATATTGTCTGGGATAAATTTTTGGAACTCGATATTTTCAACTCTAAAAAGATGGTGGAACTCGATAAAGCCACACCTGCCCAAATTCTTCAAAAGATTTTGATGGATAGTTGGTCGCTTGATGCTGATGATAAAGATATGATTGTGATGTACCATAAATTTGGTTATGAACTCAATGGAGAAAAGCATCAAATTGATTCTACTATGGTAGCTCTTGGTGAGGACCAAACCTATACAGCGATGTCTAAAACCGTAGGTTTACCAGTAGCTATGGCAACAATGGCTGTTTTAAATGGAAAGATAACCACGCCTGGTGTTCAAATTCCGATTTCTAAAGAAGTTTATTCTCCAATTCTTGAAGAATTAGAAACTTATGGTATAAAGTTTAATGAAAAAGAAGTGCCTTACTTAGGTTATAATCCTTTAAATGTTTGAACTGAAGTTTTAATCTGAAATCGTTTTCTTATTTTTAACTTTTAAATTATAAGAATAAGATTTCCGTTTTCTCGGAAATGAAAACAAGTTTTAAATGAAGATTAACGACAAAGGCATTTACATTGATGGTATTGACAAAAAGATACTTAGAGCATTAATGCAAGATGCCAGAACTCCAATTCTCGAAATTGCGCGCCAAGTTGGTATTTCGGGAGCTGCCATACATCAACGGCTTAAAAAACTTGAGAAATCCGGTCTTCTGGCTGGTTCTAAGTTTATAATCAACCCAAAAGTTCTGGGTTATACGACCATGGCTTTTGTAGGTGTATATCTAGATAAAGCCGTCAGTAATCCTGAAGCAGTAAAACAATTACAAAAAATCCCTGAAGTTATTGAATGCCACTACACTACTGGCCATTGGAGTATCTTTATAAAAATACTTTCAAAAGACAATGAGCATCTAATGCATGTACTGAATTCTGAAATACAAAGTATAAAAGGGGTTTCTAGAACCGAAACCTTTATCTCCTTACAGCAACAAATTAACAGACAGATAAAGATTTAAAACAAAAAAAAATGCAACCTTTTTCAGGTTGCATTTTTCTTTGCATTGATATTAATTACTAACTTAAAATCATTGCTTTATTACACGAACTGTTTTAATAGTATTTGCTACTGACACTTCAACGAAATAAGCTCCAGAATCTAATCTAGACATATCTAAATTCCTTGTTGCAGCATTTGGTGTTTCTGTCAATACCATTTGACCTAACATATTAAATACCCTCACCTTAGAAATTACTTGTTGCGAATTTAAAGTCAACATATTCTTAACCGGATTAGGATAATAACTAAACGGAATATCATCAAATGTAGGTGTAGATAATGTTGCGTCCGTTACCATGATATTAAATGTGCCTTCAATTCTCGTTGTAGGACTTGATGGAGGCGCTACACCATCACTCCAAACTCTTATATAATATGTTGCGCCATCAACTAATCCAGTTACTGTTACTAATTCACCTCCATTACCTGCAGAACAAGCAACGATATCAGCATCTAATTGAGAGCAGTCTAATGTCGAGTATACAGCAACATTCGCTTGGTCAGAATCTCCGGTAATTTCAGTATTCACCAAAACTTCACCTGAAGCTGGAGCTGTAAACGTATACCAGACATCAGATTTAAATGTAAAAGGATCACATGTTGTGTCATCAGCGGTACCAGTTGTATCATCTGTTGCGCCAGCAGTTGTTTCTCCATTTAATGTAACACCTAAGCTAAGTGGTGTTGCATTGACACACAAATCGTTGCCTGGAGCTGGCACATTAGGAATACAAGTTACTGACATATCATAATTACCATTGTTTCCACTAAATCCTTCAATCATAATATAATACGTGGTATTTGGCTGTGCCGTAAAAGTTACTTCAGACTGATTGCCAGGACAGTTGTCAGAATCGTCATTACCTGCTATTTGGTTGGTCTGTGGACAGTCATCAAACACTCTTACGAACGTGTCATAGTCAGAGTTGCATAAGGATAATGTTACATCTTGTAAAACGGTATCTGTAAACGAGTAAAATACATCATTTGAGGTATTATTACCACTGTCCGTTGCATTAACCGTTGAACCTGTTACGGTATCACCACAAGATACCGCTATAGCACTAGTACATTCGTCATTGACAGCCGCAGGTGCACACGTCACAGACATCTCATAGTTTCCATTATTGGCACCAAATCCTTCAATCATTAAATAATAGGTTGTATTTGCCGTGGCTAAAAATGTGACTTCAGATTGTGTTCCACAACTATCATCATTTCCTGCTATTTCATTGGTTTGTGGACAATCGTCAAACACCCTTATGTATGAGTCATAATCTGAATTACAAAGGCTAAGTGTGACAAACTGATCAACAGTATCCGTGAAAGAATAAAATACATCATTTGAAGTATTACTACCACTGTCCGTTGCATCAACAGTTGAACCAGTTACAGTATCACCACAAGCGACTGAAATAGCTCCAGTACATTCATCATTTACTGGAGGTGGTGGGCAAGTATCTGATATACCTCCTAAATCAACATCACAAGAGGCATCACTACCATGTTGCAATGTAAAGTTCACTGGAGTCCCAGTTGGATAAGGCCCTAAATTAATTGTTCCTGTTGCCGCTACTGGTGTCGTAGTTGTTCCATCAAAAATGGACGGACTACCATTACCTAAATCGGTAACTTCTATATCTACAAAAAATTCATCTGCCGTACAATCTTGACTCGCAAAAATTGCACTTCCTACAGGTGATGCACATGTGTCTACAATGTCTACACCAATATTATGGAAGCCTATATCATTAAGATCGTCACCACCTTGTCCAAAAATTTTAAAACTTGAAATATTAGTAGCATTAGCTATGTTAGAAATTACCATAGTACCTGCTCCTAATGGGTAATTTGTATATGGCGTAATGTCTTCATTATCCTGGTTTTGCAATAATATATCAACAGCTTCTAAAGTATCGTAATCCATCACTTTTAAAGTGAAGTTGGTAGGGTAGCCATTCTTTGTAATGGTTAAAACATATGGGTCGAAAGGGTCAGTTGCACTATGGAAAAACACGAGATCTCCTCCACCTAGATTGTCAAGTTCTTCATTACCAGGATGTGCCACGGTTAACACATATGTATCTGAGCCAACAACAATTGTTTCAGTAATATTAGTACCATCATCGACTGCAGTATCAATTGTAAAAAGTACTTCAGAACAAGTATCTGCAATCGTCGGCAGGCTTACATCGCAAGAAGCATCACTTCCATGAAGTAAAACTGGGTTTACGGGAGTGCCTACAGGATATGGTCCTACAGAGAAAGTTCCCGTAGAAGATATAGGAAAGTTGTCCTCACCATCAAAATACGATGGGCTTCCGTTACCTAAATCCGTTATGGTTACATCAATTTCAAATGTACCAGCGTTACAGTCTTGTGCGCCTATAACTGCGGTACCGACTGGTGATTGACATGGTGGAGGACAGGTGTCTGAAACACTTCCTAAATCAACATCGCAAGAGTCATCACTACCATGCACTAATGTAAAGTTTACTGGTGTGCCTATTGGATAAGGCCCTAAACTAAATGTGCCTGTTGAAGTAATAGGATACGTTGTTGTACCATCAAGCAATGAAGGGCTACCACTTCCTAAATCTGTTATATCTACCTCAACAAAAAATTCGCCAGATGTACAGTTTTGACTAAAAAAAACAACTGTTCCTGCTGGTGGTGAACATGAATTTACAATATCTAAATTGACGTTATGAAATCCAAAATCATTAAGATCATCACTATCCGTTGGGTTAATATTTATTTGAGAAATACCTAAACCATTAGCAGGGTTAGTAATTGTTAAAGTCCCTGCGCCTAAAGGATAAAGTGTAGGATCGGAAATAAAGTCGCCATCTTGGTTTGTTAGTGAGATAGTTCCCTCTCCTAAAGTGTCGTAATCAATACTGTTAAGATTGAAATTAACAGGGTTTCCGTTTTTTGTGACAGATAACATGTGTGGATTTAACGGATCAATAGCACTATGATAAAATACGAGATCGCCACCTCCAAGATTATCAAGTTCTTCATTTCCTGAATGAAAAACAGTTAAAACATAGGTGTCGGGTCCAACAGAAATCGTTTCTGTTATCGATGTCCCGTTATCAACTGCAGTGTCAATAGTGAAGTTTAGGTTCTGAGCTTTTACTGAGTAGCTCAACAGTAATAACAAACAACAAAACAAACAGTTTTGTAAGATTGTTTTTTTTAAAATGTAATTTTTTTTCATGGTTAATAGCTTTTAAATTTAAGTTAAGGCACCATATAAAACCCATATAGTACCTTAACTTTCAATTAATTAAAATTTTAACTTCTAGATGGATAAACACCCTCCAAAGCAATGATATAATTAATACCAGTATATGGTTGCATATTATTGTGTGCTTGTCCACCTCCTGTTTGGCCAACAGAAACAGAGTCCGCTGCCATTTTAGCATTTTTGCCAGTAGCATATGCACCGCCTTCCGCGTTGTATGCGTTCGTTGGATCTGGTCCTGCAGAACCGCCTCTAGGTATTGGGCTTACCGCCTCTATTGTACCTGTATGGTTATGAGCAGGTAGTTGCTGCACATTTAGTGTTACTTGAGCTTCACCACCTATTGAACCTAACTTTATATTTGGCTGCCCTGGACCTTGTCCAAAACCAACAGCAACTCTACTTCTTAAATCTGGTAAAGCGAAAGTCGTTCTTCCATCACCACCATAGGTAGTTCCTAATAATGAAAATAGTGCCTGGTATTGTGCGATTGAAAGCATTTGCCCATGGCAGAATGCCCATCCTCTTGGGGCAAAAGTGCCGCCAAACATTAAAATTTGTCCCATAAATTGATCCATAATAGTCTAATTTTTACTGATTAATAGACTACAAATGTGGCTTTAATCTCTTAAAATTTTAACCGCACAATCACGGTGACTAAAAAACACGTAGAAATACCTGTTTTTAGGCATGGCCCTTATTTATAGATGTTTTATAGTTAACTTTAACCATTAACTATTAATTAAATTATTTCATTATGGATTCTAATTTATCAACTCTTACTATCCCTGTTAAACAAGCTAAAGACTGGGCTAAAGAATGGCAAACAGCTAACACTAATTGTGCTAAAGCATTTTTAATACCAGCATCTGACTTAATTGCTATGCTCACGGAAATGGGAGTAGTAACCAAAGATGCAAAGACTGGCACACTGACTGTAGGCTCAACAGTAGATCAAGGTATAAGAGCCTACGTAGGTATAAACCCAGATAACAAAAAACGTGGTATGGCAGAAGGTTACGGTAATGGCCTCTTTCTAGTAGGCACTGAAGATGTTAAAGGTGTGCATAAAGACATTGTTGAAGGTAATACAGGTGTTGACTTGAGTAAAATGGTGGGTACTGGAGTTTATGATTTTATTAGACCATGCCCAAGTAATTGCGACATAACAAGCCCTCTATACGATCCAAAGTAATCCATAATGGTCAAAATTGATGATTACTTTGAATATATCGGTATTGCTCTCATCTTAATTAATGCTTGTCTATACTTATGGAGCTACATTAATAGTAAAAATGTAGCTCTATTCTTTTTAGCTTTGTATTTAGTAACATCTGCATTTGTAGTTGTAATAAGCTCTTACTTAGGAAATAAAGGTGAAGCTAATTTACACTACTCACATATCTATTTTATTACTCAATTTATCTTCCTATCTCTTTTTTATAGAACTTTGCTCAACCAAAATCAAAAAAAAGGAATTGATATTATCATACTCTTAGTTCTACTTACATTAGCAATTCAATATTTTAATAAACCCTATTTAATATCTCAATTCAACCTCTTAGAAATTTTCATCACTTCAGTTCCTTTAATTATTTATTCAATAATGCATCTCTATAATTCATTGAGCAAAAAGGGAGAGTTTATGCTCATAAACGCAGGAGTATTAATTTATCTTACCACGAGTACTTTAATTTTTATTCTAGGAGATTACCTTTCTGAATTTAAAAATAACACCATTACAAAAATATGGATGATAAATAAGATTTTATACGTAATATATTTAGTATTAATTTTAGTGGAATGGAAGAAGCTCAATTTGCCACGCAAGAGCAAATCATAGGTGCTCTTGTTTATAGTATCATTTTTTTAGTCCTAGTTACTTTAGGGCTGGTTTTGTTTTTCTACTACACACGACAAAAAATCATTGAAAAAGAAGTTGAAAAGGTTAATATTAAACTAGATCATCAAAAGAAAATATTGCAGACCACCATTAAGGTACAAGAAAAGGAGCGCAACCGTATTGCGCAAGATTTGCACGATGCCATTAGCTCTAAACTCAATGTGGTAAGCCTAACTACCAATGTATTAATTGAAGATGATACCGTAGGTAAAACCCATAAAGAAGCCTTAAAGCATATCCTTGATATTACAACACGCACCTTGGAAAGCTCTAGAAAAATAGCGCACGAGCTTATGCCACCAATCTTGGATAAATTTGGACTCAAAGTAGCATTGGAAGAACTCTTTGAAGAATTTACCTCTAATACCTCAATACGCATTGACCACAGCATCGATTCTATTGAGAACCTAGACAAAACCAATGCGTTGCATATCTTTAGAATAACACAAGAGTTAATCAACAATGCTTTAGTTCATGGTAAAGCTGACCAACTAAAAATGGAACTTAAAAAAGAAAAACAAGGTTTTGTTTTGGTATTTAAGGATAATGGGAAAGGTTTTAACATTAGTGAACACAATAAAAAATCTGGTATAGGTTTACAAAATATAAAGAGCAGAGTTGCCATTTTAAACGGAAAACTATTTGTAGAAAGCTCTAAGAAAGCTGGAAGCACCTTCACCATAAACTGTGAATCTTATGGATACTAAAATCACTATAGCTATAGCCGATGACGAATTGTTATTTAGGCAAGGGCTTATCTCAATTTTAAGCAAAGAACAAAACTTAGAGATTCTCTTTGATGCCGAAAACGGTAATCATCTTATGGAGCAATTAAGAACTGCTGAAACATTGCCCGAAATTGTTATCACCGATTTAAAAATGCCAGGATTAAATGGTGTAGAAACGACAAAATTGATTCGAAAAGAATTTCCTGATATTAAAATCATTGCACTGACAAGCTACTTTAGCAAACCTTTTATTATTAATATGATTTCTATAGGAGCCGTCGCTTATTTGGCAAAAAACAGTACACCAAAGTTAATGCTTACCACCATTAACGAAGTATCTGAAAAAGGCTTTTATTATGATGAGCAGGTAATGCGTTTTATACATGAAGGCTTAATAAACAAAGACGACAAAATTAAAAAGTCGAGTTTTGACACCAACTACTTTACAAGCCGTGAAAAAGAAGTTTTAGAACTTATTTGCAAACAATACACCACCAACGAGATTGGTGAAAAGCTATTCATTAGTCCAAGAACCGTTGATGGTCACCGTAACAATCTATTGCTAAAAACAGAATCTAAAAATGTAGCGGGTTTGGTGGTTTATGCCATTCAGAATAAGTTGGTGACTATAGATGAGCAATTTTAATAAAAAAAGCCCTGATTTCTCAGAGCTTTAATTTTATAAGGTTTTAGTCTTAATCTCTACCTCCAAACACCTGAAGTGCCCAGTACAATAGCGAAGCTAATGCACCTATAGCTGCAACCAAATACGTTCTGGCTGCCCATTTTAAAGCGTCTTCTGAGCCTTTATACTCTTCTGGTGTTACCATGTTTTTTGCCTTTAACCAAGCTAATGCTCTATTACTCGCATCGTATTCCACTGGTAAGGTGATAAAGCTAAACAGCGTTGCGAAGGCCATAAAAACCAAGCCTGCAACAGCTACCCAATAGCCTAATCCAACACCGGCTGCGGCACCCAAAACAAGTCCACCAATAACTAACCACTGAGACATGCCAGAAGTAACACTCACAATTGGCACAAGCGCAGATCGCATACCTAATGCACTATAAGCTTGTGCATGCTGTACGGCATGCCCAACTTCATGTGCAGCAACTGCAGCAGCAGCCGCGTTACGTTGATTATAAACAGGTTCACTTAGGTTTACTGTTTTATTTTTTGGGTTGTAATGATCTGTTAATTGCCCTGCGGTAGAAATTACCTCAACATCATAGATACCATTATCTGCCAACATCTTTTCAGCAATTTCTCTTCCGCTCATTCCATTGCGTAATTGCACTTTAGAATATTTGGCAAACTTTCTTTTTAATTGATTACTAACAAGCCAACTTACAAGTGTAATGCCGCCAATTAGTATCCAATACCCTATTCCTATTCCTCCCATAGTTTTATATTTTTTTAAAATGTAAATTTAGTAAATGAATAGCAAATAGTGCGCCAAACTAAAGTTAAGAAATTATGTCAGTTTTATTGGTTTACATGGCATCAACTGTCCAGTTGAAGGCTTCTGCAATTTCTTCATATACAATCTTGCCTTTTACAATATTAAGACCTTTTCTTAGGGATGCATCCTTGGCACAAGCGACTTCCCAACCTTGATTTGCCAATCTAAGTACGTATGGTAACGTAACGTTGGTTAATGCAAGCGTAGAAGTGTAAGGCACTGCACCTGGCATATTGGCAACACAATAGTGCACAACATCATCTATAATATAAGTCGGGTTTTCATGTGTTGTTGGTTTGGATGTTTCAATACAACCACCTTGATCCACGGCAACATCAACTAAAACGGTTCCAGGTCGCATCTCCTTTAACATATCTTTTGAGATTAACTTTGGAGCTTTTGCGCCTTTTAGCAAAACACCTCCAATAATTAAATCGTGGTCTTTAATTCGTTTTCTAATATTGTATTCGCTAGAAAATTCAGTAACGACATGACTTGGCATCACATCATTAACATAGCGCAATTGTTTCATATTAATATCCATAATGGTAACATGTGCACCTAAACCTGCTGCCATCTTCGCAGCCTGGATTCCAACCACACCTGCACCTAATACCAATACTTTTCCAGGTGGTACTCCTGGTACTCCGCCTAACAGAACTCCACGGCCTTTTATCGGTTTCTCGAGGTATTTTGCTCCTTGTTGGATGGCCATTCGACCAGCTAATTCAGACATTGGTGTTAATAATGGTAAGCTGCCATCTTCGTCTTCTACAGTTTCGTAAGCGATACATACCGCTTCACTTTTTAGCATGGCTTTTGTCAATGGCTCGCTTGATGCAAAATGGAAATAGGTAAATACCACGTGGTGTGACTTAATTAAAGGATATTCCTCTGCAATAGGCTCCTTCACTTTTACAATCATTTCCGCAGCACCGTAAACACCTTCAATAGTATCTAAAACTATGGCTCCAACCTCTTTATAGTCCTCGTCAAAAAATCCGCTTCCGAAGCCAGCGTCTTTTTGTACATAAACGGTGTGATTGTTTTTGATAAGTTCGTAAACTCCGGCTGGTGTCATACCAACACGGCTTTCATTGTTCTTGATTTCTTTTGGGACTCCAATTTTCATGATAATTGATTTTGAGGTTAATAGCGTTATGAAATACTATTAAAAATTTCAACTATCCAAATTTGAGTGGAATTCTGAACGTATTTTTATGGAATTATTATTTTGAAGTCCTTATTTTAAAGAATTAACAATAACTAACACGTTTTCAAACAAATACAGCAATAGACGAATGCATTAAAGTTTCGATGAAGTGAAAATCGGAAAGTCATTTGTATTTGGTTACCAAAGTATAACGCTATCCCACAATATTTACAATCTTACCAGGAACCACAATTACCTTTTTAGGTGTGCGACCATCTAATTGGGCTTTGGTTTTGTCATTTGCCATTACTGCAGCTTCAATTTCGTCCTTAGATAAATCCAACGGTAACTCCATAGTAAAACGCATTTTACCGTTAAATGAAATCGGATATTCTTTACTACTTTCTACCAAGTACTTTTCCTCAAATTTTGGGAAAGGTGCTGTAGAAATCGATTCTGAATGCCCTAATTTTTCCCAGAGTTCCTCAGCAATATGTGGAGCGTAAGGTGAAATTAAAACCAATAGAGGCTCTAGTATTTCCTTACTTGTACACTTCTGTGCAGTTAACTCGTTAACAGCAATCATAAAGGTTGAAACCGATGTATTGAAAGAGAAGTTCTCAATATCTTCCTCTACTTTTTTTATGGTTTTATGTAAAGTCTTTAAGTTGTCCTTAGTTGGCTCGGTATCATTGACATTTAAGCCGTCTTCACCAACATACAATTTCCAAAGTTTTTTAAGGAAACCGTGTACACCTGTTATACCAGCTGTATTCCAAGGTTTGTATTGCTCTAATGGTCCAAGGAACATTTCGTAGAGTCTTAGGCTGTCTGCTCCGTAATCTTCGCAAATACTATCTGGATTTACCACGTTGTATTTGGATTTTGACATTTTTTCGACATCGCGACCTACTTTATATACATCGTTATTACCGTCAATAATTTCCCCATTTTCCCCAATAAATACTGCGTTCTCATGTTCAGGACGCCATTTTCTAAATGCATTGACATCTAATTCATCTGAACTATTTACGAAAGATACATCAGCATGAGATATTTGCATATGACTAAGATTGGTATTTATCCAAATGTCACCATTATCTATTTTATCCATTAAAGCCTTAAACTTTTCATACTTTTCACCTTCTGAAATACATGAATCAACAAATTTTTTCCAACGATCTTTTACTATAAAACTTATGTTTTCATTTTGGATTTTACCATCCTTAATTTGCCCTTTAGAAACAAAAAAAATAACACCACCTAGAGGTATTGTCCCATCATCATCTGAAAAAACAGGCGCGGCTCTATAAACAAAAGCACTCGTCCCCAATATCATCCCTTGGTTAATCAATTTTTTAGCAAACTCATCAACAGGCACTAAACCTTTATCGAACATAAACTTTTGCCAAAAGCGTGCGTAGAGTAAATGCCCTGTGGCATGCTCGCTTCCACCAATGTATAAGTCCACTTGCTCCCAATAATTGATGGCTTCTTGCGAAAAGATTTCCTCATCATTATGCGGATCCATATAGCGGTTAAAGTACTGTGAGCTACCTGCCCAACCTGGCATGGTATTCAACTCTAATGGAAACACGGTTTTGTGATCTATTCTATCGTTATCTACAACGGTGTTAGATGCAGTATCCCAAGCCCATTTTGTAGCGTTACCTAAAGGTGGCTCGCCTGTTTCGGTTGGTAAGTATTTTTCAACTTCTGGAAGAGTTAATGGCAGATGTTCTGTGTCTATCATCTGTGGCATGCCATCCACATAATATACAGGGAACGGTTCGCCCCAATATCGCTGTCTTGAAAAAACCGCATCACGCAACCTATAATTGGTTTTTCCTTCACCTTGACCTATTTGCTCTAACTCATAAATGGCGCGTTTAGTTGCTTTTTTATAGGTCATTCCGTTTAAGAAATCGCTATTGGTGATGATGGTTTTTTCTTTATCTGCAAAAGCTTCTTCAGAAATATCCACTCCTTCAAAAATATTAGGAATAGCGATACCAAAATGCTTGGCAAAATCATAATCGCGTTGATCACCACATGGTACTGACATCACAGCTCCTGTGCCGTAGCTTGCTAATACGTAATCACCGATCCAAATCGGAATCGGTTCTTTAGTAAAAGGATGCTCGGCATAAGCTCCCGTAAACACACCAGAAATGGTTTTTACATCTGCCATACGGTCGCGTTCGCTACGTTTTGCAGTAGCTTCAACATAGGCTTCAACCTCAGCTTTTTGTTCTGGAGTTGTGATTTGTGATACGAGTTCGTGTTCTGGAGCTAGTGTCATAAATGACACTCCGAAGATGGTGTCAGGACGCGTAGTGAAAACATCAATAACCGGATTTTCAGAGGTGGCAGATTGCTTCCCACTTCGTTCCTCGTGGTTCGCAATGACATTAAACGAGACACTTGCTCCAACCGATTTACCAATCCAGTTGCGTTGTATGTCTTTTAGGGCGTCCGTCCAATCGATAGTTTCTAAGCCTTGAAGTAATCGTTCTGCATAGGCAGAAATACGCATACTCCATTGCGTCATCTTTTTTCTAATGACTGGATGACCACCACGCTCTGAAACACCATTTACGATTTCGTCATTCGCTAATACCGTTCCTAATGCTGGACACCAGTTCACTTCGGTTTCTGCTAAATAGGTCAGTCTGTATTTTAATAGAATTTCTTGTTTTTCAACATCTGAATAGGCTTTCCATACTTCAGCAGTAAAGGTTTCCACGTCATCATCACAAGCTGCTTTTACGTTTGTATTTCCTTCAGCATTAAACTTTTCTATTAAGGTATCAATAGATTCTGCTTTATTGGAATCATAGTTGTACCACGACTCAAACAACTGAATAAAAATCCATTGTGTCCATTTGTAATAGTTAGGGTCTGAGGTACGCACTTCTCTACTCCAATCAAAAGAAAATCCGATTTGATCTAATTGACGACGGTAGGTTTTTATATTTTCTTCCGTGGTAATACGAGGATGCTGACCAGTTTGTATAGCATATTGCTCAGCAGGTAAGCCAAAAGAATCGTAACCTTGCGGATGCAACACATTGAATCCTTTATGGCGTTTATAGCGCGCATAAATATCACTGGCAATGTAACCTAACGGATGCCCAACATGCAAACCTGCTCCACTTGGATAAGGGAACATGTCTAATACATAATATTTAGGTTTGTCTGAATGGTTTTCAGCCTTAAAGGTTTGGTTTTTTGCCCAGTAGTCTTGCCACTTTTTTTCAATGTCGTTGAAATTGTATCGCATCACAGTTTTTCCTTGAAATAAGGTGCAAATTTAAACTTTACTTGTCAAATAGCCTATAAGTTACAGAAGTTATTAAGTTGAAAAAGCACCTAAAATAAAGGTCCTTTTTGGTATATATGACATAACTGATTTAGAATTTATATCCTAAAGACAATTGAAATACGCTGTTCTTAATATCTGGATTTTCTGCGACCGTAGAAATACCAAAATTATAACGTGCCTGCACAAAAATATCTGAGCTGATGTTATAACCTAAGCCTACATTGGCACCGATATCAAAACTTTCGGCATCTGTATCTTCATCTGGCAAATCGCTGTCTATATACTCGCCTTTGTCATTCACCAAAAAAGAGAATTGTGGGCCAACTTCTATACTAAAGTCATCAGCCAAATAGTATTTTGCCATTATAGGAATAGCCAAATAATCTAATTTAATCTTCACAACATCTTGAGCTTCTGAACCTTGTCTAGAATATAAAAGTTCTGGCTGAAGTGAAAATCGTTCGTTTAAGGAAATTTCGGAAACGGCACCAACATGAAAGCCTATTAAGCTATTTCTGTCGGCATCTCCTCCAGAGAAATTTGAAACGTTGAGTCCTGCTTTAGCTCCAAAAGTAACGTCTTGGGCATTGGTGTGTTGGGTAAATCCGATAGCGGTAAATGCTATGGCAAAGAGTAGTTTTTTCATAATTGATTTGATTTTAAATTTATAGTTCAGGATTTTTCAACAACTATGCCATTAACCAATTGAAAACGCTAAAATTTTTCAGAAAAACAAAATCGACTTTATAGTTTTTTGACTACAAAATAGTTACTGAATACATTTATTTTTTAGACCAATTTCCATTATTCTACAACACAATAAAAAACTAAACGTTGTAATAACATCAATAAAATAAAGCTTTAGAACTCATTGTAGTTTTCGGAATTTTTAAAAGTTTCCCGTTTTAACGGGAATGACAATTTTAATGTTATCAAAAGACTGACATCTTTTGAAGTTTTATTGTCATTGTTTTTTATTTTTACGCAATTAATCCTATTCATATGGCATCATCTTTTGACAAATACCAAAAGCGAAAATTAATTTCATCCTACATCTCCGTAGTGATAAGTATTGCTTTGGTTTTGTTTCTTTTAGGTTGCTTGGGTTTATTGGTGATAAACTCCAAGAAAGTGGCCGATCATTTTAAGGAGCAGGTAGTCATGACCATCTATCTCAACGATACTGCCAAGGAGGTTGAAGTCAACCAACTAAAGAAAAGTTTGGCCATGGCAGATTATACCAAGGAAGCAAAATATGTGTCTAAGGAAGAAGCTGCAGAACTGATGAAAGCTGAAACTGGTGAGGACTTTATGGATTTTGTGGGTTACAATCCTTTAAAAAATTCTATTGATGTTTACCTAAAAGCTGATTTTGTCACTACTGAACAATTGACAGAAATTACCGAAAGCCTTTCTAACAAAACCTTTATAGAAGAAATAAGATACGATAACGACTTGGTAGAACTGATGAATGATAACGTAAAGAAAATATCGTTTTGGGTTTTGGTCATCAGCGGGCTATTTACGCTCATTGCCGTGTTGTTGATTAACAGCTCCATTAGATTAGCCGTTTACTCTAAGCGTTTTATCATTAAAACGATGCAAATGGTTGGCGCCACCAAGAGTTTTATCCGCAGGCCTTTTGTTTGGAAGAGTGTTCAACTTGGAATCATCGGAGCTATTGTGGCGTTGATAGGCATGGCAGTAGTATTGTATTATTTAGATATAACGTTTCCAGAATTAGAGCTATTAAGAAACACCGTAATGATTGTTGCACTGTTTGTTGGTGTTTTCTTGTTGGGTGTCATTATTACCTGGATCAGTACTTTTATAGCTACACAACGCTTTTTGAATTTGAAGACAGATCAGTTGTATTATTAGCTGTTAGGAAATAAATTATTTTTAATCTCGTTAAGGTTTTAAACCATCCTATATGAGCCGTCCAGTTAGAAACCTCCTCATTATTTTGGTTATAGTAGTACTCTTACCGCTATTGTTTTTCAAGTCTTGTGTGATTTACAATCCAAAAGCCAAAAATTGTGAAATAGTGACTGTAAAAATCACTGCACTCAGAGCCGGACCAACCTATGACATTCAATTTAAAACCGATAAAGGCAAAACGTATTACATCAACCGAGGGATAGAATCTGGTCTAAATTTAGATTCTCTTAACGCAAAAGTTTTAAATAAAACCGTTACTTTGCACTTACCAAAAATGATTTATGGGCCTTCTAAGCACATAGCGCAATTGGCTATTGAAGACCATATCCTTTATACAGAATTTGATAACTGATGGGAGAAAAAAAACGTAAAGAACAGTCTAAAACTGAATTCATCTTCGGGAAGAAGAACTACAAGTTTATGCTTATAGGATTGGCATGTATTGTTATCGGCTTTATCCTTATGGCTGGTGGTGGCAGTGATGACCCAAATGTTTTTGACCCATCAATCTTTAGCTGGAGACGTATTCGTCTGGCACCAACACTTGTTTTAATCGGTTTTGGCATTCAGGTATATGCTATACTTTTAAACCCGAATAAAGGCTCAAAAAAATAACATTCTTTTTACTTACTTTTGACGCACATCAAAACACGATGTGATACTTTTACCTCATGGAGATTTTAGATGCGGTCATTTTAGGAATTATTCAAGGCCTTACAGAGTTTTTGCCAGTATCGTCCAGTGGACACTTAGAACTTGGTAAAGCTATTCTAGGCAGCAAATCCTTACCTCAAGAAAGTTTATTGTTTACCGTAATTCTACATTTTGCAACCGCTTTAAGTACCATCGTTATCTTTAGAAAGGACGTTGTCGAAATATTGAGTGGCCTTTTTAAAGGTATCACTACATTAACTTGGACTGAAGAGACGAAATTTTCTGCTAAAATCATTATTTCAATGCTACCTGCTGTTATCATTGGTTATAGATACGAACGTGTTTTTGAAGAACTTTTCGGTAACAATATTCTACTGGTAGGCTGCATGCTTATTGTTACAGCTGTACTCTTATTCCTAGCGGATAGAGCAAAGCGAACACATAAAAAAGTAGGTTTACTCGATGCCTTAATCATTGGTGTTGCACAAGGTATAGCCATGTTACCAGGTATTTCGCGCTCTGGCGCAACGATTTCTACTTCGGTATTATTGGGAATTGATAAAACCAAAGCGGCACGGTTTTCATTCTTAATGGTTATTCCACTGATCTTTGGAAAAATTGCCAAGGATGTTTTAGAAGGCCAGATTGATTATACTAGTACTAATTTCACTTATTTAAGTGTTGGTTTTATTGCTGCATTTATATCTGGTTTATTTGCTTGTACTTGGATGATAAAGCTCGTTAAGCAAAGTAAATTGACCTACTTTGCTATTTACTGTGTTATTGTTGGTATTATTGCGATAATCTGGACGATATTCTTTAAATGAAAACACTAGACGATTTCAAAAACGGTCAAATCCTACTGATTGATAAGCCACTAACCTGGACGTCTTTTCAGGCTGTTAACAAGTTGCGCTGGGCTATTAAACAAGCTTTTTCCATTAAAAAAATAAAAGTTGGACATGCTGGGACATTAGATCCCTTAGCAACGGGATTATTGGTAATCTGTACAGGTAAAATGACCAAGCAAATCAATACTTTTCAAGGTCAGGAAAAAGAATATACTGGGACTTTTGTTTTAGGGAGCACTACTCCATCCTATGATTTGGAAACTGAAATAGATGCGACTTTCCCTACGGCACATATTTCTGAAGACCTCATCCACGAGACCACCAAACAATTTATTGGTAAAATTGAGCAGTTTCCTCCGGTTTTTTCTGCCATTAAGAAAGATGGGAAGCGTTTGTATGAATTTGCCAGAGCTGGCGAAGCGGTTGAAATTAAATCACGACAAGTCGAAATCACTGAGTTTGAAATCACTGAAATTAAAGGTTCAGAACTAAATTTTAGAGTGGTTTGTAGCAAAGGCACCTACATTCGTTCTTTGGCGCACGACTTCGGAAAAGCATTAAATTCTGGTGCACATTTGTCTGAGTTACGACGAACACGTATTGGTGAATTTAAGGTTGAAAATGCCTTGAGTCCAGAGGATTTTATTGCCTCACTTCCCAAGAAAATATGATTTAACAAGGGTTTATGATACCTATCTAAACTTTTTCATTGTTATATTCGTATATCTAAATACTAGAAATTTAAACCACATTTGAAGCTAATTGAACAATATAAAGCCGCTATAATCACGTTTCTTATTACAGGAACTGTGGTTCTCGCTATGTTCAGTATTCAACTAAAACAACAAGGAGATCTCATTACCGAAAGCTATTATGAGTTAGAACCAGAGCCAGAACTACCTGAGGAAAAGCTAACTGAACAAGAACTTGAAAATTTTGAAGATCCTAACGCACCTTCTACCAATAAAGCGTTTAACGAAGACCAGGAATACAAGGACATGATGCGTAACTTTAAAACCGTCAGTTCTAATGATTTTGAACGCACCACGAAAGCTTTGGAAGAAGCTAAAGCCAATGAAGTATTAGAAGAAAATAGTGTAAACAAGTCTTATGCTAACAATAACGCTTATGCTCTAAACTCGGATGAAACCGAATCTTACAAAAAGCTACAGGAAGAGCTTAATAAACGTTTAGAAAACAAAAAAACAGCTGACGAACATGCCAAAAGCAAAAGTACGCTAACCTACTCCTTAATTGGCAGAGTGATGCAAGCCTATGACATTCCACGCTACTTGTGCGAAAAAGGCGGTAGAATAGTGGTTAATATTGAGGTAAATGGAAAAGGTAAAGTAACAGATGCATCAATTAACGGATCTTCTAGCTCCAGAAATCAATGCTTAATAGAACATGCTTTGGAGTATGCTAAGGATGTTAGATTTGACTCCTCCAGTAAAACGAAGCAAATTGGTACTATTACGTTTCGATTTAGAGGGAAAAATTAGGTTAATAACTTCAACAAATCTTCAATTGTTGATTGCCCCTTATCCTTATTGTACCAACGCTGTAAATCTTCTTTAAATTCTGGTGTTAACATTCCGTGTTCTTTTTTGTAAGCCTGTACCATTTCAGTAGCTACTGACGGTCTTGCTCCAAAGGTATCAAGCACTTCTTTAGATTCATTATCAATCATAATAAGTTTAGGGATTGCTCGCGCACCATTGGTTAAGAATAGATCCATCAATTCCACATTATCATCACGCAATACAATTCTGTAATCAATATTGTCATTTAGCTCAGCTACTTTATGGATTACTGGCATAATATGCGCTGCATCACCACACCAGCTCTCAGTAATCACTAACCAAGTTACTTTGTTGCCAAAGCTTTTGATCTTGGTTTTTGCTTCGTTAGATAGCTTAACCGTTTTATCCCAGCGTTTCATGCGTCTGTCATTTAGCATGGTATAGTTAATTAAGGCTTCTGTTTTTTCGTTTCCAGTAGTAGAATGTTTCTGCACTAATTCAGCAACGAGTGCTCTATATTGAGGATAAGAAATACTTTTTTTAAGGCTTTTTGAAATAATTTCGTTGACCACTGATAATTCATTTACTTTCATATTGCAAATTTAAGGCTGACTTGCCATATTTTATGTGACAGTTGTTACCTTAGTATGAAATAAACAGAAAACTTACAATGAATAAACGGCGACGAATATTTTTTATCATTCAAATAGTCTGTTTAATTGGATGGATTATTGCATTAATTATTGAAAGGCTTCATTATTTTGAAGGTTATCCGACAAACCGTTCTAATTTTTATGGTTGGTTTAGGATTCTTTTCGTTATTGTTTCATTTATTACAACATTAATTTATTACTTAGAAAAAAAACAAAATGGAAAAGCATAGATGCGGTTGGTGCGTTGGTGATCCACTTTATGAAGCTTATCATGATGAAGAATGGGGAGTTCCAGTTTATGATGACGATACGCTATTTGAGTTTTTAACCTTAGAGACCTTTCAAGCAGGTTTAAGTTGGATTACCGTTTTAAGAAAGCGTGAAAATTTCAGGAAGGCTTTTGATAATTTTAATTACAAGAAAATAGCCAAGTACCAACAGCCTAAAGTTGATGAACTACTTCAAGATAAAGGTATTATAAGAAACAAACTGAAAGTAAACGCTACGGTTACCAATGCCCAGGCATTTATGAAAATTCAAGATGAATTTGGTTCATTTTCAAAATACATATGGGACTTTGTAGATGGTAAACCCATTAAAAATAGTTTTAAGGACTACAAAAACGCTCCAGCCAATACACCTCTAAGTGATAAAATAAGTAAGGATTTAAAAAAGCGTGGCTTCAAGTTTGTGGGCACTACAGTTGTTTATGCGCACATGCAAGCTACAGGCATGGTGAATGACCATGAAGTATCTTGTTTTAGATATAATGAGGTCTAAAGGTATTTCAGAAATTCTTGCCTCAAAATATGCTTTCCTCCTAAACTTTCTAGATGTTTGGTGTGCAATTGGCAATCGATTAATTTATAGTCAGAATTCTGAACAAAGGTTATAAATCCGACCTTACTGGCATTACTCACTTTAGCGAACATGCTTTCTCCACAGAAGACATCATTTCCTAAGTCCACACCATACAAACCACCAACCAATTCATCGTTTTGCCACACTTCTACAGACTTTGCATAACCCAATTGGTGCAATTTTTTATAAGCCTCTATCATATCCTTGGTTATCCAAGTCCCTAACTGTCCTTTTCTTTTTGTATTGGAACATTGAGCGATTACAGCATTGAAATCTTTGTTCACAGTAACACTAAAAAGATTCTTTTTAAGTACTTGTCGCGTACTCTTTGACACTTTTAAATCTTTAGGAAAAAGCACAAATCTTGGGTCTGGTGACCACCAAAGCAGTGGTTCTTCAGCTTCAAACCAAGGGAAGATACCATGGGAATATGCATGTATCAATCGTTCTGTAGATAAATCACCACCAATGGCCAATAACCCATCTGCAGAGGCTTTTGAAACATCGGGAAATTCTATTTTTTGTGTCAAAAAGTGCATAAAATATGCTTTTAAGCGATTTTTTACTGTTAAATAAGGATTTGTGTTTTGATAGTATAAGAATTTTATAGATATTTGGCTCGACCTTTATGTAATAAATTTTTGTTCATCATTGCTTTTTTTTAAGTTTGTTTGTAAAGGTCAAAACCTAAAACCACAATACTAAGTCCCAACTAACCATTGGGACTTTTTCATTTTAAAACAAAAAAGACTCGTTTCAAGAGAAACAAGTCTTTTTTATAATCATTGCGTTTTTTTAATTAAAACGGTAAATCATCATGATCGTCTTCATTTAAATCACTCACTGGCTCAAAAGCTTCAGTTGGTGGTACTGGTGGCATATCACCACTTGCCGCTTCTGGCTGTAAAGCTTCAATTCTCCACCCTTGTATAGAGTTAAAGTATTTTGTTTCTCCTTGAGGATTTACCCACTCACGGCCTCTTAGGTTAATGTTAATTTTAACCTGTTGTCCTACTTGGAAATTGTTCAATAAGTCCGTCTTATCCTGGACAAATTCCACCATAATATGTTGTGGATATTGCTCTTCTGTTGTTACTACAACTTCTCTTTTTCTAAATCCGTTACTTCCAAAAGTTTGGGTCTCTCCAATCATCTTAATACGTCCTTGTACTTCCATTTTTGCTTAATCTATAATTATTTTATGTTTATTTTCTTTGAGTTTACGAAAGTAATAACTTCCATGCACTTTCTACGTCTCCATAACTCAAATAATTTTGAGCTAATTTATGCTTTCTTCTATGTGAGGCTGTTTTAATTTCGGGATAGCGCTCACTTATATTTGCAATAAATTTTGTTACTTCCTCTTTGTTTGGCAAAGTTTCTACATTAGCCAACATGCCTAGGTTATTCCCTGTTAAAATCATACTATTTCTAACATCTTCTGGTAAT
The DNA here is from genome assembly GCF_965284585.1 of Winogradskyella ouciana. Classification (NCBI taxonomy): domain Bacteria; kingdom Pseudomonadati; phylum Bacteroidota; class Flavobacteriia; order Flavobacteriales; family Flavobacteriaceae; genus Winogradskyella; species Winogradskyella ouciana. The sequence goes on from NZ_OZ260095.1 coordinate 824,063, forward strand.
GCATCAACACCAATTCCCATAGTTCTCAATGGTTTTGGAATTTCGAAAAAGCCTCGTTTTGCCCTGCTGTAATAACTGCCACCAGCTCTCGCTACTAAATCCAATGCTTCTTGATTTATAGTACTATCGGCATTCATAACTTCATCTGATATATGAAGTTTAACCACTTCGCATATTATCAAATTTCCTGCACCACCTTCAGTACCTAAATTAACAATCTCATTGACCTTACATTCAAACTGTACCGGAGATTCTGCTACTCTAAAAGGTTTCACTTTATCGGAAGGCAACATAGTTAATCCTGCTTTTTCAAACTCATTGATATCCTTAGGGTACTCGGTACTGCTCAATGACATTTGATGTACAATATCATAGTTAACAACATTAATGACCACTTCTTTTACCGCTTCAACATTTTCCAAGGTATGCTTTGTGGTATTATCCCTAACACGTCGCGCAGGAGAAAATATCATTATTGGTGGATTGGCACTAAAGACATTAAAGAAACTAAATGGCGATAAATTTGGATTGCCATTAGCATCAATAGTACTTGCAAACGCAATAGGTCTTGGCGCTACAGCACTCAACAAATAACCGTGTAATCTGCCTGTAGAAAGGTCTTTGGGATCAAAAGATAGCATGCAGTCAACTGATTTTCAACAAATATAATTATATTGGTTCGCTGATGAAAGTGTTTGGCATGTATATCAGTACAATATTATCAACAGTTTTACATTATATTAAAAAGAAATTGCACTAGCCAATGAACCTAAGCTTAGAAAGAAATGTAGCTCGCTGGATTATTATATTGTCTTCGTTTATCATTATTTCCCTTATTCTCTGGAACACCTATTCCTTTTTTCAAAAATTTAAGGCCGAAGAGCGAATAAAAATAAAAACCTGGTCGGTTGCCCAAATTGACTTATTGAAAAATATTGATGACCTCACTGAAGATGTAAATGAAGTCACTTCCCACGTTCTCACCGAGACCACAACCAGCACACCAATGCTGGTCTTAGACGAAGAAGGTAAGGTAAGTACCTCTATTAATATTGATGAGGAAAAACTTCAAGATTCTCTTCAAATACAAAACTTGGTTAATAAATTCACAAGCGAGAATGAGCCTATTAAAGTTATTGTTAATAACAAAGTGTTTCAAACCATATATTATGGCAATTCACCGCTACTTAACAAATTGAAATACTATCCACTGGCTTTATTGCTCATTATACTTCTTTTTGCTGCTGTGGTCTATTTCTTTTATCGAAGTTCTAAAAACGCGGAGCAGAATAAATTGTGGACAGGAATGGCCAAGGAAACGGCACATCAAATAGGAACTCCATTATCATCGCTTGTGGGTTGGACAGAAATTTTGAAAACAGAAAATGTAAATGCAGAGTATATTTCGGAAATAGAAAAAGACATCGATCGCTTACAGACCATTACAGAGCGCTTTAGCAAGATAGGCTCCGCTCCTACTTTAGAAAGGTTGGATATTGTTAAGCTCACAGAGTCTTCGTATGATTATTTAAAATCGAGATCTTCTAAACTTATTAACTTTTATATTGAAAGCCCAGATAATGAAATTATCGTAAATGTAAATCCACAACTCTACAGTTGGACTATTGAGAATTTGGTAAAAAATGCCATTGATGCTATGAAGGGCAAAGGGGATTTAAAGCTGAAAATTTCACAAACTGATAAAAACGTTTTAATTGATATTTCCGATACAGGAAAAGGTATTGCCAAACATCAGTTTACTAAAATTTTTGAGCCTGGTTATACTACAAAAAAACGTGGTTGGGGACTTGGGCTATCGTTAGCCAAAAGGATTGTTGAAGATTATCATAACGGAAAGATAAAAGTTCTTCATTCTGAAATTGGTAAAGGCACCACCATTCAGATTAGTTTAAAATTATTGTCTTAACTTTAGGTATGGCTACGACAAAATTCTTTACGCTAAAAGAGGCTAGACTCAATAACAATTGTCCAGAATGTTATTCTAATGATGGTTTAGAAATTACTTTTAAGCAAAAGTTTAAAGAAAATGCGTTTTATAAAGCTATAACTACTGAAACCTCACACGAAATGTACTGTAATAATTGTAATACAGCAATATTTCCTGTGCGATGGACAGATGATATAGAACGTGTTGTTGAATATCAACAACGTGCAGTGCAGCCCAAATCAAAATCAATAAAACTAAAGCCTTTAGCTTGGGTTATTATCTTATTGGATATACTTATTTTAGCACTGATTGTATTGGTGATGACTGATGTAATTTCTTTTTAAATTACAAGAAGGAAGCTATTTTATTGGCTATAGTTTCAAACTCTTCCGAAGTTAATTTTTCCTTATGTGTAAAGCGTGCATTTTCCATGGTATGTAGTGGAATTAAGTGGACATGTACATGCGGAACCTCTAACCCAATAACCGACATACCTACACGTTGACATGGTATAGCTTTTTCAATAGCTATAGCCACTCGTCTCGAAAATTGCATTAAACCAGTGTAAGTCTCTTCATCTAAATCAAAAATTTTGTCGATCTCTTTTTTTGGAATACAAAGTGTATGACCTTTTGAATTTGGATTTATATCTAAAAAAGCATAGAAATCTTGTGTCTCTGCCACTTTGTAAGATGGGATTTCGCCATTTATGATTTTTGTGAAAAGTGTAGCCATTTCTTTTAAGAATATCTTATAAAGATAAAAAGATTCCTTGAGAAAGGAATCTTTTTACTATAAGCATTTAAATTGTCTTTAGTTTATCTCGAAATTTCTAAAATATCAAATTTCATAATTCCGCTAGGCACTTGTATTTCTGCGGTGTCACCAACAGATTTACCCAATAAACCTTTACCAATTGGCGAATTTACCGAAATCTTGCCTGCAGCTAAATCCGCTTCGCTTTCTGCAACTAAGGTATAAGTCATTTCCATACCATTGGTTTGGTTCTTTATCTTAACTTTTGAAAGCGCTAACACCTTAGAAGTGTCTAACTGAGATTCGTCAATAACACGAGCATTTGCCAGAGTTTCTTCCATCTTAGAAATTTTCATTTCTAACATTCCCTGTGCTTCCTTGGCAGCATCGTATTCTGCATTTTCACTTAAATCACCTTTATCTCTTGCCTCGGCAATCGCCTGTGATGCTTTAGGACGTTCTACATCTTTAAGATGATTTAGTTCTTCTCTTAATTTTTTTAGTCCTTCAGCTGTGTAATAAGATACTTTACTCATAATTCATTCGTTTAACTATTGTAATCTCTTGTGCTATATCTAAAAAAGATCCCGAAACAAGTTCGGGACTAACGAAAAAATCCCGCGCCAACGAGATTACTATGCAAATATATAAAATATTTACGGTATAGCTGAAATAATCGTAAATTGAGCCTCAAAATTTTGTAATGAAAAAGCTACTTATTATCCTTTCTATACTCTTATTTACATGCAATAGCGATGACAGCGCAAGAAGCAATTGTAACTTCTTATTTGATGCTGGAGTTAACCTCACTGTTAATACTAATTTACCACAGTTTAATCAATTACAGTTTCCTGGTAATGGTGTTTACGTTTCCGGACAAGGCAACAATGGTATATGGCTTTGGCGCTTAAACTCATCTACACTTTATGCTTGGGAAGCAGCTGACCCAAGTCATGCTCCTGCCGCATGTTCAACACTTACAGATTCTGGGGTTGGTGATATTGTGGTTTGTGGTTGTGATGATGAGAATCAATATAGCTTAGCAACTGGCTTAGGTCTTGAGGGAAATACACAACCCTGTACGTTAGTGCCATACAGGGTTGATGATGTTGGTAATAATACCTATGTAGTTTCTAACTAAAAATTCAATGTTACCCCCATTAAAAAATTGGTTGTGGCCTGTGGGTAAAATCCAGAGAAAAAACCAGTTGAAATACCTGTTGGGCTACTAGGATCTTCAAAATCAAAAGAACCAAAGTAACCGTTTGACACATATTTTTCGTTAAAAATATTATTTACCAAACCGGTAAACACAATAGATTCAAAAATTGAATTTGTTTTAAGTGTGTAGTTGATGTTAAAGTCATTCACAAAGAAACTATCTAGTTTTGAATCAGGATTTTCTGTATTTCCCATAAACTGCTCTCCCACATATTTACTCAATAATGACATTTGAAGATTGTCTATAGGTCGAAATACTATAGCATTCGCTGCTACTATATCTGGCGAGAATGAAATATCTGTCTTCCCTAAATTCTGTAGTTCTCCATTTAAGGACACAATGGTTTCTTTAGTTTTATTAGAGCTAATCGTCATGTTAGGTTGTAACGTTAGCTTAGATGTTACAGGAATAATTGCCTCTAACTCTAATCCCAGGCGATAGCTTTCACCACTATTGGTTCTAATTGGGTTACCAACATCATCTAACCGTCCAGAAAGCACCAACTGTTGGTTATACAGCATATAATAGGCGTTGGCATTAAACGTAAAGTTGCCTTTTTTGTGTCTCCAACCGAGCTCAAAGTCATTGAGTTGCTCAGGTTTTATATTAGGATTGCTTTCAAAATCCGTTCTATTTGGTTCTCTATTTGCTCTGGCATAAGAAAAATATAGGCTGTTAGACGTATTTAAGTCGTAAGTAATACCAGCCTTTGGATTGAAAAAAGTAAAATCTTTATCCACTTCAAAATCTACTAAATCAGATGTATTTCCGAAGGTTTTATACGTTACATTCCTAACTTGTAAATCTCCGTACAAACTCACATTTTCGTTTAACTGGTAATTGGCTTTTGTAAAAACCGACAAATCATTCTTTAGGCTATTACCATCGTAATAACGATCTCGTATTTCACTTTGGCTTGCAAACTCTGCCCAAATCACTTCGCCAAAATGGTCTCCATCGTAATGACTGAATGATCCACCGAAGATCATATCGAGTTTATCATTTTTATAGTTGGCACTTGCATTAATAACATAAAAGTCATTATCTAACCAACGACGACGAATTAAATCTGTAGTATTAACCGTCTCTCCATCAACAGTCAATTCTTCAAAACCATAAGTTGAAAAATCATCGTCCTCTCTAAACTGCTCAAAATAGCCACGACCATAGGTGTAATTTAAGCCCAAGGTTGTTGACCAATTGTTGTTGTATTTCTGATTCCAGTGTAATTGGTAATGGTCTTGGCTGTAATTATCTACCTCATTATCGTAGAACTGTGTGTTTCCATCATCATCTGTATAGATTCCGGCAAAATTGAAAGTTCGGTCATTAGCTAAAGTCTCTGCATCAATACCATACCAAGCTTGGTAGGTGACTTCATTACCACCAAAAGCAATAGCTTTAATTAAGGTATTAGTATCAATGTATGACGCTTGCAAGAAATATGATTTTAAATCTGCTGAAGCTCTATCGATATAACCGTCTGATGAAATATTAGATAATCGACCAGCTATCTCAATGTGGTCATTAAGTAATCCCGTACTAAACTTTACGGTATGCTTTCTGGTATTATAACTTCCGAAGGAATTAGAAATTTCACCTGAAGCTTCTTTAGACACAGCGTCAGTCAATACATTAATACTCGCACCAAATGCTCCTGATCCGTTAGTTGATGTCCCAACACCACGTTGCAACTGTAAACTTTCAACCGAAGATGCAAAGTCACCCAGGTTCACCCAAAACGTACCTAAAGATTCGGCATCGTTATACGGAATCCCATTTATGGTAACATTGGTTGATTGCGGGCTCACACCTCTCACTCTAATACCCGTATAACCAATACCTGCACCAGCATCTGTTGTTGTAACTACTGAAGGTAAAAAGTTTAACAAAACCGGAATATCTTGCCCTAGATTACGCTTTGCGATTTCCTTTTTGGTGACATTAGAATGTGTAATTGGTGCTTTTTCCGTTACACGAACGGCTTTTACAAGAACTTCGTCTAGTTTTTCAACTTTTGTGGTGTCTTGTTGTTTTTCTTGTCCATAAGCTGAACAAAGGCTAAATAAAAAAATGAAAATTGTCGATTTCTGCCAACTTGTTTTAAGCAGATTTTTGAATAGATTTTTCATACGACTATAAGTTTATAATCGAATAAAAAGAGGTCATTATTCTTGTTAATAATTGATTTTTTTGATGAATGAGATGCTGAAACAAGTTCAGCATGACAAAGTCATCGTTAAATTCCTTCACAGCATTACCTGCGCAGGTTCAATGGGTATGATCTCAGCTTTTCTAAGTTAAAAGTTACAAGTAAAAAGTTAAAAGTTGTTTAAACCAATTATTAACTCTGTACTGCGACTGCTAACTCATTTCAGCACCCCTTTTTTGAGAACGCTGCAAAGATAGTAACAAATGATAATTTGCAAATGATTATTGACTAATTATTTTAATCAATTTTTGGCGGTTTACGATTTGCTTTTTTTTCGGAATTCTTACGTTTGTTTTCTAAACGTTTTCGTTTTACAGCTTTTGGGATTTTGGTTGGTTTTCTTTCTTTATCTTCTTTTAGACCTTCCTCAACTAGTTCTAAAAAACGTTGGGTTACTAAAGCTTTATTTCTAAACTGGCTTCGACTCTCATCAGAGCTTAAGATTAGTACTCCCTTCTTATTTAATCGGTTACTGAAAAATGCTCTTAAAAGTTCTTTTTCTTCTTCGCTGAAGACCGAAGATGCTTCTAAGTCAAAATACAGTACAACTTTAGATGCTACTTTGTTGACGTTTTGCCCACCGCTTCCTGAGCTTCTGACGGCTTTATACGTTAATTCAGATTTTAAAGCTTTTGCATCCACTACGACTTTATTTGATGTGGTGCTTTTAGCAAATCATTGACGGTTTTCACTGGATTGAAGGTTATGATTGGCACTTCAACAAAAATAGTGTTCCAGAATGCCATACTGCCATTCCATAATCCAGGTAATTCCAGTGCTTTTAGATCCTTACCAACCTTAGTTTTCATGGTTATAAAAGCCGCATTGTGATCGACGAAGTTTTCGAGATTAAATTTTTCACCTTTATAGTTCTTAACTCCACAAACCAAATCCACTGGATTAAAATGTGTGGCATTGGTTAAAATATCTTTCTGTGATTTATTCTTTAAATTAATCTGTGCCGACTCCACAATCTGTAAGGATAGGTTACCATACATATCTCTTACCCAAAATGGACCTCCACCTGGTTCTCCCTCATTTTTTACCATACCGCAAATTCGGATAGGTCTGTTGAGCTTTTCCCGTAAATACTCTATTTTATATTCATCCTGATATTTTTGGTATTCACTAGAGATTTTAATCATCATGTCTTGTGAAAGAAATTCCTCAATTTCGGTAAACTCACCACCCGAAATTGTTTGCTTATCCAACAATTGCAGATACTCAAATGTTTTGGATTGTAGTTTTAATAGAATTCCAGCCAGTACCTTTTTGTATTTTGCTACTTCATGTTTGTAATCCTTTACTACTACATTATCAATATTCTTAATAAAGATAATATCTGCTTCAATGGCATTGAGGTTCCTTAATAAAGCCCCATGACCAGAGGGTCTAAATAACAGACTATCATCATCTTCTCTAAACGGTTCATTATCTAAAGTCACCGCAATGGTGTCCGTAGATTCGTGCTGGTAAGAAAATGAAATATTAAATGAAACTCCAGTGCTATTTTCCACGTATTCCTCGATACGCTTAAATTCCTTATCAAACTTATCCTTGTAACGTTCTGAAATGGTAAAGTGTAGCTCAGCTGTATTGTCTGTTGAAGCATAAAGTGCCGCTTCATACAAGTGTTCTTCAAATGCTGTAGAAATGTGACTACTACGATATTTGTGAAATGGCAATAATCCTTTTGGTTGATTTCCAAAATTTAACTGCTTCTCATCGAGCATGGTATGAACAAAATGCCAGGTTTTTTTACTATCTGATAGGTTTTCAAAATCCACTCCTTTTGATTCCAATCGCTCTATAACTTGGGCATAAAATGGGAACTTTTCTAACCCAACCATAAACAGCGACATTTCTTTCAGCTTACTTTTGTTGATGTAAGAATTAATGGATTGTTCTTCCGGGTTGTATTCCTTTAAAAATTTATACAAAAATTTGAACATCCGTGTGGCTGCACCAGAAGCTGGCACAAATTTCACGAGATCTAAGCTATCCTTTTGCGCATCAAATCTTGCCACATTGTCCTCAATGCTATTCTCGGACAAGCCAATAATACCGTTATCTATGGTTGCGGCTTTAGCGATATTTGCAAAAGGAATTTCGGTTTTAAAAAGTTCAATCTGGGATTCAACTTGCTTCATTGTTAATCCTTTAGCTTCAATTTGTTTTATATCTTTTTCTGTAAAGCTCATTTTTTATTCTGTAGTAGGTTATCTATATGCTTAACAGCTAATTTAAGTCGTTCCTCTTTAGTTCCTTTTAACAAAACGTAAGGTCTATTATACGTTTTTAGAGCCGACTCAAAAGCTTTGAACATACGTTCTCTTTCATCGGGTCTGTCTCTTAAATCGTCTGCTTCCCAAGGTGTGTCAATATAAGTTAAAAAATAAAGGGCGTACGAATTTTTTAGAGCATATGTTTCTAAAATCGGGTCACATGTACCTGAGTAATAGGCTTCACTGTACACTTTGGTTTCGAGTAAATCAGTGTCACAAACTAAAACAGAATCCGTTTTTTGAGCCAGTTCATTTTCGAGTTTCATTTGACCTATTGCTATTGGTAACAAATCTTCGGGCTCACAGGTTTTGCGTTCGTTATTCCATTTGTTTTGAAGATACTCTCTCGCATACTCTGGCACCCAAACCGAATTGTAATGTCTGGCCAACTGACGCGATAGTGTTGTTTTTCCTGTAGATTCAGGTCCAAACAAAACGACTTTTATACAGTTACTAGGTTGTTGTTTAAGTGCTTCTTCCATGCTAAATAACCGAATATTGCAATTACAGTAAATCCTAAATACTGAAAACTTGTAAATGTAAATCCTTTATAAAAATACAAAGGTACAGATATGATATCTCCAATAATCCAGAATATCCAATTTTCTATTTTTCGTCTCGCCATAAGCCACATGCCTACAAAAAATATCGCCGTTGTTATGGTGTCGATGTAGGCAACCCAACCATTCCATTTGTCAAATGTTTTATAGACACTAAAAACAAAAATTAGGGTAGCTATAAAAATGCCTAGACTTAGCTTTTTTTCTTTTGCGGTCGTCGTAGATATAGGTGTGACATGGGTTTCATCTACTTTTCGAGTCCATATATACCAACCGTAAACGCTCATGATAAAATAATAACCGTTGATCATCATATCGCCCAACAATTCCCATTTAAAAAGTAGATACACAAAAATTATGGTACTTAACATACCTGTTGGGAACACCCAAATCTTATTTTGCTTAGAAAACCAAACGGATAGGAATCCAAATACAACAGCTATAATTTCTAAGACTATATCTGTGGTCTGGTATTCGGCATATTGAGCGAAAAAAAAATCAAAAATCTGGTTCATAATCGCTTCGGTCGGTTTTTACGATTTTCATGTTCAATACGGCAATTTCAATTTCTGAAAATGACTTCTTTATTTCTCGAGTTAAAAAAGGCATTAGCGTATCATAATCACCATAAATCTGTGTGCTCAATGGATTTTCTAAAACCTTGAATTCTGAAGCTCTCAGCACTTTTATAAAGTCGATGATATGCGATTCGTAATCGTCCTTTAGTGGTGTAAGTGTTAGTTCTATTGATATTTTCATGGTACTCGCCGCAAAAGCGGTAATCTTTTTATTAATATTCTTTTTATAAGATGCTGAAATACATTCAGAATGACAATTTACTTTTGCAAATTGTCAAAAAATCCTTCATCCCGTTCAAAAGCCGTTCCTATAACTACTAAATCTGCTCCTGCCTTGTAAGCCGATTCTAATTCTGTCTTAGACCTAATTCCACCACCAACAATCAATGGGATATTTAGTTCTCGCTTTACTTTTGAAATGATTTCTGGTTCAATAGGATGTGTTGCTCCACTACCAGCTTCGAGGTAAATGAGTTTCATTCCTAATAATTCTCCTGCTTTGGCGGTATCCACTATATTTTGAATATCATTTCTTTGCAATGGCTTAGTTTGGCTTACGCGTTGTACTGAGGTTTCTTTTCCGTTTTCTATTAAAATATAGCCACATGGCATTACCTCTAAACCTGTTTGCTTTAATCTTGAAACAGCTTCGACGTGTTTTCCTATTAAATACTCTGGATTTCTACCAGAAATTAATGACAGAAATAAAATGCCATCTGCTTTATCCGTAATTTGAATGAGATCACCTGGAAATAAAATAACTGGCAGTTGCGTGTACTTTTTTATCTCTATAACCAAAGTTTCGGTAACTCCCTCATCTACTTCGCTTCCACCTACAAAAATGTGTGTTGCTATAGATGTGTTTACCTTGTTGATAAAACCTTCAACATGTTCAATACTCATTTTATCTGGATCGATGAGAACAGCTAAGTTTTTCTTTCCGTCATTTAAAGATGCAACGATATTTTTATAGAGACTTTGCATTAAGGAACCACATAAGCACAAGTAAACCCTTCAAACTCTAAAAAGGCTGTATTATACCTGTATTTTTTATCTTCATAATCAATCCAGGCTACTGTTTCTCTATCTTTTAACATAAACGGAATCACTAAAAAATGGTCTTTAAAAACCATACCTGGTGTAGCAAAGAGTTTATAAAGTGATTCTTTTACGCACCAAATAACCGTTAGCCTTCCAATGTAGTCTTCAGAATTTTTATCTAGATAATCGAATTCATAATCCACAAATTTATGGGCTATAATACTGATTTTGTCACGTTGTTTTTCTATGTCAATTCCAACTTCATCGTCACTGATAATCACTCCAGAAAATGTAAATGAATGCGTAATGGAAATGTGCTTACCATCTTTAAGATGTGGCTTACCGTTTTCATCATAATACAAATCCTGGTCCGTATAACCGAATTCCCGCAGCAAATGCCTAACACTTAAAAAACCACGTTGGTGCAGTTCGCTTTTCATACCTAAAACACGTTCTAGGCTGTTTGGTTTTAGATCCAAGGGCTTCATTAAATCGTGGTAAGACTCTTCAATCTTCCAGATTTTAACAGTAGTTTGTGAGTTTACGCTAATGGATTTATACAGTGGCATTTAATATTCTGAAAGCTATTGATTATCTTTGCACTGCCTAAGGCAGATTTGGCATTTTTTGGTAAGCGAATTTAACCATTTCAATGTGAAACCCAAAGGCAGGAACAATTTTAAAAATTAGACAAAAAATAATATGAGTACAAAAACAGTTGCTTACGTACCTAATAAGGTAAAAGACATGTCGCTCGCGGCTTGGGGAAGAAAAGAAATTGAATTAGCAGAAGCAGAAATGCCAGGTTTAATGAGTCTTCGAGAAGAATACAAAAACGAACAACCTTTAAAAGGTGCTCGTATTGCAGGGTGTTTGCACATGACGATTCAAACTGCGGTATTAATCGAAACCTTACAAGCTTTAGGTGCAGAAGTCACTTGGAGTTCTTGTAATATTTTTTCAACTCAAGATCAAGCTGCTGCTGCAGTAGCCGCTGCAGGAACTGCCGTTTACGCTTGGAAAGATATGACGGAAGAAGAGTTTGATTGGTGTATAGAACAAACCTTATTCTTTGGTGAAGATAGACAACCGTTGAACATGATCTTGGACGATGGTGGTGATTTAACCAACATGGTTTTAGATAAATATCCTGAGTTAGCCTCTGGTATCAAAGGCCTTTCTGAGGAAACTACAACTGGAGTTCACAGATTGTATGAGCGTGTAAAGAATGGAACTTTACCTATGCCAGCAATTAACGTTAATGATTCAGTGACTAAGTCGAAGTTTGATAATAAATACGGTTGTAAAGAATCTGCAGTAGATGCGATTCGTAGAGCAACTGACCTTATGTTAGCTGGTAAGCGTGTAACCGTTTGTGGTTATGGTGATGTTGGTAAAGGAACAGCCGCTTCTTTTAAAGGTGCTGGTAGTATTGTTACTATTACTGAAATTGACCCAATCTGTGCGTTACAAGCAGCCATGGACGGTTTTGAAGTGAAGAAACTGGAAACGGTTGTAGGTAACTCTGATATTGTAATCACAACAACAGGAAACAAAGATATTGTAAGAGCTGAGCACTTTAAGGCGATGAAAGACAAAACCATAGTGTGTAATATTGGGCATTTTGATAACGAAATTCAAATGGCTTGGTTAAACGACAACTATGGTGACACTAAAAACACTATTAAGCCACAAGTTGATAAATACACTATTGATGGCAAAGACATCATTGTATTGGCTGAAGGGCGTTTGGTAAACCTTGGTTGCGCAACTGGCCACCCAAGTTTTGTAATGAGTAATTCATTTACCAACCAAACGTTGGCACAAATTGAACTTTGGAATAATTCTGAAGCCTACAAAAACGACGTATACATGTTACCTAAGCACTTAGATGAAAAAGTAGCAAAGTTACACTTAGAAAAAATTGGTGTTGAGCTTACGGAATTAAAAGAAGACCAAGCAAAATATATTGGTGTTAATGTTGAAGGGCCTTATAAGCCTGAACATTACAGATATTAATGTCATTCCTGCGAAAACAGGAATCTCATAATCGAAAAATCCCAAACTTTAGAGTTTGGGATTTTTTTTATTTACCTTATCCCAAACTATATATCCATGGCATCAACTAAAAACCTGAACAATTACATCAGCCAAATTGAAAGTTATATACCAAAATACGAATTCGAAAATCCTGAAGTTTCAAAATCATCCATTGGATGGCATTTGGATCACAGCTTAAAAGTGATAAACAGTGTTATTAATACTTTAGAGAAATCTAACCCAGCAGAGTATCAAAATAATTTCAGCTTTTTAGGAAAAGTGTTTTTCACGCTGGGATTTTTCCCAAGAGGAAAAGCAAAAGCACCAAAATACGTTTTACCACCAAATGATATCACAAAAGAGGATTTATTAGCACAATTGGAAACAACAAAAACTAATATTGATGTCATTAATAAATTAGATAACAATGCTTATTTTAAGCATCCCTTGTTTGGACATATTAATACTAAAAGAGTTAATCGTTTTTTGATGCTGCATACCAATCATCATTTAAAAATTATTAGAGATATTTTGAAATGATTTCGAACTGTTCGTCACTTCGAGTGATCCCGAAACCTCGGGATTGTATCGAGAAGTATTTATATTTATCAAATGAAACAATCTTACGTTTACATTTTAAAATGCTCTGATGACACATATTACACAGGAATAACGTCTAACTTGACAAATAGAATTTCTGAACATAAAAACGGTAAGCATATAGAGAGTTATACTTATACTCGTAGACCAATAAAATTAGTTTTTTATGCCGGGTTCACTGATATCAACTTAGCTATCCAGACAGAAAAGCAAATTAAAAAATGGTCGAGAGCTAAAAAGGAAGCACTAATTAATAATGAATTTGATAAACTTTCCAATTTAGCAAAGAAGAGTTTTAACAAATAAGAGTTCTCGATACAAAATTGCTGAAAAAGCAATTTCACTCGAACTGACGTACTAACCACATTTCGTCACTTCGAGTGATTCCGAAGAATGAGGAATTGTATCGAGAAGGTGAACTCTTTGAAAAAAAATTCTAAATTGTTATTTTAATTTATCAATGCCGTATTCCGAAGAAAAAATAAAAGTCCCAAGATTCAACGAAGAATCTGGTTTCTATACCACAAAGAAACGCTCTAAAATAATGAGCAAAATACGTGGTAAGAATACCAAACCAGAATTGTTGTTCCGTAAGGCACTTTGGCGAAAAGGTGTGCGATATCGTGTAGATAGCAAACAACTACCTGGACGACCAGATGTAAGCATTAAAAAATACAAATTAGTCATTTTTATTGATGGTGAATTTTGGCATGGCTACAATTGGGATGAGCGAAAGGACCAACTAAAAAGCAACCGTGGATTTTGGATTCCGAAGATAGAGCGAAATATGCAACGCGATCGAGAAGTGAACCAACAATTAAGAGAACTTGATTTTACTGTATTTAGATTTTGGACCCATGAAATAAAAGACAATCTCAAAACATGCATTAATGATGTGATGATGTTTTTACATACTGCTGGATTAAACAAACCTTAAATAAGTTTTAAAAGATTTATGGTTTTAGTATCTTTAAATCTATGCAACACCAATCTAAATTACCCAATGTAGGCACTACTATTTTTACCGTAATGAGTGCTTTAGCAAAAGAGCATAATGCTATAAATCTTTCGCAAGGTTTTCCAAATTATCCGAGTTCGCAAAAATTGAATGATCTAGTCAGCAATGCCATGAACAATGGCTATAACCAATATGCACCAATGGCTGGTAATCTCGATTTACGATTGGCAATATCAAACAAATACCAATTACTCTATAAATCGACTTACCATCCTGAAAAGGATATCACGGTCACTGCAGGTGCCACGCAAGCCATTTATACCATTATTTCAGCATTTGTGCGGCATGGTGACGAAGTCATCATTTTTAAACCTGCTTACGATTGTTACCAACCTGCAATAGAGGTCAATGGTGGAAAAACGATTCCTATTCAGCTTTCTGCACCAAACTATAAAGTCGATTGGGAGGGAGTTGCTTCAAAAATATCATCAAAAACTAAAATGATCGTTATCAATACCCCTCATAATCCAAGTGGAACGATTTGGACTAAACATGATATGCTTCAACTTCAAAAACTGACAAAAGACACCAACATCATTGTACTAAGTGATGAAGTTTACGAACACATTATTTTTGACGGCGAACATCATCAAAGTGTATGCTTATTTGATGATCTAAAACAGCGCAGTTTTATCACAGCTTCTTTCGGAAAGACGTTCCACAACACGGGTTGGAAGATTGGGTATTGCTGTGCACCAGAATATTTGATGAAGGAATTTAGAAAAGTACATCAGTTCAATGTCTTTTCCGTTAATCATCCTGCGCAAAAAGGCATTGCTGACTATATGCAAGATGCAGAAACGTATTTAGGATTGAATGATTTCTTTCAACAGAAGCGTGATTTGTTTCTTAATCTCATTTCAGAATCTCGCTTTAAGTTTCAACCTTCACAGGGCACCTATTTTCAGGTTTTAGATTATTCTGAAATTACGGATGAACACGATGTGGATTTCGCTAAGCGATTAACAAAAAAGTTTAAGATTGCATCAATCCCGTTGTCTGTATTTAATGAAAATGGTAAGGACGATAAAGTGTTACGTTTCTGCTTTGCTAAAACTAATGAAACTTTAGTTAAAGCAGCGGATGTTTTAAAGCTAATTTAATAATCATATTAGTTAATAAATCAACCATTTAAATGCTATCATTTGGGCATATAATTAAATAAATACCTATGGCTAATTCAAAAGAAATATCAATACTATTATTATTGTTGATTTTATCCTCTTGCGGAAGTAGTGAACGAATAATTACTGATGAAGGTAAGGTCTATGAAGTAAAAGGAAATACGATAATAAATAATGGAGAAGATGTAACGGGAAAACTAACTGAATCTGAAAAAAATTCATTGCAGAAATTAGTAAATCAAAAAGAAAGCGCACAAAGTGCCACAGAGAAAGAACAAGAAACTTTGGAAAAAGCTATTGAAGAACAAGAGAAAATTGAAAAAAAAGCCCAAGAAAAGCAGAAAGAGTTAAAAGAAAAATTAGACGCACTACAAGATAAGCTTAAAGCATCTGAAGAAGCAAGAGACGATTATGTAAATATTAAAAGACGTTATGAAGACCATAAAAAAGAATTTGAAAAATTAAGAAAAGAAGGTTCACTTTCACCAGCGGAAATTAAAGATCGAGAAAAAGAACTGAAAAAGTTAAAATTAGAGGTTGAGGAAGCATTTCAAAAACTTAAAAAAACCTAACAGAAACTAAGTTATATCTGTTACTTTTTGTACTTTTCTGTGTCACATTAGTGAACTTAAATTTTAAGACAATGAAATACTATATCATACTATTATTCCTGGCATTTTCTTTTTCATCATTTGCCCAAAAGGTGGAAAAAGACGGAAAGACTTATGAAGTAAAAAAGGAAAAAATCTTTTTAAACGGTGAAGATGTCACAGAAACTTTAAATCTAGAAGACAAACAAACTATTTTAAAAAAAGCTGCTGCAATTTCTGAAGAACTAAAAATGAAGGAAAAAGCAGAAAAAGCAGCCAAAAAACTCGAAAAAGAGAACAAAAAGGCAGAAAAAGCTCAAAAAAAAGCAGAAAAAGCCCAAAAGAAGGCTGAAAAGGAATTGAAGAAAAGAGAGAAACTTCAGAAGAATTTTGATAGAGCGCAAAACAACTTAGAAAATGCACAATCTAAATACGAAAAGTTAAAAAAGAGAGGCAAACTATCGCCTGTTGATGAAGGTAAATGGCTAGAAAAAATAGAAAAACTTACCGAAAAAGTAGAGAAGGCCAAGAAAAAGCTATAACCATGAGCAATTCCCTAACCGTTGCACTTATCCAAACCAGTTTAGTCTGGGAAAATCCAGAAGCCAATAGAATTAACTTAGAAAAAAAGGTCAACACTATAGAAAGTGCCGACCTTATTATCTTGCCAGAAATGTTTACTTCTGGCTTTACCATGAATGCTTCCTCAGTTGCAGAAATCATGGATGGTAACACCATCAATTGGCTAAAACAATTGGCCGATAAAAAGCAAATTGCTATTGTAGGAAGTTTGGTTATCACTGAAAACAACAACTATTATAACCGATTGATTTTTGTAGAACCTTCAGGTACAATTACACACTACGATAAAAAGCACACCTTTACTTTGGCTGGAGAGCATAAAGTCTATACCGCTGGAACTGAAAAATTAACAATGAATTATAAGGGCTGGAAAATTTGCCCAATGGTATGTTACGATTTACGTTTCCCAGTTTGGGCACGAAATACCGAGGACTATGATCTTTTACTATATGTCGCTAATTGGCCAAAAATACGTACCGATGCTTGGGATGCACTTTTAAAAGCTCGTGCTATAGAAAATATGGCTTATTGCATTGGAGTCAATCGTGTTGGCTTAGATGGTAATAATTATGAGTATTCTGGGCACTCTGCCGCTTATGATGTGTTAGGTCATCGCATGGATTCTATACCTGAAAGTAAAGAAGCTATTGAAATTGTTACTCTAGAAAAAGAACACATTACAAAATACCGCGAAAAGCTTGGTTTCTTAAAAGACAGAGATGCCTTTAATCTAAAAGCGTAAAGTCGATAATAAAATCGAAACTTTTCCTTACCTCTTCTATTGGAGGAGAATAGCTCACACGCTCTGGCTGAATGCCCAATAGATAATTACCTGTATCGTACTTACCATTACCATTGGCATCATAAATTACACGTAGGCTGTATTGCCGTGGTGAAATATTGGTAAAATCTACCACTGGAGACTCTATGGTATAACGCTCATATAACACCACACCTTTCTGATCTACCAATTGTACAATCAATGGGAATTTAGCATTTCTTAGATTCACTCTAATATTACCATATTCAGATTTCAACTTGGTTCTAAAGGTATAATTCAGAGTATCTTTATTGGTACCTTCATAAAAATCCGTAAAAGTACCAGGCAACATTTCGAAAAAGTATTTCTGCCCTTCTTCTTTTACAACAGGAAATTTATAACGGTTTAATATAGAATCATACTCCACTCCATAGTTTATCTCGGTAGAGTCTCGATTAATCAATTTAATTTTTGTGGTATCGATCTTTGTCAATGGTATGCTCCCTTCTATAGTGAATTCATTTTCAAAATTCAGTGTACCAGATGTTACTGTTTTTATCTCTAAAGAATCTGCTTCTAGTTTTCTAAATCGATGTTTAAAGGTATCTACATGTTTTTCGTTAGTCACGAGAAACAAGGTGGTATCTACTTCAAAATCTGGCTTATACCAATAATAAAGTGTATCCGTAGTTGGATCTTTAACAATACGTGTTTGATAGCCTTCTGGCTTGTCGCCCAAAACATTTATTCGCATGGATTCATAATCTCCTTCATACGGAAACATTATCATAGATTTACCTTCTTGCTTTGGTTTAACAGCCTTAAAATTTGCCTCTTCTTTAAACAAGGTCAATTGATATTCTGATGCTGATGGCACTGATATGAAATCCTCGTGAAATGCTATTTTATCATCCTTTTGATCAAACTTATAATTTCCGTTTTTGTCTTTTAAGGCAATAAGTTTATACGTTCCGGCTTTAATATTATCTATGCTAAAGGTCGTTAAGCTATCTAAAGTATTAGTGATGTATCTTGGTTTTTCCCTATAAACAATAGAGTCTGTGTAAGTAGAATCTACTTCGTAGAGCATTACAGAAATAAAGGTGTCTGGTTCTTCTAGTATGGCATCCTCTACATAACCTCTCACCGAAAGTGAATCAATAGTATCACCAGTTGAAAATACATAACGATAATATGGATAAGGATTCTCTTCATTATTATCCACTATACTTTCACCAAAGTTAAAGGCGTAAGTAGTATTTTCTTGAAGTGTATCTTTTATCGTTATTGAAATATATTTACTTGCGTTACCCATTGGCACAATAACCGGATCAACATCCATTGGTGGAGAAACAATGAGTTGTTTTCTTATGTCTTTTATTTTTACATACTCATTAAAATATATCCTGATTTCATCTTCTTTAAAGTTAGTTGAGAAATTTTCTGGACTCTCATCAACGATTACCGGAGGTTCTTCGTCTATTTCACCTCCAGATGGCGAACCACGATTGGCACAACTCACTAGAGTTATTGCAATGGAAACAATACTTAGAATGTGTAGTAAATATGAGCGCATTAATTGCAAATAATTTAGCACAAAGAAACAATTTTAAAGCTTACAAACGAAAAAATCAATCTGCAATTGCCATCGTCGCTAGACTTAACTTAATATTATCAATTTTTAACAATTCTGTAGCACAGGCCTCGACTGTGGCACCTGTGGTAATAACATCATCTACCAACAAGATATGCTTGCCTTCTAAAGATTTGTTTTCTGAAATGGCAAATACAGCTCCGTCATCATTCCAACGGGATAATCTCCCTTCAAACACTTTAGTTTTAGTGGCTTTGGTTTTTATGAGTACTTTATCATTATAATCTGCATTGAGCGTCTTAGCAATTTCTTTCCCAAATTGTTCTACTTGGTTGTAGCCTCGCTTTCGTAATTTGGTTTTGTACAACGGCACAGGTACAACGACATCAACTTGCATATACGCATCAATTGTGCTTAACTCTTTACCAAGCCATTTCCCAAAAAAGCTTCCTATACCCTTATGTCCTCTATACTTTAAATTATGAAGTAATTGTTGCACTTTCCCTTTTTTAGAAAAATGTAAAAGTGCGGTAGCTTTTTCAAGTTTTACACGTCCGTAAACGATCTTTTTAACCGCTTCAGAATTATCAAAATGAAAGTTGGTTACAGGTAACTGATGTCTGCAATTGACACATACAATTTGCTCATTATCAGACAAAATATTATTACAGGCGTCACAGACCTCAGGAAAAAACAAGTTCAACAAATTTTTTACCACTTAATCGAATAAAATAAAATTGCTCTCCAATATAATCTAAATTCGCGTCAACTAAGAAAATTAATGATGATAGTTAACCCTCAATTATTTAACTACAGATTAATTATAAGTTCATTGTTGGTCGTTTTAACTGTTTTAGGTATATATAGTTTTACAAACTATAAATCCATTGAATCCTACGAAGAGTTCCTGAAACAAGAAAAGTTTTTGATTGAAAAAGAGCTATCGGAAATGCTAGAAAGTTATGACGAACTGACGCAAGATTATGATCTAATGGCCTCACAGCTCCAAGAGGCAAAACAAGAAACTAAAACTGCTTTAGATTCTTTAAGATTGTTAAAAAGTGACTTATCAATAATCACTAGATTTAAAGATCAACTTTCGGTTTTAAAAACCAAGAGCAAGATACTTCTGGCTACTGTAGATTCCCTTAATTCTGCGAATATTAGGCTGCAGAAAGAAAAGCGTTATGCCTTAAATACTATTCAAAGAAAAAGTTTTGAAATCAATGAACTAGTAGAAAAAAACGATTCCCTCAACAAAACCATTGATGTGGCTTCTGTTTTAAGGGCAAGTAGTGTTAATGCTGAAGCTTTTAAGATAAACAACAACAAGAAGAAGTCAACTACCAGAGCGAGGCGTGCCAACGCTATTGATGTTTGTATAGACTTAGTAGAAAATCCCCTAACGGAAAAAGGCAATAAAGAATTTTATATTCAAATTGTAAGCCCAGACAATAATGTTATTTCAGATAAGGGTGAAGTCTTTTTTGAAAATGGTTCCTTAATTTACAGTAAAAAACAAGTGGTGAATTTTAACAACAAAAACCTTAAAATTTGTACCACTGTGGCTACTTACAAAGAAGATAGACCGCTAAAAAAAGGTACCTATTTTATCAATGTTTTTCATAATAACACAAAGCTGGGAAGCACTAGCATAGAATTAAAGTAAACTAACTACATAATTTTTCTAAAACCGCTCTGTTAATTTGAGCGGTTTTTTATTTTTGCAACATGGCAAACGACGACAAATTCAAAAAAGTAATCTCTCACGCAAAGGAGTATGGTTACGTGTTTCAGAGTAGTGAAATCTACGACGGACTAAGTGCAGTATATGACTATGCACAAAATGGTGCTGAGTTAAAGAAAAACATTCGTGACTACTGGTGGAAAGCTATGGTACAAATGCACGATAATATTGTAGGTATAGATGCCGCAATTTTTATGCATCCCACCACTTGGAAAGCCTCTGGGCACGTTGATGCCTTTAACGATCCTTTAATTGATAATAAAGATTCTAAAAAACGTTACAGAGCCGATGTTTTGGTGGAAGATTATTGTGCCAAGATTGAAGCTAAAATCAATAAGGAAATTAAAAAAGCCGAAAAACGTTTTGGTGATGCTTTTAACAAAGAAGAATTTGTTTCTACCAATGGACGCGTTTTGGGCTATCAAGAAAAGATAGATACCATTCTAAAACGTCTCGGACAATCTTTGGAAAAAGAAGATTTAGCAGACGTAAAAGCTTTGATTGAAGAGCTTGAAATTGCCGATCCGATGACAGGTAGCCGCAACTGGACAGACGTTAAGCAGTTCAATTTAATGTTTGGTACCAAATTAGGTGCTTCTGCTGATACTGCAATGGATTTATACCTAAGACCAGAAACAGCCCAAGGTATTTTTGTCAACTTTTTGAACGTTCAGAAAACAGGACGTATGAAAATTCCATTTGGTATTGCCCAAACCGGAAAAGCCTTTAGAAATGAAATCGTTGCGAGACAATTTATCTTTAGAATGCGTGAATTTGAACAAATGGAAATGCAATTTTTCATTAAACCAGGTACACAAAGTGACTGGTTTGACTACTGGAAAGACGCACGATTAAAATGGCATAAATCATTAGGATTGGGTGAAGAAAACTACCGTTTCCACGACCATGAAAAATTAGCGCATTACGCAGATGCTGCTACTGATATTGAATTCAATTTTCCGTTTGGTTTTAAGGAATTGGAAGGTATCCACTCACGTACGGATTTCGATTTAAAACAACACGAAGAATACTCAGGCAAAAAATTACAATATTTTGACCATGAGGATAATGAAAGTTATACACCTTATGTCTTGGAAACCTCTATCGGTTTAGACCGTATGTTCTTAGCCGTATTCTCCAATAGTTTACAAGACGAGACCTTAGAAGATGGTAGTGAAAGAACCGTTTTAAAATTACCAGCAGTTTTGGCACCTACAAAAGCAGCTGTCTTACCATTGGTTAGAAAAGATGAAGCCTTAACCAAAATGGCAAAAGATATCGTTGATGATCTTAAGTGGGATTTCAATGTGGATTACGACGAAAAGGACGCTGTCGGAAGACGCTATAGAAGACAAGATGCGGCAGGCACCCCTTTCTGCATTACGGTTGATGGAGAAAGTCTGGAAGATAACACTGTAACCATACGCCATAGAGACACCATGGAGCAAAAACGCGTTAAGATTGAAGAATTGCGGGACATCATCAAAAAAGAGGTTGATGTTAAGGAATGGTTAATGAGATTTAATTAGTATATTACTCCCATAAAATCAACCATTTAACGGCATGAATAATATTTTCATAATAATAGGAGGTGTTTTAGCTATTTGTCTCTTATATTTTTTTATTGATAGACGTGTAAAACAAAAGCATAATGATAATCTAATCATTCCAATGTGGATTCTTATGTCTTTTGTAGCTCTTTTAGGAATAGTTTTTATAGTTATCGGTGCATTATTAGATAATGACTTCTTTCCAGTTTCAACATCTTGGAAGAGTGAGTATAAGGTTTTAATAATAGGAATATTAAACAATCTAGGACAAGCCTTGTTTGTCGGTGGATTAATCGGGATTTTATTCGAAATGGGATCAGTAAAACGTTATTTTGAACAGAGAATCTCAGACATTTTAATTAATGATGAATATTTAAAGTTCCAGCATCACAAAGAACTGATGAGACTAAGACAAAGAGCGACAAAAAACATATATGCTCAAAAGTCAATGGATGTAGATAAAGATTTAATTGAGCTTGATAAAGAAATTTGTGATGCTCTCACTGAGCCGTATTTTGATTTTTTTCAAGAGGCTTCTACTTGTAGGTTAAGTGATGATAACAAATATATAATTAAAACAGTTAGAAATAGATTTAAGTTAATTAATCCAAGTGTAAAAAAAGCAAACTTTTTAGATGTTTATACACCAAAGGTTCGGTTTAAAAATATTGAAGGACTAGAAGATTCAGAAATAAGAAATATTTCAGCATTTGAAATATCTGTAGATGGACAGGCACTAAATTCAATAATTGATATTATCAAACTTAAATTTTCTAATGATTCAAAGAATGGCGAAGATGGATATACTATAACAACTGAGCTCGAATTCCTAAATATCAACAAAAACCTAACTAATAATTCTTTATCTTTTAATAACACTTTTACGGCTAAAATTATCGAAGAAAGAAAAATCCCATTAGATGACTTGAATTATTCATTTAGAATTGATAGTTTGGTGAAAAATTTTAAATTCTCACTAGTTTTTGAAAATGATGATACTGAATTAGTTGGTAATATTTATGGTACTATGTCCAATCCTCGAGATGGTATTTTCATCGATAAAGATTCAAATTCTATTAGTATAGAATCAAAGAAATGGATGCTTAAAGGGAATGGAGGATATATAAGTATTGTCCCAAAAAATTGGAAATTAGTTAAATAATTACTAATTTCCTGACAAATTGATACTATAGTATATTAAAGGCACGTTTTTTGTCTTTAATATTTTAGATATTTAATTTTAACCAAACATAATGATTATGAACAATTTCAACGAAGACAGAGATTACGATTAATTTCTGTCGATTGCCCACAAATTATTAAGCCTAAATTTTGATTTAGGCTTTTTTATTGCTGTCATCTCTTTATCTTAAAAATAAGCCCTTAACTGAATCGTACCAGTGTGAATAATTTTAGAGGTTTCTGTTTTTCTACCAAAATAGTTGAGATTTAAATCTAGAAATTTGGTTAGTTTCTTTTGTGCTAACAAACTCCATGTAAAGTTTTTTCCAGGCTGTAAACCTTCAAGCATTTGGTAAGCGACTGGTGTGTTGGCATTGCCTTCAAACTCATTTTGAAAAAAGTTAAACTCACCCGTTAAGGCAATTTTTTGGGCATTGTTATATGTGAACGACAGGCCATAGTTGTTTTGGGATAAGGTCTCTAAACTTCCTATGGTATTACTTTTTGAGGTGTATTGATAAAAGACATCAAACTGTGCATTTTCACTGAATAAATAAGATAATTTAGGCTGAAAGCGCTCTTCTTCAATATTAAAATTACGATTGGCAAAATTCTCACTAATGCTTTCATCTGTTCCAAAACTAGCTAAAGCATTTACCAGCCAATTAGTCGCGAATTTATGATTGAAATTTAACTGATGACTGGTCAACTTATTTTCCTGAAAACCGATGGATAACAAATTGCGACTTGTATTGGTCAAATAAGTATAAGATGTTGTGTAACGTTGCTTTCCTCTATTGTAAAACAACACATTTCGCACACTGTTGTTTAAGGCCAATTGATTGTCTTCATCATCTTTAAAAGGATTGAGGTTAAAGTTATTGCCTTCTCGCCTTACCTTTCTATCCACTAAATATGAGGTCTGATTATAAAAATGAGAGAAGAACTTTCTCGTTTTGTTTTTAGATTGGCTCCATTGTATAGGATTAATGGTCAAAGTCTGGCTCAATCGATTTTGATGTGTTCTTACAAAAACCTGGTTAGGCAATAGTACTCTAATATAATTCCCTTGGTCTGCAAACTGTGCTATTTCAAACTCATTTAGTTCTTGTATACCGTTGTCGTTATAATCTATCCATGTATAAGCCCCTTGCCCTGCTTCTACCTCAACATAAGTAAAATCTTGTTGTGGCAATGTGCCCGAATTGGTTTCAAAACTCGTGTTCCAAACGATAAGATTATTGAATAATTTCTGATTGTAATTTAAACGACTGTTCAAACTTTGTTCATCTTCAAAATTGGGATCTTCAGATTTTAAATCCCTATAATTGACAAATAACTGAAGGTTGGTACTTTTATTCTGAATCAAACGCGACTTTAAATAATAAGTGTTTGAGTTGTTGACACGCTCTAAAGAATTATTTCTTAAACTGTCGTTGAAACGTTTTATATAACCCACTTCAGCATACACCTTAGTACTGTCACCAATACCAACAAAAGCTTCATAGGCTTTAAACCTTTGACTTAACGGTGTTAAAGAATCCGTAGCAATAACAGTTTGCTCATTGTCTTCCGTAGCAAATTTAACTCCAGCCCATTTGTTGTTTTTTCCATAGATGACACGATTAAAGGATCTTAAAAATGTGGAACGGTTAATAGTACTTTCGCTATTGAGAAAACTCGAATTTGAAAATATCCTAAAATTCCCCAAGCGCAAATTAGCGGTCACGTTATGTCGACTACCATTAAAATTATTGGCATAGTCTAAGTACTCAAAATTATAGGCGGCTATGCCTTTCTTAGCATGAGACAGTTTTAATCCTGAAGTTAACAACAGCTGATTACCAAAATTAAAATTACCTTGATCATCTCGATTATCGTTCTCTAAATTCCAATCACGATTAAATTCCGCTCTGTATAAACGTTGAATCGTTCTAAAATCCTTCTGGATAAAATCTGCATCTATCAAGGCGAATAAATTCCAAAGGCTATCCGATTTTATCAATTTTTGATTGACTTTTAGTTTTCCTGCAAAACCATTATTGTCGTCATCATCTATGTTCGAAAATAAATTGGCATCATTTTTACTTCCTGCCAATTCAAAAAACACATCTGTTCTTTCAGTAGGTTTATAACGACCATTCAACACTGCAATCTGTAAACGCTCAGGAGCCACTAATTGTGTAATAGGTTCATAATTTCCCTGTGGTACTCCTGCAATTGGTGCTACATATTCAAAAATATTGCTCACAGCATTATCATTGCTCAACACATAATTTCCTTGGTTGGCACCTACCAACGTAAAGCGTACACTGAAGAGTTCATCCTCTGGGTTTTGGGAAAACACAAATACTTCTTCCCCTCCAACAATGTCTTTACGGTATAGAATTCTATTTTCAGAAAACGATTCTGGTGTTGCTGATGGAGCTACCATTAAACTTCTATCATCTCCTGCATCAGCTAAAATCTGAGTCTGCTCAGTTGAGAGGTTTTGTTGTAACGGTTGATTTTTAGCATCACTTTCAGAATACACAGAAACGTTTAAGTTTAACTTTTCGGTGTTATAAGAACTGCCACCAAAAACCGTAAATCTTGAATAGTTGCGTTCGCTGAATTGGTAATCGACCGTAATTCGCATTTCGGAAGTTATCGGAAATGTAGAATTGAAAATAATCTCACCTGCATTGTAATCAATAATATAATCGTTGTTTTCTCCACGTTCTAAAGGCACTCCATTAACGTAAACCGTTTCGCTACCAGAGACAATGAGTACAAAGAGTTCATTATTGGGACCACGTAATTTATAAGGGCCTTGATTGCCTTCTTGAGCCGTAAATTGGGTAGTCGTAAATTGTCCTCGTACCAAAGCACCCGAAGCAAAAACAGACGTTTTTTCACTTATGTTGGCATTGACCAGTAACCCTTGTACACGCTTAGAAAAATTGGCGAAATAACTGTTGGTATTCACCAAATCAATGTCACCTGCTCGTATATTCCAGTTATCGCTAAAAAGTTCTATAAATACCTGATCAAATTCATCCAAGCGTTGGGAATAACCACTTTCTTGCAAAGGGATATTAGCATCCTGTATTGATGCTCTTAAAGACACTTTATCACTTAATTTACCCGAAATCTGAAGGTCTAATTCGCTATTCAATACCGAATTCTGATTGTTTCCAATAGTAACTCCTCTAGAAATGCTTCCGGAAGTCGTTAACCCATCAAAAGGTGTAAATACATTTCGTTTGTTGGTGTTTTCGAGCTTGTACAAGGCCTCCGTACCAGGACCTGAGCGATCTACGATGACATCGTCATCCAACTGTCTATAAACCTTGGTTAAAAATTCAGGATAACGTAAATATTCGATTTGAATCGTATCTACGTCAATAGACTGTTTAAACCTCAAAATTGATTTTGAATAATCCACGGTATAAAGCGTAGAGTCCAAGATTTTGCCCTCTTTTGTTTTTACAATAAATTTAGAAGGGTTAATACTTACCGAATCAATTTTAATAGTATCCTTTACAACCAAACGCTTTTTTTTGTAATTACCAGCATTCTCTTGGGCAACACCCAAAAAAGAACTCAGTAGCAATAGAAAAAGTAGCGTATGCTTCATTGTAGAATAATAACTATTAAAACCCTCGATTATTTTATTGTTAAAATAGCCTCAAAATAATAGTGTAAAAGTAGGGTATTATTTAATTTAGACCGATAATAAGACATTAGTCTGTCAGACTGAGCGCAGTCGAAGTCCTTATGGAATCTAAGTTTAATTAAAAAGAGTCCCGTTTACACGGGAAATGTGTATGAAAATAGCATCCTATAACGTCAATGGTATTAGAGCAGCAATTAACAAAGGGTTTATAGATTGGTTAAAAGCCACCAACCCAGATGTCATTTGTCTTCAAGAAATTAAAGCCATGGAAGAGCAGTTGGATTTAGACTTATTTACTCAAGCCGGTTACGAGTACAACTACTGGTTCAGCGCTCAAAAAAAAGGGTATAGTGGTGTCGCTATTCTGTGCAAAACAAAACCCAATCATATTGAATTTGGCACAGGCATAGAATCCATGGATTTTGAAGGCCGAAACTTAAGGGTAGATTATGATGGAGTTTCTGTAATGAGCATGTATCTACCTTCTGGGACTAATGATGCCAGATTATCTCATAAGTTTGAATATATGAATATGATTCATGAATATCTCAACGAACTTCAAAAAGAAAAACCAAATCTTGTCGTTTGCGGAGATTATAATATTTGTCATGAAGAGATTGACATCCATAACCCAAAAATGAAAGGAGTGTCTGGTTTTTTACCAGAAGAACGCGAATGGTTGGGCAATTTTATTGATAGTGGTTTTATTGATAGCTACCGACATTTACACCCAGAAAAACAAGAATTTTCATGGTGGAGCTACAGAGCTAATTCCAGAGCCAATAACAAAGGATGGCGATTAGATTATGCCATGGTTAGCGAACCCTTACAAGAAAAGATAAAACGAAGCGTTATACTCACTGAAGCTGTACATAGCGACCATTGTCCTATATTATTAGAATTAGATATTTAGAATCAAATCAACAACTTAACAACTTATAGCATGATAAAAAGAATTTCATTAATAGCACTGGCACTTACCCTTTTCTCTTCGTGTGTATCAAAAAAAATATACACAGATCTTGAAACTAAGTATGCCAATCTCAAAAAAGAAAATAGAAATTTAACTGATGAAGTTGAAACCCTTAACGCTGATAAAAACAAACTATCCAATGATTTAGACGCGCTGCAACAAGCCTACGACAAAGCAGTTGCCGAACGTGATAAATTGCAAAGCGATTATGCAGCAACAAAATCTAATCTCGAAAATCTAAAAGCATCCTACGACGCTTTAGAACAAAACAGCTCTGCCGAAATTGCGAAAAACTCAAAAAAGAACAGAGAACTGTTAGCACAACTCGAAGCCAAAGAACAAGCACTAGCTGCAGAAAACGAACGTTTGGAGAAGTTGAAAAAAGAACTCGAAAATAGATCCAAACGTGTTGCTGAACTAGAAAGTGTTATAGCGGCCAAAGATGCCAACATGCGTGCATTAAAAGATGCTATTTCTAAAGCCTTAACCAATTTTGAAGGTAAAGGCTTAACGGTTGAACAGCGAGATGGCAAGGTCTATATTTCTATGGAAAATAAACTCTTGTTTCAATCTGGTAGCTGGTCAGTTGGTACCGAAGGTCGTAAAGCCGTACAGCAATTGGGAAGTGTATTGGCCGAAAATCCTGATATCGCTATTTTAATTGAAGGCCATACAGACAATGTACCTTACAAAGGCAACGCACAGTTGAGTGGTAACTGGGATTTATCCACTAAGCGCGCCACAGCCATCGTTAATATTCTTAGGGAAAATCCATCTATCAATCCTGAAAACTTAACTGCTGCTGGTCGTGGAGAATATGCACCAATTGCCTCAAACGACACCGCAGAGGGTAGAGCCAAGAACAGACGTATTGAGGTGATTTTAACGCCTAAGCTCGATGAGATTTCTAAACTATTGAATGAAATATAAACGAGTTGTAATAGCGAGGAACGAAGCAATCTCATAATTAGCATATTAACAACCATTCGTAAGATTGCTTCGTTCCTCGCAATAACATATTAACACAGATTTAGACCTCACAGGTTTTAGAAACCTGTGAGGTCTTGTTATATTTGTTTGTATAATCATAAATCAAATCAACGGTATCAAACTGAGCGCACGCGTGCCGCTGAAGCTTTAGAGTAACAACAGTCGAAGTGCAACTGTAGATATGTAGATGAGATCCTGAAACAAGTTCAGGATGACAAAATAAAAGTTTAATTAAAAAGAGATTCCCACTTTCGTGGGAAGTGAACATGAAATACACAACACTACCCAACACCAATATAAAAGTTAGTAAAATATGCCTTGGCACCATGACCTGGGGCAACCAAAACACCCAAGACGAAGGTTTTGCACAAATGGATATGGCCTTGGACAAAGGAGTTAATTTCTTTGATGTGGCTGAGCTCTATCCTGTACCTGCAAACGCAGAAACTTATGCTGAAACCGAGCGTATTATTGGCAATTGGTTTAAAAAAACCGGCAATAGAGACAAGGTGGTTTTAGCAACCAAGATTGCAGGACCAGGTGATTACACTGCTCATATTAGAACAACTGGGTTTAGTAAAGACGCACTAAATGAAGCGGTAGATAACAGTTTAAAACGACTGCAAACCGATTATATAGATTTATACCAACTGCATTGGCCAGAGCGCGACACCAACACCTTTGGGCAACGTGATTATAAGCATAACCCAAATGAAAAATGGGAAGATAATTTTAATGAAGTTCTTCATAATCTCGATGAGCTTATTAAGTCCGGGAAAATAAGGCAGGTTGGATTATCTAATGAAACCGGTTGGGGAACGATGCGCTATATGGAAGAATCTAAGTACAGTGACTTACCACGAATGATTACCATACAAAATGCGTACTCCTTAGTGTGCAGATCTTTTGAAAATGATTTGGCAGAAATTTCACATCGTGAAAATATTGGGCTTTTAGCCTATTCACCAATGGCATGTGGTGTGTTATCGGGTAAATATATTAAAGGCACGGACAAGGCAAACTCGAGGTTAAATTTATTCCCGCGTTTTTCACGTTACAGCAGTGAGCAATCTAATGAAGCTACAAAAAAGTATTTGAAAATCGCAGAAGACAATAATATGACATTAGCACAAATGTCTTTAGCTTTTGTTAGTGAACGTCCGTTTTTAACCAGTAATATTATTGGTGCAACTTCTTTAGAGCAACTAGAGGAAAATATAGATAGCATTAATATGTCATTATCAGAAGATGTGATGAAAGCAATCAATAAAGTACATGAGGAGATTCCTAATCCTGCTACATAGATTTATTTGGAATAATTTATAAACTTAATTGCCCTAATAAATTATAACAATAAAAAAGCCCTTCCAAAATTGGAAGGGCTTTTTTCTAATAGATATTATGTGATTTTGTTACCATCCTTGTCAAAGAAATGGTATTCAAGATAAGTGTAAGCATCTCTAGGTAAAACTTTTACCCATTTTTTGTGTTCAAAGAACCACTTTGTACGTACCGATGGATACCCTTTGGTTAAAAAGGCCGCTATAAAAGGATGTGCGTTTAGCGTTATCTTTTTATAGTCTTTTTTAAGAATCCTTTCGAGGTCTTGCTTAATACGTTCCACCACTTTAATTGGTGCTTCGATTTCGTCTCCACCTACAAGATTAGGATTTTGTTCTTTTGTTTTAATATTGCGCTCTGGCCTAACGCGCTGTCTGGTTATTTGCACTAACCCAAACTTACTCGGCGGCAATATTTTGTGCTTTGCTTTGTCGTCTTTCATCTCATCTCTGAGAAAGTTGTAAAGCTTTTTTCGGTTCTCTGCACGACCCATATCAATAAAGTCGATAACAATAATGCCTCCCATATCGCGTAAACGCAACTGGCGGGCAATTTCTGCGGCAGAGATTAAATTGACTTCTAAAGCTGTGGCTTCTTGGCTTTTTTCTTTATTAGAACGGTTACCACTGTTTACATCTATAACATGCATAGCTTCGGTATGTTCTATAACCAAGTACGCTCCTTTTGCCATAGAAACGGTTTTTCCAAAGGATGTTTTTATTTGGCGTTCTACACCAAATTTTTCATAAATCGGAATTCCGTTTTTGTAATACTTTACAATAGACTCTTTTTTCGGTGCAATTTGCTGCACGTAATCTTTTATTTGTATGTACAATTCCTCGTCATCCACAACGATACCAGAAAACGAATCGTTAAAAATATCCCTTAAAATTGAGGATGCTTTGTTCATTTCGCCAAGTACTTTTGTTGGGTGATGCGCCTTGTACAATTTTTTACACATTGCTGTCCATCTTGTCAGCAAATTCTGTAAATCACTGTCTAGCTCGGCAACTTTTTTGCCTTCAGCTACAGTACGAATAATAACACCAAATCCTTTAGGTGTGATACTTTTTACTAGTCGTTTTAAGCGGTCTTTTTCTTCTTGCGATTCAATTTTTTGTGAAATTGAAATACGGTTAGAAAACGGCACCAAGACTATGTATCTTCCTGCAATAGACAATTCTGAACTAATGCGAGGTCCTTTTGTGGAAATAGGCTCCTTTACTACTTGTACTAAAATTGATTGATTGGATTTTAAAGCATTGGCAATAGCGCCATGCTTATCTAAATCTTTTTCAAACGGAAAGTTTTTGAGCGTATAATCTCTTAATTTTCCTGTGCTTACACGTTTAATGAATTTTAAAAGTGAAGGGAGTTTAGGTCCTAGATCGTGATAGTGTAAAAAACCATCTTTCTCATAGCCAACGTTGACAAACGCGGCATTTAAACCTGGCATAACCTTACGTATTTTGGCAATAAAAATATCGCCAACCGCAAAGTTATTATCCTCTTCGTCTTTATGTAATTCAATAAGTTTTCCATCTTTTAATAAGGCAAAATCAACAATATCTGAACTCGATCTTATGATTAATTCCTTGTTCATAATGTTAATTTATATCCATCCTTTAATTAGGACAGATGGATTTTACTTAATTAATTGACACAGGATTCCTGATTGTTTATCAGGATTATCCAGCAAACTTAAGTACACTCTATTAAATGTGCTTAAATTCTATATCAAAGAACGTTCTTTGTAAAAACGTATTTAAACTTTTTATGTTTGAATGCGTTCTAAAACTGAAAAAAGTAGTTTTTAAAACTACTTTTCCTCAGCTTATTTCTTTTTGTGACGATTAGCGCGTCTACGTTTCTTACGCTTATGCGTCGCTACCTTGTGTCTTTTTCTTTTTTTACCACTTGGCATAATAAATAATGCTTTTTTAAATTAATATTTTTTTTAATGTCTTTAGTTGACTTCAACATTAGTTTTTACACCTTCTAAAAATACTTTAGCTGGTTTAAAAGCTGGTATGTTGTGAGCTGGGATTTTAATCGTAGTGTTTTTTGAAATGTTACGACCAGTTTTTTCAGCTCTTGTTTTAATAATAAAACTTCCGAAACCTCTTAAATACACGTTGTCACCACCTTCTAGAGATGATTTTACTTCTTCCATAAAGGTTTCTACTGTAGCTTGTACGTCACCTTTCTCGATACCTAATTTATCAGATATTTTAGCTACTAAATCGGCTTTTGTCATTGTTATTAGTTTTAGGGTTACTATAAATTCTAAGGGATGCAAATA
This sequence comes from Winogradskyella ouciana, assembly GCF_965284585.1. NCBI lineage: Bacteria > Pseudomonadati > Bacteroidota > Flavobacteriia > Flavobacteriales > Flavobacteriaceae > Winogradskyella > Winogradskyella ouciana. The sequence continues at coordinate 856,716 of NZ_OZ260095.1, forward strand.
TATGTAATTTAATTTCAATATTTCAAGCGTAATTAATTAAAATTTAACGTGATAAAGATTTAATTTTGCTTCATCAATTAAAAACTTAATGGATTTTAACAAAAAACTAACTAACTGGTATTCAAACAATAAACGAGATTTACCTTGGAGAAATACCAAAAATCCATATTACATTTGGCTTTCAGAAATTATTTTACAGCAAACCCAAGTTAAGCAAGGGTTGCCATATTATGAAGCTTTTGTTAAAACCTATCCTACAATTTTTGACCTTGCAAACGCTACTGAGCAAGAGGTTTTAAAACTATGGCAAGGCTTGGGTTATTATTCTAGAGCTCGAAATTTACATACCACAGCAAAGCACATTGCTTTTAATTTAGACGGTGAGTTTCCAAACAATTATAAAGACCTACTAAAATTAAAAGGTGTTGGAGATTATACAGCTAGTGCCATTGCATCAATAGCTTTTAATGAAGTTGCCGCAGTAGTAGATGGTAACGTATATAGAGTTTTATCGCGATACTTCGGAATTGATACTCCTATAAATTCTACCTCAGGTATTAAAGAATTTAAAAAATTGGCGTCCTCTTTAATAGATAGAGAACAGCCAGCGACCTTTAACCAAGCCATTATGGAATTTGGTGCAAGGCAGTGCAAGCCCAAAAATGCTGATTGCTCCATTTGTCCTTTAAATAATGGCTGTGTTGCCTTACAGAAAGGTTTAGTGGAAACGCTTCCCGTAAAACTAAAGAAAACCAAAGTCACTAACAAATATTTCAATTTTTTAGTTTGTGTTGACCAAAACAAAAACACATTGTTAGAAAAACGAACTGGCAAGGGCATTTGGCAAAACCTGTATCAATTTCCTTTAGTTGAGTCTACAAAAAGCCTCAAAACTAATGAGTTCCATCTTTTAAATGTAGAAGAGGAATTATTTAAAGGTTTAAAGTTTGATTATTGGCTATATAACGAGTCGGACATCATCCACAAATTATCTCACCAGCATCTTTATACTAAATTCTGGATTGTTGAAATTAATGAACTACCCAAAGGGTCTATACCTGTTAAAAACCTTGATTTATATCCTACACCTGTGCTAATTAGTGATTTCATTAACACCTTCAATTTTAATAATATATAGAAATCACATTTTTTTCTTAATTTTAAAGGAGTGATATCAAATTGAGTAACTTTGCAAGCTAAAACAAACATATTATGTCAGGAACGTTAAATAAGGTAATGCTAATTGGGCATTTAGGAGATGAAGTAAAAATGCATTATTTCGACGACAAAAATTGTGTCGGTCGTTTTCCATTGGCAACCAACGAAACTTACACTAACAAGCAAACCAACGAGCGTGTCTCTAATACAGAGTGGCACAATATCGTGGTGAGAAACAAAGCCGCTGAGATTTGTGAAAAATACCTGAGTAAAGGAGATAAAGTCTATATTGAAGGTCGCATAAAAACTAGAAAATGGACAGATGATAAAGGTATGGAGCGTTATTCTACGGAAATTCAATGTACAGACTTTACGTTTTTAACCAATAAAAACGAACAACAAGGTGTGCAACCACAACAGGAGGCTCAAGCCCAACAACCATCTCAACAACCTCAACAACAGACCCAAAACAGTGTTGCACCAGAAGAGGATGATGATTTACCATTCTAAATTCATATAATTTAATTTTATCTTGGATCCAGAACCCACGGTTTTAATTTCAAATTTATTACTCACTAACACTTCGTTTATTACGAGTGTTATATTACTTATTGTACTTCTTGGGTGCTCAGCACTGATTTCTGGAGCCGAAGTGGCATTATTCTCCTTAACGAAATCTAATGTAGATGAAGGCATGGAAAATAATTCTGCCGCAATGCAGATCATTGCTAAGCTGTTGGAGCGCCCTAAAAAACTATTAGCAACTATTTTAGTTGCAAACAACTTTATAAATATTGCTATTGTTCTTTTATTTGCCTTTATAGGTGAAACACTTTTTAGCAGCATTACACATGCACTTTTGAGGTTTTTGGTAGAAGTTGTCTCAGCTACATTTTTAATCTTACTGTTTGGTGAGATTATTCCAAAAATATATGCCAGTAGAAACAGTGTAAAGTTTTCTTCATTTATGGCGAGACCACTGAAGGTGTTGGATGTTATTTTTTCTCCAATCAGCCTCCCAATGCGTTTTGTAACGCTTAATATTCAGAAGAAGTTTGGAAAACAATCTTCCAACCTAAGTGTCGATCAGTTATCACAGGCTTTAGAGCTCACAAACCACGAAAACACGACGCAAGAAGAGCAAAAATTATTACAAGGAATTGTTTCATTTGGTAACACTGACACTAAACAAGTGATGCGTCCACGCATGGATTTATTTGCACTAAATATCGATACTCCCTTTGAGACTATTATTAGAGACATAGTGGATAATGGTTATTCTAGAATTCCTGTTTACGAAGAAAATATAGATAAGATAAAAGGTGTACTCTACGTCAAAGATCTATTACCTCACTTAAATAAGAAAACATTCGATTGGACCAGTATTCTGCGTGATCCGTTTTTTGTGCCAGAAAACAAGAAACTAGATGATTTAATGGTCGAATTTCAACACAAAAAAGTACATCTTGCCGTTGTAGTAGATGAATATGGTGGGACGTCTGGTCTGGTATCCTTAGAAGATATTATTGAAGAAATTGTAGGTGATATTAGCGATGAGTATGATGACGAAGATTTAATCTACACCAAATTAGACGACAATAATTATAGTTTTGAAGGTAAAACCCCTTTAAAGGATGTCTATAAAATTATTGGCATTGAAGACGAAACTGAGGATTTTGAAAGCAGAAAGGGTGAGGCGGAAACCTTAGCTGGTTTTGTTCTCGAAATTTCTGGTGGTTTCCCAAGAATAGGTAGTAAAATAAATTTTAAAAATTTCGTTTTTACTATTGAAGCTTTAGAACGAAAACGCATAAAACAAATAAAATTAACCTTGCTTAAGTCAAATATATGAAGCGTATAATGGTACCAATATTAAGTCTTTTTATGTTAGGTTGTGGTGATGATCCGCTACCCAAGCCAAAAGGCTATCTAAGGTTGGAATATCCTGAAGCTAAATATGAAAAGGCAACTTTACCGCTTCCATTTACCTTTGATAAAAACAAATTGTCTGAACCTATCAGTAAAGTAAAATCGTCTGGCAACGCCAAAGGTGTGGATGTAAAATATCCTGCTTTAAAAGCAACCATATACCTTACATATAAAACTGTAAGCAACGATAATTTGGATAGTTTGCTAAGAGATGCGCAAAATCTCACCCAAAAGCACACTATTAAGGCAGATGAGATTTTAACTGTTCCTTTTGAAAACAATAAAGACAAGGTCTATGGTATGCTGTATGAAGTTGGTGGAGATGCTGCTTCACAATCTCAATTTTATGTTACAGACAGCGTTAATCACTTTTTAAGTGGGTCTTTATACTTTTACGCAAAACCTAATTATGATTCTATTTACCCGGCTTCAGAATATCTAAAAAAGGATATAAAGCGCATAATGGAATCTGTAAATTGGAAAGAATAAAAACTTAATCTTAAGTCATAAAAAAAGCAGCCGAATGGCTGCTTTTTTTATTCTATATTTTGTATAGACTAGAAGTTGTAACGGATACTTGCGTTAAACGTTCTTCCAACACCTAGGTAGTAACCAAAAGCATTTCTTTGGTTAATATATGCTTCATTAAATAAGTTGAAAACATTCGCTCTAAACGTAATTGGGTTGTCTCCCATAGTAAATCTATAAGTTAAACCGGCATCAGCTAATGTATAAGCTGGTAGTCTTACAGACTCATAAGTACCACCATCTAAAGAAGCTTGGATTGCATCTTCCACATCAACAAACTCATACAAATCTGTATAGATATTATAATCCATATCTACAGAAAGTCCATCACAAATATCTGCAACAAATCCAACACCAAAAGACGTTTGAGGTGCATTACCTACTTTAACATCTGTTAGGTTAACAGTGCCATTTTCAATCACAAATTCTCCAGTATCATCATTTTGCAGGTTAAATGGAGTTTCATTATCATACTTCCAGTTACCAATAGAACCATATCCTCTAAGGCTCCAACCTGCTGCTAATGGTCTGTATTCAAAATCAAATTCTACACCTTGGTGTATTTGAGTAACATCATTAAATCTATAGATACCAAACTCATCCATTGGTAAGCTAGTGCCAAAACTTAAGAATCTATTTCCCCATTCTGTTCTGTAAACATCTAAATTAAATCTAAAAGAACTGTTGCTAAAACGGTATCCAGCTTCAAGACCAGTAATTGCTTCATTTTCAACTTCTGGCTCAACTAATTCATTAGAATATCTAATATTAGCAAACACGTTATCTAAGAAAGGTTGACGCTCAAAAAATCCTGCATTAGCAAAAATGCTATGGTTTTCAGTTAAGTTATAAGCTGCACCACCTTTAATTTGGTAACCTACTTTATTGATTTTTTCTGATTTTCCTAATCCGTCACCTACACCAGTAAAGAAACCTTCTCTTTGGTAAGATTGTGTAGACACAGCACCTTGTACAAAGACAGAGAAATTGTCATTTGCATATTCAGCCTGACCGAAACCACCAATATAATTTATTACCTCTTCGTAGTTTCTGTCATATCTTTGATCATCATCAGCAAAGTCAAATAAAGAAGACCATGGATTAGCTTCAAAGGTTTCAGAGATTACATAATCATCAGGCCTATCAGTTCTAAAGTTATCCTCATAACCATTAAGACCAAACTTATCTATTAATTGTCTAAAGTGGATTCCGTTATATGTTCTTCCATCTAACCCAATATTAAATGACCAATTTTCACTAGTTTCAATATTTAAGTTTGATAGTAAACCATACCAATTATGGTTATTTACAGAAGCTCTTCTTAAATAAGAATCACCGAAATTACCGTTATTGTTAGAATCTGCCGTAGCAACATTGTTTTCTTCAATTTGATCAAAATCTATTAAATATGGTCTTGAGCCATCATACATAGGATCATCACCAACTCTAACTCTTCCTCTACCAAGGTTTCCGGTTCCACCACCACGTCCCCAAGACGCATATAATACTGTAGATAGTTCTAAACCTTCTTTAATGTCATAGTCCCAGTTAAGGTTCATTACTGGTTTATGGTAGTAGTTACGTCTTTCTGTAAAACCTTCACCGTTATAAAACCCGTAATTATCATTAGCTTTCTCGCCAAATTCCTCATAAAATTCTAAATCTTCTGAGAAGTTTTGATCGTGCCATTGAGGAGCACCTGTCAATAAGAAGTTAAGAGTGTGTCTCTCATTTGGCTTATAACCAACAGAAAATAAATAATTTTGACCTTGTCCGGCAGTACCTTCAGAATATTTTCTATGTGCTTGCCAGTGATCAACAAATACTGAAAAAGCCCATCCTTTATCATTTATGCCAGAGTTATATGAAAAAGACCCTTTAAAGTAACTATCGTTACCAGACATAAATCTTACAAAACCACCTTCTCTTCTATCTGTTGTCTTAGATACAATATTAACTGTACCACCAACTGATGAAATTGCTAGTTTAGAAGATCCTAGACCTCTTTGAACCTGAACCGCATTAGCTACATCTGACATACCAGACCAGTTAGACCAGTACATTCTACCGTCTTCCATACCGTTTATTGGCTGTCCATTTAAAAGGTAAGCTGTGTTAGTGTCATCAAAACCTCTTAAGAATATTTGGCTATCACCAAATCCACCAGCTTGGCTCGATACATAGACAGATGGTGTGTTTTTCATAGCTTCACCAAATTCTACGTTACCAGCAGCTTTTAGCTGTATATCTTTACCTTTAATAGTAGATACAGCAACAGGTGTTTTTCTACCTTCTGCTAAATCTATAATCCCTGTACCTACAACTACAACTTCTTGTAGAGAGTTGTCTAAATCCAGAACAATAGTTCCTAGATTAGCATCACCATTAAACTTAATGGCTTTAGAAGCAAATCCGATATAGGAAATTACTATCTCACCAGAAGTTGAATTGGCAGTAATTGTAAAATTACCATCAAAATCTGTGGTTGTACCATTAACTGTACCTCTTACTAAAACATTAGCACCAGGCAGAGGTGAATTCATGTCAGCATCAACTACTTTACCTGTAATAGTAGCTTGAGCAAATGCTGCTGTAGTAAAAAGCATCAATACAGCTGCAAATAAAAAATAGTTAAATTTTTTCATATAAAATTTGAATTAATTGGTTTCAATTAGTGGCGCAAAATTACGTATATCTATAGTTATTATATTACCTAAATGTTAAGAATTTTAACAGCACAATTTAATTATACTTTTCGCAATTTTTATGCGTGCATAATTAAATTTTCAGAAAGTTTTTAACAGTTTTTAACGTTTTTCTTTATAAAAAGCCACTAGGTTTTGAGTCGAAGAATCATGTTTTAAAGAATTCGATTCTTCATTTAGCTCACTAAGTATAGATTTTGCCAGTTGTTTGCCCAATTCAACACCAAATTGATCATAGCTATATATGTTCCAAATTATGCCTTGAACAAATATTTTGTGTTCGTAGAATGCAATGAGTTTTCCTAAGCTTTCTGGTGTTAATTTTTGAACCAGTATTGACGTTGTTGGTTTATTGCCTTCAAAAACTTTGAAAGGAAATAGCTTATTGATTTGTTCGTTGGTAAGTGATTGCCCTTGCAACTCTGATAAAACGTCATCTTTTGTTTTACCATTCATTAAGGCTTCTGTCTGTGCAAAATAGTTAGACATTAACTTATCGTGATGGTCTTTATTTCCATGAAGCGATTCTACAAAACCTATAAAATCTGCAGGAATCAATTTAGTACCTTGGTGAATCAATTGAAAAAAGGCATGTTGAGAGTTTGTACCTGGTTCTCCCCAAATTATTGTTCCAGTCTGATAATCAACAGTATTTCCGTCCCTATCTACACTTTTACCATTGCTTTCCATAATACCTTGCTGTAAGTAAGTAGCAAATTGATTTAAATATTGTGTGTAAGGAATAATGGCTTCACTTTCTGCATTAAAAAAGTTATTGTACCATACAGTTAATAATGCCGAAATAACAGGAATATTGCTTTTAAAATCTGAAGTCCTAAAGTGCTCATCCATTTTATGGGCCCCTATCAGCAGACTTTCAAAATTTTTGTAACCTAGTGCTAAACTAATTGATAACCCAACTGCACTCCATAGCGAAAAACGTCCTCCCACCCAATCTTTCATTGGAAAGATATTGGCCTCATCAATACCAAATGCTTTTACACTTTCTATATTGGTAGATACGGCAACAAAATGTTTGGAAACTGCTTCTTCTGGCTGATTTTCTAAAAACCAGGATCGAATGGAATTGGCATTGGATAAGGTTTCTTGGGTAGTAAAGGTTTTTGAAACTATCACAAAAAGTGTTGTTTCAGGGTTCAGATTTTTAATGAGTTCTTTATGGTGGTCACCATCTACATTACTAACAAAATGTGTGTTGAGTTGGTTTTTATAAAACTGAAGTGAATCTACAACCATAGCAGGTCCAAGATCAGAACCACCAATACCTATATTAACAACATCTGTTATTTCCTTACCTGTATAACCTTTATGCGTTCCGTTGACTACCGAATCTGTGAAAGTTTTTATTTTCTGTTTTACCTCAAAAACTTCTGGGATAACATTAGCGCCATCAACAAATACCTCAGTATCTTTTGTTGCTCTTAATGCCGTATGCAAAACCGCCCTACCTTCCGTGGCGTTGATGATATCCCCTTCAAAATATTTTGAAATAGCGTCTTTTAAATTAACATCATCAGCCAATTGCAACAATAAATCTAGAGTCTCGCTTGTAATTCTATTTTTTGAAAAATCAACATAAAAATCATCCCACTTTACAGTTAAATCATTTGCTCTGTTTGGGTCTACCGCAAAAAGCTCTCTTAGGTGTTTGGACTTAATCGTTTTAAAATGCTCTTCTAATTTTTTCCAGGATTCTGTTTGGGTCGGATTTGTGGATTTCAATGCCATTATTGAATGTCTGTAATTTGATCTTCGGTGATTGTATTTTCAATATCTTTAGGCTCGCCTTCCAAGAAAAAGATATTGTCTAATTGCTGTTTTATTGGCTTTATGTAGTCTAGGTATTTCACTTTTAAACTATCTGAAATTGGTTTTGCTTCTGGCAATTTTTGTTTAAAAGGGTCGACTTGTTTCCCATTTTTCCAAAAGCGATAACATACATGAGGACCACCTGTATTACCGGTCATACCAACATATCCAATTATATCTCCTTGTTTTACAAATTGTCCTTTTTTTACCGCTTGTTTACTCATGTGTAAATATTGGGTGGTGTACGTGTCGTTATGCCTAATCTTCACATACTTACCGTTACCTCCTCGTCTTGTAGATTCTATGACCGTTCCATTTGCAGTGGCCATAATTGGTGTGCCTACCGATGCCGCAAAGTCAGTACCTTTATGTGGCCTAACTTTGTAACCATAATAGGCTATTCTTCTATTTAAATTATATCGAGAAGATAATCTACCAAACTTAACCGGCATTTTTAAAAATGCTCTACGTAAATTTTTGGCATCTTCGTTAAAGTAGTCAACAATACCTTTTATAGAATCTGTTTGAAACCGAAAAGCGTAGAGGGAATCTCCATTATGCTCAAAATATGCCGCTTTCACATCATGAACACCTGCATATATACTATCGTTTATATACTTATCCGTATAAATTACCTTAAATCGGTCTCCTGGTTGTAGACGTCTAAAATCTATGGTCCATGCGTAGATATCATCAGCCATTTTAAATGCCAGCATTTGACTTAATCCTTTTTCTTCTAAAGTTTGGGAAATATTATTTTCTATGACGCCTGTTGCTGTTTTTTCGACATAGGTTATGGGCTTTGTGCTTGTATAGGCCTGAATGGAATCTTTAAAATCTATAACCACATAATCCTCTAGATTTTGCTGATAGATAAAAGTTGTTGGTTTTTGAATACTATCATTGGCATTCTCTTTAGAAAATAATAAGGTATAAGGTTTACCAACTTGAAGCTTGGTGGCAATATCAAAAGTGTCTTTTGCTTTTTCGGCTATTTGGTAAATTTCAGGGTAACCCACATTATTTCGCTCTAAAATAATACCAAAAGTATCTCCTTTTTTTACGGTATCTCTTTTAAACTCGAACTGTTTTAGATCAAAACCAAATTCAAGAATTTTTTCCTCTTCGGCTATTTCGGCTATCTCTTTATTGTAAGTTTCTTCCGCTGAATTGTCTTCTTTACAAGCAAAAACAAACACGGAAACTACGATTATTGCTATTAATTGTTTCAACTGCATTAAGTATGCTAATTATATATTATTTCCCCAATTTTCTAATTCTTCTTCAGTCCATAGATCTGGAAAAAAAATACGTCTTTGATATTTTGGATGCATGTATTTTTTCCAGTCACTACCACCAGTGGCTTCTCCGTCACCCAAGGCACTATCTATGTAGTGCTTGGCTGTGTTATAATGTGCCATTACCCAAGTAACGTTAACCGTATAGTCAAAATGGCGCATTGCCTTTACCAAGTCCTTATCTTTTTGGTCTTCAACTGGCAACTCTTTAAAACGTGTCCAAAGATTTTTAGTGTTATACGTTTCCATAAATCTTAAGAACTCGTCTTTGTAACGCTTTTCAAAATTAATTAAAAGCGTTGATTTTTTTCCTGTTTTATGGTCTTTTCCTGCAGCTTGCCAATATAGATGTTCAAATGCGTGTGTAAATGGTGTATTTCTATCAATATCTTTTCTAAACCTATAATCAATTAGATTTATCAATTCGGTAGATGCAAACTCTATTAACCTGTACTGCGCACTCTGAAATCCACTTGCGGGAGTCAAGGTATATCTAAATTTCATGTACTGCTCTACTTCCATGCCTTCTCCCATGATATTAAAGGAAGTTGTGAGCATATCAAAATAACGACTAATACGCATGATTTTATTCTCAAAAAAGACCACGTCTAGATTTTCCTTTTCGGCCACTTGGGAAATTTCCCAAAGTATCATTTTAAAAATAAGCTCGTTGATTTGATGATAGGCAATAAAAACCATCTCATCTGGTAATGTAGTACGTTGAATCTGAAGATTTAACAGTGCATCAGTTTGTATATAATCCCAATATGTAATCGGCTTGCTATAAAGCAAGCCGTATAAATGGTCATCTGTATCTTGGTCTATTTTGGTGTACTTCTCTTGAAGCGCTTTAATAATCTCGTCGTAGTTAGGTTGGTCTGGCATAAATTAATTATCTAATACTATTGGGAAAGTATGTTTTAACCCTTTAAACTGTACTAAATCGGCACGTAGTGATCCTACGGCCAAGTCTGCTTTTATCTTTAATGGAATTTTATTCTTATCAGCACTCACCCACAAGGTCAAACTCTCTTCTTCCTTAAATACTCTACCTGCCATTACGTAAGGTCTAAATTTTAAGGTTTTAACTCTAACTTTAGAACCATTAACATCAACCTTTATTGTTTCTTTACCCAAATATTTAAGCTTAAAACCATAATTCTCTTCATCAAAAAACATATTGGTTTTTATTTCGTCTCCAATACTTAATGAAGAAATATCAATGCTGTTTCTTAGATAATAGTACATGGACACCATGTCCTGCACATCTTTTTCTGTTGAAATAGTCTTTATCTTTTTATGCTTCTTGTTATTGACAATAGCTTTTTGCTCTTCGTGAATAAAATCAATCTCTATGTCTTTTGTGTGGCCACCTTCGTCAATTTTCCTAATAAATTTATATGGTGCACCTGTTTCCTTATCAAAGTAGCTTTCGTACCTATCTCTTACTTTAAAAAAAGCATTGGCAAGACCTGTGGTCTTTCCTTTACCCACAACATGAAAAACGGACTTTCCGTTTAATTTTTTCTCATCAACTTTTAATGTCGCCTCACCAGCTTTAAACCAGCCACTGTAGCTCATTCTAAATTTAAACCACTCACCAGATTGAAAAGCAGGTTCACTCTGTATGCTTGGCGCCTTAAGTCCGATAAGAAAAACTAGTATGGTAAATATATATTTCATGTGTTTTTGTCTAGTGAAATTTGACGGTCACATACAGTTCGCAATTTATACTTCTATAAACCGATAAACTTTTAACATGCTCGTGTCATAATCTCCAGTTTGTAAATTTAAATAATGTAACGCAATTTTTATGTTACAATTATCTTAATTACAATTACTGTTCCAAATCTATTAAAACCCTGAAACACAAGCAAAAACTATAGTCTATTTAAAAATATCTTCGATTAATGCTCACATTTTTAAAGTTTTTCGATGCTAGAGTAGAGCAAACCAAAGTACATCTATTTTAAACTTGATGTACAATTAGAATTTAGAGTTGGTTTTTATAAGCGCGTTTATCAGTAGGGAGTTAAACGCGCTTTGCTTTTTTTATAAAGTACCTCTCTTAGCCTGTTCTCTTTCAATAGACTCAAACAAAGCCTTAAAATTACCTGCGCCAAAGCCACGAGCTCCCATACGTTGAATAATCTCAAAGAACAAGGTTGGCCTATCCTCTACTGGTTTTGTGAAAATCTGAAGTAAATAACCTTCTTCGTCAGCATCTATCATAATGCCAAGGCCTTTTAAGGTTTCGATATCCTCTCTGAGTTCATGGCTGAATTCTTCCAATCGTCCTGGTACGGCTCTATAATACTCTTCTGGTGGAATGGATAAAAATTCAACTCCTCTGGCACGCAATTGAGAAACGGTTGTTATGATATCGTCAGTGGCCACTGCAATATGTTGCACACCTGGTCCTTCATAAAAATCTAAATATTCTTCAATCTGAGAACGCTTTTTCCCTTCTGCTGGTTCGTTAATTGGGAATTTTATTCTTCCGTTACCATTACTCATTACTTTACTCATCAGTGCAGAGTATTCGGTATGGATTTGCTTATCATCAAATGATAGGAAGTTTACGAATCCCATCACATCCTCATACCATTTTACCCAAGTATTCATTTCTCCCCAACCTACATTCCCGACCATATGGTCTATGTACTTTAAACCTACTGGTTCTGGGTTGTAGTCAGACTCCCATTTCATAAAACCAGGCATAAATACACCATTGTAATTTTTGCGTTCTACAAACATGTGTACGGTTTCACCGTACGTGTAGATGCCAGCTCTCACCACTTCTCCAAATTCGTCTGTTTCAACTTTTGGCTCCATATAGGACTTGGCTCCACGTTTTGTGGTTTCTTCGTAAGATTTGCGTGCATCATCTACCCAAAGTGCTACCACTTTAACTCCATCACCATGTTTAACTATATGATCGTTTATTGGGTTCTCAGAGCTTAAAGGCGTCGTAAGCACCAGTCTGATTTTGTCTTGTTTTAAAACATAAGACACCGTGTCTTTGCTTCCTGTTTCCAATCCTTTGTAAGCATAAGACTGAAAACCAAACGCAGTCTTATAAAAATGTGCCGCTTGCTTTGCATTACCTACATAGAATTCCACATAATCTGTTCCTAGAAGCGGAAGAAAATCTTGCGCTCCTTCGAATATTTTTTCTAGACCGTAATCAACGGATTTTATTTCTTTACTCATGTTAAAAAGCCCATCCTAACCTTCCCAGAGGGAAGGAACTCAAAATTGGACAGATTTTGAGTTTTAAATTAATATCATGTTTTTATTTTTCGATAACTTAAAAAGTCCCCTTTGGAGATTTAGGGACTCACCCAAGACTTATAATAATCTCCATCAGCAATTTTTAATGCCTCTTCTGTTACTTTTAAAGGCTTAAACGTATCTACCATTACTGCCAGTTCATCTGTTTTCACCTTACCAATACTGCGCTCCATTGCTCCTGGATGTGGTCCGTGAGGAATACCTGCAGGATGTAATGAAATATGGCCTTTGTCAATATCATTCCTGCTCATAAAATCGCCATCTACATAATACAACACCTCATCACTATCTATATTACTATGGTTGTATGGTGCTGGTACAGCTAAAGGATGATAATCATATAGACGTGGTACAAAACTACACACCACAAAAGCATCGGTTTCAAAAGTTTGATGCACTGGTGGTGGTTGATGTACTCGTCCCGTTATCGGTTCGAAATCGTGAATTGAAAACGCATAGGGATAATTGTACCCATCGTAACCCACTACATCAAAAGGATGCGAAGCATAGACCATATCAAATATGTCATCTTGCTTTTTTATCTTGATTAAAAACTCACCAGATTCATTATAGGTCTCCAGTTCTTGCGGCTGGCGTAAATCGCGCTCACAAAATGGTGAATGCTCCAATAATTGCCCAAACCAGTTACGATAACGCTTAGGTGTGTAGATTGGTCTTCTACTTTCTACAATAAATAAGCGATTGTCTTCTGTATCAAAATCTATTTTATAAATAATGCCTCTTGGCACCAACAGATAATCTCCGTATTTAAAATCTAAATTACCGAGATGTGTCCTTAGTTTACCTGTGCCTTTATGGACAAAAATAAGCTCGTCAGCATCTGTGTTTTTATAAAAATAATCCTTTGTGGATTTTTTTGGTGCTGCGAGTATAATGCTACAATCGCTGTTGGTTAAGACAGTCTTTCTGCTATCTAAATAATCGTTTTCGGGCTTTATCTTAAATCCATGAAAACGATAGGATTGCATATTATTGGCTTTGGCTACTTTTGGTGCGACACTATACTGTTTCTTTATTTCTTTTACTTGAGTTGGTCGCTGTTCATGGTAGCTGTTGGTTGACATTCCGTCGAAACCTATGGTACCAAACAATTGCTCATAGTAAAAACTACCATCTGGTTTTTTGAACTGTGTATGGCGTTTTGGTGGAATTTTTCCTAATTTATGATAAAATGGCATTTGTAATCCTGTTTAATTGTTGAGTTGTTTATTCGTTGATTTGGTATAAACCAGCAACGTTTAAAGGTACAAAAAATGAAAACTAAATTAAAGATATCCTGAAATAAGACTTCGACTCTGCTCACTCAGTGCAGAAAAGTTTAGCGTATCCGTTCAGGATGAGACAAATACTATTCTGGGTTCCTTTTTATAAGAAAGTGTAAGTGTAGTTTTATGTTTGCCCAGAATGGTTTCATATGAGTTACAAAGTTGATAATTTTTTAACTTAAAACCAAAACCCAAGATTAAAGAACCAATAACCATCGCCTGTTTCTGGTGAGTATGTATATTTCCCTTCCAAAGGTCCGAGAAACGTTTCTAAAGAATAACCCAGAGCATACCCACTATAATCAGGCGCTGTAATCCATTCGCCTGTTTCAAAAATCCCGTCTTCTATATTGGCGTAATTAGCCGCTAAGAGGATATGATGCTTTTTAAAAATTTCGTAATCCAAAGTAAAGGTTGCTTTTACAAAACTATCACCCGATAAGGCTAAATAATCGTAGCCATAAAAGGATTGAAAATTGTTGATGAAATTTTTGCCATAGCCACCTAAACCAAAACCTAAAGTTGTTGTGGAGTTATCTCCAATTTTAAAGCCACCACTCGTTTCTGTTTTTAGGGCGAGTTGATCTGTAAAGCTAAATGCATATCCTATATTGGCTTTGGCTATTGAAAACTGCTGAAAATCGGTGTTAAAATCTGACGCATTGAGATATAAATGAAAATCCCCATTAAAATAAAATCCGCTTTTAGGAAAATTAAAATTGTCATAGTCGTCAAAAATTAAATTACCATAGACACTAAAATAATCTGTGTTTTCAAAAGTAAATTCATCTTCTTGATTATTATCTATAATCGTTTCAGAAGTTATCTTAAGGCGTTTATACTCTGCACCTGCTCTTAACGCAAAGTCTTTTCTAAAAATGGTCTGTAAGTAAATTTGATTGGTGAAATCCGTGAGTTCTACGTCAATTTTGTTCAGTCCGGTTAACAAAGGAGAATCCTCTTCTAAAGCAAGTAATGGATTTATGTTTTTATTAAAACTATTGTAACGCGACTTAACACCTATACTGATATAAAACCCTTTGTCGATGAAATAATCGAAGTTATATCTAGAATTATCGCCAAGAATAATATCTAAGGACGCTATATCATTATTAAACAGTAATCTTTTTTTTGTAATGTTGGCCAAAGCTGCACTTTTATACAGCCCATCGTAATGAACGCCTAATCTTAAAAAGGTAGAGACTTCTGACTCTCTAATTTCTCCCATTAAGTTATACCCATTGTTATTTGAAGAGGGTTCTAAATAGTATCTGAATGTGTTAAAGTTGTTGGTTGCTATGAGGTTATTTACACCTTCTTTAAAATCATTATAACTTATCTTTTCATTATCCTTAAACTTGAGTTTCCCCAAAAGATACGCTCTTGTATATCTTTCATTTCCAGTAAAATTTATAGAGTTGATTTTAATGCTATCTAAAAGTTGAAGCTTTGGTTTTTCTGAATAAGTGCTTTGCTGTTTTTTTACCTTTAGCAATTCTGCAATATTAGCTCTAGCTGCTGCCTCACCATTAGCAATAATATCTTCCCCTTCGCTAAACGAAACAACAGAAAATTCAGCTATATCTGGTTTTATGTAGATATCGGTCAGACTAGCTTTTTTCTTCATCGCGTTAATAGTGCGAAAATTATTAATCTGAAGTAAAATCTCTGGTGCTGATTTTAAAGACTCCCTATCCTTAAGTGCATCTTGAACATCTACACCGATAATAATATCCATACCTTTAGCCCTTAACTCTTCAACAGGAAAATTATTGGTAACTCCTCCATCTATCAATATTTTATCATCAATTATGACAGGTTGAAACAGAGACGGAAGCGCACCACTTGCAGTTACGGCTTCAGCTAAATTCCCTTTATCCATAATTATGGATTCTCCTGTCTCTATATTTGTAGCAATGCAAAAAAAAGGAATTGGTAAATTCTCAAAGTCTCTTACGTTGTTTACAGGAAGCATCATTTGGTACAGTAAGTTATATACATTTTGACCACGAGATAATGCAGACGGTAAACTTATATTGAACCTATCAAACGGGAGACTAACAGCATATTTTTCTGAATTATCGCGTTCGTAAAAAGGTTTTGATGCTCTGGGAAATTTATCATTTATCAATTCATCAAAATCGATAGTATTAAACAAACTCTCTAGCTGTTTACCAGAATAACCTGTAGCGTACAAAGAACCTATAATGGCTCCCATGCTTGTACCTGAGATATAATCAATCTTTATACCCAAACTGTCAATAACCTTTAATGCTCCAATGTGCGCAAACCCTTTAGCTCCACCACCACTTAAAACCAGACCTACTTTTGGCTGTTCATCCTCTTGGGCATGTATGCTGTTTAAGTTATACACTAGAAAAAATAAGAACAAAACAAGATTTAACTTATTAATCCTTTGTCTATATGTGGGTGATAATTTCAAATGAATTTATTCTTTATGGTAATAATTATACACTTTATTTGCTCTAGCTACTCCGATTACCGCTTCAAGTTCATCCAATTTCGCATTGGCAATTCGTTTTACGGTTTTAAAACGCTTCATTAAATCTATAATGGTCTGCTCGCCTACTCCAGGAATATTTTCTAGTTCAGTGGTCAATGCACTTTTACTTCTTCTATTTCTATGGTGTTCTATACCAAAACGGTGTGCTTCATTACGTAATTGTTGTATGATTTTTAACGTTTCGCTTTTCTTGTCTAAATATAATGGAATTGGATCATCTGGATAGAATAATTCTTCTAAACGTTTAGCAATTCCGATGATTGCTATTTTACCTCGCAATCCAAGCGCATCTAAACTTTTTAATGCCGAGGACAATTGCCCTTTGCCACCATCAATGATAATGAGCTGTGGTAATGGTTGATCTTCTTCAAGTAATCTTTTGTAGCGTCTATATACGACTTCTTCCATAGACGCAAAATCATCTGGCCCTTCAACCGTTTTTATATTAAAATGACGATAATCCTTTTTGCTCGGCTTTCCATTTTTAAACACTACACAAGCAGCCACAGGATTTGTTCCTTGCATGTTAGAGTTATCAAAACATTCGATATGTCTTGGCTCTTCCGACAACCGTAAATCGGCTTTCATTTGTGCCATAATTCTGTTGGCATGACGATCTGGATCTACAATTTTTATTTGCTTCAATTTATCCATTCTGTAATACATCGCATTACGTTTAGATAAATCCACAATGCTCTTTTTGTCCCCAAGCTTTGGAACTGTTACTTTCACCTCTTCACCTAAGTCAATCTTAAACGGCACGTAAATTTCCTTAGAATTTGAATTGAACCGTTGTCTTATCTCAGTAATTGCTAACTCTAAAAGTTCTTTGTCTGATTCCTGAAGCTTTTTCTTCAGCTCAAGTGTATGTGACCTTATAATAGAGCCATAACTTAATTGTAAAAAGTTAACAAAAGCATAGGTTTCATCACTTACAATAGAAAACACGTCAACATTACTAATCTTAGGGTTCACAATTGTTGATTTAGCCTGATAGTTTTCTAAAATTTCTAGCTTTTCTTTAATCTTTTGGGCATCTTCAAATTGCATGGCTTCCGCGTGTCGCTTCATCTGTTTTCTAAACTGTTGTAGCGAGTCTTTAAAGTTCCCTTTTAAGATTTCTCTAATAGCTGTGATATTAGAATGATATTCTTCCTCCGTTTCTAAGCCTTCACATGGGCCTTTGCAGTTTCCGAGGTGATACTCTAAGCAAACCTTGTATTTTCCTGCTTCAATTTTAGCTTCGGATAAATCATAGTTACAAGTCCGTAATTGGTATAAGCCTTTGATTAGGTCTAAAAGCGTTCTTACGGTTTTCATGCTGGTGTATGGCCCAAAATATTCAGATCCATCTTTTATTACTCTACGCGTTGGGAATATCCTAGGGAAGCGTTCGTTTTTGATACAAATCCAAGGGTAGGATTTATCATCCTTAAGCATCACATTATACTTTGGCTGATACTTTTTTATAAGATTATTCTCTAACAGCAAGGCATCATTTTCAGTTTCTACAACAATATGTTTTATCGACGCTATATTTTTAACCAATACACGTGTTTTACCATAATCGTGATGCTTCGTAAAATAACTGCTCACCCGCTTTTTTATATCCTTAGCTTTACCAACATAAATTAATTTATCATCGGCATCAAAATATTGGTACACACCTGGTTGGTGTGGAAGCGTTTTTATCTGAATATCTAAGGCAGTTTTTGGCATTGAATCAAAGGTAAGAATTCGTAAAAATAATTGTGCAAATTCAATAGACTTTATCACTATCTTGCGCCACTTTTTAAAAATTTTACTTCATATGAAAAAAACTTTGGGACGTGTCGATAAGATTGACTTTCCCGAATTACTGCTTAAAAGTATCGATGTAAAAATTGATACTGGCGCTTACACCTCTGCCATACATTGCTCACAAATTAGTGAGGCTAATGGCAAACTATATTGCACTTTTAAAAGTAAAGGTCATCCCAATTTTAATAGTAAGGAAGTGGTATTTGAAAATTACACTTACACAGATGTAAAGAGCAGTAATGGCCACAAGGAAAACCGCTATAAAATTAAAACAACTGCTATATTCTTTGGAAAAAGCTATAAGATTAACTTAACTTTAAGCACCAGAGACGATATGAAATTTCCGGTATTAATTGGCCGTCAATTTCTAAAACAAAAATTTTTGGTCGATGTTGACCTAGACAACCAATCCTATAAGTACACTAATGAACATTGTAATTCTTTCGCGTAATGCACATTTATATTCTACCAGGCGACTCGTAGAAGAAGGCGAAAATAGAGGGCATGAAATTGAAATTATCGACCCTCTAAAGTGCGATATCATTATAGAAAAAGAAAAACCGACCATTTATTATAAGGACAGATATTTAGATTATGTCGATGCCATTATCCCTAGAATTGGCGCGTCTGTCACCTTTTTTGGCTGCGCTGTTGTACGTCAGTTTGAAATGATGAACGTCTTTACAACCGTTTCCTCTGATGCCATCATACGTTCTCGCGACAAATTGAGAAGTTTTCAGCGTTTATCTAAAGCTGGTATTGGTATGCCAAAAACAGTTTTTACTAATTACTCTCGTGATGTTGAAGAAGTTTTGGCACATGTTGGCGGACCACCTGTAATTATTAAATTATTGGAAGGCACACAAGGTCTGGGAGTGGTACTGGCAGAAACGAAAAATGCTGCCGAATCAGTTCTAGAAGCTTTTAATGGACTACAAGCAAGAGCTTTAGTACAGGAGTATATAGCCGAAGCCAAAGGAGCCGATCTAAGAGCATTGATCGTGGATGGGCAAGTTGTTGGCGCTATGAAACGTCAAGGTAAAGATGGTGAATTTCGTTCTAATTTACATAGAGGAGGAAGTGCTGATTTAATTAGACTTTCTGAAGATGAATTAAAATTGGCGATAAAAGCGGCACGTGCTCTAAAGTTGCCTGTATGCGGAGTAGATATGTTACAATCCTCAAGAGGGCCATTGATTATGGAGGTCAACTCTACGCCAGGCTTGGAAGGTATTGAAAGGGCAACACAAAAAAATATAGCGAGGGCTATTATTACTTTTATTGAAAGAAACACTAAATAGACTCTTTTGCCCAAGCTTGAGAGTCCCTTTCGAAGCCTGTGCTTAGCGCAGTTGATGCAGGAAGGTAAGGATGGGCTAATTTTTATGAGCAAAAAAGAAGTATTACATATTCTTGGAGAAAAAGTAGGACTAGGAGAAAGTGCCAAGGTTAGCTTTAATGTTGCAAAACTGCACACCCAAAACACAATTGATGTTCCGGTGATTATTGAACGCTCCAAAAAGCCTGGACCTACAGTGTTAATTACAGCTGGTATTCACGGTGATGAAGTCAACGGTGTGGAAATTGTGCGTCAGATTATTGCCAAGGGTATCAATAAGCCTAAAAAAGGGACGATTATATGTATTCCTGTCATTAACGTTTTTGGGTTTATCCACATGGATCGAGAATTCCCTGATGGCCGGGATTTAAACCGTGTATTTCCTGGTATAAAAGGAGGTTCTTTAGCAAGTAGAGTAGCTTTTAAATTGGTGACCGAAATTTTACCGCATGCAGATTTGGTTTTGGATTTTCATACAGGAGGTGCTGGTCGTTTCAATTCTGCCCAAATTCGTGTTATAAAAGAGGAAAAAAGTCTAAATGAATTAGCACAAATATTTGGTGCTCCATTCGTATTATATACTAAAAACATTAAGAAATCATTCAGAAGCACCTGTCACAAATTGGGCATCCCTATTTTGTTGTATGAGGGCGGTAAATCCTTTCATATAGACCATCACATCACCAATACAGGTGTTAATGGAGCTAAACGCGTGCTACATCATTTAGGGATGTTAGGTTCTAAATTTAAGGTGTCTGAGCCAAAAAAATCTTGCGTGAATATATTACAGAGTAAATGGATTAGAGCTAGTTATTCTGGCATGTTTAAATCTTCAGTTTCAATTAATTCTGAAGTAAAAAAAGGAGATGTTCTTGGGCATATTACAGATCCTTACGGTAGTTTTAACCATTTTGTAAAAGCGCCAAATAATGGCTATATTTTTAATGTTAATGAATCACCAATAATTTATCAAGGTGATGCTATTTTTCACATTACCACTAAAACCGAATCGTGACAAAATCTGAACTCCGAAAAAAATATAAATCACTTCGTAAGGCATTATCCCTTGATGACATTGAAGATTATAGTCTTTCTATAGCCAATCAGTTGCTAAAATTAGATATTTGGGATAAATCCTTCTATCATATCTTCTTGACCATAGAAGAACAAAAGGAAATCAATACCGAATACATTTTAAATATCCTAGCAGGAAAAGATAAAAACATCGTCATTTCAAAAAGCAATTTCGTGGATTTTTCGATGACACATTATCTCCTCACTGATAGTATAACAATTAAAAAAAACAACTATAACATTCCCGAACCAATTGACGGAATCCCTATCGCTTCAGAACAATTAGAGGTAGTTTTTGTACCGCTTTTAGCGTTTGACAAAACAGGAAACAGAGTGGGTTACGGAAAAGGATTTTATGACAGGTTTTTAAAGCATTGTAAACCAGAAACTATTAAAATAGGCTTATCTTTTTTTGAAGCTGAAACCGAGAATTTTGAAGCCGTTGATAATGATGTTAAGTTGGATTATTGTGTGACTCCGAATCATGTATTTCAGTTTTAGGCTCGTCATTAAAAGCTTTTTTATTGAATACAATTAAAATCCCGATACCTGTACTGATAGCTATATCAGCGACATTGAAAACAGGATCAAAAAAAGAAAAGTATTTTCCACCAAAAAATGGTAGCCATTCTGGTAGCACACCACTCCAAATAGGAAAATGCAACATATCTACCACCTTACCATGAAACACGCCTGCATAACCGCCTCCTTCTGGTAAAAACGTAGCGATCTGCATGTCACTATCGCTAAATAATACTCCGTAAAACACAGAATCAATAATATTCCCTAAAGCACCTGCAAAGATTATGGAAATTGCAAAAATCAATGTTTTAGACTTTTTTTTCTTAGTGACATCTACCAACCAAAACCCAATACAAGTTACAGCTACAATTCTAAATAAGGTTAAGATAAGTTTGGCTGATTTATCTGAAATAAAGGTGAAAAAATCACTCAGCTTAGTTCCCCATGCCATGCCATCGTTTTCCACAAAAGCGATTTTAAACCATGAAAAGACAGTGATGTCATCATTTAACGCAAAATGTGTTTTAATATAAATTTTGCTGATCTGGTCTATCAGTAAAATGAGGAGGATGATAAATAAAGCTTTCTTTAGGGACATTAAGCGATTTTAGGCAAATGTAAATTATTATTCTTTTTTGGCAACAGTTATATCTCCATTAATGGATTTCAAATTCCACAGAGACTGCGATGGGTTAAAGTTGTCCTTAACTACCTTACCATTTTTAGATGATGCAATAATTTTCCCATCTTTGGTAACAACGCTAATATTACCGTCAATAGTGTTGATAATGCCGTTCTTAGCCAACCCATTAACATTACAGTACCCTTGCGAAAGCTCTATGGAAAGCATATTGAAATTTCCGGCAACATCTGCAGAGCCAACATCGCTATGAATGTTTAAATTAAGGTTTTCAGGGATTTTGAGATGTAGAGTTGCTGCAATGACTTTATGAGCATTTCTCTTGTTGTCTGGTATATCTTCAAAAGACATAAACTCTAATCGAAGTGTAAGTTTGTTGTTTTTTTCTTCAGTTATAATCTGATATTTACTTTGGTATTCACCATCTAATGTTGATGTTATATCAATGAGATTCGTTTTAGACGTTACAACCGAAATATTGAAAATTTGATTGCCTTGTATGGAAATAGTTTCAATGGCACTTGCATCTATGGTCTTTGTCAGTATGTTTTGAGAATTACCACAGTAAGAAAATACAAGACAAAACACTAAAACAAAAGACCTCACAGGTTTTGGAAACCTTTGAGGTCTGTATTTGTAATTGCAAATCTCTTCTATTATCATGGTATTCCTGCAATTGCAGGAATTTGTTACTTCTGCATGTTTTTAGCTTCGATGCTCAAAGTTGCATGAGGCACCAGCTTTAGGCGATCCTTGTTAATAAGCTTACCGGTAACACGACATACACCATAGGTTTTGTTTTCAATTCTAATCAATGCGTTTTTTAGATCACGAATAAACTTTTCTTGTCGTATGGCCAAAGCAGAGTTTGCCTCTTTGCTCATAGTCTCACTCCCTTCTTCGAACGCTTTAAACGTAGGCGACGTATCGTCGGTACCATTGTTGTGATCGTTCATGTAAGCACTTTTTATCAGTTCTAAATCGTGCTCAGCTTTATCAATTTTTTCTTGAATTAAAACTCTGAATTCTTCTAAATCTTTATCTGAATATCTGTTAGTAGTATCTGTTGCCATAATATTAGTGTTTTTGTATAAACAGTTTGGTATTTACCTCGTCAAAAGCAATATCTATACCATTGTTTACTTTGTCCATAATTTGTAATTCTTCGGTTAAAGTTTCTGATTTGATATACTCCTCATTTGAAGCTATTGCAGCTTTTACTGATTCGTCATTCTGAAGTTGCACATCAATTCGATCTGTGACTTCAAACCCAGAATCCTTACGTAAATTTTGAATACGGTTTACGAGCTCACGTGCAATACCTTCTTTACGTAAATCTTCGGTTATTGTAACATCTAAAGCTACTGTTAATGCACCTTCATTAGCCACAAGCCAACCTTCTATATCCTGGGATGTAATCTCAACATCACCTAATTCTAAAGTAACACTTTTTCCGTTAATTTCAACGTCTAAAGTACCATTTTGCTCGATATTTTTAATGTCTTCAGCCGAAAAATTACTTATAAGGTTGGAAATCAACTTCATATCCTTTCCAAATCGAGGACCTAACACTTTAAAGTTTGGTTTAATTTTTTTAACCAAAATGTCTGAAGCATCCTCTAAAAGCTCAATCTCTTTTATGTTTACTTCGTGTTTTATTAAATCAGAAACTGCTTTAATCTCCTCCTTTTGCTGTTGATTATCAATAGGAATCATAATTTTCTGCAATGGCTGACGCACTTTAATCTTCTCCTTAGCTCTCAACGATAATACTAATGAAGATATTGTTTGTGCATTTTCCATTTTTCGTTCCAACACTTTATCTATAGCACTTTTATCAGCTTTTGGAAACTCTGCCAAATGCACACTTTCAAAATTCTCTTTTTGCGCTACAGCATTAAGGTCTAAATACAACCTGTCCATAAAGAACGGTGCAATTGGAGCTCCGAGTTTCGCAATAGTAATCATGCATGTATATAGCGTTTGGTATGCCGAAATTTTATCTGTTTGATAATCACCTTTCCAGAAACGTCTTCTACTTAAACGCACGTACCAATTACTCAGATAATCTTGAGTAAAGTTTGAAATGGCCCTGGCCGCCTTAGTAGGCTCGTAATCTGCATAAAATGCATCAACCTTTTCAATCAATGTGTTTAATTCTGAAAGAATCCAACGATCGAGCTCAGGTCTTTCATTCATTGGGATATCGTCCTCTGAATAATTAAATCCGTCTAAATTGGTATAAAGTGAAAAGAATGAATAGGTGTTATACAACGTTCCGAAAAACTTACGCTTAACCTCTTCTACACCTTCAATATCAAATTTTAGGTTATCCCATGGGTTGGCATTGCTTATCATATACCAACGCGTAGCATCTGCGCCATGGTTAGCAAGTGTTTCAAACGGATCTACAGCATTACCTAAACGCTTGGACATCTTTTGTCCGTTTTTGTCTAAAACCAAACCGTTAGATACCACATTTTTGTATGCCACAGAATCGAAAACCATTGTGCCAATAGCGTGCAATGTATAGAACCATCCACGTGTTTGGTCAACACCTTCTGCGATGAAATCTGCAGGAAACGCTTCTTTCTTATCTATGAAATCTTTGTTTTCAAATGGGTAATGCCATTGTGCATAAGGCATAGAACCTGAATCGAACCAAACGTCTATTAAATCACTTTCGCGTTTCATTGGTTGCCCTGAAGGTGAAACCAATACTATTTTATCGACTACATTTTTATGTAAATCGACAGTTTCATAGTTTTCTTCAGACATATTACCGACTTCAAAATCAGCGAATATATCTTCAGACATTACACCTGCTTCAACAGCTTTTGCGATTTCAGCTTTTAATTCTTCAACAGAACCAATACACAATTGCTCTTTCCCATCTTCTGTTCTCCAAATTGGTAATGGAATTCCCCAAAAACGTGAACGTGACAAATTCCAATCGTTTGCATTAGCTAACCAGTTACCGAAACGCCCAGTTCCTGTTGATTTTGGTTTCCAGTTTATGGTATCATTTAGTGAGACCATTTTTTCCTTTACATCTGTCACTTTAATAAACCAAGAGTCTAAAGGATAGTAGAGGATTGGCTTATCTGTTCTCCAACAGTTTGGGTAACTGTGCTTATATTTTTCAACCTTAAAGGCTTTGTTTTCTATTTTTAATTTAATGGCAAGTTCTACATCCACTGACTTCTCTGGTGCTTCGCCATCATTGTAATATTCGTTCTTTACGTACTTACCTGCAAACTCTCCCATTTCTGGTCTAAATCGGCCTTGTAAATCTACAAGTGGCACCAAGTTACCATTATCATCTTTTACTAACATTGGTGGTACTTCTGGTGTAGCTTGCTTTGCAACCAAAGCATCATCTGCACCAAAGGTTGGCGCAGTATGTACAATACCTGTACCATCTTCTGTTGTTACAAAATCTCCTGAAATGATTCTGAACGCATTTTCTGGGTTATCGTTTGGTAATGCGTAGGATAATAGTTGTTCGTAGGTAATCCCAACTAAATCTTTTCCTTTGAATTCTTTTACAACATAAAAAGGGATTTTCTTATCTCCTTCTTTAAATTCTATTAGTTCTGGCTTGGTTTCAACTTGTTTGTATTTACCATCGAACTGCTTATTGACCAATCCTTTAGCCAATACCACATTCATAGGTTTAAACGTGTATTGATTGTAAGTTTCAACTAAGACATAATCAATTTTAGGACCTACTGTAAGTGCTGTATTACTTGGTAGTGTCCAAGGTGTGGTCGTCCAAGCTAAGAAATGGATATCACCTTCATTTTGTAAAAAGTCTGGTAATGAATCCGTATTGGCCTTGAACTGAGCTACAACCGTTGTATCTGTTACATCTTGGTAAGTTCCAGGTTGATTTAACTCATGCGAACTTAAACCAGTACCAGCTTTTGGCGAATATGGCTGAATCGTATAGCCTTTGTATATTAAATCTTTTTCGTAAATCTGTTTGAGCAACCACCAAACAGATTCCATATACTTGGATTTATAAGTGATATATGGATCGTCCATATCTACCCAGTAACCCATTTTCTGTGTGAGGTCGTTCCAGATGTCTGTATAACGCATCACCGCTTTTTTACACGCTTCGTTGTAAGCTTCAACCGTAATTTTTGTACCGATATCTTCTTTAGTAATACCCAATTCTTTTTCAACGCCAAGTTCTACTGGTAGACCGTGCGTATCCCAACCAGCTTTACGTTTTACCTGAAAGCCTTTCATGGTTTTGTAACGTGGAAAGATATCCTTAATAGCGCGTGCTAAAACGTGGTGTACACCTGGTAAACCATTAGCAGAAGGTGGACCTTCAAAAAACACATAGGGTTCTTTGCCTTCTCTTGTTGTTACACTTTTTTCGAAGATATTATTGGCTTCCCAATAGTCGCTAATGTCTTTGGCAACTCTTGGCAAGTTAAGTCCTTTATATTCAGGGAACTTTGTAGTCATTATTCGCATTTCTTTTCGAGGTGCGAAATTAAGGATTTTTTGCTAAAAATGTCTAGATGTTCTTGAAAAACAAAGGCCATTCGATATGCTTACCGAACGGCCTTTGCCACTAACTAACTAAAAACACTGTTTTACTTTACGATAAATTTCTTCGTCATGCTTGCTCCCGTTGCGGTGGTAAGGTTTACGATGTACGTGCCCGCGCTCAGTTGCGGCAAGCCATACTCGTTGTACGAGCCCTCGAAGGTACCGATCCTTGCAACGGACTGTCCCAGCATGTTTATTATCTCCATGCTCTTCAGGTCTTCATTGGTCGGGTTCAGCACCACAATCTTCTTTCTTCCCATGGCATAATAAAGGTTAATATCTTCAATGTTTTCTTCTATCTGAGACAACGTTTCGCTTTGCTGTTGCTGGAAAACGATCTCGAGCCTATCGTTAAACTCACCTTCTTCGGATGAGAATTCAAATGGTTGTTCGTTTCTTAAATCGAAATATTCACCAGTTAAATTATCCTTTATATACAGCTCTTGGGCCTCAGGGATATTTCCCATCTCGGAAACCTTTATGGTATAGTTATAGCTTCCCGAAGTTTTTAGTACCAGCGGTACCACCTTATCCTCAGTAATTGGACCATAGGCCTGCATGGTCATCAGTTCGTCTTCTAGAGCAAGGTTGAGGTCATCGCTGTATTCCTCTACATTTTTAGAATCATATCCGTAATCATAATCGTCCGATGTATCTTCGCTAAAGCCCAGTAATAATTCTCTTCTGGTGGCAGGGCCATCAACTGAATTGAACTCTAAACGTATTTTTTGCATTGGATCCTCTTCTGGATCTGAATTTTGCTGTTCAGTTACATTTTGCGAATTAGAAGTGCCCCTAAAGAACACCGACCCATTATTATAAGACCCGTTGGCGTCTGATTCTTTAATAAACACTCGTTGGCTGTTTTTAAAAACTATATTGCCACTGTTCTCAATCTCTGTCATAAACCCTTGCCCTACCGGCAAGTACCTTGATGGTGTCTTTGTTCCATCTTGGCTGCCATTGGTCTCACCTTCGATGCCCACAAACTGATATGCCCTTACCGAGCCCAGTTTGTTGACCTGTGCGTAGCCTCCGTTATATTCATCGAGATAATGAGAGCTTCCGCTCCATTGCTGCCAAAGCTGTATCGTACCGTCTATGACACCGATATTGTCATCGATGAACTCATGGATGTCCAAAGCAGATGGATATGGGTTGCCCAACAGGTAGTCCGTTTTAGAAACCGCGGGAACGGAACCGCTTCCCCCAGTATCCGTGACCGGTACGACTATGGTACCGTTATTTGGTTTTCCCTCAAACAGATATTGCTGTTCCGACCCTGATGTACCGGTGCCCTTTTGGGTGTATCCGACGCCTGGCTGCAACTGGGTACCTTGACCCAATGGTGCATAATCATAATAGGTTACACCATTTTTGTAGGTATATAGCCAGCGCGTACTGATCTTGCCCACTTCGTCGTAGGCACTAGTGAACTGCCAGTTAGAGCCGTTCGGTTTCTTGAGCATTCCCAAGTTATAGGTTGTATTGTTCGTGTTGTTCGTAGATAAATTGTTATCTGTGAATGTTGTAGCTCCTGTATTTCCAACAGGCGAAGCCCAATAGTTGTACCAATATACACTAGAAGTCCCCTCTTGCCGTCTTAGAACCTTGCCGTTGGCTGAGGTCACCAGGTCGCTGGTAACAGTCTGTATCAACTGGGAATCGCCCATTAGATCCAAGGTGCCGTTCAGTTCTAGGTACCAATTGTTCTCTACCTTGTTGTCACCGTTGATGGTCAAGGTCCTATCGGAGTCTATCAGCAGTGCCAGGTTGGTGTGCGACGCTGAGGATGCAACATTATGCTTAATATGGACAATGCCCCAGTCCTTGTTGTTCGACACATCCTCAATGTCCCAGACATCGCCGTGCAACCATGTCCCTTCATTTGTCCAGTCGCCATTGCCACCCGTCTCATAGGGCATTGGAGCGGTCTGTTCCTGTACCGTCCTGATGTTCATCAGCTTTAGGGTCCTGCCATTTCCCGAGAGGTCCGTCGTCGTACTGCTCTTTATATCGGTCATTGGCCAGTAACCCATCAGGCTCGACCATGGCACCGTCTGAAGGGTCTTGGTGTCCTTTATCTGTTTCGGTGTGACCTTCCCCTTTACATTACCACTTTCCATCTCTATTTCCTGGTAGACCATCTGCTGTATCTGCTCATCGCTCAGTGCCGAGTTGAAGACCCTCACCTCGTCAATGTTACCTGGAAAATACTGCTGATTACCCACATCACTGGATAAACGGCCTATCTCAAAATTGCCGTTCCATGAACTCAGAGGGGCTATAACCTCGCCGACCAGACCACTTGAGGTAAGCCTTCTCCGCTCCTGCCCGTCGACATATATGATTTGTTCCCCCGTGACATTTGAAAAAGTACCTACTACATGATGCCACTCGTTATAATTGACGTCGATCCCTTGGACAGAAGTATAGCCCTGTGCCGTACGAATGCCGAACACCAGCCTGTTGCCGATCCTTACCGAGAGCTTACAGCCATCGCCCTCTCCAGCTATCGTGGTATAGGTGTTCGCCGCGTTGGAGGCGTCTATCTTTACCCACGCCATTATCGTCAGCTCGCCCAGGCCCTCAAGAAGACTGTCGCCGCTCAGATAGTCGTCGTCCCCGTCGAAATCGATTGTGGCATGTTCATGGTAAACATCCAAGTCATCTCTGTAGTCTAAATCACCTCCTATATATAAATCCCCATCGGTGTCTGGTAATATCGACGCCTCAGGGCTATTGATATCATCGTTTGGATCTGTTGGGTCATAAGTTACAGAACCTTCAAAAAGTATATCTAGTCCGTCGTCATCAGAATCTGAAAATGTGGTAATACTATTTGCCATTCCATTTTCTTCTATGTCAGGAAGGCCATCACCATCTGTATCTAAATCTAAAACATCAGGAGTATTATCTCCATCTGTATCAATTGAACTTAGGCCTTCACCATAATTATAATCTATTCCTGTTTTTTGATTAACGTTATTGCTAGGAGCAATATATCCTAATGTTGTCTGTGCTTCCACATTATCCGGGATACCATCATTGTCACTGTCTAAATCTAAATGGTTGTATTTACCATCCCCGTCAAAATCTTCACCTGTAATAATAATCAAAGAATTGGCATTAAAATCTAAAAACTCACACTGTGTGAATGACATTCCGAACTGGCGCAGATTAGATCCAGTGGTTGTTTTATTTACAAGTTGCATTCTCATTTCGAAAGAATTGCCTATAAACTGATAATATGCTCTTAATATCTTTAAAGTTGAGAAACCTGGTCCTTCTTGTTCGCCATTAGCACTAATTTGAATATTATTACTACCCAAATCGGTGACCTCTAAAGCAGTTGGGTTCTCCGTTCCATAGGCCGCAACATCATAATATACATGCGATTCTTGATAATTTGATCCCCCATCGACATCCCAAGAAATTCCATTTATTCTATACACTTCTACAGAAGGAGTGGTTGTTCCTGAATCTACGATGGTAAATTTAAACCTTGCTCCAGGTGTACCAGTCCCAGTCATTGTCAGTTGGGTTTGGAGATACGAAGGGTTATCAATTGTGTCAACATCAATATCGCTAATCGTCGTATTGTCTAATTCTAAGACCTCCAATAAAACATCTTTTCCTTCAATAGCATTCCCAAAACGGTAAACTGCACCTACAGTACCTTCAGAACTACTACTAGCCGCAGCGTCATAAGCACCATTTTCAAAAACTAGAGGAGGAAGAGTGCATTCAAATCGATCTTCACCAAGATTTTCAGCACCATCAGTTAGCCCGTCACCATCATCATCATAATCTAAATAGTCTGCTATTCCGTCTTGATCCATATCTGGTTCAGCATTACATTCAGCAGCACCACCAGATACATTAAAGTATAAATTCTGACCCGCTGTAGTCGCACCAGTACCATCATTATTAATTACTGTAACTCCAGCAACTTTAACATTTACACTGCTACTAGACCAACCGTCATTATCATAATCATAAAGCTTTAAATAGTAGTTATTTCCGTCATCAACACATCCAAGGTTATATTTAACCACATATTTGTCCGTACCACCTGTTTGAGTACCAGAATAACATTGGGTATCATCGCAAATAGAAATCACTAAATCATTGGCAGCATTATAGAGTTCTAATTTGTGATTATAGGATTCGCTTTTCCATTTTACCTTAACTATCACCTTAGAAGTTTGGGCATAGAAAGTACTACTTAGCATTAAACTAGTAAGAAAGCACAAAAGTAATTTTATCTTCATAACATAATGGTATTAATAGTTTGGGACTATTATTATGTACTGTGATAAAATCTTTAATTCAATGGAAATGAATAGTAGGAGGGATATAACTAATTGTGCGACAAACCTTTATTATAAGGTTCACCATACCGTACAATAGTAGTCATTTAGAAAAAAGTGCGCAAGACATTTCATTAAAAAAAACGATAAAGTGTATAAAAAATTCGATAAAGTGTTTAATGCGGAAAATGAAAACCACAAAAACACCGATTAAAAACACTTGTTTTTCAGAGAATTAGACTATAAAACCTATCAAGTCTTCAATTTTTGAGACTAACTGAATCTTAATTTGTGTGTTTTTTATGGAAATCTTATTATACTTAGAAACAAAAATACTGGAGAAGCCTAATTTCTCCGCTTCTAATATGCGCTGTTCAACACGTTGAACTGGTCTTATTTCACCAGATAAACCTACCTCAGCAGCAAAGCAGTAATCGCTAGGTAAAGCTACGTCTTCATTAGAAGATAAGATTGCAGCAACAACGGCTAAATCTATTGCCGGATCATCAACAGTGATTCCCCCAGTTATGTTTAAAAACACGTCTTTTGCGCCTAAACGAAAGCCAGCTCTTTTCTCTAAAACTGCCAACAGCATGTTTAAACGCTTAGCATTAAAACCCGTCGCGGAACGTTGAGGAGTTCCATAAACTGCGGTGCTTACTAATGCTTGTACCTCAATCATTAAAGGTCGTAAACCTTCAAGGGTGGCGGCAACTGCGTTGCCAGAAAGTTCTCCATCTTTTTCGGAAATTAAAATCTCTGTTGGGTTAGAAACTTCTCGCAACCCAGAACCTTGCATTTCATAAATGCCCAATTCGTTCGTTGAGCCAAAGCGATTCTTATGTGCTCTTAGAATTCTGAAAACATGATTACGATCGCCTTCAAATTGTAAAACGGTATCTACCATATGCTCAAGAATCTTAGGTCCGGCAATATGACCGTCTTTTGTAATGTGCCCAATCAACAAGACTGGTGTTGCGGTTTCTTTAGCAAATTTGATCAGTTCGGTAGTGCATTCTTTAATTTGAGATATACTTCCGGCTGAAGACTCAATATAATCACTATGCAACGTCTGTATAGAGTCTATAATTACCAAATCTGGTTCTAAGGCTTCTATTTGTTTAAAGATGTTTTGGGTTTTAGTCTCTGTAAGGATATAGCAACTATTGTCATTGGGATTGATACGTTCTGCACGCATCTTAATTTGTTTCTGACTTTCCTCCCCAGATACGTAAAGTGTTTTGTAGTTTAATTTTAAAGCAATTTGAAGTAGTAAGGTACTTTTTCCTATGCCTGGTTCACCTCCTAAAAGTGTTAACGAGCCTTGAACCATTCCACCTCCGAGAACACGATTAAATTCTGCGTCATGCATGTTTAGGCGTGCTTCTTGCGAAGTGTCTATCTCATTAATTTTTAGTGGTTTTGAGACGCGTTTGGTAGATGAGCCTTGAGGCTTCCAATTACTTTTTTCAGGTTTTTGGATAACCTCCTCAGCAATGGTATTCCATTGCTTACAAGATGTGCATTGTCCTTGCCATTTGGCATATTGACTACCACAGTTTTGACAAAAAAAGGTTGTTTTTACTTTAGCCATTTTCAGTTTCCAATTAAATCGGAAATCTTTTAAAATTTTAGAACAGCTAAATTAATATAATTTTAGTTGATGTCTTTAAACCAACTGATTATTGCGAAAACTTTTATCGTAGCTAATTTTGAAGGTATATTAGTAAATAGAAAGTTTTTTGTTCTGTTGAACAATGCCTCAAAGAAATAGTCGGTCGATAATGAATTTTTCTTAGTTTTCTTCATTGTCTTCCTCCTCTCCTTCTTCTTCTTCATCTGTATCCACAATGGTAAGTTCATCAATTTTAGAGAAGATAAAATCTCTATTAATATGGCTCACATCATTAAGTGTTAAAGCAGATTCGTATAACTTTTTAGCTTTTTTGGTCTTACCAACTTTTTCTGAATATTGAGCGAGGTAGTATGTTCCCAATAATGATTCTGGATTTAATTTTTTCGCCAGTTTTCCTATTTTCTCTAAAGACTCTAAATCGTTACGTTGCTCGGCAACTTTAACTACTTTTTCAAATTCTTCTTCGGTAATTGGCTTCTTTATGCCAAATAATTCTTCAATTCTATCGTATCTATCTACCAAATACTTGTCTAAAGTACCTTCATAAGTCAATACTTTTTCTTCTAGTTCTTTTTCACGAAGTGGTTTGTACAATTCAAAAATCTTGTCAAACGATTTAGCAATTGCACTGTTAACAAGTGTGTAATGCGTATCATTCTTAAAATCATCAAAATAATAAGTTAAATATTGATTTTTAACTTCTGAAATCTGAGAATTGGCGTTTAAAACAGCTTCTCTTATATAGGGCAGATCTTTATCTGAAGTCGCCATATAATAAAAGATATCATCCTTAAAAAACTCTAATCTTTTACCTAAATAGTCTCTTACAGTACCAGATAAATCTGGACTAATGCATACGTAAGCATTAAATAATGGATCTTCTTTAAATAAATAAGAGTTTATGAAATTGCCCATTAAATCATGGCCGACTGCAACCCTAAACTTACTTGTATTGAACTTTTCATCTAGATAAGGTATTAACTCTTCTGCCACAAAATCGTGAAAACGCAAGCCAGATTCTTTAGGTAAGCCAGTGACCTCATCACAATAGCCATCATAACGTCTCTCGCTACCTTGTACAACACCAACTATTATAGAGCTTGGCATATCATCAAAATAGGTTTGAAAATCTACTTGGCCAGCTATGGGCTCAAATAAATAATCACCATCGAAAACGATAATTAAAGGATATTTAATTTCTGAAGAAGGGTCGTAATCTTTTGGTAGTTTGATTTTTAATTGACGAACCGAATTTAGTTTAGATGAATTTATTTCATCATAACTAATCTGAGCGCATAATGGCATGCAAAAAACAAATGCCAGAACTATTAAAATAGTCTTTCTCATTTTTAAGTAGGTTTAGCTTTGGGGTACCAAACATACTAAAATATCGTTAAGTTGTGAATTTTTTTCGATGAACTGCAATTAATCTTTCATCGCATCTTGTATATCGTACATTTTTTCGAGCATCATTTCCTTATCAATATACTGAGAAGGCTCTAGCAATAATCCAGCTTTGTAGCGTAATAGTGCTTTTCTTAGGTTGCCTTCCTTTTCGTGGAACATTCCCATATAATAAGCACTGAGCATGGATTTAGGAAATTCTTTCTTAACCAACCTTGCCAACTTTTCTAAAGATTCTAAATCATCGCGCTTTTTGCAAGCAGCTGCAATAGCTCTAATGTCATTTTCTATCAATTTCTTTTCAAAACCGTAAAAGTATTCTATGTCTTCGTACTTTTTCATTAGGTAGTCGTACGGTGAGCCTTCATAAGTCAATACTTTTTCATTGTATTCTTTTCCATTAATTGGTTTATATAAAGCAAATATTTCATTTAAGGCTTTTGGAATCCCTCTCCCTACCAAAGAATAATGGTTGGCATCTTCAAAATTGTCAAACTTATAGTGTAGTTTGCCATTTTCAATAGATTTTAATTTGGCGTCACATTCTATTATTGAATTTCTTAAAACCTTCAAATCTGCATCTGCCGTTGCCATGTAATAAAATGTTTCTTGCTCTAAAATTGATAAGCGTTGCTGCAATCTTTCTACCATTTGTGGTGCTAAATCTGGGCTCAGGCTTATGTATGCCCTAAACATTGGCTCATCTTTAAACAAGTAGTAGTTGATGTAATTAGCACTCATATCGTGCCCTACAATTACTCTAAACGGAGAGGCTTTGTAATTTTCTTCAATGAAGGGAATCAATTCTGCTCCCATAAATTCGTAGAAATCCGCTCCTTCGTTTATGGGCAAATTTGTCTCTTCAGCATAGAAAAAATCATCTGTTCTAGATGTCGCTTGTTTTACACCCACCACAATGCAATCTGGTATATCTTCCCAATAGGCTTGGTAATCTATATTCCCAGCAACTGGCTCAAATAAATAATCCCCATCTAAAACGATAACCAAAGGATACGTGCGATCCGCTTCTGGATCATAATTTCTTGGCAATTGAATTTTTAATTCACGTTTATCATCAAGCTTATATGAATCTATAGTTTCATAAATTGCTTGTGCTTGGGTATTACATGTGATTAGAAATAATATAACAAGTCTATAAAAATTCTTCATGTTGTAGATTGACTTAAAGTTGAAGCAAGGTAAAAAATATTTTTATACGCTGGTTTTCTTTCTGTTATAGATTGGTAAGTATATTAAAGACAGGCCTCCAAGAACTATAATGACCAAAGTCTGAGAAGACCACATAATCCAACCGAAGGCTCTACTTGGATCTTCTGATATATTAAACAGCGTAAATGCAATCACTATAGCTTCAGGAAAAGAGCCTATACCTCCATTTGTTGCTGCAATACTGAAACTTGCTAAAATAAAACCTATCAATACACCGGCTAGTGATATGTTGCCTAATTCTGGCAGTGCTAATGTGGTGACATAAAACATAGATAAATACAGTACCCAAATAAATACAGTATAAAAAATAAATGCCCATTTCTTTTTCATTTTAAATATGCTCAATGCACCTTCAATAAGTCCTTTAACAAAGCTTTTTACTTTTAAAGCAAATTTTGAACTGCTTCGCCTTATAAAAAAGTACAATCCTAAAACTATCAACAACAATATTGTTCCGCCTATAAGCAAAGTTGTGGGATTAAACTTTTCCATAAAGAAACTATAAATGAACTCAAACTCTAAAACGAGGGCTATTCCTATTATTAAGAGTAGCATTAAGGTGTCAGCAACACGTTCTGCTACAATGGTACCAAATCCTTTGTCAAAATGCACATCTTCATATGTAGCTAATATTGAAGCTCTGGCTACTTCACCTGCTCTTGGTATTGTTAGATTAATAAGGTAAGCTGAATACACAGCCATAAAACTATTGGCAAATTTAGGCCTGTAACCTAATGGTTCTGCCATAAACAACCAACGATAAGCTCTACACACATGACTTAATATACCTAAACTCACTCCTAAGATTATCCAAAAATAGTCTGCATTCTTAAAATATTGAATAAGTTTTGATACGGATATTTGAGACAATGAATACCATACCAAAACTACTCCTAAGAGCAAGGGCAAAACAACTTTTAGGATGGATTTTGGTGTGCTCAAGAGTTTATTTTAGAAGATTGTTAGCTTCGTTTGGGAACACCAAAGACGGCTTAAAGGTTTTTGCCTCTTTGATGTCCATAAAGGCATACGTAATCAAAATTAAAATATCACCTACAGCTACTTTTCTAGCCGCAGCTCCATTTAGGGTTATTTCTCCACTATTACGAGGGCCAGGAATACAATAGGTTTCTAATCGCTCACCATTGTTGTTATTTACAATCTGAACTTTCTCTCCTTGTATAATATTAGCAGCATCCATTAAATCCTCATCAATAGTTATACTACCAATGTAATTAAGGTCAGCACCTGTACATTTAACGCGATGTATCTTAGATTTTACAACTTGAATTTGCATGGGACTAAAGGTAATTAATTTAAGGCGATATTGTCTATAAGTCTTATATCACCTGCATATACAGCTATAAAAGCTCTATAGGTCTTTTTTGTTGATTTTCGTTTTACTGGCTTTAGGGTTTCTGTGTCTGCAATTATAAAATACTCTAGCTCTAAAAGCGGTTGTTGCTTAAATTGCTCTTCTACCCATTCCGTAACTTTTTGAGCACTTTTTGTGCCAAACTTGTTCTTGGCAGATTTTAAGGTTTTATAGATAAATGGAGCTACATTTCTATGGTCTTTTGTCAGCCTTGAGTTTCTAGAGCTCATTGCCAAGCCATCTTTTGCTCTATGGATTGGACAACCTATTACTTTTACAGGTATATTATGTAATTCTACTAGTTTTTTAATGATCTGCAATTGCTGAAAATCTTTTTCACCAAAGTAAGCTCTATCAGGTTTAACAATTGCAAACAAACGCTTTACAATAGTACCTACACCATCAAAATGACCTTCTCTAAAAGCGCCTTCCATTTCGTGCTCTAAGCCATCAAAAGTAAAGGATTGGGATTGTACATTATCGTTGTAAATATCCTCAACGGTTGGTGCATAAACCACAATATTTGTATCACTTACAGTTCTTAAAAGTGATACATCAGCATTTAATGTTCTTGGGTATTTAACAAGATCTTCTTTATTATCAAATTGAGTAGGATTGACAAAAATACTTACTACAACAAAAGCATTATCATGTAATCCTTTTTCAACCAAAGACAAGTGCCCATTATGAAGCGCACCCATTGTAGGCACAAATCCCATGGAGCTTCCATCTGCCTTAAGGCCATCTACATGACTGGATAATTCGGTTTGATTGTGAAAAATTTTCAACTCTATAACAAAAAATTAACGCGTGCAAACATAATATTTTACTAGCAATCTGCACAAATTTTTGTAATTTTGCATGTTTTTTACTCTTAATTTTCAAAAGCAGTAGATTTATGAAAGATAAACGAATATTGTATGTGTCGTCGGAAGTTGTTCCATATTTACCAGAAACGGAGATTTCTTCAATGTCCTTTGAAGCTCCAAGAATGGTAAACAAACAAGGAGGACAGATACGAATATTTATGCCTCGTTTTGGTAATATTAACGAAAGAAGGCACCAACTTCATGAAGTTATAAGGTTATCTGGTATAAATTTAGTCATCAATGATTTGGATATGCCTTTGATTATTAAGGTAGCTTCTATTCCTAAGGAACGCATTCAGGTTTATTTTATTGATAACGAAGATTATTTTAAGCGCAAAGCTACTTTGACTGACGAGGATGGTAATCTTTTTCCAGATAATGATGAACGTGCTATTTTCTTCGCAAAAGGGGTTATTGAAACCGTAAAAAAATTAAACTGGGCTCCAGATATTATTCATGTAAATGGATGGCTAGCCTCATTATTACCGCTCTATCTTAAAGAATTCTATAAAACTGAACCGTTATTTACTGAAAGTAAAATTGTGACTTCCGTGTACAATCAAACCTTTGACGGAACGTTAGATAAAGGTATGATAGATAAGGTGAAATTCGATAATTTGGACGAGGAGGCTATAAAACCTCTTGAAAAGCCAAATTATATTAATCTAATGAAGATTGCAATTGACAACTCTGATGCTATTATTAGAGGCTCAGAATCATTGCCAAAAGAATTAGACACTTACATTAAAAATTTAACAAAACCTGTTTTAGATTTCCATTCTATTGAAGAATTTGCAGATCCTTACACGGAGTTTTACAAAGAAACTGTGCTTAACAGTTAAATAAACCTATGAAAAAGAACAAATTTGCCCTTCAAATAGCAGTATTTGCACTGATTACAACAAGTTTTATTGCCTGCGATAAGGACTTTTCAACATTAGAATCAGACATTTTAAATGATGATGTTGCAACTAATTTTGATATTCTTTCAGATCAATACGATATCATCACATATACAGATGCATTAGAGCCAGTACAAACCAATGGTCTTGGCCTTAACACTTTAGGCGTTTATGACGATAATACATATGGCAGAACAACATCTAGTTTTGTAACTCAATTAAGCACTACTTTTGGCGCAGATTTTGGAGATGTGGTTAAAATTGACTCTGTTGTATTATACATACCCTATTTTGGTTCCATTGAAGAAGTAG
This sequence comes from Winogradskyella ouciana, assembly GCF_965284585.1. Lineage (NCBI taxonomy): Bacteria > Pseudomonadati > Bacteroidota > Flavobacteriia > Flavobacteriales > Flavobacteriaceae > Winogradskyella > Winogradskyella ouciana. Next base: position 895,253 of record NZ_OZ260095.1, read on the forward strand.
ATGAGGACGATAATGTAACTTATGAAATAGATTCAGTTCTTGGTAGAGAACCAATAAGGTTAAGTTTATTTGAGAGCAACTATTTTATTAGAGATTTTGATCCAAATGCTGAATTTGATGAAACGCAGGCCTATTTTTCAAACAAATCTGCATCAGCAACTGAACCGATTTCTGATGCTGTCTTAGAAGGTACACTATTGCCATTTGTTGATTACAATGAGACAACTGAAGAATTTGATCCAATTGATAATATCATCGAAATTTCTGAAGAAGGATTTGTTTTAACTGGTTTAGATGATGAAGGAGAAACACAAGTAACTCAAAGACAATTTCCTGGTATAAGAGTGCAATTAGACACTACATTTTGGCATAACAAAATTATTGATAAAGAAGGTGATCCAGTTTTAGACAGCCAAAACAACTTTTCAGAATATTTTAGAGGTCTTTATTTTAAAGCTGAGCCCGTAAATGATGATGGCAGTTTTCTTATTCTTAATACTGGTGCACAAACTTCTAATATTACTATTTATTATACCAGATTAACAGCTTCTACTTCGGATGATGAAGATACAACTGAGCAGGCGTCTATAGTTTTAAGTTTTGGTCCTAATAGAATCAATTTTATGGACAATGAATTTACCTCTCCAATTAACGATGGAGATGAGACCAATGGTGACGACAGATTGTTTTTAAAAGGTGGTGAAGGATCTATTGCAAGGATTAAGTTATTTAATGGCGAGGACTTGGATGAAGATGATAACACCATGAATACTTTTGAAACTTGGAAAAGTGAATTTGTAGAAACTGATGAAGACGGTAAGTTTGTTAGAACTAAACGATTGGTTAATGAAGCTAACTTAGTTTTTTATGTGGATCAGAATATGGTCGATGGAAAAGAGCCAGATCGTCTTTTTCTGTATGATATAGATAATAAATCACCGTTGACAGATTTTTTTATTGACCTTACCAATAATAGTTTACCTTCGTTTTCAAAGTTTAACCATCTTGGCCCTTTGCAACGCGTTGATGATGAACCAACTGGAGACGGTATTAAGTATAAGTTTAGGATTACAGAGCACATTAATAATATCTTATTAAGAGATTCTACTAATGTTGAATTAGGTTTAGCTGTTTCATTAAATGTTAATTTAGAAGATATATTAGCACAAAGACGAGTACAGACAACTGATGATTCTGAATTTACAACACCAACGAGTTCAATAATAACACCAAGAGGTACAGTATTGCATGGAAACAATACTGAAGATGAAAGTAAAAAAGTGTATTTAGAGATATATTACACAGAACCAAATAACTAAAACATTAACCTATGTGTGGAATTGTTGGATACATTGGCCATAGAGAGGCATATCCTATAGTAATTAAAGGACTTCAAAGACTAGAATATCGTGGTTACGATAGTGCTGGTATCGCTCTTTATGATGGCACCAATATTAAACTTTCAAAAACCAAAGGAAAAGTTTCTGACTTAAAGGAACGTATAGAAAGTGAAATTTCAACCAATGGCACACTTGGTATTGGCCATACACGTTGGGCAACTCATGGTGTTCCAAATGATGTAAATTCCCATCCACACTATTCCAATTCTGGTGATTTAGTTATAATTCACAATGGGATTATTGAAAATTATGACTCTTTAAAGAAAGAGCTCATTAAGAGAGGTTATACTTTTAAATCAGATACAGACACTGAAGTTTTAGTCAACTTAATAGAAGACGTTAAAAAGAGCGAAAACCTTAAGCTTGGTAAAGCGGTTCAAATTGCATTAAACCAGGTTGTTGGAGCCTATGCTATTGCTGTTTTTGACAAAAACAAACCTAACGAAATTGTAGTTGCTAGACTAGGTAGCCCATTGGCGATAGGTATTGGTGAAGACGAATTCTTTATAGCCAGTGACGCTTCTCCATTTATAGAATACACAAAAAACGCCATTTACCTAGAAGACGAAGAGATGGCGATTGTTAGAAGAGGTAAAGAAGTAAAAGTTAGAAAGATTAAGGATGATGCACTCGTAGATCCTTATGTACAAGAACTTCAGCTTAATCTTGAGCAAATAGAAAAAGGTGGCTATGACCATTTTATGCTTAAGGAGATACACGAGCAACCAGATGCCATCTCCGATACATTTAGAGGTCGTTTGTTAAGTAATGAAGCCATGGTAAAACTTGCTGGTGTGGAGGATAACATGAAAAAGTTTCTTGCTGCTGATCGTATTATCATTGTAGCTTGTGGAACATCTTGGCATGCAGGTTTGGTAGCTGAGTATATTTTTGAAGATTTAGCAAGAATACCTGTTGAAGTAGAGTACGCTTCAGAATTTAGATACAGAAACCCTGTTATTACGGAAAAAGATATAGTTATTGCAATATCACAATCTGGTGAAACAGCAGATACTTTAGCAGCAATTAAATTAGCGAAGTCTAAAGGAGCTTTTGTGTTTGGAGTTTGTAATGTAGTAGGTTCTTCTATTGCAAGAGAAACAGATGCCGGTGCTTATACGCATGCAGGTCCTGAGATTGGTGTTGCTTCAACAAAAGCATTTACAACCCAAATTACAGTTTTAACTTTAATGGCCTTACGATTAGCAAGGGCCAAAGGAACTATTTCGAGTTCAGAGTTTAGACATCATTTAATTGAATTGGAAACTATTCCTAGTAAAGTTGAAGAAGCTTTAAAATCTGATGGCTACATTCAAACTATAGCGGATATTTACAAAAATGCAACCAATTTCTTGTATTTAGGTCGTGGCTTTAATTTTCCGGTGGCTTTAGAAGGAGCTCTTAAATTAAAAGAGATTTCTTATATACATGCTGAAGGTTATCCTGCTGCGGAGATGAAGCATGGTCCTATTGCTCTAATAGATGAGCAAATGCCTGTGGTTGTTATTGCGACTAAAAAAGGACATTACGATAAAGTAGTAAGTAATATTCAAGAAATAAAATCTAGAAAAGGTAAAATTATTGGCATTGTTACTAAAGGAGATACTAATGTTAAGGAATTAGCAGACCATGTTATCGAAGTACCAGAAACGCTAGAGTGTCTTTCACCATTATTAACCACTATACCTTTACAGTTACTTTCTTATCACATCGCAGTAATGTTAGATAAAAATGTAGATCAACCAAGAAACTTGGCAAAATCTGTGACCGTAGAGTAACAATTAAAAAATTCATAAATAAGAGCCAAATAATTGATGATTATTCAATTATTTGGCTCTTATTTTTTCAAAATATACTATGCGTGCATAATTTTATGAAAATTTGTTACCTACTTTTCATATATTTCTTTAAATTGCTCAACTAAAATTAACTAATTCTCTAAAATGAAGACAATCTTAAAACTTTTTACGATGCTTTTTTGTGTGGTGTCATTTGCACAAACCACAGTTAAAGGTAAAATTACTGACAATACTGGGTTACCCTTGCCTGGTGCAAATATTGTAGTAGTTGGCACCAGTTCTGGTACAGTATCGGATTTTGATGGTAACTACACTCTAACCGTAGATCAAGACCCTCCATTCTCTATTCGTGTAAGTTACACAGGTTTTGAAGCCCAAACAGTTGAAATAACAACTAACGATCAAACAGTAGATGTTACACTACAAGAAGGAAATACTTTAGATGAAGTTGTAATTTCTGCATCTCGTACACCTGAACGTATTTTCGAATCACCAGTTACAGTAGAACGTTTTGGATTAAAAGAAATTAAGAATACGGCATCTGTAGATTTCTATGACGGATTAGAAAATCTAAAAGGTGTGGATATCAATACCAATAGTTTAACCTTTAAATCCATTAATACCAGAGGTTTTGCCACATTTGCCAATACGCGTTTTATGCAATTAGTCGATGGAATGGACAACTCAGCACCAGCGCTAAATTTCCCGCTTGGTAATTTATTGGGAATGACCGAAACTGATGTTCTTAGTGTAGAATTATTACCAGGTGCATCATCAGCTTTATATGGTGCAAATGCATTTAACGGTATTTTATTTATGCGTAGTAAAAATCCTTTTGACCATTCAGGAATTAGTGGCTATATAAAAAGAGGTATAACTTCTCAAGAAGCTGCTGGAGACAATCCTTATACTGATCTAGGGATTAGAATGGCCTATAAATTCAGTGAAAAATTTGCAGCAAAAGTTAACTTCGGTTATTTAAAAGGAACAGATTGGTTTGCTGTTAATGAAGACGATAAACTTAATCGTGGATTGACAAGAGATGATCCAGATTATGACGGAATAAATGTATATGGTGACGAAGTAAGTACGGACATTAACGGTGTAGCACTACTTTTAGAAGATTTAGGTTTGGCACCTCCAGGTTCTTCGGCACTTGTACCTTCACAAAATGTGAGTAGAACTGGTTACAATGAAAGAGATTTAACAAATTATAATGCTGAAAGTATAAAAGCTGATTGGGGATTATTTTTTCGTCCTTGGGAAAATGACTTCGAAATTCAATATGTTGGTAAAGTAGGTTCTGGTAATACTATTTATCAAGGTGCTAACCGTTACAACATTAAGAATTTCTTCTTGCAGCAACATAAACTAGAGATAAGAAACGATAACTTTTTTGTTAGAGGTTATGTTACAGAAGATAAAGCAGGCGACTCTTATGACATGGTATTTACAGGTATTAATATTAACAGAGCATGGAAAGATGACCAAACTTGGTTTGGTGAATATGTTGCGGCATACATTGGTGCAACTTTAGGTGGAGCAACCAATGACCAAGCTCACTCCACAGCAAGGGCTGCAGCCGATACGGGTCGTTATCTTCCAGGCACCCCAGAATATGAGGCTGCATTTAATAGAAGTGTTAATGACCCAGATTTAAATACTGGATCTAAGTTTCAAGATAATTCTAAAATTTATCATGCTGACGCCAACTATAATTTTGGTGACATGATAGATTTTGCAGAAATCCAAGTTGGTGGATCTTACAGAAGATATAGGTTAAATTCATTCGGAACTATTTATACGGATACGGATGGGCCAATTAACTACTCAGAAGTTGGTTTTTACACACAATTACAAAGATCATTAGAACTATCTGATAATGTAGAATTAAAATTAACAGGATCTGTAAGATATGATAAATCAGAATTGTTTGATGGATTCTTCTCTCCTAGATTGTCTGCTGGTTTCACTATTAACGATAACCATAATATTAGAGCATCTTTTCAAACTGGATTTAGAAACCCAACCACTCAAGATTTATACATTGGGTTAGATGTTGGTAGAGCTATTCTTGTTGGTGGTGCACCAGACAACCCAGCAAGAGATGTCAGAAATTATGATTTAAGTGCAAATGGTACTGCAATAGTCGGTCAATCGAATATTGATTTCGATGGTACGGGTGCTTACAATAACTCTTTCTTTGCAAATTCTGTAGGTGCATTTTCAGAGACAGGTAATCCCGCAGCATTAGAAATAGCCAACTCTAACTTAGCACAACCAGAGCAAGTAAGTTCTTTCGAATTAGGGTATCGTGGTAAATTAGATGGTATTATAGTTGATGCTTCTGCTTATTATAATAAGTACCAGGATTTCTTAGCCAATGAAACCGTAATCGCCCCATTCTATGGAGACGTGCAATTGTCACAAACATTACCAGGTGGAACACCATTAGCAGTAGCTGCCATAGCTAATGGAGACTTCCAAGCATATCAGACCTATACTAATTCAGATGAAGAGGTTAATTCTTATGGTGCTGCGATACAAGTTTCTACTAAAGTTTTAGGAGACTTTGACCTAAGTGCTAATTACACGTATGCCAAATTAGATTTTGATGTGCAACAAAACCCTGATTTTAGAACTAACTTCAACACTCCTGAGCATAAAGTAAAAGCGTCTTTTGGTAATACAGAATTATTCAAAAATTTCGGTTTTAATGTGTCTTGGAGATGGAGTGATAATTACTTCTGGGAAGCCTCTTTCGGTGATGGTGAAGTACCTGCTTATCATGTATTGGATGCACAAATCAATTTAAGAGTACCTAGTTTAAAGTCTACATTTAAAGCTGGTGCAACCAACTTACTGCAAGACGAGTATTTTACTGCATTTGGTACAGGATTGATTGGCTCTCAATACTATGTGTCTTGGACTATCAACAATCTATAATAACGGAAAAGAAAAATATATAAAATGAAAAAATTAAAATATATAGCGCTATCATTACTTACTCTAAGTATGGTAGCCTGCGAGAATGAACTCGTACAGGATTTAAGAGACCGAAACAATACTAACGACGAGCCATTACCAGAATTAACGGTAGGCTCTGCTGACTTTTCAAATTATGTTGCCGTTGGGGCATCTTTTACTGCTGGCTTTACAGATAACGCACTTTTTATTGCAGCTCAAGAAAATTCGTTTCCAAATATTATGTCAAATAAATTTGCATTAGCTGGCGGAGGGACTTTTACGCAGCCAATGATGAGTGATAATTTTGGCGGCTTAGCTGTTGGCGGAATGAGAATTACAGACCCTAGATTAGTTTTTGGTGGTGCAGGTCCTGTGCCTCTAGAAGCTGTTATTGGCCCTGTAACTGTATCTACAGATATTGCTTTAAACAACCCTACAGGTCCATTTAGTAATTTAGGTGTACCAGGAGCAAAAAGTTTTCATTTAGTTGCTCCAGGTTATGGTAATTTAGCTAATTTCCCAGCAGCGGCAAATCCTTATGCAGTAAGAATGACTGGGAATACGCCCAACGCATCAATCTTAGAATTGGCGATGGCACAGAGTCCAACATTCGTTTCAATATCAGAAGTTGGAGGTAATGATGTTTTAGGTTATGCTACTACTGGTGGAGATGGTTCCAACCCTATTACACCAACTGCTACTTTCGACGCATCCTTAAATGTGTTAGTTGCTGGCTTAACAGCTAATGGAGCTAAAGGAGTTATCGGAAACTTACCTAACATTACTAGTTTATCACATTTCACAACGGTTCCTCACAATCCATTAGAACCTTCTAATCCAGATTTCGGACCATTAATTCCAACATTAAATAACTTATTTGGTGCTTTAAATGGTGTTTATGCCTTCTTAGAGTCTCAAGGAGCTATTGATGATGCTGCAGAAAGAACTGTAATCTTTTCAGAAACAGATGCAAGTGCCGTAGTTATAGTAGACGAGAATTTGGCTAATATATCTACATTAATAACTCAAACTTTATTGGCAAATCCTGCATTCCCTGCATTTTTAGCACAATTCGGATTACCACCTGAAGCTGCACCACAGGTTGCTGGACTCTTAGGCTTAGTTTATGGCCAGGCAAGACAAGCAACTGCTGATGACTTGTTTGTATTACCGAGCTCTTCAGTAATAGGTTCTGTAAATGCGGATTTTTTAGCATTCTTACAGAGTCAAGGTTTACCTCCTGCTGTTGCAGGTCAATTTGCAGTTGAGGGAGTAACATTACCATTAGAAGATAAATGGGCATTATTACCTGAAGAACAAACAGAAATCGCAACAGCAACTGCAGCTTATAACGCAAGTATATCATCTGTAGCAAGTTCAAATGGGTTAGCATTGGTTGATCTTAACAGCATATTGGTTGAAGCTTCTACTACAGGCATTATGTTTGATGATTACCTGATGAATACAGATTTAGTATTCGGTGGATTAGTAAGTTTAGACGGGATACATTTAACAGCTAGAGGCTACGCCTTAATGGCTAATAGTTTTTTACAAGCTATAGATACGACATACGGCTCAAATTTTGAAGCCTCTGGAAACCTTGCTAAAGCAGGAGATTATCCAACGAATTACTCACCTACTCTACAATAGAGTAGCAATATAAATATATCTAAAAACACGCTTTTAAAAAGCGTGTTTTTTTTATTTAAAAAAGGCTCATTTTTTTAAATAAAACTATATCTTTGCAGCGCGAAAAACGCACGTAATCGACTTGATTTCGTAAGCTGTTTTTCATATTTAAATTATTGCAAAACAAAAACATATAAGTAATGTCAAAAGTTACAGGTAAAGTTGCACAAATCGTAGGTCCAGTTATCGATGTAGAATTCGCTGCTGGTTCAGAACTTCCAAAGATTTATGATTCGTTAGAAATTAAAAGACCAGATGGTTCCCTTTTAGTATTAGAAGTACAATCTCACATTGGTGAAGATACTGTACGTACAATTGCTATGGACTCTTCAGATGGTTTAAGTAGAGGGACAGAAGTTACTGCTACTGGTGCTCCAATCCAAATGCCAATTGGTGAAGATGTTTACGGACGTCTTTTTAATGTAATTGGTGATGCTATTGATGGATTAGGTGATTTGCCTAAAGCTGGTGATGCAGGTTTGCCTATTCACAGACAGGCGCCTAAATTCGAAGATTTATCAACGTCTACTGAAGTTTTATTTACTGGTATTAAAGTAATCGACTTAATTGAGCCTTATGCAAAAGGTGGTAAGATTGGATTATTTGGTGGTGCTGGTGTAGGTAAAACAGTATTGATTCAGGAGTTGATTAACAATATTGCAAAAGGTCACGGTGGTCTTTCTGTATTTGCAGGTGTTGGTGAAAGAACACGTGAAGGAAACGATTTACTTCGTGAGATGTTAGAGTCTGGAATTATCAAGTATGGTGATGACTTTATGCACTCAATGGAAGAAGGTGGATGGGATCTTCAAAAGGTAGATAAGAAAGCCATGTTAGATTCTAAAGCAACGTTTGTATTCGGACAAATGAATGAGCCTCCTGGAGCTCGTGCTCGTGTGGCATTATCTGGTTTGACTATCGCTGAGTATTTCCGTGATGGTGCTGGTGATGGACAAGGGAAAGATGTATTATTCTTCGTAGATAATATCTTCCGTTTTACACAAGCTGGTTCTGAGGTATCTGCATTACTTGGTCGTATGCCATCTGCGGTAGGTTACCAACCTACATTAGCAACTGAAATGGGCGCGATGCAAGAGCGCATTACTTCTACTAAGAAAGGTTCTATTACATCTGTACAAGCGGTTTATGTACCTGCGGATGATTTAACGGATCCTGCGCCTGCTACAACGTTTGCTCACTTAGATGCAACAACCGTATTATCTCGTAAGATTGCTGAGCTTGGTATTTACCCAGCGGTAGATCCTTTAGATTCTACGTCTAGAATTTTAGCAGCAGATATTTTAGGTGATGAGCATTACGACTGTGCTACTCGCGTAAAAGAGTTATTACAACGTTATAAAGAATTACAAGATATCATTGCCATCCTTGGTATGGAAGAATTATCTGAAGAAGATAAAATGGCTGTAAATAGAGCAAGACGTGTACAACGTTTCTTATCTCAACCATTCCACGTAGCTGAGCAGTTTACTGGTATTCCTGGTGTATTAGTAGATATTAAAGAAACAATTAAAGGTTTTAACATGATTATGGACGGTGAATTAGATCACTTACCAGAAGCAGCATTTAACCTAAAAGGTTCTATCGAAGAAGCTATCGAAGCAGGAGAAAAGATGTTAGCGGAAGCATAATCAAGCAAAGCTTGATAAATTCCAAAAACAAAAAAACAAAATTCCAATTCGTAATAATTTTGGAATTTAGTTTTTGAAAATTGAAATTTTAAAAACTATGTATTTAGAAATTGTATCACCTGAAGCAACATTATTTAGTGGAGAAGTAGATTCTGTTACTGTTCCTGGTGTTAATGGTGAGTTCGAAATGTTAAAAGATCACGCTCCTATCGTATCTATTCTTAAGGAAGGACACGTTAAAGTAGCTGGTAATAATATTCAATTAGAAGAAGAGGTTGAAGACCAATTCACCAAGTCAGATAGAGGTGTTTGGTTAGCCATCAATTCTGGTACTATTGAAATGAAAGATAATAAGCTAATTGTTTTAGCAGATTAGATTATCTCAACTGAAATATAAAAACGCGAAGCAGATGCTTCGCGTTTTTTTTGCTTTATTATAGCTTACCTAATATCTTGTCCATGACCCAAGCCGTATGCGCTGCGGTTTTTCCAGTGGACGAATGTTGTAAAGTACCATCCAAATGTTTCTTCATGTTTTCTATATAGTATTGTTGAATATGCTTTGGGTTATCAATTACAAATTCTTTAATTCCACTATTAGTGATTAGTGTAAGGGGTTCTTCAAGAAATATCGAAAAGCTTATTTCTCCATCACTTCCTATAATTTTGACTTTATCTTCGCGTTCATAAGCACCAAAGTTCCAAGTACCAGAACCCATAACTCCAGAATGATGTACCCAAGAACCCGAAACAGCATCTTTTGCTGTGTATAATTGCTGTTGGTTACTGCTTATTCCTGAAGCTTCCTTTATATCTCCCAACAAATAAGCAAACAAATCTAGACCGTGGCTTGCCAAATCATCAAAATAACCAGCAGGTGCAATCTTTGCATCGGTTCGCCAATTATAATCTTTTGATTGATCTTTCTCACTTGGTGTTCTGGTAAGCGTCCAATGAATGTATCGCACATCTCCAATAGTATGTTCTTCTAACAGAAACTTCACTTTATTGAATCTCGGTAGAGATCGGCGATAATAAGCCACAAACAACGGTAAATCTCGCTTTTCAAAGGCATCACAAATCTGAACACATTCCGTGTAATTTGGTGCCATTGGTTTTTCAATACAGCAGATTTTACCTGCTTCGGCAACCTTTATTGCATAGTAATGATGGCTGTCTGGTGGTGTGGCAATATAAACGGCATCAACTTCAGGATTATTAATCAGCTCATCTGCATCATCATAAAAACGCGGTATATTATGTCGTTCAGCATAATTTTGAGCTAAGGCTAAGTTTCTTCGCATGACGGCGACAAGCTCAAAACCTTCGGTCATTTTGTAGGCTGGTCCGCTTTTAACTTCGGTAACGTTGCCGCAACCAATAATTCCCCATTTTATGGTTTGCTTCATCCTACATTTGTTTTACGGCTTCCAGCTCTACTTTTAGCTCTTGGAACATCGTCATAATACTACTTAGTTTTAGTTCCTTTTCATCATATTCTTGAGTGTTGATGCAACAGGTAAACTCCCATAACTCTAAAATGTTTTCTTTTGAAACTAGGTAAGGTTTATAAGCTTTATTATCTGAACTTAGTAGCAAATTAACCACGTCACCCTCAGGAACGTACACACGTTTATACACTAGACCGTCGTCTTTGGTCAGTACCACATAAGTCTTTCCGCTTTTTAGATCATTAAAATCTTCAATAAATTTAGCAACAACAAAAGACCCTGGCTTTACAGGCAACATAGAGTCCCCTTTTATAGGAAAAGCTCTATGTGTTCCTGTGGGTAAAAATGGTAGTTTAATTTTTTGAAGCTGTTCTATATATTCTGGATCGTCGTAGCCAGATAAATAACCTGCTGAGGCTTTTGCTGGTATAATTTCAATGAGATCCTCATTATCTTCATTTACGGTTACAGGAAACAATACGCGCTTGTTCCCTACCTCAATAAACGAGGTATCCTTTGCTTTACGCAAATCTTTGCGCACCAAAATATCTATAGGAATATCAAAATAATTAGACAGGTCTATTAAGCGCTCAATAGGTGGTTCACTTCTGCCTTCTTCATAAGAACCAACTACAGAACGTGTCCAGCCCAAATCGTCTGCAAAGCGTTCTTGGGATAGTTTCTTTAATGACCTGAGGTGCTTTATGTTAGCTTGTATAGGTTTCAATGTGATTAAATTTAACAATATTTACTACAAATATAAGCAATAAAGACTACATATAGTAGCTAATTTTGTTAGTCCCATGTATTTAAACTGTCACACATATTACAGCCTTCGCTATGGTACTATAAAACCTGAGCAACTACTTGCTATTGCTTCAGAAAATGGTGTACAGACTTTAGCGTTAACAGATATTAATACCACCTCAGCGTGTTTAGATATTGTTCGTCTCTCAAAAAAATACAAGGTAAAACCTGTGCTCGGTGTAGATTTTAGAAACAACGCACAACAAGAGTTTATTCTAATCGCAAAAAACAATCAAGGCTTTCAGAATATAAATGAATATCTCTCTAAATTTCTTCATAACCTCGATTTAAAAATTCCTGAACGACCAGAGCATATCATAGAGGACTGTTTCGTGATTTACCCTTACCAAAAAGGAAAAGATTTCAAATTAAAACCGAATGAGTTTTTAGGTATTGCACCCAAAGACCTCAATCAATTAAAATTCTCTAAATGGAATACACATAGAGAGAAATTAGTGGTGCTTAAGACAGTCTCTTTTCAAAATAAAAAAGGGTTTAACACACATCGTTTGCTACGCGCTATTGATAATAATACGCTATTGAGCAAACTTCCAAAAGCTGAAGAAGGCAGCTCAGAAGATATAATGTTGCCTTATGATGCACTGTGCGAACGCTATTCAGAATTCCCAAGTCTTATCAATAACACAGAGGATTTGTTAGACAATTGCTCAATTTCATTCGATTTTGAAAATCCTATACCCAAAAATCAACGGTTCCTCACAAAAAATACTAATTCTGATTATGAGCTTTTAGAAAAGCTAACCTATGATGGCATTGCATACCGTTACGGAAACGATGTTAAACCAAAAATCTATCAACGTATTGAAAAAGAACTCAACATCATTAAACAGAAAGGTTTTGTATCCTATTTTTTAATCAACTGGAAAATTTTAGAGTATGCGCGTAGCAAAGACTACTACTATGTTGGTCGTGGTAGTGGAGCTAATAGTATCATTGCTTATTTGCTAAGAATTACTGATGTAGATCCTATTGAACTCGATTTATATTTTGAGCGCTTCATCAATCTGTTCCGACAAAATCCTCCCGATTTTGATATTGACTTTTCCTGGAAAGACAGAGATGATATTACACATTTTATTTTTGAGAACTTTAAACACACGGCGCTCATTACGGTTTATAACACTTTTAAGTTTAAGGCTTCGGTTCGTGAGTTGGGGAAAGTGTTTGGTTTGCCAAAATCTGAGATGGATATACTCACACGAGGTAAATACAATATCCATAAACTCGACAGATTATCTCAACTCGTTATTAAGTACGCAAAATATATTCAAGGGTTTCCTAATTATTTGGGGATTCATGCAGGTGGTATTTTAATTTCTGAGAAACCTATTCATTATTATGGTGCAACATTTATGCCTCCAAAAGGGTTTGCCACTACCCAATTTGATATGGTCGTAGCTGAAGATATAGGGCTCTATAAATTCGATATACTAAGCCAACGCGGTTTGGGAAAAATTAAGGAGGCCGTAGAAATTGTGAGCTATAATCACCCTAACCAACCCGCTTTAGACATCCATGATATTAAGCGTTTTAAACAAGATGAACGCATTAAGTATTTACTTAGAAATGCCAAGGCTATTGGTTGTTTTTATGTAGAATCACCCGCTATGCGCATGCTCTTAAAAAAATTGCAGGTAGACAATTACTTAGGCTTAGTCGCTGCAAGTTCGGTCATTAGACCAGGTGTTGCCAAAAGCGGTATGATGCGTCAATATATTTTGCGCTATCGTTATCCTGAAAGACGTAAAGAAGCGCATCCAGTACTGGCTGAAATTATGCCAGAAACCTATGGAGTTATGGTCTACCAAGAAGATGTAATTAAAGTGGCCCATCATTTTGGTGGTTTAGATTTGGGAGAATCTGATATGCTCCGTCGTGGTATGTCTGGTAAATTTCGTTCGCGTGAAGAATTTTTAAAAGTGAAACAGAAGTTTTTTGATAATTGCAAAAAGGACGGAAAGCCTTTTGATTTGGTTGCAGATATATGGAGACAGATTGAAAGCTTTGCTGGTTATGCCTTTGCTAAAGGACACTCAGCTTCTTACGCCGTAGAAAGTTACCAAAGTCTGTTTTTAAAAGCCTACTACCCATTGGAATATATGACAGCAACCATCAATAATTTTGGCGGATTCTACAGTACCGAATTTTATGTACACGAAGCCAGAATGTATGATGGTGAAATTGAAGCACCTTGCATCAACCAATCTTACACCCAAACTATTATCAAAGGAAAAACCATATATCTCGGTTTTATGTTTTTACAATCCTTAGAATCTAAAACTATTGAACGCATCCTTTCAGAACGCCAAAATTATGGACTGTTTAATTCGCTCGATGATTTTATAGAACGTGTCCCTATTCCTATAGAACAGATTGGTATTCTTATAAAGATTAATGCGTTTAGATTTACAAAAATCAATAAGCGTGAATTGCTTTGGGAAGCACATTTAAAAATTAGCAAAACTGTAATTCAAGACCATATAGTTACACTATTTAGAAGTGAGCGCATTAATTACAGTACACCAGAATTGCCAAGTACAGCACTAGAAAATGCCTTTGATGAGATTGAACTATTAGGCTTTCCGTTGTGCAACCCATTTCATTTATTAGAAAAAGAATCTACTACTAGATTACGTGCAAAGCACCTTACTAAACTAGAAGATAAATATGTAAAAATTGAAGGGTATTTAGTTACCACAAAAAATACAAAAACCTCAAATGGTAAGCTGATGCATTTTAGCACCTTTTTAGATCGTAATGGTGATTTTATAGATACCGTTCATTTTCCTCCAGTGGCATCAAAATTCCCATTTAGAGGAAAAGGAATATATGAAATCATCGGTAAAGTAATGGTAGAGTTTGACTGTGTTACCATCGAGGTTTCAAAATTAGAACGATTGGCAATTATTGAAGATCCTCGATATTCCATAAAATCATTAAATCCAACGTTTCAAAGAAAAAGAAGTTTTAAAGACCTTAAAAAAGCGCATGGGTAAAAAATAAATATTTAACATTAAAGAAAAACACACCTAAAGTCCCCTCAAGGGGACAGTACTCTGAAGAGACTTATTAGAATTGTCCCCTTGAGGGGACTTTAGGGGTGTTAAAAAAATGAATACCACTCGTAGTATAGTACATATGGATTTAGACACTTTTTTTGTGTCTTGCGAACGTTTACTAGACAGCCGTCTTAATGGCAAACCTGTGCTCATTGGTGGCACAAGCGACAGAGGTGTTGTAGCATCTTGTAGTTACGAAGCCAGAACTTTTGGCGTACACTCTGCAATGCCAATGCGAATGGCAAAACAGCTTTGTCCAG
The DNA here is from genome assembly GCF_965284585.1 of Winogradskyella ouciana. Lineage (NCBI taxonomy): Bacteria > Pseudomonadati > Bacteroidota > Flavobacteriia > Flavobacteriales > Flavobacteriaceae > Winogradskyella > Winogradskyella ouciana. Next base: position 910,355 of record NZ_OZ260095.1, read on the forward strand.
AAGCTATTATTTTAAGAGGTAATTCTGGTATATACACAAAATTTTCGCAAAATGTAACTGATGTCATTAAAGAAAGTGTACCACTTTATGAAAAAACATCTATTGATGAGTTTTATCTCGATCTCACCGGAATGGATAAGTTTTTCGGTTGCCATAAATTGGCTTCAGAACTGCGTCAGCGTATCATCAAAGAAACAGGATTGCCCATTTCTTTTGGTTTGTCGCTAAATAAAACGGTTTCAAAAATTGCGACAGGAGAAGCCAAACCCAATAACGAAATCCGTGTTATTTCAGGTACCGAAAAACCGTTTCTAGCACCACTTTCGGTAAAAAAAATCCCGATGGTAGGTAACGTGACTTATAAAGCTTTGTGCGATTTGGGTGTAAAACGCATTAAAACCGTGCAGGATATGCCTATGGAATTAATGCACAAGGTTTTGGGCAAAAACGGTCTTTCCATTTGGAAAAAAGCCAATGGTATAGACAATTCGCCCGTAATTCAATATCACGAACGCAAATCCATTTCTACCGAGCGTACCTTTGGGCAAGACACCACAAACGTTCATAAACTAAGAGGTTTAGTTATTGCTATGGCAGAGAACTTAGCCTTTCAATTGCGTCGTGGCAATAAGCTTACGGCTTGTGTGACATTTAAGATTCGGTATTCAGATTTTCAAACCTATACACAACAACAACGCATTCCCTACAGTGCTATGGACCATAACATTATTCCTGTGGTACTTGATTTATTCAAAAAATTATATAACCGTAGGTTATTGGTACGTCTGGTAGGTGTAAAGTTTAGCCATTTGGTAGAAGGAGGCCATCAAATCAACCTATTTGAAGACAATAAGATACATCTTAATTTGGCCCAGGCTATGGATAAAATGCGCGAACGTTACGGAGATAGAGCTGTAATGAATGCTGCTGGTATGGAAGCCAAAACCATTAGCCGTTGGAATCCGTTTACGGGAGAACCACCTCCTTTACTTGCTAATAGACATCAATAAAAACAAAAATTACTATCTTAGAATCATGTGTTATTCAACAGCGTTACGAAAGCAAAGAGAACAAGTAGAGAAAAAGCTGCGAGACAGTGTTAATGCTAAATTTCATCCTTCAGTAAGTTATACTCCATACTACCACCTCAATGGTTTTACACACGGTAAATTACTAATCATAAAAATGGATGAACCAGAAACAATTTATAACGCAAGTTGGGGCCTAATACCAGATTGGGCTGCACACAATCCAGATGATTTTCGCAAAAAAAGTAATACACTAAATGCTAGAGGTGAAAGTATCTTTGAAAAACCATCCTATAAAGAAAGTGCAGAAAATAAAAGATGCTTAATCTTAGCCGATGGTTTTTTTGAACCACATCACGAAAATGGAAAAGCCATACCCTATTTCTGCTATCAACCCTCCAATAGTAATCCAGAGGGCGATCTTTTTCTTTTTGCAGGTCTTTATAATGAAATCGATAAAAATACTTTAAGTACTACCATCCTAACAACAGAAGCCAATGACTTTTTTATGGAGGTTCATAATAAAGGCAAGCGAATGCCATTAGTCTTAGATGAACATTACTATGAAGATTGGCTCGATGATGGTATGAATGAACAAGAGATTAACGAAATTATAGCCGTTGGTATGAGCTCACAACCATTTAAGGCACATCCAATTAGCAGAGATTTCTACAAAAAAGGTATCGATACCAACCAATCCTATATTATTGAAAAAGTGCAAAAGGACACTCTTTTTTAATGTTAATCTTCTACATACTCTAAAATATCACTAGGCTGGCAATCTAATGCTTTACAAATAGCTTCTAAGGTAGAAAACCGAATGGCTTTTGCCTTACCGGTTTTTAAAATGGAAAGGTTTGCTGTGGTGATGCCAATGATTTCTGCAAGTTCATTGCTCTTCATGCCTCGTTTGGCCAGCATTATATCTAAGTTGACTACTATTGGCATGGTTATATGGTTAGGTCGTTTTCTTGTTTAAGCTCATTACCTGATTTCAATAAAGTAGATAAAACCAATAATGAAATTCCAACAAAGAATATCATAAAATCAAAGTCTAAGCGCGGATTCATAGAGAGAGTGACGTAATTTAATTTGTAATCTAATGGTCTTATACCAACCATAGACAATTGACTTCCAACGATATAATTACATATCGTAACTAATAAAACTTGTACAATTAAAATAATTCCCAATATCTGTATTGACTTGTATAATTTTTGAGAAAATTCAAAATTAGATTTAAGCGCTTTAAAAATGTTTTTAAGAAAAAAGAAGATGACAATTAAGAGCACAAAACCTAGATACGTTTTAATAAGTAGTATAATTTTATCTAGTAGCTTTTTAGGTTTTACATTAACATAACCATCTCCTTTAAATACTTGGGAGGTTAATTCATAGTTGTCTTCCATATCACGATTATGGATACTAACTATCGTTCTAAAATTTAAAGAATCCTCTTTTGTAAGCGGTTTAGCATAGTGAGACACACCACTAGAATACTTCTGTCCCATAGCATTAGTGCTTTTGTTTTTTAATTCAAATAGCAAGCTGTTATACATTGGTTTTTGCGGATGAACTTTTAAACTTACAGGTACTTGATAGCCGACAGAGTGATGAACACCAGAAGAGAATTGACCTAACTTTCCATCTTTAGTAAAAGCCTCAAAACTAATGGCTATTATTAATAAAATAATTAGAAGATAAAATGAAATCTTGCTAAACCAATATAAAATATTCACAAGTGTAGTTCCTTTTTTCATATTTAGATGGTTAATTCGTTTTCTGATTGAATCTCAACAGCACGTTTAAATAATAATGCAACAATAAAAACTACTCCTGCCATAAACAACAAGCTTTGTGCGCCCCAATTATATGGATAAAAGAATGTTTGTTGATGTAGCCAAGCACTATATCCACTTGCCAATAATGCTATCAATGCAGTATATAAAACTACCTTATTGATTTTTGAAAGCAACTGTGCGACGGGCTCTGTAAACGGACTATTAAAATCAACTTTTCTAAACACATTTATGAGTAAATAAAAAAGATAGGCTTTCAAACTAGCTATTAAGATTATTAAGCTAACTGTAATTATATAATGTAATTGACTAAAGTTGTAAAGACGAGAAAAATCAAGGCCTAAATAAATATTTTGCACAGCATATTCATTCACAAAAAGACTAACAAAAAAGGATATAATAAGAGCTCCTGCTTTAATGCACAGTCCGATGAATAGTATCCAAGCCACTATATGCATTATACTTAAGATTTGTTTTGTTTTCATTTTTTATTATCGTTTAACAATAACAAATATATAAAAATTATTGATAAACAATAATTTTTTATTGAAAAAAGATAATTTTAAAACTAGACCTCACAGGTTTTTGAAACCTGTGAGGTCTTAACTATCTTTACCCAATGCTACCAAAAAAGTTAAATAAAAAACTCGAAGACCGTAAAGCCAATAACGCATTTCGTGAGTTGGGCTCAAACTCTAAATTGGTAGATTTTTCATCCAATGACTATTTAGGGTTTTCAAAATCTGAAACCATTTTTGATGCAGCCCATCAATACCTCGTTGACAACAATCTAAAGCAAAATGGCGCAACAGGCTCTCGTTTGCTTTCAGGTAATCATAAATTATACAACGAGGTTGAATCTGAAATTTCAAAAATCCATAATTGTGAAGCCGCTTTGATTTTTAATTCGGGTTACGATGCCAATATTGGGTTATTGTCATCCGTTCCTCAACGTGGTGATATCATTTTATATGACGAACTGTGCCATGCTTCCATAAGAGATGGAATTAACATGAGTAATGCCAAGTCTTATAAATTTAAGCATAATGATTTAGAGGATTTGGCTGAGATGCTGAAACGAGTTCAGCATGACAAATCTGATACATATATTATTACCGAATCCGTTTTCTCAATGGATGGCGACTCGCCAGATTTGAAAAAACTTATTAAGCTCTCCAAAACACACAATGCACACCTCATCATTGACGAAGCGCACGCACTAGGCCTTTTTGAAAAAGGTTTAGTGCAAAAACTTGGTTTAGAAAATGATGTGTTTGCAAGAGTAATCACGTTTGGAAAAGCCTTAGGTTGCCATGGTGCAGCAATTTTAGGTTCGCAAGATTTAAAAGATTATCTCGTTAATTTTTCACGCTCTTTTATTTACACCACTGCTTTGCCTCCTCACGCTTTGGCTAACATAAAAATAGCTTACAATGAATTGACCACAACCAATGAAATATATCAACTGAAAGAAAATATTTCATTCTTCAAAAAAGAGGTTAAACGAATTGGGTTTCAAAAGAGGTTTCTAGACAGCGACTCCGCAATACAATGCTGTATCCTTCCAGGAAACGAAAAGGTGAAATCTGTTGCCAGTATTCTTCAAGATCATGGTTTTGATGTTAAGCCCATTTTATCACCTACAGTTCCTAAAGGGAGAGAACGTTTACGGTTTTGTATTCACAGCTATAATTCCAAAGAAGAAATCTCGGAAGTCTTGACCTTGTTGGTTACCTTTGCTAACCAATGAGGGAAGCATTTGTAACCATAGCAAGATTTCAATATTCATCCGAAGCACAGATTGTAAAAGGCCGTTTGGAAGCAGATGGTATTCAAACTTTTCTAAAGGATAATATCACTATAGATACAGATCCTTTGGTGAGCAATGCCATTGGAGGCATTAAACTAAAAGTACGTGCTGAAGATGAAAAGGAAGCCAAGGAAATTTTAAAATCAATAAAAGCATACGCTTTGGATGATAATGATGACCCTATTTTATGTCCCAATTGTGGGAAGAACGAAGTAGAACTTTATTCCACTATTGACAGCTTTAAAGCCTTTTTATCATTTTTCATAGGTTTATTGACCTTTACTCTTCCATTTCACGCGCGTTACAAATACATTTGCGACAATTGTAAAACCGAATTTCCATTAAAATGAACACCTACTTCGTCACCGGAATCTCAACAGACGTTGGCAAAACCATAGCCTCAGCCATTTTGGTTGAAGCTTTACAAGCAGATTATTATAAACCTGTACAAGCTGGCGAATTAGATAATTGCGATACCAAAAAAGTGCAACGTTTGGTTACTAATTCCAAATCGATTTTTTACCCAAACAGCTACGCATTACAAACACCGATGAGTCCTCATGGCGCTGCTGAAATTGATGGATTAACTATTGACATAAAAAACATAAAAAGGCCGCAAACCAAAAATAATTTGGTCATTGAGGGAGCAGGCGGATTAATGGTGCCAATAAATAATTCTGAAACTATTTTAGATTTGATTCAACCAAAAGATAAGGTTATTGTGGTATCTCGTCATTACTTGGGAAGCATCAATCACTCACTATTAACCATCAATACATTGAAAGAAAAAGGGTTTGATGTTTCTATTATATATAGTGGAGATGAGCACAAATCCACAGAATCCATTATCGAAAAAATGACTGGCGTAAATGTCATTGGAAGAATAAATGATGAGCCTTATTTTGATAGAAATGTGATTAAGGAGTACGCCGAAATGTTTAAAGAAAATCTATGACTTTAAAAGAAAGAGACAAAAAACACCTCTGGCACCCACTAACCCAACACCAATTGCATCCAGAAAGCATTGCAATTGTACAGGCAGAGGGCTGTACCCTTTACGATGAAGATGGCAACACCTATATCGATGCCATTGCCTCATGGTACACTTGTATGTATGGGCATTGCAATCCATACATTACCAAAAAAGTTGCAGATCAGATGCAAACGCTAGACCAGGTCGTGTTTAGCAGTTTAACCCATGAACCAGCTGTCAAATTATCCGAAGCTTTAATCGACATTCTTCCCAATAATCAAGAAAAAATATTCTTTAGCGATAATGGTTCTACTTCGGTTGAAGTCGGCATTAAAATGGCATTGCAATATCATTTTAATCGCAACGAAAAACGAAATGTTTTAATCGCTTTTGAAGATGGGTTTCATGGAGATACGTTTGGAGCCATGAGTGTTTCAGGGTTATCCGTTTACAATGGCCCTTTTGAAGATTTCTTTATTGAAGTGAAGCGGATTCCGACACCAGATGGCAACAATCATAATGACATTTTAAATCAACTCAAAACTATTTCAGAAAATAACAAAGTAGCAGCTTTCGTTTACGAACCTTTAGTACAAGGAGCTGCAGCAATGAAAATGCATGATGCTAATGGCTTAGATGCCATTTTAGAATTCTGTAAATCTCAAAATATCATAACTGTTGCCGACGAAGTCATGACCGGATTCGGAAAAACAGGTAAACACTTTGCCTCACTTCACCTCAACAATCAACCAGATATTATATGTTTGAGTAAAGCCTTAACAGCTGGATTACTCCCAATGGCAATTACAAGTTGTACTCAGAAGATATACGATGCCTTTTTAAGTGACGACATTACCAAAGGCTTTTTCCATGGACACACCTATTCTGCCAATCCATTAGCCTGTACTGCAGCTTTAGCAGGAATTGAACTCTTACAATCCGAGGACATTCAACAAAATATAAAACGGATTATAGAATCACATCAAGCTTTTGGTGAACGGATTAAAAATCATCCAAAAGTTGCTAACATCCGCCAAACAGGAATAATTTTCGCTCTGGATTTAGATATTCAAATGGAGCGTTATGGTAATTTACGCGACCAACTCTTTAAATTCTTTATGGACAATGGTGTCTTTTTAAGACCACTTGGTAATACCATTTATATTTTGGCACCTTATGTCATTACTGATGAAGAATTAGAAAAGGTCTATAAAACTATTGAAGCTGCTCTAGTTACCCTCTAAACTCTTATCCAAAAGATTAATATCATTCTGTTCTCCTTGAAATTGCGTATACAATTTTTCATAAGTCCATTTACCATAAGACTTGGTGGCTTTAACAACAATTCGACCTGTTCCATTAGGCCCAGATATTGGTATTCTAAAATCGGCTTCACCATCACCACCACTCAGGTTTATGTTTCCGTTCAGCATTCCATCCTTTTCAATTGGTTCACCTAGTATACTAATTACTTCTTCATTATTAGAGACTTGTTCCATAGCATATTTATAAGGTTCTGATGATGTAAACATCTTCGATACCCCAAAAAATAAAGTTCCAGCACCTAAAACAATTAACACTATTAATGTTAAACAACCACCAACTGGCAATACCCAAAGCCAATTTCTTCCAAACCAACTTTTCTTTTTATAGTTTTCCATGTCTTTTTTTTGATTGATTTTCTATTTGTAAGTCAAGCGAAACGATTTTATGTTACAATTTAGCAATAATTTATCAAGGTTAACTTTTAGACTTAGGTATAAATCTTACTTTTGTTTTAAAGAAAAATTACATTGAACCAGCCCATTTCCATAACTGCCATATCATCTATTTCTCCATTAGGGTTATTGCCTGAAACCATATGGGAAAACTATATGTCAAAAACACATTTCTTTTCTTTAAAAGACAACCATCTCGTTGCTGAATTACCAAATGATGCCAAAGAAGAAATCGAAAAACTTAGAAACTCAAATAACAAGTACAAACAACTTGACGATTCTGTTTTATTCGGAATTTTATCTGCGAGACAAGCAGTTAAACAAGCTGGTTGGAAAGCTTCAGACAACTTCGGAATAAATATCGGTTCGTCTCGAGGTGCAACAGGCTTGTTTGAAACTTATTTTGAAAGCTTTTTAGAAAAGCATAAAGCCGAAACCCTAAGTTCGCCAACAACAACACTTGGTAATATATCCTCTTGGATTGCCCACGATCTGCAAACCAAAGGACCAGAAATTTCACACTCTATAACCTGTTCAACGGCATTACACGCATTATTAAATGGAGTTGCTTGGCTAAACTCTGGAATGTCCGATAAATTTCTGGTTGGTGGTAGTGAAGCTCCACTCACACCTTTCACAATCGCTCAGATGAAGGCTCTGAAAATTTATTGTCATTCAGAGCACAGCGAAGAATCTCACCCTTGCCAAGCCCTAGACTTCAACAAAACTGAAAACACCATGATTCTCAGTGAAGCCGCTGCAGTGGCTTGCTTAGAAAAAGGAAAAACGAATAATGCAATTGCAGTAATAGAAGGTATCGGTTACGGAACAGAACTTTTAGAACACAACGCCTCACTTTCAACCGATGCCAAATGTTTTCAACGTTCTATGGCAATGGCGTTGGGTGATTCAAATCCAGAGGAGATTGATATCATCGTTACACATACACCAGGTACCATTAAAGGTGATTTGGCAGAATACAACGCGATAAAAAAGATTTTTTGTAACAAAATTCCTGCATTGACTACTAATAAAATACAAGTAGGTCACAGTCTAGGAGCTTCTGGAATGCTCAGTATAGAAATGGCCATACTTATGCTTAACCATCAAAAATTTATTGACATTCCTTATTTGGAGCAATCGCATCCAACAAAGATTTCAAAAATTATGATTAATGCCGTCGGCTTTGGTGGTAATGCTGTGTCTGTTATACTTTCAAAATAAAATGACAGAAATGTCCAATAGTTGGATGTCAGACCACTGCGTTGTAAGAAGTTAGAAATAAGATGTCCTGATTTTTAATCTTTTTTCTCACAGTGCAACGGTCTAATTTCTATACTCTTGGCCAAAAGTGAAAAACAACGACGATTCTGAGAGTATAAAAAGCTTTTGAATAATTATATTTAAAGGCAAAAATAAATTGTTCAACCTTTAATTCTTATTGATTATGCTAGAATGGTTTTCAAATTTAGAGTTTCTTCCTAAGCTATACTGGTCAATCGCACTAGTTGGCTCGCTAATTTTCATTGTTGTAATGATAATGGCTTTTGTTGGTGGTGATGCCGATGATATTGGAGATGCTGATGCTGATATCGACAGTGATGCTGGAGCAGGATTTCAGTTTATCACTTTTAAGAATTTGGTAGGCTTTTTTACCATTTTTGGCTGGAGTGGTATTGCTTGTATTGACGCTGGGCTTTCAACACCTTTAACAATTATCATTTCCGTGATTTGCGGATTATTAATGATGGTGATTATGGCGTCGTTGTTCTATTTCATTAGTAAACTTACTGATAGTGGGACATTGAATTATAACAACGCATTAGACGCAGTAGGAGAAGTTTATCTCACCATTGGTGGCGATCGCTCTAGCATGGGAAAAGTAAGCGTGAATGTACAAGGTACGGTTCGCGAACTTGATGCTCTTACGGATTCCTTAACAGATTTAAAATCAGGAACCATAATAAAGGTCGTGGATGTGACTTCTAACGGAATTCTCATTGTTGACCGAACACGTAAACCTATTGAGGCTTCATCACCAAAACGTGATGAGCTACAATCAGGTGAAACTCATTTGCTAAACGACAAATAAATTAAATACTAACCTTTAAAAACATAAGTCCTATGATCAACTTACTCATTCAAGAAAATGTGAATTTAGATGGCTTTGGTGGGCCAATGCTACTGATTTTTGTAGCCTTATTCATCGTACTGACATTAATCATTTTAATAAAGCGCTACAAACGCTGTCCTTCAGACCGAATTTTAGTGGTCTATGGTAAAGTTGGTGGCGGACAATCGGCCAAATGTATTCATGGTGGTGCTGCGTTTATTATGCCTGTAATCCAAGATTATGAATTTTTGGATCTCACACCAATTTCAATTGAGGTGAATCTGGTCAATGCCCTTTCAAAACAAAACATTCGTGTTAATGTACCATCACGTTTTACCATTGGTGTATCTACTGAACCAGGTGTAATGCAAAATGCTGCTGAGCGTTTATTAGGCTTAGGTTTACAGGATATTCAAGAACTGGCAAAAGAGATTATTTTTGGTCAATTGCGTTTGGTAGTTGCTTCGATGGATATTGAGGAAATCAATAACGATAGAGATAAATTCTTAACCAATATTTCACAATCTGTTGAAACAGAATTAAAGAAAGTTGGACTGAAACTTATCAACGTAAACATCACGGATATCGTTGACGAATCTGGTTATATTGAAGCACTTGGTAAAGAAGCTGCTGCACATGCAATTAACGCAGCACGTAAGTCTGTTGCAGAAAAAACCAGAGATGGTTCTATTGGCGAAGCTAATGCAAAACAAGACGAACGTTCTCAAGTCGCTGCAGCAAACGCACAAGCTGTTGAAGGTGAAAATACAGCGAAGATTTCTGTAGCAAATTCCGATTCCTTACGTCGTCAGCGAGAAGCTGAAGCTGAGCGTGTGGCCATTGCATCTGAGAAAGTACAAGCTGCAAAAGCATTGGAAGAGTCTTATGCTGCTGAGCAACTCGCTGAAACTGCAAGAGCTGAACGTGAGCGTTCATCGCAGTTAGCAGATGTTATCGTTCCTGCCGAAATTGACAAACGTAAAGTTGAAATAGATGCAGAAGCTGAAGCGGAGCGTATAAGAAGACGTGCAAAAGGTGAAGCTGATGCGATATTGTTCAAAGCACAAGCGGAAGCGAAAGGTTTATACGAAGTCTTAACAAAGCAAGCTGCTGGTTTGGATGAAATCGTAAAAGCTGCTGGCAACAATTCCAAGGATGCTGTATTATTATTGATTGCTGATAAGTTACCTGAATTGGTAAAAACGCAAGCTGAAGCTATTAAGAACATTAAGATAGATAAAGTCACTGTTTGGGAAAATGGTGGTGGTAAAGACGGAAAGTCTTCGACCTCTAACTTTATCTCAGGCATGTATAAGTCCGTGCCACCTTTGCAGGAAATGTTTAATATGGCTGGTATGGATTTACCAGAGTATTTAAAAGGTAAAGACAAAAAAGAGATTGACGCTGATGATGCTGAGATTGATAAGTCTGAAGAGAAATAGACTGTTCTTACATAAAAACACCCCTCAAGTCCCCTCAAGGGGACAGTCCTCAAAAGTAACATTAAAACTATTGTCCCCTTGAGGGGACTTTAGGGGTGTATATAGTATGAAATCCCCAAACAATAATTAATGAAACCAATAAAATTATTGATATCGCTGATATTGTCAATCATGTTATTTGCATGTAAAAGTGATGAAAAAAAGGATTTGCTTGGAATATGGGAGTCTTTCGAGACTCATCACGATAAAATTGCAATAACTTTTTATCAAGATTCTTTAGTTTTAGATGCTTTTAATGGCGATTTTCATACTATCTCGGAATGGACTTTGGATGAAAATAAAATTCATTTGTTCAATGTTAACTTATCAGACTCAATTATTAAGCAGGAAATAAGTTACAAATACAATCTCAATAAAACCAAAGACACTTTGTATATAAAAGTTGTTGATGGTGATAATGACGATTATAGCACAATGAAAAAAGTAGACTCAAACCCGTTTACTCCTAATAAAAATGAAAAATAAAATAACTTATAAAAGACCAATACCAATTATGAAGTTCATTTTTGGTGCTGCTTTCTTCATTCTTGGGATATCATGGCTTCCACATATTTTTGGTTTTGTTATATGTGGTTTGTCATTTTTCTTTGTCCATACTACTGGCATAGAGATTGACTTGGAGAATAGAAAATACAGAAAAACTGTTTCGTTTTTCAGTCTAGCTTTTGGTAAGTGGCAAGAACTCCCTAATATAGATTATGTCTCTGTTTTTAAAACATCAGAAACCACTACTGTTAGAGCATTGAGTGCTGAAGCTAACGTTAATAACGAAGTCATAAAACTCAATTTATTCTATAACACCAATCAGAAAATAGAAGCTTACAACACGCAAAGTGAAAAAGACGCCTTTGAAAAAGCAAAGCAAATTGCAACCATTCTAAATATCGATATTTTAGACGCAACAGAACGAGAATCTAAATGGTTATAAGAACTCACATAGTCTTTTTCAATCTGTTAAAAAATTCAAATTTTCACTTAAACTCAAAAAGATTAAATGAGTTCACTATTTTTGTTTCACTAAGACATTAACCCATATGAGCGAAGTAAGACACAACTGGACCAAAGAAGAAATTCTAGATATATACAACAAACCTTTAATGGAACTGCTTTACGAAGCAGCAACGATACACAGAAAACACCACGACCCAAACACGGTTCAGGTGTCAACATTATTATCTATAAAAACTGGTGGTTGCCCAGAAGATTGTGGTTACTGCCCACAAGCAGCGCGTTATCATACCAATATTGAAGGCAACGATTTAATGACCGTTCAGCAAGTAAAAGCACAAGCTTTGCGCGCCAAATCTTCAGGAAGTTCGCGTGTATGTATGGGAGCCGCTTGGAGAAATGTAAAGGATGGACCAGAATTCGACCAAGTCTTGGAAATGGTACGTACCATCAACAAGCTAGATATGGAAGTTTGCTGTACCTTGGGTATGGTTACTGAAAATCAAGCACAACGTTTAGCGGAAGCTGGTTTATATGCTTACAATCATAATTTAGATTCTTCAGAAGAATATTATAAAGAAGTGATTTCTACCCGTGGTTTTGAAGACCGATTAGAAACCATCGACAATGTGCGTAAAACCAATGTTACCGTATGTTCTGGTGGTATTATTGGTATGGGAGAAAAAGAGGAAGATAGAGCCGGAATGTTAGTGGCACTAACCACTTTAAACCCTCAACCAGAATCCGTACCTATCAATGCTTTGGTTGCCGTTGACGGAACTCCTTTAGAAGAACAAGAACCTATTTCCATTTGGGATATGGTGCGTATGGTAGCTACTACACGTATAGTATTACCAGAAACCCAAGTGCGTTTATCTGCAGGACGAACACAGATGACTCGCGAAGGTCAGGCCATGTGTTTCTTTGCAGGAGCAAATTCTATTTTTGCTGGTGACAAATTATTGACCACTCCAAATCCTGATGTTAACGAGGATATGGAAATGTTTAAACAACTTGGTTTAAACCCTCAGAAGCCATTTATCAAAAAAATGCAGCCTGAGACTGTTGAAGCATCAGACTCAAAATATCAAGCTTTAGGTGAAAAACCAAAATGGTCGCGACCAGACCATAAAATTGAACGTAACGAAGAAGCTAAGCAAAAAGCCAGAGCTTTAAAGTAATTCGGCTTAACAATATCTAAACTTTGATAACGTTTTACTAACTTTGGCGCACTAAAGTTTTCACTGTTGCAATTAAATCTTCAAGACATACCTCGTGTTGAAACCATCACGAAAGCAGATTTCTTAAAGCATTACTTTAAACCACAAAAACCTGTGGTTATAGAGCGCTTTATTGAAGATTGGCCAGCCTACACCAAATGGAGCCTAGACTACATGAAAGAAGTGGCAGGTGATAAAACAGTGCCTCTTTACGACGATAGACCAGTAGATTATAAAGATGGGTTTAACGAACCACATGCCACCATGAAAATGGGAGAATACGTGGATTTGTTGAAACGCGAACCTACCAAATTCAGGATTTTTCTTTGGAACGTTTTAAAAGAAGTTCCTCAGCTTCAAAAGGATTTTAGTTATCCCGATTTTGGACTTCGACTCATGAAGGGGTTACCAATGCTCTTTTTTGGCGGAAAGGATTCGTACACCTTTATGCACTACGATATTGACTTGGCCAATATTTTTCATTTTCATTTTGAAGGCAAAAAACAATGCATCCTTTTTGACCAAAAACAGAATAAGTACCTCTACAAAGTACCGCATTCGTTGATTACTAGAGAAGATATAGACTTTAATAATCCAGATTTTGAAAAATGGCCTGCACTTAAACATGCCAAGGGTTGGGTTTGCGATTTAAATCATGGAGAAGTGCTCTATATGCCAGAAGGTTACTGGCATTACATGCGATATATAACACCAGGTTTTTCAATGAGCTTGCGTGCTATTGCCAGAAATCCTAAAAATCTCGGGAAAGCACTTTATAATGTTCTTTTGATGCGCAACTATGACAATGTAATGCGTCGCCTGCGAGGTCAAAAATGGATTGATTGGAAAAACGAAAAAGCAATTACCAATACAGAGCCTTTCGTTTAGTTTGTCTTTTTCTTATTGCTGTATAAGCAGCCATCTAAATTTGTATATTTGCCCACATTTTATAAAATTTTGAACATGAAAAAAATTGTTTTATTAGCAGCTTTAATGGCTTTTGGTTTTGGAAATTCGCAAGCGTTTGAAGGTAAGGGTGATCAAAAATTTCAGGTTGGTGCCAACTTTCAGGATGAAGCCACTGGTATCAACATTACTTTTGATTATGGTTTGGGTGATAACATCTCTGTAGGTATTTCTTCTTCTTATGCTTTGGGCATAGATGATAGATTGGATGCCGATTTTGGTGATCGCTTTGACCTAAAAGGTCGTTTTAATGCCAACTTGGGTAATGTCTTAAAAATTGACGACAACTTTGATTTCTATCCTGGTTTGAGCTTAAGTTTAAAGAATTTTGGTGGCCATGTAGGTGCACGTTATTTCTTTTCTGAAGGCTTTGGTATTTATACAGAAGCTGCATTCCCATTAGCAAAATACAGTGATGATAAAACTGATGTAGGCTATTATCTCTATAATCAGTTTACTATAAATATTGGTGCAAGTTTTAATTTGTAACCACTTATGTCACCTTGAGCGCAGTCGAAGGGTCTTAAAAGTTCTAACCTAAAATTGGTTTCGACTGCACTCAACCTGACATTCATTGATTTCATTCAAAAAAAGGCTTTTTTATAAATATTCATTAAGTTTTTCATAAACCAAATGACTCTCCCAGCCTCTGTATAGTAGATAATCAGCTACTTTACGCTTTTTCTTATAGCTGTTTTTTTCCTTTACCTGATCGATTCTTTTTTTGGTCAACTCATCAAGGGTTTTATGGTAGGCATCAGCATCAATTTCCTTCAGCGCTGCATCAATACTATATTTAGAAACATCCCTGAACTTTAACTCCCTTACTAATCGATTTTTTCCCCATTTTTTAATTCTGAACTTCCCTCTTACAAAGGCTTTGGCAAAGCGTTCCTCGTTGAGATAGTTGTTTTGTATAAGGTGAACCATAATATTATCAACAGCCTCAGGAATCATACGCATTTCCTTTAATTTATTCCTCACTTCCTTGTGGCAACGCTCTTGGTAGGCGCAATAATGCTCTATCTTTTTTTGCGCTTCATCGACGGTATAGGTTTTTTGTAGATTCACAGTTACGAAAATATAACTTTTTGTTAATAATTTCATATCTTACAAAGTCCTGAGCTACAATGATATATTATATCTTTGTGGTAGGTTAATAGTTAATTGATCCCTATGAAAAAGAAATACTCCCTTATCTTCTTGGCTTTTCTATGCTTTGTTGTGTCTGGTTATGGGCAAGCATCAGAATCTTTTACAAATATTCCAACTAACAGTTCCACCTCTTACTTGACAAGAAATTGGACGGGTGATGACGGTTTTGATTGGACTGCGACTGATGCAAGGACAGATCAAGATATAACTGGTAATGCTATAACGTTAAGAACTGGTTCTCTCACTAATGACACTTCAGTTTCTAATGGATGTGGAACTGTGACATTTGACTACAGAAGAGTTTTTTCTGGCAACTCTACTCTCCAACTATTTGTAAATGGCGTACAGTACGGAGGAAATATAACGGTATCATCAACAGCTTCGAGCACAGCATCTATACCCGTAAATGTAAGTGGGAATGTAGATGTAGAGCTAAGAAATAGTGGTAATCGAACTGTAATCGACAATTTAAGTTGGACATCTGCTGTTGCCTCAGATCTTGTTATATCAGGAACACCAACAGATCATGGTTCTAGTTGTTTATCTGCAGCAGCATCGCCAGTAACTTATACCATAACCAACAATAGTGCTGCTATAGCCTTAAATGTTGATGTAAGCTCAGATGATGCTCAATTTGTCATTAGCAATTGGACACCACAAGCAATAATACCATCTGGTACTGCTACCTTTGATGTTACTTTTACACCAACAGCAATAGGAGCACAAAATGCAACGATAACGGTGACGAGTACAAATGCAAGTGGCTCTACAATAGATTTGGATGGAACTGGGATTTCTAACCCAACCATAACAACACAACCAGCTAACCAAATCGAGCAAATACCAGATACGGCTACATTTTCTGTAGCTTCAAGTGATGCATCATCCTATCAATGGGAAGTATCCACAAATGGAGGTTCTACATGGACACCAATTGGAGGAGCAAACGCTACTTCATTTACTACAGGTGCAACGGATGCTTCAATGGATGGTAATTTATACCGTTGTATTTTGACCAATGCATGTGGTAACACAACATCTAATAGTGCAAGTTTAACAGTTACTAATCCTAGTCCTAATAATGTTACAAGTACTAGAGGCTGTTTTGAAGATACTTCCGTAAACATAGATTGGAACGCTCCTGCAACTGGTGCCACACCTACAGGTTATGTTGTCTTTATGATAGATGGAGGTACAGCACCTGCTGGCGCGCTTTCTGATGCTAATACATATACTGCGGATGCTAACTTTACAACAGCAACAACAGTAAGCGCAACTTTGGGAAAAGTTGTATATAAAGGTAATGGCACTTCAGCAACTGTAACCAACCTAACGGAAGATAATAATTATTCAATTACAGTATTTGCCTATGTTGGTGAAGCATTAACTGGATGGTCTAACGGTACGTCTGGAGGTAGTAGAGTGGTCAATGGATTAGCACAAGCTGATGTTAGAAATTTAGTAGCTACACCATTGACAAATCAAATTAACTTAAACTGGAACAACCCAACACCTTCCTCATGTTGGGATCAACTCATAATAGTTGCTAATCAAGGCACTGTTACGTTTACACCTTCTGGTGATGGGTCTGCATATTCTGGTAATGATAATGATGTGTATGCAACACCAAATCAGTTAGTTTATGAAACAACTTCTAGCGTCACGAGTAAATCCGTAACAGGGTTTACAAATGGCACTAATTATTGTTTAAAAGTTTTTATTAGAAGAGGCACCACATGGTCTGAAGGCGTTGAAGTTTGTGCTGTACCTTCCTTAACGTATTGTAATTCTAGTGGAAATACTTCTTTTGATACTGGTACAACTGGAGTCATATTTAATACTATAAATAATACAGGCACGGCAACAAATGTTGCGTATTCAGATTTTACCGCGATATCAACAACTGTTACTTTAGGTGAAAGTTATAACTTAGAGGTTAGAGTAAACACTGATGGTAATTTCACGACGCACACAAGGGTATGGATAGATTGGAATAATGATGGTGATTTCTCAGATTCCAATGAAGATTATGAATTGGGTACGGCTGATAATGTAGCAGATGGTACTACTGACCAAAGTCCCTTAGCTATTGAAATACCTGGTAATGCTGTGGTTGCTGCGACAAGAATGCGTGTGTCCACAAGATTTAATACAACTTCTACGCCATGTCAAACTGGATTTGATGGTGAAGTAGAAGACTATACCATAAATATTGTACGACCTGCCAACGCAGAAATCAATATTAAAGGTAATAATATTACAATCGCAAATGGTTTTAATGCTCCTAACGGACTTAATAATACATTATTTGCAACGACGAATATAGGAGCAACAACTGCCCCAAAAAGTTATTTTGTAGAGAACATTGGTTTAGCGACATTAAATCTTACAGGCGCACCAAGAGTAGAGTTAACAGGTGCGCATCCTAGTGATTTTAATGTAACTCTACAACCAAGTTCATCACTGGCTTCAACTGCTACTTCAGAGTTTAGGATAGAATTTTCACCTACCGCAGATGGCACAAGAACAGCAACAGTAAGTATCACAAATTCTGATAGTGACGAAAATCCGTATACTTTTCAAATTGAGGGTACAGGACAATGTGTCTCAACTATAACAAGTACCATTTGGCCAACCGAAGGCCCAGAAAATACTGAAGTGACAATTACTTCAGCTACGGATTTGACAGGAGCAACTGCAACGATAAACGGAGTGGCAATGACAACGGTATCCACTACTGCAACAGAGCTGGTGGTATTAGTTCCAACAGGAGCTACTTCTGGCAATATTTCAGTGCTGTTTTCTATAGGTTGTTCCTCTACCAATGCATTCACTATTATAGATGATGCCATAAGTGGGTGTGAAACCGCATCGTCATCAACTGTACCAACCGATTTATTTATCAGTGAAATTTCAGATGCCACAAGTGGAAGTTCTTCATTTATAGAAATATTTAATGGAACTGCCTCTAGTATTGACTTAAGTGATTACAGTATAAGAGTTTTTAACAACGGAAGCGCATCACCATCTACAACAGCCAACCTAATTGGCACACTAGCACCAGGTGGAGTTCATGTAATAAGCATTGGTACTACGACTTGTGATTTAACTGGTAATGGCTTAGCAGGAGGTTTGCCAGATCAAGCCTTTAATGCTGCTAGTGGTATTAACTTTAACAATAACAGTTCTGATGCTCTAGAATTATATAATAGCACTACTACCACTTCAATTGATGTTTTTGGTGTTCTAGGTAGTGATACTTGGGCAAATGGTTTAGGTATTGGCGATGATGGTGTTAATTACAGACGTCAAAATACGGCTGCTAATTTACCTTCTACAACATTTGATATTACGGAATGGGATGAAATTGATTGGACCTCTTGTGGAGATTCAGACTATAGCAATTTTGGTTTATATGACTTTTCGCTTGGTGTACCACCTACTGTTTCGGTTTTAACCGCACCAACCTTTAATTGTACAAGTGCAATTTCACTTTCAGTAACAGGAACTGAAGGAGTGTCTGGCGGATTACCATTAGCCTACCAATGGTATTACTTGGTGCCTAACACTTCAACTTTTATGGTAGTACCAGATAATGCAGATTTTAATAATGTTACAACTGCTACATTGGATATCGTAAATCCATTAGGCTACGGTGATTATCAGTTCTATTGCCAGGTTAGGGAAAATACGACAACATGCTATCAGGCAAGCAATGCCGTAAAGCTAAATATCATAACTGCAACTTGGAATGGGTCTTGGTCTTCAGCTCCTGCACTGAACAAAATAGTTGTAATAGATGATGACTATGATACTAGTGTTGGGACAAATGGTGAGACTAGTTTTGAAGCTTGTGAATGTATAGTGAACACAGATAATGAATTAATCATTGCTAATAACACCTATGTATTGGTGGAAAATGATTTAACGGTAAATGGTAATATTGTTGTTATGACAGATGGCTCTTTTGTACAGGTTAATGATACCGCTGTAGTTGATGGAGATGTCTTAACAGATAAGAGTAAAATTTCCGTAGAAAAAGAAACAGCGCCTCTTGCTAGCTACCGAGAATACACCTATTGGAGCCCACCTGTAGTTGGGGAGATTATCGGTGACGGTTTGTTAGAAGCTGATCCTAATAGAATATATTTATTTAGTGGTGAGAACTTTAGAGATTCTACTCAAGAGACTAATAATAACAATGATTCTACTACTCCGGGACAAGATGATATCGATGATAATGCGGACGACTGGCAAAACGTTACTGGAGCGACAGTAATGACACCAGGCGTTGGGTATGCGGCCACCCATAACCCAGCAATTTTTATAAATCCAGGCCAATACATTTATGTGTTTGAAGGTCCTTTTAATAATGGAGTTTACAATATACCTATTTACAGAAATGATGCAGAATTAAATGATAATAATTGGAATTTTATTGGTAACCCATATCCTTCGGCTGTAGATGCAGATTTATTCTTAGCAGTAAATGCTAGTATTGATCAGACAGTCGGTGCTACTAATGGTGCCATCTTTTTCTGGTCACATAATACGCTTGCAGATGCAAATACCAATGGTAACGAGAATTTAAACTATTCGCAGAGTGATTATGCAATAATAAACGGTTCTGGACAAACGGCTGGTGGTGATGGTATTACACCAAATCGATATATCCCTTCTGGACAAGGATTCTTTATCTCTATGGACGATGGTGCTACATCTACTATACACAGTGAAAATATAAGAACAACAGATGTTATTTTTAATAATAGCATGCGTGTTACAGGAAACAATAATCAGTTCTTTAGAAACTCTATCGTAGATGAACCTAATAAACTTTGGTTAGACTTAACTTCAGACAATGGTGTGTTTAACCAAATCTTAGTGGCCTATGTTGATGGCGCAACAGATAATTATGATGGTGCTTATTATGATGCACATAAAAATCTGTCTTCTGAGCTTTATTCTGGTATCTATTCTCTGATTGGCGATTCTACTGATAAGAAATTTGCCATACAAGGTAAAGACCCTATTAGCTTAACTACGGACGAAGTGATTCCTGTAGGTTTTAGTACTGTTATTGATGAACCTACGATCTATACGATTTCTATTCGTCAATTTGAGGGTGCCTTTATGCACGAAAATGATATTTATGTCATTGACCATCTCTTAAATTCAATTCATAACCTTAAAGATTCTGATTATAGTTTCACTTCAGAAAAAGGGGAATTCAACGAACGTTTTGAGATTGTATTTAGAGCCGATGCTTTATCCATTGACGACAATCAATTAGATGATAACGACCTATCCATTGTTGAGCAATCCAATGGTGATGTAAGATTTAGTATAGGTAAAAACCTAACCATAACCACAGTTGAAATATTAGATATTTTAGGAAGACAGGTCTATAATCTAAAAGGAAACAGTTCTGTTGAAGTTTATGATTTATCTAGACTCAGCAATGCAGCTTATATAGCAAAAGTGACTTTATCCAATGGACAAGTTATTAGCAAAAAAGCCATAAAACGCAAATAGATTAAATAAACATACAATTCAAAAGCCTCTTAGTTGAGGCTTTTTTTTGAATTAGAAGCTGTATTTTAAAGCCAAAATCAAATTTCTACCAGCTGCAGCTATACCAGAAGAATAAGTTCTATAGCGTTGATCTGTGATGTTTTCTAAACTTGCTGTAAGGCTTAATTTTTCATTATAAGTGTACTGTGTTCTAAAGTTTAAGGTGTGCCAAGACGGTGCATATGGATTTCCGTCTGAATCTTTAGCATATAAATAATCTTTAGATATTTCTGAAGGCGCTAATTGATTAAATGATAGCTCGTTATTATAAACCAAAAAGGCATCAAAAAGTAGCTTATCGTTTTTCCAAATAAAATGGGTTCTGCCAAAATTGGGGGCTACGTGTCTTACTGGCACTTCCACTCCGTCATTATCTTCGGTTCCTCCTATAACATTATACTGTGAACGCATCTTTAAGCGACCAGAAAAGTTAACCTCTACTCCTGCTTCAAACCCATAAATCCATGCCTTAGATGCATTCTGTATGGCTTGCACAGTGCTCAGTTCACCATCGTACATAATTTCTGTTTCTCCATTGAGCTCAAAATCCCTTCGGATTAAAGCATTATCCAAAAACGTGTAATATGTGGCTAAGTCTATAATGACTTTTTTATCAAAATTCAGTTTCAGTCCCAATTCTCCTCCATAGGCATACTCTGCTTTTAGGTCTCTATTAGGCACTACGACTGAACCGGGTTCAGAATCAAAAACTTTTCCTATATCGTCTATGTTTGGCGCTCTAAAGGCGGTTGAGGCATTTAGCTTCCATTGTATCATATCACTAGGTAACCATGTAATACCAGCTGTACCTGTCAGTGCACCTGTATTGACCTCAGCATCATCAAACGGAAGGTTTAAAAAAGCGTTGTTCTCGGTAAAATCGGCACTTGCTAATACCTGATTATATCTTAACCCAGATTGAAACACAAATTTAGAGTTAGGTTTGTATTTTAAACTCGCATAACCTGCAAGAGATTGCCAAGTAGCACCATCTGGATAACGGGTTACATTGGGAGAACTCATATTGGTATCAATATTCTCCTCTTGCGCACTAGAGCCAATTCGATTGTGTAAATACTCGAGTCCATAAAAAATGGTGGTCTTAGGGCTTACCTTTTTTTCTAAATCTAAATTAAAGGAAAGTGCATCCACATTTTCCTCTCTTACTTGTCTTATATAGGATTGAAAATCCCTATCCTTTCTACTCTCCTTAAAATTTTGATATGCTGCCGTAGCCTGTATCTTATCATACAAGTTGGAGCTACTACTGGTTTTGGTCACCTGAAAATTACTCATAAACCATCGCTGTGGCCCATATTCCCATTCGGAAGAACGTAACGATTCCCCTCGTGGTCGTATCAATCTGTCGTATCTTGGATAATCTGATGTGGTGGTGTAATACAATCCTAAATCGAACTTAAGATTATCGGATGGTTCGTAGCGCGCTCTTTGCATTAAGTTAATCTGACTATACGCTGTTGGTTTTTGAACCTTAGGATTATCATTAGGAACGATAACATCTTCACCATTTTGCCGAATGATATACTCTGGTCTTAAATAATCTGTCGGGCCATTGCTTCCCATTCTTAAATCATCATAATCCGTGTAACTTACATTGGTTAAAAATGCCCATTTTTTATACCCGAGATTTAAATCAAAATGTCCGGTTTTTTCAAAATTGGCACTAGCATATCTCGCTAAGGCACTTCCGCTTACCAACAGTTCATCTTTGTATGACAACTGAGGCTTTTTTGTGTAAAAACTCATGACGCCTCCTATAGCGTCACTACCATAAACCACGGAACCAGCTCCCAATGTTACTTCGGTATTCTGAATGGATAATGGATCTATGGAAATTACATTCTGAAGATTACCACCTCTAAATATGGCGTTATTCATTCTAACACCATCTACTGTAATAAGTAATCTATTAGTAGAAAAACCTCGTATCATAGGGCTCCCACCACCCATTTGACTCTTTTGAACATAAACATTTCCAGTGTTTTCTAACAAATCTGCACTGGTCTGTGGGTTTGCCAAGGCTATTTCCTTTGCACTTATACTTACTATGGATTGTGGAATGTCTCGTTTACTTTGTTCAAACTTAGAGACCGAAATCACAATCTGGTTTAAGCTTTCAACTTTGGGAGTTAAATAAATGATGTTGTTATTGTCTGAAATCTCAATCTTTCTTAACTGAAGTTTCTCGTATAGTAGATTTTGAAAATAAATGATTTCTCGCGCGTTGAAACTATCTAATTTGGCCTTACCGTCAATGTCTGTAACCACATATTTTGTTTTCTTTAAATTGTATAAGGCAACTCCAGGAATAGGCTCGTTACTACCTTCTTCTAAAACAGTAATTGTTTGGGAAAACGATACTTGTAAAAAAAGAAATAAAATAACACTAAGTATGGTATTGCATTTTACTTTTATGCGCATCTTCATTAAAATCTTTTCGTAAAAATTGCTTAATGAAATACCTCATTAAGCACCTGTAATGATTTAGGTTTTTTAAAACCGTCCAAATGTAATTCAAAATAATGCAATAACATATTTAAAAACTCTTGTCTTTGTTTTGCACTAATTTTGATAGTATGTAACGCATCAAAATTTATGCCCAACAACTGTTTCAGCAGTGTTAAATTTTTCCCAGAAATGGAGTAAATTCCATCATCGAAAGTTTCAAATATTCCAGACTGCAGATTAAAATAAGCGTGATTTTTATTTAGGTTTTCGGGCTGAAATCCTAAATAGCGTGTTAGCTTTAATAAAAATAAAAGATGGAAATTGGCATACTGCTCTTCATTATCTAGATATTGCAACGCAGTTTCTAAATAGTCATAGAGTGCCTCATTCCTTTCTTCTTCCCTTAATACATTAGAAAGAATTTCGGATAAAAATAAAACTATAGCGCTTTTATAAATGTTAGTGTGAAGGCTTTTATAAATATAGCCCAACTTCACTTCTTTAATGGTGTGGAGCGATTGATTTGGCTTAAAGTTTTCTTCTATCTGCAACTGAGATAATGCTTGAAAATAAACGGTCTTTGCTTGGCCTTTTTTAGATTTTAAAATCCCTCTTAATATATAACTTACTATTCCGCGTTGTTGGGTATAGCATTTAACGATAAGGTCGTAGTCTTTGTATTTTAATTTTGAAAGTACAATGCTGTTGTTTTTGGTAAGCATGGTTATCTAACTATGAGAACTTTGAGAACTTTGGTTTCAAAGGAGTCTAAATCTGAAATCATTACCAAATAAACACCACTTCTTACTACAGCATTAGCGAGGTTTTTACCGTTCCATATCGCAGTACCACCATCTATAGCAAAGTTATAATTGGCACTAGAAGATCTTAAGTTGATATTGGACTGTGCCTCGGCAACTAAATTACCTTCTATATCTGTGATTTTAATATTTACACTTTCGGTAAGTCCGCTGACCTTTATACCCTTGTTTACATCATTTAAATCATTAAATCCCAATATATTGTATTCTGGTCTTACCGGATTTGGATAAACAAATGCATTTTCTAAAGTCTCTTCTGGTTTTGAGCCACCTGCTCTAAAGGACAGCATGCCCTTGGTAGTTGCTATATAGACTATTCCATTATTTGGGTCTATGGAGATATCATTAATACGGTCTGAAGGCAATGGAGAATTATCTTTTGTAAAATGGTAAATGGTATTTTGCCCATCAGGTGAAAAATAAAAAACACCTGAATCTACGGTGCCAACCCATTTATTGTTAGAGCCATCAGCTTCAATATCAGTTATGGACTGTCCTTCTAGTAATTCTTTTGGGATACCATCTTCTAAAATTATTATAGAGCTTAAGGTTGGATTTGGATCATCATAAAACCCTGAAGTATTAAACAAAACCCTTAAGCCAGCAAATGTACCTACCCAAAGTTGGTTTCTATTGTCTATTTCTAATGACGTCACCCTAGGAAAAGGGAGGTTCTGTTCTTCGGATACTATATTTCTTAATGGGTCTGTACCTATATTTTCATTATAAGCATATAAACCATTAGAGTATCCTCCTATCCATTTTGTACCATTATTATCTATGGCTATATCAAAAAAGCCAAATTCATCTAACAAAGCATTTTCTATAATTGCAGAAAAATCATAGCCTTGCCAGCTCCCTGTATTAGGGTCATAGGATTTTAAGGGGTTTGGAGCACGAGCTGTGAGTGACCATAAAACTCCATTTCTATCAAAAATGGATGCCGACACTCTAATGCTCTTAAAATCAGGTGCGTTAGGAAGTACTAGAGACTCTAGTCCACTGTTATCTTCATTATATAAAATTGTAGGCGTAAAATCATTAACCTCTAAAATACCGTCTTGAAAAGAACTTATAAAGCCCTGATTTGGATTGAATGGATTTATTGCTATCTCAGAAAGATTCTTCGCTCCAAACACACTATCAAAAGGGACATCTTCCCATAGTTCATCCCGGTAATAATTAAACCCTCTTCTCCTGACCGGAGAAGGATCTAACGATTCGGTATAGTCCCCAAAAGTTGCCCAAACTGTTTCAGTTTCTGCATTTACTCTGAACACTTCATTAAATAAAGGACCGTTCGGCTTTATTTCCGTATAAAATGTATTATCTGAAATTGAGCTTCTCAACACACCAAAATCTTGCGAACCGATATAAATGAAATCATCTATTTGTGTTGCAGACGTAAAACTTGTATCAAACTCTTCGTTTGGCTGAAAACTATTTACCAACTGAATATTTGTATCGTAAACATATACTGTATTCATTGTTGATATAATTAAATTAGAGTTACTTACCTCAGTATCATTAGGCAGTATATCTAATGTAAACAATTGAGTGAAACCTGATTGGTCAATTTCAAATAATGCCCTATTATCCCTGACTGCATAGGCCTTATCTACAAGTGTGTTAATTGTAACAAAATTACCTCCTATTAAAATTTGCCATTGAGAAAAATCTATAAGATTAGGATTGTTTAGATCTGCTTTTTTAAGGCCATTATTGTTAGAACAGGCAGCAAAAATTTCGTCATTTAAAACAGAAACCTGATTTACCCTAATTTGCGAGCCTCCATTTCCTAAGAAATAAGTGTCCCCAAACTCTAATCGTTCTAAATCATATACTGAAATTCCATAATCCGTAGAAATATAAATCAAACCTTGGTGCTCGTAGAAATGATTTACAGTTTTGTTAATAGGTGTTATATTTTCTTTTTCTAAAATATCAACTACAGACAATACCGATTCCTCAGTTTCTGAATAGACTTCTATTAAACCTGTTTCATATCCTATGAGTAAATATTGGTAAGTTTCACTATAATGTATTGTAGTAATTTGTTCCCCAGACAAACCATCAACCGTTGTAATTGTTTTCAGGTCTTCAGAGAATATATCATATTCAAAAACAGCATTTTGGGCTGCAGCATAAATCTTACTATCTCCACTGACGACATCAACTATGTCATTATAAGAATAATGCGCTTGCCATAGGGTTGAAAATTCCTGACCATACATACTAGTAGATAAACCCAGTATTAAAATCAAGATTTTAAAAACACTTTTATACATTATAAATTGTTTGCTCAAATATATTTAATAGTAACGATAATATGATGTTAATCATATACAATGTCATAAAAAAAGCCTCCATAAAACATGGAGGCTAGTATTAATAGTGTTATTTAAAAATAATTAAATTACGCCTTGTGCCAGCATAGCATCTGCTACTTTCACAAAGCCTGCAATATTAGCGCCTCTTATGTAGTCTATAGACCCATCGTCATTCTTGCCATATTCTACACAAGAATCATGAATATCTTCCATTATATCTTTCAGCCTTTCATCTACCTCTTTTCTAGACCAGCTTAAACGTAAGGAATTCTGGCTCATTTCTAGACCAGAAGTCGCTACACCACCTGCGTTAGAAGCCTTTCCTGGTGCAAATAAAATGCCTGCTTTTTGGAACTCATGTATTGCTTCTGGTGTAGAAGGCATATTGGCACCTTCAGATACACACATACAACCATTTTCTATGAGTTGTTTTGCTTCTTCACCATTCAGTTCATTTTGAGTAGCACAAGGAAGTGCTATATCGCATTTTACAGACCATGGTCTTTCGCCTGCAACATATTTAGCATTTGGATATTTCTCAACATATTCACTTATTCGGCCTCTTTTTACATTTTTAAGGTCCATAACAAACTTTAGTTTTTCTGAACTTATGCCTTCTTCATCAACAATATAACCTCCAGAATCCGAAAGTGTTAATACTGTTGCACCGAGCTCAATGGCTTTTTCTGCAGCATACTGTGCAACATTTCCTGACCCAGAAACAACAACTTTCTTACCTTTAAAGGAGTCGTTTTTCCTTTTTAACATATTGTCAGCGAAGTAAACATTCCCATATCCCGTAGCTTCTGGTCTAATTAAAGATCCTCCCCAAGATTGTCCTTTACCTGTTAAGACGCCTGTAAATGTATTATTCAGCTTTTTGTACATTCCAAACATATACCCAATCTCTCTCGCTCCTACACCTATATCACCTGCTGGTACATCCGTATTATGACCAATATGTCTGTATAGCTCCGTCATAAAAGCATGACAGAAACGCATAATTTCATTATCTGACTTGCCTTTAGGGTCAAAATCAGAGCCTCCTTTTCCTCCACCCATAGGAAGTGTCGTTAAACTATTTTTAAAAACCTGTTCAAACGCCAAGAATTTAAGAATACTAGCATTTACTGTAGGGTGGAAACGCAAACCACCTTTGTAAGGTCCTATAGCAGAATTCATCTGTACTCTGTAGCCTCTGTTCACTTGTATTTCACCAGAATCATCAACCCAACTGACTCTAAAAGAGATCAATCTTTCTGGCTCTACCATTCTAAGTAAAATATTTTTCCCATTATAGATTTCATGTTTAGCTATGTATGGAATAACTGTTTCTGCTACCTCTTGAACTGCTTGTAAAAACTCTGGTTCGTGACCGTTGCGCTCCTTTACAAGATCTAAAAAAGCTTCAATTTTATCTTTCATATAAAAAAATGTTAAGAAATTGTAATTTTAAGGGCATAAAGATACGTTATCTATAAAAATAACCATTCATTTTTTTTATATTCTCAATTATTTTTTCAATATTTCAGAATTGCAGTAAAATTCTTATCCCTAACAAGAAAAATGCATTTTGTCCGTTTTATTTTGTAGTTCGTCGAGTTTTTATATATTTGTTCGATAAGAGCTTCAAATTTTTAGATAGAGTTATATGGCAATACACTTAAAAAAACTATTTCTTTTGTTTGTGCTTGCTTTTTCAGTGCAAACTACTTCTGCCCAGTTGGGCTTCTCTCATGAAATCGGTGCTTTTGTAGGTGCTGTTGCTTTCCAATCTGATTTTGGAGTTAGAAAAGATTTTGAAACTAATTCAGGGAATACTGGTATTGCCGTAGGTATTGTTCACTACATTAATTTTGCCTATCGTGCTGACTGTAACTGTTATTCTACTGACACATATTGGAATGACCACTTTAAAATACGAAGTGAAATTTCTTGGAATAAGACTTCGTTAAACCACTTTGGAAAATGGGTGGATGACTCTAGAACAAGTCAAGATGCGGAACGACTGAGACAGCATACTGGTGAAGCCCAAAACTGGGACATAGGTATGCAACTTGAGTATTTTCCTAGAAGTATTAGAGCTTTCTCAGCTGGTGCTTATTCGTTTGCCCCATTTGGTGCGCTTGGAGCACACTTTGTATCTTACAACCCATCTGTAGAAACTACCTATGGTGATGGCAATATATTAAACAACAGCAATTTTTATAACCCTTGGGGAGCTGCTTCTGGTGGTGACCCATTTGTAAGCAACGAGTCTGGATCAACTTGGTCCGTTGTTGCGAGTGTAGGAACCCGTTATAAGCTCACTATACTTTCAGATTTATTTTTAGAGCTTCGTTGGCAATATTATTTTAATGACTTTATAGATGGTCTAAATCATAAATTACCTTCTAACAAAAACAACGACTGGAATTTATGGCTCAATTTTGGGTATATCTATTATTTAGACTAGAATATAATATGTTTTTTGTGATGCGAAGTAACTAGCCTATGGCTTGTTCTAAATCTGCTATTAAATCACCTTCGTCTTCAATTCCTACACTGAGTCTGATTAATGAGTCTACTATTCCTGTTTTTTCGCGTTCTTCTTTAGGAATGCTAGCATGTGTCATACTCGCTGGATGGCCAGCTAAAGATTCTACACCACCAAGAGATTCTGCTAAAGTGAATATTTTAAGATTCTCAACAATTCTAATAGCTTCTTCATAGTTGTTTCCTTTAGTCGTAAAAGAGACCATGCCACCAAAATCATCCATTTGAGATTTTGCAACCTCAAAATTAGGGTGGCTTTCAAAACCTGGCCAGTACACGTTTTCAATTTTTGGGTGATTAGCCAAATAGATTGCTATAGCTTTACCGTTTTCGCAATGTCTTTGCATACGTATATGAAGTGTTTTAATTCCTCTTAGAACTAAAAACGAGTCTTGTGGCCCACAAATTGCTCCACTTGCATTTTGAATAAAATAAAGCTTATCCGCCAGATCTTTATCTCTTACAACTAAAGCTCCCATTACCACATCACTATGACCACCTAAATATTTGGTTGCAGAGTGCATTACAATGTCGGCACCCAAATCCAAAGGTCTTTGTAGGTACGGAGTGGCAAAAGTATTGTCAACAGCCAATAACAGATCGTTCTTTTTGGCAATTTCTGAAACCGCAACGATATCTATAATATTCATCATTGGATTCGTTGGTGTTTCTACCCAAATAAGTTTGGTGTCTGGAGTAATATATTCTTCTATTCTACTGGTATTTTCCATCCCAATGAAATGAAACTTTATTCCGAAATTTTCATACATCTTAGTAAATAGACGATAAGTGCCCCCATATAAATCGTTTGTAGAAACCACTTCGTCACCAGGTTGTAATAATTTTAGAACCGCATCTATTGCTGCCAAACCAGACCCAAATGCTAAGCCATAATTTCCGTTTTCTATACTTGCAAATGCGTTTTCCAGAGCATTACGGGTTGGGTTGTGTGTTCTCGAATATTCGTAACCTTTATGTCCTCCGGGTGTGGATTGTGCAAAGGTTGTTGTCTGATATATTGGTGGCATTACAGATCCATAAGCTGGATCGTGCTCCTGACCTCCGTGTATTACCTTTGTGTTGAATTTCATGAAGTGCATTTTTATATTACAACAAATTTAAGGGATTATGCGTTCTATTCAATTCTATGCAATACCTTTATGGTATGATTAACTAAAACACAAGATTCTTGAAGCGATTACTGCCTTTTTTCGTTTTTTTATTTCTGTTGAGTTCCTGCGATTCGGAATTTAATCCTGTTGTATTTGAAACAACTGAAATTAACAATACTTACGAAGCTGACATTTCCGTGATTTATGATAAAGCTATCGGCAAAAATGAGCTAAGTAAAACCATTAATTTTAAGATTGAGGAAGCCATAATTACCACATTAAGTGATGCAACAAAAAAGACGAACCTTGAGTCCATTTTAAAAGATTTCAATTCAGAGTTTATAAACTTTAAAAAAGACTTTCCTGATGCCTCTGAGCCTGTTTGGGAGCTGCATATTGAAACAGAAAAAATTTATCAATCTGACGAGGTTATTACTCTTGCTGTCAGTACTTACGAATTTAAAGGTGGCGCACACGGAAATGACAAAATAAAATTCTTAAACCTTAATGCTAAAACAGGTGAGGTTCTCAATCAAAAAGATATAATCGAGAATTTGAAAGATTTTAAAGTTATAGCTAAATCACACTTTGTAAAGTCTCTTGATAGAGATAGCGAACAAATAAAAATGGAAGATTTCTTCTTTGGAAAGCCTTTTCAACTGCCAGAAAATATTGGTTTTAGTGAAGATGGCTTGGTTTTACTTTATAATGTCTATGAAGTAGCCTCTTACGACCAAGGTTTTACAGAATTCGTCATACCTTTTAATGAAGTTGAGTCTTTGCTTAAAGTACATTAAACTTTGGGTCTTGTCAATCGTTTTATAATAGGCTCTACGGTTAAGCCTTGACCTACAATAGAGACAATCACCACAATGTAAGTTATCACCAGAAATAGCTCTCTATGCATTTCCTCTGACAAACTAAGCGCTAACGCAATTGAAATCCCTCCACGCAGTCCTCCCCAAGTCATTATAAGGTTAGTTTTTGGCACAAAATCCAACCGTTTAGAAAAGAATTTTATAGGTAGCCACAATGAAATATAACGACACATTAAAATAATTGGTATCGCCAATAAGCCTGCATAAATGTATTTTCCTTCTAAAGTTAAGACTAGCATTTCCATACCAATCATTACAAACAAAACAGTATTTAATAATACATCTATAAGCTCCCAGAATTTATCAACATAGATTTCGGTAGTTTCAGACATTGCCGAATTTCTTACAGTATCGTTTCCGACAATTAACCCAGCTGTTACCATAGCCAAAGGTGCCGATAAATGAAACTTATGCGCTAACATGGTACCTCCCATTACAGTTGCAATAGTAAGAATAACTTCTACCTCATAATTGTCAATAGAACGCATTAATCGATATGTTATCCAGCCTAAAACTAAGCCCAAAATCAATCCACCTATAACTTCTTGACCAAATAAAGTCGCTATAGATGAAAACTCTATAGCCGCTTCAGGCTTAGCTGCAATGGCAAATATGGTTAAGAATATCACTACACCTACTCCATCATTAAATAAGGATTCTCCCACAATCTTAGTTTCTAATTTTTTCGGTGCGCCCGCCTTTTTTAATATCCCTAAAACGGCAATAGGATCGGTAGGAGAAATTAATGCCCCAAACAATAGACAGTAAATAAAATCAACATTCAAATTCATCCATTGCAGTACAAAGAACATAATTACTCCCACCAAAAAGGTAGACATTAAAACCCCTAAAGTGGCAAATGCTAGAATTGGTCCTCTTTGAATTTTTAATTGCTGAAAATTAGTATGCAGCGCGCCTGCAAAGAGTAGAAAACTCAACATTATATCCAACAGAACCGTTTCAAAATCTATGCTATTAATGAATGCTCTCTCTTGCAGAAGTAACGTGTCATCAAACTGTGCAATGGCAACCACAACTGCTGTAAATACAATGGTAATTACCATTAAACCAATAGTAATTGGAAGTTTTAAAAACTTTACATTGATGTAACCAAAAATGCCCGAGAGCACTATTAAAATTGTTGCTATTGAATAATATTCCATTACTGACAATCGATTTTTGAGCGGGTAAAAATATAATATTGTGCTTTATTTTCTAAAAGTAATCCTTTTTAGGATTAAATAAATTTACTTTGTATTTCAAATATAATTAAGGGACTAATAACATGAAAAAAGTATTTTATCTAAGCACTTGCAATACTTGTATGAGAATTATAAATGAGCTTGATTTATCTAGTGATTTTCACCTTCAGGATATAAAAACAGAAGCTATTACTCAATATCAACTTGAAAATATGAGAAGCCTTACAAATAGTTATGAAAGCCTCTTTAGTAAACGCGCTAGACTTTATAAGGAACTTGATCTAAAAAATAAAAACCTAACAGAAGAAGATTACAAAAACCACATTCTAAAACATTATACTTTTTTAAAACGGCCTGTTATCATCTTTAATGATCAGATTTTTATCGGCAATTCCAAAAAAACAGTGGCATCTGCAAAACAAGCTTTAGATGAATAGTAGAGCTTTTGCCATTTTTGCGCTCTTCATGGTACAACTGCTATACGGACTTAATTACACTATAGCAAAAGCCGTAATGAATGAAAACTACATTAAACCTTTCGGCTTTGTACTATTAAGGGTAGCAGGAGCAACTGTTTTATTTTGGCTTTTAAGCCTAATTGTACCTCAACAAAAAATTGAAAAAAAAGATTTTATAAAACTTTTCGCAGCTGCGTTGTTTGGCGTGGTCATCAATATGTTATTCTTTTTTAAAGGATTGGAATTCACATCACCAATCCATGCCTCCGCGATAATGACCATTGTACCAGTTATTATTCTAATTCTATCGGCTTATGTTTTAAAGGAAAAAATTACTTCATTAAAAATTGTCGGCATTGTCTTGGCCCTTTGTGGTGCTTTAGCACTAACCATTTATGGTAAATCTGTCAGAACAGGAGACAATGTGCCATTGGGAAATTTGCTTATTTTTTTAAATGCCATTTCGTATAGTATTTATGTCATATTAATCAAAAAATTAACAGCGAAATACCACCCTTTTTCATTTATTAAGTGGTTGTTTTTGTTTGGGTTAATTGTTCTTATTCCTTTTGGGTATAGCGAATTACAAGAGGTACAGTGGCAATCGTTTACACCATATATTACATTCTCAGTCTTATTTGTAATTTTAGGTGCCACCTTTGGTACCTACTTGTTAAATCCATTAGCACTTAATAAGCTAAAAGCATCAACTGTTGGTATATTTATTTATCTTCAACCTGTAATTGCTGGTTTATTTGCTATAACAATGGGTGCAGACAACATTGATGCCATTAAGATTTTTGCTATGATTTTAATTTTTACAGGAGTGTATCTCGTATCATTTAAACCCAAAAAGATTCACTGATTTGTCTTTTAAATCTGAAATTTTTGAAACCGTAGATGCGATTCCAGAATCCTACTGGGAAAGCTTGGGCTGTACTAGAAACATTTATTATTCCCCAGAATTTTTAAAAGCGTTTGAGATTGCAAATACAGATATTGACTTTAACTACATCTTCATTCTAAAAAATGGTAAAGCCGTAGCATTTGGCAATACCCAAATTGTTACCATTGGTGTTGAAACCATTACCAAAAACACACGTTTACTCCCTTGGATAAAACGTTTTTTTAACTGGTTATTTTGTAATAGCAAAGTCCGAATTCTTTTTTGTGGCAACGTCTTTTTAAGTGGTGAATATGGCACCTTTTTAAAAACAGGTGAACCAAAAATAGAAACCTTTGAAGCACTTGCCCAAAGTATTAGGCAGTTAAAATGCAAAAAGCGAATGAACGCCATTTTTGTGAAGGATTTTATAAACGAATCACTTTACATTACTGAGCACCTCAAAACATTTGGCTATGTGCCAATGCATGTTGAACCCAATATGGTGGTAAGTTTAAAACCAGAATGGAAGTCATTCACCGATTACCTCAATGCATTAAAATCAAAATATAGAGTAAAAGCGAACAGAGCTGATGCTAAAAGTGAACCTCTCGAAGCAAAATTCTTCACGGAAGACGATATTGAGAGCTATAAAGATGAGCTTCAAAAATTATATCAAAACACTATTGATAATGCCGACTTTAATGCTCAAATCTTAAATTTAGACACTTATATCCATCTCAAAAATACATTTAAGGATAAGTTTATTGTAAAAGGATACTTTTTAAATAACGTATTGGTTGGGTTTTTATCCGCTATGCAAAACGGAACTAATTTAGACGCTCATTTTATTGGCTTAGATTACACTAAAAATAGAGAGTTTTCCATTTATCCCAGAATACTCAACGACTACATTAGGTTGGGATTACAAACCAAATCAAAACAGATTAATTTGGGCAGAACAGCCTCTGAAATAAAAAGTACGATTGGTGCAGAACCTTTGCAGCTTACTTGTTACATTAGGCATAAGCATTATCTGCCTAATCAAATACTTAAGCCTATTATTCAGAGAAGTGGTGCGGCTATAAAACGATTTAAACAGCATCAGCCGTTTAAATAATTTAAACTTCTAGTGGCTTCGGCCTTACACCATGCTTACGTGTATCTTCTTTTGTAAGCACTTTAAAACTTTCAGACTTCGGAAATTTATGCGCCAACTCCAATAAAGATTCTGGCAAACCTGTAAGTTTTCTAGCCTTAAGGTCTATCCAACCTCCTTGCATTTCACAATGGGCTAAATTGTTTCCGTCTGTATCATAGAAATTATGCTCAAACATAAAGAGCATACCATCTTCACTTATGCCAGACACTTCAATGGTCACAGTAATGGGTGCTCCAAGAAAAGATTCTTTAAAATAATACATGTGCTCATAAAATACTACCGGACCAATATTGTGCTTTTTAATTTCGGGCATAGAAAAGCCATATTCAGCAAAAAAAGCCATTCTGGTATGGCTCATAAAATTGGTATAGGCAGAATTTGCTAAATGGGCATTGGCATCTACATCACTCCAACGGATTTCAAACTGTTTTTTGTACATAAATTGTTTTTCAGATCAAAAACGCAAAGTTATAAAAGTCTCTTGGGTCACCTCAATACTTTTCAAACTATTTAAATAGCGCGTTAAACATTCATTTTTGTACCTTTGCACAACTTTAATCGCATCGTATTAATGATACAATCTATGACTGGTTATGGGAAATCTGTTCTGCAACTCCCAACCAAAAAAATATCTATAGAACTAAAATCACTGAATAGCAAGAATTTAGACATAAATGCACGTATGCCATCGATGTACCGAGCAAAAGAGCTCGAAATTAGAAAGCTAATAGCAAAGCATCTGGTACGTGGAAAGGTGGATTTTTCGCTCTATGTTGAAATCACAGGTGAAGATACAAGTTCTCAAATCAATAAGACTGTAGTAAAAGAATACATCAAACAACTAAAGGATGTTGTTGATGGTGATACTACAGAATTACTTAAAATGGCAATCCGTTTACCAGATGCGGTTACCACAGAACGAGATGACATTGATGAAGAAGAATGGACCTTAATCGCCAATGGCATTAATGATTCCGTCTCTAAAATTGTTGCCTACAGAAAAGACGAAGGTGCTACTCTAAAACAAGATTTTTTAGATAGAATTGTCACTCTTAGACGTTTGTTGGAAGAAGTTATTGCTATGGATCCAGATCGTATTGATGGTGTAAGGGCAAGATTGGAAAAAGGTATTGCGGATATTAAGGAAAAAGTGGATGAAAACCGTTTTGAACAAGAGCTTGTCTATTATATCGAAAAATTTGATATCACCGAAGAAAAAGTACGATTGGAAAATCATTTAGATTATTTTGAAAAAGCCTTAAATTCTGATGATTCCAACGGAAAAAAACTAGGGTTCATTTCTCAAGAAATTGGAAGGGAAATTAATACCATAGGCTCAAAATCCAATCACGCGCCTATGCAAAAATTGGTTGTACAGATGAAAGATGAGCTAGAAAAAATTAAGGAACAATTATTGAATGTCCTTTAATAAAATTTTAGTCAATGTCAGAAATTAAAACCAAAAAACAAGGTAAGCTCATTGTTTTTTCAGCACCATCAGGCTCTGGGAAAACGACTATTGTTAGGCATTTATTAAAGCAACCAGAATTAAATTTAGAGTTTTCAATCTCAGCAACTTCGCGCGAAAAACGTGGCAATGAAATTCATGGTAAAGATTATTATTACCTCTCCTTAAAAGAATTTAAAAACAGGATAAAAAATGATGAGTTTTTAGAATGGGAAGAAGTCTATCGCGATAACTTCTATGGTACACTAAAGACAGAAGTTGCTCGTATATGGGCTAAAGGAAAGCACGTTATTTTTGATATTGATGTGTCTGGAGGCTTACGTATTAAACGTAAATTCCCAGAGCAAACTTTAGCAGTATTTGTAAAACCACCAGACCTAAACGAATTAGTAAGACGTTTAAAAGATCGTGGCGAGGAAAGCGAGGAAAAAATAAGCATGCGTGTAGCAAAAGCTCCGGCTGAACTAGCAACAGCACCTCTTTTTGATGAAATCGTGGTTAACTCTAACTTAGATGAAGCTTTGGCAAATGCCTATAAATTGGTTTCTGATTTTATAAATGAATAGATACTGGAATAAATTTAGCTGATAATGAAAATTGGTCTATACTTCGGAACATTTAACCCTATACACATTGGTCATTTAACTATTGCAAATCATTTAGCAGAGCATAGTGATCTAGATCAGGTCTGGTTCGTAGTGACACCTCAAAGTCCTTTTAAAACAAAAAGTAGTTTACTGGATAATCATCAAAGATTAGAGATGGTTTACCGAGCAACCAAAGACTATACTAAATTAAGACCTAGTGATATTGAGTTTGGGCTAAAGCAGCCCAACTACACAATAGACACGCTCACTTATCTCGGTGAAAAATTTCCTGAACATGAGTTCTCATTGATTATGGGAGAGGACAATCTAAAACATTTTCATAAGTGGAAAAACTATGAACTTATTTTAGAAAATTACAACATTTATGTTTACCCTAGATTGTCAGATGGTAAGGTGAACACAAAATTTAACAATCATCCGAAAATTTTTAACATTTCTGCGCCAATAATGGAGCTGTCTTCGACGTTTATACGACAAGAAATAAAAGCGGGAAGAAATGTTCGTCCCATGTTATCCGATAATGTGTGGCATTATATAGACGAAATGAATTTTTATAAATAATTTAGTAGTTAACCCTCTCAATTTTTATTATTCTTTAAAAGAATAATTATTTTTAATTAAAATAAATTTGAAAAAGAAATGACGTTTACCATAGTATTTTTGACAGCTATTATTGCTCTGATTGTTTCAAAAATCAGAACCATAGTACTGAGAAATAATTTAGATGATGTAAATGAAAAACGCCTTTTAATTACAGGAAGTTTACTGATACTTTTTTTTGTTACTAGTGCAACCTTACCCTATCCAGAATCATTATATTGGTTTATTGGATTAGGAGTAGTTTTTACAGGTATTCTATTATCTTTTAATGTATTAAAGAAAGAGTTTAAAAGATTTTTGAAATTAAGAACTAAAGACAAGGTTGTAAATGTTCTTTTTTATAGCCTCTTTATTGTAGTCACTAACATTTACCTCTAAAAATGATAGAATGCATTTTCTAAATGTTCTATTTTAAACCCCTTCTTTTCTTTTACAATTGCAATAATATCAAAACGGACTTCTACATCTAAGTCGTTTTCGGTGACGTATTCATGTACCGCTTTCACCAAGTTTTTAATTTGCTTAGGTTTTACAAAGTCTTGCGGATTTCCAAAATCTATAGTAGAACGTGTTTTCACCTCAATTATGGCTAGGATATCACCTTTTTGAGCAATAATATCTACTTCAGCTTTGTCAAACCTGTAGTTACGCTCAACAATTTCATAGTTGTTATTAGCTAGATAATTTACGGCTAGTTGCTCTCCTTTTTTGCCAAGTTCGTAATGCTGTGCCAAGTATTTATATTTGAATGATTGTGAAGTTTTTCAATAAGGCTAAGAAATTTATTCAAAAGTTAAAGTGCTTTCCTTTTTATCTACCTTCAACTCAACTGTTCTTCCTAAAACCAAAGCGC
This sequence comes from Winogradskyella ouciana, assembly GCF_965284585.1. Classification (NCBI taxonomy): domain Bacteria; kingdom Pseudomonadati; phylum Bacteroidota; class Flavobacteriia; order Flavobacteriales; family Flavobacteriaceae; genus Winogradskyella; species Winogradskyella ouciana. The sequence goes on from NZ_OZ260095.1 coordinate 948,540, forward strand.
GATTATCTTTTTCATGTCCTGCAGGCATATTAAATGCAATTGGGAAATCATATTCCTTTAAGGCATCTAAGACAAGTTGTTCTACTGAAGTTCCCCATAGCGTGGTGTTTTTTCTTAGCTTAGACATATCACCTACCACTAATCCCTTTAGGTTATCAAAATAGCCAGCACGTTTCATGCTCTGTAACATGCGGTCTATATGATATTTGTATTCACCAATTTCTTCAATAAATAAAATTTTCCCTGATGTATCAATACTTTCCTTAGAACCCAACATAGTATGTAATATGGTAAGGTTTCCGCCGACTAGCTGACCTGAGGCTTCACCGTTCCTATTGTATTCTGAACCCTCTAATATGTAATTGGTAGGATTGCCAAACAAAGCAGATTTAAATGTTTCTATTGAGCTCTTTACATCCTCTAAATCCTTAGTCAGACTAACGCACATAAGCGCATGGAGCGACTCATATCCCTCATTATGTAATTGATTGTGCAATGCTGTAATATCACTGTACCCAATCACCCATTTAGGGTTTTTCTTAAACTTGGAATAATTTAATTTATCTAAAATACGCACGGTTCCATAACCACCTCTTGCACACCAAATGGCACTGATTTTAGGGTCGTCCATGGCGCGTTGTAAATCTTCACAACGTTCATCGTCAGTGCCGGCAAAATGATCTGCTTTGCTAAAGACATGTTTTCCTACTACACTATGTAAACCCCAACTTTTTAATAAATCAACGGCTTGTTGTACTTCGCGCTCTCGGTTTTTTAAAATTCCTGATGGAGCAACAATAGCTACGGTGTCACCTGCTTTTAAGTATGGAGGTCTAATCAATTCGGTTATCATGTCAGAAGATTTATCATTATCATTTTGAGCAAAGGCATAATTGCCCATTCCTAATATAATGGCCATACAGAGGAGTAAAATAGTGCGTCTCAAAATCATAAAAACTGCTTTTTGTAAATGTACATTTTTTTTCTAATTCGACTTTATAATGTGTACTTTTGTAGCTTGAAAAAAACCATCCTTTATGTCTAAAAGATATACCATAACTGCTGCATTACCATACACTAACGGCCCAATACATATTGGTCATTTAGCAGGTGTTTATGTACCAGCAGATATATATGCTAGATATTTAAGGCTAACAGGCAATGATGTGGCTTTTATTTGCGGAAGCGATGAGCATGGAGTTCCGATTACTATAAAAGCCAAAAAAGAAGGTGTTTCGCCTCAGGATATCGTAGATAAATATCATAAGATTATTAAATCCTCATTTGAGGAATTTGGAATTACGTTCGATAATTATTCACGTACTTCAGCTAAAATCCATCACAAAACAGCGTCTGAGTTCTTTAAAACTCTATATGATAAAAACGAGTTTGTAGAAGAGGTATCAGAGCAGCTTTACGATGCCGAAGCCAATCAGTTTCTAGCAGATCGTTTTGTGACAGGTACTTGCCCTAAATGCGGTAATGAAGAAGCTTATGGCGATCAGTGCGAAAACTGTGGTACTAGCCTTAATGCTACGGATTTAATAAATCCAAAATCAGCCATAACAGGAAATAAACCTACTTTAAAAGAAACCAAACATTGGTTTCTACCACTAAACAAGCACGAAGACTTTTTAAAAGAGTGGATTCTAAAAGGTCATAAAAAAGATTGGAAACCAAATGTCTATGGCCAGGTTAAATCTTGGGTTGATGATGGTTTGCGTCCAAGAGCGGTAACGAGAGATTTAGATTGGGGAATTCCCGTACCTGTTGAAGGTGGTGAAGGTAAAGTCCTTTACGTTTGGTTTGATGCACCTATTGGTTACATATCCGCAACCAAAGAATGGGCAGAACGCGAAGGAAAAAACTGGGAAGATTACTGGAAGAATGAGGACACAACTTTAGTACACTTTATTGGTAAGGATAATATTGTTTTTCACTGTATTATTTTTCCATCAATGCTTAAAGCTGAAGGATCTTACATACTACCAGAAAATGTGCCTGCCAATGAATTTTTGAATCTCGAAGGTAATAAGCTTTCAACCTCAAAAAACTGGGCGGTTTGGTTACCAGATTATTTAGAGGATTTTCCTAATCAACAAGATGTATTGCGATATGCTCTAACTGCAAATGCACCAGAAACTAAGGATAACGATTTTACTTGGAAGGATTTTCAGGCCAGAAACAATAATGAGCTGGTTGCTATTTTCGGTAATTTCATTAATCGTGTAGTGGTTTTAACTAACAAGTATTACGACGGAGTTATTCCTACATCTTCTGAATATTCTGAAATTGACGAAGAAACTTTAGCAGCTGTAAAGGCCTATCCAGCAGTAATTGCTAGTTCAATAGAGCGTTACCGTTTTAGAGAAGGGAGTCAAGAGCTAATGAACTTGGCACGACTTGGTAACAAATACTTAGCAGATGAAGAGCCATGGAAAACTATAAAAACTGATGAAGCGCGTACAAAAACAGTAATGTTTGTGGCTCTACAGATTGCCTCTGCCTTAGCAGTTTTATGCGAGCCGTTTTTACCGTTTACCTCAACAAAATTAAAGTCAATTCTTTGTCATTCTAAACTTGACGAAGAGCCTACTTGGGACAACGTTCCAACAAAAGATATCTTACTTCCTGCTGAACATACCATAAAAACAGGAAAACCAGAGTTACTTTTTTCAAAAATTGAAGATTCTGAAATACAGAAACAACTCGATAAGTTAGAGGCTAATAGAAAAGCAAACGAAGCGGCCAACAAAACGGTAGAACCTCAAAAAGATGAAATTACCTTTGATGATTTTTCTAAACTAGATTTACGTGTTGGTACTATTTTAGAAGCTGAGAAAATGCCCAAAACAAAAAAACTTTTAGTTTTAAAAGTAGATACTGGCATAGATACACGTACCATAGTTTCTGGTATTGCAGAAAGTTTTTCACCAGAAGAGGTGATTGGTAAACGTGTTACTGTTTTGGTGAATTTGGCTCCAAGAGCGCTTCGAGGTGTTGAGAGTCAAGGTATGATTTTAATGACGGAAGATGAAAACGGTAGTCTGGTTTTTGTTAATCCTAGTATTGAAGGGGTTTCAAATGGGTTGAAGATTAGCTAGTCTTTTAATATCTGATTATACTGGTTTGAATTTTTATGGAGAATAATGTAAAACTTTACTATTCTTTACTAAACTCGCGTTAAAATTGTTTCTTGTTGACGTGGTTTTTGATAAATTTATATTAAAAATCAACTGTTATGAAAGCAATTAACTCACTTCCTCTATCTCAAACTATTTTTTTACTTCTCTTATGTTTTGGTCTATCAATTAGTGCACAAGAAGATTCAGAAGTTTTGGAGGCTTATGAAGACTATACTGAAGCAGCTCGTGAAGTCGTTTATATGCACCTTAACAAATCCACTTACATTAAAGGTGAGTCCATAGGTTTTACAGCATATGTGATGGATAAAAAAGATAAAAAGCCATCACTACTTACCACTAATCTGTATGTGAGTATTGAGGATGAAAATAAAAATGTAATCAAACAAAAGCTTATACGCGTAGATGATGGAGTAGCTTCTAATTCGTTTGAGGTTGATTCCCTTTTTTCTTCTGGTTATTATAATGTAAAAGCATATACCAATTGGATGCTGAATTTTAACGAGCAAAATCACTATGTAGAATCTGTAAGAATCATTAATCCAGAAACTGAGGAATATATAGAGGAAGAACGCATAGAAAATACGGTTGATGCTCAGTTTTTACCAGAAAGTGGACATTTACTTAGTGGTGTTATTAATAATGTAGGAGTTGTTATAAAGGACAATCTTGGTTTTGGAATTCCCAATGCTAAAGGTGAAGTTGTAGATAGTGACAATCAAATATTATCAACATTCGAAACCAATAAGTTTGGTATTGGTAAATTTCAATTGTTACCAAGTACAAATGAAACCTATAAGGTTAATATTACGAGCGCCAACAAAGATTTTACGGTCAACCTTGATCAGAATGTTGAACCAAGAGGTATTATTATGTCCTTAAAAAGCCTAAAATCTAAAGTGTTTGTCTCATTAATTACCAATGATGAAACTTTAGAAAGCATAAAAGGCAACCGATATACCCTAATGGCTCATAATGGTGATAACTACGACATCATGGATATCTATTTTACTGATGAAACCGTTGTTACCAAAGCCATTGATTACATTAATACAGCAACAGGTGTAAATATCCTAACACTATTTAATGGAGAAGACAAGCCAATTGCCGAGCGTTTATTCTTTAATCATAATGGTATAGATGTGTTAAAGACCAATGATCTTTCTGCGTCTAGAAAAAGAGATACAGTTACAGTGAACTTAGGCTTTAAGGGTATTAATTCAGAAACTATAAACTCCTTGAGTGTATCTGTTTTGCCAGAAGAGACAAAATCTTATAATAGGCACAACAATATTGTGTCTTACACGTATCTACAACCTTATTTAAGAGGTTATATAGAGCAAGCAAAGTACTATTTTACAGATGTGGATGCCAAAAAGCAATACGAATTAGATAACTTATTACTTACCCAAGGTTGGAGTAGTTATGACTGGAACACCATTTTTCAGAACGCTCCAAACCAAACACATACTTTTGAGCAAGGCATAAGATTAAAGGCAAATCTCGCTAGCGACATAAGTGATAATGACGACAACTCATTTTTAATGCATGCCGTTGCTGATGAGGAACCAAGAATTTTTTCGCTTTCTGAAGGTGAAAATAGTTTTTTAATAGACAACCTTTTCCCTGTTGGCTCTGATAAGATTTATGTCTCCAAGATGACAAAGGTTAACGGTTTATTACCAGCTTCATTATATTTTCAGAGTTTTCCAAGCGCAATCCCGCGATTAACTACGGATTCTAGAACATTAAACCCTAAACACGATTATAAAATAGAGGCCAATATAAAGCCCAATGTATTCAAAGAATTTAATTTTGATGAAGTCCAAGCACTTAATGAGGTTGTAGTGCAAAGTGAATTGGATAGAAAGCGTACAAAAATGCGCGAATTTGGAAAGCATAAATTTGGTAAGATTTCCGTTATAGAAGAAGAAGATAGGCTATTGTTTAACACGCTTGGCCAGTTTCTAGTTTCAAAAGGTTTTAATGTTATTGATAATCAAGGTGAATTTGCGGTAGAAGACCGAATGTATTTTGCAGATAGAACTCCTAATGGCTCACGTGTGGGTCCTGAGTTTTTCTTAGACGGAATGTATATTGCCGATACACAAATATTTTATCAATATTCACTGACCAACGTCGGTTATATTGAAATTAACAGGCAAGGGATTGGTGAGGGAGCCAGAGGTGCAAGAGGTGTAATTAAAATTTACTCTAGCACAAAAGGCTCTAAAAGTACCAACAACCAAGATACCGTACAAGATTTTAAGTTACCACTATCGTTTAGCGCAGAGAAAAAATTCTATGTCCCTAAATACCAATCATACTTTAGCGATTTTTATAAAGGTTATGGTGTTATTGGTTGGGAACCAAAAGTAAAAATTGATGAAAAGGGTATAGCTAGTTTTAAAATAGTGAAACCGAGAGGGAACATAAAATTATTTATAGAAGGAATAGCAAATGACGGTTCGTTTGTTTTTGAAGAGAAAGCCATTTCTCTTAATTAACACCTTACAACCTCTGCTTCAACCTGCTAAATGTTTAAAATTTAGCAGGTTTTTTAATAATTCTTCAAGTAAATTTAGGTTTTACTTAAATATTATTAAAGTTTGGCATTAAAATTGAGAGGTTTCTTACAAGCTATAAATTATTAATCTCTAAAACCATCGCGTTATGAAAAACTCTACTCGATTTCGTATTTCAAAACTATTTATTCTATTAATTTTTCTCAGCAGTTTATCTTTAAATGCCCAAGACAAGGCTAAAGAAATTGTAACCCAGTACCAAGATTATACCTCGGATGCAAGAGAAGTTGTATATGTGCATCTAAATAAGTCTGCTTATATTAAGGGAGAAGCTATTGGATTCACTGCTTATGTCCTCGACAAAAAAGATAAAAAACCATCTAAGGTTACTACAAATCTTTATGTAAGTATTGAAGATGAAAATAACAACGTCTTAAAACAAAAACTTCTCAAAGTAGAAAATGGTGTTGCGGCTAACATCATTAAAATTGATTCAAGCTTTAGCTCTGGCTATTACACTTTTAAGGCTTACACAAACTGGATGAAAAACTTTAACGAGCAAAACTATTTTGTAGAGTCTGTTAAAGTTATAGACCCTAAAACAGAAAAAACCATTATAACTGAGTCGGTTAAAAATTCTATTGATGCTCAGTTCTTACCAGAAGGTGGACATTTGCTAAATGGTGTTGTTAATAATGTTGGTGTGGTTTTAAAAGACTATAAAGGTTATGGTGTACAATCCGTAAAAGGTGAAGTTGTTGACCAAGACAACAACCTGATAACTGAATTTGCCGTGAATGAATTGGGTATCGGAAAGTTTCCGCTTTTAGCCGAAATAGGTAAATCCTATAAGATAAATATCAAATACTTAAACAAAGATTATAGTTTTGATTTTAACGAGCAAGTTGAACCTCTTGGTGTAACGCTCTCTCTTGTTAAGCATAGAAATAAAGCTATTGTGGCACTTATGACCAACAAGGAAAGTTTAGATTTGGTTAAAGGAAAGCCATATCAAATGACAATTCATAATGGAGATAATATCGATGTTACTGAAATTGTATTTAATGAAGATCTAACTATTATGAAAGCTTTTGAGCTAGATAATATTGCGGCTGGCGTAAATGTTCTTACACTATTCAATGAAAATAATGAACCAATTATAGAACGCTTATTTTTTAACTATAATGGCATAGATATTATTGCTTCTAACGAGCTCTCGGCTGTTAAGGCTAATGATTCTATAACAATGAAACTCAACTTTAAGCAAGTTAACCCTTCGCTTATAAATAATATGAGCGTTTCTGTTTTGCCACAAGAAACATCATCTTATTACAGACATCACAATATTTTATCTTATACCTATCTTCAACCCTATGTAAATGGTGTAGTTGAAAATGCTAAGTATTATTTTTCAGATATCACTGAAGAAAAGAAAGTAGCGCTAGATAATTTATTGATCACGCAAGGTTGGAGCAGCTACGATTGGAATACAATTTTTGCGCCTAATCCTGGTCTTACTCATACGTTTGAGCAAGGTATAACTTTAAGAGCCAATATTAATGCTCAGTCAAGAGACAAAGAGGAAACCTATTTGGTGCATGCTGTATCCAATCAAGATCCACAATTTTATGAGGTTGATAATGATATAAGCAAAGCTTTTACAGTAGAAAATGTTTTCTTAAACGAAGATGATAAGCTTTATTTATCTAAGGTCAATAAAAATAACGAATTAGAACCTGCGAAGCTCTATCTGCAATCGTTTCCTAGCAAAATTCCATCATTTCAAACTAATGCTGGGATTATAAAACCTAAGTGGGACTATGAAACATATGCAGGATTGACAAATACAAATATTTCATTTTTAAACTTAAACGAAACACAACAATTAGATGAAGTTCTTGTAAAAACCAAAGCAGGAAGAAAAGAATTAAGAACCCGAGAATTAAGTCAAGGACGCAATGGCAGGGTGCATGTTGTAGATGAGGATGACGTCATTCAGTTTCAATCAATTGCCGACTTCCTTGTATTCAGGGCAGGTTTGACAAAAAGAACCGTAAATGGAACCACTACCGTAACCACGTTTTCTGGCGGTGTACCTGTAATATTCTTGGACGATATGCGTGTGCTAGACAGATCTATAATTGATAATCTGCCGTTGCTCTATGTGGATTTCGTCGAAGTTGATAGACGTGATATTAGTAGAACATCGAATAGTTCTGGCGGAATTGTTAAAATTTATACAGATTTTAAAAATAGACCTAGTAACAATGTAAAGACTACACAAGATTATGAATTGCCACTGGCATTCAGTACAAAGAAGAAATTCTATGTGCCTAATTATAAATATTACAACGATGATTTCTTTAAAGGTTATGGTACTATAGATTGGAAGCCTGAGCTTGCAACAGATGCCAATGGAAATGTTACATTAAAAATAGCTCAGCCAGAAGTTCCTATTACATTATTTATAGAGGGAATAGCAAACGACGGTTCGTTTATTTTTGAAGAAAAATCTATATCATTAAATTAGATGAAAAATTATCTAATTGTGTATGCTAAAAATAGCGTTCCACCCCATTTATAAACATCCTCTCCCAAAAGGACACCGTTTTCCGATGGAGAAATATGAATTATTGCCACAACAATTGCTACACGAAGGCACTTGTAGTGGCAGTAATTTTTTTGAACCTACAAAACCTAATGACAAATATATTTTAGCAGTACATGAACCCGAATATTATTATGATTTGGTAAACATTACTTTAGATCAACGCGCTGCAAGAAAAATAGGTTTTCCACTAAGTGAGGTTTTGGTAGAGCGCGAAGTTATCATTGCAGACGGCACAATTAAAGCAAGCGAATATGCATTAAAACACGGAATTGCAATGAATATTGCAGGAGGCACACACCATGCTTACACTAATCGTGGAGAAGCGTTTTGTTTACTAAATGACCAAGCGATTGGAGCACGCTATCTACAAAAGATGGGATTGGCTAAAAAAATTCTCATTGTAGATTTAGACGTTCATCAAGGTAATGGCACTGCACAGATCTTTCAAAATGATGAGTCCGTATTTACTTTTTCTATGCATGGAAAAAGTAACTATCCTTTTAAAAAGGAAGTAAGTGATTTGGATATTGCTTTAGAAAATGACGCTAATGATAATACATACCTCAAACTATTAAAAGAAACTTTACCAAAGCTCATAGACCAGCAACAACCCGATTTTATTTACTACCTCAGTGGAGTAGATGTCATTTCATCAGATAAATTAGGTAAGCTTAGTATGTCCGTAGAAGGTTGTAAAGAACGTGATCGTTTTGTTCTACAAACGTGCAAGAACAACCAAATACCAGTGATGTGTAGTATGGGAGGTGGTTATTCATCTGATATTAAAGTTATTGTTGATGCGCATGCCAATACCTACCGATTGGCTCAAGAAATCTTCTTTTAAAAAAACAACAATGTTTTTAAAGGATTAAATTCTTCTACAGAAATAAGCACAATCAGAGGAATTTATTATATCTTTTACTCAATTCTAACGTATTGATCACTGGATATATAGAATAATAGAATCCTAAAATAAAAATTGATTATGAAAAAAAATTACTTACTAAAGGTGTTGTTGATGGCAATCATATCTACAACACTTTCTACAACAACATTATTCGCTCAAGAAAATGTTAGAATTTTGAAAGCTGACCCTAATACAAACTCCATAACACTAAAGAATTTTGGAGATGTAACAGCAACAATTTCAGGATATTGGTTTTGTGTACGCCCTCAATACGCACAGCTAAGCAGTATGACTACTGTTACAACATTAGCTCCGGGAGCAGAATTAGATGTTGCAAGCTCAATAAATTTCCCTGTTTCAAGTGGAGAGTTTGCGTTGTATAGTAGTTCTGGATTTGGTTCTAGTGCAAATATGTTAGATTTTTTACAATGGGGAACCGGAGCTTCACCAAGCAGAGAATCTGTTGCTGTTGCTGCTGGTCTATGGGTCGCTGATACTTTTATTACTGTATCACCACCTTTTCAGTATAATGGTGATGGCACACAAAACGGTGTTGCGAACTGGAGTACTCTCGGGATTGACGATTTTGAAGAAAGTAGTAGTTTAAGGTTATTTCCTAATCCTTCATCTACTATCTTAAATGTAGAATTTAAATCAGTAGTTGCAGAAGGAACTTTACAAGTATATGATATATTGGGGAAACAAGTCTATGCTCAGTCGATTTCATCTAATATTGAAGCGCAAATTGATGTCTCTGAATGGGAAACAGGCTTATATCTTATTAAAGTATCTTCTGAAAATGGTCAGAATATAAAACGATTTATAAAACAGTAGAATCTTATTCTAAAATCAAAAGCGCAAGTGAATCACTTGCGCTTTTTTTATTAACGTCTATCACGCTTCCTTTTCTCTCTTCTCAATTTCCAAGGTGCATTTTTCTGCCAATCACCTGCCATAATGCAACCGTAAGGCATTACTTCGTCAATGACATTGCCTAAGCCAAATTCGTCCATTTGTGCTCTTACTGCTTTCGCATTTTTATAAGCACTAGGTAACTCGGTAATATCAATTTCCTTAGAAAAGAATCGTACATCCAATCCACGTGTTTCCTCTTTGAAGATTTGCATAACACTCCCTGTTTTACTTTTTCTATGTTGTGTTCTACTCACATTTCTTCCAGCACCATGTGGTGCAAAACCTAAATTGGTTTTTGTGGTAGATCCCTCAACAATTAAAACAGGCTCAGACATATTCAAAGGAATCAATCGAGGTCCTGTAATATCAGGCATAAACTTAGCATCCAAAGGAGTTGCACCTTTAGCATGGTAAAACAAATCACCATCTTTAAACACAAAGTTATGCTCATTCCAGTATCGGTTTTCAATATCAATTCCTAAGGTTTCAGCAACTGAATTGTGCAATACTTCATGGTTGGTTTTTGTCCAATCTCTGATAGTCTGCAATGCATCCCAATAATTTTTACCTTCTTCAGTATCAAAAGGAATCCAAGCATTTTGCTTTTTAGTTTCAGGTGATAAATCACGTCTAAAACGTTCGGCAATTTTCATTCCTTTATTGTACAATTTTGCACCAGGACCTCTAGAACCATGATGTGTTACCATCATAGTGTTTCCTGTATTTTTAGAGGTTCCAATAAATAAAAAATGGTTACCATCACCTTGAGTTCCTAAATGAGAACGTGCAATTTTGATCATTTCTTTGTCATTCAACAACACGTTATCTTCAAAAGCCTCTAACAATTCCTTTGGGAATCTAAATTGAGAATTTCTATCTCTTCCGCCAGGACCAAAATGTGTATTGGCATGTGCTGCATCTAAAATGGCTTTAGGGTCTGTTTTACCGAAATCGGTTAACATGACTGAGCAACAGATGTCTGCGCTATGCATTCCTGGATGAATGGCGTTTTTAGCCACAGCAACACCTCCTACTGGAATTGTTCCGTCAGGACCAGCAGGACAAGCATCTGGCATAATAGCGCCATCAACCAATGTTGGTGTTTTCATCAAGGTTTGCATTGAGTTAATGACTTTAGAGACATTGTCCTCTTCCATTTCATTTTCTGCTTTAATATTTATTGAAAATTCAATCGGATTTCTGTGTAATGCTATTGGATCTGGCATTTTAAACTGCTCTAAATACTTAGTAGTCATTGCCTCTCCTTGTAATTTATTTTCATTGATATGTGCAATGGCTTCTTTCATCCATTTCCCTTGCTTGTATCCTAAGGCAATTAAATCGTGCCCTGTTATTTTTGTTTTCATGTTTTCTAATTTTATTAAGCTCTGCCAGCTTCTACATCTGGCAGAGCGCTACAATGAAGCCTGATTCCAAAAAGACTTCTACTAAATTACTTTTTTTAATTACAATAAATTATTCAGCCTATTCTGAAACCAGCTATTTTTAGTTTCTGCTTCAGCTTCTTTTTTAGCCTGATTTTCTATGATTCTATTTTCGTTTGCCTGTACTTTTCTCTTCTTTTTTACTCGAGATAAAACAGTATCAACAAAACTGATAAAATCATCGTTCAATGCTAATTGCTTTGCTTCTTTAAGAACCTTTTCAGCATCTTCATACTTAGCGATACTTTCGTATAGTTGTCCTTGTGCCAAAGCAATACCAGCCTTACCAACTCCTTTTATAGTTTTAGCGAAGTCAATTAACTTTTGGGCTTCATTAAAATCCTCATTATTAATCAACAGCCTTATATAATCTGGGTATATATCTGGCGTTTCATAATTGCTAGCCAGAGCTTTTTCAAAATAGCGTTTTGCGGTTTCGTTATCACCCAATTGCTCATAGTGTACTTTAGCCATTAAATGCAAAGCTTTTACATTTTCTGGGTCGTAAGACAAAGCATAATTTAAGGCTTCAACCGCTTTCCCTAATTCCCAAGGGTAGGCTTCAATAGCTCTAAACAAGTGGATGTTATGCAAATTATTTTCCATGATACTTTTATTCAATAGTTTGTTACTGTTTTAAATGCAGCGCGTTATGTACTGCTCTTAAAACTGCTCAGATAGATGTATTCTTAAATTTTTTGAAATAAAAAATCCGAAACAGTTTATTTGCTTCGGATTCTTCTCTGGGAAATAAATTATCTACCAGTCTGCCGACAGGCAGGCAGAAAATACCGAAGCCTTGTAAATGACTCGAGGTCATAACTTAAATTTTGAAATGCTACTCTATGTTTTAGCATGGCTTCTTTGTTTTACTGAAATGAATTCAGCATTAATATTATTATTTGTGTTATTGCGAATTGTTTAATTCTGCGATGCTTCGACTACGCTCAGCACTGGTGCAAATATAAAATGGAATTTTTGAAACTTCCAAATAAAAATTCAATTTAATTTATTGATTATCAATTAGTTAGGTTGATCTAAGGCAAAAGAATTCCTGTCCGCTTTATGCAGATGGTCGAAGGTTTTTGGCAAGCGTTTGTCTCCCAATTGCTTAGTCTTCAATACGTGTTATTTTATTTTTTAAAGTCTAGTTTCAAATTTTTGTAATTTTTTTTCGCCTTAAAGTTGTTTTTAAATATTTGATGATCATTTTTAATGGTTTTTCGATTTTCCTCTATTCGTATTTCATAAATAAGTGCCCATTACGGACAAAAAAAGCGTCCAATTTCTTGGACGCTTGTTATCTATTTATAGTTTTTGTGTTTAAATCATATATAATCAATGATTAAAAATAGATACATAACGTCCTTGTCGTTGAAAGAATTCAATGCTATTTCCACGATAATCCCACTGATACATCAGTGATTTTGGTGCTCTATGTACTATTGTTTTTCTCATTAGTATTGCAAATATGACATAAACCGTACCTTAATTCCAAATTTCTTAGGCATAAATATTATCAATTCGCTTATTCTAATTACTTAACACTTAAAGCTTTTAATACTATTTATAACTGCTTATCTTTGTGTAAAACCGAGAAGTTATGTTATCAAAATCAATAGAAGCTGCATTAAACAAACAGATAAGAATAGAAGCCGAATCATCCCAAGTGTATTTAGCCATGGCTGTTTGGGCTGAAGTAAAAGGTCTGGAAGGTATTTCTAACTTTATGTACGATCAGTCTGATGAAGAACGTGAGCACATGTTAAAATTGGTGAAGTTTATAAACGAGCGTGGAGGACATGCGCAAATATCCGAGCTTAATGCGCCAAATGTTACGTTTACGTCTTTTAAGGAAATGTTTGAAAAGTTGTTAGAGCACGAAGTTTTTGTGTCTGAAAGTATCAACGAATTGGTTCATATCTCTTTACAGGAAAAAGACTATGCCACACACAACTTTTTACAATGGTACGTCGCTGAGCAAATAGAGGAAGAAGCTATGGCAAGAACCATATTAGACAAAGTCAATATGATTGGTAATGATAAAGGTGGACTTTACTTATTTGATCGCGATATTCAACAACTAACAATAAGTTCTGCAGCTGACACTCCTGGCGGAGTTTAAATGTTAAACCTTATTTAGAATAAATAAAAATAGCTATTTTTGTGGCCGAATTTTAAAGATTCCCTCTTTCGAGGGAACTAAAGATGGGCAAAAAAAAGAAAAACAAAAAGCTTAAAAAAGAACGCATAAAAGTTCTTGAAACTTCTGGTTTTGAAGCCTTGGGCAAAGTAAAATCGAAGTGCTGTAAGAAGTATAAGAAAGCAGAAAGTAAACGCTGTAAAAAATGTCCTTGTTTTGATCTGCTAAAAAAAGTGGCTTAATTATTATTCCCGCATAACCTTTCTTTCTTTTCAGTCACTAACTTTTGGTCGTCTAACATAGTGGTGGTTTTGACCAAAATTCATAGCTATACCTTATTTTTATCTAAAATTGTATTATTTTTAAGCTGAAAAAAATAAGTCTATGAACAAAATTACATTTAAAATGAAAAATTTTATAAAGCCACTTACTATTGTTGGTGCATTGTGCTTTACAATAGGTGCTTTTGCACAAGATGAAACCGAATTTGTACCTAAAGTAAAAAATGTTACTACACCTGCATGTGTACTTTATGCCAAAGATTATGAAGGACCTAGCTCTACACACACGTCACCAGAAGTTTTAAATAGAATGGCAAGTGGTACAGCATGTACAAACTTTATTGTTAATTATACGGGTTTTACTGGCCCTGAAGGAGCGCAAGCTATGGCAGCCTTTCAATTTGCTGTAGATATTTGGGCTAATTCCATAGAATCCTCTCAACCCATTAGAATAAATGCAAGTTTTGAGCCTCTTGGCCCAGGAGTCTTAGGCCAAGCTGGTCCAACTACAGTTTTAACATCTAATCATCCAGACGCTACCCCAAATGTCTTTTATCCTGTTGCATTATGGGAAAAAATTGAAGATCAAGACTCAAGTGGTTTTGGATCTATAGACATAAATGCTACTTTTAGTAGTTCTTTTAACTGGTATTACGGTACAGATGCCATGCCTCCAGGAAGTCAATTTGATTTTGTCACGGTAGTATTACATGAGTTAGGTCATGGTTTAGGCTTTATAAGCTTTGCCACGACAGATGGGTCTACTGGAAGATTGAGAGAGCCAAGCAACATGATTCCGACTGTTTACGATCTTAATGTTGAAAACGGTATGGGTCAATCCCTTTTAGATTCTGGTCTTTTTACTGACCCTTCTAATGATATGCATTTACAGTTAACAGGTAGTAACCTCTTTAACAACTCGCCAACATCGGTAGGTCAAAACGGAGGTGTAATACCAAGGATGTTTGCACCTAGCCCATGGGATCAAGGTTCTAGTTATAGCCATTGGGATGAGTCAACGTTTCCTAATGGAAATGTAAATTCATTGATGACTCCTCAAATAGGCTCTGGTGTTGCAAACCATAATCCAGGACCAATTTCTTTAGGCCTTTTTGAAGACATGGGCTGGTCTATATGTGGTGGTTCTCTTACAGTAGATGAATTTACTGTAGATACTGTTGAAATAAGTCCAAATCCATTTACATCATCTATTGCCATAAAATTATCTAATGGTGCAAATGATGACTACACTGTAAATCTGTTTGATATCAACGGACGTGTTGTAATGAGCGAAACGCTAACTGCAACAAACGGTAACCTTACGCTTTCTAATTTAGATAAGTTAGGTGATGCACTATACTTTGTTAAAATTACCAATGACTTTAGTGGTAGTAATATTACTAAAAAAGTAATTAAGAACTAATTTTATTATTTATATAAATAGAAAAGAGCTGCCAAATGGCAGCTCTTTTTATATCTCAACTTTTTTACTTGGGTTTTATTTCCCCAACATTAAAAGTTCGCTACAAACAACTTCAGTCATATAACGTTTCATACCGTCTTTATCTTCCCAAGAGCGTGTGGTCAGTTTACCCTCAATGGCAACCTCCTTACCTTTGGTTACAAATTTCTCTACAATCTGTGCCGTTTTACCCCAAGCTACGATATTGTGCCATTGCGTGTCGGTTACCTTTTCGCCTTGCGAATTTTTATAGCTCTCGTTAGTCGCTATTGAAAATTTTGCCAAGGTTTTTCCTGACTCTAAATTGATGATTTCTGGATCCTTACCTAAGTTACCAATCAACTGTACTTTGTTTCTTAATGTGTTCATGTCTTCTAAATTTTTAATGTTAAACAGTTAATACTATCGAGACTTGCCTACCCATGGATAGGTTCTTATGTTTCGACACTGCAAAGATTATACAGTTGGCAAATTTTAGTCGGTAGTTACGTGTTTAAATTCGTTTGTAAATGTTTGTAGTCGTTTAAAAATGACTAAAACGCTATGGTTGTTGGTTTTGTTGATATTTTGTTTAATTTTATAAAAAGTGTTTTTTATACGCGTTGCCTGTAATTATGAACGACTACTACGTCTACATACATCTAAATCCAACAACGAATGAAATTTTCTACGTTGGAAAAGGCAAAGGACACAGAAAAACAGCAAAGACTTCTCGAAATGAGAAATGGGTTGAATACGTTTCAAAACTAACTGAACCTCATAAAGTTTTGGTCTTAAAAGAAAATTTAAGTGAAAGAGACGCTTTGGACTTGGAGAAAAAAGTTTTGAAAAAATTGACTTTCACTACGATGATTTGACAACAAATATTGCGGAATCTGAACCTGAATGGAATGACGATAGCGGAATTCTAATCAAATTGGATTTTAGAAATATCTTCTCGGAATCAGATAAAAAAGTTTCTTGTCGTTTCCAAAATCTCACTGACAATGAAATAATTAAATCTTTGCTTGATTTTCCAAACGAAATCAAACTTTCAGAAATACAGAAAGAAATTGATTCCATTTATGATTTCTTTCACGATAATTATGATGAATTGGAGGAAATTGATGATGATATGTTTTTGGATATAGAAAGTGCTTTGGACTCAATAAATGACCTAATAGATGAATACAAAGTTTCGGATAACGAAAACTTGACTGAATTCCTTAAAGATTTGGAAAGAGAGAGATTTGAAGTTGAATTTATCCTTGATGAGACACCAAAAGGAATGCAAAAACAAATTGCCAAAAGAATTATAAATTGGATAGACGAGAAAATAAAAAAATAGCTACATGCAACAACGACTATGGTTCATTGCTTCTAACTTTCCTCTCGGAAAGTCCTCGCAAATTTGCTATCTTCGGTTTACGGCGGAAAATCCTCGCGGATTTTCACGCAACGAAACCATAGCCAAACACGTTGTGTGTAATTAAAAAAAAACGAACATTTGAACTCAAAGATATTCGCAACAAGAGTTAAACAATATGAATCAATCTTAAATGAGCATATAGGAAATAAAACGACTTGGATTGAAAACGATTGGTTTTTAATAGAACCTCTGAATGAAAATGATTCTGAAATTTCAATCAGGTTTTTGTTTGACGAAATAAGAGTTGGAATTGGAATGGTGACTGAATCTTATTCTGATAAATATGCTGGATTGGAATTTGAAAAAGGTTTTGAAAAATTCTTAAAACTCATTTCTACAAAAATAAAACGGGAGGATTTATACAAAGGAAAATATCCTTATAAGTCGCATTATACTTTTGAAAACAACGGAGTTTATGAATTGTTCGGAACAGCAATGACTTTTGAATTTCGATTTTGGAAAAAGCTGATTAAAAAAACAAATATTCAGAAAGCAATAATTGAATCTGAACTGATTATGGAAACGTTGAACGTAATAAAATAACTACACACAACTATGTGTATAATTCATTGCTGGTTATAGCCAACGACCGTTAACCTACAAATACTCGACGCAAACTTTATAAAATGAACCCATTAGAAAAATTTAAAGATTGGTACAACGAAGAAACTCAAAAAAGTACGGTTAGAATACCTTCGGCTTGTTGTTTGTCTTCTATTGGTATAGATGGTTTTCCTAATGCTCGTATGGTTTCTTTAAAAGAAGTTAGAGAAGAAAAGTTTGTTGTCACTGGTCCCATGAATTCTAAAAAAGGAAAGGAGTTACTAGCCAACCCAAAAGCTTCTCTCATAATTTGGTGGACAGATACTGAAAGACAAATTAGGGTACAAGGAGAGGCTTTTCAAATTGAAGACGAACTTGCAGACCACTATTTTAAAGACAGGAACAAAGAATCACAAATTGTTATTGCAATAAGCAGCCAAGGTGCTGAAATAGATGATATCACTGAACTTATGACTTTGTTTAAACAACGAAAAGCTGAATGTACCAATACAGAAATTGAGAGACCTAAAGATTGGTCTGGTTTTTACATCGTACCAAAACGGATAGAGTTTATGGAGTTTAATAAAAACCGGTTTCACTATCGTGAGTTATTTACACGTAATAACAACAAGTGGTACAAAGTGATGTTACAACCTTAGAAAACCTTTTACCATGAAAAAATTGATTATAGTTTTAATGCTTTCGAGTGCTTTCGCTTGCAAAGAAACATCAGACGGTAAAAGATCGGAATTAGAACTATCCATAGAGCAATCCATGGATAGAAATGCAGATTCGCTACTCAGCAAAAAGGGATTTAATTCCGTGTCAATTGGTGTCTATAAAAATGGCAAAACCTTTACCAAGCATTATAGCGAATTAGACAAGGGAAAAGGTAATACACCAAATGACAGTACTATTTATGAAATTGTATCTTTAATCGCAATATGAAACAGCTACTCAGCTACATCTTGCCGGTAACAAAAACCATAGAATCCGATTATAGTGGTACTCTAGAAATCACCTGGCACAATGGTAAAAAGCACCTTAACTCCCAAAATGCCAACTATAGTTATGGTTCACTACAACGCATTTTAAAATTTGGAATTGAAAAAATAAACTTACAGAACGTCAACTCTATTTTAGTGTTAGGCATGGGAGGCGGAAGCGTTATTGATACGCTTCGTAAAGATTTTGAATTCAATAAACATATTACAGCCGTTGAAATAGACCCTGTAATTATAGATATTGCCAATAGTGAATTTGGTATTTCAGGAAATGACAATCTCAAAATCTACTGTGCTGATGCGTTTGAATTTGTTAAGCAGAGTAAAGCTCAGTTCGATTTGATCATTGTAGATATTTTTATAGATTTATCTGTTCCCAATCAATTTTTATCTGAAGAGTTTTGGGACCATACGCTCAATTTAAAATCTTCAAAAGGTGATATCATCTTTAATGCCTCTGTAAAAGATGCTAAAAACGAAAGTGTAAATCAGCTCATCAATTACCTTAAAACTAAGGTGTATAAAGTCGATGTTTTTGAAAACGTTAATGACACCAATACGCTTGTGATTTTAAAATCTCTGTAAACGTTTGTAAACGAATATTTTGTATTTTGTCATTACGTATGAAGTATTCGATTGAAAAGGCATTAGAAGTTTTACAACAAACGCCAAAAACCTTAAAATCCTATTTGGGCAATCTCTCTGACGATTGGCTTTTCTCCAATGAAGGAAACGATACCTGGAACCCATATGATGTGGTTGGACACTTAATTCATGGTGAAAAAACGGATTGGATACCACGCCTTAAAATCATACTCAGCAATGCTGAAAACAAAACTTTTGAAGCCTTCGATCGGTTTGCACAATTTGAAAATTCCAAAGGAAAAACCATCAGCCAACTACTAAATGAATTTGAGAATTTAAGACAAGATAATCTCAAGGTTTTAAAGCAACTCAATTTATCGAGCGAACAATTACAACAAAAAGGTATGCATCCAGAATTGGGTGAAGTTTCTATTAGTGAATTATTAGCCTGTTGGGTAACGCACGATTTGGGTCATATTGCCCAAATAAGTAGAGTTATGGCAAAACAATATAAAAACGAAGTAGGGCCTTGGGTGGCGTACATCCCAATTTTAAACACATAATTATGCATAGAAAATGTCCAGAATGTGGCGATAGAATTATAGGCAGAGTTGATAAAAAATTCTGCAGTGATGGTTGTCGCAATGCTTATAACAATCGCATTAACAAAGATTCCAAAAATCTTATCAGAAACACCAATAATCGCCTTCGAAAAAATTATAGGATTTTGGAAGCCCTTAATCCGAACAAAAAAACTAAATGTTCTAGGGCAAAACTCGTTGAGCGTGGTTTTGATTTTAATTATTTCACAAGTATTTATACGACAAAAGCAGGTACGATCTACTATTTTGTTTACGACCAAGGCTACTTGCCTTTAGAAGGAGACTATTATGCTTTGGTAAAACGAGACGATTAACCCTTGGTTTTACTGTTCCAGTTTTCTCCTTTCAGTTGAAGTGCTGCTTTTAAAATATCTTTTTGACTTATCTGACCTACCAATTTACCGTTCTCAACTATAGGGAAACGTCTTCGTTTAGAATTTAGAAACTTATTTGCAGCATCAAAAACATCCATGTTGCCATCAATGGTTTCAACATTGGCAACCATACGTTTTTCTACATTATCCTGCTCAAGAGGCATATTATAATATCGGCTTTCGCTCAGATGTTTTAAACAATCCCCTTCAGAAATAATACCAACTAACTCATTTTTGTCATTAACTACTGGTCCACCAGAGATTTTATATTTTATTAAACACTCTACCACTTGTTGTACGGACTGGTCTGGTTTAAATGTTATGAGATTAGTGGTCATATAATCTTTTACTTTTAGCGCAACAGGCTGACTAGTGCTTTGCTGTTGTTGCTTACGAGCACCTTGAAAACTTTTTATTCCCATAACGTTTGAATTTTAGAGTTAATTTTAAATTTAGTGAAAATTACTTGTTTGGCAAAATGATAAGTTCTTGGTCTAAATTTTAGGTACTTTTATCCTTTATTAACTCATCGACGTTTGAAAAATCAAATTAGCATTATTGGTTGTGGCTGGCTTGGCCTTCCTTTAGCTAAATCATTAATTAGTAAAGGTTATAAAATAAAGGGCTCAACAACATCTCAAAATAAGATTGAAGACCTAAAAAAAGCTTCAATCGATAGTTATTTAATTCAGTTAAGTGAAAATGGAATTTCTGGGAATCCTTCAGAGTTTTTAGTGGAAAGTGAGACCATAATCATTAATATTCCACCTGGTTTAAGAAAAAATCCGTCCAAAAACCATGTTGCCGAAATAACGCATTTAGTGAAAGCTATTGAGGCAGCACAAATAAAAAACGTGCTTTATGTGAGCTCAACTTCAGTTTTTAAAGATGAAGAGGATTTTCCTATAATAGATAGTGATACCTTGCCCAATGCAACTTCAAATAGTTCTAAGCAACTTATAGAAGTTGAGCAAACGCTTCAAAACAATTCAAACTTCAATACTACTATATTACGATTTGGTGGTTTGTTTGATGAAGAAAGGCATCCAGCTGAATATCTTTCAGGAAAGAAAAATGTTGCTAATCCTAATGCCCCAATCAATTTGATTCATAAAGACGATTGCATAGAAATCATTGCCAAAATATTAAAAAACAACCATTGGAATATGGTTTTTAATGCAGCTCACCCAGATCATCCTAAGAAAAGTGAATACTATACAGCCTATTGCAAACACCATAGTTTACAGTTACCTGAGTTTGATTCGGAGTCCAAAAGCAAAGGAAAAATAATAGATAGTACTAACCTGGTACAGCTTTTGAACTACACTTTTAAACAGGCACTATAGAAATTAATAGTTTTTTAAGAGCTATTCACATTAAATTTTATAGTTTTAGCCCTCAAAATTTTAAGACAATGAAACAGATTACATTAGCAATTGCGATACTATTTTCAGTTAGTGCTTTTGCCCAGACCAATGCAGAATTAAAGGAACACTACGAAGCGTATTACCAGCAAATGAAAAAACAGGGTGATGTACAAGGTATTATTAATGCTATGACACACCTTAATCTTTTAGAACCATCAGTTGCCAGACAAGATACCCTTGCATACTTATACCTTTCTGAAGGTAAGTATATGCAGGCCTTAAACACTATAGGTATTGAAAAAAACGCAACGGATTCGGATATGAATGTTGAAGTTAAAGCTTTAGCGCTTAAAAATCTAAATCAGCCAAAATTAGCTTTAGAGCATTACGAGATTTTGTTTGAACGCGATCCTAATGTTTACTTGGCATACGAAATTGCTGATATGAAAATTCAAACTGGTGATTCAGCAGGCGCTAAATCTAAAATTGAATATGGTTTAGCCAATGTAACAGATGATATGAAGCGTGGTTTCTACGAAACCCAACAGCCTTACGAAACTTCTATGAAAGCTGCATTATTGTGTTTAAAGGGACTACAAACATTTACTGAAGACAAAACTGCGAATATAGATGCAGCTATAAAGTTAATGAACGATGCCTTGGCCATAGATCCTAATTTTAATTTGGCAAAAGTGAGTCGTCAAGCTTTAGAAAGCCAAAAAGCACAACAAGCACAACAAGCTGCCGCTGCTAAAAAGAACTAACAATCGCAACACGGTGAATAAAAAAAGCTGCCAATTGGCAGCTTTTTTTATTTTCAATCTTTTGGGTTTCTTACCATATTCTAACACGCTTTTCTGGTGCTAAATACATTGAATCTCCTTCTTTAATATTAAACGCTTCGTAAAATGCATCAATATTTTTTAAAGGTTGTGTTGCTCTAATATGACCTGGAGAGTGAGGATCTGTGTTGATTTGTGTTCTTAAAGCTTCATCTCTAATCAACGTTCTCCAAACCGTTGCCCAAGACATAAAGAAACGTTGTTCTGCTGTAAAGCCATCTATATCGTCTGGTCTTCCGTTTTCTTCAAAGTACAATTGTAACCCATCATAAGCTCCCAATAAACCACCTAGATCACCAATGTTTTCTCCTAAAGTAAAAGGGCCGTTAACATAAACACTATCTAAAACTTCAATTGCAGAATATTGGTCTGCTAAGGCTTTACCTCGCTTTTCAAATTCAGCTAAATCTTCTGGTGTCCACCAGTTGTTTACATTACCATCACCATCAAAACGTGCGCCAGAATCATCAAAGGCATGAGAAATCTCATGACCAATTACTGCACCGATTCCTCCATAATTCACAGCTTCGTCAGCTGTATAGTTATAAAAAGGTGGTTGTAAAATAGCCGCTGGGAAAACAATCTCATTATTTAGCGGGTTAAAATAAGCGTTAACCATTTGCGGTGGCATTCCCCATTTAGATTTGTCAACTGGTTCATTGATATCTTCAATGTTTTGTTTCTGTGACCATGCGCCTACTGCTAACATATTCTCGGCATAAGAATTTCCTTCTTTCACCTGTAAGTCAGAGTAATCTTCCCACTCATCTGGATAAGCTATCTTAACAGTAAACTTATCTAGCTTTTCTATAGCTTTCTTTTTAGTTTCCTCACTCATCCAATCTAACTTGGTGATGCGATTTTGGAAAGCCGTAATGACGTTAGCTATCATTTTCTCAGCTTTTTCTTTAGCTTCTGGTGGAAATTTAGCCTGTACATACAATTGACCTACTGCTTCACCAACACTACCATCTACAGTTCCAAGAGCACGCTCATCCGCTGGACGCATTTTTTTAGATCCATTAAGTGTTTTACCATAAAATTCCCAATTCGCCTTTTCAATTTCAGTGGTTAAAAATCCAGCAGCACCATTTAAAGTACTCCAGTCCATAAGCGTTTTAATATCTTCAATAGGTGTAGACTTTAAAAAACTATTCATCGCTTTAATATACTTAGGCTGCATTACTAAAAGCGTATCTACTTTCTTTTCAATACCCATGTCATCCATAAACTTTTGCCAGTTTATTGCTGGTGCCATCGTCTGTAAATCTTCAAGTGACGTTGGGTTGTTAAAATTTCGTATATCTCTACTCGCCACTTTATCTAAACGTGGTTCTGCCAATTGCGTCTCCATCTCTAAGATTTTTTCTGCAGCTTTTTTAGCATCAGCTTCAGAATAATCAATGTATTGCAACATTCTTGCTATGTGGTCAACATACTGACTTCTTATCTCTTTGGTCTTATCGTCTTGATCTAAATAATAATCACGCTGTAAACCTAATCCTGCTGGAAACAACCAAGCAGTATTCATACTACTGTCATTAAGATCTGGGTTTGAACCAATACCAGCGAATGGTGCTGCAACACCAAGTGTTGAAGCAAGAACCGTTTGCATATCGTTTAGGTTTTTGACGCCATCAATCTTATTTAATAGAGGCTCTAGTGGTTTAGTGCCAGTTTCGTTACGAGCAAGAGTGTCTAACTCAGATTCAAAAATCAACAAGGCTTTTTGTTGGTCTGAACCTTCTTTATAGGTTCCTAGTTCTTTAGATGTATTTAAAATATCCAATACATCTTTTCTTGTAGATTTACGCAATACTCCAAATCCTCCCCAACGCGATTCGTCGTCTGGGATAGCATTGGTTTCCATCCATTTACCATTAACGAAAGTGTAAAAATCATCGTTTGGACTTACAGTTGTGTCCATGTTTTCCAAAATTATGCCTGGAATTTTTTCTTCTGCCATTGCAGAGTCTTTCTTGGCTTCATCTTTACATCCTACAATAGTAAAGAAAGCCAAACCTGATATCGCTAGAACGCGACTTAGATTGGTTTTCATGTGTTTGTGTTTACTGATTAATTATGGTCAAATGCAATTCGCTATTAATCATTACGTAAAATGATTAAACTTTGAATACGCTCGTGCCATAATGTGATTATTAGTTAATTATAATTAAACGTGGTTAGTAGTAAGACCGATTAATTAAGCAAATGTTACAACTTAACAAAATTTTAAGATAGTTAGATACTAGTATTCTGCTTTAATCTGTTCGTAAATATCGCGTGATAATTTTTTATTGATTTGATAATTAAGGTTAGAAAAAGCAACGACAACCTCTTTAACGCTTTCTAATTTTAAGTCACTATCTATATTGTCTAGTGTTAGATTTTCGTTTAACCTTAAAAGTGTCGTTTCAATAATTATCGTTCTGGAAATAATTGGGTTGGTCTGTAAATCTTCTGGAATCTGTGCTTTAAATTCGTCTATAAACTTCTTTAAGAGTTTTTTGTCCCCATTAAAAAAAGATAAGTCCGCTTTTTTAAGATAGCTGATTTGGATTGCCAATTCTTGATATTTTTCCCAATCAGCAACAGCTTCCTCTCCATTGGTACTCAAGGCATAATCAGAATAATCAAAATTCTCAATAGCCTTTGCCGTAATCGGAGTTTTTTGGTTCTCAGTTTCTGTGTCTGTGATTTGAGATTGTGATTCTCCATCACCGCAACTCATTAATAGAAAGCTAAATATATTTAAGAGCAGTAAACCAATTCTCATTTCTTATTATAATTTGATTGTAAATATACTTAAACTATTATTTTGGGTTTATAGTATATTCTTAAAATGAAGATTGACAACTTCTTACTTTAAAGCTGTTTTTTTTGAAAATTTTAATTTTTGGACGTCTAAATTCTTGCTATTTTTGAAGATACTTTAATTAAACTATATGCCTTCTAAAATATTAATAATTGGTGCCTGTGGACAAATTGGCTCAGAGCTTACAACTAAGTTAAGAGAAATACATGGTACAGAGAATGTTATAGCCAGCGACATTAATACCAGAAAGTTAGACTTGGTTAACTCAGGTCCTTTTGAAATTATTGATGCCAAGAACTTCAACGCTATAAAAGACTGCTGTAAAAACCACAATATAGATACCGTTTATCTAATGGCTGCCTTATTAAGTGCTACAGGCGAAAAATACCCTATGGAAGCTTGGGATCTCAACATGAATTCCCTTTTCCATGTCCTTAATTTAGCCAAGGGAGGTAATATAAAAAGAGTCTATTGGCCTAGTAGCATTGCCGTTTTTGGCCCTACCACTCCTAGAGAAGACACACCTCAACATACCATCTGTGAGCCAACTACGGTTTATGGTATAACGAAACAGGTGGGTGAGCGCTGGTGCGAATATTATTATAAAAAATACGGTGTTGATGTTAGAAGTATCCGCTATCCAGGTATTATAAGTCATAAAGCTATGCCTGGTGGTGGCACAACGGATTATGCCGTAGAAATTTACCATGAAGCTATCAAAAAAGGAACATATGAATGTTTTCTTTCAGAAGATACAAGTTTACCAATGATGTTTATGGACGACGCTATAAAGGCAACAATAGATTTGATGGAAGCACCAGGAGAAAATCTAACCATTAGGTCATCCTATAACCTTTCAGCTATTTCGTTTACTCCAAAAGAAATATATGAAAGCATAAAAGCGCAAATGCCTGATTTTGAAATCACCTATAAACCCGATTTTAGACAAGCCATTGCTGATAGTTGGCCATCTTCTATTGATGATAGCGTAGCAAGACAAGATTGGAATTGGCAGCATAGTTTTGACTTGGATGCTATGACTGCTGAGATGTTGAGAGCATTAAAGAAAAAGTACCATACCTCTTAAGAATTATTTGTTAATTTATATAAATGTTTTATATTCGGCGCTTTAAAGCCTCAAATGTTTACAAAAGTGAGAAAAAGAGAAGCCCTAATTCCTCTTTTTTCTTTTATATTTCTTAACCTACTCGTTCTATTTTTATGGGATCAGTCTATTAGTGCTCAAAAATCAGCGCTTCAAAATAGGGTTCACAATTCGGGAGAACTCTTATCGCAAAAGTTTCTTTCTATTGTTAAAAGAGATATTCAGAGTTTAGAAAATTTAAAGGATAGACTTCAGATTACAAATGGCGCTTATTTTGATTATTGGGAACATGATGCGGAATTAATATTACAGCAAAATCCTTCTTTTAAATTTATTGAGTGGATAGATGATCTTATGATCATTCGCAAAATAAACCCTACCCTAGGAAACCAAGCCGCTATCGGGTTGGATATTTCTAAAATTGACTACAGACGCGATGAGTGGATTAGACATAGCTTAGATGGATCTACCAATGTAACCTCGTGGTTTAAGATGACTCAGGGCGGTCACGCCTTTTTAGTAGACGTTCCCGTTTACTTTCAGAACAAATTTAGAGGAACGATTACTGCGGGAATGGATTTTAAGAAAAACCTTGATGCATTTGCAGAAAACCTGCCTGATTATAGTGTAGAAATCCGTGATGATAAAGGGACTGTTTTCTATACTCAAAACCCAACCCAAACCGAAACTGGCAATGATGATTTTGTATATAGCAATACATTGAAAATCGATAGTTTAGATAGTCAATTTTGGTCCATAAAAGTAAAGCCAGCCTCTGCCAATTTTTTAAACGACAAAAGTTCTTCAATAAACAACATGCTTATTTTTGGGTTGGCACTATCTACCTTAATGAGCTTACTTATTTATTTTCATTTAAGAGCAAAACTTGAAACCACAAGGGCTGTCAGAGCAAATAAAAAATTAAAAATAACCAATAAAAAACTTAGTAAGCAGCGTAATAGAGCAGAAAGAGCATCAATGGCTAAAACAGAATTTCTCTCTAACATGAGCCATGAAATTAGGACACCTTTGAATGGTATTTTAGGATTAATTCAATTATTGAAAAATTCGAGCAACCCAGAGAACAATGCGCATTATTTGTATCTAATGGACAAATCTTCTAAAAACCTCTTGGCTTTGGTAAATGATGTACTTGAAATAGACAAAATAGAATCTGGGGAAATGAGTTTAAATGAGGTTGTGTTTACACCAAGTAAAGAGGTTGCGGCTTTAGTAAGTCAGTTTAAAGCAGAATTTGAAACAAAAAATCTGTGCCTAGATTTAGAGCTTCACTCCAATTCAGAGCTGTCCGTTGTGGGTGATGAGGGAAAGTTCAACCAAGTTATTATCAATCTTATAAAAAATGCCTTGAAATTTACAGCTCGTGGTGGCGCTTGTGTGGTTTACAAAGAAACTCTAAAGGGCAATTGTCTAAACATATCATTAAAAGTTTCGGATACAGGGATTGGCATACCTCAGTACAACCTTTCAAAAATATTTAAAAGATTTACGCAGGTAGATCAGGGAATTAAGAAAAAACATGAAGGCAGTGGCCTAGGCTTGGCGATAAGCCAGAATTTAGTTGAATTAATGGGAGGTACAATATCTGTTGATAGTCAATTGGGCAAAGGCAGTGAATTTATGTTTAATATACCTTTTACATTATCTGAAATTCAACCTCAAAACAATTTCAACACTGATTCATTCCATTTTAGTTTTGAGAATATAAAAGTTTTAGTAGTAGATGATAACAATATTAATGTTCTTGTCTTAACCAAACTTCTTCGAGATCTTGGTGTAAAAACAGATAAAGCCAAAGATGGTATAAGTGCTGTGAAAATGGCTAGGGAAAAACAATACCAATTGATATTAATGGATATCCATATGCCTTTGATGGATGGTTATGAAGCAACCCGTTTAATACGAGAAGTTAATAAGGACATATTAATTATTGGCCTATCTGCTGATGTCACAAAACAAGCCATAGACAAATCCTTAAAACTTGGTATGAACGACTATCTTACTAAGCCCTTATCTAAGGAGAAACTCCAAAATATTTTAATCAAATATTTCTCAGTAAAAAAAGTTGTAGCTTAATAACCTTATGGGTTGTTTTGGTATTGAACCTAATAACTTTTCAAAACTGTTATAAATCCTGCTGAGACAGTGCATAAAAAAAGCCCAACATGGTAGTTGGGCTTTTGCTCCTCAGACTGGGCTCGAACCAGTGACCCTCTGATTAATTCCGCACATGCGGAACTCTAACCAACTGAGCTAATTTCCCTTTTGGCTTAAAATCTGGGGTAATTAATTTTTCTAATAGATTTCTACTCTTTTGTCTCTTAACGAATCTTTCGATTTGCTCAGCTTCACCCCTTGTGTTACCTGCCTCGAAAACAGCTTTCAATTCCCATGGTCTATATTTAGCTGTAAAAGTGTTGAGCGATGTGGTTTTATGTTTTTCCAATCGTTTCCATGGCTCTTGAGAAGAACCCGAATAAAACTTGTCGAAACGTTCTGAATAAATGATATAAAAATAATACATGGCATAAAAAAGCCCAACATGGAAGTTGGGCTTTTGCTCCTCAGACTGGGCTCGAACCAGTGACCCTCTGATTAACAGTCAGATGCTCTAACCAACTGAGCTACTGAGGAAGATGCTTTTCGCTTAAGCGAGGGCAAATATAAATTATTTTTTAATCTCTACAATATGAAATTTTAATTTTTTGATTTAAAAATTAAAATTCATCATCGGTTTGTTATCCATCTAAAAACGTCATTACCATTAGCAAATAATACCAGAGCAATTAAGATAAAGAATCCAACGATTTGCGCACGCTCTAAGAACTTTTCACTTGGCTTGCGACCAGATATCATTTCGTACAATAAAAACATAACGTGTCCACCATCTAAGGCAGGTATTGGTAAGAGATTAAGTATTGCCAACATAATTGACAAGAAAGCTGTAAGTCTCCAGAAAGCTTCCCAGCTCCATACTTCTGGGAAAATATCAAAGATGGCTTTAAAACCACCTAAACCCTTATAAGCTCCTGTACTTGGAGTGAATATCGCTTTTAACTGATCAAAATAACCTGCTACTTGATCTACAAATTTATCTGCGCCACCACCAAAACTCTCTAAAAATGTGTACTCCTTTCTGGTAATATCTATATATCCTAATTCTTCAAACTTATTTTCTGAAATACCCGGAAACACACCTATTTTACCATTTGAGTTTACTTTCAATTCCCTCTCAATACTATCATTGTCCCTCAAAAGTGTGGCAGTAATGGTTTGGTTTTTATAGTTTTTCAATCTTGGTTCTAATTGATCAAAATATCTAATGCCTTTTCCATTTATAGCTAACAGAACATCTCCTTGCTTTAGGTCAACATCTTTATTCTGCATAGTGTCATCAACCTTTGCTACCATAAACGGTACTCTAAGGTTAAATAGACTAGAACGGTTTTTTCTAGAAGACAACTGCCCTAAAAAATCTTCCGGTAAGTTGATGTTTTTAGTTTTGTTGTTACGTTCTACAGTAAACTCCTCTGCAGAAATCAAGCTTTTAATAACGTCTGAGTGTGCTTCAACAGGTTTACCATTAACCGCAATTACTTTATCACCTGTTTTAAAACCTAAATCGAGCATTAATTGGTTTTCAATTAAATATCCATCCTTAAGACTTTCTAGCGTATAGTCTTTATCACCATAAGCAAAGGAAATAAAGACATAAATAAAGTAAGCCAGAATAAAGTTAACCGTTACACCACCAAGCATAATAATCAACCGTTGCCAAGCTGGTTTAGAACGGAATTCCCACGGTTGTGGAGGTTGTGCCATTTGTTCCTTATCCATACTCTCATCTATCATTCCGGCAATCTTTACGTAACCTCCAAGTGGTAACCAACCGATTCCATATACAGTATCCCCAATTTTCTTTTTAAACAGCGAGTATTTTACATCAAAAAAGAGATAAAACTTCTCTACTTTGGTTTTAAATAATTTGGCTGGTATAAAGTGGCCCAACTCGTGCAATACGATCAGAAGCGATAAACTCAGTAAAAATTGGGATATCTTAATTACAAATTCCATGTAGTCATTTTCAAATTTTCAATTGACAAAAGTAAGGTTTTAAAGCAACTTAGAAAATAATTGTATTTCCAATCGATTTATTTTTAACACCGATTTATAAATCATAGGATTTCTCTCTCACGTTTCTGTTAAAATAATAGAGTCAAATTGCCAACTGTTGTATCTTTGCAATTCAAAAATTTTAACGAAATACCAATGTCATTTCTTTCGTTTTTTAAGCGCTATAAAAAATTCGGAGTTTTCTTTTCTGTGCTTTGTGTCATTATTATAGGTATAATTTATAGTATTCTTAATGTTAAACGACCATTGCCAATATACCAGCCAGCCATGGTTAGTGAAGAATTGGTGGATAGCACTATTCAGCACCAAATTAAATATCATAAAATTGCGGATTTTAGTTTAATCAATCAAAATGGCGAAATCATTACGCAAAACACTTACAAAGACAAAATATATGTAGCTGACTTTTTCTTTACGACCTGCCAAACGATTTGTCCGATTATGACGGATCATATGTATCAAATTCAAAAGGAAATAATTAGTGATGACGATGTAATGCTCCTCTCCCATTCTGTTACTCCAAGAATAGATAGCGTTGCACAACTTAAAAAGTATGCCAAGGAAAAAGGCGTCATTGACCGTAAATGGAATTTAGTGACTGGCGATAAAAAACAAATCTATGAATTGGCCAGAAAAAGCTACTTAGCGGTAAAAACGCAAGGCAATGGCGATATGTACGACATGATACATACCGAAAACTTTATGCTTATTGATAAAAAGCGTCAAATCAGAGGATTTTATGATGGTACAAATCCTGAAGACATTGAAAAGCTTCTGGAAGATATTGAAACCTTAAAAGACGAATCCTAAATTCTTTAAAAAGGTTTTAGCCCCTAGAAATTTTATTCTATTTTTGCTTCTTTAAATTCAATCTAAATAAGAATAAGCTTGACACTAGCAGAATTAAAACGTGGACAACAAGGTACTATTAAAGATGTTTCCTCAATCCATATTCCTTTAAAACTTCTCGAAATGGGCTGTTTGCCGGGTAATTCTGTGGAGCTGGTTCAAGTTGCTCCTTTTGCAGATCCCATGTACCTCAACATTAATGGCTCGCATTTGGCCATTAGAAAGGAAACGGCTGTGCACATAATAATAGAGGTAATAAATGGCTAAACAAATCAACGTTGCGTTAATAGGAAACCCAAACACAGGAAAAACCTCTGTTTTTAATGCCTTAACAGGATTGAATCAAAAGGTGGGTAACTATCCTGGTATTACAGTTGAAAAAAAGGAAGGCATCTGCAAATTACCTCGAGGTGTAAAAGCACATATTATTGATTTACCGGGAACTTACAGTTTGAATGCCTCTTCGCTTGATGAAAATGTGGTCATTGAACTGCTCCTTAATAAAAACGATAAAGATTTTCCTGATGTTGCTGTTGTAGTCAGTGATGTTGAAAATCTAAAGCGAAACCTTTTGCTTTTTACCCAAATAAAGGATTTAGAAATTCCATCCGTACTGGTCATCAATATGTCAGACCGAATGGCCTATAAAGGTATCTCCTTAGATATTGATTATTTAGAGCAACAGCTCGAAACCAAAATTGCACTTATAAGTACACGGAAGAATAAAGGCATTGGTGAACTTAAGGAGCTCATTGCAAATTATAAAGACCTCTCCACAAAACCATGCCTTAATGCTTCGTCAATAGATGAGGATTATTTTAATAATCTAAGAAAAGCATTTCCCAATCAACTCTTGTACAAACTTTGGTTAGTGATTACCCAAGATGTCAACTTTGGTAAAACCGATAGAAACACCATAGATGCCGTTTCAGATTTTAAAACAAAAACAAAAGCAGATCTAAAACGACTTCAGCAAAAAGAAACAATAAAGCGCTATCAGTTTATCAATAACACGCTTAAAAAAGGGCAAACTATTGATTTGGCCAGTGCTAAGGATTTAAGGGTTAAATTAGATAGGATTTTAACACATAAGGTTTGGGGCTACCTCATATTTGGAATAATACTCTTAACTATTTTTCAGGCGATTTACGATTGGGCACAAATTCCTATGGAACTTATTGATAGTGCGTTTGCGTCTTTAAGTGAATGGACAAAAAACACGCTGCCAGACGGAGCATTTACAAGCCTTATAGCCGAAGGCATTATTCCTGGGCTTGGAGGTATTGTTATTTTTATTCCGCAGATTGCTTTCTTATTTCTCTTTATTTCTATTCTCGAAGAAAGCGGTTATATGAGTCGTGTGGTCTTTTTAATGGACAGAATTATGCGACGTTTTGGACTAAGCGGAAAAAGCGTAGTGCCTTTAATTTCCGGGACAGCTTGTGCCATACCTGCAATAATGGCGACACGTAATATTGAAAGCTGGAAAGAACGTTTAATTACCATTTTAGTAACTCCATTTACAACATGCTCTGCACGTTTACCAGTGTATTTAATCATTATAGAATTAGTTATACCTGAAGGTCGCTTTTTAGGATTAGGTTACCAACCCTTAACTTTAATGCTGCTGTATCTGATCGGGTTTGGAGCTGCGGTTGGTTCAGCTTGGATATTGAATAAGATACTGAAAATAAGGAGTAAAACTTTTTTTGTAGTAGAAATGCCCAACTACAAATTACCGTTATTTAAAAATGTAGCTTTAACGGTTTTAGAGAAAACAAAGGCTTTTGTATTTGGCGCAGGAAAAATCATCCTGGCTATTTCAATTATTCTTTGGTTTTTAGCTTCTTACGGTCCTGGCGAACAATTCAACAATGCAGATACTATTGTTACGGAACAATTTGCTTCAGAAAATCTGTCTGAGGACGAGTTACAGCAAAAAATTGCATCACACAAGTTAGAACATTCCTTTATTGGCATTACAGGAAGAGCAATTGAACCTGCGATACGACCCTTGGGTTACGATTGGAAAATTGGTATTGCCATTGTAAGTTCTTTTGCAGCACGCGAAGTCTTTGTAGGTACATTGGCGACCATTTATAGCGTTGGTAGTGATGAAGAGGAAACTATTAAAAACAGAATGGCTGGCGAGGTCAACCCAATTCTTGGTGGACCCTTATTTAATTTTGCCTCAGGAATATCGTTATTGCTGTTCTATGCTTTTGCCATGCAATGCATGAGTACATTAGCTATTGTAAAACGTGAAACCAACTCGTGGAAATGGCCCATGTACCAACTTGTAATCATGAGTGCTTTTGCTTATCTTGTAGCATTGGCGGCATTTCAAATGTTAAAATAAATGAACACACTTATTCAAAACATATTGGTTTTTTCTGCTCTAGGCTTAGCACTTCTATTCCTGGTAAGAAAATTTATTTGGAAGCCAAAAAGCAAATCTTCTTCGGCTTGTGGAACCGATGATTGCGGATGCCATTAACCTCAAATAAACTTTAGTCTTAGTGTTTGATTCATTCTTTAGGCTGAAACACAACTTCCAGCTGATAATCTTCTTCTTTTGTTTCAACAGAAGTGTCGGGATATGGAGTTAAGCTAAAACCATAAATTAATAAATTCTCAGAATAAAAAGCTAAGTTATTGCTAGCCGTTACAAAACCGCTGGCATCAATCCTTAGTTTTTTCTTTTGAATAAATTTTGAATCTTTATAAATCAACACTTCAACAAAAGCCTCACCTGCTCTAACACACATCACGTCTTTTGGACATCTTGAATCGTTTATCACCTTGTTGAATTCCACTTGAAAAGTGCCGAACTTTGCCTTTTCATTCAATTTTACAAATTCACTGATGCTTAACGAATCTTTTTGTACAACGTTTTGTGCTTCTAGTGCATTAAATGAACCAACAATACAGCACAATAATAAAAACAGTCCTTTTCTCATATTACTAATATATAATCTAAAGACTTAAATAATTTATTAATGTGACAAATTATAAAATATTTTAGCTACATTTGAAAAATATTTAAGCTAACTTAAAAATTAATTAAAGCAATTATAAATGTCCGTAGCTACTGAGAATTTTATAAAAGCTATTTATAACAATAATTCCCACGATGCTCGCAACACAAAACCAGGGAATATTGCTAAAAAACTTGGTATATCCAATGCTGCTGCAACCGATATGGCAAAAAAACTGGCTATAAAGGATTTGCTGCATTATGAAAAGTATCAAGAATTACAGCTAACAGATAAAGGCAAAAAAATGGCGCTCAATGTGATTAGAAAACATCGTCTTTGGGAAGCTTTTCTATTTAAAATGTTTGATATGTCTTTACACGACATACACAGGGAAGCAGAGCTTTTAGAGCATCAAACATCAGACTTATTAGCCAATAAAATCAGTGAATATCTTGGCAACCCTAAGTTTGATCCGCATGGTGACCCAATTCCAAATTCAGAAGGAGAAATAACAACAACAGATACTTCCATTCCGCTGTCTAATGCTGTTGAAGGAAAAAAATATGTCATTTCTCGTTTAACAAGCGATGACAAGGAATTCTTTGAGTTTTGCGCGCATCACAAATTAAAATATGGCAATGAAATTAAAGTTTCAAAGCAATTCAAAAACAACAAAATGACTGAACTCTCAGTTGAAAACAACACAATTTTATTAAACGAAGATTTTACAACCTTAATTTATGTCAATGAAGCTAACTAACAGAAATTTATTATTGAGTCTCACTTTATTTACCGCGTTACAATTTGGTTTTGCACAAGAAACTGATAATGTAGAAGCATTAGTAACCGATAGACCAGATGCAACTGAAGCCTCTTCAACCGTGGGCAAAGGAGTTTTACAATTTGAAACCGGAGGACTTTACGAATCCTTTGAAGAGAATAATATTAAGTCTGAAAACTACACGTACAACACTATGCTGATACGTTACGGAATTTTAGATAATCTGGAATTTCGTTTAGGCTGGGATTTTGTTGAAGGCGTAACCACAGTAAACGGCAACAAATTAGATAATGTTACCAGTGGTCTTTCCCCATTATTACTTGGTTTGAAGTTAGATATTGCCGAAGAAGATGGCTGTATGCCAGAGATCGCATTGATAGGCCATGTATTTCCGGTATTTAGTGCTGCAGAAGACTACAGACCAGAATATACGGGAGTAGATTTTAGACTTTCGCTATCACATACTTTGAGTGAAAATTCTAGTCTTGGCTATAATATTGGTGCACAATGGGGAGATGACTCACCAGAAGCTGCAGCCATCTATACGCTTGCTTATGGTTACAGTTTTACAGAAAAATTCGGCATGTACGCTGAAGTGTATGGAGACTTGCCAGAAGACAGTTCTGCCAACCATTATTGGGATGCAGGACTCACCTATTTAGTTTGCAACGATTTACAACTTGATGCCTATTTCGGTACAAGTTTTACCGAAGGGCAAGATATTTTAATTGGAGCTGGATTAAGTTATAGAATAAGAAAGAAAAAATAAAGATAATTTTTACTGTGCGTGTCACATTGAGCGCAGTCGAAATGCAATTGAAAACAAAATTTAAATGAAGAATATAACACTACTATTTCTCTTATTAATAACAGTATTTGGCTGTAAAAACGAGAAAAACGACAACGGTAAATTAAATGTAGTCACCACAACGACAATGATTACTGATTTAGTAAAAAACATTGGTGGCGATGCTATTAATGTAGAAGGTTTAATGGGCAGTGGTGTTGACCCACACCTGTACAAAGCAAGTGAAGGTGACGTAACAAAACTGTTTAATGCAGATATTATTTTTTATAATGGTTTGCATCTTGAAGGCAAACTAGTAGAGGTTTTTGAAAAAATGGGTAATCAAGCGAAAACTCCTATAGCATTGGCCGATCAATTAGACAAAAAAGGATTGATTGGTTCTGATTACTTTGCTTCCAATTACGATCCGCATGTGTGGTTTAATATTGACTATTTTAAGCAATTTGCTGAAAAAGTAACAGAAGTTCTATCCGAAAATAATCCAGAAAACAAGGACACATTTGAAGCCAATAAAATGAAATATTTATCAGAATTGGATGAACTTCAAGAAAAAGTAAGGACCGTTATCGAAACGCTTCCAAAAGAAAAGAGAATATTGGTGACAGCACATGATGCCTTTAATTACTTCGGAAAAGCTTACGATTTTGAAGTGGTCGGCCTTCAAGGATTATCCACTGCAACAGAAGCTGGCGTTCAAGATGTACAGAAATTAGCTGCTTTTATTATTGAAAAACAAATCAAAGCTATTTTTGTAGAAAGCTCTGTGCCAAAACGAACGATTGAAGCACTACAAGCTGCTGTAAAGTCAAAAGGTCATGAAGTAGAAATTGGAGGCACCTTATATTCTGATGCCCTTGGAAATGCTGGTACAGTTGAAGGGACCTATGTTGGTATGTTTGAGTATAATGTGAATACGATTGTAAATGCTTTGAAGTGATTAGTGATTAGTGATTAGTGAGAAATAAACCAAAAGAACAGAAAATAGCATAAATGAATGTCCCTAATTCCGACTGTGTCGGAAACATCAAAATTCAGAAATAATGAGCGAAAGAACGAAGATGCAGGGCGTAGCCTTAAGCACGAAGTTCTGAAAG
This sequence comes from Winogradskyella ouciana, assembly GCF_965284585.1. Classification (NCBI taxonomy): domain Bacteria; kingdom Pseudomonadati; phylum Bacteroidota; class Flavobacteriia; order Flavobacteriales; family Flavobacteriaceae; genus Winogradskyella; species Winogradskyella ouciana. Next base: position 985,282 of record NZ_OZ260095.1, read on the forward strand.
CGAATGGTGCTTCGCAAATGCTTTGCATTCACGAACTCAATAATAAACGATAGAAATTAGTGAGTAACTTCCTAATTTTGATCGTGATTTTTTGGTTCGTTTTGCATCAAGGCAAAATGAACATAAATTAAATTATGAAGAAACAAACTAAAGACAATGAGACTCCTGCTTCCGCAGGAGTGGTAGCCGTAAAAGTAGATGACCTCACCGTAGCCTACAACTACAAACCCGTACTATGGGATATCGATTTAGAAATCCCAGAAGGTGTTTTAATGGCTATAGTAGGTCCAAATGGAGCAGGAAAGTCAACCTTAATAAAATCTATTCTTGGTATTTTAAAACCCATAGCAGGTAGCGTTGCTATTTATGATAAGCCCTACGAAAAACAACGTCAGCTGGTAGCTTATGTACCTCAAAAAGGAAGTGTCGATTGGGATTTCCCAACAACCGCTTTAGATGTGGTTATGATGGGCACCTACGGAAGTCTGGGCTGGATTAAACGACCAGGACAAAAAGAAAAGAAAGCAGCCCTTGAAGCTCTTGAAAAAGTAGGAATGCTCCCTTTTAAAAACAGACAAATCAGTCAACTTTCAGGAGGACAGCAACAACGTATATTTTTGGCAAGAGCCTTGGTACAAAATGCATCCATCTATTTTATGGATGAACCGTTTCAAGGTGTTGATGCTTCAACTGAAATCGCCATCATTAATATATTAAAAGCATTAAGAAAGGCTGGCAAAACGGTTATTGTTGTTCATCACGATTTACAAACCGTTCCTGAGTATTTCGATTGGGTGACCTTCTTAAATGTGAAGAAAATTGCCACAGGACCAGTAAAAGACATTTTTAATGATGATAATTTGACGAAGACTTATGGTATTAATTATAAGGTAAGTATACAAGAGTAGAAAAGTGTAAAGTAAACAGTGTTCAGTCGCAGTTTGCAGTACATACTCTAACTAATGAAAACCAAAATATAAATCGAACTTGATATTCCGACAAGGTCGGAAACATCAAAATTCAGAAATAATGAACGAAAGAACGAAGATGCAAGGCGTAGCCTTAAGCACGAAGTTCTGAAAGTAAATGGTGCTTTAGCAATTTCCTAATTTTGATCGTGATTTTTTGGTTCGTTTTGTATCAAGACAAAATGAACAAAAGAAAAAAAGAAACAGATTGCCGCAGCTGATTAAAAACCAGCTTCGCAATGGCAAATAAAAGAAAATTATAGACTTAACAGAATACATAGAACTCGTCTTCACAGACTACACACTCAGAACCATAACTCTTGGTACTGCCATACTCGGTGCGGTAACCGGAATGTTAGGCAGTTTCGCCGTGCTCAGAAAACAGAGTTTACTCGGAGATGCGATTTCGCACGCTGCTTTGCCAGGTATTGCTATTGCTTTTTTAATTACAGGTGCAAAAGACAGTAATACTTTATTGCTCGGAGCATTGGTCAGTGGTCTTATTGGCACCTTTTGGATTCGAGGCATTGTCACAAAAACCCATTTAAAATCTGATACGGCTTTAGGTCTGATTTTATCCTTGTTCTTTGGCTTCGGGATGTTGCTGTTGACCTTTATTCAAAAACAGCCCAATGCCAATCAAGCCGGATTGGATAAATACCTTTTTGGACAAGCAGCAACCTTAGTTGAAAGTGATGTATGGCTAATGGCAATCGTCACAGGAATCTGTTTAATCATTATGCTCACCTTTTGGAAAGAATTCAAGATACTGCTCTTTGATGCAGACTATACCAAAACACTTGGCTTCAATACCAAAACCATTGATATACTAATCACCAGCTTTATTGTTTTAGCTATTGTTTTAGGCTTACAAACTGTTGGAGTTGTTTTAATGAGTGCCATGCTTTTGGCACCAGCTGCAGCAGCAAGGCAATGGACCAACAAATTGTCGGTTATGGTGTTTTTGGCTGCGCTCTTTGGAGCATTTTCAGGAGTATTTGGTACTGCGATTAGTGCCAGTCAGAATAATTTATCCACTGGACCTGTCATTGTCTTGGTAGCAGCGGTTTTTGTTATTATTTCTTTTGTTTTTTCACCTAGTCGAGGATTGTTGTTTAAACAGATCAGGTTTATTAAAAACCGTCGTGATTTAGAATTACACAAAACATTGGCATTTATGCATAACATTGCTGCAACGCACGAGGATATTTCGCATCCACATGCTATTATTATTTTGAACAACTTTCAAGGTTACACCAAAGGCACTTTACAGAAATTGGTGGATAAAGGTTATGTAGAACTACAGGGCAATATGTGGAGTCTCACTGAAAAAGGGTTTGAAACAGCTTCAAATTTATACAACCAACAAAACGAAAACGATGAGTAGCGCACAGTTTGAAATACAGTTGATTGCAAGTTTGGTTGCTGTGGCCTGTGCCATACCAGGAACATTTTTGGTGCTCAGAAAAATGGCAATGATAAGCGATGCCATAAGCCATTCCATCTTACCAGGTATCGTTATAGGCTTTTTCATAACTCATGATTTAAACTCGCCTTTACTCATCCTTTTAGCAGCACTAACGGGAATTATCACCGTAATTTTAGTAGAGTATATTCAGAAAACAGGATTGGTAAAGGAAGACACAGCTATTGGTTTGGTATTTCCTGCATTGTTTAGTATTGGTGTGATTATGATTGCCAAAAACGCCAACGACGTTCACTTGGATGTTGATGCCGTTTTATTGGGTGAACTGGCTTTTGCTCCTTTTGATAGGCTACTTATTGCTGGCACTGATGTAGGTCCAAAATCACTTTGGATTGTCGGGACAATTCTATTTATCACCATAACCTTACTATTTACCTTTTTTAAGGAATTAAAAGTCAGCACGTTTGACAAAGGTTTAGCCGCATCTCTCGGATTTTCGCCAGCCATTATTCACTATGGTTTAATGTCGGTGTCGTCCGTAACAACCGTTGGTGCTTTTGATGCTGTTGGTGCTATTTTAGTCGTTGCCCTTATGATTGCACCTGCTGCAGCGGCTTATCTTTTAACGACGGATTTAAAGAAAATGCTTGGACTTTCTATTGGCTTTGGGATTTTTAGTGCCATTTTAGGCTATTGGGTAGCACATTGGCTTGATGCATCCATTTCTGGTTCCATAACCACAGTGCTAGGGCTTGTCTTTCTATTGGTCTATTTATTTGCACCAACAAAAGGTATTATAGCGGTGATGTATAGAGAAAAACAACAGCGTAGAGAAGTATCGCTTATCACCTTTTTATTGCATTTAAAAAACCATGATGAAATCTCTGAGCGTCATGTAAAACATCTCAACGAGCATATCAATTGGCAAAAAGTGCGCTCCAAAAGTGTATTAGACTTAGCACAGAAAAATAATATGATTACTATTAACAATAAGATTGTATCCCTAACCGAAAAAGGCGATGAATTTACCTCTAAAGCCATCGACTATATCATCACCAATGAAGATGCCCAAATTGAAGACATGAAAGATGATTTCTTTTTGTTTAGAGGGTAAATCAATTTTTGATTTACGAATTACAATTTTTGATTTTGCTTTTCACAGACTGTTTACTGCTTACTGCTTACTGCTTACTGCTTACTGCTTACTGCTTACTGAAACCTATTTAAACCCACGTTCCTTCTGTATATGTTCATAAGCTTCCTGCACTTGCCTAAACTTCTCCTCTGCTCCTTCTTGATGCTCCTTACCTAAGTGCCCAACTCGATCTGGATGGTATTTCTTTGCCATTTTGCGGTAAGCACGTTTTACCTCATCATCAGAAACCGATTTGTTAATTTCTAAAATTTTATAAGCATTGTTGGTGCTATTATAAAACATCGCTTTTATACTTTCAAAATCCTTGTTGCTTATGCCTAAATACCCAGAAATGGTATAGATTTGTCGCATTTCGTCTTCCGTTACGTGGCCATCTGCTTTAGCAATCCCGAATAAAAAATGAAGCAGCTGCAAACGTGATGGATGATCCATCATTTGACGTATTTGAGTACAAACCTTATGTGTGGAAATATTTTGTTTTGTTATACCCTTAAACAACTTAAAGGCGTGGTTGGCACGTTCCGTACCGTACATATTTCTAAACTGCTGACGTACGTAATCCAGCTCACGTTGATCTTGTTTGCCATCCGCTTTTATCACAACTGAGGCTAAAATCAGCAAACTCACTTCAAAATCACCAGATTGTGTTTGTGGACGACTAGTTCTGGTTTGTGTTCGTCGTTGACTATAAGGGTCCCGTCTTTGCCTTCCTGTTTGTTGCTCACCTAGCAGTGGAGTTCCGTTTCCAGCTAAATTATCAACAAAACTTCCTATTGCCAAGCCAATTATAGCACCAATTGGCCCACCAAATGACCAGCCTATGGCACCTCCTATCCATTTTGCAAAACTCATGTATTCTCTCGTTATTTATTAAAATTCAAATATAATACTTGTTAGTAGATTATTTTTCCCGTTTGTTACCATTGAAAATTAAGATAGTATGATTGATACTGCTCACTAAATACTGAATACTGCTTACTTTTTTCCGTATCTTTGCAGTTCAAAATTAGTTTAATAAAAAATTGAAATATGTATCCAGCAGAATTAGTAAAACCAATGCGTGAAGATTTAACCAACGTAGGTTTTGAAGAATTACATACAACAGAGGCTGTAGATGAGGCTTTGGCAAAAGAAGGAACAACTTTGGTAGTGGTGAATTCGGTTTGCGGTTGCGCAGCAGCTAACGCAAGACCTGGTGCTCGTATGAGTTTACAGAACGCAAAACGCCCAGATCACTTAGTGACTGTTTTTGCAGGTGTTGATAAAGATGCCACGGACAAAGCAAGAGAATATATGATTCCTTTTCCACCAAGTTCACCTAGTATGGCCTTGTTTAAAGACGGAGAATTGGTTCATATGTTAGAGCGTCACCATATTGAAGGTCGTCCTGCAGAATTAATTTCAGAAAATCTTATGGATGCTTATAATGAGCATTGTTAATTTCATGTCATTTCAAAGGTGAATGACGCAGCAATCTCGCTAAATTTTATCTATAAATTAAAAAGATTGCTTCACTGTGTTCGCAATGGCGATTCATTTTTTAAATATTTAAACCACGAATTAATTCGTGGTTTTTTTGTGCATCTACCTCATTGATTTACTTTTGTATTATGACAAAATTGCTGGCTTACCCTCTTACAGTGCTTTATTTCATCTGCTTTGGGCTAACTTTGGTAGTATTTCACCCAATACAATGGTTTTGTAAAAATGTATTTGGTTACCAAGCCCATAAAATCAGTGTGGACTGGCTGCAGTTTTTCATCATGAGGTGCCTTAACGTTTTAGGCACGACCTTCTCTTTTACCAATCCTTATAACATTGAAAAAGGAATTCCTCTAATCTTGGTTGCCAACCATCAGAGCATGTATGACATTCCGCCTTTAATATGGTATTTCAGGAAGCACCATGTAAAATTTATCAGTAAAAAAGAATTGGGTAAGGGCATTCCAAGTGTGTCCTATAATTTACGTCATGGTGGATCGGTTTTAATCGATAGGAAAAAACCTGTTGAATCCATTAAAGCCATTGAAGCGTTTGCCGAACGCGTACAAAAAAACAATTGGGCTGCTGTTATTTTTCCTGAAGGTACCAGAAGTAGAAATGGTCATCCAAAACCTTTTAAAACCAAAGGATTGTTAACCATGGTAAAGCATGTACCAAACGCATTAGTGGTACCGATAACTATCAACAACTCATGGAAAACCCTGCGCTATGGGAAATTCCCAATGGGAATTGGTGCACATATCACATTTAGGGTTCATAAGCCTTTACAAGCTAATCATTATGAAGACAAAATTGAGTTGATAAGCCTTATTGAAGCTCAAGTAAAAAGTAGTATCGACGCATGACCAATGATAAACTCATAGAAGCCACAAAAGCCTTTGTAAAGGAACAATTAAAACATGCTGAAGGTGGCCACGATTGGTTTCATATTGAGCGTGTTTATAAGAATACGTTACGGATTGCTAAACATGAAAATGTTGACTTAACTGTAGTTTCATTGGCGGCATTACTTCATGATATTGCCGATCCAAAATTCAATGATGGTGATGAAACCATTGGGCCAAGAAAAGCAAGCAAATTTCTCTTAGAACAAAATGTGGATAGCGAAGTCATTGAGCATGTCACCAAGATTATTGAAAACATGTCCTTTAAAAATTCCTTTGATTTAAACACCTCTTTTACCTCAAAGGAAATGGAAGTGGTACAAGATGCAGACCGATTAGACGCTATTGGTGCTGTTGGCATTGCGCGCTGTTTTAATTATGGAGGGTTTAAAAACAGACCACTCTATGACCCAGAAATAAAACCAAACCTAAACATGACCAAGGCCGAGTATAAGGCTACAAAAGCGCCAACCATAAATCATTTTTATGAAAAGCTGTTATTGTTGAAAGAGCAGATGAACACCAAAACTGGGAGGCGAATTGCCGCAGATCGGCATAAATATATGGAAGGCTTTTTGAAACAGTTTTATGACGAATGGGAAGGTAACAAGTAACTTAGTTTTCCTTGGCTATCTCAAGTGCTGTCAGTTTATACTCAATAACAGCCATTTCTTCACCATATCTAATAAGTTCATCTGCCGTAAGATTTGAATTTGCATTTACACTATTTAGAATGCTTTGCCCTTTTTTAGTGTAATATTCTATAGCTATATCAATCTTTGTGTCCATTACGTTCTTATTGCTATTGCACCATTAATTTTAATTCGCTTCGGTATTTTGAAGCACTCTTCCCTGTAAATTCTTTAAATAGCTTATTAAAATGCGAAAAGTTGTTAAATCCACACTCATAACAAACATCTGTAATACTCATTTGGCTCTCTGAAAGCAGTTTGGTAGCATGTACAACACGGTATTCATTGACTAGCTTAGTAAATGTTTTTCCAGTAACTTTTTTAAAATAACGGCAAAACGCAGGCACCGTCATACTTACCTTATCTGCAATCTCTTCTAAACTAATATGCTCTTGAAAATTTTGATTGACATGCTTAAAGACAATATCAATCTTGGCACTATCTTGTGGTTCTGTTTCAAACGCATAACCATCAGCATTTAGTATCGTATAATCTTCTGACTTTGCCAAACCATGCAATATTTCGAGGAGCACCAATATTTTTTTAAAACCCTCTTTTTCTGATAGTTTTTCTATTTTCTTACCAATTTTTTTCTTTGTTTTTACGCCAAATAAGATGCCGCTTTTAGCACGTTCGAATAGATTATTAATGCCTTCCATCTCTGGAATATTAAAGAAATACTCACCTAGAAATTCGGGTCTAAACTGTACAATCGTTTCGCTACCATTAACTGTAAGACGATCCGTAAAACCGTTATGTGGGAGATTAGACCCAATAAGTAACAACTGACTATTGTTAAAATAAGACAAGTGGTTTCCTATATGACGCTTACCCTTTCCTTTGTTAACGTAAACTAATTCAATTTCTGGGTGAAAGTGCCAAAAAGGCTTCACTTCTCCAGCATATGCATCAACATTATGTTTTCTAATTAAAATAGAACTTCCAAACTCTGGACTTATCTTTTCTAATGTCGGTTTACGTTTCGTGTTATTCACTGTCATAATCAAGTGCTTAAACAAATTTAGCTGATGTTAAGACATAAAACCTATGTTCAATTACCAATAATGTGTGTTATTTTAACCCATATAAATTCAAATATCGAATATAAGGTTAATTTAGAACATAAATGTGCCAAAATCCTTGTTTTCTAAGCTTAAGATGCAACATACCTTTGTAGTGTTAATTTAGTTTAACCCCAAAAAATTGAAAACAATGAAAACACTTATTAAAAGTATTTTAGTAGTAGCAGTGATGTTTGGAACATACACAGGCTACGCAAGCGAAACATTAAGAACCCTACCTACATTTAAATTTATAAATGAAGGAGACAGTATATCTGTAACTGATTCATCTGGTGAAGTCATCTACCAAGGACGTATTAACTATAACGGGAACCTTATAAGACTTTTTGATTTCAGTCAATTAAATGATGGTGTTTACACTGTTGAGATCAGTAAAGACTTTGAGATTGAAATTATGAATTTAAATGTAAAAAACAAGGAAGTAACCTTGTTAACGGACTCTCAAGAGAAAATCTTCAAACCGGTTTTTAGAACAGAAAACAGTAAAATTATCATTTCTAAAATTGCTTTAGACACAAAGGAAATGGAAGTGGAACTTTATTACGAAGATGAGTTGATCTACAACGAAAGTGTTGATGGACAGGAAGAAGATATCTTAAATAGGGTTTATAAATTAGATGAAACTAATCGTGGTGATTATACAGCAATTGTAAGAACTAACGATAGGGTTTACATCAAGAGGTTTAGAATATAAATTGTTGTTTATATATTAGTTAATTATTTACTGATAAAGTGGGCCTAGTTAGCCCACTTTTTTATTTAAAACAGTTTCATCTGTCCTACTTTATATTGCTCGTGCAAATCTGTGTTAAGCCTTGGCATACCTTTATCTTTAAAATATTTAAGTCTAGCTAATTTCACCAAATCATTGATTTGCTTAGCTATGTTGCCTTCTCCACGCATTCTCACTCCATATCTACTTTCGTTTAAGGTTCCGCCATGGCAATTTTCGATTTGATGTAATACTTTATCTGCCCTATCTGGTAGTGTTTTTTTAATCCAATCGGTGAAAATCTCACCAATAGCTCCGTTTAACCTTACAATGGTATGTGCAATACTGAGGGCTCCAGCCTCTGAAACTGCTTTTGCCATGGATAAAATTTCATGACTATTTATCGATGGAATTATAGGCGCCAGCATCACATTTACAGGAATGCCATTATCACTTAACGCTTTTACAACCTGAAGTCGTCTTTTAATCGTTGCCGTTCTTGGTTCTAAAATGCGTCTGGTCTCTTCTGATAAGGAGGTAATGGACACGTTGACTGAAATCAAATTATCTTTAGCTAATGCTTTAAGCAAATCCAAATCCCGAAGGATCAAAGCATTCTTTGTTATTATTGCTGTTGGGTGTTTGTACTTTAGAAACACTTCTAGACATTGTCGGGTGAGTTCAAATTTCTTTTCAGCGGGTTGATAACAATCCGTATTGCCAGACATCACTATTGGGTGTGCTTTCCAGTTTTTCTTTTTAAGGTGAGCTTCTAAAAGGTTGGGAGCTGTTTTTTTTACTAAAATGCGACGCTCAAAATCCAAGCCTGTGCTGTAACCCCAAAACTCATGGCTATTGCGAGCATAGCAATAAATACAACCATGCTCACAGCCTTGGTACATATTCATGGAATAAGCCATACCAACATCTGGACTAGTGACTTTATTGACTATGGTTTTGGGAAATACGTTTAGATAAAGTGTCTTGTTTTTGTCCGCTATTTCACCTTCTTTTTCGCAGAACTCCAAGAAATCATCACGCATCTCGTGTGATAATACGAAAAAACGGTTGTGGACATTGCGCTGGGCGCCACGACCAGATAAAGTAGATTTGGTCTTCATTACACAAAAATATTGAGTAATGCTTTAACGTATTGCTACCGTTTGTAGTTTTATGAAAGGGTTACTTGCCAGGAAAATCAGCCTTACGTTTTTCCAAAAACGCTGTAGTACCTTCAGTAAAATCTTCTGTCCCGAAACAATTACCAAAAGCTTCAATTTCTACATCAAAACCGTTGACACCATCTTTATAATTGGCATTAATAGCTCTAATGGCTTCGGCAATGGCAACGGAAGAATTTCGCATTATTTTATCTGCTATCTTTTCACAAAATGGTAACAGCTCTTCAAGTTCTGTTACATGGTTTACCAACCCATAGTGAGAGGCTTGTGTGGCATCTATCATGCCCGCCGTCATTACCATTTCCATAGCTCTGCCTTTACCCACTAATTGTGGTAAGCGTTGAGTGCCACCATAACCAGGAATGACTCCAAGAGAGGTCTCTGGTAAGCCCATTTTGGCATTGTTGCTTGCGACCCTAAAATGACAGGCCATGGCCAATTCTAATCCACCACCAAGTGCAAATCCGTTGACGGCAGCAATCACTGGTGTGCTTAGGTTTTCAACAAAATTGAACAATAACGCTTGACCTTGAGCTGCTAACTTTCCACCTTCTTCAACGCTGAAATGTGCAAATTCACTGATATCAGCTCCAGCTACAAATGCCTTATCACCGCTTCCAGTAACAATAATAACTTTGGTGTCACTATCATTATCAGCGTCTTCAAAAGCATCGTGCAACTCTTGGATGGTATCCTTGTTTAATGCATTTAACTTTTTAGGTCGGTTAATAGTAATGGTTGTAATTCCATTATTGTATTCAGATAGTATGTTTTCGTAGTTCATTGATAGTTGATTATTAAAAGATTCAGAAATAAGTTCAGAATGACAAGCTTATTTATTCCTTCGGAAACGTAACCGTAAAAGTTGTGCCAATTCCTTGTTGAGATACAAAGGTAATACTTCCGTTATAAGTTTCTACAATGTTTTTTACCATAGCCAATCCCAATCCCATTCCGCTACTTTTGGTGGTGAATTTAGGTTCAAAGACCTTGGTTTTATTCTCTTCTGAAATTCCCAAGCCATTATCTTCTACTGTTATTTTAACTGAATTCTCTTCGCTAAAAACTTTAACTTCTATTTTTGGCTTTTCTGCGTCTTCTGGTATCGCCTGAATTCCATTTTTTACCAAGTTGGTAACCACTCGTATCAGCTGGGTTCTATCGAACTTGGCGATAATTTCTTCTTCTTCAGCTTTAAACGTAATGTAGTGTTCGTTAAAAATGTCGAGTGCCAGTTTTACGATATGTACTACATTGAGGACTTCACTTTTTTGTGCTGGCATTTTTGCAAAGTTTGAAAACGCAGAAGCTATGGAACTCATCGTATCTATCTGCTGAATCAAAGTATTGCTATATTCCTCAACTTTTTGATGAATGTTTTCATCTTCAGGATTGAATTTTCGCTGAAAACTCTGAACGCTCAAACGCATTGGTGTTAGCGGATTTTTAATCTCATGGGCTACTTGTTTTGCCATTTCACGCCAAGCTTGCTCACGTTCACTGGTAGCTAATTTTACTGCACTGGCTTCAAGCTCATCAATCATACTGTTGTATGAATTCACCAAGGTTTCAATTTCTTCGCTAGAAGATTCTATTTGTATTTTCTTATTCCGCTTTTCGAGACGGATTTCATTCATCTTTTCACTTATGTTCTTAAGTGATTTTGTGATGTATTTTGAAATGAAATATGCAAATACAATAGCCGCTAATATCATGGCCAAATAGGCATAGCTTAAGCGACCTAAAAACTCCTTTAGCTCTTTATTCAGAAAATCGTCATTCTCTAAATACGGTAAATTTAAAATAGCGAGATTCTTAAATTTTTCATCTGTAATGTAAGAGTAGGACGACTGAAATGTTTGTCCGTTTTCCTCTTTCTTTATCACATGGCGATGTTCTACCGTGTTGGATAATGCATTGAGCACTTCTGCATCCAAACAAGTTTCGGTTGTATCTCGTTGTATTGTTCTTTTGGAACTTATCAACAACTCTCCCTCTAAATCGTAAAGGTTAATTTGAAGATTATGAATGGCATCAATATCAAAGATTTCTTCCTTAAAAATTAAGGGAATGTTCTCTGTTTTTACTTCCCATGTGGTTTCCCTGATTGCAAAATCTATACTTTGCCTAATGGCTTTCTCTTTACGTTCAAGCCTCTCTCTGTGGTAATCTTGAGCCTCTTCGTGATATTGATAAATGGTAACAGCGGCAATAAGAACAGAAGCCAACAATACTAAAAGTATCATGGCTACAAATATTCTTGCTCTTAAGGAGAGGCGTTTTATTTTCATCAAAGTGCCCTTAAAAAAGGGTAACTGTTAATTCTTAATTTTGAGTTTAAATATAGCAATAATCAAGCCAACTAAGCATTCGGGTTTTTATCACGTATGCGTTTATAAAGTTTAAAGCCCAGCATAAGAAGAATACCCAAAACAACAATTCCTATAACTCCAAAAATCCAGTTGAAGGCATTTTTTAATATCACTAAAAAGACAACCGCAAATAAAATAAATGTTGCTCCTTCATTCCAAATACGCATAAAGTTAGATGTGACTTTGACCTCATCTCTTTGAAGTTGCTTGTAATAGAGATGCGTTTTATAGTGATAAATAAAAAGTAGAAGTACAAACGTTAGTTTTACGTGCATCCAGCCTTGCTCTAACCAACTAGGTATTAATATCAATAGCCAAATGGCGAAAATAGTTGCTAAAATTGCTGAAGGCCATGTAATGATTAACCATAATCGCTTTGCCATTAACTTGAGTTGTTTGCCCAAGATTTCCTTTTCTGGAGATGGTTTGTGAAAGGCTTCAATTTGATATACGAATAACCTAGGGATGTAAAACAAACCTGCAAACCACGTGATGACGAAGATTAGATGTAGGGATTTTATGTAGTTGTAGTATTCCAATTCTGAAAATATAGTGTTAAAATGAAATCGTCATTACGAGAAATTTATTTTGAAGTAATCTCTTGATTTAAAAACTAAACTTCATGAGATTGCTTCGTCATTCTTCCGTGTCTGTCGACAGGCAGGCTCGCGATGACGAATATATTGATGTTTTTTGTTAATCCTCAACAAACAAATAATTGAGATTCTTATTATTAAAGGCTTCATTAAAAGCTTTAACCTCATCACTCAAAATGGTATTGAATGCATTTAATTGCTTCTCAATCTTAGCCGTTAACTCATTTTTTACAGCAATATCTTGTTCCGTTGGTGGGAAATCTCCCATGCTCACCAATGAATTTAAATGCCCTAATTTGTTGGTTAATTTAATTGGGAAATTTAATGGGTCTTGGCCACTTCGGTTTTTGGTTTGATAGAGTTCTTTTTCGATATTTGACAATTCCTCCTCCAATTTTTTAGCCTTTTCTACCAAGTCTTTTACATTGTCATCATCTTTATATTGCTTTTGAAATGCGCCTAATTGTTTATTGATATTTCTAATTTTCTTTATGGATTTGTGCGCATCATCCATCGTTTTATTTACATCCTTTATAAAATCGAATTGCTTTTGCATATCTGACAAGGTGCTTTCTGCTCTTGGGTCTGCAACAATTGTAAAGGGCTTAGTCACCTCAAATGAGTTTGAAGGCACAGAATCTTCAACTTTAAGAGAAACTTTGTATTCGCCAGGAATAGCTCTTGGCCCTTCTAAACTTGCCCACCACAAAATCATACCTGGCAGTCGCTCTGCTCCATCGTAGGTCATGTCCCAAACGAATTTATTTGCACCTTTTTCAACCTTGAGCATGTTTTTCTTGTCTTTATTTGAATACGTTTTAATAGTGTCGCCTTTGGTATCGAAATAGGTCAAAGAGACTTTATCATCTTCATCAAAATCTTTCAAGTTAAAATAGGTTATCACACCATTTGGATGGTTTGTGCCTGTTGTCTTACTTCCTGATCGGCTACCACCTCGCATTCTGTATGTGTTTTTTGGTTTGAACAATGTTGTTTTGCTCAAATCCGCATCGTACAATTGATGTATCACGGTTAAATCATCAATCATCCAAAGACTTCGACCTTGAGTAGCAACGATAAGGTTATTGTCTTTAATGGTTAAATCTGTAATTGGTACGATTGGTAAATTTAATTGAAACGGTTTCCAGTTTTTTCCATCGTTAAATGAAATATACATTCCTGTTTCCGTACCAGCATATAGCAACCCTTTACGTTTTGGGTCTTCGCGAAGTACTCTTGTAAAATGCTCTTCGTTAATGCCATCCGTAATTTTTTTCCACGTTTTACCGAAATCGGTCGTTTTATATAAATATGGTGCAAAGTCTCCAGTCTTATATTTTGTTCCTGCAACATAGCAAGTCCCTTCATCAAATGCACTTGGCTCAATGCTGTTAATCATCATCCATTCTGGCATTCCCTTCGGTGTGACGTTATCCCAAGTTTTTCCGCCATCTTGTGTCACATGAATCAATCCATCGTCACTACCAACCCAAAGCAAACCTTCCTTTAATGGAGATTCCTGTGCGGCGAAAATAGTACAGTAATATTCAACCGACGTATTATCTTGTGTTATTGGCCCACCAGAAGATTTCAATTTTTCTGGGTCATTTCGGGTTAAATCTGGACTAATTATTTCCCAAGATTGCCCTTCATTTTCGGTCACATGGACATGTTGCGAAAACGTATAAAGTCGATCTGGATTATGTTTTGAAAATATAATCGGGAAATTCCACTGAAAGCGATATTTCATACCTTCAGCTCCATGACCCATTGGATTGTCTGGCCACACGTTGATGGCTCTTACTGTTCCTGTTTCGTGGTTTACTCGTGTTAGGAATCCGTCGTAGCTTCCGCCATAAACAATATCATTATTTTCTGGATCAACGGCAATATGTGCACTCTCACCTCCTGCTGTACTTTCCCAATCGTCTTCGGTGATGGCTCTACCATCTGTTCTATGCGGAATTCTAATAGTCGAATTATCTTGCTGCGCCACATAAATACGATATGGAAAAGCATTATCCGTTGTCACACGATAAAATTGCGATGTTGGTTGATTGTGATACGTGCTCCACGTTTCGCCACCATCGTAAGTGACTTGCGCTCCACCATCATCTCCTATAATCATTCTATCTGGATTCTCTGGTGCAATCCATAAATCGTGATGGTCTCCGTGAGGTGCATTGTGCGTACTAAAAGTTTTTCCGCCATCGGTGCTTTTATGGTAGCGCACGTTTAAAACATACACTTTATCAACGTCTTCGGTATCTGCATAAACACGTGTATAGTACCATGCTCGTTGACGTAATTTACGTTCGTCGTTCACTTGATTCCAAGTTTCGCCACCGTCGTCACTTCGATACAATCCTCCTTGATCTTTGTTTTCAATAATTGCCCAAACACGTTGATTGTTCACTGGTGAAACCGTTACTCCAATAATACCTAAAATCCCTTCTGGAAATCCTTTTTTGGTTGAAATCTCCGTCCACGTTTCGCCACTATCTGTACTTTTCCATAAGGCTGAACCTTCGCCTCCAGAACTTAAACTGTAAGGTGTACGTTGCACACGCCAAGTTGAAGCATATAAAATTCTTGGGTTAGTTGGGTCCATAATTAAGTCAACCACACCTGCATGGTCGTTGGCGAATAAGACTTTTTTCCAAGTTTTACCACCATCAACACTTTTATAGACACCGCGTTCTTGGGTTGGTTTATAGATATTACCTAAAACTCCAGCATACACTATATTATGATTTTGCGGATGTACAGCAATTCGTGGTACGTGACGGGAATTTTTTAACCCAGATTCCGTCCAGGTTTTTCCTGCATCGACACTTTTCCAAATACCATAACCAGACGACACGTTTCCGCGAACGGTTTTTTCTCCTCCGCCAACATAAATCACATTCGGGTCACTTTTAGAAACTGTGATTGCTCCAATACTTCCACCAAAAAACCCATCTGAAATATTCTCCCATTCGCGACCGCCATTTGTGGTTTTCCAAATACCTCCACCAGTGGCTCCAAAATAGAACAAGTTGGGTTTGTTGGGAACGCCTGTTACGGCTGCACTTCGTCCACCTCTAAAAGGACCAAGTAAACGATACTCTAAAGCACCGTAATCGGCTTCTTGAAAGTTTTGAGATTGAACGTTTAGACTTAAAAATGACAGCAGAACGACTGCTAGGATGGTTGAAAATCGCATAATTATTTGAATCGTTAGTTTTGAATTCTAAAATTACGGATTTAAAATTATTCCGTCGTCTTTGGTTTCAAATTTAACTTCACTTCACGATGTAAAAAATAAGCTGTAACTATTGTTGCCAACACGTCAGCAATTGGGAATGACATCCAAACACCCATTTCGCCATAAAAGTTTGGCAGAATTAAAATCAGTGGAATAAAGAAAAACCCTTGTCGTGTCAATGTTAATAGTAATGCAGGAATGGCTTTCCCAACGGCTTGAAAATACGCGGCACCAATCAACTGTACCGCAATAATAGGTGTGGCGGCAAACACCCAACGCATTGCTGGTGGTGTTTCTTTCAATACTTGTGCGTCTTGTGTAAATACGCTTGTAATGGTTTCTGGAAATACCATTAAAAAAATGAACACAATACCAGCCAACAAAGCGGCATATTTAATCGCAGTATATATGGTTTGCTTAACTCTATCGTATTTATAAGCTCCGTAATTGAAGCCTGCAATCGGTAAAAACCCTTGTGTAATACCGTAAACGGGAAAGAGTGCAAACATCAACATTCTACCGACAATGGCATAAGCCGTAACTGACGTTTCTCCACCTAAATCGAATAAAATATTATTCATTAATAAATAAGTGACGCTCACGATGGCTTGTCTTGAAAGCGTCACAAATCCTAAAGATCCTATTTCCTTGACGATTGGTAAATCCAACCCAAAATGTTTTACATTGATTTTTAGTTCTGAATTTTTCGACAGAAAAAACCAAAGAATAAATATAAAACACATAATGTACGAACCTGTTGTTGCCCACGCAGCGCCTGTCATTCCCCAATCAAAAACATTAATAAAAAGGTAGTCTAAAATCAAATTTCCAACGGATGGAAACATCATCGCGTACATGGCAAATTTCGGTTTACCTTCAGCTCGAATGACCGTATTCCCCATCATACAAAGAGCCAAGACCGGGACACCGTACAATACAATTCTGTAATAAATTTTTGCAGGCTCAAAGATGTCTCCTTTTCCTCCAAAAGCTGGAATGAGGTCGTTGATATAAATCAACCCGAAAATCACAAAAAGAATAGTTATAAAAATGGTTAGGGTAATCTGATTGCCAAACGTCTTGAGTGCCTTTTTTTCATTGTCAGCTCCCAAAGCTCGTGAAATTATAGATGACCCACCAACACCAATAGACATACCCAAAGCCGCGATAAAAAACGACACAGGAAGCACCACATTGATTGCCGCAATGGCTGTTGGCCCAATCCAATTTCCGACGAAAATTGTATCGATTAGAATGTTGAGTGACATGACCAAAATCCCAATAGATGCTGGTACAGCCTGTTGAATCAGAAGTTTACCAATCGATTTGTTGCCCAGTTCCTGTGAGGATACTTTTGCCATTAGGCTGGTACAGTTTTATCTGAACTTGCCCATTCTTCAATCATATTTGTAAGCACTTGTGCGAAATCGTCACGGTCATTTAGACAAGGAATTACTGTGAATTCTTCTCCTCCTACTTCATGGAAAATTTCTTCTCCTTCCATGGCGATTTCTTCCAAAGTTTCAAGACAATCGCTTACAAATGCTGGTGTGACGATGGCCATTTTTTTAGTTCCTGCTTTGCCCATCCTTTCAATAGTTCGGTCTGTGTATGGTTTTAACCACGGGTCAAAACCTAACCTGGATTGGAAGGTTGTGGAATAGGTTCCATTTTTTAATCCTAATTTTTTAGCCACGTTTACTGTTGTAATTTCGCATTGATGACGATAACAGAATTCGTGTTGTTTGCTGCCCATTTTAAAACAGCATTTGCCGTTCATTTTGCAGTTGCCATTAGTGATGTCACTTTTTCGGATGTGGCGTTCTGGAACTCCGTGATAACTAAAAAGTATATGCTCATAATCCAGACCTTCAAGGATTTCACCAATACTTTTTGAAAGCACATTGATGTAATCTTCACGCTTATAAAAGGCTGGTGTTCTTGTAATTGTAACTTGCGGAAAATGTTCAGCAACCAATTCATCCACTTTTACGTCAATCGTTTCTGTTGTTGCCATGGCAAATTGTGGATAGAGCGGAATAGTTTTTATTTCCGTACAGCCTTTATCCACTAATTCTTGTATCCCTTTTTTCAGCGTCATGCTTCCATAACGCATGGCTAGCGCTACAGGATAATCAACTTTACCCTGTACTTTTTCTTGTAGCCTTTCGGACAAAACAATTAATGGAGAACCTTCGTCCCACCAAATTTTTTGATAGGCTTCTGCCGAAGCTTTTGGTCGTGTATTTAATATTATACCTTTAACTAAAAGCGTTCGTGCCCAAAGTGGCACGTCAATAACGCGTTCGTCCATTAAGAATTCGCCAAGGTATTTTTTAACGTCCTTTGGTTTTGGACTGTCTGGCGAACCAAGATTAACAAGAAGAATTCCTTTTGACATAAATTTTCTTTTTCAATTGCAAAAATACAACTCTAATTGCAATAGAACTGATTATCTCCAATAGGAATTAGTTATTGAGCTATCATCAAATATTTTCGTGATTTATTTGTTCTATTTAAAAGCTAGAACATCTATAATATGAGTTTTTAAACGAGTTTTATGGACGAACTATGGCTATTTCAATGATTTAAATATCTTTACGAATTCTGATTATAATTTTAAAAATGAAAAAAATTCTTACAGCCCTAATATTTGTAGTTTCAATAACATGCTTTGCCCAACAGAAATACCAGAGCTTACTTTGGGAAATCACTGGTAATGATTTGGAAAAACCATCGTACCTATATGGAACGATGCACGTGAGTAAAAAAGTGGCCTTTCGCTTGGATGATGTGTTCTATAAAGCCTTAAATGAAAGCGAATGTATTGCTTTAGAGTCTGACCCAATTACTTGGCCAGGTTTTAACTACGACATGATGATAAATGAGATTGCGTTTTACAATAATTACCAAAACGAGTTCTACACCAATCTTTTTAAACTAACCCATCCTGAGGAAATGGCCATTAGAGCTTCAGTAAGAATGGATAATGGTGCCGTAAATGCTTATTTGTACAGAAAGAGTAATGCATCTGACAATTTTGAGGAGGAAACCTATTTAGATATGTTTATCTATCAAGCCGGAAAGAAAAATGGAAAGGAAATTTATGGCTTAGAAGATTTAGCAGAATCTCGCTATTTAACTACAAAAGCAGCGTATAACGCTAACAAGAAAGATTTAGATCCTTGGATTCAAAAACTATATGCCAAGGAGAATCCATATTTGATTCAAGAAAATTTATATCGCGATAGAAATCTCGATTTATTGGATTCTATTGGTGCCGGAGTCAATACAAAATTCTACCGAGAGAATATGCTGTTTATTAGAAATGAAAACATGGTAAACTCTTTGGTAGAATTGATGCCAACCAAATCCGTTTTTGCAGGTGTTGGTGCGGCTCATTTACCTGGTGATAAAGGTATGATTAATATGTTACGCCAAAGAGGATACAAGGTAAAAGCCTTAACCTCTGAGCAAACCGATTTCAGCAAGGCAGAAAAAACAAAACTCGATAGTCTCTTTGTGGCTCCTGAGCTGAAAATGCACAAAACACCTGATGGGTTTTTAGGGCTTAATACTTATGACAAGCTAAGAGAGTTTTCTTATGCTGGACAAAAATATTATTTAGATCCAGATATGACCAATGGTGCTTATTTAACCGTTACAAGAATTAGCCGTTTTATGTATTTGCCTAATGAGAAAGACAATATCACGCTTAAGGACATAGACGATTTATTGTACGAGGATATTCCTGGAGACATCATTAAAAAAGAAGAATTGGCTGAACCATATCTTGGTTTAAGTATTGTAAATAAAACCAAAAAGGGAGAGTTTCAAAAGTATCATATCTATCAAACACCCTTAGAAATAATCATTGTAAAGTTTGCTGGGCGTAGTGATTTTGTATTACATCATGAAGGTAAAATTTTTAACTCCATCACTATCAAAAAGCCTTCAAGCTTAAGTAAGGTTTTTGTGTCGCCAAACAAAAAATTCAGTGTTGATTTCCCAGAATATTACATCACAAGTAATATGAGCAATAGCGGAAAGAAGTTATTAGAAGGCTATAAAGATGATGCCTACTATTTTCTTGAAGAAGTAGCGTTACACGATTTAGACTATATTGAAGAAGATAGTTTTGAGGCCAAATATTTTCACCATGCACTGTATAAAAACTACAAGCTTAAAGAAGCTGAAGGTGGTTTTAAGAAAGGTATATATAAAACCTATGAATCTCGCGCAGTTTTAGATTCTACTTCTGGTAAAAACTTGCACTTAAAAACTGTGGTTAAAGATGGCAGTTACTATCTATTAGGTTATGTTGGCACAAATGAAACTGAAAAAACCGGCTTTTTTAAATCTTTTAAGTTCAACAAAACAAATTATACAGGTTTTGAGAAAGTTGTAGACACTTCGTTACATTTCTCAGTAAACACAAATGCAAAAGCACCAATACCTAATCCTTATGGGTATGGCAGTTACAACAATAATGATGAAAAAGATTATGAAGAGAAAACAAAATCGACAACATATTCTACAAAGGCCAATGAACAAATTTTAATATCGAGACAGAAGTTTCATGATTTGCAGATGTTTCATAATGTTGATAGCCTTTGGAAAGACCTTGAGCGAAACATAAACTTCAGCACTCGATTTTATAAGCCAGAAAAAAGATTTAACATCGCTAATCGGTCTAAATCTAAATTAGAAGATGTTCATTATTACAATTTCACCTATACCGATTCAGCAAGTGCAAAGCAGGTTATGGTTAAGAATATTTTAAAGGAAGGTGTGCTTTTTCAGCTTAAAACTTTAATCGATTCCATAAGCGGACCTTCAAAGTTTGTAACCGAATTCTACGATTCCTTTACGCCAATAGACACATTAATGGGAAAAGATGTTCTTAAAGACAAGACCAAGCAGTTTTTTGAAGCCTTAAGAGCAAACGACAGTATTGTCCTAGAATCTTATGGTCTCGTAAAATTTAAAAAACATAACAGCAAGGATATTGTATCTGTATTGAAGGATTTTGAGTTTGAAAAAGACCGAATGGACATAAAGTCTCATCTGGTAGGAAAACTTGTTGAGATTGACTTAAAAAACAATTTAGATTTCATTAAGCAATTGTATTACGATAGCTACTCAGATCCACAAATACAGTCGTCTATTTTAGAAGGTTTATTCAATTCCAATAAAAAGGAAAATTACGATCTGGCCATGGATCTAATGGAGCGCGATCTACCTTTAGGTGGTATTGGCGGAATTTTCTACAACTATTATGGCAAAGACTCATTACAATTAAAAGCCTCGTTGTACCCTAAAATACTTCAGTACAGCACTATAAGCGAATACAAGCAACCGCTTTACGATTTGTTGGCACGTGTTAAAGACAGTGGTTATATAAAGACTAAAACTTATAATAAATATAAGAATCAACTGATTAATGATGGTAAAATTGAGGTAAAGCGTAGTTTGAGTAACAGCGGTTATGGTTACGGTTCTTATTCTGATGATCTTTCAACTTACATCAATCTTATTTTTCCGTATAGAAAAGAGCGCACTGCCCAAGATTTCTTTGAGAAGATGCTCAACGTTGATGAAAAATTAGCATTGGTAAAATACTATATATTGTTATCAAAAAACAAAGAAAACATACCAGATCAGCTTAAGGAAAAATTAATTGAAGACGAGGAAAATCTATATCTGCTTTTAGAAAAGCTTGATGAGGCTAAACTGCACAAAAAGATAAAGTCTCTTAATATTAGCCAACAGCAATTTGCTAAATCCAAATTACTGGCACATTCTAATTACGAGAAAGAAAAGGACTCCATTAATTTTCTTTTAAAACGCGATTTTGTTACAGACAAAGGTAAGGATGCCGTAATGTATTTCTTTAAAATAGATAAGGATGACGAGTATTCTGGTAAGTCTGAAGTACTACACTACATTTCTTTTATAAAACCTAAAGACCCTAAACAGTTGGTTGTAGATTACTATAGTATTTCTCAAAATTATGGTACCACCGTTGATGAAACCAAGGAATTAGAAGAACAATACGAAGAGATTATCAACCTAGCCATTTATAAAGACCGAAAACGAGTGACTCCGAGTTCTCGAGGTGGTTATAATGGGTATTATGATTATTAACTAGTAGCCTGTATATACTTCTTGGGTGTAGTCCCAAATTTCTTTTTAAATGCCGCAATAAAATGACTTGCTGTACTGTAGCCCACTTTTAACGCGACTTCGTTAACATTGTAATCATCAGACTCTAAAAGTTTGCGAGCCACTTCCATTTTATAGTCAAACAGAAAGCCATAAACCGTATCGCCATAAATTTGCTTAAAGCCTTCTTTTAATTTTTTAAGGCTTAGTCCTATGGTTTCAGAAAGCTCTTGTAGCGTTGGAGGCTCAGCCATATTGGCGATGATGATATCCTTTGCTTTTTTAAGTTTGGCTACATTTTCCTCATCCACCAAAAACGGACATTGCTCAATATCAGCTTCTTCGTTGCGGTTAAAGTAGAGGCTCAACAGCTCATAAACCTTACCTTTAAAATAAAGTGGCTTTATGGAATCGTGCAAACCAAAACTTATCAATTGGTTGAGCACCACAGCCATTGATGGTGAAATTTTACCATCCGTGTAGTATTTTTTATCCTTGTTATCGTCTGTTAAAAAGGTAATATAGTTGGCATCCTTAGAAAACAAACCGTGGAATTTTTTAATCGAAATCACAAAAGACACTAACCAAGACTGTGGTTGCAATTCTAAATGAATGGGTAAATCGCGTTGCGGATTATAAAGCAATAAAGACATGTCTTCAGTAATGTTTAGCGTGTAATTACCATTGTTAAAAACAAAGTCTGCCTTGCCTTTTGTACAAAAATGAAACTGAAGGTAGCTGCTATCAATTTCTCTTTCAAGAATTTGAACCGCATTGTCCTCATTCTTATATGTTAAGACAAAAAAGCCATCTTCTATAAACGTTTCATCAAAAGTACCTCTAGCGATACTTTTTGAAGTCGATTTTTCTAAATTCATTTTATTGTTATTTAGATTCGTTCTAAACAAAGAGCTGAAAAACCCCTAATTTTACTGTAAAAGTATGATAAAAATCATGTTTTAGTAAAAAACAAACCAAAAAAACCAGAAACGATACTTTAAGTTCTTCTAGCGTTATTTTTTCTTCATTAAGCAAATTATTTTTGTCCAGCTTAATACACAAAGCGTTTATTGCCCTAATGCAACAACAAAAAAGCACATATTTTTATGCCGTTGGCCTTAGCTACAAAAAAGCTGATGCTGAAGTTCGTGGTCATTTTAGTCTAAGTGATACGGCTAAGCAAAATTTGTTGAACCAAGCCAAGCATAACGGTATTGAAAGTGTTTTAGTGACTTCCACTTGCAACAGAACTGAACTTTACGGTTTTGCAGAACACCCTTATCAGCTCATTCAGTTACTTTGTGACAACACCAAAGGAACGGTTGAAGAGTTTCAAGAAGTGGCTTATGTTCACAAAAATAAGGATGCGATAAATCACATGTTCCGAGTAGGCTCTGGATTGGATTCGCAAATTTTGGGCGATTTTGAAATTATTAGTCAGCTTAAATTCAGTGCGCGTGCTTCAAAAAAGGAAGGGCTTCTCAACTCGTATATGGAGCGTTTGGTCAATTCCGTCATTCAAGCCAGTAAGCGCATTAAGAATGAAACGGAACTGTCTTCTGGAGCAACATCAGTATCCTTCGCCTCTGTTCAATACATCATGAACAACGTTGAAGCGATTTCAGATAAGAACATCTTGCTTTTCGGAACTGGTAAAATTGGAAGAAACACCTGTGAAAATTTAGTGAAGCACACCAAGAATTCACATATTACGCTTATCAATAGAACCAAAACAAAAGCTGAAGAAGTTGCCGGAAAATTCAACCTCATCGTAAAAGATTATCAAAACCTTGAAGCCGAAATCAATGCATCAGATATCGTAATTGTTGCTACAGGTGCTGAAAACCCTACGGTTTACAAATCGTTAATTTCTACTCAAAAACCTTTATTGGTATTGGATTTATCGATTCCGAAAAACGTAAATGAAGATATTCGCGAATTATCAAATGTAACATTGGTTCATTTAGATGATTTGGCAAAAATCACTGATGACACCCTTGAAAAGCGAAAAGCGTACATCCCAAATGCTGAAGCGATTATTACTGAGATCACAAACGAATTTAATGCTTGGTTAGACACCTTAAAATTTGTGCCTACCATTCAAGCCATCAAACATAAATTAACGGATTTTAAAAATTCCGAACTTAATACCCAGCGTAAAAAACTCAGCGACTTCAATGAAGACCAAGCCGAGTTGATTACGTCAAATATCATTCAGAAAATTACCAACCAATTCGCGCATCATTTACGCGAAGATGGTAACACTTCAGACGAAAGCATTGAGCTTATCAAGAAAATTTTTCAGTTAGAAAACACTAGTAATGTCTAAAATTATTCGCATTGGCACACGCGACAGCCAACTCGCTATGTGGCAAGCAAAAACTGTACAAGCACAGTTAGAAAACCTTGGCCATAAAACTGTATTGGTACCTGTAAAATCTACAGGCGATTTGGTTTTAGACAAGCCACTTTACGAACTTGGCATTACAGGTATTTTCACAAAAACCCTAGATATTGCTATGCTTAATGGCGATATCGATATTGCCGTACATTCATTAAAAGACGTGCCAACCGTTTTGCCAAAAGGCATTGTACAAGCGGCAGTCTTAAAGCGTGGAAATATTAACGACACTTTGGTTTTTAAGAAGAACGAAGAGTTTCTATCTACAAAAGATGCTGTTATTGCCACAGGAAGTTTACGTCGTAGAGCGCAGTGGCTCAATCAATATCCTACACACAAAGTCGTTGGGTTGCGTGGCAACGTCAATTCCCGATTAGAGAAGTTAGAGGATAATGAAGATTGGGATGCTGCTATTTTTGCAGCAGCAGGATTGGGACGGTTGAATATTAGACCAGAAAATTCAATTAATCTACATTGGATGATTCCTGCACCAGCACAAGGAGCCGTTATGGTTGCTGCTCTGGAGGATGATGAAGAGACACTAGCAGCATGTGCGGAAATCAATCATGAGGAAACCGAAATTTGCACATCTATTGAGCGCGAATTTTTAAACAGACTCGAAGGAGGCTGTACTGCACCAATCGGAGCTTTAGCGTTTATAAAAAACGAGGAAATCAACTTTAAAAGCGTTTTGCTCAGTAAAGATGGTTCGAGGAAAATTGAATTTTCTAAAGTTGTGCCGCTAGACCAAAAAGATGATTTGGCAAAGTTTGCCGCTGATTACGTGATTGAAAAAGGTGGAAAAAAGCTGATTGACCAAGTTAAGCGCAGTGAAAAAGAAATAAATATCTATTCCACTAAAAAGTTAACGGATGACCAGATGATGCTGTTTCACAATGACGTTATTGCTGATAGTAATGATGCTATAAAAATCAGTTTGAACCGTATTCCTAAAACTATTGTTCGAAACGAAATTGAGAATGTCATCATTACCAGCAAAAATGCTGTTGAAGCATTATTGCACAATTTTTCAGCTCCCGAATTGCAATTCAAAAACATCTATTGTGTCGGTCGAAGAACCAAGCGCATGATTGAAAGGCGTATTGGTAAAGTAAAGCACACGGAAGCCAACGCTAAAAAATTAGCTGAGCATTTAGTGGAATTTATGGAGGGTACTGAAGTCACATTTTTCTGCAGTGATTTGAGGTTGGATGATTTACCAAATACCTTAACTGAAAACAACATCACAGTCAACGAAGTTGAGGCTTATCAAACCAAATTTGATGCAGATAAAGTTGAAGCAGAATTAG
The DNA here is from genome assembly GCF_965284585.1 of Winogradskyella ouciana. Classification (NCBI taxonomy): domain Bacteria; kingdom Pseudomonadati; phylum Bacteroidota; class Flavobacteriia; order Flavobacteriales; family Flavobacteriaceae; genus Winogradskyella; species Winogradskyella ouciana. The sequence goes on from NZ_OZ260095.1 coordinate 1,010,977, forward strand.
ATGGTGTGATGTTTTATAGCCCTTCTACTGTTGAAAGTTTCTTAAAGCAAAATAAAACCAGTGGTATTGCTTTTTGTATTGGAGAAACGACGGCTAAAGAAGCTAAAAAGTATTTTGAAGACGTACGTGTGGCAAAAGTGCCGACTGTTGAGAGTGTTATTGAGTTGGTGAATGAATATTATGTTTAAAAGCCCATCCTAGCCTTCCTAGAGGGAAGGAAATGGAAGCGCAAAAAACATGACCTTGCAGATCTGAGATGTAATAACTTAAAGTTTAATTAAAAAGATTCCCGTTTTCAAGGGAAGTGAGCATGATAAAAAACGATTTATTCCTAAGAGCATTAAAAGGTGAAACCGTTGAGCGTCCACCAGTTTGGATGATGCGCCAAGCAGGTCGATATTTGCCAGAGTTTATGGAAATCAAGAAAAAATATGATTTCTTTACGCGTTGCCAAACACCAGAGTTAGCTAGTGAAATTACAGTTCAACCCATTAGACGTTATGGGATGGATGCTGCTATATTGTTTTCAGATATTTTGGTGATTCCACAAGCGATGAATATTGAGGTGCAGATGAAACCCAATTTTGGACCGTACTTGCCAAATCCTGTGCGTTCTCAAAAAGATGTGGATAATGTTATCGTTCCGGATGTAAAAGAAGAACTGAATTATGTTTACGAAGCTATAAAAGCGACTAAGGAAAAATTGAATGACGAGATTCCGTTAATCGGTTTTGCAGGTTCACCTTGGACGATTCTTTGTTATTGCGTACAAGGACAAGGCTCTAAAAACTTTGATAAAGCCAAGGAATTCTGTTTTACAAACCCTATTGCAGCACATCAATTATTACAGAAAATCACAGATACAACTATTGCTTATCTTAAAGAAAAAGTAAAAGCAGGTTGTAATGCCGTACAAGTGTTTGATTCTTGGGGAGGCATGTTATCACCAGTAGATTACCAAGAGTTTTCGTGGCAATATATTCAGCAGATTATTGATGCGTTAAAAGAGGACACTCCAGTAATTGCTTTTGGAAAAGGCTGTTGGTTCGCTTTAAATGAAATGTCTAAATCTGGAGCATCAGCTTTAGGTGTTGACTGGACCTGTTCTGCAAGAAATGCACGTTATTTAACTGGAGGCAACATCACGCTACAAGGTAATTTTGACCCAACTCGATTATTTTCACCTCCTTCAGAAATTAAAAAAATGGTGACCCAAATGATCAATGAGTTTGGAAAAGATAAATACATTGTAAATTTAGGTCATGGTATTTTGCCAAATATTCCGTTGGAAAATGCAAAGGCATTTATTGATGCAGTGAAGGAATATAAAAGCCCGTCCTAGCCTTCTAAGGAACGCTTACTCAAACACAAAGAGGTGGAAAGTTTTTTTGTAATTTGTAACTTTAAAAGTTGAATTAATTACTATATAAATTCCTTTTCTTCTGGGAAGGATTAGGAAAAGGCTTATGTTTAGAAACATACTTAAAGGCATACAAGCATACTCGGGTGCGCTGGCACTGATTTCAAAATTAAAACTTTGGAAATACTTTGCCATACCTATTGCCATCAGTATTATTACAGCTACTATAATTGGTTTTTCTGCTTATGGACTTTCAGATAATATTGGAAGGTTCGTAGCTAGAATCTGGATTTGGGATTGGGGAAAGGAAACCTTTACCGCGATCTCTACCTTTATAGGAGCCATAGTGATTATCGCCATTGGTTTGATTCTTTACAAACACATCATCATGGCATTATCCGCGCCGTTTATGAGTCCGGTTTCAGAAAAAATTGAAACGCATTTAACAGGTGTAGAATCACATCAGCATCGCAATACAACCTTTAAAGAGCAATTATGGCGAGGTATAAGAATCAACGTTAGAAACTTAGGTAAGGAACTGTTGATTACGATTCCTATTTTAATATTGAAGTTTATACCAGTGGTCAATATTTTTTCAACGGTTTTGCTGTTTTTAGTTCAAGCCTATTATGCTGGTTTTGGTAATATGGATTATACTTTGGAACGCCATTTTAAGTATCGCGAAAGCATTCGTTTTGTAAGGCAACATAGAGGTGTTGCGATTGGCAATGGTATTATTTTTATTCTATTTTTATTGATTCCTGTTATTGGTGTGATTTTAGTTTTACCGATGAGCGTAACAGCTGCATCATTAAAAACAGTGAACCTTCTTAAAGAACAGGGAGTGCTTCTAGAATCAGAAGAACTTATGGCATGATCGCTCAGTTCAATGGTTTTGAAATAAACCCGGTCCATTCTGGAGATGCTTGGAAAATCTGTGATTTTTGTGTCGTTAATGCCTATCGATTGAAACGCTTTTTCCCGAAGACCTTGGAGCAAAATTTAAATCCGACCTTGTCACAGATATTTGTAGATAAGAAGGTAAAACAATTTCAGAACCGAGATGAATTCCTGTTTACTTTAAAAGATTCTGAAACCAGAAAACTTGCAGCTCTTATCTATTTAAAAGAACTTGATTGGCAAAAGAAACAAGGTGAATTTGCTTATGCCACAGATTATAATTTTGAAGGTCAAGGATTGGCAACTAAGTCCATAAAGGTTTTGTCTGAATACGCTTTTAATAGTTTAGAGTTGGAATCGCTTCAAATTATAGCACACAAAGAAAATTTATCAAGTATTAAAGTGGCTACAAATAATGGTTTTAAATGGCAGAAAACATTATTAAATGAATTTGCTCCTCCTAATGAACACGTTTTAGATATGGAGCTGTATGAACTTTCCTATCAAATTGCGCTTTAGTGACATCTAATTAAAAGCTCATAATATGCTTTTCCAAATTTTCATCAGAAGATAGGTTTAATTTTTTTCGAAGTCGATACCTAGCTTTCTTTACTCCTTCAGTTGATATATTTAACAAAGAGGCTATTGTACTGGTATCAAATTTCATTTTCAACAGCGCAATTAATCTGATATCGTTCTTCGTTAAATCATCATAAAGTTCTGTAATCCTGTTAAAAAAATCTGGATTCATTTCCATGAATTGCGTTGTAAATTGCTCCCAATTATCATCAATTTGTTTGTCAAAACGCAACTTATTTAGAAGATGGTTTACCTCGTTGATATTAGAGTCTTTTTTTAAATTATTCAGATCCTCTTTAAGTTCATTTAGCATTTCGTTTTTCTGAGCAATATGAAGTGCTTTTGAGGCTAATTCACGTTTTTGATGTTCAATCTTTTGGTTGAGATTATCATTTTCAAGTTCCTTTACTTTTGTGATAGCCTTTTGTTTGGTTGCTCTTAATCTAAACTTATTGATGAGCGCATAAGCGATGGCACCTAATAGCAATAAAGTGATGAGCAAGGCTATATTTCGGTTGTTTGCAGCCCTATTTTTGGTTGTTAGGAGATCATTTTCCTGTTGTTGAATCTTAATCTGGTTTTCGCGCTTTTCAGCTTCATAAAATTTTTCGAGTGCCGCAACTTCTTTTAATTTTTCTTCGCCTAAAAGGCTATCTTTCAATTTTATGTAATCTAAAAAGGCATCATGGCTTTGGTCGTTTCTTCCAACGTCGTGGCTAGCTTTTGCCAGAGTCAACAGACTATTCAACCTTTCATAATTATTACCAATGGATTTTGATATAGAGTCTGATTTTAATGCGTAGAAATACGCAATATCAGGCGTTTTTTTCCCTTTGTAAGCCAAAACCAAAAAATTATACAGATTGATGTTTAGACTTCTATCACCTATATTTCTGTTGTTGAATATTTAAATTACCATAATGTTGATATACATAAGCATTGGCAAGCTGATGCCTGTTTTCAACAATTTTATGTGCAATAGGCAAATATTTTATGACGCTGTCTGTTTCCATGATGTCCAAATAAGATGAACACATATCGATTAATGCCACTGCATAATTTAAATCCTTTCCTGACTCTTTATAAATTAGTGCAGCCTTTTTTGTCACTGCTATTGATTTTTCATCTTCTTGTAAGTTAGAATAGACAATTGCCAAATCGAGGTTGACCATGGCCATTCCTAAAGAATCATTAATCTTTGCATAGTTCTTTTCAGAATCGATAAGGTTGCTTAAGGCATTTTTATAATTGGCGGCGTTTATATATGCGGCACCCAAAAAAGACTGTGCATGTGCAATGTGTTTTAATTCACCACATTCTTTAGCGAGATCTAACCCATGTTTTGCAAGGTCTAACAAATTTTTACCGTCTTGAAAAAGAGCAAATCGCGTTAAGTTAAACAGACTAACAACTTGTTTACAGACATCACCAGAAGCCTCAATTCTATTATACCCTTTTTGATGTGTTTGTCTAGAAATGCTGTCCCAATGCCCCATATCTTGTCGGAGGTTGGCGAATTTGTGGTAGAATTCACCAGCTATGGTATCATTTTCTATCTTTTCAATAGAAGTAATAGCCCTTTCAATTCTAACTAAATTAGATTCAGTATTCTTTAAATTAGATTTTATGTCTTTATAAATACTATCTAAATCAGCTTGGTCATAAAACTCACTTTGAGCTAGGATAGAAAAAGAAAAAAAGCTGAAAATTAAAGCACAACAGGTTTTTACAACTTGCACTCTCATATTTAATTGACGGATAATTAATTTATTAATAAAAGTAAGACTTTTTCAAGGATTAAAAAATGAAGTTGTCATTTATAAATTTCTAGTTTATAAAATCCCCTTGAGATAGTTCTATTGTTGTATTTTTGCCATGTATAATCAAGTCTCTAAAATAGGGTTAGCAAACCTACATAATGAAAGACAAATTCTTCAACTACATACACGAACTACAAGACACCATTATTTCTAAACTTGAAGCTATTGACGGTAAAGCCAAATTCCAAGAAGATATCTGGGAACGTCCAGAAGGCGGTGGCGGAAGAACACGAGTCATTGAAAACGGTAACGTCTTTGAAAAAGGAGGAGTCAATATTTCTGGTGTTCATGGAAAATTACCAGACAGTATGCAGAAATATTTTGGTGTAGAAGATGCCGATTTTTTTGCCTGTGGATTGAGCTTAGTATTACATCCCAAAAATCCAATGGTGCCAACAGTGCATGCGAATTGGCGCTATTTTGAGATGTACGATCAGGAAGGCAACATCGTAGACCAATGGTTCGGAGGCGGACAAGATTTAACGCCTTATTATTTGTTTGAAGAAGATGCCAAACATTTCCATCAAACCTGTAAAACGGCCTGTGATAAACATAACCCAGAATTCTACCCAAAATACAAAGCAAGATGCGATGAGTATTTTTACAATGCACATCGAAATGAAGGTCGTGGCATAGGTGGTTTATTCTTTGATTATTGCAAAGCTACAGAAGATATGAGCATGCAAAACTGGTACGCCTTCGTTACTGAAGTTGGCAATAGTTTCCTCGATGCTTATATTCCAATAGTTGAAAAACGAAAAGATTTACCATATACTAAAGCGCAACGCGATTGGCAAGAAATACGTCGTGGACGCTATGTGGAATTCAATTTGGTGCATGATAAAGGCACATTATTCGGATTAAAAACAAACGGAAGAATTGAAAGTATTTTGATGAGTTTGCCACCACATGTGCAATGGGTTTATGACCACCATCCTGAAAAAGGAAGTGAAGAAGAGAAATTGATACAAGTATTACAGCATCCAAAAGAATGGGTTTAACATAAAATTGAATGTTAGGTTGAGCGCAATCGAAACCTAATTCAATAACTAAAAACATTGACTATGTTTCCTATAAGAAGAAACCGAAGATTACGAACAAACGAAGCCATTAGAAGTTTAGTAAGGGAAACCTACATCACTCCAAATGACTTTTTAGTACCATTATTTATAGTCGAAGGCAAAGGTGTTAAAGAAGAAATCGCCTCAATGCCTAATTACTATCGTTTCAGTTTGGATTTACTGAAAGATGAAGTAAAAACACTTTGGAGCTTAGGCTTAAAATCAGTGTTGCTTTTCGTAAAAGTTGAAGACAACTTAAAAGACAACAAGGGCACAGAAGCTTTAAACCAAAACGGATTAATGCAGCGTGCCATAAAAACCGTAAAAGACGTTTGCCCAGATATGTTGGTGATGACCGATGTGGCTTTAGATCCCTTTTCATCTTACGGACACGATGGCATTATCGAAAACGGAAAAATAATGAACGATACTACTGTTGAAGTATTAGCCGAAATGAGTATTTCCCATGCTGAGGCTGGTGCCGATTTTGTTGCACCTAGCGACATGATGGACGGAAGAATTATTGGAATTAGAGAGGGCTTAGACCAATCTAACTTTATTGATGTTGGTATTATGAGCTATTCTGCTAAATATGCTTCGGCTTTTTATGGCCCATTTCGAGACGCTTTAGATTCTGCACCTGTGGATATGGTAGATGTACCAAAGGATAAAAAAACGTATCAAATGGACTTTGCTAATAGAGATGAAGCCATTAAGGAAACCGAAATGGATATTAACGAAGGTGCTGATATCGTTATGGTTAAGCCTGGTTTATGCTATCTAGATATTGTACGTGATATTAAAAACACATTTAATGTGCCTTTGGCTGTTTATCAAGTGTCCGGTGAGTATGCCATGCTTAAAGCAGCTGCGAAAAAAGGCTGGTTAGACCATGATGCGGTAATGCTTGAGCAAGTGACGTCTATTAAACGTGCTGGTGCTGATATTATAGCTTCCTACTTTGCTAAGGATGTTGTAAAATTGATTTCGTAACTTCGCACTAACTAAACTTCAATATATTAATGGGCTTACTCATTTTTTACGCCATAATTTCCATTTTCTTTTCATTTTTATGTTCCATTTTAGAGGCTGTGCTCTTGAGCATCACTCCAACATTCATCAACGTTAAAAAGAAAGAGGGTAAAACTTATGCTAATAATCTGGAAGAATTAAAAAAAGATGTGGATCGCCCTTTAATTGCCATTCTTACGCTTAACACAGTTGCTCATACAGTTGGTGCCATTCTTGTTGGTGTACAAGCAAAGGTGGCTTATGCCGATCTCTATGGAAGTACGCAACGCACTGTTTTAGGCATCGAATTTACCGAGGATATTATGGTTGGTGTAGTATCGACAATAATGACAATATTAATTTTAGTTGCTTCGGAAATCATTCCAAAAACGATTGGTGCAACATATTGGAAACGCTTGGCAAATTTTACATCTAAAGCACTCAATATTCTAATTTTTCCTCTAAAATGGACAGGTATACTTTGGATATTACAACTCACTACTAAACTTATTGGAGGAAAGGGTCATGGTAGTGTATTGAGCCGAGAAGGATTTGTCGCTATGGCGGATATTGCGCACGAAGAAGGTGTTTTTGAGGAAAATGAAAGTAAGGTGATTAAAAATCTACTTAATTTTAAAGAGGTACAAGCCAAAGATATTATGACTCCTCGTACCGTAATGAAATCTGAAGATGAAACCATGTCTGTACGCGATTTTTTTGATGCCAATTCTAATATTCGATTTTCCCGTATTCCTGTTTATACAAAAAACGCAGATAATATTACTGGATTGGTATTAAAGGACGAAGTGTTTAAGGAAATGGGATTGGGCAATGGTGATAAGCTACTCTCTGACATTAAAAGAAGTATCATTGTTGTCAATAGAAGTTTGCCAATTCCGACGCTGTTCAATCAACTTGTGGAAAGTCGAAACCATATGGCCTTGGTGGTTGATGAGTATGGTTCCGTAAGTGGTATTGTTACTATGGAAGACGTAATTGAGACCTTGTTAGGGTTGGAGATTATGGATGAAAGCGATAACGTTTCCGACCTACAAAAGTTAGCCAGAAAAAGCTGGGAATATAGAGCCAAGCGCTTAGGCCTAATAGAAAACGACAATCCAGAAAACTAATGCCAACTTGCTATATTGAAACACCACTTGGGCATGCTAAAATCGTTGGAGATGATGATGGTATCTCATCCGTTTCAATATTAGACTCAAAAGAAGAACTCGTTGAATTTATTCCCGAAGCACTTTTAGACTGTGTGACACAGCTTAAAGCTTATTTTAATAACGAGCTTCAGCATTTCGACTTAAAACTAAATCCTGAAGGCACAGATTTTCAAAAAAAAGTCTGGAAGCAACTTGAGACCATTCCTTACGGTAAAACCATCTCTTATTTAGAGTTGTCTAAACAAATGGGCGACGTAAAAGCTATTCGTGCTGTTGCTGGTGCCAATGGAAAAAATCCACTTTGGATTATTGTGCCTTGTCATCGTGTTATTGGAAGTGATGGAAGTTTAACAGGTTATGCAGGTGGATTGCATAGAAAACAATGGTTGCTCAATCACGAAAGCGAACACAAGCAACAAACACTTTTTTAAATTCACTTTTACTATATTTAGTGCTTAAATTTTCTTTATGAAATTCCTCAAAAAACTATTAAAGGTTTTAGTCATCTTTTTCGGATTGCTAATTGCCATACTTTACATCACAGATACCGATTACCTCATCAAAGCGGTAAGAACTATTTACATGAAAGGCCATACCACTGCCTTTTTAGAGGATTACAAGAAATTCGACAACCAAGCCATAGAGGCAAGTGATAATCCACAACCATGGCCAAACCATAAAGATTATAACTCAGTTGAACCCACTAAAGAATTAGCCAAGGCTAATAAAGATTGGGGAACGGTTGCCTATGTCATTATTAAAAATGACAGCATTTGGTTTGAAGACTACTACGACGGTTTTAATGAAGATTCAAAATCGAATTCGTTTTCAATGGCTAAAAGTTATGTGTCTGGTTTAATGTTTAAAGCGATTCAAGATGGTTATATTAAAAGTTTAGACCAACCAGTTTGTGATTTTTTACCTGCGTTTTGCGAAGGTAATGCAGCAAAAATGACGGTTGGCGATTTAAGCAGCATGGCATCTGGCACCAATTGGGACGAAGCGTATTATTCGCCATTATCCATAACAACCCGAGCTTATTTTGATGATGATTTAGCCAAAGTAATGAACGGTCTAAAAATGGAAACCGAGCCAGGACAGGCTTTTAAATACGCTAGCGGAGACACACAAATGTTAGCTATGGTTATTGAAGAAGCTACAGGCAAAAAGCTCTACGATTATTTTGAAGAAAGCTTTTGGAAACCTTTAGGTTCAGAAAATTCAACCTTATGGCAAGTGGATAGTGAAGACCATGATTTGGTAAAAGCCTATTGTTGTATTGCCAGTAACGCAAAGGATTTTGCACGTTATGGTAAACTATTTAAAGACCATGGTAAATGGAACGGGAAGCAAATTTTAGATTCCAGTTATGTTGCTTTGTCCGTGAAACCTAGATTTAAGGATAGTCCAGAATATGGCTATGGTTGGTGGCTACACCGTCAAATAGGCAAGGATTTCTTTATGATGCGTGGTCATTTGGGTCAGTACGTTATTGTTCAACCAGAAGATAATGTTATCATAGTACGTTTAGGGCATCAAAAATCGCCAAACCTGGCGAGTGACGGTATTTATACTTATGATATTAGTTTATATATTGATGAGGCTTATGAGATGATGAATAAAATTTCTAAATAGACTTTTGTATGCTAGGAATTTTAGTCTTGTTAGCTACGTCGTGGCTATTACTTTACCTTGTAGAAAAGAAATCCATTTTAGCACTCGGTTTCCTTCCTGTTTTAAATCGGCTTCAACAATTCATTACTGGTTTTCTTATTACTGCTGTACTCTGCGTAATTGTTCAATATCTAGAAAGCCTTTTGAAAACCTCACATTTTGTTTTGAGTGAAAATTTTTCAATACAACTTCTCTTTGAAGCTTTTTGGTGGGACATAAAATCTGTTTTTACGGAAGAATTAATTTTTCGCGGTGCTTTGTTATACATTTTAATTAAAAAATTAGGCTCAAAAATTTCAATCTCAATTTCTGCAGTGGCTTTTGGTATTTATCATTGGTTTACATTTGGAGTTTTAGGTAACCCATTGGCAATGCTAATGGTGTTTTTAGGAACTGGCCTTATGGGATATGCATGGGCTTTGGCTTTTTACAAAACTAAATCTATAATGCTTGCTTTCGGCTTGCACCTTGGATGGAATTTTACTTATAACACTGTATTTTCAAAAGGTCCATTAGGAGATATAATATATATTTCTCAGGGAGGAAATGAACTTACAGGCTGGCTTTCATTTTTAAATTTTTCTATGGGAATGTTAATAGTGCCGACCATTGTTTTAATATATGTTAGCTATTTTACAAAAAACACTAACCCTATCTAAACCCGTATCTAATTGTTCTTGAATTTGTTATATTTGACTTAAGATGAAAAACTCTTACAGCATTTATTGTGCCTTTATAAGCTATTATGATTAGTAAACTCAACCTAGAAAACATATTGTTCCTAGATATAGAAACGGTTCCTGAAACGGAAAATTTCTCGGATTTAGACCAAACCAAACAAGAGCTTTGGGACGCCAAATCAAAATATCAACGAAAGGAGGAGTTTACTGCTGAAGAGTTCTATGATAGAGCTGGCATTTGGGCTGAGTTTGGGAAAATCATTTGCATTTCGGTTGGTTATTTTAATATTGAGGGTGATATAAGAACATTCCGAGTGACCTCTTTCTATGGTGACGAAATAAAGATTCTTAAAGACTTTAAAAACCTCATCATTTCACATTTTAGCCAAAACAAGCATTTACTTTGTGCGCACAATGGTAAGGAATTCGATTTCCCTTATATCGCAAGACGGATGATAATTCATAATATAGAATTGCCATACAAACTCAACCTCTTCGGTAAAAAACCTTGGGAAGTTCCTCATCTCGATACTTTAGAACTCTGGAAATTTGGTGATTATAAAACCTACACATCTTTAAAATTGCTTACCAATGTTTTAGGCATTCCATCACCCAAAGACGATATAGATGGGAGCGAAGTCTATCGTGTATATTACAAAGACAATGACATAGACCGAATTATTAATTATTGCGAAAAAGACACCATAGCTGTTGCTCAAATTTTCTTACGCCTTCGTGGTGATGAACTGCTTCATGACAATGAAATAAAACACATATAAAAAAACCCAGAAGCTTAACGCTTCTGGGTTTTCTTCTTAAAGGGTCTTGCTTAATTAGTTCTTAATAAAGCGTTTCATAAAAGTTTTATCAGCTTTTACAAATCTAATATGATATACACCAGCATCTAGAGTACTTACATCTATACTTTTATTTGTAAGCTTCCCTCGTGATATCATTTGACCGATAGAATTATATACTTCATAGCTAATATCTGTAAACTGAGTTTGTACATTTAATGATGTACCTTTTACAGGGTTAGGATAGATACGAATATCATCATTCAATACAACAGCGGTGTCTTTTTCATCTTTTGAAGAACTAGTTGTCGTTAAATTAATATTATCTATAGCTATATCTGCTTGCCATGTGCCACCAGTTAATCTATTAAAGCGAAGTTGAACGCTTCCACCTGCATAAGCCGATAGACTAACTGTTTGCGACTGCCATGAGTTACCTAAGTTTCCTGAGCTATTCCATATACTTGACCAAGTATTTCCGTTATCATTACTGGCTTCTAAATTTAGGGTTCCCATATTATTAGAGCCGTATTGGTGGTAATTAAAACTGAAATCTGCATCAGATTCATTTGATAAATCAAAACATGGTGAGTTGATAATTGCGCGTTTATTAGGATATCCTGTATTGTTCCCTGAAGCTTCAACATAGATATAATAGCTTCCTTGAATTGCACTCGATGGTCCCGTACCGTTCGAAGGTGTGCCGTTGGCATCCACGGTCCAGTTTAAATCATCTGCACCAGACTGTGTCCAAGCACCAAGAGTGTTTTCAAAACCTTCAGAATAAGGGAATGAAGAGATTCCACCAGAACAACCCACGACCTGAGGCTCTCCTTCGGTTAAACTAACATCGTCAATTGCAATATCTGCTTGCCACGTGCCACCAGTAATTCTATTAAAGCGTAATTGAATACTTCCGCCAACATAGGCATCTAGGTTTACATTTGCTGTTTGCCATGAGTTACCCAAATTCCCTGAACTATTCCATACTGAAGACCAAGATGCTCCATCATCATCACTAACTTCCAAATCAATTTGCCCCATATTTGATGAACCGTATTGATGATATTTAAAGTTGAATGATGCTTCGCTCAATCCTGATAAGTTAAAGCATGGAGAATTTAAAATTGCTCTTTTGTTTGGATAGCCAACGTTATTTCCAGAGGCTTCTACATAAATATAATAGTTCCCTTGAAATGCACTTGAAGGCCCTGTACCATTAGATGGAGTTCCGTTTGCATCAACCGTCCAATTGATATCATCGGCATTGGATTGCGTCCAGGCTCCTAATGTGTTTTCAAAACCTTCTGCATAAGGAAATGACGAAATTCCTCCAGAACATCCTGTCGAAGGGTCTGTAACATTTATTGTCCTTACGACTTGGTTTGCCGGATTACCAGCTGAATCACTCACATTGTAATTTCTAAAATAAGTTCCGGCTACTGATGTGTTAACATTTCCTGTAATTACAATATTAGCTGAAATATCACCATCAATATTGTCCGTTGCAGTTGCTCCTTGTTCTACATAATTATCGCCAGTAGTTAAATTAATTACGGATGCGCCAATTAAAGTAATCACTGGAGGTGTTGTGTCGGCAATTACATTCACCGTTCTTGTAACCTCATTGGCTACGTTACCAGCTGCGTCACTCACATTATAAGTCACCACGTAAGTCCCTGCATTATTTGTATCAACTACATCACCACCAATAATTATACTAGATGAAATATTACCGTCGTAATTATCTGTTGCCGTAGCACCTAGTTCGTTATAACTATCACCAACATTCAAGTTTATTGTTCCAGATCCGATCAATGAAATGACAGGTGGTGTTGTATCTGGATTAACGGTAACCGTTCTCGTTACTTCTTGAGCTACATTTCCTGCAGCATCACTAACGTTGTAGGTTACAATATAAGTTCCCTCAGTATTGGTGTCAACGGCATCTCCTCCAATAACAATACTGGCTGTTAAATTTCCATCTACATTATCGGTTGCCGTTGCTCCTAATTCATTATAAGTCTCGCCAAGTTCTAAGCTTACATTAGCTGACCCATTTAAAGTTATTACTGGTGCTTCCGTATCTGGACCAGAACCTTCAATGATGACCGTATAATCCTCAACTTCACCATAAGTAAAACTATCACACGGACCAGGAACTTGATTATAGCGCATTGTCACTCGCATACGAGTTGAGTTTTCAACCGCACCAGAAGGAATTGTAAAGCTTCCACTAACTGATGTTGCCTGTGTATTTCCTTGTGTAAAAACCTGTTCGCCAGCATCCGTAAAATCACCATCTCTGTTGTAATCTATCCAAACTCCGTATGCTTCGTTATAGACCGTTCCTGTCCAAGTCGGAGTTATGGTTATTGTATATTGAGCATCTTTAGTTAAGGTGGTGGAAATTCCTGTAAAATCCGAATAAAATTGGGCACCAGAACTATTATCTATTGTATTCAATTGCACACGGCTAATAAACTCATCATTAACGTTTGTACTTGCAGAATTACAATAGTTTAATTGTACGTCTGTAGTTGTAAAGTTTACCGAACTGCTATATGCAGAATTTGAACCTCCAGAACATTTACTTCTTACTTGTGCTTCGTACTGTGTTAAAGCCGTTAAGCCAGAAAGGTTAGACGATACACCTGTTACAGCAATAGTAGTCCAAGTTGATGTCCCTGATTCTCTATATCTTAAATCGTATGTTGCGCCTGGTACAGCATCCCAGCTTAGAGTAGCTGTAGTTTCTGCTATGTTGGAGGCCGTTAAACTTGTCGGCACTGTTGCATTACAAACCACTGGTGCACCAATGGTAAAATTGCTATTAGAAATATCGAAGAATATATTGTTAGAACCTCTAACCATAATTCTATTTTGATTTCCTTGGTTGTTTGGTACTACAATATCATGCGACCCATCATTTGGTACTCCGGATGCAATTGTTATTGGGTAAGTATCACCACCATCGGTTGATAATAAAATGTCAACATTGGCTGCATTTATTCCATTACCTGTCGTACCTGCAACATCCCAACTTACATTTTGAGTTGTTCCTGCATTCCATGTTACATTGGTGTTGGGTGAGTTTAAAATAAATGGACCTGCTGTACCATTAACCGTAACAACCATATCATCACTATTATTAGTTCCTCCACCAGCTACATTGTCTCTTACCGTAAGCCTAAAATTTAATGTTCTTGCTACATTAGGCACCGCTTCCCATTGCCAAGATGTTGCTCCAGCTTTTATAGTTTGTAGTCTTGGTAAGTAACGATTAGGATTGGTTGTAGGCTCATAAGCTCTAAAGGCCACGCCTGTTGTTGCTGTTGTGCTAGGGTATGTGGATGAGGCATTGTTTTCGTCCATTTGCTCCCAAGAATAAGTTAATACATCACCAGTGTCTACATCTGTTGCTGAACCTTCGAGAACAAAAGGCGTTCCTCTTGGAATTGTATAATTAGAACCTGCATTTACAACTGGTACTGCATTGCCTGTATTGGTATTGGTTTGGCAACTTGTGCCTTTTATATAATCTGTTACTTGCTCTATAGAAACAGCATGGAAGTTTGGGTGAACATTAGGCTGCACATCTGTTGCTCCTGTGATACCAGCATAACTCATAATAGTAGAACCACTACCTGGTTCTACCTGTACATTTGTACCTTCATTTCCTCCATGAGTCCATGTATGGTTGGCACCAAACTGATGGCCCAACTCGTGTGCTACATAATCAACATCAAAGAAATCCCCTTCAGGAATCGTAGCAGAAGTCCAACCGCTACCCTTTTGACCATTAACGCAGACACATCCTATACAACCAGCATTACCATTGTTTTGAAGATTTGCAAATAAATGACCAACATCATAATTAGCCTCTCCAATTACATTTGTGAGGGTATTTTGTAAAGCGCTATTATATCCACTAGTTGTATTTCCATAAGGATCAGAAGACGTGCTGGTATAAATAACATCATCTGTATTAGCTATTAAGATCATGGTGACATTAAAATCCACTTCAAAGATACCATTGACTCTAGTCATGGTTGTATTAATGGCTGCTAATGCCTGAGCTTTTGTTCCTCCATGAAACTGTGTATATTCTCCCGTTGCTGAAACCGCCAAACGGTAAGTTCTTAAAATAGAATCATCTGCATTTCTTAAAGCTGTATTACTGATTGTGTTGTTTATTTGCTCAGTTACAGAACACTCAAAATCATTATCCGTATTTATTCGGTTTTTTCTATTGAAAACAATGTAGCTATTAGACCCTTGCGTTGCTTGTTCAATAAATGTATTTCTTCCATTTGAAGATAGTATCATTCCGCTAAAACCGTAAGGTGATAAACTGAATCTTAATACAGACGAAGCATCGTCAATACCTTGACCAACGTATGATCTAATTTCTGGAAAACGTTCTTGTAAATCTGGATGCATTATAGAGGCTTCCTTAATAGAAAAGCGTTCTAGTTTTCCTTCGGAATTAGGAAATGATAAAATTGTGTTAGACGAGACAGAAAAATCGTTTCGTTGAGCAACATTCTTAAGCGATTGCCTAAGCGCGTCAGTGTTCAAACTAAACGTTTGAAACGTTTTTAATGATTGGTGGTTTTCTTGTAAAACAGTTGTGGCATTAGAAGTTTGTTTTTGCCATAAAGTTGTGTTTTGAGTCCACGCGATGGTAGTGTTCATCATTACGATGAGTAACAGTAATTTAATTTTCATAATATGCTGAGGTTTATGGATTAATTAATAGCATTCATCTCTGAAATTAATTAATTATGTCATTTAAAATTGCAGTGTTAATAACTTATTGCCTTAAAACCGAAAATGTGCGGAAAAACCGTAACATAAAGTAAGAATGCATTTACTTATTAGCAACTAACAAAAAAAGCTCAGATTTCTCTGAGCTTTTAATCAAATACTTATATAACAATTACCTTACAATTAGTTTTTTAGATATTTTGTTTTTCGTATCTTTTAGTTGAACTAAATAAACTCCACTTACAAATCCAGAAGTGCTTATTGTATTAGACAAACTGCCTACTGGTAGATCTTGGTTTAATATTTCTCTACCTCTAACATCAAAAATTGTGAGCTCCGTTAACTCATCTAGCTGGCCTTTTACAACGATTTGTTTTGGGTTTTCCAAGCTTATAATTTGAATAGTTTCTAAACTAGAGTCATCAACATTTAAAACACTTTGATTGAAACGCAAAAAGAACCGTCCTATCCCTTGCAAATCTGACGCGTCAGATAGAATAAAATCAGTATCATTTAAAAGCGTAAAGGAATTGTTTTGACGATCTTCCAAATAAATATCGATTTCTTCAGGGAAACTATAATCAGATAAACTTATCGTTAATTGCTGACCTGCAACTGCATTTATTCCAATTGGGATTATAGCATCATTTGCAATATCTAAATTAGAAATAGCTTGAATGGCCATATCAGTGCCATCATTATCTTCAACTAGCTGAGAGTAAATGCTAAAGTCTGGGGCAATACTTCCGAAAGTTCTAGCATCATAGCCAGGATCTAAACTTAAGGATGCATCATCAGAAACATAAAATTCTGTATGGTATGAATTACCTTCGCTTGTAAGATTTAATTTAAAATAAGATATGCTACTTGGATTATTTCTACCTGCAATAAAATCATCAGAATTTCCGATTTCTCTCATGCTAGGTGTAAAACTAATTGTTCCTCCTCCAGGAATTGAAGCGACTAAAAAGCCTTGTCCAGGTGTGATTTTCGCATTCGGATTTAGCAAAGAATATGCTTGATTCCAAATGGTCCATCCGTTTGATGCATTACCATCATAGCCATAAATACCTACATTAGGCACAGCCAATTGAGAATCGTTTGCCGTTAAAAAGTCTGCCAACGAAATATAAGATGGATAAGGGTTACCTACAAGATTCCATTCTGGGTACGTTGATCCTGATACCTCTATTGGGACATTTATATTTCCTGTATTTACAGTTCCAAAAAATTCAAAAGTTGAGTTATTCGTAGATGCGGCTCTATAACCTGTACCAGCATCTAAGGTAGCTGTTTCTGTATTTGAATACAAAACATATGTATTTGCTGGCTTTTCAAACGGACCAAATAAGTAAAGGGTGTTACCATTACTACTTACTATATTACTGTTGCTACTTGCAAATACGTTAAAGGCTTGTCCTGAAACTGGTGGAGCAATTAAATCGTTTGCGTCACCTTCGCCAACTGTAGCGGTATTATTGGCATGTCTAAAATATCTCACGTTACCTGTTACAGTACCATCGACAATTAAACTTGAATAATTAGTTGAAACAGAATTGAGCGATAGCATTCCATCGCTGACTATATTGCCATTTAACGTTAGCGAACCAGAAGAATCTAACTGCAGTTCAGCACCTGTTCTTATAATAATATCATTCAATTCTACATCAGATGTTATTGTGCTTATACCATCAAGTACAAGAGCATTGTCGGTGCCAGTTGTATTATCTGGTGCATTTGGTGTCCATGCATTATTAGTAAATAGTAGTCCATCAAAGGCCATATTGACCGTATAGTCTTCAACTTCACCAAACCCAAATGATTCACATTGAGTTGGGATACCTTCATATTTTAACGAAACTCGCATCCTTGTTGGTCCTAAGAGTGCATCATTAGGTATAGAAATATTACCCGTAACTGGATTATCTTGTGTAGGCGCTTGTGTAAATACCTGCTCACCAGAATCATCAAAATCCCCATCTTGATTAAAATCTATCCAGACAGAATATCCTTCATCATAATTTGTCCCTGGCCATAAAGGTGTAATTGAAATAGGGTATGATGATCCAATAAATAAGTTTGTACTTATACTGGTAAAATCTGAATACCCTAAACTAGTTGCACTATCACCAGAATCATTATCAATTGTATTTAAGGTAACGTTAGAGATATACTCATCACTTGTATTATTACCATTAGAGCTACAATAAGTCGGTGCTCCTATTCTAAAATGATCAATAGCTATATCGCTTTCAAATCCATTTCCAGTTAAACCTGTAATCCTAAATTTAACGGTAAGTCCGTTATACGCAGAAAGGTCTAACTGCACAAAATTCCATTGGTTACCTTGATTTCCACTTTGGGTAAATAGAGTAATCCAATTAGACCCATCGTCAGTTGTAACTTCTAAAGTAAGTGTTCCTGTATCTCCACCAAACATATGGTTATAAAATGATAAAAAAGGATTACTTTCTGAGCTCAAATCAAAGCATGGACTATCTAATATGGCTGTTGCATTAGCACCAATCTCACCAGGTGTATTATTAGAGGATGCTTCTATATATAGATAATTTCCTCCTCCGGTAATATCATCTGAAGGTCCAGTACCTCCAGAAGGGGTTCCGTTATTAGCTAAACCATTATATAAAATCCAATCGCCATCATCTCCACTAGCTTGAATCCAATCACCAATTCCAGAATCATAGGATTCTTCATATGGAAAAGAATTTATTAATGCTCCTGTACATGGTGGAATTGCAGTTGTAGAAAACAACAATGTTGTTGAATATGCTGAATTAGATGCCGTACATACACTTCTTATTTCAAGTTCATAATCAGTTGTAGGAGTTAAACCAGTTAGTTGGTATGTGTTTGAAGTGACACCAGTAATATTTGTATAAGGTGTTGTACCTACTTCTCTGTATCTTATATCAAAGGTAGCCCCTACATTCGAGTCCCAATCAATTGTTGCAGAATTGAAACTTACATTTGAAGCTGATAAACCTGTTGGTACAATAGGGTTACAAGGAATAGGTGCATCAATTGTGAAATTAGTGTCAGAAATGTCAAAGAATATATTATTAGATCCTCTTACCATTATTCTATTTTGGTTTCCTTGATTGTTAGGTATTACAACGTTATGAGACCCGTCATTGGTAACACCTGTTGCAAGGGAAATTGGATACGTATCTCCTCCATCAGTAGACAAGAATATATTGACATTAGCGGCATTTACACCATTACCTGTCGTCCCTGCTACATCCCATGTTATTGTCTGTGTTGTTCCTGCGTTCCATGTAACATTTGTATTTGGTGAGTTAACTACAAATGGTCCTGCAGTCCCATTAACAGTAACCACCATATCATCACTATTGTTTGTTCCACCTCCCGCAACATTATCTCTAACTGTTAGTCTAAAATTTAATGTTCTTGCCACATTAGGAACCGCTTCCCATTGCCAAGACGTTGCACCAGTTTTAATGGTCTGTAATCTTGGGAAATAGCGAAAACTGTCTGATGTGGGTTCATAGGCCCTAAAAGCAACGCCTGTGGTCGCCGTTGTACTAGGATAAGTTGTTGAAGCATTGTTTTCATCCATCTGCTCCCAACTATATGTTAAAGCATTTGAAGGCGTATCTGTATCAGTAGCCGAACCCTCTAAAATAAAAGCTGTACCTCTAGGAATTGTATAGTTAGAAAGTGCTGTTATAACAGGAACTGCGTTGCCTGTATTAGTATTGGTCTGGCAACTTGTTGATTTTACATAATCCGTAACTTGCTCAATAGACACTGCATGAAAATTAGGGTGAACATTTGCTTGCACGTCAGTAGCACCAGTTATACCTGCGTAACTCATAATTGTAGATCCACTTCCTGGCTCTACCTGTACATTTGTACCTTCATTTCCTCCATGAGTCCATGTATGATTAGCACCAAATTGATGGCCCATCTCATGTGCTACATAATCTACATCAAAAAAGTCACCAACAGGATTTGTTGCAGAAGTCCATCCACTTCCCTTTTGGTTATTAACACAAACACAGCCTATACAACCTGCATTACCATTATTCTGAAGATTGGCAAAAAGGTGTCCTATATCATAATTTGCTTCACCAATAACAGAGGTTAATGTGTTTTGTAACTCTGAATTATAATTCGTAGTTGTGTTGCCATAAGGATCTGATCCAGAGTTAGTATAAATGACATTTGTGGTGTTAGCAATTAAAGTCAAGGTAACATTAAAATCTACTTCAAAAATACCATTGACTCTTGTCATTGTCGTATTAATAGCGGCTAAGGCATTAGATACCGTTCCACCATGAAACTGTGTATATTCTCCTGTTGCAGAAACTGCTAACCGATATGTCCTTAGAATTGAGTCATCTGCATTTCTAAATGCCGTACCATTATTTATGACGCTGTTAACCTGTTCTGTTACTGAGCATTCAAAATCATTATTAGTATTTACCCTATCCTTTCTATTGAAAACAATATATGAATTGGTATCCTGTCCTATTGGTTCAATAAATGTGTTTTTACCATTAGCCGAAAGAATCATTCCACTAAAACCATAAGGAGACAAACTAAACCTTAAAACGGATGAAGCATTATCTATACCTTGGCCAACATATGATCTAATTTCGGGATAAGCTGCTTGTAAATCTGGATGCATAACAGACGCTTCTTTAATTGAAAAGCGCTCTAATTTTCCATCAGAATTGGGAAACGATAAAATTGTAGTTGTAGAAACTGAACTATCACTTCGTTGGGCAACACCCATTAAAGATTGTCTTAACCTATCTGTGTCTAAATTAAAGGACTGAGAATTGTTTAAGGATTGATGACTCTCCTTTAAAACCTCATTAGACCTTAAGGATTCTTTTTGCCATATTGCATTATCTTGAGACCAGGTCATGGTCGTTGCCACCATAGCAATAATCAACAATATTTCTTTTTTCATAACATTTTTGAGTTAATATTCTAAATTTTACAAATACCACTCTTATTTAGCTTGCTACTATGTAAATAATGATAAACCTAATTTTAAGTAAGCACTGTTTATTTACTGCGTAAAATACAAAAACAGCCTAGATTTCTCTAGGCTGTTTAATAAAATTAATACGTCATTTATCTTATTACTAGCTTTTTAGTGATAACATTTGCTCCGTTATTTAGTTGCACTAAATATATACCCTTCATTATTCCAGAGGTATTTACTGTATTAAAGTTTTTATTAATATCTAAATCTTTAACAATAACTTCTCTTCCTTGGATATCATATAATGCTAATTTTGTTTTCTCATTTAGTTGCCCTTTTATAACTATTTGCTGCAATTCAGCATCATTAAAAATTTGCAATCCGTCAAATTCTGATGTATTAGTTGACAATACTTCTTGTCCAAATCTTAGGTAAAATCTACCTATGCCAGACATGTTTGAGTCTGGTATAAAACTAAAGTCTTCTGAATTTAAATGTGTAATGGTATTATCAACTATGTCCTCTAAGTAAACATCTTGAGTAACATTAGAACCTTCTAAGCTTATCACTAATTGTTGTCCTAGATTAGCATTAATTCCTAGAGGTATAGTTGTAGTAATGTTAAGGTCATCATTACCTATAGACTGTATTGCCATATCTTTACCTTCATTATTTTGGGCAAGTTCTGAATATATTGAAAAATCTGATGGAGCTCCTCCAAAATGTTCTGCATCATAACCCATATCTAATCCTAAAGTAGAGTTATCGTTAAAATAAATATCAGTCTCGAAAGTGTTTTCTGTTGATGTCATTTTTAAGACAAAATGCCCAACTGTTGTTGATGGATTTCTACCAGCAATAAAATCATCTGATGATCCTATTGATCGCATCGATGGTGTAAACGAAATATTCGCTCCGCCGTCTTTAGACGATACAAAAAATCCTTGACCTGGTGCAATTAATGTACCTGGGTTTGCCGATGCATATGCTAAATTCCATATAGTCCATTTACTTCCATTTGAAGCATCAGCGTCATATCCGTAAACCGCTGCACTAAATGGATCTAGTTCAGACACATTTGCAGATAAGAAATCTTCTAATTTTATATAGCTGGTATATGGATTTCCTATTAAATTCCACTTATCGTAATTACTTCCGGTTTTTTCAATAGCAACGTTAACATTTCCTGTGCTGACTGCTCCCGAAAATGTGAATGTACCATTATCTGTTGATGCCACTCTATATCCCTTTCCAGCTTCCAAGTTTACTGCTTCATTATTTGCGAAAAGCAAATAGTCATTAGTTGGCTTTTCAAAATTTCCGAATAGATATTGTGTTTGGCCTGTATTTGATAAAATGTTGGAATTGTTAGATAAAAAATCTACAAATGATTGTCCACTAACAGGTGGGGCAATTAAATCATTACCGCCAGCATTAGAATTAACATGACGGTTATAATTAATATTACCTGTTGCCGCACCTGACAGCATTAAACTAGAGAATTCGTTAGAATCTGAGTTTAATACAAACTCACCGTTATTAGTTATGTTTCCCGCTACTGTAACTGACTGACTTTTGTCAACATTGATTGTAGCTCCTGAATTAACGGTAATATTATTAACACTAATTGCAGAGTTAACATTATATGTTCCGTCTTCTATTAAAATATTTGTAGAAGATGTAGCTCCGGTAGGTGCGCTAGGTGTCCAAACATTACTACTAAAGACTAAACCGTTGAACAAATTAATAGTATAATCTTCAACCTCTCCATAGTTATAGCCATTTGTATCACAAGCTGGTGGTGTTGCATTGTATTGCATAGCTACCCTCATTCTGGTGTTACCTATGCTAATTGATAATGGCACAGTAAAAGTAGCACTCACAGTTGTATTTTGTGTAGGTGCAATGTTCATAACACGCTCGGCTGTTGTGAAATTTCCATCTTTATCATAATCTATCCATACACTATATCCTTCAGAAAAAGTTGTTCCCGTCCATTGAGGAGTAACTGTAATAGTGTATTGTACTCCAGAAATTAATGTTGTGGAAATATTTGTGAAATCAGAATAGCTTTGAGCACCTGATACATTATCGATAGTGTTTAGTTGAACTCTTCCTATATATTCGTCAGAAACATCACCACCTAAATTTGCACAATAAGTTACCGCAGATGTACTAAAACTATAGGCACTAGAATATGCTGAGGTATTAGAATTACATAATGACCTTACTTCGAATTCATAATCAGTATCAACAGTTAAACCTGTGATATTATATGAATTTGTAGATAACCCATTAACGTCTATCCAAGTAGGAGATCCAACCTCTCTATATCTTAGGTCAAAAGTAGATCCTGTTGAGTTCCAGCTTAAATTTGCTGATGTTGTTGTTATAGAAGACGCGTTTAAGGTATTAGGTACCGAAGGTGTAATCGGAGTAAGTAATATGTCCGATAAATCTACTATCGCCCCATCAGTTATTGATTGACTACTTAAAGTAACGGATTGATAACACGGAGCGCTAATCAATAAATCATACGTTCCTCCTTTTATAGGTCTGTAAAAATCACCATCTACGTCTGATGAAACTTCAGATCCATATGAATCATGACCAACTACAGTGATTGTAGCACCCTCTATTGGGTTTGTATCCGAGGCATCTTTTACCAAACCTCTAAATCCATAAGTTCCTTGAGTTAAATAATCTAGTAAGGCATCTCTATTGTAATACCAATAATCTACTAATGAACTCTCTGGCAAAACTTTGGTATCTGATAATTCTATGGTTACCTCTCTACATTGCTGATAAACATTCATATAATCTTGTCTTCCACCATATACACGATACCATTCAGCACCATGAGTTACTCCCGGACTTTGGGAGTAATTGTTTTGCCAAGGTTGACTTCCTGCACTGCCATCCCAATCGTCATCATCAGTCATATAAGACGATTTATTAGTATACGTTGGTGTTGATGTATTACCAGCATTAGCATCGGTTTGGCAATGTGTGGCATATTCTACACTTATATATTCATACCAATCTGTGTCTGCATGTGTGTATTGCGATGTGGCATAGGCATTATCAAAAGGATAATTCACAAGTTCAGTACCACCATGAAAATTAGCAGCAATTACAAAATTATGCTGATCTGCAAAGTTCATAAAGGCAATAGTTTCTGTTTGATAAACTTCACCATCAGGATGTGGTCCCGCTACGTTATCTGGATAATTTCTATTTAAATCTATATTGTTACCGTTCCCTCTTCTGGCACTCCCTACAGAAGTGTTTGATGCACTATTATGATAGGTTCCATCTGGATTTGCACTAGGGTTAATCCATATTTCGGCATTTTCAACTAGGTTTTTTACTCTAGCATGATCCGCATGACCCGTATCACTATAGACCGTTAATATATAATCTATCAATGTTAACATCATAGGGTATCCTGCAATTTCATCTCCATGCATAGAGGATGTAAACATCAATTTAGGTTCTGCCTCATCTACTGAAACATTATCAGATATTTTTACAAATAAAAGTTCTTTATCGCCTTGACCTGTCGTGCCGATACTTATTTTCTCTACCAAAGCAGGATAATCATCTTCAAAATCTTGCATTTGTTGCGCATATTCTGCATAGGTTGGGTAGCTACTAAGCGGAAATGTAAGTGTTGACATCATACCTCGACTTACTAAAGGTCTAACATCGTAAATTGTAGCTTCATCAACTTCGTTTTCATTTTTTGGTACCTGATAAGAAATATTTAAAGCTTCAAAAGCTCTAAACTGAGCCTCATTGGCCCAAGCTTTTACCGTATTGGTAGTTTCATCGAAATTAATTAAGGAAATATTTCTGGTTAAAGATTTTAACCGGGATCCATCCTCAATTTGAAAGGTAAAAGTTAATTCACCTTGCTTGGATAGATAGTTCTCAGCTTTTTCTTTTTCTGATAGTTGAGCGTTTACATTAAGTAAACAAAAAAATAAAGCGGTTAAGGTTAAAGTAATTTTTTTCATTTGTTTTGGGGATTAAATGAATTTGTTGAGGGGCTAATATATTGTAAAATTTTAATAAAAACAGATAAAATGCAAATAAAATCGATGAAATGCAATATTGGTTTTTTGTTGATTTATTTATGTGCCTGAATTACAGTCTTTTAATTGTATTTGTGAGCAATTTGCTTTTAAAGTCAATATCATTGAAATATCATAATTCTATCCTTTATTTAATTATTTTTACACATGCCAAATCAAGATTTACTTAAAGTTAATGCGCTCTCAATTTCATTTTTTGGTGAAGGAATAGAGAAGAAAATTATTAAATCAATTTCGTTTGCTCTAAGACAGAATGAAATAACTGCAATTGTAGGCGAATCTGGGTCAGGAAAATCTGTATCTTCATTAGCAATAATGGGGCTTTTACCAAAAGGAATTTCTAAAATTACTTCGGGTTCAATATGGTTTGAAGATAATGACCTTGTTAAAGTTGACAACAATGCTTTTCAAAAAATAAGAGGGAATGAAATTGCAATGATTTTTCAAGAACCTATGAGTTCCCTAAACCCATCTATGCGATGCGGCAAACAGGTTGAAGAAATTTTGAAACAACACACAAAACTATCTAATTCAGAGATTAAATCTGAAGTTATTGATCTGTTTGAAAAAGTAAAACTTCCTAAACCTTTACGAATCTTTAAATCCTATCCACACGAAATCTCTGGCGGCCAAAAGCAAAGAGTTATGATTGCTATGGCTATTGCATGTAAGCCAAAATTGCTCATTGCTGACGAGCCCACTACTGCTCTAGATGTTACTGTACAAAAAGATATTTTAGATCTATTAAAAGACATCCAAGAAGAAACTAAAATGAGCATTTTATTTATCTCACACGATTTATCTTTAGTTTCAGAGCTTGCAGATAAAGTTTTGGTGATGTACAAAGGGGAAATTGTAGAGCAAGGTGACACTAGTTCTATTTTTAAAAACCCAAAACACAATTACACCAAGGCGCTCATTGCGGCAAGACCTTCCGCAGATTTTAGGCTAAAGCAATTACCAACTATTTCTGATTTCATGTCGAATGAAGTCGATAAAACCATTATCTCAAAAGAAGATAGGCTTAATCGTCATAAAACATTATACGCTCAAGAACCTTTACTAGAAGTCATTGATGTTGAAAAAACATATCTTTCAAAATCAGGTTTATTTTCTAAAGATGTTCCTTTTAAGGCGGTTGATGGTGTAAGTTTTAAAGTGTATCCTGGCGAGACCATTGGTTTGGTTGGTGAGTCCGGTTGTGGAAAATCTACTTTAGGAAACGCCATACTTCAATTGGATAAAGCCACTTCTGGAATAATAAAATACAAGGGTAATGACATTACTGTGCTAGAAAAGAAGGAGTTACGTGAATTACGCAAAGATATTCAGATAATATTTCAAGATCCTTTTGCCTCTCTAAACCCTCGTCTAACAGTTGGTAACGCCATAATGGAGCCTATGAAGGTCCACAATGTTGGCAATTCTTCAGCTGAACGTAAAGAAAAAGTGTTAGATATTCTTAATAAAGTAGGACTAGAAGGCTCGGCTTTTTATAGGTATCCGCATGAATTTTCTGGTGGACAACGTCAACGTATAGGCATTGCAAGAACTATTGCCCTAGAACCTCAACTGATTGTTTGTGATGAATCCGTGTCTGCATTGGATATTTCGGTACAGGCACAAGTTTTAAATCTATTGAATGATTTGAAATCGCAATTTGGATTTACCTATATTTTTATTTCACACGATTTAGCCGTTGTAAAATATATGGCAGACCAATTATTGGTTATGAATAAAGGAAAAATTGAAGAATTAGGAGATGCTGATGATATTTATGCATCCCCAGAAAAGGAATACACCAAAAAATTAATTCATGCTATCCCAAAAGGGTTATAGCATGAATATTTTCTTGGTTAACTTTAAAACACCTGAAATTACTCTCATTGTGTTTTTAATGTTCGAAAACAAAACGTTTTCGTTCAAAGTAGGTTCTGGTAGATTTGATTTAGTTTTCATAAGCTAAGTTTATGGTAGATTTGGGGCAAAATCAATAAATTAAGTTTATGGTAAATTTGGTCAATTTAGTTTTTATTTGGGTTTGCTAATATGAAACAAATATTCATTTTATCAGTTGTAATACTTTATAATTCGATAAAATGCATATAATTTTAACATTTGTAGTCTGTTTCGTCTTCTTTTCTTACAAAAAAACCGCAAGTTAATATGCGGTATAACATTTTTGCAAATAGAATTCTCTAAAACTCCATTTCTTTAATCTCACCTTCAACGATTAAGTGACCATCAGTAGCGTTTTTAATGTCCTCAACAGATACACCTGGAGCACGTTCCAATAGTTTAAAACCTTTATCTGTAACTTCTATAACTGCCATATTGGTTACTATTTTCTTTACACAACCAACGCCAGTAAGCGGTAATGAGCATGTTTTAAGCAGCTTAGATGCTCCTGCTCTATTAGTATGCATCATCGCAACAATTATATTTTCGGCACTGGCAACCAAATCCATGGCACCTCCCATACCTTTGACCATTTTTCCAGGTATTTTCCAATTTGCAATATCTCCGTTCTCCGCAACCTCCATCGCTCCAAGAATGGTTAGATCTACATGTTGCCCTCTAATCATTGAGAAACTCATAGCAGAATCAAAAAAAGATGCTCCTGGTAATGTTGTTATAGTTTGTTTTCCTGCGTTGATAATGTCCGCATCTTCCTCTCCTTCAAAAGGAAATGGGCCCATGCCCAAAACTCCGTTTTCACTTTGAAATTCTACCTCAATATCATCTCTCACATAATTTGCAACTAAAGTAGGTATGCCAATGCCTAGATTAACATAATAACCATCTTGTACTTCCTTAGCTATGCGTTTTGCTATTCCGTTTTTGTCTAACATTCTTAATTCTTTTGCCTAACTGTTCGTTGCTCAATTCGTTTTTCGTAATGTGCACCTTTAAAGATTCGTTGCACAAAAATACCAGGTATATGAATTTGATTAGGGTCCAATTCACCTACAGGAACAAGTTCCTCTACCTCAGCTACATTTATTTTTGCCGCACCGCACATATTGGGATTAAAATTTCTGGCTGTTCCTTTAAAAATTAAGTTGCCCGCTGCATCACCTTTCCAAGCCTTTATAAATGCAAAATCTGCTTTAAATGCATGTTCTAAAACATACATTTTACCATCAAATTCTCGTGTTTCCTTTCCCTCTGCCACTTCAGTGCCGTAGCCAGCTGGTGTGTATATTGCTGGAAATCCTGCTTGGGCTGCCCTACAACGTTCTGCTAAAGTGCCTTGTGGAATCAACTCTACGTCTAATTCTCCTGACAGCATCTGACGCTCAAACTCATCATTCTCACCAACATAAGATGAGATCATTTTATTGATTTGCTTTTGCTGTAACAACAGCCCTAAACCAAAATCATCGACACCTGCATTGTTAGAAATACAGGTTAAGCCTTTTACATTCAGCTTCACAAGTTCTGCAATGGCATTTTCAGGAATACCAGATAAGCCAAAACCACCAAACATAAAGGTCATATTATCCTTTACGCCTTGCAAAGCTTCAGTAACATTAGCTACTTTTTTACTAATCATAAATTGAAAAATTATCTTCTGAAAAATACAAAAGACTAAACAAACTTCATACTAAAATTTGCTTAAATATGTCGAAGAAGTATGTTGCCTTATTCGAAATCTACATCAACTTCGACATCATCATCATCAGTATCAGAATCGGCACCAAGATCACCTTCATCGTGCACAGAACAATCAACATTAATGGTCAATCCAGATGGTTTTTCAAATTCATCTTTAGAAACATCCAGAGTTTCATCGGCATAACAAGCCTTCATGTAAAGTCCCCAAATAGGTAGTGCCATAGAGGCTCCTTGACCATAAGTAATAGTTTTAAAGTGAGCAGCCCTGTCTTCTGCACCTACCCATACACCAGTTACTAAGTTTGGCACCATGCCCATAAACCAGCCATCACTTTGGTTCTGTGTCGTACCAGTTTTACCAGCTATCGGATTTGTTAATTCATAAGGATAGCCTGTCATAATTTCTTTATACATGGCATTCCATTTATCAAACCCTTTGTGCCTTAATCTTCTACCTGAGCCTGCTTGTGTTACTCCTTCCATAAGGTTAACAGTTACGTAAGCGACTTCCTCACTCAAAACATCTTTACTTTCTGGCGTTACTTGATAAAGAACGGTTCCGTTTTTATCTTCAATACGCGTCACCATTACGGGTTTATTATAAACACCTTTATTGGCAAAAGTAGAATAGGCTGCCACCATTTCGTATACACTTATATCAGCAGTTCCTAATGCAATAGCTGGCACAGGTAAAATCTCTTGCTCAACTCCTAATTTTTTAGCCATTTCAACCACAGGTTGTGGACCAATTTCATTCATTAGACGTGCAGTGACAGTATTAGTAGAACTTGCCAGAGCATCTTTTAAGGTTTGCTTACCAGAATAATTACCGTCAGAATTTTTTGTTGTCCAAGACTCTGGATTACCAAATTTATTAGCCTCAATTGTGATTGGTGTTCTTGGGAAAGAATCGCACGGAGACACTTGCAATTGGTCAATAGCTGTGGCATAAACAAAAGGCTTAAACGTAGAACCGACTTGGCGCTTACCTTGCTTTACCATATCGTACTGAAAATGCTTATAGTTCATACCGCCAACCCAAGCTTTTACATGGCCAGTTATTGGGTCCATAGACATCATGCCTGGCTTTAAGAACGACTTATAGTAGCGCATAGAGTCTATTGGCTTCATAACCGTATCTACCTCACTGGCTTTTCCATCTATCCATTTAAATACCGTCATTTCAACTGGTTTGTGAAAAGATGCCTCAATTTCTTTGTCTGATTTTCCTTGGTTTTTTAAAATTCTCCAACGTTCTCCTCTACGCATTCCATCTTTCATCAACTTATTGATTTCAGACTGGTCTAATTCCAAAAACGGAGCTGTTGGGTTTCTATCCGGAGTATTTTGATGATCAAACTCTGCCTGAAGTCTTGGCATGTGTTGAGCTATAGCGTCTTCAGCATATTGTTGCATACGCGAATCAATAGTGGTGAATACTTTTAACCCGTCGCTATACAAGTCGTATTTACTGCCATCTGGTTTTCTATTGTTTTCATCTTCAGCCCATTCTTTCATAAAACCTCTAAGATATTCTCTGAAATAAGTGGCTATACCTTCGCGATGAGACTCTGGTGAGTAATTTAAATCTAATTCTGTTGCTTGTAATGAATCCTTTACTTCTTCGGTAATATATTCGTACTTATGCATTTGCGCTAAAACAACATTACGTCTATTTTTAACTCCTATAGGATTTCTTCTTGGGTTGTATAATGAAGAGTTTTTAAACATGCCAACCAGCATAGCTGATTCTTTTAAATCCAAATCCTTAGGCTCTTTACCAAAATAGATTCTGGAAGCGGAACGAATTCCATCACCATTGTTTCCAAAATCGTAAATATTGAAATATTGCGCTATGATTTCCTCTTTAGTATATTGACGTTCTAACCTAATAGCTATTATCCATTCTCTAACTTTTTGAAGTGCGCGTTCTATACTGTTTTTTGAAACTTGATCAGTAAACAATTGTTTCGCCAATTGTTGCGATATCGTACTTGCTCCACCTCCTCTACCAAGTTTGAAAATTGCTCTAAGTGTACCTCTGCCATCTATGCCTGAGTGCTCATAGAAACGAATATCTTCAGTAGCTATTAAAGCATCAACCAAATTTTTTGGCAAATCTTCATAACCAACTGGAGTTCTATTATCGTTAAAATAAAATTTGCCTAAGGTTTCGCCATCTGAAGAAATAATTTCGGTAGCTAAATTAGTCTCTGGGTTTTCTAATCTGGTATGATCTGGCATTTCGCCTAAAAGTCCCCAAGATGCTAAAAGAAACAATAATACGAATGCAAAAATACCGCTTGCAAAAAGTATCCAAAATCGTCTTATATATTTTGAAAAGTCTATTGCTTCTGTTTTAGATTTTGTCGTTTTCTTTTTTGCCATAATTATTACTCTTGAGCGTTCTCTACCCTAAAACCAACATCTGTTATACCTTCTAAATTCACCACGCCATTTACGTCTCCGTTTTTTCGCATAGCATGTTGAATGTTTACATTATAGTCTCCTGTTTCACTAAATTTAAACGGCGACTTATAACCTCTATACCAAAGCTTGTTTTCCTTAATGTCAGAAAATCCTGTCCCTAAAAGCTCACCGTTTGGAGCAGCCATTTTATATTCTAAAGTGTCTTTTACAGCTTTACCGTTTGGGTAATTTAACTCTACAATGAGAAATAAATTACTGAACTTATAATCGTTAGTATTTCTGAGATTAACATAAAGATTATAATTCTTTATAGTGTCTGGCGCTTTAAAATTAAAACTCGCAACTGAATCTTTATGCCATTTGTTAGGAACAGACTGATATTCGTCATAAACCGCTTTAGAATCACAACTTGTAACCATAAACAAACTAACAAGTGCCAATAGTAACCAACTAGTTCTTTTTTGCATTTTGTTTTTGATTGCGGTTTCTGTTGCGGTTTTTATTTCTCTTCCTATTGTTTTTACGTTTCTTATTTGATTTTGGATTATCGAAACGTGTTAAACTATCCTGACCTACAACGTTCTCAAACTCGGTTTTAGTGTCTTGAATGTGCTCAGCTGCATATTCTTCGAGGCTTGCAACTTTTTCTTTTTTCTTGTTTTTTGCAATAATTTCGTTAGCCTGTTTGGTTGTAATGACGTGCCAATTCATCCATTCTCCTTCATAGGCGTACCACATAAGACCTTTAAAAATATCTGTCTTTTGGCAAACTGCAGTTCCTTTTTCAGTGTAAAGTTTTATGTCGGTTTTTGGAAAATCCTTTAATGCATCTAAGTAAGCATCAAGTTCATAATTTAAACAACACTTTAACTTACCGCACTGGCCAGCTAACTTTAATGGGTTTAAAGATAATTGTTGATAACGCGCTGCAGAAGTGCTAACTGATCTAAAATCCGTCAGCCAAGTAGAACAACACAATTCCCTTCCGCAAGAGCCAATACCACCAAGTCTTGCCGCTTCTTGTCTAAAGCCAACTTGCCTCATCTCTATACGCGTTCTGAACTCACGAGCAAAAACTTTGATCAGCTCCCTAAAATCTACACGTTCTTCAGCAGTGTAATAAAAAGTTGCCTTGCTGCCATCTCCTTGATACTCTATGTCAGAGATTTTCATCTTCAGATTAAGGTCAATAGCAAACTGACGTGCTTTTACCTTCATTGCCTCTTCTTTGTCTCGCGATTTTGACCAAACATCTATATCTCTTTGAGATGCTTTTCGGTATATTTTTAGAACGTTTTCTTCGTCATTGATATCTACCTTTTTGCGCTTCATCTGTACACGCACCAATTCACCTGTTAAAGTGACCATGCCTATATCGTGCCCAGATTTTGCTTGGGTAGCGACAATATCGCCTATACTTAACGTTAAGTTTTCTGTGTTTTTGTAGTATTGTTTTCTTCCATTTTTATAGCGAACTTCAACACCATTAAAGGGTTCTTGTCCGCTAGGAAGTGACATATTTGCCAACCAGTCAAAAACCGTGAGCTTATTGCAGCTGTCTGTACCGCAGGTCCCATTGTTTTTACATCCTTTTGGTTGGCCGTCTTTACCAGTTGCACAACTGTTACAAGCCATAAAAAGTTTTATATATTCAATCTAGATATAAAAAGTCTAGATAAAGGATTCATAATTTATTAATGAGTAAAGATAAGATTATTTCTTAAGTCAAATAAAGAGTTGGCTAATAATAACTTATAGAATATTGTTTATCTTAATGCTCACATTTTCAGATTAGTTCGATGTTACTACAAACCAATACCTTAACATTATGAAATCAAAAATTACATTATTCAGTTTTGTCCTCAGTTTTATCTTCAGTTTTGCTCAACAACCTTCATCTGACGTTACTGGTGGTGAATTTGTTTTTAATCCTGAAAAAGCGGAATGTCTAACTGATGCTCAACGAGAAGTCATTTATCAGAATATACAATCTCGTATCTCCGAATTAAGTCAAAACAACCGCCTAGCTTATTCTGCCGAAAACAGAGGTGCTCATCCTTTATTTGTATGGCCTTTACAAAAATCAACCAATTCAACTTATAATGAAATTTATGGTATTTCTGGTTATATAGATCATAATGCTGCATACCCAGACCAATTGACCGATTACAATTGTGGTACACGATCTTACGATACCGATAACGGGTACAATCACCAAGGTATAGATTATTTTACTTGGCCCTTCGGATGGAAAATGATGGACAATGACGAAGTAGAGATTATTGCTGCCGCTCCTGGACAAATTGTTGCTAAAAGCGATGGTAATTTTGATCGCAGTTGCGATTTTGATACTACAACACCTTGGAATGCCGTTTACATTCAGCATAGTGATGGTAGTATTGCTTTGTATGGACATATGAAAAATGGCTCAACTACGACCAAGAATATTGGTGATATGGTCATTGAAGGGGAATATCTTGGTGTTGTTGGTAGTTCTGGTGTTTCTACTGGACCTCATTTGCATTTTGAAATATTTACTGATGCTACATTCACCCAACTTGTAGATCCTTATGCTGGCACCTGCAATAGTTTTAATGCTGATTCTTGGTGGCAAACCCAAAGGCCTTACAATAATCCTGGAATCAATGCCGTGTTAACGCACACAGCTGCTCCGGTTTTTCCGGCCTGCCCAACTACTGAAACTTCTAATGAGAGTGATCAGTTTGATTTAAATGACACTGTAACTTACTTCATTTATTTAAGAGATCAGGTTGCCGGAACAACGGTAAACCTTAAAGTAATAAGACCAGACAACACCTATTTATATAATTGGGATTTTGATCTTAATGACAATTACTATGCTTCATATTGGGGAGGATGGACTTCGGTCGCAAATATTGCTGGAGAATGGAAATGGGAAGCCACGTATAATGGACAAACTGTAACCCATAGCTATTATGTTGGTGCTTTAAGTGTGGAAGAAGAAGGGCTGGAAAGCACTTCAATTTACCCAAACCCCTTTAATGACATAGTTAATATTAATTCTACCTCAAAAGTCAAAAGTGCAAAAGTTGTTGATATTTTAGGTAAGACCATCAAAACTTTCGAAGAAAATTCTCCTGAAGGTATTAAAGAATTAAATCTCTCAGAACTTTCTGACGGAATGTATTTTGTAACTCTAGAAGGAGAACAAAACCAAAAGAAAACAATCAAACTTATTAAAAAATAGACATTAAAAAAGGCTCTGGTTTAACCTAGAGCCTTTTATTTATTTTGAAGATTTAAGTGTTTCAAATATATTTCTCAAATCTTTCTTATATGGTAGGTGGTCCGCTCTTCCTTTTTTAAATATGTCGTTACTGTTTCCTTGCCCTCTGCGCAAAGCTTTTTGTTCTTCATAAGACAATTTAATGACTTCTTGACAATTTGTAGAGCAGCAATTATCCATCTTTTCTTTACACTCATCACACTGAATAAATAATAAATGACAAGCTTCATTAGCACAATTGGTATGTAAATCTGCGGGCTTGCCGCATTGGTGACAACTAGCAATAACATCATCGCTAATGCGTTCTGACCGTCGTTGATCGAAAACAAAATTCTTTCCAATAAATTTATTTTCAAGACCTTCTGCTTCAACTTGTCTAGCATAATTTATTATACCACCCTCTAACTGAAATACATTTTTAAATCCTTTGTGTTTATAGTAGGCACTGGCCTTTTCACATCGAATTCCACCAGTACAGTACATAACTAGCTTTTTGTCTTCTTTGTATTCTTTTAAATCTTCTTCTATCAAGTCCAGTGATTCCCTAAACGTATCTACATCTGGTGTAATGGCGTTTTTAAAATGGCCTATTTCACTTTCGTAATGGTTACGCATATCCACTAAAACCGTGTCTGGGTCTTCAATAAGTTCGTTGAACTTTTCTGCATTTACATGAACCCCTTTATTGGTCACATCAAAAGTATGGTCATTTAAACCATCGGCAACAATCTTATTACGTACTTTAACTTTTAGTTTTAAAAACGCAAAATTGTCGTGCTCAATGGCAACGTTCAACCTTACATTTACAAGAAACGAGATAGTGTCTAAATGATTTTTAAAGGCTTCGAAATTCTCTGCAGGGACAGATAGCTGAGCATTAATGCCTTCGTTAGCAATGTATATTCTACCTAAGACATCTAGCTGGTCCCAAGCCAAGAACATGTGGTTTCTAAAAATTTCGGTATTGCCAATTTTGGCGTACTTGTAGAAAGAGATTGTTAAGCGGTCTTTTCCCGCTTTTTCAATAAGTTCTGCTCTTTCTTTAGCACTTAAGTTATTGTACAGTTGCATGCTATACTAATTTTTTAAGGTTAAAGAATTAAAGTACATCTCTGCTAAAGCCTTGATGTATATTGTGCAAAGGTATTCATTTTAATATTTTTTCATTAAAAAAGCACCGTGAAATTATCAAGGTGCTTTTCTAACTAACCACTAACTTAAAACTAATTGAAAAAGTTAACTCACTTAGACTTTTCGGCTGTTGAACTAAACAACAGCCGAGTCGTCATGTGTTTTGCTAATTGTTATTAAAAAGTAGAAAATTTATTTTCAAGACTTATCTCAACTTTTTAAAGGGTTTTCATAGCAACTTTTTCCTTTTTCATATAGTAGATGCAAAAAATGTAAAATGGTTGCGTCATAAAATTGAAAAAAATTAAATTTTATTATTCTGACGGCAGTTAATTAATTTTGTTCGTTAATGAAAACGTTACTTTGAATTTCCAATTCAGGGATTTCAAAAGTTAAACGCTCATCATTATGCATAAATGATTCACCAACAAAAGATAAGTGGTTACTTCCTCTCACACCTGTTGATGTCTGGTTACGCTTTATAGAAAGGTATGTTTTACCTTCACCCCAAAACTCAATACGCGTCTGTAAGTGAATCTCAGCCAATAAAGCCGCTCCTGACAATCCATTTAAATAAGATGTGTCTGGCAAACGTTGGTCCAATACCTCTCTCAATGCAGTTCTAGCTGGTCCATCCTGGCCCATTTTTGCTAAAGCCTCTGCTTTTAAGATGTGCATCTCAGCAATTCTCATGTATACATAATCAGCTACAACCGATCCACTTGGCCCACCGATAATTCTACTGGCATCGTAGAACTTATCCAATGGCATTAGGTTATAATAACCTGAACCTGGGAAGAACTGTGCTTTTCTAGCATCATCAGCAGGAATAGCATCATATAGGTTTTGATCTATAGCCTTGGCATCACCTGCCCAAGCGTAACTATATGAGAACGCATCCATTTGTCCCCACCAAGAAATAAGTCTTAATCCGATATCACCATTAAGGTCTACACCCCAAATCCATCCTGGAGTAGCCACATTGTTAAAACCACCTGTAATCTCAGCTGCGGTCATTACCGTAGCACCAGTTCCAGAAATCACAGCATCACATAACGCAACAACTTCGCCCATACGAGAAACATCACGTTGAGAAGCAATAGCATAAGCTAACATAGCCTGTGCAACTTCCTTGTTCACCTGAGTCTTAGTTGGTCTGTTATAATCATCCAATAATACGATGGCTCTGTTAAGATCACTCTCTATAAGTTCAAAAACCTCAGCAGCAGTAGATTTACCTACACCTACGTTAGTTACTGTTCTATAGATTGGAAGGATCTCTTGTGAAGGGTTGTAATCATTCTGCATATACTGGGTCAAATACCAGTAAGAATGAGCACGCATAGCTAAAGCCTGTCCAAGAGTAGCTCTGTTATCAGGATTTTCTGGATCCGCTTCATCACCACCTAAAGTCTCAATTACGGTATTGGCAGCACGTATCATTCTATAATAGTGTCTCCAAACTTGGTAATTATCTAAAAAGGTGAAATCTTCAGTACACTGCATCTCAGTAATACTAGCTCTATACCATCCATAAGTACTTACGGACAGGGCAACATCACTAGACAAGAAATCAGCAAACAGGTCATAGGCTTTATGACCGAAGTCATCATGCCCACCGGTACCACCAGTACCAACCGTATACATCGTAGAGTAAACACCCTCGATGAAACCTGTTACAATGTCAGGATTGTTACTCGCAGCTTCACCAAGCTGGTTGATGTTCTGAAAACCACTTTCAGGGTTTTCGTTCACAAAGTCATCAGAACACCCTAAGAATGTTAGAAGTAGTCCCGAGACCATCATTAATTTAATTACATTTTTTTTCATAATCGTTTTTTTTAGTTTTTAAACTTAGACAATAAACTATCTGTGACAATAAATTCACCTATTGGTGAACCCATATATTTTCAACTCTAATCTAATTGACTAGCTCTTCTTTTTCAAAAGGTGCTATAAAAGCTTTGAATACATCTTTTGTTATTGAAAACAAAACTTTTCATAGCAATTATTCCCTTTTTCATATAGTAGATGCAAAAAGTGTAAAATGGTTGCGTCATAAAATTGAAAAAAATAAAATAAGTGGTATTTTTGATAACAATTTAATTAAGACAATAGAAGAAATGAGTAGTGAAAAAGACGCAAAATTAAAAGCCCTAAAATTAACGTTAGACAAATTAGATAAGGCTTATGGCAAAGGAACAGTAATGAAAATGAGTGATCAAGCGATTGTTGATGTAGATGCAATTTCATCTGGATCTTTAGGCTTAGATATTGCATTAGGTGTAGGAGGATACCCAAGAGGTAGGGTGATAGAAATATACGGTCCGGAATCTTCTGGTAAGACCACATTGACATTACATGCTATTGCCGAAGCACAAAAAGCAGGAGGTATAGCCGCATTTATTGATGCAGAACATGCCTTTGATCGTTTTTATGCCGAGAAATTAGGTGTAGATTTAGAAAACCTGATTATTTCCCAACCAGATAATGGTGAACAGGCTTTAGAAATTGCGGATAATTTGGTGCGCTCTGGCGCTATTGATATCATTGTTATTGATTCTGTAGCAGCGTTGACACCTAAAAGTGAGATAGAAGGTGAAATGGGAGATTCTAAAATGGGGCTTCATGCGCGTTTAATGTCTCAGGCATTAAGAAAGCTTACGGCTTCCATAAGCAAAACCAATTGCACCATGGTTTTTATTAACCAATTACGTGAAAAAATAGGAGTAATGTTTGGTAATCCAGAAACTACAACTGGTGGTAATGCTCTAAAATTCTACGCTTCTGTTAGATTAGATATAAGACGTTCTACACAGATTAAAGACAGCAACAGCAATGTGATGGGTAATAAAACCAGAGTAAAGGTTGTTAAGAATAAAGTGGCACCACCATTTAAGACTGCGGAGTTTGACATAATGTATGGTGAAGGCATTTCTAAAGTTGGTGAAGTTTTAGACTTAGCTGTAGATAGTGACATTGTAAAGAAAAGTGGCTCATGGTTTAGTTATGAGGATACCAAACTAGGTCAAGGACGAGATGCGGTTAAATCTTTAATTAAGGATAATCCTGATTTAATGGATGAATTAGAGGAAAAAGTTCGAGCCTTAATAAATGAAAATCAGTAAGTTAAACAAAAATCCTGTTAAAATCAGGATTTTTTTTGTTTTTAGACGCAACCCTTTTGCTTTTTCTGCATCTATAGAGTGAAATTGATTATGTTATCTAATGAAGAAGTTCGTAATATTAGTTGCTATTTTTATCACCACTATTACATCATGTAGTATTGAGAGTGATGATTCAGAGACTTTTTTTCTAGAAGTATTGCCTGTTGAAAGTATTGATGTTCCAGAACAATTTATTTTTGGAGAGGTTTATGAAATCTCAATGACTTACAATCAGCCTACTTCTTGTTACGATTTCAGTGACTTTATATACGAAATTAATGGGCAAGAAAGAACCATAGCTATAGTAAATACCGTTTTTGTTAGCGAGAGGGCGGCATGTGTTACTGGGCCAGAAGAAGTTACTGCAAGTTTTAATTTTGAAGTGACCAGCAATGAAACTTATTATTTTAAGTTTTTTCAAGGAGAGAACGAAGAGGGTGAAGAAATGTTTGAGGTGGTGGAAATCCCAGTGGTTGATGGTAGAAATGCAGTAAGTAGTAAGAAAGATAATTATTAATTAATTCCGACAACAATGTGAGTTTAGATAGACTCATTAAAAATTGTATAAAACAAGATGCTCAAGCTCAAAGCCAATTATACAAGCAGTATGCAAGTAAGTTATTTTCGCTTTGTCTTAAGTATTCTAAAAACTATGCGGAAGCAGAAGATAATCTGCACGATGCATTTATAACTGTATTTAGTAAAATAGATCAGTACAATAATAAAGGTTCTTTTGAAGGTTGGTTAAAACGGATTGCAATTAATACATCATTGCAAAGCTATAGAGACAATGTAGGTGTTTACGATATTGTAAATGAAGGTAATATTGAAGACGTCACAGTAGATATAGATGATGAAGACTTGAATATTGATTTTTTATTAAAAATCATTCAAGAATTGCCCGACAGATATAGATTGGTATTCAATTTGTATGTATTAGATGGTTACTCTCATGTAGAGATTAGCGAATTGATCAATATCTCAATTGGAACCTCAAAATCAAATCTTGCAAGAGCACGATTGATTTTAAAAGAAAAAATAGAAAATTATAAGTCGAATGGAAATTCGCAATCATCATAACAATGAATGATAAAAAGAACATAGACAGACTTTTTCAAGAAAAGTTTAAGGATTTTGAAGTAGCACCTAACGATGCTGTTTGGAATCGCATAAGCGAAAGTCTGCCTAATAAGAAGAGAAAACGCAGAGTTGTAGCACTTTGGTGGCAAATAGGTGGTGTAGCCGCTGCAATTGCTTTGCTTCTTACTATTGGTATATCTGTATTTAATTCAGACATAGACAATTCAGTAGACCCTACTGTTGTTGATACAGAAGATTTAAACAACAACTCTAATCAAAACAATAACAACTCAACGTCTAATGACAAGCAAAATGAGCTTAAGGATGATGAAGCATATGAAAAGCTTGAGTTTGTAGGTTCTGAGAAAGACGACGAATCAATTAATGGTTTAAAGGAAGATAACGGTTCCGATAAGAAAAGTGCTTCTAAAAATCTTACTTCCAACCCTAAGTCGCAGTTAAATTCTGTTGCGGTTTATTCAGACAATAAAGATAAAGGCGAAAACCCACCTTCACAAGAACGTGAAAAATTAACTACAATAATTGATGCGGATAATACAAAGGTAGCTTCTGTTGATACGAAGAGTTCAGAAAACAGTAATAAAACAGAACTTGCTAACGATAAGGACATAAAGTCGGCAATTAAGAAAACAATAGAAGATAACAACACAGCAGTTACGGATAATTCAACATCAAAGGGTTCTGAAAAATCCAATTCAGAAAACACGGACGCTACATCTGCTACTGAAGATATAGAAAAGAAAGACATTCTTAAAGAAGACCCAAAAAAGGAATCTATTTTAGATGCTATTGCAGCAAATAATGCAGAGGATAAAGATACTGATGAAAAAGAGAAAGAAGATGAACAAAACAGGTGGAGCATTACGCCAAATGTTGCGCCTGTTTATTACAGTTCTTTAGGTGAAGGGTCTCCTATCGATGGACAGTTTAATGACAACTCCAAAAGTAGCGATATCAATATGAGCTACGGAATTACTACTGCCTATGCTGTAAACGAAAGGTTAAAAGTGCGTACTGGTGTAAATGTTGTTAATCTTAGTCAGTCAACTTCAGATGTTTTCGCTATTACAAACCCTAATCCTGCAGTGTCTGCCTCTTTTGTAACTTCAGGTTCAGGTGCAAATGTGACTCAAAAATATGCAAATGTCACTTTAAATAACCAAGCACAAAGTGTATCATTAATGAGTGCCAAAGCAATGGTATCTTCTTTAGACCTAAGCACAAAGGTGGGTAGCATTGATCAGCGTTTTGGTTTTATTGAAGTGCCTTTAGAATTGGAATATCGTGTGTTAGATAAAAAATTTGGAGTTAATGTAATTGGCGGATTTAGTACGTTCTTTTTAAATGAAAATGAAATCTACGCAGATTTAGACGGAGTTAACACCTTAATTGGTGAAGCTAACAATATTAATAGTACAAGTTTTAGTGCCAACTTTGGTTTGGGATTAGATTATAGCTTGTCTAAACAGTGGAATATTAATCTTGAACCTCAGTTCAAGTATCAAATAAATACATTCAATAATACGTCTGGTAATTATAGACCATTCTTTATTGGAGTATATACAGGATTAAGTTTTAAGTTTTAGGTAAATTTAAATTAGGTTAGGTTATTGCAAACAAACTAAAGCAATGGTGAATGCAATGATGACAAAAAAAGCTACTCTTGGTTAGAGTGGCTTTTCCTTTTTTAGGAATTAACTCTTTATGTTACCCTTTTCTAACTCGTTTAAAATTACAGTTCTGGCAGTTTCGTTTAAGGTTTTAGTCTCTTTAATTGTTAAGCCTTTTGTTTGTATAAAACTGTGAATTTTAACTAGCATTCTACCTGGACCACCGCTAAAAAACGTATAAGAGAATCTTTTTTTGTTGTCGTAAAAGGTAATCGGTACAACTGGTATTTGATGGTTAATGGCTAAGCGAAAAGCCCCATCTTTAAAAGTGTCTAATACAACGTCTTCTTCCGGCACTCCTCCTTCAGGGAAAATACAAATGCTTAAGCCTTGTTTTAACCGTCTTTGAGCTCTTAAAAAAACGGCTTGTCTGCTCTTTGCACTACTTCTGTCAACCAAAATACAGGTACGCTTGTAAAAGAAGCCAAATAAAGGGATTTTTGCCAATTCCTTTTTGCCAACAAACACAAAAGGGTTTTTTACAGACACCAGCATTAACATAATATCCGCCATAGAAGTATGGTTGGCAACAAACATATAACTCTTCTTCGGGTCTGGATTTTCTTCTTTTTTAACCCTATAGGCAAAACCCATCCCAACTAAAATAAACTTGGCCCAAAAACGGGCTAGTTTAAAGAAAAACGGATACCATTTTTCTCTAGAAATGGAAATCAATAGAATAGGAAACAATACAATAATAGGTATGGCTACCAAAATGTAGAACCAAATGCGATATAAAACCCAAAACGGATACTTAAATATTGCCATGGCACCAAAACTAAGTATTTAATTCAAATAGCTTCTTATAGTTCTTTCAAAAATTTATCTTTGCTTTCAGTTTTAGAACTAAGTTTAATTTAATTAAATACCTGCCTACGCAGGTAATGTTATGGCAAGAATACTAACAGGTATACAAAGTACAGGAACACCGCACTTAGGTAATATACTAGGTGCTATTTTACCTGCAATAGAAAAAGCAAAAGATAAGGCAAACGATTCTTATTTATTTATTGCAGATTTACATTCTT
Organism: Winogradskyella ouciana; assembly: GCF_965284585.1. Lineage (NCBI taxonomy): Bacteria > Pseudomonadati > Bacteroidota > Flavobacteriia > Flavobacteriales > Flavobacteriaceae > Winogradskyella > Winogradskyella ouciana. The sequence continues at coordinate 1,053,289 of NZ_OZ260095.1, forward strand.
TAACTCAAATTAAGGATGCTGAAACGCTTAGTAACAATACGTACTCTACTGCAGCTACTTGGTTGGCGTTTGGTCTAGATATAGATAAAACCGTGTTTTACAGACAAAGTGATGTGCCACAGGTGACTGAATTAGCTTGGTATCTAAATTGCTTCTTCCCTTTTAAGCGATTAGAATTAGCACATAGTTTTAAAGATAAAGCCGACAGATTAGACGATGTCAATGGAGGTCTGTTCACCTATCCTATGCTTATGGCTGCGGATATTCTGTTGTATGATTCTGAAATCATTCCTGTTGGGAAAGATCAGGAACAACATATAGAAATGACGCGCGATGTGGCATCACGCTTTCATGCCAAAATGGGAGGCGAAACTTTTGTCTTACCAAAAGCTGATATACAAAAAGAGACCATGTTGATTCCTGGCACTGATGGTGCTAAAATGAGCAAGAGTAAAAACAACATCATTAATATCTTTTTGCCAGAGAAGAAATTACGCAAGCAGATTATGTCTATAGAGACGGATAGCACACCGCTTGAAGAGCCAAAAGATTGGAAAACCTGCAACTGTTTTGCTATTTATAACCTATTGGCATCAAATGAGCAGATTGCAGAAATGAAGGCCAATTACGAAGGTGGCAACTATGGTTATGGACATGCTAAACAAACTCTATACGAATTGATTTTAGAGCGTTTTGCTGAACCTAGAAAACGCTATGATTATTATATGGAAAACCTCAGCGAAGTTGATGCGGCTTTAGCCAAAGGCGCTGCAAAAGCTAAGGTTGTGGCTGATGATGTTTTAAAGCGTGTTAGGGAAAAGGTTGGGTATTAATAAGAAAAAAGTTTACGCCCCTCAATTTGTTTTAATCTTATTTTCTTTAGCTTTTTATCAATATATACTTTATAATAAATAGACGAAAAATCATTATCTGTAAAGTGTGATTTTCGGCTTTTAGAACAGTCAGTATGTTTCTGTAAGTTATAAGTAACATATCTGTACTTATATGAACAAGAATCCAATCTTACATTGTATTTGTGAAGCATTTCATATATCTCTGAAGGCTTTTTTTCAATATTCTGACTTTCATACACAAATAACTTTCTATCTATTTCCTTAAAGTTTTTAAAGCTAAAACCAATTGAATCTGGTCGAACTTCAATGTCTTGAACAGAACCTATGTCATAAATACCATATATAAATTCATTATTATTAATACTATCTGACTGAGTAATTATAATAACATTAGTTTTGTTCAAAAAGCTTTTATGTTTTGACCTTAGGTTTCGAATAATATATTGAGAAATATCTATTTGATTATTATTAGGTTCATCAATATTATAAATACTTACACAAGAGGCTAAAAGCGTCAAAATTAAAAAAGCCCATATTACCGCCACTTTTCTAATTATAAAAAGTTTTAACTGGAATCCACTCATAATCAATTTATTTTTTAAATAAGCTCAAACAACTTACCAGGCAAAGGTCTAATCACACCTTTCAGTTCCATATTAAGAAGTAAGCCAGCTAATTTGTAGGTTGGAATTCCGCATTGATACGCTATAACATCAAGCAATTCTTTGTCATTGTCTTTTAAATAGTTATAGATAATTTTTTCATCGGGTTCTAACTCAACAAACAGTTGTTTTTGTACTGCTGGTTTGGTCTCTGTTTCCAATTGCCAATTCAATAAATAGGGAACATCCATTGGGTCAGATAATAGATGTGCTTTTTGAAATTTTATTAGGTTATTGCAACCCACGCTTTGGCTATCTGTTGTTCGTCCTGGTACTGCAAAAACTTCACGATCATAAGAATTGGCGATGTCTGCGGTAACCAAGCTTCCGCCCTTTTCGGCAGATTCTATGACGATGGTGGCTTCGCTCAGGCCTGCGATGATTCTATTTCGCTTTAAAAAATTGTTCCTATCAAATACATCTGTACTCCAAAAATCGGTGTAAAAGCCACCATGTTTTTCAACATCTGCCACATATTTCTTATGCACTTTAGGATAAATTTGATTTAAGCCATGTGCCAGACAGCCTATGGTTTGTAAGTTGTGATTTATAGCCGCCTTTTGAGCTGTAATATCTGTGCCGTAGGCAAAACCAGAGACGATAATTGGATTATAAGGTGATAGCGATTCTACTAATTTGTTACAAAAGGCAATACCGTTTGTGGTGATTTTTCGCGCACCAACAATACTTATAATAGGTTGCTTTTTTAAGTTGATATTACCAGATTGAAATAATAATATAGGTCCGTCAATACAATGTTTTAATCTTTCAGGATAGGTGTCTTCCGTAAAATAATGTACGGTTATGTTATTGTCTCTTATGAATTTGAGTTCATTCTCGGCTTCTTCAAGATGAAATTTATCAAATAGACCTTCTATGGTGATGGTGCCAATCCCATCAATTTTTAAAAGTTTAGATTTCTTTTCTTTTAAAACCGCTTCAGCTGAGCCACAATGATTGATCAATTTTTTAGCTGTTGTGGAACCTATTTTAGGTACATGTTGCAATGCTAGAGTGTAAATAAGTTGTTCTTCTGTCATTTTTAAACGGCTGATTTAAAACCTACAAGAAACTAAATTTTTCTGATGTTAATAACTATATGTGTGCAAACTTTTATCAATTTCAAAAATTTTTAACTTTACTCCATAAACTAGTTTTAGCAAAACTGAAGCTTATACTAAAGAGATAATTTTAGTTCAATCATTATCTCGGTTTTACTTACAATAGTTAGAGTAATATGCAATTAGAGACTTACATTAGCGACCTTTTATACCGATACGACTGTGTAACCGTTCCAAATTTTGGTGCTTTTTTAACCAATCGTATTTCTGCCAAAATGCATGAGTCAACTCATACATTTTATCCTCCAAAAAAAGCGTTATCGTTTAATGAGCAATTGCAGAGCAACGATGGCTTGTTAGCTAACTACATTGCTGAGGTTGAAAAGATTCCTTACAATACCGCTAACAAAAAAATCACTAAGCATGTTAAAACCATAAAGTCGTATTTAATTGAAGGTGAAACCATTCAATTTGAAAATATTGGCGAACTGGTTTTAAATGCAGAAGGCAAAATTGTATTTAACCCTTCTAACCATATTAATTACCTAACGGATTCCTTTGGTTTATCTCACTTTACCTCTAACGATATTAAGCGTGAAGTTTATAAAGAAGAGGTTGAAGCCATTGAGGAAACAGCACCAATTGCATTTACACCAGAAAAGCGCTCTAACAACAACTGGTTAAAGTATGCTGCTGCAGCTGTTATTGTGTTGGGCTTAGGAGGTTTTGGAGCTGCAAAGTATTACAACAATACCATTGAAAACCATAACCAACTAGCACAAGAGGAGGCCAATGCACAATTGGATGCCAAAGTACAGGAAGCTACTTTTGTTATCAGCAACCCATTACCTGCTGCAACGTTGTCGTTAGAAAAACAAACTGGAAATTACCATATTGTTGCCGGTGCTTTTAGAATTGAAGCTAATTCCGATAAAAAAGTGAAGCAGCTAAGAGACAAAGGCTATAAAGCCAGAAAAATTGGCAAAAATCGCTATGGCTTGCACGAAGTGGTTTATTCTAGCTTTGAAACTAGGTCTGAGGCTCAAAGTGCACTCTACAAAATCCGACGTGAGCACAACCGTGATGCTTGGTTGTTGATTAAGAAGTTAGATTAGTTCTTAGTTATCCCTTTATTAATTCAATTCACTTTATCTTTGCACAAATTTTAATGATTTATGCAACCTAGAACCGCATTTCAGTCTAAAACGGTGGTTACCGATTTAGTATTACCAAGTGAAACCAACCCTATCAACAATCTCTTTGGTGGTGAGTTATTGGCACGTATGGATAGAGCAGCAAGTATAGCAGCGAGACGTCACTCACGTCGTATTGTTGTTACGGCTTCTGTTAACCATGTAGCTTTTAATAGATCTATTCCTCTTGGAAGCGTTGTGACTATAGAGGCAAAAGTTTCTCGTGCCTTTAAGTCTTCAATGGAAGTTTATATGGATGTTTGGATTGAAGACCGCGAGTCTGGCGAATGTATTAAAGCCAATGAGGCTATTTATACCTTTGTTGCTGTAGACGAGACAGGTCGTCCTGTAAAAGTCCCAGAGCTTATCCCAGAAACCGAATTAGAAAAGGAACGCTATGATGCAGCTCTGCGTAGAAAACAATTGAGCTTGGTGTTAGCAGGAAAGATGAAACCTTCTAGTGCTACTGAACTAAAGGCGCTTTTTGAGTAATAGATTCTGAAACGAGTTCAGAATAACAAATCACATGATGTAGCACAGAAGGTGAAAGCTCTCAAGCTAAATTTGTTTCAGTATCTCGTTTACCCTTATATCTTACAATCTGTAGAATTAAACCTTTTCTAAATATCCGTGTCTTATCATTAAACCAAATTTATTAATGATATGAAATATTTAGTTTACACCTTAGTTTTTGTATTTGCATTAAGTTTAAATTCTTGTGCAAGTCGAGTGGCTGTAAAACAACCTGCTTCTGTTACTGTAGTAAAAAAATTACCTAGAAATTATAAAGTCGTTAGGGTAAAAGGAAAACGTTACTATTTCTTTAATGGAAAACACTACCAAAAGACACGAAAAGGTTATGTAGTGGTGAGAGTTTAATACTTAGACAACCAATATTGAGGATTAAGCTTTTGATTGTTCTTATAAATTCTAAAGCCTAATAAAGTTTCTCCATTGGTTTTGTTGGTAAACGCTTGTCCAATGGCCTGGCCAGTTTTTACCTTATCTCCTTTTTTTACATAAATTTTAGAGAGGTTTGTATATACAGTTAGGTAATTTCCATGTCTTATTAAAATGGCTGGATTCCCTCTCTTTATAACTAAAATTTGAGAGACTTCACCATTAAAAACTGCTTTAACTTCAGCGCTTGTAGTCGTTGCAATCTTAATACCAGGATTGTTAACCTCAACAGAACTGTCCGTTAAGGAACGGCCTTTTCCGAATTTAGCTTTTATTACTCCTCTCTCAACAGGCCAACCCAATTTGCCTTTGTTGGCCTCAAAATTAGCAGCTAGTTTTTTAGCTTCAGGTGTGAGCACAAATTTTCCTGTAGATGATTTATTACCCGCTTCTTTATTGGATGCCGCAATGGCTTCTCTAATCAGTCGGTTAATTTCCCTATCCAATCGGTCTGCTTCTTGTTTCTTCTTTTTAATCTGAGCGGCAAATTTGCTCATGTCGGCTTTTATGGAAGCCATCAATACCTCGCGCTCTTTAAGCTCTCTTTCCAGCTGACGTTTAGCAGCTCTATTTTCTTCAATTAATTTTTGCTTATCCGCCTTTTGTTTGGAAAGTTGAATATTTAAATCTTGTAACTCTTGGGTTTTGGTTTTTATCGCTTCACCCTGTTCCTTTTGGTAATCTCTATATTGTCTAATGTATTGTAATCGCTTATAAGCCTGTTTAAAATCATCGGATGACAATAAGAACATCACCTTACTTTGCTCTGATTTGCTCTTGTATGATTTTACAACCATGGCAGCATAATCATCTTTTAATTCTTGTAACTGCGTTCTAAGGCTTGTAATCTCTTTTTGGTTTGTATTGATTTCGCGAGTTAATAAATTGGCTTGTTCGTTAGTGATTCTAATCAAATTTTGCCTAACACTCACTTTATAGTTAAGGTCTTCAATATGGGTGATTTCAGATTTTTGTTCCTTCTTTTTAGTGAATAATAAAGCATTTATTTGCTTCATCTCTTTAAGAACTTGCTGGCGTTGAGCTTCTAACTTTTCTTGTTTTTTACTTTGCGCAATAAGCGATGGTGAGGATAGTAGAAACCCTAAAATTATAATGATTTGTAAACACTTTGCATTCATTACTTAATAACTATTTCTTTATAACCTGCTGGAATTTTAAATGGAAAACGGACCTCTTCATTGAGTGTTAAGGACTTAAACTCCATGGTGATAGCAACCTCATCAGTGTCTTCAACCGCAATAATTTTGATATCTTTTGGTAAAATCTGCTTCCCAACTTCTTGATAAGACATATAATCTACTTGAAGAATACGTTTTTTTAACTGTTGAAACAACTGTAAACTATCCATCTTAAAATACGATGGGTTAATTAAATAAAACAGCTCTAATAGTGCGTTTTGGTCTTTAGGTTGCAAGGCATAAGAATTGTCATTAACCGAAACTGTATGAGCTTCATCTTTTAAGTTAAATATGGCCTGACCCAATAATATATTTTGAACTTTATCAAAATCTAAGTCAACACCTACAAAATCACTTAATAATTTGTAATCACCATCAAAATACTCATTATCTAGTTTATTATAGAATCTTACTTTCTCTGGTGTGATCATCATTCTAGCCAACCCAAGTTTTGCACTCAGCCAAATAACCTTATCTTTTTCAATTCTCAAATTGAAGGTTGAACCTTGTTCCTCTTGGTTTTGGATAATATCTATCTTTACCTTGCCTTGAAGCGTTTTAAAGTCTGCATCATTTTTCTGATGCTGTTTAATAACTTGCTTGGCAGAAAGCTTGTCACTTGCTTTACCAGATTCTATAACACTTTTGGCTGACTTGCAGTTTAGTAAGAAAGCCATCAAAATAAATGATAAAATTACTCTAGAGAACTTAAAGGTGGGATTTAAAATCATTTACTGTTGGGCTTTTATGGCTTGTGCCTTTTTAGCAAACGTTTCAGATTTACTAATATTATTAAGAGCTTTATAGGCTAAACTTAATTCTGAATAAAAATCAGCTTCCATGTTAGGATTGTCGATTAGGAAATCCAAGCCCATTTCTAGATTATCTATAGCCTTTTTGTGACTGCCTTGCTTATTGTTTGCAACTCCATTAACCAAGTACAATATTGGCTGTGCAGGATACAATTCTAAGGCTTCTTCGCTATCTTGTACTACCGCTGTATAATCTTGAGTATCTAATTGAAGTAACAATACATCCTTAATGAGTTTAAAGTCATTAGGGTCTTGTTTTAGGGCTTCTTTGAAATTTGCCAATGCCTTTACTTTATCACCTGATTTTAGATAGTATTGCCCAAGGTCACTATGGGTTTGGGCATCTTTATTACCGTCCACCAAAGCAGTAATATCAACTAAATCACCCTCATATTCTGGATTTTTAGACACAAAATTCACAAAATCCTTAAGTACTTTGGCTTTAGCATCTGCATTTATTTCTGGACTTGTCAGTGCTATTTTTACGGAGTTTATGGCATCTTCCAACTTACCGTCTTGTAGATAAAATTTGTATAGCGCCAAATGCACGAATTTGGAATCTGGTTTTATTCTTAGAAGATTCTCGGCTGCTTTATAGGCTTTCTGTTTATCTCCTGTTTGACTGTATCTATAAATGAGTTTTAAATGATTGTCTTCGTTGTTGGGATTGTTTGCGATTCGCTGTTCAAGGTTTTCAATTCTGTCATCAACATTGCCGGTAATACTATAGATATCATTTCGCATAGCATCTCTGGCTTCACTAACACCCAATTCTTCATCTAACTCGTCCAAAAGTTCCAAAGCTTGTTTATAGCGTTTTTCCCTGACATACAAAGCAGCTAAATCCTCTTTGTAATCTGGATGGTATTTAACCAATTGTTTTATGGTTTTGATGGCGTTGTCTATGTCCTCTTGTTGGAAATATACATCGTATAGCTCATCTAAAAACCATTCGTTATCAGGTTGCATACTAATCGCCTTTTTGAGGTTGTCTTCAGCAGCACCAAAGTTTTTGAGCTTATTGTAGTTCTTTCCCAGTTCAAAATAAATAACCGGTTTTTTACTGTTAAGATTTAAACACTTGTGAAGTGCTTCTACTGCTCTGTCATAATTTTCAATTCCCTTTTGTTTAAGAGCTTCGAAAAAATGCTCCTGAAACTCATCTTCAACATTGCCTAAGTCATCATCTGGACGTTTGTTGAAATCCACTTGGGCCATAGCAAGGCTTGGCACTAAAACTAGTACCACAAGAATTCTTGTTATTTTATTATTAAATTTCATTTGAGATTCTTCACTTCGCTTTGACTTCGACAAGCTCAGCCTGACAGCTCTGAATGACATTATATTTTCAAAAGTTGTTCCAAACTAAAATTTACTTCGACTGCACTTCGACTTTACTCAGTGACCACGCTCAGTATGACATTCTTGTTTTATTCTAATACAGAATAATCACCAATGCTTATTTTAGTAAACTTACCATTGTACTTTACATGGTTACCAATCATAGCTTCCTCTAAATTAGCGTTTTTGATACTGGTTTGGTTCTGGATTAAGCTATTTTTAACGCTTGAGTCTTCAATAACACAGTCCTTGCCAATAGAAACGTAAGGTCCTATGGTTGTATTGCGTAAAACAGTGCCTTTACCAACAAAACAAGGTTCAATAATTTTTGAGTTCTCTAATACGACAGAATCATCAACTAATTGTTCTTCGGCATCAGCTTTTAAGAAGTCTAACATTTTTGCATTGGTCTGTAATGTAACGGTTTTGTTACCGCAGTCCATCCATTCATCAACAGTACCTGTTTTGAATATTCTGCCATCAGCCATCATACGCTTTATACCATCGTTGATTTGGTATTCGCCTCCGTTCATAACGTTTTCATCCAGAACTTCTTGAAGCTTTTCTTTTAAAACCGCAACATCTTTAAAGTAGTAAATACCTATTACCGCTTGGTCACTGACGAAGGTTTCTGGTTTTTCAACCAGCTCCACAATATTTTCGTTTTCATTTAATTTTACAACACCATAAGCTTCAGGGTTTTCAACTCTTTTTGTCCATATCACACTGTCTGCAGTTGGATCTAAATCGAACTCTGCTCTAATCAGCGTATCCGCATAGGCAATTACGGCTGGACCAGAAAGAGAAGGCTTGGCACTCATTATGGCGTGTCCTGTTCCTAATGGTTGGTCTTGTCTGTATATAGATGCTTTGGCTCCTAGGTCCTGAGCTAGTTCTGTTAAGCTCTCAACCACATCTTCACCAAAAAATGCTGGATCACCCAAAACGAAAGCAATTTCTTCAATAGGTTGTTTCAACACTTTGGCAATATCCTTTACTAGCCGATGCACAATGGGTTGGCCTGCAACAGGTATTAATGGTTTTGGAACTGTTAAACTATGTGGTCTAAGGCGAGAACCTCTGCCTGCCATTGGTACTATTATTTTCATCGAAAAACTTATTTTTCGTTTCCGCAAAAGCGGAAATCTCTTTTATGTTAAACTTTATCTTTGTTTATGTTTAAGGTGATTTTTTAAAACACCCCTAAAGTCCCCTCAAGGGGACAATTCTGAAATCGTCAATCGTAATTCTACAATTACGAGGTGCCTGTACTACCAAAACCACCTTCTCCTCTTTCTGTTTCTGAAAGTTCTACTACTTCGTCCCATTCTGCACGTTCGTGTTTTGCAATGACTAATTGTGCGATGCGTTCACCATTATTAATGGTAAAATCTTCATTTGAAAGGTTTGCCAATATCACTCCTATTTCGCCTCTATAATCTGCATCTATTGTTCCTGGTGCGTTTAAAACTGTAATGCCTTTTTTAGCTGCTAATCCGCTCCTTGGTCTTACCTGTGCTTCGTAACCAATCGGTAATTCTATAAATAAACCAGTACCAACGATGGTACGCTCTAGAGGTTTTAAAATTCTAGATTCAGTTAAACTCGCCCTTAAATCCATACCTGCGGAAGCTATGGTTTCGTAATGTGGTAAATCGTGCCTGGATTTATTTATGATTTTAATCTTCATGTTTTTATTGTTTTAGGAGACGTTTCAGTTGGTTCTTTTCCAACATGATAACCAATCCCAAAAATACAATTAACATTGCAATTCCTATAACATAATTCTCTCGATATTGATAGAAAGATAATGCCGATAAGCCAATGGAAAAGCCTAGGTAAAGACCAATTTTTTTAAGATTATAAGGTATGGGATAATACTTTCTTCCGAAATAGAAGGACAGTAACATCATTGTTCCATAAGCTACCAATGTAGCAACGGCAGATGCCTTGTAACTATAGGTTTCTATAAACATAAAATTAATAGCTAGCGTCACTAAAGCACCAACAACTGAAATATAGGCACCGAACTTTGTTCTGTCCGTTATTTTATACCAAACGGATAGATTGTGATAAATACCCAAACAAAAATTGGCCAATAGAATTATTGGAACAATCCACATAGCTTCCCAATAAGCTTCACTTCTAATGATGATTGGTTTCAAAATATCCGCAAATACAACAACGGCCAATAGAATAATAGATCCAAATGCCACAAAGAACTCTAAAATATTGGCATAGTTTTTTTGTGGGTTCTTAGTTTTTGCGTGACTGAAGAAATAGGGCTCTATACCTAAGCGATAAGCTGTTGCAAAAAGTGTCATGAATAGTGCCAATTTGTAACACGCTGAATACATTCCTATTTCACTTTCAGCGACGTCTGGCGGTAATAATTCCTTTAACAAAATTCTATCGAAAGTCTCGTTTATTGAAAATGCAACACCTGCAACTAAAACAGGCATAGCGTAGCGCATCATTTGTTTCCATAAATGCTTGTCGAATCTATAGTTGATTTTTGCATAAAATGATAACATTACCAACAATGTAAAGGCACTCGCTACAAGGTTTGCAATAAATATGTAACTGATTTCGAAGTTGGGTTTGTAGATGCTTTCAAATAATCCTCCACCTTGCGCCAGGTCTTTTAAAGCCAGTAAGAAGAATAGATTCAACCCAATGTTAATAACAACATTCAATATTTTAATAATGGCATAGCGCATTGGTTTTTCGTTTGCCCTAAGCCATGCAAAGGGAATGATAACCAATGCATCGAGTAATAATATCCATATCACTAGATTGATGTACTTTACGTCAATATCAATAATACTCGAAATTTGATTTTGAAATATTAAGGCTAACACGAAGAACACAAAAGACGATACAATTAAGGATAGGGACGACGTACTAACCACCTTGTCTTTATTTTCTTCTTTATTGAAAAAGCGGAAAAATGCAGTTTCCATACCGTAAGCCAAAACCACATTGAACAGTACGAAATATGAAAAAATAACCGAAACCTTACCATATTCAGCAGGATTGGCTAAAACAGCTTCACTTGTGTAAAGTGGAACCAACAAGAAGCTCAACATCCTCGGTAATACCGTTGCCAAGCCATAAATAAAAGTTTGTTTAAAAAGGGATTTAAAACCGCTCAATTGATTGTGTTCTGTGCTGTGTAAAAGTATTAAATAAATAGCTCTTCTAATAAGCTGAAATAAAAAAGCCTTACACATAGCATGCAAGACTTTTTAATCACTAACTAAAAATTATTTATATGAAACTAATTATCATTCTCTTCGTCTATAGTTGCTAAGCCTTCTGAGCTTTCTCGTACATAGATTGATGGTGGACCATTCTCATAGTAAGTCCCTGCAAATTCATTAAGTTGTTGAATTTTATAATATTTTGTTTCTCCGTTTTGAATGTAGCTAATCACACATTCATAAGCTTTTAAATCAAAAGGATAACCCTCTGGTTTGTCTTCAACTCTAAAGGTGTAGCTGCGTGACTTGTTTTTAAGCACCGCTGAATATTTCCCTTGGGTCTTTACCAATTTACCTTGAAGATTTCTAAAATAGACACTGTCCACTATAACATCTGCAGGTTTGTCGACCACTGGAATAAAAATATTTACACCTGTACCACCAACTTTAATGCCTGCATACCATTCTTGAAAGTAAACATCTTCAATATTAAAAGGTATTTCATTTTCAAAGGTAGTTGCCACTTTTGGACTAGCGCATTGGAAGGTAAGACACATCGCAATAGCGAAAATTAGGGCATAAATTCCTGCTTTAAGCTTTTTCATTTTATAAGTAGGTTTAGATTTGGGAGGGCAATATAGGAATTTTATTTATTTTATCGATGATTTCGGTATTTTATCGATGAAATACATTAATTTTTTAAATTTACTCAAAGAAAAAGTCCAACTCAATGAGTTGGACTTTACTTTATTTTTACAAAAATTTTTGGCTCGAACCTAATTGTTAAGTGCTTCTGCACCACCAACAATTTCTAAAATTTCGTTGGTAATTGCCGCTTGTCTTGCTTTGTTGTACGTTAACTTCAATTGATCTCTTAACTCAGTAGCATTGTCAGTTGCTTTGTGCATTGCTGTCATACGTGCACCATGCTCAGAAGCAAATGAATCTCTAATCGACTTATACAATTGAGTCTTTAAAGACTTAGGTATTAAGGTCTCTACAATTTCTTGCTTAGAAGGCTCAAAAATGTAATCTAAGTTTGCGTGAGCATCCTCTCCCTCGATTGGTACGATTGGTAAGAATTGTTCAGCCATAATAATCTGCGTTGCAGCATTTTTAAAGCTGTTATATACCAATTCAACTTTGTCATAATCACCTTCAACAAACTTCTCCATGATCATTTCGGCGATTTCCGCAACATTTTCAAATGTTAGGTCATCGTAAAGATCACTTTTATTAGCAATAACCTTATTGGTCTTTTTAAAAGCATCATTTGCTTTTTTACCAATTGCTAAATACGATACTTCTTGATTTGCATATGTCTCAGTTGCAAGCCTGTTCACCTCTTTTATAATATTAGAGTTAAAAGCTCCTGCAAGACCTCTGTTAGACGTGATAGCAACAATCAAAACATTTTTAACCTCTCTCTGAACAGAATACTTACTACCAGAATCAGCATCTAAAGTAGCGCTTAAACTTTGTAATAATTCAGTTAACTTATTAGAGTAGGGACGCATCGCAGTAATAGCATCTTGAGCTTTTTTCAATTTAGCAGCAGATACCATTTTCATGGCACTGGTAATCTGCATCGTTGAAGATACTGATGATATTCTGTTACGTATTTCTTTTAAGTTTGCCATTCTTTAATTTATAAAGACTCTTCGACTGCGCTCAGAGTGACATTAGATTAATTATTAAGCTCTGTATTTTCCTGTAAGGTCTTTAGCTACATTAGTTAATGTATCAATAACCTCATCAGTTAATTTACCTGCTTTAAGCGTATCAAGCGTATCTCTATGCTTAGCATTTAAAAATTCGATATAATCTCTTTCGAATTCTTTTACTTTTTCAACAGGAACATCTCTTAACAAGTTCTTAGAACCTGCGTAGATAATTGCAATCTGATCTTCTACAGTATAAGGATCGTTTTGAGCTTGCTTTAAGATCTCAACGTTGCGCTTACCTTTTTCAATTACGTTTAATGTAGATGCATCTAAATCTGAACCAAACTTAGCAAACGCTTCTAATTCACGGAACTGAGCTTGATCTAGTTTTAAAGTACCTGATACCTTCTTCATCGATTTAATCTGAGCATTACCACCAACACGAGATACAGAAATACCTACGTTAATTGCTGGACGTACACCAGAGTTAAATAAATCACCATCCAAGAATATCTGACCATCCGTAATAGAAATTACGTTAGTCGGGATATATGCTGATACGTCACCTGCTTGCGTTTCAATGATAGGTAAAGCAGTTAAAGAACCACCACCTTTTACCATTGGCTTAAGAGAATCTGGTAAATCGTTCATTTCCTTGGCAATAGTATCATCGTTGATAATTTTTGCAGAACGCTCTAACAATCTTGAGTGAAGATAGAAAACGTCACCAGGATACGCCTCACGTCCTGGAGGACGACGTAATAATAACGACACCTCACGGTAAGCTACCGCTTGCTTAGATAAATCATCATAGATGATTAATGCTGGGCGACCAGTATCTCTAAAATACTCTCCAATAGAAGCTCCTGTCATTGGTGCATATACTTGCATCGCTGCTGGATCTGATGCGTTAGCCGCTACAATTGTAGTATAAGCTAAAGCCCCTCTTTCTTCTAATGTTTTAGCAATGTTTGCTACAGTTGACGCTTTTTGTCCAACTGCTACATATATACAGTATACAGGCTCACCTGCATCGTAAAATTCTTTTTGATTTAAGATGGTATCAATACAAACCGTAGTCTTACCTGTCTGACGGTCACCAATAACCAACTCACGTTGACCTCTACCTACAGGAATCATAGCATCAATCGCCTTAATACCCGTTTGTAATGGCTCAGTTACAGGTTCTCTATAGATAACACCTGGTGCTTTACGCTCTACAGGCATTTCATAAGTTTCACCAGTAATTGGTCCTTTACCATCGATTGGGTTACCTAAAGTATCAACAACACGACCTACGATACCTTCACCTACTTTTACAGAGGCAATACGCTCAGTACGTTTTACTGTCGATCCTTCTTTTACACCAGTAGAAGCACCTAATAATACGATACCTACGTTATCTTCTTCAAGGTTAAGTACAATTCCTTCTGCACCACCTTCGAATTCTACTAATTCACCATATTGTGCGTTAGCCAATCCATAAGCACGTACAATACCATCACCTACAGTTAATACTGTTCCTACTTCGTCTAATGAAGCGCTTGCTTCAAAACCTGAAAGTTGTTGTTTTAAGATTGCTGATATCTCAGCTGGTTTTACTTCTGCCATCTCTATTTAATTTTGAATTCAAAATTCTGAATTCTGAATTATTTCAATTTAATGTAAATTCTCTTTTTAGTTTTTCGAGTTTGTTTGCGATACTAGCATTGTACTGTGTATCTCCAACTCGTAAAATGAAACCACCTAGAATGCTTTCATCTATAATATTTTCTATTTCTGCGTCTTTACCAGTTAATTCCTTAACCTTAGCTAAAACCTTAGTCTTTAAATCTGCTGTTAAAGGCACTGCTGTAGTAACCTTAGCAATTTGACTTCCTCTTAATTGATCGAATAACTGAACGTAACTTGAAGCTACTTCGTTTAAGAGTGCTAATCGTTTGTTTGAGATTAAAGTATCTATCAGGTTTTCTGTATTAGCACTTACTTTTGAAAATACAGAAGACAATACAGACTTTTTGTCTGAAGATCTTACAACAGGACTCTGAAGCACTTGTCTAAGCTCATCACTTTGAGAAATAGTTTCTGAAATAAGCTTCATATCACTATTAACCGCTTCTGCTGCCTTTTGATCTTGTGCTAAGCTTAAAACCGCTTTAGCATATCTTACTGCTGCTCTTGATCCTGCCATTTATCCTTAGTTTAATTTTGCTTCACCTAACATGCCTTCAACCAATTTCAATTGCTTGTCTTTGTTAGATAATTCTTCGCGCACTACTTTTTCAGCGATTTCTATTGATAAACCAGCAACATGACTCTTTAGCTCAGCCATTGCAGCTTTCTTTTCACTTTCTATAGCTGCTTGTGCCTTCTCAATGATCTTACTTGCTTTTTCTTGTGCTTCTGTTTCAGCTTTAGCAATGGTTTGCTCTCTTATTTCACGAGCATCCTTAAGCATAGCCTCACGCTCTACACGCGCTTCTTGTAAAATACGCTCGTTATCTGCTTGAAGGTTTTCCATTTCCTTGCGTGCATTCTCAGCAGAAGCTAAGGCATTTTTTATACCTTCTTCTCTTTCACTAACGGCACCAAGAATAGGTCTCCAAGCAAATTTTCTTAATAAAAACAATAATATTAGGAAGGTGATTACCGTCCAAAATACCAATCCAAATCCAGGTTTAATTAAATCCATGTTTTATAAATGCTTTTTAATCTAAATTTTATTCTCCGCAGCCAAAGCCACATGGAGAATGATAAAAATTACAGAAGCAACCAACCGTTACTTCTGTAATTAGTTTTAATCATAATTATACGATTAACGCTGCTACAACGCCAAATAGCGCTACCGCTTCTACGAAGGCTGCTAAAATTAATGCAGAAGATTGAATCTTACCGTGCATTTCTGGTTGACGTGCCATAGCTTCCATAGCAGATCCACCAATTTTACCAATACCTACACCAGCTCCGATAGCTGCTAAACCAGCTCCAATAGCTGCAATTCCAGTAATAGTCATAATATAAAATTTAAATTAATTAATGATGCGCTTCTTCAGTTGCCATCCCAAAATAAAGGGCAGACAATACTGTAAATATATAGGCTTGAATTGCAGTTACCACAATTTCAATAATCCCGATAAATAACGAGAATGCTACTGAAACTGGTGCTACAGCCCAAGTCTTAAATATAAATATCAAAGACATTAATGCTAAAATGATAATGTGTCCTGCTGTAATGTTAGCAAACAAACGAATCATAAGCGAAATTGGCTTTGTAAATATTCCTATTAATTCTATTGGCATTAAGAATATTTTCATTGGCACAGGTACACCTGGCATCCAGAAAATATGCTTCCAATAGTTTTTGTTTCCACTAAATGTTGTGATGATAAATGTGAATAGTGCCAATACCATTGTAAAAGCAATATTACCACTAAGGTTAGCTCCGTTTAAAATTGGAATCAAACCGAAAATATTGTTAATCCAGATAAAGAAAAATACCGTTAACAAATAAGGCATGTACCTTTTGTATTTATGCTCACCAATCATTGGCTTTGCAATTTCATCGCGCACAAACACCACCAAAGGCTCAACAAAGCTTCCGATACCAGAAGGCACATTGTTTTTACTCTTTTTGTAACTTTTTGCTGCAGCAAAGAAAATCAGTATCAAGACAATAACCGAAACCCACATCATAAAGACGTTTCTTGTAATTGATATGTCTATTGGTCGTTCTGCATTGGTAGGGTGTCCTTCTTCGTCTAACTTTACTTCTGTTTCACCCTCGTTAAGTTGATAAACCTTTTCATGAACGTTAACGAATTTGCCTCCATTTTTTTCCACCACTTCGTGTCCGTGATAGTCATGATGAAATTCTGAAGACATAAATGTAGTTAAACCATTATCTGTCCAAAGAATAACAGGTAATGGAATGGTAATGTGCTTTTCGTCTTCTTTACCTTCGTTAAACGTAATAATGTGCATGCCATAGGCATCTTTAACGTGATGCATTATCATTGACTTAGCGTCAAACTTTTCATCATCTCCTTGCTCTTTAGCATCCTTGGCAAAACCAAAACTAAATACGGATAAAAACAGAACTGTAAATACTGTACGCTTTAAGGTGCTTAACGTCATTCTTTGTGGCTTTAAAATACCTTGTTTTAAATTCGCTGCAAATGTACGTACATTATATGAATTGACAAACAATAATTTCGCTATAATTTTTCAGGTCTTTTAATCGGTAAAATCAGTTGATTTAAAGGCGTGTTAGAAACCTAAAAATTACTGTTTTTGAAGAAATTTTGTCAAGGCAAAAACTTCAAAGAATAAAAACAAGAAATACGGAATGAAAAAATTAAAAACATCTGGTTGTTTGTTTTCAAAATCCGAAAGTATCAAAGGCAATAGGAAGACAATAGCCAATGCCATCTTTACAAAAGTCATAATCATAAAGACATTAAAAATGTCTGTTTTACCTGAGGAATATCTATAATTGATAATAGTATATAGGACAAGTGTAATAACGAAATGAAAAACATAAATCTGCCAAACAGGAAAAAAGAATATTCTCTCAGAGGCAAAGTGATGTAGCAAATAGCTGTGAATTCCAAATAAAACCGCACTAATCCCTATAAGTTGTAATACAAATGATATCTGTCTTTTCTTAAAGGCTTCCATTTTAATCTTCTTTTGAAGCTGCAATAATACGTCTAATTACAAAAACAATTGAAAGAACCACGGATAATAAAGACAATATTATAGTATAAAGGTTATGCTCATTAGGGGAGTACTCGTCCAATTTTACACCAGCATAAGTGCCAACACCAATAATGGCAAACATTTGCAAAGCGATACTAGAAAAACGTGCGTATGTATTAAGCTTGTCTTTCTGGTCTTTGAGAGGCTTGTGTGGCTTTGACTTGTTGCTGCTCTGGTTGTTTTGGTTTAACTGGCTCATTAGGTAATGCTTTTACTGTACCCTTCATACTACATGTTGCGTTAAATGTAGCGCCTGGCTCAACAGCTAATTTACTCGTATGGACTTCACCCTCTATGTGTGCTGTGGTTTTTAAAGACAATGTGCCAGATAGTATTAGCTTACCAGAGAATTTACCTTCAAAATCAGCATTTTCACCCTGTAAGGTACCTTTAATGAATCCTGATTTGCCAATTACGACTTTACCCGAAGTTTTTACATTCCCTTCTACAGTGCCATCTATTCTAAAAGGCCCTTCACTTGCTATATCTCCAACAATTTTAGTGCCCTTTGCTATAATATTCTGTTGCGTACTTGTTTCCATAGTCGTTGTTTGTTTAGGTTTCTTGTTGTCTGAGGAAAACATGATGATTTGGTTTTAATTTACTCTAATTTTAGATATGTGTTCAAATTCTTATGGCGTTGGATAATAGCATAATTTGGCGAGGATATTGCAATATATTCTTTTGTTATTTTTGGTTTTACCGGTCGTCCTCGACTATCTCTTTCGTCTGATTGCAATAATTGGGCAAAACCACTAGCACCCTGAATACTAGTTAGACCGTGTACAACTACAAAGGTAGTGTTTTCGTCATAGACATCTATTGACGTGGTTAAATCGAAGTACTTTATCTTTTTTTCAATTTCTTCATTTAAGGTTTTTACAAAGGCTTCTATATCTTCACCAGACCCTTTTTCAAATTGATAAATCACATTAAAATTCTTCGCTACGTCGTCCGATACAAAATCTTTTTTAGCCAATGCAGGGATAGCATTATTCAATATTTCTTGAGCCTTTTTACCTTCTTCAGAATTTGGATAGGTCAGTGCAATGTGATTAATACCTTCTTTATATGCCTCAAACCCATAAAGACGGCCTTTGGCAGAGGCTTTTAAAATCTCGAACTTTGGCAAAAAGTCGTCGCCTTCTAAACGTTTTATTTGAATATCTGCTTCAGTGATTACTTCTTGGTATTCTTGATTTTCAAACTTTTTATAAAGATTGGTGTAAATCACTTCTGGACTGTTTTCATCCTTAGCCAATTCTGACTGAGGGTTCAACAGGATTTCTGCATAACGCGAATCTGGGTAATTAGCGACAATGTCTCCCTTCATCGCTTCAGCCTTTCTATTAAGACCTAATTCAACATAAATCTTATAAAGATTATATTTTGAAGGAAGAATTAATCGATCTTCAGGATTGTTATTTAATAAATCTTCGAAACGAGATTTGGACAATTCAAACTCTCTGAATTTTTCTTTGTAGATAATTCCCAGTTGATAATAGGCAAAGTTTCTTTCTTTTGCTATGCTATCGATGTCAGCTTCATCTGTAGGTAGAGAGGCTATGTATGTTTCAGGGTTGTAAAGCTCTTCGCTTCCTTTGCTTTGCGATATGCTTTCTTGTTTGTCAGCAGCTTTAATACCAGCACGTTGATCTGAAAGCCTCCAATTATCCTGAAGCTTTCGTTCTCCCCAAAGTCTTAAGAATTCATTTTTACCGTAAGCAACAGTTGTTGGATTATAGAAATAAAAACTACTGCCACCACCATCTTTAGTGTTAAATTCTCCAGGTAAACCTCTCGGACTTATACTTGCTTTTCGGTTATTGTCCTTTATGTTATTTGTTGCCGCATTTTTTCTTACCTCCTGCTTTTTTAATTCTTCTTCTTTGAGTTTTTCTTCCTCTAGCGCTTTAGCTTTTAGTTCTTCGGTATGTTTAACATAAATGGCCAACTGCTCTTCCTTTGGAAGATTGATTATGTGCAAAATACTATCATTGGCTCGTGCTATGTCTTCATAGTAAATGACATCATCTAAATTTTCACGCTTTCTTTTAATAATTCTAAAAGGTTTGGAGTTTTGAACCATAGCGGTCATGGTACTATCATAATAGGCACCAGCTGTTTTATATATGTTTCTATCAAAATACATGTTCCCCAAAGTCTCATAACTAAGTGATCTTAGGTATTTGTCTGATGTTGTTTTTCTAAGCGACTTGTTGTAATAGGCTTCCGCTAGGCTATCTGAGGCTCTATTGCGATGAAACTCTGCAATACGATAATAGATTTTATCAAGAAAAGGTCTGTTTTCGCGATTTTCTTCAAGTTCTGTGAGATATTCTTCAAAAGCCACCTCATCTCCATCCAAAACATCAAAATTATAGGATTTTTCTAAATGGGCATTAATATAAAACGACCTAGGAATTTGTCTGTGCATCTCTATAATGGCATCAAATTCCATATTGGCGCTATCCTTTTCTTCCATCTCATTGTATAGCTGACCTCTAATAAAATGAAAACGTGCTTTTTCTCTTTTCACTTTAGTGTTTTCAGCAGCAACACCAAGCAATGATATAGCAGTATCTTTAGCTTTAATGTTAATATAGGCCTGAGCCAAAGTCGCTGTGGCATCTGCCAAATCTTGTCCTTCTATCTCCTCTTCTTCAAGTAAGCGTTCTAGCTTTTTTATGGCTCCTTGGTTATTGTCTAAACGCATATTGGCCTTCTCTCGCCAAATTTTTACCTGATTGATTTTATCGCTCGTAGGATATTTATTCAGAATATTATTAAATGCCGCTAGAGCAGGTACAAAACGCTGGTCGTAATAACGTGCCTTACCCAAAAGCAAATAAGCTTCGTCAATTTGTGGGTTTTTTTCCTTCCCATCTATGTTCATACCGTGTTTTTGGATGGCCTTAATGGCTTTTTCTTCAGCACGTTCAAAATCTGCGTTTTTAGTTTGACCAGGTAGAAAAATATCTTCGCTAACCTTCATGCGCTCCACAGGTAGCAACTCCCAAAAGTTTTCGGTAAACTCATCATTAACCGCAAGTTTGCCACGCTCTAAGGCTATGTTTCCATTATAGAGAATGTTGTATTTGGTGCCTAAGGCATGAAAATTTCTGTTAATAAAAGTGTCCTTTTTGCGCGAACAACTCTGTGAAATTAACGCAATACAGAATAGAGATAATATGAGTTTGTAATAGGTCTTCAACGTCGGTTCTATTTGATTAATAGATAACTAAACTATTGGGTTTTTAGTGTGCTAAGTGGTAAAAATAAGCATCTTTTTGAATTTGAGGTTGAAAATGAAGTTGAATTTGGGATTCTTCGGAAAAGTCACCAAAGCGGAAAACTACTTTAGAAATTGTAAATAGAGAAGAAACTGGCATGTGCGTAGCCTATATGTTTTACTGGTTAACTTAAACTGTCGACAGTTATTTTTCAGCACGTTTACCATTTCTTGTAATCTGATACCAGTTTTCACTTTTCCAAATAGAGTGTACACCGTCTTTTATCGTTTCGCAATTGTCAGAAACCTTGGCAAAGCCGTCTTTGAATGAATAAGCACATTCAAATCTCGGTTCAATTATTATCTTCCCCTTGGAGTTAGCATATCCAATTTTTCCATTTTTAATAATTCGGAAAAGTCCGTTTTCCATAAAATCAGGCCCATTGTCATATTTAAAAACCTCATATAATTCAGTTCCTTTATGGTCAATCCCAAATATTGTACCTGTTTTTTTCTCCATAACCATTCCAAAATCTCGAATTGTGTCGGTATAGCAGTGGTAATATTTTCCGATTGGTACAATCGTATCTCCTTTCGAATTTAAATATCCACATGGAACTCCGATCTCATCAAATTTTCCTTCATAAAACTTAATCAAATAGCTGTCTTTTTTCGAACTACAAGTTGAAACCAGAAATGTGATAAATATTCCGAAGGTGAGTTTTTTCATCATGTGTTAAAACTAACAAATTATACCTATTTTCCTTATCGCGGAAATAAAAAACGATGGTTATTCCTCTTCCTGAGAAACCATACTGCCCGAAAAATGTGCTTCGAGTTCTTTTAAAGTTGCTGGATTAGTTTCTAAATCCTTAATAACATCACCTTTTTCTAAAACCACAATACGCTCGCAAACATCTGTAACGTGCATTAAATCGTGGCTGGATACAAGTACGGTTACTCCTTTCTTTTTGGCTAAATCTTTAATGATTTGTTTTAGTCGGATTTGTGTGGTTGGGTCGAGATTAGCAAAAGGTTCGTCTAAAATAATAACCTCGGGATTACCAATGAGCGCAGCAACAATACCTGCTTTCTTTTGGTTACCTTTACTTAAGTCTCTAAGATATTTTTTCTTTCCTATAATTTCACCGTTGAAAAAGTCTTCAAATTGCGATGTCAGTGCATCCACATCTGCTTTGTTTTGCCCTCTTAAATCTCCTATGAAGTAAAAATATTCTTCTGGTGTGAGGTAACCTATTAAGAAGCTTTCGTCAATAAATGATGATGTAAAAGGTTTCCAATCTTCACTTTGATCTACGACCACTTCGTTACTGGTAACACTTCCTGTTGTTGGCTTTATCAGGTCTAAAAGCAAACTAAAATAGGTGGTTTTTCCCGCTCCATTATTCCCTACCAAACCGAAACTTTGGCCTTTAGGAATATTTAATTCTTCTATATTGAGAACCGTAGTTCCGTTATATGACTTTGAAAGGTTTTTTGTATATATCATAATTTTTTGGTCTGTAAATTAACTGTCTTGACTAAAGGCGTCAATCATTTTATATTTTGAATTTAAGTAGCGCTTGGTGATTAACTTCATTAATTTTTTGTGAAGCACTATCCCTGTGATGCCTATAAGTATGAGAACTGCGACACCGACTTCAAAGCCTGCAAAAAAGTTTGCGACTGAAAATATAATCAATGGAATAAGCATTATGGGCAACCCAATTATCCATTGTACAGCTCCTGTACCTTGATAGTTAAATGCTGCACGTTGGTTGAGATCTATTTTTTTTCTGTTGAATGAGCCGCCATATAACATGATATGAGAGTTGACTCCGATATTATAAATGGCCGCTGCAAAATGCATTACTAATATTTTCCACCCATAATAAATGTAGGGAATACCCAATACAAACATAATGGCTACACTTAAAATCATAAGAATAAACTTTGAGCGTAGGTATTGCTCGTACTTAATGTTTTGGCTCATCAGCATCTTATAATAACCGCTATCCCAAGCCGGAATAAATTGCCCAAACGATATTAGAAAAATTCCTGTTGAAAAGATACCAACAAATGATGCCGCATATAACGAGTCCCTGTAAATTGGCTGTGTGTAAAAAAATAGGCCATATAACAAACCAATAATCATAAGAAAAGCTGAAGACTTGGTTCGTTTATTTCTCCAAATGAGTTTTAGATCCAATTGCATAAAAGGCGCAATATTACCGAAACGTTTGGTCCATGATAGGTCAGCCGCTTTTACTTCTGTGACCTTAGATTTAAGCGAGCTGTCCAAAAACAGCTTTTGCTTCAAAATTTTGTAGTTATAACCATAGCACAATACCAAAATTGCCAGTGGAATCAGTATCAATGTTGGATTGTTAGCTATACCTATAAGCGCATTTCCAACAAGGTCGGTCATGGATACGATTTCGAAATAATCCAGTCCATACAGAATTCCGACAACAATAATTAGTGGCAGAAATGACAGCTCGGTTTCTGCGGATAACGCTTCTATAATAAAATTCAGAAAATTGATAATAAGCACAATACAAATCATGGTGAACATCCATGTAAGCACCATACTTGCCACATAGCCATTGGCTATAAGCATAATACTAAACGGGATAATCGCAAAAAGCGGTAAAAAATTAAAGAAGGATAATGCAGATTTCCCTAAAACAAAATGCACAACCGTTGAGCGCTTAATTGGCAACGTGAGTAAAGGTTTTACACTCATTACTGGTAGTTTCTGCAAAAAGAAACGAATCATTAAGTCCGCAATAATCCAGAAAAACAAAAAGCTGTTAGCTACTATAAAAGGATCTTGCTCTGGGTACATTTTTTTGAGGATTGGCAGTAGCCCAAACCCTAATGCTAAAAATACCACAACAAAATAAAGGGCAAAAAACACCAGCAATATGTTGAGTGCCAAGTTTTTTTGCCAATAGGATGAACGGAAATATTGTTTCCATTCTAAATTTAAGAAATGCTTTATCATGCTTTTGGTTGGTTTTTTCTATTAGTAAACTTAATCGTTAATTTGTTACAAACAAATTTAGCATTCCGTCTTGCTTCCTTATTTTTGCAGAAAATCATTGCAATGGCACAATTTCATAGTCTTACCATAAAATCAATTGAAAACGTAACTGACAAATCAGTAGCTATAACTTTTGATATTCCTACAAATCTTAAAGATAATTTCAGCTTTATAGCTGGTCAATATATTACCTTAAAAACAACTATTGATGGCGAAGAGGTGCGTAGAGATTACTCTATTTGCTCGTCCCAAAACAGTGGAAAAGTAACCGTAGCGGTAAAAGCTGTGGAAGGAGGAACCTTTTCAATTTTCGCCAACGAAAAACTGCAAACTGGCGATACTATCGACGTGGCAGAACCCAACGGACGCTTTACGTTAGAGGCCAATGAAGCTAAAACCAGAACTATTGCAGCTTTTGCTGCTGGTAGTGGTATTACACCTGTTTTGAGTATTGCCAAAACACTTTTAGAGGAAGAGCCATTTAGCAATTTTATATTGGTTTATGGGAATAAAACTTTAGCAGATGCTATGTTTATCCAAGATTTGCTCGAGCTAAAAAAAACCTACGAAAATCGTTTCCATGCCCATTTTATTTACAGCCAAGCACGTGAGGAAAATGCATTATTCGGTCGCATAGAAAAAAGCACGGTAAACCTTATTGTTAAGAATAAGTACAAAGGAGTCTCTATTGAGAAATTCTACCTCTGTGGCCCTGAAGAAATGATTCACACGGTAAAAGACGTACTGTTAGAAAACGGCATTAAGGAGAAAGATATTTTATTCGAATTGTTTACAGCGCCAGTTGATAGTGAAAATGATTCTGATGTTGAAGTTCCTAGCGGAAACTCAAAAATAAAAGTGTTGGTTGATGATGAAGAATTTGAATTTGAAATGTCTCAAGAGGATTCAATTCTCGAAGCGACCTTAAAACAAGATATTGATGCTCCGTACTCTTGCCAAGGCGGAATCTGCAGCAGTTGTATTGCCAGATTAACGGAAGGGCAAGCAAAAATGCGTCAGAATAATATTCTTACAGATAGTGAAGTTGCAGAAGGATTGGTGTTGACCTGCCAGGCGCATCCTACTTCGGCTAAGGTTGTGGTGGATTATGATGATGTGTAAAGCCCATCCCTAACCCTTCCCAGAAGGAAGGGGATTGATGACGTATTAGGTATCAGACCTTTCAGGTTTTAGAAACCTGACAAGTCTTTTTAATTTTCGAAACAACCTCATCGACAGAAATACTTCCCGCAGCATTTTCGTAACCTTTGGGATATTTGTTACCGTAAACTGAAGTGGGTATCAAAGGATATTCTTCTCTATTTGCCACCAAAGCATAATCTTCTGGTTGATTGAATGGTGCAAATCCAGCAAATGGGTGTGTTACTCCCCAAATCGTAATTACTTTTTTACCTAACATTGCCGCCAAGTGTCCGTTACCTGAATCCATAGACAACATCACATCTAAATTAGAGATCAAGTCCAGTTCTTCTTCTAAACTCAGTTTCCCAGCTACCGACTTTACATTGTCATATTTGGTTTCGAGATTGTTTAAAATTTTCACCTCCTTATTTCCTCCACCAAATAAAATGACATTATACTCCTTTGAAAGTTGTGCAATGACCTTTTCCATTTTTTCTAATGGATACATCTTGCTTTGGTGAGCAGCGAAAGGTGCAATGCCAATAATTTTTTGTTCAAAATTTGAAATAAAGGATTTTAGTTTTGAAGTTAATTCAGGTTTTTCAGGAAACTGAGGATTGGATAAATCTATTTGATAACCGAGTTTTTCAAACACGTCAGAATAGCGTTTATGTGTGGTTTTTAATTGTTGAAATATTCTGCCCGAAGTCAAAGCCTTTTTTTCAGCTCTACCTTTATCAATTTGCACAACTTCCTTATCTGCAAAAAAAAGTTTTAAGATTTTACTTCTCAACACATTGTGCAAATCGGCAACAGCATCAAATTTGAGCGCTTTTAATTCCTTAGAAAGTTTATAAAGCCCAAGAACGCCTTTGTGTTTTCCTTTTAAATCTGCAGCGTAAACCTCAACATTTTTTAAATCTGAAAAGAAAGGCTTAAAAAAAGCTTTAGTGACCACTGTTATTTTTACACCAGGATGTTCTTCGGTTAAAGCTCTTAAAACGGGAACAGTCATAGCCACGTCTCCCATGGCAGAAAACCTAATGACGAGTATATGTTTTGTATTTGGCATTTGTTTCAGTAAATGAGATCCTGAAACAAGTTCAGGATGACAAATTACTTTTGTCCCCTAAGTACAGGATTAAGCTCATCATCATTATACATCTTCATTTGCTTATACACTTTCATGTACTTGTCTCCATTGGCGATATCATTCAACAAATCGTCAATTGCTGTGCTTAAATCCTTTCGTTGCTCTAACAAAACATTGAGCTTATTTAGGCAAGCTGCTTTATGAGCATCAGATGCATCTTCTCTCACAGTTTCTAGGTGCATGTGATAGATTTTTAACGCCAAAATAGATAAGCGATCTATAGCCCAAGCCGGACTTTCGGAATTTATCTTAGCATTAGGCTTTACATCTACATCCTTGTATTTATCTAAGAAATAGCTATCAATAAACTCAACTGTATCAGTTCTGTCTTGGTTAGATGCATCAATCTTTCGCTTTAATTTTAATGCGGCAACTGGATCGATGTTCGGGTCTCTAATGATGTCTTCGTAAGCCCACTGAACCGTATCAATCCAACATTTTCTGTACAGCAAATGTGCGATGAGATCTTCGTTTTTATTGTATTTGTTTGTGAACGGCTGATCTACGGTATTAAGAATTTTGTAGGTTTTTATAGCGTCTTGAAATATGGAGTTTGCTTTTTCCGAAAACATATCTTATAAATTTGAATATGCAAATATAGTTTGAATTATTAACTTAGCGATTGAATTAAAAGCGAATCTATGCACATTCACGACCTCTCTAAAACACCATCCATACTAAACACATTTATTTCAGAAATAAGAGATAAGGCCATTCAAAAAGACAGTATGCGGTTTAGAAGAAACATAGAGCGCATAGGAGAGGTTTTGGGGTATGAATTAAGTAAGTCCCTAAATTATGAAGCCCACGCAACAGAAACTCCATTAGGCGCGTCTAACACTTTTTTGCATCAAAGCAATATAGTTTTGTGTTCTATTTTGAGAGCTGGAGTACCGCTTCACAATGGGTTGTTAAACTATTTTGATGCTGCCGAGAACGCTTTTATTTCAGCCTATAGACAACACAAACATAACCCTGAAAGTTTTGAAATTGTGGTGGAGTATTTAGCATGCCCTAGTTTGGAAAACAAAACACTTATTCTTGCCGACCCAATGTTGGCGACTGGCCAGTCCATGGTCGCGACATTTGAAGCATTAAAACCATTTGGTAACCCAAAAGAAGTTCACTTGGTGAGTGTTATTGGTGCTCAAAAAGGTGTTGATTATGTTGCTAATACTTTTGATGCTGAATCCCATCTCTGGGTTGCAGCGGTAGACGACACTTTAAATGACAAAGGTTATATCGTTCCTGGTCTCGGTGATGCTGGCGATTTAGCCTACGGCAATAAATTACAGGAATAAGGCAAGTATTGGCGTTATAATTAACAAGACTACAAAAACCTCTTTAAACCATCGTTCTGAGATCACTTCAATATAATTGGCCATAATTATAGAGAATGGTGCAAACAAAAATATAAACTCACTGCCATTTTTTACAGGAGCTATAATTGCTACCAATATAGCGATTATTGAAGACCACGCTATGAGAAAATAAGACGGCCTCAGTTTCTTGTTCTTATCCGGAAGGATTCTAAAGAAATAGATAAGTATCCATACAAAAGTTGCGAATAGCACCGTAAATTTCAGTACGCTCCCTTTACTGTTATACGGTGTGTAATCTAAACTCGCAAAGCGTTGAAAGTTTGTTGGTCTTATAAAATTATCGTGAACAATTATATTGTAGACCAGTAGTAAAACAATAACTGTTGCCACACCAACAAAAGGAATAATGGTGTTTTTAACGTCGTTTTGCGAATGATAAATCAATGCTACTATGACTAATGCAAAAAACAGAATTGCCCAAAAATAAAAAAGAGTAGCCAACATTAGCCAAAAACCAGCATCGAACAATTTTTTCTTAATGTGAAGGTTGGTGTGCAAGCTTATAATGCGTCTTAAAGCAAAAAGGACGAATAAATTAGCAAACAGAATATCGGAATAACGAAGTGCTTCTGGGAACATTGCGAACAGCAAACCAAATGTCATTAAAGCATAACTGTTTTTTTTTGTGAGGTTGTTTTTTGAAATTATAAAATCGATGAGAAACACCAAAAACAAAGCAACTATCAATTTAACTAGTGCCTTTAAGGTGCTGTCTAAATCACCAAATAAGGTATTGATATTTGTAATTACAAAAAGTAGCGCAACAAAAACTGTAACTATTATATAGTTTATAGGTTTAGATTTACTAAAAATGCTTGTAATCATTAACTCTTTTTGTATTTTTGCTCTGTAAATTTATAAAGTTATGAAGGATTTCTTTTACGCAATACAAGATTTATTTGTTGATGTACTATTTGCTCCGTTTGATGCTTTAAGAGCGTTAGAGCTAGAAAGCTGGTTCACTGCTAATTTTATGTCTTGGCTTTTCACTATCGTTGGCATGGTTGCTTTTATCTACTGGATGCTTCAATTAAAAAAATACAACGACAATAACGAAGAAGATAAGAGCGTAACAGCTCACTCATATTTGTAGGTCTTTAAAGGTCGAAACCTATATCCTTACGATAATACATCTTATCAAAATGTAGATTTTCTATACTTTGGTAAGATTTTTTTATGGCTTCTTGGTAAGTGTTGCCATAAGATGTTATCGCGATAACACGTCCTCCAGAAGTCACTACTTTATCACCTTGATATTTTGCTCCGGCATGAAACACCAGTGAGTCTCCAATTTTATCTATTCCAGAAATTTCTTTCCCTTTTTCATAAGCTTCTGGATAACCACCAGAGACCAACATAACCGTTGTCGCTGCTCGTTCATCAATTTCTATAGTTACACCTGACAACGTTTGATTGGCCATAGCTTGGAAAATTTCAACCAAATCCGTTTTTAATCGTGGTAAAACCACTTCGGTTTCAGGGTCACCCATTCTAACATTGTACTCAATTACTTTTGGGTCGTCACCGACTTTAATTAGCCCTATAAAAATGAAGCCCACATAAGGTAGGTTGTCTTTTTTTAAACCTTCAACCGTAGGTCTAACAATTTGATTTTCAATTTTACTTAAGAATTGATCTGTTGCAAAAGGTACTGGAGATACTGCTCCCATTCCTCCTGTATTCAATCCTGTATCACCTTCACCGATGCGCTTGTAATCTTTTGCTGTCGGTAGGATTTTATAGTCTTTTCCATCGGTAAGCACAAAACAGCTCAATTCTATACCATCCAAAAATTCTTCAATGACCACCTTGGTACTAGCATCTCCAAATTTTGCATCAACAAGCATTCTTTTTAATTCAGCTTTAGCCTCAGATAAATCATTAATAATTAAAACACCCTTACCAGCTGCCAAACCATCAGCTTTTAAAACGTAAGGTGGGTTTAGGGTTTCCAAAAACTTGTACCCTTCTTCAACATTGTCTTTTGTAAAGCTTTGATAGGCTGCCGTTGGGATATTATGACGCATCATAAATTCTTTGGCAAATTCTTTACTGCCCTCAAGCTCTGCAGATGCTTTTTGAGGACCTATAACTGCAACATGCTTTAAATCCTCGTCTTGTAAAAAGAAATCATGAATGCCTTGCACCAAAGGATCTTCTGGTCCAACGACCACCAACTCAATCTCATTTTCGATAACTGCTTTTTTAATCGCTTCAAAATCAGTTACGGAAATATTTAAATTAGTAGCAATATTTGCAGTACCAGAGTTTCCTGGAGCTACAAAAAGTTTGTTACAATGTTCGCTTTGAGCAATTTTCCATGCAAACGTATGTTCTCTACCACCAGAGCCTAGTACTAAAATATTCATGCCTAAATTTTCTTTGGGCAAAAATAATTGGTTTTAAGATGAAAAAACAATTAATTTACGGAAACCTTTTTGGCTTTAAACATCTTGCGACTATTTGATTTTTCACTTAAAATTAATGGCTTTGATATCAACAAGGCGAGGTTGACTCTGTCTAAAATTCAGACTAAAAATAATTCGGACTTTAAAGCTTATGTTGAAAAGCAGAAAAAGGACATCATTTCTTTCCACCTAAAGAACAATTCATTTTATAGATCTTTTGCAAACCAATTAGATGTTAATAATTGGAGTTCTGTTCCTGTTATGACCAAACGTCACCTACAGCAGCCACTAGACAAGCGCTTGAGTAATGGTTATGAGTTAAAGAATATTTACGTAAATAAAACTTCGGGCAGTTCAGGTGACCCTTTTATTTTTGCTAAAGATAAATGGTGCCATGCGATGACCTGGGCAGAAATTACTGATAGATTTTCTTGGTACGGTATTGATTTTAATACCTCAAAACAAGCGCGCTTCTACGGCATACCGTTAGACAAGAAGGGATATTATAAAGAGCGCTTAAAAGATTGGTTTAGTAACCGATATCGGTTTTCCGTTTTTGATCTGAGTGATAATGCTTTTGAAAAGGCTCTTGTAAAATTTAAGACTTCAAAATTTGATTTTATCAATGGTTATACGAGTCCAATTGTTCAATTTGCTAAATTCCTAAAGCGTAAGGACATTATATTAAAAGATTTGTGCCCAAGTTTAAAGGTTTGTATTGTAACTTCTGAAATGTTATTTGATGATGATAAGGCACTTATGGAAAAACAATTTGGTGTGCCGATTGTTAATGAATATGGCGCTTCTGAATTGGATTTAATAGCTTTTCAGAATACAGAAAACGAATGGCAAATCAACAGTGAAACCTTATTTTTGGAAATTCTGGATGATAATGATAATGTGCTTCCACATGGAGAAGAAGGTAGAATTGTCATCACTTCTTTATACAATAAAGCACATCCATTTATTCGATATGATATTGGTGATATTGGCATTTTAAGCGACAAAAGCACATTGAGAAAACCCATTTTGAAAAAACTTGTGGGCAGAACCAATGATATCGCTGTTTTGCCAAGCGGAAAAAAAGCGGCTGGTCTAACATTTTATTATATTACCAAAAGCGTTATTGAGGATGATGGTAATGTCTCTGAGTTTATTATTGAGCAAATAGCATTGGACACTTTTAAGATTAAATATGTGAGTCGTGAAGTGTTGTCTTCAGATAAAAAAAAGACAATTACCAAAGCTATGGAACAGTATTTAGAACCAGGAATTTCTATTACTTTTGAACGCGTTGATAAATTAGACCGTTCTAAATCCGGAAAGTTAAAGCAGTTTACATCTTACGTTGACTAGGTTATGGAAGAACTAATGATTATTACGAGTTATTTTCCTCCTGAGATAGGAGCTGCATCTAATCGTATATATCATTTGGCCGAGGGTTTAAAATCCAGCTATAAGGTTCGTATAGTGACGCCGTTGCCAAATTACCCTACAGGTAAGATTTTTTCTGAATACAAAGGCAAATACAAATCTAAGACTTTAGAAAACGGTATTGAGGTAAATAGGATTTGGCTGTACGCAAGCAAATCTAAAAACAAATTTGTACGTTTATTTGCCATGCTGTCCTACAGTATAAGCTTAGTGTGGTTTTTTACTTGGAACAAAATACCTAAGAAGGTTATTGTTCAATCTCCTCCATTGCTTGTTGCTTTTACATGTATGTTTTTTTTGAGGACTAAAAAACGAAAGTTAATCTTAAATGTTAGTGATTTATGGCCAAGTGCTGGGCTTGAGCTGGGTGCTTTAAAGAACAACTTTAGTTATAGTATTTTAAAAAAGCTAGAGCGATTTAACTATAAAAATGCTGATTTAATCTTGGGGCAGAGTAATGAAATACTCTCGCATATTGAACAAATTACCAAAAAACCTGAGATGTTTCTTTATCGTAATTATCCTAATATTCCGGTAAACAACATATCAGAAAACCATTCGGGCACCAAAAAAATTAAGATAGTTTATGCTGGGCTTTTGGGTGTGGCTCAGGGAATTTTAAAACTATGTGAAAATTTAGACTATGACACTATTGAACTTCATATCTATGGCTCTGGCGCAGAAGAGGAAGATGTAAAATCTTATATTGAAACCAATAAAGAATTGCCCATTTTCTTTTATGGTCGAGTAGACAGAAGTGTTTTACACCAAGAATTAAAAAAATATGATGTTGCTATTATTCCACTGCTTAATAGAATATATGGATCGGTTCGGTCTAAAATTTTTGAATATGCCAAATTAGGACTCCCAATGCTATATTTTGGTGGAGGTGAAGGCGAGTCTGTAATCAGTAAACACAAATTAGGCTGGATAGCTGAAGCTGGAAACTATACTGAATTGAATTCAATAATCAACTCCATAAAAAAGTCAGATATAACTATTGAAAGAAAAAAAGCAATACAAGCTACAGCATGTACAAGCTTTGATTTAACCGCTCAATTAAATGGCTTAAAAGGCAAAATTTAATAAGCTTTATCCTCTCCCTTTATAGCATTAACAAAAGTCTGTACTATAATCTTTATATCGAGTAGTAAAGACCAGTTTTCAATATAAAAGATATCATATTTTACGCGACCAATAATATCCTTATCCGTTTCAACTTCGCCTCTAAATCCACTAATTTGAGCCAAGCCTGTAATGCCAGGTTTAACAAAGTGTCTCACCATAAATTTGTCAATCTTCTTGGCGTACATATTGGTATGGCTCACCATGTGCGGCCTAGGACCAACCACAGACATGTCTCCAAAAAGGACATTAAAGAACTGAGGAAGCTCATCTATGCTCGTTTTTCTTATGAATTTACCAACTTTTGTTACTCGTTGATCTCCTCTAGTGGCTTGATATAAATTCGCGTCTTTATTTGGTGTCATAGACCTAAATTTGTAACAATCAAACTCTTTATAATTAAAACCATTTCTAGATTGCTTAAAAAACACTGGTCCTTTGGATTCTAATTTAATAAGAATTGCAATTAAAGGGGTTAACCATGATAAAACGAAAACAATTACAATACTTGAAAATAAAATATCAAAACCTCGTTTTATGACCATGTTTGCCGAATCTTCTAGAGGTATGGTTCTTAATGTTAAAACGGGTATGTAATCATAATATTCGTACCTAAGTCGTTTTGAATAAATCTCTTTGCTATCTGGTATAAATTTTAAAATCTTTAGATTATTATCTGCAAAATCTACAATTTCAGCTATCTGAGAGTTTGTAAGTTCAGAAATGGAGCAATAAATTTCGTCTATTCGTTCATTTAGTACATAATCAAAGCAATCGCTCAATGTGTGTTCTTTATTCTTAAAGTTAAAAGTCTTTTGGTGCAGATACCCATATTCTGGGTTTTTATTAAAAAAATTTTCTAGAGCAAGTGTCTTTTTGTTTGCACCTAAAATAACTGTTGACCTGTAGTTTCCGCCAAACGAGACTCTATACTTCTGTAATAGATAATAAATTGTAAACTTAGAAACAGTAATTAACAAAGAACAAAGAAGCGTATATTTTACAATTGGCCTTGGGTAAATGTTTAATTCGTGGTACAGACCCGAAAATGCAAACACTAAAAGCAAAAACAAGATAAATTGTTTTACTACAAGGGCCAAGATATTAACGGGTCTTGTATATCTATAGACTTCATAAAATTTTGAATAAATGGCCAATAAAACCCAGCCGACAGATATAAATATTGAGAAAATTAAGGGGTCTTTGCCTTCTAGCAAATACAGAATTGCTACACCATTTATAATACTTAAATCGATTAAGTAAGATATGGGTCTTAAATATCCTGAATATCTTCCGTGTTTAAATAAACTCAAATTTCTTGAAAATAGATGACAAAAGTAATTTTTTTCCTGAGCTTATTGATTTAAAGTGAATGAATTTTACTACTTTAAAGTTAGCATAAAATGCTAATATATACAACAACTTTTGAGATTTGAAAAAAGAACTTGCCGCTTTAGCTCTAATATGATTGGTGTAGTGATTTTTTATGAGCAATAAAATTTTTGTGTTGTTCGTTTACGTAATCACCAATTTCTTTCTCAAATCGTTCTTTAGAAAATCTCATGGCATTTTGTCTTATTGTGACCGGATCCAATTCTAAAGTTTCAAATTCGCTTATAGCATCTATAATGGATTTCTCGGTTTGATGGTTAAATAGTAATCCTGTTTTTCTGTTTATTACAGTTTCTCTAACACCCCCTTTATTGTATGCTATAACCGGAGTTCCACATGCCTGGGCTTCTACTGGTATAATCCCAAAATCCTCTTCAGCAGCAAAAACGAACGCCTTAGCATCTGCCATATATGTTTTTAGTTCAGCCGTATCTAAAAAACCTGTTAGATGAATGTTAGATTTAGCTATGGCCTTAATTTTTTTATATTCTGGTCCATCACCCGCAACAATCAATTTTTTATTGGGTAGGTTATTGAATGCTCTTACTATAAGTTCAATTTTTTTATAGGGCACCATTCTAGATGCGGTAAAGTAATAGTCATGCTTTTTTTTCTGAAGTTGAAACTGGTTGACATCGACAGGGGGATAAATTACTTCTGCATCTCTATTGTATATCTTTTTAATTCTACCTTTAATATAGTGGGAGTTTGCAATAAACAAATCAACTCTATTTGAGTTCAACACATCCCACATCCTTATTTTATGTAAAGTTCTTTTGGCGTATATCCTTTTTATTATACCAAAACTTGATGCATTAAGATACTGATGATATAAATCCCAAGCGTATCGCATAGGTGAATGGCAATAACATATATGAAGTTGATTTTGATTAGTTAAAACACCTTTAGCAATTGACGCTGAAGAACTTAATACCAAATCATATTCACTTAGGTCAAATTGCTCTATTGCGTAAGGAAATAATTGTAAAAATTTTCTGTGATTAGATTTTGCCGTAGGAAGATTTTGAACAAAGCTTGTGTTTACCGATTTACCATTTAATATATAGTCACGATCGTCTTCCTTCAAAAAATCCACAAGGGCAAAATGGTCAAAGTCATCCCAAATTTTATTAAATGAATGAATGACTTTTTCGGCACCTCCATTTACGTAGTACCAATCATGTATAAGTGCTTTTTTCATTGCTTAAATTAGAGAATGGGGTTTTTAAATTGATGCCTACTTTTCAATTATGTTTTCTACTCTTACTCCCGTTCGAGAAAATGTCCGTTGTTTAAGAGTTGTATTGATATTTGTTCCTTTTAGTATTAAAGTTTCAATTACTGTAGGTCTAAATTCTTCGCCGATATCAAAATTTACGCTATAAGTGCCTTTTGAGTCTGATAAATCAATAATTGCCTTGTCTATAAATGAATTATGACAGTTTTTTATCCAAAGCCCAGAAAATTTTAACTGTTCCCCCTCTATGCCGCCTTCCATTTTTGCCATATTTTCTCCACTACCAACACCAAATTTTTTAACGTTCAAATATTTAATATCTATTTCCTCACCTGTTAAATACACACCGTGTCTATCTGACGACTCTACAATAACGGTGTCTATCTTTATCTCTCTCGGTTCATTATTATGACCATGCACAATAAAGCCTGCTTTGATATATTTATATTGCTGTGGTCCTGAACCTGAATCTTTAATGAGTACTTTTTTAATCGTAATGTCTTCTGAACCACCATGTATCGAAACACCTGTACTTCTTAAGTTATTCATTTTGTCTTCAACATTTGTTTCAGTAATTATTTCATCTACACTGATGCTCTTAGCGTTTTGGGTATAGAACCTAGACAGAGATTGTATAACACCGTCTATTTTAATTAATTCTGAATTTTTAATGTTAATGGCACCAGTAAACGTAGCGCTATCAGAATTTATCTTAATATTTTTACGGTTTTCTATATTAAAAGTCCTGTCGTAAATACCTTTTGGGAAAAAAATTTCGACTCCAGTTTCTGAAATATCTAACAGGACATCTAGTTTGTCTTTTAGTAAGGTTGGGTGCTGGCCTATTCCCTTGCCCGGCTCTACACCGTAACGTCTAACATCTCCAACTTTAAAGGAGCTGTCTATAGTATATAGGGAGTCAACGTATGTATGCTCTTCTACAACATCATTCTCCTCAACGGTCTTATTTTCATTTTTACATGATGCTAAAAGAAGTAATAGCAAAAAAAACTTAAGTACTCTCATAAGATTTATTTCTAGTCAAAGATAATATAATAGCTATAGAATATACTCCCATTTGCCTTGCTAGTAGGTTTTCTACCAAAAGAAATAGCAGGGCCGCTAACAATAATAATGCATTAACGATGTTTTTTTCAAGATAACTGGATCTTAATGCCATAAAAAAGGGGGAAACCAACAAAAAGAGACCAAGCAAACCACCTCTAAGTAACTCATTTATATATTGATTATGAGTGTTATATTCTTTCATTATAAATCTTGTTTTATCAGGCTGATAATCAAAATTTGCTTCTTTTTTATAATAATTGAGCAGTTTATTTTTTACCTCAGTCTGACTACTCAATCCGAATATGGGATTTGCGTCTTTACTATATATGGATTTTGCTCCTTGCCAAACTACAATTCTAGTGTCATACTTTAATTGTTGAAATCTATTTTTCAATGGATTATTAGATTGAAAAAATATAATTGTAGAAGTTAATAATGCCAATATAAAAAGCAACAGATATTTTAAATTAATCTTTATTTCAACTAATACAAAAACTAAAACCGCTAATAATGCAATTATTAATCCTAGTCTAGCTGAAATTATTATTATTATTAATACAGAAAACACACTAGAAAGTACAAAAACCCACTTTCTAAAATTTCTAAATATCCTATAGCTAATAATGATAT
This sequence comes from Winogradskyella ouciana, assembly GCF_965284585.1. NCBI lineage: Bacteria > Pseudomonadati > Bacteroidota > Flavobacteriia > Flavobacteriales > Flavobacteriaceae > Winogradskyella > Winogradskyella ouciana. The sequence goes on from NZ_OZ260095.1 coordinate 1,090,246, forward strand.
TTAATGCTGATAAAAAACCTAAATATGGTCTTTCAAAATGTAAAATTTCATTAATACCTGCGTAACTTCTCAAAGCAACTGTCTTTCCTTCTGTGAAAAAATAATACTCAATAATACCAAACAAAGCTATAAATTGATTCACTAGTATCGCTGCAAATAAAAAGTACAACCCCTTTAATAAGGTGTCCTTTTTGATGTAGGCCATGCCTATGGGTATTAAGACCAGTGGTAAAAGTTTCAAATATTCTTTATACTCTAGGTTTAGGGTAGATGTGCTTAATATTACAACATAACAGAAAAGTAATATTAGGCTAGAGAACAGGATTTGCTTTAACGGATATACTCTCTTACCAAAAAAAAGCGCAACAGTTATCAAAATTATTAAGCTTACATTACTCAGAAAAATTGAAGTAGTTAGGAAAAACATCAAAGCGAAATATGCTTTTGGTATTATATCTTGAAGGTTTTTCATAATTTTCTTTTTGCTCTAGCATTTATGTATATATATGATAAAAATGCAATAAACAAAAATATTAAAACCACCTTTAATATTCTATGAAAATAAGCCATCGAATACACGTTTGTTAACCATAATGTTAGCTGAAACAAAATGACTGCAATAAGGTAATTTTCATTACGTATTGCTTTTACAAGCAATACGTATATTAGGGGAACAAAAGAAAATGCTATAAAATGAAACAAAAGCGCTATAGGAAGTGGAAAAATCCTCATTAGTATAGCTGGGTAAGCATTAGTCCAGCTTACACCTCCTTCCCATAACCTTTCTAAATACCTCTGATGAAATTCTGGTGTAAAGTCTCTCATAACAACATGCATCCCATATGGCAATTCGCTTAAGTCCCACGTGTTAGGCGCGTCGTTATAAACATATTTTTCATTTACGCCCCAAAAAACATGAGCTTGTAGTCCAAAAGCTCTATAAAAAACAGACTCTACAGGAGTTAAATTTAAATAAGCAAATGGATTTTTATTAGAATATTTTAGTAGGACTAAAGAAAATATTAAAGTTCCGACCAACACTAAATAACGTTTTTTGAAATTCAAAATACTCTTACTTTCTTTTTGCCTTAGACCAATAATAGTATATGAAACAAAAAATCCTATAAGACCATACAAAAAGGCTGTGAACTTTTGATCTACACCCACTAAATAAATAATATAAAGCCCAACCAATAATAATGTCAACTTTTTATATCGTCTAAATGTTATCCCAAAAATAAAGGGTAAATACCCTATAGTACTTCCTAACAATGCACTTAAACCAGGATATGCAGCTGTTTCCCAGTAATTGAATTTAGTTATTTCTTCAGACGTGTATACAGAGGGGGAAGACAACAGGCTTATATAAGCAACAACCATAATTATAATGGCAATAGCGTATACAATGGACAATTCTGATTTCTTAACTATTTTAACCTTAGGTAAGTTGAGCTTTAAGCCTTTTTGAAAAACTGTATAAAAAAACAGGAAAGAAACAACAGACACAAAGAAGAACATAAGCAAATAAAAATTAGTGAAGTAAAACTCACCATGTTTGTCTTGTTCACTAACATAAGCACCTTGCTCAATAACCAAAACTGATGCAGCCATCCATAGATACTGTATAAAAAAAGGAAGGAAGCATATAAATGCTATTTTTTTCTTATTAAAAAAATGATAGCCAATCAATACAATTACCAATATGCTAATAAGGTTAAAGATCATTTTCTATAATTGTAAAGTTTAGTTTTTTAAAGAGCGGGTTTAGCACACTTTTATAAAAAGGCATTACAGTAATATTTATTTGCTCCTTTAATTGTAATGGAGCTTCAGAATATATACTAAACACAGCACTTGAGTCAAAAGTATATATATTTCTACATTTTAATTTGTCAAAATATAAGTCTTCCATACTCGTCTCATCATCTACATAAATTAAATTATGGTTTTTAAAATCTCGTTTTAGTGCTTCGAAATCTAATCTCGGACCATGTCTATGGGGTTTGTAATAGATTTTATGAGTTGCACTGTAATTATCTGAACCTATTACTTGAGTTAGGAGTTTTTTAAGTTTAGAAATATAAACGTCTGAACCAAACATACTGCCATAAGGCTCTTGACCTACAATTAAATTATTGTTGCTAAGCTCTGTTAATTTTCGCTTTTCTTGTGGTAATTGCCTGGATTTTTCTGGTTTAATTGCGAAATTTGGTTGGCGAACTAGTTGATATTTCACTTTATCGTAATCGATCCCTGAAGTGTGCCCAATATATGGCTTAATTTTTATGCCATACGCTAGAGCAATAAGTCTTTTAACTAAAAAATTAAACTGAGAAACCTCTTCTAGGGTATGCATATAATAATTTAACACACCGTCTTCTATTACCACACCCTCAATATTTCTTGAAAAATAAAATAGCATATGATTAGATAACATATCTTCCAATGAAGAAAAATATACCCTAAGTTGAGCTTCATTTCTTAAGTCTCTCAATTGCGCAACAACATCCTTATATACTGATGCTTTTTTTATAATGGTCTTGATTTTAGAAACTGTAGAGTCAGATTGATTGTATGCTTTAGATTTAAGATAAATTAACCTATCAAATATGGTTTTATCTACCTCAAAATCCCTACTTGTAATTAAAATGTTAGTCGCCTTTTTTTGCTGCTGAGCAATTTTTTCGCAATACTTAACGTGGTGGGTAGAAAGTGCAATAAAAATATTATTCATAACCAACCTTTTTACAACTCGATTTTCTCAGGTAAATAATGCATATACTTGTTAACAAGAAAGCTACACATGTACCTGCAACCCCAAAATAGTATGTTAGAATAAGAGTTGTTACTAGATTAAAAAAACCACTTTTGATGGTAAGCCATAAAATAGTTCTGTCTTTTTTCTTAATATAAAGATAAAAATGATACACTAAAGAATAGTTTATTATTGCTGTGGAAATCAATAATATGAAAAATATATACAGATAATCTTTATAAAGCGGTATATCTTGCCAATATAAAATTGGCGCAATAGCAATCAATAGTAAAACTATAATTATAACGATTTGTTTCAAGAATGAGTTTTTAAATATTTTAAAGTACTTACTAAAATTAGAGGTATTGCCTTTTTCTATTAATAGAGGCAGTTCAAAAGAAATAACAATAGCATTAATATAGACAGTAATTACTAAAGCTAGATTAGAATAGAAGCTGAAAACACCTGTAATTTCTTTTCCCAAAAATAAGTCTACAATATAACGGTTAAGGTACTCAATTGATTTAAGGGATAATGTACCTAAAAAAAACAAACTGCAAACTACAATTCCTCTTTTTATAAATGCTATGCTTAATTTTAATGAGCCCTTATTATTTATTGCTGGCCTTACTGCAGTTACAACATTTAAACCAACGGCAACTAAATTGAATATTAACCAATAGTTCAAAATAGTCTCTAAAACTAGATTTTTATTGAAAAAAAGTATTTCTATAGTCAAATAAGACATCCACAAGAATACTCTAAAAAAGAAAATTAAGTTTGCCGTTAGCACCTTCTTGAATGCTATTTGAAGCCGATATGCCTCTTGGCAAAAATGTTCCGTAATGCAAATTAATAAAATCGTAAGAGTGACCTTTAAAGACATACCCATACCATCACTAAAATGATAATAGACAGCAACGCAAGACATCGCAATAATATAAACAACAATATAAAGTAAAAAAGTGCTGAACACTTTACTAACAGTATTTTGGCCATTCATTAAAATCTCTCTAATAGAATAGTTGTAAAAGTCTAATCCTAGCACAAATATGGAAATAGTAATTGTAGTTGTAATAAGTGTATAGCTCCCATAAATTTCAGGACTTAGAACTTTTGATAATACGGCAAAAAATAAAAATTTAACACTTAAGGGAGCTACCCTAAGACCTAAGTTGAATAACTTATAAAATCCAAATTTTGAAGGAACCAAATGCTTGATCATACTTATTTACCGTTACCTCAAACATTAAAACCTTCAATCATTTGTTGAGAAAGTGGTGTGCCTTTTTTTAAATCTTTAGTAAAACTTTTGCCTAAAATATTATTATAGTGCTTTGGGTGTAATCCATGTCCTGGTCTAACCGATTTAACATTCGAAGATGTGATTAAATCCCCTGTCTTTACATCTTCAGAAACAAATAGAGATCTAGAAAATTCGCGACTTTTTATTTTTTTTTCTGTTAAATCATAATCCACCTTACCTAACATTTTTTCGGCTTTTCTCACGGCTTTTACTAGTTCCGTAAATTCCTTTTCGTCCAATGAGAAATGCGCATCTGGTCCACCAATACTCTTATCAACCATAAAATGTTTTTCGATTACTTTTGCGCCCAAACTCACTGCTACTACTGGCGCTTCAATTCCTAAGGTGTGGTCAGACAAACCTATTTTAGTGCCAAAACGGATTTTTAAATCTGGTATTGTATTTAAATTACAGTCTTCTGGAAGTGCTGGGTACTGTGATGTGCATTTAAGCAAAGTGATATCGTTATTGTTTTCTCCTCTGCAAGTTTCTAGAGCCAACTCTATGTCATCTATTGTTGCAATTCCTGTAGATATAATAATAGGCTTTCCTTTAGAGGCAACATATTTTATCAAGGGTATGTCCGTAATTTCAAAAGATGCTATTTTATATATAGGAACATTTAATGATTCCAATAAGTCAACAGCACTAAAATCAAAAGGAGAAGAAAAACACACTAGCCCTTCGTTCTCTGCAGTTTCGAACAACTCCTGATGCCATTCCCAAGGGGTATAAGCTTCTTCGTATAAGTCATAAAGATATCTTCCGTCCCAATGAGAATTATGATCTATCTTAAAATAGTCGTTCTTTACGTCTAAGGTAATGGTATCCGCTCTATAGGTTTGTAGTTTTATTGCATCAGCTCCAGCTCTTTTAGCCGCTTTAATGGTCTGTTTCGCAATGTTAATATCTCCTCCGTGGTTGGCTGAGAGCTCTGCGATTATAAACACTGAATTATTATCCATACCTAACATTTATCACCCCTTTAAATAATCTATAAAAATTTTGAATTTTGAATTAATGCTTCGCCAGTTACTACCTCTTCGTTGTTATTATTCAAAATATAAGTGCTGACTAAAGCCCTGTGCCTGTCTTGCATATGTTCTATTACCTCAAATACGGCAGTGTATTGCGTGTCTGCAAACATAGGCTTCATAAATTTTAAATCTTGTTTAAGGTAAATGGTGCCTTCACCGGGAAAGTCCATGGCAAACACTTTTGAAAAAACACTAGTTCCTAAATAACCATGGATAATTCGTCGTTTAAAAATAGATTGAGCGGCGTAAGCCTCATCCAAATGGATTGGGTTTTTATCTCCAGAAATTTCAGCAAATCTATCCACATCATTTTGGGTGTAAGCAAAACTCTCTCTAAAGGTACTTCCCTTTTTAATTTGTTCTGTAAACTTTGGCATGCATTTTATCTTTTAAAATTTTCCATTCGCTCTCTAGCATTGCTAAACCAACAACATCGTGGTATGCTCCATTTTTATAACAATGGTCTCTATAGTACGCCTCTCTTCTAAACCCAAACTTCTCATGCATTGAGATTACTTTGTCATTAAAAGTAAAAACTTCACATCTAAGTTTGTGTAATTTAAGCTCTTCAAACACATAGCTTAATACATTGTATTCTACCTTACCTCCTATACCAGCGCCTCTTACCGATGTGTCTCCAAGGTAAAAAGCCCAATAACAACTACTTAATGTTCTATTTATATCAGTTATGCTTGCCAGTCCTAACTTTTTACCGTTATAATTAATAATCCAATATTCTGAAGTCGTATCAGTACTTATTTTCTTATACCAGTTTTTCTGGTCTTCTGCAGATATTTTATTCTCCGTATACATATATGAAGCTACCTCATCTGAGTTTCTCCAGCTTCTAATAAGCTCAATATCGTCAACTGTGACCTTAATCAATTCAATATCGATATTATTCATTACAATAGTGTTTTTTATTATTTTTAGATGTCGTTGTGCCTGCTGTCCGTCTAAAAGTTTTTCTTGTTTCTCTAGCATATCCAAATGATTAGATTTTAAAATAGACTCTTCCAATTTAAGTCTAAGTTGCTCTTTTGACAATTTGGTAAAATCCCCTTCCCCATATACCACACCGGACTTTTTAAATTCTAAAAAAGCGTTTTTTTGATTATCAACAAAATATCCTGAAAAAATCGGAATTTTAACACAAAAAAGCTCAAATAAAATTGTACTAGAAGGCACTATGGCAAATGTACAAGATTGCATTACCTTAATCAATTCATTTTCAGATAAATTTTTGTGAATGTTTATTTTTTCACTGTACCTGTTTTTTAATTCAAATAAACGTAAGTCTAAATATGCCGCTCCTAAGATTATGTTTATAGATTTTATAGCTGATATTTCTATAAGTGTGCTTACTGTTTTATAGGTTAGGCCTAGTACATCAGATCCACCGAAATTTACAAATACTGAATCAATTGGCTGCAAGACCATGGGTTTCCTAGCTGCTTTTAGAAATGCCGGTCTTAACATAGCATAGTCCATTCCTAAAGCAAACTTTGTATAGTTTTGGGCTTTAAAATCATCCGACCTAATTTGAGGTGAATGATTTATAACCCAATCGGCATACATATGCTCTGTAGCCAAATCGTCTATATAGATTAAATTAAAACCATAGTCTTTTATTAACCTTTGGTATGTAGAATTAAAATGATACCCATCCGCAATAATAATGTGTTCAGAACTATTATAATTCTCGGATAACCACTCTGGTTCTTCCATGAGTTTTATCTGCATTGGAATAAAATCTAAATTATAATCTGTAGGTACTACAGAACGCGTAGAGTTTTCTTTAGTAAGGAATACAAAGTCAAATTTGTTTTTAACAGTTTCTACTAAGCTAAATAAACGGTATAAGTGACCTAAGCCAGTGTTTGCGTTTCCATCTGCTCTAAAGATTATACTTTTTTTGTTTTTCATCTTTTAGAAAGTCTGATAGTTTATTTAACTCTAATAATTTGATTATAGGAAGAATGGCGTCTATCTCTTCATTAAAAGTCTCTGCTTTTATTTTTTGATAATTGTTACTATTTATCTTAGATAGCCAAGAGTTTTTTTCAATAATATTAGAGAAGTCTTTTAAACAGTGGGATATATTATTATCTAGATAACTATATATAAGGTTCATAAATGCATAATCACTAGGGTAGTCAATTGTAAATCTTATATTATTTATTGGGTCTAAAGTTTTAAACTTGAAGATCTCTTGGTTTGTTGTGTTTTCAATAATGTAAGGTGTTACATGCTCTCTATGATAGGCAACCTTAGTGTTTTTATCTGCTGATATTAATGAAGTGCTCTTGATCATCTCAAAATTACAACCCAATGGAAGTCCTTCGCTTTTAGAATAATCTAATCCTTTGGTTAAATGGTTGTTAATAAACTTTAGAAGAAGGCCTGTGTCTATTACCGGATTGTCTGCTGTAAATCTTAAAACATAGTCGCTGTTATTAGCGCTCACTATTTCAGAAAACCTAGATAACACATCCTCCTCACTTCCTCTATAACAATTTAGACTTAGTTTGTCGCATTCTGACTCTATACCATCATTGTTTTTAACTTTAGATGTGGCAACAAATATTTCGTCGATTAAATCAACTTGCTTAAGTGCCGAAGTGATAATTTTTAATATAGAATTATTTGACGTTGCTGGCAACGGTAACAAAACTTTATTAGGCAATCTTGTAGATCCCAACCTTGCTTGTATTATTGCTGTTATTTTAAATTGTCCACCCTCCATCTACTACAATATTTTGTCCAGTTATAAAACTTGAAGCATTAGATGATAATAACAAGATGATTCCTTTCAAATCTTCTGGGTTACCAATGCGCTTTAGTTTTGTTTTTTCTTCTAAGCGCTTTACAAAATCTTTGTCTTTCTGCACCGATTCCGACGGAAATGGTCCTGGTGATATTGAATTAACATTTATATTATACTTAGCTAAATACATTGCATAATATTTAGACAAGTGTATTACTGCCGCTTTAGAAGTTCCGTAATTAGCAGGGTTTAGCAATTCTTCTCTACCGTCATATATACCAAGGTCTGGCACAACGACTCCGTACATGGAGGCGATGTTGATGATTTTTCCGTTTTTCGATTTTTTAAGAAATGGTATTGCTGCCATTACGGTATCAAAATAATGATTAATTCCCCCTTCCATGCCAATTCGCCAATCATCTGCAGAAAGCTTCTCTGGATGATCTGTAGCTCCAAAATGAGCGTTATTGATAAGTACGTCTATTCGCTTTTCGGTTGAATATATAGATTGAAAGGCGTTGGTTATGGATTCTCTATTTTGAACATCCATTTTGATAAACTTAATTTCACCTTTTGCAGCATTAAAGCGATCATCAAATTTTTCTTTTCTACGGCCTGCCACATATACTTTTGCACCGTAATCAGCCAAAACCTCACACATAGTGGCACCTAGGTGACCATATCCGCCTGTTACTATAACTATACGATTCTCTATGTCTTTAAATAAATTCATATTAAATATTTTAAGCCCAATTTGCAGGATTAAGTAAATCTAATTCATTAACATCAATTTTATCGATTTCTGTCCAATCTACGTCTCTATACTTATTGCAAATTACAAGATTCGCTTCTAATTGCGTTTTTGTTTCAACACCAATCAATACATTTTCAATATATGTTTTTTGTAATACATATTGTAATGCTAAAGCTTCTATAGGAATTTGCCAACGGTTTGCAATAGAATTTAATTTAGACAAATAAGGCTTTAGAGGTGATAGTCTTGATTGTAATTCTTGATCTTTTTTAAAAAAAAGCCCTTGTAAAAAAGTAGATCTCGTGTGCGTATCTATATTTTTTTGTTTCGCTTTTACTATTAAATCCTTGCGTTTTTTAGAATTATCGAGAAGATTAAAAGGTATTTGAATAAAATCAAATTCACTAAAATTTTCAATAATGTCCTCTATTTCATCATTGGTATATACTGAAACGCCTATGTTTTTGACGATTCCCTTATTTTTTAACTCTATAAAATCCTTAAAAAGTGATGGATTAATTTTTAAGCTATTATAGCTATGAAACATATAAGCATGTAATTCGTTTACAGACAATGTATTTAAAGTTTCAGCAACATAAGTTCTCAAATCCATACTTGTTGCATCAACCAATGGATTTAGTTTACTTATGACGCGAAATCTTTTATTGGAGTAGGCTTTGTGGAAGGCTCCAATAATTTCAATTGAATTTCCATAAGCTTCTGCGGTATCAAGTTTTCTAAGACCTTTATCGTAAGCGTAGTTTAATATAGAAAAGGCTTCTTCTTGTGTGGGTTTGCCAGAAGAATTATTAATGCCGTAGTCTAAGCCTAGTTGTACTGTTCCTAATATTAATTTATCTATCATTTAGTGTTTTCCTCAAGGAATTCTAGTATCCTATCGACAACATAAGTTTGTTCTTCTTCAAGCAGTGTTGGGTACATTGGCAGGCTAATGCATTTAGAATAGTAGTTTTCAGAATTTCTCAAATTTGCATCACCATACCCTATTTCTTTATAATAAGGTAATGTATGTACTGGTATGTAATGAATTTGTGCAAAAATGTTATGGGTTCTGAGGTAATCGTAGAGTTTTTTTCTGTCATCCACCTCTATTACAAATAAATGGTGAGCATTATATGTCTGGTCTGGTAAACTTTGATATTTTATTTTGCCCCTAAATGCTTCTTTATATTTATTAGCTATTTCGTTTCGCTTTATCACTCCTTCATCATTTTTGGATAGTTGAGTAATACCTAGAGCTGATTGAATATCCGTAAGCCTATAATTATAACCTAATTCTTGCATTTCATAATACCAACCACCATGGTTTTCTTCCATATTGTCCTTGGTGATACCATGTGTTCTTAACTTCGATAATTTATTATATAATGCTTCATTATTAGTGGTAACCATACCGCCTTCGCCACAAGCAATATGTTTTACCGGATGAAACGAAAAAATCCCGATATCAGCATATTTCCCATTGCCGCACATTTGTTTTACGCCTTTTGTATCCGTAAAATAACCGCCTGGTGCATGGCAAGCGTCCTCAATTATCCATAAATTGTGTTCATTTGCCAGGTTTCTAAATTCCTCAAGGTCTACTGTTAGACCTGCAAAATCTACTGGTATAATTCCTTTAAAAAAGCCTTTGGGCTTACTTTCTATGAGCCGTTTAGTACTCTCTAAGGATAAAGTGTAGGTATTAGCATCTATATCGGCAAACCATACTTCACCGTCACAGTATCTTACACAATTTGCCGAAGCCGCGAAAGTAATTGGAGTCGTTATAACACGTTCACCAGGTTTTAAACCTAAAGCCATTACCGCTATGTGTAAACCAGCAGTTGCGTTAGAAACGGCTACAGCATATTTTGAGCCGACATATTCAGCGAATTTTTTTTCAAACTCACTCACTTTAGGGCCTTGAGTTAAAAAATCTGAAGTTAACGTATTTATCACAGCATCAATATCATTTTGATCTATGTGCTGACGGCCATATGGAATTATTGGTTTGTCCATTTATACTTCGAAGGTAGAGTCAACATGTTCTTTAATTAGGTGCCGTAAACTTTCTATAGTCTCCCACTCCTCATTCTCACCAGAGTTATAGCTGAAGCCCAATGGTACTTTTTTCGCATCAAAAGCTTTAATAAAATCCTCTAATTTCCATTGATGCGTAGCTGGAAGAATAGTGTAATATTTCCCCAAGTCGTAAGTGTAAAATGAATCTGAAGCGGTAATCATTTCCTCGTGCACTTTCTCACCTGGCCTGATACCGACCACTGGTTTTTCGCATTCAGGTCCAATTGCTTCCGCAACGTCCATAATTTTATATGAAGGTATTTTAGGCACAAAAAGTTCACCTCCCCAAGCATGTTCTAATGCGTGCATTACCATATCTACACCTCCTTGAAGTGAAATATTAAACCGTGTCATATTTGGATCAGTAATTGGCAAACTATTCTCCTCTTTTTTCTTATTAATAAAGAAAGGGATTACTGAACCATTTGAGCCCATTACATTACCATATCTAACCACTGAAAATTTAATCGGATTCGTGCCTTTAATATTGTTGGCTGCTATAAACAATTTATCTGACGTCAGTTTTGTTGCACCATACAAATTAATTGGGGCACACGCTTTATCCGTCGATAGAGCGACTACACGTTCCACATTTGTACTTAAGCATGCATGTACCACATTCTCTGCACCGTTAATATTAGTTTTTATACATTCATCTGGATTGTATTCTGCAATATGCACATGTTTCATTGCTGCAGCATGTATCACATAATCTATATGCTGAAATGCCCTCACCAAACGTTCTTTATCTCGCACATCTCCTATGAAAAACCGGATTTGAGGAAATTGATCCGTTGGGTACTCTTGCGCCATTTGAAATTGCTTCTGTTCATCTCTAGAAAAAACAACTAACTTTTTGACTTCAGGGTGTTTTTGTAATATATGAGATGTAAGCGCCTTCCCTAGAGACCCTGTCCCACCAGTAATTAATATAGATTTATCTTTAAAGCTAAACATAGAGTATATAGAGTGTTATAATTTTAGATGGTAAAAATACCATAATAATTGTCTTTGACCAATATAATTGGCACTACTAAACAACCATACCAGCCGCTACGGTTTCGTTAGTAGTATCATCAATAAGTATAATGCTCCCTGTGGTTCTGTTTTCTCGGTATGAATCTACCATCAGTGGTTTTGTGGTTCTAATTTTAACTTTTGAGATATCATTCATGTTTAAGCTTTTGTCCTCTGTATTCCGATTTAAAGTCTCAATATCTATTTTGTAGATAATCTCTTTAATCATTGCTTTTTGATCATTGCTTGTGTGCTTAATGCTGTACTTAGTTCTTGGTTTGGCTGAATTGTCATTTAACCAACATAACATCACTTCTATATCTTGAGAGGACTCTGGTTTATTATTGGTTCTTACAATCATATCTCCTCTACTAATATCAATATCGTCTTCTAAAGTCATTGATATTGACATAGGTGCATAGGCTTCTTTCAAAGATTCATCCAAAACATCTATAGATTTTATTTTAGACGAAAAACCAGAGGGCATTGCCGTAACCTCATCCCCAACCCTAAAAATACCACTTGCAACCCTACCAGCATATCCCCTGTAATCTCTATGTTTATCACTCTGCGGTCTTAATACGGTTTGCACCGGAAATCTAGCGTCAACTTTATTTATATCACTGCTAATGTGCATGGTCTCTAGGGTATGAAGAAGTGGCGCTCCTTGGTACCAATCCATATTTTTAGACCTGTTTACCACATTATCCCCATTTAAAGCGCTAATAGGTATAAAGCGAATATCTTGGACTAACAATTTTGAAGAAAATTCTTCAAACTGGTTGATCACTTCATTATAAGCGTCTTCAGAGTAATCAACCAAGTCCATTTTATTAATACATACAATTATATGTGGTATCTGCAGTAAAGAAGCTATGAACGAGTGTCTTTTTGTCTGTTCAATAACACCATGCCTAGCATCTACTAGAATTATTGCTGCGTTTGCCGTAGAAGCACCTGTAACCATATTTCTAGTATATTGAATATGTCCAGGCGTGTCTGCTATTATAAACTTGCGTTTTGGAGTTGTAAAATACCTATAGGCTACATCTATCGTTATGCCCTGCTCTCTTTCGTCTCTGAGTCCATCAGTGAATAAAGCTAAATCTACACCGTTGTGTCCTTTCTTTTTACTCGTGTTTTCAATTGACTGCAGCTGATCTTCAAAAATAGATTTTGAATCGTATAATAAACGACCTATCAAGGTACTTTTGCCGTCATCTACACTTCCTGCGGTTGTAAACCGTAATAATTGATTATTATCTAACATTGCTTTGTTTCTTAAAAATATCCTTGACGCTTTCTGTCTTCCATTGCAGATTCAGAGCGCTTATCGTCACTTCGGTTTCCTCGTTCTGTTTGTCTCATTCCAGACACCTCATCTGCAATTTTCTCCAATGTGTCCGCATCGGATTCAATACCTCCTGTAATCGTAATGTCTCCTAGAGTTCTAAAGCGAATCTTTTTGGTGACAATTTCTTCGTGATCTTCGAGCACTAAAAACTCTGAATTAGGAATCCAACTATCCTGCCTCCAAACCACTTCACGTTCATGGGCAAAGTATAATGATGGTATTGCTATGTTTTCTCTTTTAATGTAGTTCCAAACGTCCATTTCTGTCCAATTACTAATAGGGAAGGCTCTAAAATGCTCGCCTTCAAAATGTTTACCGTTGAAAATATTCCAAAGTTCTGGTCTTTGGTTTTTGGGGTCCCACTGTCCAAAATCATCCCTATGCGAAAAGAAACGTTCTTTAGCTCTCGCTTTTTCTTCATCTCTACGTCCACCACCAATAGCACAATCTATTTTATTAGTTTCTATCGCATCAAGAAGTGTTGTAATTTGCAGGGCATTTCTTGTGGCGTTTTTTCCTTTTTCTTCTGCTACGCGCCCTTCATCAATAGATTCTTGTACCGAACCTACAATAAGTTCTACACCCAGCTCTTTTATAATATTATCTCTAAATTGAATAGTTTCAGGGAAATTATGGCCAGTATCAACATGCATAAGGGGAAAAGGAATCTTGGCTGGGTAAAATGCTTTTTTTGCTAAATGAGTAACTAAAATAGAGTCTTTCCCTCCAGAAAATAAAATAACCGGGTTATCAAATTGAGCCCAAACTTCTCTTAAAACATAAATTGCTTCACTTTCTAACTCGTCTAAATAATTTAAATAATATTTACTCATTGTTGAGTTTTAATTTTGGTATTATATAATCTACTATTCGTTTTACCGAATCCTCTATCGGTTCATTTTCTGTTTCTATTTCAATCTCAGGATTGTCTGGTGCTTCATAAGGAGCAGAAATACCTGTCATGTTTTTAATTTCTCCTGCTCTGGCCTTCTTGTATAAACCCTTAACATCCCTACGCTCACACTCTTCAATACTCGTGTTTACATAAATCTCAACAAAGTTAGAATCTTTAACGATAGTTCTAATGTCCTGTCTGTCTTTTTTATTTGGGGACACGAATGCCGCTAAAACCACTAAACCAGCATCTATCATAAGCTTAGAAACCTCGGCAATGCGTCTAATGTTTTCCGTTCTGTCTTGTGGCGAGAAAGAAAGATCATTATTAATTCCTTTTCTAATGTTATCGCCATCTAATGCATATGTTTTTATTCCTCTTTCGAATAAAGAATGTTCTACAAGATTAGCTATAGTCGATTTTCCAGATCCTGAAAGACCAGTAAACCAGATTAATAAGGGTTTATGGTTATTTAAAGCCACCCTTTCCTTTTGAGATATCTGATATGAATGTGCCGTTATATTCTCCTCCATTGATTTGAATTTTATTTGGTCTTACTTTATTAGAGACTAATTGTTTTTTCTATTTGTGAGCCCATAATTGAACCTATACCAAAATCTTTCATGAAGATAATATAAAATCATTTTAGAAAAAACTTCCGCAAACCCAATCTTTAAACCAATTAATGGATTCCCTGAAATCCACCATGCCAATAACATGGTATCTAACGTCCCTATAAATCTCCATGTGAAAGTTTTGGCTATGTGCCTTTTTCGACTTTCAAGTACTCGGCCATCCTTTGATAGGTTAATGTTAAACCAGGTACGTTCATGTAAATAATATAAAATCATTTTGGTGATAACCTCTGCAAATCCGATTTTTAACCCAATTGATGGGCTGCCAGAAATCACCCAAGAAAGTATTACCGTATCTAAAGTACCAACAATTCTCCATGTTAATGTTTTGGCAATATGTCTCTTGTGAGATTGGTCCTTCATTATTTTGAGGTTACAAACCAAGGGTTTAGTAAGTTTTCCTTATTGTAAAGAAGCGGTTCTTTAGTGGCTTGCGAAATAACATTAATGCCTACGGCATTACAAATGGCTTGACCAGCAGCTGTATCCCACTCCATAGTAGGTGCAAATCTTGGGTAAACATCAGCTTTGCCTTCAGCAACAATGCAAAACTTTAATGAGCTTCCTTTGGAAACTATGCTTACCTCCTTTCCAGATGATCTAATATTTTCAACAAAATCCAGGGTTTCTTGGCTCATATGAGAGCGGCTTCCGACGACTTCAACCGAATTTGAAGATGTTTTTGGCTTTAGTGGTTTTGCGTTTGCACCTACTGTGTCTATAGATGAATCATGGGAGGTTAGATCTGCGGAATAAGCATGTTTCTCCTCTACATTTGCAAAATATAATCGTTTTATAGTTGGCACATAAATCACGCCTAATATTGGCCTCCCACTTTCAACCAAAGCTATGTTTACTGTAAATTCGCCATTCCTTTTTATAAATTCTTTGGTCCCATCTACCGGGTCTACAATCCAACAAGTGTCCCAGTTTTTTCTAATGGAGTAGTCAATTTGTTTATTTTCTTCACTAATAATAGGAATTTCAGTATCTATTAAATATGAATTAATCACTTCATTGGCTTTTTTATCAGCTTCTGTTAATGGCGATTTGTCATCTTTTATTTCAACATTAAACGAAGTGTCGTAAACCTGCATGATAACTTTTCCCGCATCTAAGGATGCTTTGATGGCTGTCATTATATTCTTATTTTCGAGTATATTAATCATATTAATTCTCTTATTACCAGTTAAATCTATATCTTTAATTCTTCAATCATGGCTTTTAGGCTTTCTTGCCATTCATTTAGGTTTCTATATACTTTTTCCGTTTCTGAAATTTCTAAAACGCTATATTTAGGTCGCTCTGCTATGGTTTTATAACTGTCTACAGAAAAAATATTTGCAGTTTTCTTTGGGTTAAAATGCTTGACTATTTCTTTTGCAAAACCGTACCAAGTTGTTTTCCCTTTGGCCGAGAAGTGGTAGATTCCGTAATGAATATCGTCTGATTTGATTAGATAAATAATAAACCTTGAGAGATCCAAACAGCTTGTGGGTGTACCTTGTTCTTCAGTTGTAATTTTTAACTCTACATTTTGTTTTGTTTTGTTGACAATGGTTTTGAGAAAATTTTTGCCAAATAGAGAATAAAGCCAAGACGTTCTTATAATGTAATGCTCTTTTATTGTTTCCTTAATATAGAGTTCGCCTTTAAGCTTAGACCTACCGTACTGGTTTATTGGATCGGTTTTGTCTTTTGTAGTGTATGGTTCTCTTTTTTTTCCGTCAAAAACATAATCCGTAGAAATGTGAACTAATTTTATATTTTTTGACTGGCAAACCTCTGCAATATTCTTTGCTCCTTCTGCATTTACTAAAAAAGCTTGGTCAACGTTTTTTTCTGCCAACTCAACATTTGTATAGGCGGCACAATTGACACAAAAATCAAAATCATTCTTATTAAAAAGAGTGCTAATTGACTCCTTATCAGTTATGTCAACATCCTCTTTTGAGTAAAAGCTATAACTGTCTGGCTCTTTATCAACTAAAGAATTTAGTGTCTGGCCTAATTGCCCGTTAGCACCTAAGACAGCTATCCGCTTCATAATTTAGCGTTTTTAAAAGATGGTAAAAGCAAGTCTTTCTCTGAGAGAATTAATTCAGACTCTGGGTATTTCCAGTCTATATTTAAATCTTTGTCATTGTATATTACCCCTGTTTCTGATTCTTTGTTATAAAAATTATCACATTTGTAACTAAAAATAGTATTATCCTCTAAGACCAAAAACCCATGGGCAAAGCCTCGAGGTATAAAAAGTTGAGTTTTGTTTTCTTCAGATAGAATTGCTGAGACGTGTTCGCCAAAAGTTAAGGAGTTTTGTCTCAAATCAACTGCAATGTCCAACACTTTACCTTTAATAACCCTGACCAATTTTGCTTGTGCAAACTCACCTGTTTGGTAGTGGAGACCCCTTAAAACACCTTTAGAGGATTGGGATTCGTTATCTTGAACAAAGTTATTGTTCTTTCCAAGGGCTTTTTTAAATACGTTTTCATTGTAGCTCTCTATAAAATAGCCCCTTTTATCTTCAAACACTTTTGGTTGTAGTGTATAACACCCTTTTAATTTTGTTTCTTTTATAATCATATTATTCAGCCAGTAAACTCAGGAGGTGCTTGCCGTAACCGCTTTTGGTTAGGGTTTTTGCAACTTTTTTGAATTGCGCCTTATCTATAAAACCCATTTTGTACGCTGCCTCTTCAATAGCTCCAATTTTTAAACCCTGTCGTTCTTCTATTACCTGGACAAACTGTGAAGCTTGCATCAGTGAATTAAACGTGCCTGTATCTAGCCAAGCTGTACCTTTATCTAAAACACTTACTTTTAGTTTCCCCTTCTCTAAATACGTTTTGTTAACATCGGTAATTTCTAATTCTCCTCTTTTACTTGGTTTTATGTTTTTTGCTATTTCTACTACTGAGTTATCGTAAAAATATATTCCTGGAACTGCATAGTTAGATTTTGGCTTCATGGGCTTTTCTTCAATCGACACCACTGTACCGTTTTTATCAAACTCAACAACTCCGTAGCGCTCTGGGTCGTGTACATGATAGGCGTAAATAATTCCACCGTCGGGATTATTGTTTTGTTGAAGTAATTCTGATAAGCCTGTACCGTAAAAAATGTTATCTCCAAGGATTAAAGCAACTTTATCCTTTCCTATAAAATCTTCTCCTATGATAAAAGCTTCAGCAAGACCTTTGGGTTCTTCCTGTACTGCATATTGAAAATTACAGCCATACTTTTTACCATCTCCCAATAACTTTTCAAATAGTGGAAGATCCTCTGGTGTAGAAATTATAAGTATGTCCTTTATCCCAGACCACATAAGCGTAGATACGGGATAATAAATCATAGGCTTGTCATAAATCGGCATAAGTTGTTTACTTATGGCTAAAGTTAATGGATGCAATCTTGTACCTGATCCGCCCGCTAGAACTATCCCTTTCATTAGTTTTCGTATTTATCTAAGTACCAGTGTATGGTTTTTTCTATTCCTGTTTCAAAATTCTCTTTTGCTTCCCAGCCTAATTCACTTTCAATCTTTGAGGCATCAATAGCATATCTAAAATCATGTCCAGGTCTATCCTTTACAAAGGTTATTTGTTTAGAATATGGTTCTTTTTTCGGTTTGATACTGTCTAGGATTTCACAGATCTTATGGGCTATATAAAGATTATCTCTTTCATTCTTTCCTCCAATATTGTAGGTTTCTCCTTTTCTTCCTTTTTGAAAAACCAAATCAATTCCTCTACAATGGTCTTCTACATACAACCAATCTCTTATATTTTTTCCATCACCATATATAGGAATGTTTTCTCCACTGATAGCTTTTCTTATAATTGTTGGTATTAATTTCTCATCATGCTGTTTTGGTCCATAGTTGTTACTGCAATTTGTAGTAACTACGTTCATGCCATACGTATGGAAATAACTCCTAACAATAAAGTCTGATGATGCCTTAGAGGCGCTATAAGGACTGTTGGGAGCGTAGGGTGTTTCTTCTGTAAAAAGCCCTGTTTCCCCTAGGGTGCCATAAACCTCGTCTGTAGAAATATGATGAAACCTATTGCTTACAAAACCTGATTTGGGTTTAAAGGGGGCGTCCATCCAAAAGGTTTTAGCTATATTAAGTAGATTAAAGGTGCCTTCTATATTTGTTTTTATAAAAGCATCTGGATTGCTAATTGAATTGTCTACATGAGACTCGGCAGCAAAATGAATGACTCCAGAGAAGCTGTGTTTTTTGAAAAGTTCATTAACCAATTCTCTATCGCATATATCTCCCTTTACAAAACTATAGTTTTTATGGTTTTGTAATTGTTTTAAATTAGAAAGCTCGCCTGCGTAGGTGAGCTTATCTAAATTAACAATATTGATGTTTTCTCGCTCTTTTAGCAAATAGAAAATAAAATTTGAGCCAATAAAACCAGCACCACCTGTAATTAGTATTGTTTGCTCTTTACTCATAGTTTTTTATGTATTGAAATGTTTTAAGCATTATGTAGCCTAATATTATAAATAGCATTGTTAAAGCAGGAAAAAGAATGGTGTATCTTTCTAGGAAACTTTTTTCTATGGTTCCAACATCTTCAAAGCCAGATAAAATGTCATAAAAATCATTGTTTTTAATTAATTCTTGCTCAAGTATTTTAAGAGAGTCTCTTATGACCATTTCTTTCTGAAATAATTCGTACTCTCTTGTTGTTGTTTTTTGATTGGTTAAAGGTATCATACCGTTAAGGCCAATTGATACTTTATCACTTTCGGATTCTGTTGTAAGAACATCGAAATATATTTTTTGCAGACTATCTATTCGTTTCAATTCGCTTTTATAAGCTCTAGTTTTTATCTCAATAGATTTATCCCTTATTTCTTTTAGCTTCTCTGAATATTCATTCTCGAATGTTTTTACAAAGCCCCTTTCTAAACTTGTAAAAATATCACTAGCCTTAGATTTAGCTTTTATAGAAAAAATACTACCGCTTAAAATATCCCTATTATCCACATATTCTTCATAGGTCATGTCTTTTGCTAGCGTACTGTCTATTTGTTTTATATAATCGTTATATTCTTTAAGTAAATCATTACCTGTTTCAGGTCCTATTTCAATATCAAAGCCCATTAACTCAGAGGCTGTTGTAGTGTCAATTTCAAATACAGAAGACAATTCTTTTAAATTTTCAGAACCTATTAAAGCATTAAAATAATTGACATTATTTGCTAATTGGTATTTAGAGTCAAAATAAGGTTTAACTAGCATACTCGAAGTGTAAACCGGTTTTTTAAATTTTTCCGCAAAAAACCCAATAACAGCTGCAACCATAAGAGCAATGGCTATTACTTTAAAATTATTTACAATAGGTTTTAGAGCATAGATTAAGATAGAAAATAGTCCTTTGAGGATTTTGCCAATAAACAAAAATAACTTTTCAAACAATCTGCCAATGACATTAAATAATTGCCCTAAATCTACTTCCTCAGTTTTTGTGTTTTCAGGTAATTTATCACTCATGAATTAAGAATTAAATATTTGTTCTAGTATTTTTTTTGTTATTACATATGTTGGTTTAACACCCGATGTCCCCAATCCACCAGATGCCAGTGTGCTTCCGGTTTCTAGAGGGTTATCACTTGCGTAATACGCATATCTAACTTTTACATCTTCATTTATACTGCCTCTGACTTTTGATGCTGCCTGAATCGCTTTTTGATAATGCGCTCCTTCCATTTCTAACCCAATAACATTCCAAGTTGACTTTTTAAAGAATTTTAAAATCTCTTTGTTTTGCAAAGATGTGCCTAAAACAGTAACCATAGTGCCTTCAAAAACATCAACTCCGCAATCTACTAAATCGTTTTTACTTAGTTCGTTTTTAAATGGGTAATTGTCAGCTGTGCCTTCAAAAATATGGGCCGAAGGAATCATAACATCTCCTTTGCCTCCCTCTAAAATACCTGCCTTACCCATAATAGATATGGATTTAACATCTAAATGAACTTTTTTACCATTCACCTTTATCGGTTTTAGAAATTCATCCATAGTTTCATACGCCTGTTCTCCAAACGCATAGTCCATAACAAAAATTACAGCTTTGTCATCCTTATTGGATTGTGAATACTCAAAGTCTGTATTAGAAAAATCTATTTTATCTGTATCAAAAATTTGGACATCTATGTTGGTTCCAGACGTGTCCTTTATGTAGATCATTCCGTTCTGCAACGCAGATTTCTCTACTTTATTGCGCATTCCAACACTTTTCGAGTTGCTAAGGGTTTCGTAAACCTCAAAAATGTCTTTTTTGGAATCAGCACCCTTAAGAGTACCTTTCGCAAAAATAGAATTCATAACACTGTGCATGTTTGCGCTAATAATGTGTATCGGTCGCTCTAAAAGTCCGTGCTTATTTAATATCTCTTTTATATTGTCTGCCCATACTTCACCGTGGATATGATGGCCCAATCGTTCTCTTAAAACTGGGCTAAAAGTTATGGTTCTTTTATTGCCATTTATGACCTCCTCAATTGCCAACTTACCCAACCAATAAACAATGTGCAATAAGCGTTCTGGTTGACTTTCGGTAGCAAATTTAGGATATGCTTCGGTTAATTCATTGAAAGTTCTCCCTAAAATATTTGCTGTGTGCGTAATGGCAATTTCGCGCTCTTTTTGAGTTAGTTTTTTTGTTGAAGTAACAGCATTTTCTAACTTCTGCCAGTCTCTAACAGTGGCCCCTTCTTCATTAATAATAATCCGCTTACTTATTTTGTGAGACTCCACAAACAAAAATGTAAGATGTGTTAAAATATCGTAGATTTCTGAACGACCTCTTGTTATTTCAATATTCATTTGCTCATCGTCTATACGATAGCAATTTCGTCTTCGTTTTGGTGGGATTATAGGCTTAAAATGTGAGTTGGTATAGCCTTCATCACTTGTTAGGTTTATGAACGTGCACTCTTCTATGCCTCGAGGTAAACGATCAATAACATAAAGTAAACCCTCTATTTCTGCTTTTTCATCGGCAATAGAACCGTAGATTTCTGGACGTAACAACAACAATGCCTCACGTAAAGTTTCGCCCGAAACTCCCATTGGTTTATAAAATCCACGATTAAACAAATGCCGCATGGTTATATACATACGCTCAATTGCATTTGAGCTTTCTTGCGCTCTAGTTCTTTCGTGTTTTTTCTTAACTGTGCTCATACATTATTTTAACCTACAAATATAGAGTTATTTAGTTAATTGAAGTTCGTATATTTTATCAGCTATTTTTCTATCATTGGATAATCTTGGGATTTTATTTTGTCCACCTAGTTTTCCTATGGATTTCATATAGGTTTTGAAACCATCTTTCTTTACTCTAGTAATCTTTAAGGGTTGCAAGACCTTTCCTTTTATTAAATCTAGATAATAGCTGTTTTGTTTTTGAAGCGATTGCTCTAAATCTTCTATAAATTTAGCTTTGTTTTCAGGTTCATTTTCATACTCAATAAACCATTCGTGATAAGGTAGCCCCTCCTCTGGGTTAATTTGAGGTGCTACAGTAAATTCATTAACAGTAATTGATGTATTTTCTGTAGCTTCTTTTAGGGCTTGTTCAACTTCCTTCCCTATAACGTGTTCTCCAAAAGCAGAAATAAAGTGTTTTATTCTGCCACTAACAATAAGTCTATAAGGTTTTAGTGACATGAACTGCACTGTATCTCCAACATTATACGCCCAAAGTCCAGCTGTTGTAGAGATAATCATAACGTAGTTAACGCCAAGTTTTACATCTTTTATTGTTATTCGTTCCGGATTGTCACTAAAGAAATGTTCAGCTTCAACAAACTCATAAAATATACCGGAGTCTAATTGTAAGAGCATCCCTTTTTCATTTTGCTTGTCTTGAAATGCAAAAAAGCCTTCACTTGCAGGATATAGTTCTATACTATCAACCTTTCTCCCTATTAGGTTTTCGAATTTAGCTTTATATGGCTCATAATTAACGCCTCCAAATATGAATAAATTAAAGTTTTTGAAAATTTCGCCCACCTTGTTTCCTCTCTTTTCTATCAACTTTTCAAAATACATTTGCACCCATGACGGTATCCCTGAAATAACCGTCATGTCTTCGTCAATAGTTTCTTCAACGATGGCGTTTACTTTAGTTTCCCAATCTTCAATACAATTGGTTTTTAAGCTAGGCAGTCTGTTTTTTTGAAGGTATTTAGGTACATAATGTGCCACAATGCCAGAAAGTCTTCCAAGCTTAATCCCGTTTTTTTCTTCAAGGGTTGGGCTTCCTTGTAAAAAAATCATCTTGCCATCTACAAATTTTGAATTTCCGGTTTCGTTAATGTACATTAGAATGGCATTTCTAGCGGCATCAACATGTGTTGGCATGCTTTCTTTAGTAATGGGAATATACTTAGCACCAGATGTCGTACCAGATGTTTTAGCGAAATACAATGGTTTGCCTTTCCACAGTATACTCTCTTCGCCTTTAACAACGCGTTCTACATAGGGCTTTAAGTCTTCATAGTCCCTTATGGGAACTTTAGACTTAAAATGCTCATGGGTAATAATCTCACTAAAATTATGGTCTTTACCAAAAACAGTGTTTTTTGCTTCAGTTATAAGGTTTTGAAACACATTTTCTTGGGTTTCAATAGGATTTGAAGCCCATTTTTTTATACGCCAAGCTATAATTTTGGCAAAAGGTTTGGATAGTGCTGCTTTAACCGATGGCATTACTGAAAATCAATGAAATTAGTTGGGTTTACTGGGTAGCCTTTACTCCAGAGTTCAAAATGAAGGTGCGGACCTGTGCTCAACTCTCCCGTATTTCCAGACATAGCGATGACTTCTCCTGCCTTAACTAAATCGCCTTGAGACTTTGTAATGGCTGAATTGTGCTTGTACACAGAAATTAATTCTTGGTTATGCTCAATAATAACTACATAGCCCGTTTCTACAGTCCACTCTGCAAATATAACTGTTCCATCTGCCGTGGCCTTAACAGGAGTGTCATTAGCGACTACAACATCTACAGCAAAGTGCTTGTCTTCAATATTATACTCTTCTGATATAGTTCCATTAACTGGCGGAAATAACACAAAACTATTTTGGTTTGTTGATTCTTCAAACAAGTTATATTTATCCTCTTTTTCAACTTTTTCTCTTAACAAAGAGTCCTCTTTGTTGGTCGTAATCTGCAAAATATCTACGTCGTTTTTGGCCGCTTCAATAATGGAATCTCTGTTAAATTCAACCGTTGATACATCACCTGTAAGAACTTTTCGGATTGAGGCATAATATCGTTTATTTAGCTCCAATTCCTGAACCAACGAGTCTGTTTTATAGTTAAGGACAGAGGCTTCTTTTTTAAGCTTTGCTGAAGAATACCCAGGAATATACTCGCGCAACGGCGTAAAGGCAATCAATAGAATGGTAAAGAATACCAAGAAAATTGCCGAAAGTGATGTTAAGACAAAAACATTAAGGCGTGTTAGTTTAATTGCAAAACGTTCTTCAAAAGTATCTTCATTAAGGATTACTAAGCGATACTTATGAAGTAGCTTTTTAGCAATTTTTTTTTCTTTTTTTTTCTTTTTTGCCATTAAAACAAAATTAGTTAAAATAGTGAAATAGCGCTATCAATAAGTGCTAAAGTTGGGTTTACAACGTTATAATTAAAGTATAATTACTAACTTTGTGGTCTAAATTTAAAAATATGATTTCTAGCAATATAGTTTTAGCGTTGGGTCCATGGCAAATTGTTTTAATAGTTGTGGCCATTTTACTATTGTTTGGTGGTAAAAAAATTCCTGAACTAATGAGGGGTTTGGGTAGTGGTATCAAAGAGTTTAAAGACGCAAGTAAAGAAGATCCTGCTGACAATAAGGAAAAAGAATAGTTCCTTAATTGAAAAACATAAAAAAAGCCAACTGAATCAGTTGGCTTTTTTATTACTTAATAGTTATGGATTTAACGATTGACTCTATTTCAAAAATGTATTCGCCCTTATTAAGTGATGGTGCATACACATAACCATCTGCAATTAAATAGCGTTTGTTCACTTTATCCTCTATGGCGAAGGTTATAAAAGGCCCTCCCATGGTATAACCTTCCATATCCCAAAGTCCTCTGACTTCATAAGTTGGTTTATTATCAATTATGGTTTTAAACATTGCCGGTGCGAAGGCGTCTTCAACCTTCATATAAATACCATCTTCGCCTGGGACTTTAGTTTTTGTAATGTGATTTCGCATTTTAATAATGTCAACAACAGTGCTATCACCTTCAGAAATTGTTTCCATTGGAACTTCATAAAACATAATATCTATAGTTTTACTATTGTCCAACGCTTTCCTTAGCCAATAAAAGTCTTTCTCTGATTTTCCAAACTTATAGACTGAAGGAATATCAACTGTAAAACCAAGCTGATTTTCCATTTTTTCGTCTTTTAAAAGTGATTTATTGATTTGTCTTTGCTTCTCCTTTACTTCTTCTTTATTAAATGCATCAATAATTCTCGCTTTGCTTTCTTTTAATTGAGCAATTATATCTTGATTTGTTTTCCCACGAACTACAGCTACGGTTTGTGGCTTTGCAAAAACATTATTCTTAATAATAGTCGTCGCTTCTACATCACTTTTCTCAATTTTAAGAACAATTCTGCTGCGTGTAGCAAAACCGTCAAAAACTTGAGGCGGAATCTGTTTTAAATTAAACATTGGTTCGTCTGTTGGCAGCCCATTAAGTGGTGCGGCAAAAATTTCTCTAACACTTTCACCCACACTACCTTCCCAAAGCGTATTGTCTACAACCACCGAAATACTGTTTAAAATACCGTTAGATGCTGGGAGATAAGTTGTTTTGTCATCGTCTTTTTTGTCACCACATGCAACCAATAGCACACAGAACAGCAAAGTGTATAATGTTCTCATAAGTTTATTTTTTGTTGATTTTTTTATTCTGACACAACAAGTGTCATTCCTATTTTGAGTTTACTACCACTAATATCGTTCCATTCTTTAAGATTTTGAACAGAAACTCCAGAAAATTTTTGGGCAATACTCCAAAGCGAATCACCAGATCTTACTTTATAAATTTGTTTACCGTTTGTATTTACAACCTTTTTTTCTGTTTTTGGTTTTGTAGAAGCAACTGGATTTCTCGGGTAGATGGTTAGGCGCTGTCCAATTTTTAGGTTGTTACTTCTGAGACCGTTCCAACGTTTTATCTGGCTTACTCGCACTCCATACCTCCTTGCAATCTTGCCTAAATAATCGCCACTCTTAACGCGGTATCTTATTTTGGTATCAGAATTCAACAATTGTGGCAAAGGTTTTTCACGCTTATTAAATTCTGCATTTGCAAAAGCATATATTTTATCTTCGTTTGTGGTAAAGATACCGACAGCTTCTCTGGGCAAACGTAGTGTGTAGGTTTTTCCGTCTACCTTAGGTATAATGTCCAATTTATAAGACGGATTCAAAAACTGTAGCTCTTCAATTTTTACTCCCGTAGTCTCAGAGACCTGATCTAAAGAAATCATTTGCTTCACATGGATGGTGTCTGTTTGTACATACTGAAATGCTGGTCGCTCAGGTTTAAAACCGTGTTCTTTAGCATATTCAAAAATGTACATAGTTGCCAAAAACGCGGGAACATAGCCAGCTGTTTCCCTTGGTAGGTTTTGGCGGATATTCCAATAGTTCTTATAACCACCTGAACGCCTTATGGCTTTATTGACATTTCCTGGTCCTGAATTATAGGCGGCTAAAGCTAAGTCCCAATCTCCAAAGATTTTATAAAGCCTAGATAGGTATTGAGCTGCTGCAGTTGTCGATTTTATTGGGTCACTTCGTTCATCTACATAGCTGCTCACATCCAATTTATATTCTTTCCCGGTAGCAAACATAAATTGCCATAAACCTGTTGCACCAACTCTAGAACGTGCTCTGGGTTTTAGTGCAGATTCTACAATTGAGAGATACTTCATTTCCAAGGGAATATTATAATTGTCAAACTCTTGCTCAAACATTGGGAAATAAAAATGGCTTAATCCCATTAAGCGCTCCATGGATGTGCGTCTATATTTGAGATAGTTTTTTATAACACTTTCTAATGAAGGGTTATATTCTACATTGAAAGGTGTTCTGGCATTGAGTCGTTTTAGCCTCGCTTTTAAGGTATCTGTGGTTAATTCTGGATAATCAACAGGTTCGTAAGTTAGTTCTGAAACCGATTTGTAAATGGTATCAAATAATGAGTTGTTATAAAGCTCATCTAACCATTTTTGATCTAACTCAGCAGCTTCAGCTAAATCCTGAAGGTTTTTGATGTTTAAAGAATCAATCTCGGCAGGAATATTTTTATGTGGTATTACAGAGCCATCAACTATGGTGTCTGTTTTCTCGGAAATCTTTGTTTGTTGCTTAGTTATGCTATCAGTTTTTACTTGAGAAAAACCAAAAGACATAAACATGAGTAAGCAAAATGATACAATACCTTTAATTCCCATAGACCTAGTTTAGATGTGCCAAATATAACGTTAGAGGCTCTAAAATAGTATTTTTTACGACTTTAGTCTAAAATAGCAGCAATTCCTGGTAAGGTTTTACCTTCTAAGCTCTCTAACATTGCCCCACCACCTGTGCTCACGTAGCTTACCTTATCTTCAAACCCGAATTGCTTTACGGCTGCAACAGAGTCTCCTCCACCAACTAGTGAGAATGCGCCATTTTTAGTGGACTGCGCAATCGATTCGCCCAAAGCTATAGTGCCTTTTGCGAAATTTTCCATTTCAAAAACACCAAGGGGACCGTTCCATAATATCGTTTTGCTTTGGTTTACTACATCATCGAAAATTTCCAAAGACTTTGGTCCAGCATCTAAGCCTTGCCAACCATCTGGGATTTGCCTAACATCACAAATTTGTGTATTCGCATCGTTACTAAAAGCATCCGCAGCAACGACATCAACAGGTAAGTGGATTTTGACATTTTTTGCTTCTGCTTGTTTCATAATGTCTAAAGCCAAAGCTGTTTTATCGTCTTCGCAAATAGAATCTCCAATATTTCCTCCTTGGGCTTTTATGAAGGTAAACGTCATTCCTCCTCCTATAATTAAATGATCTACTTTATCTAATATATTTTCAATCACTGTGATTTTTGAAGACACTTTTGCTCCGCCAAGTACTGCTAGTACTGGTTTTTCTCCACCTTCCAATACTTTTTTAATACTTTCTATTTCCTTTGCCAATAAGTGACCAAAACATTTTGCCTCAGGAAAAAACTGTGCAACGATTGTGGTAGAGGCATGTGCTCTATGCGCTGTACCAAAGGCGTCATTCACATAAATATCACCTAGTTTAGAAAGTTTTTCAGCAAAATCCACATCACCTTTAGTTTCCTCTTCATGAAAACGCAGGTTTTCAAGCAACAAGATTTCTCCAGGTTGCAGTGTACTTGCTTTTTCCTCTGCTTCTTCGCCAATACAATTTTTGGCGAATTTTACTTCAACACCCAAAACGTCTTCAATTTTATCTACAATGTGCTTAAGGGAAAATTCTTCCTGAACACCCTTTGGTCTTCCCAAATGCGACATTAGTACACAACTCCCGCCATCTTCTAAAATCTTAATTATAGTCGGTTTAGCAGAGACGATTCGAGTGGCGTCTGTTACTTCAAGGCTATCGTTTAATGGCACATTAAAATCTACGCGTATTAATGCTTTTTTATCTTGAAAATTGAAATCGTTTATGGTCTTCATATTTTAAATTTTGAAAAGCAAATATAAACCCATAATGTGCATTTGACAAACAGAACCTTTAGATGCTTAAATAGCATTATGTCTATTACATTTAATTGATAGTTTTTTATGGATAAAATAATGCATAGTTTTGCCCTATGCTATTTTCTGAAGTTTTAGGACAGGCTCATATTAAAAACCACCTTACAACCAGTGTTGATAAAGGTAGAATTGCACATGCGCAACTTTTTGTTGGACCTGAAGGTTCTGGTACGTTACCAATGGCACTAGCATATGCGCAATATATTCTGTGCAGTAACACGAATGGCGAAAATACGGGCGGAAATGATGCCTGTAATTTAAAGTTTAAAAACTTCTCGCATCCTGATTTGCATTTTGCGTTTCCGGTAACCACCAGTGATAAAGTAAAAAGTAAGCCTGTTTCAAGCTTTTATCTCGAGGAGTGGCGACAACTTTTAGAGCAGCAGCCCTATGGTAATCTATTTGATTGGTATAAACTTCTTGGAGTAGATAATAAACAGGGACAGATAGGTGTTGATGAAGCCTTGGAGATTGTGAAATCTCTTTCTCTAAAATCTTATGAAGGTGGCTACAAGGTTATGATTATTTGGATGGCTGAAAAAATGAATATACCAGCCGCCAATAAACTTTTAAAGTTAATTGAAGAGCCACCTGAAAAAACCATCTTTATTCTGATAGCAGAGGATGAAGAGCAAATCATTAATACCATTCTTTCTCGTTGTCAGGTTTTACACTTTCCTCCTTTAGCAGAAGAGGCTATTACCGAGGCATTAGTAAAGAATTATCATATTGAAAATGCTGTTGCCACAAAAATTGCACATCAGTCCAACGGAAACTACAACAAGGCTTGTGATTTAATCTATCAGGATAGTGAGGATATTCAATTTGAAAAATGGTTTATCCTTTGGGTGCGTTCTGCTTTTAAGGCTAGAGGAAATAAAAGTGCCATTCACGATTTAATTTCTTGGTCTGAGGAAATTGCCAAAACAGGTCGGGAAACACAAAAGAAATTCTTAAGCTTTTGCTTAAATTATTTTAGACAGGCTCTGCTGTTGAATTATAAAGCTGATGAATTGGTTTATCTAGAACCCAAATCAGAAGATTTTAAACTTGAGAAATTCGCGCCTTTTGTTCATGACGCAAATATTTTAGAGATTTCCGACGAGTTGCAAGATGCTATTTACCATATTGAACGTAATGGGAATTCTAAAATTATCCTGACAGATCTGTCTATTAAGTTAACAAGGTTATTGCATAAAAAAAGCCAAGCTATGTAGCTCGGCCTTAGTTTGAACTATGTTATCAATATTTATTCTTCTTTTGCCTCTTCAGAGGTAGAAGCTTCAGCATCTTTTTTACCGTAAGCATCATTTAGTGCTTTGGTAATGGTTTCTGAAATATCGTTAGCATCACTACCGTACATCACGCTTCCCGCTTCATTTTTTCCTAAAATATAAGTGTAGCCGTTGTCTTTTCCATAGTCTTCAACAAAAGTCCTGACTTTAGATATTACAGAGTCAATCTCGGTATTGAATTCCTGCTGCATCAGTTGTTGCTCATACTGAAACTGTTGCTGTAACATTTGTTGTTTTTGCCCCAGCTCATTATAAATTTCCTCTTGCTTGGTCCTTGACATCTTTTGTGCATCAACACTTAGTTTTTGCGCTTCTGTTTGAAAAGCTTTTCCGACACTATCCATTCTCTTTTTAAAAACTTCGTCTTTTCCTTTAAACTTTTCTTCTATATCAATTTTCATTTGATAATCATTAATGACTTTACTGTTATCAATGAATGCGATTTTTTGTTGTTCTTGGCAAGACGCAAAAACGACCAAAGTAATTAAGGCAACAATTATTTTTTTCATGATTTTAATTCTATTTAAATTTTTGCAAATGTATAAAAGTTAGCTTGTGAATTACATAATTTTATTACCATTAATAAAACCTATGTTGACTTACCTCTTTTATTATTAAAAGTTATTGGTTTTGAGCTAAAATAAAGCGTTTTAAGCGCATTTTGGTTTTTTAGCCTGTAATCTGCTATTATAATGGACTAAAATTAAACAGTTGTCTTTTATTTAAGTATCCTGTTGTTTTAAGATATAAATATGAGATGAATACTCTTTTGAGCGTTTTGCTTTTTGATTTGATTGCATTCCTATCCAAAATGCTCTAAGTGGATTCATCCATCCTGATTTATATTTTTCTGAAAGCAAACTCACGTAATAGGCGTCAAAAACCATTGGTAAGATTTTTACTACTTTAAGGTTTTGTGGTTGAAACATTTTTGAAATTGAGGTTTTTGAAAAGTGCCATAAATGTCTCGGCACATCATAAGCTGCCCAAAAGTTTTGATAGTGCTTAGCATCATAACTTTTAAAATTAGGAACCGCTATCACCAATCTGCCATTTGGTTTTAAAAGTCGCTTAAATAATTTAGCGTGCATATCTAAATTTGGCAAATGTTCTAACACGTGCCAAAGCGTAATAACGTCAAAAGTGTTTTGTTCTAAATCAGCTAAGTGATCTATCTCAAAAACTGAATTATTAGTTTTAGAATTTGCAATTTGTCTTGCATTTTTGTTAGGTTCAATTCCTGTGATTTGCCAACCATCATTTTGTGCGGTTTCTAAAAAATCACCCGTTCCGCAGCCAATATCTAAAAGTGTTTTATCTTCTGACTTAAAAACGTTAATGAGCTCAAGTTTTCGTTTTAGTGAAATACTTCTCACTATGTGATAAACTCGTTCTAATAAATTTCGTTTGGTATCCGTATGGGAAATATAGTCTTCGCTTTTATAATAATCTAAAAGATTTTCTGCCTTAGGCTGAGGGAATGTCTCCAACATATCTAACTCTTCATTATATATTAACTGGAATGTTTCTCCTGAGACTGAATGATCTTTTACTGTTAAATATGTTGGTTTGTTATTCATTCTATTGAATTCTGAATATAGTTCAGAATGACAAATTATGGTATATAGTTTTGTTGTGTTCCACGTGGAACACAATATGTTATCGACCCAAATAAACCAGTAAAACCGAAACATCATTTGGTGACACACCACTAATTCTTGATGCTTGTGAGATGGTTACGGGCTGTATTTCTGATAACTTTTGCCTTGCTTCCATGCTCATAGACTTAAGCTTTGAATAATCAAAATTAGACGGAATCTTTACGTTTTCAAGGCGGTTTAACTTATCAGCATTATTTTTTTCCTTCTCTATATATCCAGCGTATTTTACCTGAATTTCGGTTTGCTCAATAACTTCAGAATCAAGACTATTTTCTTTAATATAATTATCCACAGCCTCCACCTTACGCATATCCTCAATGCTAATATTAGGCCTCGCATACAGCTTAAACATTTTGTCCTGTTGTTTCACCTTAGCAGAATCCTTGGATTCTAAAACAGGATTTATTTCATCTGGCTTTACACTTGTGTCTTTAAAAAACTGCACAAAAGCATTTGACTTAGATTGCTTTTCTTCCATCCTGCGTAATCGCTTTTCAGATGCTAAACCTAATTCATAGCCCTTTGGAGTTAATCTAAAATCTGCATTGTCTTGACGTAATAAGGTTCTGTATTCAGCACGAGAGGTAAACATACGATATGGCTCTTCAGTCCCCTTTGTGATTAAATCATCTATCAAAACACCGATATAAGCTTCATCTCGTTGCAGTGTGAAAGCATCTCTCTCCTGAACTTTTAAACTAGCATTTATACCAGCCATTAAGCCTTGAGATGCTGCCTCCTCATAACCAGTCGTTCCGTTAATTTGACCTGCAAAAAACAAACCCTCAACTAACTTAGTTTCCAGTGTGTGCTTTAATTGCGTAGGTGGAAAATAATCATATTCAATAGCATAACCAGGTCTAAAAAACTTCACATTTTCAAACCCTTTTACAGATCTTAAGGCATTGAACTGAACATCTTCTGGTAGCGATGTTGAAAACCCATTGACATAAACTTCAACCGTATTCCAACCCTCTGGTTCCACAAACAATTGATGACGATCCTTATCAGCAAATCGATTAATCTTATCCTCTATTGAAGGACAATATCTTGGTCCAACACTTTGTATTCTTCCATTAAACATTGGTGAACGATCAAAGCCTTCACGCAATAAATCATGTACTTCCGGACTTGTATAAGTCATGTGACAAGAACGTTGTTCTTGCAATGGTTTTGTAATATCTAAGTAAGAAAACTTTTCAGGATTTTCATCTCCTGGTTGCTCTATCATTACAGAATAATCTAACGATCGTCCATCGACTCTAGGCGGTGTTCCGGTTTTCATTCTTCCGGAATCAAAACCCATTTCGATCAACTCTTCCGTTATTCCTGTCGCGGCTCTTTCACCTGCTCGACCTCCGCCAAAATTTTTATCACCAATATGAATTAAGCCATTAAGAAAAGTTCCGTTGGTTAACACAACGGTCTTCGCCTTCACTTCAATTCCCAATGATGTTTTTACACCAACAATTTTACCCTTGTCTATAATGAGGCCAGAAACCATTTCTTGATAGAAGTCAAGATTCGGTGTGTTCTCCAGCAGCAATCTCCAATCTTCAGCAAAGCGCATTCTATCAGATTGCACCCTTGGACTCCACATAGCCGGTCCTTTAGATTTATTGAGCATCTTAAATTGAATCGCCGACGTATCTGAAACAATTCCGCTATAACCCCCAAGCGCATCGATCTCACGCACAATTTGTCCTTTCGCAATTCCTCCCATCGCAGGATTACAAGACATCTGAGCGATGTTCTGAAGATTCATTGTTATTAACAAGGTCTTATTTCCCATATTGGCAGCCGCAGCCGCAGCCTCGCTACCTGCGTGGCCAGCACCAACAACTATAACATCATAGACTTCGTTAAACATAATTTAATTCTTTTTGTTCCACGTGGAACATAATTGTAAACATAAATTTTTAGGCGCGCAAAGATACATTGAAATAGCGATATTTACGAACGTTTTGACAAGTAGTGGTCCTCTTTGGAGCGCATCTGTTTTTTGTCTTCTTCTGTTTTGTCTTTGTAACCACAATAATGAAGAATACCATGAATCATTACCCTTGATAATTCATCTTCAAATTTCACGTTGAACTCTTTGGCATTTTCCGCTACTCTATCCACTGAAATATAAACATCGCCATGTAGTTCTTTTCCTACTGAGTAATCGAAACTAATAATGTCCGTAAACGTATCATGATTTAAAAATTCTACATTGATTTTATGTAAATATTGGTCTGAGCAAAAGATATAGTTAATCTCCCCTTCCTTGCAATTCTCCTCCTTAATGGTCTTGGAAATCCAATCGGAAAATTGGTTTTCGTTATCTAAATTAAAATCCGTTTCGTAGTTAAAACTAATCATCGCTCTTAAAATACTCTTGAATCTTTTTCTTAAAATGATTCTGCAAAGGTAGTGCTTGGCGATTTAATATTTCGGTGGTATTGAAGTATTGTTTAGCTGTTGGAATTTGATTTGGATTAGCGTTGTCAAATTCCTTTTTATTAGTTTCAGATTCACGTTTTGTGTCTTGTCCTTGCATGAAAGTAGCATTCTCTAATTTCAACAACTGATGTTGCAAGTCCATCATCTTTTGGAGTGTTTGATTGGTGAAACCGTAATTCAACAAATCGAGTTCCACCTCTTCCATTTGCTTTATTAATTGCCCAGCGGATTCAATTTTTCCTTCCTTAGCCATACGATCTTCTAGAGCCTGTCTGAGTTGTTGCTGTTGTTGATATATTTTAAAGAGTTCTGCGTTCTGTTCTTCATTCCCACCTTCACCGTAGCCATCATTTTTCCCTTCATTACCGTCACTACCATTTCTTCCATCTTTTCCGTTCTTTCCACCTTTTCCGTCTTTTCCTTCACCATCTTGATTGCCTTCACCGTTCTGATTGCCGTTCTCTCCATTTTGACCTCCTTCACCGCCTTCACCTTGCTGCTCTCCAGACTTACCGTTTTCTCCGCTCTGTCCACTTTCTCCTTCTTGGCCTTTTTGTCCTTGTTCTCCTAGCTGTTTTCCTTCACCATCTTTACCCTCTTCACCTTCACCTGGTTTTTCTCCTTCACCCTCTTTTCCTTCTTCACCAGATTTGCCTTCTTCACTCTTTTTAACCCCTTCTTCCATTTGTTTATTCAACTCTTCTTGGCTCATAATAATATCTGGAAGCTGTTGACCTCCTTCACCTCCTGACCCTGGTGACGGATTCATGGACATTTCCATGTTGTCCAAGACATCACTCAAGAAGCTCGCCAGCTCATTACTGGCCGTAATGGCATATTGTTGTGAGGACACACCTTGATATAATCTGTTCTCGGTCAGTTGACCCAACGCTTTATCGATATTGAAATAAACTTCTGTTATTTGTGAATTCACTTTCTCAGAAATCTTTGGCTGACGCAAAGACAAGGCGAACAAGCTGTCGTCGATATGCTCAAAGTGTTCCCTTAGATTGCTCTGGGAAATAATGTATTTACCGTATTTGTTGTTGTTGATGTCAATACTCTCGAAGGTGTTCATCAGTTCTTCCTGATCAAAAGAATAGAGTAACAAATTTTCTAGGATTTGACGAAGCGTGTCAATATCCTCAGACATTTGGTCGCCACCACCTCCGCCACCACCGAGTTTCTGCATCATCTTTTCGCTCATTTCTTTCATCTTCTTAGCGGCTTTCTTTTGATTTTCTTTTGCCTTTTGCTGCTGTTCTTGTGCTTCTTGTGGCTTTCCTTGTTCTTCGTTTTGCTCCTTTTGCTCTAACGCTTCTTTAGCTTCCTTTTGGTCAAACTTTACACCATCTTCCAGAAACTCATCAACCTTAACATCCGTTGGCTTTTGAAGTCGTCGGTCTTCTTGTTTTAGGTCTTCAATATCCTCTTGCAGTTTTTCAAACTCCTTGTTTAATTCTTCTTGTTTGTCTTTTGTGTTTTCTTTATCCTTGTTTGAAAGTTCTTCCTGTTTTTTGGCCAAATCTTCCAATTGATTTGCGATTTTCTCGGCCTTTTTCATCACATAGAAACGTTTGGTCAACTCTAAGAGTTGTTTCATGCTTCGTTTCTTGTTTTTATTCTGCTTTGCTAATTCTTCAAGTTTTTGTGTAAATTCTTCTTTGTTAATTTTGTCTTTTAATTCCTCGAGCTCCTCTAAAAGCTTTTCATCTTTTTTGAGCTGCTCTTCATTTTCTTTTAGGCGCTCTTTTAAGTCTTCTTTAAACTGATCTTCCTTCTTCTCTTCTTGGAATTCTTCGAGATTATCCTGAAGTTTTTTGTTGAAGTTTTTCATCAGCTGCTCCTGCTGTTTCTGACGCTTTAAAAAATCCTCAAACTTCTTTTTATCGTTAAAGTTGAGTTGTTGCTTTTCTTTTTGAGTTTTAGAAAACTCTTCAAGCTTTTTATCTTGTTCTTGCAACTTTTCAAAAGTCTTACTAATATCCTTTATGGTTTCGTTTTGTTCTTGCAGTTGCTTCTGCTCTTCTTCTTCTTGGGTTCGCTTTCTATAGCTAAACACACTGCTTTTTGTGCGCTTGTAATTATGTAGCGCATCATTATCAAAGACTTCAAAATACAATTGGTAACTTACTCCTTCTTCTAGGTTCAACTGATTTGGAAAGGCGCTTACAAATTCACTAAAATTGGATTTTGAAATGGCAATAGGCTCAACAGCCTTATTCGCTTCATTATCAATCGGATAGTATACTAAATTCAACTTTGTTAGCCCAAAATCATCACTTGCTTGACCGTAGAAGTATAAACTTTGCTGATCTAAGGAATCCTTTTGCACTTTTATGCTCAGTTCTGGACTTAAATCCTTAACCACACTTATGCTGTATGCTAAATTTTCGTAATCTTTAAGGTTGTTGTTACTTGTTGAAATACTGTAATTATAGTTTCTATATAGACGTTTGGTGGCTTCAAATTTTCCTTCTTCGTTTTGCTTGAAGGGCAAAGTATCGTTAGCATAAATATTGACTTCGCTTGTGGATTTTGTCAATGCCTTCCAGGTTACTTTTGTGCCTTCAGGAATTACGGCTGATCCTGTACTTTTTAAAACTTCATCTTGTTTTCTTGTGTAAGCCGGATAGTCTAAAACCATTTCAAAATTGACAAGATTTGGCGTATTGACTACTTCAAGAGCATAGGTTTTGGAGGTGACATCGTTAGCGGATAGGCTAAATTCAATATTGTTTTTTGGTAGATTAAACGTGTATTGAAATTCTCCTGGTGCCAATTGCTGTAAATAATAGGACTGACCATTGAATTGAATCTGTGCATTCTCTGGTATAACATCACCTGCTGTAGATACTTTTAATTTAAAATCCTTGCCCTCAATAGCCTGAAGAGATTCATTTAACACAAAAAACTGAAAAGGAGCCGGTGGATCATAGGCTGTTTTGTAATTAACAACACGCTCGTAGCTATCACTAAACCAATTGATTTTTCCTGTTAAGAATGATAAAAGTAAAATGGCAATCGGAATTGCCGCATACTTTAAGTATTTGGTGTTAGATTTAAAATTAATAGCTGATTTAAACGGAATAGGCTGCAATTCTTGCGACTTCTGCTCTATACTCGCAATCAAAAGGTCCGATTGTGTTGGGCTTTGATTTAATTGAAGTATGTTGAGCAACTTGTCGTTAACCTCAGGGAAATGACTCCCAATCAATTTTGAAGCCGTTTCGAAGTTAATGCCTTTTCTTAAATTAAATAGGTGTGCTAGCGGAATAGCGATGAATTTTATAAACAAACCAATCTCCACAGCTATGAATGTCCAGAACAAAACAGTTCGTGCTGTCGGGTTAAGCCATAGCACATACTCTACAAAAAGTGTCACAATAAGATACAGCAAACCAATAGCGAAAAACAGTATTGCGCCTTTGAGTAATTCATTAGTGTAATACTTTCTAATGAATTCTTGTAGTTTGTTTTTTATGGTTTCGAAATTGCTCATGTCTTATTCTAACTGACTAATCTACGATTTTATTTTAATTGTTAATTCCTTTAATTTGGTAAGATTCTGTTAATTTAGGGGCTTTAACTGTTAAATACGGACTCAAAGCATGAAAGACCTTAAATATTTAGCTGCATTTTCAATCCCGTTAATGGCGTTTATTGGATTGTACCTTAAAGGTTATTGGGTTTGGGCAACTCCCATTTTTGCCTTCGTATGTATTCCTGTTTTGGAATTGATTTTTCCCGTGGACACCAAAAACCTTCAGCCCGAAGACGCGGATAGCAAACTAAAACACAAGCTCTTTGATTGGTTGTTATACTTGAATCTTCCTATTGTATATGGACTCGTTCTTTATGCCTTGGTTTTGGTTTCTAGTCAACCTTTAGAAACTTATGAATTTGTAGGTCTCGTCATTTCCGTTGGGATTGTTCTCGGTGTTAATGGTATCAATGTTGGTCATGAACTCGGCCACAGACAAACTACTAGCGAACGCTTTATTGGTAAAGCTCTACTTCTGCCCTCGTTCTACATGCATTTTTATATTGAACATAATTTCGGCCATCACTTGCATGCAGCAACACCTGAAGATCCTGCAACGGCTAGATACAATCAATCTGTTTATTCGTTTTGGTTAACCTCATCTATTCGACAATACTTTAATGCGTGGAACATTCAAAAGAAGCTGTTGAAGAATAATAACCGATCTTTTTTCTCTATAAAAAACGATATGCTATGGTTTACTCTATTTCAGATTGGGTATTTAATAGTTATTGGAGTCACTGTTGGAACTATAGCTTTAATATTTGCTGTTTTAGCGGGAATTGTTGGGTTTATTCTACTTGAAACCGTGAATTATATTGAACATTACGGTTTGCTACGCTTAAAGACCAAATCTGGTCGTTACGAACGTGTTAAGGAAATACATTCATGGAATTCCAACCACGTTATTGGGCGAATCGTATTGTATGAACTCACAAGACATAGTGATCATCATTATAAATCTTCAAAAAAATACCAGGTTTTAGATTGCCATGATGAGAGTCCTCAGATGCCTTTTGGCTATCCTACCTCTATGGTTTTAGCTATGGTACCTCCGCTTTGGTTTAAGATTATGAATAAGCGTGTGCCAAGAAGTATGATTCTAGAATAGTTTTCAGTCGCGGTTTTCAGTTGCTGGTTTAAGAAACTTTGAACTTGAAACTTTGAACTTTGAACTTCAAAAATCTATCTTTGCTTCAGATTCTGAAACAAGTTCAGAATGACAATTTATTGTATTCAAAGAAATGTCAAAAAACGTACGTGTGCGATTTGCACCAAGTCCAACAGGCCCTTTACATATTGGTGGTGTAAGAACCGCTTTATTCAATTATTTATTTGCAAAAAAACATGGTGGTGATTTTGTTCTTAGAATCGAGGATACAGATCAAAACCGTTATGTTGAAGGCGCTGAAGATTATATTGTAAAGGCTTTAAATTGGTGTGGCATTCCGTTTGACGAAGGCCTTGGAAAGAACGAAAAATTTGGTCCATACAGACAAAGTGAGCGTAAGCATCTATATAAGCAATATGCGGATCAATTGATTGCTGAAGATAAAGCATACTATGCTTTTGACACGGCTGAACAACTTGATGCACATAGAAAACAACACGAAGCCGAAGGGAAAACCTTTATCTATAATTGGCACAATCGTGAAAAAGGGCGTTTGATCAACTCTTTGGTACTTTCGAAAGAAGAAACTCAAGCCAAATTAGATGCAGGTGAAGACTATGTTGTCCGTTTTAAATCACCACAAGATGAAACTCTACACTTAAAGGATAGCATTCGTGGTGATATCTCTATTGACACCAATACACTTGATGATAAGGTTTTGTTTAAAAGTGATGGCATGCCAACCTATCACTTAGCCAATATTGTAGATGATCATTTAATGGAAATCACACATGTTATTCGTGGTGAGGAGTGGTTGCCTTCATTGGCTTTACATCAGTTATTATATAATGCCTTTGGATGGGAAGCTCCTGAATTTGCGCATTTGCCTTTGATTTTAAAACCTACAGGAAAAGGAAAATTGAGTAAGCGCGATGGTGATAAATTAGGGTTTCCTGTATTTCCTTTAGAATGGAAAGACCCAAAAACCGGAGACGTTTCTAAAGGCTATAAAGAAGAGGATTACTTCCCAGAGGCTGTAGTTAATTTCTTGGCGTTTTTAGGTTGGAACCCAGGAACAGAGCAAGAAATCTTTAGCTTAGAAGAACTTGTACAAAGTTTTGATTTAGAGCGTGTTAATAAAGCTGGTGCACGTTTTGATCCTGATAAAACCAAATGGTTTAATCATCACTATATGCAACAGCAGTTGGATTTGGATTTAGCGAAAGAATTTCAAGCCAAAAACATTCTTTTAGAGGGTGTTGATGTTAACTATATTGCTTTAGTTGTTGGTCTTATTAAAGAACGTGCAACATTTGTTAAGGACTTCTGGGAATTGAGTCATTTTTTCTTTGTAGCTCCAGCTAATTATGATGAAAAGGCGTCAAAAAAGGCACTAAAAGAAGATACACCTCAATTGATGCAAAAGGTTATAGAAATTGTGACGGCAACTGGAGATTTTACGGTTGAAAACCTTCAAACCAAACTCAAAGGTTGGATTACCGACAACAATATAGGTTTTGGTAAAGTAATGATGCCGTTGCGACTAGCATTAGTTGGCGCTTTACAAGGTCCCGATGTTTTTGAGATTATGTTTATGATTGGTAAGGCTGAAACGGTAAGGCGTGTAGAAGCTTTGATTAAGACTATATAATTGCTGGATGAGATCCTTAAGCAGCACTTCGACTGTTCTTACGCTAAAGCTTCAGCGACACGCGTGCGCTCAGTGTGACAGTTGGTATGGCAACTTAAAGTTGCTAAAACGTAATTAAAGCAGTAAAAACCAAAAGGGATTGATTTCCTTCAAAACGGTCTGAGTTGTTTAGGTTAAAGTCGTTATCATTCAACTTTCCTAAAATATTAGTGAAGCCATAAACATATTGCGCGCGTAATCTAAAGCTACCAAAGCCCGCAGATAATCCTACAGCTCCATTAACGTTAAACTTGGAGATATCGGATATGTCTTCAGTAAATAGATTGTCGTAACCTGTAACCAAAAAGCCTTCTTTAGAATCATCTTTAAGATCTAATTCACCATTATACTGCAGCATTGGACCTACATCTAAAGTAACATTATTGCTGATAAGTTTTACATGCAACAAAAACGATAATTGTGCTGTTAGCATTTTATATTCAATATACTCTTCTCTAGCTGTTGCAGGTGTTTCACCTAGTATATCAATATTGTTTTCTGATAGTTGAATGTTGTAGCTTACATTATACCATTTGTGCGGAATGTTAACAGAAGCCGTTAAACCTCCCAAAAAACCAGTATTTGATTTGGTTTTAAAATTATCGGTAATGATATCAAATTGTGTGATTCCTCCTTGAATACCTATACCATTTTTTATGGCATAACGCTTATGCTGTCCGTAGCTCATTGTAACAAAAGCTAGGCAAATAGTTACTAATAAGAGGTGTTTTGTTTTTTTCATACCGATTTAAGGCTTATTAAAGCAAACCTAAGTAAAATAATTTAATATTACTTACATTTAGTTTCTCGTATTCACTAACCTTAAAAAACTTGTTATGGGTCAATTTATTTTAGTTCCGATTATATTTTTTGGATTACTTATCCTTATTTCTTCATTCTTTATCGTAAAACAGCAGACTGCTGCTATTGTGGAACGCTTTGGCCGTTTTCAATATATAGCGCAATCTGGTTTGAGGATAAAAATTCCTCTTATTGATCGTGTTGCTGGACGTTTAAGCCTTAAGATTCAGCAATTAGACGTTATTATAGAAACCAAAACTTTGGATGATGTATTTGTGCGTTTAAAGGTGTCTGTACAGTACAAAGTAATTAAAGATAAAGTTTATGATGCCTTTTACAAGCTCGATTATCCTCACGATCAAATCACTTCTTATGTATTTGATGTGGTACGCGCAGAAGTGCCAAAAATGAAGCTGGATGACGTTTTTGTTAAAAAGGATGATATTGCCTTAGCGGTAAAGGCAGAACTTAATGATGCGATGTTGGATTACGGCTTTGATATCATTAAAACTTTGGTAACAGACATAGATCCTGACGCGCAGGTTAAACAAGCCATGAACCGCATCAATGCTTCTGAACGCGAAAAAATTGCAGCACAGTTTGAAGGTGATGCTGCTCGTATTCTTATCGTTGAAAAAGCAAAGGCGGAAGCAGAAAGCAAACGTTTACAGGGTCAAGGTATAGCAGACCAAAGACGTGAAATAGCACGTGGCTTGGAAGAATCCGTAGAAGTTTTAAACAGAGTTGGTATTAACTCACAGGAAGCGTCAGCTTTAATTGTCGTTACTCAACATTACGATACGCTACAGTCCTTAGGCGAAGAAACCAATAGTAATCTTATTCTACTACCCAACGCACCACAAGCTGGTAGCAATATGTTAAACGATATGGTGGCGAGTTTCGCGGCAAGTAACCAGATTGGTGAAGCGATGAAGAATGCTAAAAAGAAAAACGAGGACGAATAGTCTTGGTATAAACATAAAAAACCGAAGTAAAAACTTCGGTTTTTTATACTTATTTTTTATTTCCAACCACAGAGAATAGCTCCCATTATTGCTAAAGTTACCACCCAATAGCCCACATTTACGAGGATGTACTTCCAGCCTTTTCTTTCAAAAAGAGCATTGATTCCTAAAACTGGTAACACAAAAAATATTGCTCCTATGGCTCCATGTAAGGCTCCATGGCCATAATTACGATGCATATTGCCAAACTCTTCCATAAAGGCCTTAAATGACTCTGCATCAGGATTTGTAAATGCTAATTGCTGGGCAGCAACCTGATGAATGACCATACCGTTCACCGTAAACGCTAGCATAAAAGATAAGAC
Source organism: Winogradskyella ouciana (assembly GCF_965284585.1). Taxonomy (NCBI): domain Bacteria; kingdom Pseudomonadati; phylum Bacteroidota; class Flavobacteriia; order Flavobacteriales; family Flavobacteriaceae; genus Winogradskyella; species Winogradskyella ouciana. The sequence goes on from NZ_OZ260095.1 coordinate 1,132,580, forward strand.
CAGAGTAACTCCAAAAATGACTCCCATATTGGCTCCTTTCATTTTCTCTTCCGTCATTCCAGAAGATTTCATCCATGCCGTACCTAAAACTTTAGGATTGTACCAAATAGCACCAATTATAAGTGGTACAATAGCAGCAACGACGATTGCTAGAAAATTTAATTCCATAATGTATAAGATTTTTTAGTTAGTAGATTTTAAATGTACAAAAAAACCCAAGAATATTAAGTTCCTGGGCTGTTTCTAAGTGTCTTATCGATTGTTTTAATGCTCTTTTTTATATTTTGAAACCAATTCCTTCAGTTGGTTTAAATAGTTCTGTAAATCCTCTTTATTTAAAGTTGCGCTAGCATTAGAGCCTTCCGGCAAAGTACTTCTGGTTTCATTGAGATATTTCATCAATTCTGGATAGTTATCCTCTATCTCTCGTGTAACGGTTGCTATTTCTGTCAGTATTTGTTGTGTTTCTTTCATAATGTTCCAAGTTTAGACTAAGATAAAAATTTATAATGAAAACAACTATGAAGACTTTGTTAAACCTCTGATGCTTCCTTTACCAAAAGTTCATTTTTATCTTCCAAGGCTTTTGCTATAAATTCATTTATGGCGTCGTTGCGATCTAATCCTTTATTCAAAAGTACCTTTAGCGTTATCATAGTGGCAATGCGTGTCCCAGCCTTTTTTACCGCGGTACCAAACCAAGGTTCCAGTTCTTCGTAAGAAACTTTTTTAGCCAGTTCTTGTATTTCCGCTTTGGTGCGTATTTGCTTTTCCTCGGGTAAATTTGTGTATTTTTTACCTAATTGTTGAATAACACTAATCGCTGGACGTTGCGGTTGTTGTTTCTTTGGTTGTTGCTTTTGTCGCGGTTTTGGTTTTTGCTTTGCCCAACTATCACGAAGTCCAACTGTTTTATTAAATACCAATTTATCTTTGGTAGAATCTTCATCCACCACAAAATAGCCTAAGCGCTGAAATTGATATCGTTCTCCCGCTTCAACATCAGACAAACTGGGTTCTAAGTAGCCTGTTTTCACATCTAGTGAATTCGGGTTTAGAAATTCCATAAAATCCTTGTCCTTGTCGCTGTCTGGTGCTTCATGCATAAACAAACGATCATATTCTCTTATTTCAGCTTTTATGGCATGTTTTATAGAAACCCAGTGCAAAGTGCCTTTGACTTTCTTTGAGGTGTCTGTGTCATAGGTGCAGTGAATTTCTATGATGTCTCCATTTTCATCATTAATCACATCATTTGCTTTGATAATATAGGCATTCTTCAAGCGTACTTCACCACCTAGCTTTAATCTAAAAAACTTGTTTCCAGCTTCTTCCTTAAAGTCATCTTTTTCAATATAGATTTCTCGCGAAAATGGCACTTTTCTATAACCGGCAGATTCATCTTCTTGGTTGTTTTCTGCCTCAAGCCATTCTTCCTTATCCTCAGGGTAATTGGTAATGACTACTTTCACGGGGTCTAAAACCGCCATCACACGATTTGCTGTTTTATTTAAATCTTCACGAATACAGAATTCAAGTAATGATACATCAATGACATTTTCACGCTTGGCAACACCTACTTTTTTTATAAACTCGCGTATTGAACTCGGTGTATAACCTCGTCGTCTTAAGCCAGAAATAGTTGGCATACGTGGATCGTCCCACCCAGATACAATACCCTCCTCAACTAAGCGTAACAATTTACGCTTGCTCATTATGGTGTAGCTGAGATTTAATCTTGCAAACTCGCGTTGTTTAGGCGGAAGTGGTAATTGGTCCTTAGCGTATTCGTAAACATGATCCCTAAACCAGTTATAAAGCTTTCGGTGAGGTTTAAATTCCAGAGAGCAAAGTGAATGTGAAACTTGTTCTATGTAATCGCTTTCACCGTGCGTCCAATCGTACATTGGGTAAATGCACCAGTCATCACCTGTTCTATGGTGTTTGGCGTGTAAAATGCGATACATTATTGGGTCTCGCATCAACATATTTGGGTCCTCCATATCTATTTTAGCGCGCAGTACATGTGTACCCGCTTTGAATTCCCCAGCTTTCATGCGTTGGAATAAATCTAGGTTCTCCTCTACACTTCTGTCTCTGTAAGGACTGTTAGTTCCCGGTTGTGTTGGCGTCCCTTTTTGTTCTGCCATAGCTTCAGAAGACTGGCTGTCTACGTATGCTTTTCCATCTTTAATAAGCTGAACAGCCCAATTGTAAAGCTTATCGAAATAGTCAGAAGAATACAGTTCATTTGCCCATTCATAGCCCAACCAAGCAATGTCTTTTTTTATGGCATCTACATACTCCTGTTCTTCTTTTGCTGGATTGGTATCGTCAAACCTTAGGTTTACGGGAGCATTATATTTTTTGCCTAAACCAAAACTAATACCAATAGCTTTTGTGTGGCCAATGTGCAAATAGCCATTTGGTTCTGGAGGAAAACGGAAACGAAGTTTCTCTTTTGGTAAACCGTTGGATAGGTCTTCTTCTATAATATGCTCAATAAAATTGAGTGATTTTGTTTCTTCTGACATTGTTTAGGTCTTGAGTAAAAGTTCCAACTTTGCCAAGGCTTTGTTGGACGTGGCAAAATTAAGCAAAATGTAACATTATTGCACTATGGGATACTTATAGAATAGATATAACATAAACCAAAAAAACATGAACTACAAATGTCCTAAATGTGATAACACCACTTACGAAATTGGTGAAATGAGAGCTACAGGAGGTACATTGTCTAAAATCTTTGACGTACAAAACAAAAAGTTTACTTCAGTAACTTGTAAAAAGTGTACCTATACTGAGTTTTTTAAAGCTAAAACAGGTGCTTTGAGCAATATCTTTGATTTCTTTACAAATTAGCTCAACGTCCAATAACAATTAAGGGATTCTCTATATTTGCAGCATGGGAGTTATAAAAGTTGAAAATATCCGTGTTTTTGCACATCACGGTTGTTTGAGAGAAGAAACCGCAATAGGTAGTGATTACCGTGTTGATCTAGAGGTTAAAGCGGATTTGAAGCCCTCTTCAAAATCAGATAAACTGAGTGATACCGTTGATTATGTCTTTTTAAACAAAGTTGTAAGGGAGGAAATGGCTAAACCGTCTAAACTGCTAGAAACCGTTGCACAACGGATTATTGATAAAATTTTTAGTGAGGATAAATTGGTTACCAAGATTACAGTTGCGGTTAGTAAGATTAATCCTCCTATTGGTGGTGATGTGGAAATGGTGACTATAAAACTATCTGAAAAGCGAAAAAAGTAAGCCTGTATAGGGTAAAACGTTTATAATTTATATATTTGCCCTCTCAAAAGGGTGTCGTGGCCGAGTGGCTAGGCAGTGGTCTGCAACACCATCTACAGCGGTTCGAATCCGCTCGACACCTCAAGAAAGAGATACCGAAAAGTATCTCTTTTTTTGTTTTAAAATTTTAGGAAAATTTAGATTAAGTCATGTGCGGTTCGAATCCAAGAAAGACATCTTGAAACGATTTACTCAACTGAGATTTTTTAAATTTTTATAAAAAAATAATTAAAGACCCAACATCATCTACATCGGTTCTCCATACACTTAGGGACGCTCGACATCTCTTCAAACCTTCAAAATATATTGAAAGCGTTTTGTTTTAAAATTTTAAGAAAATTGTGATTATGTCATTGCGGTTCGCGTCCAAGAAGGATACCTTGGAACGTCTAGCATAACTGAGTTTTTTGTGGATTTTTTACGAAAATTAATAAAAGACAGACGCCGTCTATAGTAATTATCCGAGTCTTTATGGACACTTGACAGCACGGAGAAACTTCAACAAGAATCGAAGGGTTTTTAGCTATAATAGTTATGACGAAGCCTATTGAAAGTCATACAATACAAATAAAGATTTTTAGATACCTTAAGAAGCCAAAATTTCACAAAGAGTTTTCTTTTAATAACTATTGGTCTGACTCCAGGTGTTCTATTAATTGGACTATGGTTTGTGGCTCTTTTGTATCGACATCATGTGATTTTCTATAGGTTTTAATGTCTTTTTTTCGGTCCTTATAAAGCTTCTTAAGTTGGCTCAATGATTTAAACTTTGTTACAACATCATCTTTATAGAACCAATATTCCTTAATCGGTTTAACCTTATACATTTCTGGTAATTCCAGGTCATATAGATTTCCTCGGTTTTCTATTGAAGACACTGTTCTACCTGAGGTGGTTTGCGATGTTCCACCATATCCACCACTAGCAGCTGTTGAAGATTCTAAATTACATTTATGTTCCAAATACAACTCAACGTCAGACTTCATTAGCAACTCTAAAAAGACACCATCTTTTCTTATAAATTTTCGGTTTGAAACATAAACCGTATCTATCCTCCCAATATCAGTTTGTGTCATTGCTAATATCTCATCGTCTTTTTTAAAAGCAAAGTTTTCTAAAAGTGCATTGTAATTTAAAACTTCGGTTAGTTTACTTCCATCCTTCATTAAAATTATACCTTCGGTAAATTCAGGCAATACATAATGTGGAGATTTACTGGAATTGTCTTGCGTATATCCAAAACACATAAAAAGTGTAGTACAAAATAAAGTAATAACTGATTTCATTATAAATCGTATTTGTTGGTTCTGGTAATTTATACCTCAAGAATTATACCTATCTCTATCCTACTCGTTTTTTATTGGGTTTACCCTATCAATCTGTTCCTTACCTTTTTCATATAAATCTGGGAACAATCCCTGAGATAAAAGTAGAATTCCAAACCCTAAAATAACCAAAGCCACAATTTTCTTTGTCTTAAAAATAAGTCTAGGTGTCAATTTACTTCTAAGGCGTTTTGCCATAGCTATTTTAAAGAGATCACATAAAAAATAGGATATCAGCATGGTGGTAATAAAGATTGCTACACCGTTTGAAGATTCTGTTATTGATGTACCGATAACAATGAAGCCTAACCAGCCCAAAAGCACTCCAATATTAATAAAGTTGAGTAAAAATCCTTTAACAAACAGCTTTCCGTAGTCGTTTTTTGGTAATTCTATGCGATGGTGCTCCCTTACTATGGAACGAAAAGATTTTGACGTTTTTATAAAACTTATGACTCCATAAATTACTAGAAGAACACCTCCAAACACCAATAAATTAGGGTCGTCTTTAATTTTGTCTAGTAGCGTATCAGTGCTTTTAAAAATAACAAGTATAAAGACTATATCCGCTAGAATAACACCAAGATCAAAAACCACAGCTCTTGTAAATCCTTTTGTAGCACTTGTTTCTAAGAGCACAAAGAATACTGGACCTATGGTAAAGGCTAAAATAATCCCAAAGGGAATGGCTGTTAAGATGTCATCTAACATGTAAACTTGCGGTTTACACAAAAGTAACAAAAAGTAATAGGAATTTACATACGCTTTACTTTGCCACCAAGAACTGTCTTTTCGTCTATGAGTTTTGGATTACCATAGATAAAGACATTTCCGCCAGCTTTTATCCTTACATCCACATACTCAGATGCATTGATATAAGCTTCACCACCAGCATTGATGCTTACTTCCGTTTGCTCCGTTTTTAATTCTTTTGCATTAAAAACTCCGCCTGTATAAATAGATATATCCTGATTTTTAGAGCTTCCTGTTGTATTAATTACCGCACCAGTTACAGCTCTAATATTTGCATAAGTTGTTTTTATATCTGCTGTGATTTCCGCTCCTTCTTGTGCTTTTAGGTCAATCTCATATTGTTCTAAGGTTTGATCTACGGTAACTTTTGCTCCTTCATTTGCATCGATAACATCTACGGAAGTGTAATAAAGAATAACGACTGTGTCATTTCCGTCATAACTCTCTTCTAGCTTCATTCTTATTTTTAGCTTACCGTTATTGTTCAAAACCTGAACATCTTTACGGTTTTTACCAGAAATAACAACTTTGTTCTCATCAGATTTTTTCATCTTTAGATTAATTAGGTCGTAAACTTTTACGGTATTAAATTCACCAACTGTCTTCTCAATAGTATCTTGAGCAGTAATAGAACAGCTAAATAAAAGAGCAAGGGTAAGAATGATATTTTTCATTTGATTTTAATAATTTATGTTGCCACTTTTACTGCGGTTCCTGTCACGGAAACCATTGCATAGTTACTTGTAGTTAATTCAATTTCTACTTTAATACCAACGATGGCATTGGCATTTAATTGTTTTGCATTTTCCTGAAGACTCTGAAATGCTTTTTCTTTGGTTTTATCTACACTATCTTGAATTGTCTTATAGTATTTAGAGACACTAAAGCCCATTGCCAATTTCTCTTCATTCATAGCAACACCAGTGACAATGCCTAAATAATCCATTATTTTAAAACCTTCTATGGAATTTGTTGTGGTTAGAATCATACGATAAGTTTATTTATATGTCTATGTCAAATATAAATCGTTGCACCACAACATACAAGATACTGAAACAATACTTCGACAAGCTCAGTATGACAGTTCAGCATGACAAATTTAGGTTTTATTCAGGTTTTCCTACCAAATAAAAATCCAAATGTTTTTTTACCAAGTCGGTATTTTTAACCTTTACGATGATTTCGTCACCTAATTGATATATATTCTGTGTTTTACGACCAACCATAGCATATTGATCTTGATCAAAATAATAATGATCATCCTTCATGTCTCTAACACTTACCATTCCTTCACATTTGTTGGAGATAATTTCAACATAAATTCCCCAATCTGTAACACCAGATATCACTCCTAAAAACTCTTCGTCTTGGTGATCTTGCATAAAGCGTATCTGCATGTACTTAATTGAATCGCGCTCTGCTTTAGTGGCTAAATATTCCATGTTACTGGAATGTTTACACTTTTCTTCGTAAATCTCTTCGTTGGCTGATTTACCACCATCTAAATAATGCTGTAACAAGCGATGTGCCATTACATCTGGGTAACGACGAATAGGTGAAGTAAAGTGACTGTAATAATCAAACGCTAGTCCGTAATGTCCTATATTTTGCGTCGTATATTCAGCCTTAGACATAGTACGGATGGTTAAGGTATCAACCAAATTTTGCTCTTTCTTACCTACAACATCTGTTAATAGTTTGTTTAATGATGAGGCAATGCTATTACGATCCTTAAACGTGAGTTTGTGTCCAAAACGGCTTACCACAGTTTGTAGTTGTGCTAATTTAGCTTCATCTGGCTCGTCATGTACTCTATACACAAAGGTTTTCTTTGGATTCTGCTTACCTATAAATTCTGCTACTTTTTTATTAGCCAATAGCATAAATTCTTCAATCAGTTTGTTGGCTTCTTTACTGGTTTTAAAGAATACTCCCGTTGGGTTGGCTTCTTCGTCTAAATTGAATTTCACTTCAACCTTATCAAAAGAAATCGCTCCCGATCGCATTCGTTGCGAACGCATTTTTTTAGCCAATCTATCTAAAACCAAAACAGCTTCGGCAATCTCTGGTTTAGTGTTGTATTGTTTACCTGTTAATGAAACTTCTTCTGGAATGGTTGTATTTAATTGAGACGCTTCAACTGCACTCAGCGTGACTTTTGGATTATTTTCTATGATAGCCTGTGCTTCTTCGTAGGCAAAACGTGCATCGGAATAGGTCACTGTTCTACCAAACCATTGGTCTTTAATCTCACATTTATTGTTCATTTTAAAGACTGCAGAGAAGGTGTATTTTTCTTCATGCGGACGTAATGAACAGGCTCCGTTAGATAAAATTTCCGGTAACATCGGCACCACACGATCTACTAAATAAATAGAGGTGGCACGCTCGTAAGCTTCATCATCTAAAACCGTTCCTGGTTCTAGATAGTGTGAAACGTCTGCAATATGTATTCCTATCTCGTATAAGCCATTTTCTAAAACTTTAAAGGATAGGGCATCATCAAAGTCTTTTGCATCCTTAGGATCTATGGTAAAGGTTAAATCCTTACGCATATCGCGTCGCTTGGCAATTTCTTCAGCTGTAATATTTAAGTCTATGGAATTAGCATAGTTTTCTACCTCGTGAGGAAACTCGTGAGGCAAGCCATACTCTGCTAAAATGGAATGAATTTCCGTACCGTGTTCACCTGGTTTACCAAGAACTTCCAATACTTTACCATTTGGTGAATCTGCCTTTTCTGGCCACTCTTCTATGGATACCAAAACTTTGTCTCCATCCTCAGCTTTTTTGGTTTTATTGATGGGTACAAAAATATCAGTGTACATCTTAACGCTATCAGCTACGACAAAGGCAAAATTCTTTTTTTCGTGAATCTGAATAGTACCTACATATTCACTTCTCGCACGCTTAATTATGTTGGTGATTTCACCTTCTTGTTTTCCTCTTCGTTTTCTTCTGTAGGCGTAAAATTCTACTTCGTCACCATCCAAAGCTCTATTGATATTATTGGATGCTATAAATACGTCCTCCTCAAAATCATCACTGATGATGTAGCCATTACCTTTTGAAGAAAGGTCTAGAATACCTGTATGATATTCTGTGTTTACAATGGCTTTGTATTTACCTCTATCGACTTGTTCTATTTCTTGTTTAGAAGTAAGTTTAGCTAAGGTTTTAATGATTTGGTTACGGCTACTAGCATCGTTAACACTAAGTATAGATGCAATTTGCTTGTAATTAAAAGTTTTGTTTTTATCTTTTTTTAAAATACCTAAGATGGTATTTGTAAGGTTAGGAATCTTGTTCTTTTTAGATTTCCTTTTTTTCTGTCTTGTCATTTAATTTGTAATCATATTCGTTTCCTAAAAGTGTTAGGAATTCTTCATTTAAAACTCAATATAGGTGGAAGTGAAGATATTAAGTTTAGTGCAAAGCTACACTATTAAATTTTAATAGTGTTTAGTAAAGGTTAAATTAATAAAAAATCACTTATCAACATATATATACATATCATCATTTTTCTTTTAAAATTTAAAAAATAAAATGATGGTTATTATAGTCTGTTAATAGTTAGTATAACTTTTTTAGGTTTTATTTTGATTTGTTGTAGTTTACAATTTATTACGGTTTAGTTAACACTAAATTTACATGTAAAAGCTTCATTTTTAAGCGAAATAAAAAAGCTATCAACAACTGTTAATAAGCAATGTTAATAGAATAGAATGATATGTTTTGAGTAAAAATATGTTCATTTCAATAAAATAGCTGTTTATAAATTCACTCCAAAAAAAGGATTAAAAAATTAGGTTATATAAATGCTATTTTGGTTTGAAAAATTAAATGAATAATCCTAATTTTTGTTTTCAAGACTTGTGAACAGTTATTAACAAGTAATGAGTATTACTATTAACCAGTTTTTATTATTTGTAACTTTGTTGAAAGATAAGATTAGTAATCCAGAGCTAAGAAATTAATCTCCATAATTGATGAGATTGCCGCACTTCGCTCGCAATGACATAAAAAATATGAATATCTCAATAGGAAACGACCATGCAGGTCCAGAATACAAGCTAGAAATTTTAAAATACTTAAAATCTAAAGAATATGTCGTTACCAACTACGGTACCGATTCTACGGATAGTGTAGATTATCCAGATTTTGTTCATCCTGTAGCTAAGGATGTTAACGATAAAAAAGTAGATTTTGGAATTTTAATTTGTGGTAGTGCTAATGGTGTTGCTATGACGGCAAATAAATATCAAAACGTACGAGCTGGTGTGTGTTGGACAAAAGAAATCACAGAATTAACTAGACAACATAATAATGCTAATATTATATGTATTCCAGCACGTTTTACATCTGTTCCACAAGCTATTAAAATGGTAGATACTTTTTTAAATACTGAGTTTGAAGGTGGTCGTCACCAAAAACGTGTGGATAAGATTCCGTTATCCTGTTAAATGGGTCACTCGCACGCTCATAAACATTCCCATAACCACGATCTAAATGGTCGTAATCTGTTTATTTCCATACTTCTCAATATTGTTATTACAGTCGCTCAGGTTGTAGGTGGTTTAATTTCAGGTAGTTTGGCCTTGCTTAGTGATGCGCTCCATAATTTAAGTGATGTTGTCTCTTTGATTATAAGTTTAATTGCGAATAAACTAGTTAGACAAAAAGCCTCACTAAAACGGACTTTTGGATATAAACGTGCGGAAATCCTAGCGGCTTTCATTAATGCGGCTACACTTATTATTATAGCTATACTTTTAATATTTGAAGCTGTTGAGCGTTTTAAAAATCCACAGCAAATAGAATCTAACCTTGTGATTTGGCTTTCTGTTATCGCTATTTTAGGTAATGGATTTAGCGTCTTATTGCTAAAAAAGAATGCAGGCGATAACATGAATATGAAAAGCGCCTACCTTCATCTTTTAACCGATATGATGGCAAGCGTTGCAGTTTTAGTGGGTGGATTGTTAATGAAGTTTTATCAGATTTGGTGGATAGACAGTGTGTTAACCTTTGCTATATCCATTTATCTTATTGTTATGGGATGGAACTTATTAAAAGACTCATTTAGAGTCCTAATGTTGTTTACGCCAGAGTCTACTTCTGTTGATGCTATCGTTAAAGATATTCAAACCATAGATACAATTAAAAATGTTCATCATGTACATATCTGGCAATTGAATGAAGAAGAAATTCATCTCGAGGCTCATATAGATTTTAATAAGAATATTACCTTATCTGAATTTGACACCATTTTAGATGAAATTGAAGAACTGGTCTATCACAAGTACGAAATTAATCATATTAATATTCAACCAGAATTTGGAAAATGTGATGCCAAGGATGTAATTGTACAAGACTAATTAATTTTATCAGGCTGAAAAACAATTATGCTAGAAATAAAGACAAAAACATTTCAAGAATTAAACACTGAAGAACTCTATGACCTACTTCAATTACGTAGTGAAGTGTTTGTGGTAGAGCAAGATTGTGTCTATCAAGATATTGATGGTAAAGATCAGAAAGCGCTACATATATTAGGCTATAGAGATAGAAAATTAGTGGCCTATACACGTATTTTTAAACCAGGTGATTATTTCGATGAAGCCAGTATAGGTAGAGTAGTGGTGAAAGAAAATGCTCGGCAATATAAGTATGGTTATGATATAATGACTGCTTCAATACAAGCAATTAAAGACTATTACGACGAATCTAAAATTAGAATTTCTGCCCAAATATATTTAAAGCGATTTTATAACAATCTAAATTTTAGGGAAGTGGGAGAGGAGTACCTAGAAGATGGCATTCCGCATATAAACATGATTAAATCTTCTTAGTTAGAAGTTTTGGGTTTAATAACACGCGTCACAACGATTTCTACACGTCTATCTAATTCCGGCTCACCACCAAGCGGAAATTTTCTTCGTTGACCAACAAACTTCATGCGATAGCGCTTTACACCTTTTTCTGCTAAATAATCGTAAACTGTCTTAGCTCTTGCTAAGGATAAATTACGTTTTTTGGTTTTTCGGTCAATAGCATCTCGTGCACCGTGGGTACAACATACATGGCCTTCAATATTGAAATAAATATCTGTTCGCTTTACTAAAATTTTAGCGATTTCGTCTAATTTAGCCTTTGACTCCTTGGTAAGATAACTATAACCCGTACGGAATAAAATATTTTCTAGTTGAATTTTATCACCTTCTTTGAGTTCACCGCTTAGTAGTTCTTCAGTAGTTTCTTTTTTTGGTTGTTCTACCTTTTCACGAGGAGGATCATATGGTTGCACTATAATTTCAACCTTTCTGTTAAGTCCACGAATTTTATAAAGATCCTTATCATTTACAACATTGAGAAGGATTTCACCCTTACCATCCACATTTGTAATTACGGACTCATCAAACTCATTGTTAGAAAACACTTCTTTTATAGCATCTGCGCGCTGTTGAGACAACACCATGTTATAAGAATCACTACCTCTATCATCACAAAAACCGTATATGGATATTTTCTGAATATCCATGTTTTCAATTTCCGATAAAAACAAGAGGAGTCGACTTTCTTCAGTCTCAGGAATTTCGTATTTATCCGTTAAAAAATATACCTGATGCTTAATCTCCTTTTGAGCAAAAGCAAACTGAATGGATAGGCATATAAAAACGAGTAGGGACTTCATTTTTTCTAGAATTTTCTTACTAATTGAAAATTTCCTTAGTGTTAAATATAGATATTTTTTTCTTAAACGCTTTTATAGAGCGCTCTTACTTACCTAAAATGCTAGTATACTGCTTGGTATCATTCAATATAGAAACCGCTTTATTTATCTCAGGGTTATTTGCGATATAATATTGATACAAACCTTCACTATAGAAATAGCGTTTAATAATTTCATCAGTTAACAACGATTTTAATTGAGGCTTATTAGCATTAATAGCATTCGTTTTATAAGCGTTTAAAGCATTGTTTAAATCATCTATTTCTGAGTTTATAACACCACTCAATTCTTCTTCATTAGCAACAGATATCGCATCTTCCAAAGCTTTTTCTGTTTTGGTTTCAAAATTAAAACCAGTGGTTTTTAAATACCCCTTAAAGGCATTGAAATCTGAATCAGATAACTTAAAGGCGCTTAAATCCTCTACCTTATTATCGTAATAATATTGCGTCGCAAAATTAAAGACTAAATTTTCGTTTAAAATCGCTTTGGTTATTGGCGTAAATTTAGAAAGCTCTATTTCAACATCTGGCTGTACTCCGCCACCATCAAAAACATCGCGCCCGTTGCGAGTTTTAAAGGCATTGTAATTTTCTTTTTTAACACGAGTTGCTTTTCCGTTCTCGTCTCTATTCCAATAATCTAAAGCTTGTATACAACGACCAGAAGGTGTATAATATCGCGATATGGTAATTTTCATTTGTGTTCCGTAGGTCAAAGGTTTAGGGCGTTGAACCAGCCCTTTACCAAAGCTACGTGCACCTACCACTACTGCCCTATCCATATCTTGCAGGGCACCAGAAACAATTTCACTGGCAGAAGCACTGCTACCATCTATTAAGACCACTAATGGAATTTCAGTATCAACAGCATCTCTTTTTGTATAATAGGTTTTGTTATATTTTTTAACTTTAGATTTGGTGGTCACCACTAACTGATCTTTAGGCACAAAAATGTTAGTGACATTTACCGCTTCGTGCAACAAACCACCTGGATTACCTCTTAAGTCTAAAATAAGTTGTGTAGCTCCTTGATTTTTTAATGCTCTTAACGCACCAAGTGTTTCCGCTGAAGCTTTTTGATTAAACTTTCTCAATACAATGTAACCCGTTTTATCATCAATCATTGAGTAATGCGGAACCGCTTTTATTTCAAGTGATTCTCTAATTATTTTTACCGTATTGGTTTTACCCTGTCGTTTGTAGGTTACGGTAACTTCAGTACCTGCTGCACCTTGAAGCAGGTTTGCGGCATCATCCTTAAAATCGGCTACGACAACATTATCTACTTTAATGATTTCATCACCTGCTTTTAGTCCGGCTTTATCTGCAGCATAGTTTTTATAAGGCTCAACTATAACCAATTTATCTTTTAGGGTCAATACTTTGGCACCAATACCAGTATAATCTCCAGCATTGTTTATTCGTGAAGCCTCAACATCTTGCTCATTATAAAACTGCGTGTAAGGATCTAAATCGTCTAACATGCTTTTAATAGCCGTGTCCATTAACTCGCCAGGATTGGTCTCGTCAACATAGTTCATGTTGAGCTCCTTAAACATTGTGGTGAAGATTTCAATTTGCTTTGCTATTTCAAAGAAATCGTTTTTAAATGCTGTGGTGCTAAAGAAAATAACTACAGCTAGAGCAGGAATTATGATTTTATTTTTTAGAATTCGCTTCATTTTTTTTTCTTTTTTTAAGCCATCGCTTTATTATAAAAAACACTATAATTAAAATAATTATAAAAGGCCATATGTATAAAATTCCTAGAAAAAATGTGGACAAACCATCAAAACCAGAAACAATTGCATTCCACATTTTTGAACCGTAGGATTTTGTGACTTTAGATTCAGAATTGGTTTTATAAAACTCAATATTTATAGAGCTCAATGAAACTTTGTTTTCAAGATACTTTAGTCTCCCTTGTTTAGCTTCAATTTCCTCTCTGATATGAGATAGTTCTTTTTCAACTTCTAGAAGCTCTTGAACATTCTTAGCTTTTTTTAACAGCTCTAAATATCTTTTTTCTAATTCTTTTTTAGCTTTCAGACGCGCTTCAAGATCAATAAATTCTTCGGTTACGTCTCTTAACGTAGTTTGTTTAGTGTCGAAATATTCTACATTTTTACTAACATCATCAATTGTATTTTGAAAATTAGCTGTTGGAATTCTTACAGTTAATCGCCTAATGATTCTATAATAATCTTTTTCTGCAGAATCGTCTTGAATATATCCATTATATTTTTTTATAACAGCGACAATATTAGAGTAAGACTTATCAATATCACCCGTCTCAAAAACCAGATAAGATTCTTTAATTAGTTTTTGGTCTTGACTAGACTTGGCGTCACCATAGGTTTTATAATTTAAATTTACTGCTTCATTGCTAAATTCAAAATATTCAGGGGTTCCTGAGCCAGCATTTAAAAGCCCCAGGACTCCTGAGTTTTCAACTTGATCCTTGTTTGTACATGACAATGAAAAAAGGAAAAACACACAAATGGCGAAATATTTCATAGAGCTTTTAATCATTAGTTTTATCTAAGAATTTCTTAAACAAGAGTTGCATCTTTTCATTGAGTTTATCAAAAGTTGTTCCATCCTTGCTAAGGTACAAAATCATAAACGCATAAGATGTTGAACTATTGTTAAAGTATAAGGGTTTATTCAGCCTATAAGCTTCTCTTAGTAAACGTTTTATTCTGTTTCTGGCCACTGCAGTTTTATGGAGGCGCTTACTTACTGAAACACCAGTTTTGAGCGTGCTACCATCTTCATAATCTGTTTTAAGGTAAATAAGACGTAGAGGATAAACCGTAACAGATTTGCCCTCATTAAACAAATGCTCAATGAGTTTTTTACTTTTTAGCTTATCTTTTTTAGAATATTGAAATCGCATCGTAACAAAAATAGAAAACCATGCCGATTAGACATGGTTTTCATAATCTATTTGAATAATTGCTTACTCCAAAGTAAGTGAATTATTTTCTCGTTTTACATCTGCCATCATCTGAGAAGAATCAATTTCAACAGATTTAACAGCTTTATTTGCTTCAAAAGTGTAGGTGGGCATTGCCCAAGCCCAATCTTCTATTGTAGTTGCTGATGTTGGCTTTTCTCCGCGCATCATTTGTAACGGAATATAAAACTCTTCAGTTGAACCGTCTGTATAGGTTACGGACAAATCAATAGGCATTGGCATTAATCCGATACGTTCTAAAGTAATGGATTTGCCCTCAACCGCTTTTACAGCATAATCAATAGTATTGGTGGTTTGGCCAAAATCTATTAAGTACCAATCCAATTCAAAATCAGTTACACGTTCTGCTGTTCTTATAAAATCCATTGGTTTTGGATGTTTAAAGGCAAAATCATCATAATACTTTTTAATGGTTTTCTTAAGATTGTCTTCACCAATAACATAGCCAAGTTGTGCCATAAATACAGCTCCCTTGCTATATGCAGCAGCTCCGTAAACTTGATTGTAAGCATATCTATCGGCATGTGTAGTCAATGGTTGTTCATAGCCCGAATTTGCTAATCCTATGTAGTTTCGATAAGAGCCAGCTTGTGGATTATCTTTTTTGGTTTCATTCAGTTCATTTTCAGCAAGATTAGAAATATAGCTTGTAAAGCCTTCATCCATCCACTCGTGCTTTGCTTCGTTAGTAGCTAATAAGAATTGAAACCATGTATGAGCCAACTCATGGGCTGTAACACCGAGTAAACTTCCATAACTTCGCTGACCGGTAATCAATGTACACATGGCGTACTCCATACCACCATCTCCGCCTTGTATAACAGAATATTGGTCGTAAGGATATTCACCAATATTTTCACTAAAGAAATCCATTAATTTTGCCGTGTCTGGCTGTAGTTTCTTCCAATTTTCAAGATACTTAGGCTCTAGATCTTTTTTGTAGTAGAAATGCAGTTTAGGACCATTTGGCATTTCATAAGTATCATGGATAAAATCTGGATCTGCAGCCCAAGTAAAATCATGAACTTTTGGAGCTTCAAAATGCAAGGTTTTTTTACCACCTTTAGCTTTGGTTTCATTTTTCAGATAACCCGTACCGCCAACAACATAATCTTTGTCGATAGTCAATTTCACATCAAAATCTCCCCAAACACCATGGAATTCTCTTCCGATGTATGGATCTGCATGCCAACCTTCGTCATCGTATTCTGCTAATTTCGGGTACCATTGCGTCATGGAAAGCGCAACGCCCTCTTTGTTGTTTCTACCAGAACGACGAATTTGAACAGGGACTTGAGCATCAAAATCCATATCAAAAGTCACTTTTTCACCCGGTTGAATAGGCTGAGCCAACTTCACCTCTAATACCGTGCCAACAGTTTCGTGGGTAATTGTCGTACCGTTTTGTTTTAAAGAACTAACTTTTATATAACCAATTTCATTTGGTTGAAGTTTACTGATGCGATCTCCAACTCTTGGGTCGGCATCTGCAATAGTTCTAGAGCGTACGTCCATTTCGCTTCCAGGCTGAAAGGCATTAAAATACAAGTGATAATACACTCGGTTTAATACATCTGGTGAATTATTGGTATAAACCAACTTCTGTTTTCCTTTATATTGAAAGGTATTGACATCCATATCGATTTCCATTTGGTAATCTACATGCTGTTGCCAGTATTCTGTTTTAGGTTTAGCAATAGGGCTATTATTACTCTGACTAGGCTTTTCTGTTGCTCTACAAGAGAATACAAGAGCGATACAAGAAAGGCTTAAAAGAAATTTTTTCATATAATTTTGGGTTTAATTAAATGTGTTTTAATGGCTATTTAATTTTTGAAGCCATTATTAATGCGTTGTAAGCATTGGCTATTTTTCCAGATGAAGACAGCTCAACAAATGGCTTCACGTTTGAAGCATCTCCACCGACCACAACCTTTGTCGTTAATGGCAAGCCAGAATCTAAAATCACTTGCTTAACTTGTGCGGCTGTTAAATTTGGATATTGAGAACGGATTAAGGCAGCAATGCCAGCTACACCTGGTGCAGCCATTGAAGTTCCTCCGTTAAAGTCGTATTCGTTTTCTGGCATTGTAGAGTAAATTGCAGAACCTGGAGCAAAAACATCCACGTTCTTCTTACCATAGTTTGAAAAGCCCGAAACCAATTTAGAACCATATTTTTCAGTCAATGAGCCCACTCTGATGTAAGTATCTGAAACCTCGACATAGTCAACGTTATCATCTGGGAAATTAGGCTCAACATCTACATCCTTACTGTCATTACCAGCAGCATGTACAAACACCACATCGTTATCAGAGGCATATTTAATGGCTTCTCTTACCCAGTCTGCATGTGGTGAAAATGACTTTCCAAAACTACCATTAATGACTTTTGCGCCATTGTCAACCGCATAACGGATGGCAAGAGCAACATCCTTGTCGTACTCATCTCCGTTAGGCACGGTTCTTAAAGCCATTATCTCTACATTGTTTGCTACACCGTTGGCACCCTTCCCATTGTTTCGTTCTGCAGCAATTATGCCTGCTACATGCGTACCGTGAGACTCTGATTTTTTTACTGGCTTTACATTACTGTTACCGTAGCCAATATCAGATAAATCGTTGATATCATCATTCGTGGTTCGGCCTTTAAAATCTTTGTTTAGATTATAGTTTAAACGCTCATTAACCTGCTCTTGAATACCTTTTAATTCCTTTTGAGCTTGTTGTAAGGTTAAACCGTTGGCGTTTATATTTTGTGCTATTTGTTTCGCTTGTTGTACGTCTTGTTCTTCAGAAGAAATAGCATTGACCTCTTCCATAGTGTAATCTTCTTTATTAAGATGTTTTGCTAAAGTTTCATGAGCATTATTAACAGCTTGTGCAATTTGATCGTACTGTGTTTTTCTGCCTGTCCAAGTTTGGTATTCAGACTCATAGGTGGTTTTAGCTTCTTCATAACGTGGATGTGATGTATTTCCGCTCGCTAAAATTCTAACATATTCCAATTGTTCATTATAAGCATCACCAAGAAAATTCCAACCATGGATATCATCTACATAGCCATTGTTGTCATCGTCTTTACCATTATTTGGGATTTCATCCTCATTCGTCCAAATAACATCATCCAAATCTTCATGGTCAATATCAATACCAGAATCAATAACGGCAACAATCACTTTCTTACCTTTCTTACCTTTTATTATTTCTTCATAAGCTCTATCAACTGCCATTCCCGGAATGGTATCTCTTACAAGATCTAAATGTCCCCAGTTTTTCTTTTCAGCTTCTGTAAGTTCAGTAACTTTTAGAGGAGATGTATCAATATTTTCAACGGGAGTTGAGAGAATATCAGCTGTTCCTCCACAACCCACCATAAGCGTTGCTGCTATACCTAAATATAAAATAGGTCTGTAATTAAATTTCATTTGTGTTTATATATTAGTTTATTTAAAATAATTCGTTGCAAGTAAAAGTTTCATTGAGTCGCACCCCTTTTTCTGAGTGCTTTACGGTAATGATTTCGTTGTGAGCATCGTGCTCTAAAAATAGATAAAAATTTTGGTCTGCTGCCATATTCAAGAATAATTCTTTTTCGTCTAAAGTCAGCAAGGGTCTGGTGTCATAACCCATTACAAATGGTAAGGGTATGTGACCAACGGTTGGAACCAAATCTGCCATAAAACAAATGGTTTTTCCTTTATAGTTAATCATTGGAATCATTTGCTTGTCGGTATGGCCATTGGCGTAAAATATATCAAAACCGAGCTCAGAATTCTGCAAGATATGATGATTAGGGATTGAGGTAAATTTTAATTGCCCACTTTCTTCCATTGGCAAAATATTTTCTCTTAAAAAAGATGCTTTTTCCCTCTGGTTGGGTTCTGTTGCCCATTGCCAATGGTCAGCATTGCTCCAAAAGTGCGCATTTTTAAAAGCCGGTTTGTAACCTGTTTTGTCCTTGTTCCATTGTATACTACCGCCACAGTGGTCAAAATGTAAATGCGTCATAAACACATCGGTAACATCATCCCTATGGAAACCATATTTACCTAAAGACTTATCAATACTATCATCTCCCCAAAGGAAATAATAACCATAAAATTTGTCACTTTGTTTATTGCCCATGCCAGTATCAATTAAAATCAATCGATTTCCATCTTCAATAAGCAAACAACGTGCCGCAATATCTATCATATTATTGGTGTCCGCAGGGTTTGTTCTGGTCCACAACGATTTTGGAACCACACCAAACATAGCACCACCATCAAGCTTAAAGTTACCTGCATTAATAGGGTATAGTTGCATTAAAAAGTCAATTTTTAGTGAAGTGCAAATTACTAAAAGCACCAATACTAAAAGGTTTAGACGCAAATAATTGATTGTTTTTTAACATTTTTGAGGCTAATTGCATTTTCATTCGCATTAAAATTAATTACATTTATATAATGCAAAACGTATAATGATGAAGCCAAAAGTGAAATCCCCTGTTAAGATAAAAAAGATGAAACTGTTAAGGTTCGGTAGAGATTTTGAACCAGACCAACAGGTTATTCTTAGAGATTATTTGGCAATAGAGCGCACACGTTTAGCGAATGAACGCACACTATTGTCCTACATAAGATCTTCATTATACTTGCTCCTTGGTGGCATAGCTTTTTTTCAACTTAAAGAGTTCCCGAATTTTAAATATTTGGCCATATTGTCACTGGTCTTTAGCCTTATCTTTTTTATCATTGGTATATATAGGTTTACACTTTTGAAAAAGAGTTTAAAACGCCTTTATTATAAATCAGAAGAGATAGAAGAGGAGAACGACTAAAATTTAAGACATATTGAGTGTAGAATTAATCATCACGTTTGCCATTATTGTTGTTGGCGTATTCCTATTTGTTAGGGATTACTTTTCTATTGACACTACTTCAATATTAATAATGGCCATGTTTATTGTCTCTGGGGTTTTGAATCCTGAAGAGGGTTTTTCTGGGTTTAATCATCCGGCTACAATAACCCTTGGTTGCATCTTTGTAGTTAGTGGTGGTGTTTTTAGTTCAGGTATTTTAGATGGTTTAAGCCATAGGATTATTAAACTGGCAAAGATCCATTACAGTATAGCTCTAATTGTATTTTGTACCATTTCAGGATTATGTTCTGCATTTATTAACGATACCGCAGTAGTAGCTTTACTACTGCCTATTGCATTAACGGTCTGTAGGGAAACCAAGATTGCCCCAAGCCGATTATTGATGCCAATTTCTTTTGCCGCACTATTTGGCGGAACCTGTACACTAATAGGTACATCAACAAATATTTTGGTTAGCAGCTACGCAAAAAAGTACGGAGTTGAAGAGTTTGGGATGTTTGAGTTTAGTGGAGCGGCTTTTTGTTTACTTATTGTAGGCTTTGTGTATATGTTTATAATTGGGCCAATTTTGTTACCAAAAAACAGAGGTGCGGATGATGAATTTACCAAAAAAGCCGAAACTTATATTACAGAATTGTATGTTGAAGACAATTGTGAAGACATTAATAAATCCTTAGGTAATTCGCAATTGGTTAAGGATTTTAATGTAAACATCCTTTCCATTCTAAGAAATGGTGTACTGAAGCATACTTTTGGACTCGACACAAGAATTATGGAAGGTGACATACTTAAAATTTTGGCACCACCACAGACGCTCAGCAGGCTTTTAGATTTTGAGGGCTACAGTATTAAAGGCAATAAACGTATGAAAAAAGCCGAGGATAAATACAAGTCTTTTAACCTTTATGAAGTCATCATTCCCTATGGGTCTGGTTTATCAAACAGCACATTAAAAGAATCTAATTTTAGAAGACAGTACAACTCATCGGTAATTGCTATACGACAGCGTGGTGATGAAATTTACGATAAGCTGACACGCGTAATGCTGAAAGAAGGTGATATGCTCATTATTTTGGGACAAGCTGAAGATATCAATAATCTCGAATCGCAAAACCTTGTTGTAAAACTTTCGGAATACGCAAAAAAGAAAACAAACCTTAAAAAGGCAATACCAGCGGTTCTAATAGGTGTTGGAGTAGTCTTAGCAGCTTCACTAAACCTCACGTCCATATTGATAAGCGCTATGGTTGGAGCATTGTTAATGGTGGTTTTGGGCATACTCAAACCCATTGATGCCTATAAGGCAGTGGAGTGGAAAGTGATTTTTATGATGGCTGGTGTTTTGTCCATGGGTACGGCATTGGAAAAAACAGGAGGTGCTGAACTTATTGCGAATTTTATTCAAGAAAGTCTGGGTCAGTATAGTGCGCAAATAACACTAAGTCTAATCTATCTTGCTACATTTATTTCTACCAATCTTATTTCTAGTAAGGCTACAGCCGCACTAATGACTCCCATTGTTATAAGTCTATCACAGGTAATGCAAGTGAGTGAACGACCATTTTTGGTTGCTGTAATGTTTGCTTGCTCATTAACATTTATGACACCAATGAGTTATCCAACCAACACTATGGTCTATGCCCCTGGAAATTATAAGTTTAATGATTTTTTAAAAATGGGAACGCCATTAAACTTGTTGATTTGGTTGGCAGCCTCTTTTGTAATTCCTTATTTCTTTCCATTCTGAGTTATTGGTGATAAATTGAAAAAGCCTTTCAAATTATATTTATTTAGTATTTTCACCAAAAAGTAAATTTATGTTAGAGTTAGCAGGAATCATCATACTAGGCATACTCGCACAATGGGTAGCTTGGAAGTTTAAAATACCAGCAATATTACCTTTGATATTAATTGGGTTGTTAGTTGGCCCAATAGCCGCAGAGTTTTTTAGTTCAGACGGAGTTACAAAATTAATTGATCCAATCTGGATTGAACCACAATTAGATAATTATGGAAACCCTGTCTTAAATGAAGAAGGGGAACCGATAATGGGCAGAGGTCTTTTTCCCGGAGAAAGTCTTTTTTATTTTGTGTCGCTTGCTATTGGTATTATTCTCTTTGAAGGAGGGTTAACCTTAAAGAAAGGCGAAATTAAAAATGTAGGCCCCGTCATTACCAAACTTATTACCATTGGATCTTTAGTTACATTTTTTGGGGGAGCTATAGCTGCTTACTATATTTTTAATTTAAGCTGGAAAATGGCATTTTTATTTGCGGCATTGATAATTGTCACTGGCCCAACGGTTATTACCCCAATTTTAAGGAATATCCCCTTAAAAAAGGATGTTTCTGCTGTTTTAAAGTGGGAAGGTATATTAATAGATCCTATAGGAGCTTTGGTTGCTGTATTAGTATTTGAGTTTATTAGTGTCGATGCAGGTGGGGAGTTTACCAAAACCGCTTTAATTGAGTTTGGAAAAATTGTTCTATTTGGGTTTACATTCGGATTCACATTTGCACACACGCTCAATTTTATTTTAAACCGAAAATGGGTACCACATTATTTAATGAACGTCTTTACTTTAGCTGTAGTTCTTGGATTATTTGTATTATCAGATGCCTTTGCTCACGAATCTGGGCTTTTAGCGGTGGTCGTAATGGGAATGGTTATGGGAAATTCAAACTCTCCTTATTTGAAAGACATCTTGTATTTTAAGGAGTCTTTAAGCGTTTTACTAATCTCCATATTATTTATATTATTAGCGGCGAACATAAACTTTGAGGAGTTAATGCTAATTTATAATTGGAATACTGTAGCTCTTTTTGCGATAATTGTATTTTTAATTAGACCTATTGGAGTGTTTTTGAGCACTTATGATTCTAACCTAAAGCTTAACGAAAAATTATTTATTAGCTGGGTTGGACCGCGTGGTATCGTTGCGGCTGGTATTGCTTCTCTTTTTGGTTTAAAACTAGCAAGTAAAGGTGTTGCGGGAGCAGAATACATTACGCCACTAGTTTTTGTTATAGTTCTAGGTACTGTTTTATTGAATGCAACTACAGCAAGGTTATTTGCAAGATTAGTGGGTGTATTTCTTGTTAAATCTGACGGGATTTTAATTGTGGGCGCATCTAAAGTTTCTCGTTTGTTAGGGCATTACCTCGAATCAAACGGAAGACATGTAGTACTTATAGACAGTAATCAAAGCAATATTGCAAAAGCTAAAGAATTAGATTTGGAGGCGATTAATACTAATATTTATTCTGATACACTTTTGGATAACATAGAATTAAATGATGTAGGTTATTTAATGGCAATGACAGGAAGCTCTGACATAAACCGATATGCAATTAGCAAGTTTAGCAAACAGTTCGGTGAAAACGGTTCTTTTAGATTGGTATCCCCAGAGGAAATGAGCGACCCAAAAAACAATCCTAAAGAAGGACTATTTTCCCATACCGATGATTACAATAATTTAACAGATGTCACAAGAAAATACCCATCCATTCAAGAGATAGAGATAGAGGACAAATCACATTACGATAGCTTAATTGATATTACGAACAAGGACAAGGATATCATTCCTTTATTTATAAAAGACAATGAGGACGAGCTCCACATTTTATCCTCCGACAGCATTGAATTTGAAGATATTAGCAAAGGTTGTAAACTTGTCTATTTAGGAAAGCCTTTTGATGTTGAAGAAGTTGCGGTTGAAGATGATTAAAATACAGGGAGGGATTTTTCTAAAACCCCTCCCTGTATTGAATGATTAAAGGTTAGAGTTAATTTTTTCCGAGGTTAAATAATAATGACAGAGTAAATATGTTGTTCTTGTTTATCAAGAAATTTGTAAAGTCATTTTTAAACTCTCCACCACTTTCGGGTTTAAACGTCCAACGATTATGAGCAACAAGGTTGGTGTGCAGCGCTAAAGACCAATTTGTGGATAGCATCAGTTGAAAACCAACCACAACGGCAAGTGTAATCCGTGTAATATCAGTTGTAAAACTGTCAAACTTTTCGTTACCAAACCCATAACCTCCAAGTAAGCCATAAATTAAACGAATTTCATTAAGCTGTGATATGGCTTGAAACATGAGCAAACTTACTTGTAAACCTACTAAGCTTTGTGTTCGGTCTCCAATGCTTAAGCCATCGTATTTTAAACCGAGAGAAGCAAAAAGCGCAGAACGCTGAAACAACTTTAATCTGTAATAATAAGCAGCTTGTAAACACCATAAGGTTTCATCGTCACCAAACCCTACACCAGCTCCAATGGCCAACATTTGCATTGCAAACACAATATCTTCCGGATTGACTTGCTCATTTATTGCCTTGCTCAGCTCGGGTTTGTTTTCTAAGTAAGACTTAAAATCTTCAACAAGATAATCTGTTTCGAGATTGGTAAAATCTTCTGCTTTTATCTCTTTCTTTTCGAGATTGATGTCATTAAATAAGTCAGATTGGGCATTAAGTTGTATTAAAGAACACACTAAAAGCGCACTTAATACAAGAGAAAATTTAGTTTTCATAATATGTGGGTTTTGGTTGTATTTAGTTTTTTATGATCTTTTTAATGATTTCTGAGCCATTCTCTAATTGAGCTTTTACGATATAAATTCCAGCGTTTAAACCCTTTATTGAAAATATATTAGACTGTGCGGTTGAAACTAATCGTCCATTAATGTCGTAAACTGTTACAGAATGGATGTTTTTGTTTGAGAAAGATACCTTGTCTTTTGAGGGGTTGGGAAATAAAGTGGTTTCATTTTCACTTAATTCTACGTCATTATCACTCAGGGTAAATTGGGAAATATCAATTCCGGACTTAACCAATAGACCATAGTTTGTTAATAATGCTATAAGAAGCTCACTATCGCTATACTGAATCATGCTTATTTTGCGTATAAAAATATCTGGAGGGGGATTATTAAATTGGGCTTGTTGTATTTCGTTATTCTGATTTGAGAATGAGTTGAAGGATCTTTCGGGATCAGTGTTAATCCCTCGATATTGATTAACCCTGAGTTGTGTACGATCTCCAACAAAGACTAGTAATGCATATACAATATGGGTCGCTTCATCATCAGTAATTTCCACATCTACAACACCCATAAACTCATCATCCATTCCATCTTCATCTAAATCTAAAGTTACATCCGTTATAATCGGATTTCCACCAGAATCTTCAGACCGAGACTGAAGAGTTGTTTCATCATTAATAAATACTGACTCTTCATCATCACCTATTGCTACTGAGACTGCAATTATTAAACAATCGAATAGTGGATATAATGGGTGGTTTTCTTCCCAAATGGTCAGTGGAGAGTCATTCAATGAATCACTCCAAGATTTTTTTTCTCGTTTCACCTCACCAGATGCATCAGTTTTTACACCAACTGTAATTACTTCATCATTGACAACATCTAAGACAGTACCAAATCTGACATCTTGTGTTATATCTCTATCATTAGTGAAAATTTCCTCAGAAGGAGAACAATTGCCCAATTGTGTATTACATTGGGTTTTATAAACACGATAATTAAACGACCCATCAAAACCTTTATGAATTAAATTAATAATACCATCATCAGAATGATAAGCACCTGCTTTTTTAGTTATAAAAGCAGAATGATTAGCAATGTTATGGTCAAATTCTGTGATGACATTATTGCCATCTATAAAATTCCAACCGGTATTATTCTCTGTTATAAAATAATCGTTGTCTGAAACAATACTCCAGTTGTTTTCAGTAGTATCAAGGGTGTTAAAGCCTAGATAATTATTTCCAACACCAAGCTCAAACTCAAGCATATGAACCTTGTCTGATCTGATGACACCAATATCTATATTACCAGATGGATTTTGTCTAAGAGCAAAGTCACCTATTGTGTTGGTATTTATAGCTCTCGGAACACCTATGTAATCGATATCTAATGACATACAAAAATTACCAGGATTAAAATGTATAAACTTACCAGGGTCTGAGAAATCAGTTGGTGCCACAAACATTTCACCATTACTATCATAACCACAAGCACTCAGCGCATTTTCGTTTAAACAATTAAGACCGTCTTCCCTATAGTTTGTCCATGAGCAAGAATCAAAATCTACAATACTCAACCCAAAGTTGCTTGCACTGTTTAGTCGGGAATTTCTAACCAACAGCTCACCGTTTATTGGATTAATATTTATGTCGAAAACAGGAATAGGTGTACCGTCATTGCAAGATGTAAAACTTCCGCTAGTATCTAATTTATCAATCCCTTGGTAATTGCCTATGTAAAGATTATCTGAAGAATCAAAGCATAGCGAGGTTAAGAAATTTTGAAACAAATCAGAATTAGAGGCCGTATAATTAGCCCAAGTGTCTGCAGTTTTATCTAATTCCCACAATCCATTGTTGTCTCCTGCAAAATAAGCTTTTGTACCATCACTATTTTCTACAATGTCCTGAGGTCTAAACGAAGTGACCATTTCGGTTTCAAAACTACCATTGTTGAATTTTTGATATCCGAGAGCATCTTCTTTATATATATATAGTGATCCATCTTTTGCATAATCCACCTTTGGTGAGATAAATTGACTTGTAGACTCGCCAATAGTTAAGTCAGAGGTTGCGTAACTATAAACAGTTACGGCTGACCCATCATATATAGCAATACCATCTTTTAATGCAAGAGCTATGTCATTACTAGTTGGGTCTAAAGCGATATCCTTAACATTGCCAATGGCTGGATTTTGAGAAGTGAGATTTAGAAAATCAACCACCATATCTGTGCTTGTATTGTATTTGATATACCCAATATCGGTAGCAAGATGGAGTTCATCAACATTTATATCGTCTGGTAAAATTTTCGTGATTTCAGATGCCTTTGTAAAAAGGTGCCACCCATCGGTTTGTGCAAAAGCGTTAATAGCACAGCAAAATGCCAAAAACGAAAGTAGTTTTGTTTTCATAATGCATGGTTTTAAATTGATAGTAGTAAAATTAGGTGTATAACACCCTTTAAGGCAATACCAGAGTTCAGGTATATTTGATTTAAAAAAAACGAAGAGGCTCTAATCATTTAGAGCCCCTTCTCTCAAGATAATAGTGATCAATTTAAAACATACATCTTGATGGTTTTTACCAAGAGATTATTGAATTAATAGCAAATTATTCTGAATCGTAAAGCTAACCTTGAAAAAGAACAAACTCAATACCAGAATTCAGGTAGATTTTAAATGAGGAATTGTAATAATTATAGAAGTGCCTTTGTTTATTGTTGAGTCAATCTCTAGAGTTCCGCCAATTTGCTGGATTCTAGATTTCATATTTTTAAGACCTAGACCAATATTTCTATTACTTGTACTAAAGCCTTTTCCATCATCCTCTATACTAATGCTTGCATACTCATCATGCCCAACAAGCTGTATATCTACCTGTTTGGCATTAGCGTGTTTAATAATATTATTGATTGCCTCTTGAAGCACACGATATAGTTGGGTTTCTACATTTTCATCAAGTTGTGTGGGAAAATTATAACTGTTAAAATCGATATTCAAGGAAGTTTGCTCTGATAGTCGTTTTGACAAATCTGAAGCAGCATTTTCGAACCCGATAAAATTTAAATCTGAGGGAGATATGTCGTGCGAAAGATTTCTTACGTCATTGCATAAGCTATCAATAGCTTCACTTACAGCACCATCTTTAAATTTATCAGAGACAAAACGCTTAAGGTAACCCAATTGACTGCCAATATTGTCGTGTAGTTCTTTGCTTATTCGCTTTCGTTCTTTGTCTTCCCCTTTTATAAAGGCGTTTAGGCTTTTCTTTTCTTCAACTATGAGCTTTTCTGATAGTGAATTGCGCTCATCATAAATATCCTTTACCATAAAAATCACAGTGAAGGTTAAGAAAATGATCTCTAAAAATGAGGAATAAAAAACAACAGGTAATCCGTAAATCATAGTATTAATAAGACCATAACTATGATAAAGAATGGTAACACATACACCCACTATCATAAACAAATAAGCAAACGCAAAAAGAGAGGATCGTTTAAAATTAGTTTTAAAATAGAGTACAATTTCTATAGCAACCAGCACCACCATTACTATAAAAACTGCATACCATAAGTTCATGAATATTGAAATATATGCTTCAAAAATATCTGTAAAAACAAAGTGTATTAATAGCCTAATAGAGACAAGTACAATCAACAGAATGTCTATTGCTTTTTTCAACTTGGGCATGTGGGTTTTTGCTTCAAGAATTTTTTGTGAAAAGACCACAAATAATAACATTGATATTTCACTAAACAGCACATAATGTGTGTATTTGTTAAAAAAACTTGAAGCGTCTAGAAAGAACTGTGAAAACAAACCCGTGTAAGAACTAATAAACAAACCAAGAAAAATAATGTAAAGTGCGTAGATAAGATAACTCCCTTTTCTTAAAACAAAGAACACAAACAAACTGAATAGAATAGACAAAATACTAATGCCGAAATAGATGCCAATTACGGTTTGCTGAATTGAATTTTGCTTATTAAAAGCCTGAAAACTTTTTAAATAAACTGAAGTCACCAAGGGCTTGCCTTCTTCTTTTTTCAACTTTATTTGATAAGTGGCAGCTTCATGGGGATCTAGTTTTATTTGGAACGCAAAAAGCCTATGCTCCAAAGGCTTTTGGGAGATAGGATAATCAATACCTGTTTTTTTAACCGTTTGAAATCTCTCATTGTCTTTCTTCAACAAAACAATTTCACTAATCAGCGCATTAGAAAACTCCAGCACCAAATCTTTATTAACGCTTTCTGTATTTTTAATGTGGAACACAACAGTGTTGTATTCATTTTTAAAACCGAAATAAAAAAAGTTTCGTTGAGTGATAGATGTTGAACCATTTATTTTTGAATAGGCTTTTATATTCTTTTTTTCAAAATTTGAACCCACAAAAAGAGTATCTACATTTTGAGCGTCTAAATTGAGAAAAGACGCAAAACTCAAAAACAGAAGACTTAAAACCAGCCTATGTAAACATGTTATTATCATTTACAAAGGTTATTAAGTCAATAGAATTATGAATATTTAGTTTTTTAAATATGTTTTTTTTATGTGTCTCAACAGTAAAAGGGCTAATATATAGAGACTTGGCAATTTGTGGAACATTATATCCTTTTACCAATTCTGCAATGATTTCTTTTTCCCTTCTGGTAAGCTTTATTTTTTCTGTGAAACCATCGGATTCTTCAATGGAGTTGTTCACTCCTTTGCCAACATAGAATGTTTTCTTTTCGCTCACACTATCTAAAGCTCGAAGCAAATCATCTGAAGAACAGTTTTTTAATAAGAACCCATCACCTCCGCACTGTTTTACTTTTTTTACAATACTCTCCTTATTGTACATGGTAAGTATAACAACCTTAATTTCGGAGTTGTAAAGCTTCACCTCATTGAGAATATCTAGCCCATTTTTATTGGGAAGGTTTAAGTCTAGAAGTAGGATGTCAGGATTATCATTTTGGACTTTAGACAGAACATCTTTGCCATCTTTTACATAGCCCAAAACATTGAAATCCTTTTGATTTTTGAAAATAGAAACAAGACCATCAATTACAATTTGATGATCTTCACAGATGAGTATGTTTTTTGGCTGGTTTTCCATAGGACAAAAACCTACCAAACAAGATACTAAAAAAGAGGCTAAGAATTAGTCGTTTAACTTTAAAACCGCCATAAATGCTTGTTGAGGTATTTCTACATTACCCACTTGTCGCATACGTTTTTTACCTTTTTTCTGCTTTTCAAGGAGTTTACGTTTACGAGAAATATCACCACCATAACATTTAGCAGTAACATCTTTACGTAATGCCTTAACCGTTTCACGAGCAATGATTTTCGCACCAATTGCAGCTTGGATAGGAATATCGAACTGCTGTCTAGGAATTAACTCTTTTAATTTCTCGGTTATTTTTTTACCAATAGTATAAGCATTGTCGGCATGTATCAATGCGGAAAGCGCATCTACGGTTTGGGCATTTAAAAGTATATCTACACGCACCAATTTAGATTCTCGCATTCCTATTGGAGCATAGTCAAATGACGCATATCCTTTTGAAACGGTTTTCAATCGATCATAAAAATCAAAAACAATCTCTGCCAAAGGCATATCAAAACTTAGCTCAACACGCTCTGTGGTCAAATAGGTTTGGTTGGTAATTTGCCCACGTTTTTCAATACAAAGGCTCATCACAGGGCCAACAAAGTCAGATTTTGTTATGATTGTGGCTTTAATATACGGTTCTTCAACACGATTTAATGTTGAAGGCTCTGGTAAATCAGAAGGGTTGTTTACGATGACAATCTCGTCAGGGTTTTTATTGGTAAATGCATGATAGCTTACGTTTGGTACGGTTGTAATAACCGTCATATCAAACTCACGCTCTAAACGCTCTTGTATGATTTCCAAGTGAAGCATTCCCAAGAAGCCACAACGGAAACCAAAGCCTAAAGCAGCCGAACTTTCTGGGGCAAAAACCAAAGATGCATCATTAAGCTGCAATTTTTCCATGGAAGTCCTAAGCTCTTCGTAGTCTTCGGTATCAACAGGGTAGATACCAGCGAAAACCATAGGCTTTACATCCTCAAAACCAGAAATGGCGTTTTTGGTTGGCTCTTTAGAATCCGTAATGGTGTCACCAACTTTTACTTCGCGCGCATCCTTAATTCCTGTAATCAGATACCCAACATCACCAGCTTTGATTTCTTGCTTTTTTACTTGGTTTAATTTTAAAGTCCCAACCTCGTCGGCGTAATAACTTTTGCCTGTGTTAATGAATTTAATGTGCTGCCCTTTCTTAATTGAGCCGTTTATTACTCTAAAGTAGGTTTCAACACCTCTAAAAGGATTGTAAACAGAATCAAAAATCAAAGCCTGTAAAGGCTCATCAACATTACCTTTTGGAGCAGGAATCCGTTCAATAATAGCAGAAAGAATATCCTCTACACCAAGACCGGTTTTTCCACTGGCAGGAATCACCTCAGAAGGGTCACAACCTAAAAGATCAACGATATCGTCAGTTACTTCTTCAGGATTGGCACTTGGTAAATCTATTTTATTCAATACAGGAATAATTTCCAGATCATTCTCTAAAGCCAAATACAAATTAGAAATAGTTTGAGCCTGAATACTTTGCGCAGCATCAACAATTAAAAGTGCTCCTTCACAAGCCGCAATAGAGCGAGATACTTCGTATGAAAAATCCACGTGACCAGGAGTGTCGATAAGATTTAACACATATTTTTCACCATTATACTCATAATCCATCTGTATGGCGTGCGACTTTATGGTAATACCACGTTCGCGCTCTAAATCCATACTATCCAGTAACTGATCTTGTTTTTCTCTATCGGTAACAGAACCTGTGGAATCCAATAATCGATCCGCTAGCGTACTTTTTCCGTGGTCTATATGTGCAATAATGCAAAAATTGCGAATATTCTTCATCTCTCTTTTTCTAAGGGCGTTTTAAGACTGCAAATATAATCGATTTCTTGTGCATTACGCTATCCAAGGCTACATTAAACAGTTGATGAATTACGGAAAAACCATAATAAAAAGTAAAAAACAATCTTTATATTGCGATACAAACCTAACTAATGATTGCTCACCTACGAAATTATATTAGCGCAATTCTTTTTGTGCTATCTTTAAGTGCCTTTGCTCAGGATTTTTCCCTTTCTGGAAAAGTGGTTGATGCTAACGGTAGCCCTATTGAATTTGCCAATGTTATTTTATCAGTTGAAAACGAAGATGAATTCTACAAGGGTACATCAACTGATGATAAGGGGTTCTTTATAATAGACAACTTAGATGCAACCACATATTTTGTTAGAATTAGCTATATTGGGCATGAAGATTTCGCTCAGAAAGTTATACTCACCGGGAACTTAGATATCAAAACCATTCAACTTAACGACTTACCAGAAAGCCTAGACGAGGTGACTGTTGTGGCCAAACGCCCAACCATAACTAGAAAACCAGACCGATTAATTTTTAATGTCGAAAACACAGCGTTGACAGAGGGCTCAACTCTCGGAGTTTTAAAAAGTACTCCAGGCATCATTATAAGCGAAGGAGGTATAAATATTAAAAGTGCACCAGCTGCCGTTTATATCAACAATCGTAAGGTGCAGTTAACTTCGGATGAACTCATTCAATTGCTTGAAAGCGCACCAGCAAACAGTATAAAATCTGTGGAGGTCATTACAAATCCACCTGCTAGCTACGATGCTGATAGTGGCTCGGTAATTAATATTATAATGAGCAAAAATCTGGTGACAGGTTACAGAGGAAGTATTCAAACCAATTTTACGCAAGGAGTATTTCCGAGGTATAATGCTGGGACAAGCCATTATTTTAAGAATGACAAAATCAACCTAAACTTAAATTATAGTTATACCAACCAAAAAATCAATAGAGACCAAGACGATAGAGTGAATTTTTTAGATGACTCTAATCAAATAGAAGAGATTTGGAAATCTAATGTCAATAGAAACACATGGTCTGAAACCCACAACCTCAATCTAAACTTCGATTATTATATTGATGAAAGAAATACACTGAGTTTAACGAGCACAGGTTTATACACGCCGTATTTTAAATATCAACTAAGAAACAAGACCGATATATTTGATGCCAATGAAAACTTTGTGTCAAGTTTTACGGCAGATAACTTATCAAGGGACAATAAATATAATATTGGTACGAATTTAATTTTTAGACATGGTTTTAAGAATGATGCTAGCCTCACTTTTAACGTGCACCATACAGTTTATGATTATGAGCGCGACCAAAATGTGTTTCAAGATGAATCCGGAGTTGATGATGACTCAGAATTCAATACGCTAGCCAACCAAGACACACAAATTATTACTGGTAAAATGGACTATAATTTACCGATCAATGAAAGTTCTACTTTTGATCTTGGAGCGAAATACTCAAGTGTTAATACAGATAGCGACATTACAAGAACCGATATTATTAATGGTAATGAAGTGGTGAACATGGAGAATAGTGATGCGTTTAAGTATGATGAAAAAGTTTTCGCAGTTTATTCTAACTACAACAAATCTTGGGACAGTTGGGAGTTAAACCTAGGCTTGCGTGCAGAGCAAACTAATATTGAAGGAGAATCTTTAAGCTTAAGCGAAACCAACACGCAAGATTATTTAAATTGGTTTCCCAACGTAAGTTTATTGCACACCATTTCTGATGATGTTAATATTTACTCTAGCTACAAAAGAAGCATAACGAGACCAAGTTATACGAATTTAAACCCATTCACTTTCTTTTTAAATGAAAACACGGTGGTTTTGGGTAACCCTAATCTAGTACCGACTTACAGAGATCATTATAAAATAGGAACCAGTTTTTTAGAGCATTTTACAGTTGAGGCTTATTATATGAACTATGATGGTGATATTGTAGAGTTGCCAAGGCAGAACAACCAAACCAATATTGTTGCCTACACACCTGTGAATTTGGATAAAAAAATAGAGTATGGATTTGACTTTCTTTTTGATTACTACCCAACAAACACATGGAATCTCTACTTTGTTACATCGTTTTATAATATCTCTGAAGAATCTGATTTTGGTGAGGGTTTTGTGAAACAAGACCAATGGTCTAACTATAGCATATTATACAACAATGTGTCATTTCTAGAAGACAGAAGTTTAAATGTGAG
Source organism: Winogradskyella ouciana (assembly GCF_965284585.1). NCBI lineage: Bacteria > Pseudomonadati > Bacteroidota > Flavobacteriia > Flavobacteriales > Flavobacteriaceae > Winogradskyella > Winogradskyella ouciana. Next base: position 1,166,283 of record NZ_OZ260095.1, read on the forward strand.
CTTAGTACTTACTTGGGCAGGAAAAAACTTGCAACAATTTCAAACGCTTAAAAATCGATTGGTTTCAGAGCTCAGTATCTCAAAGTCCATTCTGAATAAAAAGGGTATTATTTCCTTAGCAGTGGACGATATCTTTAACATGCAAGATTTTGACTCTTCTACAAATTATCTCAACCAGTCTAGTAGTAGCTTTGTTGATGTTGACACTAGGTTTGTTAAACTTGGTTTTCGTTATAACTTTGGTAATACAAAGCTAGAAACCAATGAACGCACCACAAGCGCAGAGGAGCGCGAGCGTTTAAAAGACTTAAACTGAAACATGCAATTTGTCATTCAGAGTGCCATGCTGAACTTGTCGAAGTGCTAAGCGAAGAATCTCAATCTTGCCACTCTGCAATAAATAAATTGGTATCTCTTGTCCCTCCGTTATTACGGTTAGATGAAAAAATCAAATGTTTACCATCATTAGAAAATACAGGGAAAGCTTCAAACGTATTACCATGAGTAACGCGTCTTAGGTTTTTACCGTCAATATCGATCATATAAAGGTTAAACGGGAAACCGATTTCACTTTCAAAATTAGAAGAGAATAATATTTTTTCGCCACTAGGGTGAAAAAACGGACTCCAATTGGCATTCCCCAAAAAGGTTAATTGTCGCATCTCGCTTCCATCAGCATTACAGATAAACAATTCCATATCACTTGGCTCAACAAGACCTTTGGCTAGTAGGTCCTTGTATTCTTTCTTTTCTTTCTCTGTTTTTGGTCGTGATGCTCTAAAGATAAGTTTGCTGCCATCTGGTGAAAAGAATGCTCCGCCATCGTAACCCAATTCATCTGTAATTTGCTTTACGTCGCTACCGTCAAGGTTCATGGTATAAAGTTCCAAATCTCCACTTCTTGTAGAGGTAAACACAATTTTATCGCCCTTTGGTGACACGGTTGGCTCTGCATCATAACCCACTTCGTCGGTCAGCTGCTTTACTATGTTACCTTCCAAATCCGCAATAAAGATGTCGTAACTATCATAAATTGGCCATATGTAATTACCATTTTCTTTTAGTGGAACTTCCGGACACTCGTCGTCTCCCAAATGTGTAGAAGCGTAAATAATGTGCTTATTGTCTGGCAGAAAATAAGCACAGGTGGTTCTCCCTTTTCCTGTACTTACCATTGGCGGTGCAATACTGTCTGTAAAGGTTTCATCTGCATCCATTAAAAACATTTGGTCGCAATTAACTCCCCATTTTGTATTGTTAGATTGAAAAACCAATTGCTTGTCATCAAAACTCCAATATGCCTCCGCATTATCACCACCATAGGTGACTTGGCGTAAAGATTTAAAGTTGGTTTCTTCAGGATATATTAAGGATTCATTCATTTTTGTTGCACCAGAAGATGCCTCTGAATCAGATGAATTCTTTTCGTTTTTACATGAAAAAAACAAAAGACTTACAAAAACAATAACAGCTAATCTGTTCATAGTAAAGAATTATAATAAATGGCTATTAATGCCTAATTTTGTGCAAAAATAAGATTTAAGATGAAAAAAATTGTCCTTTTTGTTGTTTTAGCATCGATACTTTCTTGCAAAACTGAACCTAAAGTAGCGGAAAGCAAAATAAAGGAAGATATTGCTTTTTTAGCAGACGATAAACTTGAAGGTCGACAAACCGGAACAGACGGCGAAAAAAAAGCCGCAGAATATTTAATAAAACGGTATAAGGAAATAGGTCTAGACCCAAAAGGCACTGAAGGTTATTTACAGCCATTTTCATTTAAACCAAAAACAGATCCACATAAAGAAGTAGAGTTTACAACCAACGCAGACAGCACCATAACGGGTAACAATGTCATTGGTTATATTAATAATGGTGCCAAGACCACAATTGTTATTGGTGCGCATTACGATCACCTAGGTTTTGGTGGAGAAGGCTCCCTTTTTAGAGGAGAAGAAAAAGCCGTACATAACGGAGCGGATGACAACGCAAGCGGAGTTGCAGTAATGTTGAATTTAGCAAGTCGATTAAAAGTGAAAAATGATACCGCTAAAGTTAAGGACAACAACAACTACCTGTTTATGGCATTTTCTGGTGAAGAAATGGGTTTGTTAGGCTCTAATTATTTTTCAAAAAACCCAACCATTGATGCCAATTCTATTAATTACATGATAAACATGGATATGGTTGGTAGAATGAAAGCTGATAGCACATTGGCGGTTTACGGTACTGGCACATCACCATTGTTTAAGCAAACATTAAAAGCCAATAACGAGAAATTTAAACTCATAGAAAATGAAAGTGGAGTAGGACCAAGTGATCACACCTCATTTTACTTAATTGATATACCGGTTTTACACTTCTTTACAGGGCAGCATGAAGATTACCACAAACCTGGAGACGATTCTGAAAAGTTAAATTACGAGGGCATGCGTTTAATTTCAGATTACATCTATTCTGTTATAACAGATTTAGATGATAACGGAGAATTGGCTTTTAGAAAAACTAAAAACGAAAGTGAAGAAACACCACGATTTAAAGTTGGTTTAGGTGTTGTGCCAGATTATTTGTATGACGGCAAAGGCATGCGTATTGATGGTACACGAGAAGAAACGCCAGCCTATAACGCAGGACTGCAAAAAGGAGATATCGTAGTGAAATTGGGTGATAGCACGGTAACAGACATGATGAGTTATATGCGAGCACTTTCAGTTTTCGACCAGGGAGATGAGGCAGACATTATAGTAAAACGCGGAGATAGAACTATAGCAACGAAGGTTAACTTTTAAACGCTTTTTTGTATCTATAAAAAAAATGTAGTACATGCTTATGGCTGTTATAAGTCTTTAACTTAAATAGTGAATATTCTAAAAAGCTTTAGCTTTGCATAAAAAATAAGCCTTGGTTAAAATAGGAGACATAGAATTACCAGACTTTCCGTTGCTTTTGGCACCGATGGAAGATGTTAGCGATCCACCTTTCCGTGCATTGTGCAAGGAGCAAGGCGCAGATGTGGTCTATACCGAGTTTGTGAGTAGCGAAGGCTTAATTCGTAATGCAGCTAAAAGCGTTATGAAGCTAGATATTTACGAAAAAGAACGCCCTGTTGGCATCCAGATTTTTGGGGCCAATATGGATAGTATGTTGCAGACCATTGATATTGTGGAAAAATCCAATCCAGATATAATTGATATTAATTTCGGTTGCCCTGTAAAGAAGGTTGTTTCTAAAGGTGCGGGAGCAGGAATTTTAAAGGACATCTGCTTAATGGAAAAGCTGACAGCCGAAATGGTAAAGCGTACCAACTTGCCAGTAACCGTAAAGACTAGGCTTGGCTGGGACTACGATTCCATAAAAATTGTTGAAGTTGCGGAACGCCTTCAGGATGTGGGTTGTAAATCTATTGCAATTCACGGAAGAACAAGAGCGCAAATGTATAAAGGCAATGCAGATTGGAAACCTATTGCAGAAGTAAAAAACAATCCTAGAATGCACATACCTGTGTTTGGAAATGGTGATGTAAACACACCAGAACGTGCTGCAGAAATGCGAGACAGTTATGGGTTGGATGGCGCCATGATCGGTAGAGCAACCATTGGTAACCCATGGTTTTTTAAGCAAGTTAAACACTACTTTAAAACGGGAGAACACCTGCCACCAATCTCAATGCCAGAGCGTGTAGAAGCAGCGAGACGCCATTTACAAATGTCCATTGATTGGAAAGGTGAAAAACTTGGTGTTTTTGAAACCCGAAGACACTACACCAACTACTTTAAAGGTATTCCTAACTTTAAGGAATATAGAATGAAAATGGTCACCAGTGATGATTCTAAAGATGTGTTTGATGCGTTTGACGAAGTATTGGAAAAATTTGCAGACTACCAGTTCGCTTAGATTAACCTTGTATAAGGCTTTTAGTAATTCTCTGTGATGCAATTCGAGAAGCCACAACACCTAGCGCAAAAATTGTTGCCAAAACTATAAGTACATTAAACGCATTTAATCTTACCGGATAAGGTAATTCAGGCGTGAGCATTACCAACTCAAAAGATTGTTGGAAAAAGACAATAAGCAACCCAAGGGCTACACCGATTATACCGCTAAACATTGTCATTAAACTGCCTTGCCAAAAGAAAATAGATTTAATGTTTTTGGGTTCTGTACCCAAGTTAAAAAGCGTGTTTAGAGACTTTTTCTTATCTAAAATCATCATAATGATAGCGCCTATAACGTTAAAAAGCGCAATAATAATCACCAAAGTAAAGATGAGGTAAATTGCAAGGTTTTCAGTATTCAGCATTTTAAAAAGTGCGTCATTGAGTTGTTCTCTGTTTTTAATAGTGAAACGATTTGGGAAACTTGAGTTGATTTCGGCTCTAACATCACTTTCGTTAGCATTTGGATTTAATTTTAATTCTACCGCGCTAATTTGATTTTCCTTATAGTTCAACAGTTGCTTGGCTAATTCAATACCCGAAAACACATATTCTGAATTGAGTTCCTCGTTAATATCAAAAAGTCCGACATTGTTTACGTAAGCAGAATTATAAATACTTTTTAGCGAGCTCGATTGTCCTTTTCCCGGCTTAGGTACATATAATGATAACGCTTTTCTGTAATCAAGGATACCAAAAGATAGTTTATTGGAAATTCCCCAACCTGAGACCACATCGTTGCTTTCAGGCGAAATCCAACTACCTTTTGTTACCATAGAGTCTACATTGGTAACATTCAAAAAATTAGAATCCACACCTTTTAAAGTGGCAAGGAGATTTTTGTTTTCAGACTTTATAATGATACGTTCCTCTATAATTTCAGAATAAAACGCGATACCGTCAATGGAATTGAACTTAGAAACATCATCATCTGTAAAAAGAAACGATTTACCTTCTGAAGGAAGCAATTTTAAGTCTGGATCTACAAAAGATGAAAACTGAAGGCTGTAATCCTTAAGGCCTGCAAAAACAGAAAGCACAATAAATAAAGCAGCCGAAGCAATAACAACACCACCAGAAGCGATAAGCGTCATAATATTTATAGCATTGTTACTGCTTTTAGAAAACAGGTAACGTTTTGCTATATATAGGGAAAAATTCACTTAAGATTTTTTGCGCTTACCTAACAAATCAGGATCCTCAAGAGGGTTGTCGCCTCCTTTAAGAGAACGCTCAATGCCATCGATATATTCTAACGAGTCATCTATAAAGAATTCGAGTTGAGGCATACGTCTTAGCTGATGCCTTGTGCGTTGTGCCAATTCGTGACGTATTAATGGAGTATTAGACCTAACGCCTTCCAATAATTCTTTAGCCTCTTTATTTGGAAAAATACTGAGGTAAACTTTAGCAATAGATAAATCTGCGGTAACGCTCACTTTTGAAACAGATATGATAACCCCTTTCAATCCACCATCTGCAGCAGCACGCTGCAAAACCTCTGCCAAGTCTTGCTGTAAAATACCTGCTATTTTTTTCTGTCTGTTACTTTCCATGATGCAAAAGTATAGCATATTATAGTATTATAGTATTTTTGAAGGTAAATATTAAGCAGATTTCCGCTTCAAGGAGACTGAAATTGTTTTAAAATGAAGAAAATTGAACACATTGGCATTGCCGTAAAGGATATTGAGAATTCGAATCAATTGTTTAAGGCCCTTTTTGGAAAACCGCACTACAAAATTGAAGATGTAGAAAGCGAAGGTGTTAAAACATCTTTTTTTAAATGTGGACCGAATAAGATTGAGTTGCTACAAGCCACCAATGAAGATAGCCCAATTGCAAAGTTTATTGAAAAAAAGGGAGAGGGCATTCACCATATTGCTTTTGCGGTAAGTGATATTGAAAAAGAAATTGAACGTTTGACAAAAGAGGGCTTCAAAATGATTCATAAAACTCCAAAAAAAGGAGCAGACAACAAGCTGATTGCTTTTTTACACCCAAAATCTACCAACGGTGTGTTAGTAGAGTTATGCCAAGACATTAGCGATTAAAATTCTTGTAGAGTTTTAAAATATATAGTAATATTGCACACTCTTTAGAAATAGAGAGATTGGTTTTACCAATAGGTCCTATAACTCAGTTGGTTAGAGTATCTGACTCATAATCAGAAAGTCCCTGGTTCGAGCCCAGGTGGGACCACAAATTAAAAGCTGCCTCATTAATTTGAAGCAGCTTTTTTTATTATTATATTCTTAGCTTTTAATGAATTAAAGGCTGTTGAGTATTCATCGAATAAGGAATAAATATTATATTTGTGTTAAGTGTTCATGTGAAATGTGCGTATCTTCCCTAATTTAAGCTCATTTTATGCATTTCATCGACAATATTTACCGTTCAAAGACGTTTTTTAGTTGAATTAGTTTTGTTAGATAGGTTTTTTTTATACATTTACAGCTTAAATTATCACATGCAGAATAAAAATATGTTAGCCTCAATCTTATTTTTCTTCGTAGGTTTCATATCTATGGCTCAGGGAGCTACGCCTCCTCCGCCTATGCCTCCTCCTCCTCCGGGACTGCCAATTGACAGTGGAGTTGTGGCGCTATTTTTAGTTGCCCTAAGCTTCGGGATTTATAAAGCTTATACAATTTCAAAAAAAACCGCTTAGTGTCTTAGATCATTAAGACGCTTAATATATTTACCTATTACATCAAACTCAAGGTTTACATCATCACCAACTTTTAAGGTGTTGAAGGTGGTATGCTCATACGTAAAAGGAATTATCGCTACAGAGAATTGATTTGTCTTAGAGTTTACAACAGTTAAGCTAACACCATTCACTGTAATTGAACCCTTTTCTATAGTTACATTATTGAGGCTCTTATCGTAGTTAAAAGTAAACAACCAACTTCCATTTTCCTCCTCAACCGATATACATTTTGCAGTTTGGTCAACATGACCTTGTACAATGTGTCCATCTAAGCGGTCACCTAATTTCATGGCACGTTCTAAATTCATCACATCACCTTTTTTAAGAGAATCTAAATTGGTTTTATCCAAGGTCTCTTTTATAGCGGTTACAGTATAATTATTGTTTTCTATACCTGTCACGGTTAAGCAAATGCCGTTATGAGCAACACTTTGATCAATCTTTAATTCATTGGTAATTGAAGAACCCAATGTTAAATGAAGATTGCCATCTTCTTTTTCTAATTTTTGAACAGTTCCTAAATCTTCAATGATACCCGTAAACATAGTATGTGCTTTATTTGGTTAAATTTGCATCAGCAAAGTTAAGTACACCACTTAACTCAATCACCAATTTTAATAAAAAAATAGGAGAATCACTTATTATGAAGAAAGAAGAAAAAGTTATTGTTGGTATTTCTATTGGTGACCTCAATGGTATAGGACCGGAAATCATCATAAAAACTTATGAAGACCCGAGGGTGTTAGAACTAAATACACCCGTGATTTTTGCATCAGGCAAGACGATGCAATTTTTTAAGAATCATTTTAAAAGTAAAATCAACTTTTTTAATATTGATGATGTAAATAAAATTGCCCATGGAAAAGTCAATGTGGTCAATGTGTGGCAAGAACCGGTAAAAATTGAATTTGGTAAAGAGGATAAAAGAATAGGGGAATATGCCATAAAATCACTTGAAGCTGCAACCAACGCTCTAAAGGATGGAGCCATAGATGTTTTAGTTACCGCTCCTATAAATAAACACAATATCCAATCAGATAAATTCAATTTTCCAGGCCACACGGATTATCTGGCACGAGCTTTAAATGGTAAAAGTTTGATGTTTATGGTATCTGAAGAACTGCGCGTAGGACTTTTAACCGATCACGTGCCTTTAAAAGATGCCAGCAATCATATTACGGAAGATTTAATCCAAGATAAAATTGCTACAGTAACTAAATCCTTAAAGCAAGATTTTAATATTAGAAGGCCTAAAATAGCTGTTTTGGCAATAAATCCACATGCAGGAGATAATGGTGTTATCGGTAATGAGGATGACACAATTTTAAAACCTACATTAGAAAAAATTAAAGCTGATGGCAACTTGGTTTATGGACCATATTCTGCGGATAGTTTCTTTGGCTCAAATAATTACGAAAGTTTTGATGCCGTAATTGCATCTTATCACGATCAAGGGCTCATCCCTTTTAAAACTATTGCGTTTGGAAAAGGTGTAAATTTCACTGCTGGGTTAGACAAGGTAAGAACATCACCAGACCATGGCACAGCCTATGAAATTGCGGGAAAAGGCACTGCTGACGAAAGTTCATTTAAGCAAGCTATTTATACTGCAATTAAGATTTACAGAAATAGACAGGATTTTAATCATTATAGCAAAGACCCACTAAAGAAAGCCTCAAAATAGATATTAACAAATTTTGTTGATATCTAGGCTTTAAATAACTAAAAATTTATATATTTGCACGCTCAAAATGAGTGTGGTAATGAAGGCATTAAAAGAATATACAATCCAATTCGTTGGGTTAAAAGAAGGAGAGCACAATTTTGATTTTAATATAGACAATACGTTCTTTCAGAATTTTGAATACGATGAGTTTAATGAAGTTGATGTGAAAATCGATCTAAAACTCATTAAGAAAACGACGCTTTTGGAGTTGTATTTTTCTGCTTCTGGACATGTCAATGTAAATTGCGACTTAACCAATGAGCCTTATAATCAGGTTGTTGAGGATGAGTTTAAATTGGTTGTAAAGTTCGGTGCAGAATATAACGACGACAATGAGGACATTTTGATTGTGCCTCATGGTGAGTATGAAATTAATATAGCTCAGTATATTTATGAGCTTATTGTTTTAGCAGTACCAGCAAAACGAGTTCATCCAGGTGTTGAAGATGGAACATTAAAGTCAGAAATACTTTCAAAATTAGAAGAATTAAGTCCAAAGGAGGACTCAAAAACAAAATCATCAGAGGATATAGACCCTCGTTGGAATAATTTAAAAAAACTATTAACGGATAAATAACATTTAAAATGGCACATCCTAAACGCAAAATATCTAGAACAAGAAGAGACAAGAGAAGAACACACTATAAAGCTTCCGTACCTCAAATAGCAACTTGCCCTACAACAGGTGAGCCACATTTGTACCATAGAGCACATTGGCACGAAGGTAAACTTTATTACAGAGGACAAGTTCTAATAGACAACTCTACTGAAGAAGAGAACTTAGCATAACTATTATGCACGCATATAATAAAACGCTCACTTGTGAGCGTTTTTTTTGTTATTATTTTCTGAATAAGCCAAAAACCACTTAATTTGTATAATTATTTGCCAAAAAATGAGGAAAATTGGCTAAAAAAGCATTGGTTTTGTCTTTTTTCAACTAATTTTAATTAACTAAATCCTAACAATGAGTAAAATCACAGCGGCAATCACAGCTGTAGGAGGCTATCTTCCTGACTTTGTGTTATCAAATAAGGTTCTTGAAACTATGGTTGACACAAATGACGAATGGATTACCACACGTACGGGAATTAAAGAGCGAAGAATTCTTAAAGAAGAAGGAAAAGGAACCTCATTTTTAGCCATAAAAGCTGCTGAAGATCTTATCAGTAAAAAAGGATTAGACCCTAAAGAGATTGATTTGGTCATAGTCTCAACAGCTACTCCAGACATGAAAGCTGCCTCAACCGCAGCTTATACAGCAACTCAAATCGGTGCCGTAAATGCATTTTCCTATGATCTTGAAGCGGCTTGTTCTAGCTTCCTTTTTGGTATGTCAACGGCAGCAGCTTACATAGAGTCTGGGCGTTATAAAAAAATTCTTTTAATAGGAGCAGATAAAAACTCATCATTTATTAATTACGAAGATCGAGCTACTTGTATCATTTTTGGTGATGGCGCAGGCGCTGTATTATTTGAACCTAACGAAGAAGGGTTTGGTTTGCAAGATGAGTTATTAAGAAGTAATGGGGAAGGACGAGAATTTTTACAAGCCACATATGGTGGCTCGTCTTATCCAATCAACGAAAACACCTTCAATGAAGGAAAGCATTATGTTTTTCAAGATGGGAGGACCGTATTTAAAAATGCAGTTTTTAATATGGCAGATGTAACTGAGCGCATTTTAAAAAGAAACAATCTTACTAATAATGACATTTCTTGGTTGGCTGCTCACCAAGCTAATAAAAGAATCATAGACGCTACGGCACAACGTATCAATCTAGAAAATGAAAAGGTAATGATGAATATACAGAAATATGGTAACACTACGTCTGCAACATTACCATTATTATTATACGACTACGAATCCCAATTAAAAAAAGGGGATAATATTATATTCGCTGCTTTTGGCGGTGGATTTACTTGGGGCTCAATTTATTTTAAATGGGCTTATAATCCTAACTAATATAACTAACGAACAAATAATCTAAAAACTATGGATTTAAAAGAAATTCAGAACTTAATTAAGTTTGTGGCCAAATCTGGTGCAAGCGAAGTTAAGCTAGAAATGGATGATGTTAAAATTACCATCAGAACAGGTTCAGAAAACGATACCACTATTGTTCAGCAGGTACCAGTGCAGTCTGCGCCTATGGTTCAACACGCTCCCGCACCAGCACCTGCCGCAGCACCACAAGAGGCTTCTGCTCCAGCTGCCTCAGCAAATGATGATTCTAAATATATTACTATAAAGTCACCCATAATAGGTACATTTTATCGTAAACCATCTCCAGACAAACCAGTTTTTGTAGAGGTAGGTACTGAAATAAAAGAAGGAGATGTGCTTTGTGTCATTGAGGCAATGAAATTATTTAACGAAATAGAATCTGAGGTTTCTGGTAAGATTGTAAAAGTCTTAGTAGATGACTCTTCTCCAGTTGAATTTGACCAACCACTATTTTTGGTTGATCCATCATAACAATTGAAAATTCCAATCTACTCCCGTTATTTCGGGACCAAAACCCAAATTATTGGATTTTGGTGCTTGGAAGTTGAATTTTTAAAACTAAAGTTATGTTTAAAAAAATACTAATTGCCAATAGAGGCGAAATAGCATTACGTGTTATTAGAACCTGTAAAGAAATGGGCATTAAGACCGTTGCGGTTTATTCAACTGCAGACGCTGAAAGTCTGCACGTAAAGTTTGCAGATGAAGCAGTTTGCATTGGCCCACCTCCCAGCAGCGAATCATATTTAAAGATATCCAATATAATTGCAGCCGCAGAAATCACAAATGCTGATGGAATCCACCCAGGTTATGGTTTTTTATCTGAGAATGCTAAGTTCTCAAAAATCTGCGAGGAACACGGTATTAAATTTATTGGAGCATCAGAAGAGATGATTTCTAAAATGGGAGACAAAGCGACTGCCAAAGCAACTATGAAAGCGGCAGGAGTGCCATGCGTACCAGGAAGTGACGGAATTATTGCAGATTTTGATGAATGCAAAAAAGTTGCCAAGTCCACAGGATATCCTGTAATGTTAAAGGCAACCGCAGGTGGAGGTGGAAAAGGGATGCGAGCCGTATGGAAGCCAGAAGACTTAAAAGAGGCATGGGATTCTGCAAGACAAGAGTCTAAAGCAGCTTTTGGGAATGACGATATGTATATGGAGAAACTCATTGAAGAACCTAGACATATAGAAATTCAAATAGTAGGTGATTCGAGAGGTAAAGCATGCCATTTATCCGAAAGAGACTGTTCTGTTCAACGTCGACACCAAAAATTAACGGAAGAAGTACCATCTCCGTTTATGACCGACAAGTTGAGAACAAAAATGGGTAAGGCTGCAGTTAAGGCTGCAGAATACATCAAGTACGAAGGCGCGGGAACTGTGGAGTTTTTAGTGGATAAGCATAGAAACTTCTATTTTATGGAGATGAATACGCGTATTCAAGTTGAGCATCCAATTACTGAACAGGTTATAGATTTTGACCTTATTAGAGAACAAATATTGGTTGCAGCCGGAGTGCCGATTTCTGGTAAAAACTATACACCAAACCTGCACTCCATAGAATGTAGAATCAATGCTGAAGATCCGTTTAACGATTTCAGACCATCACCCGGAAAGATTACGACGCTCCACGCACCAGGTGGTCACGGAGTACGACTAGACACACATGTTTATGCTGGTTATAGTATACCTCCGAATTATGATTCTATGATTGCAAAATTGATTACAACGGCACAGACTCGTGAAGAGGCCATCAACAAAATGAAGCGTGCTTTAGATGAATTTGTTATTGAGGGTATAAAAACTACAATTCCATTTCATCGACAATTAATGGAGCATCCAGACTATTTGGCTGGTAATTACACCACCAAGTTTATGGAAGATTTTAAGATTAAAGAAGAATCAGAATAAAATTAAAGCCCAAGTTTAAACTTGGGTTTTTTTGTAGGGTAAACTTTAAAAGCTTAAAAAAGCTTCAATTTGTCAAAATTGCTTAAATTTGAGTCTAACCTACGGTTATTAATAATTAAATATCATCACATGAAAAACTTTACACTTTGTGTTTTACTAGGACTGCTGTTGGCGGCTGTTCCATTTAATAGTCATGCCCAAGACCGTTGCGGTATGGAAGAATATATGGAAGAAATGATGAAAGATCCTGAGTATGCCAGACAATACGAGGAAAAACAAAAGGCTTTAAAACAGAGACTACAAAACTATCTTAACAACAGCGATTTATATCAACGCGGCGGAACTATAGAAATTCCTGTTGCAGTTCACTTTCCTGAAGCTAGTGAAGCAGAGAGATCTTGTTTAGAAGCGTTAGCTCAAAACCAGATTGATATATTAAATGCTGATTACACTGCAACAAACTCAGATATTTCAAGCTGGAACGCAATTAGTAGCCAGTATCCTGGCACTAGTGCAGGTGTGGCTAACATATCATTTTGTATTGCAACATCCAACCACCCAACAGGATTGGACCCAGAGCTACTAGAAGGAAACCCTTGTATTACCATTGGCTACAATTTTGGCGGTGGTAGTAATACAGATGGCAACTGGAGTGGCTATCTTAATTTTGTGATTAGAAATATTGGAGCCTTAGGTTTTTCACCATTGTTTGGAGATATTTCGGATGGCGACGCTGTTACTATGGATAATAACGCATTCGGTTCGGGTGCAGGTTGTACGTCTGTAGTTCCTGGAGCACCTTATAATTTAGGTAGAACAACAACACATGAACTGGGGCATTTTTTCGGTCTTAATCATACATTTAATGCAGATGGTGGCGGTACTTGTGGTTCTGGAGGAGATGGTATTGCAGATACACCAGAAGTTGCTAACAGCACCTATGGATGTCCTAACCCACCAACATCAGTTCCTTCATGTACACCTGGTCAACCTGCATTAACCATGAATTATATGGATTATGTTAATGATGCCTGTATGTATATGTTTAGCCAAGATCAAATGACATTCGCAGAAGCTTACATATCTAGTATACAGGCAGATATTAAACCAAATGTTTGCCAACCGGCTAGTCCTGGTTTCAATCTAATTGCAGATCCACAAGAAATAGTAACATGTCCAAACAACGATACAGAGGCCGTTTATATGTTTTCTTACAATACTATTCAAGGGTTTTCGGAAACCACGAACTTTAGTGTATCAGGTGTTCCGCCAGGTGTAAGTTCTGATTTGAGCCCTACTACCTTGAACTCTGATGGTACTGTTACTTTAACGCTCTCAAATATTAGTTCTCTGGCTAATAATACTTATACGATGACCTTAACAGGTACTTCGAGCTCGGTTACAGAACAAGCTTCTGTTGACCTAACAATTACAAGCAGCCTTTGCCCTTCAGAAGGTGATTTAAGTTTCCAAACGAGAGTAACAGGAGTAAACTTTAACACAATAAACAACTCATCACCAGGTGCTAAAACGGCACCATACTCTGATTTCACTAGCCAATCAACTGACGTCGAAGCTGGCCAAAATTATGATTTAACAGTGAATATAAATACCGATGGTAATTTTCTTGTAATTACTAGAGTTTGGATCGATTGGAACCAAAACTGTTCTTTTGACGACCCAGGAGAAGAATATGATATGGGTGATACGGCTAACGTCGTAGATCAACCAACTACCAGCTCACCGTTAACCGTTTCAGTCCCAACAGATGCGGCCTCTGGTACCACAATAATGCGAGTAAGTGCAAAATACTCACCACCAACAGGAAATGACTTCCCAACATCGTGTGAGATAGGATTTGATGGTGAAGTAGAGGACTATACGCTGAACGTAATGAATAATTTAAGTATAGACGAGAGCATAATTGATAACCTTAGTGTTTATCCAAATCCTAATAACGGCACTTTTAATATTGGTTTTAGCCCTAAGTCAGGTGAGGATATTACTATTCAGGTTTATGATATTAGAGGTAGAGCTATTTTTGAGAACACGTATAATAGTATCGGTAGGTTTGATGAAGTTATTCAATTGACGAATGCAGAATCTGGTGTTTACCTGTTAAACATTTCTGATGGCCCTCAAAAAGTGACGAAGAAAATAGTAGTTGATTAACTATTTAATTTATTAATAAAAAGCTCCTAACATTAGGAGCTTTTTTTTATAACATGAATTTATCATATTGGGAAATAAAGACATGGTTATCTAACATTGATTTTACGATCGTTGGAAGCGGAATCGTAGGTCTAAACTGTGCCTTAGAATTAAAAAAGAAGTTCCCTAATTCTAAAATTCTAATTTTGGAAAAAGGAACTTTGCCACAAGGTGCAAGCACTAAAAATGCTGGTTTTGCTTGTTTTGGAAGTCTTAGTGAGATAATAGATGATTTAGAGAGCCATTCAGAAGAAGAGGTTTTTCAGCTTGTTAAAAAAAGAGTTGATGGATTAAGTTTACTTAGAAAAACTTTAGGAGATGAGGTTATTCAATATCAAAATAAAGGAGGCTATGAATTATTCTTAAGTGAAGATAAAGAACTATATGATTTATGTGTAGGTAAGCAACAATACATCAATAAGCTTCTGCAGCCAATTTTTAAAGCTGATGTTTTTTCATTTAAGGAAAATCTTTTCAATTTTCTAAAAATAAAACCTCATTATAGTTTTAATCAATTTGAAGGACAGATTGATACAGGAAAAATGATGGAAGCCCTACTGTTAAAGGCGCTGAAGTCTGGTATAAAAATATTGAACAACTGCAATGTTAAAGGTTTTTCAGAAGATATTGATAAGGTGAAAATTAAGACTGACAACTTCGAGTTCTCAACTTCAAAATTGTTAATAGCCACTAACGGATTCGCCTCAAAACTGATAAATCAAAACGTAAAACCCGCAAGAGCACAAGTTTTAGTTACCGAACCGATAAAAAATCTTCATATTAAAGGAACGTTTCACCTCGATAGAGGCTATTATTATTTTAGAAATATTGATGATAGAATATTACTTGGAGGCGGACGTCACCTAGATTTTAAAACCGAGGAAACCCAAGAGTTTGGTAAAACACATATTATTCAGAGTAAACTAAACGAATTACTTAGAACAATGATTTTGCCAAATATAGATTATAAGATTGACTATCAATGGTCTGGTATTATGGGAGTTGGAGAACAAAAGAGCGCCATTGTAAAACAATTAAGCAATAATGTATATTGCGGAGTAAGATTAGGCGGAATGGGAGTTGCCATTGGTAGTTTAGTGGGTAAAGAACTTGCAAACTTAATAGAATGAACACCAAACAACAACTTCATAACAAATGCAAAGCGCTTATAGATAGCCGATTAAAAGTTATTCAGAATAGCATTTCAGATATTCAGAACGCTCTTCAATCGGAAACCAAAAGTAGTGCTGGCGATAAACACGAAACAGGTAGAGCTATGCTTCAACTTGAGCGCGAAAAAGCAGGTCAACAACTTGCTGAAATCCAAATGCAATTCGAATTATTAAACAAAATAAATCCAGAGACTATTCAAAACACAGTTGCTTTAGGCTCTGTGGTTTATACTTCTCAATCTAATTATTTTTTAGCGATTAGTGTAGGAGAAATTAAAATAAACGAGCAATGCTTTTTTGCTATTTCGCCTGTCACACCAATAGGTAAATTATTAATGTCTAAAGCTGAGGGCGACAAAATACAATTCAAGAATCAAGAGATTAAAATTTTAAAAGTATTGTAGAAAAACGTTAAATCATTTTAAAGTGTTTTGGTTGTACAGTAACTTAACAAAGAAAAACTGTTATTATGCAACGTCTTTTAATTCTATTTATTAGTTTGTTTTGTTTTGGGAATGCAAATGCTCAAGGCTCTAGCATAGATTTCATCATTAAAAACCTTGGCGTTAATGTAGATGGTCATTTCAATGAATTTGTCATAACTGCTGATTTTGATTCAGATGGTAAGCTGAATGACATTGCGGGCACTATTGATGTATCTTCAATAGAAACGGGAATTGATAGTAGAGACGAACATATCTTAGAGGAAGATTATTTTAACGCAAAGAAGCACCAAAAAATTACCCTGAAGAGTACCGCAATCAAAATATTAAAAGTCGGCAGTTATGAGGTAACAGCCCATTTAACTATTAAGGGGAAGACAAAGAAAATCACAATTCCTATTGCCATAGAGAAGGTAGATGGTGAATATAAAATTACCTCATATTTTGAAATCAACCGCAAAGATTTTGATATTGGACGTGGTAGTTTCATAATGGGTAAAACGGTCAAAATTAATGTGACACATTACCAAGATATCTAATGCGCAAACAAGACTTCGATGTTATAATCATTGGTGGTGGTTTAGCCGGATTAGCAAGTGCCATACACTTAGCTAAGTACAATATTGAAGTCTTGGTTATTGAAAAAAACAGCTATCCAAAACATAAAGTTTGTGGTGAATATGTGTCTAACGAAGTATTGCCATACTTGAAGTATTTAGGCTTTAATCCATTTAGTTTTGGTGCTAAAGTCATTTCTAAGTTTGAGTTAACAACACATAATAATAAAAAGATTCAGGCCAATTTACCTTTAGGAGGTTTCGGCATGAGTCGCTATGCAATGGATTTTCAGCTATATAAATTGGCCGTTTCTAATGGAGTGGAAGTACTTCAAGATTCCGTAATTGATGTAGACTTTGAACAGGATATTTTTAAAGTAGAAGCTAAATCCAATGGAACATTCCATTCAAAAATAGTAATTGGTGCATTCGGGAAACGATCGAATCTAGATGTTAAATTCAACCGAAAATTCATAAAAAATAAGTCGCCTTATTTAGGAGTGAAACTTCATGTTTCAGGAGTATTTCCTGAGGATAAAGTTGCGCTTCATAACTTTAAAGGAGGTTATTGCGGTGTTTCAAAAGTTGAAAACGACCACATCAATTTATGCTATATCACAGATTTTAAAGCTTTTAAAAAGTATAAGGATATTGAATCTTTTCAGGAAGAAGTAGTGTTCAAAAATTCTGCATTAAAAGAGATTTTCAATAATTCTGAAATTCAATTTGAAAATCCTTTGACGATCAGCCAGATTTCATTTGAAACTAAACAGCCAATAGAAAGCCATATCATAATGTGTGGCGATTCTGCAGGAATGATTCACCCCTTGTGCGGCAATGGAATGGGAATGGCTATAAGAAGTGCACAATTAGCATCAGAGCTGATTATTGATTATCTTCAAGGAAAAATTGAGTCTAGGGAAAAATTGGAGAAACATTATGCCAAGCGTTGGCAACAAACATTTAGATTTAGATTAAAAATTGGCCACACAATTGCGTATTTGTTTAGGCAAAATTGGTTAGCTCCAAAGCTATTGATTATGTTGAGATGGTTTCCGTTTTTAGTTCCTTTAATCATTAAAATGACACATGGTAAACCTATGAAAGCGTAGTGAATTTATTTATAAACACTAAATATCGAAGCAATAAAACTGAGCTCATGGACGATTTTTCTCTAAAAGGGGAATTGTTACGCGACACCTTGGATAAACTCGGTAACATCAATAAATGGCTAGGAGGAAACCGTGTGACTTTAAATGGTATTATTCAGCTTTTAAAAAACCAGCCAAAGAATAAAACCTATACCATTATAGATTTGGGCTGTGGACACGGAGACATACTAAGGCAGGTGGCAAAATATGGTCGTAAACATCAATATAGCTTTAGATTAATAGGTATCGATGCCAACCAAGATGCAATTGCTTATGCCACGGAACTATCTTCTGAGTATCCTAATATAACTTTTAAAAGTATCGATATTTTTTCGGACCAATTTGAAACTTTGAATTTTGATATTGCGCTTACAACACTTTTTCTGCATCATTTTAAAGAAGAGGAAATAAAAAAATTATTAAAAAAATTATATGCCAATGCTAATATTGGTTTGGTTATAAATGACTTACAAAGGAGTAAATTGGCCTACGGACTCTTTAAATTATTAGGTTTGGTGATAACCAACCAAATGATAAAACAAGATGGATTAACCTCTATTCTTCGTGCTTTTAAACGAGAAGAATTAGAAGAAATATCACAACAACTACACCTCAAATCACAAATCCGCTGGAAATGGGCATTTCGTTACCAATGGCTAATTCAAAAATAAATGGCAGTTAGAATTACATCAGTTGCAAAACAATTACCAAAATATACCAGAGAGACCAAAGACATTTTACCCTTTGTGGAACTATGGCTAAATGGAAAAGAAGAACGTTTTAAAAGAAAAGTCCTAAAGATTTTTGAAAATGCAGCAGTAGATAAACGCTATTCCATAATGGATGCCGAAGAGGTTTTCAACAAAACGTCTTTTGAGGAAAAAAACGATATTTACACTAGGGAGGCGATAATATTAGCAGAGAAAAGTTTGCTTAAAGCATTGAAAAAAGCCCAACTAAAACCTACTGACATTGATTATATAATTACGGTGAGTTGCACTGGCATTATGATTCCGTCGTTAGATGCCTATCTTATTAATAATCTTGAAATGAAACAAGATATTGTACGTCTCCCAGTAACCGAAATGGGTTGTGCAGCAGGAGTTTCAGGAATTATATATGCCAAGAATTTTCTAAAAGCCAACCCGAATAAACGAGCAGCGGTGATTGCGGTAGAATCGCCAACGGCAACCTTTCAACTCGATGATTACTCTATGGTGAATGTTGTAAGTGCTGCAATCTTTGGTGATGGTTGTGCAAGTGTGATTTTATCATCGTATGAAGATGAAAAAGGCCCAGAAATAAAAGACGAAGCCATGTACCATTTCTTTGATGCCGAACATATGATGGGTTTTAAATTGAAAAATTCTGGTCTACAAATGGTGTTAGACCAATCAGTTCCACAAACCATTGCAGACCATTTTCCTAAAATAATTCATCCGTTTTTAGAGCGAAACAATCTTACGATTGAAGATATAGACCATTTGGTATTTCATCCAGGAGGAAAAAAAATAGTACAGACTGTAGAAGAATTATTCGGAGAATTGGGCAAGAATATAGACGATACTAAAGAGGTTTTACGATTATATGGCAATATGAGTAGCGCAACAGTACTTTACGTGCTAGAGCGATTTATGGACAGGGATTTGCCAAAAGGAGACAAAGGCCTAATGCTCAGTTTTGGGCCTGGCTTTTCGGCGCAGCGTATTTTGTTGGAGTGGTAATCCAAATGAAAATCTATATCACACTGAGCGCAGTCGAAGTGTTTCGAAACCTCAATATTAATACGAAAATGAAAGAATTCAAAAGCAAAAATTATTGGGCACTCATTTTAGGAGGCAGTAGCGGCTTAGGTTTGGCAACAGCAAAAAAACTAGCCAAACACGGCATGAATATCTGCATCGTTCATAGAAATTCCAGACTGCAGAAAGAAGAAATACAATCAGAATTTAAAACTATAAAAAATGAAGGAGTAAAATTTAAATCCTTCAATATCGATGCTTTTAAAAGTGAAAAAAGAAACGAAGTCATCCAAGAACTAAAAGAAACTTTTGGAAGTGACGGGAAAATTAGAACCCTTGTTCACAGCGTCGCCAAAGGCAATTTAAAACCAATGGTTTCAAACGAAAAACCGGAATTAAAAAATGATGACTTCAATTTAACTATAAATGCGATGGCAATAAGTCTTTACGATTGGACAAAAGCCATTTATGAAGCAGGTTTGTTTTCAGAAGATGCCAGAATCATAAGTTTTACAAGCGAAGGCAATACTAAGGCTTGGCCAAATTATGCAACAGTTTCAGCGGCCAAAGTCACGCTTGAAGCCATTACGAGGAACATAGCATTGGAGTTTGCACCATACGGAATTAAAGCCAACTGCATTCAAGCGGGAGTTACAGATACATCATCTTTACGCATGATTCCAGGAAGCAAAAAAATAATAGAACACACTCTTAAACGCAATCCAAACAAACGATTAACACTGCCAGAAGATGTTGCAAATGCTGTATATTTATTGAGCAAGGATGAAGCGTCTTGGATTACGGGAACTGTGATTCCTGTTGATGGAGGAGAACATCTGTCATAAATTATAAATAAAATGTCACTTCGAGTGATTTTTGAGGAACGAGAAAATTGTATTGAGAAGTTATAAAGAAACTATGAATAAGAATGACATCATAAACCTTTTACCCTATCAAAATCCATTTATATTCGTAGATGGCATAGATGAAATTTCAGAAGAAAAAATCAAAGGTCACTACACCTTTAAAAGTGATGAAATGTTTTACAAAGGCCATTTTAAGGACAACCCAATAACGCCTGGAGTGATCTTAACAGAATGCATGGCGCAAATAGGATTAGTTTGTCTAGGGATATATTTAATGAAAAACGAATTAGATGATAGCAAAAACCCACAAATAGTATTGACGTCACATCAAATGGATTTCTATTTACCGGTTTTGCCCAACGCAAAAGTAACTGTGGTTTCAGAAAAAGAAATCTTTCGTTTCAATAAGTTGAAATGTAAGGTGAGGATGTTGAATGAAAAAGAAGAATTGGTGGCTCGCGGAAATATTTCGGGAATGATAACAATTCCTGCGTAGGCAGTAATCTCACAATTGGAAAAAATGAAAAAAAGAGTAGTCATAACAGGTTTGGGAGTAGTCGCACCAAACGGAGTGGGAGTGACAGAATTCACAGATGCGCTAAGAGAAGGTAAATCTGGAATCACATTTCACCAGAACCTAAAAGACCTCAATTTTTCTTGTCAAATTGGTGGCACTCCAAATATTTCTGAAGACTTAAAGTCAAAATATTTTACAGATTTACAATTAAGGGGATTTAATAGCTCTGGAATTTTGTATGGTTGTATCGCTGGTGTAGACGCCTGGAAAGATGCTGGTTTTAATATGAATCCAGAAAGTGAATTGGATTATGATACGGGACTTATTTTCGGAACAGGAACATCTGGTGTCGAGAAGTTCAGAGAAGCCATTCATGGAGTCGATGAAGGCAAAGTGCGTCGTTTGGGAAGCACAGTGGTGTTACAAACCATGGCAAGTGGAGTTAGTGCATATCTGAGTGGAATGTTAGGTTTGGGCAACCAGGTTACAACAAATTCTTCAGCTTGCACAACAGGAACAGAAGCATTGTTGATGGGTTTTGACCGTATTCAAAATGGAAAAGCCAAACGTATGCTTGTTGGCAGTTGCAGCGACGATGGACCATATATTTGGGGCGGATTTGATGCCATGCGCGTAATGACTTACAAGCATAATAATGAACCAGAAAAAGCCTCAAGACCAATGAGTGCCACAGCATCAGGTTTTGTCCCTGGAAGTGGTGCAGGCACTTTGGTTTTAGAATCTCTTGAGAGTGCGTTAGAGCGTGGTACAACTATTTATGCTGAGGTTTTAGGTGGAGAAGTTAATTCTGGTGGACAACGAGAAGGCGGTACATTGACCGCACCAAATCCAGAAGCCGTAAAACGTTGCATCAAAAAAGCAATTGAAAATTCTGGAATTTTGTCAAATGACATTGAAGTAATAAATGGTCATCTGACAGCTACTACTAAAGATGCTCTAGAAATTGAAAATTGGACCAAAGCCTTAAATCGAACAGGTATTGATTTCCCATATGTAAATTCTACTAAATCCATGATTGGCCATTGCTTGGCTGCTGCTGGCGCGATTGAGTGTGTGGCGAGCGTGATTCAATTAAAAGAACAATTTATTGCACCAAACATCAACTGTGAAGACTTGCATCCTGAAATTGAAGCACTTATCGATTCAGAAAAAATTCCTACGGAAAAAATAGATTTAAATTTTGATGTTCTAGCGAAGGCAAGTTTTGGTTTTGGCGATGTTAATGCTTGTGTGGTTTTTAAGAAGTTTCATTTATAATTCGCTGTCAGTGTGACAGATAGTTAGCCTTATATTTTTCTATTTCATAGATGCTATTTATAGCGTAACTTTACAATACAATAACAAGCTATGAACAAAGAAGAATTAATCCCAAAACTAAAAACCATAATAGCACCCTATGTTCAAGACGAAGAAGCTTTTAAAAACCTATCTGAAGACACCGATTTTGTAAAAGACCTGAAGATAAATTCAGCAAATTTAGTTGATATTATTCTTGATATCGAAGACGAATTTGATATAAGGTTGGAAAATGAGGACATGGAGAAAATGCTCGATGTTAAGTCAGCTATGCAAATTATAAACACCAAATTAGATAATTAATGGTTGGCAATGATATTGTTGATTTGGCTGAAGCAAAAACGTCCTCTAATTGGCAACGTCCTCGCTTCTTAGAAAAATTATTTACGCCAAATGAGCAACAATACATTAAAAATTCTAATAATCCGTTTTTAAAAGTATGGCAACTGTGGTCAATGAAAGAAGCTGCTTATAAACTTTACACACAGCTAAATCCAAGCCGATTTTATAGCCCCAAATCTTTTGAGTGTGCAGTTCAAAATAAAAACCAAAAAGTGTTTTTCAAAGACTTTGAATGTTACATACAATCAAAAGTAACTTCAAACTATATAATTTCTGAAGCACGGTTAAATCTTTTTGAAATGAATTCAGAAGTCATTCGACTTAACGTAAGACATCATAAATCACAGAGCAAAGAAACTAAATCAGCGTTATTGAGCAGCATTTCAAGAACACATCAAGTTCCTTTTTCAGAACTAAAACTTCAGAAATCAGAGTTTGGAATTCCGACCGTGAGTTTTAATTCAGAAAAAATCAAAGTGAGCATTAGTCATCATGGGCAATTTGGTGCTTATGCCTTTGTGCACGTTGCCCTTCCTGCGAAAGCAGTAGTATCATTATGATATAAACTAAACTAAAATAGATCCCTGCTTTCGCAGTAATGATAAATGAATAAATTAAAAGCCATCATATCAACTATCATCAAATTCAGAATAGCAATCATTATTGTTTTGGTGTTGCTGATGGGTGTTTCAGCTTACCAAACCATAAATAAACTCAGTGTTGACAATTCATTGTCTATTTGGTTTTTAGAGGATGATCCTAGCTATAAAGCGTATATAGATTTTCAGGAAAATTTTGGTTCAGATGAAATCTTTATTGCTATGCTTCCTGTTGAAAATGCCATTGGCGAAATTGAAATAAATAGGTTAAAAAAGCTTCATAAAACTTTCGAAGACTTACCTTACGTGGAGACAACGTTCAGTTTGGCTAAAGCCAAATACCCTATTTATGCCAACAGCAAAATAAATTTTGATAACCTCTACAATCCGAAACGTAGTGAAAAAGGATTAAAAAACCTCTTTTCAAAATTACCGAATATTACTTCGCAATTGGTGACCAAAGACTACAGAAATCAATTCTTTTATATTCAGCTCAACCCAACTCCGACGATTGAAGCCAAACGCCAAGATATTGCTGGGGGGATACGTACAATTTTAGATAAGGAATTTTCAAATTATTATCTAACAGGTCCACCAGTATTAAATGAAGCGTATAGTAAAGGGATTTACAAAGAGAGCTTAACCTTTGGGATTTTAACCGTTTTGGTAATCACAATTTTACTTTTGTTTATGTTGCCGAGTAAGCGTTATTTAATTATTTCACTTTTGTCGGTAGCGGTTCCAATAACCCTGTTATTTGGACTCATAACATCCTTGGGATATGCACTCAATATGATATCTATGCTCATCCCAACCATATTAATGGTTTACAGTGTTAGTGATGCTGTTCATATCATTAACATCTACCATAAAGAAGGCATTTTAAATCAATCGTCGAACAAAATTGACCTGCTGACTATTGCTATCAAAAAAAGTCTTACGCCTTGTTTTTACACCACATTGACCACCTTCGTAGGCTATTTTGCACTGTATTTGTCGCCATTGCCAGCGTTTAAAAATATGGGTGTTTTTACCTGTATTGGTCTGTTGCTCAGTTTTATTTTGGTTTATGTAATTACCATTATTGGCTTCAGTTTTAAGACTCATAATTTTGAAAAGGCCAAACCGCTTTTAAGCTTAAAAAAGTGGAATCAAAATGCGTTTATTAATTGGATTAATAGTGTGACTTCCCAATATAAAACGACAATAATAGTGGGCTTTTCGGCAATTCTCTTGTTTGGTATATATTCTATATTTCAAGTTAAAATTGATACCAATTCCCGTGACCTTTTGGCAGAAGGAACAGCAAAACAAGATTTAAGAACTGTTGAAGTTGAACTCGGTGGAAGCAACCGTTTACAGCTCAATATTTCTACAGTAAATGGAGACGTTATTCTGAATAGAGACGCCATAAAACAACTTGAAGATTTTCAAAATAGATTGGAGGACAATCCATTTATTGCGAGTCCGGTTTCGGTAGTTACTATAAAATCCTTTTTGGAAAAACGAACTCCTGTTTTATTTCAATCCAACATTTCTGAAGAAAAATTAAAAAACACGTTAGCTGAAGTTGATAGTAATGATAACAGCTTCTTCAAGCTCTTTTCTGAAGATCTATCAACTGCAGGATTCACGTTGACGCTAGGAGAAATGAAAACCTCTGAACTAGAAAAAGTACTGGAAGATATTCAGAGGGATTTTGAAGCGACCTTTAATGTTGAAGATTACAATTTAAAAATTAACGGATTTGCTGTTGTGTTTGCACAGCTCAATAACTTCATTCTAGAGACACAATTTAAATCGTTTTTTGCTGCTTTTTTTGTGGCGTTTCTTTGTCTTTTAATTTTTATTAAGCAATTGCGAACCACGCTATTGGTTTTAATACCTAACTTATTACCACTTGCAGTGTTGGCAATTTTTATGAGCTTGTTGGATATTCCGTTGGATGTGACCACGGCAATGATTACACCCATTATGTTGGGTATTGCTATGGACGACACCATCCACTTAGTGCACAAATACAGACGAAGTAAAACCATAAAAGGCTCCCCAAAAAACCGAATGGATAATGCGATGCATTATACGGGAAGCGCATTGATTTCTACAACTATCGCTTTGGTTGGTGGTTTTTTGATTATTGCCTCAAGTGCCACACCTTCCGTTAAGGATTTTGGTTTGTTGTGTGCGGTTACGGTTGCGATTGCATTGATAACGGATATATTTTATTTACCAGCGTTGTTGAAGAAGTTTGATAAGTAAAAGTTATTTTTTGATATTAAAATACACAACAGTGTCTTTTTCTAAGAAGTTTCTGTGAGTAATGAAAACAGAATCACTATTATATTCTGCTTCAATCAACCAAGAATTACCGTTAAAATAAGACTGTTTCACAAGAGCTTTAAAATTAGATCGCTCTACAATTTCAAGTTGATGTGCGTAGTAGATTTCATCATTTATAGTCGAAAATTCTTCAAAAAAAGAAGCAATCAGTGGTATTTTAGGGTTTTTGTATAGCTCTTGAGGTGTGCCTTTGGCAATGATTTTTTTATTGTGAAGTACAATCATTTTATCAGCAAAGTCCAGTACGTCACTCTTGTCGTGAGTCGCAACAATACACGAAATGCTGTTCTCCTTTAGATACTTAAAAAGGTTTCGTCTTAAAGATTGTTTTTTAAAATTATCAATGTGGCTAAAAGGCTCATCTAGTAACAAGATTTCGGGTTCTTTTGCTAATGCTCTAGCAAGTGCAACACGTTGTTTTTGCCCACCACTTAAGTTTTTAACTTTAGTTTTTGAAAAGGACTCAAGCTCTACAACTTTAATCAGTTCTTTAATCCGTTTTTCTTTTTCCTTTGGATAAAAACGAGACAGGTATTTGCCTATATTTTCTTCAACAGAGGTGTAAGGCATTAAATCAAACTCTTGGGTAACATATTTCATAAAGTCATAGCCAATTACCAGATTGTATTTTGGCCCAAGAATTTTGATGTCATTCCATAAAATTTCACCGACTTCTAAATCATATTCACCGTAAATTAGTTTGAGCATGGTACTTTTTCCAGAGCCACTTTCGCCAATAATGGCTAGGTTTTCACCAATTCCAATACTAAAGTCAACTTCTTCTAAAACAGTAGTTGAAGAATACCCAAAAGAAATATTTTTTACTTGAAGCATGTTGTAAAAATACCATAAAAAAACCGCTTGATTTCTCAAACGGTTTTAAGGATAGTTATATGGTGATTTTATTTTTTTATAAATTTTCGTCTTATGCTTTTCCCATCAGATTCAAGCCTTAAGAAATACACACCACTTTGCAAGCTTGAAACGTTAAGCTCATTGGTAAGTAGCTTTTGGTTGTAAACCCTTTTACCCGTAACGTCAAAAATAGTTGCAATTTTTTCTGTTAAATCTGCTCTTGTTTTAATGATTAAAACGTCATCAACTGGGTTTGGATATATAGAAATGTCACTTAAGGTTTCGTCTTCTACACTTAATGGCGAAGAACCCTCTACTATTGTATGTGTAGTGTTGTAACCAGGATTTTCAATAACATCTATTTCACCTGAAGGCCAATATACTCTTATCTCGTTTATAGTTGTATCCGAGCCAATTCCAAAATGTGTATTGAGTGAGCTCATAAACTCAAACCCCTCACCACTTCTAACATCTCTAATCTGAGTACCCGAAGGAGTTGTAAGCACAACTCTTGCACCAATACCATTTCTATTACTGTAGTTTGGTGTAACATGCGCCATACCGACAGTGTTTATTTTAACCCAGTTGTTGCTGTTACCTTGGTTATAATACCTTACACCATTATAATAAGCGTCTATAAAACCATCATTGTTTAAGTCACCGAAGCTACCATTCTTATAATTTAATTGGTTTGGATCTGCGTCTTCAAAAGTCATGTCGCCTTTTCCGTACATTATGGAGCCATTACTGATAATGTCTAAATTACCATCATTATCAATATCGAAGGAAGAACTCTCCCAACCAGTTGGAGCGGAAATTCCGGCACCAGCAGTAACATCTGTAAATAAGTAATCATTGTTAGGGTTTCCATCGTCTGTAAAGCCATTGTTCATCATAAGTTTATGACTTCCTGAACTTGCACCTACAAAAACATCCATATCTCCATCGTTATCATAATCTCCCCAAGTAGAGGACCAAGTTTGCATAGGATCATCCAAACCTAAGACAGCAGCATTTTCTGAGTAAGTACCATCACCATTGTTTGTAAGCATCATATTGGTTCTTCGTTCTACAGAGCCGCCACATTTTGCTATAAACAAGTCTATATTCCCATCGTTATTGTAGTCAATCCAAATTGAGCCATAATCGCCACCAGAAGGATAGTTACCTAATGAATACGGTGCGCCTGGCGTAACATCAGACTGGTAGAAAGTTAAATTACCTGTACCGTCGTTAATAAAATATACGTTTGGTTCAACATCGTGGCATACAAAAGCATCAAGATTACCATCGTTATTAATATCAACAAAGTTTGAGCGTTGCGAAAACACATATTCAGTTGTGGATTGTTCAGCAAAACTAAGCCCATCATTACTGGCTTTCATAAAAGTAACACCACTACCGGCACCATATAACAAATCTGTTTTTCCATTGGCGTCTATATCTGCTGCAGCTATACTCCAGCTTGGTAAGTAGTCTGCATTGGGCGTTGTGATATTAATATCCGTAAATGTACCATCAGGGTTTTGTTTCTTTATGTTTACGTTAGTAGAAGAAACTCCGACAATATCATCTAAGAAGTCACCATCCATATCAACCACAGCTAAATCAGAGCCACTCACAGAAATCGGTTGTTGTGAGTAATTTATTCTTGACAATGCTTGTGTGGTAAAGGTATACGGTCCAGAATAATTTGAAGTTTCACCCGTACAAACCGATTGAACATAAAAATCATAAGATGTACTTGGCGATAACCCTGTTAAATTATAGGATGTATTTGTTAAACCATTAGCCATATTGCCCGAACCTATAAGAAATCCAGTGTTTCCCCATTCTAAATTCCATTGTGATGCAGAACCATTTTCTGCCCAGCTTAAGTCGGCAGAATCTAAAGTTACTCCAGAAGCTGTTAAATTATTTGGTCCCGGGCAACTAGAGCCTTCTTCTATACATATATCAGCAGTACCGCTCTGTTGATCCCTCCAAATTACAGCATAGTATGTAGCACCAGGAGTTAAGCCGCCTATTTGACCAGAATTATCACCCGCGTCGAAACCGTTGTTTGTACAACTTGAAACCGAGTTGCCGCCACAAGAATCATACACTTCGAGCCCAATAGCATTAGCGGCGCCACTAAAATGTATAGCAACAGACCCAACAGCAGGGGCTGTAAAACTTATAAAATACCCATAGTTACCAACGGCGTCACAAGATGGGTTTTCATTATTTGCATCTATGTCTGCTGCAACACTAAAGTCAAAAGTCGTTGGTGTTGCACTGCTACAATTGGACTCTACATTGACGCTAACTGCTGAAATGCAAGTTCCACCGGGAGCAGCGGTAATAAAGTTAAAAGGTCCAGCAAAATTAGATAAGTCGCCTCCTCCACAATTTGATTGTACATAAAAATCATACGAAACTCCTTGAGAGAGACCAGACAAACTATATGTTGTAGAAGTAACATTAGCTATTGTTGTGCCTGTTCCTGGAGTAAATCCGCTAGTTCCCCATTCAATATTCCATTGGGTAGCAGAGCCAGATTCTGTCCATTGAATGTCAGCAGAAGTTTCCGTGACATTAGTTGCATTAAGGTTTATTGGATCTGGACAACTAGGAGTTTCAATCAGAGTCACTACGATGTTCGACCAATTGGCATCCGAACCACCATAACTTTGATTTAAAACTAAATCGATATATCCATCTACAGCTGGATTGTATACACCAGCTAAATTACCTTGGAATGTTAAAACTGTATTACTAGTTGAATTTGCAGCACCAGTTGTAGGTGGATCAATAGTTGTTGAACCTGCAGAGGTGGTAAAAGTCAAATCAGCTTCTGTTGACCAAGGAATTCCTGCGCCAGCTGCCCAATCTACGGAAATAGAAAAAGAGTTATAAGTACCTGTTGAAGATGCAGATACATTAGCTGAGTTAGCAGCATTATTTAGATTTATGGTAACAGGAGAGCCTTCTGCAACATTGGTGGGTCCAACTATTGGATCAAAAACAAACTGAGCATTACCCACAAAGGAAGACAATACAACAGCAATTAAAAGTAAAGTAAAATTTTTCATATTTATTTATGTTATTCGCAATTAGTTAATGAGGCAATCCACTCCTCTACAAGGTCAATACCTTCTTCATGATTAATAGTCCTTCCTAGCAAGGGCATTCTAAAAGATTCGTCAGTGGTACTTAATCTGTAATAGAGTATGGATAGATCTGTGTCGTTGGGCTTTACAATATAAGAATTTGGAATGAATTGAGTTTCAGGTTCTACACAAACTCCAATATTTTCGGGTTCATCTGTAAACTGAAATTCAAACCTCATAGGTCTGTAATTACAATGTCCGTTGTCTGAATGACAATGTGCACAGTTTATATCTAAATATGAACGAACTCTTTCTTCAAGGGGCTGGGAGGAGTCATCCCAGGCCACGGTTGTCTCAATATTGTTTGGTATATCAGAATTAAGATAGCCTATTTCGCTAAGCTTACGTAGTTGATTAGCTATTCCGCTGGCATAGTTATAATCCTTATTTAAGTTTTGTGGTTTTAAACCAATAACCGTAGGGTCATCTAGTTGATTATGACAAGTGAAGCATTCTGCTCTAGAAGGGATTCGGTAGTCTGTTGTTTTAATATTTTCGCCCTGAAGCCAACTTATATATACCGTACTGCCCTGATTAGTAAAAAAAGCCTCTGTTTGGTTCTCGTTCCATACATAATTGGCAAAATCCCACCCGGTTGATTTTTTATACATTATCCTAGTCTCTAGGATTTTAGTGGAATTATTAGGTTGGACATCATTATAATAAAAATTTTTAATAATAATTGTGCCTTCGGGAAATTGAAGAGATGAATGATCGTCTACATAATTCGCGCTAACGCCATTAGGCAACCATAAAAAGCGTTTTTTCTTAGCGTAATCGGTAAATAATGGGGAAATTAAATCGTAAGGAACCACTCCAAATGTGGGATTTAAATCTTTTAAATCTCCCTCAAAAAAATTATACTCTGAAAGTGTTTGATGAGGTGTATCGCCAGTAAAAACATTCACAACAGAAGAAGATATAATTGTAATGGAAACATTTCCGGTTTCACACTCCCCTGAATTATTACATATGGTATACTGAAAAGAATCTTGCCCTACTATATTAGGGTTGGCCGTGTAAACTACAGAGTCATCACTCGGATTATTGGGTGTGCCATTAGCATCTATAACTTGTACCACTCCCATTGTTGGAGAACTAAGCGACAGACTGCCAATTTCAGGAATATTAGAATCATTTTCAAATATGAAGATTTCAACCTCAGAGTTTTGAGCTAATACAGCGTCATCTGCAACAGTTTCAATATTTACCGGAGTTGTACCGTCATCTGTACCACAGGAAAAATGCAGCAAAAGCAAGACTAAAAATAAGCTGAGTACGTACTTCTTTTTCATACAATTATTAGTCTATATCAATAGAACAACCTAAACTGAGAAACCCCTACTTTTTACAAAAATAGGAGTAAATCTAAGATTTTTTTATTAAATCGTTAATAATCAATAAAAAGGGATGACCTACCTACTTAAAAGCGTTGTATTTTAGAAGGAAAAAACGCTTAAGGATTTTAAACCTAATGTATTTATTGAGCTTAATGTAGAGATAAACAAAATACATAGGCGCAAGCATTGTTATTAACTTGTTCTTTTTGTAAAGTACAGGTTTTAGCTTTACTAAATACCTAAAATATTTTTCAGGAGTCATTAAGAATTTAATAGCACTTTTAATAGGGCTTTTAATTTTTGGTGGTTCATAAGATATACCAACTTGATTTGTCCCAACATTTTGATAAAAGCCATGGCTTAACGTATCTAAAAACTTTAATTTTTTGACACTCTGAAACAGCCCAACCTTTAAAGCTATTTTAGACATGGTCTCTTGCATCATTTCTTCGGAATAGCACAAAGGTTGTAAATTGACCAATAGTTTTTTATGTAGGCTATACATTTGCTCTTGGTGAGGCTTAATGTGATTTTCGTAAAGCCACTTTTCTTCTGGTTTATGATATTCTAAGGTGTAGCCCTCTGCATCTAAACTGTAATCTAACGCACTACCATGATCTGCTGCAGAAAATTGTTCGTAAAGCTGCATATTCGCCATTATAATATGGTCGTGGTAGTCAGGATAAGGCATTAAGGAAAAGTTTAATCCATGTCGTTTTGTTAAAGGTTGTATATCATAGATTTCATTCAAACCAAGATAATAACCAGTGACCGGAATTTGTTCATCAAAAAATGCATAAATGGCCTCTTGCATAGTGCCTCCCCAACCAATATCAACGAGATGAATTCCGTTTTCTTCAATGTTGGTGTTAAAAGACTGAATATATGTTTCAAATGCCCTACGGCTTAAATCCTTGTGCTCGTTATAATATGAAACAAAGGTTTCATTCTGTTTTAAACTCTCAAATATAGGAGAGTTAAAAAAACCTTTAACACTGGCCTTCCCTTCGATATTAAGTTCTTTTATCACCTTGTCCCTAAGGTTGTCTGGGCAATTGACGGCAATTAAAAAATCTTCAGTTGAAATATTGCCATACTTTTTACTTAGAAAAGTAAATGGCTCTTCATTAATATCTTTTAAGGACATTTGAAGTGCGGCATGCCTCGATATTTTTAAATAGTGCGTTTTTATTCTATGGCTTTCATCAATCAAAGCGAAATCTTGATAGGAGTCAAAAAGTTTTTTTAGATATTGCCCTTCGCGAGAAAGAAAGAATAAATTCTTAATTTTTTTTCTTTTGGCAACTTCGTATAAGCGTTCGGCAAAGATGTGATAAAATATAACGTATTCAGTATATGGTATAGCGGAGGTTTTTTTGCATTTTTTATATACAGCGTTGATAATTGATTTTAGTTGCTTTTTGTCATTACCAAAATTATTACGCTTGTTTTTCCTTAAATACTTCTTATGAGGCAGGTGATAGGCATTCAATCCATTTTTAATAGCATTGGTGTAATCACTTTTTAAGTTGTCACCAATCATCATTACCTCTTCGGGTTCTATTTTTAATTCTGAAAGAATTGGTTCATAGATTGAATTTGAAGACTTACTTTTTTCCAATTCAGCCGAGCTATATATACCATCGAATAAATCTATGATTTTATGATGTGTCAATAGTTTTTCGAAAAGAGTTTTGGCGCCATAGAAATCTGAAACAATATAAACCTTTCCTCCATTACTCTTAAAGTATTTGATGGTATCCAGAACATCTTGGTCTATGTATTGCACGCTAGACTCTGCTTTTACATCTGCATCTTCAAAAAGGTTGATAAAATCATCTTTTTCGTTTACAGAAATGACATCATCGTTGATTAACCTTTTACTAATTTCTTCTTTTTGCCTGTGATAAGGAATTTCATCAATGCTCTTTCCTAACTTATTAACAAGATAGTTTACGGATTCTTGTCGTATAAAATATAGTTTATCAATAGAAATACACAATCCCAACTCCCTGATCATAAATTTAGCCCACAAACGTTGAGCATAATTTGGGTGCACATGTCTATGTACTATGGTATCATAGTAGTCCGTGAAAAGAAATTTAATATCCTTTTCTTTAAGTTGCTTATGAAGTTGGTTAAGTGACAAAAAATATGATTTGGTTAATAGCTAAAACGGTGTTACCCTTTTACTTTTTCTTTGGTTTTGCTCGGCAATACATCAAATCCCATATTGTAAAGTGTAAAACCGTAAATATCAGCATACTGCTCTATAGTCTTGCTGACAGGAGTTCCTGCACCATGGCCAGCATCTGTTTCTATTCTTATTAAAACCGGATTGTCTCCAGCTTGTTTACTCTGTAATTCTGCTGCAAATTTAAAACTGTGAGCAGGTACAACCCTATCATCATGATCGCTTGTTGTAACCATAGTTGCAGGATATTCGACACCTTCCTTTACATTATGAACAGGTGAATAACCTTTAAGATAATCAAACATTTCTTTACTGTCTTCAGAGGTTCCGTAATCATAAGCCCATCCTGCTCCTGCTGTAAACGTATGATAACGCAGCATATCTAAAACGCCAACTGCAGGTAATGCCACCTTCATTAAATCTGGTCTTTGGGTCATAGTGGCACCAACCAACAAACCTCCATTAGAACCACCTCTGATAGCTAAATAATCTGATGAGGTATACTTTGAGTCTATGAGATATTCCGCTGCTGCAATAAAATCATCAAATACATTTTGTTTTTTCATTTTAGTGCCTGCATTGTGCCATGCCTTTCCATATTCTCCACCACCACGTAAATTGGCTACAGCATATATACCGCCTTGTTCCATCCATACGGCATTAGCGATACTAAAACTTGGTGTTAGAGATATATTGAAACCACCATACCCATAAAGAATAGTTGGATTTTTCCCATTAAGTTCTATGCCTTTTTTATATGTGATGATCATCGGCACTTGTGTTCCATCTTTAGAAGTGTAAAAGATTTGTTTACTCTCATAATCATTTGGGTTGAAATCTATATCTGGTTTACGATATAATTCTGAAGTACCATTTTCTATGTCGTATTTGTAAATGCTTCCTGGAGTTACATAATTGGTAAACGAATAATATAATTCCTTTTCTTCTTTTTTGGCACCGAAGCCACCAGCGCTTCCAACACCTGGTAATTCAACCTCACGAACTAAGTTCCCATCATAATCATATTGTAAGACTTTAGAAACAGCATCTACCATATATTCCGCAAAAAAGTAACCTCCACCTGTTGACGGGCTTAATACATTATCAGTTTCAGGAATAAAATCCACCCAATTTTCTGGTGTAGGATTAGATGCATCTACTGTGACAATTTTTTGATTAGGAGCGTTAAGGTTGGTCATAATATATAGCTTAGAACCAACATTTTCTATAATATTAGAATCAGAATCGGTATGTCCTAAAATCTCAACTAAAGGAGCATTTGGTACAGTTAAGTCTTTAATGTATAACTTGTTTCCAGAAGTTGAAACCCTTGGAGTAATCACTAAATAGCGATCGTCTTCAGTGACACCTCCATAAATATAACGGTGTTTTTCTTCAGGAGCTCCTCCGTAAATTAATTTGTCTTCAGATTGTTTAGTGCCTAATTTATGATAGTAAACCTTGTGCTGGTCGGTTTTAGCAGACAGTTCGCTTCCTTCAGGCTTGTCATAGCTAGAGTAATAAAAACCGTCATTTTTATACCAAGACATACCACTAAACTTTATATCAACTAAAGTGTCTTCGACTATCTCTTTGGTTTCAGCATTCATTACCAAAACTTTTCTCCAATCACTTCCTCCCTCTGATATGGCATAGGCTAAAACTTTTCCATTTTTTGAAAAGCTTACTCCTCCCAATGAAATGGTACCATCTTCTTTAAACGTATTTGGATCTAAAAATACCTCAGCATTTTTTGGATCAGCTCCTGTTTTATAACGATAGATGACATATTGGTTCTGTAACCCATTATTTTTATAGAAATAGGTATAATCTCCTTCTTTGAAAGGAGCGCCTATTTTTTCGTAATTCCAAAGTTTAGAAAGACGTTCTTTTAATTCTTCACGATAAGGGATATTGTCTAAATACCCAAAAGTTACTTCGTTTTGAGCTTTTACCCAAGCCTCTGTTTCTTCGCTTCTATCGTCTTCTAACCAACGATATGGGTCTGGGACCTCTTCGCCAAAGTAATTGTCAACAACAGTATCAACTTTTTTTGTTTCGGGATAATCTACGGAAATTGGTTTCACCTTTTCAGTTTCGTTTTTACAAGAAACAAAAATACTTAGCACTACAGTAATTAGAAGTAATTTTTTCATAATTAGGTTTTTTGAATGATAACAATGTTAAATTCAAAGATAAGTATTTAACAAAACTGATTTTATCAAATTTTCTTAAAACTTAGGTAAAATGGGAGGCCAATATATAGACATTTACAACTAAAAAATTAATTAATTAGTTGAAATACAAAAAATTACTGTTGTTGCGAAAGACTTAAAAGATATTAAACCAACCCTTCTTTAACCAAATACTCCGCAATTTGAACAGTATTGGTCGCTGCACCTTTTCTTAGGTTATCGCTAACCACCCAAAGGTTTAATGTGTTTGGCTGTGAACCGTCACGCCTAATACGTCCAACAAAAACATCATCCTTTCCGTTGGCATACATTGGCATTGGATAAACATTAACGTCTAAATTATCTTGCACGGTAACACCTTCGGTTTCACTAAGAAGTTGGCGAACCTCGGTCAAATCAAAATCATTTTCAAACTCAACATTAACAGCTTCACTATGTCCACCTGCTGTTGGTATTCTAACTGCTGTAGCAGTTACAGCAATGGTTCTGTCATCAAGTATTTTTTGGGTTTCTCTAACCAATTTCATTTCCTCTTTGGTGTACCCATTTTCTTCAAAAACGTCGCAATGAGGAATAGCATTCTTATGGATAGGATAGTGGTAAGCCATTTCGCCTTTTACACCAGCCATTTCATTTTCCATTTGTTCAACAGCTTTTACGCCTGTACCAGAAACCGATTGATAGGTAGAAACAACAATACGCTTAATTTTATATTTTTTATGAAGCGGTGCCAACGCCATTACCATTTGTATAGTGGAACAGTTAGGGTTAGCAATGATTTTATCATTTTTGGTTAGTTGATTGGCATTAATTTCTGGGACTACTAATTTTTTTGATAAGTCCATTCTCCAAGCAGAGGAATTGTCGATTACCGTTGTACCAACTTCAGCAAACTTTGGAGCCCACTCTAAAGATGTGCTTCCACCTGCTGAAAACAAAGCAATATCTGGCTTCTTTTCGATAGCTGTCGGTATGCTAATAACCTCATAATCTTTTCCTTTGAAGTTTACTTTTTTACCAACAGAGCGCTCAGAAGCTACCAATAATAATTCATCTATTGGGAAATTACGCTCTTCTAACACTTTGAGCATTACATTTCCTACCAAACCAGTTGCGCCAACTATTGCTACTTTCATAATCAAAAAATTTAAACCACAAAATTATAGCATTTCTTGAACTAAATAAGGCTGTTTATCTATAAAAATATGATAAAAATTCACGTTTAAAATTATGGGTTTCATAAAAGAGAAGACTATAAAAGAAAAACCCAGACAAAATGCCTGGGTTTGGTTAATAATATATAATGTAGCGGTGACGCTAATTTCTTATTTCTTTAGGGAATCTCTAATCTCTTGAAGTAGTTCAATTTCTGTTGGACCCGCTGGCGCTTCTGGTGCTGGCTCCTCCTTTTTCTTTGTTTTATTAACACCTTTTACTACCATGAACATTACAAATGCTACGATAATAAAATCGATTACGTTGGTTAAGAATGTACCGTATTCCAAGAAGACTTCTCCTGCCATTTCTCCTGCATCGTTTAGTTCGCCATCCTTTAGTTTGTACTTTAAGTCCTTAAAGTCGGCATCGAAAATTAAACCGATTAAAGGAGAAACAATTCCTCCAGTGAATGAAGAAACTACTTTATTAAAAGCAGCACCCATTACAAAACCTACAGCAATGTCTACAAGGTTGCCCTTCATTGCAAATTCTTTAAATTCTTTCAACATAATTTAGTGTTTTTAAAATAGTTAGTATTTATGTTAATGTGACACTAAAGTAATTAAAAAGTCACAATGTGTTAAAAAAACCTTAATCTGCGATAATAATCCGTTTAACTCGCTGAGATATGGCAGTTAAAATTTCATAAGAAATTGTTTGTGCAGATTCTGCTAAATCACTGGCTTTATACCCAGAATCAAATACCACAACCTCGTCACCCTCATTACAATCAATATTAGTGATATTTACCATAACCATATCCATACATACATTGCCAATAATAGGAGCTTTTTTACCATTTATGAATACAAACCCATTTCCGTTTCCATAGATACGGCTTATACCGTCTGCATGTCCAATAGGTATGGTTGCTGTTTTTTCAAATCCTTTTGATTTGTATGCTCTATTATAGCCAACAGTTTCGTCTTTCTCAATTTTATGTATTTGAGAAATTACAGATTTAAGCCTAGCAACAGGCTTTAAACTTTCATCCTCTTTTGCAGAATTACCAAATCCGTAAAGCCCTATACCACAACGCACCAAATCTAAATGGGCATCAGGATAGTTAATTACACCAGAGGTATTGCATAGATGTAACCATGGTTTATAACCTATCTTATTTTCAAATGCTTTAGCTGTTGACTTAAAAGATTCAATTTGCTTATTTGAAAAGGCGACTTCATTTTTATCTTCACTAGCTGCTAGATGAGAAAAAATGGATTTCACTATAACGGATTTTGTTCCTTGTAGTTTTGAAACAATATAATCCACATCATTTTCCCAAAATCCCAGACGGTTTAAACCTGTATTAAATTTAATGTGTACAGGATAATTTGATTGGTTATGCGCTTCTGCAGTTGCAATAAATTCTTTTAAAACCTTAGCGTTGTAAAGGCTAGGTTCTAAGCAACGTTCAATAATCACTTCAAAACTTGTTGGCAAAGGGTGAAGCACTAAAATAGGTCTTGTGATGCCAGCGTCGCGTAACACAACACCTTCAGAAGCATAAGCTACAGCAAAATAATCTACATCTAAAGTTTGAAGATGTTTGGCTACTTCTACAGAATCACTTCCATACGCAAAAGCTTTAACAACGGCTAAAAACTTTGTACTTGGTTGTAGTTTAGATTTTAAATAATTGAAGTTATGGGTTAAGGCACCTAAATCAATTTCAAGAACTGTTTCTTTAGCTTTAGGCATTAGACTTTTTTTCTTTAGAATTCACTTCTTCAGCATCATTCACCTTCATTTGTCTTACTTTATCACGAAGCATGCTTTTATAGTAAGCGGCTCTACTTAGTGGCTCATATTCATCGACTTCGCCGAGCAAAACCAAATCGTCACTTTTTGCTTTTCTGTAACTGTATTGCGCTAGGTTTCCGGTTTTGGTACAAATAGCGTGCACTTTGGTCACATATTCTGCAGTAGCCATAAGATAGGGCATTGGCCCAAAAGGATTACCTTTAAAATCCATATCCAATCCAGCGACTATAACCCTTATGCCTTTATTGGCAAGGTCGTTACAAACCCTTACAATTTCATCATCAAAGAACTGTGCTTCATCAATTCCGACCACATCACAACCATCGGCTAAAATAGGAATATTGGCTGCTGCAGGTACAGGCGTAGATCGAATTTCATTAGCATCATGAGACACAACCATATCATCATCATAGCGCACATCTACGGCTGGTTTAAAAATTTCAACCTTCTGCCTTGCAAACTGAGCGCGTTTTAATCTGCGAATCAACTCTTCGGTTTTACCAGAGAACATCGATCCACAAATCACTTCAATCCACCCAAATTGTTCTTTATGATTTACCGTATTTTCAAGAAACATTTCGTAATTTTAGCACTAAAACGTAGTAATAATTCGTTTGTATAAAGGTCACGCAAATTTATTAAAAAACAAAAGTAAAATTCATGAAACATCTATGATTTGTTTACAAACGCTGTAAAGCAAAGATTAGGATGTTCCATGTGACTTTAAAAAATCAATAAAAATAAGCACATGAAAAAGAAATTAGAATCAGAATTGGTTAGCATAGCGCACAGGATTCTAAAACTAAAAGGCAGAGAAGATGTTGATAGAATGCACGAAGAAGTGTCTAAACTCTACGAAAAGCTTACGGTTTTAAAATTTGCTCAAGAGAATTTTGAAGATGATATGCCAACTATTGGCAACGACTCCTCATTTTTTGATATGCTAGACACAGCATTTAATAATAAAGTAAGCGACAATATTGAGGTTGGTAACAAGACCTATGTCAATTTAGATGAGGTAGAGGATGATGGCATTATGGAACCCGTAATGGAGAAAATTAAGGATATGGTAGCACAGATGCCCGAAGAAACCCAACAAGTTGATGTTATTGTTGAGGAAGCTGTTGCAAAGGAAAACCCAAATACGGTAGAATTTGAAAACATAAGCTCAGATTTTGCCGATATTCCAGAATTTGAACCTATTGAAGATGCAAAAAAACGTGAAGCAGAACAAGGAAAAAAATCTCTTAATGACAAGCTTAAAGGTAAAGGTTTAAAAATAGGCTTGAATGACAAAATCGCGTTTATAAAACACCTATTTGAAGGTAAAAACGAAGATTACGAGCGCGTGGTCTCTCAAATAAACACCACCAAATCATTTAGTGAGGCCAAAGCACTCATTCTAGATATGGTAAAGCCAGATTACAACAATTGGGAAGGCAAAGAAGAATACGAAGAACGCTTTATCGAAATTGTTGAGAGCAGGTTTAATTAATAGTTGAGATAGACATATCCTTGTAACGGTTTTTCAAAATCCATAATTTCTAGAATATAGAAATAAGTGCCAACTGGCAATAATCTAGATGAATTTGGAACTCCCATATTTGCTCTTCCATTCCAATTGTTTAAATAATTTTTTGCCTGATATACCTGTGTACCATAGCGGTTGTATATTTTAATAATGTTATTAGGATAAGCTTCAATACAAGGAATTACCAAGAAATCATTTTTTCCATCACCATTTGGTGAAATTCCTTCAGGAATAGATAAACAGTTAGAAATTTCAACAAGCGCACTGTCTTCATTATTGGTAGCGTCTCTATCAATTTCATTTACGCTATTTAAAAGAGCAACATTTAATAAATCGTTAGATGCTACCACTCTTGCAATCAAGCTTAGTGTAGCTGATTCGCTTGGGAATAGAGTTGAAATTGTCCATATAAAAGTACCCTCATCAAAAACACCCAAGTTGGTTGTGGCTGAAATAAATTCATAACCAATAGGTAGTTGATCCAAAACTTCGATATCAGTTGCGTTGGTTGTTCCTAAATTAGTTGCTGTAATAGTGAAGATAACTTCCTCTGCAATAATAACTTCTGCTGGCTCGACTATTTTAGTAATTTCAATATCCACATTAGACGTGTCAGCTAATACGTTTAATGCGGCATTGGTTTGAGAGGCATCAATATTATTGGTGTCCGAGAAATTCTCAAAGTTATTAAGATAATTTCCGGCGACATCAGCAGTTACCATCACCGAGAATGTACAACTTTCAACACCAGCTGGGAAAATTAAATCCGTAACACCTATGAAATCATCTCC
This sequence comes from Winogradskyella ouciana, assembly GCF_965284585.1. Classification (NCBI taxonomy): domain Bacteria; kingdom Pseudomonadati; phylum Bacteroidota; class Flavobacteriia; order Flavobacteriales; family Flavobacteriaceae; genus Winogradskyella; species Winogradskyella ouciana. The sequence continues at coordinate 1,206,878 of NZ_OZ260095.1, forward strand.
TGGATCACCAATAAAATTAGCTGTACAGCCATTGGCTTCTACCCAATTAGGTACTTGAGTTATTACAACTCCAGTTGGTAAATTATCTGTAAACGAAATATTATTCTGTGTTGGGTTGTTGGCGATATTATAAACGGTGAAAATCAACTCACTTTCGCCACCTTCAAAAATAGTGTCTGGAGAAAACATTTTTTCCAGAACGGGAGAAATAACCTGAACGCTATTAATGGAAATATTAGTTTCTGGTGTTAGCTCTTCGTTGTTTATTGCACTCGGAATTGCTTCTGCAATATTATTAAATGCACCTCCTAAGTTTGGAGCGATTACAGGAATACTAATCCTTACAGTAGAACCAGCTGCCATTGAAGGAATGATTCCAGAGATAAAATTACCATTGATGTTAAAATTGGTTATACACGTAGCATTGCCAGATGTAACAGTACAAATTGGTGCTCCGGAAATGTTGAAAACAGAATTTAGAGTATTTTCAAAAAGTACATCAACGGCATCAGCGCTTGTAATGCTATTACTAATATCTACAATCCAGTTAAAAGCTTGGCCTGTATCAACTTGAGTAAATTCAGGATACGTTTGAACCACCAAATCCACACATGGTGCAAAAAAAGTAGTTACATCATCAGCAATGAAAGAACCTACTTCATTTTCTGGACCATCAGCATAACCAGCAAGAGCAACATTAGAACCTGCCATAGGTTGATCTATTGAACATTCTGGAAGCCAATCTACAACAACATGAAACGTTACAGAACTATTTGCAGGTAATACCCAATTGTCTTCCGGTAGAATTTCCCAAAACACATCTGACTCACCATCTTCAGGAACACCATCATAGGACACTCCAATGTTAGCATTTTGAATGCTAAAACAAGATGCGGTTCCTGTAGTACTTACACAATCAACCGAAACCAATGATGCCGTAATTGGAGCATAATTAGTTTCCAATATAGCCATGTAATCTTGTAAAAATAACATACCATCATAGTCTCCTGTATTGGTTGCCGTTATTTCGTACGTTACCAAACCCCATTCTGCAGTGTTATCTTCAGAACTTCCTATGGGTAACTCAGGACTTATTTGAGTTTTAGAGATTTCTAAACCAGAAAGGCTAGGTCCATCACAGTTTTCTGGATCTGGAGCAGGAAGTTGTAAGTAATTAAAAAACTGATTGTTATCTAAATTAACATCTATGATCTGACTGTCTAAAATATTAATGGCACTACGAGCAATGGCTTCAATTGGCACAGGGTTTTGAACACACTGAGGTTCTATGAATTTCAATATAGTTTCAATATTAATAGTTGTATTGCCTTGTAAAACAAAATCACTACTAACCCATAGCTGCCCATTATCTGAGGCGTTAATGTCAAAGTCAGTACAAGAAACAGGCCCTAATGTACTTGTGCAGTTTACAGATTCTAGCTCCCAAAGTACATCTCCAACCGTTATATTCTGAAAAAAGAATCTTATAGGTGTTGGTGTAGAACTAGTGTTGCATACCGTTGTATTGAATGTAATCTCCTGGTCATAATCGAGAGTAGCGGATATATCTGGATTGGTTTGTACCGTTTCAATACAGATATCGGTTTCTGGACATGGGTCTGCATTAAGCAAATTGGTAATAATGGTATTCGAGTTATTTGATGAAGCGTTATCATGCTCTAGCCCTATTTCTATAATACTATCAACATCTATAGGCATGGGATCTGGTGAACATGAGAAGTTGGAGTATTTATAAATCATTTCAAACGTAATACTTCCTCCAGAAGTGATTTCAGTATCTGTTTCAAAAATAAATACAGGAGTTGGTTGCGAGGCTACCACAACTGTTGTTCCTGTAAGGTCTGTTAAATCTGGGCACAATGTTCCATTGGTTGTCGCAATACATTCTAGAGATATAAATTGGGTAATTGGCTGACCATTATTTGGCAAAGTGTTTAATTTAATGTTTCCAAAAATTGTATTTACAGGAAAATCTACAGCACTATTGTTGGTGATTGTAAATTGATAAGTCACTTCATCTCCCCAAGCATTTATTGGAGTTCCTAATGTTGGTTGTATTTGGGTTTGCGTGACTGAAAAATCTATAACGATATCCAAAACATCAATAGATATAATAGACTGATTGTTATTGGTGTTGGTATCTGTCGTTCCCACAGGAGGACTTACGGTTCCGTTCGCTGCAATTCCACCTAGGTTTGTAGGAGCGGTAACTAAAACCAATAACTCAACACTAGAGTTGTTGGGCATATTATCTATTGAAGCGGTTAAGACATTTGCGACTACATTAATGTTAGAAATATCTGAAGCGCCATTAATGTTGTTCTGGGAGTTTGTTGAAATCAGGGTTAAATCATCATCAAAATCAATAGAAATTGTAGCATCATTTACCGCATTACCAGAGTTAGAAATGGTAATTAGATATCGAAAATCTTCATAAATATCAACCTGAGACACAGTAGTGCCATTTAAATCTTGAGCCTCAATAGTAATGGATAAGTCTGTAGTTTGCGCAGATAGCAGGCATGCGTTTACACAAAAAACGAACAAAAGGCAGATTGATTTTAACATTGATTGGTTTTATACTATAGATGTAGATTCTTACAAATGGTTGCGTAAAGAAATGCAAAAGATTGTAAATTTGAGGTGTAACAAACGTAAATATGAAGTTATTTCTGGTACCAACGCCAATAGGAAATCTAAAGGACATGACCTTTAGAGCTGTTGAAGTTTTAAATGATGTCGATTTGATTTTAGCCGAAGACACCAGAACTTCAGGAAAACTCTTAAAGCATTTTGAAATTTCTACCCAAATGCAAAGCCACCACATGCACAATGAGCATAAAACGGTTAATGGTTTAGTTGAAAAGCTAAAGTCTGGAATGACCATTGCTGTGATAAGCGATGCTGGCACTCCTGCCATTTCTGATCCAGGATTTTTATTGGTAAGAGCTTGTGTAGAAAACAATATAGAGGTGGAATGTTTGCCTGGAGCAACGGCTTTTGTACCAGCATTGGTCAATAGCGGATTACCTAATGACAAGTTTGTTTTTGAAGGCTTTTTGCCGGTAAAGAAAGGACGTCAAACCCGACTTTTATTATTGGCAGAAGAAAATAGAACGATGATTTTTTACGAAAGCCCACATAAACTCATAAAGACGTTAGGGCATTTTTGTGAGTATTTTGGTGAGGACCGATTGGTGTCGGTGTCGAGGGAATTGACCAAGCTCTATGAAGAAACCATCAGAGGAACAGCTAAAGAGGTATTGGAACATTATACCAACAAACCACCAAAAGGCGAGATTGTAATTTGTGTTGCTGGGAAAAAGTGATGGAAGAACTACTCCACAACATAAGCCAATGCACTACATGTAAAGCTCACCTTCCGCTAGGCCCAAGACCTGTTGCAACGGCACATCCAAATTCTAAAATTGTGATTATAGGTCAAGCACCAGGAACTAAAGTCCATGAATCTGGAATTCCTTGGGACGACCAAAGCGGAAAGAAACTAAGACAATGGCTAAATGTTACAGACGAACAATTCTATAACACAGAAAACTTTGCCATTATACCAATGGGCTTTTGCTATCCAGGAAAAGGTAAAACAGGAGATTTACCACCAAGACCAGAATGTGCACCACAATGGCATGAGAAATTATTAGAGAAAATGCCCAAGGTTGAACTAATTATTTTAATTGGAGCTTACGCGCAGAAGTATTATTTAAAAGACAAGAAAACCTTGACAGAGCGGGTTGGCGATTACAAATCTTATTTGCCAAAGTATTTTCCGATTCCACATCCATCACCAACCAACAGATTTTGGCGTGCCAAAAACCCTTGGTTTGAGGAATTGGTGGTGCTTGAGTTGCAGAATAAAGTTAGTCAGGTTTTAAACTAACTGTTAATCCTTTTAACCCAATATTCAAAAATTCTATTTTGGTCGTATTCGTCAATTTGACGACTATAATTTTCTGAAGTCGGCATGTACCATTTTAAGTTATTGATTAAACATTGATAATGTGTTTCGTAAAAAGGATCTTCGATACAATAATAGTAATTAATAAAATTAACTTCAGGCTCCCATATATTTGTTAGTATAATATGTGCAATAACTGTTTTTTCTTTGTCTTTTAGAGCATCAACCAAATATGGAGTAATGCTTTTTCCTTTATTTTCTAAAATGGAAGCATTTTTATTGGTAACCTCAATTGTGGTAGCGTAGTTAGTATAAACTATGAATGAATCCCAAGATAGTGTTGAAATAAGTTTCTCTATTTCTTCCTTATCTATTTTATTTTGATTTATTGGTTGATTTACTTTTTCAGAGCATGAAATTAAAAGTGAAAATAACAAGAAAAGAAAGAATGCTTTTAGTTGTATTTTATTCATAAGTATTTAGGTCGGTTTATTCAAATGTATAATTTACGGTAAAAACCACAAACTAGGAATGAGTAAACACGTTAAATGAATTAGTAAAGAGGTTCAATCTAATTTGTCTAAAAGTCTAACTATCTAGGTTTCTGCCTTCGCAGGAATGACAATCTAATACTGACTCCCATCATGCTTACCAACCTCATAACCATGTTTTCCTAAATATTTATTGCCACTTTCCACAGCACCTTCTTCAATATCGGTTCCCATAGAGTCATTCCAACGGTTAAGATATCCGAAGAGCGAAATCACACCTAGCATTTCTACGATTTCACCTTCATCCCAATGCTTGTACAATCGCTCTTTAATTTCAGCATTAACGGCATTTGGTACTTGGCTTGCCGCCAAACTAAAATCCAATGCGGCACGTTCCGCTTCAGAAAACGCAGGATGCGTTCTGTATTCCCAAATATTGTCTAACTGCTCTTGTTCTGCACCATAACGTTCTGCAGCTCTAATGGCATGTGCTTGGCAGTATCTGCAACCTGTAGCATTACTACTTACCCAAGCAATCATACGTTTTAATGCTGAGGTTACACGACCTTCATTAGCCATTACAGCTTTATTTAAGTTTATAAATGCCTTGCTTATTGCTGGTCTGCGCTGCATGGTCAAAACTGAGTTTGGACAAAATCCAAGTGTCTCGTTAAAGAATTCTGCTAATGCTTTGGTTTCTAAATCATGCTCGGGAGATAATGGAGTCACTAATGCCATGGTTGTATTTTTAGTAGTATTTTTGAATGTACAAGATAGGAGTTATAACGTTTAATTTAAAAGAATATGGATCATAAAATCACAACACATTGGAAAGGCGGATTGACTTTTGAGTCGGATAATCCGAGTGGAAAATTTGTAACTATGGATACAGATGTTATGGGCGAAGAACGTAAAGGTTTGTCTCCCAAAGCCATGATGCTGTCATCCTTGGCAGGTTGCTCGGCAATAGACGTTATTTTAATGTTGGAGAAAATGAAAGTTGAAATCGATGACCTTAAGATTGAGGTGTCTGGTGAGTTAACCGATGAACATCCAAAATATTATCATTCCGTTTTAGTTGATTATCATTTTTATGGTTCAGATTTAAATAAAAAGAAGTGCGAACGCGCAGTGAACTTATCCGTTGAAAAATATTGCGGTGTTATGGAAATGTTTAGGCGTTTTGCAACAATCAATTTTAATATTCATTATCACATTGTGCTTACAAAATAATGACTTCACTTTATTACAAAAGCACTTTATGTGATTTTTTCTAATAAAATAAAGTATTGGGCATCATAACAAATTTCATATAAATAATTGACTTTCAATCAATTAAAAAATTAACTCTACAATTGAATTTAGAGGTTAACCTATCTCACCTACCCTAAAGCCTTGCTCAAAAAGTAACTTTATCACTGCAATTGAGATTTTTGCACGATTTAGTTATGAGTCAATTAAACAAATACAGTAAAACCGTTACCCAAGATCCAACACAACCAGCGGCTCAAGCCATGTTACATGCTATTGGATTAACAAAAGAAGATTTTTTTAAACCCATAGTAGGTATTGCTAGTACAGGTTACGAAGGTAATCCTTGTAATATGCACCTGAATGATTTGGCAAAACTTGTGAAGCAAGGCACACAAAACGAAGATGTGGTTGGGTTGATTTTCAATACTATTGGAGTAAGCGATGGTATATCTATGGGAACACCTGGTATGCGCTATTCATTGCCATCACGAGATATTATTGCAGATTCTATGGAAACGGTTGTACAAGCTATGAGTTATGATGGCTTGGTGACTGTGGTTGGATGTGATAAAAATATGCCAGGCGCATTAATGGCGATGATTCGTCTGAATAGACCAAGTATTTTGGTGTATGGTGGAACCATTGACTCTGGTTGCCACGAAGGAAAAAAACTAGATGTCGTGTCTGCTTTTGAAGCTTGGGGAAGCAAGGTTGCTGGAACCATGTCTGAGAATGAATATCAAAATATTGTTGAAAAAGCCTGTCCTGGTGCAGGTGCCTGTGGTGGTATGTACACAGCAAACACCATGGCTTCAGCAATTGAAGCTTTAGGAATGGCTTTGCCATTTAATTCGTCCAATCCAGCATTGAGTGATGCAAAAAAGCAAGAGTCGGTGAAAGCTGGTGAAGCATTGAGAACATTGTTAGAAAAGGACATAAAGCCTTCAGATATTATAACAAGGAAATCCCTTGAAAACGCAGTTAGATTAGTAACCATATTAGGAGGTTCGACCAATGCTGTTTTACACTTTTTAGCTATTGCTAGAGCAGCACAAATTGACTTTACACTTAAAGATTTTCAAGATATAAGCGATAACACGCCGTTTTTGGCAGATTTAAAACCAAGCGGAAAATATTTGATGGAAGACGTTCATGCTGTTGGAGGTATTCCTGCGGTATTAAAATACCTTTTAAAGAAAGGATTAATTCACGGAGATTGCTTAACCGTTACAGGAAAAACAATTGCTGAAAATTTACTGGAAGTTGAAGATTTAGCCGAAGGTCAGGACGTCATTAAACCCATAGAACAACCCATTAAAATTTCTGGGCATTTGAGAATGCTCTACGGCAATTTAGCAACTGAAGGATCTGTCGCGAAAATCACAGGTAAGGAAGGATTGTCGTTTAAAGGAAAAGCTAAAGTTTTTGAGGGTGAATATGCTGCCAACGATGGTATCAGAGATGGGAAAGTTGAAAAAGGAGATGTCGTGGTCATAAGATACGAAGGTCCAAAAGGCGGACCAGGAATGCCAGAAATGCTCAAACCAACAGCTGCAATTATGGGAGCAGGTCTTGGAAAAGATGTGGCATTAATTACAGATGGAAGATTCTCAGGAGGTACACATGGATTTGTTGTTGGCCATATCACGCCAGAAGCACAAGAAGGTGGAACCATCGCACTTGTAAAGGATGGTGATATGATTATAATTGATGCTGAGACCAATACAATTTCATTAGAGGTTTCGGAAGATGAACTTCAAAAAAGAAGAGAAAAATGGGAAGCACCAGAACTCAAATTTGAACGTGGTGTTTTATATAAATATGCCAAAACAGTTTCCTCAGCATCTAAAGGATGTGTAACGGATGAGTTTTAAAATTGAAATGAGAATGTCACTCTGAGCGCAGTCGAAGAGTATTGAAAAATTAAAACATGAAAGAAGCTCAAACCATAAACAAACAAGAAGAGCAAGTGTTAACAACACAAAGAACCTCAGGAAGTGAAGCCGTAGTAAAATGTTTATTGGCAGAAGGTGTCGATATTCTTTATGGTTATCCAGGAGGAGCGATTATGCCTGTATATGACGAATTATATAAATATCAAGATCAGTTACACCATGTATTAACACGACATGAGCAAGGCGCAACCCATGCAGCACAAGGATATGCTCGAATTTCGGGCAAGGTTGGTGTAGCGATTGCAACTTCTGGTCCAGGTGCCACGAACTTAATTACTGGAATCGCAGATGCCCAAATTGATTCTACTCCTATGGTTTGTATTACGGGTCAGGTCGGCTCTCATTTATTGGGAAGTGATGCCTTTCAGGAAACAGATATTGTTGGTATTTCTACACCTGTAACAAAGTGGAACCATCAGATTACCAAAGCTTCGGAAATACCAGAAGTTTTTGCTAAAGCGTTTTACATCGCAAAAAGCGGAAGACCAGGACCTGTGCTTATTGATATTACTAAAGATGCTCAATTTGAGGAATTTGATTTTACATACAAAAAATGCGAAGGCATTAGAAGTTACAAACCCGTTCCAGAAACAGATGAAAAATCTCTTAAAGTTGCAGCAGACCTCATTAATGATGCTAAAAAGCCATTAATAGTTTGGGGACAAGGTGTCATTTTAGGAAAAGCAGAAGAAGAGTTTAAAGCAGTTATAGAGAAAGCGGGAATTCCCTCTGCATGGACTATTCTTGGAGCCTCAGCAATTCCGTCATCACATCCTTTAAATGTTGGTATGGTTGGTATGCATGGTAATTACGCTCCTAATGTTTTAACTAATGAATGTGATGTGTTAATCGCCATAGGAATGCGTTTTGATGATAGGGTTACGGGAAATTTAGCCACTTATGCCAAACAGGCAAAAGTGATTCATTTTGAAATTGACCCAGCTGAGGTTAACAAAAACGTAAAAGCAGACATTGCAGTTCTTGGTGATGCCAAAACGAGCTTACAAGCTTTATTGCCATTACTGAATCCAAATTCTCATAGCGATTGGCATCAAAAATTCAAGGATTTATACAAAATCGAATATGAAAAAGTCATTAAAAACGATTTGCACCCAACCAAAGACGGTTTAACTATGGGTGAAGTGTTGAAAGAAATTAACACACAAACCAAAGGTGAAGCAGCGATTGTTACAGATGTTGGTCAACATCAAATGATTGCATGCCGCTATGCAGATTTTAAGGTATCAAAAAGTAATATCACCTCAGGTGGATTAGGCACCATGGGATTCGCGTTACCAGCAGCCATCGGAGCAAAAATGGCTGCTCCAGATCGCGAAGTGGTGATGATTGCTGGTGATGGTGGCTACCAAATGACAATACAAGAGTTAGGTACTATTTTTCAACAGAAAGTTCCTGTAAAAATCGTGGTTCTGAATAATGAGTTTTTAGGAATGGTGCGTCAATGGCAACAGTTGTTTTTTGATAAGCGCTATGCTTCAACAGAAATGGTAAATCCAGATTTCGTCGCCATTGCAAAAGGCTATGGTATTAAAGCGCAAAAAGTTTCAGAAAGACAAAATTTAAAGGATGCGGTAAAAGAAATGATAGATACTGATGGGCCATATTTTTTGGAGGTAAGAGTAGAAAAAGAAGACAATGTTTTCCCGATGATTCCTACAGGCGCAAGTGTTTCAGATATAAGATTAGAATAATGGAAGACCAAAAAAAACAATTCACGGTTTCGGTATATACCGAAAATAATATCGGGTTACTAAATAGACTTTCGGCAATATTCCAAAGACGCCATATTAATGTGGAAAGCCTAAACACTTCGGCTTCAGAAATAGAGGGTGTTTCACGATTTACAATCGTCGTAAGAATAACGGAATCCCAAATGAAGAAAATCATTGGCCAGATAGAAAAGCAGGTTGAGGTGATAAAAGCTTATTACCATACCGAAGACGAAATCATTTATCAAGAATCGTGCTTATTCAAATTCAAATCAGATTTGTTGTTTGATGAACGACAGATTCAGAATATAATAAAAGAAAGTAATGCTAGAATTGTAACCGTTAACAAAGAATTTTTTGTGATAGAAAAATCAGGAAGAAAAGAAGAAATAGATTTATTGTACAGGGAATTAAATGTTTTCGGAATAGGGCAATTCACACGTTCTGGACGAGTGGCAGTGACCAAGGATAAAATGAACATATCAAAGATGCTTGAAGCATTTCAGAATTAAAAAAATAAACTAAAAAACAATGGCAAATTATTTTAACACATTACCATTAAGAACACAACTAGAACAATTAGGAAAATGTAGATTTATGGATGCTTCAGAATTTGAAGATGGCATAGACGCATTAAAAGGGAGGAAAATCGTAATCGTTGGTTGTGGCGCGCAAGGATTGAACCAGGGTCTTAATATGAGAGATTCTGGCTTGGATATCTCTTATGCATTAAGGCAAAATGCCATTGACGAAAAACGTGCATCCTATAAAACTGCGACCGAAAATGGTTTTACAGTTGGTACGTACCAAGAACTTATTCCTTCAGCTGATTTGGTATTGAATTTAACACCAGACAAGCAACACACCAATGTTGTAAAAGCGGTCATGCCTTTAATGAAAAAGGGAGCGACACTAAGTTATTCACATGGATTTAATATTGTAGAAGAGGGTACAAAAATCCGTGAGGATTTAACCGTAATTATGGTAGCACCAAAATGTCCGGGAACTGAAGTACGAGAAGAATACAAAAGAGGATTTGGTGTACCAACGTTAATTGCAGTGCACCCTGAAAATGATCCTGAAAATAAAGGTTGGGCACAAGCAAAGGCTTATGCTGCTGCAACTGGAGGACATAGAGCTGGTGTGTTGGAATCGTCTTTTATCGCAGAGGTAAAATCGGATTTAATGGGAGAGCAAACCATTCTTTGTGGTTTGTTGCAAACTGGTGCAATCTTGTCATTTGATAAAATGGTCGAAGAGGGCATTGAGCCAGGCTATGCAGCAAAATTAATTCAGTTTGGTTGGGAAACGATTACCGAAGCTTTAAAACATGGTGGTATTACCAATATGATGGATCGTTTATCGAATCCAGCAAAAATCAAGGCTTTCGAATTATCCGAAGAATTAAAAGATATTATGCGTCCACTTTTTGAAAAACACATGGACGACATCATTTCTGGCCATTTCTCAAAAACCATGATGGAAGATTGGGCAAATGACGATAAAAATCTATTAAAATGGCGTGAAGCTACAGGCGAAACTGCGTTTGAAAAAACAGCATTGACATCAGACCACATAACAGAGCAAGAATATTTTGACCATGGAGTATTGTTGGTGGCTTTTGTAAAGTCAGGCGTGGAACTGGCCTTTGAAACCATGGTGAGCGCTGGTATAATTGAAGATTCTGCATACTATGAATCTTTGCATGAATTACCATTGATCGCAAACACCATTGCAAGAAAAAAACTATTTGAAATGAATCGTGTTATTTCAGATACTGCAGAATATGGTTGCTATCTATTCGATCATGCCTGTAAACCCTTGTTAATGGACTTTATGGAAAATGTTGACACGTCCGTTATTGGAAAACCATTTTCAAAATCAAACGGAGTAGACAATGTAGAATTGATTGCAATAAACGAGATCATTAGAAATCATCCCATAGAATCAGTTGGAAAACGATTACGTGCAGCCATGACTGCAATGAAAGCAATAAAAACTGAAGAAGTAAAAGAAACTACTTTAGCTTAAAAAGCCGACAAGTCTTTTAAGAAAAGAAGCAAGAAAGTCTCCGAAAGGGATTTTAAAGGAATGAACGAAACAAAAACAATATATAAGCCAACACTAAAAGCTGTTAAAGCTGCAGCAGAAAAACTTAGTGGAGTATCATCAGTAACTCCGTTAATTAAAAATGCGCAGTATTCAAAACTGTTTGGAGCCAACATCTATTTTAAAAGGGAGGATTTACAAGAAGTCCGTTCTTATAAAATCCGTGGTGCTTATAACAAAATCTCATCATTATCGGAAACTCAGGTTGAAGATGAAATTGTTTGTGCTAGTGCTGGAAATCATGCTCAAGGAGTTGCTATATCATGTAAGCTTTTAAAAATAAAAGGCACCATTTTTATGCCTGCACCAACACCAAATCAAAAGATTGAGCAAGTGCAGCTCTTTGGTGAAGATTATATCGATGTTGTTTTAATTGGAGACACTTTTGATGATGCTTATGATGCCGCAATTGAAGAATGCGAGAGATTGAACAAAACATTTATCCACCCATTTAACGACAAGAAAGTGATTGAAGGACAAGCTACGGTCGGACTGGAGATTATAGATCAGGCCAAGGTACAGCCAATTCACTATGTGTTTGTACCTGTTGGAGGAGGTGGTTTATCATCTGGATTGTCTTCAGTGTTTAAAATTTTATCACCTCAAACTAAAATAATTGGAGTAGAGCCAAAAGGAGCACCATCTATGATCACATCACTTAATAACAATCGGGTTACAGAGTTGAAATCGATAGAAAACTTCGTTGACGGAGCGGCTGTAAAGCGTGTGGGTGATTTAAATTTTGAGATTTGTAGAGAAACATTACACGATGTAATTACGGTTGATGAAGGCAAGATTTGTCAAACTATTTTAGACCTTTATAATAAAGATGCCATTGTTGTAGAACCTGCAGGCGCATTGAGTGTATCTGCTTTAGAACAGTACGCTGAGGATATCCATGAAAAAAATGTGGTTTGCATAATTAGTGGCAGCAACAATGATATTACAAGAACACCAGAAATTAAAGAGCGTGCCTTATTATACGGCAATTTAAAACACTATTTTATCGTTAAGTTTCCGCAACGTGCAGGTGCACTGCGTGAATTTGTCAGCACTATTTTAGGTCCAACGGACGATATTACCCATTTTGAATACACTAAAAAAGTCAACCGTGAAAACGATGTTGCAGTCGTTGGTTTAGAATTAAAAAAACCAAGTGATTTAGAACCTCTGATTACAAAAATGAAACTTCATAATTTTTATGGAGATTATCTCAATGACAAACCAGATTTGTTTCAATTTTTAATATAATTGCTAAAAAGAATACAATCAGGTGAAAGTACTTAAGTTTGGCGGCACGTCAGTTGCAAATGCCGAAAATATATCAAAGGTTATAGCGATTCTTGTTCAAGAATCCAAAAAGCAAAATGTTGCTGTAGTGGTGTCTGCACTCGGTGGTGTTACTGATGCTCTAATTAAAACAGGAGAACTTGCTACTGAAAAGGATGGATCCTACATCACGGTTTTTGAAAATATTAGAGAAAGGCATTTGGAAACCATACAAACTTTAATGCCAAAAGCTCAGTCAAATGCAGTAATTAAAACTGTTGAAGCAAAGCTTGAAGAGCTTAAAAATTTACTTCATGGTATTTATTTAATTAATGAATTTTCAGATAAAACGCGAGATAAAGTTTTAAGTTTTGGGGAGTTATTGTCCTCCTATATTATCTCTAAAGCTTTAAAATTAAAAATAGAAAAATCGTCTTTAAAAGATAGCCGAGAACTGATTGTAACCGATGACTTGCATTCACAAGCCAATGTAAACACTAACGAAACCAATATTAGAATTTCAAGTTTTTTTAAATCCAATAAAGATAAGGTGGTTGTATTACCTGGATTTGTTTCTAGAAGTGAAGAAGGAGAAACAACAACTTTAGGTAGAGGAGGCTCTGATTATACGGCAGCACTTATAGCATCTGCCTTAAAGGTTTCCGACTTGGAGATTTGGACAGATGTAAGTGGTATGTTTACTGCTAACCCTAAATTGGTAAAACAGGCATTTCCGATAGAAGAAATCTCATATCAAGAAGCTATGGAATTATCACATTTTGGAGCCAAGGTTTTGTACCCACCAACAGTACAGCCCGCTTTGCAGAAAAATATTCCTATATATATAAAAAATACATTTCAACCGGAAGCAAAAGGCACTTTAATTTCAAAAAAAGCAGCTTCAAAAAATGGCCCAGTTAGAGGGATAAGCCATGTAGAAAATATAGCACTCGTAACACTAGAGGGTAATGGTATGGTTGGTGTTCCTGGGTTTTCAAAGCGCTTGTTCTCTACATTATCCACAGCACAGATCAATGTGGTTTTAATTACCCAAGCATCTTCAGAACATTCCATTTGTGTTGGTGTTTATAGTGAAGATGCCAAGTTAGCTAAACGCATTTTAGACAATGAGTTTGCTTACGAAATATCGCTTAAAAAAATAAAGCCATTATTGGTTGAGGACAACTTGGCTATAATTGCGGTTGTGGGAGACAATATGAAAAACCATCAAGGTATTAGTGGTAGAATGTTTAGGTCTCTAGGGCAAAATAATGTAAATGTTAGAGCAATTGCTCAAGGAGCATCAGAACGAAATATTTCAGCGGTAATAGCTCATAAGGATATTAAAAAAGCTCTTGTTTCACTCCATAATAGATTCTTTGAAAAACAAGTAAAGACCTTAAATTTGTTTCTTGTTGGTGTTGGTAACGTAGGCTCAATATTACTAGATCAAATACTGCAGCAACAAGAATATTTAAACGAAAATTTGTTGTTAAATATTAAAGTCGTTGGAGTTAGTAACTCAAGAAAAATGGTTTTTGATGAGGAAGGGATTGACTTAAGACACTGGAAAGACCTTATTAAAAAAGGACAACCGAGAACAAATCAAACATTTTTTAACGCAGTTAAAGAGTTTAATTTAAGCAACAGCATTTTTATAGATGTAACAGCTAACGAAGATGTTGCTAATACCTATGCATCATATTTAAAGGAAAGTATTTCGGTAATAGCGTGTAATAAAATAGCGTGCTCATCAACTTATAAGTCTTATAGAGAATTAAAGGACTTGTCTAGAAAATACGGAGCGTCCTTTCTCTTTGAAACCAATGTGGGTGCAGGATTACCAGTGATATACACGTTAAACAATTTGATTAATTCAGGAGATAAAATTACTTCAATACAAGCTGTATTATCAGGAAGCTTAAATTTCATTTTCAACAATTTCAATGAAAACAACAGTTTCCACGATGTTGTAAAACAAGCGCAAAAAGAAGGCTATACCGAACCAGATCCTCGTATAGATTTAAGTGGAGTGGATGTTGCTCGTAAAATTTTGATTTTAGCAAGAGAAGCTGGTTATAGAATGGATTTAAAAGATATTAAAAACGAATCTTTTTTACCTAAAGGCAGTTTAGAAGCAAAGACCACGGACGAGTTTTACAAAATCTTAAAGGCAAATGACTCCCATTTTGAAACTATGTATGCAAAAGCAAAAGAAAAGGATTGCCAATTAAAATACGTGGCAGAATTTAATGAAGGTAAGGCAGCAGTAGGATTGAAAGCTGTAGACAAAAACCATCCTTTTTACAATCTTGAAGGCAAGGACAATATCGTATTATTTTACTCAGAACGTTATGCACAACAACCTTTAATCATAAAAGGTGCTGGTGCTGGCGCAGAAGTGACTGCATCAGGATTGTTTGCAGATATCATTACCTTAGGAAGAAATTAAGACTATGAACCAAGTTAAAATATTTGCTCCGGCAACAGTAGCGAACGTATCATGCGGTTATGATGCTATGGGTTTTGCTTTGCAAGCTCTTGGTGATGAAATGGTTTTTACCAAAACGGATTCTAATGCGGTTACAATTTCAAAAATAGAAGGTGCCAAATTGCCTTTTGAAGCCGATAAAAATGTAGCGGGAGTCGTTGCAAAATTAATGCTAGAAGATAGTAAGTCTGATTTTGGAGTAGATATTCAAATTTTTAAAAAATTTATACCAGGCAGTGGTTTAGGAAGCAGTGCTGCCAGTGCCTCTGGTAGTGCGTTTGCAATTAACCAATTGTTAGGGAATAAGTATTCAAACCTAGACCTCACAAAATTTGCCATGCAAGGCGAAGTTGTTGCTTGCGGTTCAGCTATTGCAGATAATGTTGCAGCAGCAATTTATGGAGGTTTTATTTTGGTGAGAAATTACGAACCTTTGGATATTGTTGAGATTCCTTCACCTTCAGAATTAGTGGCTACAATCATTCACCCACAAATTGAAGTCAAAACAGAAGATGCTCGTAAGGTTATAAAACCAGAAATACCTATAAAAACGGCTATTGCACAATGGGCAAATGTTGGTGGACTCATTAGTGGATTACATACCTCAGATTTTGATTTAATAAGCCGCTCATTGGTAGATTATGTAGCAGAACCGGCAAGAAAATATTTAATACCGTACTTTGATGCTGTAAAAAATGCAGCCATAGAACAGGGTGCATTGGGAGCAGGAATTTCGGGTTCAGGACCATCAATATTCGCTTTGAGTAAAGGAGTAGAAACAGCTAATAATGTTGCAGAGGCCATGAATAAGATATATAAAGACAAAAACATAGATTACAAAATCTATATCTCTAGAATTAGCACTCATGGAGCAAAAATTATAAATTCAGTTAACGCTAGTTTATAATACATACACTAATCAATCTAGCTTAAAAAGTATCGAATGAACTATTATAGTTTAAATCATAAAGCACCTAAAGTTTCATTTGAAGAAGCTGTCGTCAAAGGTTTGGCACCAGATAAGGGCTTGTACTTTCCTGAGGCGATTACAAAATTACCAGACACCTTTTTTCAGAATATTGAAAAGATGGATAATGTTACGATTGCTTATGAAGTGATTCAGCAATTTATAGGCAATGAAATCCCTAAAAATGAATTAAAAGCTATTCTTGAAGATGTATTGAATTTCGATTTTCCTGTTGAAAAAGTTGAAGACGATATTTACGCATTGGAATTATACCACGGACCAACAATGGCGTTTAAGGATGTTGGTGCAAGATTTATGGCGAGATGTTTAGGCTATTTTAATAAAGACAAAAAAGAAAAAAATGAGGTAACGGTTTTGGTGGCAACGTCTGGAGATACAGGAGGGGCAGTTGCCAGTGGGTTTCTTGGAGTAGATGGTGTTGAGGTTGTCATTTTATACCCAAGCGGAAAAGTAAGTGACATACAAGAAAGACAACTCACAACCTTAGGTCAGAATATTACGGCTTTGGAGGTTGATGGAGTTTTTGACGATTGCCAAGCGATGGTCAAACAGGCGTTTTTGGATTCGGATTATGAAGGAAAACGCGTGTTAACTTCGGCAAACTCTATAAACATTGCACGTTGGTTGCCACAAATGTTTTATTTTTTTATTGCTTATAAAGCATTAAAATCTAAAAGCAAAAAACTGGTATTTTCTGTTCCAAGTGGCAATTACGGAAATATATGCGCAGGAATGATGGCGCAAAAACTAGGATTGCCAATTCATCATTTTGTAACTGGCACCAATGCCAACAACGTAGTGCCAAACTATTTAGAAACTGGTAAATACGTAGCAAAACAATCAGTACAGACCATTTCCAACGCTATGGATGTTGGTGACCCAAGCAATTTCATCCGAATAAAAGAATTGCACAACAATAATTTTGAAACATTGCGCAATAATCTTTCGGGTTACAGTTATTCCGACGCAGAAACAACGGAATCTATTGAGAACCTATATTCAAAATTTAATTATATCGCAGATCCTCACGGCGCTATAGGATATTTAGCATTAAAAGCTTATTTGAAAGACAAAACCCATACACTGGGAGTGTTTTTGGAAACCGCACATCCAATAAAATTTTTTGGTGTTATGCCTAAAACCATTGCTAAAGAAATTAAAATGCCACCTCAGATCGAAGCTGTTCTAAACAAGGATAAGAAACGGATTAAAATATCCAATTACAATCAACTAAAATCATATTTGTTGAGCTAAACAAAGTAATTATGAGTCTTAAAGTAAATATTCCAAAAGAATTTCAAATTGAGAAACCACTACACCAGGAGACCTATTTGGTTAATGGTGAATTACGAATATGGAGAGGACAAACTTCAGAAGTGTATTCTACGATTTCATCAACTGATGACTATAAACCAACACTGTTGGGTACTATCCCAACCTTAGGAAAAAAAGAAGCAATTAGTGCGTTGGACGCTGCGGTTAATGCCTATGACAATGGTCAAGGTTTGTGGCCTACAATGAAGGTTGAAGACAGGATTGCTTGTATGGAAAAGTTTGTATCACAAATGAAAACCAAACGAGAGGAAGTGGTTAAGCTTTTAATGTGGGAAATTGGTAAAAATCTGCCAGACTCTCAAAAGGAATTTGATAGAACGGTAGAATATATTTACGATACAATTGAAGATTACAAACAAATGGATCGCGATAGTGCAAAGTTTCATAAACATGATGGAGTTAGAGCACATATAAGAAGAGGGCCATTAGGTGTTGTATTGTGCTTAGGACCTTATAATTACCCCTTAAATGAAACCTTCGCTTTATTGATTCCAGCTATCATAATGGGAAACACCACAATTTTTAAACCAGCTAAACATGGTGTATTGTTATTGTCTCCGTTATTGGAGGCGTTTCAAAATAGTTTTCCAAAAGGGGTAGTGAATATTTTATATGGAAGAGGTAGAACAGTGGCCGCACCAATTATGCAAACCGGTAAGGTTGATGTATTGGCTTTAATAGGAAATAGTAAATCTGCTAACGCGTTGCAAAACCAACATCCAAAAAGTAACAGATTGCGTTTGGTGTTAGGTTTGGAGGCTAAAAATCCTGCAATTGTTTTACCTGATGCAGACTTGGATCTTGCAATTACCGAATGTATTGCAGGCACCACATCATTTAATGGTCAACGCTGTACAGCATTGAAAGTGCTCTATGCGCATGAGGATATTGTGGAGGAATTCAACAAGAGATTTTCTGCCAAAGTAGATGCGTTAAAGTTTGGAAACCCATGGGAGGAAGGTGTAAAACTTACGCCTTTGCCAGAACCAGATAAGCCTGCTTATATTCAGGGCTTGATAGATGATGCTCTTGCAAAAGGTGCTATAATTATCAATGAAAAAGGTGGAGAAACTAGTGAAAATTATATTTTTCCCGCTGTACTTTATCCAGTGTCAAAGGATATGAGAGTATTTCAAGAAGAGCAATTTGGACCAGTAATTCCCGTAATTTCATTTAGTGATATCGAAGAGCCTTTGGATGATATGGCAGAATCTAATTACGGACAGCAAGTCAGCTTATTTGGTAAAGATGTTAATACATTGGCGCCATTAATTGACACTTTGGTGAATCTGGTTTGTAGAGTTAACCTCAATAGTTCTTGTCAGCGTGGACCAGATGTTTATCCGTTTACCGGTCGAAAGGATTCTGCAGTTGCAACGTTGAGCGTTCATGATGCATTACGTTCGTTCTCCATAAGAACGTTTGTGGCTTCAAAAGACAATGCCTATAATAATGAGATTTTACAAGATTTGTTGGATTCTAAAGCCTCAAACTTTGTTAACACGGATTATATATTGTAAACGAAACCAATGTGATTGCTGCGGCACCATAAGTAATAAAAAAAGCATCTTAAACAAGATGCTTTAAATATTGCCACCAGAATTAATCCCCTAACCCTAAAACTAGCGACTTTTCTTAATTTTATATTCTCGGTAAATCATTGTCATCTTTTAACGGTAAATTGGATTCACCCATTAAATATGTATCGACGTGATGAGCGGCTTGGCGACCTTCTGAAATTGCCCAAACAATTAAGGACTGTCCTCTACGCATATCACCAGCAGCAAAAACGCCAGGTACATTAGTTGTATAATCCTTTGTTGATGCTTCAATATTGGTTCTAAAATCCATATTGAGACCAAACTGGTCTGCAAGCGTTTTTTCTGAGCCCGTAAAACCAAGTGCCAATAAGGCCAACTCGCATTTCCATTCTTTTTCTGTGCCTTCAATTTCTACCAGTTGTGGACGCTCATCTGGTTTAAAAATCCATTCTACCTCAATAGTTTTCAAACCTTTTAGTTGACCATTTTTATCACCTAAAAATTCTTTGGTCGAAATACTAAAAAAACGTTCTACACCTTCTTGATGAGACGATGTTGTCTTTAACTTCATTGGCCAATAAGGCCAAGGCTGATGTGCTGGGCGACCTTCGGTTGGCTTGCTTAAAATTTCAAAATTGGTAACCGATTTCGCTCCGTGTCGATTTGAGGTTCCAATACAATCACTTCCTGTATCTCCTCCTCCTATAACAATTACATTTTTATCTTTTGCCGAAATAATATCTTCAAAATCCTTTAGGCCATCCACATACTCATTGTTCTGTTTTAGAAAATCCATGGCTTGAACAACACCTTTTAAGTCGGCTCCAGGAATTGGGATCTGTCGTCTTACAGTTGCTCCTCCACATAACACAATAGCATCAAACTCATCTTTCAACCTATTGGCATCAATATTTCCACCAACATGAGCATTGGTTTTAAAGGAAATGCCCTCTTCTTCTAGTACTTTGAGGCGTCTGTCGATGATATGTTTTTCCATCTTAAAATCAGGAATGCCATAACGTAATAAGCCACCGATCTTTTCGTCGCGTTCAAAAACGGTAACCGAATGACCTGCTCTGTTCAATTGTTGAGCAGCTGCTAATCCTGCTGGTCCAGAACCAACAACGGCCACAGTTTTACCAGTTCTTGTTTTGGGAGGTTGTGCAGTAATCCAACCTTCAGAAAAAGCTTGTTCAACAATATTTTTTTCGATGTTTTCTATGGTTACAGGATCTTCATTAATACCTAATACACATGCTTCCTCGCAAGGCGCAGGACATAAGCGACCCGTAAATTCTGGGAAATTATTGGTTTTGTGTAAAATCTCTGCGGCTTCTTTCCACTTGCCTTTGTAAACTTTGTCGTTAAAATCTGGTATTAAATTTCCAAGCGGACAGCCACTATGGCAAAATGGAATACCACAATCCATACAACGCGCACCTTGATTTTTCAACTTTTT
This sequence comes from Winogradskyella ouciana, assembly GCF_965284585.1. Lineage (NCBI taxonomy): Bacteria > Pseudomonadati > Bacteroidota > Flavobacteriia > Flavobacteriales > Flavobacteriaceae > Winogradskyella > Winogradskyella ouciana. Next base: position 1,227,434 of record NZ_OZ260095.1, read on the forward strand.
TTCTTCAAGCGGAATGGTGAACTCCTTATAATTTGTAACGCGCTCTTGTGGCTTTACATAACTTTCGTTCTCTCGCTTATACTCTAAAAATCCTGTTATCTTTCCCATAATCTACGCAGTTTCTAATAGTTCTTGTTCTAATCTCAACAAAGCTTGTCTATATTCCTCAGGAAGTACTTTTTTAAATTCTGATAGGCTGTTTTTCCAGTCATCTAAAAGTCGTCTTGCCAAAGGGCTTCCTGTTGCCAGGAAATGATTTTCAATCAATTGTTCCAACTGTACTTGATCTTCAATACTTTGAACAGGGTCAATGTTTAAGTCCGCTCCATTGCAGTATTGCTCAAATGTGTTATCGCTATCCAATACATAAGCGATACCACCACTCATTCCAGCACCAAAATTTCGACCTACTTTTCCTAAAATAACAGCAACACCACCAGTCATGTACTCGCAACCATGGTCTCCGATGCCTTCTACAACGGCTTTGGCACCAGAGTTTCTTACGCAAAATCGTTCGCCCGCTTTACCATTGATGTAAACCTCACCAGAAGTTGCTCCATAAAGTGTCACGTTTCCGGTAATAATATTGTCTTCAGGAATGATGGTGCATTTTTCAGGTACCTTTATGATTAGCTTTCCACCCGAAAGTCCTTTTCCTAAATAATCGTTTGTGTTTCCATGCACCGTAAATCTTAGTCCTTTAGTTGCAAAGGCACCAAAACTCTGACCAGCTGAACCAGTGAAATCTATATTTATAGTGTCTTCTGGTAAACCATCGGCACCATAAATTTTTGAAATTTCGTTACTCACTATGGCTCCAACTGCTCTGTCTATATTTGTGATTGGAAGCTCCAGTTGTGTGTTTTGTCGTCTGAATAAAGCCTGATGTGCCTGCTTTATAATTTGAAAATCGAGATGTGATTCGAGAGCGTGGTCTTGTAGCTCTGTATTATATAACTTCACATCTTCAGCTACTTTAACTTTATGTAGAATTGGAGTTAAATCAATTCCTGATGCTTTGTAATGCTCAATAGCTTTATTGCGATTTAACTTTTGTACTTGACCAACCATTTCATTAACGGTTCTAAATCCAAGCTTTGCCATAATTTCTCGCAGTTCTTGAGCTACGAAATACATGTAATTGACTACATGCTCTGGTTTACCTTTAAACTTTTTACGCAACTCTGGATTTTGTGTCGCAATGCCAACAGGACAAGTGTTAAGATGGCATACTCGCATCATAATACAACCTGAAGCGACGAGTGGTGCTGTGGCAAAACCAAATTCTTCTGCACCTAACAAGCAAGCAATGGCTACATCTCGACCAGTTTTTAATTGACCATCACATTCTAATACGATTCGGTTTCTAAGGTTATTCATAACCAACGTTTGTTGTGCTTCCGCAATACCAAGCTCCCATGGTAAGCCAGCATGTCGTAATGAAGTTAATGGTGAGGCACCCGTTCCACCATCGAAACCAGAGATTAAGACTACATCTGCCTTGGCTTTTGATACACCAGCAGCGACTGTGCCAACACCAACTTCTGATACTAATTTCACATTGATTCTTGCGTCTCCATTGGCGCATTTTACATCGTAAATTAATTGTGATAAATCCTCAATGGAATAAATATCGTGATGAGGTGGTGGAGAAATTAATCCAACGTAAGGTGTGGAATTTCTTGTTTTGGCGATTTCAGGATTTACTTTTGGTCCAGGTAACTGACCACCTTCACCTGGTTTTGCTCCTTGAGCGATTTTTATTTGAATTTCGTTAGCGTTGGTCAAATAATTAGATGTTACACCAAAACGACCCGAAGCAACTTGTTTAATGGCAGAATTACGCCAATCTCCTTGCGAACTTTTATAAAAGCGTTCTTGGTCTTCGCCACCTTCACCCGAATTGGATTTTCCTCCAATCCTGTTCATGGCAATTGCTAAGTTTTCGTGCGCTTCTTTACTTATGGAACCGTAGGACATTGCACCTGTTTTAAATCGCTTGACGATTTCCGTCCAAGGCTCTACTTCATCAATCGGAATTGGGTCGAATTGATCGAATTCAAAAAGACCTCTAATAGTCATTAGATTTTTAGACTGGTTGTTTACCAACTCTGAATATTCTTTGAAAGTTGAGGCTTTATTTGTTCTAACGGACTCTTGAAGCTTAGCCACTGTCAATGGGTTGAACATGTGTTTTTCTTGACCTCGTCTCCATCTATAATCTCCACCAATTTCAATATTAGGCTCAACGTTTTGGTTAAATGCTTTTTTGTGGCGCTTTACGATTTCCTGTTCAATTTCTCGTAATCCTATGCCTTGAATGCGGGTTGGTGTATTCGGAAAATACTTATCTACCGTAGCTTTATTGATACCAATACACTCAAATAGCTGTGAACCTCGATAAGAATTCAATGTTGAGATTCCTATTTTGTTCATCACTTTCAAAATGCCTTTTCCGATGGCTTTATTGTAATTCTTAATGGCTTTGAGATATTCTAAATCTGTGACATCCTTATTATTAACTTGTTTCTGAACAATCTCGTTAACTATATATGGATTCACTGCACTTGCACCATATCCAAACAATAATGCAAAGTGGTGGACTTCACGAGGTTCTGCCGACTCAATAATAAGGCTAATTTGTGAGCGTTTTTTTAATTTGTGTAGAGCATGATTAACATAGGAGCAGGCCAAAAGCGCTGGGATTGGCGCGTGGTTTTCATCGACATATCGGTCTGAAAGTATGATGATGTTTGCTCCTTCATCAATAGCCTTGGACGCTTTTGTAACCAAATTTTCCAATGCTATTTCCAATTCATTTAAGCCTCGATTCACTTCATATAACATGGAAATCGATTCGATTTTAAAATCTGGATTGGTATCGTAATTTCTGATTTTATCTAAATCATGCTTAGATATTACAGGATTTTGAATTTTCAATTTTTTGCAATGCTCTGGACTTATATCAAATAGGTTAACATCGCTACCAAGTGTTAGACTGATGTCTGTAATCAACTCTTCTCTAATTCCATCTAAAGGCGGATTGGTTACCTGGGCAAACAACTGCTTAAAATAGTTGTAAACTAATTGTGGACGTTCTGAAAGTACGGCAATTGGAGCGTCGCTTCCCATGGAACCTATTGGTTCTTTGCCCAATTGGGCCATTGGTCTAATGAGGGTATTTAAATCTTCTTCCGTGTAACCAAAAACTATTTCGCGCTTTTTTAATTCAATTTCATCATAATTTATTGGTCCTTTCTTGGCAGAAAGATCCCTTAGGTGTACCATATTCTCATTAAGCCATTTTCTATACGGATGCAATGAGGCGATTTTCTCCTTTATTTCTTCGTCATTTACAATTCGGCCTTCATTCATATCCACTAAAAACATCTTGCCAGGTTCTAGCCTGCCATGGTGTTCTACGTTCTCTGGTTTTATATCTACCACTCCGGTTTCTGAAGACATGATAACATTACCCGATTTTGTAACTGTGTATCGAGAAGGTCGCAGACCATTACGATCTAGTACTGCACCTATATAATTACCATCTGTAAATGGAATGGAGGCTGGACCATCCCAAGGTTCCATAAGACAAGAATTGTACTCATAAAACGCTTTTTTGGCATCCGACATATTATCGTTTTTTTCCCATGCTTCTGGTACCAACATCATCATAGCTTCTGGCAAGGAACGACCTGTCATCAATAATAATTCCACAACCATATCTAAAGTAGCAGAGTCTGATTTCCCTTTTAATACCGTTGGGATAATTTTCTTGATATCCTCGCCAAATAGAGGACTTTTCATTATTTCTTCTCGCGAAAACATTCGAGACACATTTCCTCTTAAGGTGTTGATTTCACCGTTGTGGCAGATGTATCTAAAAGGTTGAGCTAAATCCCAAGTAGGAAATGTATTGGTTGAAAATCGCTGATGTACTAATGCTAATCTTGTATCTAATGCAGAATTGAACAAATCCAAATAATATTCATTAATATGTTCTGGTTTTAGCAACCCTTTAAAAATGATAATCTTTGTAGATAGACTTGGAAGGTAAAAGAATTTAGACTCTGATAATTTAGATTCGTAAATGGTATGTTCAGCAATTTTGCGAGCGGCAAATAATTTTAGGTTAAAGTCTCTATCGGATTGATTTTTATCAGACTTGCCAATAAATATTTGTTTTATGGAAGGCTCAGTGACCGTTGCGATGGCACCCAGTATATCACTGTTAACAGGGACATCTCTCCAGCCAATTAATTTAAGCCCTTGGTTTTTAATTTCTTTTTCAAAAACATCTATACAATATTGACGCTGATTTTCCTTTCTGGGCAAAAAGACATTACTTACTGCATATTCGCCAGCTTCAGGCAATTCAAACTCACAGAAAATTTTAAAAAACTTGTGTGGAATATCTATTAAGATACCAGCGCCATCTCCTGTAACACCATCTGCACTTACGGCACCACGATGCTCTAGCTTCACTAAAATTTCTAGTGCTTTGTGTATAATGTCATTAGAGCGTTTTCCGGTTAAACTACAAATAAATCCAGCTCCACAATTATCGTGTTCAAATTCCGGTAAATAAAGTCCTTGTTTCTTCAGCATAATTCCAAGTGTTTTAGAGCCTTCTGTGCTCTGTTTGAAAGGGTAATATATACTCTAATTATTGATTAAGAAAGAAGTGAAAATACTTTTCACAAATCGATAATTCAAGGCTTTCTAAATGAAAATTCGATAAATGTACTGGGTATTATTTGCGAAATAAACAATGAAAAAAATTCAGCAAAACTAAGATTGTATTGCGAAAACGTTTGCGAAAATATTGTTTAACTAATAATAATTTATAAAAACGCAAAAAAAGTAACAATAATTAAATTTCAAAATTGCTAATTTATCAAAATTTGAAAATAAATAAATTTAACCCCTAAAAAAATAGGGTATAAATTTATAAAATGATAAAAATATATTTTTTACCCTATTTAATTAGGGGGTATTTTTAAAGTTTATATAGATTTGGCTCGTCTAACTAATAAAATAGATTTTTTATGAAACGATTATTTACTTTAATGTTATTATTAATGGTAGCAGTAACTAACGCGCAAGAAGACGAGGAAAAAAAGTCATTTGAGATAAGCGGAAGTATTGATGCTTATTATAGGGCAAATTTAACGGCTCCAAACGATGAGAATGCTATCGCACCTGGGTCGTCCTTTGCTAACTTACCTGGCTTTGCATTGGGTATGGCAAATGTAATTGCCTCTTATGAAGGCGAAAAAGTTGGATTTGTTGCGGATTTAGTTTTTGGCCCTAGAGGAACTGATGCCATATTTGCTTCTCCAATGTACTCCGCAACAGGAAACATTGTTAACCAGTTATATGCGTATTGGAATGTTAGCGAAAGTGTTACCCTTACTTTAGGAAACTTTAATACCTTTTTAGGCTATGAAGTTATATCACCAGTAGCCAACTTTAATTATAGTACTTCTTATTTATTTTCATATGGGCCGTTTAGTCATACTGGATTTAAAGCTGACTTTGCCTTATCAGACGATTTAAATTTAATGTTGGGTGTTTTTAATGACACTGATTTAACTGAGTTTAATCCAACAGGAGATTATGCGGCCGGAGCGCAATTAGGCTATGCTGGTCAATATTTAAATGTACTATACGATCCATCATTTTTTGAAATTGATTTTACAGGTGGGTTCGATTTATCAGATGAGTTCTTCTTAGGTATCAATGCCGCTTATCTAGCTGTAGAAGATGATGGTCCAGGATTCATGGGTGCAGCTCTTTACCCTCAATACACAATTTCTGATGATTTTACACTTGGTTTAAGAGGAGAATACTTCGCTGAAGATGGCAATTTTGGGGCGATAGGATCTGGTGTTGCAGATACTAGTGTAATTACCGCGACACTTACCGGAAGCTATACTGTGGATAATTTAATCATTAAACCAGAATTAAGACTCGACAGTGCATCTGATGATGCCTTTATAGATAATGACCTAGCAGCAACTAAGAGTTTAGGGTCATTTTTAATAGCAGCTATTTATCAATTCTAACTAAATACTAATTAATAAAGATTTCCACCTGAGTGGAAACCAAAAACCAATTTTTATGAAAAAAGTTGAAGCAATTATCAGAAAATCCAAGTTTTCTGCAGTGAAAACCGCACTGCACGAAGTTGGTGTAAACTTCTTCTCGTATTGGGATGTTACCGGACTCGGTAATGAAAAAGAGGGACATGTTTACAGAGGTGTTACTTACAGCACAAGCGACATACAACGACGCTACCTTTCTATTGTAGTTAACGATGATTTTGAAGAGGTTACTATAAAAGCCATTCTAGAATCTGCTGCTACGGGAGATGTTGGAGACGGAAAAATATTCGTCTCTCACATTGAGGAAGTCTATAGAATACGAACGGGAGAAAAAGGAGGACAAACTTTAAAATAACTAACATGGAATTATTAACTACAAATAATGTATGGATGATGATCTGTACAGCACTCGTTTTCTTTATGCACTTAGGATTTGCATTTTTAGAAATCGGATTAACACGTCAAAAGAATACGATTAACATATTATTTAAAAATATCTTTATTATCACAGTAGGTTTACTATTGTATTGCTTGGTTGGCTTTAATTTAATGTATCCAGGAGACTTCAATGGATTTTTAGGATTTGCAGGATTTGGATTGGACTCACCACTTACAGATGCAGGCGCTTTAGATTTGGCCTATAATGAAGGTTATACCTACTGGACAGATTTCCTTTTCCAAGGTATGTTTGCTGCAACAGCCGCAACAATAGTATCTGGTGCCGTAGCTGAGCGTATTAAGATAGGTCCATTTATGTTATTTACAGTACTATATGTTGGATTAATTTATCCAATTGCAGGTTCATGGAAATGGGGTGGAGGCTTTTTACAAACTTTGGAAACTCCGTTTTATGATTTCGCTGGTTCTACTTTAGTTCATTCCGTTGGTGGTTGGGCTGCCGTTGTGGCCGTTTGTTTATTGGGCTCTAGAATAGGAAAATTTAAAGATGGAAAATTACAAGCTATTCCTGGTCATAACATTCCTATGGCAACAGCGGGAGTTTTAATCCTTTGGTTAGGATGGTTTGGTTTTAATGGAGGTTCTGTTTTGTCGGCAGATCCTGAACTAACCTCACTAACTTTAGTCACTACATGTTTGGCCGCTGCGGCTGGCGGTGTTGTAGCCGCTCTAGTTTCTACATTACGGTATAAAAATTTAGATTTAACTATGTTTCTAAATGGGATTTTAGGCGGTCTTGTTGGTATAACAGCAGGAGCAGACCAAATGAGCCCTACGGATGCTATAATTATTGGAGCCGTAGCTGGTGCGATTATCGTCTTTGCTGTGTCTTTAATTGATAGACTTAAGCTAGACGACCCAGTAGGTGCCATAGCCGTACACTTAGCTTGTGGTATTTGGGGAACTTTAGCAGTAGGTATTTTTGGGGATTTAGCGAGTGGAGCACAATTTGTTAGTCAGTTAATAGGTGTTGCCTCTTATGCTGCCATTTGTATTGTCTCATCTTTTATAATCTTATTTGTATTGAAGAAGACAGTTGGTATTAGAGTTTCTGAAAAAGAAGAATTAGAAGGGCTAGATGCCCATGAACATGGTATGGATGCATATCCAGATTTTAGACTAAACGAACATTGATAGATTGTTTTAAATTTGATTGTTTAGGTCATTAGTTGTTAGTGAAAACCCTCTGAGCATTTGCTTAGAGGGTTTTTTATGTAGAAGATTTAAAAAGTAGATTCCTGCCTACGCAGGAATGACAAGTTTATGAATTAAGCCGAATTACGACTTGCATTAATATTCCCAAATAACGAACGTGTTACCATACTAGCATAGACCTTCATTTGTTCGTCATCTGGTTTTGCTCCAGATTTTTCTAGCTCTTGGATTTTCTTTAAAGCATATTGCTGAATGGTCAGTAGTGGCAACACAATTGATTCCCTCATGGCAATTGACGCCTTACCTGTAGGCTCTTCTTGCATCAATTCTTTATAGCCTGTAAGCTTTAAAATTAATCGTTTTGAAGTTTCGTATTCGTTATAAATAATTTTCCAAAATTCTCCGTATTCAGGATCTTCTGCCATATATCGTGTTAAATCAAAAAAGGATTTAGATAATGACATCATACTGTTTTCAATCAGTGTTTTAAAGAAATCAGAGGTTTTGAATAAATTTTTGACTTGTTCAAAATTCCCAGTTTCTTCATAATGTTTTAAAGCGGTACCAACTCCAAAAAAGCCTGGTACGTTTTGCTTTAATTGACTCCAAGAGCCAACAAAGGGAATCGCTCTAAGGTCTTCAAAAACTAAGCCTTTGGATTTACCTCGTTTAGAAGGTCGGCTTCCTATATTTGTTTTTGCATAATATTTTAAGGTACTAATATGCTCCAAATATGAAATAAATTTTGGATGCGCTTTAAAGTCTGAATACGCTTTATAGCTTCTTTCAGCAAGATCTGTCATTACCTCTCGATTTTCTGGAGTCATGCTCAAATCCTTATCGCTAATACTGTTGTAAATTCCAGAACTTATGAGTTGTTCTAAGTTGTATTGCGAAGATTCCAAGGTGCCAAAATTAGAACTAATGGTTTGCCCTTGTATAGTAAGCTGTACTTCTTTATCCTCAATCGTAGGTCCAAGCGAAGCATAAAAATTATGGGTTTTTCCTCCTCCACGTGCAGGTGGTCCTCCACGTCCATCAAAGAATATAACTTTGATACCATGTACTCTTGAAACTTTGGTCAGATTTTCTTTAGCCTTATAGATAGCCCAGTTTGCCATTAAATAACCACCATCTTTGGTGCCATCACTAAAACCAAGCATTATAGTTTGCTTGTTGCCACGAGATTTTAAATGCGCTGCGTATTCTGGATTGGTATATAGTTCTTCCATCACAGCAGGAGCATTTTCTAAATCGGTAATCGTTTCAAATAAAGGTCCGATATCCACGGTTAACTCATCATGAAAAGCTACCAATTTTAACATGGCAAACAATTGCATGACGTTTAATGTTGTTTGGTTATTACTGATTATATAACGATTTGCAGCCTTTTCTCCATTTGTACCTTGAATGGTTTTAATAACCTTCATGGTTTTTAGGGCTTTTAAGGTTTCATCATCCTTAATTATGCCTAAATCAATTTCCCCTTCAACTTTAGATAAAATTTTTACCTGTTCTTTTTCTGATAAATCGTGATAGTTCTTTGGGAAAATTGTGCTGCCATTTTCAATCAATGCATTCACCATATCGTTGAAGAATTGGTTGTGCTTTCTACTATCTTGGCGGATATCTAAATTTGCAAAATGAAAACCGAACAGATGAATTTTATTCAATAAACTATTGACTTCGGATACATAGAGCGACTGATGTTCTTTTGTAATGACATTTTTAATTACCTCTAATTCTGAAGTAAAGCTTTCTGCTGTTAAGTTTGAATTCTTGTTGGTAATAATTTTATAGAGCTCTTTTTCTAAAACATTTATTCGTTCTTCGACTCCGACAAAAGTCAATTTTCTTTTTAATCGACGTACGTCTCTATAATAGTTTTTTATAACTGTATCATGCAAACGTTTTGCGACATTCAATGTAATTTCTGGTGTTACAAATGGGTTACCATCTCTGTCTCCACCTGGCCAAAAACCGATATTAATAATATCGTTATCAATCTGTTTTCCTTCAAAAATATTTTGTTGAATGTAATCGTAAATCGTTCCGAAGGATTTGTAGAACACATTTTCCAAATACCATATTAAACTCACAGCTTCGTCAAAAGGTGTCGGTTTTTTATGCTTGAAAAAGGGTGTCTTTCCCAGTTGTGCCAATAAATCATTTATTCTCAACAAATCGTTTTCGCGAATGGCCTCGGTTAAATCTGTTATTATACCCAAAACAGAACCAGGGTAAAACTGGGTTGGATGTGCTGTAAGTACTATTCTAACCTTAAACTCCTCAAGATATTTTCTGAGCGTTTCTAATTTATTTTCAGCCGTAACGGATTCCTTTAAACTTCTTAAGGTTCCGATACCATCCATGTTATTGACAACAGGAAATGCCGCATCCTCAATAGCATCAAACAATACAACTTGCCGCTCTATATATTGTATAAACCGAAACAATAAGTTAATCTGACTTTCTTTAGAGCGTCTCCCTTGATACTTCTTAAAGAATTCATTTACAATGGTCGTGGGATCTTCTTGATTAGCAAAACCCTTCTGACATGTTTCATGAAATAAAGGCAAAAGAGCTCCCGTCTTTGTAACATTATCAAAAGGCAAGGTCATAAATATACTGTTGTATATCTGATATTTTGACAATACATTTTGATTAAATCTCGTAAGCTTTGGCTGTGTAGGCATCAATTAAATAATTGTGGATTGTCCTAAGTGGATGTTTGTAAAATTCATGTTGGTGTCATTAGGGTTTAATATAAAATCCTCAATGAAATCACCAACCTTGTCAGTTGTAACATTATCATATTTGTTATTGATATCTGGTGTTGAAATGTTGAGTTTTAATGACTTGTCAACCGCCTCTTTAATTAACTCGGCTTCTTCAAATAGACCAAAATGTTCTAACAGCATGGTTGCAGATAAAATTGATGCTATTGGGTTGGCAATACCCTTGCCTGTGGCTTGCGGAAAAGATCCATGAATAGGTTCAAACATAGCGTATTTATTTCCGACGGAAGCAGAAGCCAATAATCCTATGGAACCACCGATGACACTCGCTTCATCACTGATAATGTCACCGAACATATTCTCAGTTAAAATAACATCAAACTGTTTTGGGTTTAAAATCATTTGCATAGCTGCATTGTCTACAAACAAAAAATCCAATGTTACATCCTTATATTGCTCAGCTACTTCTCCAACCACTTTTCTCCATAATCTAGAGCTTTCAAGGACATTGGCTTTATCTACCAAGGTCACTTTTCGGCTTCGGGTTTTAGCCGCCTTAAATGCTAAATGTGTAATTCGCTCAATTTCTTCACGGGAATATTCGCATAAATCTGAAGCCATATTGCCGTCTTCACTCAAGTGCTTTTCTCCAAAGTATATTCCACCAGTAAGTTCTCTATAGATACTGATATCCGTTCCTTGAATAATGTTTTGCTTTAAAGGAGATTTATCTAAAAGTGTATCGTAAGCCTTTACGGGTCTTATGTTAGCAAACAGACCAAGCTCTTTTCTTAGCTTTAGCAACCCTTGTTCTGGACGTACTTTTGCTGTAGGATCATTATCGTACTTTGGATGTCCTATGGACCCAAATAAAATGGCATCACAGGATTTACATAAATCCAATGTAGCATCTGGCAAGGGGTTATTGTGCCTGTCTATGGCTACAGCACCTACATCAGCCGTTTTAAATGTAAACTTATGATCAAACATCAAAGCTATAGCTTTTAAAACTTTAATAGATTGATTTGTAACCTCTGGACCTATACCGTCACCTGGCAATACTGCAATGTTTAATTTCATTTTTATTTAGTATGTTTTTTGAGCCTCAAAAGCTTCAATTTGTTTTTTATTATTCACGAGATAATCAATATCGTCGTACCCATTAAGCATGCATGTTTTTTTGTAAGCATCTATTTCAAAATGTTCTGACAAATCTGAGTCTTGAATTGAAATGGTTTGGTTTTGAAGGTTTACCTCTATTACCGTCTTTGGATTGGACTCAATTTTCTGCAATAGGTCACTTAAAAATTCTTCAGAAACCTGCACTGGAAGAAGCCCGTTATTTAAAGCATTTCCTTTAAAAATATCAGCAAAAAAGCTAGAGACTACGACTTTAAAACCATAACCCACAATTGCCCATGCGGCATGCTCTCTACTAGATCCACATCCGAAATTATTGCCTGCAACCAAAATGCTGCCAGAGTACTCTGACTTGTTTAATACAAAATCTGAATTTATAGAACCATCTTTATGATATCTCCAATCCTTGAACACATTTTCTCCAAAACCTTTTTTGTCCGTTGCCTTTAGAAACCGTGCTGGGATGATTTGATCCGTGTCAACATTCTCAATATTCAATGGAATTGCAGTTGACTTTAATGTTGTGAATTTTTCCATATTATTTACTGCGAAAGCAGTAATCTATTTTTATTATCGTTCAAGACCTCACAGGTTTTTAAAACCTGTGAGGTCTCCTATCCAAAGTTAATTTAAATGCTTAGTAATATCAGTAATCTTTCCTTCTACTGCTGTGGCAGCCGCAACTAATGGACTGGCTAAGATTGTTCTAGAGCCTTGTCCTTGTCGTCCTTCAAAATTTCTGTTGGATGTAGATACACAATATTCTCCTTGAGGTATCTTATCATCATTCATCGCTAAACACGCTGAGCATCCTGGTTGACGCAGTTCAAATCCTGCATTATCAAAGATGTCCTTCAGGCCTTCTTCAATGATTTGGGCTTCTACTTGTTTGCTTCCAGGAACCAGCCAAGCCGTCACATTTTGGGCTTTTTTCTTTCCTTTTATATAATTGGCCGCCACCCTAAAGTCTTCTATTCTAGAATTGGTGCAACTTCCTATAAACACGTAATTAATGGGTTTGTTTATTAGACTTTCACCAGCTTCAAAATTCATATAAGCCAATGATTTTTTAAATGATGCATTCTCTTCTACAGGAATGTTTTCAGAAATTTTAATGCCCATTCCCGGATTGGTACCATAGGTAATCATGGGTTCTATATCGGCAGCATCAAAGTGGTATTCTTTGTCAAAAACAGCACCTTCATCGGTTGGTAATGACTTCCAATAAGCTACTTTCTTTTCAAATTCTTCTTCTTTTGGAGCAAATTTTCGGCCTTTTATATATTTAAATGTGGTTTCATCTGGTGCAATCATGCCTCCTCGTGCTCCCATTTCAATGCTCATATTGCAAACCGTCATACGACCTTCCATGCTCATTTCTTCAAATACATTGCCTGCATATTCGCAGAAATATCCTGTACCTGAATTAGTGCCCAATTTTGAAATTATATAAAGTATGACATCTTTTGGCAATACACCTTTTTTAAGTTTTCCGTTTACTGTTACCCTCAAACTTTTGGGTTTGGTTAGCAACAAACATTGACTAGCAAATACTTGTGCAACTTGACTTGTGCCAATACCAAATGCAATGGCTCCGAATGCACCATGGGTTGATGTGTGACTATCTCCACACACCATTGTAATACCTGGTTGTGTAATACCCAATTCTGGAGCCATTACATGGACTATTCCATTATATTTATGTCCTAACTCATATAATGTAATATTGTTCTTTTTACAGTTTATAGAAAGTTGCTTTAACTGTTGCCTTGATAACGCATCTTTTACTGGCTGATCTTGATTTAAGGTTGGTGTATTATGGTCTGCAGTGGCCACAATTTGGTCTGGTCTGAATATTGGAATGCCACGTTCTTCCAATTCATTGAAAGCTTGTGGACTTGTGACTTCATGGATTAAATGCTTGTCAATATATAGAACCTGTGGCCCATTTTCTATTGTACTTACCACATGCGAGTCCCAGACCTTATCGAATAATGTTTTTTTTGACATCTAAGCAGAAATAATTTGTTGATAGACTTTGCTTGTTTCAATAATCTGATGAATATCGTTATCATCAATCTCTTTCTTTCTATCGGCAAAAGTTAAGAAGTTGGCATAGACTTCATCTAGCTGAAGTTTGGTTAGCTCATATCCAACATTTTTGGCACGATATGCTAAAGCTGCTCGTCCACTTCTTGCAGTTAAAACTATTGCTGATTCTGTAACACCAACATCTTTCGGATCTATAATTTCGTAAGTTTCTCTATTCTTTATCACACCATCTTGATGTATCCCTGAGCTATGAGCAAAAGCATTTGCACCCACAATAGCTTTGTTAGGTTGGGTGTAAATACCCATACTGTCACTAACCAACTGACTCATACCATAAAGCATTGAGGTGTTAACATTGGTATCTAGATTAAGGTATGGATGTTGTTTTAAGACCATGACCACTTCTTCTAGTGCTGTGTTTCCCGCACGTTCACCAATACCGTTAATGGTACACTCTATTTGCCTTGCACCATTAATTACGCCTTCAATAGAATTAGCCGTAGCAAGACCTAAATCGTTATGGCAGTGACAAGATAAAATCGCTTTTTCAATACCTTTTACATTTTCCTTTAGGTATTTGATCTTTGCTCCATATTCACTTGGCAAACAATAACCTGTGGTATCGGGAATGTTTAGAACTGTTGCTCCAGCTTTAATAGCTGCTTCACAAACTCTTGCTAAATATTCATTATCAGTACGACCAGCATCTTCCGCATAGAATTCTACGTCTTCCACAAATGATTTAGCGTATTTAACGGCTGCATAGGCACGTTCTAGAATATCTTCTTGAGTCGTTTTAAATTTATGTACAATATGAGACTCTGAAGTACCAATTCCTGTATGGATTCTAGGCTTTTTTGCATATTGTAACGCTTCTGTAGCAACTCTAATATCATTTTCTACGGAACGCGTTAAGCCACAGACCGTTGCATTCTTTACTATTTTTGAGATGGACTGGACAGATTTAAAATCGCCTGGACTTGAGACCGGAAAACCTGCTTCGATAACATCAACACCTAAAGTGTCTAATTGCTCAGCAATCACTACTTTTTGTTTTGTATCTAGTTTACAGCCCGGAACCTGTTCACCATCACGTAGGGTTGTGTCGAATATTTGAATAGCGTTATTTGACATTTAACAAAATAAAGATTAGTATTGTCTAACGAAGTTATACTTTGATTTTTTCAATGACTTAAGCGTTAATTTGATTTTACGATGTTCAAAATCAAAAACATGTATTAAAACGCATATAATCAAGCAATTAAGACAAATTTGTATTGACAACTAAAGACCAAAAAGATAATCTATTTTCCCTTGTTAAATCGCTGACTAAATCAGAGAAAAGGCAATTTAAACTCTATGTGGGTCGGTTAGGTGTGAATGCGGATTCTAAGTTTTTGAATCTTTTCAATCTTCTTGATAAAGCCAAAACCTATAACGAGGACACTATTTTGCAGAGTAAAATAGTTAAGAAACAACAATTGGCTAATGTTAAAGCGCACTTGTACAAGCAAATACTAATAAGCCTAAAACTTAATCCATCACATCAAAATGTGCGCTCTCAAATAAGAGAGCAGTTAGATTTTGCTTCCATTTTATATCATAAAGGACTTTATAAACAAGGTCTGAAAATTTTAGATAAAGCAAAGGATCTAGCCATTGCCAATGAAGAAAAGAACTTGGCTTTTGAAATTGTTGAGCTCGAAAAAATAATAGAATCCCAATATATTACTAGAAGCATAAGCAATAGAGCTGATGAATTGGCAATACAAGCGCGTGACTTAAGTTCACAAAATGTTATAGCGAGTAAGCTTTCTAATTTATCGTTACAGCTTTACAGTATCATTCTAAAAACGGGTTACGTTAAGAACGAAGAGGAGGCTAAAATTGTTACAAAATATTTTAATAACAGACTTCCTAAAATTAAAAAAAAGAAATTAGGTTTTAGGGAGAAGCTATGGTATTACAAAGCACATTTATGGCATAGCTTTTTACTTCAGGATTTTTTGAACTGTTACAGATATGCTTCAAAATGGGTGGATTTATTTTATCAAAACCCAAAAATGATAAACGTAAACCCAGTGTTTTTCTTAAAAGGCAACAATTATCTTCTCGAAGCCATATTTTTTATAGGAAACAAACCAAGATTTGTAGAAAAGTTAAAGGATTTTAAAGCTACCGTTGACAATAAAAAATTTATACAAGACGAGAACGTTTCCACCTTGGTGTTTCTTTATACAAATTTTCATAGTATCAACCAACACTTCATTGACGGTAGTTTTGAAGAAGGGTTAGAGCTCATCCCTAAAATTGAAAAAGAACTCGTTAAATTTGAAAGTCGTATTGATCCTCACCACAAAATGATATTTTACTACAAGTTTGCCAGCTTACATTTCGGTGCGGGAAACAATAAGGCGTGCATTGCCTATTTGAGCAAAATTATATCAAACAAATCTTTATCCATGCGTGAAGATTTGCTCTGCTTTTCTAGAGTATTGAATCTTGTTGCCCATTATGAAGCAGGATTGGATTATCATTTAGATACACTTCTACGCAGCACCTATAAGTTTTTAATAAAAATGAACGATCTGCACGAAGTGCAAAAAGAAATGATAAAATTTATACGCGGACTACAAGATATTTACCCTCATGATTTAAAGAATGCTTTTAAGGATTTACTTGAAAGGCTTAAGGTTTATGAAGATCACCCTTTTGAGCGTAGAGCTTTTTTATATCTCGATATTATTTCCTGGTTGGAGAGTAAAATTGAAAATTGTACGGTTCAAGAGATAATTAAGAGGAAATATTTAGCGCCTCAAAACAACAGAAGACTATTTTAACTATGCGTTGGACACTTAAACCAAAACCACAAGTTTCAAAAGTTGAAGAGTTGAAAAAAGCACTTCAAGTCAATGATATTGTTGCCACATTATTATTACAACGCGGTATAGAATCTTATGAAGCTGCAAAGACGTTTTTTAGGCCAAGTTTTGAAGATTTGCACGATCCATTTTTAATGAAGGATATGGATAAAGCTGTTGCTCGCATTGAAAAAGCAATTGCAGACGGTGAAAATATCTTGGTGTATGGAGATTATGACGTGGATGGTACAACATCTGTAGCTTTAATGTCTTCGTACTTAAAAACAAGGTTAGATTCCGTTGCTACTTATATTCCTGACCGCTATGATGAAGGTTATGGTATTTCACATAAAGGGATTGATTTTGCTCACGATAATGATTTCAGTCTCATTATTGCTTTAGATTGTGGAGTCAAAGCAGTTGATAAAGTCAAATATGCTAAAGACAAGGGTATCGATTTTATTATTTGCGATCACCACAGACCGGGAAACAAATTGCCTGAGGCTATAGCGGTTTTAGATCCAAAAAGAGATGACTGTGACTACCCTTTTAAGGAATTATGTGGCTGTGGAGTTGGTTTTAAACTGATTACGGCTTTGGCCTCCAAGGAAGGTCAAACGGTTGAAGATTTAGTAGAATATCTCGATTTGGTGGCAACAGCGATTGGTGCGGATATTGTTCCGATAGTTGGCGAAAACAGAGCTTTGGCATACATAGGCTTACATGTTATCAATACCGCGCCAAGACCAGGAATGAAGGCTATTATAGCTGAGGTTAAAAAAGATGAACTGACTATTACTGATGTGGTCTTTATCATCGCACCTCGCATTAATGCAGCAGGAAGAATGAAACATGGCAACCATGCCGTTACATTATTGACAGAAACTGATTTTAATCTCGCTGCTGAATATGCTGTGGATATCGATCAATTCAATACAGACCGAAAGGAAACCGACAGACGTATTACAGAAGAAGCATTGCTTCAAATTGAAGAAAACAATGAACAAGAAGGCTTTACCACAGTGGTTTATAATGAAAACTGGCATAAAGGAGTAATTGGGATTGTCGCATCAAGATTGATAGAAACCTACTATAGGCCAACTTTAGTGTTTACTAAAAGTGGAGATAAATTAGCGGCTTCAGCACGTTCTGTAAAAGGCTTTGATGTTTATAATGCTTTAGAAGCCTGTTCAGAATATATCGAGCAATTTGGAGGTCATAAATATGCAGCAGGATTAACGCTACTACCAGAGAATTACGAGGGTTTTAAAACTAAATTTGAAAGCATTGTAAAAGACACCATTGACCCAAAACTTTTAACACCAGAACTTAAAGTGGATTTAGAAATAGAGCTAAGTCAAATAGACCACAAGCTATTTCGCATACTAAGACAATTTGCACCATTTGGACCTGGCAATATGTCTCCAACATTTATGACGCAAGGAGTGAAAGATACAGGTTGGGGAAAATGTGTTGGAGAAGATGATAAACATTTAAGGTTTACAGCAACACAATCACCTCATGACAATATGGTTTGTATAGGTTTTGGTTTAGGTGACAAAATCGACTTTATAAAAACCAGACAGCCTTTCAGCATAGCCTATTCAATTGATGAAAATCATTGGAACGGAAATACAAGCTTACAGCTAAAACTAAAAGACATAAAACCATAATCTTTGGCAAAAAACGACCCATACGCAGCACTTCGGTTTAAAGAGTTTAACATCTTTCTATTGCTGCGATTTGCATTGGTTTTAGGTTGGTCCATGCAGTTTGTAGTAATAGAATGGCAGGTCTATGCATTAACTGAAGATCCACTTTCATTAGGTATTATTGGACTTTGCGAATTTTTACCTGCATTTCTTTTAGCTCCTTTTGCTGGGCATATCGTAGATAAAAAAGAAAAACGTAACCTGTTTACCCTTTGTATTGCATTGTTTTCTTTAATAAGTTTTGGGCTGTTCTGGTTAACTTCAGAATATATAGAAGCTAATTGGGAAACGGGTTCCATTCTCTTAGGTATTTATGCGTTGGTGTTTTTTGGTGGTGTATTAAGAGCATTTTTCGGACCGACTATTTTTTCACTTATTGCACTTTTGGTACCAAAGCGAGCTTATCCAAATGCTGCCACTTGGAGCAGTAGCACATGGAAAGGAGCCAATGTTTTTGGAGCCTTGTGTGCTGGATTTTTGATTGCATGGATTGGAGTGCATTACACCCTTGGAATTATATTTATATTGGTAATGTTTGCCTTATTGTTGGTGTTTAGAATTGGAAAAAAGCCTATTCTATACAAGGGAAATAACGAATCAGTAAAAGAAAGTTTAAAAGCCGGACTTAGTTTTGTCTTTAACGATAAAGTTATTTTAGGGGCATTGACCTTAGATATGATTGCCGTTCTATTTGGTGGTGCAGTAGCGATTTTCGCTGTTTTTGCTAAAGATATTTTAGATGCAGGACCTAAAGGATTTGGACTGCTGAATGCAGCGCTTTCGTCTGGTAGTATTATAACTATGCTGGCCACCACATATCTGCCAATCACAAAAAACACAGGAAAAAAACTACTTGTTTCGGTATTTGGTTTTGGTGTCTTTATGATCATTTTCGGAGCTTCAAAATTGTTATGGTTGAGTGTTGTAGCATTATTCTTTTCTGGTGTCTTTGATGGTGTTTCCATGGTGATTCGTCAAACAATCCTTCAACTTAAGACACCAGATGAAATGCGAGGTCGTGTAGGAGCGGTCAATTCTATGTTTGTGGGATCTTCCAATGAACTTGGTGCGCTTGAGAGTGGTATAGCCGCAAAACTGTTTGGAGCACCATTAGCGGTTGTGCTTGGAGGTACTGTAACATTGATAATAGCTGCAGTAATTGGAGTTAAAAATAAACCGTTACGAGAGTTGGATTTACGTAAAGATATTGAGGAACACGAATTGGAGGAAATTCTCTAATATTCCTTTAATTTAAGAGTATCACCATCAAAAACACCATAGGTATAATATTGAATCCAATCTCCGAGGTTGATGTATTTTGATGTTTCATTCAATTGAATTTCTAGAGGTAAGTGTCTATGTCCAAAAACAAAGTAGTCGTGGTGCTTATCTTCAAGTTTACGTTTGCAATAAAGAACTAGCCATTCGTTGTCTTCACCCAAGAATTTAGCATCATCATCTCCAGAAATCATTTTGTTTTTTACAGACATATAATGCCCAATCCGCATTCCAAAATCTGGATGCAACAAACGCCTAAACAGCCATTTACACACAGGGTTGGTAAATACTTTTTTCATGCGCTTATAACCTTTGTCACCAGGACCCAAACCATCACCATGGCCTATAAAAAACGCTTTATTACCAAGTTTGAATTCTTGAGGTTTGTGATATACAGGAATGCTAAGCTCTTCTTCAAAATAGCCATCCATCCACAAATCGTGATTACCTACAAAATAATAAACAGGAATGCCAGAATCCGTAATTTCAGCGAGCTTACCTAAAGTCCTTGTAAAGCCTTTGGGGACAACTCGGCGATACTCCATCCAAAAATCAAACAAATCACCCAACAGAAAAATCGCTGCAGCATCTTGTTTAACGTCATCCAACCATGCTACAAATTTCTTTTCTCGAGGTAAAGAATCTTCGCGTGTAGGTGCGCCAAGATGGTTGTCTGATGCAAAATAGATTTTTTTTCCGTCAGGAATTTCTATGTGATGACTATTATTCATTATCCGAAGCGTACCATTCTGCAAAGCTGGTCGCTGTTTCTTGTAATTTTAGAGAATGCAGTTTGATATTATTGGGTAAGCGTTGCTTTATTTTTTCGGCAAAATCAATCACCATCATTTCACTGGTCGGTTGATAATTTACAAGGAGTACGTTGTGACCCCTGTCTTCCAATTCCTTTGCCAATTCCACATGTGGTGTATTTTTATTAAATACGGTTGCATGGTCGAACACTTCAACAATTTCTTCTTTCACAATTTTTTTTAAGTCACTAAAATCAATGACCATCCCAAATTTTACATGAGAAGTGTCTGAAATAGGCTCGCCAATAACGGTCACATCCAATTTGTAACTATGACCATGTACGTTTTTACATTTGCCGTCATAGCCGTAGAGTGCATGGCCAGTTTCAAAAGAAAATTGCTTTGTTATGCGTATGTTACTCATTAACGTCTTTTATTTCTATTAACAAAATATACAATTATCAAAACGATTGCAAGAATTAAAAAAAGCATGTTTCCCATCATAGTTGCTAATGTTTACATTTTTGATGCAGTAAATTTAAGCGTTTTGAACTAGTGGTTTAAATGTTTTTCTGAATTTTATGATTAAAGGCAGTCCTCTTGCAATAATCCAAAGTGTAAAAGCAGTGAAGACTCCGAATAATTTGTAGTTTAGTTCATCCGTAATGAAAATTACTGGGACAAATACCAAAAGGGTCGAAAACAAGAGTACATTTCTAAGATAGCGCATCTTTCCCAAACCTTTAAAAACACCATCAAAGATAAATGCTAAAGCACATAAGGGTTGCATGGCCAATATAATCCAAAAGATACTGTAGAACTCATCTAAAACCGCTTTATCGTCGGTAAATATGTTACCTATTGGGTAATACAAAAGAGCACCAGCCAAAGCAATGACCAAGCCTACAATAATACCATATTTAATAAGCTTATTACTGAGGTCTAAAAGTGTTTTATACTGTTTTGCACCAAATAGTTTGCCTGATAAAATATTACCAGCACTAGCATAACCATCTATTAAAAAAGCCCCTAAAAACCAAAGGTTAATGGCAATGGTATAAGCGGCAATATATGTAGTACCATACTTTGTGGCATAACTGGTTCCAAAATATAAGGCAATGTTAAGAGCAATAGTTCTGATAAATAAATTGAGTATCATCAATACAAATCGCTTTATCTCTGGATTAAACGGAAATTTCACCAACAACGGAATATCAGTTTTTTTAAGGATATAAAATGCAGAAAGAACAGCCATTATGATTTGTGCCAATACACTGGCGTAAGCTGCACCCTTTATGTGCATAGCAGGGATTACACCCTCTATACCATATACAAAAACAATATCTAGGATGATATTAGCAACTGCACCTGTAATGGCTATTAACATAGGATAGTATGTGTTTTGCAATCCTCTAAATGTGCCAAAAACTGCAATGGTAAACAAGGTAAACGGAAAACCAAAAACACGTATTTGATAGTAATCTACACTCAAATCTAAAATTGGGCCTGATGCATTATACAATTTGAAAATTTGAGCTGCAAAGGGAAATGTGACCAGTATGATGAGTATACTTAAAGAGGTAATTAAGAAGATAGCTTGAGCGGGAAGGTTTTTAACTTCACTCAATTTATCAGCACCTAAATATTGTGATACAATGGATGAAATGGCACTGCGTGTTTGTCCTAAAACCCAAATGAGCATAGACAAGAATGTAGTAACAATACCAACAGCAGCTAGAGATTCTGTGGCATTGTAATCCATATTACCAATAATTGCTGCGTCGGTTAAAGACAATATAGGCTCAGACACACCAGAAATTAATGCTGGTATGGCGAGTTTATTGATTTGTTTTAATGTGATTGCTGCACTCAAAGGACTAACTCATAACAATGAAACGGAAATTCACTTTGTTTCGGAAAGTAAATATCTCCCAATCTTTTATAGCCGCGAAGTTCGTAAAACTTTTGATTTCTTTTGTTCTGTGAGAACGTATCTAATCGAATAGAACTATAGTCATTTTCTATAGCATGGTTTTCGGCAAAGTCCATGAGTTGCTGCGCATAGCCTTGTCCTTGTAAATCTGGATGAATAGCTAAGCGATGGATATAAACATTCTTTTTATTTTTCGTCAGCCATTTAATAGGGATATACTCCTCATCCATAAATGTAGAAATCACAATTGTGCCTTTTACTTGGTTGTCAATTTCTAGAACATACAGTTCGTTTCGTTTTACATCATTTATAAACGCAGACGGATTAGGGTAGTGCTCATTCCATTGATAAATGCCATTGGCAATCATGGCCTTAGCACAAGCCTTGGTTAAATTCATTATACTGTCTATATCTTCTAAACTACCTTTTCGAATCATTTATAATGTTTACTTTTGCATTTAAATTCATGTCTGATGAAAACAATACTAGTTCCTGTTGGATCCTCAAAAAACGCAAAATCGCATTTACAATATGCTATTGATTTTGCCAAAGCTTTTGGCGCCAAGCTTTATGTGGTTCAAATATATAATGTTTACACCAAAGCAGGAACCATGATAAAGGTCGATCATATAATAGAACGTGAATCGAAACAATTTTTGAAAGATCATGTGGCTTCGGTTGACACAAAAGGCGTAGAAGTGCATACCAAAACCTTTAAGGGAAAACTTGTGGATACTCTAGAAAAAGTTTGTGAAGCACTCGATGTTGACCTAATTATTTTAGAACCTCGTACCAATTCTATAAAAGACGAAGTGTATTTGGGCAAAACCTCAGGCAAAATCATTAAACAGACACAAATACCAGCCTTTATTGTGCCAGAAGGGTATACTTATAAGCCTATAGTGAAAATCTTGATGGCCGTTAAATCTGCCATTACGAAAAAGGAAGGCGTTTTAAGGCCCTTGCTGAATATAAAGAATCATTTTAAGGCAGTTGTTAATATTCTTTTAGTAAAAACTCCATATCATGTTGAGGCTGATTTTGAACTTAATGATGAGTTGAAAGACTTGGTAACAAATATTAAGTTTGCCCAGAGTCCAACAACGTTTCAGGCAGTTTTAGAACATTACAAATCTGATTACCCTGATTTATTATGTGTAGTGCGAAGAAAAAGAGGGTTTTTTAATAAGCTTTGGGAAGACGATACTATTTTGAAAAAAGACTTTCACAGTTCTAAAATGCCGGTTTTGGTATTGAGCGGATTAAAATAAAAAACTATATTCACGCCATGAAATAAAATTTCATCCCAGTGGTTGAAGACGGTAATACAGCAATGTTGGAATTTGTATTTTTACATATTAAATATTTTTATTTGGGGCATTAGCTCAGCTGGCTAGAGCGCTACGCTGGCAGCGTAGAGGTCATCGGTTCGACTCCGATATGCTCCACAAAACTCGCCATGGTTTTAAACTACGGCGAGTTTTTTATTTCAAAAAGTCAATTATTGAATTGGTTACAATTTTGAGTTCGGGTGAAAGATTTTCTTGCTCCCAAGGATGCTTGGTGTTGAATACATGATCAGCACCTTCTATTATTTTGAGTTTACTGTCGGGATTCCATTGTTGTAGTGTATAGGCTTCATCAATCTTTACTGAAGTATCGTTATCTCCATGAATAATGAGATGTGGAATTTTAAGTTGTTTTTCGGCTGATTCAATATGTAGTCGCTTTTCATTTACTTTAAAATCTTCATAAAATTGATAATAGTGTGGCATTTGTTGTTTTGTTCTACCATTGAGAACATACTTTACACCATTTTTTTTCCACTCTTCAAGATTACCAACAGTATAAGTCCTGGTGCCAAAATCACTGACACTGGCCAAAGTGATAAGTTTTGAAATTCTTTCGTCTTCTGAGGCTTTTATTATGGCAATACCACCACCACGACTATGACCAATTAAACAGATTTGAGATGTGTTTACCCATTTATTGCTTTTGAAATGGTTTTGAGTCCAGTTGAGAACATCGTTTAAATCATCAAGTTCCTTAGTATAATTGTTATTCCCGAAGGCCTCTAAATCTGGAAAATCTATTGGATTTTCCATGGTGCCACCATTATGTGAAAAATTGAATTTTATAAAACAAAAACCTGCTTCAGCAATAGATTTTGCCATTAAATTCCAAGCTCCCCAATCTTTAAACCCTTTATAACCATGGCAGAAAATGATGATTGGTTGATGTTCTTTTGTTTCATGATAAAACGAGTCTAAGAGAATTGGCTTTTTGCCACTTCTTTCAATAACTATATTTTTATTAATGATCATTAATCTAGTTCTTTTTCAACAAAGTCAATATTTGGGTTGCAGATCTCTAGGGTGAGTTTTTTCAGCTCTATTTCAAAACTCGCCAATGTTTCCTCTGTAATTATTTGATTTTTTGTTCTACTATAAGCCGATTCTTTTTTGCCAAATTTTAAAAAGCCGGCATTTAGATTTTTAAAAGATACAATACCAGCTTCTATAGGTAATTGTATTTTATTTTTTCGGTGCATCATATAGGCATAGCATAAGATTTGGAAAGATTTACTATATTTATCATAATCGGTGGTTAAATCACTCCAATCTACTATCTCAACTTTATTTTGCTCAACTTTTCCAGATTTGTAATCGATTACTCTGGTCACTCCATTAAACTGATCAATCCTATCAACTTTACCTGTAAGTTTAATAGAAAAATCCAAGTCATCAATCTTAAGTTCTACGTCTTCCTCTGTTTCGATAGCAATTATTTTAATTTGGTTACCGTTATTTAGATTTTCAATTTCTGAATTAATGAAATTAGAAATATAGCGCTGGGCAATTTTAAAAATGATGAGGTTTTTACCTTTTGTAAAATCACCTTCTTTATATAAAATTTTAAAATGCTTGGTGACTGTTGCTTTTGTATTAGCTTTAAATGTACTCAGATGCTCCACGGTCAAAAACTCACCCTCTAATGGTTTGTAAAAATCTTCAAGTGTATCATGGATAACAGAACCTAAGGTATTTGCCGCAATGTTTTCTTCTACGTCTTCAAACTCTTTTATACCAAGAATCTTTTCATAATAAAAATCAATAGGGTTTCTGATATAATTAGTTAAGGAGGATGGTGAAAATCCTTTAGAGGATAATTGTTTTAGCTTTTCTAGTACGGAATTTGTTTTTGTAATCTGTTTTAGCTTTTTTTCAATAGCGGGAACTTCTGGTGAAATAATGGAATGTTCAATATCATGAACACCTTCAACTTCTAACTGTGTAATGAACCTACTTTTTTCACCTCCCTTTAATGCGTCAACTTCAGTATTATATAATATATAGACATTTTTAGCACGCTGTAGTAGTCTATAGAAATGATACGTATAAACGGCATCTTTTTCTTTAAAAGTGGGTAAATTGTTTTCAATTTTTACATCAAATGGAATAAATGAATTGTTTGTCTTCCCAGACGGAAGAATGCCTTCGTTAACTGAACTTATAATTACAGTCTCAAAATCTAAAACACGAGATTCTAACATACCCATAATCTGTAAGCCCTCTAAAGGCTCACCCTGAAAGTCTAAGGTTTCTGTGTTTAAAAGTTCCTTATAGATGCCATACAGCGCATTTACAGAATCAAGATATTTATAATTGGAGTTAAGCTCTGATAATTGGTTAAATAATGTGTTGAATCGATAAAGATATTCCAATTCTAAGTTATTTAGACGTTTATTTTTAGTGAGATTATCTTTTATTGCCAAAATAAGTTGAGAGCAATTTTCTAAAGCTGTTTTTGGGTTGTCTTTCCAAGAATTGAATAATAATCTTATAATGTTTTGATTGGGTTCATCAACAAGTCCTTTTAAATTTGATGGCGTTAAGTAAACTAAGTTGTTTTTTTGAATATGGTTTACAATATCAGTTGAGTAATTTGTTGATTCTAATTGAAATAGGCCATAAATTGACGGGTGTGAAATAATATCAACGATATCTTTATAGTAATACTTTTCAGGATTATTTTTATGGGTTGAAAATAATAGTTCGAACAATGAAGCTAAAGGCACAAACCTTAAAGGCAAGCCCATAGTAACATTAATATGGGTTATTGTTTTAGGGATAGAATTAATAACAGGAATTAATAGGTTTTCCTCACCCAAAACAACAGCAACATTAGTCAGTTTTTCATTATTTTTACTTAGCTTATCTAAAATTTGACCTATATATTTTGCCTGACCTATAAGTTTAGGAATTCCTACAGCTTTGATATTCTTCTTTTCGTTGTAGTGAGTCGTTATCCAATTAAAAGGGTTCTTTTTAAAATAATTCCAGTTGTTTTTATGCTGCCTGGTAAACAAACCAGCATCATGAATGTTATCCTCAATAAATGTTTCGTCGATATCCCAATAGATATTTGCTAAGTCACTTTGAAGCAACCCTTGTATGATTCTTGACTCTGATTCGTTTAGGGCGTTAAAACCTAGAAAAATGTGTTTTCGGTTGGTATTATTTTCTATGTAATATTCGAGGTTGTTGGCTGCCTCTCGGTAAATAAGACCTTGGTAGCCTTGTTTAGATTCGAGCAACTTTTCTGTAAAGACTAAATAATAGTCTTTTAACTTTCTCCAGAATTTTAAATGATTTTTAATTAAGTCCGTTTGCTGCGACTCGAGTGACCAATGATCTAATTCCTTTATGGCGCTTAAATAATCGAATATTTTTTCATGCTCAACTAAATACCTATCAATTTCGTTAAAGTCTTGCAACAGGATTTGAGCCCATTTAGAAAACAACTCAAATGATTCGGTTTCAGATTTGTTAGTTAGAGATTTATAAGCTTCGTATAACTTAAAAAGCAATTCAGAGTTGGGTAAACTCTTTAATCCGGATAATTCTTCTACAAATTCCTCAATACTAAAGATATGAGGAGAAAATATAGGCTGGTTTAATACAGAAGACAGTTGGTGTTTTAAAAAAGTTCCAGCACGTTTACTAGGAAGGATAAAGTGTAAATCTTCGAGATTAAGGTTTTTGCTCTTAAGATTAACTAATACAGCTTGTATAAAACTTTCCATTATATAAAAATAAAAAACGCTCCGAATTTCGGAGCGTTTTTTAAATCTATTTTAGAGTATAAGTTAGTTTTTCAACTTAACTTCTACACGTCTGTTTTCTTTTCTTCCTGCTCTTGTTTTGTTGGTTGCAATAGGATTATCTTCACCAAATCCTTTAGCTACTAATCTGTCAGCATCGATTCCATTGGCAATTAAATAATCTCTAACTGCATTTGCACGTCTTTCTGACAATGCTTGGTTCATTGAAGCAGAACCAGAGCTATCTGTATGACCTTCAATAGTAAAGTTAGCTTTAGGGTAATCCTTAAAGATAGCTACCATTGCTTGTAATACTTGGTCAGTCTCTTGTCTAAAAGAAGCTTTACCAACATTAAATAAAATAGTTCTAGCATAACTATTTAATTCTTCCATCACTTCTGCAGTTGGCTTAACTTCTGGGCAACCGTTATTTGCAGCTGTACCAGCTTCGTTAGGACACTTATCATCTTTGTCTAAGATACCATCACCATCAGTATCTGGCCAAGGGCAACCGTTGTTTGCAGCAGGACCAGCTTCGTTAGGACAGTTATCATCACCATCAGCAACACCGTCACCATCAGCATCTGGACAACCCATTAATGATTTTAAACCAGCAACAGTAGGACACTTATCATCCTTGTCCATTACACCGTCACCGTCACCATCAGGACAACCGTTGAACTCAGCTAAACCAGCAGTGTTAGGGCAATCATCTTTAGAATCTTGGATACCATCATTATCTGAATCTGGGCAACCATTAAAGATTTCTAAACCAGCTTCTTCAGGACAAGCATCATCTTGATCGTAGATACCATCGTTATCAGTATCAGTACCACCAAACTTAAAAGAAAGACCAACTGTGTGTTGGAAATGCTTAGGTAAAACATCCTCAAAAGAGTGCTTGTAAGTAGATTGAATATCTAAACCTAACTTTTCAGTAATCCAATATTTGAAACCTAAAGTTCCGTTTAGAGTTCCGGCACCTAAATCATCTAACCATGAATAACCACCACCAACACCTAAATAAGGGTCGAATTTGTTAGAGTTAATTAAATCCATAAGGCTGTATGAAACTCTACCGTCAATTCCAAAATATGTTAAATCTTCAACTCTATTTATTGACTCTTCACCAGTTAAAGGGTCAAAATTAGTACCAAATTTGTCGATTTTGTTTATAGAACCAGAAGCAGTAAAAGTAAAACCATCACTAAGATATCTAGAAACAGAAATCGTAGATAGTGAAGGATAAATATTCCAATGGTCTGTAACATTAAAGTATTCGTCAAAATAATCTCCTTGAGGCGAATCTTCTCCCACAGGGTAAAAATCAACTGCGTTTGCTCCAATTGTAAGAGCCCATGGATTGTTCTTGTCTTGAGCATGTGTAGTGCTAAAGCTTATAAGAAGCACTGCAACAAAAAGTAATCTGCTAAGATTTTTCATATTCTAATTAATTTTAATTTTTTTAAGTGTTAATTGTTGGCAAAAGTAAGTTGTTAAATGTTATTAACAAAGACAAATATATAAAAATATTGTTATAATGCCCTATAATAGTATGTTTGGAACGATTTTAAATAATTTCCAGTTCTTTACCTACTTTTATAAATGCCGCTATAGCTTTATCTAGCTGTTCTTTAGTATGCGCGGCCGATAGCTGAACACGGATACGGGCCTTATCTTTAGGAACAACAGGGTAAAAGAAACCTATCACATAGACTCCTTCCTCTAATAGCATATTAGCCATGGTTTGAGAGAGCTTGGCATCATACAACATTACTGGTACTATAGCAGAATCACCATCCACAATGTCAAACCCAGCTTCTTTCATTCCCTTTTTAAAATATTTAGTGTTCCAATCAACTTTATCTCTTAGTGAAGTGTCGTTTTTTAACATATCAAAAACCTTAATAGAAGCGCCCACTATTGCTGGTGCTAAAGAGTTTGAAAACAAATAAGGTCTAGAGCGTTGACGTAAAATTTCTATAATCTCTTTTTTTGCTGTGGTGTAACCACCCATGGCACCACCCATTGCTTTACCAAGGGTTCCTGTGATGATATCTATTCTTCCTAAAACCCCTTTTTCTTCAAGAGTTCCTATTCCTGTTTCTCCAATGAAACCTGTAGCATGGCATTCATCAATCATTACCAAAGCATCATATTTGTCTGCTAAGTCACAAATTTTGTCTAAAGGAGCAACTAAGCCGTCCATAGAAAACACACCATCTGTAACTATAATCTTAAATCGTGCACCATTTTCGTTAGCTGCGATAAGCTGCTTTTCTAGATCAGCCATGTCATTATTTTGATAACGATAACGCGCAGCTTTGCATAACCTTACGCCATCGATAATAGAAGCATGGTTTAATGAGTCTGAAATGATAGCATCTTCTTTTGTTAACAGTGGTTCAAACACACCTCCATTTGCATCAAAAGCTGCTGCATAGAGTATAGTATCTTCTGTGCCATAAAAATCTGCAATTTTTTGTTCTAACTCTTTATGAATGTCTTGTGTGCCACAAATAAAGCGTACTGAAGACATTCCAAAACCATGAGAATCTAAAGTATTCTTAGCTGCTTGTATTACATCTGGGTGAGAGGATAGTCCTAAATAATTATTGGCACAAAAGTTTAGAACTTTTTCACCTGTATTCAGTGTAATTTCTGCTCCTTGAGGAGAAGTGATTATACGCTCTTCCTTGTAAAGGCCTGCGTCTTTAATAGATTCTATTTCTTGTTGTAAATGTGATTTTATACTTCCGTACATGTAATTTGATATTAGTTGTTGCGCAAAGATACTATCAATAAATTATACTTCAATGACTTCGACAGTATCATTTATATAAACAATATACTTGTGCTTTATGGAATAATTCATGACTTCAAGAATTGAAGCATAACTATTTAGCTGGGATTTATATGAGGTTTTTTGTTCACCAGTTTTGTAATCTATGATTATGGCTTCATTATTGGAATGAATATTTATACGGTCTGGTCTTAGGATTTGACCAGTATTGGTAATAATATCTCTTTCGTTATATATTTCGAATTCACTTGTAAAATAGGGGCTTAATTTTTGATGTTGTATTACTTCCATTACTAAATCTCTTAATTCTTTCTCCTCTGAGCTTAGAATATCCCCAGACACCACCAAGTCATTGATTGCAAAATCTACATCCTGGCTCGTTTTAATCTTAGATAGAATAAGATGCACTAGATTACCACGTTCCATCGCTCTTTCTTGTTTTGTGTCCCAAAGTTGACCAGACTTGGTAATAATATTTAGGTTGTGATCTTCTTTGGGAACAGAAATGAGTCGAAGAGGCTCATTTTTATCTTCTGACTCTGGTCTTTCTTGATTGTTAATGAGTGAGCCGAAACTATAAGTTGATTGGTTATCGGACCACTTTCCTAAAGTCTGTAAATAAGAAATGAACATTCCAGCATAGGTGTTTTCAGCAACCACACCTTTATTATTTATGTCTTTTTTTGAAATTACATAAAGCTGCTCTACAGCTCTAGTAAGTGTAACGTACAAAAGATTTAAATTATCGAGTTCTAATTGTGATTGGTGTGTGTTATATATGAGTTGTCCTATTTCTCCAAAATGCTCAGTGTCCTTATTGTAATTGAGCAAAAGAGTTTCAAAGCCATTATAGTCATTTTCCTCTACTGGAAACCATGTCTTTGGGTCTAACTCTCTGTAAATATTTAAATCCGCAAATGGAAATATGACCACAGGAAACTCTAACCCTTTAGACTTATGAATGGTCATTACCTGAACTGCATTCATGTTTTTTGGGGAAACAACACTAAGACTGTCCTTTTTCTTATCAAAATAGTCAATAAAAGCAGCTAGATCTGAATTTTGCTTTTGAGTAAATTCTAAAACAACATCTAAATAAAACATAAGATAGGCATCAGATGAATTATGAAGATTGAAGGTTCTTATGAGTTGCTCAACCAGCTCATAAAGCGACATGCGCAAAAGCTCGTTTTTTTCTAGAAATATATCTAAACTCTTTAAGCTTAAAAACAATTCTTCAATACTTGGTTTAAGGTGTGTTTCAAAAAACAAATGTTTATCATTGATGCTATGTTGTTCGGCTATGAATGATAAAATTTCAATCTTTAAGCTGTCATTATTAGGCTGTAGCAACAAGCGTAAAAACGAATCGAGAAAATTAACCTTATCAGAATTCTTTAATAATAAAGTCTCTGAAGACGTAATTTCTATACCGTTTTCACTGAGGTGGTTAGCAATGGCTACGCCTTCTTTTCGCTTCCTAACAATTATACAAATATCATTGAGTGAATAGCCATTGTTTTGACACTCTATTATTCTGTTAAGCACCTGGCTTGCGTATAAATCAGTAGCATCATCATCTTTAGAAATATCTAAAAATTCGATATTTACATAGCCTTCAATGTCATTATTTAAGTTTTGATTTGAGTTTTCGTAAAGTTCTGCATAACGTTTGTCGCTAAAATAATTATCACTCAAAAACTTAAAAAAACCATTATTAAAATTGATAATTTCCTTCGCGCTTCTGTAATTGGTGTCGAGGGTTAAGACTTGAGCTTCTACCTGAAACGGATTTTCGATTTTGTTATAAAGATCAACAAACTGTTCCGCCTCACCACCACGCCATCTATAAATAGCTTGTTTGGCATCGCCAACTAACATCACAGAGCCATTTGAAGTCGATAAAGAACTGTCTAAAAGCGAAATGAGGTTTCTCCATTGCATTTTAGATGTATCCTGAAACTCGTCAATAAAGTAATGCTTAAATTTCTCTCCCAGCCGTTCATAAATAAATGGTGTAGGTTGGTCTTTAATTTCGTTGCTTATGATTTTGTTAAATTCCGAAATGAGCAATTTATTCTGCTCTTCCTTGAGCATATTTAGTTCATTTTGAATAGCATTGAGAACTGATAAAGGCGTAATATTTTTATAAAATCCTTTTTTTAGCTTTAACTCTATAATTAAGGCCTTAGTTTTTAGAAAAGCCTCGGCCAAATCGGGTTGAATACTTTCAATCGTAGAGGCAATAGTTTCTGTAACTCGTTTAGGGTAAAGTGTATTGCCCTCTGTTAAGTCGCTCTGCCAAGAAGAATCAAAAGACACGTTAAAATTTCTAGAACTTAGATTCTCAAAATAATTTGGAAGTGATTTTCTGCTAAAATCATCAAACTGTAAACCACATTCATCTATTAAGGCTAAGGTTGTTTCTGCAATTTTTAAAATATCAACTTCAAGTTTAGTAATTTCTTGGCTTAAACTAGATTTTAAAATTTTAAAATCAGCAATGGCTTTGTCTTTTAGTGTTTCTATAGCCGGCAAATCGTTTTCACTCACCAAAAGCTTCGCTATTTTATTAAAATCGTAACTGATGTCCCAACTTTTGTCATCATCAGCTTTTTCAATGGCGAAATCTACCAGTACTTTTGTGAGTGCTTTATCTGTTCCTGCTTTGGCAATAAGACTATCAACGGCTTCATTCAAAAGGCGCTCTTGGTCTAATTCCACTTCAAAATTTACAGGTAATTTTAAATCGTGGGCAAAAGTTCTAATAATCCTATGTGTAAATCCGTCTATAGTAGAAATATCAAACGCACCATAATTATGGATAATATGTTTGAGTATGTGCTTAGACTTATTATGAAGGTTTTCAGCTGAAATGGACAACTCTTCACAGATAGCAGTAAACATAGGGTGCGGTTCTCTAAGGCTTTTTTCTTGAGAAAACAGCTTGAGCATCTCAATAATTCTTTCTTTCATCTCACCAACCGCCTTATTGGTAAATGTAATGGCTAAAATGGATTTAAACTGATCGTAATTTTGGGATTGGACCAATATTTTAATATACGATTTGGCTAAAGTGAATGTTTTTCCACTACCAGCAGAAGCATTGTATATTTTAAAGGGTGATTTTGACAAAAGATAAATTTTATACCAAAATAGGGAATCTTAATAATTTATTTAGAACTTCTTGTTTTCAAAATCGTAAATTTGTTAAAATTGAAATATTAACCATTAAAAATAAATACATTATGGCTTTTGAATTACCAAAATTAAAATACGCTTATGATGCTTTAGTACCACATATTGATGCTCGCACAATGGAGATTCATCATTCTAAACATCATCAAGGTTACACTAATAAATTGAATGGCGCAATTGAAGGCACCGATCTTGAAGGAAAAACAATTGAAAATATCCTTATTAATTTAGACATGGATAACAAAGCAGTTAGAAATAACGGAGGTGGTTTTTACAACCACTCATTGTTTTGGGAAGTTATGAATCCAGAGGATAAAGGTTACCTTTCAGGAGATTTAAAGGATGCAATTGAGGCAGAATTTGGATCCAAAGAGGCTTTTGTTGATGCGTTTTCTAAAGCTGCTGCAACACAGTTTGGTTCTGGTTGGGCTTGGTTATGTGTCCATAAAGGAGGTAAGGTTGAAGTTTGTTCAACTCCTAACCAAGATAATCCATTAATGCCAGGAGTTGGTTGTGGTGGAACACCAATATTAGGTTTAGATGTTTGGGAACATGCATATTATTTAAACTACCAAAACAGAAGACCAGATTATATTGATGCCTTTTTTAAGGTAATTAACTGGAATGAAGTTGAGCGTCGTTACGCAGAAGCGAAATAAGTAGTGGCATAACACAAATAAAAAATCCAGGCTTGTCGAGCTTGGATTTTTTATGAATTAAAATGAAAAAAGGTGAACGAGAGTTCACCTTTTTTGCCCCAAATCTACCATAAACTTAACCTACTTATGTTATGGTGAGTCAAATATAAGTTCACATCATTTTAACTTCTGAATTTTTTGGATAAACGACCTATATATTAGTCTAAGCGTGGAAACTACTTTGATTACTTAGCTTTTAGTTAATAAATAACCCGTGAAAATTAAAAATTCAAGGATTTTTATTTTAATGGTATTCATAAAAAAAGGTGAACACTGTTCACCTTTTTTTGCCCCAAATCTACCATGAACTTAACCTACTTATGTTATGGTGATACCAAAGTAAATGTTATTTGTTAAAAGAGTACATATAATGGATGAAATGCACTTTTCTTGGATGAAATACACATTTTTTCGGATTAAACGTTAATTTTGAGCGATAATTAGTAAGCGCGCTCTTTATTTCCTTCGTAGAAATTTATAAATGCTCTATTCACTACTCTATTGCCTCCGTCTGTTGGATAGTCTCCAGTAAAATACCAATCTCCTAAATTCTTTGGACAAGCCTTATGAAGGTTTTCAACTGGCTGAAAAATGATTTTCACTTCTGCGTTCACGTCTTCATCACTCAAAAGTTCTGCGATTTTATCAGAAATTTGCTCGTCAGTAAAATTGTTATAGATCTCTTTTACATAATTCACTACATTTTTGTCATTTAGATGGACCTGCTCAAGACATTTTTTGTAAACGTCCTCTACAATATGGTATTGGTCATTATCTCTTAATAATTCTAAGGCAGCTCTAAAAGCCACAAGACTTTCTAGGTTTGCCATATCTATACCGTAGCAATCTGGGTAGCGTATTTGAGGAGCAGATGATACCACAACAATCTTTTTGGGATTCAAGCGATCCATCATTTTTATGATACTTTTTTTAAGTGTTGTACCTCGTACTATACTATCATCTATAATCACTAAATTATCTGTGGACTTTATAACTCCATAGGTTACGTCATATACGTGGGCAACTAAATCATCCCTACTACTATCTTCAGTAATAAATGTTCTTAGCTTAACATCTTTAATGGCAATCTTTTCTATTCGCGGTCTTTCTGATAATATTTCTGTAACTCTTTCTGCTGAAAGTTTTCCGTTTCCATCTAAGATGGATTTAGTTTTTTTAGCATTCAGATGTTCTTCAACCGTATCAATCATTCCATAAAATGAAGTTTCAGCGGTGTTTGGTATAAATGAGAATACTGTGTTTTCAGTATCATTGCCAATAGCTTCAAGAACCTTAGGCATCAATAAACGACCTAATTCTTTTCTTTCTTTATAGATTTCTGCATCACTACCTCTAGAGAAATAAATACGTTCAAACGAACAAGCTTTACGCTCTAAGGGCTCTAGTATCTTTTTAATTTTAGTTTCACCAGATTTCTTTGTGATAATGGCATGTCCCGGATCTAATTCTTTTACATCTTCAAAAGCAACATTAAAAACGGTTTGTATTACAGGTCGCTCAGAAGCAACAACCACAACTTCGTCATCTTTATAATAATATGTAGGCCTGATGCCTGCAGGGTCTCTTAAAACAAATGAATCTCCATGACCTAATAAGCCAGCCATAGCATAGCCGCCATCCCAATTTTTAGCCGCGCGTTTTAATATTTTGCTCAGTTTTAAACGCTCAGCTATTAATGGCGAACATTCAATTTTTGAATAGCCTTCTTTTTTTAAATCTTTATAGATTTTAGCGACAGCGTCATCTAGGAAATGACCAATTTTTTCCATTACAGTTATGGTGTCCGCTTTTTCCTTGGGATGCTGTCCCAGATCTATCAAATTATCGAAAAGCTCATTAACATTGGTCATGTTAAAGTTACCGGCAACAATCAGATTTCGGTGCATCCAATTGTTCTGTCTCAGAAAAGGATGAACACTTTCCACACTGTTTTTCCCAAATGTGCCATAGCGTACATGACCCAATAACAATTCGCCAACGTAAGGAATATACTTTTTTTGAAGTTCAGTGTTGTCTTTATACTCTGGGTGCTTTGTAATTTCCTCATTAATACGCTCATTAATCTGAGCAAATATATCTTGAATAGGCTGTTGCGCAATAGAACGCACTCTACTGATATAGCGTTCACCAGGGCTTGTGTCTAATTTAATACTTGCAAAACCAGCACCATCTTGTCCACGGTTGTGCTGCTTTTCCATCATTAGGTACATTTTATTGACACCATAAAAGGCACTCCCATACTTTTTCTTGTAATAATCTAATGGTTTTAAAAGTCTAATAAGTGCAATACCGCACTCATGTTTTAAAGCATCACTCATATTCTATAATAAAAAAACGCACTCATTTTCAGAGTGCGCTAGATTTAAGTTAATTCTATATCAAATTGTGTTAGACTCTTAAATTGGCCTAATCGCTTATGTACTTCACTTGCAGTGAGATTAAGCATTCGCTCTGTGCCAAACTTTTCTACACAAAAGGATGCTAAGGTGGAACCATAAATCACAGCATTTTTCATATTCTCAAAAGAGTAATCTTCAGTTTTGGCTAAATATCCTGCAAAGCCACCAGCAAAGGTATCACCCGCTCCTGTTGGATCAAAAACTTCTTCTAAAGGTAATGCAGGCGCATAGAACACATTATCGTCATGAAACAATAACGCTCCATGCTCACCTTTTTTAATCACTACATATTTTGGGCCCATCTCATGAATCTTTCTAGCAGCAACAACCAATGAATATTCTCCGGTTAATTGTCTTGCTTCCTCATCATTGATAGTGATAACGTCTATATGTTTTATAGTATTGTGTAAATCCTCTAGGGCACAATCCATCCAAAAATTCATAGTATCTAGTATGGCCAACTTTGGCTTGGTCTCCATCTGGTTTAGAACACTCATTTGGGTTAGTGGATGTAAATTGCCGAGCATTACAACTTCAGCATCCTTATAGTCTTCAGGAACTTTAGGTTCAAAATCGGCAAGTACGTTTAATTCGGTAGCTAAGGTGTCTCTAGAGTTCATATCATTATGGTACTTACCACTCCAAAAGAAGGTTTTGCCGTCTTTTACAATTTCAACACCAGAAATATCGATATTTCTGTCTGTCATTAAATCTAAGTACTCTTGTGGAAAATCGCCTCCAACCACAGATACAACTGCGGAATCAACATTAAAATTTGACGCAGCCAAACCTATAAAAGTCCCAGCACCACCAAGAATTTTATCGGTTTTGCCAAAAGGTGTTTCAATAGCATCAAAAGCCACTGTTCCGACAATTACTAATTTACCCATTAAAGTAAGTTTGAATTAAGGTGCAAAAGTACATAAAATATCTTCCTTGTGAAATAGCGTCCTAACCTAATAACAGAAATTATTTTCTCCCAAAATCTGCAGGAATTTCTCCCCAAGCCTTTGTTTCCCATTTTACTATGGTAGTAGAATAATTATTGATTTTCAACCATTTTACAGCTCTATCAACCAACTCAAACAAATCTTTGTTTTTGTTATTCCGCTCAAGTTTAGTATTGCAAGTTTTTTTTCGCACCCAACTCATGGCAGTTTTAGAATCTGTGTAGATAATCCTGTCACTTTTATGTTGTTTTAAAAAAGCCAAACCATGAACAATGGCCAAGAATTCGCCTATGTTATTAGTGCCTTCCTCAAAAGGACCTTGTATAAAAAGTTGTTTTTTGGACTTGGTATCTACACCACGATATTCCATTTTACCAGGATTGCCAGATGATGCTGCATCAACTGAAATAGAATTATAATTCGGTTGACCAATTTTTTTCAGTAGTTCGTTAGAAAGTTCACTTTTAAAACTTTTCGATTTTCCTATATAGTCTTTTGGTCCATCTCTATACGCTTTCTTTGCTGCGTCAAAAGTTGTGAAGGATTTATACTGTGCTCCTTTAAAGTCTTTGATTTGAGCCTTGCAATCGTCCCAAGATTCAAAGACTCCTGTGTTATGGCCTTTCCAGACGGTGTAATATTTTTTTTTCTTTTTTGACATGAATTATTTTGACACGGATTTCACAGATTACCACTGACTCTTGCTATGAATGGCATGATACTAATTTCACGAATTTTCACCAATCATTTTGGAGTTTAGTTTTTTGAAATTTGTTAATTAAGTAATTGCTGTACCATCTTAGGAAAATGTTCCATCTCCAATTTATGAATCTTTTTAGCCACATCTTCAGCAGAATCCGATGGTTCAACCTCACACTTAGCCTGGAAAATTATAGCTCCTTCGTCATAATTTTCATTTACATAATGAATTGTTATCCCAGTTTCGGTTTCTTTATTTGCTACAACAGCTTCGTGAACAAATTGCCCATACATCCCTTTTCCACCATATTTTGGTAGTAAAGCAGGGTGGATATTTATTACTTTATTTTCAAACTCCTTGAGGATAAATTCAGGAAATTTCCAAAGAAAACCAGCCAATACAATAAGGTCTGGTTGAGACGCTTTTAGAATATTCAACACGTCTTCAGACTTTGAAAAGGCAATTCTATTGAATGATAAACCACTCACTTTCAATTTCTTACATCGCTCTAAGACTTTGGCATGAGGATTGTTGGTCAATACCTGAATAACAGACGCATTATCGCTGTTGTGAAAAAACTTAATTAAATTTTCAGCATTACTTCCACTTCCGGACGCAAAAATTACAATTCGTTTCATATACTTGCCATCATGTTCAAATTATTCAAACAAAAAAAAGAATAATAATTAACAATTAGGGCAAAACGGAATACTTCTATTTTATTTTTACTAAATTAAAAGCACATTTTATCGGTAAAGATGATTTTTAACGTAAAGTTTTTTATTTTTGCCATCTAATTAAAACTTAAAATTAAAAGATTATGTCAGACATTGCATCACGAGTAAAAGCGATTATCGTAGACAAATTAGGTGTTGATGAAAACGAAGTTGTAACTGAAGCGAGCTTCACTAACGACTTAGGTGCAGATTCATTGGATACTGTAGAATTAATAATGGAATTTGAAAAAGAATTTGATATTCAAATCCCAGATGATCAAGCT
Source organism: Winogradskyella ouciana (assembly GCF_965284585.1). Taxonomy (NCBI): domain Bacteria; kingdom Pseudomonadati; phylum Bacteroidota; class Flavobacteriia; order Flavobacteriales; family Flavobacteriaceae; genus Winogradskyella; species Winogradskyella ouciana. The sequence continues at coordinate 1,266,494 of NZ_OZ260095.1, forward strand.
GAGAACATTGCAACAGTTGGTCAAGCTATCTCTTACATAGAAGAAGCAAAATAAGAACTTTATTTTTATGGAATTAAAGCGAGTCGTAGTTACTGGTCTAGGTGCTCTTACGCCAATTGGCAATACCAAAGATGAATATTGGAATGGTCTTGTTAATGGTGAAAGTGGTGCTGCTCCAATTACACATTTTGATGCTGAGAAGTTCAAAACACAATTCGCTTGTGAAGTAAAAAACTTTGAAGTTACTGACTTTATTGACAGAAAGCTGGCAAAGCGAATGGACAAGTTTTCGCAGTATGCAATGGTTGCTTCGGATGAAGCAATTGCAGACTCAAAACTAGATCTAGATTCATTAAACAAATATAGAGTAGGAGTTATTTGGGGAGCTGGTATTGGTGGTTTAGAGACATTTCAGGAAGAAGTGTTAAACTATGCTGCTGGTGATGGCACACCTCGTTTTAACCCTTTCTTCATTCCGAAAATGATTGCTGATATTGCACCAGGAAACATATCTATTAAATATGGTTTCATGGGACCAAACTACACAACGGTTTCTGCGTGTGCTTCTTCCGCTAATTCAATGATCGATGCCTTAAACACGATACGTTTAGGTCATTGTGATGTTGTAATTACAGGTGGAAGTGAAGCTGCGGTTACCATTGCTGGTATGGGAGGTTTCAACGCTATGCATGCTATGAGCACTCGTAACGATAGTCCGGAAACGGCTTCTAGACCTTTTGATGCTAACCGAGATGGTTTTGTTTTGGGAGAAGGAGCAGGTTCTATTGTTTTAGAAGAGTATGAGCACGCCAAAGCAAGAGGAGCAAAAATCTATGCTGAAGTTGTAGGTGGAGGCTTATCTTCTGATGCTTATCATATGACAGCACCTCACCCAGATGGTATAGGAGTTGTTGCGGTAATGAAAAATTGTTTAGAGAATGCTGGTTTAAATCCTGAAGATGTAGATCATATTAACACACACGGTACATCCACACCATTAGGTGATGTTGCCGAACTTAAAGCTATATCAGAAGTATTTGGCAGCCATGCTAAAAACATAAATATTAATTCTACCAAATCTATGACTGGTCACTTGTTGGGTGCAGCCGGAGCTATTGAAGCTATTGCTTCGATTTTGGCTTTAGAACATGGAATTATTCCACCGACAATTAACCACGAAACTCATGATGAGAATATAGATCCAGAATTAAATTTAACGCTCAATGAAGCGCAGAAACGAGATATAAAAGTCGCAATGAGTAATACATTTGGATTTGGCGGCCACAACGCTTGTGTATTATTTAAAAAAATAGATTAAATCCCGAATGACTTTCATTCGTAACATATTAAAAAATTCCCGTTCTCAAGAAGACGGGAATTTTTTTTTACAACTAAAAAATATTCTAGGCTTTAAGCCAAAATCTAAATCACTTTACATAAAAGCCTTTACTCATCGCTCTATGAATATTAGGGATAAAAAGGGTAATCCTATAAACTATGAGCGTTTGGAGTTTGTAGGTGATGCCATGCTCAGTTCTGTTATTGCAGCATACCTATACGAGAAAGTGCCACATGGTGACGAAGGCTATCTTACAAAGATGCGCTCTAAAGTAGTAAGTAGGGAGCACCTAAATGAACTTGGTAAAGAACTCAACCTCATTGACTTGGTGCAAAGTAGAATACCAAAGTCTAATTTTGGTAACAACATCCACGGTAACCTTTTTGAAGCATTAGTAGGTGCCATTTATTTAGATAAAGGTTATAAAACTTGCGAAAACTTTATTTACAAACGTGTTATTAATCCTCATGTAGATATAGAGACCTTAGAAGGCAAAGTTATTAGTTATAAAAGTCTGTTGATTGAGTGGTGCCAAAAAGAAAAAAACACATTCGATTATGAAGTTTATGAGGACACAGGCAAAGATGAGTTAAAGCACTTTTCTGTTAAACTTAGTATTAATGATAAAGTGGTCTCAAAGGCCAGGGCAACTTCAAAAAAGAAAGCGGAAGAAAAGGCATCCAAACGCGCTTTTTTTGCATTTCAGAAGCAAATTACCAAGCTTATTTAATTCAAGAATTTAATTTTATTAAACTACAACGTTTTCGTAGATTTTAAGGGTTAAGATTAACCAAAAGTTAATAAATCTAAGGCATTTATATTCTATATTTACATTTCAGAGTTATGACTATATGGCTTTACACAAACTTCTTGTTGACGATTTTTATGACGACACCTACAAACTCATTGCTATTCATTGTGGGCTAGAAGACTATCGATTGGCTTATTTGCTTAACCAAAGTTTAGAGCTGAACTTAAAGCGTAAATCCAAAGATCTTGATTTTGAATATTTAAAATCTTCGTACAGTATTTTTGAGTGGAATAACGTTTCACAATTTGTGACCTGGAACTTGGTTTCTAACGTATGCAAAAAAGAGGAAGAGAGTCTATATAGTACAGGCTTATTTCAAACTAATGAAAAAGTATTAAAGACTTTTAATTTAGTCCCAGAGTACAAAAGGGTAGATTACTTTATAAAGATTTCTGATGAGATACAGAATGTAAACGAAAAATTAATCTTGGATAAACTGCAGAATATTCCGCAGATTGTAACAAGTTATTCTGTTAATCCGATACAATTAAAATCAAAAGACCATTTAATTTTTTGAATTGATGCTAAACAAAAAAACCAAAATAGTAGCCACATTAGGCCCAGCAACAAGTAGCAAGGACGTTTTAAAAGCCATGCTCGATGAAGGCGCCAATGTTTTTAGAATAAACTTTTCGCACGCGAATTATAAGGATGTTGAGGAGCGCATAAAAATGATAAGAGAGCTCAATGACGAGTTTGGATACAATGCTTCGATCTTAGCAGATTTACAAGGTCCCAAACTACGTGTTGGCACCATGAAAGGCGAAGTTGTTGTTAATGAAGGGGACGAAATTATTTTCGCAACTGGCAAACGATTTGAAGGCACTAAAGAACGTGTCTATATGACTTACGACAACTTTCCACAAGACGCTAAAAGAGGTGAAAGAATTCTATTGGATGATGGAAAATTAATTTTTGAAGTCGTTTCCACAGACGGAAAGTCTGAAGTAAAGGCAGAAGTTATACAAGGCGGTCCTTTAAAATCTAAAAAAGGGGTAAACCTTCCAAATACAGATATCTCTCAACCTGCTTTGACAAAAAAGGATATAGAGGATGCCATTTTTGCTATAGGACAAAAGGTGGATTGGATCGCTTTATCCTTTGTTAGGCATGCTGAGGATTTAATGCAATTGGAAGAATTAATTAAAGAGCATAGTGATCATAAAATTCCGATTATTGCTAAGATAGAAAAGCCAGAAGCTGTTGAAAACATTGATAAAATTGTTGCTTACTGTGATGGTTTAATGGTAGCTCGTGGTGATTTAGGTGTTGAAATACCAGCTGAGGAAGTGCCATTAATTCAAAAGAAATTAGTACTAAGAGCCAAACGCGCAAGAATTCCTGTAATCATAGCTACGCAAATGATGGAAACCATGATTACAAGCTTAACACCAACACGAGCTGAGGTCAACGATGTTGCCAATTCGGTAATGGATGGTGCTGATGCGGTAATGCTTTCAGGAGAAACCTCTGTTGGGCAATATCCTGTACAAGTGATACGCCAAATGGCAAATATTATACGTAGTGTAGAAGATTCTCCCTTAATTGAAGTGCCACAATCTCCTCCTCATATACGTACCAAACGGTATATAACTAAATCTATTTGTTATCACGCTGCTAATATGGCAAATGAGATCAATGCCAAAACCATTTCTACGTTGACCAATAGTGGTTACACGGCTTTTCAGATTTCTGCATGGAGACCACAAGCCCATATTTTAGTGTTTACATCTAACAAGCGTATTTTAACCCAATTGAGTTTGCTTTGGGGAGTAGAAGCTTTTTTCTATGATAAGTTTGTAAGTACTGATGAAACGGTTGGTGACATTAATAAAATTGCTAAAGAGCGAGGTTATCTAAAAAAAGGCGATATGGCCATTAGCTTAGCTTCCATGCCAATTACGGAAAAGGGGATGGTGAATACCTTACGAGTCAGGGAGATTACTAATGATTAGAGACTTAAATCAATTTAACTTTTAATTTCCACCCGATAAATCCGGCTAGAACCATTATCATATTTATTAATTTCAGAGATTAACTCCTCTGTGTTGGTAAAACCATTTTCTTTTGACTCTACGCTACTTCTGCGGCTTGTAAAATAAAGTGTTCCGTTGTTTACAAAAGGACAAAATTCCATATACTTGGAATTAATGGGCTCTCCAAGATTTTCAGCAGTTGTCCATTCACTGTTTACGTTTCTGCTGATATACATATCACCAGATCCCAATGCATCTGGTCGTCGCCAACCTCCGAAAATGATATAAGATTCATCTGGTGCAATAAAAGCATTATACTCAGCACCTTTGGTGTTCACTCCCTCTCCTAAAATTGTTGGCTCTGCATAAGCGTTGTTTTCCCATTTGCTTACATAGATATCGTCTGCAGATTCTAGTTCTTCTTTAATAAGAGTAAAATATAGATTGCCATTTGCAGCCACAGCAGGATAAAACTCATCACCATCTGTATTTATTGGTGCACCAATATTTTTTGGTTTTGACCATGCCTCAGCTTTAGTGGAACGCTCCACATACCAAATATCCATATCTTTTGTATTGGTGCTATCTTTTGAAACAGGTCTGTTAGATACAAAATAGAGCTTTAAATTATCGGGAGATAAAAAAGGTTCAAGATCTGTATATTGGCCTGAAAAACTACTAATTTCAGGGTCTTGCCATTCATTATTTTTCTTTTCAATTTTCATGATTACAGAAAGCTCTCTTGCTGGACTTTGCAATGAAAAATAAGCCTCGGTTTCGTCATTATCCATTGTAAAATCCCTAACATTAGTAAACTGTGAAAAGATATGTTCTGCAAAGGGTTGTACACCGCCTTTTTCTTGGTTTTCCTTTTCTGGTTCAGAAGTTACTTCTTTTGAAGCTTCATTATCTTTACATGAAGAAATTGAGAGTAATATGACTACAGCGATTAGTACATTTAAGAATTTCATACGTGGTTGGTTTAGTAGTTGACATAAACTTAAGAAATTCAACAGATTAAAATTCGAACTTTAACTGAACGCTAACAGATTTCTTTTTGTCTTCCGAAGGCTTTGCTTTGACTGACTTATCTGTATTTAAGTTAGAGAGAGAAATTCCTAAAAGTCTCACCGAATTTTTTAGTTTGTCTTGATATAACAAATCTTTTGCAGTCTCTAAAATAACAGCCTTATCACTTACAAAATAAGGAAGCGTCTTACTTCGGGTCTGTAATGTAAAGTCAGAGTATTTTATTTTTAATGTTATGGTTTTTCCTGCAACGTTACTTTTTTCAAGTCGCTTGGCGACTTCTTCTGCAATATGGTCAAGCTTTTCTAGCATAAAAATTTCAGAAGACAAATTTTCACTGAATGTGCGCTCGGCAGCTAGAGACTTGCGTATGCGATTAGGTTTTACTTCACTATTGTGAATGCCTCGCACTACATAGTAATAATACCGACCTGACTTTCCGAAGTTTTCGTCTAAATATTCAAGACTCTTGGCTTTTAAATCCTTACCGGTAAAAATGCCTTTTTGATACATCTTTTCTGCGGTGACTTTACCAACACCATAGAATTTTCTAATGTCCAAATCTTCTAAAAATTGAAGCACGTCCTCAGGATTTACCGTTTTTTGACCATTGGGCTTATTGTAATCGCTCGCAACCTTAGCAATAAACTTGTTGATTGAAATGCCTGCGGAAGCCGTTAAACCAACTTCGTCAAAAATGCGTTGCCGTATCTTTTGAGCAATTAATGTCGCACTAGGCAAGCCTATTTTGTTTTCCGTTACGTCAAGATAGGCTTCATCTAGCGATAAAGGCTCTACTAAATCTGTGTACTCGAAAAAAATTTTCCGAATACGATTGGAGATGTCCTTATAACGTTCAAAATCTGTTCTAACAAAAATTAGTTCTTGACAAAGCTTTTCTGCCAAACGACCAGACATAGCACTTCTTACTCCATATTTGCGAGCTTCATAACTTGCCGCACTTATCACGCCTCGTTTTCCGCCACCTCCAACAGCTATTGGTTTACCTTTAAGTTCAGGGTTGTCCATTTGGGCTATGGAAGCATAAAACGCATCCATATCCACATGAATTATCTTTCTTATTGGTAAATCGTTTAGCATGCAGTAAATTTAGGGATTAAATATAGTTTAAGTAGTATCGATAATGGCCGTAGAAATTGAGCGTAAGTTTTTAGTGACATCTGATGGCTTTAAAAAAGAAGCTTCAACGAGCTATATCATTCAACAAGGTTTTTTAAACAGTCATAAAGAGCGAACTGTACGTGTGAGATTGAAGGAGGATAAAGGCTATTTAACTATAAAAGGAAAATCTTCTAACGATGGTTTATCTCGATTTGAATGGGAAAAAGAAATTACTAGGGTAGAAGCTGAAAATCTTTTAGACCTATGTGAAGAATCCATTATAGATAAGAAACGCTACGAAGTCAAATATGGCAGCCACACGTTTGAAGTTGATGAGTTTTATGGTAATAATGATGGTTTAATTATTGCTGAAGTTGAACTACAATCTAAGAATGAAACTTTTGAAAGACCTAACTGGTTGGGTAAAGAAGTTACTGGTGATATAAAATATTATAATTCGCAATTAAGCAAACAACCATTTAAAAACTGGAAAGAATGAAAAATATACTAATAATTCTATGTGTATTTAGTTTACTATCATGTAAAAACGAAACAAAATCCAATGAGAAAACTTCAGAGTCCCAAGAAGAAAGTATTGAAACTATTAAAGAGCAATCTGTTGCTGAAATAAAAGCTAAACTTGTAGACGAGGGTTATGAGGTCTTTGATTATGTTGATGAGAAGACAAAGGATACTACATTAATGCAGCAATACTTTATAGCTTTTTTAAAACGCGGACCAATTAGAAATCAAAATGAAGAGGAATCAGCGAGACTTCAAAAAGAGCATTTAGCGCACTTAGGTAAAATGTACGAATTAGGTTATGCGGATATCTCTGGACCTTTTGGTGATGACGGTGATATTAGAGGTATCACAATTTACAACGTGCCAACTTTAGAAATGGCAGACAGTTTAGCAAATGCCGACCCAATGGTTAAAGCTGGACGATTAGTTATAGAACTGCATCCTTGGTGGGCAGCTAAGGGATTTCCATTACGATAAAACAAAAACGCTCTGATAAGAATCAGAGCGCTTTTTATTATAATCTTAAACTCAATAAGACTTACTTCTGAGTCTCAGGAGAGCCACTCACTATTAAAAACTCTGAGCGTCTGTTTTGTTGGTGCTCTTCTTCAGTACAGTTTTGACCACATTTTACCTTAAGGTTACTTTCTCCTTTACCTTCCGCAGAGATTCGAGATTCGTCTATACCTTTGGAAATAACATATTGTTGTGTGCTCTTTGCTCTACGTTGAGAAAGCTTTTGGTTGTATGTCACAGATCCTCTACTATCTGTGTGTGATGTAGCATTAATTACTAGATCTGGATATTTGTTCATTATCTGTACCAATTTATCCAATTCAAAAGCAGCTTGTGCTGTGATATTGGACTTATCGAAATCAAAGTAAATAGGGTTTAATACTATTTCCTCTGGTGCAATAATTTTTTCTATTGGGTCTAACGAAATTTGAACCTCTAACTCTTCCTCACTTGTTCCGTTAACAGTGACTTTTTTGCTTTCAAAATCTTCCATCACTACTTCAAGCTCGGTATCTTGCTCACACTCTATTATAAATTCAGCAATACCCTCAGCATTAGTAGTTTTAGTTGCCATTTTGTTACCTTCCGCATCGTACAATGAAACAGAAGCGCCATTTAAAGGATTTCTTGTTTCGTCATCCAATACTATTGCAGTAATTAAAACATCGCAAAGCGGTTGTAGTTTTTTGAATGCATAAATATCATCACTTCCTTGTCCACCATCTCTGTTTGAAGAGACAAAACCTTCTTCAGCTTCTTCATCAATGGTAAATGCAAAATCGTCACCATTACTGTTAATAGGAATTCCTACATTTCTTATTGGTGCCATTTTCCCATCTATTTCCCTAGTGTAGAACACATCCATTCCTCCGAGGCCTAAATGACCTGTAGAAGAGAAGTAAAGCGTATTGTTGCTACTTATAAAAGGAAACATTTCTTGACCTTCAGTATTTACTTTTTGACCTAGGTTTTGAGGCTCTCCAATAGTCCCATCATCATTAATTGGCGCTTTATAAATATCATATTTTCCAAAACCACCAGGCATATTAGATGCGAAATATAAAGTAGAACCATCAGGACTAACCGAAGGGTTCTTTACAGAGTAATTTTCGCTGTTTATGGATAAGCTTTCCACATTATCAAAATCATCACCCAATTTAGTAGCCTTATAAAGATATAACTGGCTGTATCGCACTTTACTTATGGAATCTTTTTCAAAATCCTTCTCAAAATAACTTTCTCTAGAGAAGTACATGGTGTTACCATCTGGTGTGATTGAAACTAAACCTTCGTGATGTCTAGTATTAATCTGATCGTTCATTAAGGTCGCCTCAGAATATGACCCGTCAGAATTTTTGGTCAGAGTGTAAATATCTAAAAATGGTTGTTCGTTCCAACCATAAGTTTTTCGGTTATCATTTCTGGCAGAAGTAATATAAAGTTTACCATCATGCATGGTTCCTCCAAAATCTGATTGAGCCGAATTAAAACCACCATCTTGTACATTAAACTTTTTACCTTGTTCTAAAATTTTAGGAAGGTAATTAGGGTTTTTTCTAAAGGCTGTTGCTCTATCATCGGATGGACGCATAGAAGCAAATTTTTCCATTTGCTGGTTAGATTCTTCATATTTTCCATTAGCCTTTAGCATTTCGGAATATTTGAAGATCATTTCTGGATCATTCATAGATTCTAAAGCTTTTGCATACCATTTCTCAGCCTCAACAGTATTGAAAATGTTATAATTGCTTTCTGCCAATTGAGCATAAACATAAGGAGAGCCCTTACCGTTGTCTACGAGTTTTTTATAGCTTTCAGCAGCATCAACATATTCAAATCTGGCAAATTCCTTGTCAGCTTTCTTGGTGTCTTTGTTCTGAGCAGTTAAGCATAAACCACTCATCAACGTGATAAATAATAGTATTTTTAAGTTTTTCATAATTTGTTTAGCTTAACGGATTAAAAGTATCTAGGTGAACGAGAAACACGTTTCGGGAAATTAAGGTCAAATAACAGCATGACTTCATGCGATGCTGGCGCAAAAGCCTTAATGTCAGATGATACAGCATCATACGCATAGCCAACCCTTAATGATGGCGACAATGCAAAGTTAACCAATCCAGAAAATGAGTCATCTAATCTGTATGAAGCACCAATTTCAAATTTCTTAAAGAATCTTGCATTAAGGTTAACATCAAAAGATGTTGGTGCGTCAAAAGCAGACTTAACCATAAACGAAGGCTTCAATTCTGTGTTAGGCGATAAATCAAAAACATAACCACCTGTTACGAAATAATGTTGAGTTTCTGATCCAATTTTATTTCCGTTTGAGTCTAAATGAACAGATGACAAAAGATTCGGAACGGATAAGGATAAATAATATTTATCAGTATAATAAAAGAAACCTGCACCAATATTAGGTGTCGTCTCATTGATGCCGATACCGAAGAAAGGGTCATTCATATCTATTACATCTACATTTCCGCTGGTTAAATTTATATCATGAAATGTAGCTCCAGCTTTAACACCAAATGCCAAACGGTGCTCACCACCTAACCTAAGTGTATAAGATAGGTCAACATATGCGTTGGTTTCTTTTACCGGACCTATTTGATCTGCAATTAATGATACACCAAGGCCAAGGTTATTGCCAATTGGCGCGTGACCAAAAAATGTACCAGTTTCAGGTCCGCCATCTATTTTAGCCCATTGATTTCTGTACAATAATCCAAAAGATAGATTTTCCCTAGAACCTGCATAAGCTGGGTTCATAATATTCATATTGTACATGTACTGTGTGTACTGAGGGTCTTGTTGCCCATGCATTTGAAATGCTAAAAGCAAAACCGCTATTATCGAGAGTTTTTTCATTATAATAAGTTGATTCTGTTAGTTGATTATCTGTTAATATATACCCAAGCGCTCTTTTGTTTAGCACCGCCTTCATAGATCACTGTATAAAAATAAGTACCTACCGGAAGTTCTTCACCATCATTAGTTTGACCTTCCCATTCATCTGTATAGTTACTCTTAGAATATACAAGTGTTCCATTTCTGTTGAAAATTTCTAGTTTAACAACATCAAAGCTGCTTAAATCAAAACGGTCATTTTGTCCTGGACTAACTCCTGGCGAAATTCCCTCTGGGAAAATACAATTATCGAGTTCTATTACAGTAGTTGTAACTGTATTGCTACAACCCGTAGCACTAAAAGTAATTTCAGCTGAATAGTCTCCCGAAACCAAAACGGTATCTAACATTAAACCACTAGCACCAGATATTAGAGTTCCATCTAAGTACCAATTAACTGATACGTCAGCTGCTGAGAAGTTATCAGGAATTATTGCAATTGTAATAGGAACCGTTGCGTTTGGACAAACTTCATAATCTATGCTTTGATCAAATGTCGCTAGAGGAATAAGATTAACCACAAGATTGAATGATGTGGTCTGATAACATCCTGTTGCATTGTCTTCAGCTCTTACATATATGGTCTCTCCACCACTGTTGTGAGGGCTCGACAATGCAGCTGTACCACTCTCGGCATCTGCCTGAGATGAATGATAAGTAATTGTAACATCTGGATCTGTGCTTACTTCAGCATCTATTGAAGTTAAATCAAAATCTGTCATACCGTCAACAGCTCCATCCATATCATCGCAGACAACAAAATCTGCTGGTTGATTTACATCTGGTCTGGTATTAACAACCAATTCTACTTCAGATAATTGACGACACCCTAAGAAACCATCATTAGCCGCGTCTGCATCTTCTACTCTAATTATCAGTGTTTCACCAGATGAGGTATATGGAGAAGATACTGCATTCATTGCTTGATTTGCATCTGCTGTATTTGTATAGTATGACACAGTAAAATCAGCGCCAAAACCTAGAGAGGCAGTTAATGCATCTAAGTCAAATGCTTCAGAACCATCAGCTTCAGGGCCATCACAGACTGTTATGTTCTGTGGGTCAACCGTACCTGCATCGTCGTAAAAGTTTATTTGAACTAATGCTGAAAAATATTGCTCACTTTGGTCACAAATACCTCCTAAGACTTGAACTTGATAGGTTCCAGATTCAGTTGCAGTTAACATAGGGTCATTATAATCAGGAATAACGAAACCGTCTTTATACCACACATACTCATCTACATCGTAAAATGTTGTTGCCTCTAACTGAACGCTAGGGAAACCACAGTAATTAAAAGTGCCATCTGGTGTTCCAGGATCTTCAACAGTGTCTTCAACAGGACCACCTTCAAGGTTTAAAGTAACGTCGCAAACAACTTCACAATTGGTACCATCTGCAGGTCCAGAATCTTGCGTAAAGGTGTAAAATCCTGGTTGTTGTGAGAAGTTTGTGATAAGGATAATATAAGTTGAATTCGCCGGTACATTGGTTAATGTTATAGTCTCACTTGCGGTTGCTGAATAACTACAATCTGCAATATTTTCAGTGAGTAATTCATAACAACCTTCTTGTTGATCTACAAAAGGACCCCAAACTATAAAGTCAATATCCAATGGTGCTCCACCTGTACTGGTTTGATCTAAACTAAACTCATAATCTCCCGCGTCATCAAATTGTATTGTGTTCCACTGAGGATCTGGTTGTGAGAACAGGCAGTCATAATCCAAATAAGGAGGTGCTACTTGATCACCAACTATACTTTCGTATTGGATACTTGGATCAGCACAAATTGGTAAGGCATCTAAACAATAGGTTGGTGTTCCTAAAGTGCTGATACATAAATCAAAGCTACTTGTTTCACTCGTTGAACCAGCCGAGAATATTCTCACGTAATATGTGTTGCCAACTACTAGAGAAGGTGTTAGGCTAAAAGTATCATCAGAGCAATATAGTTCTGTAAGACTACCACATGTACCTTCATATACTGCATGGTCTAAATTTGTGGTCCCACCAGTTATATTCTGAATATCTATAATTTGCTGTTCTCCTAGTGCCGTAAATTGAAACCAAACGTCATCATCTGGTGAACCAGAACAACTACCGTTTGGTACACCAGACGGTGTTGCAGCTAAAATAGTACCTGAATTTACACTATCACATGATTCGTCTGCATTAACTACAGCAACGGTTGCCATATCACACTCATCATTTGCTGGTGGACAAGCTAATACTTCAAAGAACTCACTACTGATAACACAATTATTATCTTGTTCATTGGTTACAAATACTTTTACTGAATTGCCAAAAGGGAAAGGTCCAGCTTGATAAACTCCAACTGCAGTAGCTTGTACTGTAGAGGCATCAAAATCATTAGATATTTCTAGTGAAGTAGCATCACCTAAACTGGTAACATCGACATCTATAAAGAATTGATCGCTATTACAGTCAGTAGTAACAGAATAATTGGCTTCAGGCAACGTACAGGTTAATTCCTCAACATTTACTGTAAAGTCTAATGTTACACCCCAAGTACCATTATAACAAGGGTTAGGTGTCGCTTGTCCTGAATCTGCTGTACCAATTCGCATTCTATGTTGACCTAAAGGCGCTGTTGCTGGCATAACAAAAGAGGCATCTAAAGTTGTTGGGTTTGCATTGGTAGATTCCCCTTGAAAAACTAATTCAGTTGCATTGTCAAAAACCAGATCGTCATTAAAGTCAATCCATATATTAGTACCATATGTAAAACCGGTCGCAAAAGTAACGGCTACATTTGTATTTATACCTTGGAATACGTTTACTACGGTGCCTGTATGGTTTTCATAAGTAACATCTCCAAAACTAGGAAAATCAGTGACTCCAATAGTTACGTTCGTTACACCATCACCATCATTACTAGTTGGTTCAGAAGCACAATAACCCGTGTAGAATGTACCAGGTCCAGTCCATGAACTTAAGTTTAGAGGGTCACAAACAGCCTGAACATAAAACTCATAATTAGTATCTGATGTTAATCCTGTAATCACATAAGGATTTGTTGTTACATCTGATACAACTGTTCCTGTACCTTGCACGAAGCCAGCAACTCCATATTCAATATTCCATGTTGTAGCTGTACCTGTTTCTGTCCATCCAATCTCTGTAGAGGTTAAACTTAAGTTAGTAGATGTTAAATCTGTAGGTTCAGGACAAGTAGGAATATTTCTTACCTGAAAATTATCTACAAATATATCATTGTCCTCAGGATCATCAACAGTACCTTCAGAACCTAAAATACCAAACTGTACGGTTTGACCAGCATAGGCTTCTAGCGTAACAACAGGATGTTCACCTGTAGGAGAAACTACAGATGTGCTGTCATAAACCAAAAGAGGTATCCATGTAGTACCACCATCATTGGTAATTAAAAGTTGAACAGTATCATCTGAACCTAAAGTACCAGCTGTTGTAGAACTACCAAATTGCATTATTCCAAAATCGAACTCAACTTGGAAAGGACCACCAGTTAAATCAAATTCTGGTGAAAGAATCCAGTCACTTTTAGAGGCTACCCATAAATTTATTTTATAAGCACCAGTAAATCCATTATTGAGAAAACCATCGGCTGTCCAAGATCCAGCTCCTAAATCTCCTGGCCCTGTAGTAGCATCGCCACTATCTGCTTCATCCCAACAGTTAGGAATGATGGTAGTAAAATCTTCTAAATAATCTGGCACAAAGACATCACAAGCTGTGGTGAAAGTAAAAGGACCATTGAAATCACTAGTATCTCCACCTCCACAATCTGCTTGAACATAAAAATCGTAATCTGTATTGGCCATAAGACCAGTCGCCGTATAAGGATTAGAAACTCCTGTAGCTGTTGGTGTTCCGGTAGGCGTATCACCAGATGGCACTATTTCAACATTCCACATAGTGGCGGATCCATTCTCTGTCCAACTTAAATCAGCTCCATCTATTGTAAAGTTATCTGCGGCTAAATCTGTAGGGAATAAACAAGTAGGGCCTTCCTCTATACATACGTCTGCGGTTCCGTCTTGTCCATCTCTCCATATAACTGCGACATATGTGTTGCCAGGAGTTAATCCACTTATAATATCAGAACTATCTCCAGCATCATAAATATTATTATCGCAGTTTCCTATTGTAGTTCCTCCGCACATGTCTAATACCTCTAGTCCAATGCTATCTGCACCACCGCTGAAGTTAAAGACTACAGATCCTATTGCAGGTGCTGTAAAACTTACCCAATAACCCCAATTTCCGAATGCATCACAAGATGGATTCTCGTCAGCAGCATCTAAATCTTCAGCTATTGAAAAATCTAGAGTAACAGGTGTTGCTGCACTACAGTCTGTCTCTACAGTCATAGGAAATGCCGCAACACAACTTCCACCTGGTACAACAGTATTGAAAGTTGTTGGGCCAACGAAATTTGATGTTCCTGAACCTCCACAATCCGACTGGACGTAAAAATCATATGATGTACCTTCAGTTAGCCCTGTTAAATTAAATGTAGTAGACGTTAGACCAGATTCTAAAGTACCTGAGCCTGGAGTAAATCCAGCTATTCCCCATTCTAAATTCCACATAGTTGCAGATCCAGTTTCATTCCATTGCAAATCTGCACTGTTCTCTGTAACATTAGCAACAGTCAACATATCAGGATCTGGGCATGTAGGTGGAGATTGCGATGTAATGGTAGGAGAATCAAAACAAAAACCCCATTCATAACCTTCAGCACCACCTGGGCCATCATCATAAAAAGCAATTCTATACTGAAAACCAGAAAGCTGTGTAGGCGTAAAACCAGCTATATTTAGTTGGTTACTTGTAAAACTATCTCTAGTACCGCTACAAAAGTTATCAGTAGGTTGATCTGTACTGGCCGTAAATTGTTGCCATACCTCCCAAGTACTTGAATCAGCATCCCAATACTCTAAGTTAAGTACATCGGCCAAATCATTATAAGTATAGTCAGCATCAACAAATAACCATGTCTCACCAGCGGCAAAAGCAGCTGAAAGATCTATTATTGTTGACTCTGCAGCGATGTCATCATCACTACCAAATCCGGCGTCGTCGTCATCAAAGGCAAAGTTGCTAGTGACCGTAGGATCTGCTTCAAAAGCAGTAGGATCCGTGTTGTAAGTTCCTGTAACCGTCCAATTGGTATTTGGCCATGCTGCAGACTGATTTAAAACTTGAGCACTTAAGGAAAGAGTTAAGCACAAAAGAAATAAAAATAGAGTAATCTTTTTCATTATTAATCGGTTTGTTAGAAATTATTTAACCCTTTGTAACACGTTGATTACAAAGGATTTATTTTGTTTTAAATAAAATGAGGCTATTGCGAGCATTAATTACGTTGGTTGGTCGTTTTTTTTATGCCTATTCGAATATATAAAAAATGCCTATTAACATGATGTTAACATTGTTATAATAGACTAACTACATTATTAATCGACAAATGGTTTATGGGTTTTTGAGTTGTATATAAACTGGGAAATGATCACTATAACCGCCTTTATATTTTTTGCCCACATAGGTCCTAAATGGCTGTCCTTTATACTTACCATGATACTGAGTTAAATTCTTATTGTTGAAGACATTTGCACCATTAAAAGACAATGAAGATTTTGAGGATTCGAAAAAGTTTGTTGAAATTAAAATTTGATCAAACAGGTTCCAGCCAAAATTATGATTCAAACTTCCTTTATCTCGAGACCAAACTGTTTTAAAGGGATTGTACAAATTGCTTTCCTTTTCGAGCAAAGAAAGACTCTTACTGTTAGGGTTGTCATTAAAATCACCCATAACAATAATCCTTGCATTTGCATCTTCCTTTTTTAGCATTTTAACAACAGAGTTTACAACGTTAGCTGCGGTAATACGTTTGTACTCCGTTTCTTTTTCACCTTCTCTTCTAGAAGACCAATGATTTACTATAATGCTTATTTTCTCATTCTCTAATTTACCTTGTACCAAAAGAATATCTCTTGTATAATCTTGTACTCCAAATTCATTTTGTAAATAAACTGAAAAGGTCTCTGAATTTTCAACTTTAAAGACATCACTTTTATAGAGTAATGCGACATCTATTCCTCTTTCATCAGAAGAGTCGTAGTGAACATAGCTATAGTTTTCTTCAATAAGATTTTTACTTCTTACTAAGTCAGACAGTACGGTTTTATTTTCTACCTCTGCTAGCCCAACAACTACAGGTGCAGCATCTGTATTTTCTTCACCTATTTTTGAAATTACAGAACCTAACTTTCGCAATTTGTTTTTGTAACGTTTGGATGTCCATCTTTTTCTTGAAGTTGGTAAAAAGTCATCATCATTGGTTAAAGGATCATTTTTAATATCAAATAGATTTTCAATATTATAGAAAGCTAAAGTGTAAGTTTTAGAATTGTTGCTCATGGCAATAAATATAGGTTTTTAAAACATTATTAAGAAAAATCCATTTGCTTAACTTTGTACTTTAATAGTATATATGATAGAGAAAAAAGATATCAATTTAGAGAGCGTTGTTTTAATAGGGATAATTACGCAAGACCAAGATGAGGAAATGTCGAAGGAATACTTGGACGAGCTCGAATTTTTAACCTACACGGCAGGTGGTGATGTTGTTAAACGGTATACCCAAAAGATGACTATGCCCAATCCCAAAACCTTTATTGGTACTGGTAAAATGGAAGAGGTAAGGGAATTTGTGACTGAGAACGACATAGGTACGGTAATTTTTGATGACGAGCTTTCGCCAGCCCAAGAACGAAATATCAGTAAAATACTTAATTGCAAGATATTGGATAGAACTAACCTTATCCTAGATATCTTCGCACAACGCGCTCAAACTAGTTATGCAAGAACTCAGGTAGAACTGGCACAATGTGAATATTTACTGCCAAGATTAAAAGGTATGTGGACGCACCTCGAAAGACAAAAGGGTGGTATTGGTATGCGTGGACCTGGTGAAACCGAGATTGAGACCGATAGACGTATAGTACGTGATAAAATAGCATTGTTAAAGTCAAAAATAAAAACCATTGATAAGCAAATGGCTGTGCAACGTGGCAACAGAGGGAAACTAGTCCGTGTAGCACTTGTAGGTTATACCAATGTGGGTAAATCCACTCTGATGAATGTCATTAGTAAAAGCGAGGTCTTTGCAGAAAACAAACTCTTTGCCACTTTAGACACTACGGTTAGAAAAGTAGTGATTGGTAATCTGCCATTTTTGGTTAGTGATACTGTTGGGTTTATTAGAAAATTACCTACTCAACTTGTAGAATCTTTTAAAAGTACTTTAGATGAGGTTAGGGAAGCAGATTTGTTGCTTCATGTTGTCGATATTTCGCATTCTAATTTTGAAGAACATATTGAGTCCGTAAATCAGATTTTAGATGAAATTGAAAGTAAGGATAAACCAACTATTATGGTGTTCAACAAAATTGATGCTTATAAAGCCGTGCCTTACGATGAAGATGATTTAATGATAGAACTCACTAAAGCTCACTATACCCTAAAGGACTGGAAAAAAACCTGGATGGCAAAACTCGGAGATAACGCCTTGTTTATTTCCGCTATTAATAAGGAGAATATGGATGAATTCAGAAAACGCGTCTATAAAGAAGTAAGAGAAATTCATGTCACACGTTTTCCGTACAACAATTTTCTGTATCCAGACGTTGAAGACCCGAACCTTTCTATTTAATGAAAACGTATTGGGAACATTTTAAAACTTGGTCTGCCAAGAGGTGGCAGAACAAATGGGTGAAAACTGCGATCATTTCACTTTCAGCCGTTTTTATTTTTCTCATAGGACTATACATCAGCATCTATTTCGGACTGTTTGGAAAAATTCCCACAAAAGAAGATCTCAGTTCCATAAAACAGGAAGAAGCTACACAATTATTGGATAGAAATGAAAAACTCATCGGTAAATATTATATCTATGATAGACAACCTGTAGCTTTTGATGACTTCCCTAAGCATTTAATCGATGCGCTCGTCGCAACGGAAGATATTAGATTTTACGAGCATGATGGTGTGGACAACATGAGCTTAATGCGCGTATTTATAAAAAACCTTTTAATGGGTGATGCATCTGCAGGTGGTGGAAGCACAATAACTTTACAACTAGCTAAAAATCTTTATGGTAGAAAAGATTATGCTATGTTCAGCATGCTCATCAATAAGTTTAAGGAATCCATTATTGCTAAACGCATCGAAACCGTGTATTCAAAGGAAGAAATTTTAGCGCTCTATTTAAATACGGTACCATTTTCTGATAATACCTATGGTATTGAAAGTGCTTCAAGAAAATTTTTCAATAAATCTGTAAATGAACTTTCTCAGCTTCAAGCCGCTACACTTGTTGGTACACTAAAGGCAAATAATTATTATAATCCAAGGTTGCATTTAGAAAGAAGCAAGGATAGACGTAATGTAGTATTGGATCAAATGGTAAAATACGGTTACTTAGAAAAAGATTCATTGGATATATTTAAGAATTCTGAGGTTGAATTAGACTATCGCTCCTTTAATCATGATTTAGGTATAGCGCCATATTTTCGTGAAACGGTTAAGAAGCAGTTGGCAGAAATTCTGGATTCCATCAAAAATCCCAATGGAGAAAAATACAATCTCTACAAAGATGGTTTAAAAGTTTATACCACCTTAGATTATAAAATGCAGGAGTATGCAGAAGCTGCAATGGAAGAGCACATGGCTAAATTACAAGTAGCTTTTGAAAATTCTTATGGGAAAAATGCACCTTGGGAAACGGATAATAAACTGTTAAAAGCGGCAATTAAAAACACCATTCAATATAAATCATTACAAAAGAAAGGGCTAAGTGAAAAACAAATTGAAGATTCACTGAGCGTTAAAAGAAACGTAGAATTATTCGACTGGAAAGGGGATACGATTAGAAATGTTTCAGCAATTGATAGCCTTAAGCACTTTTTGAAGTTTCTAAATACAGGCATGTTGTCCATAGATCCAAACGACGGAGCGGTTAGAGCCTATATTGGTGGCATAGATTATCGTTATTACAAATACGATCATGTTTCGCAAAGTAAACGTCAGGTTGGTTCTACATTTAAGCCTTTTGTCTATACGGCAGCCATTGAAGATGGTATGAAACCTTGTGAGTATTTTTCACTATCAAAAGTGACTTATACCAATTATGATGATTGGTCTCCTAGTAATTCTGGTGATAAAGAGGAAGACCCTTACATTAATTATAATTTAGAAAAAGCGCTAAGTAATTCTGTAAACACTATAGCTGTAAAGGTTTTTGATAAAGTCGGGATACCTAAAGTAATCGATCAAGTAAAGAAATTAAATATTTCAGAAGAACTTCCGGAAGAGCCTTCGCTTGCCTTGGGAGTTGCAGAAATAAACTTAATGGATTTAACAGGAGCTTATGCAAGCTATGTAAATAATAGTGTGCCTGTAGAACCTTATTACATTACCAGGATTGAAGACAAAGATGGTAATCTTATTTATGAGTTTAACCCAGAAAATAAAATTAAAAAGGCCTATTCTGATTACACAAGACAGGTGATGCTACAATTTATGAAGGCTACAGTAAATAATGGAACCGCATCAAGATTGCGAAGTACTTACGGACTTAGAAATGCAATAGCCGGTAAAACGGGCACTACCCAAGATAATAAGGATGGTTGGTTTGTTGGAATTACGCCAAAATTAGTCACAGTAATTTGGGTCGGGAACGACAACCACAGTATAGGTTTTAAGACTACTGCTTTAGGACAAGGAGCGAATTCAGCATTACCAATTTTTGCTAATTTTTATAAGAAGCTGAATTCAGATATCGAATATAAAACCATTACCAATGCACAGTTTGAAAATCCCTCAAGAGAAGTTATCAATGATTTAGATTGCGAACCAGAAAAGCGTGATGGGTTATTTAAAAGAATTTTTAAACGAAAGAACAAGAAAAAGAAATTCTAATAAAAAAGACCTGACATTTTAAAATGTCAGGTCTTTTTTTAAATCAAATTCTATCTACAATTAGAAGCTGTAGCTTAAACCAATTGTATAATAAGATTGTAATTTATTATCAGCATCAGCTAAATCAACTCCTTGAAAATTAGCGGCTTCTTGTTGGTTGCTTCTTAAAGCAAAATCAAAACCAACACCAATCATCTTCCATAATGTGTAGCTAAAAGAGTTAGTCCACGTCCAGTTAGACAAGTCGCTAGACTTATAACTCTGGAAGGTAGAAAAGTTAGATTTAAATGAGATTTTACCAATTTGTCTTGTGTAGTCTGCAACAATTTTTGCACCAGCAGAAGACTCAAAAGCAGCATCATTTTCAGCAAATACAAAGTTGTAGTTTAGTGGGTGAATCACAACGATTAAATTGTCTAACGGTGTCCATGTAGCACCAACACCAACATCTAAAAATCCTGGATCATTAAAGTTGTCCAATAATGTGGTTCTATATTCTGCCAAACCAGAGATGGCCCATTTATCGCTTATATTGCGACCATAAAGAGATGAAATATTAAATACATCTGTAGTTGGGTTGAATTCATCACTGTCCGTATCAGTGTCCTTGTTGTCTAATTTTACCCAATTTAAGTTAGTTGTTAAAGAATTTCTCCAAAAGAATTTATCTTCAATTAGATTGGCAAAACCGTTAACAGTAATACCAATATTACCTGATGAGTTGTTAGGTGCTCCTTGCGCATACCAATTATTAAAGTTAGATAAGCTACCTCCAATAGTGCCAAACGCGCCAGTACGCCAACCTGGCAATGCATCTATTTGTGCTTGTATAGCATCAGCTTCACTTTGAAACTTGTCTGCTTCGGCTTGTTTTTCTGCCTTTTGTGCTTGTAGCTCTTCTTTTGTTTGAGAAAAACCAACGGTAATTGCAAGCATTAAGAATACAGATAAAAGTAATTTTTTGTTCATAATGAATTAAAATTTAGTAAATAATAGTTGTTATTAATTTGTAAATATAAGTTTTTGTTGATTTTGTTGAGATATTCAAATGTGTGCTATAATTACTCTTAAGACCTAGAAATAATATAAAAGTCACATTTTTTAAAGATTATTTTCTTTTATAAAGTGGCACTGAAGAGCAAGCTTCACCAAACATTATAGATTTTGCGATAGGTTTCAGCTTTTGAGAAAGTAATATGAGAGCATTTGCAGGCACAGGTTTGTGAGAACACCCTTTTATAATAACAGGCATATCTTTATAGATGTTAAGATCTAAATCTGAGATGATGGAAGTATAGATAATAGACTCTAGTTGGTCTAAGGGTCCAATCACTGTTAGTTTTGAAAATTCCTGAAGTTGTAAAGAAATAAGCATATAAGCCCAATCTGGCACGATAGCATCTGTTGAGCAATGCAAAGCCACATAGCAATCTTTATATTGCGACCAATCATGCTCAGAAACATGTTGTCTAAAATCTTTTTCCCTAAGCACCAAGCCTTCAAGCAACCAATCCTTAATATCAAATAGAACACGTTTCCCTTCAGGGTAGTAGTCTTCTAAATCAATGACTTTTAGTTTGCTGTTAGCAACTCTATTAATAATTTCTTGTGCCATATTATAGCATACCTAATTCTAACTTGGCTTCTTCGCTCATTAAATCTTGGGACCAAGGTGGATCAAAAGTAATTTCCACTTCAGCATCTTTAACTTCGTTAATGGATTTTACTTTCTCTTCAACTTCTAGTGGTAAGGTTTCTGCCACAGGGCAGTTTGGCGTTGTCAATGTCATTAAGATTTTTACATCATAATCTTCGTTCACAAAAACATCGTAAATAAGTCCTAATTCGTATATGTCAACTGGGATTTCAGGATCGTAAATCGTTTTTAAAACTCTTACAATTTTATCTCCAAGTACATTTGTATCTATAGTTGTTTCGCTCATAATATGCTGTTTAGATGTTAAGTTGTTTGTCGTTTAGTTGTATTTAGATTTAACGACTCCACAACAAACGACTCAACTTAATTAAGTTGTGTTTGGTATGCAATGGCATACATCTTTAATTGTTTAATCATACTTACCAAACCATTAGCTCTGGTAGGTGATAAATGCTCTTTCAAGCCAATTTCATCAATAAAATCAGTATTGGCTTTAATGATATCGTCCGGATGTTGATTAGAAAACACTCTTATTAAGATTGCAATGATACCTTTAGTGATAATAGCATCACTATCTGCAGTAAACTGCACCTTTTCATCATTCATTTCTGCATGAACCCATACCTTGCTTTGACAGCCTTTTATAATATGGTCTTCGGTTTTGTATTGTTCGTTTATGAGTGGGAGTGTTTTTCCTAAATCAATCATGTATTGATAACGTTCTTCCCAATCCTCGAACATTGAAAACTCATCTACAATTTCGTTTTGAATCTCTTCAATTGTCATCAGTATTTTTCTTTTGCATTTATTTGTCAAAGATACGGCTTCCCTATTGTTTCTCAAACATTGACTTAATTGATAATATTTTTTCAATGATTGCACTAATAGTTTTAGGTGGCTTACCGTGATCAAAACTTGGACTCATAAATTCTTCATCACCTTTTGTCACCTTTAAAAACGCTGCTGGTGCGGCATCGTACTGATGCGTTTTTGAAGGGGCTTTTAATTCTGAAAGTGTGGTAATGTCCAATTCACTTAACAATCTATTAAATTCCTCTTTTTCTTCTGCTGGAATCGCAAAAGTGTTTATCCTTTTAAGGTTATAATCATTAGTAAACGAAATAGAATCGCCTTTTATGGTTATAAGTTCGAAAAAACCTCTGGTCGAAGCTCTATATGATACTTCTACATCATCTTGCGCAGTTCTCATTTCAGAAAGTTCAGTTGTAGCTTCAGATGATATTTCACTTGTATTTTTTGATTTACTTTCATTACATTCTTTTGCTGAAATCAGCATAAATAATAAGCATATAATTAATTTCATAATATTTTGCTTTTTAGTTGTTATTAGTAATAATACAAAAAAGAAGCCAAAGTTTAATAGCGATGTTAGTTTCTGAAATTATTAAAATTCTTGAAGCACTTAAAAACTAGGACAACATCATTACTGCCTTTTTAAGAGAAGCAATAAAGGTGTCGATTTCTTCTTTAGTATTATAGAACATAAAAGAGGCTCTAATAGTACCAGGAATTTTATAAAAGTCCATAATAGGTTGTGCACAATGATGTCCTGTACGAACGGCAATGCCCATTTTATCTAAAATGGTACCAATGTCATAAGGATGAATGTTACCTACATTAAAGGAAATAACAGAAGTTTTATTTTTAGAGGTGCCATATATTTTTAAGCCTTCAATTTGAAGTAATTTTTCAGTGGCGTATTCTAAAAGCTCATGTTCGTATTGGGATATGCTGTCAAAACCTATTTGGTTCATATAATCTATAGCAGCACCAAAAGCAATGCCTCCACAGATGTTTGGTGTACCGGCTTCAAACTTGTGAGGTAAATCAGCGTAGGTTGTTTTTTCAAACGTAACTTCGGCAATCATTTCGCCACCACCTTGATATGGTGGTAATTTCTTCAGCCATTTCTCTTTACCGTAAAGCATACCAACACCAGTTGGGCCACACATTTTGTGTGCAGAACAAACATAGAAATCTACATCTAGCTCTTGAACATCTGGTTTTATATGCGGACAAGATTGTGCTCCGTCAACCAAAACAGCTGCACCAACAGAATGTGCTTTTTCAATAATGTCCTTAATAGGATTAATGGTGCCTAAAGCATTCGATATATGATTAACAAAAACGAGTTTTGTGTTTTCGTTTAAAAGTGAATTAAATTCCGAAAGAATTAATTCTCCATTTTCATTCATCGGAATCACCTTAAGTATTGCACCAGTCCTTTCGCAAAGCATTTGCCAAGGCACAATATTACTATGATGCTCTAAAGCTGAAACGATGACTTCATCACCTGTTTTAAGCAATGAGGAAAAACCATTGGCAACCAAATTAATACCATGTGTTGTACCCGAGGTTAAAATAACTTCATACGGATGCTTAGCATTAAAATGTTTTTGAATTTTAAGTCGCGCTTGCTCATATGCATCGGTTGCTTCTTGGCTTAAGCTGTGCACTCCTCTATGGATATTGGCATTATAGTTTGAGTAGTAATCTACAATAACATCAATGACCTGTTGAGGTGTTTGTGAGGTGGCTGCGTTGTCAAAATAAATCAAAGGTTTTCCGTTAACCTCACGATTGAGGATTGGGAAGTCTTTTCTTATAGTTTCAACATCAAAAACAATATGTTCCGTAGCATTACCCATTTACAAATCAAACCCAATATTAACACCTAATTTATTTGCGATAATCTTTGTAATGCGGTTTTTTACCTCAGGAATTTTAACGGAATCCAGTACGTTATTACTAAAGGCAAACATCAATAAAGCTCTTGCTTCTTTTTCTGGGATACCACGAGAGCGTAAGTAAAACATAGCACTTTCATCAAGCTGACCAATAGTACAACCGTGAGAACACTTTACGTCATCCGCAAAAATCTCTAGTTGAGGTTTGGTGTTTATGCTCGCTTTATCGCTAATTAAAATATTATTGTTGGCCTGAAACGCATTGGTTTTCTGGGCTTCTTTCTCAACAACAACTTTACCATTAAACACACCAGTAGAACTACCATCAAAGATACCTTTATAGTCTTGGTGACTTTCGCAGTTAGGTTCTATATGGTGTACTAGGGTATTATGATCTACATGTTGTTTGTTACCTATTATGGTAATGCCTTTCATGGTAGAATCGATACGTTCTCCGTTTTGATAGAAATTTAGGTTGTTTCTTATAAGTTTTCCACCAAAAGAAAAGGTGTGTACCTTAGCTAAACTTTCTTGTTTTTGATTTACAAACGTATTGTCAATTAAAGATGCAGATTCCCTGTCATTCTGAATTTTGTAATAATCTACTATAGCGCGTTTGTTAGTGAATATTTCAGTAACACTGTTTGTTAAAACAGGATTGTCCGTTAAACTCTGATGACGTTCTATAATCTGAACATGGGAATTTTCGTCAACAACCACCAAATTTCTAGGTTGAAGCATTAAAGCCGCTTCATTGCCTGTTGAAAAATGAATAATTTGTATAGGTTTCTGAACCAATTTGTTCTTCGGAATGTGGATATAGGCACCTTCTGCAGAAAATGCTGTATTTAAAGACGACAAACCGTCTTTTGACGCAATTTTATTGAAGTAGTTTTCAATAATCAAGCGGTATTTAGGTTTGCTAAGTGCCGAAGACATTAAGCAGACATCGATACCATCATGTGTGGTTTGCGATAAATGTGATGCGTATTTACCATCGATAAAAATGATTTTATAGGCATCAATATCATGGATGAAGTATTTTTTTACATCCTTGAATTCTATCTCATTTTCTTGCTTAGGAAACACACTGTAATCGTGCTTTAAAACTGAATTTAACGAGGTGTACTTCCAGGCCTCTAGCTTTTTGTTTGGAAAACCTTCAGTTTCAAATGTCTTTATTGCTTCGGTTCGTATATCATGTATTGGTGAGTGCACATCTACTGTGTCCTCAAAAGCCATAAATGATGATACTAATTTTTCTTTTAATTCCATTTTAATCAGTTGTTAGTCGTTAGTTGTTAGTCGACATTAGCATACTGCTAACTGTGGACTAATCACTGCCTACTAATTATGCGTTCACTTCTTCCTTAATCCAATCGTAACCTTTAGCTTCTAACTCGTGAGCTAATTCTTTATCACCAGACTTTACAATTTTACCATCATGTAAAACATGAACAAAATCCGGAATGATATGGTCCAACAATCTTTGGTAATGCGTAATAACAATCACAGCATTATCTTTAGATTTTAGTTTGTTGACACCATTGGCTACAATACGGAGCGCATCAATATCTAAACCAGAATCTGTTTCATCTAAAATAGCAAGCTTTGGCTCTAACATTGCCATTTGGAAAATCTCGTTACGTTTTTTCTCACCACCAGAAAAACCTTCGTTAATTGAACGTGAAAGAAACTTACGGTCAATCTCCAACAGTTCAGATTTTTCACGAATCATCTTAAGCATTTCATTAGCTGGCATATCTTCCAAGCCTTTTGCCTTTCGTGTTTCGTTTATGGCTGTCTTCATAAAGTTAGTGACACTAACTCCAGGAATTTCTACAGGATATTGAAAAGATAAAAACACACCTTTGTGAGCACGTTCGTCTGGGCCAAGCTCATCAATATTTTCTTCTTCTAAAAGAATTTCACCTTCTTCTACTTCATATTCTTCCTTACCTGCAATAACAGCCGCCAAGGTACTTTTACCAGAACCATTAGGTCCCATAATAGCGTGCACTTCACCAGCTTTTACTTCTAGGTTTATTCCTTTTAAAATTGCTTTACCTTCTACACTTGCGTGTAAGTTATTTATCTTTAACATGTTATTGATTTGATAATTTTATAACGTCTTCTTTATTTGGGTCAGGTGCTTCCACCTTTAAAATTTCTTTTACTTCTAGATTATATTTCCAGAGGGAATTTTCATTTCCGTTTTCTACCCTTTTTACCCGTATGGTGACAGGCACAGACGTGTATTGGTCTGTTTTAAAGGGTTCTACTTTTTCGTTTAGCTGATGTAAATTTTCATCTATAATTACACCATAGATTTCGTTAGATGTTTGCAAAACTGCAGCTTTTTTATCTGCGTCATATACAAAGTCACCCATCATGGTAATAAACCCATCATTAGCATCATACGACTTTGCACGATTTTCCTCTAAGTTAACTTCTGACTTTGTTTCATTTTTACAACTATAAAAACTAATAACAGCCAATAAAATAATTACAAGTTTTTTCATCATTTGAAAATTTATCCTACAGATCCTTCTAAACTGATTTCCAATAATTTTTGGGCCTCAACGGCAAATTCCATTGGTAATTTATTGAGTACCTCTTTACTAAAACCGTTTACGATTAACGCAATGGCTTTTTCAGTATCAATACCACGTTGATTACAATAGAAAATTTGATCCTCACCAATCTTGCTTGTAGTGGCTTCGTGCTCTATCATTGCAGATTTATTTTTAGCTTCTATGTATGGAAACGTGTGTGCACCGCATTCATTGCCCATAAGTAAACTATCACATTGCGAAAAATTACGAGCATTATCAGCACGAGAGCTAATCTGTACCAAACCTCTATATGAATTTTGGGATTTGCCAGCAGATATACCTTTGGAAATTATGGTTGACTTGGTGTTTTTTCCTAAGTGAATCATTTTTGTTCCCGTATCTGCCTGTTGGTAATTATTGGTAACAGCGATAGAATAAAATTCACCTACTGAATTATCACCTTTTAACACACAAGAAGGGTATTTCCAGGTTACTGCAGAACCCGTTTCTACTTGTGTCCAAGAAATTTTTGCATTGGTCTCGCAAAGTCCTCTTTTAGTTACAAAGTTGTAAACACCACCTTTACCTTCGGCGTTTCCTGGATACCAGTTTTGTACCGTAGAGTATTTGATCTCAGCATCATCAAGTGCAATGAGCTCCACAACGGCTGCATGCAATTGATTTTCGTCTCTACTCGGAGCCGTACAGCCTTCAAGATAACTTACGTAACTGCCTTCATCTGCAATTACGAGAGTTCTTTCAAACTGACCTGTACCTGCTTGGTTGATTCTAAAATAAGTTGATAATTCCATTGGGCAACGTACACCTTTTGGAATGTAACAGAAAGAACCATCACTAAATACTGCCGAATTTAAAGCCGCATAAAAGTTGTCTTTTTGTGGTACAACAGTTCCGATATATTTCTTCACTAACTCAGGATACTCCTTAATCGCTTCAGAAATACTCATAAAGATGATACCTTTTTCAGCTAATGTTTTTTTAAAGGTAGTTGCTACTGAAACAGAATCTACAACCACGTCCATAGCTACACCAGCCAACTTCTTTTGTTCGTCTAAGGAAATACCAAGCTTTTCAAAAGTTGCCAAAAGTTCTGGATCTACCTCATCGATACTATCATATTTTGGTTTGCTGTTTGGTGCCGAATAATAAGAAATGGCCTGAAAATCTGGCTTCTTATATTTTACATTCGCCCAATCTGGCTCAGCCATCTCTTTCCAAGCTTTAAAAGCCTCAAGCCTCCATTCCGTCATCCACTCTGGCTCTTCTTTTTTCTTTGAAATTGCTCTAACGATATCTTCATTTAGACCAACAGGAAATGTTTCAGACTCTATGTCTGTGTAAAAACCATATTCATATTCTTTGGTTTTTAATTCTTCCCTTAAATCGTCTTCAGTATATTTTGACATTTTATAATTCTGTGTTTAATTTTTTAAGTCTTCCCTTTGAGAAGATTTAGATGGCTTATAGTGAAAAACTCTCTCCACAACCACAAGTACGGTTTGCATTTGGGTTATTGAACACAAACCCAGTTCCATTTAATCCGCCAGAATATTCTAGGGTTGTACCGATAAGATATAGGAAACTCTTTTTGTCCACGATGATTTTTACACCATTGTCTTCAAAAATTTTGTCCTCTTCTGCATGTGAGTTATCAAATTTTAAATCATACGACAGGCCAGAGCAGCCGCCACTTTTAACACCAACTCTAACATAATCAGTAGTTGGGCTAAAGCCGTCTTCAGTCATAAGTTCTACGACTTTCTTTTTAGCTGATTCAGAAACTTTTATCATATTCTAATATAGATTAAATCTAAATTGAGGGCAAAGATACGATATAAGTCTCTTTTAACCATAGAACCTAACATTATATTAGGATATGGTTTTATAGTATATTTTTATAGGTGAATTAACCGAAAGACGGTTTGTAAGCACGAAGTTTTAAATGGTATAATTTTCTTAACGTAGTTTGGAGATGTGTATTGGTCAGAGTTTCATCCCTGAAATTGCCTTCAATATCTGTTGTTGCTATGTGGTTACAATGACAACATGTAAGTTCTGCCGTGTGATCAGAATTAGTTTTTGATTTCACATAATTATGACCAAACACAGCACAGGGCAATGCTTTGTTTGAAGTAGGTTTCATATATCAGTACATTAGGGAAATCCAATATAAACAAAACACTAATATTTGACGTTTATATGAAATATTTTTAGACGACATGAAGAATAATGAAGGAAAAAACCTTCATTTTGTGCTTTTCGTCGAGGTTTTTAATTGATATATTAATTCTGAAACTCTGGATTATTAATAAATGATGGATCAGAAAGCGATAGCAAAAAGGCTTTTAGATCTGCTTTTTCCTGAGTAGTGAGTTGCACACCTCCTTGGTCTAGTTGTTTCATTAAAGGATCAATTGTTGGTGAGTCTTGTAAACCTTCACTATAATGATTTATGACTTCGTCTAATGTGGCAAATCTACCATCATGCATATAAGGTGCTGTAAATGCTAAATTGCGCAAAGATGGTGTACGGAATTTGCCATTATCGTTAGGATCTCCGGATACAGCACCGAGACCTAAATCCTCAAAAGTTGTATCGAGCCCATTATTGTGAAAGTCGTTATCTGTCCAAAGCGGATTGTTAGGATTACCATGACAATGAAAACAGTCCCCTTTGTCTTCTCTTAGAAAAATATCCAGACCATTCAGTTCTTGTGCTGTTAATGAAGCTTGCCCTAAAGAATATCTATCAAATTTTGAATTGGCTGAAATTAAAGTCCGTTCAAATTGCGCTATGGCTTTAGTGGTAAGTTCTTTGGTAATGGTTGAGGTATTAAAAGCACGTTGAAATAACTCGGGATATTCAGGGTGATTCTGCAAGCGATCCACAACATCATCCCAGTTACTGTGTAGCTCAATTGGGTTTTGTACTGGTTCTTCTGCTTGCCGTTCTAAACTCAATTCTTTCCCGTCCCAAGTAAATCGTTCGCCATAATTCCAGGCCAAATTGAATAGTGGCATAGAATTTCTAGTGCCAAAAACACCATCGATACCAGCACTTGTTGGTGTGTTGTCCGTAAAGGCACTTTGCGGACCATGGCAAGAAGCACAAGAGTGTGTGCCATCAGCGGATAGAATTCTGTCAAAAAAAAGCTGTTTCCCCAAAGCGACCCCTTCCGTGGTTTGGGGATTATCAGTAGGAATTACTGGAGCTATGATGTTGTCTGAGAAAATCTGTGGAATGTCTAAAGGTTTTGGAGTAGGCTCATAACCTGTGTCTTCGTCTGAGCAATTCAAACAAAGTAAAGTTATAAAAACCAAAAACACACCTTTTTTCATTTATCATAGTTTTTATTGAAAAACCTCGCCTAAGCTAAACGCATCTTGGCCGTTTTCATACATCATTATTTGGGCAGTGGAATTTGGCATTAGCATTTGGTTATACATATTTAAATCCCATAGGTTTGGATTTTTGAACCATTCTGCAATGTTCATCTGCACTTCAATTTCCACATCATTGGTGATATTAATTGCACCAAGGTTAACTGTAAAAAAAGTATCCTGTGGAAAAGTCGGATTTGCGCCAGGATTATCCACTGCTCTTATAGCATGATAGTTAAACCCTTGCTCTTGCATATTTGAATTGATAAACTTTCCATCGAACTGCATATAGTGGTATCCGCCTCCAAGATTCTCAGGCACATTAAATGATGCCGAGTTTAGGTCTAAATGATTCTCAGAGTTATCTTCATTATCCAACCCAAATGTAAATGACACATTAGTATAGTTGCCAGGTGGAATTTGAGTCTCTGGAGTATACTCCATATTAACTTCATTTGTGAGGTCAACCAAGTTATACACGTCTAATCCTATTTGTTCGCCATTAGCTTTTGTGAACACAATATCAGATATTAAATACCGAAACCTTTCAAAACCTATAACATCACCATTGGCGTTTGTGTACTGAATAGGGCCAAAATTATAATCCCTTATTAAAGCTCCGTCCCAGTGATGTGTAAATTTAAATGTGGTAGAAACCGTAGGTGGATCTCCATCGTCATTACTGCTACAAGATGTTAAGAGCATTATTGAACATAATAGCACAAATAGTCTATTCATTTTAATCAATTTTTACAATAAGTACATCTGCGAAACCTTTATTTTCTAAAATATCGCCATCACTACTTGCAGTATCACCAACAGCAATAATTGAGCCGTTGCTTAATTCTGCAATCCCATAGGAAAAGTCAATATTAGAACCACCTACTGTAGTCTGCCATTCTAAATTTCCGTTGTCATCTACTTTTAGAATCCATGCGTCATTTTGACCCTTATTTTCATTAACGTCAAAATCGTTACTGCGAGAACTTCCTGAGATTAAGAAACCATTATTTTGAGATTTAACAATAGCTCTAGCCACATCAAAACTTGAACCTCCAATAGTTTTTTCCCAAATGAGATCTCCGTTGGGTGAAATTTTAATAAGCCATAAATCAGCTGCACCTTTATTTATTGAAACGTCATTATCACTACTTCTAGTATCACCAGCAATTAGATAATTACCATCATTAGTTTCCGCTATTGCTCGAGCTTCATCAATTTGGTTGCCTCCAAAAGATCTTTCCCAAATTAAATCTCCTGATGAAGAAATTCTAATCACCCAAAAATCATAAGCACCTTTATTATTTGAGATATCTGTATCATTACTATCTGAGCTTCCTACTATAACGAACCCATTATCATTAGTTTGAACTACGCCTTGAGGTGTGTCCGTAAAATTCCCGCCAAAAAATCGACTCCATTCTATATCTCCTGAACTATTAATTTTTAAAGCCCAATAATCACCACCAGCATGTCTATTGGAATTTCTAGAAGTATTCCCTTGACCTCCTGAAGCAGTGACGTCAAGAACTCCTGTAATTAAGTAACCTTGATCATTAGTTTGAATTACTGAAACACCAGAATCAGCTCCTTGATAACCAAAAGACTTTTGCCAACTCACAGATCCATTAGCATCTAATTTTGCTAACCAAAAATCTTGAAGCCCAGCATTTACAGTAACATCACCATTATTGCTGAAACTGTAGCCTAAAATAGCATAACCACCATCTTGGGTCTGGATGATAGCATTGCCTCTATCATCAGCACTCCCGCCATATGTTTTTTGCCATTGGAGTTGATCTTGGGCATCAAACTTTAAGACCCAATAATCAAAACTGTCATCTTGTTTATCGTTAATGTCTCCGTCGTTACTTTGAGTATAACCCAAAATTGCATAACCACCATCATTGGTGGCAACAACAGATTGTCCACTATCATTTTTTGTACCTCCGTAGGTTTTAACAAAAGTAATTTGCCCTTCTGTAGATGTGTTTGAAGAATCATCTTTGCTGCAACCCAATACCAAAAACAAAGAAAAAAACCTGAGTATGTGTATTGATTTTTTTAGCTTCATTCTATTGGCTACTTGGTCTGACGATGTACAAACCTCCGTCAATATCACTTACCACAATATTACCACTTTCAAAGAAAGGATAGATATTCCAGGCACCATTAAAAGCTGTGTTATCATTAGGAATGTAAGTGTCAATAAAAGCTGTTTCAGTCATGATACCTGAGGCTAAATTTGATATGTCAATAGCTCTTACGCCAGCAGTATAGTTAGCAACATAAAAAGTGTTGCCTACCACATAGCCATTATGGTCTATAGCAGCAGTTGGGCCTAAATATTCCATATGGAAAACAGGATTGTCAAGGTCATTAAAATCAAAAACAACAGTTCTTGAATTGATGCCAAAGTTAATCTCATCAACTTCATCACCTAATAAAAAGTATTCCATATTATCAGTGAACCAACCTTGATGTGTATAACCAATATTATCATAACCTATTGTTGAGATTTGGGTGGGATTGCTTTTATCCGTAACATCTACAATAACAACCTCATTTTCATTACTTCCAATCAATATTTCTCTTCCTGTATGATCTGAATCAGGACCGTTATAAGTTACCACTTGGGCATCGTGAGAATATGAATCATCGGCATAACCTCCGGCTGCAGTTGGCGAAGTAGGATTTTGAATATTTACAAAATGAGGTCCTCCACCAAATGTATCAGAACCAACAGCATAAGCAAAGCCACTATCTTCATTAATTACAATATTATGTGCGCTTCCAAATCCTGTATAAGTAGCATCTGCGGTAAAGGTTTCTGGCGGATTGGCTACATTTCTTAGTCGTGTTAAATCAAAAACCTGCATACCGTGTCCTCCTGCTTCACTTACTATAAAAGCATGGTTGTTGTACGTTTTAATATCTCTCCAAGGACTGTTAGAGGTAGCAGTTGGCAATACTCCTAAAAGTATCGGATTAGAGGGGTCGGTTATATCAACAAACGCAGCATTTGTAGAAGTGCCTATCAATGCATATTCATTTCCTGTTTCTGGATCTGTCCATCCCCAAGAATCATTGCCCTCTGCACCAGCGCCTCCTAGCACATCAATGGGAATTTGACTCATTAAATCAAATCCATCGCATGGATGACCATTTGCAAACCCATTAATACAGGGAAATTGTGGAACAATTGTACTGTCATCACAAGCATCACCTATACCATCATTATCAGCATCTTCTTGGTTTGGATTTGGAAATAAAGGACAATTATCATCATCATCTAAAATTCCGTCATCATCGTCATCGTCATCACAAACATTACCCATACCATCATTATCTGTATCCAATTGATCAGCGTTAGCAATAGACATACAATTATCTACAGTATTGGCAATACCATCACTATCTATATCTGTATTGGTACTACTAGGCTCATCACTAGAGCAACCGTAAAATATCATTATTAAACTACAGAAAATAGTAAGGCAAAGCGATTTACAAAGGGCAGTAAATTTCATATTCTTTTTTTTAGCAATTTACAGTAATTTTTGCACTTCAATAAAAATGCTAATGAATTAACGTCAATAAGCACCTGTTTATTTAAAAAAGCATAATATTTTTGCACTATGATAGAAGACAAAAACCCAAAGCGAACACCATTGAGTGAATTAGGTGAGTTTAAACTCATTGAGCATTTGACAGAACATTTTAAAGTTGAACAAAAATCAACCATAAAAGGGATTGGTGATGATGCAGCTGTTTTAAGTTATGGAAAAAAACAAATCGTGGTTACAACAGATTTGTTGGTAGAAGGAGTACATTTTGATTTGAGTTATGTGCCACTAAAGCATTTAGGGTACAAGGCTGTAATGGTAAACCTATCTGATGTTTATGCTATGAATGCCAAGGCTACACAGATTACTGTTTCTATAGCAGTATCTAACCGCTTTCCTTTAGAAGCATTAGAAGAATTGTATGCTGGTATTTCGACTGCTGCGAAATTATACAATGTTGATGTTGTTGGTGGTGATACTACGTCATCTACCTCTGGTCTAATAATCTCCATTACTGCAATTGGTGAAGTGGAAAAAGGTAAAGAAGTGTTGAGATCTGGAGCCAAACCAAATGATCTCCTAGTGGTAACTGGTGATATTGGTGGAGCATATATGGGCTTACAGGTTTTAGAACGTGAAAAAGAGGTGTTTAAAGTCAATCCTAATTCGCAACCCGATCTATCCATGTACACCTATATAGTAGAGCGTCAATTAAAACCTGAAGCTCGAAAGGATATTGTTGAGCTTTTGAAGCAGCTTGATGTAAAACCAACGAGTATGATAGACATCAGCGACGGCTTATCATCTGAAGTAATTCATCTTTGTAAACAAAGTAAGGTTGGTGTTGATGTGTATGAAAATAAAATCCCACTAGATCCTCAGGTAATTTCAACCTGTGAGGAATTCAATATAGATAGCACAACGGTAGCCTTAAATGGTGGGGAAGATTACGAATTGTTAATGACGATTTCCCAAGAGGATTTTCCAAAAATTAAAGGGAATCCTAATTTAACCGTAATTGGTTATATGACCGAGGAAGAAAGAGGTATGCACTTGGTAACAAGAGCAGAAGAAAAAATCCCGATTATTGCGAAAGGGTGGAACGCACTTAATGATTAATTAGACATTAAAAGTCTTTGACTTTTTTCTAATCGTTTGGTGTGAATTCGATTTAATACCGAGTTGATTTCTTTGAACTTTGGCGTTAACGGAATAAACTTTCCGCTACCATTAATAGTCATTTCGGATTTGCAGTGTTTGCATTTGTACTCTTTAACATGATAGGTTACGACTTTTGAAACTTTGTAATCATGTCCAAATAATGAGCAGTAAACATTTTTCATTTTAGCTTAGTAGTCTTATAGAGATTAAGGTCGGTTAGGAGACTTAAAGATAAGAAAACTACTTATTCACAGGTTATTAACAATCAACAAATCGATGAACTGATTGTTTTTTGCTTTAAACGCATCATCCTATTATTATATATACGTTCTAAGGCTGAGTTAATCTCTTGAAATTTTGGTGTTAATTCTGTGAGTTTACCATTACTATTTGTGGTCAATTGTTTTTTGCAACACTTACAAGTGTATTCTTTAACGTGGTTGGTAACTTTTTTCGTCATTTGATAATTATGGCCAAAAAAGTCGCAGTAAAGTTTAGTAGGCATAATATTAGATTTATTAATTGAGCTTTTTCTTTAGGTGCATAAACTTAGAAAAAAAAAGACACAAAAAACGTTAAAGGGATTTATTTTTCGATGAAATGTTTAATAATGTAAGTCAATTCTGATTTATTTTCAATGTGGCTCATATGGCCTTCGGAAAGTTCTTCTTGTACGATTGAAGTATTACTAATTTTTTCGGATATTGTTTCAGGATGGATTAAGGTGTCTTTCTTACCTGTTATGATAAGCTTTTCACCTTTTATTGCTTTAAAAGTTTTAAAACGATTCGGTCGCCGTTTCATGCCTTCTTGTGCTGCGATATAACCTTGCACTGGTGTTTGAAGTGCTGATTGCAGAGCGATATCATACGCTTGCTTAAATCTTAACTTACTTTCGGGAGCAAAGAGATTGGAAAAAGACATGCGCACCAAATTGTTATAATTGGTAGTTGCCATTTTTATGGCTCTTGTTCTTAAAAGTCGGCGCTCTTTATCGTCAGCTTCAAAAGTGGAATTCATTAAACACAACCCATTAAACAGTTGAGGTTCTTTTTCAGCCAAAGCTAAAGCCACATAACCTCCCATGGAGTGACCAACAAATTTTGCTTTTCCTATTTTAAGCTGAAACAAAACAGCGTGGACAACGTCTGCCATATCTTCCATAGTATGCACGTAGCCTAAACATTCCGTTTTTCCGTGGCCTAATAAATCGATGCTAATAATCTTGTGATTCTTGCACAGCTCAGGAATTAAATCATTCCACATCTCCAAATTTTCAAGAAAGCCATGCAGTAGAACTACGGTGTCACCTTCACCTTCCACCGAATAATTTATCGAAATGTTTTTGTACATCAACGTCATAGTTGCAAAGATAATTTTTGAAATTGGTTCGCAACAGAATCGCTTTCATATTTGTTATATTTACCGTTCATTATTTTGAATCCGATACGTCAGTTCGAGTGAATTTCAATCAAGATAATGATTGAAATTAGTATCGAGAACACTTATTAAATAGTTCTCGATACAATTCCGAATATATTCGGAATCACGCGAGCTGACAAACTAACATATTTGCTATGATATTAAAACGACTTCTGACTATTGTCTTATTCATTTCAGCATTCAACCTCAATGCTCAAATCGAAGAAAAACAACTCGACAAACTCATCCAAGAAACCTTAACGACGTTTGAAGTGCCTGGTATTTCAGTCGGCATATTAAAAGATGGCGAAGTGGTGTATTCAAAAGGTCAGGGAGTCCGTTCGTTAACCACTAAAAAAGACATGACCGATGAAACTCTAGTTGGTGTAGCATCTAATAGTAAAGGATTTACTTGCTTTGCATTAGCCATGATGATTGACGAAGGAAAACTCAACTGGGATGACCCTGTTAGAAAACACATTCCCGAATTTCAACTCTACGATCCTTGGGTGACCGAACATTTCACAATTCGAGATTTGGTAACACACAGAAGTGGCATGGGACTCGGAGCAGGTGATTTAATGTTCTTTCCTGAAGGCAATGATTTTAATGTGGATGATGTTATTAAAGGAGTCAGATATTTAGAACCTGAAAGTTCATTCCGAAGTCAATTTGCCTACAACAACAATATGTTCATTATTGCCGGTGAGGTTCTAAAACGTGTCAGTGGATTATCGTGGGAAGAATTCATAGAAACTAAAATTATGAAACCTGTTGGGATGACAAACTCCAAAGCATCCTACAACAGAGTAACCGATAAATCGAATATTATTGATGCACATACACGAGCAGAAGGAAAAGTTATTCAAATTCCGCATGACTGGAGTCCAACGGCAAATGCTGCTGGTGGTATTGTGAGCAACGTACCAGATATGTTAACCTGGGCAAAATTTTTAATGAACGATGCCGTGACGGAAAGTGGAGAGCGCCTATTGAGCGAAGATCAATTCCACGAGCTTTGGCAATTGCAAACACCGTTGCGAGTTCGTGCAAATGATCCTTACGATTCCAATTTTAAAGGTTACGGTTTAGGCTGGTTTTTAACCGATGTAAAAGGTGGGCACAAACAAGTTTATCATACAGGTGGACTCATCGGAACCGTAACACAATTTACTATGATTCCTGATTTGGATTTGGCCATTGTGGTGTTAACCAATCAAATGAATGGCAATGCTTTCAATACGATTACCAATACTATTAAAGATACTTATTTGGGTTACGAAGACCGAAACTGGATACAATCTTATGATGAAAGAAATTCAGATTACTTAAAATATAACGACAGTATAAAAGCTGAGGTTTTTGCACAAGTCGAAAAAATAAAAGGCAGTCCAAAATTGCCAAAACCAGAACAAATTGTTGGCACCTATTCCGATGATTGGTTTGGAGACATCATCATATCACATGATGGAAATGGTTATAAAATTAAATCCGTACGTTCTTCAAGATTGTTTGGTGAATTGCTACCTTACAATGCAACAACCTACGTTGCCAAGTGGAACGATAGAAGTTATGATGCCGATGTGTTTGTGATGTTCACATTCAATGAAAAAGGAGAAGCCGTTTCAGTAACGATGAAATACATTGCTCCTATTACGGATTTCAGTTTCGATTTTCACGATTTAGAACTTGTAAAGACCAACTAGGTGAATATTCAACGGAAAGAACTTTTAGTTACCAGCTTTGCCCTATTCTCATTATTCTTTGGAGCGGGAAATTTACTATTGCCACCATTATTGGGCTATAAAGCTGGAGACGATTGGTTTTGGGTCGCCATCGGATTTATGATTACAGCTGTTGTGATTCCGATTATTGGCATTCTCGCTCATGCAAGATTGCAAGGCACCTTGTACGACTTCGGAAAAAAAGTCTCACCAACGTTTAGCCTTATTTATTGCATCTTAATTTATATCGTTTCGGTTGCCATTCCGTCGCCAAGAACTGCGGCTGCCACACACGAAATTGCTATTCATCCTGCATTTGGTACAAGTCCTTTATTAACTAGTGCCATTTATTTTGCACTCGTTTTAGTCTTTGTATTGAACCGTTCAAAAATATTAAATCTTATCGGAAAATTTTTGACACCATTTATCGTATTGATGCTTTTGGCAGTCATTAGCATTGGTTTGTTTTCTTCAGAATTTACAACAGGAATTGCACAATTTGAAGCACCACTGGTTTCAGGAATTCTCGAAGGTTACCAAACCTTTGATGCCATTGGAGCCGTTGTGGTTGGAGCAGTGATTATTGTATCGCTTAACTTTAAGAATATGGAAGTGGAGCAATACAGCTCTAAACGTACCTTAATCCGAAAATCGGGTTTTATTGCTGGTTTTGGACTCTTTATCATTTACGCAGGATTGATTTCAGTTGGTGCTTATTACAGTTCCGCCATTGATGTCAATGCGGAATTAAGCAGCGACATGCAACGCGCTAATTTACTACGCGATATCAGCATAAAATCCTTGGGAGAATTTGGGAATACGGTGTTGAGCATCCTTATCTCATTAGCGTGCTTTACAACAGCGGTTGGTATCATTGCAGGTACAGCCGATTATTTTAGAGGTTTGTTTAACAACTCAAATACGGTTTTTGTCGTTACAGCGCTGATTGGTTGTATTCTCGGAGTAGCTATCGGTCAACTGGATTTTAATTCTATTATCGTGGTCGCCGTCCCTGTATTGTTATTTATTTATCCGATTACTATTGTGTTGATTTTATTGAATGTATTGCCAGAAAAAATCGCGACGAGTTTGGTATTTAGAGCTGTAGTTTTAGTAACCTTTTTGTTCAGTATTCCAGATGTGATTGGTTTTTTAAGTCCGTCGGAAGGTTTAGCAGAACTTACAAGTTATATTCCGTTTGCTAAATATAGCTTAGGTTGGGTATTGCCAGCACTATTGGTATTTTTGGTGGCTAATGTATTCAAAAACACCAAAAAGCAGTCGTAAATGAAGTACATGGGAAGCAAGGCACGTTTTGCCAAACATTTACTACCTATTATTCTCAAAGATAGACAACCCAACCAACCATATCTCGAACCTTTTGCTGGTGGCATGAATATGATAGACAAGGTTGATGGGATTCGTATTGCCAATGACCAGCATGAAGAACTCATGGCCATGTGGCAAGCCTTGATTTATGACCATTGGGATCCACCAAAATCGGTCAGTGAAGCCGAATACAAACACATTAAATACAACCAAGATCAATACCCAAAACATTTAGTGGGCTATGTAGGATTTAATTCGTTTGGTGGTAAATGGTTTGCAGGTTACCGTCGTGATAAACAAGGTAAGCGCGATTATTGGTCTGAGCATTACCGAAATATTACCAAACAAGTCCCAAAATTGGATGGTGTGATTCTTTCGAATCAGTCTTATCTAAATTTAGACATTCCTGAAAACAGCATCGTTTATTGCGATCCGCCTTATGCCGCTACAACCAAGTATCGCGACAAATTTAACCATGATTTATTTTGGGATTGGTGCCGAAAACAAAGTGAAGCTGGACATCAAGTTTTTATCAGCGAGTACAACGCACCAAAGGATTTTGAATGCATCTGGGAAAAAGGCTCCAAGACTACGTTTTCTTGGCATGCGGAGGAAATTTCTACTAAGGAAAGTGTTGAGCGGCTCTTCGTCCACCGTAAATGATTTGTTATATAATTAACATTCTGTAAAAAATTCAACTAATTTTTATATTTTTTATGTGATAGCGTGTTGCGCTTTTACCTTTGCAGCCTAAAATTGAAACACTATGTTAGTTTATAAATTTGGAGGCACTTCGGTTGGTACAGTTATAAACATGAACCACGTAAAAGACATTATAAATTCAGAAGGTAAAAAGATTGTGGTACTTTCTGCGATGTCTGGGACAACGAATGCTTTGGTAGAGATTTCAGAATTAATTAAAGCTAAGGAATTTTCACAAGCCACAAAGCATATTAACCAGTTGCATCAGAATTATAAATCTACCTTAAACGATTTAATTTCAGATAAGAACTTGCACAACGAAGTTACTGCTTATGTCAATTCAATTTTTGAATCGTTATTGGGTTTTGTTAATCAAAACTATTCCATCCAATTGTACAATAGGATTGTGGCCAATGGCGAATTGCTTTCCACATTCATGTTCAGCAGACTGTTGCAGCAAGAGGGTCTAAAAGCGAGTTTATTGCCTGCTTTGGAATTTATGCGTATCGATAGAACCAACGAACCCGACAATTTCTACATAAAGCAAAATTTAGAACGTCTCATTGCCCAAAGACCGGAAACCGATATTTATATCACGCAAGGTTTTATCTGTTTAGATGCCGAAGGACAAATCACCAACTTGCAACGTGGCGGAAGCGATTATACAGCTACCATTATCGGAGCAGCGATTGAGGCCGAGGAAGTTCAAATCTGGACAGACATTGACGGTTTTCACAATAACGATCCACGTTACGTTAACGACACCACAGCGCTATCACATTTATCGTATGATGAAGCTGCGGAGTTGGCCTATTTTGGTGCTAAGATTTTGCACCCACAGACC
This sequence comes from Winogradskyella ouciana, assembly GCF_965284585.1. NCBI lineage: Bacteria > Pseudomonadati > Bacteroidota > Flavobacteriia > Flavobacteriales > Flavobacteriaceae > Winogradskyella > Winogradskyella ouciana. Next base: position 1,307,782 of record NZ_OZ260095.1, read on the forward strand.
GTAATGCCAGTGCGAAGTGTAGATATTCCATTACGACTAAAAAACACGATGGCTCCAAATGCACACGGCACGTTAATCACTAACCAAGTGCATGGCGAAGGCATTAAGGCCATTGCCGCTAAAGATGGTATTACAGCCATAAAAATAAAGTCGGTACGCATGCTATTGGCGCATGGTTTTTTAAAGAAGGTGTTTGAAGTTTTTGAAAAATACGAAACGTCCATAGACATGATTACAACGTCGGAAATCGCAGTCTCGCTGACCATAGACGACACCACACATTTGGATGCCATTATTGAAGAACTCGAAAAATTCGCCACGGTAGAAATTGACGATTATATGAGTATCGTTTGCCTGGTTGGTCACCACATTATTTACCATCCTGATACACCAGAATTGTTCCAAGTGCTACAAGATGTTAATGTGCGTATGATTGCTTATGGTGGTAGTAACAATAACATTTCGCTTTTGGTAAACACTAGTGATCGATTGGAAACCTTGCAGAAGTTACAGCGTTATGTTTTTGAGGGTGAGGTTGAGGTGGTATAGTTAAAATTGTACTATATTTTCTTGGCAGGTTGAGAATTTATATACTGAGATTTTTTTGGAGCGGTTTTTTTGGTTATTTTATAATTAAAATAATTTATCAAGCATACCTTTTTTATTAAAAAAATACTTTTAAATTTGTAACCAATGTATAAGGTTGTGTAACATGGTTATAAATGATTATTATTCGCTTTCAGAAGCTGCAGAAAAACTTGGAAAAAGTAAAGAAACTCTCAGAAGATGGGATAGAGATGAAAAATTAATTGCAGTTAGAGAGCCTATTAGCGATTATAGAATTTATAAGAAAGCTGAAATTGATTCTTTAATTGGATTGTTTGATGATGAAATTGAAGAAACTACGGATAATTTTGAAGAACCTTTAAAGCAATACAAAGTATTAGAATTATTTGCAGGAGCAGGTGGTCTTGCTATTGGTCTTGAAAAAGCAGGAATTAAATGTGTTGCATTGAATGAAATCGATAAATGGGCTTGTCAAACACTTCGAGAAAATAGACCAAATTGGAATGTTTTAGAAGGTGATATAAAGAATTTTAATTTTGAAAAGTATAAAGGAGAAGTAAATGTAGTAACGGGTGGTTTTCCATGTCAGGCCTTTAGTTATGCTGGAAAAAAATTGGGTTTAGAAGATGCACGAGGTACACTTTTTTATGAATTTGCCAGAGTTGTAAATGAAGTTAAACCTCCTATTTGTATTGGTGAAAATGTAAAAGGCTTGTTGTCTCATGAAAAAGGGAAAACACTCCAAGGGATGATATCTATTCTTGATGAAATAGGTTATAATGTTGTTCCTGTCCAAGTTTTAAAAGCAATTAATTATAATGTTCCACAAAAACGTGAGCGATTAATTTTAGTTGGAGTTAGAAAGGATGTTGATATCAATTATGAATATCCAAAACCATATAACAAAATATATAATCTTGTTGATGCTTTAAAGAAAGGTGACTTATATGATTCAGATGTTCCAAAATCTGAAGGTTCAAAATATCCTCAACATAAAAAAGAAGTTTTAGATTTAGTACCTCCAAAAGGGTATTGGAGAGATTTACCATTAGATGTTCAGAAAGAATTTATGGGCAAAAGTTTTTATTTAGGTGGTGGGAAAACAGGTATGGCGAGAAGAATTGGTTGGGATGAGCCAAGTTTAACATTAACTTGTAGTCCAGCCCAAAAACAGACTGAACGCTGTCATCCAGATGAAACAAGACCTTTTACCGTTCGTGAATATGCAAGAATCCAAACATTCCCTGATGAATGGAAATTTATGGGTTCTGTTTCACAACAGTACAAACAAATAGGAAATGCAGTACCTTGTAATTTAGGTTTAGAAATAGGATATTCAATCGTTAAATTTTTGAATAAATTTTATTCCAAATCAAATAAGTCTGAGGATTCTATTTCTTTAGCTAAAGCCATGTAGCCTTTCTTGAAAAAATCTTCAGTATTTAGGCTTAAAATCATTTCATCTAGATTAGAAACAAGGGAGTTGTAGAAATTTGAGAATCCTGTGATTCTATGCCAAAATTCTTTACCAATGATAACAGGGAATTGTGTGTCAATTCTTTTATAATGTTGACTCAATTGGTCTTCCTCACCATATAATACTCCTAAAATTAAATCAGAGTTGTTAAGGTTCATTGAATTTGTTCTAGCTAAGTTAGTTACCGTTGAAAATTTTCGAAGTAATGGTTTTACATCTTCTGAATTTATAGTATTTGGGCCAGATTTTAATTGACACCATTTTTTTCTATTGTCAATTTTATCAATAAATTCGATATCCATTCCTTTGATTAAAGAACCTTGAGCTAATTCAAGTTCGACAAACATATTCTGAATTCTTGTTCCAAAAGAAGTATTAATTGATGTCCCTAAAATTCTAGGGTAATATAAGGCTTTGGCAATACCAATCGCTGTAAAATTGTCTTCTAAGACTTTAGATAAGTATTTTACGATAATAGGATTTATCTTATATGATTTAAGTTTTGAGTGAGTCTTTAAGGCATTGATTTTATGGTTGTCAAAGATGTTTTTTTCAAAATAATTAGTAATAATTGATAATAATTCTGACTCACTCATTTTATGTACTTTTTAAATAATTTACTATTAAGAATTCATAATCTCCTCAATCTCCTCAACTTCAATAGGAATATTACGCATCAAGTTAAAAGGTTCTCCGTTTTCTTGGATAACGACATCATCTTCTAAACGAATCCCAAAACCTTCGTCTGGGATATAGATACCAGGCTCAACGGTAAAGACCATATTGGCTTGCATGGGTTCGTGGAGTAAACCATAATCGTGTGTATCTAAACCAATGTGGTGAGATGTGCCGTGCATAAAGTACTTTTTGTACGCTGGCCAGTCTGGGTTTTCGTTTTGTACATCCGCTTTATCCAATAAACCTAAACCTAAAAGTTCTGAAGTCATCAGTTTACCAACTTCTACATGGTATTGCTCCCAATATGTTCCTGGCACGAGCATTTTAGTGGCTTCGTCTTTTACACGATTGACTGCGTTATACACTTCTTTTTGTCTGTCGGTGAATTTCCCTGAAACGGGAATCGTACGGCTCATATCACTAGAATAGTTAGCGTATTCTGCACCAGCATCAATCAAAATTAAATCGCCTGCTTTACATTGTTGGTTGTTTTCAATATAATGTAACACGTTGGCATTGTTTCCCGATGCGATAATCGGAGTATAGGCAAAACCTTTAGAACGGTTGTTGAGGAACTCGTGCATAAATTCGGCCTCAAGATTATATTCCCAAACGCCAGGTTTTGTGAATTTTAAAATACGACGGAAAGCTTTTTCGGTAATATCGCAAGCCTGTTGCATTAAGTCAATTTCAATCGGGTCTTTTACAGAACGCAGACGTTGCAAAATAGGATTACTCTTGGCCACACTATGCGCAGGATATTTGTCTTTTAATTTCTTCGCAAAACGCGCTTCACGTGTTTCGGTTTCTACGCTTGCTCTATAATGTTCGTTGGTGTTGAGATAAACGGTATCGCATTGTGTCATGAGTTCAAACAACACTTTTTCCATATCCTTTAACCAATACACGGTTTTAATGCCTGAGGTTTCAAAGGCTTTTTCCTTAGTGAGTTTTTCACCTTCCCAAACTGCAATGTGCTCGTTGGTTTCTTTAAGAAATAACACCTCACGATGTTTCTCTTTTGGGCAATCTGGAAAAATGACCAATACACTTTCTTCCTGATCCACACCACTGAGATAAAAGATATCGCGATGTTGTGCAAATGGTAAGGTACTGTCTGCACCTGTCGGATAAATGTCATTGGAATTGAATATCGCCAAACTGCTTGGTTGCATATATTTGGCAAAGTTTTTACGGTTTTTTATAAAGAGTTGTGAGTCTATTGGGTCGTATTTCATAATAAGAAAATTTTGAGTTTTTCACGTTGCGACATAAATGCATAATCATCCTTGCGAACACGTGAAAGTTTTATTGAGTTTCAAAAATAAACAAACAAAAACGCAAGCCAAAGCAACTTGTGATAATCTGTTAAACTTTGTTATTAAATTTTGAGGACGAATGAAGATTGGTTAATTTTCGTACACTTTAAAACTAACCAACATGTCAAACACAAAATTCCTTTCCATTGTATTTTTTGTGAGCTCACTTTTTGTAAGTGCTCAGCAACCGTCAACGTCTGCCGAAACCGTAAAACAGGCTTTAGAGCAAAAGCAGAAGATGACCCAATCGTCATTGGTAAAAAACGTCCCTTTTGAAAATATTGGACCAACCATTATGAGCGGTCGAGTGGTAGATGTGGATGTGAATCCAGAGAGGCCTTCTGAGTTTTATGTCGGTTATGCGTCAGGTGGAGTTTGGCATACCACTAACAACGGTACAACGTTCACTCCAATTTTAGATAATGCTGCCACACAAAATGTAGGTGATATTGCCGTCGATTGGAAAAACAGAACCATTTGGGTCGGTACAGGTGAAAACAACAGTTCGCGATCGAGCTACGCAGGTATTGGTATTTTGAAATCGTCTGATAACGGTAAAACCTGGGAACATCTTGGGCTAGACGACTCGCATCATATCGGTCGAATTCTGCTTAACCCAAATAATCCAGATGAAGTGATTATTGGTGTCACGGGTCATCTGTATTCACCTAACGAAGAGCGTGGCATTTACAAAACGACTGATGGAGGACAAACCTGGAATAAAACCTTGTTTGTAGATAACATGAGCGGTATCATTGACGTGCAACACGCACCAGATAATTTTGATGTGATGTTTGCAGCCTCTTGGACAAGAGATCGTAAAGCTTGGAATTTTACAGGAAGCGGAAATAATTCAGCCATTTATAAAAGTACAGATGGTGGTGATACTTGGGAGAAAATCTCTACTGAAAATAGTGGATTTCCAACAGGTGAAGGTGTGGGTAGAATTGGACTTGCCGTGTATGATGAAAACACTATTTATGCGTTGCACGACAGTCAATTCCACAGAGAAGACGATGATGCTTCGACAAGCTCAGCAACCGAAAGAGGCTTAACAAAAGATGATTTTAAGACCATGTCCACTGAAGATTTTTTAGCATTAGAGGACAAAAAATTAAACGCTTTTTTAAAGACCAATGGTTTTCAGGAAAAATACAGAGCCGAGAACGTAAAGCAAATGGTGCGCTCAGGCAATGTGAAGCCTATAGATTTAGCTAAGTATTTAGAAGACGCCAACGCTATGTTGTTTGATACTCCTGTGATTGGAGCAGAGGTTTATAAAAGTACAGATGGTGGTAAATCATGGAAAAAAACACATGAAGACTATATCGATGGACTCTATTACAGTTATGGTTATTATTTTGGTGAAATTAGAGTAGATCCACAAGATAAGGACGGTATCTACATTATGGGAGTTCCTATTTTGAAATCTAAGGATGCGGGAAAAAGTTTTACATCAATAGGTCGTGAAAATGTGCATGCAGATCACCAGGCACTTTGGGTCAACCCTAAAATGCAAGGTCATCTTATCAATGGCAATGATGGTGGATTGAATATGAGTTATGATGATGGTGAAAGTTGGATAAAGCTGAATTCTCCATCCGTGGGTCAGTTTTATGCCATCAATGTTGACAATGAACAACCGTACAATGTCTATGGAGGTTTGCAAGATAATGGTGTTTGGGTCGGAGCCCATAACGCAAGAGAGGATAAAAGCTGGCATCAAAGAGGTCAATATCCTTGGGAAGGCATCATGGGAGGAGATGGTATGCAAATTCAGATAGATAATAGAAATTCGGATATTGTCTATACAGGTTACCAGTTCGGAAATTACTTTAGAATCAATCGTGAAACAGGTGAACGTAAATACATTCAGCCAAAACATACCTTAGGTGAAAATCCGTATCGCTTTAATTGGCAAACACCAATTTTGCTCTCACCTCACAATCAAGATATTTTGTATTTGGGAGGCAACAAGTTGATGCGATCTATGAATCAAGGTAACGATTGGGAAGCCATAAGTGACGATTTAACCAACGGAGGTAAAAAAGGAAATGTGGCTTATGGTACCTTAACAACAATTTCTGAAAGTCCATTTCAATTTGGGTTGATTTACGCAGGAAGTGACGATGGAGTTGTAAGTGTCACCAAAAATGCAGGAGGTAGTTGGACAAAAATTTCTAATTCCTTTCCAAAAGATTTATGGGTGAGCAGAGTCGTTGCTTCACAACACAAAAAGGAACGTGTGTACGTTACTTTAAATGGTTACCGATGGGATGACTTTAAAGTATATGCGTATATGAGCGATGATTACGGACAGACCTGGAAAGACATAAGTGGAAACATTCCGGCTTCTCCAGTCAATGTGATTAAGGAAGACCCAAAGAATGAAAATATGCTGTACTTAGGAACAGATAACGGAGCTTATGTGTCATTTAATATGGGACAATCTTGGGAAGTGTTTTCAAAAGGATTACCAAATGTCGCTGTTCACGATATGGTTGTTCAACCTGAAGCCAAGGATTTATTGTTGGGTACACATGGACGCAGTATTTATAAAGCGGATATTTCAGGATTACAGCAACTGGATTCAGATATGCAATCGAAGGTGATTACCATTTTTGAATTAAGCCCTGTTCGTTCTTCAAGACGTTGGGGAAGTTCGTTTAGCCAATGGTCAGATGCTTACGAGCCAGAGAAAACCATTCAATTTTATAGCAATGCATCAGGTAAAAAAACCATTCAAATTTTGTCTGAAAAAGGAACAGAGCTCAATAGCATGACAGTTGATGCTGACAAGGGATTCAACTATGTGGACTACAATCTAGAACTCACAGAAAAAGGCAAAAAAGCCTTAATGAAAGAAAATACAAGTGTAGATATTTCAAAAGCTGGAAATGGGAAATATTATTTACCAAAAGGCTTATATACGTTACAAATAGATAATGCGAAAACCAAGTTGGAGATAAAATAAAAGACTAAACGTTAAAGACTTTAGAATGATTACAAATTAGAGAACCTTAATGTTAAACTGAACTAAAAGCGTGGGTGTAACGTTAAAGTTCGAGGTAAATTTGCCGAAACTAAACTAAACCATCGCTAAATAATGCTAAAGTCCTCCACTTTATTAGTATCACTATTTTTATTTTTTAACCTAACCGCACAGAACGATTCTACTGAGCAACTTAAAATTTTTTTAGATTGTAACGTTTGTGATCAGACTTATTTAAGGCAGAACTTAGGTAATGTTCAGTTTGTAAGAGATCAAGGACTTAGTGATGTGCACTTATTTTTTGTGACACAGCGCAATGGTAGTGGTGGAAGAAGTTATGATGTTGAGTTTATTGGAAAAAAAGAATTTGAAGCCATTAATTATAAACTCAGTTTTTCTACAGACTCCAATATGACGCGAGATGATGAAAGACGAAAGATTTTAGAAAACCTAAAGCTTGGCTTGGTGCGCTTTTGGATTGCAAAAGGTACTACAGATGAGGTCACAATCAATGTACCAACGCCAGAAAATGAAGAAGAAAAAGTTGAGGAAAAAGACCCTTGGAATTATTGGGTATTCAGGCTTGGTGCCAGAGGGTTTTTTAATGGTCAGGAAACTAATAATTCCAGTAATTTAAACTTTAGTGTTTCGGCAAGACGTGTTACAGCAAAGAACAAGTTTTCTTTTAGACTAGGGTTTAGCGAAAACAAATCTACATTTACATTTGATGGTGATGATATCGTCGCTATTAACAATAGCAAGAACTTAAACGTTAGTGATGTAGTAAGTATTACTGAACATTGGTCTGCTGGTGTTTTTGGTAGTATAGGGACGTCTACATTTAGTAATTATGAACTGTTTTGGAGATTAAGGCCCGCAATAGAATATAATTTCTTTAAATATTCAGAATCTGCAAAAAAGCAGTTGATCTTATCGTATCGAAATGGGTTAGTTTACAATGACTATATAGAACGTTCTGTATTTGCTGAAGAGGAAGAAACACTTTTTCAGCATTCATTATTACTTGGAACTAGTTTTAGACAGGAATGGGGAAATATAAATGCTGAAGCGTCTTTCAATCAATTTTTGCATGATACAAGTTTAAAGTCCTATGGTTTTTTTCTAGGTGCAAATATTAGAGTTTTTAAAGGCTTTAATTTTAATGTAAGTGGTAATTATCGAATTACCAGAGACCAAATCAACCTTCCTGCTGGAGATGTATCTTTGGAGGAGTTATTATTGCAGCAACAGCAACTACAATCGGGTTATAATTATTTTGTAAGTGTTGGATTTAGTTATCAGTTTGGTTCTATTTACAATTCCATTGTTAACCCAAGATTCAATTTTTAGATTAAAATCATTCTAAATAATTAATTATACTATAGCGCAGTTGGGAATAACCCGTTTGCGCTGTATCTTTGTAACTCTAATTAGTTAACTAAAATTATAATGAGCGGAATTCTAAATTCTACGATTGGAAGAAAGTTTGCCATGGCACTTTCGGCACTCTTCCTAATGATTTTTTTACTTCAACATTTTGCAATTAATATTCTGTCTGTCTTCAGTGAAGATCTTTTTAATGAAGCTTCTCACTTTATGGGGACGTTTTGGGCTGTGCAATTCGTTTTACAACCTATTTTAATTTTCGGTGTTATTTTTCACTTTATTATGGGATTTGTTTTAGAGTATAAAAACAATAAAGCCAGACAAAAGAGTTACAAAAGAAATAACGGGAATGCTAATTCTACTTGGATGAGTAGAAACATGCTACTCTCTGGAGCGGTTATACTAGCGTTCTTGGTATTGCATTTTATAGATTTTTGGGCTCCAGAAATTAACATTAAATATTTTAAAGGCGATATGAGCGGTCTGTTAGATCCAGATAATGTAAATAGTGGCTTTAGATATTATGAAGAACTCGTACACAAATTTGAAAACCCATTGCGTGTCGGAGCCTATGTATTAGCTTTTGTGTTATTGAGTTTACATTTATTACATGGATTTAGTTCAGCTTTTCAATCTATTGGTGCAAATAGCATCTATAAGAAAAGTATGAAAGGCTTAGCTCAGGTGTATGCAATTGGATTGCCATTAGGTTTTATTTTCATTGCATTGTACCATCATTTTAACCACTAAAATAATAGCTGATATGGCTTTAGATTCTAAAATACCAAAAGGCCCACTTTCAGAAAAGTGGACCAATCATAAAAACAACATCAACCTCGTTAATCCTGCAAACAAACGTAACATTGATGTTATAGTAGTTGGAACAGGTTTAGCCGGTGGCTCTGCTGCTGCAACGTTAGCGGAATTGGGTTACAATGTTAAAGCATTTTGCTTTCAAGATTCTCCACGTCGTGCGCACTCAATTGCAGCTCAAGGTGGAATTAACGCAGCAAAGAATTATCAAGGAGATGGAGATTCAACCTACCGTTTATTTTACGATACCGTAAAAGGTGGTGATTATCGTTCTAGAGAGGCAAACGTGTATCGCTTAGCTGAGGTTTCTGCAAATATTATTGACCAATGTGTGGCTCAAGGTGTGCCTTTTGCCCGTGAATATGGTGGGTTATTGGATAACCGTTCGTTTGGTGGTGTACTGGTATCGCGTACATTTTATGCGGCAGGACAAACTGGTCAGCAGTTATTGTTGGGCGCCTATTCTGCAATGAATCGTCAGATTGGTCGAGGTAAAATTAAAATGTACAATCGCCACGAAATGTTGGATGTGGTTATGGTTGACGGAAAAGCAAGAGGGATAATTGCCCGCGATTTGGTGTCTGGTAAAATTGAAAGACATTCGGCTCATGCTGTAGTTTTGGGAACAGGAGGTTACGGAAATGTATTTTTCCTTTCAACTAATGCGATGGGAAGTAACGTAACCGCAGCTTGGAAAGCTCACAAAAGGGGAGCTTACTTCGCCAACCCTTGTTATACTCAGATCCACCCAACTTGTATTCCGGTTTCTGGAGAACATCAGTCTAAATTAACTTTGATGTCTGAATCACTTCGTAATGACGGACGAATTTGGGTACCAAAAAAGAAAGAAGATGCTGAAGCTATTAGAGAAGGGAAATTAAAACCTACCGAATTAGCTGAAGACGATAGAGATTACTATTTAGAGCGTCGTTATCCTGCCTTTGGAAACCTTGTGCCTCGTGATGTTGCATCGCGTGCTGCAAAGGAGCGTTGTGATGCTGGTTATGGTGTAAATAAAACTGGTGAAGCTGTTTATTTAGATTTTGCTTCAGCATTTATGCGTTATGGAAAAGAGCAAGCACACGTTAAAGGTTTGGATGAAAATGATGATGCTCTGGTAAAGAAGTTAGGTCAGGAAGTTGTAAGGAAAAAGTATGGAAATTTATTTCAGATGTACGAGAAAATTGTAGATCAGAATCCGTATGAGACGCCAATGATGATTTATCCTGCTGTACATTACACAATGGGAGGACTTTGGGTAGATTATAACTTACAGACTACTATACCAGGATTGTATTGTATTGGTGAAGCTAATTTCTCTGATCACGGAGCCAACAGACTTGGTGCTTCAGCGTTAATGCAAGGATTGGCAGACGGTTATTTTGTATTACCTTATACTATTGGTGACTACCTGTCTAATGATATTAGAACTGGTGAAATTCCAACCGATACCAAAGAATTTGATGACGCTCAAAAAAGAGTTGAGGACAATATAAACCATCTCATAAATAATAACGGTAAACATTCTGTAGATCATTTCCACAAACGTTTAGGAAAGATTATGTGGAATAAATGTGGAATGGCACGTAATGCCGAAGATTTAAAATCGGCAATAACAGAAATTTCTCAACTAAGAGAAGAATTCTGGAAAGATGTTCTTGTACCAGGAACAGCCGATGAATTTAATGAGGAATTGGCAAAAGCGGGTCGTGTTGCAGATTTCTTAGAATTAGGTGAGTTATTTGCTAAGGATGCATTGCAACGCGAAGAGTCTGCTGGAGGACATTTTAGGGAAGAATACCAAACTGAAGAAGGAGAAGCGATGCGTAGAAAAGAATTTCAATACGTATCAGCTTGGGAATATAAAGGAGAACCAAAAGATGCAGTACTTCATAAAGAAGACTTGCAGTATGAAAATATAGAGGTTAAAGAAAGAAGTTATAAATAAGAGGATAATATGAATCTTACACTCAAAATATGGCGTCAAAATAACGCTAATGACAAAGGAAAAATGGTTGATTATAAAATCAATGATGTATCGCCAGATATGTCTTTCCTTGAAATGTTAGATGTGTTAAATAACGAACTAATTACCAAGGGCGAAACACCAGTTGCATTCGATCACGACTGTAGAGAAGGTATTTGTGGCTCCTGCTCACTATTTATTAATGGTCGACCTCACGGTCCTGACAGATATATTACCACGTGTCAGTTACACATGAGGTCTTTTAACGATGGTGACACGATAACCATTGAACCATTTAGAGCTACGGCATTTCCTGTGATAAAGGATCTTATTGTAGATAGAAGCTCTTTTGATAAAGTACAGCATGCAGGAGGATTTATTTCTGTTAATACCTCTGGTAATACAATTGATGCCAATGCGATTCCTGTTAACAAACACGATGCGGACGATGCCTTTAGTGCTGCAACCTGCATTGGATGTGGTGCATGTGTGGCAGCTTGTAAAAATGCTTCGGCAATGCTATTTGTTGGCGCTAAGGTTTCTCAATTTGCATTGTTACCTCAAGGTCGTATAGAAGCAACAGATCGTGTGTTGAACATGGTAAAGCAAATGGACGAAGAAGGTTTTGGTAACTGTACCAATACCGGAGCTTGTGAAGTAGAGTGTCCTAAAGGAATTTCCTTGGAAAATATTGCACGTATGAACCGAGAGTATCTTTCCGCTACTGTGAAAAAATAATATCGTTCAGAACTGTCGGACTAAACTGAGCAATGCCAAAGCGAAACTGTCTGCCGAAAGTTAGTGATCTTGAAAAAATATGAACTCCCAAGGTAAAATCTTATCTTGGGATTTTATTTTGAACCCAATCTTAAATGCAAAATCCAAACCAATTTTATAAGACTCAGTCAGAGAAGCACAAAGCAGAATCAAAACGCATTTATAAACAGATGGGCTTGTTTAGCACACTTAGACTTTTGGTTTTCGGATTAACAGCATTCGGAGTTTATATGTTGTTTCAGAAGTGGCAAATAGCTATAGTAATTGCAGCTTTGGGCTCAGCCATCTTTTTATTTTTACTGTCTAGATATACAGATTTAAAAGCACAGCGAGCACTACATAAACGTCTCGCAATTATAAATGAAGACGAAATTAAAATTTCTGCAGGTGATTTTCACGCTAGGGCAGACGGCAAAATGTTTCAAAATCCCAAGCATTATTATAGTTTAGATATCGATTTATTTGGGAGAGGCTCTTTCTTTCAGTTTATAGATAGAACAACCATAAAAGAAGGAACTAAATCGCTTGTAAGCTGTTTATTGGCAAATGACATTTCCAATATTAAAACTAGGCAACACGCCATAAAGGAATTGGCCGAGGAGTCAGAATGGCGACAATACTATTCTGGTGTGGCGCAAGGTGTAGAGGTAGAATATTCAGCAAAATCTATCATTACATGGTTGAAAGACTACGAGCCTTTTTTAAACTCTACCATTTACTGGTTTACTATCGCTTTTAGTGTAGCTTCTTTAGCAATTTTGGTCTTAGGTATCACCGAAGTTATCCCAATAGAACATGTGGGTTACTGGTTGCTTTTAGGTTTGGCAATTACAGGGCGATTTTTAAAGAAAATAAACACGGTGGTCCAAAACACCGAACGCACCAAAGACACGTTTAGGCAATATGCACTATTGCTCAATCAGATTGAACAAAAAGAATTTCAGTCGGATTTACTAAAGCAAAAACAAGAAAAAATACAGTCCGAAGGGTTGAAAGCCTCTCAGATATTTTCAAAATTTTCAAAAGCTTTAGATGCATTAGATAATAGAAACAATTTTATTTCTGCCATTTTTGGTAATGGTTATTTGCTTTGGGACATAAGGCAAACCTATCATGTAGAGCAATGGATAAGTCACTATGCTGATAAAGTAGAAGATTGGTTTGATGTCGTCACGTTTTTTGATGCCTATAATACTTTAGGAAACTATGCTTTTAATCATCAAGGCTTCACCTATCCTGAAATTAGTTCAGAAAGTATAACCATTAACGCTAAAGATTTAGGACATCCATTGTTAAATCCTGAAAAGCGTATTGATAGTGATTTAGAGTTGCAGGAAGAGCAATTTTTCATTGTTACTGGAGCAAATATGGCCGGCAAGAGCACCTTTCTTAGAACGGTTGCGCTACATATCGTAATGGCAAATGTAGGATTGCCTGTTTGTGCAAAAGAAAGTAAATACAAGCCGATTAAACTTATTACGAGCATGCGCACTACGGATTCCTTAACGGATGATAGTTCGTACTTCTTTAGTGAGTTAACACGATTAAAATTTATAGTAGATACGATTGCTAAAGACAAGAACTATTTTGTGATTTTAGATGAAATTTTAAAAGGAACAAATAGTACAGACAAAGCCATTGGCTCAAGAAAGTTTGTAGAAAAGTTGGTAAAACAAAATGCCACGGGAATTATCGCCACACACGATCTAAGCCTTACTGAAATCGAAGCCGAATTAGTAGCCGTAAAAAACTACTATTTTGATGCCGAAATTAAAAACGACGAACTCTTTTTTGATTACAAACTAAAGAAAGGTGTTTGCCAAAATATGAATGCTAGTTTTCTGTTGAAGAAGATGGAAATTGTTTAGTTGTCTTCAATAATTCTTATTAAAATAGGACTAGGAGCTCTAAGAGAATAAGTGCTTTTCGATCCAATTATAGACCATCTAATGTCAAAAATTTTAACAGAGTCATTGATTTTAAGTTTTTCTAAAACATTTAGTTTTTCTGCATTTAAAATAGAGCCATTAACTTGAATTATTTCAGTATCGTTTATTTTTAATTTAAAGTGTCTAACCTTAAAAGACCAGTCAAAGATAAAATCTTCGACTTTAATGCTAATTGAACTTTCTTTCATCAGTTCATTTTTTGTCATTTTTAATTCAAAATCACGACCACAACCAATGCCATTTATAGTGCCAATAGGTGCAGAAATATCCTTAATTCTGAATGTTTTTGTTTCGGTTAAGGAATCTCCATTTTTAAGTTTAGATTTAATTGTAATATCTAAGGTTCTGCCTGTTCCAACATTTAGATTGTAATTTCCTAGACTATCTATTTTTCTTAAACCTGGTGCAGTAGCTTCAAAAGAAATAGCATTTGGTTTTGTTATATAAATAGGATTTGATACACCTCTGTAAACCACATTCATTTTTTTAAGTTCTATGGCGGCTTCTCGATTTACAGTATCAGCAGTTTCAAGTTTTTTGATACGCTCTTTTAGGGTTTCATTTTCTTTAAGTAATTCAGATTTACCATATGAAGATTTACAACTTTGTACTAGAAATAGTAGACTTAAAAAGAGGACTAAGCGTTTCATAAAGATTGGTTGGTTTTTATAAAAACACAAAACTTTAAAAATTATTGTAATAAAAAACCCTCTCTGTTTCCAGAAAGGGTTTTAAAATATCTAATAAGAAGTTATTTCTTAAGCCTCAAATGGTGCTATAGAAACATAAGACTTATTGTCTTTCTTCTTAGTAAATTGTACAAGGCCATCAACTTTAGCGTGTAAAGTGTGGTCTTTTCCTTGATACACATTTTCACCTGGGTGATGTGTATTACCTCTTTGTCTTACGATGATGTTTCCAGCAACAGCAGCTTGTCCACCAAATATCTTAACACCTAAGCGTTTCGATTCTGATTCTCTACCGTTTTTAGAACTACCAACTCCTTTTTTATGAGCCATTGTCTTAAGGTTTTATTTTGTTAATATTAAAGGATGAAAATTTATTTTCTTCCTCCGTCTAAATTATCTTGTAATTCTTTAAGCTCGTCCCATTTTCCATTAGCAGCCAATTTAGCTTGTTGTGGCCATGTATTAGCTACTAAGTGTGCTAATCTAGAACTTGCTTCAGCCAAAATTGCTTCAATGTCTTCTGGCTTAGCTTTTGCTACTTTCGCAAAAGTATCTAATCCAGCAGTAACCATAGCTTCAGCAGCCTTTGGTCCAACACCTTCAATTTTCTTTAAATCATCAGCTTTACCTGTTGCTTTCTTTGCAGCTGGTTTAGCTTTTGGCGCTGCCTTCTTAGCTTCTGTCTTAGCAGCAGCTTTAGGTTCAGCTTTCTTTGTTTCTTTCTTCGGTGCAGCTTTTTCAGCTTTCTTAGCTGGCTTAGCTCCAGAAGCAGTAATGCCTTCAATTACGATTTCGGTTAAGGCTTGTCTATGACCGTTCTTAACACGGTAACCTTTACGTCTTTTCTTTTTGAAAACGATTACTTTGTCACCTTTAAGGTGCTTTAAGACTTTAGCACTTACTTGTGCTCCGTCTATAGCTGGGGCGCCTAAAGTAGTTTTGTCACCATCACCTATTAAAAGAACGTTATCGAAAGAAACTTTCTTACCTTCTTCAGTAGATAAACGGTTAACAAAAACTTTTTGGTCTTTTGCAACTTTAAATTGCTGCCCTGCTATCTCTACAATTGCGTACATAGCGTAACGTTTTTATTAATTTGTTTAAAATTATAAGCTTCCTTCTCAGAAAGCGGATGCAAATATAATTCTAAATTCTTAATCTACAAACGTTTTCAGGCTTTTTGAACTCTTTTAGGAATAGGATTTTGATATCTCAATAAAATGAATTGGAATTTTACGGGATTAAATAGAGTTTTTATACTTTATTATGTTAAAAAGTGGAATCATTCCTTATTTTTGTAAGGCTTTGTGTAACAATGTAAACTTAACATAGACAAACACTAAAAACAATTTAAACACTAAACACATTTAATAATGAAAAAAAGCTTTTTTACTCTAGCGCTCTTGTTGTTAGTTGGTTTTCACTCCAACGCGCAACAGGTAGAATTTGAAGAGTACGATTTAGATAATGGTATGCACGTTATCTTGCACCAAGATAATTCGGCTCCTGTAGTAACAGTATCTGTAATGTACCATGTTGGTGCAAAAGACGAAGATCCAGAACGCACAGGATTTGCTCACTTTTTTGAACATCTTTTATTTGAAGGTACGGAGAATATTCCACGCGGAGAATGGTTTAACATTGTAACTTCTAATGGAGGAAGCAATAACGCCAACACTACTGACGACAGAACTTACTATTATGAAGTATTTCCTTCTAATAGTGTAGAACTAGGTCTTTGGATGGAGTCTGAGCGTCTTTTACACCCAGTTATCAATCAGATAGGTGTAGATACGCAAAATGAAGTAGTAAAGGAAGAAAAAAGACTTCGTGTAGACAATCAACCTTATGGAAACATATTGGCTGAGATTAAAAAGCGCATGTTCAAAGTACATCCTTATAAAGGGACTACGATTGGTGAGATGGAGCATTTAGATGCTGCTACCTTAGAAGAATTCCAAGCATTTAATAAAAAATACTATGTACCAAACAACGCTGTTTTAGTAGTTGCTGGTGATATTGATAAAGCTGAGGTAAAGAAAATGGTTCAGGATTATTTTGGCCCAATTCCAAGAGGTGAGGATATTGAAAGAAATTTCCCTAAAGAAGAGCCAATCACTGAATCTATGAGAGATAAGGCTTACGATCCTAATATTCAAATTCCTGCTGTAATTGCAGCATACAGAACTCCTTCTTTTAAAGATAGGGATTCTTATGTGTTAAATATGATTTCTCAATATTTAAGCGGAGGTAAAAGCTCAGTCTTATACAAGAAGATGGTAGATGAGCAAAAGCAAGCTTTACAAGTACAAGCAGTAAACATAAGCCAAGAAGATTACGGTATGTACGCTTTGTTTGGTTTGCCACTAGGTGATGTGTCATTAGATACTTTAATTACAGAAATGGATGAAGAAATCGCTAAGATTCAGACAGATTTAATTTCTGAGCGCGATTATCAAAAGCTTCAAAATCAATTTGAAAATCAATTTGTAAACTCTAACTCGAGTGTAGCAGGAATTGCCAATTCATTGGCACGTTACTATATGTTGTATGATGACGTAAATTTAATCAATAACGAAATTGATATCTATCGTTCCATCACCAGAGAAGAAATGAGAGACGTTGCCAAGAAGTATTTAAATCCTAATCAGCGTTTAATACTAGAGTATTTACCTAAGAAAGATGATCAATAAAATAAAAATGAATAGTAACATGAAAACTAAAATATCAGCATTTATTGTATTGTTTTTAATGGCAGTAGGTGTAAATGCACAAATAGACAGATCTAAGCAACCTGAGCCAGGTCCAGCTCCTAAAATAACATTAGAGAAGCCAGGTGAGTTTAAGTTAGATAACGGGATTGAGGTCCTTGTTGTAGAAAACCATAAATTACCTAGAGTATCTTACTCTTTAACCATAGATAACAAACCGATTAGGGAAGGTGAAAAAGCAGGTGTCTCTAGTATCCTCGCTGCCATGTTAGGTAATGGAACAACTAATATTCCTAAAGATGAATTTAATGAAGAAATTGACTTCTTGGGAGCGAGTTTAGGCTTTGGTGCTCAAGGAGCTTTTGCAAGTTCATTATCTAAATATTCTGACAGAATCATTGAATTAATGGCTGATGCGGCAATTAATCCATTATTGACTAAAGAGGAATTTGAAAAAGAGAAAGAGAAGCTTATTGAAAACTTAAAGTCTCAAGAAAAGAGCGTAGATGCTGTTGCTGGTAGAGTTGGTGGCGCATTATCTTATGGGGCAAATCATCCAAGAGGTGAATTTGTTACAGAAGAAACTGTTAACAATATTGAGTTTGGAGATGTATTGGCTTTTTACGAAAAGTATTTTAACCCTAACAATGCTTACTTAGTTGTTGTTGGTGATGTTGAGATCGGTAATGTAGAAAGACAAATTAAAAATCATTTTGGAAAATGGGGAAAATCAGCAGGTGTAGATATTACTATTCCAGAGCCAAAAGACAATGCTCAGTACACACAAATTAATTTTGTGGATATGCCAAACGCAGTACAATCTAACATCTCTTTGACGAACAATGTTGATTTTAAAATGAATGATGAGGATTACCATTCAGTTTTAATTGCCAACAAGATTTTAGGTGGTGGTTTCGGTAGTTATTTAAACATGAATCTACGTGAAGAACACGGCTATACCTATGGTGCACGTTCTAGCATTGGAACCAGCAGATGGAACGCTTCTCGTTTTACAGCTGGTGCTGCGGTAAGAAACGCAGTTACAGATAGCGCAGTTGTAGAAACGCTTAAGGAAATCAACCGTATTAAAACTGAGCCTGTAGATTCTGAAGATCTAGCTAATGCAAAAGCTAAGTATGTAGGTGATTTTGTATTGGCATTAGAGCGTCCGCAAACAATTGCTAATTATGCTTTAAACATTAAATTAAATGACTTACCAGAAGATTTCTACACCACTTATTTAGAGAAAATAAATGCGGTGACTAAGGATGATGTAATGCGTGTTGCAAATAAACATTTCAAGACAGAAAATGCGCGTATAATTGTAGTAGGTAAAGGAAGTGAAGTATTAGAGAATCTTGAAAAAACAGGAATTCCAATCATGTATTATGACAAATATGCTAAACCTACGGACAAGCCTGTATATTCTAAACCATTACCAGAAGGTTTAACGGCAGAATCTGTTGTAAAGACATATGTAGATGCCGTTGGTGGTGAAGAGAACCTTAGAAGTGTAAACTCTACTTTAACAACTGCAGATGTAACCATTCAAGGAGCGCCATTTAAGCCTACAGCAATTTTGAAGCAAATGTCTCCGAATAAGTTTTCTATGGAAATGATCGTTGAAGGCATGGGTACTGTAATGAAGCAAAATTTTGATGGTGAAACTGGATATATGGAACAACAAGGGAGAAAAATTCCTATGGACGAAAAAGATATCGCGTCTAGAAAGTCCACAAAAGGTTTGTTCCCAGAATTATTTATGGAATCATCTACCTTAACTTTAGATAGCAAAACTACTATTGATGGCACTGATGTTTACAAAATAAAGGTAACTAAAGACGGTAAAGAGTCATTTAGATACTATGACGTTGAAACAGGCTATCTATTAAGAGCAGAAGAAACTAACGAAACTGCTGGGCAATCCGTAACCACTGTTACAGATTATTCTAATTACAAGGAAGTAAATGGCGTGATGATGCCTTACACTTGGAAAATAGCAACAGGGCCTCAAGTTCTTAACTTAGAAGTTACTGAGATTAAAGTAAATGAAGGCGTAACAGCAGAAGATTTTAATTAAAATCTTTAATTTTTATAAAATTAAAACCGAAGTGAAAGCTTCGGTTTTTTTATGCTTTGCGTTTATGTGATAAATACACGCCAACTAAGATTAACAATGAAGCCATAGCTTGGATTAAGCTAAAAGCTTCACCATCCAAAAGTCCCCAGATTAAAGCTATAAGGGGCATAATATACGTAACAGAGGATGCAAAAACAGGTGTAGAAATCTGAACCAATTTATTAAAGACCACTTTGGCTAAAGCGGTACCAAATACAGATAAAATAATAACATACAATAAAGCACTCGGTAAATCAGGATTGTTAAGTCGTTCAGATGAGAAGAAATCTGTAAATAATAGTATGACTAACGCAGGAATAACAATAAAAATGTAATTACCAGCCGCGATTGCTAAAGGTTTTACATCCTGTAAATAACGTTTTATAATATTTACGTTAGCACCATACATCAAAGTAGAGGCAATCACAAAACCAGCATATAAATAGTTTTGATTTGGGTTGAGCTCAGATCCTTTCATAATTAAAATGGAAGTACCTATAAAACCAATAATGACACCTAAAACTTGTCGTTTTGTTGAGGCGATTTTAAAGACTGCAAAACCCAATAATATGGTGTTTAATGGCACGAGAGAATTTAAGATGGATGCCACAGCACTATCTATTTCTGTTTCTGCAATCGCAAAGAAGAAAGCAGGAAAGAAAGAGCCTAAGAATCCTGAGATGCATAACCATTTCCATTTAGATTTTGGGATGTCTTTTAATTGAGAATAACCGAAAGCCAAAAGGATTATTCCCGTAATAATAGTTCTCAAAGCACCAAGCTGATAAGGAGTCAGTCCTAATAAAGATTTCTTAATTAATATGAACGAGCTCCCCCAAATTATGGAAAGAATTATAAGATAAATCCACTTAACGTTAGGGTTTTTCATACTAAGGCTTTGTAAAAGAATCACAAAATTCGTTAATTCTTATGTAAGAAACACCAATATTTATTAGTTTTAGCCAAAATTTAATAGTTTAAATCTATGAACACATTAAAGAGTATATGTATCATCGCAGTTATGACTTTGGTTTTTACATCATGTAAAAATGAGACTCAACCAGAAGTTAAGACTGTAGATGTAGAAGTTACCAATAAAGATGTTTCCAAAACCCTAGACCCTAATGCTAGTTATGCCAAAGTAGAATTTAGTATCGATGGTATGACCTGCGCTATGGGTTGCGCAAAGACCATTGAGAAAAAGATGGCAAAAATGGAGGGAGTAAAATCTGCAAAAGTAGATTTTGATAAGCGTTTGGCTATGGTTGAGTTTGATGAGGCTAAAGTAACACCAAAATCCCTTGAAGATGCAGTGACTGGCGTTGCTGAAATTTACAAGGTGAAAGATTTAAAATTAGTAGATGATTTTGGAAAAGAGAAAACGTGTAAAGCGGACTGTAAAATGGAATGTTGTACAGGTGATGCAAAAAAAGATAAAGCTGCTTGCATGAAAGATTGTAAAAAAGCATGTTGCTCTGAAGAGAAGAAATCAGAATAAGATTATAATAGAAATATAATTTAGAAACGCTATCCAGTTGGGTAGCTTTTTTTTATTGTACCTGTAGTAAAACAAAAGCAATTAGTAAACATCCTATAGGAAGAAACCAAAGCAGGAATATAGAAATTGACTTCGCTTTTAATTTAGCATTGAGAACATTTCTTTTTTTTCCATTATACCGCATCCAGTTCTTAAAGATTATAAATAAGGAAACGATACCCAGTAGTATCCAGAATTTAGTTGAAGCAATAGTTAAGACCCTCATCTGACTGGCAAAGGCCTTAAAAAAAGCAGCTAAGGCGAACAAAATAGAAAGCTCTAGCAAATTGATGTACAATAATGCCAACGTAAGACTCCGTTTGCCTAAGGTCTTTTTGTAGTGGTTAAACACGGAAATATAGTAGTGATCTAACATGAGCTTATCTATAAATAAAAAGCCACACCTTAAACTCTTAAGATGTGGCTCAATATAAAATTATTTAATTTTAGTTGCCAGTAACAACAACATTATCTAAATGATATCTTGTCGTCGCACTAGGATCAGAACCTTCATAGAAGAATCCGATAACTGCGTTACCATCTACACAAGAAATATTGATTGGGCCAACAGTTTCAAAGTTACCAAAGGTACTTGCCGGACCAACAGGAATTGTTGCGTCTAAGATAGACCATGTTGCTGTTGTTGGGTCACCTGCATAATCTGTAGACACCCAGGCTGTTAAGTTAGTACCGTTATCAAAGTTAGCTTGTATATCAAAAGATAATTCTTCACCTGTAGTAGCATCCATGTTAATAGCAGGAGTAACCAACCATACATCAGCCTCGTCATTATCTGAGTTAAATGCAGAAATACGAGAATAGAAGTTACCACTAAAACTACTGATAAACCAATCCGTATCAGTACCACTGATATTGATATTATCCCATCCTTCAGAATCGTAAGTTCCGAAACCTTCAAAGTCTTCCGCGAAAATTGCAGAACCTCCACCAGAAGCGCCTGTACATTCTAAAAAGTCTGGGTCGCAACGGTCTGTGCTATCAAAGTTGATATCTTCTGGAGTGTTTACTACAACGTTAAATACTTCACCAAAGAAATCCTTAGTTAAAATAGCACTCATACTTCCTCTTCCGGAAGGTAATGTAAGTCCTTTAAAATCTGCGAAGGTACTTGTACTAAAAATTACAGATGCAGAAGTTGCACAACTTTCTAAAGTTCGCTCACCATCAAATTGATCTGATTCTTCTGATGCAAATGTCTGTGGATTATCTCCGGTAGCCTGATTTCTGTTGAATTGCACATCTTGTAGCTGAATAAATAAATTTGTTTTATCGTCGCTAAAATCTGTAAAAGCTAAAGGAAGTGGGACCAAGTCCATCTTCTCTGCCGATCTAAAAATAACATCATTTTCTGATGCAGATGGCACTTTATCAACCTCATTTCCATTTAGCGCCCCAAGAGTTAAAACACCATTTGTAATACCGACAGCAAGACCATTTAATTTAACATAAACCTTTCTACCTTGCTCATAACGAACAAATAAAGGATTTACATCGATTAATAATTTTATGCCAATGGTTGGGTTTTCAAAATTATCTTGAATGATAATCTCCTCAAAGAAATTTCCACCTTCATCTGTTGAAACAACATAACCTTCCATAAACAAATCATTTTCATTAAATGTATATGAATATGTGGTGTCTTCATCAGAATAGTCTAAAGAACTGTTTCCTTGCGCTTGAGCTAATTCACCAGCTAATGCACTAATCTGTACTTTAGCACTATCAGGAATATTAGGTTCGCTTATTGTTGTGTCTGGTGTGCTAAATTCGTCATCCTCAACACAGCCATTAAATACTACTAAGCCTATTAGTAATAGTATTATTTTATTAATTTTTAAAGTTTTCATTTTTTGTATTTTATTTTGTTCTAACATAGCTTTTATTAAAATCTTACATAAACGTTAAAGTAATATGTAGTACCATTACCAAAGAAATATCTAGGACCAAATATAGGACCGTTATCTCTTGATTTATCTTCACTGACACGTCTAAAGTTAGCTAAACGCGATTGCTCAAAACCACCGGTTTTATACTCTTGGTCAAATACATTATTTATGGTTGCAAAGAACCCTACAAAGTAATCATTTATTTTCCAAGATTTACCACCAATGATGTTAACTAACATATAATCATCAAACTGCTCTTGCTTTAGTAATTCTTTAGCAAGGTCAGGATCATAATCGTTAAATGTGTTTCCATCAAAATCCGAGGTAAAGTTAGCTGATCTTGCCAAGTTACTTACATCTAAATACGCATTAGAAAAGAAGTTACTTGTTACACCAACATTCCAAAAATCCGGATCTCTATATTCAAACCCTATTTGAAATGCACGCTCAGGTCCACCAGAAACATGATAGCCATCTAACTGTGTTGTACCATCACCGAAGGTCACTTGAGGATCAATATCACTTCTATTCAAGAAATCCACACTGGTTAAATATAAATTAGGATCATTCTGAAAAGTAAACTGTCCAATAGAAGCAGCACCTTTTAATTTAATAGTTGGTGTTACTTGTGCTTCTATACCCAATTCTACACCAACATGTCTTCTTTCTATGTTGGTCATAATTTCCTGTACAAAAGCATCTCCTGTATCTACACCCAAACCAGCCAAATCTTCTGTGAAATAAAAACCGATGTCTGACCCATCTTTAAACCCTGAATAAAAACCAGTAACCCTAGCCTTTACTATTGGTGATCTAAATATATAACTAACATCTACAGATTGTATTTTTTCACTTTCTAAGCCAATCACTTTTGCATTGGATTGTCTTGCGTTACCAAAAGAGTTTCTAATGCTTGGTGCCTTAGTAAAGTAACTTGCATTAACATCAATTAAATGCTTACCAGTGACTTTATAAGTGAATCCACCCTTAATGCCATAATTAGAGAAGTCTAATTTATCGCTTTCTCCAAACGAACCATCGTTGCCTCCACCTCGAAAGAAACCACTTTCATATAGACCAACTCTTTGGTAAGTTGTTTGAGAAACATTTAGTCCAGCATAAAAATCTACTTTGTTATACTTAAATTGTGCTTGGGCAAATGCAGAAATAACATCAGCATGCATCTCATAATTATATTTATAACGATCACCTTCAGTAACAATTCTGTTAGGGTTTCTAACATCACTTTGCGCAAGATTTGCTGCTACCTCATCACTGATTGTTGAGTTGTCATCTTCCTCTGCAAAGAAGTCTACATCCAAATAGCCAGTTCCTCCAAGAAGATCTTCCATACGAGCAAAGTTTTCACTTTTTAAGTTTCTATAACTTACCGCTGCGTTTAATTTAATATTATCGGTTAACTCCGCATCTAAAATAGAATTGAAAGTTAGCTGTTGATCTTTTACCACATCAGATTGTATAGCGTATAGTGAGTTGCCACCATCAGCTCTAAGTGCTGCATTGGCTTCGTACATTCTGTACCAATCCAACTGACCATCATTAATAAAAGCTTGCTGTGCTAAATAGGCTTGTTGATAATCATAAGCCGTAGGATTATCATCTTGTAAAAAGAAGCTAGGTAAATTTTGGTAATATTCTGGCGTTGGGTTTCTAGCTCCACCAATATAAGCGGTTTCACCATTAAATTCTACCAGTCTTGTTCCACCATTATCAATTCTACTGTTGGCAATTTCTCCAAACTGATAAGCCACGTTATTATTCAAACGAACTTTATCTGAAATCTGCCAGTAATGATTAAGCATTAAAATAGGTTCATTGGTTTCTCGCATTCTAGCATTACGCTGTTCACCATTAAGCTCTCCCCAAAAAGGGTTGTACTCACGTCCTTTCAACTCAAATACTTCTTGCGTTATAGCTGTAGAACGACCACGTCTATTCTGAGCATAAATACCAGTAAAGTTTAAACTATGGTTTTCATTCAATTGCTTTTCAACTGCAACAAAAAGAGAGTTGGCATCGTAAAGTGTACCATCTCTAAAACCTTCTTCTCCATAACGTCGAGAACCTAAAACAGAATACGACCAACCTCCTTCTAAAAGGCCAGAACTATAACTCGCCATGACTCTGCCAGTATAACTACGGTTAGCTGATGCATACGAAATACGTCCGCCTCTTCTATATTTAGAAGCACGCATTATAATATTGTTTGTACCTGCTAAGTCACCAAAGGTGTAATCGTTAGGCGACATACCCATAGTAAACACACGGTTACGCTGTACGTCATTTAAACCTCCCCAATTTGCCCATTGTGGTCTTCCGTTAAATTGTTTGTTCATTTCTACACCATTGATAAGAACCTTACCATTGGCATTGTCTAAACCTCTAGGCCTAAAAAATGTGGCACTAAAGTCAAATGCTGCTGCATTAAGAAATACATCCCTTGAGGCTTGTAATAAACCAGAAATGTTGTCCGTAAGGCCATCATCTTCACTATTCAAATTGTCGTCTGAAATTGAAATAATGAAAAGGTCATCCTTATCACTTTGATCATAGTCTAATGTCATCCCGCTAATGTCAACAGTTTGTCCTTCGTTAACAATGATTGGGTAACGTTTTGTAACATAGCCTACTTTTTCCACCTTTAAGACTTGTTCGCCAAGAGGAACGTTTTGGGTAAAACTAAATTCACCTTTACCGTCCGTGTTTTGGGTTTGTCCGGTTTCTTCAATAGTAATTGTTACATCAGGAATTGGTTCTCCTGTCGTTCCGTCCAAAACACTTCCCTTAACAATAGTTTGCTGAGCAAAACCCGCTAATGAAAAGACAATTCCGAACAGAAAAATTAAAAAACTTTTTTTCATGCTTAATATTAAAATTGATTGTTAATAGGTTAAAAAATGGTTATTTAAGGGTTGCAAATGTACGTTATTTATAATAATTACATACTTTTGGCAAGCAATTTGCTTAGGATATAACGATTACATAATATAACCAAGATGAAATTTTTAAAATCCCTTCTAATTTTAACTGCTATTGTAAGTTTTACAAGCGTTTCTGCCCAAAAGGAAAAACGTTTTAAAATCCATACTGTAGCGTTTTACAATTTAGAAAATCTATTTGACACTATCAATGATCCATTAAAATTTGACGAAAGAAGTCCGATAATGGAAATGAAAGCTAATCGTTCTGAAGTCTATAAACAAAAGATAAAGAACATGGCTCGCGTAATTGCCAATATTGGTGCTGACAAGGCTAAAAACGCACCTGCAGTAATTGGAGTTTGTGAAATTGAGAATAGAAAAGTTCTTGAAGACCTTGTTAATGACCCCTTACTTTTAGGAAAGGATTACGGCATTATTCATTACGATGGTCCAGATGCAAGAAGTATTGATGTTGCTTTATTATATCAAAAGGCACTGTTTAAACCAGTCGATTCTAGTTCTCATGAATTATTGATTTACGATGATGCAACAAGAAAACGCGTGTATACTAGAGATCAGTTATTGGTAAAAGGTGAGCTTGATGGAGATTTAATTCATATTCTTGTTAGTCACTGGCCATCTCGAAGTGGTGGTGAAGCTCGCAGTCGATTTAAAAGAGTTGCTGCGGCTAGGTTGAACAAACGTTTAATAGATTCCTTACAGTCTGTTGATCCATATGCTAAGATTTTTACGATGGGTGATTTAAACGATGATCCAACAAACGAGAGTGTAAAAGAAGTTTTAAAAGCTAAGAAAGAAAAGAAGGATGTGCCATTAAAAGGTCTCTATAACCCTTATGAAAAAATGTTTACCGAAAAAGGTTGGGGAACTACAGCATATAGAGATGCTTTAAGTTTGTTTGACCAAATCATAATTTCACAGCCTTTACTTGAAGATGACTATTCGTCTTTCAGGTTCTGGAAAGCAGGTATTTATAACCCAGCGTACATGTTCAATAAGCGTGGACGTTATAAGGGCTATCCCTTAAGAAGTTTTGCCGATGGTGGTTTTACGGGTGGCTTTAGTGATCACTTCCCTGTTTATGTCTATCTCATAAAGGAAGTGGAAGAAAACGAAGACCAAGAGGAAGATTAATTACAAAGATTATATATTAAAAAGGCGCAAACTAAGTTTGCGCCTTTTTTTATTAGTTGAACCAAAGATTCCAAGGAATCATATATAATACCAATGCTAAAGCTATAGTATAAAAAATAGCCAACACCTTAAATTTTGGTTTAGAAACAAGTTTTTTCTTATGTTTAGAATACCCAATGGTTACCAATGCAACCGCTATGAGCATGGTTACGGGATGTTCAATCGCTAATTTTCTAACCGCCTCGCTTTTCATCACTTCTCCAACCGTCATTTCATCAAAATAACCTTTAGTAAACCATAAAATTAGCCCTAATAAAAGTTGAATATGCATCGTAATTAACGTAAACAATGAAATTCTAAAATCCTTCGCGTCGAATTCCTTGTCACCAAAAAATTTGACTAAGGCATTTAAGGTTGCAAGTATTAATACGAGTAGAACTAAATAAGCCCAACCCGAATGTAAAAATTGTAAAGTCTCCATAATTGATAGTTGATTTATGAGGACAAAAATAAGGATTTGAAGATGAATGCGATTATTCTGAAATAGTAATTTTATGCTTTAACTCATTTCCCATTTCATCTACAACGGTAATCATATGCTCTCCTTCCGATGGTAAAACAGCCATATCATGAATATCCTTTGTGGTTCCGATATATTTACTATTTACATACCAATACAGCTCTAACTCGGGTTTAGAATGTGCAACTTTCAGTACCAAGTCATTGGTGTTGCCATCAAAATCCTTAGGAAGGAAAATAGTACTTTGTTGATTGGGATAAATAAATTCCATTGAAATTCCCGAATTCTCAATGCAGTCATTTCTATAAGGAGGAAGCGGTTTGTAAAATGGATTTTTATTCTGAAAATAATACGCTTGCAAAGGAGGTAATACAAACCAAGGCGTGTTTTTAATTCTTGAAACAGCTTCACAAGATGAATTCACTTGAAATCGCTCCGAAGCATCTAAATGAACTAACTGGTGAAACGGACACGGTGCAGTTTTTTGTCCGCTTTTTTGAATGTGTTTCAGTTCCGTATCATCACAAATTGAAGACGCTCTGTAGCCACTCTTTTTGCAAATGCTGACTTCTAACATTTCGTCATAAGGTTGAGAAAACCAATCACTTTTTGGTAGTACATCAAACACATCAAATAAAATAGGTGCCGCTGTTTGTACACCTACTAAACCTGGTCGTCCTTCACCATCAGCATTACCAACCCAAACACCAACCACGTAATCTTTAGTGGTCCCGATTGCCCAAGCATCCCTAAAACCGAAACTGGTTCCTGTTTTCCATGCAATCTCTTGGGACGAATCGTAGAATTCCCAACTCTCGTCACTTTCTGGTCGGTTGACTTGCTTCATACTTTCAAACGTGAGATAAATGGAAGCTGCATCAAAAACGGTTTTCTCAGTAGTTAGTTTTCCGAAGTTAATTTTTGATTCAGAATTATAAATGGGTTGAATAAACTCCTTTGTATAATACTGACTCGAATTATCATTAAAATGATTTAAAGTCGAAGCCATTGCAGCATAACTCTTGCACAAATCCCAAAGGTTACTTTCCGCACCTCCAAGAACGAGAGATAGTCCATAATGATTGGCATTGTATTTTAAATCTTTAAGTTGGAGTTGCTTCAAATAATGATAAAACCGATCCAATCCAAAACCTTGAAGCATTCGTACAGCTGGCACATTTAATGAACGCGATAAGGCTTCGTTGGCATGGACAGCACCATCATAAGACTGATTGAAATTTTCAGGTTGGTAGCTCCCAAGCTGTGTTGGCACATCAGCCACTAAAGTGTTTGGCAGTAAATCGCCAGCATCAAGCATGGATGCATAAAGAAAGGGTTTTAAAATACTTCCAGTACTTCTGGGTTTATCAATAATATCCACACTTCTTTGATGCGCTCTGTCAGTTGGTGAATTACCGATATATGTTAAAACTTCTCGCGTGTTGATATCTAAAACCAATACGGAAATATTATAAATTTCGTTTTGCTTTAACTGATTGTAATGTTGCTTTACAATAAAATTTGCTTGCTCTTGTAGCGATGTTTTTACGGTTGTTTTAATCCGCTTTCCTTTATGGGTTTTAGCCACTTTTTGAAGCAAGTGCGGTGCAATTTGTGGTAGCGGATAGGGTTTTTGTGGTAAGCCTTCAGCAATGGACAAATCATAAGTGAGTTCATCAATTGTTCCATTTTCGTAGAGTTTTTCCAATAAACGATTACGCTTATCCAATAATCGTTTTTGATTTTTTCCAGGATAAATTAAGCTTGGTGCGTTGGGTAATACAGCAAGTGTGGCACTTTCGGCCCAAGATAAATTATGAGCACTACGATTAAAATATCTCCATGACGCAGCATCAATACCAACCACATTGCCACCAAACGGAGCATGGCTCGCATACAGGTTTAGGATTTCATCTTTTGATAATCTGAATTCCAATCGTGTGGCAAGAATGATCTCTTTAATTTTTTCAAGATAGGTTCGCGATTGCCCTTTACGCGATAGGCGAATCACTTGTTGTGTAATGGTACTTCCACCACGTTTTACTGAACCAGAACTCCAATTGTCTTTTAATGCTTTAAAAATGGAAACCGGATTGAAACCAGGATGCTTGTAAAAGTATTCATCTTCAAACTGAAGAATACAGGTTTTGAATTTACCAGGAATACTATCACTCTCTGGGAATCTCCACTGTCCATCTTCAGCAATTAACGCACCCAATAATTCATCAGATTGACTTGTAATTACAGTTGCTGTAGGATCTTTAAATAACTGTTTTGGCAAACAGAAATAATAAGCAACTAGAAGCACAAAAATCACTAAAGATTTTATTCTATTTCGCTTAATATATCTGATTAACCTATACATGGACTATACAAAAGTAGGTTTTATGGTCTTTTCGTCGAAAAGTTAAAACTATTACACTAACTTATCTATATATTTAAACGTGCAAAACCCTCGCTTAGATCTTAAATTACTTATAATTTTATGCTTTTCTTTTCTTTCAAAAGAGATGCAGGCGCAATTGGGTTTCTGCCAAGGCAACTCTGGTGATCCTATTTTTGTAGAAGATTTTGGTACGGGTTTACAAGATACAGCACTACCACCTGGCACTACAACTTACACGTATGCGAATGGGCAACCACCAGACGATGGTCTTTATACCGTAACAAGCAACACTAATTATTTTGATTGGTTTGATACTGATGACCATACACCAAACGATACCAATGGAAGAATGTTGATTGTAAATTCCAGTTTTAGTGCTGGTGAATTTTACAGAACAGAAATAACGGGTTTGTGCGAAAATACGACTTATGAATTTTCGTCATGGCTATTGAATTTAACTCCTGCAAACGGGTTCTGTGGTCCCGGTGCAATACCTGTTAATGTAAGGTTTGAAATTTGGGATAGTACGGATACCAATCTATTGGCTTCTGGCAATACAGGAAACATAAATGGTACTCTGACACCCACCTGGGATCAATACGCTCTAGTGTTTCAAACTATACCTGGTCAGACTTCTGTTATTTTGAAGATGATAAACAATAGTTCTGGTGGTTGCGGTAATGATGTAGCCATTGATGATATTGTGTTTAAAAGTTGCGGTGACACCATTTCGGTAGAAGATAGTAGTAGCAGTGATAATGTTTCGACTTGTAGTTCTCAACCGTTTTCAGATACCATAACTGCAGTACCAGATAATGCGGTTTTCAGTTCACATTTTTACCAATGGCAAGTAAGTACTGATGGTAACACATGGACGGAT
Source organism: Winogradskyella ouciana (assembly GCF_965284585.1). Taxonomy (NCBI): domain Bacteria; kingdom Pseudomonadati; phylum Bacteroidota; class Flavobacteriia; order Flavobacteriales; family Flavobacteriaceae; genus Winogradskyella; species Winogradskyella ouciana. The sequence goes on from NZ_OZ260095.1 coordinate 1,338,552, forward strand.
AAAGCTGGTGAAACTAATGCTTCTATTACGGTAGTTGGGATTGCTACGACTACGTATTATAGAGCTAAAGTTGCTGAATATCAGGCAAATTTGAATAACTCGGATTGTATAACCCTTTCTGATGTGTATCAAATTATCGTAAATCAAGCTCCACCACCTCCAACTACAGAATGTTGGGAAACCGCTACATTTGATGATGCCTCGTGTAGTTGGACAGTAACTGGAACACAACCAGCAGAACCTTCTGATTTGGAGTGCTGGGAGACAGCAATGTTTAATGATGTTACTTGTGCTTGGGAGGTTTCGGGCACGCAACCCTCACAACCTATAACTGAATGTTGGGAGACGGCAACATTTAACGATACAAACTGTGCTTGGGAGGTTTCAGGTACTCAACCTACACAACCATCTGTAGAATGTTGGGAAACAGCGACGTTTAATAATACAACCTGTTCATGGGAAGTTACAGGAACACAACCTGCCGAACCAACCGGATTAGAATGCTGGGAAACTTCAACTTTCAACAATACAACATGCGCATGGGAGGTTTCAGGTACACAACCAATGCAACCAACAACGGAATGTTGGGAAACAGCGATATTTAATGATTCAACTTGCTCTTGGGAAATTACAGGTACGCAACCAGAGGCACCATCTAATTTAGAGTGTTGGGAAGATGCTATTTTTGATGATAACTCATGCAGCTGGCTAGTTTCTGGCACACAACCCGAAGAACCAACCGATCTAGAATGTTGGCAGACCACATCGTTTAATGAAGGAACTTGCGGGTGGGAAATTGAAGGTACGCAGCAGTTAGAATTTAGAGATGAATTTGTGACGCTTTGCGAAGATAATGACGTAATGCTGACCGCTACTTCAGATATTTCAGACCCACAATATCAGTGGGCTTCTGGTGAAATGTCCCAATCCATAACCGTTGACGCTGAAGGTATTTATGAAGTTGAGGTAACTGATGGTTGTCTAACAGAAATCATAACGTTTACAGTCACGGAAATTGAAAATCCGATTATTGATAGTATAGTAACTGAGGGAAGTTCCATAATAGTCAACTTGGCTAATACAGGAAATTTTGAATATTCACTCGATGGTGTAGATTATCAGTTTAGTAATGTGTTTAGCAATCAACCAAGTGGATTATATACAATTTATGTGAGGTCTAATGAATGCGATGTTGTGGTAACCCAAGAGCATTTTCATTTTTATATTCAGAAATTTATGACACCTAATGATGATGGTGTTAATGATTTCTTTTCTCTAAACATTACTCAATTTTTCTCTTCTACTGAAGTGTACATTTTTAATCGCTATGGAAAATTATTGTACTCGGCTTACAACACGGATATAAATTGGGATGGCACTTTTATAGGTAATGAGCTTCCAACCTCAGATTATTGGTATCGCATCGTTTTAGATGGACAAGTAATTAAAGGGCATTTTACTTTGAAAAGATAAAAGCTTATTGTCACACTGAGCACAGTCGAAGTGTCTCTATTTGCTATTTAGCTTTATGCCAATTAATTTTAAGATTCCTGCTTTCGCAGGAATTCATACTCACGTTCCACTTTACAGATTCTCACATTATACCAATTATACCATTGCTCACGTCCTTTTTGTTGGGCAAATAAGTGTTCTGTGTTGGCTTTCCAATTTTTTATGGCATCTAGACTCTCCCAATAGCTAACCGTTATGCCAACTTCATTTTTAGCAGATTCTATTCCTAAATAACCTTTTTGTTGTTTGGCCAAGGCTTCCATTTTTTCAGCCATTTTTGTGTAGCCTTTAGTGTCTTCTGTTTGTGTTGAGGTGAAAATTACGGCGTAGTAACTAGGTTTATTTTCCATATCATTTTTTAATAAAGCATCCCTAAAGTCCCCTCAAGGGGACAGCTGTTCTAAGCAACTTATTTAGATTGTCCTCTTGAGGGGACTTTAGGGGTGTAAATAGATTCAAGAACCTTTAGGTATCTCAAATTCTATTATTTTCTCTGTGATATTATCTTCAAAATCCGTCAAGATAAATTTAATAAAAACACGGTTTGTAGAAACGCTCACAGGGAAATCTTTTACATTCTCTATGGTCTTTACATAAGCCAACCAATCTTCACCACATTTATCAACGACGTCATCTTTTAAGTCCTTAGTGGCAGTTTCTATAAAATCAATCCAGTCTTTTTCTGTATAAGTTGAGGTTTCAAAAGTATTAGACTTTAATTGTTTTAGAGGCTTCCATTCGGTATCAAATTGTTTCCATTCGTTGCTACTACAATTAGCATCAGCACTCATAAAAGAAAAACTGTTTTCGTAACGTTGAAATAAACTGACTTGCTTATAGTCGTTATCAACTAAAACAATATGCTTCCCTTCAGGTGAATCGCTAACATCAACGTTGATCGTTGCCTTATCTTCATCTTTTAAATCATGGGTTCTTTTGTAATCACTGGTTGCAAGGTTTTTGATTTCAACCTTTACGTCACCGAGATTTAATCGTATTGTTCTGGCAATTTTATTTGGCGATAAATACCCGTTGAAGACATAACCGATATGGTTTCTGGTTTCTACCTTAACCCATTTTCCGCTAATTTTCTCTCCTCCATCGAGTACCACCAAATTTTTATCAGTTTCTTCTAATACGCCAATGGCTTCGCCATAGGCTAATTTTGTTAGCATTTTACCACTAACATCTGGTTGATCTCTAAGGGATAAACCACTTTCTGCAGCTACATAAGCTTCTTCTTGTTGAGCAGTTAGTACTGCTAGATTGAATACGAATCCGATCGCTAAAATCATTTTTAAATTGTTCATAATTACTTGTTTTTAAGTTAAACATTTTAGCGGTTTATGTTTAGGATTCTTGTCTTCCGGACGACAAGTTTTAGTTTGTTTGTTAGTGTCATTGCGAGGCTGACTTTATTGTTAACCGTGGCAATCTTTTTAATTTTAGTTCTCATTACAGAGAGATTGCCACGTCATTCGTTCCTCATTCCTCGCAATGACAGTATCTTTTATATTATTTTTCTACTGTAACCCATTTCCCTTTATTCCTCACCAAGTAATCATCATTATCGTACATGGCTTCGGCTTGTGCGCCAGGTAAATAATAGGTGCCCAAATAAGATGCATTCAACATTACGGTGAATGTTTTAGTGCCATACTTTCCTTTTCTATTCATATCGAAATAGAAGTTAACGCGATCATCTCTTATGTCTGTATATCTGGCTTGGCTTACTGTGGTATCTCCAAAATCGGTAAATCGTGTATTCACAATATCCCAGCCAGATGGGAAAATCTGAGTCAATGCCACATCATTTACGTTATTACTGGTTAAGTTTGAAATGCTAACCGTTGCTACAAAATCTTGTCCTTGCTGCAACTTGGTAACATCAATCTTGTTGCCTTGCAAATCTTTATAGACTGTTGAAATGGACAATCCACGTTGTTCAGCTAATTCTTCTCCGAGTCTTAATTTTCCTGAATTGAGAATTCTTACGTAAACCAGATTATCTCTCTCATTGGTAATCTCAATTTGATTTGAACCTTCATTTATAGGAATGTTGCGCTGTGCGATGCCATTTTTAGTATCAATGGTTTCGGTTTTACCATTGATGCTATAGGTCAGTTTTAAATCCTTACCACCATTTTGCATAATCAGTTTTCCCATGGCTAATAAACTATATGCTGTGGTTTGTGTACTCATCCAACGGTCACTAGATAATGATTTTGCTATACTTTTAGCCAATTCTACCTTTTCAGGATGATTGGTCAACAACATAGTTTCTAAAGCCATAGCTCTATTTCTATGTAGTGAGCCATAAGTGTAAGCGTTAGATTGTGGTGGCTGAAAATCGATATTAGCCGTTTTTGAAATCGCTTCACTGGCTTCCTTTTGACCAGCTAAAGCATAAGCCGCAGCCAATCTCCATTTAGCATCGTTTGATATTTCATCAAACTCTCTCAATCGGTTCATACTTGCTAAATCCGGACTGCCAGCTAAGGCCAAGGTATAAAGTCGATACGCTTGTGCTAAATCACTATGGTATACACGGTAACTCGGTCGCCAATTACGAGCAGCTTGTCTTTGATAGGCAATCCAGTTACTTTTGAAAGTTAATGGTAAAACAAATCCTTTTTTCTCGGCTTCTATCATAAAATGTCCAGCGTAACTTGTTCCCCAATCATTGGCTGTGTTTTCTCCCATCCAATAACCCAATCCACCATCAGCATTTTGAAAACCTCCTAATCTTCTAATCCCATTTTCAATATTGCGTTGTACTTCTTTTTTCTTTTTATCCGTTAGATCGAATATCTCTGCCAAGAACAATTGTGGAAATACACCAGATGTGGTTTGTTCTACGCAACCATGAGGATAACGAATAAGGTAAGCCATACGTCTCGAAAAATCCATTGGAGGTAAGGTTGAAAATTCTACCGTTGCTGAATTTGTTCCAGTCACTCCAAAGGTGTTAAAGCTAACGGTTTCTTTTGCATTGGCTTTTAGTTCGTTATCAATAACACGAGAGGTCATTGGGTTCGGATTTTCAACATCAATCTCTACTTTGTAGGTTGATTTTTCGCCATTTCCTGTGGCTACAACTTCAATGGTATTGATGCCTTTTGCTTTGGTAACATCCAATTCAAAATAGACCATTTTTTCATCTGGTTTGCTGAATTGAAGTGACTGTGATTTATTGCCTTTTACCGTAATGCCATCGCTGAGTTTTAATGATAGATTGACATTTTTAACCTTATTTTCCATAGCGAAAACGGTTACAGGAAGTGTTACTTTTTCGCCTGGACTCAACTTACGAGGTAAGGTGGCCAAAACCATTAGTGGCTTTTTAACCTGTACTGATTTTTCAGCACTGCCATAGGCTTCTATATTGTTATTACCAGCTACAACCATTGCTCTAACAGCTCCAACATAGTTCGGCATTTTAAGCTGGTGTGTTTTGGTCTGCCCTTCCTTCAACAAAAATGGCCCTAGATATGTCACAACGGGTTTAAACCGATTCGCTTTTTTGTTTTTGCCTTTAGCGGCAGCACCATCTCCACCAATGGCGAAGACTTGATCTATACTGCCAGAGTAGGCTCCAATGACATCATCAAAAATATCCCAGGTTTTTACGCCTAATGCTTCACGAGCATAGAAACTATTCCATGCGTTTGGTGTTTTAAATCGGGTTAAATCCAATAAACCTTCTTCCACAACAGCAATAGTATAGGTCATTGGTTTGTTGTTCTTTTCAGATACTTTTATTTCATAGGATTGTTCTGGTTTAATAGCATCTGGCATATTGATTTGTGGTTCCAACTTCGTTGCCGGATTTTCTACCATCATAGGAATGACACCATACAAACGAATCGGTAAATCGTTAGACGTGATAGCGTGTGGCTGTAACAATGAAATATTGATGAATACGTTTGGTGCCATTTCAGCCGTGACAGGAATATCGACTGTGGTTTCACCTGGGCTTGTTTTTATCCATTGGTGTTGCAACACTTCAGTACCATTTTCAATGCTAACGAGAGCTCTACCTTCACTACCAGAAGGGAACGTTAATTTTGCAGTATCACCAACATTATAATTGTCTTTATCGGTTGAGAAGACCAACATTTTAGCGGCTTCCTTATCTCCCGCTGGAGAATTGGACCACCAATTTTTATAGAAATAAGCCGTACGACCAGTAGCGTGTCCACTCACAGGATCAACCACTCTGATTAAATAACGACCTCTGTCGTTTTCTGGAATATTGACTTTAAAACTAGCTTTTCCATTGGCATCCGTATCGATTTCATATTGCTGAACAGGTCTGTGATAATTACTAGACACGTAACTTGATAGGTTATCGTAAGACGAATTCCACCACCAACGCCATTCAATTTTATAAACTTTGACTTCTAGTTTTTTGCGTTGAATGGGTTTGCCCTCAGCTGTAACCGTTGCAATATCAAAAGTGTGGTTTTCGTTTGTAAAATAAGAACCATAACGACTCCCTTCTGGAGAACGCAAACCAACAAAACTCTCGTAAGGTGCGTAAGGCATTGTGAATGCGTCGAGTGAAAAATCACCACCATTCTCAAAAGCTCTTACCAAAAATTGAGCGGTTAACATGCCTGGTGCATTTTTGCCAATATTTAGTTTTGCATCTACTTTTGCGTTTCCGTTCGCATCTAAATAGCCTTCAAAGACATTGGTTTCTTCGGTGTTGAATCGTTTTGTAGGGTCATTGAAAATATAGTTTTTGTACCCTTTAAAGCTTGTATTTGTGGTTGTGAATTTTGCTTTTATTTCAGCTTTTAGGTTCTTTGCTGGTGCACCATGTAACCAAGCCACATTAAGGTCTCCTTGTAATGGTTTGTTGTTGGTCAGCACATCATCTTCAAAATCGATTTTAATTTTTAGACGATTTGGTTTTACCGTTTCAATTTTTAAGCTTTTAGTGAAATTAGCACCACCAACAGAAACTTTTGCATTGTAATTTCCGGTTTTGTAATCCGATGAGGTGGGTACTTTAAAATCATAGAAGTTGTTGATGTTATCCACAGAAACCTTTCTGTAAACGAGTTTCCCAACTGGGTCTGTGATTTCGAGTTTTACAGGATGACGTTTTGGTAGTTCGTTGGCTTTGTCATTCAGCACAAAAGTTAAAAACAAACTATCACCTGGTCGCCAAACTCCACGTTCTCCATAGATATAGCCTTTTAGTCCTCGTTGCAATCTGCTACCAGACACATCGAACTTACTTAGAGATAATGAATTACCGTCCAACAGCTTTACATAGCTCACATTTTTTCCTTTTGAAACGATGGCAAAAGCCGCACGTTTTTTCGCATCAATTTCTAAAATTCCGTCACCACTTGTGATGCCTTTTGCTAGTTCTTGTTGCTGGTAATTGTACAAGGTGACTTTAGCGCCTGACTCTGGATTGGTAGTTAAGATGTTGGTCACCGCAAAAAAGTAAGTGTTGTCATTACCTTGCTTTGCAATCACACCAAGGTCTGAACCGATTAGGTTTGCTGCAACCGTTCTGTTACCATAGTTAAAATAGGATTCGGTACATGGATTGTCTCTGTCGCGATATCTGTAATTATTATTTCTGTAGCTATAGGTTAAATTATCCCAATAACGCTCTTCCCTTAATTCTTGCTCTTCTTCACTGATGTCATTGGCAGCATAGAAATCTTCCTCGTAGTAATCGTCGTAATAGTCATCATAATAATCGTCTTCTTCTACTTCAGTAGTTTCGGAATTAGACGTGCAATAGTATAGCGAATAATCGCGCTTAAAACTCAATTCTACTCTATAAATAGCACCAGGATCAGCAGTTAAATATTTAGATAAGTCAACACTGTAGGCTTTCCATTTGCCTGTGTTTTGAGATTTTGTCTGAATAAGGGTTATAGTTTCTTTTGCAATCCGACGGCCAACATGTTTTATATGATATTCGTTGTTGCTATTGATGTTGTTTTCTTGAAGAAATTGCAATACGTTGTCTTCATAAATTTTAATGATTCTTACATCGACTTTACTCAAGTTAACCGCTTCAAAATTGAATTTTAAGTCTTTTGAATTTGGTAAAATAGAACCATTACTTATCAAACGTACTTGTGGTTTTAATTCTTCAAACGTTAGGGTTTGGGTAAATGCATTTTTGAGTTTGAAACCATCTGTGTTTTTGATTCCTGTGAAGACATCAACTTTTATATCTCCAACTAATTTGTTGTCTGGATAAACTTTTAAGACGTTGCCATCAACAATATACTTTGGATTCTTCACATTCTGAATGGTGACCAAACCAGCAAAGTTTTGCTGCTTTTTTAGTGGGTCTGAAAAATTAATGGATAAATACTGCTCTGGATTTTGAATCACGTTGGTTTCTACAATAGTAAAATTGTTCTTTCCTGGAATGTCGATTGAGTTTTCACCTTTATTATCTGCTTTTATGGCTTTGCCATTCCAGCTTACGTTGACCTTGCTGTCTTCAATGTAGCGTTGGATGCTGTCTATTTTGAATTCGAAATATTTTGAACGTTCGTTATTTTCTAGCCAAACAATATTTAGGTCATTTTTGTTTTGTGAAGCCGATATCAGTTTTTTGGCATCATTAAGTGAAATAACATCTGCGGACTGCAACACACCTGATACATATTGCCATTCTTTGCTATAGGATTGTAGGTTGTTGGTGATAATGTTGAAGCTAGGTCTTATGGTTTTAAACCGAAAGGTGTAATACTCAAAATCTTTGGGAATGTTGGTGTAAATATCATCTAGCTTAACGGTGACCGTATATTCTGTATTTGGCTCTAATGGTTCGTCTGGTGTAAATAAAAGGGTGTGCTTATTGATGGTCTTTAAAGTGCCTTGTGCATAAGGATGCATTTTCACCAGTTTGTCATCTAGCTCTTGCTCTGCCTCCCAGGCCACTACTTCTTGCGCAAGATTAATCCTAATTGGCTCTTCAACAGATACACGTCCAGATGTGGTATAACTAATATAACCTCTGTATTTAAAAATATTATCGGTTTCTACGGGTTTCTTTTTACAGGAAAAAATGATTAAGAAAAGGCATAGGAGGACAAGGTGCTTTTTGGTGTGCATGATGATGAATTTAAAGGTAAAACTTCGACTTAAAAAGAGAGAGTAGGTGCTTTCTTGTTAAATATTTACGCCAGTTTTTAAACGTTTAGACTTTAGTCGAATGTTAAAGTGTTCACAAAAATAATTTCTCATAAATTCCAATTTCCAACTCGCCCTTGTCATTCATGGTTGCTCTATACATACCAGCGGTATTAAACTCAGCCACCATATTACCATTTTTATCTACAGCAACAATACCTCCATCACCACCTAAATCAGCAACTTTATCTAGTACTGTTTTAGAAGCTTCTTTTAAGCTTAATCCTTTGTAGTCCATTAAGGCAGAAATATCATGCGCCACTTGTGCTCTTATAAAATATTCGCCCCAACCTGTACTTGATACAGCACAAGTTTCGTTGTTAGCGTATGTGCCAGAACCAATAATCGGAGCATCACCAATTCTACCATAACGTTTGTTGGTCATACCTCCTGTTGAAGTTCCTGCGGCGAGATTTCCATTTTTATCTAATGCTGCACAACCAACCGTCCCGAATTTTGAATCTTTAATGGTTGGATCGTAAAATGCCGTTTTAGCATCATGGTCTAATTCTGTTTGTTCTCTGTCTTTTATGCGCTGTAAGGATTGAAATCTGTTTTCAGTAAAGAAATAAGAGGGTTCTACAATGTCCAAGCCCTGTTCTTTAGCAAAGGTTTCTGCACCTTTCCCAGAAAGCATTACGTGTTCTGAATTGTCCATAACAGCTCTAGCTAAATCAATGGGGTTTCTAACGGTTGTTGTGCCAGCCGAAGCTCCAGCGTTTAAAGTTTTTCCATCCATAATAGACGCATCGAGTTCATTGGTTTCTGCATTGGTGAACACTGCACCTTTGCCCGCATTAAAAAGCGGTGAATCTTCCATTACATTGATGGTTTTGGTAACTGCATCTAAGCTGGTTCCTCCGTTTTTCAGCACTTCGTAACCGACTCTAATGGCTTCTTCAAGCTTAGCTTTATAGGCGGCTTCTTTTTCAGGTGTCATGTTCTTTTTTAAAATTGTACCAGCACCTCCATGGATTATGATGGCGAATTCTGGTTTTTCAGAGTTCATTTCGTTGGTTGTTTCTGCTTGTGCAGTTTCATTGGATGATTTTTCATTTTTACAAGCAAAGCAAAGAAATAATACGAGGATAAAAGGAATAAGTTTCTTCATGATCGAATATGATTTATAAGCGCCCTAAAGTTACATATTTTAAGAGAGTTGAGCTTCGACTAACTAACAAATTATTAGTAACTTCGCGTCAAAATTTAATAATTCATAAAATTTAAACATATATGGAAGCAGTAGCTACCGATTTCGGAATAAAAGAAGCACTTCAACAATTAGGTGTAAAAGATATAAATGAAGGATCTTCAACAGGGTCTAATAATTTTTCTAACGGAGAAATTATTGAATCATACTCACCTGTTGATGGTCAATTAATTGGAAAGGTAAAGTCGACAACTAGAGAGGATTATGACAAAGTGATGGATGCTGCTACTAAGGCATTTTTAACTTGGAGAGATATTCCTGCGCCACAACGTGGTGAAATTGTACGTCAGTTCGGAAATAAATTAAGAGAATTAAAAGAGCCTCTTGGAAAATTAGTGTCTTATGAAATGGGAAAATCTTTGCAAGAAGGTTATGGTGAAGTTCAGGAAATGATAGATATCTGTGATTTTGCTGTTGGATTATCAAGACAATTAAATGGACAAACCATTCCGTCTGAACGTCCAGGGCACGTCATGCGTGAGCAATGGCACCCACTTGGAGTTGTTGGTATTATATCGGCATTCAACTTTCCCGTGGCTGTTTGGGCATGGAATACAGCCTTAGCATGGGTTTGTGGTGATGTTTGTGTGTGGAAAGCTTCTGAAAAAACACCATTATGTGCAGTAGCTTGTCAAAATATTATTGCTGAAGTTTTAAAAGACAACAATATGCCAGAAGGTATTTCTTGCATTATCAATGGAGATTATAAAGTAGGTGAATTTATGACCACGGATTCTAGAATTCCTTTAGTGTCGGCTACTGGGTCTACTAGAATGGGACGCATTGTAGGTAAAACAGTTGCTGAACGTTTTGGAAAATCGTTGTTAGAATTAGGTGGAAATAACGCCATCATCATTACACCAACTGCAGATTTAAAAGTTGTGGTTCCTGGTGCTGTTTTCGGTGCTGTTGGTACTTGTGGACAACGTTGTACATCAACCAGAAGATTAATTATTCACGAATCAGTTTACGATAAAGTTAAAGATGCCATCGTTGGAGCTTATAAGCAATTAACGATAGGAAATCCATTAGATGAGAAAAACCACATAGGTCCTTTAATCGATAAAGATGCCGTTGATACTTATTTAGCTGCTATCGAAAAAGCAAAAGCTGAAGGCGGAAACGTATTGGTTGAAGGTGGTGTATTAGAAGGAGAAGGTTACGAAAGTGGTTGCTACGTAAAACCAGCAATTATTGAAGCTGAAAATGATTTTGAAATTGTACAGCACGAAACATTTGCACCAGTTTTATACCTAATGAAATATTCTGGTGATGTTGAAAATGCCATTGCAAAACAAAACGGTGTTGCTCAAGGGTTATCTTCAGCTATTATGACAAACGAAATGAAAGAAGCAGAAAAATTCTTGTCTTACGCTGGTTCTGATTGTGGAATTGCAAATGTAAACATAGGAACTTCAGGAGCTGAAATTGGAGGAGCTTTTGGTGGTGAGAAAGAAACAGGTGGAGGACGTGAGTCTGGATCTGATGCTTGGAAAGTGTATATGAGAAGACAGACAAATACTGTAAACTATTCAGATGAGTTGCCATTAGCGCAAGGCATTAAGTTTGATTTGTAATTAATCTTATAATGAAACGTAAGGATGTTATAGTACTATTATTGGTAAGTTTTGTACTTACCAATATATTAGCATACTTAGACTATGACTCTGGCAATTTTGATTATTTCATCGAGAAATGGACAGTAGTTTTAATAATGACATTAATATTTGCAATATTGCCAATAGTGCTTTTGCTTATTCTAAGAAAGCAGAAATATAAATTATATTTTTCTTTATTTGGATTTTTACCTGTATTGTATCTGATTTTTTATCTACTATAAACAAAAGCCATGTCAAAAGACATGGCTTTATTTTTTAACAGTTTTACACGCAACCTTTTCTTACAAAATTCATCTTATATTTATAGAAAATAAATATATGACTCATATAAAAGCAAGGTTAAGAGCTATACTTGTATGCTTTTTAATAATTTCACTTTTAGGCTGCGAAACTCGTTTTGAGGATAATACAAGAATTTTAGTCAATGGTGTAATAAAAGACCAATCAGATTTAGCTGTACAAGATGCACAGATAAATGTTTACACAAGGCGAGTTACATCGTTTTTAGGTGGAGAAAGTGAGTTCTTACTAGGAAGTAATTTTTCTGACTCCAATGGCGAATTTTCTGTCGTCTCACTTTTTGATGAAGATGAAGATTTTTCTATAGAAATAGATGCTGGCGAAACCTATTCTAAATATGTTTACAGAACCAACACGGTTGATTTTACACCAACAGACTTTACGTTTAATTTAGAAACTGTAACCCTACAAAAGCTATCTAAAGTCAACTATAGCGTTACCAGAACCAGTGGAGATGGTAATTCCATTCAATATACTTTTAGATTCATTAACGGATTTTGCTCAGAAGTTTATGAGCAAGGTGTCTTGAACCCAGAAGAAAGTCAGTGTAATACACTACAGTTTTTAAACGGATCTCTAAATGATAACAATCCTGATAGAGAAGGCAGCTTTGATGCTCCCATAGGAACCCAAGTAGAGTTTACGTATTCTATTAACGAAGCTCCTGAAACAACAGAAATATTTACGATAAATGATAACAGCGTTAATGAATTTACGTTTACCTATTAAAACATTTTGTCTTAGCATTTTTATGGGAATTACCATGACAATGTTCTCGCAAGTTAAATCAACGCAAAGAGCTAATGCTAATACTGGTATTAGCTCTTCAAAAGCCATGGAGTATAGACAGCGATTTGGGTTTATATCTGTAGGTTATCATAGCCCAATCACTACAGGAGATAATTTTATGGGTCAGGGATTAGAAGGTGAATCTGGCCTGGATTTCAAATTTCAAATTTACGTTTATAAACAATTCTTCTTGGGGTTATATACTGGCGCGAGTTATTTTGATGTTAAAGACAATAGTATAGTTGGCAATTACAATAAAACATCATTGAGTGAAGGTTATGGCTATGTTGGCTACGAGTTTTTACCAGCCGATAGATTAAGGTTGGGAGTCTTAGCATCTTTCTATGGTGGAGCCAGATTTAAGAATCATTATTCTAAATCGAGAAATGTATTTCAGGTAGATAGAGGCAATCTTAGCAGTTTTGGAGTATATTTTAATTATGAGCTAAGCAGTCATCTTATGGTCTATATAGACTACGCTTATAGAACTTCTAAAACGGATATTAAAGTGGCACCAGAACTCAATGATTTATTTGAAAGAGGCAATTACCATAGTATTGGTATTGGAATTAACTTTGCTTTAGGTACAGGAGATCTAATATCTGGGTTTATAGATTAGTTATTCTGTTCAGTTTTTTTATGCTTAGGGAGCTGATATATTCTTACCGCGGACAATTTTTTTAGTATATTAATAGTTTAAATATTTAAGTGATAAATAAATGATTATAAGTCGCTTATGGTTTCGGTACTTAGTTTGACCGTAGTTAAAATTCAGGAACAGTTATTGTTGTCATTAAACCATAGGTTTCATACTTAGTCTAATTTACATGAATTTAAAAGAACTTCAACATTTACACTGGCGTGCAGGGTTTGGGATGCTGCCAAAACCGGATGCTGCCAATTCTAAGAACAGAAAGCATGTTGTTGATGCGCTTTTTACGAACTCCAAGACAGTTTCTCCAATACATATAGACCTATCATATCTCGATGGCATTAATCCTATGGATATTAAAAAATACCCTTCCTTAGCCAAAGAAATCAATGAAAAAAACATCAAGTCTATACTAGAACTTAATTATAAATGGATTGAACAGTTAATACAACCAAAAGAGGTACTAAGAGAACGCATGACTTTGTTTTGGGCTAATCATTTTGTGTGTAGAGATCGAAACCCTAAATATGCACAGCAATACAATAATACGTTGAGATATTATGCCTTGGGTGATTTTAGAGCCTTTGTAAAAGCAATTTCTAAAGAAGCTGCTCTGCTGAGGTATTTAAACGGAAAACAAAACATAAAGCATAAACCCAATGAAAATTTTGCACGTGAGTTGATGGAATTGTTTACGCTAGGCGAAGGACAATATTCCGAAAAAGATATTAAGGAAAGTGCAAGGGCTTTTACAGGTTATAATCATGATTTTGAAGGGATGTTTAGACTTAGAGAATTTCAGCATGACAATGAATCCAAAACATTTTTAGGCCATATAGGTAAGTTTGATGGTGACGATATAATCGATATTATATTGGAAAAGAGACAATGCGCACAATTCATCTCAGGTAAAATCTATCGCTATTTTGTAAATCCAGTACCCAATAAAAAACATATTGAAGCTATGGCAGATGTGTTTTTTAAGGATTATAATATCGAAAACCTAATGCGCTTCGTATTTATGTCAGACTGGTTTTATGATGAAGTAAACATTGGTGCAAAAATAAAATCACCTATCGAATTTTTGGTAGGTATGGCAAATACCATTCCTGTTAAGTTTGAAAGAAATAAAGATCTTATAAAAATCCAAAAACTGCTTGGGCAAACCTTATTGGATCCGCCAAATGTAGCAGGATGGAAAGGTGATAAGGCATGGATAGACGCTAATACAATTATGGCTAGGTTAAAGTTAGCATCGTTATTGTTTAATAATGCTGTTATTTCCTTAAAGGAGCATGGCGATTTTAATGATAGTTTTAGAGAGAAATACTTTAAGCGAAACAAAGATAAATTGCCTTTTAAGACTTTGCCTAACTGGGAGGCCTTCTTGGACAATTTCAACCCTATTGAAACAGAAAACCTTCATGAATATATCATTCAAGGAACCTTAAATAAAGGCACGGCTGATTATCTAGAATCGCTAAGCAAAAAATCGAAACAAGATTATTGCATTCAGTTAATGTCATTACCAGAATACCAAATGTGTTAGTTATGGATAGAAGAAAATTTATAAAAGATTCAGCATTGGCGAGCAGCTTGTTCTTTGTGCCAAGTTTTGTAAAGGCCTTTGAGTCTGTAGCTACCGCACAATTGGGTTATAGACGACTGGTTATTGTTCAGCTTGCTGGTGGTAACGACGGACTAAATACTATTATTCCACACAATAACGATATTTATTACAATGCCAGACCACGCTTAGCCATAACAAAAGACATCATAAAGCTGAATGATGATTTAGGCTTTCACTCGAGTTTATTACCGTTAAGAGCGCTGTACGACAATGGTGAACTATCCATTTTAAATAATGTAGGTTACCCAAATCCTGTACGTTCGCATTTTAGATCCATGGATATTTGGCAAACTGCAAGTGATTCTGACGAGTATTTGCAGAGTGGTTGGCTGGGACGTTATCTCGATGCACATGGTAAAAAACCATACAACGCCATTGAAATGGACGAGCAATTAAGTCTAGCAATGAAAGGCGAGCATTTTAATGGTATTGCCACAAATGATTATAAAGTTTTATACAGAACGGCTAAAGACCCTTATTTTAAGAATGTGCTTAACCATTACAACGATGCGCATTTAAGTGAACACAATTTGGGTTATCTCTACCAAACTATGATAGAGGCCAAATCTTCTGCCAAGTATATTTACGAAAACACCAAAGTGAGGTTGTCTCAACAAGAGTATCCTCAGAATAAATTTGCCAAACAACTTAAAAATGTGGCACAGTTTATCAACTCTGGTTTAGAAACCAAAGTGTTCTATACTTCGTTAGGCGGCTTTGATACGCACGCCAATCAGCAAAATAAACAAGCAAGGCTATTAAAACAATATGCAGAAAGCGTCTCGGCCTTTGTAAAGGACTTAAAACAAAACGGAACTTTTAACGACACATTGATTTTAACCTTTTCTGAATTTGGAAGGCGTGTTAAACAAAACGCAGCAAATGGTACAGACCACGGAGCCGCTAATAATGTGTTTATCATAGGCAAGAATCTAAAAAAAGCAGGATTCTACAATAGCTTGGCAAGCCTAAGTGATTTAGATACAAATGGGGATTTAAAATATGAAATTGACTTTAGATCAGTTTATGCAACCGTATTGTCTAAATGGATGAATGTTTCTACGGAAGGAATTATCAATTCAAAACAAAAAACCTTAAACTTTATTTAAACAAAAAAACCTCGTTTCAGTTTTTGCATTTGCAATAGTGAAACAAGGTTATATAATTGATTAATAGCATATCAAAGATGCAAGATATTTTGCTTTGTCCTTAAATTTTTTGATGAATGGTCGAAAAAAATGTATAATCTGTAGTGTTTTTGTAGGTACTTCGATAAGATGCAGAAATCAAGGATAAAATATTCAATAAATTCGACGAACCTAATTATACTTCACTTTCCGCAGAATCCTAATGGTTTCTTTGTAAGACCTGTAGAGTTCAGAATTATAGCCTTTTATATATGGCTTAGCAGATTCTAACTTTAGCAAAGCATCGTCAAAGCCATTGAGATAACAAATTAGGTAACTGGCAGCTAAATTTTCTAAATCAACAATCTCATGATTGGCGAGCCTAACACCTTTTTCAAGTTTTGCAAGAATAACATTGTTGGTGTTATAAATATGATGGAGTATTTTTTTATCAAATTGCGGTGGCTCAAAAATGAGATTTGCTTCTATGGAATAATTGGCATTATCATCAAAATGAATGATTTTTTCTTCGAGCTTATAATACTTATGAGATTGTTGAAGACCAAGTCTAACGTATTCTACAATCTTAAAAGAGTCTTTATTATAAGAAATGGAAACCTCATCTAGAGCAGAATAAAACAGCCTAACCTGTTCATTTATCAATTCTATATCTACGCGAGAATAAAATACTTCATCCTTAACGTATTTTTTTTGCCCTGACCAGCATAACACAAAATACTCTTTAAAGACCCTATACTGAGGGTTGAAATCTTGACGTTTGTTCATAAAGTCAAACACGCCATCGAGTGTCAATTCAATATTGTTTTGTGCGTGATTTTCAATAGCTGAAACTATATCGGAGTTGACGTCTTTTATTTCAACATCAAAAACTTTTGGCATGCTCATACTCCCATCTCTAAAAAATACCGAGCCTCCATAGTATTTCCATATATTTTTCCTTAGTGAGGTGATTTTATCAATTGATCTAATGGTAACGAGACCAACGACCTTGTCATCTGGCAAATGTGGAAACGGAATATTCTCGTACTGAACAATAGGTGGATTGGTTAAATACGCATTGATGAGGTTTTGAATTTTGCTGTCATCAAAAAAATCGACACCAATAATTTTATTGTCCTCGTCTTCAACACCAATAACGATATACGAATTGTTTTTTGGATTACTATTAGATAGTGCGCAAATATGCTTTAAAAACTTCGCCTTACCTTCTTTATGGCTAATGTCAATCTTTCGTTTTTTATCATAGAAACTGTTCTCATCGTTGTGAGCAAGTAGGTTTTTAATGAGTAGGCGTTTATTGATCATAAGCCCATAAATCCCCAAAGAGGACTTTTTATAATAGCTTTAATTCTTTTATTATATTCTCTCTAGCTTGAGTTTCAAACTTATCCTGATATACTTCTGTAAAATACAACGTTTCACGTTCTAAAAAATGTTGAAGCACTTTTTTTCTCCCTGGCTTATACATAAAATCAGGATAGATTTTATATTCCCTTCTGATTTGTTGTGTATAATTTTGATAGGTTTCCCAATCCGTTCCCAAAATAGATAAGTCAAAATCCAAAAGATAGGCATTATCATCATTTTCATCTAAACCTATTTGATGCTTTTTAGTCGAAATAATCAAATTTTCAATGTTTTCGATCCTTTTTTCATTAAAATTCAATGATTTTAAAGCTTTTTTGGCGAAAAGTGCACTTTTTACTTCGTTATCCTTTTTAGTGGATTTGTAAATAATGTCATGATACCAGATGGCGAAAACTAAAACATCATAATCCTCTATGTGGCTTTTAAAGTCTTCTGCTTGACTCAGCATATTTTGAATGTGGGCGAGATTGTGGTAATATCTATTTGTATTGGAATAATGATTTACAATATCTTCCCAAAGCGAAGCAACAATTGCTTTTTTATCGGTATAATTTGAAACTAAATCAACCCACTTGGGCTTTAGCTCAGTTCTCTTCATGGTTTTGTAGTTCTTATTTTTTCGATAATGCCAAAACTAGATTGCAACAGAACACTGCCAACTTTTCCCTTTTGGGAAATGACCATAGGGCAAAGGGACTTATGGCACCTTATGCCCTTGACTTGCCACCAAAATCAAAAACCAATCTTCTAACTCAAGTTCAATTTTTGAGGCTTCTACAGCTTGTGTTAATCGCTTTTTATTTGTGGTCCCAACCACAGGATGAATCCCAGCAGGATGTTTCATTATCCAAGCCAATAACAATTGGTCCTCAGTGGCATTATACTTATCCATCAACTCACCTAGCTGTTTATGAATACGCCTGGTTTGTTCATTGTCTTCTCTAAAAACTGAGCCCAATGGTGACCAAGCCATGGGTTTTATGCCACAAGTGGTCATATAGTCCAAAGTGCCATTGTGCATTGCGGAATTTTGCGTTAGTGAAAATTCAATCTGATTGACATCAACATCCATACGAAGACTGATCATATCCATTTGAGATGGTGAAAAATTAGATACTCCAAAATCTCTGATCTTTCCATCTTTTTTTAGAATGGTAATCGCTTCGGCAATGTCCTCAGCAACCATTAATGGGCTTGGTCTGTGTAGCAATAGTAAATCTAAATACTCTGTTTGTAGATTTTTAAGCGATTCCTCAACCGACCAGATAATATATTCCTTGCTGTAGTCGTAATGTTTAACCTTGTTGTTTCGATTGTCGCTAAGATACTGAATACCACATTTAGAAATCAGTTGAATATCTTCGCGTTTTATTCCAGAGTCTATAAAAGCTTTTCCAAAATCCGCTTCGGTAGTATAGGCGCCATAAATATCAGCATGGTCAAAAGTAGTAATATTGTTGGTAATACAATGGTGCATTAAAGCTTCCATTTCTTTTTTCGAGAGCTGTTTTCCCCAGCTTCCCCAGGTCATAGTACCTGCAATTAATCGAGAATATGTCACTTTTTTTTCGGTTTATATTGGTTTTTATGCAATTGGTGTATAAAAATACTCAAAACCATAAGATTACGGTATTCTTGTTATGTAATTATTCCATACCTCAAATCATGAAACATTTACAAGCTATTAACCCGTTACTTTATTCCTTTTTTCTTTTAATCTGTTTCACCAGTTGTACAAAAGACGATGTTAATGCTGAGTTCACCAGTATTACGGTAAAGTTAAAAAGCACATCGCAAGAACATGATAAAGTTTTTATAGATATTGAAGATGTTCAGTTTAAAGTAAGAGAAGATGAGAATGCGCCCAACGCATGGATGAGTCTTAATGCCATTAATCAAGGAACTTATAATGCATGTGATTTAAATGAGGATTCCGCTTTATTGCTGGTAGACCATATAGAAATTGAATCCACCTTTATACATGAAATAAGGTTGGTGCTAGGCGATAACAATTTTATGGATGTCAATGGCTTATTGATGAGTTTGGAAGTGGAGAACTTAGGTAATGCAACACCTTCAAATTTGGTAAAGTCAGAATTGATTTCCAACAGAAGCTACGAGTTTGTGATTGATTTGGATATTGATTCATCCATAAGTTTCAATGACGAAGAAAACATGATGGTTTTTAACCCAAAATTATATACCGCAATACGACAATATGAATATTAATTATCCTAATCCGTAATTAACGAAGATAAAAGGGCAATACTAGGGTGTTGCTCTTTGTTTTTTAACTAAAGCTTAATACTATTCTGACCAGAAACTATTAGATTAAGACGTCTAAATACACATTAGGTGCGTATATCTAGATGTAACCTTAAAATCTAAAAAATCATGAAATATTTAAAACAAACATTGCTTCTACTTATAGCAATATTTACCTTTTCCTGTAATAATTCTGACGAATCAAGTAATGATGGTACTGCAAGACTATCCGTAAAATTAGTGGATGAACCTGGTGATTATGAGCATGTATTTGTAGAGGTTGTAGATGTTATGGTGAAGTATGATGGTGAAAGTGATGATGACGAAAATGGATGGCAATCAATAGGAATTATTAATCCTGGTGTATACGACTTATTGGAATTGACTGGTGGTGTAAGTTTAGAACTTGTAGATAATGAAGAAATTGAAGCTGGTCTTCTTAAACAGATAAGATTAGTTTTGGGAGATGATAATTCTGTTGTCTTAGAAGGTGAAACAGAACCACGTCCTTTAAATACACCAAGCGCACAACAATCAGGCTTAAAAATAATGGTCAATCAAGAGATTGTTGCTGGTCTTAACTATGATTTTATATTAGATTTTGATGCTGACGAATCCATAGTCATGGCTGGTAATTCAGGGAATATTAACTTAAAGCCTGTCTTAAGAGCAAGTTTAGAAGTCAACTCAGGTAGTTTGTCAGGTACTGTATTACCTGCGGATGTGGTAGTTGCTGTAGAAGCAACAAACGGAATTGAAACCGCATCAACACTTACAGATGATTCAGGGAATTTTCAAATTTTAGGATTGTCACCAGGAGTTTATACAGTAACAATTACTCCAGATAATGATTCCATGTTAAATGCAGTAATAATTGAAGATGTTGAAATAGTTATTGGAGAAACCACAAATTTGGGCACAATCACACTAGAGTAGCATTATTTAAGAATTTATAGAAAAGCGCAAGTTCATTAGAACTATGCGCTTTTTTTTTTAACCAATTGTTAACAGCAACTCCCGAAAAATTTTAACATTTTGCAACCTCGAAAAAATTATTATAATAGTTTCGTTCTTAAACCCTTAAAAAAATGGAAGAAGCGAGTACAATTGATATTAAATCAATTAATGAAAAGATAGAAAAAGAAAGTGCCTTTGTTGACCTACTTACCTTAGAAATGAATAAGGTTATTGTTGGACAAAAACACATGGTTGAGCGTTTGCTTATTGGCTTGCTTGGGCAAGGTCATATTTTGTTAGAAGGTGTGCCAGGTCTGGCAAAAACTTTAGCCATCAACACCTTGTCTAAAGCTATTGATGCCAGTTTTAGTAGAATTCAGTTTACACCAGATTTATTACCGGCAGATGTTGTTGGTACCTTAATCTACAATATAAAAGAAAATGATTTTTCAATTAAGAAAGGGCCAATCTTCGCCAACTTCGTTTTAGCGGATGAGATCAACAGAGCACCAGCTAAAGTACAATCTGCTTTGTTAGAGGCGATGCAAGAAAAGCAGGTGACTATTGGTGACGAAACATTTGTACTGGACAAACCATTCTTGGTAATGGCTACCCAAAACCCTGTTGAGCAAGAAGGAACTTATCCATTACCAGAAGCACAGGTGGATCGTTTTATGCTAAAGACTGTAATTGATTATCCAAAACTAGATGAGGAGCAACTTATCGTAAGAGCCAATCTAAAAGGGGCTTATGAAAAAGTAAACCCAGTGGTTTCTACGGCTCAGATTTTAAGTGCACAAGAGGCGGTTAGAGAAGTTTACATGGATGAAAAAATTGAAAAATATATTCTAGATATTGTTTTCGCCACACGTTATCCTGAAAAGTATAAACTTCCAAGCTTAAAGCCATTGATATCATTCGGTGCATCACCTCGTGGAAGTATCAATTTGGCGACTGCTGCAAAATGCTATGCGTTTATAAAGCGAAGAGGCTATGTTATTCCTGAAGATGTTCGTGCAGTTGTGCATGATGTTCTACGTCATAGAATAGGCATCACTTACGAAGCGGAAGCAGAAAATGTGACTTCAGAAGACATCATCAACAAGATTGTAAACGAGATTGAAGTTCCTTAGACTTGTCATTCTTGCGAAGGCAGGAATCTCATATTTAATTTCTAAAAAGTTTAATTGACAGATTCCGCATCAAGTGCGGAATGACAAATTGAAAAATGGATACCAAAGAACTTCTAAAAAAAGTACGAAAAATAGAGATCAAGACACGTCGTTTGTCTGATCATATATTTGGAGGCGAATACCACTCGACTTTCAAAGGTCGTGGTATGACTTTTTCTGAAGTCCGTCAATACCAATATGGTGACGATGTAAGAAATATTGATTGGAATGTTACGGCACGTTACAATGAACCTTACATTAAGGTTTTTGAAGAAGAACGAGAACTTACCATGATGCTCATGGCAGATGTTTCGGGCAGTAAGTTTTTTGGGACACAGAATCAATTTAAAGATGAAATTGTAACCGAAATTGCAGCGACCTTGGCATTTTCGGCCACTCAGAATAATGATAAAATTGGTTTGATTTTATTTTCAGATGAGATTGAGCTTTACATTCCGCCTAAAAAAGGTCGTTCACATGTATTGAGAATCATTAGAGAGCTATTAGAGTTTAAACCAAAGAGCAAAAACACCAATATAGCAGAGGCTTTTAAATTTTTATCCAATGTGATGAAAAAGAAAGCGATTGTGTTTATGTTATCAGATTTCATTGCAGACGACTATAAACAAAACTTAAAAATTGCGTCAGGCAAGCACGATATTACAGGTATTAGAATTTACGATAAGCACGAAGAATCCATTCCAAACATAGGGATGGTGCAAATGCAAGATGAAGAAACAGGTGAGTTGCTTTTGGTAAATACGGCTTCTAAAAAAGTACGCCAGAATTACGGAAAATTCTATAATGAGAAAGTAAATTATTTCAAGGATAGTTTCACTAAATCGGGAGCAGGTACCATAGATTGTCGCGTGGACGAAAGCTATGTAAGAAAACTGTTGGGTTATTTTAAAAGAAGAGGATAATACGCACAAAGTGCGAAGTGTAAAGTAAAAAGTGTAAAGTGATAAAGTGTATTCTAAATAGAATTAATACCACGTCAAGAACCAAAGAAACAGGCTACAAGCTAAAAGTTCGCGGTATCGTACTGGCTTGTACTTTGTACTCCATACTTTGTACTTCATACTTACAAAGTCAAGTCAAAACCGAGGTTGATACCACCAAAATTCGAATAGGAGAACAAATCAACTATAAAATTAAGGTAGAAGCAGATTCTTCTGCATTGGTTGTGTTTCCAGAAGGTCAAACCTTTATGCCTTTAGAAGCAGTTGAAGCTTCCGAAATAGATACGACAAAGAAAAACGCCAATTTTTTACTATCTCGAATTTACAAGCTTACACAGTTCGATTCGGGTTCTTACACTATTCCGAGACAGAAAGTAATCATAGGAGATAAATCGTTTTTCACAGATTCTCTAAGAGTGGATGTCAATACTATTGAGGTAGATACCACTAAACAGAAACTATACGATATCAAACCCATTATCGAAGTTGAAAAGTCAGGTGGCAATTGGTGGAAATGGTTATTGGTAATTTTAGCAGCCATTGCATTAGTGGCATTTTTACTCTGGTGGTTTATCTGGAGGCAAAAGCCATTAACCGAAGAGGAAGAAATTGCCTTATTGCCTCCATACGATAGAGCTAAGCTAGCATTAAAAAAATTGGACGAGAGTCAGTATTTAATGCGTTCTGAAGTCAAGGAATATTATTCTCAACTGACTTTGGTCATTAGAAAATATCTTGACGAAAAAGTTTACCACCGTTCATTGGAAAGTACAACGGAAGAGTTAATATCGAGACTTCAATTATTGAAAGAAGGCAATCAATTCAACTTTTCAAAAGAGACATTAAACAATCTTGAAACCATTCTCAAACGTGCCGATTTAGTAAAATTTGCAAAGTCTGCACCAGATGCTGCGCTTATTGAAATGGATAGGGCTACTATTGAGAAGGAAATAGATAGTGTAAAGGCAGTATTGCCAGAACCAACAGAGGAAGAAAAGCTTTTAGATCAGCAATATAAAGAAGAACAAGAGCGCAAAAAGAAACGTAAAAAAGTAATTCTTACGGTTGTTATTTCTTTGTTCTTGCTCATCGCTACATTCGTTGGCTTCGGCATTAAATATGGTTTTGGTTATGTTAAGGATACCGTTATTGGTCACGAAAGTAAAGAACTATTAGAAGGTGAGTGGGTAGAAAGTGCTTATGGTTTTCCACCAATTTATATTGAAACACCAAAAGTGCTTAAACGACAGGAAACTGAACTTCCGGAAGGGTTTGAGGACAAAGCGGAAATAACAATGTTTGGTTACGGTAGTTTAATTGAGCGCTTCTACATAGTTACAGGGACTACTGTTTTAAATATTCCGAAGGGTCAGGGTGAAGATTCGGATCAGCAGAAAGCTATCAACTTAAATACTGTTGTTGAAGGAAGCTTGAGCAATTGGGAGCAAAAAGGTGTAAGAAACATTATTACAAAGAATGAACAGTTTATTACGCCAAATGCTGCGGAAGGTTTAAAGACTTTTGGTACAGCAGAATTCCCTGGTTTAAAACCTGGTACCTATGAAGGAGGTGAATATATTATCTTAAGTTTTACTTCGGAAAATGTTGTTCAACAAATTGTAATTGTATGGAGATCGGATGATAATTATGCAAGCGATATAGTAGACCGAATTGTAGATTCTATTGAGCTAAACCCAGATGAACCCGTTGAAGAAGAGGAAGAATAATGTTTGAGAATATAGAATTTTTAAATAAAGAACTATTTTGGTTTCTATTGCTTTTGCCAATAGCTATAGCTTGGTATGTATTTAAGCGAAATCAGCAAACAGCGGAGCTTAAGATATCAAGCATTAAGGGTTTTAAAACGTCGTCCTCGTTCTGGTCTAAATTTAGACATGTTTTAGTTGCTTTACGAATCATAGCCTTAGGACTTTTAATTACTGCTTTGGCAAGACCGAGAACAGTTGATGTTTCAACAAAGACTAAAACAACAAGAGGTATAGATATTGTAATGTCAATCGATGTATCTGCAAGTATGTTGGCTAAAGATTTACGACCAAATAGACTGGAAGCCTTAAAAGAAGTTGCTGCAGATTTTATAGATGGCAGACCAAACGATCGTATTGGTTTGGTAGAATATGCAGGCGAAGCATATACAAAAACACCTATCACTAGCGATAAATCAATAGTTCAACGCTCACTGAGAGATATTAAATATAATACTATTATTGAGGGTGGAACAGCCATTGGCATGGGCTTAGCAACTTCCGTCAATCGCTTAAAAGACAGCAGAGCAAAGAGCAAAGTCATCATTCTTTTAACCGATGGTGTCAACAACGGAGGGTTCATAGACCCAAAAATTGCTAGTGAGTTAGCTTTAGAGTATGGTATTAAGGTTTATACCATTGGACTGGGAACAAACGGTATGGCACTGTCACCTATGTCCATTAATCCCAATGGTACTTTTAGATACGGGAGACAGCAAGTTGAGATAGATGAGGAATTATTGAAAGAGATTGCAGAAGTTACAGGTGGAAAATATTTTAGAGCAACCAACAATAAAAAACTAGTTGAGATTTATAAAGAGATCAATAAGCTCGAAAAAACCGAAATAGAAGAAAAGAAGTATTACAACTATGAGGAAAAGTATAGACCTTTAGTCTTATTGGCTGGGTTATTGCTTTTGATAGAATTATTATTAAGAAACACAATATTTAGAAGCTTTGTTTAGACTAGACGAAAAAATATGGTTTTGGACATTACTGGTAATTCCGGTAATAATGCTCTTGTTTGTGTTATTGCAAATTTGGAGGCGCTCTGCACAAAAAAAGTTTGCGGATAGTAACTTATTAAGACGATTAAGTCCTAACCAATCTGTATTTAAGAGTGTTTTAAAAGTATTGGTACTTTGTGGAGCATTTACGTGTTTGTCCTTAGCATTGGTCAATCCAAAAATTGGTACAAAACTAGAAACCGTTAGAAGTCAAGGAGTGGATATCGTTTTTGCAGTAGATGTATCTAAAAGTATGCTGGCAGAAGATATTGCGCCGAACCGCTTAGAGAAATCAAAGCAATTGGTACGAGAGATTATAAATAGTTTGGCAAGTGATCGAGTTGGTATTATTGCCTATGCAGGTAAAGCCTTTCCGCAATTACCAATTACTACAGATTATGCATCAGCTAAAATGTTTTTGCAAAACATGAATACGGACATGCTATCATCTCAAGGTACAGCAATCCACGAGGCCATTCAATTAGCAAAGACGTATTATGATGATGAAGAACAAACCAATCGTATTCTAATCATTATTTCAGATGGCGAAGACCACGAAGGTGATGCTGCAGATATTGCAGAAGAAGCAAGTGAAGAAGGTATTAGGATTTTGACCATTGGTGTGGGAAGCACCAAAGGTGGCCCAATACCAATAAAAAGAAACAATATTATACTCAATTATAAGAAGGATAATAAAGGTGAAACTGTAATTACCCGTTTAGACGAAACCACTCTAAAAGAAATTGCTGAAGAAACCAACGGAGTCTATATTAATGGAAGCAATACAGCGGAAGTCGTTGAGGCAATTAAGGATGTATTGGATGAGACCGATAAAAAAGAATTTGAGTCTAAACAGATTGCAGATTTTAAAGATCAGTTTCAATGGTTTTTAGGTCTGGGAATCTTGTTATTGTTTATAGATATATTCTTTTTAGAACGAAAAACAGCTTGGCTTAAAAGGTTAAACCTGTTTAATGAGAACTTTTAGACTTTCTTTAACTGTAAGTCATGGCATGGTTTGCTAACTTTAAAAATATTATTAAGCATAAAAAATGAGTAAGATGAAATTACACATATTGACTATAGCATTATTGGTGTGCTTTTCAAGCTTTGCTCAAGAAGGCGATAAAGCACGGTTAAAAGCAGAAAAGAATGCAACTAACCTCGTTTACAAGGCTAATGAGTTGCTCGAAGAAGAAAATTATATTGAAGCAGAAATGGAATATAGAAGAGCCATTTCTAAAGCGCCAAATAAAGCAGTTGGTGCATATAACTTAGCCAATTCCTATTACAAGAAAGGTAATTATGGCGAGGCACTGTTTAGAACTGAGGAAGCTGCAAAAAATGCTACTACTAAAGAAGAAAAGCATAGAGCCTTTCATAATTTAGGCAATATATTGATGCAAAAAGAGATGTGTAAAGAAGCCGTTGAAGCTTTTAAAAACGCTTTGCGAAATAATCCAACAGATGAGGAAACGCGATACAACTTTGCTTTAGCAAAAGAATGTGCCGAGCAGCAACAAGACGGTGGAGGAGAAGACAACAAGAAAGACGAAGATAAAGAGGAGGAAAAGGACAAAGAAAACGAAGAAAAGAAGCAAGACGATAAAAAAGAAGACCAAGACAAAAAGGACGAAGGCGATAAAGACAAAAAAGACGGAGATAAAGAAGAAGACGAAAACGGAAAGCCTAAAGACGATAAAAAAGATGGTAAAGGAGATGATGAAAAGAATAAAGATCAAAAACCGAAGCCAAAACCAGGACAGATGTCTCCTCAACAGATAAAGAATATTTTGGAGGCGATGCAAAATCAAGAGCAAAAAGTTCAGGAAAAAATAAATGCAGAAAAACAAAAAGGAGCCAAAGTAAGAACTGAAAAAGATTGGTAATATCGTAAGTAGTTGCAGTCTCAGTTTTTAATATACTGTAAGGTTTTAATGAAATTCACAATACACATATCAATATTATTTTTCTTACTAACTTCAAGTTTAGTATCAGCCCAGGTAAAATTCGAAGCTAAAGTCAGTAAGAAAAAGCTTGGAGTTAATGAGCGTTTGCGTATTGATTTTGAAATGAACAAAGACGGTGACAATTTTGTGCCGCCCAGCTTTGAAAATTTTACCGTTGTTGGTGGCCCTAATACGTCTGTGAGCAACACATGGGTCAACGGAAAGCGTTCTTACACCAAAACTTACAGTTACTTCTTAGCACCAAACAAACGTGGTAACTTCACCATTAAACAGGCCACTATAGAAATTGAAGGCGAAATCTATAAAACGTTTCCTGTAACCATAAATGTTACGGCTGCTGTAGATCGGCCAAATGGTCCACCTGATGCTTCAGATGTGGCCTCAGAGAATATTCATTTAGTAGCAGAAGTATCTAAGACCAATCCTTACCTTAATGAAGGGTTCACGGTAGTATACAAGCTCTATGTGTCCCCAGAAACAGGAGTTAGTAATTGGCGCGAAAAAGATAATCCAAGATATAACGATTTCTGGAGTCAGAATATAGAAATTAAGGGATTGAATATTCAGAAAGGTCTATACAAAGGAGAAGAATATCGTTATGTAGTGTTAAGGAAAACGGTGTTATATCCTCAAAAAACAGGCAAACTGAAGTTAGAGCCTTTAGTGTTGGATATTACTGTTGAAGTACCTTCTGGTAGAGCTGACATTTTTGGGCGTCAAATCATGACCAAAGTTCCAAAAACGGTTACTGCTGGCAGCAGAACCATAGATGTTAGACCATTACCGGAAGAAGGAAAACCTTCAGACTTTAAAGGAGCTGTGGGAGACTTTCAGTTTAGTGTTACGACTTCAAAAACTGAACTTAATGCTACGGAATCACTACAAGCTAAAATTGAGGTTTCTGGTAAAGGGAATTTAAAACTATTTGAACTGCCTAAGTTAACCACACCTAGTTCACTTGAGGTTTATGAACCAGAGCACAATGAAAATGTGAACACCAACCTCAGTGGTATGCGTGGACGTATTTCAGACACTTATACCATTGTACCACAATATAGAGGAAAGTATCCTATTCCTTCTATTTCATTTTCTTATTTCGATTTAAATACCGAAAGTTATAAGCGCATCACATCAGATGAGATTGTTATTGATGTTTTAGAAGGCCCAATGGCATCTAATACTAATGGAAATTCGACTGTATCTAATACCAAACAGAATGTAGTACCAAACACTAATACTTTTGCATTTATAAAAACATCATCTAATTGGTCTAGTATAAAAAGCGAACCATTTTTTAAATCCACTACATTTTGGACCTTGTTATTAGTGCCTTTTTTATTGATTCCACTAGCAATTGTTATCAGAAAAAATAAAGATAAACGAGATGCAGATGTACAGGGCAACCGTATTAGAAAAGCAGATCGCTTGGCAAGAAAATACTTGAGTGAAGCTAAGAAAAACCTAGGGCAGAAAGAGACGTTTTATGAGTCTTTAGAAAGAGCACTTCATAATTACTTAAAGGCAAAATTGAATATTGAAACCAGTGATTTCAATAAAGAAAAAATAGAAAGTTTACTCACGGCACGAAATGTAGAAAGTAGCATAGTTTCAGACTTTATTTCAATATTGGAAAGCTGTGAACTTGCAAGATACACTCCAATTACACAAGTGACTATGCAGAATGATTATGATAAGGCGGCAAAGACCATTTCATTAATTGATAAACAATTAAGATAGTATGAGAGCAATTTTATGTCTTTTGGTTTGTTGTTTTAGTTGGTTAGGATTGTCTCAAAATGATCAACGTTTTGAAGATGCAAATGCTTTATATAACCAAGGGAAATATGCTGAAGCTATTGATAAATATGAAGCTATTTTAGATACAGGACAACACTCTGCTGAGCTATATTACAACTTGGGCAATGCAAATTATAAGTTAAATAACATTGCGCCAAGTGTGTATTACTTTGAAAAAGCATTGTTGCTCAACCCAAATGATGAGGACATAATAAATAACTTGGCTTATGCCAAGAAAATGACAGTTGATGCCATAGATAAAGTGCCGCAAGTTGGCTTTTCTAGAATTATAAATAATGTGGTCAATACATTCAAGGCAGATACATGGGCAAAAGTGGCGATAACAGGAGTGTTGCTGTTTGTCTTACTATTCTTAATGTATCACTTTTCTTATACAACTTCAAAGAAGCGCATAGCCTTTGTGATAAGTATTTTAGGGCTATTGTTGGCTTGCTTTTCTATTGGCATGGCATTTCAAAAGCAAAGTTTAGATAAAAAAGATAATCCCGCAATTGTATTCGCTCAAGAAAGTAGAGTAAAAGCCGAGGCTAATAAAAGCTCAGAGGAAGTGTTTAGATTGCATGAAGGCACTAAGGTACAAGTCTTGGAAGCCTATGAAGATTGGCGCAAAATTCAACTCTCAGATAATTCCGTGGGCTGGATTCCAGAAGAGGACATCAAACTGTTAAAGACTTTTTAAATATTATTTAACAAACCTATAATTTTCAATTATTATATTTGCGCTTCTATGTTTGAAAAGTTAAGATACAGGACATCAATATTCTTCACCATTATCTTTATGGCGTTGATATCAGCACCAACTGTTATTCTGTCGATAGACGATTCAACAGATGTCTCAATTTTTTACAGCATAACCGAAGAAGAAGAAAGCGAAAAGCTCAAAATTGTAGTAGAGGATATTTCTCCAGATAATGAAGGATTATTTTTAAATGAAAACCAGTCTAAAATAGATGGCTATACCTACAAAACATACGCTAAGCCGCACCTAAACTTAATTTCTCCACCTCCAGAATTCATTTTATAAATTTTATCGTTTTAGGACAGTCCTACTGTTCTTAACTAACTAATTAAATGTTAAAAATTAGCTTTTGAGAAGCATCTCATTGGCAAAAAATGAATTTATATATGTTTAAAACATTAAAAAATGACATACCAGCGAGTATTGTCGTATTCTTTGTTGCTCTACCCTTATGTTTGGGTATTGCATTGGCCAGTGGTGCGCCGTTATTTTCAGGATTAATTGCCGGAATTGTTGGTGGTATCATAGTCGGATTCTTAAGTGGATCGCAAATTGGCGTTAGTGGTCCTGCTGCTGGTTTGGCAGCTATTGTATTAACGGCAATTACTGCCCTTGGTGGTTGGGAAAATTTCCTAGTTGCTGTAGTATTGGGTGGCGTAATACAGATACTTTTTGGAGTTTTGCGATTTGGTATTATTGCTTATTACTTCCCGTCTTCTGTAATTAAAGGAATGCTTACGGGAATCGGAATCATAATTATTCTTAAACAGATTCCGTATTTCTTTGGGATTGATAAAAACGCCGAAGGAAACTTTGCGTTTTTAAAGTTAGAAGGAAAAAATGCCCTTACTGAGTTATTGAATAGCCTGAACGCCTTATTTAGTGGAAACTTTGATAACGGAGCTACGATAATAGCACTCATTGCAATGGCAATATTATTGCTGTGGAGTAATGTGTTGAGCAATAAGGGGAAGTTCTTTCAACTTGTACAAGGACCTTTGGTAGCAGTTGTAGCTGGTATTGTATATTTCCTGCTTACAAGAGATTCAAGTTTAGGATTGAGTGGAGACAACTTGGTGTCTGTGCCAGTACCAGAGAGTTTTTCTGACTTGAAGGCACAACTTGCTTTTCCAAATTTTAGTGTCATAACAAGGACAGATGTTATAGTTGCAGGATTTACCATTGCTTTGGTGGCATCTCTTGAAACCTTATTGTGTGTGGAAGCAACCGATAAGTTAGACCCTCAAAAAAGAGTAACACCTACCAACCGTGAATTGTTAGCGCAAGGTACAGGTAATATTGTATCTGGATTAATAGGAGGTTTACCAATTACGCAGGTAATTGTTCGTAGTTCTGCTAATATTCAATCGGGTGGACGCTCAAAAGCAAGTGCTATTATTCATGGATTTTTACTGTTGATTTCAGTAATGACCATTCCTCATATACTCAATTATATTCCACTTTCAGTATTAGCTGCAGTTCTATTCATTGTAGGCTATAAATTGGCAAAGCCAAAATTATTTAAGCAGATGTATGAACTTGGCTGGAAACAATTCATTCCATTTACAGTTACTGTGGCAGGAATAGTGTTCACGGATTTATTAACGGGAATTGGTATGGGACTAGCTGTTGGTATTGTTGTTATTTTAATTAAGAGTTACCAGAATTCGCACTTCCTTCATATTGAAGATAAGAGCAACGGAAAGCACAAAATTAAAATGACTTTAGCAGAAGAAGTAACTTTCTTTAACAAAGGAGCGATTCTCAAAGAACTAGACAGTTTACCAAGAGACACTTACTTAGAATTAGATGTAAGAGATACAAGATACCTGGATAATGACATTATAGAGATCCTCGATGATTTTGCCTTTAAAGCTAAGGAGCGAAACATTGACATAAAGCTAATTTCCGAAAGAGGTGCGGTGGAAAACCCAGATAGCTTTATTGAATTTTTTAGACTTAGACCTAAAGCAAGTTAAATCATGGAAAATAAAAAATATAAAATAGTAGTACTTTCAGATTTAAAAAGTACTACGGTTTCGTTAATAAAGAATACCGTCGGATTAGCCAAAATGATAAATGGCGACATTGAACTTTTTCACGTAAAAAAGCCAACTGAGATTGTTAAAAGAGAAAGTCAACTTTCCGCAGTAAGGGATATTAATGAACAATCCCTTAATACACATAATCAGTTAAAAAATCTATTGGAACCAATTGCTAAGGATTATGATATTAAGTTGAGTTATAAATATGCCATCGGTAATGTTAAAGGTGAAATAGAAAGCTATATCAAAGAAAGCTCTCCTGATATTATAGTTTTAGGAAAAAGAAAGCCAAGTGCAATTCGTATCGTTGGTGACAACTTAGCGGATTTTGTTCTCAAAAAATTTGAAGGTCCGGTTTTGATAACGTCAAACGATGATTTGTTAGCGTCAAACAAAATGCTGTCAATGGGTATATTGAATGACTTTGGAAAATCCTTAAATACTAGTTTGACAGAAAACCTTATCAGTAACACAAAAGAACCATTGAAGAAATTCAAAATAGAGGGACTTGCTGAAAGTGAGAAAGCTTCGGACTTGTACCAAAACAGAAAAATTGTTGAGTACGTGTTCAACGATGGTTCAAGAACAATTGAAACGATTTCGGATTATGTCTTCAAAAGCAATATAAACTTATTGTGTTTGGATCGTAATTACAAAGGAAGCCTTACAAAAAAGGCTATCAATAAGGTGAACGTTTCTTTGTTGGTGACCTAGAAAGCTAGAAATCTTTTCTAAAAGAATGTGAGATCATAATTTCACATTATTTAAAATTTAAGTTAACTTAGAAAAGTTAAAAATCAATATATGAAGAACTTATTTAGCAACATCAAAGGAGATGCATTTGGTGGGATTACAGCAGGAATTGTAGCATTACCACTAGCATTGGCCTTTGGAGTATCCTCTGGCTTAGGCCCTAGCGCAGGATTATATGGAGCTATTTTTATAAGTTTCTTCGCGGCACTTTTCGGAGGAACCAACACACAGATATCTGGCCCTACGGCACCAATGACAGCCGTTAGTATGGTAGTCATTGCAGGTATTGTTGCGGCAAATGATGGCGATGTCAATAAAGCATTGCCAGCAATTTTGACCGTGTTTTTACTTGCTGGATTAATGCAAATCGGCCTTGGTGCCATTGGGTTGGGAAAATACATTAGGTATATTCCTTATCCTGTGGTTTCAGGTTTTATGACCGCTATTGGTGTGATAATATTGGTGACTCAAATTCTGCCGGCAGTAGGATATTATCCTAAGGAAGATATTGATTTGGTCACTCAATTTAAACCACAAGCAGAGGAAATCATTTTAGAAAACATCCTAAAAGAGGAAGCTGGGGAAGGCATTCTTGTATTAGAGGATTTTGAAGAGACGATTAAGCGTGCCCAACTGACAACTCAAGATGATATAGCTAAAGAGTCGCAGACATTGGCAAAATCTGCAAGTTCTGGAGTTTTAGGAACATTTAAAGTACTGCCTAGAGCTTTAAAAAATATAAACTGGTTAGAGCTTATATTGGCCTTAGCCACTATATTTATTGTATATGGCTTTAAGCGCATAACTACCAAAGTACCGAGTGCTTTAGTGGCGTTGATCGTAGTTTCTGGCATAGCGTATGGTTTTGGGATGGACTATAGACCAATTGAGGAAATCCCAACAGGATTACCGGTCCCTAATCTGGAGATTTTCACAAATTTTAGCTTGGGATCGATTACACCTTACATTTTTACGGCTCTAACTTTAGCATTGTTAGGAGCAATAGATTCGCTATTAACAAGTGTCGTTGCAGATAATATGACTAAAACTAAACACGAACCCAACAAAGAATTAGTTGGTCAGGGTATTGGTAATAGTATAGGTGCATTATTTGGAGGAATACCAGGTGCTGGCGCTACGATTCGTACTGTTGTAAATATAAATTCTGGTGGTAAAACCAGGCTGTCAGGTATGATTGCAGGTGTTTTATTACTGATTATATTATTGGCACTCGGACCTGTAGCTTCAAAAATTCCGGCAGCAGTGTTAGCTGGTATTTTAATTACTGTAGGTATTGGTGTTATGGATTATAAAGGTCTTAGAGCTATACCGTCGTTGCCAAAAGATATTAAACTAGGTCCTTTTAAACTCAGTTCTGAAGTTTTAATTATGCTAGTTGTATTAGTGCTATCAACAGTTTGGAACTTAGTATATGCCGTTGGTATAGGGTTGGTCATTGCATCATTAATGTTCATGAAAAAAATAGGAGATTTAACAGCAGAACGCTCAGATGTAAAATCTTTAAAAGAAGAAGCGTGGCAAGATGAAACAGGCTTTCCTGCGAGCTTAAAGGAAGAGGTGTTTGTTAAACACATTAAAGGACCATTGTTCTTTGGTTCCACAAGTGATTTTCAGGCCTTGGCATTACAAATTCCTATTACGGCAAAAACTGTTATTATGCGATTAGATCGAATGCAATATATGGATCAGTCTGGATTGTATGCTATGGAAGACATGTTACAAGATCTGAAACAGAAAAATATTCAGGTTTTATTTGTGGGATTATTGGAACAGCCAAGGTACATGATGGAACGGATCGGTATTATACCAGACTTTATACCAAACGAACACATCTTTAAAAGCTTTAAAAAGTGCATAGCTTGGGTAAAAGAAAATGTAGAAGACAAATATTAATTATAAAATTAAAACAAAAAATAAAAATGAAAAATACAGCAATAACTAAAGACGTACAAAGTAGATTAACCCCAAATAGTGTATTAAAAGATTTACTTAATGGTAACGAACGTTTTGTAAATGGTAATCTTGAAGGTGCAGATAATGCTGCATTAGTACAACAAACTACTGGTGGGCAATTCCCAAAAGCAGTGGTTTTATCTTGTATCGATTCGCGCGTGCCAGTAGAAACCGTATTGGACCAAGCCATTGGTGATATTTTTGTTGCAAGGGTTGCAGGTAACTTTGAGAACACGGATATTTTAGGAAGTTTAGAGTATTCTTGTAAAGTCGCTGGAAGTAAATTGGTCTTGGTATTGGGTCATGAAGCTTGTGGTGCGGTAAAAGCAGCTTGTGATGGTGTAGAGCTAGGAAATATCACACACCTTCTAAGCAACATAGCGCCAGCAGTTAAAAAATCTGCTGATGAAGTTGAAGGTGAAGCAAACTCTTCTAATGCAGAATTTGTAGCCAAAACTGTAGAAAACAACGTAAAACTGACTATAGATAGAATCCGTGAAAAAAGTCCAATTTTGAAAGAGATGGAAGATAAAGGAGAGATTGCTATTGTCGGTGCAGTTTACAGCTTACAGACCGGTAAAGTAGAAATGATATAAATTGTTAATCTGAGGAAAAACTAAGATTCTCAACATAAATTAACTAAAAAGCCATTCAAACGAGTGGCTTTTTTTATGCGTCACTTTCTGTGGTTCCTTCCTCTTCTAATTCGCTTTTTATAATATTTGGAAATAACATTGGAGCCAGAGATTTAACAGGTTCGTAGAGAACACTTTCCTCCAGATCCTCTTCTTCCATAAAAGGTAATGTGTTGTTTAGTTTGTTGAATACAATCAATAATACACTAAGAATCAAACCGATTTTAAGAGCTCCAAAAACACCTCCTAAGAGTTTGTTGAGAATACCTAAAGCTGCAAAATCCGCAAGTTTCGTTAAAGCCTTGCCAGCCAAACTGATGGCTAAAACAATAATGACAAAAGTGATGGCAAATGCTACAATATTGATGGTTTTTTCATTCCAATCGACCTTAGAGTCTAATAAGTCGGCAGCAAAATAACTGAAGTGAATAGCACCATAAATGCCGAGTACTAATGCCAATAACGAAGCAATTTCAACAAAAAGGCCTTTAAAGAGCCCTCTTATAAACCCAAAAAGGAGAAGGGCAGCTAGGATAATATCAATAATACTCATAGTTAGTAGCGGTTTAGGCAAAAGTACACGAAATTTCGCCAATTTATAGTAATAACGTAAATCATGAGGTTTTAGTTTATTAACTTTGAACCTTGAATTTTAGAACTTTAAATAGGTAATGGCAAGGGACGAACAACTTAAAGAACGATGGGACTTAGTGGTAGAAAAGCTTTCTAACCAGTTTGCGGATGGTGATACCTTAGATTTAGATTCAATTATCTATTTAATAGGCGTACAAGAGCTTGGGCAGATTCATCGAGACTATAAAAAAGATCATAAGTTAGACTTAATGCATATCGCTATTTGTAAGCTTTTAGAACCTTATGGGTTTTACGAATTCGATTATGTAGATGATGAAGGTTGGCCACATTATAAAGTAAAAGAGCAATTACCCTTTTTAAAGGCTGGTGAGCAAAGTGTATTAATGAAAGAAGCGATTGTGAACTATTTTGTAGAAACCGAATATATCGATTAGCTTAGACTGCGCTGAGCTACCAATACTAACAAAAAAAACTTAAATTTGCCGTCTGAAAAAGAAAGGTACTGAATAAATTCAGCATAAAATGATAGACAAGCTAAAAGAACTCATTGCAGAAGCCGAAGCATTTACAGCCCAATCCAAGGATGAGGTTGAACAGTTTCGTATCAAATATTTAGGCTCAAAAGGATTATTGAAGCAATATTTTGCTGAGTTTAAGAATGTGGCAAATGAGCAGAAGAAAGAGTTTGGGCAAACGATCAACCAGCTTAAGAAAACGGCTGAAGATAAGGTCAACACTTTAAAGGAAGAGCTTGAAAGCAAAGAAGAGGATAAAGGGATCTATGGCGACTTGTCTAGACCAGGCGAACCGATTGCTATTGGTGCTCGTCATCCGATTTCGATTGTAAAAAACCAAATTATAGATATCTTTTCACGTATTGGTTTTAACGTGAGTGATGGTCCAGAGATTGAAGACGACTGGCATAATTTCACGGCATTGAATTTACCAGAATACCATCCAGCACGCGATATGCAGGACACTTTCTTTATTCAGACTGATCCAGATATTTTATTGCGCACGCATACCAGTTCCGTGCAAGTGCGTTATATGGAAAACAATAAACCACCAATCCGTACTATTTCACCAGGTAGAGTTTATCGTAATGAGGCAATTTCTGCACGTTCACATTGCTTTTTTCATCAAGTGGAAGGTCTTTATATTGATAAAGATGTAAGCTTCGCGGATTTAAAGCAAACGTTACAATACTTTACTACTGAGATGTTCGGGAAATCTAAGATTAGATTGCGTCCATCCTACTTTCCATTTACTGAGCCAAGTGCCGAGGTGGATGTATATTGGGGACTTGAAACCGAAACCGATTACAAAATCACTAAAGGTACAGGCTGGTTAGAGATTATGGGCTGCGGAATGGTAGATCCTAATGTTCTAGAGAATTGTGGTATTGACTCAAAAGAATACTCTGGTTTTGCTTTTGGTATGGGTATCGATCGTATCGCGATGTTACTCAACCAAATTAGTGACATACGTTTATTAAGCGAAAATGATGTTCGGTTTTTAGAGCAGTTTAAGTCAGCTCTATAATGTCATTCCTTCGAAGGCAGGAATCCCATTATTAATTGCAATGGCTAAAATTATTATTATTCTGAACTTGTTTCAGGATCTCATAAACTTTAAATTGAGCTTTATTCCAAATGGTTAGCTCCCTCAACTGCAAAAACCGATTTTCTAAATTCAGAAGGTTCTTTTTCGTTTAATAGTTTTAAAGTACCTTTTTCTTTAATGAGTTCAGAAAAGTAAGCTTCTCTTTTATCATATTGTGCTTTATCGGAATAAGTGGTGATTAACACTAAATGAAACGGTGTTTCATCGCTGTATGTGGTTTTAAGAAATTGAAATGAATGAATATAACCTTTTTCAATAGCTTTTATTCTTAGTTGTTTCCAGTTGCTTTTAAAGTAGTAAATGGCCTCTTCTGAATTGTCATTTAAAATTTCTACGGTTTCAATGGTCGTGATTTTTTCATTGCTTTGCCCATAGCTTAAACAGCAAAAGAGAAGTATTGCAAAAAGGAATTTTAGTTTCATGATTTTTAGTTTTTGATGAAGCGTTTCTAATTTAAGGATTTTGCTTTTTATACTTTTGCTTTTAAATTATAATTAACAATTAAAAGTCTTCCCTTTGGGAAGATCTGTCTGCCGATAGGCAGGTTTAGACGACTATGAAAAAAGACATAAAAATCCCAGAGGTAAAAGACGTTCACGTGGCCATTGTGCAAGAAGAACACCTAGAATATAAAACCCAAGATTGGAATGCCTATATCATTAACAATAGTGATGCGGATTTAGATACAGTTCTAATTGTGTCGCAAGGTAAATCAGAGAGTAAAATGACACCTCCTATGCGTCATACGATTTCAAAATTACCAGCTAGAAGTTATGCTAAAATTGAGTACCTACAAGAGAAAGTATTAGAACTCAACAACTCATTTAAAGTGACTTTCTTTAAAGGCAACCAAATGTTTGATAAAACCTACCTCTTTAGAAAAAACACCATTAATGAAAAAGCTTTGCAGAATCTACCTTTGATGCAGTTGAAAGGTGTTTTGGTGAAATAATAAAATTATTCACCTATATCCTCGTTCCATAATTCGGGTTTATTATTTATAAAGGTGTTCATCATGTCGATACATTCTTTGTTATTCAAAATATGTACTTCTACACCTCTAGATTTTAATAAATCCTCTTCACCAAGAAATGTTTTGTTTTCTCCAATAATCACTTTGGGAATTCCATATAAAAGAATGGTGCCAGAACACATAGAACAAGGTGACAGCGTGGTATATAATACACACTCTTTGTAAACGGAAGCTTTTTGTCGGCCTGCATTCTCTAAAGCATCCATTTCGCCATGTAAAACCACACTACCTTTTTGAACTCTTTTATTGTGACCTCTACCAATAATTTTATTATTATGAACAATGACAGAACCTATTGGTATACCACCTTCTTGCAATCCGATTTTTGCCTCTTCAATAGCGACCTTTAAAAATACATCATGATTCATAGTTAACTTATCTAATCCAATTTCTCGGTCAATTTCTTAAAGACCTTCTTAGGATTTTTGTTTTCGTAGAGAATCCCGTAAACTGCATTGATAATTGGGAGTTTCGTCTTTTTGGCATTCTTCTCATTTAATAAGTAGGCGCTTTTTGCGGCATAGAATCCTTCGGCAACCATATTCATTTCCATTTGGGCAGATTTCACCGTGTATCCTTTTCCAATCATATTGCCAAACATGCGGTTTCTCGAAAACACAGAATAACCCGTTACCAACAAATCCCCCAAATAAGCCGAGTTATTGATGTTGCGTTTCATCTTGTGCATCTTCTTTATAAAACGCTTCATTTCTCTTATGGCATTGCTCATCAGTACACTCTGAAAATTATCACCATAACCCAAGCCGTGAGCTATTCCTGCAGCGATAGCATAGATGTTCTTTAGCATTACAGCATATTCCACACCAATAATATCATCACTGGTTTTGGTTTTAATATAATCACTTGCTAAATTATTGGCAATGGCCTGCGCTGTAACAGGATCTGCACAAGAAATAGTAAGGTAAGACAAACGCTCTAGTGCAACCTCTTCAGCATGGCAAGGACCAGCAATAACCGCAATGTTCTCAAACGGAATTTTGTAAATATCGTGGAAATGCTCACCAACTAATAGTCCAGATTCAGGAATAATACCTTTTACGGCCGAAACCACTATTTTTTCACCGATATCTGTGGTAAGTTTTTCTAATTCAGAATGCATAAAAGCAGAAGGAATCACAAAGATGAGCACATCTGCCCAATCTGCAATTTCGTTAATATCGTTACTTAGCTTCAGTTGTTCAGTATGAAATTCAACAGAGCTTAAATAACTAGGGTTATGCTGTTCTTTCAACAAATGTTCTTTGGTGTATACGCTACGCATGTACCAACCAACTTCATCTAGGTTTTCGCAAAGCATTTTTACAATAGCAGTGGCCCAACTTCCTGCTCCAAAGACAGCATATTTTTTGGTGTCGCTCATAGGATATGATATCGTTTAAGTCTTTCAAAAATAAGGAATCTTTTATGGAATGGCTAATGTAATTACACGCTTTAAATAAAGGCGTTAGCGCTTGTTTGAGATTCTGAAACAAGTTCAGGATGACAAATTTCTTAAATCTTGGCACACGTTTTGAAATGCATTAGATAATAACCCTAAAAACCGTTGAATTATGAAGACATTGAAATTACTCTTAGGATTTGCGCTTAGTGCAACATTGTTTACCTCTTGTTACACAGAGGAAGTACATATAAATGATAATGGCCCAACAATTTCGTTGAATCAGCTATTACAATCTTACGATTTGTGGTATGTAGATATCAATGCTACTCAAGGTTTTGGTGAAACACCGTTTATGGAAATTGCATTCACTATGTCGTTTAGTAACGGTCGTGTGTATGCCAATAATAATTTGGTTGGTATCGGTAGCCAAGGTGGAGGATATGGAGTACAGATAGGAAACTATGATGCTTATGACATGATACTGGATATAGACCATGTTATTGATGGATTTAACAGTTTTGATGTGTACCAAATAGACAGCAACACTATAGAATTGTACAACCCATTTAATGATACGTCTTACTTTTTAGATGGTTATCAGCAATCTAATTTCGATTACGATTTTGTGTTCTATGATAACATTCATTATTTCTTGCAAGAGTATGAGGCTTGGGAAAAAGTTTATACCAGTGAGTATGGTGCTATAAATGAGTTTGACAACGAAAACTACTTACAGTTTTTATCTGGTGGAAACGACTCTACATTTAGAAGTTCTCAAGATGCCAATGTGAACAACCCTAATAATATTTATTGGGATTATACAGGAGTTTACGGTGTAGGAGATGTAACAGGAAATATGTACCTAAAAACTTTAACGTTAGATTATGATTTCTTTGACAATGAATTCTTTGAACTCAGCGTTATAGATGATGGAACAATAGAGTTGTACCATGCAGACTCAGGAACGGCTTACGAGTTTGAAGGTAGAGGATACATAGCTTACTATAGAAGTTCTGATACGCAAGGTCGTGTGACCAAGGATGAAAACAAGCTGAAGAAACGTAAACAAAAAACACCTAAGGTAGATAACCCTAGGGAAAATACTCGAAGCTAAATTTTGGTTGGTTATTTAGTTTCAAAACGCTCAGTTAAAGCACTTGCTTTACTGGGCGTTTTTCTTATTGAGTAAAAAAAGAATGCAATATTTTCTCTGCTGATTTTCCTTGAATATTAAAGTTTAAATCATCAATTTCATCACCAATCTTATAATCTGTTCTAAGTTGCCAAATATGAGCACCGGCAAACCAATCTTCATTCCAAATAGTATTAAGAAAAGATTCATAACAATTGGCTTGAGTTTTACTCGAGTATTCCACACCATCTTCAATAGCGTTTTCAATCCATTTCCATGGCTCAATACCAGCATCTGAAGTACTTTTATAACCGATCTCAGTAAATATTACCTTTCTCTCATTTTTACGACTTAGGTTGTCTAATTTAGGAATGATTTTTTCCCATCCCAGATTTAACTCTTCAGTAGAAGGGAAAAGTTTATCCGTTAACGGAAAATATGCCTGCACACCGATAAAATCTAAATCTTGCCAAAAAGTAATGTGTTCATAGGATTGATTCCAATTAGCTGCATAGGTGAGTTTTCCTGAGAAAATCTTTCTAAGATCTTTAATTAATGTTTTCCAGAATAGAGGTTTTTCAACGGCTAATCTTGAAAATTCTGTACCAATACAAAACATATCAGCTTGGCCCAATTCGGCTATCTTGGCATATCTGAAAATAAAATCACGATAACTGATTTTCCATAATTCCCAATTGTTTTGGTTTGACGGATAAATATCTGATCGCCATTTTCCATTCAAAGTTTTATCTATCCATACGTGTGGTTTTATAAATACTTTATAACCTTTAGATTTAATAAGTTTTATACGGTTTAATAATTCTAAATTACCGCTTTTAATATTAGTACTATCGGAATTATGATGAGT
This sequence comes from Winogradskyella ouciana, assembly GCF_965284585.1. Classification (NCBI taxonomy): domain Bacteria; kingdom Pseudomonadati; phylum Bacteroidota; class Flavobacteriia; order Flavobacteriales; family Flavobacteriaceae; genus Winogradskyella; species Winogradskyella ouciana. The sequence continues at coordinate 1,380,677 of NZ_OZ260095.1, forward strand.
GACCTTTGTACTTTTATAGTTATCCTGAAAACCCCACGGAACGAGAGTAATATAGTTGAAGTTTGTATTTCTTAGGACTTGTATCCTCGTAGAATCTAGACTACCCATCAAATGTGCTCCTTTTTGTTTAATAAAAGAAGCCTGAATTGAGTTTTTTAGTTTTGATTCTGAATTACTATCAAATTTAGACGGACTTGTCCTCAGGTAAATTAATACACATATAGCAATTAGTATTAAAATTGAAAATATATTTAGAATAATAATACGACCTTTCCCTTTCATCTATTAGGTATAAAACAATGAAAGATAATCATTTAAATTTAGGTATTTCTAAAGGTCTTTGAGCAACACTTCTAAATTCTCAAAAGCATAAGGTTTGGCCATTATGATCTTAGAGCTGCTTAATAAAAAGTACATTGGTGTCGCGGCAATACCGTAAGTTTTAACAATCGGGTTTTCCCACTTGCCTAAACCAATGGTATGTGTAAAGTTTGGATATTTTTTTATTTCTTCTGTCCACTTGGTAGGTTCTTCTTCCAACCCAAAAGCAACAACTTTTAAGTTCGGTTTATTGGCAACAAGTTCTTTTACTTTTGGCAATTCATTTAAACAATGTCCACAACCACTACTCCAAAAAATAAGCAAGTAGTAGTCTGAGCCTTCCAAATCGTGTAGAGTTGTAGTGTTTTGGGTTGAAGCAATCTCAAAATTTGGTGCTTTGGTACCAATTGAGGTGTTTTTATAAGATGTAATGGTTTCTGCTAAAACTCTGTTTTCAGATTTATTTGCCAATTCCAATAGATAATTATCACTGATATAGTTAGCTAATTCATGATTTTCTAGAGTCACAAAACGTTGCCATAAAATTTCGATAAGGCTGGTTTTTATCTTCAAGTTATCATCACTAATGGTATTGCCAACATCATCAACCAATTGTTTATACGTAGTGTTACTTGGATTTTCCACCAGGTTAAATACATAACCAGTAACACGATCTACCAAGAACGAAGAACTTTGCAGTAAATAGTTACTGAAATCTATCTGACTCAAAAAATGTTGTTTCAGGTTGCTTGAATAGGTAGAGATGTCTTCATATTGCTTTGGGATATACGGTCTGTTTGCTATAATAAAAGCAGATACAAGTTTGCCATTTGCAGATTCTTCGTATGCCAATTGAGTGTCCTTTACAACCTTGAAAATTGAGTTAAACCCTTCTTTGTCCGTCTTGCCTTTAGAATAGAAATTACTAATGGTTTGGTTGACCATAGCCATACTGTTTAGGTAGGAATTCCAGAGTTTGTTTTCTTCTGATTTGGTAAACTCCACGCCATTATCATAGCTAAAGTTAAACGCAACAGTTTCCTTACCATCGTAAATAAAATCGAAGTTATTTTCTTCTGGCGGAATGGCATAAACTATCTTGTAAATACCTGGTGCGACAGTAGAATCTAAAGGTATTTCAAAATTACCAATACTATCTAATTTTCCTCTATTGATATAATTAGCACCTTCTGGTGTAGCTTGGTATAAATAGGCAAAAGAAAAATCTTCAGCAGGAGAAAATGTGCCTTTTACACTTTGGCTAAATGCTAGAAGAGGTAATATAAAAAGTAAGAGTGTGAATTTTTTCATTTCAATAGTGGGTTTTGTCTCCTTATTTTCTTCAATAATTAAGCCATTATTTGTTTTTAGACCTTATACTTTCAATGACTACAGTGGCTAAAATCAAAGCACCTCCAACAAATGTATGTATTGTTGGTATTTCATTCAAGAAAAAAAATGCAATTATAATCCCAAAGACAGGTTGCGTACTAGAAATGATACTCGCTGTACTGGCCTTAAAATATTTAAGGCTATTTACAAATAACGTATGACCGATAGCTGTGGTTAGCAGTGCCAACAAAATAACATAAGGGTATTGTGTTTTGATATTGCTGGTATCCATATAATATAAAGTGGGAATTAGAATTATGCTCAGCAATGCTACTTGATAAAACATAAGCATGGTACCATTATATTGCTTTACATGTTTTTTAAGAATCAATATGCGAATTGAATAGCATACAGCTGATAACAAACCAAAAAGCACTCCTTGTAAGTGAGTGTTTTCTAAATCAAATTCAGGTGCCAAAATAAAAACGCCTAAAAGCACTAAAAGACCAAGAACAATATGAATCGGGTCGAATTTTACTTTTGAAAATAATGGCTCTAAAATTGCCGTAATTACAGGAAATGTAAAAAGTGATAGCATCCCAATAGCAACATTAGACAGTTTTAAAGCATAGAAATAGGTAATCCAATGTGCTCCCATAAAAACAGCAGCGAGAATGAATGTCCAACGGTCTTTATGACCGTATATTTTTAAGTTTATTTTTTTGTAAAGACAGAATATAAACAGAAAAACTGCAGCTAAAGCAGAGCGCCACCAAATTATCACTGGTGTTGGCATATCTATGAATTTGCCCAAAGCACCAGAAGTACTGATTAATATCGTGGCTATGGTGAGCCATAGTAAATGATTTAAATGACTCTTATCATTCATTTATTTTAGAAAGTGCATCCAATGCTTGCTTAGTGGATTTTATGTTTTCAAACGTAATGAGTAATCGCAGGCCATTTCGGGTTTGTTTCTCTTTCATCTTACATGTGCCTGCGTTCATTTGTACAAATTGTAGTACTTTGGTAAAAGCATCACTTTGATAGAACTTACTTTGCTGATCTTGAATAAAGTAACCAATCATCTTCCCTTTTTTCATCACCAGTTTTTCAATACCCATTTTTGTGGCTATCCATTTCAATCGCACACTATCAAATAAATCCTCGACTTGTGTTGGCAATTCGCCAAAACGATCAATAATATCGCTTTCAAATTTATCGAGATCTTCTTCAGACTTAATATCGTTGAGTTTTGTATAAAGATTTAATCGTTCAGTAATATTGTTAACGTAATCGTCTGGGAACAACAGTTCAAAATCCGTGTCTATGGTAATATCCTTAACGTATTGTTTTGGCTTACCATCGTCTTTGTATAGGTCTGCAAATTCAGATTCTTTTAATTCTTCAATGGCTTCATTTAGGATTTTTTGATACGTATCAAAACCGATATCATTGATAAAACCACTTTGTTCACCACCCAATAAATCTCCTGCTCCTCTAATTTCTAAATCTTTCATCGCAATATTGAAACCGCTACCCAATTCGGTAAATTGTTCTAATGCTGTGATGCGTTTGCGAGCATCATTTGTCATAGCAGAATACTCTGGCGTGATGAAATAACAAAAGGCTTTTTTGTTGCTACGACCAACACGACCACGCATTTGATGCAAATCACTGAGTCCAAAATTATTGGCGTTATTGATAAAAATGGTATTGGCATTTGGTACATCCAATCCGCTTTCAACGATTGTGGTGCTCACCAACACATCAAATTCACCATTCATAAAGGCAAGCATTAGGTGTTCTAACTTTTTACCATCGAGTTGCCCATGACCAATACCGATCTTTGCATCAGGCACCAAACGCTGAATCATTCCAGCAACTTCCTTTATATTCTCGATTCGGTTATGAATAAAAAATACTTGTCCGCCACGTTGAATTTCATAACTAACAGCATCTCTAATTGTTTCTTCATTAAAACGAATGACATGACTTTCAATTGGGTAGCGATTGGGAGGCGGAGTCGTAATGACGGATAAATCTCTTGCTGCCATTAAACTAAATTGTAGCGTTCTCGGAATTGGAGTAGCGGTCAAGGTCAATACATCCACATTTTCTTTAATGGTCTTGAGTTTTTCCTTTACGGCAACACCAAATTTTTGTTCTTCATCAACAATCAGAAGTCCTAAATCTTTAAACTTCACATTTTTATTTGCGAGTTGATGCGTGCCAATGATGATGTCAACGCTTCCTTTTTCAAGACCTTCTAAAGTTTCGCGTTTTTCCTTGGCGGTTCTGAAACGATTGACATAATCTACCGTCACGGGAAAATCCTTTAAACGCTCGGTAAATGTTCTGTAGTGTTGATAAGCCAAAATGGTCGTGGGCACCAAAACCGCAACTTGTTTTCCGTTATCCACAGCTTTAAAGGCCGCTCTTATAGCAACTTCGGTTTTACCGAAACCAACATCACCACAGACCAAGCGATCCATTGGTCGCTCACTTTCCATATCGGCTTTTATATCTGCAGTAGATGTAATTTGATCTGGAGTATCTTCATAAACAAAAGAGGCTTCAAGCTCATGTTGCATATAACTATCTGGCGCATATTGAAAGCCTTTTTTTAGCTTTCGTTTAGCATAGAGTTTAATAAGATTGAATGCAATTTCCTTAACACGAGACTTCGTCTTTTGTTTAAGGTTTTTCCAAGCCTTGCTTCCTAGCTTATATACTTTAGGTGGCTTGCCATCCTTACCATTAAACTTCGTGATTTTATGTAAGGAATGAATACTCAAATATAGCACATCGCGCTCTCCATAAACCAATTTTATGGCTTCTTGTTTTTTGCCTTCAACATCTATTTTTTGGAGACCACCAAATCTTCCAATACCATGGTCTATGTGTGTAACATAATCTCCAATTTCAAGATTAGTGAGTTCCTTTAGAGTAATAGCCTGCTTCTTAGCGTAGCCATTTTTTAAATGGAATTTATGATAACGATCAAAAATTTGATGATCGGTATAAACGGCAATTTTATGTTCTTCATCAATAAAACCTTGATACAACGAAAGAACTACGGTTTTGTAATGAACATCTTCCTCAACATCATCAAAGATATCGTGGAATCGCTTAGCTTGTTGCTCGCTCACGCAAGCAATGTAATTGGTAATGCCCTTGTTGTGATTTTCATTGAGGTCGTCAATCAACAAATTAAATTGCTTGTTGAATGCTGGTTGTGGTTTGGTGTTGTATTGAATTATACTGTCATTGCGAGCCTGCCTGTCGGCAGACAGGGAACTTTTTTGTGACGTGGCAATCTCTTTGTTAGTGACAGATTGCTTTACTTCGTTCGCAATGACGTTTGTAAAAAAAGCCGAAGTACCAAACTCAACCAAATTATAATCCAAAAACTGTCGTTTCAATAAATTTGAATTACAAAACAGTTCCTTTGGCGATGCATGTTTGACCTCAGATGATAGACTTTTAAAAGCTTCTTCTGCTTTGGTAAAAAACTCATCAATTCTTGAAAATATCAATGATGAATTCTTCGTAAAAACCACGGTTTTATTGGAAATGTATTTCAGAAAACTTTCACGTTGCTCTGCAATTTGCTTATTGGCAACGTTTGGGATAATACTGACTTTTTTGATGCGTTCCGTGGACAACTGCGTTTCAACATCAAAAGTTCTTATACTATCCACTTCATCACCAAAAAATTCAATACGGTAAGGTTCGTCGTGAGAAAATGAAAACACATCAATGATACCTCCACGTACAGAAAACTCACCAGGTTCGGTTACAAAATCTACACGTTTAAATTTGTATTCAAACAAGACTTCGTTCACAAAATCGATACTCAATTCATTCCCAACGGAAATTTTAAGGGTATTTTTTTCGAGTTCTTTTTTCGTGACGACTTTTTCGAATAAAGCATCAGGATATGTCACAATAATGCAAGGCTTTTTTCGTGAATTGATTCGGTTAAGAACTTCTGCACGTAATAGCACGTTGGCATTATTGGTTTCTTCAATTTGATACGGTCTTCTATAACTCCCAGGATAAAAAAGCACATCCTTGTCATTGATGAGTTGCTCTAAATCGTTGAGGTAGTAAGCGGCTTCTTCCTTATCATCAAAGACCAGCAGAAAAGGTTTTTCAGCAGTTTTAAATGCTTCGGAAACCACTATTGACAATGATGAACCAACAAGGCCTTTTAAGTGGGTATTTTGGTCAGTTTGGGCAATAGCGGTCTGCAGATTTTGCAGTTGCAAAGTCTGTAAATAGGTTTGGGTAATCTGTGTTTTACTCAAGTTCCTTTAATTGAGGTGCAAATATAAAATTTTTGAAGCTTTGTTTATGGTAAAAACTATGAATAGATTTATATTTGCTTAGTTAATAGTAACAAGACTTAAAACCATATATATGTCATTTTCAGATTTATTCGATAGCGGATTTAAAAAGCGTAATGAAGACCACTTTGCCTCAATAGTTAGAGTAGCAATGAGCGATGGTATCATTACAGATACCGAAAAAGCATTTTTAGACCGTTTAGCTGTGCGCTTAGATGTTACAGAGAGCGAATACAAGCAAATATTAAAAGATTATAAAAGTCATCCTATAAATCCACCTACGTCTTACGATGTGCGTTTAGAGCGTCTGTATGATTTAGCACGTATGGTATGGGCTGATGATATTGAAGGCCCTAACCAGCATTGGTTATTGGAAAAATTATGTATTGGTTTAGGATTTAATTCTGCTAATGTAAAATACATCGCTGACAAAGCATTGGTATTGGCTCACGATAAAGTAGATTTGGATACATTTATAGATGGTATCAAATCCATGAATGAGTAATGTAATATTTCAATAAAAAATAAAGCGAACAGAGATGTTCGCTTTTTTTATTCAGCATTGCGCATAAATTCTTCAGCTTTTCCCACCATGTTTTTACTACCACAGATAAAAGGTACACGCTCATGAAGCTCAGTTGGTTCAATGTCCATAATACGTGTAAAGCCATCACTGGCTTTACCATTGGCTTGTTCAGCTAAGAATGCCATAGGATTACACTCATAGAGCAATCTCAATTTTCCTTTAGCATTCAATGAACTTTTAGGATACATGTATATGCCTCCTTTAATCATATTTCTGTGAAAATCAGACACTAACGATCCTATGTAACGTGAGGTGTATGGTCTGTCACCTTCTTCCATTTGGCAGTATTTTATATAATCTTTAATGCCTTTAGGAAAATGAATATAATTCCCTTCATTAACGGAATAGATTCTGCCATCTTCAGGGAATTCCATATCAGGATGAGATAAATAAAATGTTCCTATGGCTGGGTTTAAAGTAAAGCCGTTAACACCATGGCCTGTTGTATAAACCAACATTGTCGATGTTCCATAAACCACATAACCTGCAGCAACTTGCTGATTTCCTTTTTGTAAAAAATCGTCAATGGTTACAGGCGTTCCAACAGGTGTTACACGTCTGAAAATTGAAAAAATAGTGCCGACGGAAACATTTACGTCGATATTAGAAGATCCATCCAAGGGATCAATCAACACCACATATTTGTTCTGGTTGTTCTCATCCTGGCTGTTAATTGCAATAAAATCATCTTCTTCTTCACTGGCAATACCACAAACAATGTTTCGTTTGGTCATCGTCTGTATAAACTTATCATTGGCGTAAACGTCTAATTTTTGTTGGTCCTCGCCTTGTATATTGGTATCACCTGCATTTCCAATGATATCTACCAAGCCAGCTTTGTTTACTTCGTGGTTGACGACTTTTGCAGCTAAACGAATGGAATTTATTAATCTAGAAAGTTCACCAGAGGTATATTTAAAAGACGCTTGATTTTCTATGATAAATTCACCTAAGGTTTGGTTTAATTTGGAATTGGCCATGAAGCATTTTATTGATTAGATGGGACAAATATCGCATTTTTTAGCAAACTACAACGTTTTCGTAAAATGTAAACGAAATTAGATAAAGCTCAACTATAAATATTTTAAGAGGTTACTGCTATTATAAGTAATACTCCATAGGTTTCAATCTCAATTATGATAAAGATTAATTATAAAGTAAAGCGAGTTTTAGGTTATATTTGAATTCCTTTTTTTAAAACCAAAAATGAACCAACTAAGATTAGCCACTAAGCAAGATATGCCAAGGGTTTTAGAACTCATAAAAGAATTGGCTGTTTACGAAAAAGAACCCGATGCCGTTGAGGTAACAGTTGATATGTTAGAGTCTGATGGATTTGGTGAGCATCCTAAATTCACTTGCTTCGTAGTAGAAGTTGATGGCAAGGTTGAAGGCATGGCGCTGGTGTATATGAGATATTCTACATGGAAAGGTGAGGTTTTACATCTTGAAGATTTAATAGTAAGCCAATCGCAAAGAGGTAAAAATTTAGGAACTAAACTTTTGGACCAAGTCGTTAAATACGGAAAAGATTTAGGTGTAAAACGAATAAACTGGGAAGTTTTGGACTGGAATGAACCTGCCATAAAATTCTACGAAAAAAAAGGTGCAAACGTAATGAGAGATTGGGATGTGGTACAACTCAATGAGAAAGGAATTGAAAACTATTTAAACAAAATATAATGCGTGTTTTTAAATTTGGTGGTGCTTCGGTAAAAGATGCCAAAGGTGTTAAAAACTTAGTCTCGGTATTAAAGACAACAGGTCACGATAAAACCTTGGTTGTAGTGTCGGCAATGGGCAAAACCACCAATGCAATCGAAGTAGTGATTAAAAACTATTTTGAAAATAAAGACGAATTACAGAGCTCTCTCCATGATGTTATAAAGTTTCATAATGAAATTCTGTTGGATCTGTTTGCTAATGAAAGACACCAAGTCTTTGCGGACGTTAAAGCTTTTTTTGATGAACTGACCATGTTTTTTAAAAGCAACAAGTCACCGGATTATAATTATGTTTATGATCAAACCATTGGTTTTGGCGAATTAATTTCTACAACAATAATAAGCCACTATTTGAATGAAGTTGGCCTAAAAAATAATTGGTTAGACGTAAGAGAATATATTAAAACCGATAATTATTACAGAAGGGCAAATGTAGACTGGGAGCAGACCCAAGAACAAATTTCTTCAAACTTTAATAAGTCAATTCTAAATATCACTCAGGGATTCTTAGGTAGTGATGCGAATAACTTTACCACAACGCTAGGCAGAGAGGGTAGTGATTACACAGCGGCAATTTTCGCTTACTGTTTAAATGCCAACAGCGTAACCATTTGGAAAGACGTGCCAGGTGTGTTAAATGCCGATCCACGATATTTTGAAAATGCTCAGTTATTACATCAGATTTCATATAGGGAAGCTATCGAGCTGGCATTTTATGGAGCTTCGGTGATACACCCAAAAACACTTCAGCCTTTACAGCGCAAGGAAATTCCGTTGTATGTAAAATCGTTTTTAAATCCTAAAGAAAATGGTACATGCGTTAGTAAGGGAAAAGCTATTGAACCCGAAATCCCTTGTTTTATAGTTAAGAAAAACCAGATTTTAATTTCGTTGTCATCTTTGGATTTTTCATACATCGTTGAAGAAAACATAAGTGAGATTTTTAGCCTGTTGCACTTGTATAAAATGAAGGTAGATGTGATTCAGAATTCAGCCATTAGTTTTTCAGTTTGTATAGACAATATTTACGATAATCTCGAAAAATTATTGCAGCATTTAAAAGCCAAATTCAAAGTAACATCTCACGAAAATGTGAGTCTTTACACTATTAGACACTATAGTGATTCTTCAATAAAAGAAATGGAAAAAGATAAAACCGTATTGTTGAAGCAGTTAACAAAAGAAACGGTGCAAATCGTTACTAAATAACATTTACTACATTTGTTACATGGGGAAATCATCTGATACAGGATTAGTTACTGCCAAAGAAGTTGCCAAAGCTATTCATGCAGATAAGTACGGTTTCTTGGGTACTTTTTTCGGATGGATAATGATGAAAGTTCTCAAAATTTCTACATTAAACAGAATCTATAACCGAAACAAACATCTTAGCGAACTCGAATTTTTAGATGGTATTTTAGATGAATTTCAGATTAAGTTCGAAATTCCTGAAGAAGACCTAAAACGACTTCCTAAAGATGGATCTTACATTACCATTTCTAACCATCCACTAGGTGGTATCGATGGTATTTTGCTTTTAAAGTTGATGCTAGAGCAACGCAATGATTTTAAGATCATCGCCAATTTTCTATTACACCGTATAGAACCCTTGAAACCATATATAATGCCAGTAAATCCTTTTGAAGACCGAAAGGATGTAAAGAGCAGCATTTCAGGATTTAAAAACGCTATAATGCATTTAAGGGAAGGACATCCTTTGGGTGTATTTCCGGCAGGTGAAGTGTCAACCTATAGAGACGGAAAATTAGTAGTGGACAGACCTTGGGAAGAGGCTGCTATGAAACTGATTAAAAAGGCAGAAGTGCCTGTGGTGCCTATTTATTTCCATGCTAAGAACAGTCGATTGTTTTACCGATTGTCTAAAATCAGTGATACGTTAAGAACAGCGAAATTACCTTCAGAACTCTTAACTCAAAAGCGTAGAACGATAAAAGTTAGGATAGGGCGACCAATTTCTGTGAATGATCAAAAAGAACATGAAACACTAACGGATTTTTCAGATTTTTTAAGACGAAAAACCTATATGCTCTCAAAAACTTTTGAGGACAAGCCAAAGATATTAGATAATATACAGGCTCAGTTAAAAGTACACAAACCACCAAAACGTATCGTTACTCCGATAGCGACAGAAATTATGGTCTCTGAAGTAGAAAACCTTAGAGAAAAGGATTGTAGACTTTTGGTAAGTAAAAATTATGAGGTGTTTTTAGCCGAAGCTAAAGAGATGCCTAATATATTGAGAGAACTGGGAAGGTTGCGTGAAATCACTTTTAGGGAAGTTGGAGAAGGCACTAATGAAGCTACTGATTTAGATACCTTTGATACGTATTATCATCATATGTTTTTATGGGATAACGAAAAAAATGTAGTTGCTGGTGCCTATAGAATGGGCTTGGGATCACATATTTTTGAACGTTTTGGTATAGACGGTTTCTACTTACAGGATTTGTTCCGTTTTGAACCAGAACTTTACAAAATGATGAGCCAATCCATAGAAATGGGACGTGCATTTATCATAAAGGAATACCAACAAAAACCAATGCCATTATTTTTACTTTGGAAAGGTATTGTACACACCACATTGCGTTATCCAGAGCACAAATATTTAATTGGTGGCGTGAGTATCAGCAATCAATTTTCAAACTTCTCAAAAAGCTTGATGATTGAGTTTATGAAATCGCATTACTATGACCCTTATGTGGCACAGTATGTACATCCTAAAAAAGAATTTAAGGTAAAGTTAAAAGACGCCGATAAGGAATTTGTTTTTGATGAAGCCGAAGCCGATTTAAACAAACTCGACAAACTGATTGACGAGGTAGAACCTGGAGCACTGAGATTGCCTGTTCTGCTTAAGAAGTATATTAAACAGAATGCCAAACTTGTAGCGTTTAATGTAGACCCGTTATTTAATAATGCGGTAGATGGTTTAATGTATATAAAAATTGCTGACTTACCAGAAAGTACAGTTAGACCTGTGATGGAAGAATTTCAGGCTGAGTTGGAACGCAAGTTTATGAACGGTAACGGAGATGATGACAAATAAAAAACCCAGAACTCTCGTTCTAGGTTATCTGTCTATGTTTTTTATAGATTAGAACCAAGGTTTTTTACCGATTTGATAGGTGTTGTAAAATTCTGCATCAGATTTGGTGAGATAAATAATTCCTTCTATAAGTCCGATTATACTCATAATCCAGACAACAAAAACTCCAACACCAACACAAGATAGAATTATGCCAACCAATGTAATCCCTAGCATAATACCACCTTCTTTGTTGTAACCTAAAATGAACTTATGTATTCCAAGGCATCCAAAAATAATTGCAAGTACACCAGCTAACACTTTTTTGTTTTCACCAGTTGATTTCTCGAACACCTCTTTTGCTCCATCCGAAAACTCTTGCGCACTTTCTTTAGCCTCGTTAGAAAATTCTTTTGCCTTTTGGCTAATTTTATCTCCTGTTTTTTTAGCACCGTCCTTGGCGTCGTCTAACATATCGTTAAGATCGTCACCCAAATCTTTATTATCGTCTGACATAATTTTAAATGGTTTTAATGATTAATAGTCTTCGCTAAAATTAATAAAAAAACGGATGCAATTATTGAAAAGCGGCATCAATAGGTTCCCACAGTTCAATTTTGTTGCCATCATTATCCATTATCCAACCAAATTTACCATAATCGTATTCTTCCATTTCACCAACTATAGTAACACCTTCTTCTTTCAGTACCTTTAAAAGTTCTTCAAGATTTTCAACTCTGTAGTTAAACATAAAGTCTTTCTTAGATGGCTCATAATACTTGGTGTCTTCGGCAAATGGACTCCATTGTGTAGAACAATCGTTTCCTTCCTTGTCTTTCCACCAAAAGGTACAGCCATAATCATCTGTATTAAAACCCAAGTGTTTTTTATACCAATCTTTTGAGGCTTTTGGGTCTTTGGTTTTAAAGAATAGACCTCCAATTCCTGTTACTCTCTTTTTCATCTTATTTTTTCTTTAAAGCGGTTTCATAAATATCTATCCACTCCTCACAAGTCATTTTTCTGGTAAGTTCGCCTATAAGCTCAAAAGGAATTTCATCCATTTTTTTGAATCTAATACAGCTCTTGCCCATATCTAATTTGCGTTTACAATGTTTTGGATATTCGTTGACAAACCAATCATGTAACTCGGGTTTGGCATAAATACCACTATGATATAAATTCACTGAGTTTTTTTGAGATGCAAAACTCATAAATGGTAGTGGTACCTCTGGGCTGCAATGATAACCATCTGGATATACAGAATGTGGCACATAATAACCAATCATTTTGTAGATCATGCCTTCTTCAAAATCTTTAGGTAGATTATCATTGATGACTTTGCGTAATTTTTTTAAAGTCTCTTGTCTTTCTTCAGGTACTTGGCTTATATAGTCTTCTGGTGATGTTGCGTCGTATTGCATAGTATGATTGATTTAGTAGGTATCTAAGTTAACAAAATTTTACTTTTATCTTATCTACAATGGTTTGAGCCAATTTTATGTTGCTTTCAACGGTCCAACCTGCAACATGAGGTGTTAACAACACATTATCTGCGTTAATTAAATATTGAAAGGCTTCTGGTGCTTCGACTGCGCTCAGCAACCCAGTCTTTTTTCTTTTTCGCATCCACCTGAATCTTGGTTCGGCTGTTTTAAATAAATTTTCGAATGATGACTTTTCATATTCTAAAACATCAAGTCCAGCTCCTAAAATTTTACCAGTATCTAATGCACTTACTAAATCTTCGGTGATTACACTTTTGCCACGCGCAGTGTTAATCAGCCAAAACGGTTTTTTGAAGCTATTGATGAATTCAGAATTCACCATATTTGAAGTCAATGGTGTTTGTGGTGTATGAAGACTTAGCACATCAGCTTTTTCTTGAAGCTCTTCTAACGAGACTTGTTTACAATTTTCATCTCCAACGTTGTCTTTAATATCATAACAAAGTACCTCTACATCAAACCCTCTTAGTTTTTTAGCGAAAGCTTTTCCCATATTCCCGTAGCCGATGAGTCCAACGGTTTTACCATCGAGTTCCAATCCACGATTGGCTTCTCTTTTCCATTTGCCTTGTCTAACTTCTTGGTCTGCTTTATTGAGCTTATTGAAAAGTGAAAGCAACATTCCTAAAGCATGTTCACCAACGGCATTTCTGTTGCCTTCTGGAGCTGAGATAAGATAGACTCCTTTCTGCTCTGCATAATCGCAATCTATGTTTTCCAATCCTGCACCAACACGACCAATAAATTTTAGGTTTTTTGCTGCGTCTAAAAATTGCTTATCAATTTTGAAACGACTGCGGATAACGATACCATCGTAATCAGAGATTTTTGCTTCAACTTCAGTTTTAGAAGAGGTGTAATCTTCGTGATTGGTGAAGCTTAAATCGTTGAGTTGATTTATGAGTAAGGGATGGTTGGTATCTAAGTGGAGAATCTTCATAGGTGTCATTCTGAACTTGTTTCAGAATCTTTTGTATGTTATCAATTTAAAATGAGGTGCTGAAACAATCAGTATGTCAAATCATTAGTATTAAATTTCGGGATATTCAGTTTGCGTCATTTCATCTTTTACATTGCCAGTATGCGCTGTGTTCAATTTTTCAAACAGCAAAAGGTGTACTTCTTCGCCATCTTTCGTTGACGGATTATGTTCAACACCTTTTGGAACTACAATGATCTCGCTTTCTTTAACGACCTCTGTACGGTCACGGAACTGCATATATAGGGTTCCTTTGATCACTTGAAATAATTCATCTTCCTCATCATGGCTATGCCATACAAATTCACCTTTGATTTTTGCCAGAATCACTTGCATATCATCTACAGTTGCAATACGATGTGGATGCCATTGCTTTGAAAACAACGCGTGCTTCTCTTTAATGTTTATTGGTTTCATAATTTATGCCTGCGAAAGCAGGTATCTTATTAATTAAAGTTCAACTTTAAAATCTCCTTCAATTTCTATATTGCCTTTACAGCCAGATTCACAAACACCTTTAAAATAGAATCTACCGTAAATTGTATCACCTAATTGTGTTGGGACTGATTTAATGATAAGCTTCTGTTTAAGTCGTTTTATTTTTGGTTTTATTGGAGGTCCTGAAGCATTATAGTTAAATTCAGTATTAAATTTATCACCATTTATTGTAATTATAAAATTTTGACTGTACATCGGATTAGTTTCATGTATTCTTAGCTTGAGAGTGTCAGAATCTAATTGCTTAAGCTCTGCAAATCTCATCAATCTAGAACTGTCTTTATTTACAATAGCGTTTGATTTTACAACATACATGGTAGAATCAGGTACATTATCGTATACATGCTCTGTTTTTAAAGTTAACGGATTAAGAATAAATTCTTGTGAATCAAAAAGGTTACTACTTAGATTTTTATCAATTATTATGTTCTCAAACTGTGATTTTTCTGTTCTAGTCTCACAGGAAGTCAAAATAATAAAAAGTATTAATAGAAGTGAAAATTTTAAGCCAGATATGTTTTTTAAACTTTCCACAGATGCTTGTCTTTAATGTTTATAGCTTTCATATTCATAAAAGTATTAATAATGAGATGCTGAAACAAGTTCAGCATGACAAACTTAATGTGAAAGATTAAATGTTCTCGTTTTCGCGTTAGGGATTACAGTGAAAATCCTTTTGCTTTTCGCAAAAGATTGCAACGGAAAGCCCGACCCGTTTCCCGCAAGGTTTTAAAAACCTTGTAGGTATTAAGGGTAACGCCCAAAACCTATATTCCCAAAATCATTTTAGCAATCCAGAAGTAAATCAATATCCCGAAGATATCATTACTTGTTGTTATAAAGGGACCTGTAGCAATGGCAGGATCAATGCCTCTTTTGTCTAAAAATAAAGGTACGAATGTGCCAATTAAACCTGCTACAATGATGACGGCAATCAATGATACGGAAATAGCAAGAGCTGTACTAAAATCTCCTTTGGTTGCCCAAACAAATAAAAACAAGAATAAGGCTAAAATGGTTCCGTTTAATGCCGCTAATAACATCTCTTTTATTAATCTACTATTAACGCTGCCTTTAACATCGTCATTTGCTAAACCTTGTACGATAATAGCGCTTGATTGTACTCCTACATTACCAGCCATCGCAGCAATTAAAGGTGTAAAGAAGAATAAAACAGCATACTTATTAAATGCATCCTGAAAACCTTCCATAATTAAAAAGGCACCAACTCCACCAACTAGTCCTAAAAACAACCAAGGTAAACGTGCTCTTGTCAACTGAAGGATGCTGTCGTCCGCTTCTACACCTTGGGTAATACCTGCCGCTAATTGGTAATCCTTATCGGCTTCTTCCTTAAGGACATCTACAATATCATCGATGGTGATTCTTCCCAATAAGGTCTGGTTATCATCAACAACTGGGATGGCCTCTAAATCGTATTTCGCCATTACTCTTGCAACATCTTCTGCATCGTCGTTAACGTTTACCCAATCTACATTCTCTTTAGCGATTTCAGCAATTTTCTGTTCGCTTTTGGCAACGATCAAATCTTTTAGCGATAGACGGCCAATCAGTTTTTCAGCTTTATCAACTACATAGATAGAATGCACACGAGTGACATCTTTGGCCTGTCCTCTTATACGACGCAAACAACCAGCAACCGTCCATGTTTCATAAACCTTAACAAGTTCTTTTGCCATTAATCCACCAGCAGTATCTTCATCATAAGCTAATAGCTCTTCAATTTCGGCTTTATGCTCCTGGTCTTCAATTTTTGAAATGACATCATCTTTACGATCTTCAGGCAGTTCTGCAATGATATCTGCAGCATCATCCGTGTCTAATTCCTCAATTTCTTCAGCAATTTCTTTGGCAGATAGGTGTTTTAAGATATTTTCTCGATTGTCCTCATCGAGTTCCATTAAAATATCTGAAGTCAACCCTGAGTCTAACAGTTTTATAATATATACGGCATCTTCAACATCTAGCTCATCTAAAATCTCTGCTATATCTGCGTAGTGATATTCATTTAAAAATAGTTTTATCTCTTTATCGTTTTCGTCTTCGATAAGAATTTCTACTTTTTCTATGAGCTCATCAGTAAGCTGAAACTGTATGTTGTCTTGGATGTCTTCCACATGATGGTTTTTTGTCATTAAGAGAACGAAGGACGTGGTAATCTCATTAAGTTAAGTATTCTATTTAACAGATTGCCGCACTACGTTCGCAATGACGATACATTACTAGATGTCATTTTCTATAAGCGACGTCAGCTCAATAAACTGTGAAACACTTAATTGCTCTGGTCGCTGCCCAAAGATAGTATTTGCTTTTAAATTATCGGAAAGATTGAAGCTTTTTAAACTGTTGCGCAATGTTTTTCGGCGTTGTTGGAATCCGATTTTCACTACCCTGAAAAATAGTTTCTCGTCACAAGGCAACTTATAATTCTCTTTTCGCTTTAGAAGTAATACGCCTGAATCTACTTTTGGTGGAGGATTAAAAACACTTGGTGGCACGGTAAACAAATACTCAGCATCATAAAAAGCTTGGGTCAATACGGAAAGAATGCCATAAACTTTAGACCCTTCTTTAGAGCAAATTCGCAGTGCGACTTCCTTTTGAAACATCCCGGAAAATTCCGGAATTTGATCTCGCATCTCCAAAGTCTTAAATACAATCTGCGAGGATATATTATATGGAAAATTACCAATGATAGCGAAGGGTTGATCCTTAAAAATTTGGGTTAAGTCGTATTTTAAAAAATCCTTTTCATAGATTCTGTTAGAAAGGTTGAGGTAGTTATTTTTTAGATACTCAACGGATTCTGTATCGATTTCTATGACGTGTGTGGTGATGTCTTTTTTGAGCAAATATTTAGTCAGTACTCCCATACCTGGGCCAATTTCCAAGACATCATTATAGCCATCTAAGGATAAGGTGTCGGCTATTTTTTGGGCAATGTTTTCGTCTTTTAGAAAATGTTGACCTAGATGTTTTTTTGCTTTTACTGACATAAGTTATGGGTTCTCGCAAAGTCGCAGAGGCGCAAAGCGGTGTTTTGATCTATTTCTACAAAGATACGTAGAGCTATACAGAGATTTGCTGAGATCTGTTTTTAATTCACAAAAGAGTGACTTGGACGAACTTTGCGCCTTAGCGTCTTTGTGTGCATGGTTTAATTAAAATCTACAGAATACTCATCAATAACTTCCAGTTCTGTTCTAAAGGCTAACATTTTATCTGCAAATTTTTCTAAGCCTGCTTTTCTGAGTCCTTCGGCATCATTGGCATAATAATCTTCTAAAGCTTCTCTACTGTGCGCTCTGTATTGAATGGAATAGGTATCCGCTTCATCATCTTCAACCAAAACCTTGGTGAGCTTAGCCTCTTTAAATTTACCTGTAGCCAATACTTGTGGAATATGTTCTTTTATCCACTCTAGCCATTCATTTTTAATGCTTTTATCTATGTTTACTGTGACGTTGTAAATTATCATAATTTCTAATTTTCAAATTCCAAATAGTGCTATTGGAATTTAGTTTTTGAGATTTAGTTTATTGTATCACCTCTAAGCATCCTAAACTTCTTTCGCGCTTCAATAAAGTAGATACTGTCCTCAAATTCAAAGATGATTTTTTCGTAAAGTTGTTTGGCCTCTTCGGGTTTTGCCAAATGGGTGTTATAAAGTTCGGCTAAATAGTAATGTGCATCGTCCGCTAATATGTCTTCTTTCCAGTCTTTAATTATGAGAAGATAATTCGCTTCGGCTTTGTTGTATTGCTTTTTCTTTTCAAAGAGTTTGGCTTGTTTAAACAAGGTTTGGTCAATGATACTTTCGCCTTCGTGTTCTTCTAGGATTTTATCCAATAGCGAAACAGCCTCATCTGTTTTATTCTGAAAGGCATACAAATCTGCTTTGGCATAATGTTTTAATGCGGTTTGTAAGCTGTCTTCAAACTTATTATCAGAAATCAGAAGTTTTAAATCCAGCGCATCATTGGCAATCAATTGTGAGGTTGAAGATTTCAAAATCTTAAGTTGTGATTCTGCCCAATCAAAATCGCCTTTATAATAACTTGTTTTTGCAACTTTGAATCGTGCTTCTTGCGAAATGGTACTGTTCTTTAAACTCAGTTGAATTTGAGAATAGAAAATTAAGGCTTCATTAAAGCGTTCTTGTAGCACCAAAATATCAGCCAACAGTAATTTTACTTTCGCTTCCTGGAATTCGGAAATATTCAACTTTAAACTTTGGCGCAAAAAGGCTGTTGCACTTTCTGTATCTTTTTGATGAAACGCTAAAAATTCACCATAAGCGAGCTGTAAAGGTAAAGTCAGTTCAGATTTCCCGTAGTCTTCAAACAAGGTATTGAAAGCTTCGTCGATGCGCTCAAGTTCTTTTTCAGTGGTTGCATTTTTGGTATCAATTTCTAAAATATATTGATGTGCCGTCAACGCTGTACTGGCATCTTGCGTGGTTTCTAAAATGAAATTATAAATATCTTTAGAGGTTTCGTCGTCATTGTCATTTAGTGCCGTAACAGCAAGTTCTATGATACGATCTAAACTTTCTGGATTACGTTTGTAAAGCGCTTTTTCTTGAATAAAGGATTTATTATAGGCTTTTTCCTGGACATAGAGCCAGCTTAATAAATCGTACCAATATGGGCTCGGCTCTTGCTGAATTTTCTTTAACAACAGCCGTCTTAGATAAATATTGTTTTCGTTATCCTTATTTTCGGATATAAAATCGCTAACGGCTCGCTTAATGTTGTTGAGGTAATTGGGTCTATAGGCAACATAATCGATGTAGTTTTCGAACATTTTTTCAATCTTACCTTGGTCACCATAAATGCGTGCTAATTGAATGCTGTAGTTTTTATCCGGAGTTAATAATTTGCTTCGGTCATACACTTGTATGGCTTCATCTAAAAGCGAATGATCTTCGAATTTTTTTGCAATGCTATAGATGTAATTCGGGTTTTCGTCAACAAAAGCAATGGCTTCATTATATAATTTTTTTGCTCTGGCTAAACTATCCTGTAGTTGGTAATTATAACCTAATTCTACAATTAGAGTTGGATTTCGTCGCTTGGCTAAACGCTGTACAAGTATATTTTCGGCTTCCTCAAATTGCTCTAACTGCTGATGTGTTTCAACAAGTTTATAGACATATTTGTAGCTATAGGGCTTTTCTTTATTAAGATTCTGGTAGATGACAAGTGCTTTTTTAAACTCACCTTTTTTATAATAGCTGTCAGCAAGCACCTCACTATTTTGACCAAAACCAAAATTGAGCACGAAAAGGAATACTATAAATAAAAAAATCTTTTGCATTGAAGCAGTTTTTATCCGTTGTGCATTTTGCGCATTTTCATCAATTTTCCCTATCCCTAAAGGGTATATTGATGAAATTTTTGGTTCATCCTTTAGGATTGAGGCAAAAAAGCAAAAATTTCACCTATATTATTTAAAGAGTTGTCTTCAAAATGCACCACGGATAGTTTTTGTAAATATAACTAATGCGGATTTTAGATATTGTGAAATCTTAGTTAAATCAGTTTATAAAAAAATGCCTAAACGTTCGTTTAGGCATTTTGACCAGCAAAATAAATGTGCTATTAACCATTATTCGTTATAAATATGATTCAATTACTTTGTCTAGGTGTTTTACTATTTTTAATATTGTTACTAATTATAGTTAAAACAAAACTTTGCTTACCATAACCACTAATGCAACGAGTAATACAATGCGTTTAATGTTTTTCATAATTAGGTTATGTGTCGATTTGGAATGCTAACATAGCCGAAAATAATTAAAATAAACGAAGAAATACACTAAAATTCGATAAAAAGCACTTTTTTTTAACAATTCAGTCAGAATCCCTTAAGTTTCAGTAATTAGGAAATCATGTCAAAACCAGTATATGGGACTAAAACTTCGGGGATTTTAATACCGTCTTTGGTTTGGTAATTTTCTAGAATTCCGGCTAATACTCTTGGTAGAGCCAACGAACTTCCGTTAAGTGTATGGCAAAGTTCATTTTTACCTTCGCTGTTTTTAAAACGTAATTTTAAGCGATTGGCTTGGAAAGTTTCAAAATTTGAGACCGAAGAAATCTCTAACCATCTGTCTTGTGCAGTTGAAAACACTTCAAAGTCATAGGTTAATGCAGAAGTGAATCCTAAATCGCCACCACATAGTCTTAAGATTCGGTATGGTAGCTTTAATTCTCTTAAAATACCCTTTACATGTTCTACCATGCCATCCAAAGCGCTATAGGAATTATCTGGATGCTCAACTCTCAATATTTCTACCTTATCAAATTGGTGTAAACGATTCAATCCTCTAACATGCGCTCCGTAACTACCAGCTTCTCGTCTAAAACACGGTGTGTAACCTGTAATACTTTTTGGCAAATCACTTTCGTTTAAGATGGTATCCCTAAAAATATTAGTTGCAGGAACTTCGGCCGTTGGGATTAAATACAGATTATCTGCCGTGACATGATACATTTGTCCTTCTTTGTCTGGCAACTGACCAGTACCAAAGCCAGATGCTTCATTTACTAAATGAGGTACTTGAATTTCTGTATAACCAGCTTCAGTATTTTTATCTAAGAAATAAGTAATAAGGGCACGTTGTAACTTTGCTCCTTTTCCTTTATAAACTGGAAAGCCAGCACCTGTGATTTTGTTACCTAATTCAAAATCTATGATGTCGTATTTTTTGGCGAGTTCCCAATGCGGTAAAGCACCTTCATATAGTGTTGGCACATCTCCTTCTCTAAACGTTTCCTCATTATCTTCGTCTGTGTTACCAGCTGGCACTGTGTCATTTGGCACATTAGGTATAAGATACAACAGCTGAGAAAGCGCATCTGCTTTATCATTGAGTTCTTGCTCTAAGGTTTTTGTTGTTTCCTTGAGTTGGGTTGTCTTCTCTTTTAAAAGATTTGCTTTTTGTGCTTCACCAGACTTAAACAAATTGCCTATTTCCTTTGATAACGTGTTAGATTCTGCTTTTACATTATCTAATTTAGTTTGAAGTGCTCTGCGTTCTTCATCTAAAGTAATAGCGTCATTGACCATTTGAGTAGCATCAATATTTCGTTTGGCTAAACGTTTTATGATATCTTCTTTATGTTCTCTAATAAAGGCAACTTGTAACATAGTTCTAAATTTGAATTTACGCCAATTAGCGCAAGAAAAACAAGCCACAAAAGTAATAAGATTTTAAGCGGATAAAAACTATTTTGAAGGCAATATCCAGTCGTGATGTTTAAAATGATGCCATTCTTCGCTGGCGAGGTCAACTTTTGGATCTATAAGTTGTTTTGCAGGTTTACCATTTACGCTAACGTAAGACCTTACATATACCTTAACCGATTTCCCTTTTTTGGCAAAATCTTCTTTTAAACGTTGAGCAAATTGCCAAATAATGTCAGGTTTTGCAATTGCACCACGTTGTTGTTTTTTGGTAAGATAATCATCTAATTTTATAGGGATTTGTTGATTAGTTGCTTCATCAATAACCCTATACTTTGTGGAGCCACTCTTTGCCCTTAGCATCATTCTCCAAGACAGACGATGCCCTTCTTCTGTCCATAACACATCATCCTTAAAAAAATGATGGCGAAGTGGAAGCGCAATATGAATTAAAAAGTAAATTGAAAAAAACCAAACCAAAATATTGCCGTACTTTGGCACAATCACTTCGTCGGAATTATAATAAGGTTTCTTTTTCAAGAATATATCCCTAATAGTTTTAGGTTCAAAAAAGAACAGACTAAAGGCTAAAGATAAATACGGGAAAATACCAATTTGAAACACTATGGAGTTAAACAGATGAAAGAATATAGAAGCAAAAAAAGCATACTTTCTTGTAGGTTTAAAGAGCAATAACGGAATAATTAATCCATCAAACAAAATGCCACCGTAAGCGATGCCGTAATGAACCCAGCTTTGCTGTAATAAATCACCAATTAAAGGGTAATCGGCCTTGCTTTTCATCAGTAGTGCAGGTACAGAAGCATCCAGCCAATCCGGATATAATTTTGCAATAGAAGCATACGTATAAAGTATAAATAACTGTATGATAAAAACCCACTTACACCAACTGGGCATGGATAATCGTTTTAACGATGGATTCAATTTTACGTCCAGAGAGGCATAGCGATTGGCAGGCAAAAACACCATTAAATAACTGAGGATAAATAACAAGTAGTAATGGTTGTTGTATGATGACTTCTGCATCAGGTAGGTGGCCGTCCACATCGTAGCGAACATAAACATGCTAAAGCGGTATTTGTAGCCAACCATTATGAGCAAACCGAATAGGCCCATAACTATATAATAAACATACATCCAATTACCTGGTAAAGGTTGCAGCCATTCAAAGCCGATGAACGAAAAGGTAAATTCAGGTTCAATAAGCGTACGTCTAATCCAACCTGTGAACACAGCACCAATGGCTTCTAAGGCGCAAAGAAACCCAAAGACAATTCTAAATACAATAAGACCAGAATTGTCAATATGTTTAAATAGGAAGTTATTCATTTTGCTTTTCTATATATTCCATGGCGTTGTTCATATCGTCATGCAACTGCGTTTTAAGTGCTTCCAGGTTACCGAATTTTTGTTCACTTCTTAAACGTTTGAGGAATTCAATTCTTAACTCTTGATTGTAAATATCCTTGTTGAAGTTGAAAAAATGAACCTCAATAGAACGCGATTTACCATCGACAGTAGGATTGGTGCCAATGTTCATCATGCCGTACACAGTAGAGTCTGCAATCATTGATTTAACCACATATACGCCGTCACATGGAATTAATTTGTAAGACTCCTTAATGAATATGTTAGCTGTTGGAAAATCTAGTGTACGCCCTAAACCTTTACCTTTGATTACATTCCCAGTAATAAAATAATTATAGCCCAAAAACGAATTTGCAATAGCTACTTGTCCAGTTTCCAGTGCATTTCTAATTTTAGTGGAGCTTACAGTGACATCTTCAATATCTTGAGCTGAGATCTCTTCAACTTTAAAGTTGTACTTTTTTGCATAGGTTTTTAAGTCGTCAATATTGGCACTTCTGTTTTTTCCAAAATGATGGTCATAGCCGATTACAATTTGTTTAATATTTAGTTCATCGACCAAAATATTCTTCACGTAATCTTTAGCTGAGAGATCTGCAAATTCTTCAGTAAATTTTTTAACTACGACCTCTTCAATGTCAAATGACTTTAATAATTCTATACGTTCATCAATTGTGTTGAGCAATTTAATCTTGTCATTTTTTTTCAGAACCATTCGTGGATGTGGGAAAAGCGTTAAAACAACTGGTGTGTAGTCATTTGCTGTAGCTAAATTTACAACACGTTTTAGTATTTTTTGATGTCCAATATGGACACCATCAAAGGTTCCGACAGTAACAATTTTTGCTGAATTCGCAATCAAGAGCTTAATCTTATGAAGTTCTAATATTTTTTTTAATAATCTAATTCGTCTTTGTTAAAAAAACCATAAATTCGAGGAATTTTAATTTTCTACACAAAAACTTATGAAAACAAAGCTACATTTTGTTTTGTCATTATCCATGTTTTTATCGGTATTTTCTGCTTTAGCTCAACAGGGTTATTGGCAGCAAACCAATGGAATAGATTTAAACAGTAATGATGAAAAAACGACACTAAATCAAAAATTTTATCAGACATATCAATTAGATTTAGATGCATTTAAAGCTGAACTTGTAAATGCTCCATTGCGTTCTGATGTGACGACGTCGTCAAACGCAAGGGTTTACCTTCCCAATGTTAAGGGTGAACTTGAGCAATTTATGGTTGTTGAAGCACCTGTATTATCAGAAGAACTCTCTGAGTTGTATCCTGAGATAAAAACTTACATAGGATACAGTATGGAAAACCCAGGAACCAGAGCACGTTTTAGTGTTACACCTCAAGGATTGCAAACGCTAATATCCTATCCTAACGAACCAATGAACTTTACGGTGCCGTTAAGTAAAACTGATAATGGTTCATACATCGTTTACAGTAGAGAAGTAAGAACGGTGGGCTTAAAAGATTATGAGTGCCTTACTGAAAATGAGTTTTTGCCTATTGATACAAGTGGACTGGCAAGTAGAGATGCGGATGACCAAACCTTGAGAACGTTTAGAATTGCGATTTCAACTAATGGTGAATATACCAACTTTTGGGATGATGGTGATAATTCTAATGGAGATGCTCAGGCAGATGCGCTTGCCCAAGTCGTTTCTACGTTAAATAGAAGTAATGAAGTATTTGAAGTAGATATGGCAGTAACATTTACCTTAGTAACAGGTACTGAAATTATATATCCAGATGCTTCTTCAGACCCTTATAGCGGAAATTTTAATGGTGAATTACAGTCAACCTTAACAGCAAATGTAGGTGAAGCCAATTATGACATAGGACATCTATTCGCTTTTGGAGGTAATAACGGTAACGCGGGTTGTATTGGATGTGTCTGTGTAGATGGACAAAAAGGAAGTGGATTTTCATCTCATTCATTTCAAGATAATGATGGAGGGCCTTATATGTCAGACTTCTTCGACATTGATTATGTACCACATGAAATTGGTCACCAGATGGGTGGGAATCATACTTTTTCTCAAGGTAATGAAGGACAAGGTGTAAATGCGGAGCCTGGTAGTGGTACAACCATTATGGGTTATGCAGGTATTACTGGTGCTAATGATGTACAAGATCATTCAGATCCTTATTTTCATTATTATACAATTCTTCAGATTTTAACCAATTTAGAAACTCGAACTTGTTGGGTTGGTACTGCTATTAGTAATAATCCACCAGTGGCAGATGCTGGCTCGGATTATACAATTCCAACAGGAACAGCATTTGTTTTAAGAGGTGCAGCTACTGATGCTGATGGAGGCGACATCTTAACTTATACTTGGGAACAAATTGATGATGGTACAACCACATCAGGAAATTTTGGACCTGATAAAACTACAGGTGCTGTTTGGCGATCTAGACCACCAAATACATCACCAGATCGTTATATGCCAATTATAGAGCGTGTAGTTGCTGGTCAATTGACAGAAACGAACCCAGTGGAAACTGTGGATAATACGTCTTGGGAAACTGTATCTAATGTTGGAAGAGCATTAAATTTTGCCTTAACGGTAAGAGACCGAAGTGAAGCAAATGGTGTTGGACAAACACCACAGAGCGACTATGATACCATGACAGTTAATGTAGAAGGTGCCGCTGGGCCATTTGTAGTTACTTCCCAAACCACCAACGAAACTTGGGATGCTGGCTCAAACCAGACAGTAACTTGGGATGTAGCTGGTACAGATGGAGGTGCTGTAAACACTCCAACTGTAAATATTCTATTATCAACCGATGGAGGCTTTACCTATCCATTTGTAATGGCAACAGACGTACCAAATGATGGTTCGCATGATGTAACTGTACCTATTACAGGAGGTGACTCTTCAACAGCAAGAGTTAAAGTAGAAGGGAATAACAACATTTTTTACGCTATTAATTCAACAAACTTTACGCTACAAGAATCAGAATTTGTATTAAATGTAGCAGATAGTTCAATTGATGTTTGTACGCCAGATGACGTGGTATATAACTTTACTTATAACACCTTCCTTGGGTTCACAGATGAGACCACTTTTAGTGCTACTGGATTGCCAGCTGGTGCTACTGCTGTGTTTTCACCGACATCAGCAACAGCTGATGGAACTGCAGTAACTGTAACAGTATCAGGAACTGGCAGTTTAGCTATTGGCAACTATCCTTTTACCTTAGTTGGAACCTCAGGAGGAATAACTAAAACAGCTGATGTAGAGTTTAATGTTTATGACTCTAATTTGGCGACACTTAATATATTGACACCTGCTGATGGTGCTACAGATGTTGATGCATCTAACGGAGTAGTATTTACATGGGATGCAGATCTAAATGCAACTGCTTACGAAATAGATGTTGCTACAGATGCTGCTTTTACAAACATAGTAGCAGGTACAGTGGTAAATGACCCAACATTTACAGCAACAAACTTAAATATTGTAACAGAATATTTTTGGAGAGTTAGAGGAGTTAATGATTGTGGTACAGGAGCTTATTCAGAAGCTAGTTTTACTACAGCAAATATTATTTGTGGATCTTTTGATTCTACAGACACACCTATTGATATCCCTGACTCCAACACATTTGGGGTTAATTCAGTAATTAATGTTCCGACTACATCTATAATCTCAGATGTAAATGTAACGGTAAATGTATCTCACGAATGGACAGAGGATATTACGCTGAAGTTAATTGCACCAGATGGAACGGAAGTTTTACTCACGGCAGGCAATGGTGCAGATGGTGATAACTATACAAATACAGTTTTTGATGATGAGGCATCTACTCCTATAGGAGCTGGTACTGCTCCTTTTACTGGGAGTTTTCAACCCGATGGAGATTTATCTGTTCTTAACGGAGGATTCTCTGGTGGTGATTGGACCTTAAATGCTTCAGATACTATAGCTTTTATTGCAGGAACATTAGATAGTTGGTCTTTGGAAATCTGTGGAATTCCTCAAGCAGATAATGATGATGATGGCATTCCGAACGATGCAGATAACTGTCCAGATGTTGCTAATTTTGATCAAGAAGATTTAGACAACGATGGTATAGGAGATGTTTGTGATGATGATATTGACGGTGACGGAGTATTAAATGTTGATGATAACTGTCCTTTGATTGCTAACGCTGATCAAGCAGATGAAAATGGAAATGGTATAGGAGATTTATGTGATACATTATGTGGAACTTTTGATTCTGCTGATACACCTGTTAACATACCAGATAATTTTGAAGGTGGAGCGGATTCTAACATTGATTTTTCTGGCGCCTATGAAATTACAGATGTCAATGTTACAGTAAACATAACACACACATTCGATGGCGATTTAACATTGGTGTTAACGAGTCCATCAGGTACTTCAGTGATTCTATCAGACCAAAACGGTGGAGGTGGAGACAACTATACTGCTACCGTATTTGATGATGATGGAGATACAGCTATTCAAGCTGGCGCACCACCATTTACTGGGTCTTTTATACCTGAGGAAGCTTTATCTGCCTTTAATGGCGAACCTTCGGGTGGTGTATGGACACTTAATGTTGCTGATGGATTTGGAGCTGATACAGGTACAATTGATAGTTGGACACTAGAAGTTTGTGGATTTGAGCAAGATGATAATGATAGTGATGGTATTCCTAATGCTGAGGATAACTGCCCTGATACTGCCAATACAGATCAAGCAGATTTAGATAATGATGGAATAGGTGATGTCTGTGATGATGATATAGATGGTGATGGGGTATTAAATGTTGATGATAATTGTCCAGAAAATGCTAACCCAGAGCAAACAGATTTTGATGGTGATGGAATTGGTGATGAGTGTGACGAAGAGTGTACCAATGGAACTTCACTAGATACACCAATTGATATTGCTTCTTCAGGAGATGATGCAGATTACTTTGCTACTATTGATATCGTGGAAAGTTTAATAATCACAGACGTTAACGTAACAATCAATATTGAGCACGATTGGGATGCAGATTTAGATATTTCTATAACAAGCCCTGATGGTGTAACGGTTGATTTATCCTCTGGAAACGGTGGAGGTGGCGATGATTATATCGATACGGTATTTGATGATGATGCAACTTCACCTATCACAGCTGGATCACCACCATTTACTGGTTCTTTCCAACCAGAAGGTGATTTAAATTCATTTAATGGTGACTTTTCTAACGGAGTTTGGACGATTACAGTTTCTGATACATTTGGAGCGCTTGATGGAGGTGTGATCAATTCATTGTCAATTGAGGTTTGTGGAACAAGAGACCCAAATGATTTTGATGGTGACACTATTTTAAATGATGATGATAACTGTCCGTTAGTTGCGAATACTGATCAGTCTGATATAGATGGTGATGGAATTGGTGATTTGTGTGATGATGACATGGATGGCGACGGTATTTTAAACGTTGATGATAATTGTGCAATGATACCTAACCCAGACCAAGCAGATAACGATCTTGATGGTATAGGAGATATTTGTGACGATGATGACGATAATGATAATGTGTTAGACGAAGAAGATAATTGTCCTTTGGAGGCTAACCCTAGTCAATCAGACCTTGATGGAAATGGAGTTGGTGATGTTTGTGATAATATGTTACCTAATGATGTGCTAACACCTAATGGTGATGGTATTAATGATACCTGGATTGTAATTAATGCTGAAAGATTCCCAAGCGCATCTGTTAAAGTTTATAATAGATGGGGTAATGAAGTATACAGCACTAAAGGGTATAGCAACGATTGGAACGGATCTTATAATGGTGAAACTTTACCAACAGGTTCTTATTACTATTCTATAGACCAAAACGGTGATGGTACAGTGGTGCTTACAGGATGGATATATTTAACTCTTTAATAGCATATAACTTAAATAAAATGAACACAATGAATTTTTATAAAAACACTTTAATAATAGTTGCAATTCTTTTGTTTGGGTCTGTATATGCTCAACAAGAACCCAACTATACTTTGTATAGATATACAATGAATATTATAAATCCTGCTTATGCAGGTGCCGATGGTAACACGAGCCTTACATCAAATATTAGAAGTCAATGGGTTAATGTGGAAGGTGCGCCAGAAACTCAGAGTTTCTTTTATTCTCAGCCTATTGGTGATAAAATAGGAGTAGGTGTGTCATTGGTAGCGGATCAAGTATTTATTGAAAGTCAAACAACTTTTAATATTGATTTTTCTTATCGACTGCAAATCTCAGAAGCTACAGACCTGTTTTTGGGCTTAAAGGCAGGAGGAAGTACATATGATATAAATAGAGATAATCTATCGAATTTTGGTTTTCAATCCGATCCGGCATTAAGTAATATAGATACTGGTTTTAGACCAAATTTTGGAGCTGGTGCATACTTAATGAACGATGATTATTTTGTTTCTCTTTCTGTACCTAGTATTCTATCTAGCGAAAGAATTGATGAATCAGAAGGAAGAGTAACTCAAGCTACAGAAGAGGCTCATGTGTATTTGTCTGGTGGTTATAATTTTTCCATAAGTGAAAACACAGAATTTAGACCTTCTACTATTATTAGATATGTAAGTGGAACTCCATTGTCAGCAGATATTACTGCAGCTTTTAGATTTTACAAGAGGTTTGAAGTTGGAGCTGCTTATAGAACAGATGAAGCTTTCGCTGGATTAATGATGGTTAACTTAGCCGACTGGATGGATATTGGCTATGCTTATGAAAGTTCTACTAGAGATGATATTTCTAATATGAGTAATGGGACACATGAAGTTTTAGTGAGATTTAATTTTAAGAATAAATCTGATTAAGACAGTTCTTATAAAATAAAAAAGACCGCAAATTGCGGTCTTTTTTATTTTCCATTAAATTGGTTCATGGTAGTATTTACGCCTGCTAGAGCAAAGGATTTTATGAGTTCAACAGAAGTTTTTAAACGTTCATTGAGCTTCGCGTTTTCTTCATCACCCCATTCACCTAAAACATAATCTGCCTGTCTTCCTTTACTAAAAGCATCACTTATACCAAACCTAAAGCGATTATATTTAGTGGTCTGTAATTTATCTTGTATATCCTTGAGACCATTGTGCCCACCATCACTACCTTTTGTTTTTAACCGTAAAGTACCAAAAGGTAAATTGAGATCATCGGTAATAACGAGTAGATTTTCTAATAGAATTTTTTCTTTTTCTAACCAATATTTTACGGATTTTCCACTTAGATTCATATAGGTACTTGGTTTTAGAAGAATCAGAGTTCTCCCTTTTACTTTTAGGGTAGAAACATCACCCAGCTTTAATGTTTCAAAAGAAATATCTTCTTTATCTGCCAGGTAATCTAAAATCTTAAAACCGATGTTATGTCTGGTATTACTATATTTTTCGCCAATATTTCCTAAACCAACAATTAAGAATTTTTTCATGTTGTCTTCTTCATTTTGCTCATTAGTATTGCTAAAACCAAGCCATTTTTTTAAAAATCCAAACATCTATTTCTATTTGTGTAAAAATAAAAAAAGCATTCTTGTTAAAGAATGCTTTTCAATATCTAATATCAGGAAAATTTATTCCTTTACAGCAGCAACGTCATCCGTTTCTGTTGCTGGCACCTCTCCTGCTTCTGTTCCTTCTTCTCCTTCAACTCCTTCTTCATCTTCGTCCTCATCAACTGCATCAACAATGGCCAACCTACTACGTCTTACTTGACATACAACTGTATTTTCTGGGTGAATTAAATCGTAATCATCGTTCTTTAAGTCGCCAATGTAAACTTTGTCTCCGATTTTTAAAGGTGTAATATCTATCTCTATAAAATCTGGTAATTTAGAAGGAATAGCTTTTACTCTTAATCTTCTGTAAGGCATTCTTAAGTTTCCACCATTCAGCACTCCTTTTGATACACCTTCTGTTTTGACAGGAATTTCCATGGTGATGGTCTTGTTTTCATAGATTTCATAAAAATCTATATGAAGGATTCTGTCCGTTACAGGATGAAACTGAATGTCTTGCATTACAGCATTAAAACTGTCTCCGTTATCTAGTTTTATCACAACCGTATGCGCATTTGGTGTGTATACGAGTTTTGAAAACGCTAGTTCTGGCGCTGCAAAATGCACTGGCTTAGCTTCTCCTCCGTATAATACGCAAGGAACCTGACCAGCATTACGTAAGGCTTTTGTTGACGTTTTGCCCACGCTTTCTCTTTGAGATCCATTGATTGTAATTGATTTCATTTTAGAAATTTTAATTTATATTATTAATTACCTCATTTTGAGGGTTTGTCCTCTCTAAGCAGATCCTGCGTTAAAGGGCTGCAAATTTAAAAATATAATACGGAAATACTAGCGTTTAAGCACTATTTTTTAGTACTTGAAAAAAAATGATAAGAAAAAAGACATTTTAGCTAGAAAAAAGATGTTATCAAGGACTAAAAAAACCGGTTACATCACAAACTTATTACTAATGGATTTGTTATGATGCACATTATACATAACCTCTGCAAACAATTCAGCACAATTTAAAACTCTTAATTTTTTACTTTCTTGTTTTAGAGGAATAGAATTAGTAACGATTAACTCTTCAAGTTTAGAGTTTTCTAATCTTTCGTAAGCACTACCAGATAAAATAGGATGTGTACATATTGCCCTTACACTTTTAGCTCCACGTTCCATCATTAAATCAGCAGCTTTCGTCAGCGTACCTGCAGTATCTACCATGTCATCTACCAAAACCACATTTTTACCTGTAACATCTCCAATGAGTTCCATGTGTGAGATAACGTTGGCTTTTGCACGTTGCTTATAACAAATAACAACATCACTTTTTAATGCTTTAGAATAAGCGTAGGCACGTTTAGAACCTCCCATGTCTGGTGATGCAACTGTTAGGTTATCTAAGTTAAGACTTTTTAAATATGGTAAAAATATAGTGGAAGCGTATAAATGATCTACAGGCTTTTCAAAAAAACCTTGTATCTGATCCGCATGCAAATCCATTGTAATGATACGAGTAGCACCAGCAGCTTCAAGCATTTTTGCTACTAATTTAGCAGCGATTGGCACTCTTGGTTTATCTTTTCTGTCTTGTCTCGCCCATCCAAAATAAGGCATCACAGCTGTAATATGTCTTGCAGATGCACGTTTGGCAGCATCTATCATTAAAAGCATTTCCATAAGGTTTTGCGGACCTGGATGTGTAGAACCGATGATGAAAATTCGAGTTCCTCTGATAGATTCTTCATAAGAGGGTTGAAACTCACCATCGCTATACGTAGATGTTATAACCTTACCTAATTTAACTCCATAGGCGTCAGCAATTTGTTCTGCTAAATCTTTACTTTGGGTACATGGAAAAACCTTGGCTTCTATGGTATTATTCGGCATTGCGATGAGTAATTAAAAAGAGTTGTTAGTTGTGTTTTTAGCTAGGGTCAAATTTAGGAAAATTATTTGCTAGGGAATATATAAAACCTAGTATTTTTAGTTGGTTAGCGAAAAATATTTTCTATTTTTGCTGTCCAAAATTTGCTCAAGTGGCGGAATTGGTAGACGCGCTGGATTCAAAATCCAGTTTCTTCGGAAGTGTGGGTTCGATTCCCACCTTGAGTACTAAAAGCTTCAACGTATGTTGAGGCTTTTTTATTTACTGTAATTTGAGAATTCTATCCTATGCAGATATAGTATTGTCTTTCAGGTCTTTTGGTATGTTTTTTGTGACTTTTTGGTTAGAGACTAACTATAATCAACTTCATTATGTCAAGAAAAACAATTCTCTTTTATACCTTTTTGCTATTAGGTATAGGAATTACCAACGCCCAAATAGATATAGAGTGCAAGACTAAGCTTTCAAACTTTCATGAATCGGTTAAAGCTAAAAAATACGACGCTGCCTATGAGCCATGGTTGTACGTAAAAACCAATTGTCCAGATTTAAGCTTAGCAATTTATGTGGATGGCGAAAAAATTCTAAAACACAAAATTGATGGAGCCGTAGGTGACGAAAAGAAGAGTTTTATTGAAACCCTTTTGGCTTTATGGAAAGATAGAAGCCAATATTTTGCAAGTAATACGCCAAAGGGTGAATATGACGCTAAAGCATGCCAGTTGCAATATGATTATAAAGACGAATTAGGAAAAACCAATGCAGATTTATACGATTGTTTCAATGTAGCATTTAATGCAGACAAAGCATCGTTTACACACCCTAAAAGCTTATATACTTATTTTTATTTAATGGTAGAATTGTTTGATGAGGGCAAAAAATCTGCAACTGAATTGTTTAATACTTATGACGATGTTAGCGAAAAGATTGACGTTGAAGTTCAGAACTATTCTGAAAAACTTAATGTACTCATTTTAAAACTTGAAAGCGGAAAAACCCTTACAAGAAAAGAAAAAAACAAGAAAAGAGCCTATGAGAGCTATCTTAAAAATTATGCGCTCATTCAGAATAATATAGATGCCATAGCGGACAAAAAAGCTAATTGCGATAATTTAATTCCGTTGTATTCTAGAGACTTCAAAATTCATCAAAATGATAGCGTATGGCTAAAACGTGCTGTTAACAGAATGTACCATAAACAATGCACGGACGATGCGCTTTATGAGAAGCTTGTAAAACAATACGACAAGGTAGCACCATCTGCTGATACCAAAATTTTTGTGGCAACGGTTTTATATAAAAATGGAAAGGATGAAGAGGCCTATAAATACCTTGAGGATGGCTATAAATTAGAAACCAGACCTTATAAGAAATCTAATTTAGCCATTAGAATTGGTGTTATCCTTAAAAATAAAAGACAAAACGCTAAGGCAAGAGTGTTTTTATGGGAAGCTGTAAAATTAAACCCATCAAACGGAAAGCCACATTTAATAATTGCTGAAATGTATAAAAGTAGTGCAAAGAACTGCGGCAAGGACAATTTTCACCAACGCGCAGTCTATTGGTTAGCGGTTAAAGAAGCAAAAAAAGCGTCTAGAGTTGACCCAACATTGCAAAAACTGGTCAATCAATCTGTTGCCAACTATATGGCAAAAGCACCAACAAAAGAAGAAGTATTCTTAAAAACTATGCAGGGAAAAACAATAGAAATAAAATGTTGGATTAATAGATCTGTTGTCGTTCCCAAACTTGATTAAAACAACGCGCTAGCAATAGTCCTAATATTATCACTTTTACCCATGGAATAATAATGTAATACAGGGATACCAGCTTTTTGCAATTCTTTGGATTGTTCAATACACCACTCTATACCAACTTGTCTCACTTCCTTGTTGTCTTTGCATTTTACAACGTCTATGATAAGATCCTCTGGTAAATCAACATGAAAGCGATGTGGAATTAAATTCAGTTGTTTTTTTGTGGATATGGGTTTTAATCCAGGGATAATAGGTACGGTAATACCTTCCTTTCGGCATTTTTTTATAAAATCGAAATATTTTTGGTTGTCAAAAAACATTTGGGTGACAATGTAAGTGGCACCATTTTTTATTTTCTTTTTCAAAAAATGGATGTCGCTATCTAGGTTAGGAGCTTCCATATGTTTTTCTGGGTATGCCGCAACACCAATGCAAAAGTCGGTTTTAGAACTATTCAATAATTCTTCGTCTAGATAAATACCTTTGTTTAAATCTTCAATTTGCGCAACCAATTCATTAGCGTAATTATGACCCTCTTTTTCAGGTTTAAAATAAGTTTCGCTTTTTACCGCATCACCACGTAGTGCCATCACATTATCAATGTCCAAAAAATCTAAATCAATCAAGAAATTTTCGGTATCCTCTTTGGTGAAGCCTCCGCACAAAATATGCGGAATGGCATCCACACCATATTTATTTTGTATAGCGGCACAGATACCCACTGTACCTGGTCGTTTTTTAACCACTTGTTTTTTCAATAACCCATTTTCAACTTCCTTAAAAACATATTCTTCGCGATGATAAGTGACATCAATAAATGGGGGTTTAAATTCCATTAAAGGATCAATATTATCAAAAATAGACTGTATATGTTGCCCTTTTAAAGGTGGCAATATCTCAAAGGAAAATTGTGTTTTTCCATTGGCTTTTTTTATGTGCTCTGTTACTTTCATTCCCCTAAATCCCCAAAGGGAACTTCATTTATTAATTTCATTTTGGCGTTACCACAAGGGTCGCGCTTTCCGTTATATCTTTTTCTCGTACCTCAAAAAAGGATGCCACTGCAATCGCTAACGCACTAATCCGCTAAATTTGGGCTCAACCATTTTATTGCTTCTTCCTCGCTAATGTCTCTGCGCGTCGCATAATCTTTAATTTGGTCTTCTTTAATTTTCCCTAACCCAAAATATTTAGCTTCAGGATTTGCAAAATAGTAGCCACTTACACTTGCTGCTGGCCACATGGCCAAACTATCCGTAAGCTCTACTCCAATAGCTTTTTTTACATTAAGAAGTTTCCAAATGGTTGTTTTTTCCAAATGATCTGGACAAGCTGGATATCCTGGTGCTGGGCGAATTCCCTTATAATTTTCTTTAATCAGGTCTTCGTTCGTTAGGTTTTCGTTTTTAGCGTAATTCCAATGTTTTGTTCTTACTTCTTTGTGTAAATATTCGGCAAAAGCCTCTGCCAATCTATCGGCAAGCGCTTTAATCATTATAGCGTTGTAATCGTCATTGTCCTTTTCAAATTGTGCTGCTAGTTCTTGAGTTCCAAATCCTGTGGAAACACAAAAACAACCCATATAATCTTGTTTGCCAGATGATTTAGGTGCTATAAAATCGGCTAAGGCTAAGTTTGGTTTGCCTTTAGCCTTTTTGGATTGTTGGCGAAGGGTAAGAAACTTGTATGCACTTTGACTGTGCTCAGTGTGACATTGGGATACATCTATTTCAATATCATCATCATTTACAGTATTTGCAGGAAACACTCCAAATACGGCTTTGGCCTTCAAAAGCTTTTCATCAAAAATACGTTTGAGTAAAACTTGAGCATCAGTAAATAATTCTTTGGCTTGTTCTCCAACAATAGCATCAGTTAAAATCGCTGGATATTTACCATGCAAATCCCAACTTCTAAAAAATGGTGTCCAATCGATAAAATCTTCAAGTTTTGTAATATCAAAATCTTCTATAACCTGAACTCCCAATTGTTGTGGTTTTACAATTTCAGAAGTGTTCCAGTCGATTTTAAATTTATTTTTCCTAGCGTCTTCAATAGAAAGATATTCTTTCTTTTTGCCTCGTTTCATAAATTGCTCACGAAACAAATCATACTCTTCACGAATTTGATTTTTAAAAACTTGATTGTTTTCCTGAAGCAAGTTACCAACAACCGTTACAGCTCTTGATGCATCATTAATATGAACAACCGTATTGCTGTAATGTGGTGCAATTTTTACTGCAGAATGTGCTCTAGATGTTGTAGCGCCACCAATAATAAGTGGGATATTCAATTGCTCCTTTTCCATGGCTTTTGAGACATAGACCATTTCATCTAACGATGGGGTAATTAAACCACTCAAACCAATGACATCTACGTTTTCTCGTTTTGCAGTTTCAATGATTTTTTCAGGTGGTACCATAACTCCTAAATCTACAATCTCGTAATTATTGCAGCCTAAAACCACACTAACTATGTTTTTGCCA
Organism: Winogradskyella ouciana; assembly: GCF_965284585.1. NCBI lineage: Bacteria > Pseudomonadati > Bacteroidota > Flavobacteriia > Flavobacteriales > Flavobacteriaceae > Winogradskyella > Winogradskyella ouciana. The sequence continues at coordinate 1,417,282 of NZ_OZ260095.1, forward strand.
ATGTCATGAACATCACCTTTTACGGTAGCCATTAAAATTTTGCCTGCATATCTGACCCCTTCCGTCCCCAAAGGGGAAACTTTTAGCGCTTCTTTTAATCTTTCTAGTACATCATCAAGATTTGATAAAACTTCATCATTTGTAAATCTAACTACTCTATAACCTTGTTCGTTTAGCCATTTTGTTCGTTCTTCATCTGAAGCTTTATTTTCAGGTAATTGATGTATTAGCCCATCAATTTCGACAATTAACCCTTTTTTTAAACAAATAAAATCTGCGATATAACTCCCGACAATATGTTGTCTTCTAAATTTATGATTATCTAATTTTTTGTTACTCAAAACATCCCATAGCAAAGCTTCTGCTTCTGTTGGTTTATTCCTCATTGTTTTGGCATGTTCTTTCATCAAACCGTACAACAAAGGATCTGCAGTTTTCCAGAAAAAAGTCCCCTTAGGGGATTTAGGGGCTTTTTTTGCTTCTTCAATAAACGGCTGTAAATATGCAACCGCTTTTTTCATCACACGTGCCGATTTCACCACTTGTGGTAAAAACATTTTTCCGCTACCAAATAAATCTCCTACCATATTCATACCAATCATTAAATGACCTTCTATCACATCAATTGGTTTTTTAGATGCCAATCGTGCTTCTTCAACATCTTCTATGATAAAGGCATCAATACCTTTTACCAAAGCATGCGTGATTCTATCTTGTAGAGGATCGTTTCTCCATTCCTGTACTGCTGCATCTTTACTTGTAGAGGTGGAACCTTTTGCCTTAAGTTCTTCCGCAAAATCCAATAAGCGTTCTGTTGCATCATCGCGTCTATCGAATAGCACATCTTCAACTAGTTCTAATAACTCTTTGTCTATTTCATCATAAATTTCAAGCATGGTTGGGTTAACGATACCTAAATTCATTCCGTTTTTAATGGCATGGTATAAAAATGATGAGTGCATGGCTTCCCTAACCACATTGTTTCCTCTAAAAGAAAATGAGACGTTACTCACTCCACCAGAAACATTGGCATAAGGTAAATTTTCACGAATCCATTTTATGGCTTCAAAAAAGTCTATGGCATTTCTACGATGCTCATCCATACCTGTTGCCACAGGAAAAATATTAGGGTCGAAAATAATATCTTGAGGTGGAAAGTTTAGCTCGTTTACTAAAATATGGTACGAGCGTTTACAGATTTCAATTCGTCTGTCGTAAGTGTCTGCTTGTCCATCTTCATCAAAAGCCATGACAATGACAGCAGCTCCGTAGCGTTTTACCAATTTTGCTTGACGCTTAAATTCGGCTTCGCCTTCTTTTAAACTTATAGAGTTGACCACACATTTTCCTTGTGCGACTTGCAAACCAGCTTCGATAATTTCCCATTTAGAGCTATCGATCATTAATGGGATTCTAGAAATATCTGGTTCAGATGCGATGAGGTTTAAAAAGGTCGTCATGGCATGCACTCCGTCGAGCATACCTTCATCCATGTTAACATCTAGAATCTGCGCGCCACCTTCTACCTGATCTCTAGCAACATCAAGGGCTTCATCGTATTTTTCTTCTTTTATTAAACGTAAAAATTTTCGGGATCCAGTTACGTTTGTTCGCTCTCCTACATTTATAAAATTGCTTTCTGGAGTTACAACCAGTGGTTCTAATCCAGATAAGGTTAAATATTTCTTACAGTCACTTTCTGCCATTATGCAAATTCTTGAATTAATCTTGGTTCGTATTTCTGAGCAACTTCAGCAATAGCTTTGATGTGGTCTGGACTTGTGCCACAACAACCACCAATTATATTGATGAGGCCATCCTTAAGATAGTCTTCAATAAAGCCTTGCATCTGTTTTGGTGATTCATCATATTCGCCAAAAGCATTTGGTAAGCCTGCGTTGGGATGTGCTGAGGTAAAAAATTCAGTTTCGTTAGAAAGCCTTTGTAAATATGGTTTCAACTGTTCTGCACCAAGTGCGCAATTAAAACCTACACTCAATAATGGAATATGCGAAATTGACGTTAAAAAAGCTTCAACCGTTTGACCAGATAAAGTTCTACCCGAAGCATCTGTAATCGTTCCTGAAACCATAATCGGAATGTCTATGTTTCGTTCTTCCTTAACTTCTTCAATAGCGAATAAAGCTGCTTTGGCATTAAGCGTGTCAAAAATAGTTTCAACTAAAAGGATATCAACACCACCATCAATTAAGGCTTCAACTTGTTGTTTGTAGGCAATTCGTAATTCGTTAAAAGTAATCGCTCTGTACTCTGGTCGGTTAACGTCTGGTGATAAACTTGCGGTTTTATTGGTTGGACCAATACTACCTGCCACAAAACGTGGTTTTTCTGGGTTGGCTTTTGTGAATTCTTCTGCAACTTGTTTAGCGATTTTGGCGGATTCAAAATTGAGTTCGTACACCAAATCTTCCATATCGTAATCTGCCATGGCGATTGTTGTACCAGAAAATGTGTTGGTTTCAACGATGTCTGCACCAGCTTCAAAGTATTTAGCATGTACTTCTGCTATGGCTTTTGGTTGTGTTATGGATAACAAATCGTTGTTGCCTTTTAGTGGCGAAGGGTAATCCTTAAAACGTTCGCCTCTAAAATCTTCTTCTGAGAAATTATACTGCTGAAGCATGGTTCCCATGGCTCCATCGAGGACTAATATTCGTTTTAACAATTCGATTTCTACTTTACTATTGCGTTTGGTCATAGTTGTTTTTTTGGTAAAACCAAAAGTCAATTCCACCGTAAAGGTGTACTTAATAGAAAAATGTTATAAGAAAATAGGGAATTACAGATGTGTAATTTCGTTTGGGTTATCTATCCGAATTTGCGAGAAATGATTCGCTATAAACAGTAGAATTTAGCACCTTCTTAATAAGTTTAAGGGTTGCTAAGGTTTCATAGGGTCTAATCCCTCCACCTTTCTTGATAACATCTCAATAAGTTAATTGAACTTTGTGTACACAATATTCCGAAAGAAATTATCAATAAGCAAATTTTATTCACTTTATTTTAACTAGAGCATATTGCATTTTAATCGTAACTTTGGACTATCCCAAATGAATTAATTATGTTAGAAAACTTCTGGTTTAATGTTAAAATAGGCATTAACCATATTTTAGATATTAATGGCTACGACCATGTGCTTTTTTTGATGGTATTAGCTGTGCCTTATGTGTTTAAGGACTGGAAACGTGTTTTGGTTTTGGTGACACTCTTTACAGTAGGCCATACAGTTTCTCTATTTCTAGGTGCCTATGATGTTGTTACCGTTAACAGCAAATTGGTAGAATTTTTAATACCGATAACCATTTTAATAGCGGCTATTTATAATGTATTTACCGCAGGCAAAAAAGAACGAAACAATAAAATTAGTGTGCTTTTTATTACCACGCTTTTTTTCGGACTTATTCACGGATTAGGTTTTGCACGTGAAGCAAAGATGTTAGACGATGGCTCTTTGGCATTTCTTATTGAGTTTGCCATTGGTATAGAGATAGCTCAAATCATTGTGGTTTTCATTATCTTATTTTTAGGGTTCTTGTTTCAAACTATCTTTAGATTTTCGCGTAGAGATTGGGTCATGGTCCTTTCTGCTATTGTTATTGGATTGGTGATCCCAATGATAATAGGTAGTGATTTGTTAAACGCTTCATAATTGATAAAACTTTAACGGCAAGTAAATTGTTTATACAATTCTAACCTTTTATATTCGTTACTTACATTAATGCTTAATGTCCAAGGAAAAACAATTACGTTACGATAAGGCCTATTTAAGAATTGCACAAGAGTGGGGAAAGCTCTCTCATTGTAAGCGCAAACAGGTTGGTGCGCTGATTGTAAAAGATAGAATGATTATTTCTGATGGCTATAATGGCACGCCAACAGGCTTTGAGAATTATTGCGAAGATGAGGAAGGCTATACCAAGTGGTATGTGCTACATGCTGAGGCCAATGCTATTTTAAAAGTAGCATCCTCAACACAATCTTGTAAAGGAGCAACATTATATATTACGTTATCACCATGCAAGGAATGTAGTAAGTTGATTCATCAGGCTGGCATAATTCGTGTAGTGTATCAAGAAGGTTATAAAGATGATTCTGGACTGCAATTTTTAAGAAAAGCCGGAATAGAATTAGAGCATATTGAAGATTTAAAAGCCTAATGGCAACAAAAAATAAATACATACCACTTATCATCGGTGTTGCAATAGCAACAGGTGTTGTCATTGGTGGTAAGTTGAATTTTACTGACACTTCTGATAATCTTTTTACTACCAATAGTAAAAAAGACAAGCTCAACCGATTAATAGATTACATAGATTATGAGTATGTAGATGAAGTTGATACGGATAGCATAGTGGATGTAACCGTTAACGGTATTTTAGATAATCTAGATCCACATTCTACCTACATTCCAAAAGAAGATTTACAGCGAATAACCGAAAACATGAAAGGTGATTTTGTCGGTATCGGGATTAACTACTATCCATATAGAGATACCATTGCAGTTGTAAAACCTACAGAAGATGGCCCGAGTGAACGTGCCGGAATTTTAGGCGGTGACCGCATATTAATGGCAGATGGCGACACTATTTTCGGAAAGGATATTACGAGCGATTTTATTTCAAAAAAACTTAAAGGCGATAAAAACACAAAAGTTAAACTTACGGTTTATAGAAAGAGCGAGGGTAAATTACTTGAATTTGATGTAAGACGAAAAGATATTCCAATTAAAAGCATTGAAGCGGCTTACATGTTAACTGATGAATTAGGTTACATCAAAATGAACCGTTTTGCAGAATCTAGTTTTAAAGAATTTAAATCGGCTTTAGAAGAACTACAGGAACAAGGTGCAACCAAATTAGCCCTAGATTTGAGGGATAATCCAGGAGGATTTTTGGGAATTGCAGAACAAATTGCTGATGAATTTTTGGAGGACGATAAGCTTATTTTGTTTACCAGAGATAAAAAAGGAAAGGAAGAGCGTACTTATGCCACACGCAGAGGTGATTTTGAGGATGGTGAGATTTATATTCTAATCAATGAGAACTCAGCCTCGGCAAGTGAGGTTATAGCTGGTGCACTTCAGGATAATGACAAAGGTATTATTATAGGACGTCGATCTTATGGCAAAGGTTTGGTACAACGTGAAATGGCATTGGGTGATGGTAGTGCGGTACGTTTAACGGTTTCAAGATATTATACTCCAACAGGTCGATCAATACAACGACCTTATACCAATGGTGACAATAGATCCTATTACAACGATTATTACAAACGCCTTAGAACTGGTGAGCTGGCTGACGAGGAGAGTATTAAAGTAGATGATTCCTTAAAATTTACAACACCAAAGGGTAAGATTGTTTATGGAGGCGGCGGTATTATACCAGATGTTTTTGTACCTGTTGACCGTTCGTTTGATAACGAAACCATAAACTATTTACGTAGAAGAGGGCATTTTGGTTATTTTGTTTTTGAAGAATTGGATAAGGATAGAAATGCATACGACCACGTTACTAAATATGATTTCATTAATAATTTTGAAGTGAGTGATGATATTGTTGTTCGCTTTCAGGAATTTGTTAACCGAAGAGAAGGCACAAATTTAACCTTTGTTGCTTATAACGACGAAATCAGACGATTGATTAAAGCTACTTTAGCAAGGCAATTGTATGATGACAATGCTTTTGAAGAAATCCTTAATAAAGAAGATGTAATGGTACAGGAGGTGATACTCTTAAGTACAGAATACCCAAATTTTAAGCAGTAATCTTATCATGCACTTTAGTGTGCTGCCCATCATTCCAAAGTGTTAGAATATCTGTAGCAACATGCGATCCGCTTCCACAAGCCATTGAAAATTGACTTCTCCAACCAGCCAAGGTACCAGCAACATAAAGGTTTTCTTCAATTAAATGATCAGTGTTTTTTAACCAGATTCTATTTTTTTCAGGTTTTGTTCTAGGATGAGGTTCAATATAATCTTCAAGGCCTTTTATGGTCATAAGATTTGTATAACCAACCGCAACAACAACAATTTTTGAATGATAAATGCCTTTATTGGTAATGACTTTAAATCCACCTGAAAGTTTCTCTATTTGCGTTACTTTCTCCTTTTCAATTTGGGATATATGAGGATATAGCTCTTTGAGCTGTTCCTTTCCGCTTTCTAAGATATCCTTACCCAAAGTGCCAGGTTGTAATCCTAACACATTCTTGAAAAGCGCATTTTGTAAGTGCGACGCTTTTTGATGGGCTATTATACCAATAGACTTATCTTTAGCAAAGGCCTTTTCTTTTGCCGAACCTAAAACCAATGCGCAAGACAAACCCGCTGCTCCACCTCCTATGATTAAAACATCAAAATTCATTTATGTTTCTTACTTAGGGTTTCAATTTTCTTAGAAATTCTAAGAATTTGAAGTAAAATTACAGCACATAATGAAGCTATAATAGTAAGAACAGCTGTGTAGCTTTCTCCTTCAAAAGGTGCCTCAAAATCTAGTTTTGTAGCATTAAAAATAATTAGTCCTAATGCAAGAATGGTTATTATCCAAGTAAATACTTTCATAGTTTAGTTTTTAAACCAATAATGCTTTAATATTTGCAGCAAAAAGTTTCACTGCTATTGCCAACAAAATTACACCAAAAACTTTTCTTATAATCTTAATACCGTTTGCACCTAATATTCTTTCAATTTTTGCCGACGTTTTCAATACAATATATATAAAAATGACGTTGCAAATTACGGCAACAATAATATTTTCAATTGCAAATTCTGCACGTAAGGATAGTAAGGTTGTTAGACTTCCTGGGCCAGCGATTAAAGGAAATGCCAAAGGAAAAACCGAAGCTGTCAATGCATTATGCTCTTCGTCTTTGTATAATGTAATGCCCAAAACCATTTCTAGGGCTATAAAAAAGATAACAAAGGCACCAGCTACGGCAAAAGAATTAACATCAATACCAATGAGGTTGAGTAAACTCTTTCCAACAAACAGAAAAATAATCATTATCACACCAGCGATAAGTGACGCCTTTTCACTCTGAATATGACCAACTTTTTTACGTAAATCGATGATAATTGGAACGTTTCCGATAATATCAATTACCGCGAAAAGTACCATAAACGCTGTAAAAATCTCTTTAAAATTTAACTCCATGACATTTAATTCTAAAATTCGCCGCAAAGGTGCGACTTAATTACTGATTTTCAATATTAAATTACAGTAAACTTTAACTATTTTTGCGGCATGTTTCAGCTAGGAAAAACAATCGTTTCAGAAGATATAATACAGAAGGACTTTGTCTGCAACCTTTCTGCTTGCAAAGGTGCTTGTTGTGTTGATGGAGATGCAGGTGCACCTCTTGAGGAAGCAGAAGTCAAAATCTTAGAAGACATTTATCCAAAAGTAAAACCATTCCTTAGAAAAGAAGGCATAGAAGTCATAGAGGCTCAGGGCACTTCCGTAAAAACAGATTATGGAGAGCTGGAAACACCATTGATTAATGGAGCAGAATGTGCTTATGTGATTTTTGATGAAAAAAACACGGCTCTTTGCGCTATTGAAGAAGCATACAATCAAGGCGAGGTTGATTGGAAAAAACCTGTGTCTTGCCATTTATATCCTATACGTGTAAAAGACTACTCTGAATTCTCTGGAGTTAACTACGAAAAATGGGAAATTTGCGATGATGCCTGTTCATTGGGAAAAGAACTTCAAGTGCCTGTTTATAAGTTTGTAAAAGAAGCGCTAATTAGAAAGTTTGGTGAAGATTGGTATGCTGAACTGGAGAAGGTTGCTGAGAAAAACTTTGGGAAGTAATTTTTACACAGGGATATTTAGCGTCACTCGAGTACCTGAAGGGGTGTTACTTTCGTACAGGTCATCAATATCTAGAGTATAAGAATTTTGAAAGGCTTTTGAGAAATTGGCTAAGCGTGCTTTTGTAATATCTATACCCACTGATTTTCGTTTTAGTTTTTTATTGTCCTTAATTCTCTTTGAAGCGATTCTGCCAATCCCATTATCAATGATTTCAACAGTGATATAATCTGAAGAATTCTTAAACACGTTCAAATCTATTTTTTTGTTATCAGGTTTAGACGATAAGCCATGCCATAGCGCATTTTCTAAGAAGGGCTGAAGGATTAATGATGGCACCTTAGTGACTTCAGTATTTATGGATTCATCAACGTTTATGTTAAAATCTATCTCATTGTCAAACCTTATGTTTTCTATATTCATGTAAAGCTTCATGGTTTCTAATTCGTCATGCAACGTCGTTTCTTTTTCTTTTGAAGCGATTAAGATTTTACGAATTAATTTGGAAAACTTATTGAGGTAATACACCGCATTTTCCTTTTCATTATTAATGATATAGAGTTTTATGGAGTTGAGTGAATTAAAGATAAAGTGAGGATTCATTTGGCTTCTCAACATATCTTGTTCTAAGGTTAGGATTTGTTTGTCTTGCTCCAAACTTCTATTTCTGTTAATGATGAATAAGGCAATTCCAAAAATGGCTAAAGCTAACATAGAATACCAAAAAATACTTTTGTTGCGCTCCAGACGTAGCCTCATAGCTTCTTTTTCTGATGCTAAGGCTTTAATTTGATTGTTCTTGTTTTGGTTCTCATATTCAATAACGATATCATTAACATATTGAAGATTTTGTTCTGTAAGAATAGTGTTTTCAATATCTACGGCATTTTGATAATACTCTAAAGCAGTTTTATAATTCCCTTTTAACTTATTGACTTCAGAAAGTAATTTACTAGAGGATGCAATAGATGATTTTAAATTGTAAGTACTTGCGACCTCAAGTCCTTTTTTTAATGTGTTTTCTGCCTGGGAAATTTGATTAAGGGCAATTTCTAGCTGGCCGAGATTAATATAAGAGGATGCAATATAGAACTGATCCTTTAGTGCCAATGATTTTTTTAGAGCATCCTTGATAATAGGTTCTGCTTTTTCATAATTTTCTTTCTTAAGATAAATACCTCCAATGCTATTAAAACATATCATACGACCAACTTCAGAATTAATAGCTTCGTTGTAGTACAAGGATTTTTCGTAGTTCGCTAATGCAATGTCTAAATTCCCTTTGGCCTCTTCTGCATAGCCAATATTGTGATAGTTAATCGCCAAGCCTAATTTATTATTGGCTTTTTCCTCAATTTCAAGTGATTTTTTAAACTGCATTATGGCTATGTCGTACTGCTGCAATGCCAAATAAATGTTTCCAATACTATTTTGTGAAACGGCGATATTATAGTTTACCGTTGGTGATGGGTCTTTTACTTCGTAAGCAATTTTTAAAGCTTCGGTGTGATAATCTAGTGCAGGTTTAATAATATCCATACGTCTGTAAGCGACACCTATCATGTTAAGATTTACAATGCGTAATTCATTGTTTTTTGCTTTATCTGCAAAAGATTTTCCCTGTTCGTGAAGCTCGATGGCTTTATCATAGTTAGAAATATTTCTGTTGATTACTCCAAGTGCGTTGAGTGCATAGCTGGCACCTTCATGATAGGTGTTTAGCTTAGCAGTTTCTAAAACACGCTTCATTTTTATACTATCCCTTTCAAAGGGTTTTAATATGGAATCAATGCCAGTGTAAGTTGCAGGTTTTGTTTTACTAAGGTGATCTAGCGCAGCTTCAAAATCTAAATCTTGGGCATTGCTTATTAAAGAACCCATCGCAAATACTGCGACAAAAAATAAAATTTTATATGTAATGTTATTTTTCAAGGATATTAAGCTATTCTATTAAAGTTTTTCAAGGAAATCAGATTTACGCTGCCTAGCAACAGGGATTTTATGGTTGCTATCCATAATCACGTAGCCTTCATTTTTTATAAAGGCTTTTATCTTATTTAGGTTAATGATGAATGAATTATGAATTCTAAAAAAATAGTGCTCAGGTAAAATGGCATCTACTTCTTTTAGCTTTTTAGTGACTACTATCTTTTTTTGATCTTGTAGAAAAAGCGTACTATAATTACCGTCAGATTCTACATAGATAATATCATCGACATCTAAAAATAAAAGCTTACCATCTGTATTTATCGTAATACGTTTTTTATCGAATTTCGAATTAAAATTAGAAAGCATGTTTTCTAACTTGGTTGCATTCAAAAACCGATCACTATGCTTTTTTATTTTATCTATGGTTTCTCTTAAATCGTCAGAATCTATAGGTTTTAAGAGGTAATCAATAGCTTCGTGCTTTAGTGCTTTTATTGCATATTCATCATAAGCCGTTGTAATTACAACCGCAAAATTTATTTGTTCTAACTGTTCTAAAAACTGAAAACCACCAATGGTTGGCATCTGTACATCCAGGAACAAACAATCTGGTGTATGCGATGCTAAATATTTTAAAGCCTCTTCTGGGTTTGTAAATGACTGTGTTACCTCAATTTCTTCTTTGAAGTTGCCCAATTCCCAAATTAAACTTTGAATGGCCTTAGGCTCGTCATCAATAATTACAGCTTTTAACATAATTGAGATTCTAAGTTATAAATATATACATATATTAAATGATGTCGTTTTTTTATGTATATCATGTAGAGATTTATGTATAGTGTGTTTAAAATTGGAATGTTAAATTTCAAATATCCACCTATACACTTTTTTTTACCAGTTATACATTGCTATTAAAATATGTACAAGTTTATTTTGATATTTGAGTAATGAAACTGACCAAGTTAGGAGTGAATGGGGGTTTGCTCTTAATAAAAAGGTTAAACGCTATTAATCATATAAAGTCAGGATTTGTTTTTAATTCTGCCTTTTTATTTCAGTGTTAATTTGTCACAAGCAATTTAGGGATTGCTTTTTCATTACTTAGTTAGTTATTAGGGAGAAAAAGAGCGTTTATTAAAACGCTCTTTTTCGTTATCTACATACCATATACAAATTATAAAACTATCAATAAACACGCCTACTAGCCATTGTTTTTATATGATTAATCCTACATGTAAATGAATGACCACGTATTTATAAATAACTGAAAATCAAATATTTATATAATAATTTCACAAAACATTAGGTTTTATAGGCGCTACCGCAGTTTGTTAAAAACTTGTTGACAATGTTTATGATTATGCCTTTTAATTTTAACGACAATTGTCAATATTTGTTCAGGGCAAAGTAAAAAATAGATTTTAATAGCGGTTTTTAAGTCAACTTTAAAAATCTCTGTTTTTGAAAGTTTCGAGCCCTTTTTTATTCCTCGAATAGGAAAATTTTTAACTCAATTTACGGCATTTGCTAATTGAATTCGGAGTATTCGCACTTTTACTCCCTAGGACTGTTAGCTTCAAAAATTAACAAAAACCATGGAAACCAAACAACTAGAAATCACAGAAATTATTAAAAGGGATTACGAAACAACTCCATTTGTTTTAAATAAAATTTCTAACGCTGTCGAAAAAGCTATGATGTCTGTTGGCAATGGTACCAAGGAAGATGCAAAAGGAATAGCGGCAAAAGTTTTTGAGGCTTTATTGGAGCGAAGAGCAGATGACCAAAACTATGTCCCAACTGTTGAGGAGGTACAAGATCTCGTAGAGGTTAAATTAATGGACAGTCAGTTTTTGGATGTTGCAAAGGCGTATATCCTTTACAGAGACGAGCAAGCCAGAAACAGAAAGACCAATATTTTTGAAAAGCGTATCAATTTAAAGCCTTATGAGTATCCGGCACTTAACGAATACGTGGATGCGATTAGACACTCATACTGGATTCATTCAGAGTTTAATTTTACGAGCGATATACAAGATTTTAAAACAAGGCTTACTGTTGTAGAGCAGAATGCTATAAAAAATACCATGCTTGCCATTTCGCAAATCGAAGTTGCGGTAAAAACATTTTGGGGAGATATTTACCAAAAGATGCCAAAACCAGAGATTGGGTCTGTAGGAGCAACGTTTGCAGAAAGTGAAGTGCGTCATCATGATGCGTATTCTCATTTACTAGAAATTCTTGGACTTAATAATGAATTTAAGAGACTAAAGAAAAATCCTGTAATAATGCGACGTGTGCATTATCTGGAAACGGCGTTAAAAAATGCAAAAAGTGAAGATAACAAAGAGTATGCGGAATCTATTTTACTGTTCTCTCTGTTTATAGAGCACGTATCGTTGTTCTCTCAATTTCTAATCATAATGGCTTTTAACAAGCACAAGAATATGCTTAAGGGTATCTCTAATGTTGTGGAAGCAACGTCTAAAGAAGAACAAATTCACGGAGATTTTGGGATTGATGTCATAAGAATTATAAAAGACGAAAACCCAACTTGGTTTGGAGAAGAGCACAACACCATTGTAAAGGTAATGTGTGAAGAAGCTTTTGAATCTGAAAGCAGAATCATCGATTGGATTTTTGAAGCAGGTGAATTGGATTTCCTTCCAAAGAATGTGATCAATGAATTTATTAAGCAAAGATTTAATAATTCCCTCGAAAGTATTGGCATCGATAAAGTATTCGATATCGATGAAAGCTTACTAGAGCAAACCGAATGGTTTGACGATGAAATCATTGGTACTAAACACGGTGATTTCTTTGTGAAACGCTCTATCAACTATAGCAAAAGAACTAAAAGTATAACCAGCGACGACTTATTTTAATTAACCATGAACGACAACACTAAACTAAAAATTGACAACAACGTAGAGAATCCTCAAGCTACTAAAACCTTACCTCACGAAGAACTACTAAAAGCTAGAAAAGAAGCCATTAAGGAGGCTAAATCTGAGCCAGAAATAAAATGGTTAACAGACCATAGTCGCAAATTTTTGTCATCGGGTTACCTTACAGAAGGTACAACACCAGAAGCAAGAATAAGAGAAATAGCAGATAACGCAGAGCGCATCTTAAAAATTGATGGTTTTGCAGATAAGTTCTATGGCTATATGGCAGAAGGGTTTTACTCTCTGGCATCACCTGTGTGGTCTAATTTTGGTAAAAAACGTGGTTTACCAATCAGTTGTTTCGGTTCGCATATTTCTGATGATATGGGAGATATCCTTTACACGCAGTCAGAAGTAGGCATGATGTCTAAACTAGGTGGAGGTACTTCGGGTTATTTCGGTAAGCTTCGCCATAGAGGTGCACCAGTAAAAAACAACGGTGAATCATCAGGAGCTGTACACATTATGCAATTGTTTGAAAAAATGGTTGACGTTGTGAGCCAAGGCTCAGTAAGACGTGGTCGTTTTTCCCCATATCTACCAATTGAACATAATGATATACACGAATTTTTAGAAATCGGTACAGAAGGTAATCCAATACAAGAGCTAACACACGGTGTTACTGTTGGTAATGAGTGGATGCAAGAAATGATTGATGGTGATACTGAAAAAAGGGCCATTTGGGCAAAAGTATTACAACGAAGAGGAGAAATAGGGTATCCATATATCTTCTTTAAGGACAATGCTAATAACACTGCACCTGAGTGTTATCAAGAAAATAAGCACGAAATCTACGCAAGTAACTTGTGCTCTGAGATTATGTTACCAACCAATGACAGATGGTCTTTTGTTTGCGTACTGTCTTCAATAAACTTGTTGCATTACGATAAGTGGAAGAACACAGATGCTGTAGAAACGATGATCTATTTCTTGGATGCCGTGTTAGAAGAATTTGTAACCAAGCTCGAAGTCTATAGAGATTCACCAGATAGAGATGATAGACAAACGTTCATGTTTATGGAGAAAGCTTACAACTTTGCTAAAGAAAACAGAGCATTGGGAATGGGAGCTTTAGGTTGGCACTCGTTACTTCAGTCTAAGATGTTACCATTTGATAGCGCTGAAGCATTTAACCTTAACAGTGAAATCTTTAAGACCATTAAAGCGAAGTCGGTTAAAGCTTCTGAAGAATTGGCAGAGTTATTTGGTGAGCCAGAAGTATTAAAAGGCTACGGAAGACGTAATGCTACATTAAATGCTGTAGCGCCAACAACATCGTCTGCATTTATCTTAGGACAAGTATCACAAGGTATAGAGCCAATTTGGTCTAATAGCTATGTTAAGGATATTGCTAAAATTAAAACAACGATTAAGAATCCGTTCTTAAAAGCACTTTTAAAAGAAAAAGGAATGGATACACCAGAAATCTGGAAAAGCATCCGTGACTACGATGGCTCGGTACAACATTTAGAAGGACTTACAGAACTTGAAAAAGATGTGTTTAAAACCTATTCTGAAATTGACCAAATGACCATCATTTATCAAGCGGCAAACAGACAGAACCATATCGACCAGGGACAATCCTTAAATATTATGGTTCATCCAGATATGCCAGTGAAGGACATCAACAAAATTTATGTTACGGCTTGGCAACTAGGAGTAAAGTCATTGTATTACCAGCACAGTATGAACGCAGCACAGAAATTTAAACAAAAGAAAGAATGTGCTAGTTGCGAAGGGTAAAATCCTTTAAAAAGCCTCAATTTATAATGATAAGAAGCATCTCTGTAAAGGGATGCTTTTTTTAGTTTAACTAAAATATAATTAGTTGTCATGCTGAACTCGTTTCAGCATCTTGAATATCATATTTTAGATTCTGAAACAAGTTCAGAATGACAAAAGACATAAAAAGAGATAGTAACCTCTATTTGTCAACCAAAGTATCCGTCACTAAATACTTACCATCCTTGTTATAATACCAAGCCCTCACTTTTGGCATTTTAATGCCATTAACAATAGTTTCTTCCGACAGTAAAATATATTCGCCAGTGTCAGGTTGCTCTTTGCCATTCTCATCTGTTTTAAAAAACTGATAGACTTCCATGGCGTAAGTTTTGGGATTGAAATAAAAGTACCAAACATCACTACCTACAGCTTCATCATAAGTCACTTTTAAAACTAGATAGTCTTTACCTTTAAAGGTTTTCTTTTCAATTTTTTGGCTGAGGTTGGTACCAGGATCATTAAGCTTCATTGGTAAACCGTACAAATAGGTGTAGTAGTTTTTATATAAGTTGGCTCTATTACAAGACATATTTTTGTCCTTTGCTTTTATGCTGTCTAAAACTTTGCCGTTATAAACCATTGTACATTTCTCTTTTTCAATGGTATATTGAGTAGTTACAGTGTCTCTTGTCGCAATAACGTTAAAATACTCAGCTGGTAAATCAATCTTAATTTTGCTCGTTCTTTTTGATGCATTTGGTGTAGTCATCACTACTGTAAATTCGTCAGTAAAAGTTTCCCAATTGTTATTTGGGTCGTGATAGGCAATGGTGTTTTCCAATAACTGTTCTGCAGATAGGTCTTGAGCATTTGCGCCAATTGAAGCACAAAAAAGAAGTGCAACGAAGATTTTTCTTATCATATCGATAATTTGTTTGATGTTTACTAAAGTACTGGCTTTTTTTCTATATTGGATGCTTCAACCAAAAAAACACGCTCCAAATATGGAAGATATGACCATACTAGAAGTTAGCGAATCGAGCTGCTCTATTTGCAAAACTCCAATGCAGACCGAAAATATTTATTGCCCAGAATGTGGCTTTCCAGAAAATGGTACCGATAGCGATGTCGCAAAATTCCATGCGAGAAATGCGATGAAAAAAAACCAGAATATGGATGCGGGTAAAAAAATAAGATCGGCAAGAAATGTGCTTTACGTTATGGCAGGAATTATTATTCTATTTGGCGTTGTCAGTTTTTTTAATGATCAGGATATAGCACTGTTAATAAGCAATGTTATCGTTGGTATTATTTATTTGGCCTTAGGCTCTTGGACATCGAAGAAACCTCTTGTAGCAATATTATTAGGGCTTTTACTTTACTTAACAACAATTATTATCTCAGCAATTTTTGAGCCTTCAACACTTTTTAGAGGTCTTATTTTTAAGATATTCATTATTGCTTATCTAGGAGCGGGAGTATATTCTGCCTCGTCAATAAAAAAATAAAGGAATAGGGTTTTAGTATGGATAAAAGTTGTTCTAGCTGTAAAACAGTATTTCTTGAAGAGGTAAAGTTCTGTACCAATTGTGGTCAATCACTTCTCAAATCTAAAGTTGGGACAAGAACGACCTCCCTTAATATTATTTTAGCGTTCTATGTCATCTTCTTGCTCTTTGCTGTAGCTGCTTATTTTCTGTATGAGCAATATCCATTTAGTTTAAAAGTCGAAATAATTATAGAGAGCATCTTTGCGTTATTGGTTTTGGGGTTTTCGGCATTAGACTACAAAGCTATTTTAAAGCTATACAAACTGCCCAAAATTGATTGGAAAATAGTCACATTCTCTGTTGTCTTTCCAATTTTTTCGGCATTCACAGTGTACTTCACCGTAGAATATGCGAACACACATTTGTTTGAATCGTTTGAAGATAATTACTATGGAGGTTATACCTTTTTAGATCATCCTTTGTTTTGGGCTATACTATTTACAGCTATACTACCACCAATTTTTGAAGAATTGGCATTTAGAGGTTTTTTGTTTAATCAATTACAAAAATTAGTAAGCGAAAAAGTAACCATCATAGCAACTGCATTCATTTTTGCTTTGGTCCATTTTTCGTTTATATCCCTAATCTGGATTTTACCTTTTGGTTTAATCTTGGGATATATAAGAAGTAAGTACAATACATTGTGGTATGGGATCGTCATCCACTTTATCCACAATTTCATCATAATAATGATAGATTATTATACCTACAATTCTACATTACTAGAGCTGTAAACAAATCGTATAAAAACGAAAAGCACCCAATGCCGAACTGTACGGGAGGGTGCTTTATTATAAGTTAATAAAACCTATATCTTAATTTGCTTCCATTAAAGCAAAAAACTTGTCAATATTTGGCATTAAGATAATGCGAGTTCTTCTGTTTTTAGAACGATTTTCTCTCGAGTCATTCTCAACTAAAGGTTGGTAGCTACTGCGACCTGATGCAATCATCTTTTCTGGTGCTACGCCATATTTGTTTTGTAATTTTCTAACTACAGATGTAGCTCTCAATACACTTAAATCCCAGTTATCTGCGATTTTTTCAGTATTAATGGTTCTAGAGTCTGTATGTCCTTCTACCATAACATCAATACTTTCTTCAGAATTGATAACATCTGCTAATTTCTGAAGGATATTATTGGCTTTATTGCTAATTCTGTAGCTACCTGTGTTAAACAACATCTTATCAGAAATTGAAATCATAACCACAGTTTCATTAATATTTACTGCAATGTCCTCATCTTCATTTAAGTCTGATGTATCCATAGTCTTTGAAAGATTGTACTGAACCGCTAAGTTCATGGAATCTTTTAAAGTTTTAGCTTCAGCTAATTTTGCAGGATCAACATTTTCTAATGTCGCCATCATTTTACGCTTACTCTCATTAGACATTACAGTTCCGTCTGCGTTAACATCTAATTTAATATCGTTTTCTATTTTAAGACCTTCAACATCTTCATTTAAGGTGTTGATTTTTTCATTGTATCTATCAACACGCGCTTGAATTTTAGCAAACTTGTCTTCTAGGTCTTCTTTTTCTACTCTTGTTTTCGCCAGTTCACTTTTAATCTCACCATTCTCTTGCTCTAATGCCATATATTTCTTTTTTGAAACACAAGAACTCAAAAGAATCGTTGTTAATAAAAGAATTGAAATTTTTTTCATGTTTATGTTTTAAATTAGTTTGTTACAAAATGATATACGTTAAAAATAATACGATGGATGTTTTGTTTGTGATTTATTTAAAGTATTGTTTAACTCAAATGGTTAAAAGCTTTAATGATTTTAAGGCTTTTATCCACTTTATTATTTTAAGTTAAAGTAGATTTACAATTTTATATACAACCGAATAATACATTAAAATGAATTCTAAATTAAAGGAAGTTGCATTAGTGTTTTTTAAACTTGGATGTTTTGCATTTGGTGGACCAGCCGCTCATATTGCCATGATGGAAGATGAAATCATTGAAAAGCGTAAATGGATGACACGAGATTATTTTCTGGATTTAATAGGAACGACCAACTTAATTCCAGGACCTAACTCAACTGAGATGACCATGCATTGTGGGTATGAAAGAGCAGGTAAAGTAGGATTGTTTGTTGCCGGCATAGCCTTTATTTTTCCGGCCACTTTTATTACTGCATTGTTGGCATATTTGTATGTAAAATATGGCCAACTCCCAGAGGTAGAACCATTCATTTATGGTATAAAGCCAGCAGTATTAGCAATTATTGCAAGTGCCATTTTAAAATTAGGTAAGAAAGCCATAAAAAGCACTGAACTTATTATAATTGGTGTGTTGGTTTTAGTCGTGAGCATATTTGGTGTAAATGAAGTTGTCGCATTATTGGCGGCAGGCGTTTTGGGCATGCTGTACTTTTATATAAAATCTAAAACAGTTTCTAACCTAAATTCTATTTCTCCGTTGATTTTATTTTTAGGGTTTAATACAACGATAGCAAAAGTTACTACCTTAAAACTGTTTTTAATATTTCTTAAAGTAGGCGCCATTCTCTATGGTAGTGGTTATGTCCTTTTCGCATATTTAGATGCAGAATTGGTTACACGTGGCTTAATGACAAGAGCAGAATTAATAGATGCAATTGCTATAGGGCAATTTACACCAGGGCCAGTACTATCTACGTCAACGTTTATTGGTTATCAGCTTTCAGGGTTTACAGGAGCATTGGTAGCCACAGCAGGTATATTTTTACCTTCCTTCCTTTTTGTTCTCATACTAAACCCTTTTATACCAAGAATGCAAAAATCAAAGATTCTAAGATATTTTTTGGATTCTGTAAATGTAGCTGCGGTAGCCGTAATGCTAGCCGTACTTATAATTATGGCAAAAGATACTTTAGTGGAGTGGCAAGGTATTGTTATTTCTTTAATCGCTGTTTTCTTAACCTTTAAAACAAAGGTCAGTACTATATGGACGATTGTAATTGGAGCAGTCTTGGGATTCGTTTTGTTATCAATTACAACATAAAAAAGCCAGCATTAATAAATGCTGGCTTATAAAAATTAGAGGTATAATAAACTGTTATTCTTTAGAAGACCCGTTGTCTTCAACAATTTCATCTACAACATTAATAGTTGCAGGCTCAATTGAGCTATCAAAAGAATCGTAATACTCTTCTAATAGATTTATAGTAGCATTAAGTAAGTCTTTTGTTTCTAGTAACAGTCCAAAATAAAGCGTTGTATTTTTTGGACTAGATTCTTCAGTGCGCGTACGCGCTACTTGCTTTACTATCTTATCAGTTACTAAATCTAGAACTTCTCTTTTGCGATTAATGATCATTTCTATTTGCTCAAACGAACGCGAATCAAATGCAGCTTTTGTATCACTGAACATCATTTCCATAGCGTCATCAACCTCTTTAAGCTCTTTTATTTGGCTAAATTTAAGCTTTTTATGATTATTGTTAACGTGCTTGTGACTTACTTTAGAAATATACTCAAGTGATTGCGTCATATCTTCTAAATAGCCCAATATGTTGATATAGAAACTACTTGCCTGTATACTTGAATCATCTAGGTTTTTAATAAAGTAGAAAATGTTATCACGAAGATTATCTACCTCTTTAGACAATTTGTCAATCTGTTTTTTATTCTTCTTTAATAACCCTAAATCTTGCTTAGCTAAACCGTTCACAGCATTGGTGTAGATCTTGTTTCCGCGTTTTACAACATTAGAAATGTTTCCTGCGCTTTCATGAATAACTCCTTGAACAGATCTACTGCCTGTTTGTTTTAGGCTGTCTTCCTCAACGATCTTGTTAGAACTTTCTTTATGGGCTTTATAGTTTCTGTATAATAAAACCACAGTAATTAATAATAGAATTGGAATCATTACCGATGGGTTCCAATTAATTAAGAACACTACAGTTCCTGCTGCTACGAATGCACCAATAGCGGTACCAAACCATCCACCAATAACGTTTAATACACCAGCAACACGATATACAGCACTTTCTCTTCCCCAAGCTCTGTCAGCTAAAGATGTACCCATAGCCACCATAAATGTTACATAAGTGGTAGATAAAGGTAATTTCATGGATGTGGCAATAGCAATCAACACACCGGCGACCATTAAGTTAACCGAAGCTCTAATCATATCAAATGCAGGAGCATCAATACTTTGGTCCTTTGTGATTAATACATTTGGTTTTTCAAAGCTTCTGCCAATGCTTATTCTAAAAGCTTTAGGCATCACAGCACTATAGTAATTAGACAATTGTGTTGTGAATTTAACGACAGATCTAGACAGTGCATTTGGTTCAAACTTCTCGTGAGTTTCACCTTGGCGTGATAAACTAATTTCGGTCTCTGCTACGGTTTTCGCTTTTTTAGAGAACCATAACGTTAATACCATGATGGCACCAGCAATAAATAGTAATAAAGGCTCTGCAGGTACCTTTTTCTCTAAAACAGCCATAGACATAGAGACATCCATTCCCCCAGCAACCCAAGCTTCATAAGAGTGGTATGCCGCCATAGGGACACCAATAAAGTTAACTAAATCGTTACCAGAAAAGGCTAGAGCCAAACCAAAAGTACCTATTGCAATTACAACCAGTAAAACGGTCTTCTTGGTCAGTTTTTCAAATATGAAAGAAAATAGTGTCCAAAAGGCGAAGCTTCCAAGAATAATATAAACTTCATTACCTTCTACAATACCTTTTAAGTCACTATAATATGGAGTTCCTTTGAGTCCTTTTAAGAAAATGAAATACGTTATAGCGGTTAAGGCTACACCACCAAAAATCATCCCAAAACTCTTTACTTTTTTCTCATAATTAAAAGTGAAAATAAGTCGTGATACCCATTGCACCAATGCACCAACAGAAAATGCAATAACAACTGATAGCAATATACCAGAGATTATTTCTAAGGCTTTAGAGGTATTAATATAATTGGTTAAATCCGCTAAAGTTTCAGTCTCTGACTGATTTATTTTTAATAGTGACATTACAACTGCTGCTCCTAATAAATTAAAAACTATAGAAACTGTTGTTGAGGTAGGAAGTCCAAGCGTATTGAAAAAATCCAATAACAAAATATCAGTAATCATTACAGCCATAAAAATGAGCATAATCTCCCCAAACTCAAATTGTGCTGGAACAAAAATCCCTTTTCTGGCTACTTCCATCATACCACTAGAGAACACCGCTCCGATGAAAATACCTAAACTTGCTACAATCATTATAGTTCGTAGGGAAATGGCCTTAGAACCAATAGCAGAGTTTAGGAAATTAATGGCATCATTACTCACGCCAACTATAATATCGAATACAGCTAGTGTAGTTATGGCAATTAGCATTAATAAATAAATATTATCCATAATTTTTAGTTAAAATAAGTTTGCAAATATCTTTATAGAATTTAAGTACAACGTTACCTAAATGTTATTTTTATATTGATTAAAAGTGAATATCAAATCCAAGTCTAAATCTAATGCCATCTTCGTTACCATCTACTGTTGTATAACTTATATCAGATTGAACTTTTAATTTATGACCAACCAAATATTTTGAGGCTCCTAACGTATATTGTTTCGTTGGTAGTGCATTGGTTACTGCTTCAAAATCTAAAGTTGTAAATCTTGCTGCTACTTCATAGTTGCTCTTAAATAAATATCCGGCTTGTAAATTTAAGGCATTTCCTGTTAAGACGATGTCGCCTGTGGGAGTAACACCATCTGCTTCGGTTGCGATTTCATCGTCTGCTGTTCGTTTCGCATATTCACCCATAAATGAGAAGCCATTGTACTTAAACATGGCATCAGCAAAAATTGTGGTTTGGTCAGTTTCGTAAATAGTACCATCGGTTCTTATCATATAATCACCAGCAAATCCTCTTTCCCTAACGGCATCTTGATTGAAATTATAGGTAAAACCAACCATTAATTTTGGTTTTTCTTCGCGCTTTAAATCAGATTGGCTGTAATCACCTTTAGATTTAAAAGTTCCAAATGGTAAGAACTCTAAACGAGCGGTATATTGTAAACCACCTTCATTGCCTTCAGTGACATTACGTCCTTCACCTTGTGAAACTGAAAGCTTTTCACGCATTAAAAAATCACCTCCCAAATTTGTTTTGTGTCGTAATTGAATACCCAAGTCACGGTCAATATTAAACCTACTATTTAATAGAGAACGATCTACCAATTGAAGATTCCCTGAAGAAACAACACGCTCTACGTTACCAGGAAGTTTTGTTTGTCCTGCCCACAATTCCCAATTGCCAGCAAAATTCCACATAATAACGGCATCCAAGATGTAACGAGGTGTATTTCTGTTAAATTGATTAGCACCAGAGATATCTCTATTGGATAAGCCTAGCTCTATTTTGTATTTAAGTTTTGGACTGTATGCGAAACCATCAAATTTTAGTCTTGCACGACGAACTATAAAATTGTGTTCTGGGCTGCCATATTGACTCCCATTATGATCCCAAGCAGAGATAGTTCTAACTTGAAATCGAGGGGCAAATTTCACGCTAAAGGAACTGTCTTTTGCAACAAAATTAATTAAGCCTTTACCAAAGGAAGTGTCACTGATTTCTTGTGCAGTGGTTATGTTTAGAGCGAATAATAGAATTGCTCCTAAAGTGATTTTAAATTTCATTATAGTTATTAGTTTTTGTCGCTGCAAATAACCAACTCTAATGTTAAGTAAATGTTTCCTAATTATTAATTTAATCACATATTTTTGACAAAAAAAGGCTGCTTAAATTAATAAACAGCCTCATTAGAATTCATAATTTTAGTCGACAAAAACTAATAAAAGTTATGAAATACTAAAAATGTTGTATAACAACGCTACAAATATGAGAACCAAAAATGACTCAATTGTAAAGCTAATATTATTTAATTATTAAGAACATAACCTTAAGACAATATTTATATAAATAACTGAATATCAATTATATAAAACTCTAATGTTAATTTAATGTTATGT
Source organism: Winogradskyella ouciana (assembly GCF_965284585.1). Lineage (NCBI taxonomy): Bacteria > Pseudomonadati > Bacteroidota > Flavobacteriia > Flavobacteriales > Flavobacteriaceae > Winogradskyella > Winogradskyella ouciana. Next base: position 1,440,243 of record NZ_OZ260095.1, read on the forward strand.
AAATGTTGATTTATTGTAAAAAACTAGTTATCTTTGAGTAACGTTTAATTAACATAGCCCAAAGTAACATGAAAAAGATAGTAATAATACTCGTGATGTTGTGCGTAGGTTTTACGTACGCTCAAGATAAAAAGGAACCTAAATTAGAAAAGAAAGGTGATGTTACCTTGATTACCTATTATCACGATAATGGAGAAATTAGTCAGAAAGGAATGTTTAATGCTGAAGGTAATGTGCATGGTGAATGGAAGATGTATGATGTAACTGGAAAGAAAATTGCTCTCGGGTCTTATGACAATGGGAAGAAAGTTGGGAAATGGTTCTTTTGGCAAGATGATTCTTTAAAGGAAGTCGATTATATTGACTCAAGAATTGTCAATGTTAACCAATGGGATAACAAAACAAAAGTTGCTATTAACAATAAATAAGTATGAAACTACACTAACAAAAAAGGCTTTCTGCATCAGAAAGCCTTTCTTGTTTTTATAACTCAATTAGTAACCGTTATCTGATCTTTAGAACTTAAAAGTGTAACCTAATGATATTTCAGTACCAGGCTCTCTTAAAGTAAAGGTTTGATCTTGTGCGCCAAAAGATTCGAATTCGCTTAACCTGTTACTATTTAGTATGTTTGAAACTTTTAAATCTACAGAAGAATTTTTTGATTCTCCAAAAGACTTATTGATGGTGAAGTTTAAACTGTGAAATGGTTTGGTATATACATCTGGTGTTTGGTTGATACCAACAACTTCTAATGTTTTTCCTTGTACATTATAAAAAAGACCAGTTTGCAAACCTATATCGGAGTAGTTATAGTCCAGACCAACATTAATTAAATATGGTGCTTGACCTTGTAAATCTCTTTCTCTATCTATAGTTTCCCCATCCCTTGCACCTGCTTGTCTTCCATCAAATTCCTCTTGTGACATTGTCAGTTGAGATTTAATTAATGAGAAGTTAGCAGTTAACTTTAAGTTGTCTAAAGCTTCAGTGATGAACCCTAAGCGTTGGCGCATTTCTAATTCTGCACCATAGACAACAGCATTACCTAAATTATCTACTGTTAACTGTGTAGATGCACCAAGAAAAAATCGCTGCTCAATTGGGTCTGTAAAATCCTTATAAAAACCACTTACTGCAAACATTTGTCCATTGTCACCAAAATGCTCGTATCTTACATCAAAGTTATTGACATACGTTGGTTGTAAATCCAAATCACCTATGAATAAACGATTGGTAATAGGATCAAATATATTGGCCTCAGAAGCTTCTTTAAATGATGGTCTTGCCGTCGTTCTTGAGTATGAAGCTCTTAAATTAGTGTCGTCATTTAACGTGTAAATTAAATTTGCTGAAGGAAATAAATCAAACTCATCTAAAATAGGCGTTCTATTGAAGAAAATTGAATTGTCTGGCGTCCCTGTATAAAATGAATTAAAAAGCTCAGCTCTTAGACCCAATACAGTTTTTAATTTTTCACTTAAATTAAATTCGGCAGAAAAATAAGTTGCTGCAATATGTTGCTCTCCCTCATAGGCATCAATTGGGTTAAATGTATCAATAGAGACCAGGTAAGTTCCGGCATCGCTTGTTGGATTCCAGATATTATCAGAGTCTAATAAATTGTCAACATCTCCATTGGCAATAAAAGCTTGGTCGCCTCTAATATTAAAAGTATAATCATCAATGCTAAAATCCCTAAACTTATAAGTAAAAGCACCACCAAATTTTAGTTTTGCAGGTCTTCCGAACATTTCAACAGTTTTGTCCAAATCAACTTTACCTGCCCAAGACTCTTCAAGCAAATTTCTCCATAGTTGGATTGGCAAAGTAGAAGCTGAAGGCGACAAAAATGAATCTCCATTATCGGCCTGTTGTAAAGGCGTAATACGATGTCCTTTATCCATAACCTTAGAAAATGTTGGTGACAGTTTCCACTCAAGATTAAATGCATTTTCATCCTCATTACTGTTCAACCTATGCTTACCAGTTAGTAATAGGTTTGTAATAGAGCGTTCAGTATAGGTTATAGAGTTTTTGGTCAATGGTTCTAATGCGCCACCTGTACCATCTTGTGATATAATCTGGTCAAAAAAGCCCGCAGTGGATTCTCCATTTTGAATATGCAATAGATTAACCTTAAATTTAGACTTATCTGTTTTGTACGCTAAGCCTAGCATACCATTCATTATAACATTATTGATACCTTCAGAGCCTTGAGAATCTAGAGCTGCAATGAGTTCGTTTTGGGAACGATCTTGTGGGTTTCTAATAAAAGCTCCATCCACTCTGTTCTCGTAAAACGTCGTTTCATTTTTGTAAGAAAACGAAGCTAAGTAACCCAACTTATCCTCTCCAACATCGTATTGATTGCCTAGAGTGAAACCCAAATCAAAGTTCATTCCGCTAGTCTGTTGCTTTGCAGCAAGTTCTTTTTGAAATCTATCCGTAAGTGCTGTTAAGAGCAATCTGTTCTCTGAAGTACTTGGAATAGGTTGATATCTGTGTATCGGTAAGTCCCTTGTGCCATCATCAAAACCTAAAAAATCAGTATCACTTCCATCTGACGTTAAATAATTGTCATTAAAGTGCATATCTGGATTGTAACCAGAGCCTAATGATAAAGAGTATTCAGCTCTACTAGGAAAATCTTTTGTAACGATATCTACAATTCCACCAGTAAAATCAGCAGGATATTCAGCTGATGCCGATTTTAATACAATAACATTATCTAAAATATTGGTAGGGAATAAATCCATTTGGATTGTATTTCTGTCGGGATCTAAACCGGGAATATCAATACCATTTAATATAGACTTTGTGTATCTGTCTCCAAGACCACGTACAAAAACATATTTTCCATCTTGTATAGAAACACCAGGAACACTTTTTACAGCACTAGCCACATTACTTGCACCAGAGCTCTTAATGGCCTGAGCAGATAACCCATCTAACACTACAACGGATTTTTTCTGAATATTAAGAACGGCGTTTTCTGTATTACGTTTTGTGGATGTAGTAATTACAACGGTGTCCAAAGAATTAGTTTCCAAAACCACATCTAAGGTTACGTCCTCACCTTCTTTAATAACTACATCAGTTATTTCCTTTGTAACATAACCCACAAATGAAAATACGATAGTATAAGTTCCTTCTTCTATTTCTAGCTCATATTTTCCATCAAAATCTGCACTGGCACCTTTGCTTGTGCCTTTTACCACAATATTTGCAAATGCCAAAGGCTCGTTAAACTCACCATCTATGACCGTACCAGTTAATTTTCCTTGTGAAAAAACAAGGGAAGTAATTAGAAAGAAAACAAAAGGTAGAACTTTCTGAATATTTTTCATATATAATTTGATATAACCCATCATCTACCTGGTAAATGATGGGTTTAAGTATTTAAATGTGATTTTTTTAAAAGCCTAATTCGCCAGCTATATTTGCGTATGTCCAGCTTAGGTTTGAAGTTAAAGCTCCGACTGTTTGAGCGCCTTCGGTAACTGCTGTTGCTGTAGAGCCAAAGCCAGTCACCATTACATTTTCAGCTTTGTTAACAAAAATATCATTAACATCAGCGACACCAGTTGGTAACACTATTTCCCATGCTCCAAATGTTAGATCTCCGTTGTTGTAATTTGTAGCAACTCCGTCGTTGTCTAACTCAACATCAGATGAATCTTTAAAGCCATACGCGTAAATATTTTCTGTATGCCCTTGTGCATTACTTCTAAAATCAGCATACTCTCCATTAGATGTAACTGAGTTACCAATTAAAGTAGCGTTGGTTAAAGTAAATGAACCAGATGCTGTACCTTCAGGACCATCAATTTCTAAAGCGTGGTCAGAAATATCACCTAAAACAACAACTGCATTGTCAATAGTCCCTGAATAGGCTTGATCAATATCTAAAGCATCATCACCTTGAGCCCATACTAATAAGTTTGATGCATTAACAGTACCTCCAAAGAATTCAATACCATCATCTACATTTGCAACAACTTCAATATTATCTATAGTTGTCCCAGCACCGACACCACCAAGTGTTAATCCATTAATTTCGTTGCCCTCACCAATTAAAGCTCCACCATGACGAATAGAAATATATCTTAAACTTCCTGAGCTATCATCCGGATCAGAACCACCATAAAGACCAAATGAATCATCAGCAGGTATACCTTCAATTTGAGCTTCTATTATATCTCCAGAAAAAGAACAAGGAGCATTTCCTAATATGATTAAGCCTCCCCAAAGACCTCTGTCGTCTTGGTCTAAGTTTGTACCAGCAGTTTCCCCACAAGTAATATTATCACTAGTAGAAGTGAATATGATTGGTTGGTCTGCAGTACCTTCAGCATTTAAAGTACCATCCCTTGCAACTATTAAAGCAGAAGCTAAAGAACCTGTTCCAGCAGAGCCTTTTATTATAGTACCCGGATTTATCGTTAGAGTAACACCTGCACTTACTACAACTTTTTGGTTTAACTGATAAATGTTATCAGATGTCCATGTAGTGCTTTCTGTAATTGCACCTGTAACGGGAACAATTGGGCAATCCTCACCATTGTTTCCGTTTCCGTTATTGATTATTGTAGTTTCTTCGATAATAATAGGCGTATCATCATCCTTAAAACAACCAGTAAGTACTAGTGTAGAAGCTACTATCGCGATTAAAAGTAATTTTTTCATTGAGTTTAAATTTTAATAAACAATTTTTGGTTTTTTATTGTGATGCAAAGAAAGAGGGATAAGATGGTTTGCAGGTTAATCAAAAATTAAAGATTTGTAATTAAATGGTTAGTTTAGTGTTAGCTCTGTATTAAGGGAAATGATGTTAAAGAAACAATTTGGTAACATTGAGATCTACTAAATCTAACTAAGCTTTTTACAATCAATTCTCTGGCAATTTATCTATCTTGCATATTTTAATTTTGAGCTTATGAACTGGGAGCAATTACTATCCTTAAAACGTTTTGGTGACACAAATAAAAGGCTGAGAAAAGAACAAGATGAGACACGCTTGGGCTTTGAGGTGGATTATGACCGTATTATATTTTCATCTGAATTTAGAGGGTTACAGGATAAAACACAGGTTGTTCCATTATCTAAGACAGATTTTGTACATACAAGATTAACCCATAGCTTAGAAGTAAGTGTTGTAGGAAGATCCCTTGGACGTAGAGTGGGTAAACTTCTATTGGAAAAGCATCCACATCTTCAAAATATCCATGGTTACAGAATGAACGATTTTGGTGCTATAGTTGCTGCTGCTGCTTTAGCACATGATATTGGTAATCCTCCGTTTGGTCATTCAGGTGAAAAAGCCATTGGATCTTATTTTAAAAATGGTGATGGATCTCAATTTAAAGATAGCTTAACGGATAAAGAATATCAAGACCTTTGTGATTTTGAAGGTAATGCCAACGGTTTTAAAATCTTAACCGAAAGTAGAGCAGGACGAGCAGGTGGATTGCGATTAAGCTACGCCACATTGGGAGCGTTTATAAAATACCCAAAAGAATCATTGCCAAAGAAACCAAGCCATCATATAGTAGATAAAAAATATGGTTTTTTTCAGAGTGATAAGGATATGTTTAAAGACGTAGCTTCTGAGTTGGGTCTTATAAAAAGAAGTGACAATCACCTCAATTACAATAGACATCCATTAGCTTATTTGGTTGAAGCGGCTGATGACATTTGCTACACGATTATTGATTTTGAAGATGGTATTAATCTTGGATTGATTGAAGAGGATTATGCGCTGGAATATTTAATTAAACTAGTAAAAGGTAAAATAATAACCGAGAATTATAATGCTTTAAAAACTACTGAAGACCGTGTGAGTTATCTAAGGGCATTGGCCATAAATACGTTGATTGATGAAGCAGTGTCAATTTTCATGAAAAATGAAGAAGCCATTTTAAATGGTCAATTTGAAACAGCACTTTTAGACGTTAGTCAATATAAAGCTCAGATTAAGGATATAATTGACCTGAGTGTAAAAAATGTATATCGCTCTAAAGAGGTCATCAATAAGGAAATCGCGGGTTATGAAATTTTGAATCAATTATTGAACGCTTATGGTAAGTTGGCTTTCAATTATTATGAAGGCAGATTATCTAATTATGACAAACTACTGTTAAACCTTCTTCCAGAAACTGTTAAACTTGGAGAGGAATCCCTTTATGATAATCTTTTAAATATCTGTTTGTACGTCTCAAAACTGTCTGACACAAATGCCATGTTATTGCATCAAAAATTGAAGGGGAATATTTTATAGTATGTATTTCATCGAATAAATTTGTTTTTTAACGATATATTGTGTTTATTTACTGAAGTGATTTGAACTATTTGTTTTGTAGCGAAAATTATAGATTTTTTATTTTGATGAAACTTTTTTTAATAGCATAGCCTTAGCTATGGTATGAAAAAAAGCTGAAATCAAGGCAAAACAAGATAAATTTGCAGCCAAAAGAAATGGTTTGAATAACTTCATTAATAATCAGCCCTCATCAAATTACCTACTTATGAGAAATAATATACTTGGAGGCTTGGTCATTTTCATGGTTGTATTGACTTGCCTATTGATGTTAGATGATATTTCTAATACTCAAGAAGAACCTGTTTTAGAAGAGACTGCTCATGTAGAGCAGAGTGCAGAGCAAACAGATTTAGCTGTTATTGAGGAAGAAGAGTAACTCCGTAACCTTCTTCTTTACAGACTCAATATCCAATTCTTGAATTTCAAATAATTGGGTTACAGAGCCATGCTCAACAAATTTATCTTCTACGCCTAATACAGTTATTGGTAGTTTATAACTATTAGCGTTTGCAAATGTCAAAACTGAACTGCCAAATCCACCGACTATAGTACCATCTTCAATAGTTACTATCGATTCATATTGTTCAAAAATTTCATGTAATAAGTCTTCATCCAGAGGTTTAACAAATTGCATGTCGTAATGTGACACATCTAAATCAATTGTAGCATCTTCTACAACTTTCGCCATTGTTCCAATAGAGAGTATTGCAAGTTTCTTCCCTTTTTTTAGACAAACACCTTTACCTATTTCTAAAGTTTCAAAAGGTTTTCTCCACTCCAGAAGGTGACCTCTTCCTCTGGGATATCTTATGGCTAATGGAAAATCGATACCCAATTGAGCCGTGTACATTATATTTCTTAAAGCAATAGCGTCTCTGGGTGCAAAAATCACCAGATTTGGGATGCAGTTTAAGTAAGCCAAATCAAAAACTCCGTGATGTGTCGCTCCATCTTCTCCAACCAAACCAGCTCTATCCAAACAAAAAATAACAGGAAGTTTCTGCAAGGCCACATCATGGATTACCTGGTCGTATGCACGTTGCAAAAACGTTGAATAGATATTACAAAACGGAATGATACCTTGAGTGGCCATACCTGCAGCTAAGGTCACGGCGTGCTGCTCTGCAATACCAACGTCAAAAGCGCGCTCAGGGATTTTATCCATCATATATTTTAATGAACTCCCAGTTGGCATGGCTGGTGTAATACCTATGATGTTTTTGTTTTTTAAAGCAAGTTCAACAATCGTTTCACCAAACACATCTTGATACTTTGGTGGCTGTTCATTGGTGTTGGATTTAGGATGAATCTCACCAGTTTTGGCATTGAATTTACCAGGTGCATGGTATTTTACCTGATCTAATTCAGCTTGTTTTAAACCTTTGCCTTTCGTAGTAATAACATGCAAAAATTTTGGTCCTTTTACGGATTTTAAACGCTCTAATTCAGAAAGTAGAAGAGGTAAATCGTGTCCATCAATTGGGCCAGAGTAATCAAAGTTTAAAGCTTCAAAAATATTGTCTTGTTTTTCGGTGCCTTTTTTAACGTTGGTTAAATATTGTTTTAAAGCTCCAACACTTGGATCAATACCAATGGCATTATCATTTAAAATAACTAACAGGTTGGCATCGGTGACGCCAGCATGATTAAGGCCTTCAAAAGCCATTCCGCTTGCTATTGATGCATCTCCTATAACAGCGATATGATGTTTGTCATCGCCTTTAATTTGCGAAGCAATTGCCATACCTAGAGCTGCAGAAATCGAGGTTGAAGAATGACCAACTCCAAAAGCATCATACGCACTCTCGCTGCGTTTAGGAAATCCACTAATACCGTTGAGTTGTCGGTTGGTATCAAAAATTTCTTTTCTACCAGTGAGTATTTTGTGCACATAGGCTTGATGGCCTACGTCCCAAATCAACACATCCTCTGGTGTTTTAAAGACATAATGCAAAGCAATGGTTAACTCAACAACTCCTAAACTCGCACCCAAATGGCCTTCTTTAGTAGCTACGATATTGATGATAAAGTCACGTAATTCTTGAGCAAGTTGAGGTAGAGCATCTCGTTTAAGTTGACGTAAATCTTTAGGTAGGGTGATATGTTCTAAAAGTGATTCTTGCACCAAACAAAAATACGAGATTTTATTAGCTAAATAATTTTAAAGTTTACCTGATTAGAATGTTATAGTGTAAAAATAGTTTTTAGAAAAATGCAATAATATCTCATATGATTAGCAAAATATGAAGTCACTAAAACAATTTTTTTATATATCCTTAATGATTCCTTACTTTTGGCGAAATAAAAATAATTCTGTATGGTAAGAGAAATTTCTCCGACTTACAGTCTAACCATTACATATTTGCTATGAAAAAAAATTACCTATCCCTGGTACTATTATGCTTAATAGTATCTGTTTCCTTTGTGTTTGGTCAAAGTAACGAGCCTAGTTCTAATTATGAAGCTTTAATTAATGACTATCTAAAAAATAACCAATCAAAATTTGGTTTGCAAAGTGAAGATTATGCTGACCTTGTTATTAATAACGAATATTTTTCTGTAGGTACGGAAATAACACACGTATATATAAACCAGGCTTATCAAAATATTAGAATTTCTAATGCAATTTCTGGTGTCGCGATTAAAAATGGTGAAGTATTTTATTTTTCTAATAGATTTTTTAAGGATATTTCAAACAAGATTAATACAAGCACAGCATCACAAACACCAGCTTCTGCAATAGAAGGTTTAGCTAATCATTTTCAGTTAGGAACTCCGCAGAATCTTGTTCAATTATCTAAAGATGGCAATGCGTATACATTTTCTAATGGAAACATTTCTACAAGAGATATCTCTGCCGAGTTGGTATACGTTAATGTTGAAGATCAGTTAAAACTAGCTTGGGATGTCATCATTTATGCAAATGATAATACGCATTGGTATAGTGCAAGAATCGATGCGACAACAAATGAAATAATTGAAGTTGACAATCTTGTACTGAGCTGTAATTTTGAAAGACCGCATACACACGAGAAGATGTCAGAATCTATTGATTTTTTCAATAAGGTTAATGTGCCTTCACCATCAATTTTAGTGGATGGCTCAAGATATAACGTTTTTGCACTTCCGGCAGAAAGCCCAAATCATGGACCTAGGCAAGTTGTTACAGATCCGGCAAGTATATTGGCGTCTCCTTTTGGATGGCATGATGATGATGGAGTTTTAGGTGCAGATCACACAATTACCAGAGGTAATAATGTTTGGGCGCAAGAAGATAGAGACGGGCTACCTTTTACTGTAGGTTTTTCTCCTGATGGTACCAGCGCATTAAACTTTGATTTTCCGTTAGATATTAATCAACCGCCAGCAGGCTATGAAGATGTATCTATTACCAATTTGTTCTATACAAATAACATGATGCATGATATTTGGTATCACTATGGTTTTGACGAAGCAGCCGGGAATTTTCAAGAAACAAATTATACAACTTTAGGTGCCAGTGGAGATTATGTTAATGCAGATGCCCAAGATGGTAGCGGACAAAACAATGCCACTTTTGGAACTCCACCAGATGGTCAAAATCCAAATATGACCATGTTTTTGTGGACTCCAGCTGGCCCACTTAACGAACCTTTAACTATAAATAATGGTACTGTAGCAGGTGATTATAATGGGAGTGAAGCTACTTTTGGTGATGCTTTATCTACAACTCCGATAACATCAAATTTAACGTTGGCAATAGATGGAACACCAGATGCTAACGATGCTTGTGAAACACTTATTAATACTGGTGCTTTAAATGGAAGTATCGCTGTAATACGCAGAGGAACTTGTGAATTTGGGTTTAAGGTACGTGCCGTTGAAAATGCAGGAGCAATTGCAGCAATAATTGTAAATAATGAAGCTGGAGCAACTATAACGATGGGTCCTGGAGCTGTTGGAAATCAAGTTACTATTCCTTCAATTATGGTTAATCAAAGCGATGGGGAAGCTATTATTTCTGCTTTAATTGGAGGGCAAACTTTATCAGCGACATTGGTTAATAACGGTCCTTTTGATATTGATGGTGATTTTGATAATGGAATTGTAGCACATGAGTATGGGCATGGAATCTCTACCAGATTAACTGGCGGACCAGCTGCAGCGGGATGCCTTTTTAATGAAGAACAAATGGGAGAAGGATGGTCTGACTGGTTTGGACTTATGGTTACAATGTACCCTACAGATACTGAAGACGACGCTAGAGGAATAGGGACTTTTGCTGTAAGCCAACCAACAACAGGTGGAGGTATTAGACCAGCGCGCTATAGTCCAGATTTTGCAGTAAATAATTTTACGTACGGAGACACTAATAACCCTGGTTTATCAGTACCACATGGTGTAGGTTTTGTATGGGCAACTGTACTTTGGGACTTAACGTGGGCTTATGTAGACAAATATGGCTTTGATCCAGATTTGTATAATGGAAATGGCGGAAACAATAAAGTGATGCAACTTGTATTGGATGGTTTAAAACTTCAACCTTGTGAACCTGGCTTTATAGATGGTAGAGATGCGTTACTTGCGGCTGATACAGCGATGGGTGGTGCAGATCAATGTATGATATGGGAAGTTTTTGCCAGACGTGGACTTGGATTTAATGCCTCTCAAGGGCTGTCAACTTCAAGGTCAGATCAGGTAGAAGACTTTAGTATGCCACCAAATTCAGATGCTTCTTTAGCAAATTGTACAAGTCTTAGTGTAGAAGAGTTTTCTGCAAACACCTTACAAGTATATCCTAATCCAACAAATGATAAAATTTCAATTTCTACAAAAACCGGTTTAGGTAATGTTACAATAAAGCTTACCGATTTAAATGGAAGAGCGGTGTTAACTATAAAGAAAGAGCTTTTTGACACGGTTTCAATAAGCACAGGGAATCTTCAAGATGGTATATATATACTGTCAATTACTGGAGAGAACTTTAATTTTGTAGAAAAAATTGTGAAAAACTAACATTAGACTTTATAATGATTCGCCCTTTTGATGACACTTACTTTATGCGAAAAGCACTTCAAGAAGCTAAGGTCGCCTATGAAAAGGGCGAAATTCCTGTTGGAGCAATCATTGTTGTAGAAGATAGGATTATTGCCAGAACACATAATCTTACAGAGTTGCTAAATGATGTAACAGCACATGCCGAAATGCAAGCTATAACATCAGCAGCAAATTTTTTAGGTGGAAAATATCTTAATAAATGCACACTATATGTCACCTTAGAGCCATGTCAAATGTGTGCAGGTGCATTATATTGGAGCCAGATTTCTAAAATAGTTTATGCAGCTTCAGATGCCGAACGAGGATATAAGACACTTGGAACCAAATTGCATCCAAAGACTAAGGTTGTAAGCGGAATTCTGGCGGAAGAGGCGTCAGAATTATTAAGGAGATTTTTTATAGAGAAGCGTAATTTAAATTAAGCATAAAAAAAAACGCCCAACCAAAGGTTGAGCGTTGAAACTTGTAAGATATATACTTATTATAGTACCTGTACGTTTGCAGCTACCATTCCTTTTCTTCCTTCTTCTTCTGTGTACTCTACTTGATCACCTTCGCGTAACTCTACACCGTTAAGGTTTGATACGTGTACAAAGATGTCTTTTCCTGTTTCTTCGTTGGTAATGAATCCAAATCCTTTTGAATCATTGAAAAATTTAACTGTTCCAGTCATTATAAAATAAATAAAAATTAAAGTGCAAAGATATAATATAAATTAATGCTAGTGTTAATAAATCATTTTATTTTAATTATTTGAAACTTAATAAGTTAAAAATCACACATGCCAAAGTGTTGCCAGCGCTTACTGTTAAAGGACTAAGCGAAACCGTTCAAAAATTCTTAGAGCGATTTTTAAATCTTCTTTTCTCTCTGGTTTTCTCGCATTTTATCCAAATTTTCCTTGGTGAGCATATAATCTTTTGCGTTTTTGCCTTTCCATCTGTAGTAAGAAAACAACGGAAATACTATTAAAAACAACCCAATAACGCCAAAACCGATTAATTTTTGGGAATAGTCTACATCTAAAATAAAGCCACAAATAATACTTGTAATCGAGGAGATAAAGGCAATGAGTGTTATGATGTGAATGGGTTTCATATAAAAATACTTAGGATGTAAAGTTAATTAATTCGTGTCGATAAGCTGTTAGCAACTTAGATTTTGAAACAAAACCATAATACTTATTATCTTTAATAACAGGAAGATTCCAAGCTTGTGAATCCTGAAACTTCCGCATCACATCTTGCATAGAATCTTGTTCATATATAATATACTCTGGTGCTTGGTGCATAAAGGTTTCAACAGTTGTAGATTGATAAAGTGATTGGTCAAACATCACGGTTCTTATATCATCTAACAATATAATACCCACAAAGCCACCATTAGAATCCGTCACCGGAAACAAATTTCTGCTAGATTTTGACACACCGTTTTTCAACATTTCGCCTAAAGTCATTTCAGGATGCAGTTGAATAAAATCTTGTTCAATGACCGAATCGAGCTTCATTAAAATGAGTACATTTTTGTCCTTGTCTTGTGTTAATAAAGCCCCTTTCTCAATAAGTTCTTTCGTGTAAATGGTATGATCCAAACCATTTTTATTGATGATGAAAGACATGGACGCAGTTATCATCAAAGGCACAAACAATTCGTAACCACCAGTGATTTCAGCAATCAGGAAAATAGCAGTCAATGGAGCATGAAGCACTCCAGCAATTAAACCAGCCATACCAATTAACGTAAAGTTGGCTTCGGAAACAGTGAAACCTAACCCGCAATTATTAATCACTTTAGCAACTACATTACCCAGTGCACTTCCCATAACTAATGTTGGGATTATAATTCCACCTGTACCACCAGCAGCAAAAGTGGTGGTCATGGCAATGGCTTTAAAAATTGTAATTCCGAAGAGCAGTCCAATAACGATCCAAATATTGTCTAAGTGCTCATCAAAAGGTGTATTGCCCAAAGCTTCAATATCGTTGCCTAACATTAAATTATTTATAAACCCAAAACCTTCACCATAAAGTGGTGGAATAAAGAATAGCATGGTGCCAATAGCTAATCCTCCAATAATTAACTTATGTTTTGCAGACTTCAGCCTATTAAAAATTGAAGTAATGCCAAAATAGATTTTAGAAAAATAAACGGAAGCGATTCCGGTTCCAATACCAAGAATAATGTAAAATAGGGTGTCTTTAATCAGGAACTTTTCAGACACATTAAAATCAAAAAGCACGCTGTCTCCCAAAAAGAAGTATGAGGTTATCACAGAGGAAACAGAGGCTATTAAAAGTGGTAATAACGACGCAAAAGTTAGGTCTAAGCTAAACACTTCAATAGCAAAAATTATAGCTGCTATTGGCGATTTAAAAATGGACGCTATGGCTCCAGCTGCAGCACAACCAATTAACAGGCTTCTGGTTTTTCTGTTGATATGTAGAAATTGCCCTAAGTTAGAGCTTATCGCAGATGCAGACAATATCGCAGGACCTAACAAACCAACGGAACCACCAAAACCTGCGGTTAGTGGTGCGGTAATCAGTGGGAAATAGATGTTCTTTTTTTCAAGTATGCCATCTCTTTTAGACAGAGAATATAATATGGACGGAATGGCGTGGCCACTCGGTTTTTTAGAGACATACTTTACAAAAAGATAGACCAAGAAAAGTCCGATAATGGGTAAAATAAAATAGATGCTATTTTGCGATAGAATAATACCTTTTTCAAAAATCGCTTCAATAGTAAACGTTATATTCTTAATGGTTACAGAAACAATACCAGAGAGCAAACCTATAACCAAACTCAATAGAAAAATAAAATTCTTCTCTGAGATATACTTATATCTTAGAATAAGCAATCGCTTAAGGAATTTGGATTTAGTTGGCATAGTTAAATCTAACAAAAAATCCTGCATAAAGCAGGATTTGATATCTAAGATTTTAAATTAAGCTTTAAACTTAATTCTTCAAGTTGTTCATCATCTATTGGTGCAGGTGCATCAATCATAACATCTCTGCCAGAATTGTTTTTTGGGAAGGCAATAAAATCTCGTATCGTTTCCTGTCCGCCTAAAATGGCAACCAATCTATCCAATCCAAATGCAATCCCTCCGTGTGGTGGTGCACCATATTCAAAAGCATCCATTAAAAATCCGAACTGAGCTCTAGCTTCATCTTCAGAAAAACCAAGGTGTTTTAACATAATGGCTTGTGTAGCTTTATCGTGAATACGAATTGAGCCTCCGCCTATTTCGTTTCCATTCAATACTAAATCGTAGGCATTGGCTTTAACGTTTCCCGGATTGGTGTCCAATAACTCCAACTGTCCTGGTTTTGGGGAGGTAAATGGATGGTGCATCGCATGGTAACGCTCGGTATCTTCATCCCATTCCAATAACGGGAAATCCATAACCCAAAGTGGAGCAAATTCATCAGGTTTACGTAACCCTAAACGTTCTGCCAATTCCATTCGTAATGCGCTCAATTGCGCTCTTGTTTTGTTGGTTTCTCCAGATAGGACCAGAATTAAATCACCGGCTTTTGCGCCAGTTTTTTCTGCCCATTTTGCCAAGTCGTCTTGGTCGTAAAATTTATCGACTGAAGATTTATAAGTGCCATCGTCATTGCAACGACAATAAACCATACCTAGAGCTCCCACTTGTGGACGCTTTACCCAATCAATGAGTTTATCGATCTCTTTTCTTGTGTAACTATTTCCACCAGGTACAGCAATACCCACAACAAGTTCAGCAGAATTAAATACGTTGAAATCTTTATGTTGAGCAACTTCATTGAGTTCTCCAAACTCCATACCAAAACGAATGTCAGGTTTATCGTTACCATATAAGCGCATTGCATCATCGTAGAGCATTCTCGGGAATTTCTCTACTTCAACACCATTGATTTCTTTTAATAAATGACGCGTTAGTCCCTCAAAGGTGTTTAAGATATCTTCTTGCTCCACAAAGGCCATTTCACAGTCAATCTGCGTAAATTCCGGTTGTCTATCTGCTCGTAAATCCTCATCCCTAAAACACTTTACGATTTGGAAATACTTATCCATACCACCAACCATAAGCAATTGCTTGAAGGTTTGAGGTGATTGTGGTAAAGCGTAAAATTGACCTTCATTCATACGAGAAGGCACCACAAAATCACGCGCTCCTTCTGGCGTAGATTTAATTAAGTAAGGTGTTTCTACTTCTATAAAACCATCACTAGACAAATAGTTTCTTACTGCCTGAGTAACCTTATGTCTAAAGATTAAACTTTCCTTTACAGGATTACGACGAATATCCAAATAACGATATTTCATACGCAAATCATCACCACCATCTGTGGTATCCTCAATAGTAAATGGCGGCACCAGAGAAGAATTTAAAATAGTTAATTCTGAAACTAACACTTCAATATTTCCTGTTGGAATATTTGGGTTTTTAGAAGCACGCTCTTGCACTTTCCCAGTAACCTGAATCACAAATTCACGACCAAGTTTTTGAGCTTTTTCCATCAAGTCTTTTGAAGTCTGTTCTTCATCAAAATAAAGTTGGGTAATACCATAACGGTCTCGTAAATCCACATAGACCATAAAACCCTTATCTCTAACTCCCTGTACCCAACCTGCGAGGGTAACTTCTGTATTGTTATGTGTGGCTCTAAGTTCACCACAATTATGACTTCTAAACATATTGAAAAATTAAATAATTCACCTTTGAATAAAGCTATGGCGAATAAGGTGCAAATTTAATATAATATGTGAACTTTATTTAACAACTGACTTTGAAAAGTTTAAGTAAGTTATTTTGAGGATTATTCAAGATTTTGCTTAAAAAACTGTTAAAAATTAAATATAATTCAGATATTTGGTACTAAACAATAACTAATTCTAAACAAATGAAAGAAAAATCGATTTTATTAAAATGGCTTTTGTTTTCGTTTTTCTTGTTCCCTGCGATGTTGTTTGCGCAACAAGTTACAGGAAAAATGACAGACAAGGCTAGTGGTATTCCAATTGCAGGAGGATCTGTACTTGTTAAAAACACAACAAACGGAACCTCAACGGATTTTGATGGTAATTATACCTTAAACGTGGATAGTTTCCCCGTTACGATTGTATATTCTTATTTAGGCTATACAACTCAAGAGATTGTTGTTAATTCGGCATCCGTTGTTAACGTTGTAATGGAGGAGTCGGCTACATCTTTAGACGAAATTGTAGTTACAGGTTTGGCATCATCCACTAAACGATCTAATGCGGCTAACGCAGTTGCCTCAGTTTCTGCAGATGAATTAACCGGTGTAACAGTACAATCTGGATTAGATGGTGCACTCTCAGGTAAATTTACAGGTGCTGAGATTAAGGCCAATTCTGGTGCTCCAGGTGGTGGTATTTCTATGCGCTTAAGAGGTGTAACTTCTATCTTTGGAGACCAACAGCCATTATTTATTGTAGATGGTGTTTATGTAGATAACCAATCCATAGGTTTGGGAAATAATATTGTAAGTGAAGCAGCTGGTGGTGGTAACACGTCCACTAACCAAGATGACGCTTCTAACCGTATTGCTGATATCGATCCAGAAGATATCGAAAGTGTAGAAATTTTAAAAGGTGCATCTGCGGCCGCAATCTATGGCTCTAGAGCAGCAGGAGGTGTGGTTCTTATTACTACTAAAAGAGGAAGACAAGGGAAACCGCAAGTGTCTTTTTCTCAAGTAACCGGTTTTAGAAGTCCAACACAATTATTAGGATTGAGAGATTACACCCAAGAACAAATTACGGCGTTAGGTGGTCCAGATAATCCTGTTTTAAGAGATTATGAAGCCGAATTGTTTGACCATACAAGAGTATCTTCTACAACCAGATTTTCAACTTCTGGTGCTAATGATAAGACAGATTATTTCTTTGGTGCTACTCACAGAAATGAACCTGGTTTAGTTGATAATACAGGGTACAAAAAGAGCTCTATAAGACTTAATATTGGTCAGCGTTTTAATGATTGGTTAGATTTATATGTTACAACCAATTACATCAATTCAGAATCTGATAGAGGTTTCTTTAACAATGGAAATGCTAACAGAACAGTTGGTTATGCATTGGCATTTACTTACCCTTGGGAGGATTTATCTCCAGTTGATGGAGTGTTTCCTCAAGGAGGTGCAGGATCTAACGTTTTAGAAACAGTGGCAATAACCACTAATAGAGAAGAGGTTAATCGTTTTATTGGTAGTGCAAAAACTAATATAAAACTTCTTACCACAGATTCTAATAGGTTAAAGCTGGTATTTGAAGGTGGTTTTGATCAGTACACACTAAGAACCACAAGTATTTTCCCAAGCGCTTTAACTTATTTTAGAGATCCTTCATCTTTAGGAGGAGTCGCTATATCAGGTACAACCGTGAACACTAATTTTAACCTATCCGCATTTTTAGTTCACAACTTATATTTAGATAATGGATTGGAGTTCACAACTCAAGTTGGTAGCTTCTTACAAGATTTTGATAGAAATACTGTAACTACTATTGGTACCGGATTAAATGGATCTCAAACAAGTTTGAGCCAAGCATCTAATATTTCCACTAATCAATTGATAATCCCTCAAAGGGATAAAGGATTCTTTGTACAAGAAGAAATCAATTATCAAGATCAGATTATTGCTACATTAGGTATTAGAGGGGATAAATCTACTAATAATGGTAATGCAAATCAGTTTTATTATTATCCAAAAGCTAACCTGGCAGTTAACCTGAGTAAGTTTGATTTTTGGGATTTTGAAACGATTAATTATTTTAAACCAAGAATTGCTTACGGTGAAGCTGGACGTTTTTCTACGTTCAACCAAAGGTTTGCTACAATGAATGCACAATTCATTGATGGTCAATCGGGTTTAAGCCCTGCTAATTTAAGAGGAAACTCAAATATAGGACCTGAGAGACAGTCTGAGTTGGAGTTTGGATTTGATCTAGGAGTATTAGATAATAAGTTTTTATTAGAGGTTTCATTCTATAACAAACAAGTCAAAGATTTATTATTAAACTCTCAAGTGCCAACGTCATCTGGTTTTACTCAAGCACCAGTAAATGCAGGTACCTTACAGAACAAAGGGGTTGAGTTAGGATTAAATGTTAATGTATTAGAAAAAGAGGATTTGTCTTGGAACGCTAACTTTAAGTGGTGGAAGAACAAGTCTGAAATTACGGAATTAGATATCCCTTCATTTACAACAGGTGGTTTTGCAGCTTCGTTAGGTACATTTCTAATTCAAGAAGGCAAAAGTGCCACTCAAATTGTTGGAACATACGATCCTGATGCTTATACTGCAGAAGAGATTGCTAGACGAGATCCAGAAGGTGACGGTTTCTTCGTTTATGGTAATGCAGAACCTGATTTTCAAATGTCATGGTATAATGAAATCAATTACAAGAATTTTGATTTTACGTTCTTATGGCATTGGAAAAAGGGAGGGGATAATATAAATTTATCAACCTTATTATATGATTTGGCTGGTACAACTTGGGATTATAATGACACTGGTCTTGATCCTTCAGGTCAGCTTAATAATGGAGACTATAGAGCAAGTCAGGCCTTTGTTAATCCAGATCCATATATTGAAGATGCAGGTTATATAAGACTAAGAGAAATAGGTGTATTCTATACTTTACCAGAAGGTCTCATTAAATATGCAACAAAAATAAAAGTAGGTCTTTCAGGTAGAAACCTCATTAATATTTTTGATTACAACAGTTATGATCCTGAAGTTTCTAACTTTGGTAATAATGTATTAGCAAACAACATTGAGGTAACACCATACCCACAGTCAAAGTTTGTCAACTTTCACTTAAATGTTAACTTCTAAAAAAAAAATTATGAAAAAAATAGCAATAAAATTTGTCTTTATGTTTGCCGTGATACTCTTTTCGGGTTGCGAGCTTGAAGATATAGAAAATCCTAACGCACCTACTGTTGGCAGTTTTGAAGAAGGCGCTACAGCAGAAGATGTTAGGTTATTGGCAGTTGGATTAGAGGCTGTCATGCGAAATGATCTGGCATTCCACTATGATACAGTAAGTATTTTAGGAAGAGAATATTATGACTTAACAGGAGTAGATCCTCGTTATACGGGTGAATTGTTAAAAGGACCCTTAGACAATAATGGCTTTTTAACCACTAGAGCATATGCTGCTTGGTATAAGGTGGTAAAGTCTGCCAATATACTTATTGAAGCAGTAGAAAATTCCGCAGCTGGTTTTACAGATGAGGAAAAGAACAGCTACTATGGATATGCCAAAACATTAAAAGCTTATGCTTTACTTATGGTGGCTAATAGGCAGTTTGACAATGGCATACGCTTAGATGTTGCTGACCCAGATAATCTTGGGCCAAATGTTGGCTATTCTGAAGCGCTTACAGGTATAATGGAGTTGCTGAATGAAGCTAACGCAGATTTAGCGAGCGCTTCTGCAGATTTTGATTTTGACCTTAGCTCAGGCTTTGATGGTTTTGATACTACGGCTTCTTTTGCGGAGTTTAATAGAGCCATAGCATCAAGAACTGCGCTTCACCAAGGTAATAATGGTTTAGCCTTATCATTGCTGGGAGATTCTTTCTTCGATATCAATGGTGACTTATACAACGGCGTAGCACATGTTTTTGGTCTTACAGGTAATGATATACTAAATACTCAGTTTCATGTGCCGTTACAGTCGGGACAAGAGTTTATGGTACACCCAACTTGGATAGCTGATGCGGAAGCAGGAGATACTCGCGTAGATGAAAAAGCTATTTTATTACCAGGAGGAACTATGTTTGATGGGCTTTCTGCTGACTATCAAATAGCAGTATACGATAGCCAGGTTGATCCAGTTTATTTAATAAGAAACGAGGAGTTGATTCTAATCTATGCTGAGGTTAATATTGGAACCAATGATGCAGAAGCTATAGCAGCTATCAATAGAGTTAGAAATGCAGCTGGGTTGCCAGATTATGCAGGTCCTGTTGATGCGACAAGTCTTTTAGATGAAGTTTTACGTCAAAGACGTTATTCTTTATTGGCTGAAGGTCATAGATGGATTGACTTGAGGAGGTTAGATAGGTTAAACCCTGCAAATATTCCTCTAGACAGATCTGGAGACAATATTATAAATGCGTTCCCAACGCCATTTACTGAAAATCTAAATTAATTTTAGAGTAGTCTATTTTAAAAAGCCTCAACTTAAATAGTTGAGGCTTTTTTTATGACTTTTATTTGTCTAATGCAATCTTTCTATTTTCTGTCAGATCATCATCGAACGTCTCTGTTTCAGCAGCGACATCTGAACTGAATTTTCGTCTTGCCCACATTTTTAACTTCATACTTAGGAAGAATAAAATTGGGACAACAATTAACGTTAGGAACGTTGCAATGAGTAGTCCGTAAATAACTGTCCATGCCAATGGTCCCCAAAAGACAACGTTGTCACCTCCCATATAAATATTTGGGTTAAACTCTGAGAATAAGGTGAAGAAATTAATGTTTAATCCAATCGCTAACGGAATCAATCCTAAAATTGTAGTAATAGCAGTTAGCAATACTGGTCTTAGACGTGCTTTTCCTGCTCTTACAATGCAATCAAAGAGGTCATCAGTTGATAGGTATTCATCGTCTTCTAAATCTAGTTCGTTTTTCTTTCTATCTATAAGTAATTGCGCGTAATCCAAGAGCACAACACCATTGTTAACTACGATTCCTGCAAGAGAAATAATACCTACCATGGTCATCATAATTACAAAAGCACTGCCTGTAATTACGATACCACCAAATACACCAATCAAGCTCAATAATATGGCTAACATGATTATCGTAGGCTTAGAGATGGAATTAAATTGAAATATCAAGATAAAGAATATTAAGCCCAATCCTGTAAAGAAAGCTCCCATTAAGAATGCCATTTGTTTATTCTGTTCTTCAATCTGTCCTGTATAATCAATCTTGATATCAGATGGTAATCCTTCAAAACTTCTCATTTCATTTTGAATTTGGGTTACAATCGCACCTGCATCTGTATAGCCTGGAGCCAACGCTGAATAGACAGTTACAACACGCTTAGTATCCTTATGCTTAATAGCACTAAATCCTGAATTGTTTTTCTGACTTGCGACCGCAGATAATGGAATTTCCTTTATCTGACCTGTGTTATCCCTAAAGATGATATTTTGGTTGAATAGAGCGCTCGTGTTATACCTAAGGTCTTCATCAAATCGAACATAAATATCAAAATCATCGCCATCTTCCTTGTAAATTCCAGCTTTTGATCCAAATATGGAATTACGCAACTGGTCACCAATTTGTTTAGCAGAAACACCCAATTCACCGGCTTTTTCACGGTCGATTTCAACTTGCATCGTTGGTTTATCTTTGTTGACATCGATTTTAAGTTCATCAATTCCAGCAATATTTCTAGAGTTAATGAAATTTCGCATCTGCTCAGCAGTAGCAATAAGCTCGTTATAATCCTTGCCTTCTAACTCAATATTAATAGGCGCTCCAGCAGGTGGTCCGTTTGCATCTTTTTCAACTGAGATTAAAACACCAGGATATATTCCTACGAGAGCTTCCTGTACCTTTTGTCTCAATAACTCACTGTCCTCACCTCTACGGAACTTATATTCGCGCATGGATGCTGTAATTTTTGCTTTGTGAGGCATCTCAGCTGCAGAACCACCATCAGTTTGTGGATTCCCAGCACCTTCTCCAACTTGTGATACAGCACTTTCTACTAAAAAGTTTCTGCCATCATCCATATATTGATTTTGGTTGATAACATCGTAAACACGTTCTTCAATCTGTTTTGTGATAGCATTGGTTTTCTCAATTGCAGTACCTTCAGGATATTCTATATAAACAATGATTTGGTTAGGTTTGTTATCAGGGAAAAACTCAATTTTTGTTCGTTGCATGCCAACTGAAACACCGAAGGCTATAAATGCCGCAATCAAAAGTAAGAACGTACCTCCACTTAAAAGATAAGGTCGTTTTTTGGAAAGCGCACCAGTCAACATTTTTTCGTACCAGTTCTCTAGTTTTACCAAAGATTTATTCTGAAAATTGTTCGCCCATTTTCTAATGAAAAAACGGTATGCCCAAAGCATAATCGCTGTAAAAATCATTAGAGAACCCAATCCACGATATGGACCACCAAAAATGAGAATAAGCAAACCAATACCTGCAACAATAGCAGTGGTTCTTATAATTTGATTCAGAGGCATATCTTTATCTTCAATCTTCATGAATCGAGATACTAAAACCGAGTTAAAGAAAATAGCAACGAATAGTGAAGATCCTAATACTACCGAAAGCGTAATCGGCAAAATCTTCATAAACTCTCCCATTATGCCTGGCCAAAATGCCAGTGGCACGAAAGCGGCAACAGTTGTCATTGTTGAAATAATAATAGGAAATGCAATCTCTCCAATTCCTTTTTTGGCAGCATCAATTCTTTTCATGCCCTCATCTTCCATCAATCGATACACATTTTCAACGACTACAATTCCATTATCAACCAGCATTCCCAGACCCATAATCAATCCGAAAAGCACCATAGTATTTAAACTATAGCCGATAATGTTCAATAGCATCAGTGACATGAACATGGACATTGGGATAGCGAAACCAACAAAAAGTGCGTTTTTAAATCCAAGGAAGAACATTAAAACGGTAACAACGAGGATAACACCAAATATGATGTTATTTACTAAATCGTCAACCTGTCCAATAGTTACGGAAGATTGATCATTTGTAATCGAAACTTCCAAATCCTGTGGGAATACATTGTCAATGGCATCTTGAACAATAACTTGAATTTGCTCTGCAGCAGCAACCATATTTTTGCCGGCACGTTTTTTTACGTCGAGCATAACAACCGGCTTACCAGACTTTCTCGCAAAAGTAGTTTTGTCTTCTTCGTGAAATGACACTTCGGCAACGTCTTTCAGATAAATAGCATTACCATTTTCAGATTTTACTACGAAATTTTCAAGTTCTGATGGCTCTTCAATTTCGCCAATAACCCTTATGGTTCTTCTCTGTCCGCTAGCTTTAATGTTACCAGCAGATTGTGTTAAATTTCCTTGACTAATGGCACCCAAAATGTCATTGAAATTGACCTTCGCAGCCATCATTTTATAGATATCTACTTCAACTTCAACTTCTTTGTCTTGAGCTCCACGAATGTCTGCTTTCTTTATTTCAGATAGGTCTTCTATTTCATCTTGAAGATATTCTGCGTAGTCCTTTAGTTTTTCAACTGGATAATCTCCAGAAACATTAATATTTAGGATAGGCATTTCTTCAGAAAGACTCAATTCAAACACATCTGGTTCTACTTTTGCACCATTGAAGGTTGGCCAGTCTTCACCAGAAGTTTCAGAATCAATTTCATCTTTCACTTTTTGCTTGGCTTGCTCTACAGTTATGTTTTCATCAAATTCTACAATAACGATAGAATAATCTTCTTGTGATGTTGAAGTGATTTCCACTACATTACTTACCGTTTTGAGTTGGTCTTCCAAAGGGTCTGTAACGAGCTTTTCGATATCCTCAGCAGTATTTCCTGGGTAAACCGTGCTGACATAAATCTTGGTTTCGTTAACCTCTGGGAAATTTTCCCTTGGCATACTAAAGAATGCTGAAACTCCCAGAAAGAAGAACACAGCAATAAGTACATACATCGTGGTTTTATTATTAATTGCCCACGAGGAAAGACCAAATTCTTTTTCTGTGTTTTTTTTAGTTTTCATCTTCGATTCCATTATAAGTTATCACTTCTACAGATTGTCCGTCGCGTACACTACGCGCTCCTTCACTAATAATTTCTGCACCTTCTTCAAGTCCGCTCAATATTTCTATGACATCACCTTGCTGACGACCAGTTTCAACAATGACACGTTTAGCTTTGCCAATTCCATCAGAGCCTTTATTGTTAACGACATACACATACTGTTCGCCTTCAGCATTTTCTGAAATCACACTTTGAGGAATTAATAGTGCGTTTTCATTGGTGTAATCATTGATTTTTAAACGTGCGGTAAGGTTTGGTTTTACTGTATTGTTTTTGTTTGGAATAGGAATTTCTGCAGTAAAAGTTCTATTTGCAGGATTTATAAAATCGCTCACTTGGCGAACTTCAGTGTCTATAGTTTTTCCTAGTATTGGCAAATCTACTTTTACACTTTTCCCTACAGTAACGTCAGCTACGTAGCGCTCTGGTACTTCGGTCTCTATGTACATATTGTCTAGGTTTACAATACGCATCAAAGGTGTTTGTCCAGCAGCGACCACACTTCCTTGTTCTGTAATAACATCATCAATGGTACCGGAAAATGGTGCTCTAACTGTTGTTTTTGCTATTTGTCTATTCAATTGGTTGACGGCTTCTTGTTGTGATTCGTATGCAGATTTAGCCTGTAAATATTGAATTTCACTTCCTATATTTTGATCCCAAAGACGTTTCTGACGTTCAAAAGTGGTCCTAGCCAATTCTGCCTGAATCTGCAGCTGAGCAACTTGTTGACTTAAGCCACCATCATCAATTTTTGCTAAAATCTGACCCTTGCCAACTTTCTGACCTTCTTTTACATACACATTGGTTAAAATGCCATTATACTCTGGCGTTATGGTTAAAAGATCTTTCGTAGTTACGTTTCCTTGAAGTTCTAAAACGTGATTGAAGACTTCTGGATTGGCTTTAAACGTGGTTATTAATGGTACATTCTTGGTCGTGTCCATCGTTTTTATTTTGGCATCCAAAAGTTTTATTTGGTCATTGAGTGCTTGTTGCTCGTTTACAAGAGCCCCTCTTTTTTCACGAAGTGTTTTAAGGTCTCCGTTTTCAAGAACACTCTCTACAGAATTCTTTTTGTCGCCTGAGCAGGAAACAATTATAAGAGATACTAGGACTAATTGATATATATGTTTCATTATAATTGAATTTTAATTGTTGATTGGTGTGTTTAATATGGTTTCTAACTCTGCTTTTGCATTAATAACATCTAACATGGTTTGAAGCAGTTCTTGCTGAGCAGTATATAATTGTGTTTGTGCTTGTCTGAGTTCAAAACTTGAGCCAATACCTTCAAAAAATTTGGTTTGGTTTTTTTGCTCTATACGTTCTGCAAGAGCTAAGTTTTGTTTTTTGTTATCATAGTCTTCAATAGCAAATTTGTAGTTGCTTTTAGCTGTTTCAATTTGAAGGTATAGACGTTGCTCGGTTTCCGTTAGGTCGTCTTTAGACTTTTCTAAGTTAATCTTAGCGCGTTGGGTTGCAGCACTTCGTTTTCCCGAGCTGAAAATAGGAATGTTGAGATTAAGACCAAAACTTGAAAAACCAGCCCAATTCTGGTCATTATCAAAAAAGGTGAATTCATTGCTAAAACCAAGATATCCACCATTTAAATAGGCACTTAGCTGAGGTAGTGCTTTGGATTTTTCTAATTTTAATAGTAGTTCTTTTGATTTTCTGTCATTTGCCGCAATACGATAGTCTATGGTTGAAGTAACATCAAGCTCTTGACTTAGAATCTCTAAAGAAATATTTTCTAAAGTGAGGTTTTCAAGTGTATCTGTAAGCGTGGTATTGGTGTTATAATCAATACCTAAGGTTATGTTGAATAATTGATAAGCAATGCTTTTTAAACGATTGGCATTATTCAGGTTGCTTTTAAGGTTAGACAATGTGATTTGTAACTGCTCTACACTTTCTTGCTCTTCTAAACCATTTTCATAGATTTTGGTGGTTTCGTTTAAGTTTTTTTGAAGCACAGCCACATTACTTTCTAGAATTTTTACACTTTCCTCAGATAATAAAACGTTTCCATAAGCATTGATTACTGCCTCCCGTACCTCAAGATCAGTTTTAGTTTTGGCATTTTCAGAAATTTCCAAAAACACTTTTGCAGATTGAAGACCTACTAAATAAGACCCATCAAACAATAATTGATTTAAAGTAGCTGTTGCGTTAACGTTTTGCTTAGTGCCAAAAATAACTTCTGTAAACTCACCAGGTTGCCCTCCAAAAAATTCTGCTGGAACTAACGAGACTTGTTGCTTTAAATTATTTTGATAATTAATATTTGCGTCTAGTTGTGGTAAACCTGTGGCAGTTGTTTCCCATTTTTGTTGTTTTGCTGCTTCAATATCTCTAGCCGCATTCTTTGCCTGTCTATTATTTTCTAATGCGTAGTCTATGGCTTCTTGCAAGGTAAAACTTGTAGGTGTGTCTTGGGAAAAGACAACACTGAAGCACATTAGAAAAAGAAGGGTTGAAAGTTTTTTCATTGATGTTATGATTGATTTTTTGATATAAATTGGTTAAGAATTTTAACCCCTTTTGTTGTACAAATACCTCGTAAATGGTATTCTAAATAATATTCCATTAAGGTGTTCATTGAAAATGTTTTAAGCGGAAACAATTCTTGGTCTTTTAAAGTCACCATACCATTAAAGTAGATTCTAGATATAAAATCAATATTTATAGTGTCTCTATATAAACCTTGTTCTAGTCCACGCTTTAAATTATCAGTAACACATTCTTGCATCACTTCAAATTGCTTGGATTTTAGCGTAGCAAAAATTTTGGGATAATATTTTTGTAATTGATATTGTGGTGAAGACTTTTCGTTTTTAAGGTGCTCCATCACAAACTGCTTAATGTCAAAAATTTCTTCAATGGGATTTTTTTCTAACGCAAAAATACAGTCTATACCATAAGATATGGTTTCGAACATGTGCAATGTTGTTGCTTCAACAAGCTTTGTTTTATTAGGAAAATGGACATATATAGTTTTTTTTGAAATACCCATTTCACTGGCTATATCATCCATTGTCACACTCTTAAAACCGAAGTTTAAGAAGAGTTCTTGTGATTTGTCTATTATTTTTTCTCTCATAATCAGGCGCAAAAGTACGATAGGAAACTTTAAAAACAAAAATAGTTTCCATAGTTTTAATAATTATTTAACATTGGTATCATTAGTTTAAAATATGTTGAAAGCATTATTTTTGTTCTATGCAACATATAGAACAGTATCAGAAGTCTTTCATAACTTATATGGAAGGTTTTACCACAGATAAAGAACCAAATAACCTATACCAGCCTATTAACTATATCTTAAAATTAGGCGGCAAAAGGCTAAGACCAGTTTTAACCTTAATGACTGCAGAAGTTTTTGGTAGTAATATTAATGAAGCTATGGATGCGGCACTTTCTGTTGAGGTCTTCCATAATTTTTCATTGGTGCACGATGATATCATGGACGATGCTCCTTTGCGAAGAGGAAAAGAAACCGTTCATGAAAAATGGGATTTAAACACAGGTATTCTGTCTGGTGATGCCATGTTGATTTTGGCTTATCAGCTATTTGAGAATTATGAACCAAAAACATTCCAGGCCTTAGCAAAATTATTCAGTAAAACAGCATTGGAAGTTTGTGAAGGCCAACAATACGATATTGATTTTGAAACCCGAAATGATGTTACCATACCAGAATATCTGAAAATGATTGAGTATAAAACAGCTGTTTTGGTCGGTGCCGCTATGAAAATGGGTGCAATTGTGGCCGAAGCTTCAAATGAAAATCAGGATGCCATATATGATTTTGGGCGTTATTTAGGCATCGCCTTTCAACTGCAAGATGATTATTTAGATGCTTTTGGTAATCCCGAAACGTTTGGGAAACAAGTTGGTGGCGATATTTTAGAAAATAAAAAAACATACCTCTATCTAAAAACATTAGAGCTTGGCACTGAAACGGAGAAAGTGAACCTAATAGAATTTATGAATAGTGATACCCTTTCTAACGACGCCAAAGTGAAGCAGGTTAAAACGGTATTTAAAACTTCTGGTGCAGCCGAAGCTACGCAACTTGCCGTAAAAGGTTATACAAACAAAGCTTTTGAAATCTTAAAAACATTGAACATATCAGAAGACAAAAAGCAACTGCTTAGAGCGTTTGGCGAGCAACTAATGAACAGAAATGTGTAATGACGTTATCATCAAGTTTTGAAGATTTAATCGCTGAGGCTAATTCGCTCAACCTCTACAATAAGCTAATAATACAATTAAATAAAGATTTATTATTGGCCAATGTGGATTTGGAATTTGATGAAGAAACTTTACCTACGAGTTTAAAGTTGGTCTTGCAAGAAACGGTATTTCACCTCATTCAAAATAAATTCTCAGATTATCTCAACTTGCTTTATCAAGTCGATGTTTCAGAAAAAAAGATTCGTTCCCTAAATGGTGAAGATTTAGTAAAACTTTCTGAAGACATTACGTTTTTAATTCTTCAACGTGAGTGGCAAAAGGTCTGGTATAGAGCTAAATACTAAAACCAAAACCGTAAAAAAGGCATCCAAGCTTGATTCTGTATGCTTTTGTCTTCGTCATAAAGTACATCATATCTAATGCCAAATGTTACATTGCCACTTCGGTAACCAGCACCTATAAAAAGCGCAGGATACCAATAACTATCATCTGCATTTGCTACAAACTGCTCGTCAAAATCCCGATTCACATATAGTTGCTCAAACTCTATTGAGAGTTGAAGTTCCCTATAAGGATTGAATAAGCCTATAATACTTCCTCCAATAACAGTGGATTTAAAAACATCGCGTTGCGAACTATATTGAAAATTAAGTCCAATTCCTGTAGAAACATACGTGTTGTGTCTATACAGAGCTGCAGGCGCTAAGGCTCCGCTAAAAAAGCCATCACCAAAGTTAAGTCCAACACCTCCGCCAAATTGCACGTTTTTCCAAAAGCTATCATCATCAACGGTGCTTTGGGCATTTAAGGAAAACACAAAAAAGCCCATTAGAAGACTATTAATAATTAATTTTTTAGCAATGATTTTTCTGAATTTTATCATCTCAATAATTCTTAAATCTAAATTGTTATAAATATAATAAAACCGTTACTATATCTAGTAAAAGTTGTATTTTTGAAGAAATTTTGTAGAAACGACAACGTCTCGTAAAAATAATGGATAAGTATTCCTTTCTCAACGCAGCACATACAGCATATTTTGCTGATTTGTATGACCAATACCTAAAAAATCCCGATTCTGTAGAACCTAGTTGGCGTGCCTTTTTTCAGGGGTATGATTTTGGTTCTGAAAATTACGGAATGGAAGGTGAAATTGTAGAGGGTGTCTCCACACAAATTCCGGAGCAACTTCAAAAAGAATTTCAGGTTGTAAAACTTATTGATGGTTATAGAAGTAGAGGTCACTTGTTTACTAAAACAAATCCTGTTAGAGCAAGACGTAAGTATGCACCAACTCTGGAAATTGAAAATTTTGGCTTATCTAAGTCCGATTTGCAAACTGTGTTTTCAGCCGGTGAGATTATTGGCTTGGAAACTGCTTCGCTCCAGAATATTATAGATCATTTAGAACGAATTTACTGTGACTCTATTGGTGTGGAGTATATGTACATTAGAAAGCCAGAAGAAATCGAGTGGATTCAGAAGAAGCTCAATGTTAATGATAACCACAGCAATTTTACTCCTGACGAGAAAAAGTACATTCTAAAAAAATTAAATCAAGCAGTAACATTTGAATCGTTTCTCCATACAAAATATGTTGGACAAAAGCGTTTTTCACTTGAAGGGAATGAATCTTTGATTCCTGCAGTAGATGCTATAATTGAAAAGGCAGCTGATGAAGGTGTGAAAGAGTTTGTTATGGGTATGGCACATCGTGGTCGACTAAGCACGCTTACCAATATTTTCGGAAAATCGGCAAAAGATATATTCAGTGAATTCGATGGAAAGGATTATGAAGAAGAAATTTTTGATGGTGATGTAAAATATCATTTAGGATGGACAAGTAACCGCGAAACCTATAACAATAAAAAAATCAATTTAAATATTGCTCCCAACCCATCACACTTAGAAACGGTTGGTGCCGTAGTACAAGGTATAACTAGAGCAAAGCAAGATAAAGAAGATATAACTGATGCTTCCCAAGTACTGCCAATAGTTGTGCATGGTGATGCGGCAATTGCTGGCCAAGGATTGGTTTACGAAGTGGTGCAAATGGCCAAATTAGATGGTTATAAAACCAATGGTACTATACATATTGTGGTCAATAACCAAATAGGGTTTACCACAAATTATCTTGATGGTCGCTCAAGTACATACTGTACTGATGTTGGCAAGGTGACTTTATCTCCTGTGCTTCACGTTAATTCAGATGATGCCGAAGCAGTTGTGCATGCAGCACTTTTTGCATTACATTTTAGAATGAAGTTTAAGCGCGATGTTTTTATTGATTTATTAGGGTACAGAAAATATGGACATAATGAAGGAGATGAACCTAAATTTACACAACCACTGCTATATAAAGCTATAGCCAAGCATAAAAACCCAAAGGATATTTACGCAGCAAAGCTCATAGCTGAAGGTATTGTAGACGAGGGTTATGTGAAGCATATAGAAGCCAGGTATAAGGCTAAGCTTGAAGAAAATCTCGAAGACTCACGTAAAGAAGATAAAACCGAAATTACTGCTTTTATGCAAGAAGAGTGGAAAGGTTTTGTTCGAGTTGATGAAGATGAAATGATGAAAACTGTAGATACTACGGTTTCAAAAAAGCTTTTAACAGATGTTACTAAAGTGATTTCTAATTTACCTAAGGATAAAAAATTCATTAGAAAAATTCAGCGTTTAGTAGAATCTCGCCAAACCATGTTTGACGAAGATCGATTGGATTGGGCAATGGCAGAGCATTTGGCCTACGGCTCACTTTTGGCTGAAGGTTTTGATGTTAGGATATCAGGTCAGGATGTAGAACGTGGTACGTTCTCACATCGCCATGCAGTCGTTAAGGTGGAAGACAGTGAGGAGGAAATAATCTTACACAAGAACATTTCCGAAGACCAAGGGCAATTCAATATTTATAACTCGTTGTTGTCAGAATATGGAGTTGTAGGTTTTGACTATGGTTATGCCATGGCTAGCCCAAATACGCTGACCATATGGGAAGCGCAATTTGGTGATTTTAGTAATGGTGCTCAAATAATGATAGACCAGTATTTATCTTCGGGAGAGGATAAATGGAAAACATCAAATGGATTGGTTTTGTTGTTACCGCACGGTTATGAAGGGCAAGGAGCAGAACATTCTTCCGCACGTATGGAGCGTTATTTACAACTATGCGCCAAAGACAATATGTTTGTAGCGGATTGTACTACTCCAGCAAATATGTTTCATTTACTACGTAGGCAAATGAAGGCCAATTACAGAAAACCTCTAGTGGTGTTTACGCCTAAAAGCTTGTTGCGTCATCCTAAGGTGGTTTCTACAGTAGATGAGTTTGCAAAAGGTAGCTTCCAAACATTGATTGATGATGAAAATGTTAAGGCTGATGAAATAAAGACTTTAGTTTTTATGACTGGTAAGTTTTATTACGATTTACTTGAGAGAAGAGAAGAACTTAATAGAGACGATGTAGCTCTGATAAGAATTGAACAATTGTTTCCACTTCCAAGTAAAGCAATAGAAGATACCCTAAAAAAGTATAAAAATGCTGATGATATAGTTTGGGCGCAAGAAGAGCCACGAAATATGGGTGCTTACAGTCATATCCTAATGCATATTGATGGTGCCAAAAATTGGAGGGTAGCGAGCAGAAGACCATACGGAGCACCAGCAGCAGGTAGTTCTTTAAGATCAAAAATAAGACATCAACAAGTTATAGATTATGTTTTTGATAAGAGCAAAAACAATCAAAGAAAAAATTAAAATAACTCAAATTAGAGCTTAAAATAATAAAGCATGATTTTAGAAATGAAAGTGCCTTCACCAGGCGAATCGATTACAGAAGTAGAAATAGCGGAATGGTTAGTAGAAGATGGTGATTATGTAGAAAAGGACCAAGCCATTGCTGAGGTAGATAGTGATAAAGCAACTTTAGAACTTCCAGCTGAGGCAAGTGGAACAATTACCCTAAAGGCTGAAGAAGGTGACGCTGTTGAAGTCGGAGCAGTAGTTTGTTTAATCGACACTAGTGCAAAACCAGAGGCTGATTCTACGACCACCTATAAAGGAGGCGACGAAGGTGGTAACGATGAAAATGTTGCAGAAGAATTAAAAAAGGAGCAAGAGCAAACACCAGATACAGGTGAAAAAGCACCTAATCCTGCTAACAAAACATATGCATCTGGCACACCAAGTCCAGCAGCTAAAAAAATCCTGGACGAAAAAGGGATAGAGGCAAGTTCAGTTTCTGGCAGTGGTAAAGATGGTAGAATTACTAAAGATGATGCTGTAAAAGCTACTCCTTCTATGGGAACACCATCTGGTGGAAGTAGAGGGTCGTCGCGCAGTAAAATGTCAATGCTACGTCGTAAAGTTGCAGAGCGTTTGGTCGAAGCTAAAAACACTACCGCAATGTTAACCACGTTTAACGAGGTTGATATGACACCAATTTTTGATTTACGTAAACAATACAAAGAAGACTTTAAAGCCAAGCATGGTGTAAGTCTTGGGTTTATGAGTTTCTTTACTCTAGCGGTAGTAAGAGCATTAAAAATGTATCCTGCCGTTAATTCTATGATTGATGGTAAGGAAATGATTTCTTACGATTTTTGTGACATTAGTATTGCTGTTTCAGGTCCAAAAGGATTAATGGTGCCAGTGATTAGAAACGCAGAAAATTTAACCTTTAGAGGAGTAGAATCTGAAGTAAAGCGTTTAGCTATACGTGCACGCGATGGACAAATAACAGTTGATGAGATGACAGGTGGTACATTTACCATTTCTAATGGTGGTGTATTTGGTAGTATGTTATCAACTCCAATAATCAACCCACCTCAAAGTGGAATTTTAGGAATGCACAATATTGTAGAACGACCAGTAGCTGTGGATGGTAAAGTAGAAATTAGACCTATTATGTATGTGGCATTATCTTATGACCATAGAATAATAGATGGAAAAGAATCTGTTGGTTTCTTAGTTGCAGTTAAGGAAGCTTTAGAAAACCCAACGGAATTGTTGATGGATAATGATCCAAAAAAGGCTTTAGAGATGTAGAGCAAAAAAACATAGAAAAAAACAAAAAGCGCAATTTTATTAAAATTGCGCTTTTTTACTCCTAACTAACAAGAGTAACTAACTAAAATTAACTAAAAAAATTAACAGCTATATTGGCTGAGATTACTATAATAGAGCTTATGATAAGAAGTATCATAAATATTCTATCCCTTTTTGCGGTATTATCTTTCATTGTTTGCATAAGACTATATTTTAATAAAAAAGCTCTGCGCAATAAGCGTGCCCAGAGCTTTTGAAAATTTAACCTGAGGCATTGATTAATAGCGATGTAAAATTGCAAATAATAATAAAGCCATACTATACGTAACCTTACGTATTTTTTAATTTTTTTCCAAGAAAAAGGCCCTGAGCCGAAACCCAAGGCCAAAATAATCCCCTAAGAACTAATTAATAGCTCGTTATTAACCCTTAATTAATAACAATGTAAATTTCAGAAATAAAACCATGTAATAATATACGTAACCTTACGTATTTTTAAGATAAATGATGTTGGTTCTCTTTTGCCCAAATAAGAAGACTATTTGGTGTTTTTTCAATTTCTAATTTCCTGATAGTGTTGCTCTTATGTTTTTCAACAGTTCTTGGAGATATAAATAATTCTTCAGCAATTTCCCTTGCGGTCTTGTTTTCGGTTATTAGTTTTAAGATTTTTAGCTCTGTTTTTGTTAGGGAGTTTAACTTTTCTGGAGCACTATCAACTTCTATATATGCTAAAAGCTCTGGACTAAAATAAGGTTTGTTCTTAATAACGGAAGCTATACAGTTTTCTATTTCGTCTAAAGCAAACTCTTTTAACACATAACCATAGATTCCTAGTGACTTAGCTTCGTTGTATATCTTCTCGTCTTTTTCAAAAGTAATGAGTACTATCTTGGTAGGGAGTTTACTTTTTTTACATTTTTCAGCAATTTGTAATCCTGTATAAAAAGGCATTTTAATATCTAAAATGGCAATATCAGGATTGTGTGCCTTTATTAAGGAGAGTGCTTCTTTACCATTTTTGGCACTTGCTAAAACGTTAAATTCTTTTTCAAATAAGTACTCTTCCAACCCTTTTAAAACCAAGGGGTGGTCATCTGCAATTATGATGGTTGGGTTCATTTTGCTATTAATTCAACTAGAGAGTTCAATATACTAAGAATCTTTAGGCAATGAAATATCTTTCAATTTTAAATACAAATACTTTTTTTGGTAGTCTATAATCGCCTTTCCTTTTTTTAATATATCTGCACCAATAATACCATCAACAGGATCCGCATTATGATTTATGAGTCCGTTGTTAACATGTGACAGGTTAAATAAAATCAATGCAACCCGATTTTTTTTCCACTTCCCTATTTTTAAATGGTTTGATTTAGAGATTTGCGTCAACATATCAGATGCACCAGCACCAACAGCTTTTATTTCAGAATCCTTAACCTTAAGATTAAAACGTTCAATAGCTTCAAACCCAACACAACTACTAGATGCGCCAGTGTCTAAAATAAACCGACCTTTAATACCATTGATAGTGGCCTTAATTTCAAAATGATTGGTTTTGGTGAGTTTCAACTTAATTTTTGAATAACCTTTATTAATAAGGAAGTCTTTTAGGGTTTCCATTTTTCAGAATTTATGTAAATATAACAAACGAATAATTTGCTAAACAATTACTTTTGCAAAATGATAATTACAGATACGCATACCCATTTATATAGTGAAGCTTTTGATGAGGATAGAAGCGAAATGATAACCCGAGCTATTGATGCCAATATTAAACGATTTTTTATTCCTGCCATAGATTCAACTTATACAGAAGCTATGCTTCAACTCGAAAAAGATTTTCCTGAAAATATTTTCTTAATGATGGGTTTACACCCAACACATGTAAAAGATAACTTTAAAGAAGAGTTGGCTCATGTTGAAGAGATGCTTGCCAAGCGAAAATTCTATGCAGTTGGAGAAATCGGTATTGACTTGTATTGGGATAAAACAACCTTAGGTATACAGATTGAGGCTTTTAAACATCAAATTAATTTGGCGAAGAAATATCAACTTCCTATCGTCATACACTGTAGAGAATCCTTTGATGAAATTTTTGAAGTTTTGGAAGAAGAAAAGTCTGAGGATTTATTCGGTATCTTTCATTGTTTTACAGGGACCTTAGAGCAAGCTCACAAAGCCATATCCTATAACATGAAATTGGGAATAGGTGGAGTGGTAACATTTAAGAACGGAAAAATAGATCAGTTTATAAATCAAATTGATCTAAAGCATATCGTATTGGAAACTGATTCTCCTTATTTAGCACCAAAACCCTATCGAGGAAAACGAAACGAAAGTTTCTATATATATAAGGTATTAGAAAAATTATCCGAACTTTACGGCTTAAGCAAAGAAGAAGTTGCAAGAATAACAACTGAAAATTCTAAAAACGTATTTGGTATTTAATATATGCAAAAACCAAAAATTCTTTTAATATATACTGGCGGAACAATCGGAATGATTAAGGATGCCGATACGGGAGCGTTAAAGGCATTCGATTTTAATAGTATTCTTACCAGAATACCAGAGCTTCGCTTATTGGATTGTGAGATTGAGACAGTTTCCTTTAAAGAACCCATAGATTCATCGAATATGAATCCGAAGTATTGGGCTGACATAGCAGAAATCATAAAATCCCATTATAAAACTTTTGATGGATTTGTTGTGCTACATGGCAGTGATACCATGAGTTATTCTGCTTCGGCATTGAGCTTTATGCTAGAAAATTTGTCAAAACCAGTAATTTTTACTGGGTCACAATTACCTATTGGTGATTTAAGAACGGATGCAAAGGAAAATTTAATTACTTCCATACAAATAGCATCTTTGCAAGAAAATGGTTTGCCAGTAATACAAGAAGTTGGTCTGTATTTTGAATACAAATTATATAGAGGCAACAGAACAACCAAAATCAATGCTGAGCATTTTGAAGCTTTTGAGTCCCTTAACTATCCACATTTAGCAGAATCTGGCGTACATATAAATGTCAATAAAGACTATTTATGGAAGTCAAAACCTCAAAATAATCTTATAGTACGTACAAAAATGAATACTAATGTTGGTATTCTTAAATTGTTTCCTGGAATTTCAAGACCAATAATTGAAGCGGTTTTAACCAGTAATTTAATAGAAGGTTTAATTTTAGAAACTTATGGTTCTGGTAATGCGACTACAGAACCTTGGTTTATAGACCTAATCAAAGAAGCCATTTCAAAGGGCTTATATATTATTAATGTAACGCAATGTGCGGGTGGTAGTGTTTCTATGGGACAATACGAAACCAGTTCACAATTAAAATCTATTGGAGTTATCTCTGGAAAAGACATTACTACTGAGGCAGCGATTACCAAACTAATGTATCTATTAGGGGAAAATATAGGACAATCAGAATTTAAGAGCACCTATGAAACTCCCTTAAGAGGTGAAATGTCCTAAAATTAACGGCTCAAATTTTAGTGTCTAATTTTTTTTTTGTTATTTGGCACACCGTAACTTTTACGAGAGTTTAGAGAGAGGTGGCCGAGTGGTCGAAGGCGCACGCCTGGAAAGTGTGTATACTCCAAAAGGGTATCGAGGGTTCGAATCCCTTCCTCTCTGCTTAGATTTTACGCATTTGTTACATTATTTTTTTTATCTTTAACACTTTAACTAATAAAATTAAGAATTAAGAACAATGAAAAGATTATTTTCTATCCTTGCCATTACGTGTTTAATGGCTGTCGGAACTGTTAACGCTAATACTACAACATTAGCTACTACAACAGCAACTGTAACAAGTGTAACTCAAGAAGCTGAAGAGACATCAGAAGATTTGAGTTTCCATCAAGAATTAAAAAAGCGTTTTATTGAAGGTGGCCCAGGCTTTATGGGTATTGTATTATTATGTTTAATTCTTGGTCTAGCAATAGCTATTGAGAGAATTATCTTTTTAAACCTTTCAACTACAAACACTAAAAAATTAACCCAAAATGTAGAAGATGCATTAAACTCAGGTGGTATTGAAGCTGCAAAGGAGGTTTGTAGAAATACAAAAGGTCCTGTTGCTTCTATTTTCTATCAAGGTTTAGATCGTGCAGACGAGGATCTTGACGCTGCTGAAAAAGCTGTAGTTGCTTATGGTGGCGTACAGATGGGACAGTTAGAAAAGAACGTATCTTGGATTTCTTTATTTATAGCATTAGCACCAATGCTTGGTTTCATGGGTACTGTAATTGGTATGATTCAGGCCTTTGATAAAATTGAGGCAGCTGGTGACATGCAACCGTCTTTAGTTGCTGGTGGTATTAAAGTAGCACTTTTAACAACTGTATTTGGTCTTATTGTAGCTATTATTCTTCAAATTTTTTACAACTACATTATCGCTAAAATAGATAGTATTGTAAATGACATGGAAGATGCATCAATTACATTGATGGACTTATTAGTAAGACACAAAAAATAAAAAATTATTATGCACAAAATATTAAAAATAGTTGCCGCACTGTTGAGTTTAGCTGGGATTGTATTCTTGGTTAGAATCATAGCTGCAGGTGATGATGCAATAAAGTCAGGCGAAGAAGCCAGTCTTGTTGATCCTATGGCTTATATAGCCTATATAATACTAGTTCTAGTTTTAGCTTTTGTAGTGATTTTTGTTTTAAAAAATCTATTCACAAATACTTCGGGCTTAAAGAATACGTTAATAGGTGTAGGAGCCTTTGCTGTGATATTGATTGTTTCATATCTATCGGCTGGAGGTGATCCGCGTCAATATGACCTACAAGATGGAGTAGCTACTAGTGCGCAGTCACAAATGGTAGGAGCTGGTTTAACAGCATTTTACATATTGATTGTTATTGCAGCATTAGCAATGATTTTCTCAGGAGTTAAAAAAATAATCAGTAAATAATATAGTATGGCAAAGAGATCGGCACCAGAAGTAAATGCAGGTTCAATGGCTGACATTGCCTTCTTACTTCTTATCTTCTTCTTAGTTACAACAACGATAGAAAAAGATAAGGGATTATTAAGAAGTTTGCCACCTATTGACGATTCTGAAGTAGAGCCTCCTATTATTAAACAGAAAAATTTATTTACCGTACTTGTTAGTCGTGATAACCAATTGCTCGTAGAAGAAGAGTTAATGGAGTTAAAAGACTTAAGACAAGCAGCAATAGACTTTTTGGATAATGGTGGAAGCACTAATGCAGAAGGAGAAACTTGTACTTACTGTAAAGGAGATAGAGACCCTGCTTCTTCGGATCACCCTGATAAAGCAATTATCTCAATGAAACATGATAGGGAAACCTCCTATGAGAAATATATTGAAGTACAGAACGAACTAGTTGCAGCTTATAATTTCTTAAGAGAAAGAGAAGCACAACGTTTGTACAATAGAAGCTTTCAGTCTATGTTGGAGGAAAAGGAGAAAAATCAATTTAGTAAGGATGAAAAACTCAATGAGCAAATTGAGGCCATTAAAAAGCTATATCCTATGAAATTGTCTGAAGCAGAACCAGATAAAAGTTAAAAAAGTAACAAATTATGTCAAAATTTAAAAAAGGAAAACAAGGAGACTTGCCAGCAATTTCAACGGCCTCCCTACCTGATATTGTATTTATGTTGCTTTTCTTTTTCATGGTAGCAACAGTAATGAGGGACAGTAGCTTAATGATTGAAAATATCTTGCCTGCTGCAGATCAGATAGAGAAACTTAAGAAAGATAGAACAGCTTTTATATATGCTGGTAAGCCGAGTAGTCAATTTAAACAGTTTGGTGATGAGCCACGTATACAGTTTAATGATGCTTTTATAGACGTTGACCAAGTTAAGCCAAGCGTTTTAGCAGCACAAGCTGAATTGGTTGAGGAATTACAACCTAAGTTTGTTGTAGGTCTTAAGGTAGATAAAGAGACGCATGCTGGTTTGGTATCTGATATTAAACAAGAGCTAAGAAAGGCAAATACATTAAAAGTAATGTATATAGTAAATGCAAAAGCCGAAGAATAATTACTCTTAATTTTATATAATAACGTCCTGAGGAATCAGGGCGTTTTTTATTTCATCTCATTTAAAGATTTTGTAGCTTTAGCTTATGAAACATACCATACTGCTTTTAACGGTTTTAATGAGTTGTTTTGGTATGGCCCAAAACAATGAGAATACTACAGATAAATCTGAATTGTATAAAAACTACAGAGAAGACCAGTTTTACGTTTCTATTACATATAATCTTCTAAACATTAAACCCAATGGCGTTAATCAAAATGGATTTTCTTCAGGGTTTCATTTCGGCTTTATAAGAGATATGCCTGTTAATGAAAGAAGAAATGTTGCTATTGGTTTGGGTTTGGGCTTGTCTTCAAACTCTTATAATCAAAATGTTTCTATACTAGAGACTAATAATGATATTTCATATAATATCATTGATGAAAGCGAGGTGAATGTCTCAAAAAACAAGTTCACTACCTCTTTGGTGGAGGTGCCATTTGAGTTTAGATGGAGAACTTCTACTGCAACTGACTACAGTTTTTGGCGAATTTATTCAGGGTTCAAAGTAGGTTACCTTTTTTATAATTCTACTAAATTTAAGAGTGATAATGGAGATGAAAAACTAACTAATGTTGAAGACTTTAATAAACTTCAGTATGGCTTAACCTTAAGTGTAGGTTATGGCACATGGAATTTTCATGTGTATTATGGACTGAATTCAATTTTTGATAATTCAGCAAAACTCAATGGGCAATCTATAGATATGAAATCCTTAAAAATAGGATTGATGTTCTACATTTTATAACCAGTAATTCATAAATACAAGTTGTGGAAACAACCCAGTAAACATGCCAATGATTAATTCTTGATTGGAGTGTGCTTTTAAATGCAAGCGAGACGTTGCTATAGCGCCAAGTACAATCATCATTAAAGCAATTGTACCATTGATATTAATTTGAAAATGAATACCAATAGCAATGGCAAACATAAAAAAGCCTGAAGCAGCAATCATGTGAATACTAGCCTTTACCTTAAATATTGCCATTATTAAACAAGCCATTGTAGAACATAAAATTCCAAGAAAAAAGAAGTATAGTTCTATTATCTCGTTGGAAGTTAAAACACGTAAAAGAATAAGGACAATTATAACACAATTAATCAGTAATGGTATTAACCTTTCTTTGGTGCTTTTTAAATAAATAGTCTCAACTTTATTAATAGTCTTTAATAAAAAGAAAAGCAGAATAGGAAGAATAATTGTAAGAATTACAATTGAAAAAATCTTAGCATTTCTTAAGGGTTCTGGAATATAACGTGGCGTTTTATGAAAATAAAACATAACACCAAGAAGTGGCATTATCAACGGATGAAAAACAAACGAGATACTTTTGAGAATAAAATCTTTCATCCAAATGATATGTTTTACTATAATTCCTTTCTAAGTCTTGCAACGGGAATATCTAATTGTTCTCTGTATTTAGCAACAGTACGTCTGGCGATAGGGTAACCCTTCTCTTTTAAAATTTTTGAAAGTGCCTCATCAGTTAATGGCTTCTTTTTATTTTCTTCTTCAATAACAGTTTCAAGAATCTTTTTTATTTCTCTGGTAGAAACTTCCTCTCCTTGGTCGTTGGTCATGGATTCAGAAAAGAACTCTTTTATAAGTTTAGTGCCATAAGGTGTATCTACATACTTGCTGTTAGCGACACGCGATATTGTAGAAACATCCATTTCTATTTCGTCCGCAATATCTTTTAATATCATTGGACGAAGTTTACGCTCGTCACCTGTTAAGAAGTACTCCTTTTGGTAGTTCATAATGGAGCTCATGGTAACAAAAAGTGTTTGCTGACGTTGTCTTACAGCTTCAATAAACCATTTAGCAGCATCTAACTTCTGCTTAATGAACATCACAGCATCTTTCTGTGCCTTGGATTTTTCCTTACTGTCCTTATATCCTTTAAGCATGTTATTGTACTCTCTAGATACGTGGAGCTCTGGAGCATTTCTTCCGTTTAAGGTCAAGTCAAGTTCACCATCAACAATTTTTATGGCAAAATCTGGCACGATGTGCTCAACAATTTTATTGTTACCGGCATAAGAGCCACCAGGTTTAGGATTAAGCCGTTCAATTTCTTCAATGGCATCTTTGAGTTGCTCTTCATTGATACTGAATTTTTGCATCAACTTTTTATAGTGCTTTTTGGTAAATTGCTCAAAGGCTTTATCGATTATCGCAGAGGCTAGCTCAACATCTGGGTTTTGCTCTTTTCTGCCTAATTGTATGCTCAAACATTCTTGAAGATTTCTAGCTCCAACACCTGCAGGATCTAGTTGATGTACAACTTTTAAAACTTTTTCAACCTCTTCTTCGGTTGTATAGACATTTTGTGTAAAGGCTAAATCATCAGTAATATCAGATAAAGAACGACGTATATAACCACTCTCATCTACACTTCCAACTAAGAAATAAGCTATTTCTTCTTCTTGCTCAGATAATCTAAATGTGTTTAACTGATTTATTAGGTGTTGGGTAAAAGAAGTTCCGGCCGCATAAGGGACACTTTTTTCTTCGTCATCAGAGCTATAATTATTGGCTCTTGTGCGATAATCAGGAATTTCATCATCACTTAAATATTCATCAACATTAATATCCTCAGCCTCTATGGTTTCACTATCATTATAATCTTCTGTATTGTCAAACTCGTCAAAGTTGTCTTCAGAATTGTCGGATTCTTTACCAGTATCCAAAGCAGGATTTTCTTCTAATTCTTGCTTTAAACGTTGTTCAAATGCTTGTGTAGGTAACTGAATCAACTTCATGAGTTGAATCTGCTGAGGTGACAGCTTTTGTGAAAGCTTAAATTGTAAATACTGTTTTAGGGCCATAAATCTTCTTGTTGATTATAAAAATAACGAATCTATTTGATTTATTATTCATTTGTCATACTGAGCGCAGTCGAAGTGCCTTTTAGCAATATTATGAATTGGGTTCAACTGCGCTAAGCCTAACAGTAAGTCTTAAAACTCCGCATTTTGAGGTGTGCGAGGATAAGGGATTACATCCCTAATATTACCCATACCTGTTGCGAACATAACTAAACGTTCAAACCCTAATCCGAACCCTGAATGTACTGCAGTACCATATTTACGTAAATCTAAATACCACCACAATTCTTCCTCAGGAATGTCTAAAGCTTTCATTTTTTCTTTTAACACCTCTAAACGTTCTTCACGTTGAGAACCACCAACCATTTCACCAATACCAGGAAATAAAATATCCATTGCTCTAACCGTTTTACCGTCTTCATTTAAGCGCATATAAAATGCCTTGATATTAGCTGGGTAATCAAATAATATTACAGGGCACTTAAAATGCTTTTCTACTAAGAAACGCTCATGTTCAGACTGTAAATCTGCGCCCCATTCTTCAATAATATATTTGAATTTCTTTTTCTTGTTAGGTTTGCTATTTCTAAGTATATCTATAGCCTCAGTATAACTAACACGTTTAAAATTGTTATCGACCACAAACTTAATTTTATCAATTAAATTCATCGGACTTCGGTCTGCTTGAGGCAATTTCTTTTCTTCGTCTTGCAGACGCTTATCTAAAAATTCTAAATCTTCTTTGTTATGTTCTAATACATAACTCAAAACTGATTTCATAAAGTCTTCAGCCAAATCCATATTGCCAGCTAAGTCCATAAAAGCAACTTCGGGTTCAATCATCCAGAATTCAGCTAAATGACGTGATGTGTTTGAGTTTTCAGCTCTAAATGTTGGGCCAAAGGTATAAACCTTACCCAGAGACATAGCATAAGTTTCGGCTTCTAATTGTCCGGAAACTGTAAGGTTGGTTTCTTTACCGAAAAAATCTTCTTTGTAATCAACCATACCATCCTCAGTCAATGGTGGGTTTTTTGGATCTAATCCGGTAACTCTAAACATTTCTCCAGCTCCCTCAGCATCACTACCTGTAATAATTGGTGTGTGCATATAGTAAAAACCATTGTCGTTAAAATACTTGTGGATAGCAAAAGATAATGAAGATCGTAATCGCATTACAGCACTAAATGTGTTGGTTCTGGTACGTAAATGTGCATTTTCCCTTAGGAATTCAAACGTGTGCTTTTTAGGTTGAATAGGATAAGTCTCAGGATCAGATTCACCCAACACCTCTAACTCCTTAACTTGTATTTCAACAGATTGGCCTTTACCTTGACTTTCTACCAGTTGCCCTGTTACATGTATTGCAGCACCCGTCGTTACTCGCTTTAAAAGGTCTTCATCAAAATTTTCAAAATCTACAACGCACTGAATATTATTTATAGTAGAACCATCATTAAGAGCAATAAATCGATTTGCTCTAAACGTTCTTACCCATCCCTTTACGCTAACATCTTGCAATGTCACATCTTGTGATAATAATTCTGCTACTGTTTTTGTTGTCATTTTTAATTATTTTGAAATACTAAGATAAATGTTCTAGTTGATTTTCTTGGTCATCTTCATTGTCATCCTCCGAAGGAATAATATCAATTGAAGGTTTACGCAACACTTCTTTGTTTGCAATATTACGCTCTAATGATAATAGAAGT
This sequence comes from Winogradskyella ouciana, assembly GCF_965284585.1. Lineage (NCBI taxonomy): Bacteria > Pseudomonadati > Bacteroidota > Flavobacteriia > Flavobacteriales > Flavobacteriaceae > Winogradskyella > Winogradskyella ouciana. Next base: position 1,484,286 of record NZ_OZ260095.1, read on the forward strand.
GAAGGTAATAGCAACAAATTAGAAAGCATCGCAAATAATAAGGTTATAGAGACTAAAGCACCTAAAGCAACCGTACCACCAAAGCTAGAAATGGTAAATACAGAGAAACCGAAGAATAAAACAATGGATGTATAAAACATACTGACTCCTGTTTCCCTAAGTGCAGCATAAACCGATTTTCTTATTTTCCAGTGGTTAGCCTGTAACTCTTGCCTATATTTTGCCAAAAAGTGAATGGTGTCATCTACAGAAATACCAAAAGCGATACTAAACACCAATATGGTAGATGGTTTTATAGGCACACCAACATAACCCATTAAACCTGCCGTAACCAATAGTGGCAATAAGTTAGGGATGAGCGACACAATAATCATTCTAAATGAGCGAAAGAGGTATGCCATAAATAACGAGATAAGAAAAATGGCCAATGACAATGAAATGACAAGGTTTCTTACTAAATACTTTGTTCCTTTTTGAAACACCAGCGCCTTACCTGTCATAGTGACGTCATAACGTTCTTCTGGGAATAATTTATCAATTTTATTCTGAAGATTCTCTTGAATACGCTCCATTTTGTCAGTGCCAATATCTTTCATAAACGTAGTGATACGAGCATACTGACCTGTACTGTCCACAAAGTTTTTTAACAAATCTACATCAGATGATGAATTTTTAGCATAGGATAGAATAAAGCTGTTCTCTTGACTGGTAGGTAACTGGTAATACTTTGGATTACCATTGTAATATGCCTGTTTGCTATACTTCACCAAGCTTACTACTGAAATAGGTTTTGATAATTCGGGTGTTTCTTCAATTAATTCCTCGAGCTCGTTAATGCGTTTTAAGGTTGCCAATTTCATAACACCTTTTTTGCGTTTAGTGTCAACCATAATCTCTAAAGGCATAATACCATTAAACTCTTCTTCAAAAAAGCGAATATCTTTAAAGAACTGTTTATTCTTTGGCATGTCTTCAATTAAACTCCCAGAAATTCTTATTTGATTTATACCAATCATGCTGGCAATAATCAATACAAATGCGGTAACATAAATAGTGATTTTTTTATGCTTTACCATACGCTCCATCCAATCTACAAAACCACCAATCCAACGCTTATTGAGGTGTTCTAAATGGCGTTGTTTTGGGTAAGGCAGAAAAGTGTAGATAATAGGAATAATTAATAAACACAAAATGAAGATGGCCAGAATACTTAAGGAGGCAACGATACCGAATTCTTTAAGTAGCTTGCTTTCTGTTAAGATGAAAGTTGCAAAACCAGATGCCGTCGTAACGTTGGTCATTAAAGTAGCATTACCTACTTTAGTTATTACACGTTGTAGCGATTTTACTTTATTACCATGAGATCTTACTTCATGCTGGTATTTATTGATTAAGAAAATACAGTTAGGAATGCCTATAACGATAATCAAAGGTGGAATTAGAGCTGTAAGCACTGTAATCTCGTAGCCAAGCAAACCTAATATTCCAAAAGTCCACATTACACCAACACAGACCACGATGAGCGAAATAAATGTGGCTCTAAATGATCTAAAGAATAAAAAGAAGATTAAAGAGGTTATAAAAAGTGCGGCACCAATAAAAACAGGGATTTCATCAATAATATTCTGAGAGTTTAATGTGCGAATGTAGGGCATACCCGAAACACGAACATCTAATGATGTATTACTTCTAAACTCTTCGATTTTAGGCTCTAAGACATTTAAAATAAAATCTTTTCTTGCTGATGTATTAACAATGTCTTTCTTTATATATACGGCAGTACGAATCGTCTTTGTTTCGGCATTGAACAGAAAGTTGTCGTAAAATGGATACTTTTTAAACAGCTCTTCTTGTAGTATTTTTATTTGCTCTACATTGGTTATAGAATCCTTGATAAAAGGCTCTAAATCAAACTGTTCTTTTTTGGTGTTTTTTACAAGTTTTTGAAGATCTTTTATAGAAATTACAGTTTCAACTTCATCATATGGTTTGAAAGATTCTGCAAGGTCGTTCCAAGCATTAAGCTGTTTAACAGTAAACAACGTTGAATCTTTAACGCCAATTACAACGAGATTGCCTTCTTCTCCAAAAATTTCCAGAAACTCATTGTAAGCGAGGTTAACCTCATGGTCATCTGGCAACATATTGGCTTCAGTATTGGTAAAGCGCATATGTTTCCACTGCATACTAAAAAACACGGTCGCTGCAATAACAGTAATGAGAATAAAGATTTTGTTACGAAGAATTAACCTCGCAACAGCCTCCCAAAAACCTATAGTTAACAGTTTAAACATTTTTTAGTATCTACCTAAAATAAATAGTGTCACTTTATTTATTGAAACGAGCCGCAAAGGTAGAAAAAACCTAAGGAATTGTTATGTAATTAACAGTAATATAATTTGCTCTAAAGCGAAATATTAAAGGTAAATTTAAAAGCTATATTGTCTTCAAAATTAGGGAGATGATAACCTCCATATCTGTACGCAAAACTTAGCCCAAAGCCAAAGAGAAGTTTGTTGATTTCAAAACCAGATTCTGAGTAAACGTGTTCTAAAGTGTTGAAGTTTATACCTTGATGTCTATCAATACTTTTCATATCTCCAACAGCATATCTTGAAATTAAAACGAGTTGTGGTTGAAATCGGTCAGAAATTTTGAAAGGTTTAAAGTAATGTTTCAATTGTAAGGTCGAAAACTTATCGCTAAAGAATTCATTAAAATACATGGTTTCAAAGCTATTGAGACCAGCTACAGAGAACCGCTGAAGAATGGTTTCTTTTGTAATATTATTTGGGTAGGCATGGTAGAGGTGCGTTAAAGGAGTTTCTCCACCAGCTATACCAGCAACTAGCGTTATTTTGCTAATCGCATTGTTTTTATGATAGAACTGTTGAACAGTCCTAAAATCTAATTTAGAAAAATTAAAATCGCTTCCAAAAACGGATTTAAATCCTTGAGTAACTTGAAGGGTGAATGTTGGATAGCCATTTTTAATTTCCAGCACTTTGTTTTTAACAAGTTCAAATTTGCTAAAAGGACTCCACTGCAAACTGATTTTAGCAGTACTTATATCAAAAGTGTTATAACTTCTGTCGTCTAAATTAAACCTGTAATTGTAAGTTGGGTTTATTTTACTAGTCGCTAATTGGGTTTCTGACAAAAGATGATTGGATATTTTATGCTGTAGGCCAACGGATTTTGTTATATGCCTGTGAAATAGATCTATATTTAATAGTCGTGGTTCAAAAAAAGTAAAAAAGCGTTTGTCAGTTAAAAAGGTAGAACTTCCTGTTTCTTGCAAATCATCCGTGTAAGCTAAGTTGACCCATGTATTGGATTTTTCATTTATTCTAAAACCACCACCAACACTATATTTATAGCGCTTATCCTTAAAACCATAAACGGTATAACCGTTAATTCGGAAATGTTCAGAAAGACGTTTATTGGTAACACCTCCTAAGCCAGTTCTAAAACCTTCAAACTGATTGAATTTAATTAAATAACGAAGGTCTAAATCAAAAAAGCCAATGGATATATAACCATTGCCTATTTTTTTTAAAAATTCGGCTTTTTTTATAGAATCTCTTGCAATTTGCGAAGAATCCCTTTCTTGAGAAATAGGGTTTTGAGCAAAACTATTTGTTGCTAGGCCAATTAGAAAAACAACAAACAGATGTTTTAGCATTAAAGTATTTTTATTTTAAAACAGAAGAACCAAAATCCTATAAGTTGACAATCTGTCCCAAATGATTGGGGATTTAAGATTCTGAAATTAAATTCAGAATGGCTCAATTTCAACTTGGTATTATACGGTCATAATCTCATTCTCCTTAACATCAAGAATGCTGTCTATCTTTTTAACGTAAGAATCCGTAAGTTCTTGCACATCTATTTCTGCATTATTTTGTAGGTCTTCAGAAACATCAACTTTTTTAATTTCATTCATGGCATCCTTACGTGCATTTCTTACACCAACTTTAGCGTCTTCGGCTTCCGCTTTAGCTTGTTTTGCTAAATCCTTTCTACGTTCTTCGGTTAAGGGTGGTACGTTAATGATAATCATTTCACCATTATTCATAGGATTAAAGCCTAAATTAGCCAGCATTATTCCGCGCTCAATTTCCTGAAGCATACTTTTTTCCCATGGTTGTACAGAAATTGTTCTGCCATCTGGCGTGTTTACATTTGCAACCTGGTTCAATGGAGTCTGCGAGCCATAATAATCTACCATTACACTACCTAACATCGCAGGACTTGCCTTACCAGCTCTAATGTTAACCAATTGCTTTTCTAAATGCTTTAGAGCAGCCTCCATTGCTTCTTCAGCAGTATCTATTATAAATTTAATGTCTTCGTTCATAGTGTTATAATTTTAATTGAGTGCTATCAAAAGTTGAGCCATTTTTTTTACAGATTAACTTCCGTTCCTACGGTTTCACCAGAAACTACTTTTAATAGGTTACCCTTTTTGTTCATATCAAAAACTATAATTGGCAGTTTATTTTCTTGACTAAGTGTAAAAGCTGTTGTATCCATAACCTTTAAGCCTTTACGTAAAACATCATCAAAAGTGATGTGGTCAAATTTAGTTGCTGTAATATCCTTTTCAGGGTCAGCATTATAAATTCCATCTACTCTAGTGCCTTTTAAAATTACGTCCGCTTCAATTTCAATTGCTCTTAATACTGCTGCGGAATCTGTGGTGAAATATGGATTTCCTGTTCCTCCACCAAATATAACGACACGCCCTTTTTCTAAATGGCGAAGTGCTTTACGTCTTATAAAGGGTTCTGCAACTTCATTTATTTTAATTGCCGATTGTAACCGTGTAGGGATGCCAGAATCCTCTAAGGCACTTTGCAATGCTAAACCATTAATAACTGTTGCCAACATGCCCATGTGGTCTCCTTGAACACGATCCATACCATTACTAGCGCCAGCAACTCCTCTAAATATGTTTCCGCCGCCAATAACAATAGCGACCTGTACTCCTAAGTCGGTTATTGCTTTAATATCTTGAGCATATTCTGCCAATCGCTCTGGGTCAATACCGTATTGACGATTACCCATAAGTGCTTCACCAGACAGTTTTAGTAGTATTCTTTTATATTTCATGTTAGAATTTGAAAGTTGAACAAAGCTACATAATTATTAGCATCTGTAAAAGTGAAAAAAATGCCAAAAAAAAGCTTCTCATAAATTGAGAAGCTTTTAAAATATTTAGAATGGATGTAAGATACTTATCCTACAGTTGCTCTTTTAAATCCGGTAACTTCAACATCACCATAAGATTTTACATATTCAGCAACAGTTTTCTTTTCATCTTTAATGAACTTTTGATCTAATAAACATTGCTCTTGATCTAAAGTTGTGTTATCAGAAATGAAACGCTCCATTTTACCAGGTAAGATTCTATCCCAGATTTGTTCTGGCTTACCTTCAGCTTTTAATTCTGCTTTTGCAGCTTCTTCCGCTTCTGCCATTACCTCAGGAGTTAATTGAGCCATAGAAATGTATTTTGGTACATTCTTTAATGTCTTACCTAAACGTCCTAATTCGATATTATCTTTTTCGATAACTGCAATACGAGCTTCAGTTTCTGAAGCAACATAAGCAGGATCAAAATCTTTGTATGATAATGTTGTTGCTCCCATAGAAGCTACTTGCATAGCAACGTCTTTAACTAAAGTTTCAACGTTATCTACTTTTGCAGATAAACCTACTAAAGCAGCAATTTTATTAATATGAACATATTGTCCAACATAAGGTGCATCTAACCTTTCAAAAGCAGTGATATCTAATTTCTCACCGATAACACCTGTTTGCTCAGTTAATTTTTCTGCAACGGTCATTCCGTCGAAATCACCTGCTAAAAATTCTTCTTTTGTATTATAGTTTAACGCAACTTCACCTAGCTCGTTAGCAAGTTTTACAAAGTTTTCGTTTTTACCTACGAAATCTGTTTCGCAACCTAAAACGATAGCAACACCAGAAGTGTTATCTGCATTAATTTTAGCTACAGCAGCACCTTCAGAAGAATCTCTGTCGGCTCTTTTTTCTGCAACTTTTTGACCTTTTTTACGTAAAACTTCAATGGCTTTATCAAAATCACTACCAGCTTCAACTAAAGCTTTTTTACAATCCATCATACCAGCACCAGTTGCTTGTCTTAGCTTGTTTACTTCTGCTGCTGTAACTTTTACAGTATTTTCCATAGTTTTTAAATTTAAAAAGTCATTCAATTAGTTTAATGCCCTTCGACATGCTCAGGGTAAAAAAAGAATTAAATGACTTTTAGTATTGTATAAATGTTATTTATTCTTCTTCCTCAGCTGCTACTTTTTCCTTTTTTGCAGCTTTTGGTTTAGCCTCAGCTTTTGTTTCAGATTTTTGATCTGCTTTCTTAGTGTCTTTTTCAGCACGCTCTGCTTTTCTCTCATTAAGACCATCCTCTACTGCAGATGTTACAATAGATAATATCTTATCAATAGATTTAGAAGCATCGTCATTTGCTGGGATAAGATAATCAACCTCACGTGGATCGGAGTTGGTATCTACCATAGCGAAAATAGGAATGTTTAATTTCTGTGCTTCCTTTATTGCGATATGCTCACGCATAATGTCAACTACAAATAGCGCGCCAGGTAAACGTGTCATGTCAGAAATAGAACCTAAATTCTTTTCTAACTTAGCACGTAAACGATTGACTTGTAAACGCTCTTTCTTAGATAAAGAGTTGAATGTTCCGTCTTTCTTCATTCTATCAATAGAAGCCATTTTTTTAACGGCTTTTCTAATGGTAACGAAGTTAGTTAACATTCCACCTGGCCAACGTTCAGTAATATAAGGTTGGTTTACAGCACCTGCTTTTTCAGCTACGATGTCTTTAGCTTGTTTTTTTGTTGCAACAAATAAAATTTTCTTTCCTGATGCTGCAATTTTTGATAATGCGGCACAAGTCTCGTCAATTTTAGCTGCTGTTTTGTAAAGGTTAATAATATGGATACCGTTACGTTCCATATAGATGTAAGGGGCCATGTTTGGGTTCCACTTACGTGTGAGGTGACCGAAGTGTACACCTGCGTCTAGTAGTTCTTTTACTTCTACTTTTTCCATTTTTTAATAGTTTACGTTCTGTTAAATTAGCAATGATTAAGTGGTCGCTATTGCTCGCCTTAACCATTTAGATGCTAAACTTTTAATTCTGAACTCATTTCAGAATCTTTTCAATAAAATAAGATAATTCAGAACTTGAGTGATCAAGTTCTGAATTAAATGTTGTTGGATATTAACGTTTAGAGAACTGGAATTTCTTACGCGCTTTCTTCTGTCCGAATTTCTTACGCTCTACCATTCTTGGATCTCTAGTCAATAGACCTTCTGGCTTTAATATTGCTCTGTTTTCAGGATCTAACTCGCACATTGCACGAGATAATCCTAAACGTATTGCTTCTGCCTGGCCGGTGATACCACCTCCATATACGTTAACAGTAATATCAAAGTTGCCATCATTGTTAGTCATGGTAATTGGTTGGTTTACTTTGTACTGAAGTGTTCCAGTAGTAAAGTATTCCGCCATGTCTTTTTTGTTCACCGTGATGTTACCTTTTCCTTTGGCAACGTACACACGAGCAACAGCCGTCTTTCTACGGCCAATTTTGTGAATTACTTCCATTAGTTAATTTCGTTTAATTTCATTGTCTTTGGTTTTTGAGCCGCGTGAGCGTGCTCTGTACCAGCAACAACAGTTAAGTTTCTAAAAAGAACAGAACCTAATTTATTTTTAGGCAACATTCCTTTTACTGACTTTTCTACTAATCTGGTTGGGTCTTTCTCAAACATCTCAGTAGCAGTCAGGCTTTTTTGACCACCTGGATAACCTGTGTGACGGATATAACTTTTTTCCGTCCATTTGTTACCCGTTAAGTTGATTTTTTCTGCATTAACAACAATTACGTTATCACCGCAATCAACGTGTGGCGTAAAATTAGGTTTGTGCTTACCTCTTAAAAGTATTGCTACTCTTGAAGCTAAGCGACCTAAAGTTTGTCCTTCAGCATCAACTAAAACCCACTCCTTATTAACGGTAGCTTTGTTAGCAGAAACTGTTTTGTAGCTTAATGTGTCCACACTAATTTGATTTAATATTACGCTTCACAGCGCAAAAGATTATACATTCCTCTTCCGAAAAAGAGTTTGCAAATTTACGATAACTTATTGGATTGACAAACCTTAGCCTATGTTTTTTTAGAGCTGAAATTGACCGAAATGTATTTTATAAAAAACCATAAAGTCTTTAGCTTCTATACAATAGAATTTAGAAATGACATTTTAACTTTACTCTTGATAGATTGTTGGGTTTGGAAAAAACGCTGCAATAGCAAACCACATGCTTGTTACAGAGTTGGCAGGTGTTAGTTTCTGACCCTCTCTTGGACCTTCAATAGCTTCACCAAACATATTCCATTTACTACCTTCATTATCCTTAAAGAAAGCTTCAGAGTTTTGAAAATCATAAGTAAAAGTTAGGTTACTGTTAGAAGCATTTAGCTCAAAGGCTACAATGAGGTTTTCATCACCAACAATTAAAAAATTCTTATTAAAAAAATTCTCTCTAAGAACATTGCCGTTATTGAAGTCTGAAAATTTATAAACTCTAGATTGGTTATTTGCCATCAAAGCAAAAACACGTTGTTTGTTGGGAAGCGCAGGATTTAAAATTTCTGGCACGAATAGAAAAAAGTCGTGACTGGTCTTATAAGGCCCATAAGGATACGTGCCGTAAGGCTTGCTAAAGCCAGTGTTGGAATTTAAGACCAAAGAGTTTGGGTAGGCATCTTTCCAAGTTCCCCAATTGGTTTCAACGACCATAATTTTTTCAGGTGTATCTCCAATTAACTCGCCATTGACACATTGTTGTAAGATTTGAGACCAATTACTATCTGTTTGTCTGTCGTACAAAATTAAATTACTGTTATATAACAAACCAGAAACACCAAAAGTTGTGAAAGAGCTATCGGCCAAACTTTCCCAAGCAAAGGCTGTACCTGTTAATGGACAGTAAGAAACAGTCATATTGGTTCCGTTGACATCATCATTAACAATTTCATGCCAATCTATTACATAATGTGGATAGGCTTTTACCACATCGCCTTGTTTTATTCCCACAATTAATTCATCATCAGAAAGAAAATGAACCGAAGCAGCATTTGTAAACATTGGGTTGTCAATCGATGGGATACCATCCTTTCCAGGGCCACCATCTCTTACTTGATCAGATGGGATCAACCATGTGTTGGATGGAGTAGATCCGTCATCGTCAGTACCCATATTGCCATCGTCAGAGCCTGTTGCATTGCTAGAACTACAACCAACTAGGGCTAAACAAAATAATATGGCGAATAAATAGTTGAATATTTTCATAATTCTTGATTTAATGTTAAGGCTTCTGGTTTACTAAATAGCTTAAACAAAAGTCCGGTTGTTAATCTATAGGTTGGTGTTAGTTGAATTCCTTCTGGGCTAGAATATAAAGGTAGTTCAGCAGCTGCATTAAAAGAAATGTTTTGAGACAATTTCACTGAAAAACTTGGAATTATAAAAACCCAATCCCCTCCTGTATTTGGGATATCGAATCCTTGCGTCTCGTCCTTTTCTGCGTTTCTATATTTAAAACTCAGGCTTGGATTTACCAATGTGTTTTTTATTAGAAACTGATCTGAGACACTTAAAAATGCTTGAATTTCATTACCAAATTTATATGAAGAGTTACCAAAATAAGAATCATTTTCTCCTGTTTGGCGATAAACCACGCGTGAAGAAAAAGTCATAGTCGGTCTAAAATCAAAAGTTTTTGAAGTTCCTATTAAATAGACCAAGTCCCAAGCATTGCTGCCTGGCTGTAAATCTGCATTTAGAGTTATGCCTTGGTCATTTGTTTCAGTTGAAGAACCTAAAGGGATTTTTACACCAGCACCAATATTTAGATTCCAGTTTTTGGGAGTGTTCTTTAGAAGGGAATAACGAATTAAAACGATGGCATCACCTATACCATAGGTTTGGTCTAAGTTTTCTGACTCAAATTGAGAAATAATGCGCCTTTGGTTTACCCAGGTAAACAAGCCTTCAATTGACCATTTATTTGAAAAAGCATAGCCAGTATTTATTAAAATGGAATGTGTGGTTCTTAATCTTGAATTGTCATCTAAAGTTTCTGTATAGTTCTTTAGGGTATTGAGGTTATTGAAATCGTAACTCATATTTAAGAGCAGTGTATTGGCTTCGTTAAATTCTAGACCAATGTTGTTGGACAGTGGAATACCACCAGAACAACAGGTTTGGCCTGAAATTAGTTGGGAAAATCCCAAACCTATAAACACAGAAAGAAATCTGAACATCATTGCTTTTTTATTCAAGAAGTCTTAAGTTTTAGACGTAAATTTTAACAGTACTTACAACGGAATGAAAAGAATTACTTTGTGGCTCTAGATAAACGATCGTTTATTGATTTACCCAAACCATATTCAGGAAATTTTTCAGCAATAATAACATCGAGGTGCATTTTGTCTAATTGATGCAAAACATCGTACAGATTTGAAGCCGCTTCAGATAAGTCACCTATTTTTGAAAGTGCAATTTGAACGTCTATATTAGAGTCGTCAATTTCAGATTGAAAGGTAATAACGCCTATGCGCTTACCTTTATACTGATCGACCATACCCAAAATATTGTCCGTAAGTATAGACTTGGTTTTTGGAGCATAATGGCGCTCTAACATACCTGGAGCATCTGGTGCGATTTCTTTATTGTTTTTAATCTCAATTTCACCCACAACAGCTTCAATATCTTCAATGGCTGTAGAGCCTAAACGATAAATAATGGGTTGGTCATTTTCAAAGCCTATGATGGTAGATTCTATACCGCTTTTACAAGCACCTCCATCCAACACCATTTTAATATTATCTTTAAAATAGGTTTCAACATGAGCTGCAGTTGTTGGGCTAATACTACTAAATGGATTAGCACTTGGTGCTGCCAAAGGAAAATCTAACTGACGTAAAAGTTCTAGAGTAGTTGTGTGATTCGGCACACGCACAGCAACAGTGTCTTTACCCGCTGTAATTACATCTGGAATCGTATTTTTCTTTTTTAAAACGAGAGTAATTGGTCCTGGCCAAAAAGCTTCTGCCAATAATTTTGCTTTTTCGGGAATGTGTTCAACAATCTGAGATAAATAATCTACAGAGGAAATATGAACAATAAGTGGATTAAAAAAGGGACGCTGCTTAGTTTCAAAAATCGACTTGATCGCTTTTTCTGAATAAATATTACCAGCCAAACCATAAACCGTTTCGGTTGGTATGGCAACAATCTCCTCAGCATTTAATAAGGTTACAGCTTGTGATATGTCTTTTGAAATAATACTCATAATCCAATTAGACTGCAATATTAGTTCAAAAACCAATAATTTTAAGAATTAAGCCGCTTATTTTCGTTCTCTTTCTTTTGTTGGTGTAGTGCATAGGCTAAAATACCAATCTCAATAGCGAGAATTGCGATTTTAGCTTTTTTGCTCTTTGTAAGTGCGCTGGTAAGCCCTAATACTTTGGTGATAATCATTATTTAATTTTTATGAATTCCTAATTAGGCGTTGTCCCTCGGTTGGTGAATTTCTCTGCGCTCTTTCTGCTGATGGTTAATGTCTTTTCCATCAACTTCTTTTTTATTTATAGCTGTCTCTGCTATGCTTGTTTCGTTTTTTTCTTCTTTATCGTTTTTCTTGTCATTAGTTCCCATAATTCGCTGTTTTTAGATTTTAACCCAAATTAGAGAATAGTCGAGATTCGTTTTTGCTTAAAAAGAAAAATGGTTGACTTATTTAAAATCAACCATACTAAAAAAAAAGTGAAGTTTTAATGCGCCTCCAACCAATTATCTCCAATATCTAAATCTACATCCAAAGGAACTTTTAGCTTATAGGCATTTTCCATTTCGGTTTTAATGAGAATTTTCATGTCTTCTAACTCTGGTTTGTAGATATCAAAAACCAATTCATCATGAACCTGCAAAAGCATTTTTGATTTATACGCACCTTCTTGAAGCTTTTGATGAATATTGATCATCGCTATTTTAATGATATCTGCAGCACTACCTTGAATCGGTGCATTTACCGCGTTGCGTTCTGCAGCTCCTCGTACCACGGCATTACGCGAATTAATATCTTTTAAATACCTACGACGACCCAAAACCGTTTGTACGTAACCATTATCTCTTGCAAAATCTACTTGTTTGCCCATATAGGCTTTTAGTTTTGGATAGGTGGCGTAATAGGTTTCAATAAGTTCTTTAGATTCACTTCGAGACAAATCGGTTTGGTTGCTCAACCCAAAAGCGGAGACACCATAGATGATTCCGAAATTGACAGTTTTTGCATTGCTACGTTGTTCACGAGTGACCTCATTAATCGGTACGTTAAATACTTTTGAAGCCGTCGAGGCATGAATGTCCTCTCCGTTTTTAAACGCTTCAATCATAGTTTCCTCTTCACTTAAAGCGGCAATAATTCTCAATTCTATCTGCGAATAATCAGCAGCTAACAATGTATATTCCTCATTTCTTGGTACAAAAGCCTTACGAACTTGTCGACCACGTTCTGTACGGATCGGAATATTCTGAAGGTTTGGATTGTTACTGCTCAAACGACCAGTAGCAGCAACGGTTTGCATATAATCGGTGTGGACGCGCCCTGTGCTTTCTTCAACTTGCAATGGTAAAGCATCAACGTAGGTACTTTTTAATTTACTAAGTCCTCTGTAATCTAATATTTGCTGAATGATGTCGTGGTCTTTAGCCAAATAACTCAACACATCTTCTGCGGTGGAATATTGTCCTGTTTTTGTCTTTTTTGGTTTATCGACCAATTTCATTTTTTCAAATAAAATAACACCTAACTGTTTTGGTGATGCAATGTTGAATTCCTCACCTGCAGCTTCATATATACTTTTTTCTAGATTTGCAATATCATTATTGAGTTGCTCTGACAGTGAGCTTAAAAAGTCCTTGTCTAAATTAATGCCTTCCAACTCCATATCGGCAAGTACTCGTAGAAGCGGAACCTCAATCTCGTCGAATAATTTTTGGGTATTGGCTTCGCCCAATTCCTTTTCAAAATGCTCTTTTAGTTGCAAGGTGACGTCAGCATCTTCCACAGCGTATTCGGTTTGTTTTTCCAAAGGTACTTCTCGCATGGAGAGTTGGTTCTTTCCTTTTTTACCGATGAGTTCTGTGATGGAAATAGGTGTGTAGTTAAGGTACGTCTCAGCCAACACATCCATGTTATGTCGCATATCTGGATTGATGAGGTAATGCGCTAACATGGTATCGAAAAGCTTGCCTTTAACCTCAACATTGTATTTGGCCAAAACCTTAATATCATATTTTAAATTTTGACCAATTTTTTCAATGTTTTCATTTTCAAAAAAAGGTCTAAGCACTTGAATTAATTCTTGGGCTTCATTTTTGTCTTCAGGAAAAGGCACATAAAACCCCTTGCCAGCTTCCCAAGAAAAGGCAATACCAACTAACTCTGCTTGTAGTGGATTTAAGCTTGTAGTTTCGGTATCAAAACATACCGAAGTTTGGTTCATTAAGTTCTTTACAAATAATTTTGTGGCCATCCCAGAAGCCACACTTTGGTAAAAATGCGAAGTCGTTTCAAAGGTGTTTCGGGTGTATTCTGAACTAGTTTCAGTAGTATCTGAATCAGATCCTCCGAACAACGAAAACTGACCAGCACCAGCTGATTTTTTTTCCTTTGGGGTAGAGGTTGGCTTAGATTTTTCTGTTGTGGAAGACGTACTCGGACTAGAATCTGAAACGTCTTGAGGAGCAAAGGTTTTCAAGAAATTATCCGTTAAACGTCTAAATTCTAAATCCTGAAAAATCTGTTTTACTTTTTCAACATCCGGATGGTCTAACTCAAAGTCCTTGGCATTAAATTCAACCGGTACATCGAGCATAATGCGCGCAAGTTCCTTTGAAAGTAATCCTAGTTCCCTATTAGCCTCTATCTTTTCTTTCATCTTACCCTTGAGTTGGTCAGTATTGGCTAACAAGCCTTCCATACTACCAAATTGCTTAATGAATTTTTTGGCGGTTTTCTCACCAACACCTGGCAACCCTGGAATATTATCACTCGAATCTCCCATCATACCTAAAAAGTCAACCACTTGCATTGGAGTTTCAACTTCAAATTTTTTCTGAACCTCAGGAATTCCCCAAGTTTCATAACCACCACCAAAAACAGGTCTGTACATAAAGATGTTGTCAGTGACTAACTGCGCAAAATCCTTATCTGGTGTTACCATAAAAGTTTTGTAGCCTTCTTTTTCAGCTTGTCTAGATAGTGTACCAATAACATCATCTGCTTCGTAACCTTCCTTGACCATAATAGGAATGTGCATGGCTTCGAGAATATTACAAATATGAGGTATTGCTGTTCTAATGCCTTCGGGTGTTTCGTCTCTATTGGCTTTGTAGGCTTCAAACATCTCTACACGATCTACGCTTCCACCTTTATCAAAACAAACAGCTAAATGGTCTGGTCGTTCACGTTTAATCACATCTAAAAGTGAGTTCATAAAACCCATAATGGCTGAGGTGTCTTCGCCTTTAGAGTTGATTCTAGGATTTTTTATAAAGGCGTAATACCCACGGAAAATAAGGGCGTAGGCATCAACAAGAAAGAGACGTTTTTGGTCTGACATGAAATAAAATTTTGAAGTCTATAAAACTACAAAACTTAAACCTTGAAATGAAAGATTGAGAAGCTAAAAATGAAAAAGAAAGCCGATCCCTACTTCGGCTTTCTTTGCTCAAACAATAATTGAAGACAATCAATTATGCTGTAATATTTTATTGTACTTGTTCTATTTCAAAAGATGCAGCAACATCGTTGAGTGAAATAGTTAAAGGTGCAAGCACATTAATATAAATTTCTATAGTGTCACCAGCGTCAAGCTGAATCAAATTATTGATGTATCTTATTATCTGGCCATTTCCAGTGTGGTTATAGGAATTACCACGTACCACCAATCCGTTTCTGTATATACCTATACCGAAAAAACCAGTTGATGTGGAATTGCCATCACTTCGCCAGGAGGCATTAATTCGGTAATAACCGTCTGCTGGGGCAACAAAAGTATCTGTGGTAACATTAAAGTCTCCATTGGTATCAAAATCTACACTGTTGAAATTTATTTTTTGCCAACCAGAAATAGTAAAATTTTGGTCGGCTGCCATTACAATTCTGGCTAAGGATTTTGTTGGATTAAGACTAGACAAATCGACTGTGTGAGCGGCTTGGCCATCATCTTCAACTTCAAGAGTTAGAATATTGTTTGAGCTATTAAAAGAAAAGGTGTCTACTTCTTGGTTATCGGTGTCTATTGAAGATAAATCTACCGTTACTGGTGCTATACCATCGTCTTCAAGTGAAATACCTAAAATGGTGCCTACCAAACCAAGATTGTCTATTTGTTGATTGTCAGTATTAATAGACGATAAATCTACTGTCGCAGGTGCAACTCCATCATTTTGTAAGGAAATACCAAGGCTAGTGCCAGATAGCGCTAAGTTATCGATTTGTTGGTTGTCTGTATTTATAGAAGTTAAATCTACCATGACTGGCGCAACTCCATCATTTTGTAACGAAATACTTAATGAGGTACCTGTTAATGCCAAATTGTCTATTTGTTGGTTGTCTGTATTAACAGTGGCATTTTGAAACGTGACATTACCGGCTCCATCAGTGGTCATCACCTGGCCATTTGTACCATCTGTTAACGGCATATTATAAGCATCGTTAATATTCATAGTACCGTTTTTATAAATGGTAAGCGCGTTACTTCGGGCAGCAACACTTGAACCATTACCGATAGAAAATACTCTATCATTAGGATTAAAATTAGTAGCCGACGAAACAGAATAGTTAGTGTTATAGAGTCCAATCACAGTCTCGCCATATGAAGGTGAAATTGTGTGTATACCAAGTACACTCGAATTTTCTCCAGAGGCCGTTGTATTATATCCAAATGCTGTGGAAGTGGCTCCTGATGCATTAGTGTACTCACCAAATGTTGTTGAATAGCCTCCCGATGCGTTGGTATTGTGCCCAAAAGCTGTTGAGTAACTACCACTAGCGAAAGTTCCATCGCCGAAAGCTGTAGAACCTGAGCCAGAGGCTGTTGAGTTAACGCCAAATGCAGTTGAATAAGCTGCCACAGCTTGAGTATCATACCCAAAAGCTGTTGAGTAACTACCACTAGCCAAAGTTTCATTGCCGAAAGCTGTAGAACCTGCGCCAGAAGCTGTTGAGTAAACGCCAAATGCAGTTGAATAAGATGCCTCAGCTTGGGTATTGTAACCAAAAGCAGCAGAATTATCACCCACATTAGCATTATTCCACTGATTGCCACTAACATAACCAGCTCTAAAAGCTGCTTTTCTTGGATTAAAAAACATACGTGTACCAGTGCCCGTAATTTCGTCGTCAATGGTATTGCCGAAACCATAAGTCCCAGTCACAAAAAAACCATCTGTACCATTAATTGTTACAGCACCATTATTTGCAATAATCTCTTTTCCAGCACCAGCCCCACCTTCGTTATAGGCTTGATCAAGGGTATTTTGGGTGTCATTATCAATAAATACAGTACTGGCATCTACAAAATTGGTTTGTCCTGCTCCATCTGTTGCTAAGACTTGGCCATTGGTGCCATCTGTCGCTGGTAAATTATAAGCTTCATTTATATTTAATAAACCATTTTTATAAATCGTTAAGGCATTGTGTCTTGCTGCATCTGATGTGCCGTTGCCAACCACAAACAATCTGTCATCAGAATCAAAAGCTGATGTGTTATCTGGTGTATAGTTGGTATTGAAATTGCCTAATGTAGTTTCAGCAAATGACGCTGCAATTGTGCCATTGCCCATTGCGGTTGAACGGTCTCCTGTGGCTTGAGTTAAGCTTCCTGTAGCAAATGTACGCTCGCCTGTAGCCAGAGGTGAATAACCTAATGCGGTGGAATAATTACCTTGATTTGAATAAATCCAATCTGTACCTTCATTAAAACCAGCTCTAAACACTGCGTTAAATGGATTGAAAAACATTAATGATTTATCATTAGGAGGTGCTAAAACTACTGAGCCCGAAGCACCGAAATCTCCCCGTACATTGAAACCATCACCTCCTGTTATAGAAACAGGGCCATTGTCTGCAACAATTGTTGCTCCTTGGTTTGGCGAAGGGACACTTTGGTCGTAAGCTTGGTCTAATGTATTTGTATTGTCTGTAAATATTGAGGAAGGATTGATGAAATTAATTTGACCTGCACCATCAGTTCCTAAAATCTGACCGTTGGCGCCGTCAGTAGTTGGTAAGGCATAACCAGTAGTAGAAGGATTACCAATTTGAAACTCCCCATTAGTTCTAAGTAAATTACTGTCAAATTCACCATAGATGAGTGCATTGTTTTCATCTGCATTGGAGTTCTCTATATACAGCCGATTATTATTAGTTTCATCACTTCCTGCAAAATAACCAATGAATATTGAGCCTGATCTATTCCCTACAGGCATTTTATATCCTGAATGATTACCAATAAAAATGTTATTACTGCTATTTCCGTTAACTCCAAAACCTGCATTGTTGCCAATTGCTGTATTACCATTACCATCCACTATGGAACTCAATGCTGACCAACCAACTGCAGTATTGCTATCTCCACCAATATTGCTATTGATAGCATATGTGCCAACTGCAGTATTAAAATCACCATTATTATCTAATAGTGATTGCGTGCCAACGGCTGTATTATTAACACCAGTAGTATTAAAAAGCAAAGATTGAAAGCCAATGCCTACATTGTAATTACCAGAGGTATTACTATACATTACGGCTTTTCCTAACCCTACGTTATTATTATTGGACTGATCGTCATTGGAGCCAGCATCTTCGCCTATATAAATTGATGAGCCATCGTCACTACCATCGTTATCACTTTTTGCATCTTCTAAATCATTGATTTTCCTTACTCCTAAAACATTTACCCAAGTACCATTTCCATTATCCCAATAATAAAAGCCTTTAGCTGGTGTGCCGTTACCGGTTACAAATACCATCATACCATCTTGGTCTGCTGTTGGATTTGTCGTTGGGAAAGTGTCTATTCTTGGTATAAGAATACCATCAGTGTTTGCAGGTGTAGCAGTGTTAGATGCAGTTACATCTAAACTTGCTTTTGGGTCTGTATTACCCACACCGACTTGTGAATATCCGAAAAATGATATCAGTAATAACAGGTATATTAGTTTTATTGTCTTCATGATAATAGGGATTAAATCGGTGTAAGATTATAGTTTTACGTCTACATCAAATGCGTTTTTAACATCTCTGAAAATCGTATGGATGTAATAAGTTAAGCCAAGAAAAAGTTCGCTTCCACCCAGTATAAAAGGATTAAGGTTTCCCATCAATTGAATGGAAATATGTCCTGCCAAAAAACTTGAATTAATAATTAAAAGGGAGACGAGAAGTGTTGACGTTTTCATCTGAAATAATGGTTATGATTAATAGCTTAACAAACCTATAATTTCTCCCTAAAAAGGGTCTTGATTATTTTTTCAAAAACAAGGAGTATTTTGTCAAAATGAAGAAAAATGACAAGGACTATTATGTCTGATATTGAAAAAAATACTGATTTTCATTTAGTTACGAAAACCAGAAGGGCTTTGTCCAAATTCCTCTTTAAAGGTCTTACTAAAGTAGTTTGGATCGTTAAAACCAACATTATATGCGATTTCAGAAATGGATAAATGTGATGTTTTAAGTAATTTCTTACCTTTTTCCAAACGTACTTTTCTTATAAAAATGGCCGTACTGGTATTTGAAATTGCTTTTAGCTTTCTGTAGAGTTGTGAGTCGCTCATCGCTAAAAAATTAGCAAGTTCTGTAGCTCCAAAATTAGAATCGTCTAAGTGTTTGTGAATAGCATCAACTACTGAATTTAAAAAGATAAGGTTTTTGTCTTTTGGTTTAGCGCGTTCTACTTTTTGCTCAACAATTGTGTTAACAGCATAACGCTCTTGCAATTGTTTACGTTTAGCTATAAGCTTTTGCATACGTAATTGCAATTCTTTTTTTTGAAACGGCTTTGTTAAATAAGCATCTGCACCACTTGTAATACCTTCCAATCTATCTTCTTGCATCGCCTTAGAGGTTAACATAATAATAGGAATATGATTGGTGTTGTTATCAGATTGCAGTTTTTGGGTCAACTCAAACCCATCCATAATTGGCATCATTACGTCCGTAACAACGATATCTGGAATTTGAGAAGTTGCCAGTTCCAACCCTTCCTTGCCATCTTTGGCAAAGATGACCTTGTATTCTGGTTTAAGACATGAAGCTATGTAACGCGCCATATCAACATTATCTTCAACAATCAATACACTATTGGCGTCATCGTCAACAATAATATCATCTGTTTGAGGCACAACTGTACCAATGGTTATCTGATGCTCTTTTTGTTCAATATTTTTTGAGGCTGCTGTATTTGTTATCGGTAATTCAATTGTAAAGCTTGTTCCTTTATTGATTTCGGAAGTGACATTTATGGTTCCATTAAATAACTCTACCAATTCTTTAGTCAAGGCTAAACCAATTCCAGTGCCTTGAGAAACCTTATGCTCTGCATTTTCAACCTGATAAAAACGATCGAAAATGAAAGGCAACTCTTCTTTAGAGATACCATAACCTTGATCAGCTACTTCAATTTGAAGCACTGGAGAATTCATTCTTTGAAGCTTTATATTTAAATCAGAATCCTGAGGCGAAAATTTTATAGCATTTGAAATGAGATTAGTCAAAATCTGACGGATTTTTTCTGCATCAAAATCCATAATGATTTCATCGGGTTTGGCTGAGAATTTTAAGTTCACACCTTTATCAGTAGCAATGCTTTTAAAGCTATCTACTATATGAGATGAAAAAGCAGCTATATCATTTTGAATGAGATGAATGTTGAGTTGTCCTTTCTCAAGCTTTGCCAAATCCAGCATTTGATTGACCAAGTCGAGTAAATTATTACTGTTTTGCTCTATGGTATCTAAAGAAGTGCCAACTTCATCTTTTGAAGAAAAACGTTCTTTTAAATTACCCAAATAACCCAGAATTATGGTTAATGGTGTTCTGAACTCATGCGTTATGTTGGTAATGAAGCGGGATTTTAAATCATCCAAGTCCTGTAATCGCTTCGATTCTTGTCCAGCGATTTGCCGTTGAAGACTCATTCTGTAAAAGGCATAAACGATCCCTAGAAATAAAAGTAGATATGATAGATAGGCTAGATTACTTTTATACCAAGGTGGAGTGACGTTTATTTTTAATTCCAAAGGTGGTTTTTGCCATAAATCATTACGAGACTTTCCCTGTATTTGAAGCGTGTACGATTTAGAGGATAAGTTGAGAAGTTGAATATTGTTTTTACTATCTAGTGTATTCCAATCTGTATCATCTGGCAGCAATTTATAGACGTATTTTATATTACTATTTGGGCGGTAATCCAGTGCTGAAAAATCGAGATTAACAGGAAAATCGTCATAATTGAGATGGATTTCTCTAGTGTTGCTTATGGATGTTGAAAGCACTTCGGAGTTTTTAGGCAGCACATAGTCATCCTTAATTTTAAGACTGGTAAATTTTAGACGCCCTTCTTTATCAAGCTCATCGATGCGCTTTGGATCAAAAATATTTAAGCCATTGATGCCGCCAAAATATAAATGACCGTTAGTGTCGTTTTTAAATGTTGCGCCCAAATTAAACTCGGTACTCTGTACACCATCTTTTGGATTGTAATTGGTAAATTCTTCAGTTGATTTATTGAATTTAAATAAGCCACCATTTGTTGATAGCCACAAGTTGCCTAAGTTGTCTTCGTTAATATTGTAAACAAAAGTGTTGCTTAGGCCATCACGTTTTCCATAGGACTTAAAACTGTCCGTTTCAGCATTATATTTATTTAGTCCTTTGCGACTTGCTACCCATAGTGTATTTTCAGAATCTACAAACGAACTCAATACACCTCTTGTCGCTAATCCCAAAGTTTCATCATAATTTTTGACTGCAACTAATTCATCATTTTCAAAATTGAGTTTACTCAAGCCTTTTTGGGTACTCATCCAATAGTTGTTCTGAGCATCTTTAACCATAGATAATGTAAAAACCGAAGCCAAATCTTCTGAGCTGTAATTTTTAAATCTAAAATCACCTTCGGAAACATTACCAACAAACTTTGAAAATCCAGCATTAAAAGTCGTAATCCAAATGCTGCCAGAGTTATCTTTATAAATGCTCCGCATATTTTCGGCTGGTAGTTGTGATGGATTATTGGGATTAATTGGTGCTTTTAGAATTGTTGGATTTTCAATATCAAAATCAGTAAGTTGTATCACAAAAACCCCTTTATTAGTCACAAACCAAATATTATTGTTATCATCTTTTGTAATGCCTCTAACACGATTATGATTTGTTAGAACATTGAATTTTGAAGGTTCTGAATTACTAGAAATAACCAATCCACTTGAAGAACCTGTAAACAAATAATCCTCAGTATCATAAACTGCAAAAACAGAAGGGTTATCTAGATTGAAATTATCTGTAGGCTGAGCAAAGACATCTTGAGCTTCAACAGTTGTAATATCCAAATTAATATTTCCTATAAACAACAAACCATCTGAAATGAATAGCTCGTTGATACCATCTGAATTAATAGTAGAAGCATCATATTTTTTATCAGCGATATAATGTTGTTTTACATCAAGTTTACCATCAGTATAGCTTGCTAACAATAGTCCATCAGAGGTTGTGCCAATATAAAATGTATTGTTGTGATAGGCCAAGGTATTGGTGTTGAGGAGGACCGTGTTTCCACTTTCAATAATTCCAATAGATTCAAACTCATTTTTTTCTTCAGAAAATTTAAATATTCCAGAATCTGTAGTTACCCAAAGATTATTGCTTAACGTTTTAAGATTGTTGATTGGGGTATTAAGATTGGCAATGGGTTCAAAAAAGAGGTCATAACCAGAATCGTTATTGGTATTGAATGTTGCAGCATGAATAATGCCTTCGTCTGTTCCAACGTAAATAATGTCTTTATATACCGCAATGCCAGTGATTTTCTTAGGAAAATTCCTTTCAAAATTGTTACTATGAAAAGTACCAAATTGGTCAATGATAGCTACACCATTATTATAAAAAGCTGCCAAAATAAAATCATTGTATGCAATCAGTCTTGTACAGTTGGTATTGGTATCACCGACCTGAACAATGGACTCATTATAAATATCATAACGAATTAAGCCATTTTGACCTGTGCCAACATACACAAAGTTGTCCTTAGCTAGTATGGTTCCAATACGATAACCAGCAATATCAAGACCTGAATTTGCATCTGGCTGAGGCACAAAAAAATCATGTCCATCATAACGTACCGCACCATCTGAAGTACCAAGCCATATAAAGCCGTTTTTATCTTTATCTATACAATGAATGGTCTCTTGTGGTAAACCTTCGTCCAAACCTAAATGAGAAAAATTTAAGTTTTGAGCACTAGAAATTAAGCTGACTAAACATAAGAGTAGGGAAAGGTTAGTGTTACTTAATCTAAAATAAGCGTAAGTGTTCTTGTTCATTGTAGATTAATAGTCTCATACTAAAATACAAATTCTAAAATTCATAAGGAAATACTTACGATTAATTACAAAATATGCTACATCACTTGTGAATTTTTTTAAAAGCTACTTGGATATAATTTTCAAGGCTTATTTTTGGCAATAATTTATTTTATATGAATGACAACACATTCTCAATAGCCATCCATGGAGGAGCTGGGACATTGGTAAAAGGGTTAATGACTCAAGCCTTAGAGGCAAAATATAAAGATGCTCTAAAAAATGCCAGAGATGCAGGTTTTGCAATTTTGGAAAAGGGAGGTACAGCTACTGATGCTGTTGAAGTCGCTGTAAAGTTATTGGAAGATACACCATTATTCAATGCAGGCAAAGGTTCTGTTTTTACGGCAGAAGGCACGCACGAAATGGACGCTGCCATAATGGACGGTAAAACCCTGAATGCTGGAGCAGTATCATTGGTAACAGGAATTAAAAATCCAGTATCCTTGGCAAGAGATGTGATGGATAATAGTTACCATGTGTTTTTGGCGGGTGAAGGTGCCATGAAATTTGCTGAAGAGCAAGGTTATGGTATAGAATCACCGGAATACTTTTACGACGAAGTAAGATACAAGCAGTGGCAAGGTATTAAAGATAGTGATACGTTTCAGTTAGACCATAGCGTAAAGAAAGACGGAAAATTCGGAACCGTTGGTGCTGTAGCCTGTGACCAAAATGGAAATATTGCTGCTGCAACTTCAACTGGTGGTATGACCAACAAAAAATGGGGACGCGTTGGTGATTCGCCCATGATTGGTGTTGGTAATTATGCCAATAACAAAACCTGTGCGGTAAGTTGTACTGGTAGTGGTGAGTTTTTTATTAGAGGAGTTGTGGCTTACGATGTTTCGTGCTTAATGGAACATAAAGGCATGAGTTTGGAAGAGGCTTCAGAAGAAGTGATTAATAAACGTATCCTCGAAATTAATGGTGATGGTGGTCTTATTGCGGTAGATACCAAAGGGAATATCGCTATGCCTTTTAATACAGAGGGAATGTACAGAGCTTGTAAATCTTCGGATGGAAAAGAAGAGATTTCAATCTATAAATAGTGGAAGTAAAACATCTTGGAAATAAGGATTTTAAAGCTAAATAAAAGGAGCCTCAATCGGTAATATTTCAATCTTTTGATTCTTAATATTGAAACGGTCACCGTTGGATAAAATATGGGTTTTCATATTTGTAAGTGACATTGGAGTTCCTTCTTGCAAGACGCTATGGTTGTTGTGTTTTATTTTTCTACCGTCAAAAACAATCACCATTCCAGAGCCGATAACTTCAAAACGATTATTCTTAATTATCAAACCTGTATCTTCTGCTAAACCTAATCCAATAAGTTTTGGGAATTGTGCCACAGCTTCAGAAATACGACCAAATCGTCCTCTTCTTATAAAATGTGTATCTATAATGAGTTCTGGAATTAAGCCCAAACCCTTGTACATTTTAACAGCACCTTTAACAAAAGACTCCGCAGCACTTCCTCCAGCTACCATTTCTTTAGCCATTGCCATTGCACCAGCACTTGTACCAGCAATTACAAAACCTTTTTCGTTTTTGTAACGATCCAATAGAATTTTATGAATAGTTGAGCCACCAATTTTATTAGCTATTTTAGACTGGTCACCTCCAGAAAACATAACACAGTCAGCATTTTTTATGAGAGCAATAGCGTTTTCGGTTTCAGAATCTTCTTTAGATCTAATATCCAATACGTCTATATTTTTGCAACCTAGGGTAGAAAAGGCTGTTAGGTAATTTTCACCAACTTCAACAGGAATACTAGACGCTGTAGGAATAACGACAATATTAGCATCAATTCCACCAGCTTCTCTCACCACATGGGACAAGATTCCTTCATCAATAAAGTCTAAAGTGTACATTTCGTCATCTTCAATACCTTTATCTTCATTTCCGCCTATAGGTATTAATGTCCCCTTATTCTTCTGCATAGTTTTTATCTAAAAATATTGAGCAAAAATAAGTCAAATTTTCTATTGGAATGTCTTATATTTATAATCTTTCACTCTTAAAAACTAACAAAACCAACTATAAATGGAGATAAGAAGTATTAATGCCATGCGAGGACCAAACTATTGGTCCGTAAGACGACATAAGCTAATTGTAATGGTTCTGGACTTGGGCGCTATGGAAGATTATCCATCTAACAAGGTGCCTGGTTTTTATGAGCGACTTACGGAAATGTTTCCAAGCATGCACTCCCATCGTTGTTCGGTTGGTGAGCCAGGTGGTTTTTTTCAGCGTGTAAAAGAAGGCACGTGGATGGGCCATATCATTGAACATATCGCTCTCGAAATTCAGACCCTTGCAGGTATGGATACAGGCTTTGGTCGTACAAGAGATTATGGCGAAAAAGGCGTTTATAATGTCGTATTTTCCTATATTGAAGAAAGCGTCGGTCGTTATGCCGCAAAAGTTTCTGTGGATATCTGTGAAGCCTTGATTAAAGGTGAGGATTATGATATGGAGGACGATATTCAGCACATGCGTGAGCTAAGGGAAAAAGAGCGTCTTGGACCAAGTACGGGCTCTATAGTTGAGGAAGCTGAATCTAGAGGTATTCCATGGATTAGACTTAATAAATATTCGCTTTGCCAATTGGGTTATGGAGCCAATCAAAAGCGAATTCAGGCAACGGTTACCAGTGAAACGAGTAGTATCGGTGTGGAATTGGCGTGTGATAAAGAGGATACGAAATATCTATTGGAGCAAGCTGAGGTCGAAGTACCTAAAGGAGACATTATCCGTCGCGAACGCAGTTTAGAGGAAGCATGTCGTTATGTGGGTTACCCTTTGGTTATAAAGCCCATTGATGGTAATCATGGTCGTGGTATTACGGTTAATATTAATAATTACGATGATGCGCTCGAAGCGTTTAGACAAGCAAAAGAAAGTTCGCGTAGCGGAGCCATTATAGTAGAGAAATTTATCACTGGAGACGATTATAGATTACTTGTTATAAATAATAAATTGGTTGCAGGTGCTATCCGTACTCCAGCTCATGTGGTTGGAAATGGAAAATCAACTGTACAAGAATTAATCGATGAAGTCAATAGAGATCCACGACGTGGTTATGGACATGAGAATGTGTTGACTCAAATCACGGTTAACGACCTTACCAAAACTATTATTAAGGATGCAGGCTATACCTTAGATTCTGTTTTAGCAGATGGTGAACGACTGATTCTAAAAGATACGGCCAATTTAAGTACTGGAGGTACTGCTGAAGATATTACTGATATTATCCATCCTGCGAATGTGAGTATGGCAGAGCGAATCTCAAAAATCATTGATTTAGATATTTGTGGTATTGATATTATGACCACCGATATTACCAAACCATTATCAGAAACTGGTGGTGCAGTGTTGGAGGTGAATGCTGGCCCAGGATTTAGAATGCATTTGGCACCAACAACAGGTTTACCTCGTAATGTGGCTGCTCCTGTTATAGATAAACTATTTCCAACGCAAGGCGATACTGGTCGTATCCCAATAATAGCAATTACAGGCACTAATGGTAAAACCACTACATCGCGATTAATTGCTCATATAGCTAAAATGAAAGGCTATCGTGTAGGTTATACCACGAGTGATGGTGTATATATTCAGAATAGACTTTTAATGACAGGTGATTGTACTGGTCCTGCTAGTGCAGAATTTGTTTTAAAGGATCCAACGGTCAACTTTGCGGTGTTGGAATGTGCTAGAGGTGGACTGTTAAGAGCTGGTCTTGGTTTTAAAAAGTGTGATGTTGGTATTGTAACAAACGTTGCTGCAGATCATTTAGGACTAAAAGGGATTCATACCATTGAGCAATTAGCCAAAGTTAAAGGGGTCATTCCTGAAACCGTTTTACCAGATGGTTATGCCATTTTAAATGCTGACGACGATTTGGTGTACGATATGAGGCGAAGTGTTGAGTGTAATGTAGCATTATTCTCAATGGATGAAAATAACCCAAGAATAAAAGCGCTACAACGCCTTAATGGTATTACTGCAGTTTATGAAAACGGTTATGTAACTATTTGTAGAGGAGAGTGGAAAATGCGCATCATGAGAGCGGAAAATATTCCGTTAACTTATGGCGGGAAGGCAAAATTTATGATTCAGAATGTGTTAGCTGGTATTTTAGCAGCACATGTTCAGGGTATCAGTATTGAAGATATGAAAGCAGGACTGGAAACTTTTATACCATCTGCTTCACAAACTCCCGGACGATTGAATTTATTTAAGTTCAATGACTTTAGTATTCTCTTGGATTATGCACATAATGCAGCAGGAATGCGAGCACTGCAAAAGTTTATAGATGAACTTGATGCAACGGTTAAAGTTGGGATCATAGCGGGAATTGGAGACAGACGTGTTGAAGACAATAATGAAATGGGATCTATAGCTGCTGAAATGTTTGATGAAATCATCATTCGTCAGGATAAACGTTTGCGAGGTAAAACAGAAGAAGAGTTGATTAAGATGTTGAATGATGGTATAAAGATGAAAGACCCTAACAAAAAAACAACCATTATCCCTTCTGAAAGTGAGGCCATAAAGTATGCGGTTAAAAATGCCGTAAAAGGATCTTTGATTATATTATGTAGTGATGTAATACCAGATGCATTAGATCTGGTTAAAGAACTGAAAGAGAAAGAAACGAAAGGCGAACTGCATTTAGTGGATTAATACAATTAAAAAAGCCGAAACAAAAGTTTCGGCTTTTTCGTTAGTTAATAGCATATTAATTAGCAAAGCTTAACAGTCTTAACTTTAATTTGAAGACTTTTTCTGTAAGCTTTAATACTTATGATCTCGTTACTTTTTTTGTGATTAATTCTAATCACTTTAGCCTTAATCTTAGCTGAAAGAGTAGTTTTCTTAGCTTCAGGCTTTTCAGCTTTAACAGTCTCAACAAGTTCAGTATCCATATTGCTAACAACATCTTGCTGAGCATATCCTGCTAGAGATAATGTTAAGAATAATAATATGAATAAACTTTTTTTCATGAGTGTTAAATTGTTTTGTTTTAACTTCGGTTCAAAGAAACGTTAGATATTTATTATGGGCGAAATTTTTGGACGAAACAAGGCGATAATTAGATAACTGACATTTGTTAGTCAAAAACATCGACGAAATGCATAAAGTGAGCTTAGAGCCCTTTAAAACTGTTGATCTTTAGGATAAAAAACCTTATGTTTTAGATGAAATACAGTGCCATACACAATATATCGATGAAATGCACAATTGCAAATCACTTTGACGGTAAACAACGAAAATGAAAGATTACAAAGACAATCCATATTTTGAATTGTTCTCAGCGCAAAAGAACAATCAATACAAAATAGCACAAAGCACTATTAAAGAGAGAAAAAGGAAACTCAATGCTTTGCAACATGCTATTGAGGTAACCTATAGAGAACAAATCAAAAAGGCTTTATATAAAGATTTAAAAAGACCTATTGTAGAATCAGACTTAGTAGCTGTCTATCTTATCATAAAAGAAATCAAACATGCTAAGTCTAATCTGCATCGTTGGTTAAAGAAACAAAAGGTGAAAACAGATATTGTACTATTAGGTACAAAGTCTTGGGTTAAGTACGAACCCAAGGGTGTTTGCCTTATTATGTCTCCTTGGAATTACCCTATAAATCTAACCTTTTCACCTCTTGTGGCGGCAATTTCTGCTGGAAATACTGTAATTATAAAGCCTTCTGAAATTTCATCGCATTGTTCTGAGCTAATGGCAACTATAGTAAAGGACTTATTTAATGAAGATGAGGTTGTATTAGTACAAGGAGATGTTGAGACAGCTCAAAATTTATTAAAACTTCCCTTTAATCATATCTTTTTTACAGGTTCAATACCTGTTGGAAAAATAGTAATGAAAGCTGCCGCAAAGCATTTAACTTCTGTAACTCTTGAACTTGGAGGGAAATCACCTGTTATAATAGATAAAAATGTTGATATAAAATTAGCAGCAAAAACGGTAGCTTGGTTAAAACACTTTAACTGCGGACAAACCTGTATCGCACCAGACTATGTATTTGTACAAGAGAAGATTTTAAATTCCTTTATAACCCATTATAAGCAATATCTAAATGAATTTTACGGTTTCGATACTTCAAAATCTAATAGTTACGGCAGAATCATTAGTAGTAAAAATTTCAATAGGCTTAAGTCTTATCTTGATGAAGCTAAAACTCACGGAGCTGAATTTATTATAGGAGGTGAGAATAATGAAGAAGACCTATTTATTGGTCCGGCTGTAATATCAAATTTAAAACAGGAGTCTCTTTTAATGAGCGAAGAGATTTTTGGACCAATTTTACCAATTAAAACCTATGATAATAAAGAAGAGATTATTGATTATCTTAAAGATAAGGATAAACCACTAGCGCTATACGTATACTCTAAGTCAAAATCTTTTACAAACTATATTATTGATAATACCAGAGCAGGAACAACATGCATTAATGCTAATGGAATTCAATTTTCTAATCATCATTTGCCATTTGGAGGTAGTAATAGTAGCGGTATTGGTAAAGCTCATGGATTTTATAGTTTTAAAGCTTTTTCTAATGAACGTGCTGTGTTAAAACGTTATGCGTCTGGACCAGTGACTTTACTTTTTCCACCTTATACTAGTTTGAAAGAAAAAATAGCTAGGCTAACTGTAAAGTGGTTTTAAACTTTATTGTAAAAATCGGACTGAATTTGCTCATTAACACCATCCTGAAATTTAGTCATGCTAAAATACTGATGAATGGAATAATGACCAGTTTCTCCTCGCTTGTTAACTGCAATATACCCAACCTGAAAGTCTTTATAATTACTATTAGGTTTATTGACGATTCTACCAATGGCTTCCTCACAGGCTTCTTGTGGAGATTTGCCTTGGCGCATCAGTTCTACCACTAAAAAGCTGCCAACTGTTTTAACCACTTCTTCGCCTAAACCTGTTGCCACACAAGCACCAATTTCGTTATCTACAAATAAACCAGAACCAATGATAGGTGAGTCACCAACACGGCCTCCCATTTTGTAAGCTAAGCCACTGGTGGTACATGCGCCAGAAATATCTCCATTTTTATCAATGGCAAGCATACCAATAGTATCATGGTTTTCAATATTGATAATAGGTTTGTATTTGGCTTCAACCTTCCATTTTTCCCAAGCTTCTTTTGAAGCTTCTGTCAACAAATTTTCTTCCTTAAAGCCATATGAAAGTGCAAATTGTTTGGCGCCTTCACCAGCCAGCATCACATGAGGTGTATCTTCCATAACCTTTCTGGCTACGGAAACTACATGTGTTATATTTTGAAGATAGACCACTGAGCCACAGTTACCGTGTTTATCCATAATGCAAGCATCTAGAGTAACATTTCCATCTCTGTCAGGTAAACCACCTTTGCCAACCGATTGTCCTTTTTCGTTGGCTTCCTCAATTCTACAACCTTGCTCAACAGCATCGAGCGCATTGCCACCTGCTTGCAAGACTTCCATGGCTTTGGCTGTAGCCTCTTTAACATCCCAAGTGGCAATAACTAATGGTAAACTTGCTTTTATGTTTGAAGCTGTAATAGATTTAATCTCTTTGGATTCGTTATCAATACAACCTACTAGAGTTGATCCAACTGCTAATCCTGCTCCGGATAATGCCGTATTTTTTATAAATTTTCTTCGTTTCATTTCATCCTGAATTTATTTCAGGATCTTTAAAATTTTAACCCTGAAGTTAATCGAATTTAATATTCCACACCTTGCTTGTCCAAAACGGTTTTCGTCCTAAACGCGTAAAACAACAAATAAACAAAACAGCCTACAGCAATCCAATACGATGATTGAATCGTAAACACATCAGCCAATTTTCCTTGTACAGGCGGAATGATAGCTCCACCGAGAATCATCATAATTAAAAACGCCGAACCTTGAGACGTATATTTTCCGAGACCTGCAATACTCAAGGTAAAGATACAAGGCCACATAATTGAACAGAATAAACCTCCAGATAAAAAGGCGAATAATGCTACGTTTCCAGATGAGAATAAGCCAATTAGCATAGCAATAACACCTAATAAACTGAATACTTTAAGTGTTTGCACGGGATTGTCCTTAGCGATAAAGAAACCGGCAATCTGTACTGCAATACAGATAGCAAAAAATAGAATTTCTTTACTTGAGAATTCATTGCCAGCAATGTAATTCACGGCAAGAATAACTCCAAATGCTACATAAGGTACCAAAATCAGCAATACTTTTTTCAAACCTTTACTTGGATTAAAAACCGTTATGGCGCCAACCCAACGGCCAATCATCAATCCGCCCCAATACATAGAAATATAAATACCAAGTTGCGAATCGTTCAATACAGGCAAGCCCAATAAGTTTGAGCCTGTTCCATCAACATCTTGTTTTAAGAGTTCGCCCAAATTACTGCCTATGGTCACTTCTACACCAACGTACATAAAAATCGCTAGCATGCCCAGGACCAATTGCGGATATTTCATCGCTCCCCAACCCGTGGCGTTTTTCTTGGCACTACTATTGGCTATAAAAACTGCGGCTATAACAGCAAAGAGTGCAACAAACAAAACAATCAATCTTGTCTCCTCTACGCTCTCGGTTGCTGCAGTACCTTCTGCGTAGGTGCTAAAGATGTAACCAAAGCAACCTACAATGATGAGAGTTAATATGATTAATAAATTTCGTGCTTTATTGGCTGGTTCAAATACTGTTTCCGATTTTAGAGCAGGCAACTTTTTTGAAAAGTAAAATAGGGCTGCTGCAACCAAAAACAACGCACCTACACCTAAATAAAGGCTTTGTACGGTTACCAATGAAATTTCGTTATTGGAAATCATAGTTGCTAATTCATCTGTACTCCAAGATGCGGAACCAAATATCACCAAGCTCACTACAATAGGTCCAATGGTTGTTCCGAATGAGTTGATGCCTCCAGCCAAATTTAAACGATGCGAACCTGTTTTAGGATCACCTAACGCAATGGCGAAGGGATTGGCTGCAGTTTGTTGTAAAGAGAAACCCAATGCCACAATAAAATAGGCTATTAGTACTAAATAAAACACATTTGTTTGGCCTTGCTCAGCACCAGCAGTTGCAGGATACATGACAAAGGCTCCAATTGCTGAAAGTAATAAACCATAGATAATCCCATTTTTATAGCCCCAATTATTCATAATGTCTTTTTTAATGGAACCAGACATAATGAATAGCAGTAAAGCGCCTATGTAGTATGCACCGTAAAATGCGAAATCCACTAGTTGCGACTGAAACTGGTCTATATTAAAATAGGTTTTACAAAACGGAATAAATACTCCATTAGAGGCTGCAATAAATCCCCAGAAAAAAAACACCGTCACTAAGGTTGCTAATGCAGATTTGTTGTTTTGATTGCTCATTATTTCTTAATTATTAGTTAGTTTCTAGTTCTTGACCGAATTGTATGCGATATCCATTATTATCATAAATGGCGAATTCTCGCATGCCGTATTCAAAATTTTCTAAAGGATAGCTAATATCCACTTTATCCTTTAGAATTTGCCAAATCACATCAATATCATCGACGTAAATATACAACCCACCTGTAAAGACTGTCTTCGGAAATTCATCTTTGTTAAAACGAGAGGATAACATAATTTCAACATCATCTTTTTTTATAAATGCCCAGTGGTTTTCTTCACGACTTACACATTTAAAATCCAAATAAGACTCATAAAACGCTATGGTCTCATCCATATTTTCAACTTCTAATGTGGGAACTAATGCGTTAAATGCCATAATTATCTAATCGAAATTTCATCCACAAAAATCCAGCTACGACCATCCATCGGGTAACCCAAATGCCATTCGGGTAGCTCGCCTAATTTCTTAGCAATGATTTTTACGTATTTATATTCTGTCTTTGGAATTTTAAATTCTACAGTTTTAATTTCAAGTTCACAATTTTGTTTTGAGGCATCAATTTTTTGAGTTGTTAGAGCGGTATAATTTTTACCATCTTTTGAAACCAGACATTGTACTTCAGTAGGATAAAATATCCATGCGCCTTGGTCTTGTAGAAAGTTAACACTAACAGTAGAAATTTCTTTTTGAGAACCTAAATCTACAGTCGCCACCAGATCGGTATCATGATAACCTTGCCAACTACCTGTTCTATAATTTTTCGTACTTCTAATGCCATCAATCAGTGCATCATTGCCTCCAGCGGAATATTGATTGGCAAACTCACTTTCTAAAGTAATGCTGAGGTTTGGGTCAATTTTGTAAAAGGGTGTTGTTAAGACCGGACTTTTTAAATCGCCTTTTTCTGAATACAACTTTACTTTTGCCTCTTCTGAAATTTTAAATGGTTCTTTATAAATTTTGAACTCCTCATCATTTACAGCGTAGTAGATTTTTGCATCTTGTTCTGAAGTATTTAAAACCACTTCAGTTTCACCTCGAAATGTAATGTCCCCTTTTTCAATATATGGCGATGGTAAGATGAGATGTTCGGTAATTTCCGTTTTTGGCTCTTGGCCTTCTCGGCTTCCCCATACTGCTGGATTGTCCGTCATTTTAAATTCCAATGTACCACCATTCATTATTTCCTCATGCATAATGTAGGTTCGGTCTAGATTTTTTCCATTCAAATACACATATTCAACGTATTTGTTGATATCGCTCACATTTTTAGCAGTAATGTTGAATTGCTTCTCGTTTTCAAGGTTAATCGTGGCTTTGTCAAAAAGAGGCGTGCCAATGATGTATTCGTTACTACCAGGTGTTACCGAATAAAATCCCATTGAACTCAACACATACCATGCACTCATTTGCCCGCAATCTTCATTTCCAGAAACTCCATCAGGATCATTTTTATATAATTCAGTTAAAATCTGATGGACTCTTTCTTGTGTTTTG
This sequence comes from Winogradskyella ouciana, assembly GCF_965284585.1. Classification (NCBI taxonomy): domain Bacteria; kingdom Pseudomonadati; phylum Bacteroidota; class Flavobacteriia; order Flavobacteriales; family Flavobacteriaceae; genus Winogradskyella; species Winogradskyella ouciana. The sequence continues at coordinate 1,518,006 of NZ_OZ260095.1, forward strand.
TGAGGTTTATTTACAAAATTGTAGAGGTAAGCCATATGATGACTAGGCTCGTTTCCATGTGCATATTGCCCAATTAAACCTGTGATATCGGACTGGTCTCTACCCGAAGTTTCTGTCTTTGCCGAAAACAATTCGTCTAATTGTGCTTCCAATTCATCTTTGCCACCCAAAAGATTTATAAATCCTGAAACATCTTGAGGCACATAAAAACTGTATTGCCACGAATTAGCTTCGGTATAATTAAAGTTCACCTCATAAGGGTCAAAAGGGGCAAACCATGTATTCCTAAAACGACCTCGCATAAATTTAGTTTCTGGGTCAAACACATTTTTGTAATACTGCGCACGTTGAATGTAGGTTTTATAATCTTCAGTTTTGCCCATGTCTTTTGCCATTTGCGCAATGGTCCAATCGTCATAGGCATATTCCAAAGTTTTGGAAACGGATTCACTTTCTTCATCTACAGGTATAAAACCATATGTTTTATAGGCTTCTAACCCAAATTTATCGCGTGTCGCCGAATGTTTCATCGCCTCAAAAGCTTTTTCAACATCATAATCTCTGATGCTTTTTAAATATGCATCTGCGACCACAGGCACAGCATGATAGCCAATCATACAATCGGTATAATTGCCGGCCAAATCCCACATTGGCATAATGCCACCTTCATCATATTTCGCTAAAAATGTATTGATAAAATGGTTGGTTCTTTCTTGTTCAATTATGGTGTAAAGTGGATGTGCAGCTCTGTAAGTGTCCCAAAGTGAAAAGACCGTGTAGTAGTCAAAATCGGCATTATGAATTTCTAGGTCCATGCCTCTGTAACGACCATCCACATCTTGATAACGATTTGGTGCGAGCATGGTGTGATAGAGTGCTGTGTAAAAATTGGTTTTCTTGTCTAAATCATTCGACTCGATTACAATTTTTTCAAGTTGGGTTTCCCAATAGTCTTGGGCTTCCTTTTTAACGGTTTCAAAATCTTTGTTTCCGATTTCTGCTTCTAAATTTTTACGAGCACCTTCAATATCAACAGCAGAAATACCAACTTTAATATAAACAGGTTCATTGTCGAGATTCTTAAATTTTAGTGACGATCGTCTTGCGCCAGGCATTCCGGTTTTTGGAGGTGATTGTAATAGGTCATCAAACGGATGCGATGTTTTTATAGCAAAGAATAAGCGTTGGTCTTTTGCCCAAGCTTCGGAGTGTCTGTAACCCACTATTTCAGTATTTGAGATCTTTTTAATTTTTGCATCCAAGACCTTATCGCGATGCATCAAATCTAGAATCACAAATTGATTTTCAGCAGAAGGAAATTGGTATTTATGTATTCCGCTGCGCAACGATACTGTTAATTCTACATCAATATTTGTTGAGTCTAAATGCACTTTATAGTAACCTGGTTCTGCAAATTCATTATCATGACTAAAGTGCGCACGATACCCTTTTTTACCATCTGTACCATTGTTAAAATTGGTTTCGTTTGTTGGCATTAAAAGCACATCACCATAATCGCTAATACCTGTTCCGCTAAGATGTGTATGCGAAAAACCGTAAATATATTCGTCTGTGTAATGGTAGCCAGAGCAACCATCCCAACCTTCCAAACGAGTATCTGGACTTAGTTGCATCATACCAAAAGGCAGCGTTGCTCCAGGATATGTGTGTCCGTGACCTCCAGTTCCGATGAATGTGTTGACGTAATTTATGAGCGGTTGGTCTTTTTCGGCTGATGGAGTTTCTATTGTTTTTTCGCAACTAAAAAAGAGAGCGATGGCAACGAAAGCCGAAATAAGTTTAGGATTCTTCAAAAGATTGCTAATTTTAATGCAACTAATATACTAAAATGCATTTCAAGAAAATTGCCTTCGTTTTACTTTTATCAGTCTTCATTTTTGGTTGTGTTGAAAATGAAGTTGAAACAGCCAAGGCATTGCTAATTCCTGCACCTGTAAATCAAGAATTTAGAGATGGTCAGTTTGTGTTGTCTTCTGAAACAACTATCCATTTTGAAGATGAATTTAGTGTTGCTGGAAATTTTCTAACAGAATTTCTAAAACCAGGATTGAAAAGAGCAAAGGGAGTCGAAAACAGAATTAATTTTGTAAAGGATTCCACCATTTCAAATCCTGAAGGTTACACGATTGAAGTCAATCCAATACATATAGAAATTAATGCTGCCACTGCTCAGGGCGCATTTTATGCAGTACAAAGTTTAAGACAGTTGCTTCCAGTTGGTTTAGAAACTGGCAAACTTTCCCCTTTTGGGAAGATGTCCGCAGGACAAAAGGGGATCGCTATTTCAGCAACTATAATAAGGGATTATCCACAATTTCAATATAGAGGCATGCACCTGGATGTGTCTCGGCATATGTTCTCAGTTGAATTTATTAAAAAATATATCGATGCCTTGGCTATGTTAAAAATGAACACCTTTCACTGGCACCTAACAGACGACCAAGGCTGGCGAATTGAGATTAAAAAATATCCAAAATTACAGCGAGTTGCTGCTTACAGAGATGAAACGCTGATTGGTCATTATAGCGATCAACCACATCAATTTGACGGAAAAAAATACGGCGGATTTTACACCCAAGACGAAATTAAGGATATTGTCGCTTATGCTAAAAAACGTTTTGTAACGGTAATCCCAGAAATTGAAATGCCAGGCCATGCACAAGCAGCCATTGCAGCTTATCCTGAGTTAGGCTGTACAGGTGAGCAAATTGAAGTTGCCACAAAATGGGGCGTTTTTGAGGACATTTATTGTCCGAATGAAAAGACGTTCACTTTTCTGGAAGACGTTTTGGATGAAGTTTTAGAATTGTTTCCGAGTACATACATTCATATTGGTGGTGACGAAGCGCCAAAAACACGTTGGAAAAATTGTGAACATTGTCAAGCGTTAATTAAAACAGAAGGCCTAAAAGACGAACACGAATTACAAAGTTATTTCATTACTAAAATGGAAACATATTTGAATTCCAAAGGCCGACAAATCATCGGTTGGGATGAAATTTTGGAAGGTGGTCTTGCACCAAATGCTACAGTAATGTCATGGAGAGGTACGAGTGGAGCGGTAGAAGCAGCAAAAGCTGGGCACAATGTCGTCATGACACCAACATCACATTGTTATTTCGATTATTACCAATCTGAGAATGAAGACGAACCTTTGGCCATTGGTGGTTTTTTACCATTGGAAAAAGTGTATGGATTTAATCCCATTCCGGAAGAATTAACAGAAGAAGAATCAAAATATGTGTTAGGTGCGCAAGGCAATGTTTGGACAGAATATATGCCAACCGAAGACCAGGTGGAGTATATGGCTTTCCCAAGAATACTTGCCATGAGCGAGGTCGTTTGGTCAAAACCCGAAAATAAAAACTACGTGGATTTTGTATCACGATTAGAGACGTTTCACAAGCGATTGGACGCTTTGGATATTAATTATGCTAATCATTTGTATGAGATTGAAGGTACTTCGACAAGCTCAGCAACCAATACCTTTTATGAGTTAGAAACGTTTACAGAAGGAAAAACCATTCATTATACTTTGGATGGCAGTGAGCCCGATTTAAAATCCATGGACTACGAATCCAAAATTCCAATTACAGAAAGCACTATCATTAAGGCAGCCGTTTTTAAAGAGAAAAAACAACTCGGAAAAACATTCAGTCAAAACATTAATTTTCATAAAGCTGTGGGAGCAAAAATCACCATTGATAAAGAACCGCATAAAGCGTATTCTGGTAGTGGTGCAGAAGGTCTGATTAATGGTATTAGCGGAAGTGATTCGCGTTATGGAGATAAAGAGTGGTTAGGATTTTGGGGAGAGGATATAGAGATTACGATTGATTTGGGCAAAGAAATGGAAGTCAATTCTATTGAAACACGATTTTATAATGGCAATGGTCAATGGATTTATGCGCCAAAAGAATTTGAATTTGGATTTCAAAATCATGGTTTAGACTCTAAAGCTGAAATCCCTATTTTGGATAAAAAAATTATACCAATAAAAATTAAAGCTGATGTAATTAGTCGATACATTTATTTTAAAATTCCAAATTACGGTACAATCCCAGAAGGAAAACAAGGTGCTGGTAATAAAGCATGGACGTTTATTGATGAGATAATTGTGAATTGATACGTCAGTTCGAATGCCACACCAAAACCGTGGTGTATCGAGAACATTTAGAATTGCTTCTCGATACAATTCCGATAAAAATCGGAATCACTCGAAGTGACGAGACGATTGTCATTCCTGCGAAGGCAGGAATCCACTTTGAAATTTATAATAATTAGATTCCTGCCTTCGCAGGAATGACAGTAAAAACATGAAACTAGAAATCTGCGCCAACTCATACCAATCGGCAAAAAATGCTCAAAAAGCAGGAGCGCATCGCATAGAACTATGTCAGGAATTGAGTGTTGGAGGAATCACACCATCTTATGGATTATTAAAACAAGTCATAGAACATTTTAACATTCCGGTATTTGTGTTGATTCGGCCTAGAGGAGGAAACTTTATGTATTCAAAAGATGAATTTGAAATCATGAAACATGATATTGAGGTATGCAAGGAATTAGGTTGCGCAGGAATGGTGTCGGGTGTTTTAAAAGACGATAAAAACATTGATATTGAAAGAACAAAAGAATTGGTAGAACTGTCTAAACCATTGGAGTTTACGTTTCATCGTGCCTTTGATGAGGTTAAAAATCCGAAAGTAGCCCTAGAGCGTCTTATAGAACTAGGAGTACATCGTGTGCTGACTTCTGGTCAACAAAAAACTGCTGAGGAAGGGCTGGAATTGCTAAAGGAACTCAACGACATCGCAAACGGAAGAATCACAATTTTAGCAGGAGGTGGCGTTAATTCTCAAAATGCACTTAAATTTAAACAAGCTGGTTTAAAGGAATTTCATGCGTCAGCTTCAACGATTATAGAACGAGGAAATTCTATGTTTTCTGCACACTTAACCGTTTCAGACCCTCAAAAAATTAAAGCCATTTTAGATGCGATATAGCTTTATTTTATTGATTCTAATTTGCTTTGGCTGTCAACCAAAACACGATGTGCCAGTAACAATTGAGCTTAATAACAATTGGCAATTCAAAAAAACAACAGATTCGGTATGGCATTCTGCAACCGTTCTTGGAAATGTGTTTTCAGATTTATTAGACCACGACCTTATTGAAGACCCATTCATTGGCAATAACGAAGAAAAAGTGCAGTGGGTTTCCGAAGCCGATTGGGAATACAAAACCATATTTTCTATCGAAGAGGAAACACTTGAAAAGGAAAAAATTGAACTCAATTTTGAAGGTCTTGACACCTATGCTTCAGTATATTTAAATGACAGCCTAATCCTAAAAGCGAACAATGCTTTTCGAGAATGGAAAGTTGATGTCAAGCAATTCTTAAATGAACAAAATGAACTTCGAATTCTGTTTGAAAACACTTCAAAATTCGAAGAAGTTGAGAAAGAAAAGCTGCCCTATGAGTTACCCGAAGGCAATCGCATTTTTACCCGAAAGGCACAATTCCAATACGGTTGGGATTGGGGACCGAAACTGAATACGAGTGGAATTTGGCGACCTATTAAAATGGTGGCTTGGAATGATTTTAGAATTCGAAATATTGAGGTTATTCAAAATGTGTTGAATGATTCAATTGCTCGACTAGAGAGTCATATGGATTATGAGGGTTTTGATCAAGAGAATCTCTTTGCAGATTACTATCTGAATGGTGACTTAATAGGTACACACGACTTAGAAATGACTAAAAATTTCGGATTATTTTTCAATTTTGAAATTAAAAATCCAAGACTATGGTGGCCACACAATCTAGGTGAACCTTATTTATATAATATAAAAGTTATCGTTAAAGACGATAAAAAAATTCTAGATAGCATATCGGTAAAAAAGGGTTTAAGAACTATTGAACTAATAACTGAAAAAGACAGCATCGGTGAATCCTTTTATTTCAAAGTTAATGATGTGCCAGTATATGCCAAAGGTGCCAATTACATTCCGCAACACAGTTTTCAAAATAAAGTCAAGGACGACGATTATGAGAAATTGTTGAATGATGTCGTGGATGCCAATATGAATATGCTCAGAGTTTGGGGAGGAGGCATTTATGAAAATGATGTGTTTTATGACTTATGTGACGAAAAGGGTATCCTCGTTTGGCAAGATTTTATGTTTGCTTGTGCCATGTATCCTGGCGATGATAATTTTTTGGAGAATGTACAACAAGAAGCGAGTGACAATGTCAAAAGACTAAGAAATCACGCGTCAATTGCGTTATGGTGTGGCAATAACGAAAACTCAGAAGGTTGGCATCGTTGGGGCTGGCAAGCCAATAGAAGTGAAGCTGAAAAAGAAGAGATTTGGAACAATTATTTAAAGGTCTTTGATTCTATTCTACCAAATACGGTTTCGCAATTAACCGATACGGATTATTGGGAAAGTTCACCAAAATACGGCCGAGGCAATCCTAAATACAAAACCGAAGGCGATGCACACGATTGGTGGATTTGGCATGATGGCTACCCCTTTGAACATCTCGATGAAAACGTTCCTCGTTTTATGAGCGAGTTTGGGTTTCAGTCGTTTCCAAGTTATGAAACGATACGATATATTAATCAAAGTGATTCAATTGAAATTAATTCTGATAGTTTCAAAAATCATCAAAAACATTCTAGAGGATTTCAGATTATTGAAGAGTACATGCAACGCGATTTTCCTGTGCCTGAAAACCCAGAGGATTATGTGTATATGAGTCAGCTGTTGCAAGCCTACGGCATTACAAAAGGCATTGAAGCGCAACGTAGAGCAAAGCCTTATAACATGGGAACATTATATTGGCAGCTCAACGATTGTTGGCCAGCAATCTCTTGGAGCAGTATAGATTTTTTAGGGAATTGGAAAGCTTTACATTATAAAGCTAAACGAAGTTTTGAGAATGTTTTGATTTCTTCTACTATAGAGAAACATATATTAAGAACATTTGCAGCTAATGATACATTAAGTAACGTACCCTTAAATTTAGAATTTAAAATTATTGATTTTGAAGGCAACATTATTTGGAATGATACAGTTACTGATATTTTAAATTCAAATGAGAGTAAACTTATTTTTGCTTTGAACTTAAATGATTTAGACTTTGACAGAAGTAGTGCTGTACTAGTAATATCTAAAGACGAAAAAAAATGGCTGCACTACTTCTCAAAACCAAAGGATTTAAAACTAAAAGAGGGAGAAATTCTAAAGAAAATCACAAAAACTGATGATGGTTTTAATATTGAACTTTCAAGTAAAACGCTTCAAAAAGATGTATTTCTCTACACTAAGACCAATGGCCATTTCTCAGATAATTTTTTCGATTTGTTGCCTAATCAACCAAAAACTATTGAATTTTCTACACAAGAAAATGAATCAGTCAATTTCAATATTAAATGCATTAATAACTTAATAAGATAGTTTGTATTTTAACCCCTTAAATTTACGGTACAGTTATGCTACGTTGGATATTACTTTTTATCCTTATTTTTCTACTCGATTTTTATGCCTTTCAGGTCGTCCGAACTTTGACAAAAAGTTCTTGGATTTATCTGATTTATTGGGTGCTATCTATATTGGTAGTCGGCAATTTTACCTATTACTATTATAATTTTGTTCGAGGCGAGAGCTTTACGCATGGACATGGTTATGCGGTGGCGTTTTTGATTATGCTTTTTCTGCCCAAAGCTTTTATGTTGCTGTTTATGCTTGGTGAAGATTTGGTGAGAGGTGTTTCCTATGGCATTCAAAAACTTTCTGGTAATGAAGTTCATTTTAAAGGAAGAAGGGAGTTTGTATCTAAGTTGGCACTCGGTGTTGCTGCAATTCCTTTTGCGTCTTTTCTTCATGGGATTACAAGAGGTAAATACAACTTTCAAGTGATCAAACACCAACTGTTTTTTGAGGATCTTCCAGACGCTTTCGATGGCTATACCATTACTCAAATCAGTGACATTCATTCAGGTAGTTTAGAAAGTAAAAGTGAGATAGCAGAAGGGATTGATTTGGTCAATCGACAAAACAGTGATCTCGTACTATTTACTGGTGATATAGTGAATAGCAAAGCCGAGGAAATGACAGGTTGGTTGTCTGTCTTTGATAAATTTGAAGCTAAAGACGGTAAATTTTCAGTACTGGGAAATCACGATTATGGGTATTATGCTTATGGCGGAGATATTGAGCTCAACCGACATAATCAAATGAAGATGGAAGAGGTGCATAAGCGCATAGGTTTTGATTTGCTATTGAACGAAAGCCGACGAATTGAAAAAAATGGACAGCACATTAATATTCTGGGCGTAGAAAATTGGGGAGCTTCTCGTCATTTCCCAAAACGTGGAAGCCTAAAGGAAGCGACTAAAACTATTGGAGAAAACGAGTTTAATATTCTGATGAGTCATGATCCTTCGCACTTTGATTACAAAAAAATGGAATTAAATACGGATGACATCAATAATCACGACATTGTTATAGACGAAACCAATGTCATTAATTTTGAAAAAGACATTCAATTAACGCTTGCAGGTCACACACATGGAATGCAGTTTGGTATAGAATTACCTGCATTAGGCATTAAGTGGAGTCCGGTAAAATACCGTTATCCAAAATGGGCTGGTTTGTATAAGGTAGCTGGGAAATATTTGTATGTTAACAGAGGGTTTGGTTATCTAGCTTTTCCTGGTAGAGTAGGTATCTGGCCAGAAATAACCGTGATAGAGCTTAAAAAGGGTAAAAAAGAAGCGTAATTGACAACAATTGCTTATTTTTATGTTGTTGATAATAAACTTACTGAGATTTACTATTAAAAATTTATGTAGGTTTGTGATACACGTTTGACTAAAATAATAACTTATGTCAAAATTTGGGGAATTAATAGATGTCGATATTCCGGTACTATTAGACTTCTACACAGAATCGAACGATCAATCTGTTGCTATGCATCCGGTACTTAGAGATGTTGCAGCCGCTCTAGGCGATAAAGCGAAAGTCATTAAAATTGATGTAGATAAAAACAAAGAGTTAGCAGAAGCACTTCGTGTTAAAGGTTTACCAACATTGATTATCTATAAGGACGGTGAAATGAAATGGCGTCATAGTGGTGAAAAAGATGCAGATACTTTGATAGGTATTATTCAAGAATATGCTTAGACAAAGCTTTAAACTCATAACCTTTTTTACTGTAGTATTCCAAAACTTTAGGCAAGGTATATTTTAGATTTCGTGATGCCTTAATACTATCGTGAAAAACGATGATGCTCCCTTCCGTTGCTGCTGATGTTACATTTTTGAAACAGGTATCCTCACTTACAGATTTATCCCAATCATAAGAAAGTACATCCCAAAGTATAACCCGATATCCTAACTCCAGTAATTTTTTGCTTTGTTTGTTTTTAAACTTACCATAGGGAGGTCTAAAAAGATTGCTGATTGCTGATTGCCGATTACCGAATTTAGAATTTAACAAAAACTGAGTTTTCTCAACATCTTCAACATAATCTTTGGTTTTATGCTTCCAACCCTTAAGGTGATTATAAGTGTGGTTGCCAACCGTGTGACCTTTGGATATTATATTTTGAAAAATTTCGGGATGTTTTTCAATATTAGTACCAATACAAAAGAAAGTTGCTTTAGCACTATATTCATCTAAAACATTGAGTACCCAATTGGTGATTTCTGGAGTAGGGCCATCATCAAACGTGAGATAGAGTTCTTTGTTTTCGGTATTAATATTCCAGACAAAATTTGGAAATAATGTTTTAACAAACTCTGGTGTCTTAGCTGGAATGATTTGCATCGTTTTTATTCTTCGGGTGCTAAAGAATCAGGTATAGAATCGTTTAGAATACTATTGATATCTATATCTTCTCTAGGCTCGGGTTCTTCTTCAGGTGATCCCATAAATTTATCCAGTAAACTCAAATAACTATTGAAGGTTTTGGTTTCTTCTAAAGCAAAATCCTTATCGTTATAGATTACCAATATATCCACTAAAGCTCTGTATCGCTGAATATCTAGATATACATCATCTATTAATCGTATTTGGTCATCTTCATCCAAACCACTGAAATACATAATGTTTTCCTGATAGATTTTAGCCACATCTTTATAAAGTGCTCGTCCTTTTTCAACATTACCAATTTCGTAATAAGCACTGATGTATGGCTCTAAAAGCGAATGGAAACCAAATTTATCCACAGGCATTTTTTCCATGGCCAGATCGGCAATTTCTTCAGCTTTATCTAATTTATCTTCATTGATAAGTGCTTCCATTAAACGCGCTAAATTGCCTCTGTAGGTAATTCCATTACGTCTTGTTTCTATATCGTGATAAATCTCTTCTCCACTTCCGCCCCAATTCCATTGTTTCACCATGTCATACATTAAATCTGGGTCTACACGTCCCATATCATAAGGGTTAGCTCTATCTACAGGTGTTTTTATTGGTACGAGTTTATAGCACATACCATCTAGCTGCAAATAATCTTTTAACCATATATAATCATCTGCTCCAAAAGCTCCACCAGTAAAGTAGATTGGTCGTTCCCAGTTGTTGTTGGCAAGAATATCTAGCATCAACAATCTATTTTTGTAGATATAACTGCCTTCAATTTCAGCATACAGAGTGTCTTCAATTTTATCTGCATCTTTCGGTTTTACAATGCCATTTTTAAGTACTTGTTCTTTGTTAACAGGAATACTAATATGCCTAGTTGGGAAGTAATTTGTGTTTAACAAGTGGCTAGGATATTGTCTAGGGTCTTCACCTTGTCTTTCAACCACATACTTAAATTTTGTTGTAGGTTTTTCACTAGACACAAAGTCCATAAAATCTTTAATTGGTAGAGTGTCATTTGTGATTTCTCGTCTTATGATAACATCTCTGGTTCCACCTCTATATTGATTATGCGTTAATTGTGAAGGGATAGGGTCACTCTCATAAGCTTGGCGTTTCATTTGGTCGATGTACCAATCCGTTTGAAATAAACTCGTATTCACCACTCTAACATCCGTCCTCACACCTTCAATTTCTTGGAGATACCATAATGGGAACGAATCGTTATCACCTATAGTAAAGAGTATGGCATTTGGAGCACAAGATTCTAGGTATTTACGTGCCATGGCATTGGCTGTGTATTTTCCTGAACGGTCATGATCATCCCAGTTATTAGCTGCTAAAACGCCAGGAACTATAATAATGCAGAGTACAGTAATTGCAGGAGCCAATAATTTTGACTTAATACTAGACTTTAATAAATCATAGATTGCATAGACTCCAAAGCCAATCCAAATAGCAAATACATAAAACGAACCGACTACAGAATAGTCACGCTCACGAGGCTCAAAAGGTCTTACGTTGGTATAGAACTGAATCGCAATACCAGTTAACAGGAAAAACACCAGTAGCACCCAAAAACGTTTGGCATCTGTGTACATTAAAAAGAAAAATCCAATAAGACCGAGTATAAGTGGTAAGAAATAATAAGTGTTTCTGGCTTTATTTTCTAAAACTTCAGTCGGTAAATTATCTTGTGATACTCCTAAGTGTATTTCGTCTATGAATTTTATTCCTGAGATCCAATTACCATTAAAGTCGTCATATTTTCCTTGAATATCGTTTTGTCGTCCTGTGAAATTCCACATAAAATAACGCCAGTACATATATCCGAATTGATACTGAAACATATAAGCTATGTTGTCAAAAAAGGACGGTTTTTCAATAATTAAATATTGCTGTCCATAACGTCTTAAAAACTGATCGTAGTCTTCATAGTCAACTTCACCTTTTGCGATTCGCATTCTAAAATCATTAACCACTTGGTCAAAACGTCTTTTTTCTTGAACAGAATATTGCCCTGCCTCCTCCTCTGAGAGTCCATAACTGAGTGCTTCGTTATAAGCTCGTGTTTGTAAATTCGGGTCGACTTTAAAGTCAATCAGACCTGTAAACATCATGTAGTTTTCAGCATGTTCGCTACTCCACATTCTTGGTAATATTGAAGCATGCTCATGGTTGTAATTCTGTTTACTGCCTTCCCAATCGTTTATAATCACATATTTACCGAGTTTTTCGTCGCGCTCATAATTCTTTTTGTCATCCACAAATGGTTCATCTTCATCGGCACCAGAGTAGATTTCTGTAAACTGAGGGCCATAAAATAAATGGGTTTCAGGATACTGTTCTAGGTTATAGTATGCTAAAAGCTCCCTAGCATCCGAAGGGTCGTTTTCGTTAATAATTACGTTGGCGTTAGCTCTAATCGGTAACATCATCCATGATGAAAAACCAATGAAAATAAACATGAGACAAAGCACCAAGGTATTGGCATGTATCATGCCTTTTTTTCGTGTATAATTCAAGCCAAAGTAAAACAGGGCAATTACCAATAAGCCTGTGATGATGGTACCAGAATTAAACGGTAACCCTATTGAATTCACAAAGAATACTTCTAGATTTCCAAATAACTGTAAGGTTGAGGGCAATAACAATTTGAATATAAAAAGCAAAATTGCCGCAGAAGCTACGTTTGCAATAATAAAATTCTTAACCGTTATGGTCTTGTAATTCTTAAAATAGTAGATAAGCCCAATTGCCGGAATGGTCAATAAACCCATAAAGTGAACACCAAATGACAAGCCAATAACAAAAGCAATTAAAATAAGCCAACGATTACCTCTTGGCTTATGCATGTCTTGTTCCCAGCGTAAAGCGAGATAAAACATTACAGCCATAATTAAGGTTGCCATGGCGTAAACTTCAGTTTCAACCGCGTTAAACCAAAAAGAATCCGTAAATGTAAAGGCCAAACTACCAACCAGTGCACTTCCTAAGATAGCCATTGCTTTGCTTGAGCTAGAATCTTTATCATATTTAACAAGCTTAACGAGCAGCAAACTAATGGTCCAGAACATAAATAGAATAGTAAAGGCACTTGCTGTGGCACTCATCATATTCATTATCATACCAATTTGCGAAGGCTCTAAAGCAAACATTGAGAAAAACGCTCCCATCATCTGAAACAATGGTGCTCCTGGTGGGTGACCAACTTGTAATTTAGATGAGGTTAAAATATACTCACCTGCGTCCCAAAAACTTACTGTTGGTTCTATGGTTAAGGCGTATACTACAAATGCGACTGCAAATACAAACCATGCTAAGATGGTATTCCACTTTTTAAAGTTAAAATCTGTCATTGAAAACCTTGCTTATTGATGCTGGCGAATTTACTAATTATTATAGTAATGCCTACGTTTTTAAGTTAACGTTAAGTAATTTCAATTATTTTTCTTCTTTTTTTTTGCCCAAGACAAACTTTGTTTTAAATTTGCACCCTCAATTTAAGAGATTGGCCTATGGTGTAACTGGCAACACGTCTGGTTTTGGTCCAGAAGAGTCTAGGTTCGAGCCCTAGTAGGCCAACGATATTTAATCCCGAACATTAATTTGTTTGGGATTTTTTCTTAACAGGAAATTATAATGGGGCGAGAAGCCTGTGCTGAGCGCAGTCGAAGTAAGCCCTAGTAGGCCAACAAATAAAAATCCTAATCGCAATCGATTAGGATTTTTTGTTTAAGTGAATTTATTTAGAGGACTATATTTTAAAAGTAATAACTGGTCGCTTGGCATGGTTAACTAAATCCTCGCTTATACTGCTGTTAAAGAAGTGCGCTATACCTTGGCGTCCATGTGTACTGATGCCAATAAGATCTGCATCAATTTCTGCTGAGAAATTCAAAATACCTTGTTCTACACTGGTATCGTTATGTACGTTAATGGTGTAATTTTCAAAAGTTTGACCTGAAATAAAGTCATTTATCCTTGTCCTAGACTCGTATGTTGTAATAAAATTATTCGCGGTATTTACTAAAAGTAAATGGATTTTAGCTCCAAACAATTCTGCAAACTTAACGGCCTGCTCGTAGGTTTTTTTGTTATCGTTTTTAAAATCAGATGCAAACACAAAATTTCGAATGCTAAAACTCGCATGGTGGTTTTTAATCACAAGCACTGGCACATCAGAAGAACGCACCACTTTCTCGGCATTAGAGCCAATAAACATTTCCTTAAGCCCAGACGCTCCATGAGAACCCATAACAATTAAGTCTATATCAAATTCTTTACAGGCTTCTTTAATTTCATTAAAAGAAATATCTGCTTTAACGGTTTCATGAACGGTAATGCCCTCCAGAAAATCACTTTCCATTAATTCTTCAAATTGTTTGTGGGCTAATTTCATAAAGAATAGGGCCTCTGGAATATCGCTTCTAACAGCTCCAGGATCTATATGCTGCATGGGTATTTCCATCATGTGCAATAGGTAAATGTCAGCGTTGTATCTTCGGGCTAGCATTGCTGCAACTTTTAATGCGTTTTCAGCTTGCTCAGAAAAATCGGTAGGGACTAGTATTCTGTTCATTATGTTTTTGGTTTATGTTGGTATCTTAAATTTACAAAAATAATTCCACTTAGCGATGCTTTGAAAAATCAATATAAATATTGTATATTTGCATCGTTATTTACGGAAATAAATACGCGAGAGGACGAAAAGTCCTCTCTTTTTATATTTAAAAATGTTTAAGAGTACAGTTGAAGACTTATTGCAAAATGCCTTAAAGGAAAGACAAGATCTGTTCTTAATAGATTTTAATGTGTCTACTGACAACGCGATTAAAGTCGTAATAGATGGAGATAAAGGAGTACTGGTTGAGGATTGTATGTTCATTAGCCGTGCCATAGAGCATAATTTAGATAGAGAAGAGCACGATTTCTCTTTAGAGGTTTTATCATCTGGTGCAGCGACACCTTTGGTTTTGCCGAGACAGTATAAAAAGCATATTGGGCGTAACTTAGAAGTTAAGACCAATGATGGTGAAAATATAGAAGGTCAGTTGACCGAAGCTGACGACAAAGGCGTGGTTTTAAAGTGGAAAACTAGAGAACCAAAGCCCGTAGGTAAAGGAAAGGTAACTGTAACAAAAGAAGCTAATGTTGCCTTTAGCGATATTAAAGAAGCAAAAGTTAAAATAAAATTTTAATTCATATCAATTATGGAGAATGTAGCATTAATTGAATCATTTTCAGAGTTTAAGGATGATAAGTTAATAGACAGAGTTACGCTGATGGCGATTCTAGAGGATGTGTTGCGTAATGCATTGAAGAAGAAGTATGGTGATGATGATAATTTTGACATTATTATAAATCCAGATAAAGGGGATTTAGAAATATGGAGAAATCGTATTGTAGTGGCAGATGGCGAGGTTGAAGAACCAAACCAAGAAATTGAATTGTCCGAAGCACAAAAAATTGAACCAGATTTTGAAGTTGGTGAAGATGTGGCTGAAGAAGTGAAACTAATTGATTTAGGTAGACGTTCAATTTTAGCATTAAGACAAAATCTTATTTCTAAGATTCACGAGCATGATAATACAAACATATATAAGCACTTTAAGGAATTAGAAGGAGAGATTTATACGGCTGAAGTGCATCATATTCGTCACAGAGCTATCATCCTTTTAGATGATGATGGTAATGAAATCATCCTTCCAAAGGATAGACAAATACCTTCAGATTTCTTTAGAAAAGGAGAAAATGTAAGAGGAATTATTGAAAGTGTAGAGTTAAAAGGAAGTAAGCCCGCAATTATAATGTCCAGAACATCTCCATTGTTTTTAGAGAAGTTATTTGAGCAAGAAATCCCAGAAGTATTTGATGGTTTAATTACGGTTAAAAAAGTAGTTCGTATTCCTGGTGAAAAAGCAAAAGTGGCTGTAGATTCTTATGATGATAGAATCGATCCTGTTGGAGCTTGTGTAGGTATGAAAGGATCTCGAATTCATGGTATCGTTCGCGAATTGGGTAATGAAAACATTGATGTTATCAACTATACCAATAACATTCAGTTGTTTGTAACGAGAGCATTGAGTCCTGCGCGTGTAACGTCTCTAAAATTAGATGAAGAAAACATGCGAGCAGAGGTGTTATTGAAACCAGAAGAAGTTTCTAAAGCCATTGGTAGAGGTGGTCATAACATTCGTTTAGCAGGTCAATTAACAGGTTACGAAATTGATGTATTTAGAGAAGGGGCAGAAGAAGATGTAGAATTAAAAGAATTCTCAGATGAAATCGAAGGATGGATTATCAGTGAGTTCAGCAAAGCTGGTTTAGACACCGCAAAAAGTATTCTAGAGCAAGACGTTGTTGATTTAGTGAAACGTACTGATTTAGAGGAAGAAACAATATTAGATGTCATTAGAATTCTTAAAGAAGAATTTGAAGACTAATAGCAGTTTAACTTTAAAACAAGGAAGTTAGATTGATATAAAACAGATTTAAGTATATTACAGCAATTTATGGCTCAAATTAGAATTAATAAAGTATTAAGGGAACTGAACATCTCATTAGATCGTGCTGTGGATTTTTTAGAATCTAAAGGTATCGAGATTGAGAAAAGTCCTAATACAAAAATTTCGCAAGAGGTTTATGACACGCTTTCTGATGAATTTCAGACAGATGCAACAAAGCGTGAAAAAGCCCAAGAAGTTAGTGAAGCTAAACTCAAGGAAAAGGAGAAGCTTCGCGAACAGCGTGAACGCGAAATTGAAGAAAAAGAAAAGGAAGAAGCCGCAAAGGAAACTGTAGTAAAAGCTAAGGCCGATTTAAGTGGACCAAAGCAAATCGGTAAAATTGATTTAGAGAAAAAACCTGAGGCGAAGGCAAAAGAAGAGAAGAAGGAAGAAGAAAAAAAGCCAAAGGAAAAGCCGGCTGCTAAAAAAGAAAAACCTAAGAAAGAAACTAAGGAGCCTAAAAAGGAAGAAAAGAAGGTTAAAACCAAGAAAGAAAAGCTAGAAAATGAAGATGAATCTGGTGAACCTGCAGAAGAAACGCTAAAGACACAATACAAAAAACTTTCTGGACCAACATCTACCGGAAAAAAAATAGACCTTTCTCAGTTTAACAAACCAAAAAAGAAGAAAGAAGAAAAGCCTGCTGCATCTAAAGACGGTAACAAGCGTAAGAGACGTAGAATCAGTAAAGGAGGAAACGATGGTGGAGGAAGACCAAATTTTGACAACAGAAGAGGAGGAAAAGGAAGAGGTTCTAGACCGAAAGTGGTTAAAGAAGAACCAAGTGAAGAGGAAGTACAAAAGCAAGTAAGAGAAACGCTTGAAAAACTTCAAGGAAAATCCAGTAAAGGAAAAGGAGCAAAATACCGTAGAGAAAAGAGAGATCAACACCGTCAGCAGACTGAGATCGATCAAGAAATTGCAGCAGCAGAGAGTAAAACGCTTAAAGTAACTGAATTTGTTACCGTAAGTGAAGTTGCCACAATGATGAATGTTGGTGTTACTGAAGTGATTTCAGCATGTATGTCGCTTGGTATGATGGTGACTATGAACCAAAGATTGGACGCAGAAACATTATCGATCGTAGCCGAAGAATTTGGTTATGATGTAGAGTTTGTTACTGCAGATATCGAAGAGTCCATAGAAACGGTTGATGATGATCCAAAAGATTTAGAACCTCGTGCTCCAATAGTTACGGTAATGGGTCACGTAGATCATGGTAAAACATCGCTATTGGATTATATACGTGAAGAAAATGTAATTGCAGGCGAATCAGGTGGAATTACACAGCATATAGGTGCTTATGGTGTTCAGCTAGATAGCGGACAAAAAATAGCATTTTTAGATACACCAGGTCACGAAGCCTTTACGGCAATGCGTGCTCGTGGTGCTCAGGTTACAGATATTGCTATTATTGTGGTGGCGGCAGATGATGCCATAATGCCACAAACCAAAGAGGCAATTTCACACGCTCAAGCGGCTGGAGTTCCTATTGTATTTGCAATTAATAAAATAGACAAGCCAGATGCTAATCCTGAAAAAGTAAAAGAAGGTTTAGCAAGCATGAATTTATTGGTGGAAGATTGGGGTGGAAAAATCCAATCCCATGATATATCTGCCAAATTTGGTACAGGTGTTAAGGAGTTACTAGAAAAAGTACTTCTTGAAGCTGAATTATTAGAATTAAAAGCCAATCCTAATAAACCTGCTCAAGGTACAGTTGTGGAAGCTTACTTAGATAAAGGTAGAGGTTATGTTTCTACCATTTTGGTACAGGCAGGTACTTTAAAAGTTGGTAACTATGTTTTAGCCGGAAAAAATAGTGGTAAAGTAAAAGCCATGCACGATGAACGCGGAAATGATGTAGAGGAGGCTGGGCCATCTACACCAGTATCAATCTTAGGATTGGATGGTGCGCCACAAGCAGGTGATAAATTTAATGTATTTGAAGATGAGCGTGAAGCGAAACAAATTGCTGCTAAACGAACACAATTACAACGTGAGCAATCGGTAAGAACGCAACGTCATATTACATTAGACGAAATCGGAAGACGTATTGCGCTTGGTGATTTCCAAGAATTGAACATCATTCTTAAAGGTGACGTAGATGGTTCTGTTGAAGCGTTAACAGATTCGTTCCAAAAATTATCTACCGAAGAGATACAGGTAAATATTATACATAAAGGTGTTGGAGCCATTACAGAAAGTGATGTATTATTAGCAACAGCTTCTGATGCTATTATAGTCGGATTTAATGTGCGTCCTGTAGGAAATGCGAGATCAATAGCCGATAAGGAAGAAATTGATATCAGAACGTATTCTATTATCTATGCAGCTATCAACGACCTTAAAGACGCTATGGAAGGTATGTTATCTCCAGAAGTTAAAGAGGAAGTTACAGGTACTGCCGAAATTAGAGAAACGTTTAAAATTTCTAAGGTTGGTACTATTGCAGGATGTATGGTTCTAAGCGGAAAAATCTTTAGAAATTCTGGAATCCGTTTAATCAGAGATGGTGTTGTAATCCACACAGGTGAGCTTACATCTTTAAAGCGATTTAAAGATGATGTTAAGGAAGTATCTAAAGGTTACGACTGTGGTATGCAACTCAAAGGTTATAACGACATTCAAGAAGGGGATGTTATTGAGGCATTCCAAGAAGTTGAGGTTAAAAAGAAGTTGAAATAATAAAAACTTTTAAACATAAAAAAGCCGACTTATAGTCGGCTTTTTTGTTTTATTATTACTATTTAGGAAACTACTTTTTATCCAACTTTGGCTGAAAGATAATTGCATTCATATACTTTTTCTTGATTTTCACTAAAGCTCTATCGGCTTCCAATCTTGTGGCAAAATTACCAACCCATACTTTATAGTTTGGTGTGTTCCAAACGACTTCAGCGGGCCATTCTCCATAAGCATTAGAGAAATTACTTTTTTCACGTTGCGCTTTATCCGGATCTACACTTTGATAAACCTGTATTCTATATACCTTTGTTGTTTTTATATCTTTTTTGTATTCCAATAGCTTATCAATATCACTATCCTGGTCTACATTGACTTCGCCTTGTTGAGCACTCATTGTAAATGAGAACATTGCAAGTAAAATTACTACGCTAAAATATTTGGTTTTTATTGCCATGGTTTTTTATTTAAATACAAAGGTATATTATTCAACGCAAATGCTTAAAAAATCTTATTTAGAATTGGTATAAATTAGATATTAACACTTCTCTAAGATTTCTAAAATCGACTTTATATCTTACTTTTGCATGAGTTTTTACAAACATGTTTTTTCGCATTTAAATGAAAAAATCGTACCAAAGTTTAGAAGATAATTCAACTCATAATATGAAACAGGTGATCTACCGTAATTTAACCTCTAAGATTCTTCATTTAGGTTTTATTTTATTACTCACGTTTTCAACCTCATTAATAGCTCAAGAAGGTGATCCAGCGAATGGAAAATCACTCTTTAATGCTAACTGTGCATCTTGTCATAAACTAGATAAACCAATGACTGGTCCTGCGTTAAGAAACGTAGAAGCTAGATTGGCAGAAGAACAAGGCTTGGATAGAGAATGGATAAATGCATGGATACGTAATAGTGCTGCCATGATTAAATCTGGTGATCCGTATGCGACTAAGATATTCGCTGAATGGAATAATACGGCGATGACAGCGTTCCCGCAATTGAGTGACCAAGACATTACTGATATTTTAGCTTATACAGCACAACCAAAACCAGAACCTGTTGTATTGAATGGCGGCGGTGGTGAAACAATTCCTGATGATAGGGGAGCATCAAATAACTTAATCTTAGGTGCTCTAGCGATATTGTTTGGTTTATTAGCTGTGGCGTTAGTTTTGGTTAAGCGTACATTAAATCGTTTTGCAGATGCTAAAGGTATTGAGGTAGCAACTAAGGAAAAAGGATTACCGCTTTGGAAAGCTTTTGTTCAAAACCAATTCTTGGTGTTGGTTACAGTTATTTTCCTTTTATTGGCGAGTGGATATTTTGTATATGGTTATTTTATGCAGGTAGGTATAGATCAAGGTTATGAGCCAGTTCAGCCAATTCACTATTCACATAGGATTCATGCTGGTGACAACGCTATAGATTGTAAATATTGTCATTCCTCAGCGAGAGTAAGTAAGCATTCAGGAATCCCATCATTGAATATTTGTATGAACTGTCACAAGTCTATTTCAGAAGTGGCACCAGAAACTTTAGCAGAAGGAAGAGAGTATGGTGTAGATTACAACGCTGAGATCCAAAGACTTTATGATGCGGTAGGATGGGACGGAACAGCTTACACAGGAGATTCTAAACCTGTAAAATGGATTAGAATTCACAATTTACCAGACTTTGCATATTTCAATCACTCGCAACATGTTTCGGTGGCAGGTATTGAATGCCAGACGTGTCATGGTCCTGTTGAGGAAATGGAGATAATGTACCAACATGCACCATTAACGATGGGTTGGTGTATCAATTGTCATAGAGAAACCAATGTTAAAGTACAGGATAACGGCTACTATACTAAAATTCATGAAGAATTGTCTAAAAAGTATGGTGTCGATCAACTGACTGCGGCACAAATGGGTGGATTAGAATGTGGTAAGTGCCACTATTAAAAAATTAAAGAATTACGATTGACGAATTACGAATGTTAACACAAGAAAAATCGTAAATCGTAAATCAAAAATCATAAATTAACACTATGTCATCAAACAAGAAATACTGGAAAAGTGTTGAAGAGCTAAATGAAAATAGCTCTATTGTTGAGACGCTAAAACAAAATGAATTTGTGGAAGAAATTCCAACAGATGAGTTTTTAGGCGATAAAGAGGCTTTAGAGTCTTCGTCAACATCGCGTCGTGATTTCTTAAAATATGTTGGATTTAGTACGGCGGCCGCTTCATTGGCAGCTTGTGAAGGTCCAGTGATTAAGTCAATTCCTTATGTTGTACAACCTACGGAAATTATTCCAGGTGTTGCTAATTACTATGCTACAACCATAGCTAATGGTTTTGATTTTGCTAGTGTTTTAGTGAAGACAAGAGAAGGACGACCAATAAAGATTGAAAACAATACAGATGCAGCAACCAATGGTATAGCTAATGCGAGAGTGCATGCATCAGTTTTAGGTTTGTATGACAACCTAAGGGTGAAATCACCTATGAAAGGTGATGCCAAGATTTCTTGGGATACCTTTATGTCTGAAACAACTTCAAAATTAAATGGATTAAGTGACGGAAAGCAAATCGTTTTCTTAACGGCAACCATGCCTAGTCCATCAACACATAAATTAATTGCAGACTTTTCGGCAAAATATGGTAACGTAAAGCACGTTGCTTATGACGCTGTATCAGAATCTGCAACTTTAGATGCTTACGAAGCTAAGTACGGAACAAGAGGAATGGCTAATTATGATTTTTCAAAAGCCAAAACCATTGTTTCAATCGGAGCTGATTTCTTAGGAGATTGGCAAGGTGGAGGATTTGAATCTGGTTATGCAAAGAATCGTATTCCAGATCATGGTAAAATGTCTCGTCACATTCAGTTTGAATCTAATATGTCTTTATCTGGTGCAAACGCAGATAAACGTATTCCTTTAACGCCAAGTGAACAAAAATTGGCTTTAGCTAAACTTTACAGTTATGTTACTGGTGTAGCTCTACCTGGTTCTTTGCCAGAAGGGTTAGACAGCGCAGTAAAAGCTGCTGCCAAAGAATTGATAGCGGCAGGTAGTAATGGTGTTGTGGTTTCAGGTATTCAAGATGTGAATGCTCAAACTACAGTACTAGAGATCAATGAGGAATTAGGTAGTAAGGCTTTTGATCCTGATACAACTATAAAAACAAGACAAGGAAGCGACAAAGCAGTAATGCAATTGGTTGCTGATATGAAAGCTGGTAGAGTTGGTGCACTTATTATGAATGGTGTTAACCCAATGTACAGTTTGCCAAGTACGATAGATTTCAAAGCAGGATTGGATAAAGTAGATTTATCTATTGCTTTCTCGATGAAGCAAGACGAAACGGCTTCCAATTGTGATTATATTGCGGCGACACCACACAATTTAGAATCTTGGGGAGACTTTGAGTTAAAGTCTGGTCATTATTCAATGATGCAGCCAACAATTCGCCCATTGTTTGATACAAAACAATTTCAAGAGGTATTGTTAGCTTGGAACGGAAACGATTCAACATATAGAGATTTTATTAAATCATACTGGACAAGCAATATCTTAGGAGGAAGTTCTTTTAACAAAGCTGTACAGGATGGTGTTTTTGTTACTAGTGCTTCGTCTGATTTAGTAGAAGCGGAAACGGTAGAAACAACAACTGAAGATGCTGAAGAAGCGACTGTTTTAACAGGAGGAACTGCAGCAAGAGCTTTGGCTAATTCTGCAAAATCCAATGGTATGGAGTTGTCATTCTATACCAAAGTAGGTATGGGTGATGGGCAACAAGCCAATAACCCTTGGCTACAAGAGTTTCCAGATCCAATAACTAGAACAACTTGGGATAACTACTTAACAATTTCTCAAGCTGATGCAGATAGATTAGAATTAAAGAATTGGAATGTTGCCAATGGAGGACTTAACGGAAGCTATGCCAATGTTACGGTAAATGGAGTAACGTTAGAAAATGTTCCGGTAATTGTTCAGCCTGGTCAAGCGAAGGGATCTGTAGGTTTATCTTTTGGATATGGTAGAAAAGCCGGCCTAAAGGAAGAAATGCAAACAGGTGTTAATGCTTATAAGTTATATCAGAACTTTAATAATGTTCAAGATGTAACGATTAGCAAAGCAGCAGGTGAGCATGAATTTGCTTGTGTGCAATTACACAATACCTTAATGGGTCGTGGCGACATCATTAAGGAAACAAGTTTAGAGATTTTTAATACTTATGGACCAGAGGATCATTATCATGGATGGAACAAAACACCAGTAGTTTCATTAAACCATGAGGAAGTAAAGGTTACAAACCCAGATGTAGATTTATGGGAATCTTTTGATCGTTCAGTCGGACATCATTTTAACCTATCTATAGACTTAAATGCCTGTACAGGCTGTGGTGCATGTGTTATAGCATGCCATTCAGAAAATAACGTTCCTGTAGTAGGTAAAACTGAAATGAGACGTAGTAGAGATATGCACTGGTTGCGTATTGATAGATATTACTCTTCTGAAGATTCATTTGAAAGTGATAACGAAAAGAAAGAAAATATTTCTGGTTTAGGGAGTTCTCTAAGTGAGTTTGGTGAGATGGAAAGTCCTGCAGCCAACCCACAAGTAGCATTCCAGCCAGTAATGTGTCAACACTGTAACCATGCACCCTGTGAAACAGTTTGTCCTGTTGCTGCGACATCCCATGGTCGCCAAGGTCAAAACCATATGGCATATAACCGTTGTGTAGGTACAAGATATTGTGCTAACAACTGTCCTTATAAAGTACGTCGTTTCAACTGGTTCTTATATAGTAAGAATGAGGAGTTTGATTATTACATGAATGACGATTTAGGACGTATGGTGTTAAACCCAGATGTGGTAGTACGTTCTCGTGGTGTTATGGAGAAATGTTCAATGTGTATTCAAAAAACACAAAAAACTATTCTAGATGCGAAGCGTGAAGGACGTCCTGTTAAAGATGGAGAATTCCAAACAGCTTGTTCAGCAGCATGTGGAAACGGAGCGATTGTATTTGGCGATATTAACAACAAGGACAGCAAAGTTGCCGAATTAAAAGATGATAAAAGAGCGTATCACTTACTAGAACATGTAGGTACTAAGCCAAATGTGGTGTACCAAACTAAAGTAAGAAATACAGCTAAAGCATAAATAAATTAAAGAAACACGTATATAATTATGGCGTCTCATTACGAAGCACCTATTAGAAGACCTTTAGTTACGGGAGAAAAATCGTATCACGATGTTACTGTAGATGTAGCAAGACCGGTTGAAGGCAAAGCCAATAAAGCATGGTGGATTGTTTTTAGCATTGCTTTGGTCGCATTCCTTTGGGGAATAGGTTGTATCATTTATACCATATCTACAGGTATTGGAGTTTGGGGTCTTAACAAAACCGTAAACTGGGCTTGGGATATTACTAACTTCGTTTGGTGGGTTGGTATTGGTCACGCAGGAACACTAATTTCTGCAGTACTCTTACTTTTCCGTCAAAAATGGAGAATGGCAATTAACCGTTCTGCTGAGGCAATGACAATATTCTCGGTAGTACAAGCAGGTTTATTCCCAATTATTCACATGGGTCGTCCATGGTTGGCATACTGGGTATTACCAATTCCAAACCAATTTGGGTCTTTATGGGTAAACTTTAACTCACCATTACTTTGGGATGTATTCGCGATTTCAACATATTTATCGGTTTCATTAGTATTCTGGTGGACAGGTTTATTACCAGATTTCGCCATGATTAGAGATAGAGCTGTTAGACCATTCCAAAAGAAAATATATTCATTATTAAGTTTCGGTTGGTCTGGTAGAGCAAAAGACTGGCAACGTTTTGAGGAAGTGTCTTTGGTACTTGCTGGTTTAGCAACACCTTTAGTACTTTCTGTACACACTATTGTATCGTTTGACTTCGCCACTTCTGTTATACCTGGTTGGCATACCACGATTTTCCCACCTTACTTTGTTGCAGGTGCGATTTTCTCAGGTTTTGCCATGGTAAACACACTTCTTATTATTATGAGAAAAGTGTGTAATCTTGAAGATTATATAACGGTACAACACATCGAATTAATGAACATCGTAATTATGATTACAGGTTCTATAGTAGGTGTGGCATATATTACTGAGTTGTTTATTGCATGGTATTCTGGTGTAGAATACGAGCAATATGCGTTCCTGAACAGAGCAACAGGACCTTACTGGTGGGCATATTGGGCGATGATGACTTGTAATGTATTCTCTCCACAATTTATGTGGTTTAAGAAACTCAGAACAAGTATTATGTTCTCATTCTTTATTTCAATTGTTGTAAATATCGGAATGTGGTTTGAGCGCTTTGTAATTATCGTAACATCATTACATAGAGATTACTTACCATCATCTTGGACAATGTTCTCACCAACATTTGTAGATATAGGTATCTTTATCGGAACCATTGGATTCTTCTTTGTATTGTTCTTATTGTACTCGCGTACATTCCCTGTAATTGCACAAGCGGAGGTTAAGACTATTTTAAAATCTTCGGGTGAGCGTTACAAGCGTATCAGAGAAAGCGGAGACAGTTTAGTAGGTACAGGTGCTGATGCCAGAACCTCTAATTTTAAACTTCCTGAAGAAACGACAGGTTCAAAACCACAGCAAGATGATGTTGAAAAGTTGGGTAGCCTATTAGAAGGAGTTGGACGATTTGATGCAGAGCTTCAAACACCAGATGACCTTAAAGTAATTAGCGGCATCGGACCAAAAATGGAACAAACGCTTAATAATATTGGTATTTATACTTACGCGCAGGTAAGCAAAATGACGAAAAGAGAATATGACTTGTTAGACTCAATTACAGGTTCTTTCCCAGGAAGAGCTGAGCGAGATGATTGGGCAGGACAAGCAAAAAAATTATTAAATAACTAATATAGTCTATGGAAGCTTCGAAAGTAATTCATGCTATTTATACAGATGATGATGTATTAATGTCAGCCGTTAAAAAGGTGAAGGCAGAGAAACATCACATTGAAGAGATATACACACCTTTTCCAGTCCACGGACTAGACAAGGCAATGGGATTAGCTCCTACACGTATTGCCATAACCGCATTTATGTATGGTTGTGTTGGTCTAACGGTTGCTATTGTGATGATGAATTTTATAATGATTGAAGATTGGCCACAAGACATTGGTGGTAAACCAAGTTTTAGTTATTTAGAAAACATGCCAGCTTTTGTTCCAATTATGTTTGAGCTTACGGTATTTTTTGCTGCTCACTTAATGGTAATTACATTTTATCTTAGAAGTAGAATGTGGCCATTTAAAAAAGCTGAAAACCCAGACCCAAGAACAACAGATGATCATTTCTTAATGGAAATAGCAGTACATGATAATGAAAGTGAATTAACTTCATTATTGCAAGACACTGGAGCTGTTGAAATAAATTTAGTTGATAAAGAAGATGCACATTAATATGAAGACATCGTTAAAATATATCGTAGTATTAGTAATGTTGATAAGTTTTGTGTCTTGTCAAAAGAATTCAAGACCAAACTATCAGTATATGCCTAACATGTATGAACCAGTTGGGTATGAAACCTATCAAGAATCTGACGCTTTTGCAAATGGTGTTGAAGCCCAATTACCAGCAGAAGGAACAATTCCAAGAGGTGATTTTATGCCTTACGAAATTGAAAATACTAATGAAGGTTATGAATTGGCAAAAGATACCTTAACAAACCCATTAGCTGATCCTATTCCTTTGGAGATGGCTGATTCTATAAAGGTCGATCCTAATGTACCTAGAGTTGATTATGCCGTTGGTGGTCCACTTTATGCTATATATTGTGCAATTTGTCATGGTACTAAAGGTGATGGTCAGGGAAAATTAGTACAGCGTGAAAAAATATTGGGTGTACCTAGTTATGACGACCCAGGTAGAGCCATTACAACAGGTAGTATTTACCACGTTATTTATTACGGTAGAAATACTATGGGTTCTTATGCAAACCAATTGAATGAGAACGAACGTTGGCAGGTGGTTGCTTATGTTGAAAAGCTAAAAGCGGATTTAGAAAAATAAGATTTAGATAAAGATTATATAATGGAATATAAAATTTCAAATCGATTAAGAATGGGTGCAATCATCATGGTAGTTTTAGGACTATTAGGTGTTGTATATGGCTTTATGGATGCAAATAGTGTTACTGAAGACAATATTTCTGAAGTTATAGCGGCAGAACATCATGGACATGGTGATGCACATGCTACTGAAGGCCACGGCGATGAGCATGCTGAAGAAGCTCACGGTGAAGAGCACGGAGAATCTGCGTCTCATGTTGATGATAGTCATGGTGATGAGGCACATGGAGGAATGACAAAGCATGAAGAACACGCTTTACACCAAATTCATAATAGACCTTACTCAGCTTTATATGTTGCAGCATTCTTTTTCTTTATGATTGCTTTAGGTGTACTTGCGTTTTATGCCATTCAATATGCGGCACAAGCCGGTTGGTCACCTGTATTATTTAGAGTTATGGAAGGTATTACATCTTATGTTTTACCAGGTGGATTACTAGTATTAGCAATCGCTTTTGTTGCAGATAGTCACTTATTTGTATGGTTAAAAGAAGGTGTAACTGAAGTAGGTCATGAGAATTATGACAAATTAGTTGCAGGTAAATCAGGATGGTTAAATAAAACAGGATTCTTTATCAGAGGTTTAATCTTTTTAGGGGGTTGGTCTTTATACAGATATTTCTCTAGAAAATTCTCATTGGCGCAAGATACAGCTGATGATAATAGAAACTTTAAAAAGAATTTTAGAATTTCAGCTGCATTTTTGGTATTCTATATCTATACAGAATCAATGATGTCCTGGGATTGGATTATGAGTGTTGACCCTCACTGGTTCAGTACCTTATTTGGCTGGTATGTGTTTGCAAGTATGTTTGTGAGTGGTATTACTGTTATCGCAATGATAACGATATACTTAAAGTCTAAAAATTTACTAGAGTTTGTAAATGACAGCCACATACACGATTTAGCTAAATTTATGTTTGCTATTAGTATTTTCTGGACGTATTTATGGTTCTCTCAGTTTATGCTGATATGGTATGCAGATATACCAGAAGAGGTAACGTATTTCGTAACACGTATTGAAGATTACAAATTACCATTCTTTGGTATGTTGGCACTGAATTTCATATTCCCATTGTTACTATTAATGAATAGTGATTACAAGCGTATCAATTGGTTTGTGATAATGACTGGTATTGTAATCCTTTGTGGACATTATATTGATGTATTCAATATGATTATGCCAGCAACTGTAGGTCCTAGATGGTCTATAGGAATTCCAGAAATAGGTTCGATACTATTGTTTGGTGGTCTTTTCTTATTCATTGTCTTTACGGCTTTAGGAAAAGCACCGTTGCTAGCTAAGCGAAACCCATTTATGAAGGAAAGTGAACATTTCCATTATTAATTTATTAAAAAAGAACAGAAACGATAATGACTGCTTTATTAACGATAATAATTGTACTCTTTGTAGCCGTTGCCATTTGGCAACTGGTAAAGATTTTTGATTTGGCTCAAGTGGATTCGCAAAGTTCACCTGTAGCCACAGACAAAGACAATAAATTAAATGGTTATTTAATGATGGGCTTTTTAGCATTCATCTATATTATAACTATTTTAAGCTTCTGGTATTTAGGCGATTTACCATTAGTGTCTAACTCTGCATCAGAGCATGGTCCTGGGTTAGATAATCTTATGATCATCTCTATGGTAATTATTTTTATTGTTCAGACCATAACGCAATTCATATTACACTATTTCGCTTTTAAATATAGAGGTGAGAAAGGTAAGAAAGCTGTGTTCTATGCGGATAACAATACCTTGGAATTTATCTGGACAATTATCCCTACAATAGTTTTGGCAGGTTTAATCATTTATGGATTATTCACATGGAATGATATTATGAATGTCGAAGAAGAGGAAGATACACTTGTGGTAGAATTATATGCGCAACAATTTAACTGGAAAGCAAGATATGGTGGTGAAGATAATGTATTAGGAAAAGCCAATGTGAGATTGATTGACTTGGATAAGGCCAATATATTGGGTGTCGCTGAAGATGATCCAAACGCGCAGGATGACGTTATTGTAACTGAATTGCACTTACCAGTTGGTCGACCAGTTTTATTTAAAATGCGCTCTCAGGATGTGTTACACTCGGCATATATGCCTCACTTTAGAGCACAGATGAACTGTGTACCAGGTATGGTGACTCAATTTGGATTTACACCAACCGTAACAACTGAGGAAATGCGCCAAAATCAAGATATCATTGAAAAGGTTCAAAATATTAATCAGATTAGAACAGAAAAGAGTAAAGAGTTAACTGCAAATGGCGAGGAAGCATTAGAGCCTTACGAGTTTGATTACCTCCTACTATGTAACAAGATCTGTGGAAAGTCGCACTACAATATGCAGATGAAAATCATTGTAGAGACACAGGAAGAATATGATGCTTGGATGGCAGAACAAACGACCTTTGCCAAATCATTAAACTAAAATTAGAAATCATTTTAAGCAATAGATAAAGAGATTATGTCAGCAACAGTAGATACACACGGTCACGACGATCACGACGTACATCATCACAAAGAAACTTTTGTAACTAAATACATATTTAGTCAAGATCATAAAATGATTGCTAAGCAGTACCTTATTACAGGTACGATTATGGGAGTTATTGGTGTTTTAATGTCCATAATGTTCCGTATGCAAATTGCTTGGCCAGAAAAGCCAAATGTATTATTTGAAGCCTTATTAGGAAAATGGGCTCCAGAAGGCGTTATGGATGCAGATATTTATTTAGCATTGGTAACTATACATGGTACCATTATGGTATTCTTTGTATTAACAGCGGGTTTAAGTGGTACATTTAGTAACCTATTAATTCCATTACAGCTTGGTGCACGAGATATGGCATCAGGATTTTTAAACATGGTGTCTTATTGGTTATTTTTCCTTTCAAGTGTTATCATGGTGATTTCACTGTTTGTAGAAGCAGGACCAGCAGCAGCAGGTTGGACCATTTATCCACCTTTATCTGCATTGCCATTGGCACAAGGAGGCTCTGGTATGGGTATGACCTTGTGGTTGGTGTCCATGGCTATTTTCATAGCATCATCATTACTAGGTTCATTGAATTATATTGTTACAATAATTAACTTACGTACCAAAGGAATGTCGTTTACAAGAATGCCATTAACTATATGGACATTTTTTGTAACAGCGATATTAGGTGTAGTTTCGTTCCCTGTTCTTTTATCCGCAGCATTATTGTTGATTATGGATAGAAGTTTTGGAACATCTTTCTTCCTTTCAGATATATTCATTCAAGGTGAAGTTTTACATTATCAAGGTGGTTCGCCAGTATTATTTGAGCATCTATTCTGGTTCTTAGGACATCCAGAAGTATATATTGTTATACTTCCTGCAATGGGTCTGGTATCAGAAATTATGGCATCCAATTCTCGTAAACCGATATTTGGTTATCGTGCGATGATTATGTCCATTTTAGCGATTGGATTTTTATCTACAATAGTTTGGGGTCACCATATGTTCATCTCGGGTATGAATCCGTTCTTAGGGTCTGTATTTACATTTACAACATTATTGATTGCGATTCCGTCAGCAGTAAAAGCCTTTAACTGGATAACTACGATATGGAAAGGAAACCTACAATTGAATCCTGCAATGCTATTTTCAATTGGTTTCGTTTCTACATTTATTACAGGTGGATTAACAGGTATCATTTTAGGTGATAGTGCCTTAGATATTAACGTACACGATACGTACTTCGTTGTTGCTCACTTCCACTTAGTAATGGGTATCTCAGCACTGTACGGAATGTTTGCTGGTATTTATCATTGGTTCCCTAAGATGTTTGGTCGTATGCTGAATAAAAATTTAGGATACTTGCATTTCTGGGTAACAGCAATTTGTGCTTATGGTGTATTTTTCCCAATGCACTTTATAGGTATGGCAGGTTTACCAAGACGTTATTATACAAACTCTAATTTCCCGTTGTTTGATGATACGGCTAATGCTAACGTTATAATTACAATGTTTGCTATTGTTGGTGGTATTTTCCAATTGGTGTATTTATGGAATTTCTTCTATTCAATTTTCTATGGAAAGAAAACGGTACAGAATCCATGGAGATCTACGACTTTAGAGTGGACAGCGCCTATAAAGCATATTCACGGTAACTGGGAAGGAGCTATTCCTCACGTTTATAGATGGCCTTACGATTATAGTAAACCAGGGCACGAAGACGATTTTGTGCCTCAGAATGTGCCATTATATGATGGTGAAGAGGAATTACAGCATTAAAATTCCCGTGAAAACGGGAATCTCATAAGAAATTGAAAAGACCTTTGGATTGATATAATATTCCAAAGGTCTTTTTCTTTATATTTGATTATTGTGAAATAACTAGATAAGATTCCCGTTTTCACGGGAAATGCTATGAACGAAAACCTAAACCCATCCAACGATAATTTCAGCCCAGAAGAGCTAGATGTCGAAAGAAAGTTAAGACCTTTAACTTTTGAAGACTTCACAGGTCAGGATCAGGTATTAGAAAATTTGCTGGTTTTTGTTCAAGCGGCTAACCTTAGAGAAGAGGCATTAGATCATACACTCTTTCATGGGCCTCCAGGATTGGGCAAAACCACCTTAGCTCATATCTTAGCTAACGAATTGGATGTTGGTATAAAAGTTACCTCAGGACCCGTATTGGATAAACCAGGAGACTTAGCAGGACTATTAACAAATCTCGAAGACAGAGATGTTCTTTTTATTGATGAAATCCATAGACTAAGTCCAATTGTTGAAGAGTATTTATACTCGGCAATGGAAGATTACAAAATTGATATTATGATTGAGTCTGGCCCAAATGCCAGAACTGTTCAAATCAATTTGAACCCCTTTACTTTGGTTGGTGCCACGACCAGATCAGGTTTGTTAACTGCTCCGATGCGAGCACGCTTTGGCATTAGCAGTCGCTTACAATATTATAAAACAGATTTATTGACTACTATTGTACAGCGAAGCTCATCCATTCTAAATGTACCAATAACCATGGAAGCTGCTATTGAAATTGCAGGTCGTAGTAGAGGAACACCACGAATCGCTAATGCCCTTTTGAGACGTGTAAGAGATTTTGCCCAGATAAAAGGTGATGGAAACATTGATATAAAAATCGCCAAGTTTGCCTTGGAAGCATTGAACGTTGATGCCCATGGCCTTGACGAAATGGATAATAAAATTCTTTCTACCATAATAGAAAAGTTTAAAGGTGGTCCAGTAGGTATTACTACTTTAGCTACTGCCGTAAGTGAAAGTTCTGAAACTATTGAAGAGGTTTACGAACCCTTTTTAATTCAACAAGGGTTCATTATGCGAACTCCAAGAGGACGTGAAGTTACAGAACTGGCATATCATCATTTAGGAAAAATCAAAGGACCTTCTCAAGGTGGTTTGTTTTAATTGTGAAATTGTCCTTTTATCGAAAATTTTAGCACCTTACATTACTTCAACTAATTTTTTGTGATTTAATCTATTTGAATAAAAAATCAATATAGCTGATTTTATATTTGATTGTAAATAACCATTCAAATCATGAAAAATCTACAACTTAATGCGATAGTTGTATTTACTTGCCTATCGCTTACATCTTGCTTTTCAGATAAAGATGATTATGAAAATGTTTCAAACGGACTAGAACTAGAAAACCGCATTATAGATCTTTATGGTTCGACTTCAGTATTAATTCAACCTTTGGAAACAGATTATAACGCTATTCCTAACGACATCAATAACCCTATTACAGAAGCCAAGGTGGAGTTGGGTAAATTATTGTATCACGAAACAATGATTGCCACAAATGCGAATATGGATGAAGGTATGTACACTTATTCTTGTGCGAGCTGTCATCATGTTGATGCAGGGTTTCAAAGTGGTATAAGACAAGGCATTGGTGAAGGCGGATTGGGATTTGGGATTTATGGAGAAAGTAGAATCAAAAATCAAAATTATGCTGAAGCAGACCTGGATATACAACCTATAAGATCACCCAGTGTTTTAAACGTAGCTTTTCAGGATGTCATGTTATGGAATGGACAGTTTGGTGGTGTGGGTTCAAATGAAGGTACTCAATCATCGTGGATTGTTGGTACACCAAAAGAAGTTAATAATTTAGGTTTTGAAGGGATAGAAACTCAAGCCATTGCAGGTTTAGATGTCCATAGATTAGTTATTGATTCGGAAGAAATTATAAACTCATCCTATAAGGAACTTTTTGATAATGCTTTTCCAGAAATAGCTGTTGAAGAACGTTATACAAAAATCACAGCTGGTTTAGCAATTGCAGCTTATGAGCGTGTTTTATTGCCCAACCAATCACCATTTCAAAAATGGTTAAAAGGAGATACTAATGCGATGAATAATGAAGAAATTGAAGGTGCTAAAGTCTTTTTTAATAAGGGACAATGTTATACCTGTCATTCAGGACCTGGTTTTAACGGTATGGATTTTCATGCATTAGGAATGAAGGATTTGGAAGGTCCTGAGGTAATGACCGTAGTTGATGATGCAACAAAAAAAGGACGTGGTGGTTTTACAGGAAACCCAGATGATGATTATAAGTTTAAAACACCTCAATTATATAACTTAAAAGGATTGCAATTTTTTGGGCATGGCGGAAGTTTTAGTTCAGTTAAAGAAATAATCGAATACAAGAATGAAGCCATTGCTGAGAATACTGAGGTGCCTGCAAATAAATTATCTCCGTTTTTTGAACCATTAAACCTAACTGAAACCGAAATTGATCAGTTAACATTGTTCATAGAAAACTCGCTGTATGATGATAACCTAATGCGCTACGTTCCGGAATCCTTACCATCAGGAAATTGTTTTCCTAACGCAGATTATATGTCATCTTCAGATTTAGGGTGTAATTAAAAACATTATTGTAGTTTAGTTCTTTTAAACTACAATTGAATACAACAAAACATACACAACTCATAAAAGCCGAAGCGAAACGCCTTGGCTTTTTGTCTTGTGGCATTAGCAAAGCTGAATTTCTGGAAGAAGAAGCACCAAGGCTAGAAGCATGGCTCAACAAGAACATGCATGGCGAAATGCACTATATGGAAAACCATTTTGATAAGCGTTTAGATCCAACATTGCTTGTGGAAGGTTCAAAAAGTGTGGTGTCTTTATTGTTGAATTATTACCCTTCAGAATTTCAGAATGAAGATTCGTACAAGCTATCCAAATACGCTTACGGTACAGATTATCACTTCGTCATTAAAGACAAATTAAAATCCCTTTTACAGTTTATTCAAGAGGAAATTGGAGAAGTTCATGGAAGAGCTTTTGTGGATTCAGCACCAGTATTGGATAAAGCTTGGGCAGCAAAATCGGGTTTGGGTTGGGTTGGAAAACATTCTAATTTATTGACGCAACAAGTGGGTTCGTTTTACTTTATTGCCGAATTGATTATTGATTTAGAACTGGATTACGACACACCAGTAACAGACCATTGCGGCACTTGCACGGCTTGTATAGATGCTTGCCCAACGGAAGCCATAACAGAACCTTATGTTGTAGATGGAAGTAAATGTATTTCTTACTTCACCATTGAGTTAAAAGATAATATACCAACAGAATTTAAGGGGCAATTTAACGATTGGATGTTTGGTTGCGATATCTGCCAAGATGTTTGCCCTTGGAATCGATTTAGTAAGTCACATAACGAACCGTTATTTAACCCTCACCCAGAATTACTATCCATGACCAAAAAAGATTGGGAAGAGATTACGGAAGACGCGTTTAGAAAGGTATTTAAAAAATCTGCTGTTAAACGCACTAAGTTTTCGGGACTAAAACGTAATATTAAGTTTTTGAAAGACTAGCTTGTTTTGTTGACTCTCTAATTATTAATTCTGTTTGTAGCTCAACGGTTTTAAAGTTTGGCGGTAAGTTTTCTTTTTTCTTTTTAATCTCTTTATATAAGAGTTTAAATGCCGTTTTACCCATTTTATAACCTGGCTGGTCAATTGTGGTTAATCTTGGGTTGATAACGGAAGACATAAACCAATTACTAAAGCCTACTATAGAGATATCATCAGGTATTTTAATACCCATCTCATTAAACTTGGTAATGGCACCTATTGCAACTAAGTCCGTATTTATAAAAATACCATCAACATCCTTATGGTCTTTTAATAATTTTTCTGCAAAATATTTTCCCTCGTCAAAGCTCATATCATCTAAAATATATACCAGTGAAGGATCATATGGAACATTATTATCTACTAAAGCTTGCTTATATCCAAGAAACCGGTCTATAGAATTTTGTGGTAGCAAAGGGCCTCTAAAATGTGCAATACGTTTGCAACCATTATCAATTAAATGTTGGGTTGCTGTATAAGCTGCTTTTCTATCGTTAATAATAACCTTAGAGCAATTAACAATTTTTGCAATCTTATCAAACATAACTAATGGAACATCTTGAACCATTAAATCATTAAGATGCTTAAAGTCTCCTGTTCCGTTGGCAAGTGATATAAGGACTCCATCAACCCTTTTACTCAATAATAAATCTATTTGTTTCTTTTCAAGTTCATAAGATTCATTTGATTGGAGTATAATTACTAGATATCCTTTTTTTTCAGCTTGAGCGATAATGCCTTTAATTACGCTCGAAAAAAAATGATGCACAACTTCAGGAACAATTAAACCAATCGTTTTAGATTCTTTAGTTCTCAAAGTCACGGCAAAAGCGTTGGGTTTGTAGTTAAGGGTTTCAGCCAGCTCTTTTACCAAACGTTTTGTCTTTTTACTAACGTCTGGATAATCTTTCAATGCCTTGGATGCAGTTGTAATACTTATACCTAGGGTTTCTGCTATTTGTTTTAGGGTTACTGGTTTCATAAAACAATGATATTAACTTAAAGTCTATTTATCACAAAGTTACACAATCGAAAACGTTTTCGGAAAATCGAAATCGTTTTCGATTGCAAATTCTCAATATTTTTTATGTATAAATGTAGATTTGATAAAAATTAAATCACTTAACTAATAATTAAACAACTAAAAGAGATGAAATCGATTAAAAACAAATTGAGTTTACTGCTTGTTTTTACCATGGTATCATTTTTAGTTTCTGCGCAATCCAATATTTCGGGTACTGTGCAAGATTCTGAAGGCATGCCACTACCAGGTGTAAACATAATTTTAGACGGAACTACAAATGGTGCTGTTTCTGATATAGATGGAAACTATACCATAACAAATGTAGAAAATGGTACTTATACCTTAACCGCTTCGTATTTGGGTTTTACAACATTCAAAAAATCGGTTACCATTGATGGTGCCGATGTTGTAGTAGATGTGACAATGGCTGAAGATGCAGAATCCTTAGATCAGGTTATCGTTACTGGTGTGACCAACCCGAGATCTAGAATTGAGTCTAGTGTATCTGTAACTACAATGAGACCAAAGACCATACAGCAATCTGCACCAAGAACAACAGCAGAAATATTTAGAACAATACCAGGTATTCGTTCTGAGTCTTCTGGTGGTGAAGGTAACTCAAATATAGCGGTACGTGGTGTACCTGTATCTTCTGGAGGTTCTAAGTATGTACAGCTTCAAGAAGATGGATTGCCAGTATTATTGTTTGGTGATATAGCGTTTGCTACAGCAGATATTTTTACAAGATTTGATAATAACATTGGTAGAATTGAGGCCATAAGAGGTGGTTCTGCTTCAACATTATCGTCTAATTCTCCTGGTGCTATAATTAACTTAATTAGCAAAACAGGAAAAGTTGAAGGTGGATCTTTAGCAACATCTTTTGGTTTGGATTACAATTCTTTTAGAACTGATTTTGATTATGGTTCGCCAATAGGTGAAGGACTTTATTTCCACATGGGTGGATTTTACAGGGTTGGTGAAGGCATAAGAGATGCTGGATATACCGCTAATAATGGTGGGCAATTCAAACTGAATTTAACAAAGGAATTTGAAAACGGTTATGTAAGACTTTACGGAAAATATCTTAATGATAGAGCTATTGCTTATTTGCCAAACCCAATTCAGGTAACAGGCACTAATGATGATCCTAATTTTGAAAACATTCCAAATTTTGATGCCAACAACCAAACATTACACACACCATATTTACAGCAAAGTGTTGGTTTGGGAGAAGATGGACAATTAAGAAGCTCTGATATTTCTGATGGGATGAATCCAATTTCAACATCTATTGGTATGGAGTTATCTTTTGATTTAGGTAATGATTACAAGGTTACAAATAACGGTAGATTCTCGTCTAACAGTGGTGGTTTTAATTCACCTTTCCCAGCGAGTGTACAGACTGCCTCAGACTTTTTGGCGAGTGATTTTGCTACCGATAGAGGTTACGATGCTCTTGCTTTTGCAAATGGTGATGGTGCTGTTAATGGTAGTTCAATTATTACACCAGTGGTTCTGTTTGACACAAAATTGAACAACTTCAATAACTTTATGAATGATATTCGTTTAACAAAGAAGTTTGATAATTTCAATATTACCGCAGGATTTTTTAAAGCGATGCAAAATGTATCTATGTCTTGGTTATGGAATTCTTATTTGCTTGAAGGTGTTGGAGATGAAGCAAGGCTTATTGATGCATTGGATACTAACGGTGAACCACTATCGGTAAATGGACTTGTGGGCTACGGAGCAGCATTTTTCGGGAACTGCTGTCAAAGAAATTATGACACGCGTTATAATACTTCTGCACCATATTTGGCGGTTGGTATTGAGGCTTCAGAAAAATTAAATATTGATGCGAGTATCCGTTTTGATAAGGGTAGAGTTGACGGAACATTTTCAGGTCCAGTAACTTCTGTTTTTGATATCAATAACGATGGTGAAATTTCCCAGCCAGAAGAAACAGTACAGTCTATTGATTTGGCAAACCCAACTACGGTAAATTATGATTACGATTACGTGTCTTACTCAATAGGTCTTAATTATAAACTTCAAGATAACCAAGCTGTTTTTGCAAGATACAGTAGAGGTGGTTCAGCCAAAGCAGACCGTATTTTATTTACTGGTTTAGATTTCACGGATAGTGATGCCATTAACGCGTTGGATTTTATAAATCAAGCTGAATTTGGTTACAAAAGAGGCTTTGAGAACGGATCATTATATGCAACATTGTTCTTCGCAAATACGACTGAAGAAGGCGGTTTTGAAGCAACTACCAACAGCGTTATAGAAAATGATTATAAATCGTTTGGTCTAGAAATAGAGGGAACTTATAGAGTCAATGATTTTGGTTTTAGAGGTGGATTAACCTTTACTGATGCAGAAATTACTTCAGGAGATAATGATGGCAACACTCCTCGTAGACAACCAGACTTTATCTACAACTTTATTCCAACTTATAACTTTGGAAATGAAAAACAAAACTCAGTTGGCCTTAGCTTTATTGGTCAGAGCAAAGCATTTGCACAAGACAATAATGAGTTGGTATTACCAGGTTTTGTTATCATAAACAGTTTTATCAATGTAGGTATAACGGAAAACCTAAAAGCAAATCTTTCTGCAAACAATATATTCGATACGTTAGGTATAACAGAATCCGAAGAAGGAAGTATTGTAGAAGGACAGACAAATTTCCTAAGAGTTAGACCAGTACCAGGAAGGTCTATCTCACTAGGATTGAGCTATAGTTTTTAATAAAAATTACTTGAGTAGTCTAAGTAATTAACTTCTAAGTTTGATTGATTGGTGAAAGAGTCAGTGTTAATATTATTTTATCATTGGCTCTTTTTTTAACTATTGATTATAAACAGAGGTTTTAAATAGTATTTTTAAGTAAATCTAAAATTATGGGAAGGTTAAAACCAACACTAAGTTTCTGGCAGATATTTAATATGAACGTAGGATTCTTAGGAATTCAGTTCAGTTTTGGATTGCAACAAACTGCCGTTAATCCAATATTCTCTTTTTTAGGTGCCAGCCCAGAAGACCTACCGCTTCTTAATCTTGCAGGCCCAGTAACAGGATTGATAGTTCAGCCAATTATTGGAGCAATATCGGATAAGACTTGGTCACCAAAATGGGGAAGACGTAAGCCTTTCTTTTTAATAGGAGCAATTATTGGTAGCCTGTGTTTATTTGCTTTTCCATTTAGTCCAGCTTTGTGGTTTGCTGTAGGTCTATTGTGGATTTTAGATGTGGGCAACAATATGGCCATGGAACCTTACAGAGCTTTTGTTGGTGATAAATTACCGAATAAACAATTGAGCTTTGGATATCAGATGCAAAGTTTATTTGTTGGTGCTGGTATCGTTTTGGCAAATGCTTCCATATTTCTTTTTCAAGATTGGTTTGGTGGACAAGAGGTGGTAGATGAAAGTGTAAAGTC
Source organism: Winogradskyella ouciana (assembly GCF_965284585.1). Taxonomy (NCBI): domain Bacteria; kingdom Pseudomonadati; phylum Bacteroidota; class Flavobacteriia; order Flavobacteriales; family Flavobacteriaceae; genus Winogradskyella; species Winogradskyella ouciana. The sequence goes on from NZ_OZ260095.1 coordinate 1,557,608, forward strand.
CATTCCAAAATGGTTGTACTATTCATTTTTTATCGGAGCAATTTTATCAGTAACTACAATTTTATGGTCAGTTTTAAAAACACCGGAAATTCCGCCAGAGGATGAAGAATTAAAAGAAATAGAAAAACATAAAAGCCTACCGTTAGCAAAGCGCATTAAAACACCATTTCTGGAAATTGTTGACGCTGTAAAGGATATGCCAAAATTTATGTGGAAACTTTCTGCGGTATATCTTTTTCAATGGTATGCACTTTTTATCTATTGGCAGTTTATCTCACCAATGTTTGAAGAGAGTTTAAGCTTTGATAAATCCCAAGCCTTGAGTCAAGCGGCTAAGATGAATACCACCTATAATATTTCAACTATAGTATTCGCATTGGCTTTAGTGCCATTGGCATTAAAATGGGGAGGAAAGAAAGTATATGTATTTAGCTTGTTTTTAACTGGTATCGCCATGTTGTCTATTCCAAATATTCAAGATCCAACCTATGTGTTGTTTCCAATGGTACTTTTTGGAATTGGCTGGGCTGCAATGATGGGAATTCCATATACAATGGTTTCAAAAATTGTCCCTCAAGAACGCCGTGGTGTATATATGGGAATTTTAAATATGATGATTGTGATCCCAATGGGAATTCAAACCTTAACTTTTGGACCAATTGTAAAAAATCTTTTAGGCAATAGTGCTGTTAAGGCAATACTGTTTGGTGGTGTGTTTTTTATTATTGCTGGGTTATTGGCATTACGCTTAAAGCAGCCAGAATCTGAGTTGTACGATGATTTGAGCGAAATAGATATTTTTGATAATAACGAAGAATAAATTTTTGTGAAAGCAAATAATAGAGATATAGATATTTTATGCGTTGGTGAAGTTTTGATTGACTTTATTGGCCATCAAAAAGATGTTTTAATCAACAATACAAGGGATTATCATAGGTACTTGGGCGGCTCGCCAACAAATGTAGCTATGAATTCCGCTAGACTAGGATTAAACGCTAAAATGGTTGCCACGGTTGGCAATGATGGTTTTGGGGAATATATTTTTAAACGACTTAATGAAGTTGGAGTTCAAGCGAGTTCAGTAAAGAAAATTTCTAATAAGCCAACTAGTGTAATTTTTGTTTCAAGATCAAAGAAAACACCGGATTTTATTCCCTTTCGTGAGGCAGATTATTGTATTTCTGAAGATCAAATCTCAACAGAATTATTAAAGGAAACCAGTATTTTTCACACGACCTGTTTTGCTCTTAGTAAAAATCCTGCGCAATCCACCATCTTAAAAAAGGCAGAAGAAGCCTATAACTTAGGGTGTCAGTTAAGCATAGATATTAATTATGCTGATGAGGTTTGGGATAATAAAGATGAAGCGCTTAACGTAATTAAAGCTTACTGTAAATTCAATCCGCTTATAAAAATTAGCGAAGACGATATGCTTAGACTCTTTAAGCGTAGTTTACCTCACAATGAGATTTTTGAATTTTTCCATAATGAAGGCGTGGACACCATATGTTTAACATTGGGAAGTGAAGGAGTTAAACTATCTCAAAAAGGTAAAGGTGTTATACAATTACCAGCTATAAAAGTTGAAAATGTAATGGATGCCACAGGTGCAGGCGATGCATTTTGGTCTGGGTTTTTGTTTGCTTATATAAAAGAAAAACCAACTAAAAAATGTTTAGAAGTAGCCTTACAACTGGCATCTTTAAAACTTCAAAATGTGGGTAGGTTGCCAGATAATATTGATATTCTTTCCAAATTACTCTAAAAATTATGAGTACTAAAACCGCACTGAAAAACAATGGAGTAATGTTCAATGCTTATCCAGATAGTATTGGCAACAAACTAAGCGACACTATTAAAATGTTGCAAAGACCTGAATTTAAGGATGCGTTTTCATTATTCTACATACTACCAACATTTTTCAATAGTGATTTAGATAGAGGTTTTTCCATTATTGATTATAACATCAACAAAGAGTTAGTGTCGGATGCCGATTTAGCAGCATTAGAAAAGTTGAATATTCAATTGAAATTCGATATTGTACTGAACCATCTGTCCGTTGCTTCACCTCAGTTTAAGGATTTGCTCAAAAACGGAAAAGATTCCAAGTACAAAGATTTCTTTATCAATTGGAATAGCTTTTGGGAAGGTCACGGCACAATGAATGACGACGGAATCATAATTCCAAAAGAAGAATTTCTCAATAAGTTATTTATGAGAAAATCAGGTTTACCAATCTTAAAAGTACCGTTTCCTGATGGCTCAAAACAACCGTATTGGAATACGTTTTATCAAAAAATTATATTCAATAAACTAAACACTTCAGATTTAGCAGAAATTCAGGAATTGGACGAAACAGAAAAAGAAGTTGTTGTAAAAAAGGTCAATTCAGCTATTGAAAATAATGCACCTATTAATGATTTAAATTTTCTTAAAAGTGAAGAAACCAATCAGAAAATATTAAATCTTGTCGAAAGAAACTGCACCTATTTAGGACAAATGGACGTTAATGCCAACTCAGAATTGGTGTGGGATTTTTATGAAGAAACCTTGGCTAAGGTAAAGAGTTATGGCTGTGAAGTTTTACGATTAGATGCCTTTGCATATTTGCACAAGGAAGTTGGGCAAACCAATTTTTTTAATGTTCCTGGCACTTGGGATTATCTCAGTAGAATAAAAGGGATAGCGGATAAAAATGATTTAAAGCTATTACCAGAAATTCACGCAGAATACGGCTTATTTTTACATAAAGAAGTAGCTAATCACGGCTACCAAATTTACGACTTTTTCTTGCCAGGATTGATTATTCACACCTTAGAGAAGGGAAGTAATGGAGCTCTTATAAAATGGGCAAACGAAATTATTGAAAATGGTTACAGAACAGTAAATATGCTGGGTTGCCACGATGGTATTCCTGTTCTTGATTTAAAAGGAAAAGAGATTAACGGAATTTACAACAAAGGATTGCTTTTAGATGATGAAATCGAAGACCTAATGAATCTCATCCTTGATCGAGGTGGTCGAGTAAAAAACCTGTATGATTCTGAAGGGAATAAAATTTCGTACTACCAAGTGAATGCTACTTACTTTAGTGCATTAGGTGAAAGTGAAGAGAAATTGTTGTTGGCAAGGGCTATTCAATTATTTATGCCAGGTATTCCACAAATTTGGTATCTCGATTTGTTTGCTGGTGCAAATGATTATGAAGCTGTGGAGCGCGCAGGTGAAGGTGGTCACAAAGAAATAAACCGAACGACACTAACTAATAAGCTGATAGAAGACGGTTTGCAAAAAGATATAGTTTTAAATCAGTTGAAACTAATTAAACTAAGAAACACTTCAAAAGCCTTTAGTGGTGAAATAGAAATTGAGCAAAGCTCATCATTAGATATTAATATCAAGTGGAGGAACAAAAGTCATTATGCTCATTTGCAAGCAGATTTAAAAACGTATAAGTTTGTTATTAGTTGCAATGATGAAGATGATAAAGAAATACGACTTAGTTTTTAATCTTACTTAAAACTAAATCCCATCGAATATTTAAAAGCAAAATTATTATCAAACTTGTCTAAGTTATGAAACCCATAGCGGTAAAAGCCACCAACACCAATTCCCATATAGCCAAGATCAAATAATGGTAACTTTATAAGGTTTTGCAATTCCAATCCGGTTTCTAAAAAAAGTTCTTCTTTGGTTGAGAAACCGATGAGTTGATGATGTTCTGGATTTGATAAACTTCCAATCCCAAAATTATTATGCAATATCACGTCTGGTTGCAAATAACCTTTGTTGTTGAATAAGCGCCCAAAATTATGTGTTGTAAATAGGTGTGCGTATTTATCTGATAAAAACTCATAAGGTGTTACGGTCTGAAAATAATTTCTGACCACAAATCGAAGATCTCTCTCAAAAGCTCCTTCACCAGTGAACACTAAACCATAAGGAAGTGATTTATCTAAATAGCCTAAATCTAGACGATACGTCGTTTTACCTAAGCCTTTCGTGATAAAACTGTGGTCTAATGTAAATCTAAATTTGTTATAGCTAAAATCACCATCTAAGGTGCCTCCAAGTCCGCGAGAATATAAAAAATTGAGTATTGGTGCATCACTGGGCATTCTCCCAATGACTCCAAAACTGTTGACCAATTGCTCTTTTGCATGATAACCAATACCGATATTTAATTCAGAGTTAGTATAATTTGTTACTGGATTTCCATTGTTTAAAAACATATACTCATAAAGCGGAGTAACATCTGCTGTATTAAAACCAAGTGTCCAATTTAGGTTTCTAAAAAGTTTCATATCGGTCGTTATGCTATAAGACTCAATACCATCCATTTGGCTAGCTAAGAAATCACGAAAGGAAAGAATTTCGTTAAACCTATTATCTGACAAGGTTCCTACTTCCTTAAGGTCGTTCATATACTTTAAACTAATGGTAATATCTTTTTTACTTGGAACATTAATCAATAGCTCTCCTCCATACTTCCAAGCATCGTCTTTTAAACCATAGCCAGCGTAACCACCAATTGATACATTTTTAAAGATGTCGTCATTGGTGTAAAGCCCTAATCCTGGCCTATAACCTTCATATTTGTTAGCTATAAAAAATTTAGTAATATCAATATCCACGTACTTTAAAGGATACCGACCCTTCATTAAACTAGGAAGTAAATCAAACATCTTGTCGAGCTTAATCTTTTCACCAATGCTATCTATAAAAACATAGGTGCGCTTTTCATTGGTGTTTAGTGTATCTCTTCGGTTTAGTTTCCAAAATGAATCATTTTTTGAACCTGCATTTTCAGGTAACGTTACAGATACCAACGGAAAATCCTTTTTATTAAGAGAAGTATTGGGTTTAATTTTAGAGAGATAACTTTTACCAATATAGGAAACACTCCCAAAGCCCTCTCCTACATTAATTTCAAAATTCAACTGTTCAGGGAACCAATGTTTATCAGCAACATGCTTATACTTTTGCTGAATCGTAACATCTAATTTACCCGAATTAAACGTTGTAGCATCCACACTTTGCACGGCATATTTATTAGAGTTGATGGTAAGTAAACCTTTTAAGCCTTCAAAATTACGATTGGCCTTAGGCTCAAACGAAATTACAAAAACGGTATCTGTTCCTTGAATATACTCTTGTTTTAGTCTGAATTTATATTTACGCGTACTGCCTTTAGAAATAGGATTTAAATAATTGGTCTCAAACAATTCGATGTGCTCATTATAAAAAGAAAACGGCTGAAAACTATTAGCCAGCATAGCAAACTTAGGATTCTTAAAACCAGAAGACCTGGTGGCAATGACACTATCTTCTGAGAAACGAGGCTTTAAATATTTATGCTTAGCCAACGTTTCAGTGATGAAAAAGTGAGAGCCTTTCATGATACTATCCATTTTTTCTCGTATGGTATCACTTTTTGCTTTTGTTCCTTCTTTTGGCTTACCTAATGTTATGATGATTTTGTCATAAGACTCATAAGTAAATGAATTTAAATTTTCAGGATTGTTTAGTGTCTTATTGGCAACGACTTTCCTAATAATGCGATGTGCAGGGTTTTCACCATCTATAACCACTTCGTTTAACGCGCTAGCTTCAGGCTTCAATCGTATAATCTGAGAAGAAATATCACTTACCCTCAATGTTTTTGTTTCAAAGCCAACATAACTTATAGTTATACTTTCAATAGTTTTTGGTACATAAAATACTCCGTCAATGTCTGAAGAGGTCCCTTTGTAATCTACTTTGCTAAAAAGAATATTTGCAAATGGCACAACTTCTTCTGTAGTATCATTGATAAGAATTAGTTTTTTCTGGGATTGCGCTAAAGTCTTGGTAATGAAAAAAAGAAGTGTTAGTAAAAGGAGGTTTTTCATTGAGATCTTGGTTAGCACAGTACTAATTAACGTAGAATTTTTGAAACTATTGAATTTTCAGACAACTTTCATTATGTATCTTTGTGGCTTAATCCAATTTGAATATGAGCAAACAAAGCAAGCGTATAGAAGCCTTGGTATATCATGCAAAACCTACACCAGGAAAAATTAAAGTTGTACCCACTAAGAAGTATGCCACCCAACGCGACTTGTCACTAGCATATTCACCAGGTGTGGCTGAACCTTGCTTAGAAATAGAAAAGGACGTTAACAATGTCTATAAATACACCGCTAAAGGAAATTTAGTTGCTGTAATCTCTAATGGTACTGCGGTTTTAGGATTGGGAAACATTGGGCCAGAAGCTTCCAAACCTGTTATGGAAGGAAAAGGGTTACTCTTTAAAATATTTGCTGATATAGATGTGTTCGACATTGAGGTAAATACCGAAAATGTTGATGAATTCATTGAAACCGTAAAAAACATTGCTCCAACTTTTGGAGGTATTAATCTTGAAGATATTAAAGCTCCTGAAGCCTTTGAGATTGAACGTCGCCTTAAGGAAGAATTGGATATCCCTGTAATGCACGATGATCAACATGGAACTGCCATTATCTCTGCAGCAGCCTTGTTGAACGCTCTTGAACTTGCTGAAAAAAATATTGAAGATGTGAAAATTGTGGTGAGCGGAGCTGGTGCAGCCGCTATATCCTGTACGCGCTTATATCAATCATGTGGTGCTAAAGGGGAAAATATCGTGATGCTAGACAGTAAAGGCGTTATAAGAAAAGACAGAGAAAACTTAACATCACAAAAAGCTGAATTCGCAACAGACAGAAAAATAGATACTTTAGATGAAGCTATGAAAAATGCTGATGTGTTTATTGGTCTTTCTATGGCAGATATTGTAACTCCAGCAATGCTAAAGTCTATGGCAAAGAATCCCATTGTATTTGCTATGGCGAATCCAAATCCAGAGATAAGTTATCAGTTAGCCATAGATACAAGAGATGATATTATTATGGCCACTGGTCGCAGTGACCACCCTAATCAGGTAAATAATGTGCTTGGTTTTCCTTTTATTTTTAGAGGAGCTTTAGATGTTAGAGCTACTAAAATCAATGAAGCCATGAAAATGGCCGCGGTAAAAGCGTTGTCTAGACTAGCAAAAGAGCCTGTGCCAGAACAAGTTAACTTAGCCTATAATGAAACCCGGTTGACTTTTGGGCGAGATTATATTATCCCAAAACCATTCGACCCTAGATTAATTGCAGAGGTGCCTCCAGCAGTAGCTAAAGCAGCTATGGAAAGTGGAGTGGCAAAAGAGCCTATAGAGGATTGGAGTAAATATAAGGATGCCCTTTTAGAGCGCCTAGGTTCTGATAACAAGTTGGTTAGATTGTTGTTAAGTAGAGCACGTACCAATCCAAAACGTGTTGTTTTTGCTGAGGCAGATCAGTTAGATGTGCTTAAAGCGGCACAGATAGCACATGATGAAGGTATAGCCATTCCAATACTTTTAGGAAGAAAAGATACGATTTCGTCTTTAATGAAGGAGATAGAATTTGAGGCTGAAGTTGAAATTATTGACCCTAAATCTGATGAAGAGCTAGAACGAAAAAATAAATATGCAGAGGCCTATTGGATGCAGAAAAAACGTAAAGGTGTGACCAAGTATTCTGCTCAAAAGATAATGCGAGAGCGTAATTATTTTGCTGCTATGATGGTCAATGAAGGTGATGCAGATGCTTTAATTTCAGGATATTCTGCTAGTTATCCAAAGGTGTTAAAGCCTATGCTAGAACTGATTGGAAAAGCAAAGGGAGTCACAAGGGTGGCAACAACCAATATTATGATGACCCAGCGAGGACCAATGTTTTTAAGTGACACGGCAATAAACATTGATCCAAGTGCAGAAGATTTGGCGAAAATTGCTTACATGACCTCAAGAGTAGCAAAAATGTTGGGTATAGAGCCAATTATAGCAATGACCTCTTATTCTAATTTTGGATCTTCGGATAATCCAGATGCTAAAAAAGTGAGAGAAGCAGTTGATTATCTCCATAAAACATATCCAAACATGGTAGTTGATGGTGAGGTGCAAATGGATTTTGCCCTAAACTCTAAAATGCTTCAGGATATTTTTCCATTTTCCAGATTGGCAGGTCGAAAAGTAAACACACTTATTTTTCCAAATTTAGATTCGGCCAATATTACCTATAAACTATTAAAAGAGTTGAACAAAGCTGAGTCCATAGGGCCAATTATGATTGGTATGGGCAAACCAGTACATATACTGCAACTTGGTGCCAGTGTAGACGAAATTGTAAATATGGTGGCTATTGCTGTAGTTGATGCACAAGAGCGCGAAAAAAAGTTGCAAAGGGAAGCACATTCTTAGTCTAGGCCTTGCCCTAATAATGTAAATAATTTTATTACATTTGGGACTTTAACCTATGACACGGATTTATCAAGTTTTTATGGCAAAACAAAATTGTCATTTTATGCATTTTGGTAAGTTTTGATTAGTGTTGATCTAAGGAGATAGCTAAATTTATGATTACGCACTTAGAGGGCAAACTTGTTGAAAAAAATCCTACAGATGTTGTGATAGACTGCAATGGTGTAGGGTATTTTATTAATATATCACTTCATACCTTTTCTCAAATTCCAGATAGGGAACATTTAAGATTATATACTTATTTACAGGTTAGGGAAGATTCACATAGTCTTTATGGGTTTTCGTCTAAAACCGAGCGAGAAATTTTCAAATTACTGATTTCTGTTAGTGGCATAGGCGCAAATACTGCGCGTACTATGTTATCATCTCTAACTCCAGACCAGGTAAAGGAAGGTATTGCTGGTGAGGATGTGGCATTAATACAGAGTGTTAAGGGTATAGGTGCAAAAACGGCACAGCGTGTTATTATTGACCTAAAGGACAAAGTGTTAAAAGTCTATGGCATTGATGAACTTTCTCTAATACCAAACAATACGAATAAAGATGAAGCGTTATCTGCTTTAGACGTTTTAGGATTTAATAAAAAACAGTCTGAAAAAGTAGTTGATAGAATTTTAAAGTCGCAACCAGACGCCCAAGTAGAGCAAATTATTAAAGATGCTCTTAAAAACTTATAATGCAATTGAATAAAACTAACTATACTCAATTAAAATCAATACGTTTTTGCCTTTCGTTAGTGCTTATGATGCTAATGAGTGCATTAGCCTTCGCCCAAGAAGAGGGCACTGAACAAGATTCTACCAAAACCACATTTGCATTAGGGAAACTTAAGATGCCAAATCCCAGTAGTATTGAATCCAAATACACCTACGATCCTATTTTAGACCGATACATCTATACTGAGAAAATAGGCAGTTTCAATATTAATTACCCTTTGATTCTTACACCAGAGGAATTCCAGAGATTGGTACTTCAAGAAAGATTGAAAGAATACTATAAGCGAATGGCAGATGCTGCTGCTGGTCAAAAAGAAGGATCGGAAGAAGATCAAAAGAATTTATTGCCAGAGTTTTACGTTAATTCAGGTTTATTTGAAACTATTTTTGGTGGTAATACGATAAATATTGTTCCTAGCGGTTATGCAGAGGTAGACTTAGGTGTGTTGTTCTCAAAACAAGATAACCCGGCATTTTCACCGAGAAATAGAACTAATTTCACGTTTGATTTTGACCAGAGAATAGGAATAAGTTTACTAGGTAAAGTCGGTACACGTTTACAGGTAACCGCAAATTATGATACTGAAGCTACGTTTGACTTTCAACAACTAGTAAAGTTAGAATATACTCCAACAGAAGATGACATTGTCCGCAAAATAGAAGTCGGTAACGTCAATATGCCTTTAAACAGTTCCTTGATAACTGGGGCGCAAAGCCTGTTTGGTGTTAAAACCGAACTTCAGTTTGGTAAAACACGAGTTACAGCTGTTTTTTCTGAGCAGCAATCTCAATCGAGATCAGTGACTGCTCAAGGTGGAGGAACATTAGAAGAGTTCGAATTTTTCGCAAGAGATTATGATGAGAACAGACACTATTTCTTGTCACATTATTTTAGGGATAATTACGATAATGCTTTATTGCAATACCCATTTATTGACAACCAAGGACTTCAGATTACAAGGGTAGAAGTTTGGGTAACCAATAGGAATAACCAAACAGATAATGTTAGAAATGTGGTTGCTTTTCAGGATTTAGGTGAATCGGAAGCTGAAAATATTGGGTTAGAGCCCTTGCCAGCGGGTTTTGTAAACAATCCTGGTGCTCTACCAGATAATGAGAACAATGATTTTGACCCAACCAATATTGGTGGTCCTGGTTCATTGTTAACAGAAGCAGTGAGAGACATAACAAATGTTGAAGCTGGAGTTCAAGTACCTGTTGACGAAGGGTTTGATTATGGAAAGCTTGAAGCTGCAAGAAAACTTCGAGAAGGTCAAGATTATGTTTTGAACTCAGAGTTAGGATACATCTCTTTAAATCAACGTTTGCTTAATGATGAGGTCTTAGCTGTTGCCTTTCAGTATACGCGTGGTGGCGAAGTATTTCAGGTGGGTGAATTTGCCAATGATGGTGTAGATGCTACGGAAGTAAGCGATGGCAATAATGGCAATCAAATAATTAATAACCAGAGTTTGGTTTTAAAAATGCTAAAGAGTGCTGTGACTTCTGTTGAGCAGCCAATCTGGGATTTAATGATGAAAAATATCTACGACACTGGTGCGTTTCAGTTAAGTCCAGAAGATTTTAGACTGAATATTTTTTATACAGAAGCGTCTCCTGTCAATTATATTAGACCTGTTGAAGGCACAACCTTTCCTCCTTTTGATAATAACACACCATTTACGGGAGATGATACGGAAATCAATGAAACCCCTTTACTGCGTATTTTTCATTTAGATCGACTCAATTTTAATAATGACCCACAAGAACGTGGTGATGGGTTCTTTGATTATGTACCAGGTTTAACGGTAATACCACAAAATGGTAAAATTGTTTTTACTAAGGCTGAGCCATTCGGTCGCTATTTATTTGATGTGTTAGATGATGATGGCAACCCAAATAACAACGATACAGACTACGAGCAAGATACTTACGCTAATGAGAATCAAGAAAAGTATGTTTACGATTTACTCTATAAATCCACAAAAACACAAGCTTTAGACGAAGCTGAGAAGAATAAATTCCAAATCAAAGGACGCTTTAAAAGTAGTGGTGGTGATGGAGGTATTCCTATTGGTGCATTTAATGTGCCAAGAGGCTCGGTAAGGGTTACAGCAGGCGGACGACTACTTGTAGAAGGTATTGATTATACAGTAAATTACCAATTAGGACGTGTAGAGATTTTAGATGAAGCCTTAAAAGCATCTAACACACCAATTAACGTTTCTGTTGAAAATAATGCAGTGTTCGGGCAGCAAACCAGACGTTTTACAGGTGTTAATGTAGAGCATCAATTTAACGAAAACTTTGTTCTTGGTGCAACAATTCTAAACCTTAACGAACGACCAATTACACAAAAGGCTAATTTTAATTCTGAACCCATTAACAACACTATATTTGGTTTCAATGGTAATTACTCTACTGAAGTACCATTTTTAACCAGAATGGTCAATAAATTGCCGAATATAGATACTGATGTACCATCAAATCTTTCCGTTAGAGGTGAGTTTGCCTATTTGTTACCAGGCGCTCCTAATGGTACTGATTTTAATGGTGAAGCCACAGCTTATATTGATGACTTTGAAGGGACACAAGGTTCTATCGATTTATTAAGCCCACTATCTTGGTTTTTGTCGAGTCGTCCTAAAGAATTACCAGGAACTATACCAGGTAATGACGACAATGGAATACAAAATGGTTATGGTAGAGCATTTTTAAACTGGTACACCATTGACCCTATTTTTTATAGTAACCAAAGACCAGGTGGTATCACAGATGATGATGTCTCTAATCTATATACCAGACGTGTATTTATTGAAGAGATTTTCCCGGAAGTAGATATAGTACAAGGGCAAACATCGGTAATAAATACTTTAGATTTAGCATACTATCCTACAGAACGTGGGCCATATAATTTTGATCCTAATGCAACTGATGATACTTTGAACCCTAACCAAAGTTGGGCAGGTATCACCAGACAGATTACATCTACGGATTTTGAGCAAGCCAATGTAGAATATATAGAGTTTTGGGTACAAGATCCGTTTTTAGATAACCCAACAAGTTCTGGAGGAAAACTGTATGTGAATCTTGGAAATATTTCTGAAGATATCTTAAAAGATGGAAAGAAACAGTTTGAAAATGGACTTCCGGAAGACGGGAATATCGAATTTTTACAACCAGATCCACTACAACCAGAAGCACCTTATGTTGTACCTCAAAGTCAATCCTTAATATACACATTTGCGACAACTGGGCAAGAGCGTGCCAATCAAGATGTGGGTTATGATGGCTACGATGATGTAGAAGAAAGCCAAATGTTAACTGAAATTTATGGTGCCAATAATTTTGGTGAAGATCCTGCAAGAGATAACTATACCTATTACTTAAATACAGATGGAAATATTTTTGAGCGTTATAAGCAATATAATGGACAGGAAGGTAACACGCCAGATGTATTTACGGATACCAACAGAGGTTCTACAACACAACCAGACGTAGAGGATATTAATAGAGATAACACAATGAATACCATTGATAGTTATTTTCAATATGAAGTTGATATGAACCCAACGAATCTTAATATCAACAATCCACAAATTAATGATGTTAAGTTGAGAACTGTAACCTTGCCTAACGGAGATGAACGGGAAGTATCATGGTATCAATTTAGATTACCGATAAATGAACCTACCGATGCTATAGGAGGTATTACTGATATTAGATCTGTGCGTTTTGCACGTTTATACCTGAGAGAATTTCAAGAAAACACGGTCTTGCGATTTGCTACTTTAGATTTGGTAAGAAGTGATTGGAGACGTTATACTTTAGACTTAGATAACGACCCAACAAACAATAGTGCCGATGCGGAATTTAATGTTGCCATAGTTGGTGTACAAGAAAATGATGGTGATTATGTTATCCCTCCTGGCGTAAGACGTGAAGAATTAAATAATAACAATAATATTATAAGGCAAAACGAGCAATCCTTAGTATTACAGGCTTGTGAGTTAGAACCAGAAGATTCTCGAGGTGTCTTTAAGAATATCAATGTAGATATGCGTCAGTATAAAAACTTGCGTATGTTTTTGCATGCTGAAGCACAAGAAGGACAAACTCTAGACGAAGGAGAGATGATTGCCTTTATTAGAATGGGTAACGACTTTACTCAAAACTTCTATCAAATTGAAGTGCCGCTTTTACCAACGGATTTGGTTGATGGTAATTTACCAATTGAAGAACGTGTTTGGCCTTCTGTTAATGAAATAAATATTCCATTAGAAATCCTTCAGCAAATAAAATCCAAAGGTATCTTCGACCAATCCTTATCTAATGAAGATCCTACATTTTATGATGTAGTTGATGGTCAATTAAACGAAACACCAGTTGCTGAATTTTCACCATTACCTACGGGTCAACAACGTGTCGCTATAAAAGGTAACCCTAATTTTGGTGATGTAAGAGTGTTAATGGTTGGTGTTAAAAACTCAGGTAATACCGGAATGAATTCTTGTGGAGAGGTTTGGTTTAATGAGTTGCGCATGTCGGAGTTAGATAATGAAGGTGGTTGGGCAGCTGTAGTGAGTATGGATTCTAACATTGCTGACTTTGCAAATGTAAGTGCAACAGGACGACGCAGTACTATCGGATTTGGAGGTATCGAACAGTCACCTAATGAGCGAAGCCGAGAAGATGTAAAACAATATGATGTTGTAACTAATGTACAGTTAGGTCAGTTGTTGCCAAAAGAATGGGGTTTACAGATTCCATTTAACTATGCGCAAAGCGAAGAAATTATTACACCTCAGTATGATGAGTTTTATCGCGATATTGAATTGCAAACACAGTTGGATAATACAACCAACCAAGATTCCATTCTTAAGGTAAACGAGAATTATACCAAAAGAAAAAGTATCAACTTTATAGGTGTAAGAAAACAAAGAACTACTGATAAGGAAAAACGATTTTATGATGTTGAAAATTTAACGCTCAACTATTCATACAATAAAGTAGAACATCGCGATTTTGAGATTGAGAATTCATTAGATCAGAATGTCAGAGCAGGTGTCAACTACAATTATGCTTTTAATCCTCTTAGAATAGAACCTTTTAAAAAGAATGATTCATTGTTTACAGGTAAATACTGGAAGATCTTAAAAGACTTTAACCTCAATTTATTGCCATCAAGTTTTTCGGTCAATACAGATATTAATAGACAATTTAGCAAACAGAAATTTAGGGAAGTTGAGTTAGGTGGAGATAATATAGGTATCGAAGAATTGTTTAGAAGAAACTACACTTTCGATTTTCAATATGTCATTAACTATAATCTTACGGATGCATTAAGTTTAAACTTTACGGCTGCCAATAGTAATATTGTTCGTAATTACTTTATAGATGATCGCATCAACGGAAGACAAGACCCAGAGTTAAATGTATGGGATGGCTTCTTCGATTTTGGAGATCCAAACTTTCAAACACAGCAGTTACAAGTTAATTATGAAGTGCCGCTTTATAAAATACCAGCTCTAAGTTTTTTACGAGCTACTTATGCCTACAATGGTACTTTTCAATGGCAAAAAGGCTCGGATCTAAATGAGGGACTACTACTAGAAGATCCAGATAATCCCGGAACTTTTGATTCATTTAATTTAGGGCATTCCATTCAGAATTCTAATACGCATAACATCAATTCTACGCTTAATATGGAGACCCTATATAAATCCATTGGCTTAGAGAGAAAAGGTAACCAGAGAAATAGAGGAAGAACAAGAACTGCCACTCCAAGAACACGTACAGCAACACCAGATCCTAATGCTAATAATAATCAAGCAAATGATCCAAATAAATTAAGTGCGGGCAAAAAAGCATATAATACATTGATAGATGTTGTAACTATGGTAAAGCGTATTCAGTTTGGTTATACTGAAAACAATGGTACATTCTTGCCAGGTTATTTACCAACACCAGGTTTTATTGGTACTTTAAGACCAACTTGGGGTTACACATTTGGAAGCCAAAGAGATATTAGAAGTTTAGTAGCCAGAGAAGGTTGGCTAACTACATTCCCAGAATTTAATCAGCAATACACAGAAGTGACCAATAAAACATTAGATTACTCTGTGAATGTTGAACCGATGAGAGACTTAAAAATAGACTTAATTGGTAACAGAACCTATGCTGAGAATATAACTGAGAATTTTAGAGGGCTAGATAATGATAATGATGGATTTAGTGATGAATATGAAGATTTAATTACCAACTCATTTGGTAACTTTAATATTTCAACCGCACTAATAAAAACCGCGTTTAGTACAAGTGATGAAAACCAATCCGCTGCTTTTGACGATTTTAGAGCTAACAGATTAATTATTGCTAATCGTTTGGCTAGAGAATTTTATGGAACAAATACCTTCGCAACAGATGCAGAAGGTTATCCGTTAGGGTTCGGTAAAAATAGTCAACGCGTACTTTTACCAGCGTTCTTATCGGCTTACCAAGGTGCCAATCCAGAGAAAGTAAGTACCAGTGCATTTAGAGATGTACCAATTCCTAACTGGACATTGAAATATACTGGTTTAATGAAAATTTCATGGTTTAAGAAAACCTTTAGACGTTTTTCAATTCAGCATGGTTATCGTTCGCGCTATACAATTAATCAGTTTAGAACTAATTTAGATTTTGTTGCTGGAGATAGAGGCGAAGCGTATGGTGACCAACCAGACGATGCATTAGATCAATCGGGTAATTTTAAAAACCAAACCTTATATAGTAACATAAATCTAGAAGAGCAATTCAGTCCATTGATTCGTCTTGAGTTTGAGATGAAAAATTCCATCAAAGTTTTGGCAGAGGTTAAAACCGATAGATTATTGTCATTGAGTTTCGATAATAATTTAATGACAGAAATACAAGGCAAAGAATACACCCTAGGCTTGGGTTATCGTATAAAAGATTTAAGGATTCGCTCTGCGCTTGCTGGTGCAAAACAAATTGTAAAAAGTGACTTAAATATGCGTGCTGATATATCCGTAAGAGATAATAAAACCATCATAAGGTATTTGGATTTAGAGAACAATCAAGTTACGGCAGGTCAGACCATTTGGGGACTAAAGTACACGGCAGACTATGCCTTCAGCAAAAATTTAACGGCTATTTTCTATTTCGATTACACGTTTTCTGACTTTGCAATTTCAACATCATTCCCACAGACCTCATTACGATCAGGAATTACATTGCGTTATAACTTCGGAAATTAATTTTCCACGTTAATTTTGAAAACAAGAAATTAAAAAATTACATTTGTTTCATTAATATATTACAACACTAAAGAATGAACATACCATCAGAATTAAAGTACACCAAAGACCACGAATGGATTAAGATAGAAGGCGATATTGCAACCGTTGGCATTACTGATTTTGCGCAGGGAGAATTAGGGGACATCGTTTATGTAGAAGTAGATACCTTAGATGAAACGCTTGAGATTGAAGAGGTGTTTGGTACTGTTGAAGCTGTAAAGACGGTTTCAGATTTGTTCTTACCACTTTCTGGAGAGATTGTTGAGTTTAACGAAAGCTTAGAAGATGAGCCAGAGAAGGTAAATACAGACCCTTACGGAGATGGTTGGATGATTAAATTGAAATTCTCTGACGAATCCCAAATAGACAACCTCCTTTCAGCAGACGATTATAAAGCCATCATAAGTGGTTAAAAAATTGCTGTTGCCAGTAACGGTAATTTATACCGTAGCCCTGGTTATTGCGAGCTTAATCAACCTAAGCGGAGTGCCAAGTCTTGGGTCGTCTTTCGATGATAAAATTTATCATTTTTTCGCCTATTTTGGATTAGCGGTTTTATGGATATCCTATTTTAAACCCATCAAAAAAAAGTACACCTTAACAGTTGTATTAATCGGTTTAATTTTATTTGGAATAGTGTTAGAACTCATACAGCATCAGCTCAACCCAAACAGAACATATGATAATTTTGATTTAATGGCAAACTGTTTAGGAGTTATCATTGGCACATTAATTGCAGCTAGATTAAATATAATTAAGTTAAAATAAACTGAAGTTTTGCTTTTTTAGCTATTATTTAGTTAAATTAGCAACACTATAAAAGAAAGTACTATGGAACCTAAAAAGAATCCAAAATCTGATGTAAGCCGTAACAGCTCTCTCTATTTTGCTGTTGGTCTTGCCTTAATGCTGGGTATCACCTACATGGCAATCAATTACAAAACGTATGATAAGAGCGATATTGTTGCAGATACGCTTAACTTAGATGATGATTTAGAAGAAGAAATACCAATCACAGAACAGATTATTACTCCACCACCTCCACCACCTCCACCACCTGCTGCTCCAGAAATTATTGAAGTTGTAGAGGATGAAGAAGAAGTAGAGGAAACAGTAATTGAATCTACCGAAACTGAAATGGATACAGAGATTGTTGAAGTAGAAGAGGTAGAGGTAGAAGAAGTAGAAGAAGATATTGAGGTACCTTTCCATGTTATTGAAAATGTGGCTGTATTTCCTGGGTGTGAAAACAAAAAAGGAAATGCCGCAAAGAAAGATTGCATGAATGAAAAGGTAAACAAGTTCATTAATAAGAAATTCAACACCGAATTAGCAAGTGATTTAGGTTTACCTCCAGGTAGAAAAAGAATCTTTGTACAGTTTAAAGTAGATAAAGCTGGTAATGTTACAAGTATTGTAGCACGTGGACCACACCCAGGACTGGAAAAAGAAGCTAAACGTGTTATAGGTCAATTACCTAAAATGAAACCAGGTAAGCAAAGAGGAAAAGCAGTGGTAATGCCATTCTCTATTCCTATTGTGTTCCAAGTACAAGACTAAAAGAGAAATAACTTTTTTAAATATCAAAAATCCCGTTCAAAATTAATTGGACGGGATTTTCTTTTTGGTATGCTTATTGTGACTTTATCATAATATTAACATTTTAAATAATACGTATTATGAAAAATTCTAAAAAAACCTTCAATGGTGTTGGTCAGAACACTAAAGAAGTAAAGAAGTCACAAAAGCATGATGCAAATTTACAAAAAAACTCAACCCTATATTTTCAAATAGGGTTGATTCTTTGTCTATTGGGCACATATTCGCTTTTTGAAATGCAGTTTCAGGAAAAGAAAATTATTCCTGATACTGTAACAATTGACGAAGTTGCTACAATTGATGTAGCACCGGACTATCGGGTGGAAAAAGTAAAAGTAGAGAAACCAGAGCCTAAAGTTGAACGCAGTAAGGTCTTGACTGAGAAGTTTAAGGAAGTTGAGAATAACACTCCAGAGATCGAAGCTAAGATCTTCACTCCAGACGCGCCAGATACAACAACTAAACCTGTTGATCCGGGCAGTTTACCAGATGATGAACCCATAGAGGAAGAGATATTTGTCCCTTTTTCAAAAATCGAAAAAGTGCCAGTCTACCCAGGTTGCGAAAAAAAGAAAACCAATGAAGACAAGAAGCAATGTATGTCTGATAAGATAAACAAATTGGTA
Source organism: Winogradskyella ouciana (assembly GCF_965284585.1). NCBI lineage: Bacteria > Pseudomonadati > Bacteroidota > Flavobacteriia > Flavobacteriales > Flavobacteriaceae > Winogradskyella > Winogradskyella ouciana. Next base: position 1,576,200 of record NZ_OZ260095.1, read on the forward strand.
GGCAAAAAATTCAATACTGGTATTGCTGAAGAACATGGCATAACAGGATTTCAAAGAATTCACACTCAGTTCACCGTAGATAAAAACGGACATGTTACTGATGTAAAAATAAAAGGACCTCATCCTGAATTAGAAAAAGAGGCAAAACGTGTTATTGATAAAATACCACACATGAAACCAGGTTATCAAAGAGATCAGCCAGTAGGTGTTATTTATACGTTACCAATTGTCTTTGATATAAAAAATTAAAGAAGTACACTTTAAAAGAATTAAAACCGTTATCATTTTTGGTAACGGTTTTTGTTTTAGGGTTACTAAAAAAATTGAGTATCTTTCGACCAGTAAATTCTGTCTTTTCCATGAAGCGTATTTGGCTTGTAACTTTTTTATTCATTTCATTAATAGGTAATACCCAAACCCTTTCTACATACGAAAAACCACCTGTTTTTAGTGAATGTGACTCGTTAGCCATAGAGCAATTAAAGCCTTGTTTTAATTACACCTTAAATAATTTCATATTTAAAAACTTTCAAGTGCCTCAAATTGTCACTGACGAAGAGTATAAAGGTGATGTGCAGGTGTTGTTCGAAGTTGATAAGGAGGGTGAGTTTAAAGTAGTGTATGTAGATGCCATCTATGATGAATTAAAAGATGAAACCAAACGTGTGTTTGGTGTATTGCCAAAAATTAAACCCGCCACTTACAATGGTAAACCCACCTTTGTGCAGTACAGTTTAAGTATTTCCATTCCATTGACAGAGCCTGTTAAGGAAACCATAGAATCAAACAATGAGCCAAAATCTGATGAAGCTAGCCTCAATGCCACATTATCCAATGAGTTTGATGCCGTAAATGCAGAGTTAAAGCCTTACGAAAAATTAGAGTATAGTAGTCAGTTAAATATACCCTTTACACATTCATATTATGCGCGCTTTGATGATGAGATGAACGCCATTGGCACTAATAGCCACACAGCGGCAAAACCATTTGTGTATAGTGATGTAGCACGATATTATGACATTAAAGCAGAAAAAGAAAGTCTAGCAAAAGAAACTGATTCTTGGTTGGGTAGAAAGTTGTACAATGAACACTTGGTAGAGGTACAAGGTAAAGACTATTGGTTTACGGTAGACCCTATTTTAGATTTACAGGTTGGTGCTGACTCAGAAGCTGATGATGGTACTTGGAACAATACCAGAGGTGTTTTTATACAAGCTGGTTTGGGCAAGCGCTTTAATTTATCTGCTTCAATTTACGAAAGCCAAGGACGTTTTGCGGATTATTTTAATCGCTATTCTGAAAGTTTGAAAGCATTTGGGCCAGATCCTGCAATAATACCTGGTCGTGGAATTGCAAAGCGATTTAAGGAAAACTCATACGATTATCCTGTTGCAGAAGCCTATTTATCTTATACACCAGCCGACTTTCTAAATATCCAATTTGGGCATGGTAAAAATTTTATTGGTGATGGTTATCGCTCTTTACTTCAAAGTGATGTTGCCAGCCCATATCCATTTTTAAAATTGAATGCCAGTTTCTGGAAAATTAAATATACCAGTACATGGATGTGGTTAAAAGATGTGCGCCCAGAAGTGGTTGAGGATAAAGCGTTTTTAACCAAGTATATGGCAAACCATTATTTGAGTTGGAACGTATCTAAGCGTTTAAACATCGGATTGTTTGAATCTGTAATGTGGGCTGACGACAATGGTAGGGGATTTGATGTCAACTATTTAAATCCAATTATATTTTTTAGAGCCATTGAGTTTCAGACGGGTCAAGGAGCTGGTAATGCCATTTTGGGATTAAGCGGAAAATATAAATGGAATAACAAAGTAAATCTATATGGTCAGTTCATTATAGATGAATTCTCATTGAGTGATGTTACAGGTGGTAATAAAAGTTGGAAGAATAAATTGGGATTTCAATTAGGAGCAAAATACTTTAACGCATTTAAGGTAGATAACTTATTGTTGCAAGCTGAATACAATCAAGTACGTCCTTATACCTATTCTCATAATACCGAAATTTTGAACTATGGACACTTTAATCAGCCTATGGCGCATCTTTGGGGAGCTAACTTTAGGGAGTTGGTGTTAATAGGAAGATATAATTACAAACGCTGGTTTGCAGATGCCAAAATAATCATAGGACAACGAGGCTTTGACTTTAATACAGAAGAAGACAGTTTTGCTTATGGAGGAGATATTTACACCAACGAAAATGATCGTGTCGGTGATACAGGCATAACCATTGGACAGGGAAATAAAACCAATAGCTTTATGTGGGAACAGCAAATGGGCTATTTGGTAAATCCTGAAACCAATTTAAAATTATTTGCCAATATTATTTTCAGGGATTTTAATCCTGAAGCTATTACAGCAACAACAATGGATTCAAACACACTTTGGTTTAGTATTGGTGTAAGAACAGACTTGTTTAATTGGTATAATGATTTTTAGGACTTGTCTTCTTTCAGACTTTTATAAAAAGTTAATCGCATTTTCTCACTATTAATATAACCAGTCCCGTAACCTAAATCGTCATAAGTTTTAGTAATGCTTGAGTCTGTTTTAACTTCATCCTCGGTTTTGCCATTGTCAATTGCCTTTTGAACGTTGTCTCTTATGGTTTCAAGCATGGTCAAAAAATCCCTGTATTCTTCTTTATTGGATACTTTACCATGACCAGGAATAATTTTCGTGTTTTCATCAATGACCATTAATCCACGTTTTGCAGCTTCAATATAACCTTTTACGCTTCCTCCAGAATCTAAATCGATATAAGGATAACGGCCATTAAAATAGGTGTCTCCTGTATGAAGTACATTACTTTCAGTAAAATACAAAATGGCATCACCATCTGTATGCGCATTTGCAACGTGAAATACAGCTATACTTTCATCGTTAATGGTAATACTGAGTTTGTCATTGAAGGTGATAACAGGCAAAGCTTCCTCAGGTCTATAACCTCCATCGCGTTGTTTATCCTGTAAACGCTTTTTTACATTGTCGTGTGCAATTATTGTGGCACCTGCCTCAGCCATATTTTCGTTTCCACCTGTATGGTCGCCATGATGATGCGTGTTTACCAAATATTTTAAAGGCTTGTCAGTTAAGGCTTTTATAGCAGTCAAAATCTTTTCAGACAAAGGAGCAAACTGATCATCAATAATAAAAACACCATCTTCACCAACCGAAACACCGATGTTGCCTCCAGCCCCTTCGAGCATGTAGGTATGTTCAGAAAGTTGAGTTGTCTTTATTTCTACTTTATCAAAACGACCTTGTGCATATATTGAGGTTGAAAAAAGAAATAGAATAATCAATAAGTATTGTGAAGATTTCATAATATGAATTTTATGTGCTTTAGTCTTATAAAAATAAGCATTATTGGGCTACTTTATAAACCAAAATTAAAACTAGGTCTTACGTTGGTTAAAATTAAATTTCAGAGTATCTTTGCACTCGCTAAGAATAGGACAAAACGCTAACGATTTGGCTAATACAAAATCTTCATTATCAAAAGCTTCTGTGGTTACTGATTTTAAGGAAATCACTAAAATGGGCTTGTCCATAAGTGTGGTGTTTTCTGCACTTGCAGGTTATCTTCTTGGTGCTGAAACTATAAATTATACAACCCTTATTTTATTAGCTTTAGGTGGCTATTTTATGGTTGGTGCATCTAATGCTTACAATCAAATTATTGAGCGCGACTTAGATGCGTTGATGGACCGAACAAAAAATAGACCTATACCTGCCGGTAGAATGTCTGTAAATACAGCATTCATTATAGCGACTTCGTTTACCATCTTAGGTATTATCACCTTGTATATTATCAACCCTAAAACAGCAATGTGGGGAGCGATATCCATATTTTTATATACTAGTGTCTATACGCCTTTAAAAACCAAAACACCTTTAGCAGTATTTGTTGGAGCTCTCCCAGGAGCGATTCCATTTATGTTAGGCTGGGTTGCAGCGCGAAATGGTTTTGGTATTGAAGCAGGAACGCTGTTTGCGATTCAGTTTTTTTGGCAGTTTCCACATTTTTGGGCCATAGGATGGTTTTTATATGAAGACTATGAAAAAGGAGGCTTTTTTATGTTGCCAACAGGTAAACCGGATAAAGGGACCGCTGTACAGATAATAGTTTATTGTATATGGACGGTTGTGGTATCTATTATTCCGGTATTAGGGTTCACAGGTGATTTAAAATTATCAATAGTAGGTGCAATACTGGTCTTTATGTTAGGAATGCTAATGTTGATATTTTCAATGCGATTGTTTCAACAGAGAACGGCAAAGGCGGCTAAGCAGCTAATGCTATCGAGTGTATTTTATATTACCATGCTTCAGATTATATATGTAGCGGATAAATTTTTGAGATAAATAATGGATTTAACAGAAGGAACACCAGAAGAAAAAAGAGTAAGATCTAAAAAGATGATGCTCTGGTTTGGTATAGGGTCGCTTATAATGTCATTTGCTGCATGGGCAAGTGCATTTTTGGTGAGTAAAAAGCAACGTTTAGATAAAGATTGGCTGACTAACTTTGATTTGCCAAGTGCATTTCTTATTAGTATAGCAGTTATTGTACTTAGTAGCTTCACGTTTATATTGGCCAAGAACGCCTTAAAGCGAGGCAATAGACAAATGACCAGCGTTTGGTTAATGACAACATTTGTTCTTGGTTTGGTTTTTATTTTCAATCAATTTGAAGGCTTTAATCAGATAATTGAAGATGGTCACTATTTTACAGGACCATCTAGTAATATTACGGTGACATATATTTATTTTATTGCAGCGGCTCATATTGCTCACGTTGTAGTAGGGCTTGTATGTCTTTTAGTTGTAATTTATAATCATTTTAAACAGAAGTATAGTGCCAACAATATGTTAGGTTTAGAATTGGCAGGTAACTTTTGGCATTTTGTTGATATACTGTGGATTTGCCTGTTTTTGTTCCTTTACTTTTTTAAATAATTATAATATATTTTTTAATACTGTAAATGGTTAATTAGAGTAGCTCTAGACTTAGCTTCAAAATTTACACATTGGTATTTCTAAAGATGAATAAATTGATTATTTTTGTCCAATCTTAAAATTTAAATAATTTCTATGGATTCTACAGTAGCAAGTACTGGCACAGAAGGAAAAACTTGGGGAGGCGGAAATCAACCGCTTAAGGCAAGTTATGGTAAGTTGATGATGTGGTTTTTCATTGTTTCTGATGCACTGACATTTTCTGGTTTCTTAGCAGCTTATGGCTTTTCTAGATTTAAGTTTATAAAAGAATGGCCAATTGCAGACGAGGTATTTACCCATGTTCCATTTTTACATGGACAGGAATTACCAATGATCTACGTAGCATTCATGACATTTATTCTTATTATGTCTTCTGTAACTATGGTATTAGCTGTAGATGCAGGGCATCATATGAACAAAGCCAAAGTTACTTTATACATGTTCTTAACCATTATAGGTGGTGCGATATTCGTAGGGTCTCAGGCTTGGGAATGGGCAACATTTATACAAGGAGATTATGGAGCTGTACAAACTAAAGGTGGAAACATTTTACAGTTTGGCGAGTATGTTAATGTTGATGGTGAAGAGAAGTTTAAGCGTATTTCAATAGATGAATTTGCTGTGTCAATTCCAGATGTTCGTGTTGAGCATGAGCGCAGTAATGGTTTATGGTTTAGAGAAGAAGCGAGTTTGCCACCTTACACTGTTAACGAGATATATACAGGTTTAGCTGCTAATGACAATATTTTAGTAAGAACCCAGATTATTAATGATGAGGGCGAAAAAACAGTACTTTCTAGAGAAGAATCGTTAAAACAAATAAGAGATAACGGGAAATTGGTTGTTAAAGGTGCTAATTTGCATGTTAATGAATACGGAACAGCATTGTTTGCTGATTTCTTCTTCTTTATTACTGGTTTTCACGGATTCCACGTATTTTCTGGTGTTGTGATTAACATTATTATTTTCTTTAATGTTATTCTCGGTACATACGAAAGAAGAGGAAGCTATGAAATGGTTGAAAAAGTTGGATTGTACTGGCACTTTGTCGATTTAGTTTGGGTATTTGTATTCACATTCTTCTACTTAGTTTAAAAAAGCATTTAAGATTCAGTTATGGCACACGAACATAAATTAGAAATATTTAGAGGACTTTGGAAATTTAAGTCTAACACACAAAAGATTTGGGGAGTTTTGGTTTTCTTAACTTTTGTGACTGCTATAGAGGTTGTACTTGGTATTTATAAACCAGACGTCTTAATGAGCGTATGGATTAACCCTATTGAAGGTGGCTTTTTTGCAACCTTGGCAAATATCATATTGTCACCATTCGTTTATATGAAGCCTTTAAATTTAATATTCATTCTCTTAACAATAGTAAAGGCATATTATATTACTTGGGACTTTATGCACATGAGAGATGAAACCAAAGCGTTAAGACGTATGGTGGTTTGGACAGCAGTTTTCTTAATCTGTTATTTAATCTTTATCTTATTGCAAGAAGGTGGTTATGTATTTGATGTATATAATAATGATAAAGCTATAATTAAAAGAGATTTTTAAACTCAAAATATTTACGATAACACTTAGCTTGTTAAAGTGTTAAATAACATATTAAAAGGTGGTTTTTCTAAACCACCTTTTTTATTTTTGCAGTATGGAAATAAGTAAAAGAAAACGCTATATTATTCTGAGCATTTTGTTCTTTTTACCTGTAGCGTTCATTATCATAATGTTGCTCTCTAAAGAAAACTATAATCCTTTAGATGTCGTAAAAGAGAATATTTCTGAATTACCAGCAAACAAAGACAGTATTCAATTAAAAGACCATATTACGGTATTATCCTTTTTGGGTGAAAAACCAATGAATAACTCTATTGCAGCTTTAAATTTAAAGGAGCTGGTATATGACAGAAACAAAGGTTTTAAAACCTTTCAGGTCGTTGTAATGTTACCTCATGAAGCTAAACAAGAAGCTGAGGAATTACTCATGGAAATTAAATCTTACGAAGACTTAAGGTTTTGGCACATGGTATATGCTGATGACTCTGAAATTGAAAGAGTTTTCAATAGTTTAAAATCTGATGTAAAATTGGACAACAACTTGGCTTGCAACTCAGTATTTATAGTAGATAAAGACATAAAACAAAGAGGACGTTTAGACGATAGAACAGATAAAGAGATAGAGAACGAAGAGCCAATTTATGGACTCTATGACTACGATTGTATACAAGTTGCAGAGTTAAAAAATAAAATGGCAGCAGAAGATATGCGTGTTTTGTTTAAAGAATACAGAGACAAGCGCAAAGGGGATTTTGATGAATCTAACAAGAGGCGCGAAAATGAGATAAAACAAAGTGATGAGTAAGAAAACAAATTATTCTTATGTAGGTATTGCATTTGTCATTCTAATCTTTGGAATTATTTTCATTCCAAAGATTGTGGATAGAATAACCAACGACGATATTACTAGAGATGGAATCCGAAGTAAAGATGTTTCCACTGAAGTGAGTTCAAAAAGTACCAAAAGCGATTTAGCATACCTTGAAATTAATGGTCAACCAAAAAAAGTCCCAGAATTTAGTTTTACCAATCAAGAAGGACAAACCATTACCAATGAAGATTATTTAGGTAAAGTTTATGTGGTTGAATTTTTCTTTACCACTTGCCCAACGATTTGTCCTATAATGAATCGTAATTTGGTTGAGGTTCAAAACCATTTTAAAGATTTTAAAAACTTTGGTGTGGCCTCATTTACAATCACTCCAGAGATTGATACACCAGAAGTTTTAAAAGCCTATGCCGACCATTATGGTATTACCAACCCTAACTGGCATTTATTGACAGGAGATGAAGACGCTATTTATAAATTGGCCAACGAAGGGTTTAACCTCTACACGGCCAAGGATGAAACTGTTGAGGGCGGATTTGAGCATTCAGGAAATTTTGCGTTAATAGATAAAGAAGGTTTTATACGTTCTAGAAGAGATAGTTTTGGTAACCCTTTAATTTTTTACAATGGGTTAATTCCTGAAGCTGACGGAGCGGATGAGGATGGAATTCCACAAGAAATCACCATCTTAAAAGAAGATATTGCTAAACTGTTGAAAGAATAACTATGAGTTCAGTTAATTTAGAAAAAGAAAAAAAATACAATAAATGGATCGTAATACTTTCAATAGTAATTCCATTAGTTGTAGCATTATTATTTGGTGTAAAAATAGATATGGAACTTCCTGTGTTTTTACCGCCTATCTATGCAACGATTAATGCATTAACAGCTTTAGTATTGATAGTTGCATTTATTATGATAAAAAAAGGAAAAATAAAACTTCATGAACGCTTAATGAAATTTGCCATAATTTTATCTGTGCTATTCTTGGTAATGTATGTTTTGTATCACATGACAAGTGATTCTACATCGTATGAAGGAGCTTACAGAGGGATTTATTTATTCATTTTAATTAGCCATATAATTTTATCTGTAGCTGTTATTCCTTTTGTGCTGATTACATACGTAAGAGCCATTACCAATAATATAAAGCGTCACAAAAAGATTGCCAGAATCACTTTTCCGCTTTGGCTGTATGTAGCCGTAACAGGTGTTGTGGTTTACATTATGATTTCACCTTTTTACGCATAAGCATGAAACGCAAAGCCATCTTTTTTCTTTTTTCTTGTCTCTTTTTTCTAAAAGGGTCTGCACAATGTGCTATGTGCAGAGCTGTTTTAGAAAGTGGGGAAGATCAATCAGCGGCAGAAGGCATTAATGACGGAATTATGTTTCTTATGGCTGTACCCTATATTTTAGTCGGTGTATTAGGCTACATAGCATATAGGACTTATAATAAATCGCTAAAGCCTAAAAATACAGAAGAAAGTGTGTAACATTTTATGAGCTTTATAGTCTTATTGTTGTCTCATAAATTTAAGAATATAAAGGCCTGTGATAATTAAATTTACTTGTTATTACAGATTTTAATCTTATAGTGTAACACTTTAGCATTTATATAGACAAATAGACATCATGAAAAAATCAACCATAATAATAGTACTTCTTTTAGGGATTTTTGCTCAAGCGCAAAATAAAAAATGGACACTAAAGGAGTGCGTTCAATATGCTTTAGAAAATAATATCTCAGTAAAGCAAAGCGAACTGGATATAGAATTAGCAGAAATAGAAAAGCTCACTGCTAAGGGTAATTTTATTCCGAGCCTTAACTTAGGAGCTGGTGTTTCTGAGAATACGGGTTTAAGTTTCAACCCTATTACCAATAATGCACAGACAACAACATTCCTATCTGCATCTGGAAATATTAATATAGGTTATACTTTATTTGACGGTCTTAGAAATATTAGACAACTACAACGCGCAGATATGTCTAAATTGGCAAGTCAGTATCGTTTAGATAAGATGAAAGATGACATTTCACTTTTTGTTGCTAATGGATATTTAACCGTTATTTTAAATAAAGCCAATTTAGAGGTGTTGAGATCGCAAAATGAAGTGACTCAAGAGCAGATTCAAAGAACACAAGAATTGGTAGATGCAGGTTCATTACCAAGAGGAGATTTGTTAGAAATACAAGCGACCAACGCTAGTGAGCAACAACAAATAATCAATGCAGAGAATAACGTACAGATATCATTGATAAGTCTTGCACAATTACTTTTAATTAAGGATTACGAAAACTTTGATATTGAGGATGAGGGCTATAATATTGTTGATGATGGAGTTGCAAGTAGAGATGTCGAAGAAATTATTGCGGCTGCAAAAGAAAATAGATCTGAAATTAAAATAGCAGAGCAAAATGTAGATTTAGCTGAGATAGACTTAAAAATCGCTAAAGGTGCTAATTTGCCAACTTTAGGTGCGTTTTTTGGATATAATACACGTTATGCAAATACACCAGGATTCATTCAGCAGATAGATCCAGATAACCCTACAGTGACACAACAAATAGGTACAGTCGAAGATACAGGGCAAGCCGTTATCGGAACGTTTCCAAATACATTTCCGGTCGAGGTAGCCGCTGATCCGTTTGTAGATCAATTATATCAGAACGATGGTATTGGTTATGGGCTTCAACTTAATATTCCTGTTCTAAATGGGTTTAATACTAAAGCTAGTGTACAGAGAAGTAGAGTAGGTTTAGAACGTTCTAAATTTCAATTAGAACAGGCAGAGCTGGACTTAGAGTCAACTGTATATCAAGCGTATGTGGATGCCAAAGGAGCTTTAAAATCTTATGAAGCAGCACAATTAGCTTTAGAGTCTCAAGAATTAGCATACAATTACGCCAAAGAACGCTATGATGTTGGGCTAACTAACGCATTTGACTTTAGTCAATCTAAACTAAGGTACGATAATGCAAAAATTGAATTAAACAGAGCAAAATACGATTACATATTTAAATTGAAGGTCATCGAATTATATTTTGGAATTCCTGCAACTGAATTAAAATTTTAATTATGAGTAAAACAGTAAAAATTATCATCGGAATCGTCATTCTTGTACTTATCTTGCTAGTTACAGGATCTAAAATGGGATGGTTCGGAAAAAAGGGAAACTTTAAAGAAGTCACTGTTAAAGAGGTTACTACTATGGATATTGTAGAAACCGTTTCAGCTACAGGTAAGATTCAACCAGAAGTTGAGGTAAAAATATCTTCAGAAGTATCTGGTGAAATCTTAGAATTGCCATTCAAGGAAGGTCAAGAAGTGAAAAAAGGTGACTTATTAGTTAGAGTAAATCCAGATTTAATTCAATCAGCAGTAAGTAGGTCTCAAGCTTCTTATCAAAATGTAAGAGCAGGATTGGAGCAGGCAGAAGCAAACCTAAAACAAGCCAAAGCAGATTACGATAGAAGTAAAACTCTTTTTGAAAAAGGGGTGATTTCTAAAGCAGATTGGGACAGAGCCATTGCAGCTTATGAAACAGCCGAGGCTAATAAAAGTTCGGCTTATTATAGTGTGCAAAGTGCAGCAGCAACCGTAAATGAGGCCAAAGATAATTTAACCAGAACCACGATATATGCTCCTATGAGCGGTACTATATCTATGCTCAATGTTGAGTTGGGTGAACGCGTTGTAGGTACACAACAGATGGCTGGTACCGAAATTTTACGTGTAGCCAATCTGAAAAATATGGAAGTTGAGGTAGATGTTAATGAGAATGACATTGTAAAAGTGAGTATCGGAGACTCTACGATTGTTGAAGTAGATGCTTATCTCAAAAAAGAATTTAAAGGTATTGTTACAGAAATTGCAAACTCTGCGGCTGGTAATTTAGCAGCAGACCAAGTCACAAACTTTAAAGTTAAGGTGAGAATTCTTGAGGAGTCATATAAAGACCTAACTGAAGGAAAACCAGAAACGTATTCACCTTTTAGACCAGGTATGACAGCTACAGTTGACATCATTACTAAAACACGTAAAGATGCTATAGCTGTGCCAATTAGCGCCATCGTTATAAAAACCGATACTAGTGCTACTAAGAAACCTTTTGGTAAATCACCTGAAATGGGAAATAGCGAGACACCAGTAGATGAAGAGAAATTTGAATGTGTCTTTGTCAATGATGGAGGTAAAGCGAAACTTAAAGTTGTTGAAACAGGCATACAGGATGATACCTATATTGAGATTGTTTCTGGCTTGAGTAAAGACGATAAGATTATAACAGGACCATACAATGTAGTCTCTAAAACTTTAAATCCAGGAGATTTAATTGAAGAAAAAAATAATCAAGTAAGCACTTCTGAGGACAAAGAAGAAGAGTAATTTAACAGATATCTACTAATGGCCTTAGTGCTAAACATAGAAACAGCAACTACTAATTGTTCAGTCTCCTTATCTAATGATGGGGAGACTTTAGTTTTAAAGGAAGACAAAAGTGCTGGGTATTCTCATGCCGAAACTTTACATGTTTTTATTGATGAAGTTTTTAAAATAGCGAAATTAAATCCTACTGATATTGATGCCGTTGCAGTGAGTAAGGGACCGGGTTCCTATACGGGTTTGCGTATTGGCGTATCTACAGCCAAGGGTTTGTGTTTTGCTTTAGATAAGCCTTTGTTGGCTATAAACACACTAGAAATCTTAGCACATCAGGTAAAGATTGACAACGGTTACATCATTCCAATGTTAGATGCGCGACGAATGGAAGTGTATTCAGCGGTTTATAATACCAATCTCGATTTGCACAGAGAAATTAAAGCCGAAATTCTCACAGAAGAAAGTTATAGTGAATTGCTAAATGAAAGAAAGGTTTATTTTATTGGCAACGGAGTTGAAAAAACCAAAAGCCTTATAAGCCATCCTAATGCTGTTTTTATTGAAGGTAAATTACCATCATCAAACGAAATGGCAATGCTCTCAGAATTAAAGTATAAAAAAAGCGACACTGAAGATGTCGCCTATTTTGAACCCTACTATTTAAAGGATTTTGTAGCTCTAAAAAAGAAGAGTTAACCTTGCTTCTGTATTTCTACAGTATGCGGATAAGGTATATCAATACCAGCAGCGTCAAGTGCTTCTTTTGTCTGTTCAATGAGATCAAATTTTACAGCCCAATAATCTGGAGTCTTAGCCCAAACCCTAGTGAAAAAATTGATGGAACTATCCGCAAGCTCAGAAACATGAATTGCTGGAGATGGTTCTTTAAGAATTAATGGGTGTCGTTCAATAACACTCATAATTACTTCTTTAGTTTGCTTGATGCCAGAATCATAACCGACGCCAAAAGTAATATCAACACGCCTCATATCTTCAGTGGAGTAATTAATGATATTACCGTTAGATAAACTCCCGTTGGGTAGAATAACCTCTTTATTATCAGGAGTTGTTAGTTTGGTTGTAAAAATCTCAATTTCTTTTACAGTACCAGACTCACCTTGAGCTTCTATAAAATCTCCAATTTTAAAGGGCTTAAAAATCATAATTAGAACTCCTCCTGCAAAATTCCCTAAAGAACCTTGTAGTGCTAAACCTATGGCCAAACCGGCTGCAGCAATTACGGCAGCAAATGAGGCTGTCTCAATACCTACGGTACCAAGTACTATAACTACTAATACGATTTTAAACGTCCAGTTAAGTAAATTAGACAAGAACTTCTTTAAACTTTCGTCATAATTGGCTTTATTCATTGCCTTTCTAATTCCTTTTAATAATAAGCTTATTATCCAAAGACCTATTATCCAAATAAGTATAGCTGCTAATAGCTTAGGAGCGAATTCAATAATAATATTATAGCCTTCGTCAATCCATTTTTGTGTTTCCATATACGTTTAATTAATAGTTAGTTAAATAAAAAAAACTCGGTAATAAAACCGAGTTATTATATAGTTTAATAAATGATTTAGTTGACTTCAAATGTCAATTTTACGTTGACTCTAAATTCAGTGACATCATCACCTTTTACAACAGCCGTCTGTTCGTTTATGTAAACAGATCGTATGTTCTTTACTGTTTTAGAAGCTTCTTTTACCGCTTTTCTTGTTGCATCCTCCCAGCTTTTTTCAGAGTTTGCTAATATTTCCACTACTTTTAATACTGCCATTTTTTATGATTTTAAATTAATTTTTCTATTTAAATCAATATAAGAAAACATAAACGAAATGACGTTAACTAATTGTTAATTGCATCGACGGTTATAGCAGTATCATTGAGCATTTCCCTTAGCATACTTTCAATGCCATTTTTTAATGTAAAGGTAGAAGATGGACAACCACTACAGGCACCTTGAAGCAAAACTTCTACCTTTTTAGTGTTTTCATCATAGGACTTAAACTCTATATTACCACCGTCGCTAGCTACAGCCGGTTTAACATACTCCTCTAGAATATTTACAATATTTTTTGAAGTATCGTCCAGAGCTTCAAATTTCTGCTCAATAGCCTCTTCAGTTTTATTAAGTTGCTTAGGAGCGTCATCATTCAAAATGGTTTTGCCGTCCTCAACATAAGATTTTATAAACTCGCGTAATTGAAGCGTAATTTCTTCCCATTCGATAATATCAAACTTTGTAATGGAAATAAAGTTTTTTTCCATAAAAACGTTTTTTACAAACGGAAACTGAAATAATGCTGTTGCCAAAGGAGAAGGTTTTGCTTCTTCTATGGATGTAAATTCATATAAACCTGGAACTAATACTTTGTTACAAACAAATTTTAAAACACTCGGATTGGGTGTGCTTTCGGCATAAACCGTTACAGCGACCTTGGGTTTTACTGCTTCTTCCGTGACGATAATTCCGCCGTTAGATATGTAATCTTCAATTTGTTTGGCAACTTCATCTTGTACGTCGTTCCATTCAACAATATTATATCGCTCAATAGCCACAAAATTAGAAGCTATATAGACTTTCTTTACAAAAGGTAAATAAAACAACTGTTGCGCTAATGGGGAATGCTTGGCGTCATCAATATTATTAAATTCAAAACTATTGTGATTGGTTAAAAACCGATCAGCTTCAAACTTTAATATCGCTTCGTTAGAAGTTGGAACTATGGTGATTTTTGTCTTTGACATCTTTTTTTTTGCAAAAATATGAAATATCAAGATGAAACGTTCATCTTATATATTATGTTTTGTAACTGAATTCTTAAGTCAATTCATATAATTTGATTAAATTTCGTCCTCATTTACAGAAACGGAATTGAATATAGGTTTTAACACCTGTAAACAATACTGTTAAATGAAGCCTAACTAACTATGAAAAAGATATTTTTTGTTGCGGCCCTAATCGTTTCATTTATTGGATTATCACAAGATCTTTCAATGCAAAATGGAACATTTAACCGCTGTGCGCCAGATAGATTTTTTGATTCTGGTGGAGAATTTGGTAACTATGGTAATAATGAAAATTTTACAACCACCATTTGTCCTCAAAATGCTAATGAGTTCTTAATACTCAATTTTCTACAATTTAGTACACAACAAAATTTAGATATAATAACTATATACGATGGTGATGATACTTCATCTGCGGTATTAGGGACTTGGTCTGGTGTAAATTCACCTGGAACGGTCTCGGCTACAACAAGTAATACATCGGGTTGCTTAACAATAACATTTACAACTAATGGTTCTGGAAATACATTAGGTTGGGAAGCAGAAATCTTATGTGCAACACCTTGCCAGGATATAATTGCCTCTATAGACAGTACCAATCCAGCACCAAATGGCTCGGGTGTTATTGGAATTTTACCAGGAGAATCTGTAGATTTTTCAGGAAGCGCAACGTTCTCTGATGATGGGACCAACGCTACGTATAATTGGGATTTTGGTGATGGTAATTCAGCATCTGGTACAGATGTCTCTAATACATTCGCAACCGCAGGAACTTATTCAGTTACATTAACAGTGACTGATGATAACCCTCAAGGATGTACAGGTGTAGAAACCATTACCGTTTTTGTGTTAGGACCAAATGTTGTCGTAGAACAGGATACATTCACTCCCGAAGAATTGATTGAAGATGTGCTCGTAAATAGTCCTTGTGCTACGGTCTCAAATATTATATCATCAACAGGTGTTGATTTTAACCCTGCAGAACCAAATGGAATTGGCTATTTTTTCAGCAATGGGATTGATTTTCCTTTTGAAGATGGAATATTACTAACCAGTGGTAATGCAAGTAGAGCTAGAGGTCCAAACAATAACTTTTTAGGTGATGGAACAAATGCTTGGCCAGGAGATGCCGATTTAAATGCCCAAATAGCAGGTGTAGATTCTCATAATGCTACTTTTATCCAGTTCGATTTTACTCCCTTGGCCGATAATATCAGTTTTGATTTTATCATGGCTTCAGAAGAATATGATATGGGCGGATTCGAATGTCAATTTTCTGATGCATTTGCATTTTTGTTAACTGATTCCAGTGGCGTTACAACAAACTTGGCGGTACTGCCAGGTACTACAACTCCTATTTTAGTTACTAATATTCATCCAGATAACGGTACGTGTGGTGCGGCTAACCCTCAATTTTTTGGAGAGTATATACCTAATAATGGCCCTCCGATTTCTTTTGATGGTAGAACAACTGTTTTTACAGCGCAATCAGCTGTGACACCTGGTGAAAATTATACTATTAAATTAGTTGTAGCAGACGATAGGGACAATATTTATGACACTGGTGTATTTTTAAAAGCTGGAAGTTTTGATTTAGGAGGTGATTTAGGAGAAGATATTACAATTGAAGCCGGTACTGCCGAGTGTGGCGGTAGTTCAATTACATTAGATACAAGCGTTACTACAGCAACACATACGTGGTATTTGGATGGAGTTGAGATAGCAGGTGAGACAGGCCCAACAATCGATGTGTCAGAAACAGGAACCTATTCTGTCGATATCATTTTTACTGGTGTTTGCCAAGCTTCAGATTCTATTTTTGTTGAATTTAAGCCTAATCCTGAAGTTAATCCAGCTCAAAATTTGTCAATTTGCGAAACCGATGGAACAGCAGAATTTAATTTATCAGATAATGATGACGATATTTTAGGTACACAAAACCCAAGCGACTTTATTATTACTTATCACCTTAGCGAACAAGATGCAATTGATAATGTCGGAGCTCTACCGACAATCTATGAAAATGTAGCTAATCCGCAAATTATATGGGCTCGTATCGCAGATAGTTCCCAAGAATGTTTTGCTACAACCTCTTTTGAATTAACAGTTAGTGGAATAACTATTAATAATTCGGTTACACCTTTACTGGTTTGTGATGATGACGGAGATGGCTTTGCACCATTTATACTAACAGATAGAGACACTGAAGTTATTGGCGCTAACAACCCAAGCGATGTAAATGTAACATATCATCTAACTCAAACGGATGCTGAAACAGATGCTTCTCCTTTACCAATACCTTATACAAATGCAACTGCTAATAGTCAAATAATATATGTTCGTTTAGATTTAATCAATAATCAAGATTGTTACAACGTCACAACCTTAGAATTAGAAGTATTAAATAACCCAGTAGCTAATACGACAACGCCATATGAGGTCTGTGATGATAATTCCGATGGATTTGCAGAATTTGATTTGAGCACAAAGGACCCTGAAGTGATAGGGCCTCAGACTGGTGTCACGGTGACTTATCATGCAACTGAAAATGACGCCATACAAGGTACAGGGGTGCTACCAACACTTTATACCAATATGATAGCGGGAAGCGAAACGATCTATGCTCGAATTGAGAACGCAGCAGGATGTTTTGATACTACGGAGTTACAGTTAATAGTAAACCCATTACCTATAACAACAGCCGTAAGCTCTTACGAACTATGCGATGCCGACAACCCAGGTGATGGACAGGAGCTGTTCGACCTGACCACAAAAGATGCAGAAGTTCTGAATGGTCAAGTAAATGTAACAGTGAGCTACTTTGCAAACCAGTCAGATGCCAACACAAATAGCAACGAAATAATTGGGCTTTATGCCAATATAAGTAATCCACAGGAAATTGTAGCGGTATTGACAAACACTAATACAAATTGCAGTTCGCAATCGACTTTTGATTTAATAGTAAACCCCCTCCCAACCTTGGTGGCACCGACGCCACTTGAGGTATGCGACGACGGTGTGCCAGACGGTTTGACTGAAATCGACCTGAGCCTAAAGAACTCAGAGATCAGTGGAGGCGACCCAGGCTATACGGTGAGCTATTACCTAGACCAGTCGGATGCCGACACTGCGACGGACCCACTGCCGATCCCCTACACCAATATCAGCAACCCACAGACGGTCTTCGTAAGGGTAGAGGACAACGGCACGGGCTGCTACGACACTGTGACCTTGGACCTGGTGGTGGAGCAGGCACCGATAGCCAACACGCCGGAGCCGTTAAGGTATTGCGATCCCGACAACGACGGTTTCGGAACCTTCACCCTCACCGATGCGGACGACGGGATCACGGGAGGAATGCCGGGCCTTACGGTAAGCTACCACGAGACGCTTGCCAATGCGCAGAACGACGCCGACGCGATAGACACGGGAGTTGACTACAACAACATCGTGGTGAACATGCAGACGCTCTACGCAAGGGTGGAGAGCGGGACGATAGCGACGGACTGTGCCACGATAGTGGAGCTGCTCTTGGTCGTCGAGCCGAGCCCACAGATAGAGGACCCAACGCCACTTGAGGAATGCGACGATATCTCGGCCGACGGCTATGCGACGTTCGACCTCACGTCGAAGGACGCTGAGATACTGGACGGCCTTGACGCGATGCAGTACACGGTCACGTACTACGAGACCGAGGCGGATGCCAACGCGCCGAACAATGCGATAGCCAACCCGAACGCCTACACCAACACCGTAGAGGACAACCAGTTCATCTGGGTGCGCGTAGAGGACACCAATACGGTAGAGGGCTGCTATAAGGTAACGACCCTAGAGCTGATCGTCAACCCGCTGCCGGAGCTGTTGCCGCCATTGCCGTTGGAGCTGTGCGACGTGGACAATCCAGGTGACGAGCAGGAGCCGTTCACCCTAGAGGACGCCAATGCAGGGATTCTCAATGGCCAAAACGGCATTACCCTGAGCTATTACGAGACCTTGATGGATGCCGAGGCAGGCACAAGCCCGATAACGAGCCCTTACATAAACACGAGCAACGCACAGACGGTTTACGTAAGGGGAGAGAACGACATCACGGGCTGTTACAGTACCGTAACGCTGACCCTTAGGGTGGATCCCGTACCATCGCCAGAACCGGATCCGGACCCGATAGAGGTCTGTGACGACGACAATGACGGCTTTGCGGAGTTCGATCTAGAGATCCGTACCATAGAGATCACCAACGGTGAGCCCGACGTGGTAATCACCTACCACGAGACCGAGGAAGAGGCCAACCAGGGAGACAACGCCATAACGGGCCCGTACACGAACATAGTGGCGAACAGCCAGATGATCTATGTGCGCTCGGAGAACACGATAACGGGCTGCTATAGCCTGACGCTGAATACCCTAGAGCTGATCGTGGTACCATCACCGGAAGTACCGACGGACATAGCGCCATTGGTGATATGCGACGACGACGACGATGGGACGGCACAGTTCGACCTCACGGAGAGGGATGCCGATATCCTTGGGGCGCAGAACCCAGCCGATGTTGTCCTGACCTACCACGTTACGGCCGCGGACGCACAGGTGGGCAACAACCCGATCATCAATGTGGGTAACTATACCAATACGGCGAACCCACAGACGATCTACGTGCGCCTTTTCAACCCGACAACGGGCTGTCAGGACACGGGCGAGTTTGAGCTTCAGGTGCAGCTGCCACCAGAGCCGGTACAGCCGACACCATTGGAGGAATGCGATGACCTTGGGGAATCGCCAGGGGACGAGATGACGGAATTTGACCTTACGGTCAAGGACGCAGAGATCACGGACGGCAACGGGAGCTGGTCGGTAACCTATTATGAGACCAATGCGGACGCGCAGGCAGGGATGAATGCCATACCAGACCCGACGCAGTACACCAATACCTCGGTAAACGGATTGCCGGCCAATCCGCAGACCCTGTACATAGCGGTGACCGATACGGATACGGGATGTGTGGCCTATACGACGATGACGATAAGAGTACTACCCAACCCAACACCGACACCGAGCGACGAGTTGCCGGATCTGGAGCTGTGCGATGACATCAACACGGGAGATGGAGTAGAGGAGTTCGATTTGACAGCGAATGAAATATTGATACTCAATGGAGAGGCAGGGGTGACACCGACCTACCATGAGACGGCAGAGGATGCCGATACGGGGGACAACCCAATAGCGGACCCAACGGCATATACCAACATAGAAACACCGGAACAACAGATCTATGTAAGGGTGACCAATGACGCCACGGGCTGTTATACTGTTGTGGACTTTACCATAAGGGTCAACCCATTACCGGAAGTGGTGGCGGTAACGGACTTTATCCAGTGCGAGCTCAACACGGACGGATTTGACAGCTTTGACCTGACGACCAAGGACGCGGAAGTGCTAAACGGCCAGAGCCCAACACAGTATACGGTGAGCTACCATGATAATGTGGCGGATGCGGAAGCAGGGATGAACGCCCTTGTGAGCCCATATACCAATACGAGCAACCCACAGCAGATATTCGTGACGATAACGGACACGACGACGGGCTGTTCTATAAGCACGCAGAGCTTTAACCTTCAGGTGGACGAGGCGGCCCAGGCCAACCCTGACATGGGCAACATCGTTTATGAAGAGTGCGACGACAACATGGAAACGGACGGTGACCCTAGCAACGACAGCGTACAGTTCGATCTATCGACACAGGACGCACAGGTGCTCGACGGTCAGGATCCAGCTGACTATATTGTGAGCTACTATGCGACGGAAGCGGACGCGAACCTTAACGTGAACCCGTTGCCGAACCTATACGAAAACATTACCAATCCACAGGTGATCTACGCAAGGGTGGACAACAATACCTTAACGGTCGTTCCCATCGCCTTGGATTTAACGGCCCTGACCACGGGACTGGACCTGGATGCGGACGGTACGGTGGATACTTACGACACGGACGCGGACGGCACCTTTGACCTTATCGATGTGGACGGTGACGGACTGTCGGACGGGATAGACAACAATGCGGACGGGCTGTTCGAGTTTGTGGACGTTGACGGAGACGGAGTGGGAGACCCGGTGGATTTGAACAACGACGGTACGTTCGATAACCAGCAGGACGGTTCGATCTGTTTTGCGGTGGCACCGTTGACCCTTCAGGTGAACCCTTTGCCAGAGTTCGATCTAGACGACAGTTATGTACTATGTATCAACACCAATGGTACGGAGATACTGGATGTACCAGTACTGGACACGGGCCTATCGGACACGGACTATAGCTTTGAGTGGAGCTACAACGGCACGGTATTGCCAGGGGAGACAGGATCGACGCTGACGCCGACCCAGGGAGGCACCTATAGCGTAACGGTGACCGATACGAGCACATCAACGGCAACGAGCTGTACCAATACCGATAGCGCAGAGGTAATAGAGAGCGAACCACCGATGCTGACCGCCGAAGTGGTAACACAAGCTTTTGGGAATAACAACGTTATAGAGGCAGTGGCAACCGGAATCGGCGACTATGAGTACAGCCTTGACGGAGGCCCATGGCAGGACAGCGGCATCTTTGACAACGTCTCCCAGGGAGACCATGTGATAACGGCAAGGGACAGGATAGGTTGTGGGCTGGCCACGGTAACGGTATTTGTACTGGACTATCCGAAGTACTTTACACCGAACGGAGACGGCAACAACGACACATGGAATATCGAGGGCATTGGAAATGGTGCCAAAATTTATATATTTGACCGCTATGGGAAACTGCTGAAGCAGTTGAGCCCGAGTGGGTCCGGATGGGACGGGACGTTCAACGGCAACATGATGCCGACCAGCGACTACTGGTTCACCATTGAGTACGACGAACCGACCAACGGACAGAGAAAGGAGTTCAGAGCCCATTTTACCTTGAAACGATAATAAAGATTATGAGATTAAAAAAGTTTTGTTTAGTAGCATTTACAGCTTTAGTAGCAAATTTTAGTTTTGCCCAAGAAGGAATGCCAATTTATTCGGATTATTTGACGGATAATTATTATTTAATACATCCTTCTATGGCTGGTGTAGCAAATTGTGCTAAAGTTAGATTAACAGCTAGACAGCAATGGTTTGGTGTCGATGATGCACCAAGCTTGCAAACTCTGAGTGTAAACAGTAGACTTGGAGATTCACCAGTTGGATTGGGAGGTATTATATTTAATGACGCCAACGGTTATCATTCTACAGTTGGTGGATATGCAACATTTGCGTACCATTTAATGTTTTCAAGAAACGAAATTGACTTAAACATGTTGTCATTTGGTTTAAGTGCTGGGTTTATTCAATATAAATTGGATGAAACAGATTTTTTAGCACCAGGGGAGTTTGACCAAGCTGTAGCAGGTATTGAACAAAGTGCAACTAATTTTAACGTTGATTTTGGGTTTTCTTATCATTTCTTAGACTTTTATGCACATTTTACTGCAAAAAATATTCTTGATAATGATGGCATTAACTATAATCAAAATGGTGAATTTGAATTTAAGAATTTAAGAACTTATTTAGGTTCTATGGGTTACACTTTCAGCAAGTTTGGAAGTGATTGGAGCTATGAGCCTTCTATTATGTTTATGTATAGAGACGCTACGGAAGAATCTTCAATTGATATTAATGCTAAGGTTTATCGTGAAATGGATTTCGGTAAAGTATGGGGAGGTTTATCATACAGACGAAGTTTGGATGGTGCTGAATTTGCTAGTGGAACAGGTGTAAGTAGTCAAAAATTACAATACCTCACTCCATTTGTGGGAGTTGATTATAATAATTTTGTATTCGCATATACATATTCATACCAGGCTAATACAATTAATTTTAATACAGGAGGTTTCCATCAAATTACTTTAGGGTACAACTTTAACTGTAGACGAGAGAAATATGAATGTAATTGCCCTGCGATAAACTAATAGATTTAAAAAGGCTCAATTTATAAATTGAGCCTTTTCTTTTTTTATCCTAATTCCATATATAGTTTTTCTTATTCGCTTGGGATTTGATAGCCCTTAACATGGCGTTTTCTAATCCATTTTCAGGGCTTTTGGATTGCTTGGCAATATAATCTCTTCGCTTTTGGTTTAAATCGTTAATTGACTTTTGAAGCGCTGCTCGTTCTTTTCGTTTTTTATCAATGTAAGATTTAATTTCAGTTTTTGACTTGCCTTTCAATTCTTCCGGAAGTTGCTCTTCTTTCAAATCATCATACGAAAAACTTTTTTCTGCTTCGGCATCTACCAAATCCCAAGAACTGTTTTTGTAAAATTTAGAACTCTTACTTACAGTCCTACTTACAGCATTTGCTTTGTCATAATCCATGGCATTAGAATCTTGTTCTACCTGTAGTTCCATTTTAGATCGACCTGCTTTTCCGTAAGCCACATAAGTTTTATTTAGTTTTTTATTGAGCTCTAAGATTTTATCATCATAAGGTGATGCCATATGTACTGTAGACTGATTATGGTTTATAGCCATATAATCGCCATGCGTTAAGTCTGCACCATCTTTCCAATAGCTTGAAATTCCTTGACTATAATCACCACAGTAGATTGTATTAACCGTAACATCATTTTTATGTGCCAGTTTTGATGCATCTTTATAGCTGACATCTCCCTGAGTGTAAGGCTCATTTCCGGCAATGAAAATAAACTTTAAGTCATCGTCATTATTTCCCCAATCTAATTGGTTTAAAGCGGTCTGAATAACTTTTCCGCAGTATTCATTGCCACCATTTGTGGTTAAAGAAAATAAGGATTTTGAGATTTCGTCTAAGTCGTCACTAAAAGCAATGACTTGCCTAAGGTAGCCTTCATCTGCATTAAGGTTGTCGTTGCCGTATTCATAAAGTGCTATTTTAAGATCTGGACTTTCCTCTTTACATTTTGCATAAGATAATTCGTTGACAATTTGCCAAAGTTGTGCTTTAGCTTGATCTATTAACCCATCCATACTGTTACTGGTATCTAGTAGAAGTGCCACTTTTATTTCTGGTTTTTCAGTTTTTAAAGTGGTTTCAAGTTTTGTTTCTGCAACTGCAAAATTCTGTTGTTCTTGCTTGGTAGTTGCGTTACAAGCCGTAAAACTTGCAATACTAACCGTAATAACGAGTGTTCTGAATAATGTTTTCATAGTTATTAATTTTTTGTGTTTAATTCTTTTACGTCAATAGTTCCGTTAGGTGAAATGACGTAGTACTTATGATCTATTTTTGTTTTGGTGATAGGCTCCGTTTTCTTTTCTTGAGGCTTTGGTGTGAAAACCAATTTTATATGCATACCTATTTGCACAACAGGTTCTAAAATCGATGGATTTACGACGACATCAAAAGTTTCATAAGTCAGTGGTTGATAATAATAGGAGGTTTGTTTCTTCACTGAAGTCACGCCTTTATTTTTATCTAAAGCTTCAAAAGAAACGCTATTATAGGCTTGGTAGCTTTGGTAAAAATCTTTTGGGAAATAGCAATATTTGTCATCTGCGATAGCAACATCATATTGCGATAGATCAAAACCTAGAATATTGTAGTATGCTTTTTTGTCTTCAATGAGCTTTAGAAGCTGACCCTGTAGATTTTTGTAAACCTCTTGAATGTTTTCAATAAAATAATCCACCTTAACCAAGTTATATACTTCACTTTTTGCACAAGCCTCGAGAATGGCTTCAAATTGATTGGTCTTGGTAAATTGAATATGAATATTCTGTTGCAACTCAAACCCCTTAGGAACTTCAGTATAGGTCTTGCTGAATAGCTTTTTGGTGACTTCAACTTCATAAACAGGTATAAAGGATATGACATCTATGGCGAAATTTTTCGGTGAAATTCCGATAGCATTCAATCTCAGTTTTATGCTATCTACGCGTTGTTTCATAAGTGCATTTGTAGTTTCTGCAGAAGGCCCAATTTGAGATAGATTAAAAATTGCCGTATAAGTTGTAGCATTTACGTTTTGAAGTGCTTTTACATCAATATTTAAAACATTGTTTGCGTGTAGCACTTTATTAATTTGTTGCTGTACCACTGGATTGTAAATAGTGGCATTTCCGGCAGACAAAATATTTTGTCTCGAAATATCTTGTGTAATTTGATTGTAATTCCCTTTGTGCTGAGCAATTGCGGTACTCCCCAAAACAAGAAGCAGTAAAACAAATAGATTGCTTTTTTTCATTATGATTTATTTTTTTTGATTAATGATGCCGTAAAGCTCCATGGAAAAAACAGGAAAAAAAAAGCAGAATGAGTGAATGACCTATATGGATGAGTGAAATAAATTGCCGCTTTAGTAATTAGGTCTATTTAGTAGTTTAAAAGCCCATATATTGCGTTATGCTATTTTTTGAAACCAAATAAAGTATGTAAGTTTATTCCAATTTAAAAATTGTTCACAAAAGTGAAACTAATCTATAAATACATATTCATTGTCCTTTTTTGTTTTGCGGCTTCCATGTGTTATGGACAAAACAAAAAAGAAGCAGTTGTCCCAGTTGAAGATGAAATATTCACCATCAGAGGTTCTGTCTATATACAAGGTTCTCGTATTCCTATAGAACAGGTGGATATTGAAGTCAATAATGGAACATATACCACAACAAATAAAGATGGAAAGTTCGTCATTAAGGCTAAAATCGGTGATCAACTTACGGTAATGCACAAGGATTTTGAAACCATATTCCATACCATAGAAAGTGGAGAACGAATAACCATTGAAGTTACTTCTGAGGATAGTTGGAGTTCCGGAAGAACGAAAACAGCCAATATTATTAAAAGATTTAATCAAATGATTGACTCTGCGGATACCTATTTAAAGAAAGATGCAGAGAAGAGTATAAAGTTTGTGGGTGATGCTCTTAATGTCAATGTTTCTCCAAGTCAGAGTGCTGAGGCGCATGAACTTTTGGGAGATATCTATATGTATTGGAAACAGTATGACCTTGCTATTTCGGCATATAAAATTAGTATTCAGAATACGGAAACATCATCTGCAAAATTAAAATTGGCAAAAGCTTATGAGTATAACGGAGATCTTAAAGAAAGTATTTCTACTTATGGAAATCTCAACGAAAAGGATTTGTCAAACTATCAAAAAGCTGTACTGTACGAAGGTGTTGGTGATGCTAACTTAAAACTCAAAAATATACCTAAAGCGATTACCTCTTATGAAGAAGGTTTAAAAATTGCCAAAAGACATTTGATAGCTCCTAAAGTGACTGACTTAAATTCTAAAATAGCACAGGCTTATAATGTGAAAGGGGATAAAATTAAAGCTAGAGGTTTTTTTGACAACTCTCTCGATTTAGCGGCTAAAGAAAACAAGAAGCGCTCTGTAGAAGAAAAGATAAAAGTAGCTGAGTTTAATAGTGAAAATCAGGATTATGAGAGCGAAATAGAATTGAGAAAACAAGCATTGGAGGACATTGAGGATATTGAAAAGGATTCTATAATTCCAAACGAAAGTCCACTCACTTCCCAGAAACAAAATTATAAAATCGGAAATGCCTTGATATTACAAAACAGGAATGATGATGCCATACCGTTTTTAGAAGAAAGCAGAAAAGAGGCTGATAAAAAAGGAGACTTAGTGGTAGGTAAGGATGCCACACGAAAACTATCTGAAGCGCTTATCAAAAAAGGAGATACAGAAGAAGGCCTTGCCATGATTGAGAATTATGAAAACATAGTTGATGAATTATATGCAAAAAAGGAACAAGAAATATCTCAAGCAGCACGTTTTAGTAGAAACCTGGCAATACAACAGAACAGAATTACGGCATTAGAGAGTGATAGGGCATTATCTAGAAGCACTTATGAGTTAACCCAAGAGAAGAACAAGCGTCAACAACTAATAATTTACTCGCTTATTGGTGGTTTAGTACTACTTTTAATTACAGGCTTTATGATGTACAAATACATAAAGCAACAGCGTTTGGCGAATAATCTATTGGCTTTAAAATCACTGAGAAGCCAAATGAATCCTCATTTTATTTTCAATGCGTTAAATTCCGTAAATAGTTTTATCGCTACAAACGATGAGCGCACTGCAAACAAGTATTTATCTGATTTTTCCCATCTAATGCGCTCGGTTTTGGAGAATAGCGAAGAAGATTTTATTCCGTTAAAGAAAGAAATTGAATTATTGGACTTATACACCAAGTTAGAACATTTTAGGTTTCAAGATAAATTTGACTACTCTATTAAAGTTGATGAAAGTATCGATGTAGATGAGTTTCAAATTCCACCAATGCTATTGCAGCCTTATATTGAGAATGCTGTGTGGCATGGCTTACGTTATAAAACCGAAAAAGGACACCTTAACATAGAGATACTTCCCAAATCTAAAGACGAAATCGCAATTGTTATAACTGATGATGGCATAGGTAGGGAGCGTTCTAAAGCCTTAAAAACGGCGAACCAAAAGAAACAGAATTCTAAAGGTATGAACAACATCAAAAAACGTGTTGCCATTTTAAACGAAATGTATAAAGACAAGGTTGATGTGACTATAGAGGACTTTCAAGATTTAACAGATGTAGGGACCAAGGTTGTAGTGACTTTAAAAAAAGATTGATATGAAATTAAGCGCCATATTAGTAGAAGACGAAGAAAAAAGTAGAGAGATTCTAAGAAATTATCTCACTAAGTATTGCCCAAATATTTCAATTGTTGGCGAAGCCGCTAATGTAGATGAAGCTTTGGTTTTAATTAGAAATAATGATTTAGATGTTGTGTTTTTGGATGTAGAAATGCCTTATGGCAATGCATTTGATTTATTGGATAAAGTCGGTAATATTGATTTTGAAACTATTTTCGTTACGGCTTATAACCATTATGCTATTGAGGCTTTAAATGCTCATGCATCGTACTATTTGATGAAGCCTATTTCCATAGACGAATTGATAAAAGCTGTGGATTACGTTACTGAAATTAGAGCCAAGGAAGATGCTTTGCAAGACCAGGTTTTAGTGCCAAAGACAAATTCTGTAAATGGTAAGATTACCATTCCACAACAAAACGGGTTTGAGATTTTGGAGACAGACAACATCATGTATTGCAAAGCTGATGATAACTACACAGAGATTTACCTTAACAACAACAAAAAGAAACTGGTAAGCAAAACTTTAAAGTACATAGAGGAAAGCTTAAAGGATGCCAATTTTGCCAGAGTGCATAAAAGTTATTTGGTGAATGTCAATGAAATTGTAAAATATGTAAAAGGAAAAGGAGGAAGTGTAGTGTTAAGTAATGGAAAGGAAATTATGGTGTCAGCTTCTAAGAAATCTGATTTGTTGTCTTATTTTAAATAGTAAACTATGCCAATAATAAAACCAGTAAGAGGAATACACCCACAAATACCAGAAGATTGTTTTATCGCAGATAATGCTACCATCGTTGGTGAAGTCACAATGGGTCATAATTGCAGTATTTGGTTTAATGCCGTAATCCGAGGTGATGTCCATTTTATAAAAATGGGTGATAAGGTCAATGTACAAGATGGTGCTATAATACACGCTACGTATCAAAAATCACCAACAACCATTGGGAATAATGTGTCTATTGCGCACAATGCTATTGTACACGGCTGTACCATCCATGATAATGTATTGATTGGTATGGGAAGTATCGTTATGGATGATGCCATTGTACACTCTAACAGTATTATTGCGGCAGGCGCAGTGGTTACTCAAGGAACTATTGTAGAATCCGGAAGTATATACGCAGGTATGCCAGCAAAAAAAATTAAGGACATTAGCGAAGAACTAATTTCGGGTGAAATTGACCGTATTGCCAATAACTATGTGAAATATTCAGGCTGGTTTAAAGAATAGAGCATTTTTACTCTAAAAGTCTAAATAAGCAGTTTCAAATTTATTATCTAAGATAGAATTCAGCACTTCTATATTTCCATTGGAATATAATGAAATGGTGGGAGTCTTCGTCTCAAGATTCAACAAATCATTTGCCTTAAGTATAGCTTTAGTCTGTTTGGCAACTGCTAATCCAGAATCTATAATCGTAACTTTTTCAGGTAATAATTCTTTAAGTATAGGAATAAGATAAGGGTAATGTGTACAGCCTAAAACCAAATAGTCGATATTTTCATTTATCATTGGCTTTAGGTATGTCTCCAATAGTTTTTTCATTTCATCGGAATGTAATTTTCCTGATTCAATCAATGGGACTATACCATCTCCATCTTGCTCAATAACTTTAATGCCACTTGCGTAGATATCGGATGTTTTGTGAAATAAATGGCTACTTAAAGTGCCTTTAGTCGCTAAAATGCCAACAGCTTTAGCTTTGCTTTTTAAAGCCGCAGGTTTTATAGCAGGCTCTATACCAATAAAGGAAACATCATAATTGGCTCTGAGGTAGTCTATAGCATTTGTTGTAGCAGTATTACAGGCCACGACTATAATTTTACAATCTTTACTCAGTAGCAGTTCGGTGTTTTTAATACTGAGCTGAAGTATCTCCTCTTCAGACTTATTACCATAAGGTGCATTTCTGCTATCAGCTAAATAAATACAGTTTTCGTTTGGTAAAAGGGCATGTATTTCCTTAAAAATAGATGTACCACCAACACCAGAATCGAATATGCCAATAGATTTTTTACTCATTGTTACAAAAATAAAAAGTCGCTTTGTTAAAAGCGACTTTCTTAAAATTTATTTCAGTAGGTCATTATATTTTTAAATGAGCCTTTACATCTGCCATAAGGTCTTTACCGTCTGCCATAATCAACATTGCTGAATCCACAACGTAATCAAATCCTTGAGCCCTAGCTACAGTTTGTATAGCCTTGTCAGCCTCTTCTAAGATTGGTTTAAGTAAATCAAATTCTTTCTTCTGCATGTCTTGCTGTGCATTTTGCTGAAACTGAGCGATGCTCTGCTTAATACCTTCAACTTCTTGCATACGTCTTTGGTTCTCTTCTTGCGTTTGCGCTTCTGCCTCAGAATTATACTGCTTTAATTTCGCATCTAATTCTTTTACAGAATCTTGGATCTGAGCTTCGTAAGTTTTACCTAATTTAGTAATCTCACCTTGTGCTGCAGTGTATGCAGGCATAGCTTTTATCAATTCTTCCTTATTAATATGTGCAACATTACTTTGGGCAGATATAAAACTTGTTGCTCCAATAAATAGTGCAGCTAATAATAGTGATTTTAAATGTTTGCTCACTTGAAATTTATTTGCTTTAGTGAGTTTGTGAATCTGTGATTTCATTTTTCTAAATTGTATTTGTGTGTTATAATTATTAATTGTTTTCTCCTTCGTTTTTCCTAGCCTTAGCTATAGAATCTCTCTTTTTTAGTTGTTTTTCACGCTCT
Source organism: Winogradskyella ouciana (assembly GCF_965284585.1). Taxonomy (NCBI): domain Bacteria; kingdom Pseudomonadati; phylum Bacteroidota; class Flavobacteriia; order Flavobacteriales; family Flavobacteriaceae; genus Winogradskyella; species Winogradskyella ouciana. The sequence goes on from NZ_OZ260095.1 coordinate 1,606,181, forward strand.
TCACGTGCTTTTTTTCTTTCTTCTAGTATTTTTTTCTTTCGTTCTTCTAGAGCTTTTTTTCTATTTTCTCTATCTCTGGCTTTGATCTCAGCTGCTGTTAAAGGCTTCTTTGTATTTGTTGAGTCCTTTTTTACAGTTGCCTTAGTCTTTGTACTGTCAGTTTTAACTGTGTTCTTAGCTTTATTGGCTGTACTGTCTTTAGCAGTAGTTTTAGTGTCTTCAGTTTTTTTGTTGCGTGCATCTAAAACTTTTTGGCGACGCTCATCAGCTTCTCGCTTTTTTGCAGCTCTAATAGAGTCTTGCGTTGCTCTTCTTGCTTCTAAAGCTTTTTCTCGCTCAGCACGTTTGGCAGCTAATTCTGCCTCTCTAGATGCTTTACGTTCTTCTAAAGCTTTTTGGCGTTCATCCTTTTCTTCACTAACCACAGGAACAACCTCTTCTTCCTCAAGTTCCTTAAGCTCTTTTTTGTTCTTAGCTTGGCTTCGTCTAGACGTTCTTGTAATTGTTCTTAGAACTTGTTCGCTAATATCATAACGTTCAGCAGAATAAAGCATCACTACATCAGCGGACTTATCAAATACGAAATCGAATTTTTTCGTTTCAGCAATTTGCTGAACAGCTGCAAAAATTTGATCTTGAATAGGTTCTATTAATTGACGCTTCTGGATGATTAAATCTCCATTTGGGCCAAAACGCTTTTGTTGGTAGTCTAAAATTTCAGCTTCTTCAAAAGAAATATCCTCCATGCGTTCTTCATATAACTCTTTGGTTAAAAGAACACTTTCGTTTTCAAGTTCTTTTTTCTTTTGCTCTATGACACTGAGTTTTTGCTCAACTTCACTTTTCCATTGTTGAACTTTTTTATCCAACTGTGTAGAAGCTTCTTGGTATTCTGGTACATTCTGTAAAATATATTCAGTATCTATATACCCTATTCTAACACCACGCTGTGCGTTAACACTAAAGCTCATTAGACCAATTACTGCCAGTAAAAAAAGAACTTTAAATTTCATCATGTTTGTTTTTGTTTTGAGACATTATCGTTGTAAACCGAACGTTTTTTATCTTATTTAGTGTTACTAATCTTCAAATTTAACGAAATATATCTTTAAAAATTTTAACACCATGATGAAATCCTCATTTAGCAATTAGAAAATATCGTGCCAAACTTAAAATTGTTGACCAATTATAAAGTGTGTTTCCCATTTTCTAGGCACAGTACCATCTGGTAAATCATCGAAAGCATGACCGAAATCTATGCCCAATAAACCAAAGGCTGGCATAAAAATTCTCAACCCTACACCTGCTGATCTACGTAAGCTAAAAGGATTAAAATCCCTAAAATTATTTACAGACTGACCACCTTCTAAGAAAGTAAGCGCAAAGATTTTAGCTTGTGCTCCCAAAGTTATAGGGTAGCGTAACTCTAATGAAAATTTGTTATAGATAGAACCACCATCTGTAGAAGATAATGATTGGTTTGGATAACCACGAAGTTGGATAACCTCTCTGCCGTCCAAGGCGAAGTTTCCAAGACCGTCACCACCAACAAAGAATCGCTCAAAAGGGATAACTCCTCTATCGTTGTTGTATGCTCCTAAGAATCCAAACTCTAAACTAGGTCTTAATACCAAATCTTTATTGCCTAATTTGAAAAGAGACGTGTACCAATCTGCTTTGAACTTTATTTTGTAAAACTCTAACCATTTAAAGCGTTCCTGGTCAATTTCTCCGATACGCTCAAAATCATCCTGATCGGTAGGATCTAGCTGATCTCTTTCGTCCTTTAAAGCTTTGTAGTCTACTCCATTAACTAGTGAATATGGAAATGAGAATTTAGCTGAGGCTGTAAAATTAGAACCTCCCGTTGGGAAGATAGGGTCTGTATATAAATTATTTCTGCTTAAGCCAATAGTATATGATAAGTTGTTAGACGTTCCGTCTCCAAAAGTAAATAAACCCGTGTTATAATTTCTAAGGTCATAATTTTGATAACTCAAGGCTTGAGACAGCGTAAAATAATCGTCTGGTTTGGCAAGTCTTGTAGCTAAGCCAACAGTAACACCGAAAATGTTAAATCGTCTACTTTTATCAGCTCTTCGTGTTTGAGAATTGAATAAAAATTGCTTAGAATACGAAACCGACGTAGATAATTGAAACGGTTTTTTACCACCTAACCAAGGTTCGCTAAAAGAGAAACTATAGGTTTGGAAAAACTGACTTGCTTGCAATCTTAAAGCTAAACTCTGTCCATCACCTCTTGGTACAGGCTTATAAGCTTCTTTCTTAAAAATATCCTTTATGGCAAAATTATTAAAAGATAAACCTAACGTACCAATGAAGCCACCTCCACCATAACCACCTTGAAGTTGTATTTGGCTAGAGCCCTGTTCTGCTACTTCATATTCAATATCCAATGTGCCATCAACTGGGTTAGGATTTTTAATGTTAGGAACTAACTGTTGTGCATCAAAGAAACCTAATTGCCCTAATTCCCTTAATGTTCTAATAATTTCAGACTTACTGTAAAGTTCACCAGGACGTGTTCTTATTTCTCTGTATATAACATGGTCATTTGTAACATCGTTACCAACTACTGTTACATTGTTAAAATAGGCTGGTTTACCTTCAGAGATTCTGATCTCCATATCAATAACATTACCTTCAGCACTAACTTCTACAGGGTTAATAGTAGAGAACATATAACCCGTATTTTGGTAAGCATTAGATAAGCTAAGCGCATCAGGATCATTTGGATCATCGATTCGTTCTCTGAGCTCAACACCATTATAAGTGTCACCTTCCTTTATACCTAATAAATTTGACAGTTGCTGATCTGTGTATACGGTATTACCAACAAAATCAATTTTACCAAAAGTATATTTCTCTCCCTCTTCAACTTTAATGTCTAAGTTGATGTTTTTCTCATCTAAATAACTAATAGAATCTGATATTATTCTGGCGTCCCTGTAACCATTTTCTTTATAATAATCTATAACGTTTACTAAATCCTCTCTAAAGTCTTCTTCTATGTATTTTGAACGCTTTAAAACTCTAATGAAGTTTTTTTGCTTCGTATTTTTCATTGCTTTACGAAGCTTTTTATCTTTTACCTTTTCGTTACCTACAAAATTGATGTTTTTGATCTTTACCTTTTCGCCTCTGTCTATTTTAATGCGCATATTAACACGCTCTTTTTCTACAGAGTCGATAACTTCAGTTGTAATAATATCTACATCGGTATTTAAATATCCTTTCTCTTTGTATTTATCAGTAAGATAATTACGCGTAGTTGCAATAAGGTTTTCTGTTACTTTTACACCGCTTTGAAGCTTATTTTCACTTATTATCTCGGCTTTCTTATTCTTCTTAACACCTTCAATAGTTAAGTCTAAAAGTTCTGGTAAATCAATAAGGCGGATTTCTAAATTCGCAGTATTACCCTCTATATTAGTAATGTATATGTCAATACTACTAAAGAGATTAGATTTCCATAAGGTTTTAATGGCATTCGCAATTTTTTCTCCGCCAACCTGTATTTCTTCGTCTTTTCTAAGCTTAGAATAGGCAATAATAGTTTGAGGGCTAAAATTTGTATTTCCTGTTACGGTAATGTCTTTAATCAAGTATTTTGCACCATCTTGAACCTGTGCATTACTTTTTAAGGAGATTGTAAAAAATAATACAATACAAATAAGTTTAGTAAAAGTGTTCAATACTTTATTGTTAGGTGAGTTGTTCGCTTGTTTTTCCAAATCTTCGTTCTCTATTTTGATAGTCTATGAGCGCTTCGTATAGGTTTTCCTTCTTAAAATCTGGCCATAAAATATCCGTAAAATACAATTCTGCATAGGCAATTTGCCAAAGCAAAAAATTACTTATTCTCTGTTCACCACTTGTGCGAATAAGTAGGTCAACGTCTGGTAAATTTTGCGTGTAAAGATGCTTATTTATAATGGATTCATCAATACTTTCTGTAGAAATTATATTATTTTTAACTTTAAGTGATAATTCTTTAATAACATTAACAATTTCTTCACGAGAACCATAGCTTAAGGCTAGGGTTAATGTCATGTTCTCATTATTTTTCGTCTTTTCTATAACATCTAAAAGTTCTTGGTGCGCTTTTTTTGGCAAATCGTGTAGACAGCCAATAGCTGATAGTTTTATGTTATTGTCTTGAAGGGTTTTTATTTCTTTTTTCAGGGATTTTACTAAAAGTTTCATTAATGTTTGGACTTCTAGTTTTGGTCTGTTCCAGTTCTCAGTCGAAAAGGCATAAAGAGTTAGATTTTTTATACCTAGCTCTGCACTGGCTTCAACAACTTGTCTAACGGATTTAGTGCCGCTCTCATGACCAATTACACGCATAAGGCCTTGTTGCTTTGCCCAACGTCCGTTACCGTCCATAATAATGGCGACATGGTTAGGAAGCTTTTCTTTATTTATTTGTTCTTTAAGGCTCATTTAAAAATTACAATAGCAAGGTCTTCTGCCAAAGGTGTAAGTTAATGTAATTCCTGAAAATACATACCAATCATTGCTATTAGTATTTCCAAAACTCAATTGTTGTCTGTCTTTATTGTCTGGTACACTACCGTCTAGTTCATCAGAAAAAGTATAGCGCGCACCAATTTCTAACGCTAATATAAGATGATTGCTAATGTTGGTTTTATAGCCTAGCACCATGGGAATACCATAAGCCCAACTCGATGTGTTTTCTGAAGTATATTCGCCAGCAGGCGTAAAGTAATAATTATCGTGATTTGCCAAGGTAATACCAGAATACAAATACGGTGTGCCTTGAATGCCTATTTCGTGCAGGTTAAAGTCCCAGAACGTAAATTCCATACCAGCAGAGATTTCTAAAATACTGGTGTTGAAGTTGTAACCACGTTGTCTTCTCCTTGGGTCATCTGATTTACCATCGATACCTTCTAAATCTGAAAAAATTACAGAAGCTCTAAACGAATGTCTTGGGCTTCTATTCCATTTAAAGATGGCTCCAAACGCACCTTGGTTTGGGGAAATATAATCGGTTGCCCCAACATCTCCTATAAAATTACTCCCACCAGCAAATACACCAACCTCATAGATTTGGGCATTGGTATTTTGGAAGAAAAATATACTTATTAGAATTAGGATTAAATACCTCATAAATTTTTCAAAGTTTGCAAATATAATAATAATGATTAGCCTATAACAATTTGATGTTAATAGTCTTACAGATAAACAGAATTTGCTTGTATTTATTGCCTAATTGCGACGATCTTCACCCCAAAGTAGTTTTTTTCTTAGCGTGTCTAAAAAGGTTTCGTCTAAGCGCTCTACCATCTTAATTACAAAATCAGCTTTTTTAACGGTGACTGTTGTAGTATTTGGTAAGGTCACAATTCTAGAGTCTAAGGACATTAGAAATTGATCTTCTCGACCATCAACCCTAAAGGTAACTGTTGTATTGTCTGGTATAATTAAAGGGCGCGCACTTAAATTATGAGGTGCAATAGGTGTTAAGGCAAAATTATTGGCATCTGGTGCTATTACAGGTCCGCCACAACTCAAGGAATATCCCGTTGAGCCTGTTGGAGTCGAAAGAATAAGACCGTCTGCCCAATAGGACGTTAAATACTCATCATTGAGGTGTGTTTTTACAGTAATCATTGATGTGGTATTCTTTCTACTTAAAGCGATTTCATTTAGTGCAAAGTTGGTGTCTGTAATATCATTGTTGGTTGGTGAAGTACTAACACTAAGCAATGAGCGCTCGGATATTTTATAGTCTCCTTTAAATATTTCAGAAAGTGAAGCTTCTATCTCATCAGTTTGAATAGTCGCTAAGAACCCTAATCTACCTGTGTTTATACCAACGATTGGGATGCCCAAGTCTCGTACAAAGGTTATAGCTCTTAAAATGGTTCCGTCTCCACCTATACTTATTAGTAAATCAAAAGTATTATCTAATTCTTTGAACTTTGAAATAGCAGAACTAGTTTGAATAGCTTCATTTTGAAGTTTCAAAAAATCTTCTTCAATGTAAACACCGACCTTACGCTCTAAAAGTACATCGAGTAGAATTTCGAATGCCTCTTGAGTAGATTCTTTGGCATAATTCTGACCGTAAACTGCTATTTTCATATTACATGTTTAGGTATTTGTCAAGATATTGAGAGCGCTCTCTTAGGCTTTCGATATAAGAATCATCTTCATGACCCGATACAATATTATAGCTGTAGCGTCTAAAGGTTTGAATAATTTCATTAAGACTGGCGTTGCCAATTTTTAAGGTAATTCTTACCAAATCACTGTCCATTTTAGAGATAAATGCGCCCATCAATTTAGCATCATTGGATTCTACAATCTGACTAATTTCACTAAACGAATAATCGTGTATCCCTTTTTCAACAATTAGAATGCCTCCAGGTTCAGAAAAAAAAGGTGTTTCATTAAACAAGTGCATAATGTCATTGAGCTCATAATAGCCAAGATAAAGATTGTTCTTATCCAAAACAGGCATTATGTTAGAGTCGTTTTGTGCAAAAGCTTCCAATACATCTAACCAGTTAGTGGTAGGTCTCACAAAAAAACCTTCGATAGTATAATTGCAGTCTCCAATGATTTTTGCACCATCAAAACAATGGGCATCAGTTTCAGAAATACAGCCCATGTAAACTCCATCTTTCTGTATAGGAATGTGAGAATATGTCAACTGATTAAAAAGCATTTGTAAATCGCTGATTTTATCAGTAATGTTTAATGGGTTTATGTCATTTATAACTAAATTTTGTAACTGCATAATTCGGGTTTCAATATCTTGCAAATTAATCAAAAATAAGCATAATAACCCAAGATGAGTTCTGTATTTTTGTAATACAAAACCCAATGGAATGACAAAGTTAAGCGTTAATATAAATAAGATTGCTACACTTAGAAACAGCAGAGGAGGCGATGTGCCAAATGTTGTGGAATTTGCAAAAGATGTACAACGATTTGGTGCGGAGGGAGTAACGATTCACCCAAGACCAGATGAACGCCATATTCGTTACCAAGATGCTTATGACCTAAAGCCAGAAGTTTACACGGAATATAATATTGAAGGCAATCCAATCCCTAAATTTGTGGATATGGTTTTAGAGATAAAACCAACCCAGGTAACCTTGGTGCCAGATGCAGAAGATGCCATTACCTCTAATGCAGGTTGGGATACCGTAAGGCACAAGGATTTTCTTATTGATGTGATTAAGGAATTTAAGAACAATGGTATAAGGACTTCAATTTTCGTTGACCCTGATCTGCACCAAATTGAAGGAGCAAAAGAAACAGGAACAGACAGAATTGAGCTTTACACTGAGGCATATGCACATCAATATAAGTTGGGAAATAAAGAAGGTATAAAACCTTATATGGCTTGTGCAGGTCTTGCCAATGCACTTCAATTAGGTATTAATGCAGGTCACGATTTATCTTTAGATAATATCAAATACTTTAAAGAAAACATTACAGGATTGTTAGAGGTTTCCATCGGACATGCCCTAATAGCAGAAAGTCTTTATTTGGGAGCTGAAAATGTGATTAAAATGTATTTAGATAAACTGAAATGATTTTACACTCCAATATTATAGGTAAAGGAAAACCCTTTGTGATTTTACATGGGTTTTTAGGAATGGGTGACAACTGGAAAACCCTAGCCAGACAATTCTCAGAATCTAATTTTGAAGTTCATCTCGTAGATCAACGCAATCATGGTCGCAGTTTTCATGCTGATGAATTTGACTATGAACTCATGGCTGAGGATCTGAAACGGTATTGTTGTGAAAATAACTTGAACGATATAGTGCTATTGGGACATAGTATGGGAGGAAAAACAGCTATGCTTTTTGCAGCAAAATATCCAGAGTTGGTAAATAAACTATTGGTTGCTGACATTTCACCTCGCTATTATCCTGTACACCACGATGCTATTTTAGAAGGTTTGAGTAGTTTAGATTTTACTGAAATTAAGAGTAGAGGTGAAGCCGATGAAGCTTTAAGTGCTTATGTCCCAGAAATGGGCACACGCATGTTTTTGCTCAAAAACTTGTATTGGGTCGAAAAAGGCCAATTGGGATTAAGAATGAATCTTGAAGTTTTAAAGGAGCAAGTATCTGAAGTTGGTGAAGCTTTGCCTGTCCATGCTACTTTTGATAAAGAGACGTTGTTTTTGCGTGGAGACAAATCTGAATATATAGGCGAAACGGACGAAACGATCATTAATAGACATTTTCCCAATTCTAAGATCGTTACCATAACAAACGCTGGTCATTGGTTACATGCTGAGAACCCTAAGAAATTTTATGATGTTGTAATGGAATTTATTCAATAAAAAATAACTAATTTTCAATATGAAAAACATTTTTATACTTACACTTTTTTTATTCAGTATTCAATCTTCAATATCGCAAAACCGACCAGATGGACCATTTAAAGATTATCATGACTCGGGCGAATTGATGTTAGAAGGTCAATATAAGGACGGTAAGCGTGTCGGTGAATGGAAAGGTTATAATAAAAACGGACAGGTTGTTAATATTTCAAGCTTTACAAAAGGGAAAAAGGATATTCCTGAGATTTCTTTTTTTGATGACGGTTCGGTAAAAAGAAAAATCGAAAAAGAAGGTGATATTCATGTAGTAAGAGAATATTATGAGTCTGGTGGTTTGTTTTATGAACGTGCCTATAAAAGCGGATACTATAAACAATTTACCGAAGAAGGGAAGTTGAAAATTGAAGCGAATTATAAAGATTTTCAGCTCTATGGTAAATGGAAATTATATGATGAAGATGAGAATTTAGAATGGAGTATCAGTTATGAAAATGGATATAGAAACGGGATGTATCAAAATTATCATAATAATGGTGAGATAAAGATTCAGGGAGTTATTCTTAATGACAGAAAAAATGGTGAAGAAAAACGTTACGATAATAATGGAAACCTAATTTGGAAGGGTTATTACGAAAATAATGAGTTTGCCAAAACATGGATTAATTATAACGAGAAAGGCAAAAAAATCAGAAAAATAAACACTAAGAAAGAAGATTTAGATATATTACCTACTGTTGTCCCAGATGGTGTGATAGAAAAATTTCCGATTTTTCCAGGTTGCGAAGACGTATTCGGAAACATGGCGAAACGTAAGTGTGCAAACCAGAGAGTAGCTGAACATATTGTTTCAAACTTTGACAAGAAAAAGATTGAAAAATTAGGGTTGTCACCCGGAAAAAAGCGCATTTATGTCATGTTTAAAATCGATAAATCAGGAACCGTTAAAGACATTCAAGTGAGAGGGCCACATCCTGAATTAGAAAACGAGGCTCAAAGAATTATAAAAAAATTACCAAACGTAGAGCCAGGTACGCAAAGAGGAGAGCCGGTAACTATGCCTTTTTCAATACCAATCGTTTTTATGGTAAATTAATAAAAAAATAAGACTATGAATTTAATAATCAGACTTTTACTAAATGCCTTAGCTGTTTTTGTTTTGGCACATATCCTAAACGGAGTAACTGTAGATGGCTATGTCGGTGCTATCATAGTAGCAGTGGTACTATCAATACTAAATTTATTGGTAAAACCGATTTTGGTAATATTTACCTTACCAATAACAATAATTACATTAGGTCTTTTTCTGTTAGTTATTAATGCCTTAATCATACTTTTGGCAGATAAACTTATAGACGGATTTGGCGTAAGTAGTTTTTGGACAGCACTTCTTTTTAGTGTTTTATTATCCATACTACAATCGTTGCTACAATCCTTCTTAAAAGAAGACAAAAAGTAACTTAAATTCAATCACTTAAAACAATTGTTGGGTTGTAAAAAATATTGTATTTTTGCAGCCCAATTTTTAGTTACAAAAATAATGAACATTACAAGAGAAGACATTGATGCATTAAATGCAGTTGTAAAAGTGGATATCGCTAAAGAAGATTATAGCGATAAAGTAGAGAAAATCTTAACGGATTATCGTAAGTCTGCTAACATTCCTGGGTTTAGAAAAGGACATGTGCCAATGGGAATGGTTAAAAAGCAATATGGTAAAGCTGTATTGGTGGATGAGGTGAACAAATTGCTTCAAGATGCATTGGGTAAATATCTCGTTGAAGAGAAGCTTGATGTTCTTGGTAATCCATTACCAAAACCACAAGATGATTTAGACTGGGATGCAGATGCCTTTTCTTTTGAGTTTGAATTAGGTTTGTCACCAGAATTCGATGTTAAGTTAAAAGGAAAAAAAGCCATTACGCATTACAATATCGTCGCGGATGATAAGATGATTGATAATCAAGTTAAGCACATCCAAAAGCAATATGGTAAGCTTATTTCTCAAACCGAAGTCACTAAAGATTCTGAAGTAACAGGAAAGTTCACTAACGAGGAAAAAGGCATTGAGAATGTAGCGACATTCACATTAGATAAATTAAAAGGAAAAACAAATCCAAAGAAATTTATTGGTGCTAAAGTTGGTGATGTTATTGAGTTAAAGACTAAAGGCTTATTTAATGACGATCATGATTTAATGACGTTCTTAAAAGTGCCTCATGATGATGCTCATGGATTAGATATCGACGTTAGTTTTGAAGTTTCTGAAATCAATGAGCGTGAGTTGGCTGATTTAGACCAAGAGTTGTTTGATAAATTGTTTGGCCCTAAAGCGGTAACATCTGTAACTGAATTGAAGGAAAAAATCAAGGAAGATTCTGAAAAGCAATTCAAACAACAAAGTGACCAAAAATTATTGAATGACGTTACTGAATATTTGGTTGAAAGCACAAAGTTTGATTTACCTGCAGAATTTCTTCAAAAATGGATGCAAACTGCTGGTGAAGAACCAATGACAGAAGAACAGGCTAAAGAAGAATATGAGAAGTCTGAAAAGAGTATGCGTTACCAATTAATAGAAGGTAAATTAATTACTGAGCATAACTTACAGGTTCAGTTTGAAGAATTGAAAGCTTACGCCATGGAAATGATAAAAGGGCAGATGGCACAGTTTGGTCAAATGAATCCTTCAGAAAAAGAATTGGAAGACATTGCAGCTCGTATACTTGGAAATCAAGAAGAGGTAAAACGCCTTTCTGAGCAGTTGATGAGCCAAAAATTATTAAACCTATATAAAACTGAAGCAAACCTTAAGACAAAGGAAATCACTTATGATGATTTTGTTAAAGAATTCTACAGTTAAGGGTTATTGAATAAATTAGTATCTTTAAGGCGTAGAACTGAAAAGTTTTACGCTTTTTTTTTAATCAAAAAACAAATTGAAATTAAATGGATTACGGAAAAGAATTCGAAAAATTCGCTATAAAGGATCAGGGTATCAATAGTAACTACTACAGCAAAATAATTGATAGCATGTACCCTTCAAATTTAACACCTAATATTATTGAAGAGCGTCAGATGAATGCCGTTGCTATGGATGTGTTTTCACGTTTGATGATGGATCGTATCATTTTTCTTGGCACTGGAGTCAATGATCAAGTTGCAAACATCATTCAGGCACAACTGTTGTTTTTGCAGAGTGCGGATGCTTCAAAGGATATTCAAATTTATATTAATTCCCCAGGCGGAAGCGTATATGCTGGTTTAGGGATTTATGACACTATGCAATTTGTGAAACCAGATGTAGCGACAATCTGTACGGGTATTGCGGCTTCAATGGCTGCAGTTTTATTGTGTGCTGGTGAGAAAGGGAAGCGCTCTGCGTTAAAACATTCTCGCGTCATGATTCACCAGGTGAGTAGTGGTACACAAGGTCAATTAAGCGACATGCAAATTGCCCTTAAGGAAACGATACGTGTAAAGGAAGAATTATATAAAATCATTGCGGACCATTCAGGCAACCCAATAGAGCAAGTAGAGAAGGATTCTGATAGAGATTACTGGATGCGATCTCAAGAAGCCCTTAAGTACGGAATGATTGATGAAGTTTTAGAACGCAAGTAATAGTATTTACTTACGACTAAAGTATTTGAAGATAAAATAATGAGAAGATTTCCATTGTTGTGGAAACCTAAATGAAATTTAAAATGGCCAAAGAAGAATTAGAATGTTCGTTTTGTGGTAGGAAAAAGCCAGAAACAAATTTGTTGATTGCAGGACTAGATGCACATATATGCGATCGTTGTATAGAGCAAGCGCATGGTATTGTTATTGAGGAGTCCAAGCAAACAGGCAATTCTGAGCTCAGTGCAGAACTGATGCTAAGAAAACCCAAAGAAATTAAAGCATTCTTAGACGAATATATAATTGGACAAGAATATACAAAGCGCGTGATGTCCGTTGCTGTTTATAATCACTATAAGCGTTTATTACAACCACCTTCTGATGATGATATTGAGATTCAAAAGAGTAATATCATTATGGTTGGGCAAACAGGTACTGGTAAAACCTTAATGGCAAAAACGGTGGCTAAAATGCTCAATGTGCCTTTGGCAATTGTTGATGCAACTGTACTTACTGAAGCAGGTTACGTTGGTGAAGATGTTGAAAGTATTTTAACACGTCTATTGCAAGCTGCTGATTATAATCTTGAAAAAGCCCAACGCGGTATTGTATTTATTGATGAAATAGATAAAATTGCACGTAAGAGTGATAACCCATCCATTACTAGGGACGTATCTGGTGAAGGTGTGCAGCAAGCCTTGTTAAAATTATTGGAAGGGACTGTAGTTAACGTACCACCAAAAGGAGGTCGTAAACATCCTGATCAAAAATTTATTGAAGTTAATACTGAGCATATCTTATTTATAGCTGGTGGAGCGTTTGACGGTATTGAACGTGTTATAACCAAACGACTCAATATGCAAGCCATAGGATATAGTACCGTTAAGGATGATACAATTGATAATGATAACATTTTACAGTATATCATACCAAAAGATTTAAAGGATTTTGGATTGATACCAGAAATTATTGGTCGATTACCTGTGTTAACTCACATGGATCCTTTAGATGCAGACACGCTTAGAGCCATTTTAACTGAGCCAAAGAATGCCATTATCAAACAATACAAAAAATTGTTTGCCATGGATGAGGTTGAATTTACCATTACTGAAGGAGCATTAAATTATATTGTAGAAAAAGCAATAGAATATAAATTAGGTGCTCGTGGATTACGCTCGCTATGCGAAGAGATATTAACGGAAGCGATGTTCGATTTACCAGGTTCTGGTGAAACCAAACTAAATGTCACCAAGGCTTACGCAGAAGACAGATTGTCTAAATCTACTTTAAAGAAGTTGAAGGCGGTGTCTTAGATTAAAAAAGTTTAATAAAAAAAGAAACCACAATCTCAAGATTGTGGTTTTTTTATTGAATTAGGATTGATTAATATAATATTGCTGGCAATATTTTATAATTATTTAATTAAGGTTTAAATAAACTTAATAGCACATTTATTTACTGCTAATATAGAGTCAACTTTTAGAGTAAAAGGCTTTTAGTTTCTTTTTTGGTTAAAGGTGTTTTAAATCTCGTTGTATGAAATTTCAATGCACTAAATGTCGTTAAATGGTTCACAACTATTTTTGGTTATAACTTACCTTAGAGGATAGTTTTAATATGGCCTTAAATTGGCTTTCCTCAGATTGAAATTTTAAAGAATAATCTTTGTAACCATCTTTAACCACCTTTAGTTGGTAGTCTTCAAAAGCTTTGATTTTAAAACTGTAAGTGGCATCATTACTTGTAACTTGTCGTTCTATCTCTTGCCCTTCACCGTTTAACAATACAACGGTTGCATTTGGTAATATTCTATCATCTTCAGTTATTACAATACCATTAAGCTCTTGATAAATTGCTCTCGACTGAAATCTATACAAGTTAAACGCATTGTTCTCATTGTCTTTGTTAGATGAGAATACGCCTTTCTTATGATCAATAAATATAAACGCCACTTCATCTTTCTCTGAATTAACAGCATACCCTAAATTTCTTGGAATTTTATAGTCCGCATTGGTCACTGTAGAAATAAATATGTCATAACCACCAATACTGTTATGTCCTTTGGAAGAGAAAAACAATTCTGTACCATCTTTGGATGTATGCGGATATTTTTCGTCTTCAGAAGTGTTAATTGTACTTCCCAGGTTTTCAGGATGACCAAGAGAGCCATCAACTTTAATTTCAGCTTTATAAATATCAAAACCTCCAAAACCAGATGACATATTAGAAGAGAAATAGAGGTGCTTTCCGTCAGATGATACATGCGGATTTTCTATAGAGTAGTCATCACTACTAATAGAAAGCTCCATTTCATTGATCCAATTACCATAAGAATCTTTTTCCAATTCGGCTTTAAATAATTTATAGTTCAAGGAATTGGTACGCGTACTTCGTGTGTAATAAATGGTATGTTCGTCTGGCGAAAAAGCAACTTGACCTTCATTGGCCTTAGTGTTTAAAATACGACTAAATAATAAAGGTTGCGATAATTTGCCATAAGCTTCAATGTCCGTGCAAAACAAATCAGTGAAAGGTTCATTGGTAACAGGATCTACTCCGTTGCCTAAACCGCCAATTTTTTTTGAGGATACCAAAACCAATTTATTTCTAAACGTGGTACAGGCAATTTCAGAATACTTGGAGTTAATTTTTGAAATATTTACAGTGTAAGTGTAGCCACTTTTGTTTCGGTCATCAACACTGTCTTTTGCAGGGTCTGTAGTATCTAATGAAGAGTAAGTACAGATCATAAGTGCCGATAACAGCACATGAATCGTAGATTTCATAACGTAGGGATAATGGATTAATAGCAATAGCAAATTACCAACAATGTTACACACCCTATGTTTTTGTCACTTTTTTTAGATAATAATCGTATTTATCCGACAATTATTAAGCAAATACTGATTTCTTCGATGAAATTAGGCAGTTTTAGACTTCATTTAGACGCAATAACTCATCTACATAGTCCCTAGAATTGGATAAACGAGGGACTTTATGTTGTCCTCCCAGTTTATTATTTTCCTTAAGCCAGTCATAGAAAAGGTTGGTTCTGGCACAGTGAATTTTTGGTTTGTTTAACGTCATATTGTTATAACGCTTGGCTTCATAATCAGAGTTTAATGACTTTAAAGCGTTATCGAATAACTCCTCAAAATAAGACATGTCCTCAGGTGGCCTTTTAAATTCAATAATCCACTCATGAGCCCCTTTTTCTTTACCATTCATAAAAATTGGAGCTGCAGTGTAGTCCACAATTTCTGCTGAGGTTCTTTTACAGACTTTCTTTAGGGCATCTTCAGCATTTTCAATAATCAATTCTTCACCAAAGGCATTGATATGGTGTTTTGTTCTGCCCGAAACTTTTATTCTATGCGGACTTAAACTCACAAAACGAATGGTGTCACCAATTTTATAACGCCAAAGTCCGGCATTTGTAGTGATAATTACGGCATAGTTTTTATTGAGTTCAACCTCACTTAAAGGAATTACCTTTTGCTCGCTTGTACCATAAGAATCCATAGGAATAAACTCATAGAAGATACCATAATCTAGCATTAGCATTAAATCACTAGAATTATTTTGGTCTTGAATAGCGAAGAACCCCTCTGAAGCATTGTAGATTTCGTAATATCTAAAATTATTTTTAGGTAATATGGCTTTGTATTGGTCTTTGTAAGGATTAAAACTGACACCACCATGAAAATAAACTTCAAGATTTGGCCATATATCAAAAATACTTTCCTTTTCTGTCTTATCTAAAACGTTATTGAGTAGAACAAGCATCCAGGAAGGCACTCCAGCAAGACTGGTTACATTTTCATTAATGGTCTCGTCAACAATGGCTTGCATTTTGGTTTCCCACTCACTCATCAGTGACACTCTACTACTAGGAGTGCTGCTGAATTCAGCCCAAAATGGCATGTTATCTATAAGAATAGCACTTAGGTCTCCAAATACGGTTCCGTTTTCTTTGTAAAGCTCCTTACTGCCGCCAAGCCGCAAGCTCTTGCCAGTAAACAATTGTGCATCTTCGTTATTGTTAAGGTACATACAGAGTAAATCCTTACTGGCTGCATAATGACAGTCTTCCAAAGAGTCCATACTAACAGGAATGAATTTACTTTTTGCATTGGTTGTACCGCTCGACTTCGCAAACCATTTAATAGGCCTTGGCCAAAAAATGTTCTGCTCACCATTTCTAGATCGTTCAATGAGCGGTTGAATAATCTCGTAATTAACAATGGGAATACGATCGTTAAATTCTGCGTAGGTTTTTATAGAGGCAAAATCATATTGTTTTCCTATTTCGGTATCCTTAGCGAATTTTAATAAGCTAAACAGTAATTCATTTTGTACTTCATTAGGGTATTTTAAAAAGAGTTCAATTTGATGGAACCGCTTTTTTAAAAACCACGAAGCAATAGAATTTACTATGGGAATTGGCATGGATTATTTATCTTTTGGCTAATTTTGAGGTGAACCCATATAAACCTTTTCTGTTTGATAAAGATTTATATAAGTTCAACGATAAAAATACTAAATTTCTTCTATGATTTATACAGGTGTTCTTACTAAAATGCAGACAGAGTTTTTAGAGCCAATACAATATTATTTGGTTTTTGAGAATGATTTTATTCATATGAATCAGTTACTGAACAAACCTATTACAATGAAACTTGTCGGTCACCAGTGTTTAAGCTGTGGTTTGGACAGGCCAATATACAGACAAGGTTTTTGTAAGACCTGTTTTTTTGACAAACCGATTGCAGGCGATTGGATTATGCGACCAGAGTTAAGTACAGCACATTTGAATAAAGAGGATAGAGATTTAGAATATGAAAAACAGGTACAGTTGCAACCGCATATTGTGTATTTGGCAAACTCAAGCAATGTAAAAGTAGGAGTCACAAGAAAAAGCCAAGTACCGACACGTTGGATAGATCAAGGAGCACATGAAGCTATTGAAATCGTTGAGGTCCCTAATCGTTATTTAGCTGGAATCACAGAAGTAGCCTTAAAAGATCACGTAGCTGATAAAACCAACTGGAGGAAAATGTTGAAGAATGATATTGAAGATGTGGATCTTATAGAATGGAGGAACAATTTAAAAGAATTCATTCCAGAAGAAGCCAAAGATTATTTTATTGAAAGCAATTCAGAAACTCATTTAAAATTTCCTGTGGATCAGTATCCTGTAAAACCTAATAGCTTAAATATAAAAAAGGAAATTAATTATTCGGGTAAACTTGTTGGGATTAAAGGGCAATACCTCATTTTTGAAGATAATAGAGTCTTTAATATTAGAGCAAATGAAGGCTTAGTAGTTGAGTTGAGTTTATAGAACAAAAAAAGAGCAATATTTCTATTGCTCTATATATGATAGGGACGTATAAAAAAAATTATACGTTCTCCGCGTCTCTTAATCCTTGGATATACTCAGCCTTCTGAATTTCTCTTCTTCTCTTAACAGATGGCTTAGTGAAATAACGAGACTCTCTTAGGTTTTGCATAATCTGCACATTTCTATGCTTACGCTTGTAACGCTTAAGAGCTCTCTCTATATTTTCTCCTTCTTTGATTTCGATTTTAATCATTATATCGATATATTTTGTTAACTAATTCTTGCAAATGGTCGGCAAATATATGCCAACTATTTGAAAATAAAAAATAATTATGTTATTAAAATAAGGAATTTTTAACCTAAATATGTCTTCAAGATTTTACTCTTGCTGGCATGTCTTAATCGTCTGATTCCTTTTTCACGTATTTGTCTTACACGTTCTCTAGTTAAATCATAAATACCACCAATCTCCTCTAAAGTCATTGGAGGTTGATCACCTATTCCAAAATTAAGACGAATGACGTCACTTTCCTTTTGGGTTAGAGTTTCTAAAGCACGCTCAATTTCAGTATTTAATGACGCTTTCATTAAATTTTTATCTGGCTTTGGAGATTCACTAGCACTTACCACATCATAAAGACTAAAAGTTTCTCCGTCCTTTAATGGTGCGTCCATAGAGAGGTGACGTCCAGAGTTTTTCATGGATTGTTTTACCTCACGTACGCTAATATCTAATTCTCTCGCAATTTCTTCTGCATTTGGAGGTCTTTGGTGTATTTGCTCTAAATGCGAAAAGGTTTTGTTGATTTTATTAATTGTACCAATTTTATTCAATGGTAATCTTACAATACGAGATTGCTCGGCCAATGCCTGTAGAATAGCTTGTCTAATCCACCATACAGCATAAGATATAAACTTAAAACCTCTTGTTTCGTCAAATCGCTTAGCTGCTTTTACCAAACCAGCATTACCTTCGTTAATTAAATCCGGAAGTTTTAAACCTTGATTTTGATATTGCTTAGCAACAGAAACAACGAACCTTAAGTTGGCTGTTGTTAATTTATCTAAAGCTTCTTGATCACCCTTTTTTATTCTTTGCGCTAACTCTACTTCTTCATCTGCGGTTATCAACGGAATTTTACTGATGTCTTGTAGATATTTGTCTAAAGATTTGTCTTCTCTGTTGGTAACCTGCTTGGTGATTTTTAATTGCCTCATGTACTTATTTTAAAATTAGTGAACCTACAACATAACTTTATTATTCAGAAAAACAAGAAAATGGCTAATTATTAACAAATTTTGGCAAAAATGTATGGTTTTTGCGTAAAAATCAATTGTTTTTTGTCGAATCTTGGGCTTTTTTGTCTTTTGATTTTTTCTTTCCACCGAACAAATCGCCTATGGCATCTTTTACGCCCTCCTTAATTTTATCCTTTGGATCTGTTTTACTGCTATCTGTTTTTACAGTTGTAGAATCTGTTTTTGTAGTGTTTGAATTTCCACCCAGAACTCCGCCTAACAAGTCGTTGATTTTGTCCTTGCCTTTGCCAATTAGTTTTTGCTTTTCAATTTCAATGAGTTGCTTGGTTAAATTAGAAACTCCACTCGTTAAATCTGTTGAAATATTTGGACTGGAAACACTACCATTAATATTTGCCGTAACAGGAATGGAAATGTTATTCACCTCTGGGTCATTGATTTTTCCGATTAAGCGGTTGACTTCACTACCTAAATACTTTGCTGGGACTTGAAACACAACATCATATTGTAAATTATTAGAAAATGTGTGTGTACCCGAAACTTCTATAGGAATGTCCTTGTAGTTTATGGTAAATGGTTTTACTGAAACCAAACCATTCTCAAAATTTAGTTTGGTGGCAATATTTTTCTGAAGATTTTGAAGGTCTAAAAAATCTAACTTATTATCCAAACCAGCTAATAAAGGACTTTTTGAAACATCAATATTGGAAGTTAGTATTTCAGCTAATGCGTTTCCTGAAATGGTGCTTAAATCTGGTGAGAAGTTTTCGTCTAAAAATCCGCTAATATCAATGGTAGAGTTCAATTTGCCTTGGAGAACTTTAGCGATTGGCGCCAGTGCTTTCAGCATTTCCAAATCTGTAAAGGACTGGGAGATATCAAACTGTTGCATGGCGAGTTTCATATCAAATTTTGGTTTAGCCTCTTTTGTTGAAACGTTACCAGAAATTCCCAACTGACCATTGAACAAATCCGTGGTCATATTAATGAGATTAGCATTTTGATCTTTTATGCGCATCTGTCCTTTTACATTCTTCAAATTAAGATTGTCGTAAATGACGGTATTGGCATTTGCGGTAATGGTGCAATCCAAAAACTCAGGAATCTTCAGTGATTCTCCATCAGATGTTGTTTTGTTTGATGTTTCTGAAGCCGTTTCATCTTCAACCATAAAATCTGAAATGGCAAACGTATTACTATTGACGTTAAAATTTCCTTGTAATTTTTTATCGCTCAATAAGAATCCAAGCAGATTATTAATGGTTCCTGTTGCTGAAAGATCACTTTTTCCTGTTAAGGCGTCAAAACTGTTAAGGCTCACCGTTCCTGGTTTAAAGGTTAATTCTGCCTTGTTGATTTGAATAGGGTTTACAATATCTTCCGACGAAAAAATAAAATCCGTAATCGATACGCTTCCGTTGTTTTTAATACGTTGGTAAGCGTTGGTTTCAATAGCATCCATATCAAAGGAGGTGTTCAGTTTTCCTTTTAGGATACCACTTAATTGATTTTCTATGTCAATAGGATATGCTTTTGTGACATTCGCCAGATTTAGCACACCGTCTAGATTGGCATTAACCAGCATATTGCCAGTGAGGTTTTTAATATGAGCTTCAGACTTAAAGACATCTTGGTCAATTTTAAAATCCAAGGTATTGATGTCTACATAGGTGTCATCAGCATTTCCAGAGGTGTTCTTTACGGAAGCATCAATCATAATATTGGTGACACTTTTCGGCAAATCAGGATACTTAAATGACGCATTGTTAGAGCGCATGTTTATATCTAAAGTAGGAATGGTCTCTTCTGAAATTAATCCTTTGATTATTCCATTTACCGTAAAGTTTCCAGTGGTATTGACGTTTTCTATGTTCTTGGAATATGTTTCTGGTATAACCGCTAAAAAGGACTTAAAAGACGATTCAGGATTTTTAAAACTAATATCTATTTGCTGGCCACCTTCCACATTTTGCACAAAACCTTGAAACTCTAACGGCAAAGCGTTAATAAAGCCTTTGTTCTCTTTAAAGGTATATTTTTCTTGCTCTAAATCGAGATCAATTAAAGCGTCTAGTTTAATAATATTGTTGGTAAGATATTCTACACTATCAATAGACATAGTGATTTTAGCTTCGGTATTGGTGTCTAATTCCGAGAGTTCTCCCGAAAAAATGCCTTTTCCGGTATGGTTAATTTCCGTGGCATATATGTTTGTATCGGATTGCTCATCTATATAGGTGAACGCACTATTATTGATTTCGTAATTTTCTATATCAAAACTAAAACCAGTTGAGGTTGTGTCAGATGCAACAGTTGTGCTTTCTTTCTTTTTTACGATATCGTAATTGGTGGTTCCGTTTTTATTGGTCTTTATGGTTAAGAGCATTTCGTCTGCAATAATTTCATTGACCGTCAAGGGCTCTTCGGTACCTTTAAATAATTGACCGATAGGCATTTCAAAAGAAAGGGATTTCGCTGTAGCTAAAGTTTCGTCCTTAAAAGGTGCTCTGTTGGTGATTTTTAAATTTTCAACACTGACCTCAGCTTTTGGAAAACTACTTATGAGGCTTAAACTGATGTCGTCAAAACTTAAATCTGCATCAAGATTCTCATCTGCATAATTTTGAACGATGGTATCAATTTTAGATTCCAGTACAAAAGGAATTGCGATAAGAATTGCAACAAAAATGAGTAAAATAATTCCAATTATTTTGAAAATTTTCTTCATGGCGAAAAGTTATAGCTTGTTTAATAGTTACGCAAAAATCCTTAGAAAAGTTGCTTTCATGGTTAAGTTTAAGAAGAATTTAATGTTTTAGATAACTCTTATAGTAAACTTATTTCCTCATTTACCTTTAGCTTAAAACGTTTTCTGAAGAGATAAACTCCAAGATATAGAAAAGGGGTGTCCAAAGCTGCCACCAAGACTTTAAATAAAAAACCACTGATTAATAAGCCTTTGAAATTAACCCAATCAATAATGCCGAACGAGCACAATAAGAAAATGATAGTAAACGTGTCAACAAATTGGGAAAACCAAGTGGAGAAATTGTTACGTAACCATAAGTGTTTACCCTTGGTAAGACGTTTCCAAAAATGATAGATTTGAATGTCCACAAATTGTGCAAATAAATAGGTAAGCATACTGGCAAAAACAGCAATGGCAGAATTGCCAAAAACGGTATTAAACATCTCGTCACCCACATAAGACCAAGAGGTTGCTGGTACCTGAGAGCCTGTATAGATTATTAATAGTGAAAAAAGTGACGCAAAAATTCCAACAATCACAACATCATTGGCGCGCTTTTTTCCATAAATCTCACTGATTAAATCCGTTATGAGAAAGGTTATTGGATACGGTAAGATACCAACTGAAATTTCAAACAATTTACTGCCAAAAATTTCAACATCTACAGGATACCAATAAAAAAACTTTTGAAAAATTAAGTTAGAAACGACTAAGGATGTAATAAAAAGCGCACCAAGCAAGAGGTAAATACGTTGTGCTAAAAGTTTGTCTTTTATTGGCATTAAAAATGGTTGATAAAATGTTGTTGTAAAGATAATCTATTAATATTTCTTTTAGTTATTTTGCTAATTCCATGACATCAACTAAATCCGTTTACATAGCATTAGGAAGTAACAAAGGCAATAAATTGCAGTATCTGCAATCTGCTATTGATGCTATTTTTAAAACGGTAGGTGCCGTAAAAAGGATTTCTAAAGTTTACGAAACACCAGCATTAGGATTTGATGGGGATGATTTCTACAATACCTGTATTAAGGTTGAGACGGAGTTAAAACCAAAAAAGCTTTTAAAAACACTCAAGGATATTGAAAAGGTATTAGGTCGTTCTAATAAGAAATCAGACAAATATGAATCTAGAGAGATAGATTTAGATATTCTGTTTTATGGTGATGAGATGATTGAGGAAAAGGCTTTGGTCATTCCACACCCAGAATTACACAAGCGTAAGTTTGTATTAAAACCATTGCAGGACATTGCTAAGGATTTTCAGCATCCTGAATTAAATAAATCAGTTGAAGATTTACTGATTGAATGTAATGATGAATCAGAGATTGAACCTATTAATATTTGGTTAAAGGACCCAAAAAAAACATACAATTTTAGCGACTATAATTTTATAGCCATTGAAGGAAATATTGGTGCTGGTAAAACCAGTTTGGCGACAAAAATCTCGCAAGATTTTAATGCAAAGTTGATATTAGAGCGTTTTGCGGACAACCCGTTCCTTCCCAAATTCTACAAGGAACCAGAGCGCTATGCTTTTACTTTGGAAATGTCTTTTTTGGCGGATCGTTATCAGCAAATCAGCGATGATTTGTCGCAATTGGATTTATTCAAGGATTTTATGGTCAGTGATTACGATGTGCACAAATCGCTGGTATTCTCAAAGGTCACTTTGCCAGAAGATGAATTTAGATTATACCGTAAATTATTCTATCAGGTATATAAGGATATAGCGAGGCCAGATTTGTATGTCTACCTCTATCAAAACACAGAACGATTACAAGCTAATATTAAAAAGCGTGGCCGTAAGTACGAGAAGGAAATACAAGATGAATACCTCGATAAAATCAACTCTGGTTACCTCGAATTCTTAAAATCACAAACAGACCTTAATATTAAAATCATTGATGTTTCGGAAAAGGATTTTGTGAAAAACCGTGCGGATTATCTGTGGTTGCTTAATGAAATTGGTAGCCAGTAGCCAGTCAGGATAATCTATAAAGTGTTGTTACAATTCTACCTTTGCCAATATCCAAAATGACTTCGTTCAAGACTTTGTCGTCTAAAATTTTCAACTTAAAAGGCTCAGCCAATACATCCACACCACTATGTTGTTTTAAGCGAATCCCTTGACCAGAAATAATGTCTTTATTGGGTATAAATTCCCCATCGGGAAGGTGTTCCGTCAATATTATGTATTTGTAGTTTTTTAGCTTGTTTACAATTTGTTGAATTTCTTTGTTGGATAAATGTTGAAGCACTTGCCTTAAGATGACGCAATCGGCATTTGGTAATTCGTCCTTGGCAATATCCAAACATTGAAACGTTAGGTTTTCTGCTATAAACTGTGTCCTATTTCTCTCAATGAGACTTTCCACAATATCAACTCCTATATATTTTTTGGTGAAAGGGATAAGGTGTTTCCCAATATTAAAATCACCACATCCCAAATCACAAACGGTCAGTTGATTATTTTTAGACTTCAAAAAATCAATAACAACGTCTAAATAAGGGTTTATGGTGTTTGGATCGTGAGAACCTATACCAGAATAGAAATCATATTCTTTTCCGCCCCAAAGATGCTTTTCATAGATCTGTTCCATTACGGCTTTTGATGGCCAGGGTATTTTTTTAAAATTATTCAAGTGTTAAGCTAAACCAATTGTCAGTATCGAATTTATATGACTTCTCAGGACTTCCGCTCACTAAGCTTAAACTGCCGCAGCCATCTTTAGAGGTGGTTGGTAAAGCAAGAATATTTTCAGGGTCATGAGCATACATAAGCCCTAAGGCAATCGTTAGTTTACCATTTTTAAAAAGAGACTTGTTAAATATAAATTCGGTTTCGCCCGTTTTGCCCATAGCCATAGTATTCGCTATCCATCCATTTTTCTGATAAAAATGGATTCTTTTTTCAACGGTTTCGTTCGAAGTGTCTGTTTCTCTCATATCCCATTCGAAAGTTTCGTTTTTCTGCCAATTGCCTTCAGGTAGTTTCTTATATAATGCATCTCCCAAAGCAGCCGATGAGTGATATACGCTTATAGTATCATTTGAGCAAATACAAATACTTGCTACGTATAGTTCTTCAGAATCAATTGAAAAGTATACGAAATCATCGAGAGTTTTATAGCTGAAATTGGTTTTATTGCTTTTTGAGATGTTGTTCATTGCAAGTGTATCAATATTTCCATCTATAGTTGCTACCATATCTGATAGATTCGTTTGTGCCAAACAACTAGTCAGGATTGAGTATATTAATATTGTAAAGATGCTTTTCACTACTGAAATCGTATTTAAAATAAAAATAAATAATCCTATCGTATTAGATTAAGTAGATAACATTAGTTTAACAACTAAGTTTAGAAAACACATCCCAAACCACAACACCACAACTCACTGAGATATTCAAAGAATGTTTAGTACCATACTGCGGAATTTCAATAACTACATCGCTTGCATCAACCACATCTTGAGCCACACCTTTTACTTCATTCCCAAGTACAAAAGCATATTTGGTATTGGGATGAGGTTTAAAATCATTTAGCATCGTCGCGTTTTCGGCTTGCTCAATACTTGCGATTTTAATATTTTTAGCTTTTAATTTTTTAACGACTTCTAAAGTATTTTCAGCATATTCCCAATCCACCGTTTCTGTGCTACCTAGAGCGGTTTTACGAATGTCGTTATGAGGTGGCTGTGCTGTAATGCCACAGAGATAAATCTTTTCAATCAAAAACGCATCACTGGTTCTAAATACAGAACCAATATTGTTTAAACTTCTAATATTATCTAGAATTATAATGATAGGCGATTTCTCAGCGTCTTTAAATTCTGAAACTTCTAATCGGTCTAATTCTTCGTTTTTTAGTTTTCTTTTCATAATGTATCTGTCATTGCGAGGACGAAGGACGTGGCAATCTTTTCAAATCAAGAGATTATTTCGCTTCATTGCATTTCACTCGTAATGACGTTTCAATTTTTGTTTTAATGTTATCAACACCTGTAGATAACTTATAGCTTTCAGGCTTCAATAAACCTCAAATTATAAGTAAATTAGCGAACTTTCAATTTCAACAAAAATACACAAATCTCTTGGCTAAAAAGGCAAAAAAAGAAACACCATTAATGAAGCAGTACAATGCCATAAAGGCAAAGTATCCTGATGCGTTATTGTTATTTAGAGTTGGTGATTTTTATGAAACCTTTGGTAGTGATGCCGTTAAAGCATCCAAGATTTTAGATATAATCCTAACTAAGCGTGGTGCTGGTAGTGAAAGTGAAACAGAATTGGCTGGGTTTCCGCATCACTCATTGAACACCTATTTGCCAAAATTGGTGAGAGCTGGTGAGCGAGTTGCCATTTGCGATCAGTTAGAAGATCCAAAACAGACCAAGAAAATCGTAAAACGTGGTGTCACGGAACTGGTAACACCTGGTGTGGCATTGAATGATGATATATTGCATTCAAAATCCAATAACTTTCTATGCGCTGTTCATTTTGATAAAAAATATATCGGAGTTTCTTTCTTGGATATTTCTACAGGTGAGTTTTTAACCTCTCAAGGTTATGCTGAATATGTGGACAAACTACTTCAGAATTTTAACCCAAGTGAAGTCCTCATTGCAAAACAATGCCGAAAGGAATTTACGGAGACCTTTGGTAGCGATTTTCATACTTTTTATATAGAAGATTGGGTATTTCAAGCTGATTATGCACACGAAACATTAACCAAACATTTCAATACAAAAACCCTGAAAGGCTTTGGGATTGAAGATTTATATGAAGGTATTATAGCTTCTGGTGTAGTACTTCATTATTTAAGCGAAACGCGACATAATAAACTAGATCACATTGCAACGATTTCAAGGATTGCGACTGACGATTATGTGTGGATGGATAAGTTTACCATCCGAAATTTAGAGCTTTATCATTCTACAAATGCTAATGCAGTTACGCTAATCAATGTCATCGATAAAACCATTTCCGCAATGGGAGGTCGAACATTGAAGCGTTGGTTGGCTTTACCGCTAAAACATGCTGATAAGATTAAACAACGTCACGAAGTAGTTCAATTTTTGTTGAATAATGAAGTAGTACTGCAAAAGATTCAAGGACATATTAAACACATTGGTGATATAGAACGGTTAATATCTAAGATCGCCACCACTAAGGTAAGTCCTCGTGAGGTGATTCAGTTGAAAAACTCTCTCGAAGCCATTGTACCTATTAAGTCCATGGCTGAAAATTGCAATAATGAAGCCTTAAAAGTTTTAGGAGCCAATCTCAACAATTGCGATTTATTACGAGAAAAGATTAAGCAGACACTAAATGAAGAAGCACCAGTTAATATCTTAAAAGGAAGTACCATTGCCGAAGGTTTTTCTCGAGAACTGGATGAGTTGAGAGGATTGTCAAAATCAGGAAAGGACTATCTCGATAATATGCTGAAGCGTGAAAGTGAGCGTACAGGAATTACCTCTCTGAAAATAGCCTCTAATAATGTATTTGGGTATTATATTGAAGTTAGAAATTCGCATAAGGATAAAGTTCCAGAAGGATGGATACGAAAACAAACTTTAGTGAATGCAGAGCGTTACATCACTGAAGAGCTTAAAGAATACGAAGCAAAAATTCTAGGCGCTGAAGAACGTATACTGGCCATCGAACAGCAGCTCTTTGCTGAATTGGTAACTTGGATGCATCAGTTTATAGTTCAAGTGCAACAAAATGCACAATTGATTGGTCAATTAGATTGTCTTTGTGGTTTTGCGAGTTTGGCAAAATCCAACAACTATAATTATCCAACGATAGATGACAGCTGTGACCTTGAAATTATAGATGGTCGTCATCCCGTTATAGAGAAACAATTGCCTTTAGGTGAAGCTTATATAGCCAATGATGTGTTTTTAGATAGGGAAACGCAACAAATCATAATGATTACGGGTCCAAATATGTCTGGTAAGTCGGCTATTTTAAGGCAAACGGCGTTAATTGTACTATTGGCACAAATAGGCAGTTTTGTACCAGCAAAAGAAGCTAGAATTGGTTTGGTCGATAAGATTTTCACCCGTGTGGGCGCCAGTGATAATATCTCAATGGGCGAATCTACCTTTATGGTAGAAATGAATGAAACGGCATCTATTCTAAACAACATTTCAGAACGAAGTTTGGTACTATTAGATGAAATAGGTCGTGGGACAAGTACTTATGATGGTATCTCCATCGCTTGGGCAATCAGTGAATATTTGCATGAGCATCCTGCAAAACCGAAGACACTTTTTGCGACGCATTACCACGAGCTCAATGAAATGACTGAGACTTTCTCACGCATTAAGAATTTCAATGTTTCGGTAAAAGAGTTAAAAGACAATGTGCTTTTTGTACGTAAGTTGGTTGAAGGAGGTAGTGAACATAGTTTTGGTATTCATGTCGCAAAAATGGCAGGTATGCCGCAACAAGTGATACGACGTGCTAATAAAATATTGTCGAAATTAGAAAAGTCACATTCTAGTGAAGAACTTACGGATAAGGTAAAATCCCTCAAGGATGATATGCAATTGAGCTTCTTTAATTTAGATGATCCTTTGTTAGAGGAAATTAAAGATGAGATTTTGCATATAGATATTGATACACTTACACCTGTTGAGGCATTGATGAAACTCAATGAAATTAAGCGTATGTTGGTAAAGAAAAAGCAAGCTTAGTTAAGTTTAATTTATTTTAAAAAAATCTTTGCATTTATAAGAAATAGTTTAAATTTGCATCCGCTTTTATAGCGAAAAAGTTCTTTAAAAACACTACGCGAAAGTAGCTCAGGGGTAGAGCATCACCTTGCCAAGGTGAGGGTCGCGGGTTCAAATCCCGTCTTTCGCTCTATACAATATATACCAATTAAGTTGCAGTCTGCAACTGGGATGCTGAAGTGGTGGAATTGGTAGACACGTTGGACTTAAAATCCAATGGCCATTATGGCCGTGCGGGTTCAAGTCCCGCCTTCAGTACTGATAAAAAGCCGAAACGAAAGTTTCGGCTTTTTTGATTTTATGATTATCGGAAAGTTGGATTTAAAACGGTAGGTATTTAAGATTGAAAATCAGTGTTTTTACTTCTGTATAGATGCAAACCTTTTGTGGTAAATAATTGACTTTTAGACGATAATCGTAAATTTGCATAGTTTATCAAATATTTTTTTATTAATTTCATAAAGGTTTTTTTACCCTTTTTAGTAATTGGTTAACATAAAATTACTACCCTCAATTTTCTACTCCTTGTTCCGGGCATTTAATAGGTTATGGTCATTATAATCAACCATAATAATGCTTTATCATGAAATTGAATTTCATCTTTTCATTTTTCACAATCGTCTTGATTTTTCCATTAATTAATGAATCTTCTATAAACCTAAAGCAAAAAAGCAAGGATAAGCCTAGATTAAAAACCGAAGATTTAAGAAGGGTAAATGAATTTACCAGCCAAGGACAATTGCGTCTATCGTTATATGAAAGTAGTGCGTTAGCTAATAATGAGTCGGCTACAGATGCGTTATTAATTTTATTTGACACCGAAGGTAATAACGCTATTGACGCTAATGATGCACTGCATATTCCCAATTTAGACGAAAATTTTGCGACTAATAATAACGGGATTTTATTAAGTGTTGAAAATAGAAATACTCCACAGGATGGAGAGGAAATCCAATTAGAAGTTAACACTTACAGGAACACCAATTATACAATTGTAGCAGAAGGCATAGCTATGCAATGCGCAACGGCATTCTTATTTGATAACTATACTAATATATCTACTGAGATACCGCAAAGTGGTACGGTTAACTATAGCTATTCTATTACTTCTGGTACACCTGCTTCTATTGCCAATGATCGCTTTGAGGTAGTCTTTGCCTCCAGTCCTTTGCAAATTACTTGGAATGGTTCTGCCTCTAACAACTGGAACGATCCAAATAACTGGACACCAAACCAAGTACCAGATTTTTGTTCGGAAATAACAATTCCAGTAACAGGAACTTTACCCATATTATCTGGTGATAAAACCATTACAGATTTAAACATTCATAGTGGAGCAAATTTAATCGTTTCTACAGGAGCAACTCTAAACATAGATGGTGATTTAAATATGTATTCTGAATCAGATTCATACTCTGGTTTAATTCTAAAAGGCACAATAGCTGTTTCAGGAACCTCTAAATACCATAGATATACCAATTCGGAACTGAATGGTAATGATTTGATTGCCCCTCCATTATCAGGACAAAGCTGGACTTCTTTTCTAACTAACGACAATAATTATAATTCAGATGTTCTATTAAGTAATGGAGAAGCTCAACCAAATACAACCTATCTATTCGGTCCGTTTGAAAAAGGCAATACAGATGACTATTTGCTATACAACTACAACACTTCAACAACTTTATCTTCTGGTACGGGTTACAGAGTAGGAACAAATACGTCATTAGATGAAGGTTTAGGAGAGGCCTTGGTTTTTACTGGGTCAATTGTAACGGGTTCTATTACTGCATCTATTGAAAATGATTTTACGGGCGATTTTCCGGAGTGGAACCTCATAGGAAATCCTTATCCTTCGTATATAGATGTTAACACATTTTTGAATCATATAGGGTCTGTCTCTGGAGTATCAAACCTTAGTTTGTTGGATGAGGATACTGCAGCTATTTATGGTTATGATGCAAATAATACAGACGGATCAGGAAGTAATTGGACGATTACAAATTTGGTGGATGGACCAACTCTAATAGCTCCAGGACAAGGCTTTTTTGTATCGTCAAATTCATCATCTGCTGATTTGGAGTTTACACCAAATATGCAGACTGTGGGTAATTCAGATGACTTTATAATAGGTAGAACATCAAGTGATGTAAATTTTATTAAAATAAGGCTGAGTACAGCTTCTGATAGTTGTTTAGCATCTGTTTTTTTTCATGATAGCGCAAGCTTAGGTTTAGACAGAGGGTTTGATGCATCTGTTTTTGGTGGTAATGTTCCAGAATTTGCTTTGTATTCCCATTTGGTTGAAGACAATGAAGGTGTTCCAATGGCTATACAAACAGTTAATTCTAGTAATCTTTCAGGTGTGGTAATTCCATTAGGAGTAAATGTAAATCAGGGAGCGCAACTAACCTTTAGTATTGCTGATATGTCATTGCCAGCTTCTGTTAATGTTTATCTTGATGATATGGTTGCAAATACGTCAACTTTGTTAATCAATAATGACTATGTGATGTTACCTACAGCTGCAACCTCTGGGACCGGACGTTTCTTCTTGAGAATATCTGAAGGTGCATTATCAACTACTGGAAATAATTTACATACTCTGAATATTTTCGTTTTAAATAGTTCTAAAGAATTAATAGTTAGTGGCCGGTTACAAGAAAACACACAATTAGATTTATACGATATCCAGGGCAGGAAGGTGCTTGCAACTGAGCTTAATTCATCTATTATTGAGAATCGCATAAATATAGCTTCACTTAGTGGAGGTATTTATATTGTAAATCTTCAGTACGAGACAGGACAAAAATCAAAAAAAGTTGTTATTAAATAAAACCCAATCTATTTTTTTACTTTTCTAATTACAAGATAATTCAGTTTAATTTCACCCTATACTATCTAATGCTCTTAACACTACATTATGTCTAAAGTCCTTTTATTTATCTATATTAGTACCTTAACAAGTTAGTTATTAATATATCTATTGTTCTTTTTTGAATTATGAAAAGGGCAACTCACTTAAAGAATTAGTAATGGGTGTAATAAATAAAATTCTTTGTTTTTTATTGTGCTTGTTTGGACTAACTGTCCATGGTCAAGAAATTCCACCAATACAGATTTTTACACCGCAAGATTATGCTGCAGAAGACCAGAATTGGTCTATATCCCAAACCGAAAACAGTTTTATTTACATTGCGAATAATGCAGGTTTGTTAGAATACAATGGTGCGTCCTGGGAATTGTATCGATCACCAAATGATGATATTTTGAGATCTGTTAAATCTGTAGGTGACCGAATTTACACGGGTGGTTACATGGACTTTGGGTACTGGAACAAAAACCAATACGGGACACTTGTTTATACTTCACTTACAAAACAAAATAACATTAGCGTTAAAGAAGACGAGGAATTTTGGGGTATAATAAATCTCGAAGACTACGTATTGTTTCAATCTTTTGAACGTATTTATATCTATAATATAACTGATAAAAGTTTCGAAATTGTTGATTCTAAAACAAGAATTAATAAAATATTTGAAGTCAATGGCGCTGTCTATTTTCAAAAAATTGAGGATGGCATTTTCAAAATTGAGAACGGTAAATCTCAATTGGTTGTTTCATCACCAAAAATAAATAATGTTGAGTTGGTTAATATTTGCCAGTTAGAAAACGGGTTGATGCTGCAAACCAAAGATAATGGGTTTTATATCTATAACAATGGTGAAATAAGCCAATGGCAGACAATTACCGATGACATACTTTCAGGTTATAGCTTATATAGCAGTGTCAGGTTAAAAGATGGAAATTTTGTTCTCGGAACAATTTCTAACGGAATTTTGGTGTTGGATAAAGATGGTGACTTATTACAGAAAATTGATCAGAAAGATGGACTAAGTAATAATACAGTGCTTTCAATTAATGAGGATAAAAATGGAAACATTTGGTTGGGATTAGATAATGGTGTCAATGTTATAAATTTAGATTCTCCCTATAGAGTTTATAAAGATAAACAAGGCGCTTTAGGAACTGTATATACTTCAGAAAAAGTAGATGACCATTTATATCTCGGAACCAATCAAGGTCTGTTTTATAAAAAGCTAAATTCAGATGACAGATTCGAACTTATAGGAGGAACTCAAGGGCAAGTATGGACTTTAGATGTTAAAAATGGAACTTTGTTTTGTGGCCATGATCAAGGGACTTTTATCATAGAGCAAAATAGAGCGACAAAGATTTCAAGTATAAGAGGAACTTGGATTATAAAGTCCATTGAAAATAGATCGGACTTGCTGTTGCAAGGTACCTATAAGGGACTTAATGTTCTAGAGCTTGTTAATGGGCAATGGAGGTACAGAAATAAAATTGAAGGCTTTGATATATCTTCAAGATTCATAGAATTTTCAGGTTTAAACGAAGTATTGGTTAATCACGAATACAAAGGGGTTTACAAATTGACTATTGATAATGATTTTAGGAGGGTTCTAGACTACAAGAAACTCTCAATTGAACACGGAATAAAATCTAGCTTAACAGAGTATGACAATTCAATTCTATATTGTTATAGAGAGGGAGTGTTTAGTTTTAATAAAGATTCAGATACCTTCATAAAAGATTCAATTTTAAGCGATTTATTTACGGGCGACAAATATTTGTCAGGTAAATTGATATATGAAGAAGAGCATAATAGATTATGGGGCTTTACAAAGGATAAAATACTATATGTAGAGCCAGGTATACTTTCTAATGAACCAGAGGCCAATATCATCGAAATATCTGAAGATATGCGAAAAATTAAAACGGGTTTCGAAAACATATTACCTATAAGCGATGAAGAATATCTATTCGGTAATAAGGAAGGTTATATAACGGTAAATATTAACACCCAAAGACCTGAATCTTTTAACATTTATTTGAATGGCGCATCCTATACTTCTCTTCATAATGAATTTGCTCCTATAGATTATAGTGAGCCAATTAACCTAGAAAACAAGTACAACAGTGTTCATTTTAGTTACAGCGCTCCATATTATAATAAACTTTCCATAACCAAATACCAATACAAATTGGTAGGTATATATGACGATTGGAGTGATTGGTCCACCGATTCTGAAGTGCTATTTGAAAATTTACCTCATGGAGACTATGAACTTAAAGTTAGGGCAAAAGCAGGTACGGTTTCTGCGGCTAATACCTTGTCTTACAGCTTTTCGATAGATAAACCTTGGTATTTAAAACCAATAGCTATAATAGCTTATGTTTTGGTGTTTTTGTTATTTGTGTTTTTAGTTCAATTTTTCAATAAGAGGTATTATAAAAGACAACAACAAAGGGTCATAGAAAAAAAAGAAAGAGAGTTAGAATTAGAGCAACTTGAGAATCAACGTCAATTAATGGAGTTTAAAAACCAAAATCTTCAGTTAGATATTGATAATAAAAATAGAGAACTCGGTACAGCTACTATGAATTTAGTAAAGCGTAATGAACTACTTAATAATATAAAGGAAAAACTATCTAAAAGTAAATCTTTGGATGAGGTTAGGGGTGTTATCAAAATGATAAACTCAAGTTTAAATAACACCAGTGATTGGAAGTTGTTTGAAGAAGCCTTTAACAATGTAGATAAAGACTTTATGAGAAAAGTTAAATCCTTGCATCCTTCAATCACTTCGAATGACCTGAGGTTATGTGCTTATTTAAGATTGAATTTGTCTTCAAAGGAAATA
The DNA here is from genome assembly GCF_965284585.1 of Winogradskyella ouciana. Lineage (NCBI taxonomy): Bacteria > Pseudomonadati > Bacteroidota > Flavobacteriia > Flavobacteriales > Flavobacteriaceae > Winogradskyella > Winogradskyella ouciana. The sequence continues at coordinate 1,639,990 of NZ_OZ260095.1, forward strand.
GCCCCTTTATTGAATATCTCCCATAAAAGTGTCGAAGTAAAACGCTATCGATTAAGAAAAAAGATGGGATTAGACCACGAACAAAGCCTTGCTAACTACATTTTAGAACTATAACACCTATACAGTTCCTGTTAACACCTATACATTACCTATACAAATAGATTTGCAGCTTGTATTTTTACTTAGAACTCATTAATTTTTGAATAGTGAAAGTCATGAATTCATTGGCTTTTATTGCGATATTAATAAGAATAACTAACTTTTTTTGTATTGTATGTTTTTTGTATAGTCTTTTTTTGAGGATTCCTTAGTCTTATATTGTAAGTTGCATCATCTAAATATTTAATCGATGAAAATAAAACTTTTTACGCTCTTAGCTTTTGTGTTTTCAATTGCAATACATGGGCAAAATGTAAACGTTACGGGCACGGTTACAGAGGCTTCTACAGGACAACCACTTCCGGGAGTTAATGTTTTGTTGAAAGACACCTCTAGAGGAGTATCTACTGATTTTGATGGAAACTTTACTTTTAATGATGTGCCCCTAAATTCAGTTTTAGTAATTTCTTATCTTGGATTTGTATCCCAAGAAGTTACCATAACAAATAATCAACCGATTAATATTGCGCTTCAAGAGGATACCGAATCTTTGAACGAAGTTGTAGTAATAGGTTATGGTACACAAAAGAAAAAGGAAATTACAGGTGCTGTTTCTGTAGTTTCTAGTGAAACCATTGAAACTTTAAAGCCAACAAGAATAGAGCAAGCCTTACAAGGGCAAGTTGCAGGTGTTAATATTGTATCCAATTCTGGTTCGCCTGGTGCGTCTTCTACCATTAGTATTAGAGGGATTTCAACCAATGGTGATAACAGACCATTAATATTGGTAGACGGAACGGTAGTGGAGGATTTGAGTGTAATCAATCCTAATGATATAGAGTCTGTAAATGTTTTAAAAGATGCAACGGCAGGTATCTATGGTGTGAGAGCGGCAAACGGTGTAATACTTATTACTACAAAATCTGGTAGAAAAGAAATGCCACTAACCATTGAATATAATGCCTATGGTGGAGTTCAGGAAACAACAAGAAAACTGCCAATGCTCAATGCAACAGAATATGCATTGTTATTGAACGAAGCTTTTGCTGCAAATGGCGAGAGTTTACCATTTCCAGATGTTTCTAGTTTAGGTCAAGGCACAGATTGGCAAGATCAGGTTTTTCAAAATGCACCAATTTTCAGTAACGCCTTAACTCTTAAGGGTGGTGGTAAAGAATCAACTTATGCTTTTGGTAGTTCCTTCCTAACTCAAGATGGTATAGTTGGTGGTAATAAAGCAAAGTTTACCAGATTAACAAAGCGATTGAGCTATGGATTAGATTTCTTAGAGAACTTTAAGTTAAACTCGGGTATTACTTGGACGCACACTGTAAGAAGAACACTTCCTGAAACAGGTATTGGTTCAGTGTTGTTTAATGCACTTAATATGGCGCCAACAATTAGACCTAATGAAGCAGCTGAAAATCTTGGGTTTGAAGTTGTAAACCCAAATAAACAAATCGATAACACCTATAATAGAGGATTAGTAGATAAGATTAACGGAAATATAAACCTATCATATAACTTCTTAGAAAACTTTACGGCTCAGGCTAGTTATCAATTCAACTATGCACAAACAACAGGAAGAACATTTTCACCAATTGTAGATTATGGTATTCAAGGTACTGTTGATAAGGTATTTGATATTGAGCGTAACCAGGTTGTAGAGAGTAGAAACTATTTTAGAGACTATACGTTTGATGCTTTTATTAAGTATGAAAACAGTTTCAACGACGCTCATAACCTAAATGTGCTTTTGGGTACATCTGTATTTAAGACTACAGGGAACTTCACAGGTTCTGTAGGATTTGAAATTCCAGATAACTACGTTGGAAACGCTACAATAGAAAATTCAACAGGTGTTCAGAATATTGTTCCATTTGAGTCAACATTTGACTCTAGACTTTTGTCTTACTTTGCCAGATTACAATATGATTATAAAGGAAAGTACTTGTTGTCTGCCGTTGTAAGACGAGATGGATCAAGTAACTTCGGTCCTCAAAACAAGTTTGGTATTTTCCCATCAGGCTCAATAGGCTGGATTGCTTCAGAAGAAGCATTTCTCGAAGATAGTTCACTTATTAATTTTTTAAAGTTCAGAGCTTCCTATGGTATATTAGGTAATGATAGGATTGGTTCATTTAGATTCGTTTCTCTGTTAACAGGAGAAGGAGCATATGTGTTTGACGATGTATTGACTTTTGGTACAACACCAGGCGCTATAGCTAACCCACAAATTAAATGGGAAAAGCAAAAAACATTTGACGTAGGTTTAGATGTGCGTTTTTGGGATAACAGGTTCGACTTAACAGTAGATTATTTCAAAAGAAGAACAGAGGATTTATTAGTGTCTCCTCCAGTATCCGGAATTTTAGGTGCGGCAGCACCAGGTTCTGGTTCACCTTTCATTAACGCTGGTATAGTTGAAAACAAAGGTTTTGAATTTGCTATTGGTTATACAGAAGAATTGAGTGATAATTTTAAAATGAATCTTAAGTATAACCTAACAATGTTAGATAATAATGTCATCTCAGTAAGTAGTTCTGGTGATTTTATTCCAGGAGGTGCATTTGGTATAGGGCAAGATCCACCTGCAAGAATGGAAGCTGGTCAACCTATAGGTTATTTTAGAGGTTTTAGAACCAATGGGATTTTCCAAAATCAGGCACAAATAGATAATTCGCCAGTTCTTAATAACAACACACAACCAGGTGATTTAATATTTGTGGATATAAATGGTGATGGTGTTATAAATGATGATGACAGAACTAATATTGGTGATCCTATTCCTGATGCTACAATGGGTCTTAATCTTACATTTGATTATAAAAACTTCGATTTTGGTGCTTATGCATTCGCCTCAGTAGGTAATGACATTGTAAGGAATTACGAAAGAAACCTACCACGTACTAATAGAACAGTACAGTATTTAAACCGTTGGACGGGAGAAGGTACAAGTAATACGTTCCCAAGAGTAACAACTGGCGCAACTAACAATACGTTATTCTCAGACTTCTATGTAGAGGATGGTTCTTTTGTTCGATTACAGAATGTACAAATAGGGTATTCTATTTCGCCAGAAACGGCAGAAAAATGGGGAATACATAAATTGAGATTATATGTGTCCGCTAGTAATTTGGTCACATTAACTGAGTACAGTGGCTATGACCCAACGGCTTCTACAGGAGAGGCTATTGGCGGAGGTATAGATTACGGATTCTATCCTAATCCAAGAACATATTTAATAGGAATGAACTTAAAATTTTAAATAGACCATGAAAAATTTAAAAATCACATACATTTTTATTGCATTATTTATCATGGCTTCATGCAGTGATGATTTTGTAGATGTCGAATCAAATGCAGAAAACTCAGAAAACTTTTTCAATTCAGAAGAGGATTATCAAAATGCCTTAATAGCTGCATATGATTTATTGCAAACTACATACTTAAGTGTAATGTTGGGTGATATAGCGTCTGATAATACGCTAGCGGGTGGCGAAAACGCTAATGACGTCCCAGGCATTCAAGAAATTGATGATATGATTCATACACCAATTAATCAGCAATTAAGAGATATTTGGCAATGGATGTATGCGGGTGTTAATAGAGCTAATTACATAATGGAGTTTCAAGACAAAACTGACTTTGCTGGTAAGGAAGGCGTCTTGGCACAAACAAGATTTTTGAGAGCTTATTATTATTTTGAATTAGTAAAGTTTTTTGGAGATGTACCTTTTGCAGTAGATACAAGATTGCAATTTGGTGATCAATTTTCAATAAATAGAACACCTAAAGAAGAAATTTACTTGCAAATGGAGCAAGATTTAATGTTTGCGGCAGATAACCTTCCTTATGTGCAATCCCAAACAGGTAGAATAACTAAGGGTGCAGCTCAGGCTATGTTAGGTAAAGTATATCTATACCAAGATAAATTTACTGAAGCCGCAGCAGTTTTAGAAGATTTAATAGATAATGGACCTCATGATCTTATTACAGATTATAGCACCATGTTTGAAAACGATAATGAAAACAATATAGAATCCGTTTTCGAAGTACAATATACAGACGTAGAAGGTGCAGGTTTTGGGTGTTTTCAATGTAGTGAAGGTAATATAGCAGTAGGGTTTAATGGTATAAGAAATTATAACGGACCGCTTTTCGAATCAGGTTTTAGTTTTAATGTGCCTACTCAAGATGTGGTTGATGAGTTTGAAGAGGGAGATATGAGATTAGAGACTGCTATTTTGGATATCGATGCTTGGGCTGCAGAAACAGGTGCTACATTCAGTACTGGTTTTGAGCACACAGGATACTTCAATAGAAAATACATCTCTAGACAAGGGGATTTAAATACAGGTGATGCTAACTTAACAAATCCAAATAACTACAGAGCAATAAGGTTTGCAGATGTGCTATTAATGGCTGCAGAGGCTTTAAACAGAGGTGGTATAAGCGATTCTAGAGCACAGATGTACTTAAACAGAGTTAGAGAACGTGCTTTTGGAAATTCAGATAATAATGTTAGTGCTACAGGTAGCGCACTTACTGATGCGATTTATCATGAAAGAAGAGTAGAGTTAGTTGGTGAAGGACATCGCTTCTTCGATTTAGTAAGAACAGGAAGAGCAGCTTCAGAAATTAATGGTTTCCAATCAGGTAAGCATGAGTTGTTCCCTATTCCTTTAATAGAAATTCAGTTAGCTGGGAACCAGTGGGAACAAAATCCAGGATATTAAAAAAAAGTGATATGAAAAATATAAGATTAATTTTAGTTAGTTTTCTTCTTATAGCCTTTGTAGGTTGTGAAGAAGATGAACGTGGAACTCAATTTGTAGATAATGCAGATGCTCCAAGCGATGTATCTTTACAATTTAGAACTACCCAAGATAACTCTGGGTTAGTAACCATTACTCCTAACGCAGTAGGTGCTACACAATTCGAAATTGCACTTGGCGATGGAACAGGAAATACTATAAGTTTAGAGCCAGGCGAAAGTATTGACAATGTTTATGCAGAAGGTACCTATACAGTTGGTGTAACTGCGACAAGTATTAATGGCTTAATAACACAGGCTGAGCAACAATTAGTAGTGTCTTTTCAAGCTCCTCAAAATCTTGTGGTGACTATTGAAAATGATGCCGCAATATCAAAACAAGTAAACGTAACTGCAACCGCAGATTTTGCTATGAGTTATGATGTTTATTTTGGTGAGCCAGGCAATGATACTCCATTAAGTGCTAATATAGGTGAAGGAGTCTCATATATATACCAAGAAGCAGGCACTTATACCATTACAGTAATTGCAATGGGATCTGCAATTGAGACTACGACGTACACAGAAGAGTTTGAAGTAACAGCAATTGAAGCACCAGTGGCTTCAGCACCAACACCTCCAGCGAGAGCTGAGAGTGATGTTATAGCATTGTACACTGAAGCTTATATAGACATAGAAGGAACAGATTTTTTTCCTAATTGGGGCCAAGGTGATTGCTGCGGAAGTAGTTGGGGAACTTATGACCTAGATGGTGATGAAATGCTACAATACACAAATATTAGTTATCAAGGTAACCAATTGGCAGCACCAGTTGATGTTTCCGATATGGAATTCATACACCTAGACGTTTGGACTGCAGATGTCTTAGAAAGTATTGAGGTTTCACTTATTAGTGTTTCAAATGGAGAAAGACCTGTAGTTGTTGATTTGAATCCTAATGCTTGGACAAGCATAGATATTCCAATTTCAGATTTTACGGATCAAGGAGGTTTTACTGTAGCTGATATACATCAGATAAAATATGTAGGAGACCCTTTTAGTGGTGGCGGAACTGCGTTTATTGACAATATATATTTCTATAAGGAAGCTACAGGTGTTGTTACGGCAATGATTGAAGATTTTGAAGGTGCAGAACCTGCTTTTACAGTATTTGGTGATATTGCGCCTACTGAAGTTGTTGCGAACCCAGACGCATCCGGTGCTAATACAACGAGTACAGTTGCTAAGTTAACTAAGTCATCTGGTTCTCAGCCATGGGCAGGAACATTCTTTGAAACGGCTGCTCCTATTGATTTAGTGAGTTATGGAAAAATAAATGTAAAAACTTGGTCGCCAACTGCAGGTGCTGTTGTTAAACTAAAACTTGAAAATGCCGATGCTAGTATAACGCATGAAGTCGACCTCAATACAACTGTAACAAACCAATGGGAAAACTTGTTGTACGACTTTAGTGCTGCACCAATAGCAGATTACGTTAGGGTAGTTATATTCTTTGATTTTGGTAATGCAGGGGACGATTCAATGTATTTCTTTGATGAGATTGAATTAGTTAATGATTCTGGTGCAGGCTCATTAGGCTTTCAGGATTTTGAAGGTGATGCACCTGAATTCACAGTATTTGGTGATATAGAAGGAATCGAAATTTTGGCTAATCCAGATGTCTCAGGAGTTAATACAACAGCTACTGTTGCAAATTTAACGAAGACCTCTGGTTCTCAACCATGGGCAGGAGCATTCTTTGAAACGGCTACTCCTTTGGATTTTAACACATATTCTAAAATCAGCGTAAAAACCTGGGCACCAAATGCAGGCGGAGTTGTGAAATTAAAATTAGAAAATGCAGACGCAAGTATTACTCACGAAATAGATATCAATGCTTCAGTTGCCAATACATGGGAAGAATTAGTGTATGATTTCTCAGGTGCACCTGTAGCAGATTATGTTAGAGTCGTAATTTTCTTTGACTTTGGTAATCCTGGTGATGATTCAGAGTATTACTTTGATGAATTTACATTAACTAACTAAACATAGTCAAAAACATTAAAATATATAATTATGAAAAACTTAAAATATATAATGTACAGTATGGTAACTATGTTTTTATTAGTTACTGGTTGCCAAGAGGACGATGTAGAGTTTGGTGATATTGTTGCTCCATCCAATATTCAAATCGAAGTTGATATTGTTGGAGCTGATGCTGCCAACCCAAATGGAGACGGTAGTGGTGTAGTCAATTTTAGAGCAACAGCTAACAACGCTATATCGTACCAATATACTTATAATGGCGCAACATCTTCTGCTCCTAACGGAATGCAGACGTATAATTTTGCGACTTTAGGATTAAACACCTATACCGTGACCGTTGTGGCTTATGGTACAGGAGGTGCTTCATCAAGCCAAACGATTGACGTTGAGGTATTATCCCTATATGAGCCTCCTGCAGATTTAATTACAATGCTCACAAATGATAGCTCTAGAACATGGAGGATTAAAAGTGAAGCAAATAGTCATTTTGGTTTAGGCCCTGTTGGTGGTATATTCAATGAGTTTTTTGGAGCTCCACCATTTGACAAGGAAGGTGTAGGTATGTATGATGATCGTTATATCTTTAATGTAGATGGCACGTTTACTCATATCACTGATAATACTAATGATGAAGGTGGAGATGACCCTTCAGGAACTGTATTCGGACGTGAAGTGCTTATCAATGAGCTAAACGGACCTGGTGAAGGAGTTCAGAACGGCGCAGATATTGAAAACTATCCATATTCAGATTATACTGAACAATGGTTTATTACTGCTCCAGGTGGTGTCGAAACATTAAACTTAACAGGAATAGGATTTTTAGGCTATTATATTGGTGGAGATCATACGTATAAATTCGAAATGCGTTCTGCTAACGAAATGGTGTTAAGATCAACTGATGGAAATGGTCAATTTGATTGGGGATTTATCTTAATTGCAGAATAATCAGTAGTTAGAAGATGAGACTATTCAAGTTGAAAGCATATTCAATCTTATTTATAACGGTATCACTTTTGATATTGTGGAGTTGCTCCAGTGATAGTTCCGATGATGGTTCTGGAGGCAACACGCTGTCTAATTTAGTGGTGACTATTGATATTGTTGGTGCCAATACTGCTAACCCTAATGGTGATGGTTCTGGTGTGGTAAATGTTTCTGCAACAGCTACTAATGCGGTCAATTACGGATTTAAATTCGGAAGTGACGCAGAAGTACAAAATACCAGTGGTACCATTCAACACATCTTTACGGATGAAGGAACAAACACCTATATCGTAACGGTTAAAGCCTATTCAAGTAGTGGAGAATCTATTAGCGAGGTTGAAAGTTTCTCGGTTTACGTAGAAGAAGATACAACCGTTATTGTACCATCAAATCTTGTGGTAACTGCTACAATTGAAGGTGCAGATACTAATAACCCTTATGGTGATGGTTCTGGTGTTGTCAACTTTAATGCACAGGCAACAGATGCTGTGTCATATGGTTATATTATCGATGGAGGTAACGAAGTTCAGAGTGTAGATGGCACTTATCAATTCACTTTCAATAGTGTAGAAGGTATAGACAATCATGAAGTGACTGTAGTAGCTTACTCAAGTACAAATGACACTATAGACACGTCAGAAATACTTGCAGTATCTTATTATGTTGGAAATCCACCTGTTTGGGCCGACGAGTTTTTTCAAGATGGAGCTCCTAACAGCGAAAACTGGACCTATGACCTAGGTGCAGGAGGTTGGGGAAATAATGAAGAGCAGACCTATACCGACAATTCTACTAATGTAAAGGTTGAAGATGGACGTCTTAAAATTATTGCAAAAGCCAATGGCTCTAGCTATACCTCTTCGCGTTTAAAATCCATAGGACTTTTCGAATTTAAGTATGGTAGAGTTGATGTAAGGGCTAAACTACCTTCTTCGCAAGGGACATGGCCTGCAATTTGGATGATGGGAGCCAATTTCCCATCCGTGGGTTGGCCAAGATGTGGTGAGATTGATATTATGGAACAAACGGGTTGGGACAAAAGTAAGGTCTTAGGAACCTGCCATTGGTTCAATACATCAGATTCTAGTCATGCAAGCTATGGTTTAGAAACTAATGTGACTAACGCTTCATCTGAATTTCATGTGTATTCTTTAGAATGGGACGCTAGTAGCATAAGAATTTTTGTAGATGATGTGCAATACTTTGTGATGAATAGTAGTAGTTCTGCTATCCCGAGTTCACCATTTCAAGATGATTTTTTCATGATACTTAATGTGGCAATGGGAGGTACACTAGGTGGAACAATCGATCCTAATTTTACTGAAGATAGTATGGAGATTGATTATGTGAGACTTTATCAATAAAAAATATTGTTTTTTCATAAACCTTTTAATGAGTTGTGTTTACTAAAACAATATAAAGGTCGAGCTGTAGTTCGGCCTTTTAACTAAATGAAATCAAATTGCAATTAGTTCAATCAAATTATTCTAAAGAAGAGAGAATGCATTCGCATAACGACAATATATATATAGGGAATCAACCAGCTTCATTTGATGATGCTGAAGTGCAAGGGCAACTTGTGAAATTGAATGGTGAAGATTATTACAAAATTTCTAATTGTGATAATATGCGACCATTTTTTATGAGCCTTGTAAGTGACTCTAACCATTGGATGTTCATTTCTAGTAATGGAGGCTTAACTGCAGGAAGAAAAAATGCTGAATATGCCTTATTTCCATATTATACGGACGATAAAATAACTGAATCGGCTGAGGTTACTGGAAGCAAAACTATTTTAAGGGTTTATAAAGATGGCAAAACAAATTTATGGGAGCCATTCTCAGCTAATTACGTTGGCATATACAATGTTAAAAGGAACCTATATAAAAACAGTTATGGCAACAAGGTTGTGTTTGAAGAAACTAACAATGATCTTGGATTAACTTTCAGATATCAATGGAGCTCTAGCAATGCGTATGGGTTTGTTAAGACGTCAACATTAGTAAATAATAATTCCGAAGGAATTGAGGTTACGGTATTGGATGGGTTGCAAAATATTATCCCTTATGGTGTTGGCGCAGATCTACAAAATCAATACAGCAATTTGGTTGATGCTTATAAGAAAAGCGAATTGCAAAGCGATTCTGGTATAGGAATCTATGCACTAAGTGCTATTATTGTAGATAAAGCAGAACCAAGCGAAGCATTAAAAGCTAACATAGTTTGGTCGCTCGGTATCGATAACCCTCAAATATTGTTGTCTTCTCGTCAACTGAATAATTTTAGAAAAGGAAAGGGAATCCATCAAGAAGAAGACGTACGTGCAGAAAAGGGAGCCTATTTTATATCCTCAGAAATAAAATTAGAGGCTAACGAGACAAGCTCTTGGGACTTCATTGCAAATGTGAACCAAACTGTCAGCGATATACAAGCTATTTCAGTTAAGATTAAAAATGAAAATCAACTTTTAGAGCAAGTTCAAAATGACATTGATCAAGGAACTGAAAAGTTAATTGCCATTGCAGGTGCAGCAGACGGACTTCAATTAGGAAGTGACCAACTTAGAAATACGAGGCATTTTGCCAATACGCTTTTTAATGTAATGCGTGGCGGCATTTTCGATGACAACTATACCATTGAAAAAGAAGATTTTGTAAAATACATTGGTAAAGCCAACAAAACTGTTGCAAATAACAAAACTGATGTATTAAATGGACTGCCTGAAACATTTAGCGTTCACCAACTAAAAAGCTTAGCTAAAGTCGATAATGATTCGGATTTTAAGCGTTTATGTTTTGAATATCTACCATTAAAATTTAGTAGAAGGCACGGAGATCCGAGCCGACCTTGGAATAAATTTTCCATTAACACACATAGCGAAATTGATGGTTCCAAAATTCTCGATTATCAAGGGAACTGGAGAGATATCTTCCAGAACTGGGAAGCTTTGGCACATTCGTATCCTGAGTTTATTGAAGGAATGATTCATAAATTCCTTAATGCTTCAACTTTTGAAGGTTATAACCCATACCGAGTGACCAAAGATGGTTTCGATTGGGAAGTTATAGAAGAGGACGACCCTTGGTCTTATATAGGGTATTGGGGCGACCATCAAATTATTTATTTGTTGAAGTTCTTAGAGTTTAGTGAGAAGCACTATCCTAAAAAATTGGCAAATAGCTTTGATGAAAACATCTTTGTTTTTGCCAATGTGCCTTATAAAATCAAGAGTTACGAAGACACTTTAAAGAATCCAAAAGACACTATAGATTTCGACTATGAGCTCAATGAAACTATTGAAAAATCGAGAGAAGAGATTGGAGTAGATGGTGCGTTGTTGAAAGCTAATAACAATGAAATTTATAAGGTCAATCTCATTGAAAAACTTTTGGTCACCGTACTGGCGAAAGTATCCAATTTTATTCCTGAAGGTGGCATATGGCTAAATACACAACGACCAGAATGGAATGATGCCAACAATGCACTAGTTGGTAACGGAGTGTCAATGGTTACACTTTATTATCTGCAACGCTTCTTAAACTTTTTTGAGAACGTAGTCTCAGATTCAGAATTAGATGAGGTTGCTATTTCAATCGAGTTGCATCAATTCTTCAGTGCGGTTGTTGAAACCATGAATGAAAATAAGAATATCCTAAACGGATCGATTTCAGATAAAGATAGAAAAACGGTATTAGATGGTTTGGGCAAAGCAGGAAGTCATTACAGATTATCTATCTATCGTTCTGGATTTAAAAATGAAAAAGAACAAATCTCTAAATCTGACTTGCTGAATTTCTTCAGTATTACAAAATCGTATTTAGAGCATACTATAAAAGCCAATAAGCGTTCAGATAATTTATATCATGCCTATAATCTAATGACGGTAGAAAATGATACCGAAGTTTCGATATCATATCTGTCCGAAATGCTAGAAGGGCAAGTTGCTGTATTAAGCTCAAGATTCTTAAGTTCAAAAGAAGCTTTAGGTTTGTTGAATGGATTAAAAGCGAGTGCCTTATTCAGGCCAGATCAGTACAGTTATATACTTTACCCCAATAAAGAATTATCTCGTTTTGTAGATAAAAATAACATTCCAGAAAGCGCAGTCAAGAATTCAGAATTGCTACAACAACTAGTCAGTGATGGTAACAAGCAAGTCATAGAAAAAGATGTGTTGGGCAATTACCATTTTAATGGAAATTTCAACAATGCGGATAGTTTGAAATCAGCAATTAAGGAACTACCAGAACAATACAGGGAACTTGCCAAAAAAGAAGAACAACAACTTCTCGAAACCTTTGAGTCGGTCTTTGACCATAAATCATTTACAGGACGTTCAGGTACGTTCTACGGCTACGAAGGATTGGGTTCTATTTATTGGCACATGGTATCTAAATTATTACTGGCTGTACAAGAAAATTGCATAAAAGCGATTGAAAATAATGAAGATGATAAAATCATTGGAGGTTTACTGGACCATTATTACGAAATCAATGAAGGTATTGGTGTACACAAATCACCAGAACTCTATGGAGCATTTCCAACAGACCCTTATTCCCATACACCAGCAGGTAAAGGTGCACAACAACCTGGTATGACAGGTCAGGTAAAGGAGGATGTACTTTGCCGATTTGGGGAACTTGGTGTTTTTGTTGAAGACGGTATCATTCGTTTTAATCCAAGTCTGTTAAGAAAAGAAGAATTTCTGAATGCATCAGAGGTGTTTAATTATACAACTGTCGATGGAAAAGCAAAATCGGTTCAATTAAATCAAGGAGAGTTGTGCTTTACCTATTGCCAAGTGCCAATTGTATATAAGCAAGATAGCAGTACAGGAATAGAAGTTAAATGGACTGATGGTTCTGTAACAACGTTTCAAGAATTAAAACTAGATGCAGATACTAGTGATAATATCTTCAAACGTAAGGGAGATGTAAAACAGATTATTGTGTCATTGAATAAATAGAAAGTTGAAAACCATGAAGAACAGTATTAAAATAGGAGTCTTCTTTTTAGTAGTACTATTGTTCTCATGTAATGATGTCAAAAAAAACGACAATGATTCAACAAATACAAAAGCAAAACAAAGTTTGAGTGCAAAAGATATTTTAGGAAACCCAGAGTACTTAGCAATTTCTTATGGTGGCTATAGGTCTCAAAGTAGAGATATACAACCTACTATTGAAGAAATTAAAGAGGATATGAAAATCCTCAATGCTATGGGAATTAGAGTATTAAGAACATATAATGTTCATTTGCCTCACGCTTCAAATGTGCTTAAAGCTATAAAAGAGCTTAAGCAGAAGGATTCAAATTTTGAAATGTATGTCATGCTCGGTATTTGGATTGATTGCAAAAATGCTTTCGATTGGCCAAATGGCGAACCAGACCATGATCAGGAGAGTGAAAGAAATCCAGTAGAAGTAAAAATGGCGGTTGAACTTGCAAAAGAGCATCCAGAAATTGTAAAAGTTCTTGCAGTTGGTAATGAAGCTATGGTTAAATGGGCAACGGCATACTATGTGCAACCTGGTGTCATCTTAAAATGGGTGAAACATTTACAGGATTTAAAAAAGCAAGGAGAATTACCTAAGGATCTTTGGATTACAAGCTCAGACAATTTTGCATCTTGGGGAGGCGGAAGTGAAGAATACCATGTCAAAGACCTAGAAAAACTGATAAAAGCGGTTGATTATATTTCTATGCATACCTACCCAATGCACGATACGCATTATAACCCAGTATTCTGGGGAGTTTTAAATTCTGAAACTGAATTGTCCAAAACAGAAAAAATAGATGCAGCCATGCTGCGTGCAAAAAAGTACGCTGTTTCTCAATACGATAGTGTTGTAGCTTATATGAAAAGCCTAGGGGTAAATAAGCCGATTCACATAGGAGAGACAGGTTGGGCAAGTCATTCAGCTGAACTTTACGGAGATTCGGGAGCTATGGCAACTGATGAGTATAAGCAAGCTTTGTATTATAATCATATGAGAGATTGGACAAATGCAGCAGGTATGTCTTGCTTCTATTTTGAAGCTTTCGATGAGAACTGGAAAGATGCTAAAAACCCTAAAGGCTCAGAAAATCATTTTGGGTTATTTACCATAGACGGAAAAGCAAAATATGCACTTTGGGATTTGGTAGATAAGGGAGTTTTCAAAGGATTGGGAAGAAATGGAAAACCTATTACAAAAACATATAATGGAAACAAAAGCAGGTTGATGAAAGATGTTTTGGTTCCTGAATTAAAAAAAATCACACAGTGAAAAATTTTCTAAATTTTTTGGTCATAGCATTTGTATTGATGTCTTGTGAAAGTAAAACCCAAAATACAACGGTTACTGTAAAAGATCGTCATATTTATGTTAATGACGCTCAGTACATCATTAAAGGTATTTGCTATCATCCCGTACCAAAGGGCAGTGGCAACCAACGCGATTTTGGAAATCTTACACAAGATCTTGCTTTAATGAAAGAAGCAGGCATTAATACCATTAGAGTTTATGCGCCCATTGAAGAAAAAGAAGTACTAGATGAAATTGATGAGGCAGGCATTAAGGTGATCATTGGCTTCGGATATAATCAAGGTGGTAAAAACGACATCGTGTCTGGTACATTCATAGATTACATCAATACATATAAAAATCATAATGCCATTTTAATGTGGGAATTGGGTAATGAATATAATTATCACCCAGAATGGTTTGATGGACACCTTAAGAATTGGTACAAAGCCATGAATGATGCAGCTAACCTAATCCATCAAAATGATACCTCTCATCCAGTAACGACAGCGCATGGCGATTTGCCAGATACTTTGGCACTGACTATGAGCCCTAATATCGATGTTTGGGGAATGAATGTTTATCGCTCAGTAAGACCAGAAACGATTTTTAAAGAGTGGAAAGAAGTTAGTGATAAACCGATGTATTTATCCGAAACAGGGGCAGATAGTTATATGCAAGTTGCTAATGAAGGTTATGAGCAAGGTGTGAATGAAAAAGCACAAGCAGATGCTACCGAAATTATTTTAAAAGCAACTTTTGATGGTCAAGATATCTGTTCGGGTGTTACCTTGTTTTCATTTACTGATGGTTGGTGGAAAGCTGGTAACAATGACGTGCAGGATACTGGAGGAACTGCACCTAATAGTACAGGAGTTCCTTTTGATGGAAGCCCTAACGAAGAGTATTGGGGAATTGTGGATATAGACAGAAATAAGAAAGAAGTGTTTTCAGTCGTGAAAAAGATTTACAGAAATGTAAATAAACAAGATAATTAAAATTACATCGTATGAAAATATTCAAGTGCAGTCTAGTGGTTATTTTAATGTTTGCTGTTATGAGTTGTAATTCTGAAAAAAATGATAAACTAAGAGTTGAGATTTATGAAACTTCTGCTAGTGGTAATAAACTAACAAGAATAACAGAATATTCGGAAGTGGATTCTGCTGCTGTAATTAAAATACTACCAGAACAAAAATTTCAGACCATTACAGGGTTTGGTGGTTCGTTCACAGAATCATCTGCGTATTTGTTGAATAAGCTGAGCAAAAAAAATAGAGATACAATTCTTCAGGCTTATTTTGCTGAGGATGGTGCCAATTATTCATTAACGAGAACACACATTGCATCTTGTGACTTTTCTTTAAACAATTACACGTATGCACCTGTTCCTGATGATATGGAATTAAAAAACTTCACAATAGAAGAAGATCGAGAGGATTTAATCCCAATGATAAAGGATGCTATGGCAATTTCAAAAGATGGCTTTGGTATTATTGCATCACCATGGACAGCACCACCATGGATGAAGGATAATAAGGAATACGTAGGAGGAAAATTACTACCAGAATATTACAACGTTTTTGCACTCTACTTTGCTAAATACCTTGATGCTTATAAGGCAGAAGGCATTGGTATTTGGGGATTAACACCAGTTAATGAACCACACGGTAATGGTAACAATTGGGAAAGTATGCACTTTTCGCCAGAAGAGGAAACGGATTTTGTTCAAAACCACTTAGGGCCAAAATTAGAGGCTGACGGAAAAGGTGAAGTCAATATTTTGGGTTATGATCAAAATAGAGATGGCTTAAAAGAATGGGTGGATGTAATGTTTAAAGATGAAGCATCCTCAAAATATTTTGATGGCACAGCAATTCATTGGTACGAGAGTACTTATGATGTTTTCCCAAAAGCATTACAATATGCACACAATAAAGCACCGAATAAATTTTTAATTGAAACTGAAGGTTGTATAGATTCTGAAGTACCTGCTTGGAAAGACGATTCTTGGTACTGGAAAAAAGAAGCAACAGATTGGGGTTATGATTGGAGAGAGGAGGAAAAAAAATACTTGCATCCTAAGTATGCGCCAGTTAATCGCTATGCTAGAGATATTATTGGTTGTTTGAACAATTGGGTAGATGGTTGGGTAGATTGGAATATGGTTTTAAACCGACAGGGAGGCCCTAATTGGTTTGAGAATTGGTGTGCGGCACCAGTTATTGTAGATGAGGAAGCGGATGAGGTTTACTTTACGCCACTTTATTATACCATGGCACATTTCAGTAAATATATGAGACCAGGAGCAGAAGTTATTGGCGTGGACAATTCAGCTGAGACACTTCAGGTTACTGCTGCTAAAAATCCTGATGGCTCAATAGCTGTAGTGGTGTTTAATGAAGGGAAAGAACCAAAAGATTTTATGTTGTCTTTTACTGAGGACAGTGTAAAAGTAAGTATAAGTGCGCAGGCAATTCAAACGATAATAATTCCATCTAAACTCAAATAGATATGTCAAACATCAAAACGGCGAAGCGAGATAGAGTTCCTATAGGTCAAAAAGCGGCCTTTGGTTCAGGACACTTGGTTCTTAATTTATTACCTGGAGCTTTAGCGGTTTTTATGTTTTTTTTAGTAACAGCTTTTGGAATGGATCCATTTCTGGCTGGACTGTTAGGTGGATTACCTAGAATATTTGATGCACTCACAGACCCGATAATGGGTTTTATTTCTGATAATACTAAATCTAAATGGGGAAGGCGAAGGCCTTATATTTTCATTGGAGCTATTCTAAGTGGTATCCTCTTTGCATTATTATTTCAAATGAGCGAGAACAACTCAGTGATGTTCAATTTTTGGTATTTTCTCCTTATGTCATTACTGTTTCTAGTCGGTAATACAATGTATGCTACACCGTTAGTGGGATTAGGATACGAAATGACTTCAGATTATAATGAGCGTACACGCTTAATGGCATTTGCTAATACTGTCGGACAAATAGCTTGGATGCTAGTGCCTTGGTTTTGGGTAGTTATTGCTGATCCTACCGTATTTTCATTAAGTGATGAAGCTCTTAGGGCTATAGGAGAAATGGGTCTTACAGGAGATGATTTACAAAAAATAACGGACGAAAAATTACAGGCTAATGGTGTTCGTAAATTGTCTTTAACAGTTGGTTTAGCATGCGCAGTACTTGGTATTCTCCCAGCATTATTCTGTAAAGGGATTGATGCCGGTAAAATGGAAAATAGAAAAAAAATTAGTATGAGTACACTAGGCTCTAGCTTTAAAGATTTGTTTCAAGGTATTAAGGAAGTGTCAAAAAACAAACCTTTTATGAAGCTGTGTGGAGCGACATTCTTGGTGTTCAACGGGTTTCAAATGGTAGCTTCCTTCAGTTTCTTCATAATTGTTTTTTATATATATAATGGTAACTATGGTGATGCTGGTACATGGCCTGCTTGGTTTGCTTCCCTCACTGCGGTAGTTACTGCTTTTATGGTAATCCCAATTATTTCTCGCATAGCAAACAAGTTTGGTAAGAGAAAAGCTTTTATAATATCTACTGTTATTTCTATTGTTGGGTACATTCTTAAATGGTGGGGTTTTGATAATGAATTGAATAGGCAATTTAATGAGACAAGTCTAGGTCAAGGATTAAACAATGGTGTAGTCTCAATATTTAATGCTATAAATCCTTTTTTAGACAGTATAGGTATGTCTTGGTTCAGTATGGATACGAGCCAAGGAGGTCCTTGGTTAATGTTTTTACCAATACCTTTTATGGCTTTTGGTTTAGGTGGATTATTTACATTAATGATGAGTATGACAGCAGATGTATGTGATTTGGATGAATTAGAAAATGGGATGCCGAGAAAAGAAGGGACTTTTGGTGCAATATATTGGTGGATGGTAAAGTTAGGTCAGGCCATTGCTCTAGTACTCGGTGGAGCAATTCTAACATTAGTTGGATTCGATGAAGGAGCCGTATCTCAAACGGCCGAAACAATGACAAAATTACGATTGGCAGATATCATTATACCGGCTTCCACAGCTGCAATAGCGATATGGGTAATGTTGAAGTACAGCCTAAATGAGACTAGAGCAAGAGAAATAAAAGAAAAATTAATAGAACGAAGAGGCGAGTTATAATTTTAATAAAATTAAATATGTCGTACAGAGAAGAAAAGCATTTTGCATTGGCATCATTAGATTATGCCAATAAAGACATAAAAGAGATAAAAAAGGCTTACAGAAAGATTTTAAACCAAGGAGTACATGGTTTGTGCTTTAGCCCTTATTTAGAAGGGCAAGAGCCAGGTAATCAATTATCTGAAGAACAAATAAGAAGAAGGATTGAGATTATAAAACCATACACTAAATGGATTCGTTCTTTTTCTTGTACAGAAGGTAATGAAATGATACCTAAGATAGCGAAAGAACATGGCATTAAAACGCTTGTTGGTGCATGGTTAGGTGATGATCTTAAAATTAATGAAAACGAAATTGCTGGATTAATTGATTTGTCAAATCAAGGTTACGTCGATGTTGCCGCAGTTGGCAATGAAGTCTTGTATCGTGGAGACTTATCAGAAGAGCAATTGTTAGAACATATATATAGTGTAAAAAGAGCAATTAAAAATGTTCCGGTAGGCTATGTCGATGCTTATTATGAATTTACTGATCGTCCGAACATTACTGAAGCTTGCGATATTATATTAGCAAATTGTTATCCGTTTTGGGAAGGCTGCGACCAAGATTATTCGTTATTGTACATGAAAGATATGTACAACAGAGCTTTAAAAGCGGGAAATGGAAAAAAAGTAATTATTACCGAAACCGGCTGGCCAAACAAAGGTTCAAAATTAGAAGGCGCACACCCATCAGAAGAAAATGCGTTGAAGTATTTTATAAATGCACAGAAGTGGTCTAAGGAAGATGATATTGAAATGTTCTATTTCTCTTCTTTTGATGAATCGTGGAAAGTTGGTGCCGAAGGAGATGTTGGCGCTTATTGGGGAATTTGGGACAAAAACGAAAAACTTAAATATTAGCATCAAATACTTAATAATTAATAATCTAGATGCTAAATATTATAAAAAACATTAAAATTTAACATTTTTACAGCGGTTGTATAGTTTATGTAGTGGTGAATAATTACGCTTCATAAGACTTGCTAAGTATTTTTATAAAATATTAATTTCTAATAACTAAATAATAATAACTATGAGAAAAATTACTTTATTACTAGCATTGTTAACTTTTACATTTGGGTTTTCCCAGACGGTAATAAATTTTGATGCTACGGCTTTTAGCCCTGACCCTACAGGAACAGGTCTAGGTTTTATGAATGTGTTTGAGAACCCAAAAGATGGAACTGTTGGTGCAGGTGCATTTAGTACAGGTTGGGGAATTCCAGATTTAATTGCCGAATTAGACACAGGTGCTAATTCAGTAACATTAAAACCAAACAGAGTAGGGGATACTGCAGACCCCTTTTGGATAACAACAGGAGTGTTTGAAGGTAATAAGATAATGGAAGCAAATCTTTACATCCAAGACCCAGCTTTAAATGGTACTGTATTTTCTTTTACAGGAGAAGTAACATCCAATACTCTTGATGATTCTAGCTTGAGTTTCGAATTTGTTACCGTCGTTTTTATCAAAGTATTTGCTTCTGATTTTTCGTCTGTTTTAGCTGAAGATTCAGCTGTTTTGGCACCGGGAACTTTTCTTTTAAATATGGATGCAACATCGTATACTTCTGGTGAGAATATTCAATATGGCTTTCAGTTTATTGGTCCAAATATTAATTCAACATCACAATTTGATACAGAATATAACAACTTAGGTAACATCGTTGTAGAACCAGCGGTTTTATCTACTGAAGAATTTGAATTATCAGACGTTAGTGTTTATCCTAACCCAACAACTTCAGATTGGACAATTAAATCGAATAGTCAGACTATTAATAGTATCGAGATATTCGATTTGCTTGGAAAACAAGTTATGGAATTAGAGCCTAACAAAACAGATGTTAAGATTGATGCCTCAGAATTAAATGTTGGTGTGTACCTTGCTAAAGTTTATTCTGAAAACGGAACCAAGACCATTAAATTGGTTAAAAACTAAATACCTTATTTTTAGATAAGCACAATAAAAGAGCGTAAATTATACGCTCTTTTTTATTTTATAATTATGGCAACATTAAAAGAATTAGCAAAACTCCTTAATATTTCAGTGTCCACAGTTTCTAAGGCACTCAACGATAGCCACGAAATAAGTGAGATAACAAAAAGGCGTGTCAATGAACTTGCAGAAAAGGTTAATTATAAACCCAATCGAATTGCACAACAATTAAAAACCAATAAAACCAAAACGATTGGTGTTATTTTACCCAAGGTAACCAATCCATTTTTTGCTGAAGTTTTGCATGGTATTGAGACTACGGCTACCAATAGCGACTATGATATTATTGTTTGCTTATCTAATGAGTCGTTCGAGAAGGAACAGCGTAGTTTAGAGTTATTGTCTAATGGTAGTGTTGATGGTTTTATTATGGCCGTTGCCAGAGATACTCAGGTTAAAGAACAATCAGAACACATTAAAGCAGCAATTGCAAGTAAAATTCCTGTACTGATGTTCGATAGAGTAATCAATGAAATAATTTGTAATAAAGTTATTGTAGATGATTTTAAGTCTGTATATGAAGCAACAGAGTTCTTAATAAAAAAAGAAAGAAGAAAAAACATCTTATTGGTAAGTAATGTTGAAGAGCTTAGTGTTGGAAAACTGAGAATTAAAGGATATCAAAAAGCCATTGAAGAAGCCAAGTTGCAATCACAAATTTTAAAACTTGCAAATGTTGATGATGTAGATGAAAGTGTCTACAATTATTTAAAGGATAATACTGGGATTGACGCTATAATATCCATAGATCATATCACAGGAATAATCGCTATTAATATGGCCAAAAAACTAGGGAGGAGCATTCCTGATGACTTATCTATTATTGGTTTTGGTTATGAGCATACACATCTACTAGCTAGTCCTAAGATTTCAATTATCCATCAGAAAGCGTTTGAAATAGGTGAGGTGGCAGTAAAATTATTAATAGAACAACTTAATGATGAAGAACACCAACAGAAAACCTTGATAGTGCCAAGCGAATTAAAACTTTGGGAGTCAACAAAAAATTAACAATAAAAAAAGCCTGATAATTTATCAGGCTTTTTAGTTTTTATGGAATAATAAAGGCGAACTAGTTTTCCTTTATTTGGTCATCAATTTAATTAGCATCATCAACTGCATCCTCCATGTCATCAGCTGTGTCTTCAGCGGCATCACCAGCGTCTTCTACAGCATCTTCCATAGCTTCACCAGCTTCTTCCATAGCATCTTCAGTTTCTTCTACAGCTTCTTCTATTTGGTCTTCAACCTTTTCTTCTTTAGTTTCTCTACAAGAATTTAATGATAGGCCTAAGAATGCAACGAGAGCCAAGCTTAAAATTACTTTTTTCATTTTTTTGTTTATTTATATGATTAGTGATTAATGTAAATTAGTTATCGTCGCCGTCGACTTCGTCAACAGCATCTTCCATGGCTTCACCCGCTTCTTTAGTTTCCTCAACAGCATTGTCCATAGCCTTTCCAGCTTTTTCCATAGCTCCTTCAGTTTCTTTTTCAACGTTTTCAACTGCCTCTTCGGTTTCTTCTTTAGTTTCTCTACAAGAATTTAATGATAGGCCTAAGAATGCAACTAGGGCCAAGCTTAAAATTACTTTTTTCATTTTAATAGTTTTAGTGTTAATTATTAGTTATATGCACTAAATTAACAATTTAAACGAAACTTTAACAAAATTTCGATGTTTATTAGTAGTGCAACACTGCTATATACGTATGTAATTAAGGATTTGGATGATGGCGCCTCTATTTTTTTCAATAAACGCTTTGTTAATCTCACCTTGCTTTTTTCTATAGGAAAGGTCAGATATTAAAGTATTTAATATCGATTCAAATTCAGAAACCGACGAAACAGTAGTGACACCACCCAGATTTATTAGAGCTTTGGCTTCGGGAAATTTGCCGTAGTTTTTCCCTATTATTATAGGGATTCCAAAAACAGCAGGCTCTAATATATTATGTAATCCTGTTGTTCCAGCTGCACCACCAACATATGCTATATCTGCATAACTATAGACTTTACTTAGATAACCAATCGTGTCTAGAATAAAAACACCGTAGTTTGATAAATTTTCATTCTGCATTTCTGAAAAACAAACTGTGTTAACCTTAAGTTGAGACTTTAGAGACGCAATGTAACTAGGCTTTATATTATGTGGAGCAATTATGTACTTTGTGTTGTCGTTTGAATTATCATTAATATAATCCAAATACAACTTATCATCATCTGGCCAAGTGCTTCCAAAAACAACACATGTTCTACCATTTTTAAAGCTTTCAATAAAATCAACTGTATTATCGGTATCCAATTGATTATATACCCGATCAAAACGCGTATCGCCAGAAACGGAAACATCGTTATAACCTATTCTTTCAAGTAACAATTTAGAATTTTCATCTTGCGTAAAAATATGATTGAAAGCAAATAAAGAAGATGTCATAAAACTTCCATACCACTTAAAGAAACTTTGGTTCCCCCTAAATACAGCAGAAATTAATATAGCATTTAGGCTTCGTTTTTTTATTTCTGAAAGGAAGTTGGGCCAAATTTCATACTTCACAAAGATGATGTAATCAGCATTCACAATATCCAGAAAGCGTTTGGTATTAGCTTTCGTGTCAAAAGGAAGGTAGACCACCACATCAGCAATTTTACTGTTTTTTCTGACTTCATAACCTGAAGGAGAAAAAAAGGATAGCACAATTTTATAGTCTGAATATTTAGTTCTTAAAGCTTCAAAAACAGGCAAGCCTTGTTCGTATTCACCTAAAGAAGCACAGTGAAACCAAAACGTTTTATCGGTAGGTTTTATTGAGTGTTCTAACTTTTTAAACGTTTCCTTTCTACCATCTACACCTAACTTCAATTTCTGGTTAAAAAGCGCAATAAGCTTAACAACGAAACTTGCAATATTAATTCCTATGGAATAGAGTAGTCCCAAACATAAAGATTTGTGCTAAAATACATTTCTTTCAATTAATTGCATTGGCATAGCGATTACAATTTTGTATTTTCGCTAAAGACCTAATTCTAGGTTGCAGATATAAATTAGAATCTCCGGAATGAAAAAAATCCAAATGGTTGACCTACAGGGTCAGTATGCAAAAATTAAAGATGTTGTAGATCCATCAATTCAAGAAGTAATGGACAGCGCTGCATTTATCAATGGTCCAAAAGTTCATCAGTTTCAAAAGAACTTAGAGGAATATTTAGGAGTAAAACATGTTATCCCTTGTGCCAATGGAACGGATGCGCTTCAAATTGCAATGATGGGCTTAGGATTAAAACCAGGTGATGAGGTCATTACAGCCGATTTTACTTTTGCGGCTACAGTTGAGGTCATTGCGTTATTACAACTAACTCCTGTTTTGGTAGATGTAGATCCTGTGACCTTTAATATTGATGTCGATGCTATTGAAAAGGCCATCACACCGAAAACTAAAGCTATTGTACCTGTTCATTTATTTGGATTAGCTGCGGATATGGATGCTATTATGGATTTAGCGAAAAAGCATAATTTATACGTTATCGAAGATAATGCACAAGGCATAGGGGCTGATTATTTACATAGAGATGGAACAAAAACCAAAACCGGAGCTATAGGGCATGTTGCTTCAACGTCCTTTTTCCCTTCAAAAAACTTAGGTTGCTACGGTGATGGTGGAGCCATTTTTACCAATGATGACGATTTAGCGCATACCATTAGAGGTATTGTAAATCATGGTATGTATAAGCGTTATCATCATGATGTAGTTGGAGTAAATTCGAGATTAGATTCTATACAGGCTGCAGTGTTAGATGCTAAATTGCCTCATTTAGATACCTACAATGAAGCAAGACGTAATGCGGCTAGAAAATATTCTGAAGCTTTTAAAGATCATCCAAAAATTACAGTTCCGACAGGAAGAACTGCTTGTGAAGGTATTTGCGGTACATGCGATTGCCATGTGTTTCATCAATATACTTTAAACTTAAAAGATGTTGATAGAGACGCTCTGGTGGCACATTTGCAAGAACAAAATATTCCTTGTGGAGTCTATTACCCAATTCCGTTACACCTTCAAAAAGCTTATGCTGACGAGCGTTATAATGAAGAAGATTTTAAAGTGACTAATCAATTGGTGCAATCTGTAATTTCATTGCCAATGCACACAGAATTAGATGATGAACAAATTGAATTTATTACCACTACAGTTTTAAATTTTATAGACGGTAATTCTTAAATATGAAAATATTAGTTACAGGTGGTTTAGGTTTTATCGGTTCTCATACTGTTGTAGAATTACAGAATGAAGGCTATGATGTTGTAATTATTGATAATCTCAGTAATTCATCGGTTGAGGTTTTAGACGGAATTACAGCCATAACAGGTAAAAGACCACATTTTGAAAAACTTGATCTTAAAATAAAGGATGATGTTAAATCATTTTTCAATACACATAGTGATATTTCTGGAGTTATCCATTTTGCTGCCAGCAAAGCCGTAGGTGAAAGTGTAAATAACCCTTTAATGTATTATGAGAACAACATTAATACCTTGGTATATGTGCTTCAAGAGTTGAGTCAGCTGAATCAACAAAATTTTATTTTCAGCTCGTCTTGTACGGTTTATGGTCAAGCAGATGAGTTGCCCATAACCGAAAATGCACCAGTAAAACCTGCAGAATCACCATACGGAAACACCAAACAAATCGGAGAAGAAATTATAAAAGACACTTGTAAGGTTAACGAGAAACTCAATTGTATAGCACTGCGTTATTTTAATCCTATTGGAGCACATCCATCAGCAGAAATAGGTGAATTACCAATTGGTGTGCCTCAAAATTTGGTGCCATATATTACACAAACCGCTATAGGAATGCGTGAGCAACTTTCCGTTTTTGGTGGTGATTACCCAACACCAGATGGCACCTGTATAAGAGATTATATTCACGTAGTAGATTTGGCAAAAGCGCACGTGGTAGCCTTACAACGTCTTCTGTCTGGTAATAATGATTCAAATTTCGATTTTTTTAATCTTGGTACAGGCAAAGGAAGTTCGGTTTTAGAAGCTATTCAATCATTTGAAAAAGTTTCGGGCAAAAAGTTGAACTATAAAGTGGTGGATAGAAGAGCAGGAGATGTGATTTCCGCTTATGCAGATACCAATAAGGCAAATGATGTTTTGGGCTGGAAAACAGAATTAACATTAGATGATGCTATGGCTTCAGCATGGAAATGGGAACAAAAAATTAGAAATAAATAATAAAGTCATATGAAAACTTTTCTTAAAATATTGATGTTACTAATTTCAGTAACACTATCGGCGCAAAACACTTACTTACATTGTGGTAAATTAATCGATACTGAATCAGGAAAAGTGCTGACGGAAAAAACCATAGTGGTCTCTGGTGAAAAAATTATTTCTGTTGAAGATGGTTACGTAAATCCACAAAATTCTGAAGATTCAGTCGTGGATTTAAAATCAAAAACCGTAATGCCTGGATTGATAGATATGCATGTTCATATTGAGCATGAGACCAACCCAAAGAAATATCTCCAAGCTTATACACAGAATGACGCTGATGTTGCTTTTGGCTCTGTAAAATATGCCGAGATAACACTAATGAGTGGTTTCACAACCGTTAGGGACTTGGGAGGTTCTGGTGTTAACGTTGCGCTCAGAAATGCTATCAATGCTGGTAAGATTGATGGTCCTAGAATTTTCACAGCAGAAAAAGCTTTAGCAACAACTGGTGGTCATGCTGACCCAACCAATGGAGCAAAGAAAAGTTTAATGGGAAACCCAGGGCCAAAGGAAGGTGTGGTGAATGGAGTTGAAGATGCAAAAAAAGCAGTAAGACAACGCTATAAAAACGGAGCGGATTTAATTAAGATAACAGCAACAGGAGGAGTATTGAGTGTAGCTAAAAGTGGCCAAAACCCTCAATTCACTATTGAAGAAATAAAAGCAATATGCGAAACAGCAAATGATTACGGATTTCATGTTGCAGCTCATGCTCATGGAGATGAGGGTATGCAGCGTGCCATTTTAGGTGGTGTTAAGACCATAGAACATGGAACGCTTATGAGTGCGGAAACTATGGAGCTAATGAAAAAACACGATGTATATTTAGTACCAACAATTAGCGCAGGAAAATTTGTGTCCGACAAGGCTAAAATAGAAGGCTATTATCCTGAAATTATTGTTCCTAAAGCTTTGGATATTGGCCCGAAGATACAAGATATGTTTGGTAGAGCTTACAAAGCTGGAGTCGGTATTGCATTCGGAACAGATGCTGCGGTTTTTTATCACGGAGATAACGGAAAGGAATTTGGTTATATGGTTGAAGCAGGTATGCCAGCCATGGAAACCATACAAAGTGCAACGGTTACCAATGCCATGATTTTAAAAATGGAAGATCAGCTCGGTCAAATTAAATCAGGTTATTTAGCAGATATTGTGGCCGTGGATGATGACCCGACAGAGAATATTTCTACCATGGAAAATGTCACTTTTGTGATGAAAAATGGTAAAATTTATAAAAACCAGTAATTTCCCGATTATCATACTCTCAATGATTTACACAGTGTTTTGAGAATATGTTAATGGTTTTAAGTCTTGATTTTCAATATGATAATCAAAAAAAGGCTTAACCCGATTTTAACACTTATTACTTGACATTGGTTAGAAGTCTTTGTTTTTTTGTATTTAATGATAATGGATTTGACATGAAATTGATAAGTATAAAACGTGAGACCAGACAAGAAGGTCGATTTTCAAAAAAGATGGGTGTATTGTCTACAAAAGTCACCTACATCAAAAAGCAATTCTTAAATATACCGATCAAAACACTTCATAAATATCGTGAAACATATTATGGTGAGGTAAAAGATTGTGAAGATTGCCGATTGGCACGCTAAACAGTTTCTTCTGCTTTTTTCTTCTTATTGCTATATATTCCACTGAATAATAACATTATCATTCCTGTGGTGACCGATAGGTCGGCAACATTAAAGATTCCGGTTTTAAAAACGCCTCCTAGATCAATAAAGAAAAAATCCGTGACCTCCCCTCTAGTAATACGGTCAAAAACGTTGGCTATACCTCCACCTATGATACAACAAAAGGCAATAACGCTTAACCGATCTAGTTCTTTTGTTTTTACAATGTAGTACACTACATATAAAAGAACTATAGTAGGTAAAATCAAAAGAAAAATGAGTCTGAGTGTAGGATTCATGTCACTACCCATGCCTAAAAATGCACCTTTGTTTTCAACCCAAATTAATTGAAAGTAATCACCTATTACATCAATTTCACCGTTTCTGCCAGGCGTCATTGAGCTTCTAACAATTACTTTCGAAATCTGATCAATAGCAATATTGAATACTATTAAAAGGGCTATAAAAATGTTTCTATTCAAAGTAGAAGATTTAGGCGTTGGTTTCAAAAGTTGCTGAAGATGTTTCTGCTTCTCTATGTATTTTCTTAACTAGACCTTGTAAAACTTTACCTGGCCCGACTTCTGTAAAATGTGTGGCTCCATCAGCAATCATTTGCTGTACAGATTGTGTCCAACGTACAGGTGCTGTTAATTGGGAAATTAAATTGGCTTTTATTTCATTTTCATCTGTTACTGCGGATGCTGTAACATTCTGATATATTGGACAATTTGGTTTACTAAAGTTTGTGTTTTCAATAGCAGCAGCCAATTCTTCTCTGGCTGGCTCCATCATTGGCGAATGAAAAGCTCCACCAACAGGTAAGACTAAAGCACGTCTTGCTCCTTCTTCCTTGAGTGTTTCACAGGCCTTATTAATCGCATCAATTTCTCCAGAAATCACTAATTGACCTGGGCAGTTGTAATTAGCAGCTACTACAACACCTTCGGTCGTGGCGCATATTTTTTCAACCACATCATCATCTAAACCTAAAACCGCAGCCATTGTACTTGGTTGTAACTCGCAGGCTTTTTGCATCGCTTGAGCACGTTGAGATACTAGTTTTAAACCATCTTCAAACGTTAAGGCACCAGCAGCAACCAAAGCAGAAAATTCACCAAGCGAGTGACCAGCAACCATATCTGGTTTAAAACTGTCACCTAAAGTCTTTGCTAAAATAACAGAGTGTAAAAAGATAGCAGGCTGCGTTACCTTAGTTTCTTTTAGGTCTTCAGCAGAGCCTTCAAACATTATGTCCGTAATTGAAAAACCTAAGATATCATTGGCCTTTTCAAACAGTTCTTGTGCTAATGGTGAATTCTCGTAAAGGTCTAAACCCATTCCTGAGAATTGTGCTCCTTGACCTGGAAATATATATGCGTTCATGTGTATCAAAATTTATGCTGCAAAAATAGGAATATTTATTTTCTTAAATAGGTGGTAAACGAAAATGCATATTTATGCTTTTCATCAGCATCATGGGTTGTTCTGCTAACTTCTCTCCATTTGGTGTCATCGATCTCAGGAAAAAATGTATCCGCATTTTTAAAGGTTGAATGGACACGAGTCATTTCAAGCTTTTCTGCTAAATTAATTGACTGTTTGTAAATTTCACCACCACCTATTATGAAAGGTTGATTGTCTTTTCTGGCAGCATCAATGGCATCTTCAAGGTTATTGACCACAATAACTCCGTCAGGAACTTTGTAATCTTTCTGTCTGGTAATAACAATATGTGTTCTATTGGGAAGTGGTTTTGGGAAGCTTTCAAAAGTCTTTCTGCCCATAATAATATGGTGGCCAGAGGTTAATTTTTTGAAGCGTTTTAAATCATCACTAAGATGCCAGATAAGGTCATTGTCCTTGCCAATGGCATTGTCTTCACCTGCAGCTACGATAATGGTCAGTTCTCTAAACTTTTTTTTTTCGCTAGTTGGCTTTGAACCAGAAGCCTCGTTATAAGCTTGGGATTGCGCTAGTTTTGTCTCTTCTTTAAGAAAGCCTTGCTTTAATTTTTCTATACGTTCTTTCTGCTGGCTCACCAATTTATCGAGTTGTTGCTTTTCCCAATCCTTACCCATAAATTTATTAGTGATAAAAACATTAAAAAAATGATAGGCAAAGAGGAATAACCAAGCTAAAATGGCATATACGAACCAGTCAATACCAGCTATGGTTAAGTCTTTACCTATACCTAAAACCGTATTAGCCAAAATCAAGAACACAGCTCCAATTAAAAAGATAACAAAATGAATGTACAAACGCTTTTTTTGTCTAATGCGTTTTTGGGCGTTTTCTATAAGCTCTAATTGGTCTTTATCTATGGTTGAAACTTGTTTTTTCTTTCCGAACATAATTTAAATTTAATAGTATAAAGATACTTTTTTTTAACTAAAACGTTATCGTATTTTTTTAATATGGAACTGGGATGTTTTTCGAAAACGATATAGTTGATAATCAATGGATAAGCGTGGGTTTTTGGGTTGTTAATCTCATAATTTTAGACCTTTAAAATTATGTAGTTTACTAAAAAGTAAAGGTTATTTTATTAAAATGATAATTCTTTCATTATTAGTAAAGTAAACTATAAATTGTTTATGATTCTTTTATAGTTTTGACCCATAATTAAATCTATTATTATGGCAATTAAAAAGCAGTATTTAAAAAGTAAGCCGGTTTGTAAGGTAACATTTTCAGTTCCTGCGGAGGAGGCAAAAAGTGTAGCGGTTGTTGGAAGCTTTAACGAGTGGAATACTGAAGCTACAGAATTAAAGAAATTAAAAAACGGAACATTTAAAGGAACCGTTGATTTAGAAAGTAATAATACGTATGAGTTTAGATACGTTGTTGATGGTACATACATCAATGATGACCAAGCAGATACCTATGCTTGGAATGACTTTGCAGCAGCAGAGAACGGAGTATTGAATTTATAATTGTTAATGTGCTATTAGCCTAAAAAAAGCGTCTCAGTACTGAGACGCTTTTTTTCATTACTAAAATACGTTGTAGCGTTTTATACGGCTACTACACCTTTAATATGTGGATGCGGATTGTAATCTACTAAGGTGAAATCTTCAAACTTAAAGTCGAAAATATCCTTTACCTCTGGGTTGAGAATCATTTTTGGTAATGGCCTTGGATCTCTAGATAATTGTAACTCCAATTGCTCCATATGATTGTTATAAATATGAGCATCACCAAACGTGTGAATAAAATCTCCAGCTTGGTAACCACAAACTTGTGCCATCATCATGGTAAATAAGGCATAAGATGCAATATTAAAGGGTACGCCTAAAAATATGTCAGCACTACGTTGGTATAATTGACAAGATAATTTACCATTTGCTACATAAAATTGAAAAAACGCATGGCACGGCGGTAAAGCTGCTTTACCATCGGCCACATTTTGTGAAAATGATTTAGAGGTATCTGGTAAAACTGAAGGGTTCCAAGCAGAAACTAACATTCTGCGACTATTCGGATTATTCTTAAGTGTTTTGATTACCTCTTTGATTTGGTCAATATCTTCGCTAGCCCAATTACGCCATTGATGGCCATACACTGGTCCAAGATCGCCATTCTCGTCAGCCCACTCATTCCAGATACGGACTCCGTTTTCTGTTAGATATTTTGTATTAGTATCACCTTTTAAGAACCAAAGCAATTCATAAATGATAGACTTTAAATGCAACTTTTTTGTAGTTACCATTGGAAAACCTTGACTGAGGTCAAATCGCATTTGATAACCGAATACACTTTTTGTGCCTGTACCTGTTCTATCTCCTTTTTCGTTTCCGTTTTCTAAAACGTGTTTTACTAAGTCGTGGTATTGTTTCATAATAAGCTCATCTTCCGTCTTCCCAGAGGGAAGAAACTTTCTTATAATTAAGAATATATTGTGGAAACGAATTTAACTAAAATGATACTTATTGAATCGAAATATCTAGTAACAAATATCAAAAGTTATTAACGAGTGTTTATTTTTCCCTTAGGGGAAATGTCCGCAGGACAAAGGGGATTACCCAATTATCATTCCTGCTATAGTCGCAGAAATCAAAGATGCAATGGTACCACCTATTAAGGCCTTCATTCCGAATTTAGAAAGTTGTTTGCGCTGACCTGGTGCTAAAGAGCCTATTCCGCCAATTTGGATACCTATTGATGCAAAATTTGCAAAACCACAAAGCATATAGGTTGCCATAATTATAGACTTTTCATAGGTGAGGTGTGTAGCATTGGCTACGTTTTTTAAGTCTGCTAATTGAATATAACCTACAAACTCACTTGCAGCCAATTTAATGCCTAGCAGTTGTCCCATCATCATCATATCTTCTTTCGCTACGCCAATGAGCCACATTAGAGGTGCAAACACGGTTCCTAAAATGGCTTCCAATGAAAATTCAGGATAAGGCGTGTTAGCTGCCATCCAATCGTTTAACGTGGTGACATCGCCAACCCATCCTAAAATACCATTGATCATAGCAATAAAGGCAACAAAAACCAATAACATGGCTCCAACATTTACAGCAAGTTTTAATCCTTCTGTAGTACCATTGGCAATAGCATCTAGTAAATTTGATCCAATTTTTTCTTGTGAAACCTTAACATCTGTATTTATAGCTTCGGTTTGTGGATATAAGATTTTAGAAATTACAATAGCTCCTGGAGCTGCCATAACTGAAGCTGCTAACAAATGTTTTGCATATACTAAACGTAAAGCAGGATCATCTCCTCCTAAAAACCCGATATAAGCAGCGAGTACAGCGCCTGCAACGGTTGCCATTCCACCAATCATAACGAGCAGAATCTCAGACTTATTCATTTTTTCCAAATAAGCCTTTATAAGTAAGGGTGCTTCGGTTTGTCCTAAGAAAATGTTACCAGCTACACTCAAACTCTCTGCGCCAGATATTTTAAGAAGTTTTGTTAACAACCAGCCAAAAGCTTTTACCACTTTTTGAATAATACCCAAATAGAACAGGACAGAAGTTAATGCTGAAAAGAATAAAATGGTTGGTAACACTTGAAAAGCGAATATGAATCCAAAGGTATCCATATCAACCACCAAGCCTTCGAATAAAAACTTACTACCAGCTCTTGTAAAATCCAAGACACTTACAAAAAGACTTCCTACCCATTCAAAAGCGGTTTTTACGAATCCTACACGTAGAACGCCAATTGCAATTAGAAGTTGAAACGCTAATC
Organism: Winogradskyella ouciana; assembly: GCF_965284585.1. Lineage (NCBI taxonomy): Bacteria > Pseudomonadati > Bacteroidota > Flavobacteriia > Flavobacteriales > Flavobacteriaceae > Winogradskyella > Winogradskyella ouciana. The sequence goes on from NZ_OZ260095.1 coordinate 1,672,481, forward strand.
CAATACCGACAGTCTTCCAGTTAATAGCTTTTCTATTGCTACTGAATAAAAAAGCGATGAAGATTAAGGTAATCATTCCTAAAATACCACGCCACAAACTATTGAAAGAGAAACCTTGACTAGGGATAATGTCAGAATCCGTTAATTCATTAACGATGACTTCGACTTCGCTTGAGGTAAGTGTTTTAAACTTATAAGAAGTGCCATTTTCAGAAAAAACAAGAGTAGAGTCCGTTAATTCCTGAATTTTATAGCGTCTTATAGTATCATTAGGCTTGTTGTAATAAAATACTAAGAGATTATTTTGAAAAATATAATCACCTGAGGCTTCAAGATTATCTTTAGCTTCGAGATTATATTGAAATTCCCCTTTGTTAAAAACAATGCTATCGTTTTCAGATATATTAAAAAGTGAATTGCCTTCTGAATTTTCTATGGCTTCAAATTGCCATGTCTTTTCAAGCTCTTGTGCCGTAATTGATGAAAGTCCAATAAAAATAGCAATCAGGGCTCTGAAAAAATGATTCATAAAGGTTATGTTAGTTAGCGCTTAGAAATTTCGTCTCTTATCTTGGCAGCTTTTTCATAATCTTCATTATTTACGGCTTCATCTAAGAGACTGTGAAGTTCTTCTAGGGATTTGTCTTTATAGCTTTCTTGCTCACTTGCTGCCGCTTCAATTTCTTCGGCAATAATGTCATCAACCAGAATACTATCTTGTTCCTCGTCTTCCTTTTTGGGATTGACTTTAAGATAAATACCTGCTTTGTCCAAGATATTTTTATAAGTAAAAATTGGTGCTTGAAAACGCAATGCTAAAGCAATAGCATCACTGGTTCTGGCATCAATGATTTCTTCAATTTTATCGCGCTCACAAATCAAACTTGAGTAGAATACACCATCAACCAATTTGTGAATAATAACCTGCTTCACCACTATATCAAAGCGATCGGCAAAGTTTTTAAATAAATCGTGTGTTAACGGTCTTGGTGGACGAATTTCCTTTTCTAGGGCAATGGCAATGGATTGAGCTTCAAATGCACCAATAACTATAGGTAGTTTACGGTCACCATCAACTTCATTAAGAATTAAGGCATAGGCACCATTTTGGGTTTGGCTGTAAGAAATACCTTTAATATTTAAACGAACTAAGCTCATAATTTATAAAACACAAAGAACTGTTTAAATTAGGACTTTACCAAACTGCTTTAGCAGATTTCGATTTTATGCCAATTTAAACAGTCCTTATGAATATTACAAGTTACTAAAATTATGCGTTTTCTGCTTTAAAAGCTTTTAATTTTTCTGTTAGTTTTGGTACAACTTCAAAGGCGTCACCAACAACTCCGTAATCAGCAGCTTTAAAGAAAGGCGCTTCAGCATCTGTATTAATTACAACTTTTACTTTAGAGGCGTTGATACCTGCCAAGTGCTGAATGGCACCAGAGATACCAATGGCAATATATAAGTTAGAAGCTACAGGTTTACCTGTTTGCCCCACGTGCTCACTGTGAGGTCTCCAGCCTAAATCCGATACAGGTTTAGAGCATGCCGTTGCTGCTCCCAAAACTTCTGCAAGTTCTTCAACCATTCCCCAGTTTTCAGGGCCTTTAAGACCTCTTCCTCCAGACACAACGATTTCTGCATCGGCAATACTTACTTTATCTGTGGCCTTATCGATTGACTCTACCGTCACTCCAGATTCTGGTATTGATGGAGAAAAATCTTCTACTGAAGCACTGCCGCCAGATTCAACAACACCAAAAGAATTGTTAGATAACCCAACAATCTTTATATCCGTTGTAATTTCGGTATTAGCAAAAGCTTTGTTAGTAAAAGCGGTACGCTTAACTGTAAAAGGAGATGTGCTTGATGGTGCTTCAACGACGTTAGAAACATAGCCTGCGTTTAATTCAACCGCTAAAAGTGGAGCCAAATATTTACTATCTGCGCTAGAGCTTACGACTACAACTTTAGCATCTTCTTGCTTTGCAGCTTGCTCTAAAATAGCAGCATATTTTTTGGCATTGAATTTACCTAAACCATCATTCTTTACTGAAAGCACTTTGGATGCTCCGTAATTCCCTAAGCTATCAGCGTTGTCTGCATTGACAGCTACGGCAGTAACTGAAGTTCCCATTTGGTCTGCAATGGCCTTAGCATAAGATACAACCTCTAGAGCTGCTTTCTTAAATTTTCCGTTTTCTGATTCTGTATATACTAGTATTGACATAATTTTTTGTTTTTCGTAAGTTACACTTCGACCGCGCTCAGTGTGACATTATAATTTTTTATCCTCAATTGTTCCCTTCCTTTGGAAGGGTTAGGGTAGGCTTTAAATTACTTTAGCCTCGTTATGAAGTAAGTTCACTAATTCATCTAAATTATCTGGCTCAACCAGTTTAACAGCGCCTTTTGGAGCTGGCTTTTCAAAGCTTACTGATTTGGTTTCAGCACTGACATCGGTAGGCTCAACCACATTCAATGGTTTTTTACGTGCCATCATAATACCTCTCATATTAGGAATACGAAGATCACTCTCTTCAACTAATCCTTTCTGTCCTCCAATAACTAAAGGTAAAGACGTACTAACGGTTTCTTTTCCACCATCAATCTCTCTAACCGCTTTAGCGTTTGTGCCGTCAATTTCTAAACCAATGCAATTGGCAACGAAGTTTGCATCAATCATTGCAGCTAACATTCCTGGTACCATGCCGCCATTACAATCAATAGATTCTCTACCAGCTATTACCAAATCGTAACCACCTTCTTTTACCACATTCGCTAATTGTTTAGCTACAGAAAAACCGTCTGTAGCAGGAGTGTTAACTCTAATTGCAGTGTCAGCACCAATAGCCAAAGCTTTTCTTAGCGTTGGTTCTGTTTCTGCTCCACCTACGTTAATGACATCTACACTAGCACCTTGCTTTTCCTTAAACCACATTGCACGTGTTAAGCCAAACTCATCATTTGGGTTAATCACAAACTGTACACCATTGGTATCGAACTTGGTATCACCATCAGTAAAATTAATCTTTGAAGTTGTATCTGGTACATGGCTAATACATACTAAAATCTTCATATTCTTTATATTATTTAATTTTTAAATTGTAATTCCTTTACACTAAAACGTTTTCGCAACATAATGGTTGTTAATCTGTATTATTTTTAACTTTTAGTGTAAAAAATAGCCCTAAATATTGCGGATACGAAGGTAATTATTTTATTTTGAATATTTACTATGCATGCATAGTAAATTTTAAAGAATTTTGATTTATTTAGTTTTTCAATTATGCTTACTTTTGTTTTTCGTTTAAGAACAAGAGTATGAAGACAATTCAATTTAGAGAGGCCGTTTGTGAAGCCATGAGCGAAGAAATGCGTAGAGATGAGAGCGTTTATCTTATGGGTGAGGAAGTGGCAGAATATAATGGTGCTTATAAAGCATCTAAAGGCATGTTAGATGAGTTTGGTGCAAAGCGAGTTATAGATACACCCATTGCAGAGCTTGGTTTTGCAGGCATTGCTATTGGGTCTACCATGACAGGAAATCGACCAATCGTTGAATATATGACCTTTAACTTCTCTTTAGTTGGAATTGATCAAATTATAAATAATGCCGCAAAGATTAGGCAAATGTCTGGTGGACAATTTAAATGCCCTATTGTTTTTAGAGGTCCAACGGCTTCTGCAGGTCAATTGGGAGCAACGCACTCGCAAGCATTTGAGAATTGGTTCGCTAATACTCCAGGTTTAAAAGTAATCGTACCATCCAATCCTTACGATGCCAAAGGCTTATTAAAGGCAGCAATAAGAGATGACGATCCTGTTATTTTTATGGAGAGTGAGCAGATGTACGGAGATAAAGGTGAAGTGCCAGAAGGTGAGTATATTTTGCCAATTGGTGTAGCGGATATTAAACGTGAAGGGACAGATGTTACTATTGTGTCTTTCGGGAAAATTATAAAGGAAGCTTACAAGGCAGCAGACGAATTAGAAAAAGAAGGTATCTCTTGTGAAATCATAGATTTACGAACTATTCGTCCTATGGATAGAAAAGCTATTTTGGAGTCTGTAAAAAAGACAAATAGATTAGTGGTTTTAGAAGAAGCCTGGCCTTTTGGTAATGTAGCAACCGAAATTACGTATTTAGTGCAATCAGAAGCTTTTGACTACCTGGACGCTCCTGTGGTAAAAATAAATACAGCTGATACACCAGCACCATATTCACCTGTGCTTTTAGAAGAATGGTTGCCAAATAGTGAAGACGTTATAAAAGCGGTGAAAAAAGTTATGTACAAATAAAGCGCAACTTTTTGCGTTATATAAACTTCATCAAGTAAAGTGTAAGTTTTGCACAATAGTTGATGAAGTTTTTTTATTATGAAAAAGAAACTACTTATACTCTTTTTGTTTTTTGGAATTATAACGGCTTTTGCTCAAACGAAAGTGAGCGGTTATGTCTATGATGAAAACAACGACCCAATTCCTTTTGCTAATGTACTATTCAAAGGCTCAACAGAAGGTACTATAACCAATGAAGATGGAAAGTTCTATTTAGAATCTGATGAAACATGGGAAACCTTAATAGTGTCCTTCATTGGTTTCGAAATTTTAGAAGTTCCACTTACTAAAAAAGTTAACTACGATTTAAAATTTATTCTAAAAGAAGAGGCTTCGTCTTTAGATGAGGTGGTTATTGTAACAGGAAAGCAATCTAAAAAAGCTTCTGAAAATCCTGCGATCCGTATTCTGCAAAAAATATGGGAACGTAAACGACAAAATGGATTGAGTCAATTTAAGCAGTATGAGTATGACCAATATGAAAAAGTAGAGTTTGATCTCAATACTATAGATAGTTCGCTGATTAAAAGTAAACTTTTTAAGGGTATGGAGTTTGTGTTTGAAGAAGTGGACACATCTTCTGTAACAGGTAAAACATACTTACCAATCTTTTTAAATGAGTCTGTAAAAAAAGTTTATGGTGATAATGTCCTTAATGAAAAACGAGAGGATTTATTGGGCAATAAAAATTCTGGTTTTAGTAACAACCAGGTTATAATAGACTTTGTTGATGATTTATATTCAGACTATAATGTCTATGATAATTACCTAAAGTTTTTTGACAAGAGTTTTGTTAGCCCATTGAGTAGAACAGGTGTGCAAACCTATAACTATGTGCTTTCAGACAGTGCTTACATCGACAATAAATGGTGCTATAATATTATCTATTATCCTAGACGAAAAAATGAGTTGACCTTTAAAGGAGATTTTTGGGTTAACGATTCTACCTATGCGATAAAAGAAATTAATATGCAGGCTTCAAAAAGCGCCAATATTAATTGGGTTAAGGAGATTTATATTGAACAAGAATTTGAGGTGCTGAACGATTCTGTATTCCTAATCAAACGCGATTATTTCTTGTCGGATTTTGCATTAAACAAAAAAGAAAAGTCTAGAGGTGTTTATGGAAAACGAACAACTCTATATGATAACTATCAATTTAACCAGCCAAAGGATGAAGATTTCTATGACAAAGAAGTTTATAATTATGATAAAGATGTTTATAATAGGGAAGATGATTTTTGGGAAAAGAACAGACTAGAAGCGTTAAATAAAGATGAAAAAGGTGTCTATAAAATGTTGGACACGCTTAAAACCGTAAAAAAATTCAAGCGACTTTATAATATAGGGAGCATTTTGGCTTCTGGCTATGTTGAGTTTCCAAGTATAAATTTCGATTATGGACCGATCTTTTCAACTTTTGGTTTTAACGAAGTAGAGGGTTTACGGTTAAGAACTGGCGGAAGAACGTATTTTGGTCCAAATGACCCATGGAGACTCGAAGGATTTTTGGCATACGGCTTTAGAGACAATAAGTTTAAATACGGTTTATCAGGTAAATGGTTGTTGGATAAAAAAAGCCGATTGACCTTATTTGGTGGTACGCGAAGGGATGTGGAGCAAATTGGAGCAAGTTTAACAAGTTCTACGGATGTGCTGGGAAGAAGTTTAGCGTCATCTTCAGTTATAAATACAGGAGCTAATGATAAACTCAGCAATATAAAGCTGACCAATTTGGGTATGTCTATTGAGCCTTCCCGAAATTTTGTGGTGCGTTTAGACGGAAGTTTTAGAAATGTACGATCAGCATCACCAACTTTTAGCTTGGATTTTAATGATCCTGAATCACCTACAGGAATCTCCTCTGAAGTAAAACAGTTTGAAACTCGACTCTCACTAAACTTCTACCCAAAACGAGAAATGACGGGTTTTGGTGTAGAACGAAAAACAAAGAATGATAATTTCGCTAAACTATTTGCTCAGGTTACCAGAGGTGATCGTGATTGGTTTGATAGCGATTTTGATTATACAAAACTACAGTTCTCATATATACAACCATGGCAGGTTGGAGGCTTTGGTCGTTTAACCACATCCATAGAAATGGGTAAAACCTTTGGTGAAGTGCCTTTGGCTTTGCTAAGTGTTGTGCCAGGTAATCAAACGTATTTTTCAATTTATAATACATTCTCTCAACTCGATTTTTATGAGTTCGTAACCGACACCTACACATCGATGCATATAGAGCATAATTTTAATGGACGATTGTTCTCTCGTATTCCATTCTTAAAAAAATACAATTTAAGGGCTATTGCAAGTATTAGAGGTGTTTGGGGAGAATTGTCAGATGAGAATATTGCATTAAGCACTACTGGAAATCCAGTAGAATTTCCACTGGTTGCACCAGACTCTAGAGTGTATTACGAGTACAGTTTTGGAGTCGCAAATATCTTTAAGATATTACGTATAGATTTTAATTTTAGAGGTAACTATTTAGATAACCCTGATGCTAGAAAATTCGGCGTAACAGGAAGTTTTGGATTCTACTTTTAACCCTGTTCACTATTTGCGTTTTCATTAGGTATAACTGTATCGAAGTTATATATTTGCAGCCCCTTAAAAAAATAGAGAATATGACTAAGCCTAAAAAACTGACCTTCGATGTATTAATAGAAATACCAAAAGGTAGCCGTAATAAATATGAATACGATTTTGTGTTGAATAAAATACGGTTCGATAGAATGTTATTTTCATCAATGATGTATCCAGGAGATTATGGGTTTATACCAGAAACTTTGGCATTAGATGGTGACCCTTTAGATGTTTTGGTAATGGGAACAGAGCCAACATTTCCTATGTGCGTGGTGGAAGTAAAACCTATCGGTGTATTTCATATGGCAGATGAAAAAGGGCCAGATGAGAAACTGGTGTGTGTACCTGTAAGCGATCCTATTTGGAACAGCTACATGGATATTATGGATTTAAATCCGCACAGAATGAAAGAGATAACCCATTTCTTTCAGGTTTATAAGGATTTAGAGAAAAAGAAAGTTGATGTTGGCGGTTGGGGAAATGCTGAAGAGGCTTACGATATTCTCAACAAATGTATAGATCGTTACGAAGCTAGTGAACATAAGAAAAACAGAACTTTCACAATATAATTACGATATTGATAAAATAACATCAATAGTGTTGAGCCACCTTTAATTTAAGGTGGCTTTTTTTATCAGGTATATTTTTCTATTTTTGGCAACGTTAAAAATTAACTAAACTAACACATATCAATATGGAATTATTAATTAAAGGTTTGCCAGCTTTTGGAATTTTGGCATTACTATTTGTATTCATTAAGAGTGCTTGGGTAAACAAACAAGATGAAGGAAGTGATAAAATGGCACGTATAGCCAAAAACATTGCTGATGGTGCAATGGCCTTTTTAAAAGCTGAATATAAAGTTTTGGCAATTTTTGTTGTAGCGGTAGCAGTATTATTGTTCTTTAAGGGAAGTAATGAAGAAGGCTCAAACTGGATGGTAGCAATATCATTTATAGTTGGAGCGATTTGTTCAGCTTTGGCTGGATTTATTGGGATGAAAGTTGCTACTAAAGCAAATGTTAGAACCACACAAGCTGCGAGAACGTCTTTAGGTAGAGCATTAGAAGTTGCTTTTGCAGGTGGATCAGTAATGGGCTTAGGTGTTGTAGGCTTAGGTATTTTAGGATTAAGTGGCTTATTTGCAATATATCAAAGCATGTGGCCTGGTTCAGAAAATTTAGGTATGGTACTAAATGTACTTTCAGGATTTTCTTTAGGTGCATCTTCAATTGCTTTGTTTGCACGTGTTGGTGGCGGTATTTATACAAAAGCGGCTGATGTAGGTGCTGATTTAGTTGGTAAGGTGGAAGCTGGTATTCCTGAAGACCACCCTTTGAATCCTGCAACAATTGCAGATAATGTTGGTGATAATGTAGGTGATGTTGCTGGTATGGGAGCAGATTTATTCGAATCGTATGTTGGTTCTATTATAGGTACTATGGTATTAGGTGCTGTTATTATAACTCCCAGTTTTGATGGCTTAGGAGCGGTATATTTACCTTTAGTTCTTGGAGCTGTTGGTATTATAATGTCTATAGTAGGTACGTTTTTTGTAAAAGTAAAAGATGGAGGAAACCCTCAAACAGCATTAAATATTGGAGAATTTGGTTCAGCAGGTTTAATGGCTGTTGCAACCTACTTTTTAATTCAAGAGTTTATACCAGAGACATTTAATTTAAATGGAGTAGAGTACACATCTTTAGGAGTATTTATTGCTGTAATAGCTGGTTTAATAGCTGGTTTAGCAGTTGGGAAAATAACCGAATATTATACGGCTACAGGTAAAAAACCGGTAAACTCTATTGTTAAACAATCAGAAACTGGTAGTGCAACTAATATTATAGCAGGCTTAGGTGTTGGGATGATGTCTACAGCTATTCCTATTATTTTAATAGCTGCAGCTATTATTATTTCTCATCATTTTGCTGGTTTATATGGTATCGCAATCGCAGCTGTAGGTATGTTAGCAAATACAGGTATTCAATTGGCTGTAGATGCTTATGGACCAATTTGTGATAATGCAGGTGGTATTGCTGAAATGGCAGAATTACCGAGTGAAGTTCGTGAGCGTACAGATAAATTAGACGCTGTTGGTAATACAACTGCGGCTGTTGGAAAAGGTTTTGCAATTGCTTCTGCTGCATTGACGGCATTGGCATTATTTGCCGCTTTTATGCAGACAGCTGGCGTAATTGCCATTGATGTATCTCAGCCAAAAATCATGGCTGGATTATTAGTTGGTGGTATGCTACCATTTGTATTCTCAGCCTTATCCATGAATGCTGTTGGTCGTGCTGCTATGGCAATGATTGAAGAAGTTCGTCGTCAGTTTAGAGATATTCCACAATTAAAGGCTGCTTTAGAAGTAATGCGTAAATATGATAGTGATATGTCTAAAGCATCTGAAGCAGATAGAAAAATATTTGATGATGCAGATGGTGTTGCAGATTATGGAAAATGTATTGATATTTCTACAAAAGCATCAATTAAGGAAATGGTATTACCAGGTTTACTGGCAATCGTTGTTCCAGTAGCAGTTGGTTTTATTGGAGGTGCCGAAATGTTAGGTGGGCTTTTGGCAGGTGTAACAACTTGTGGTGTGCTTATGGCAATTTTCCAATCGAATGCAGGTGGTGCTTGGGATAATGCTAAGAAGACTATTGAAGAAGAAGGCAGAAAAGGAACAGAGGCTCATAAAGCTGCTGTAGTTGGGGATACCGTTGGTGATCCATTCAAAGATACTTCAGGTCCTTCGTTAAATATCTTATTGAAGTTAATGTCTGTTGTGGCATTGGTAATAGCGCCAAGTATTGCACTATCTTCAGACGATTTGTCTGCTTATGCTTCTAATAATATGGACGTTGAAAAAATGGAAATATCTAAGGAAGTAAAGGTAAATATGGAGAGCAATGATGACGGAACCGTTAAAGCTGTGGTTACAACTGTAACTTCTAAATATGGAGAAGAGTCTACGGACACTCAAACTTTTGAAGGAACTAAAGAAGAGGTTGAAGCTAAATTAGACGCCATGAATGAAGCTTCGGAAGATGTAGAGGTAAAAGTCAAGAAAGTAATTGAAGAAGTAAAGGAAGATGTAAATAACTAATAATTATTACTGACCAGTTTATAGTTTAAAGCCTCATCATTGATGAGGCTTTTTTTATCGTTTACGTTAATAAATTTAGTTATTGAAACGAGATGTTTTTTGGATTTGCTCTAAATTTCGTCAGAAATGTGTAATTTTCTAATAGCCAAAAAAGACATATGGATTATTCAGATTTATCGACATTAGGTATTGCCTTTGGTTTAGGGCTATTGGTTGGATTGCAACGTGAAAAAACTGATAACCATATGGCAGGAGTGCGAACTTTTACACTTATAACTGTTCTTGGTACCATCTCTGGATTGCTAACACGAGAGTTTGACAATCCATTTATTCTTCCTGTATTGGGTTTATGTATGGCTTCAATGCTTTTGATGGCTAATTATATAAAACTTAAAAAACTCAATCAAGCAGACATTGGTCAAACTACAGAGGTTGCGGCTTTATTGATGTTTGCCGTTGGTGCTTATCTTGTTATGGGAAGTCAACTTATTGGTGTTCTTATAGGTGCTTCTGTTGCCATTTTATTGTATGTTAAAGAACATTTACACGAATTTATAGAAAATCTTAAGGAGAAAGATTTATCTGCAATAATGACTTTGGCTGGTATAAGTTTAGTCATTTTGCCAATTCTTCCTGATAAAACCTTTGGGCCTTACGATGTTATCAATCCTCGGAATATCTGGTTAATGATTACATTAATTGTGGGCATTAGTGTTGTGGGTTACTTTATTTACAAGTTCGTAGGGAAAAAGGTAGGTGTAATCTCAAATGGTATTTTGGGTGGTTTAATAAGCAGTACGGCAACGACGGTTAGTTATGCGAGGAAAACTGCAGATAATGCGTCAATTAGCAAAACGGCTGTGTTTGTAATTGTGACAGCATCAGCCATATCTTTTGTGCGAGTTTTGTTTGAAGTTGGTGTAGTTATTCCGCAGTACCTCAATATTATTGCTGTACCTATAGGAGCAGTAATTATTTTTATGGCGTTGACTGCAGTCGCTCTTTTCTATCTAATCAATAAAAAAGATTCAGAAGAAGAAAAAATGCCTGAACCTAAAAACCCAGCACAGTTTAAAAGTGCATTGGTTTTTGGATTGCTCTATGGTTTTATACTCTTGGCTGTAGCATTTACCAAAGAAAAATTTGGTAATAATGCGTTGTATATTATTTCAATTATTAGTGGTTTAACAGATGTTGACGCCATAACACTATCATTATCCCAATTGATAATGGAAGGGACTCTAAAAGCTACCGTAGGGTGGAAACTTATACTATTGGCAGGGCTCTCTAATATGCTCTTTAAAGGAGTTATGGCTATAGTGCTTGGTGCCAAAGAAATAATGAAATGGATTATTATTTCTTTTGGACTCACAATCGCTTTCGGATTACTAGTTATGTTCCTTTGGCCTGAATCCTGGTTTTTTTAATACTAGGATTTAGTTTTAGGTTTATCCCTGTTTATTTCCGTAATATCTACTTCGGTAGCTTCTTTTCCTAAAAGATGTTTGCTAAAATGATCTGCTCTTAGCCAAAAGGAGTATTCCGTCATACTTCCAAAACCATGACGCTGTCCTGGCATTAACATAAAGTCAAAACGTTTGTTGGCTTTTATTAAAGCATTGGCCATTCTAATAGTACCACCAGGGTGAACATTGTTATCTACATCTCCCGTAATCAACATTAATTTTCCTTTTAGGTTATCGGCAAGTGATTGATTGTTGTCTATAAGATACTTGTATTTGGTATTACCATCTTCATCAGTTTCTTCTTGTACTCCATGGTGCGTTTCACTCCACCAGCTATTATAAATAGCATTATCATGATTACCAGCTGAAGACACAGCTGCTTTAAAGAAATCTGGATAAACCAAAATAGCTGCGGTGCTCATAAAACCACCACCAGAGTGCCCGTAAATTCCAACCTTCTCAATGTCGATAAAATCATACTTATCAGCTAGCTGTTCTGCTACGTGACGTTTATCTGCTAAGCCGTAATCCCTTAAATTTCCATAGCCATAATTATGGTACCACTTAGAACGATCAGGATGACCACCACGATTACCCATGGTTACAACAATAAATCCTACCTGTGCCATACGGTCTAGTCTATCCATACGTACAGAGAAAGATTTATTGACCGCTTCAGTTTGAGGGCCTGGATATACATATTCCAGTAAAGGGTATTTTTTAGTAGAATCCATTTCAAAAGGTCTATACATTACTCCGTAAATATCCGTAATACCATCGTCAGCTTTCATTTTAAAAGGTTCTGGAAATTTATAACCCGTTGCCATAAGTTGTGACAAATCAGCTTCCTCTAACTCCAAAACTACCTTGCCTGCACTGTTTCTCAATTCTGATTTTGGCACTGTATTAACCCTTGAATAATTGCTAACAAAAAAATCATTGGAGTCAGCCATATCTGTTCTTGTGTTAAAGTTACCAGGATTCAATGCTTTCAAGCCAGACCCATTTAAATTAACTTTATATAAATGTTCGTAATATGGATCTTGGTCTTTTGGTATACCATGAGCTGTGAAGTAAAGTGTACGCGATTCATCATCTACTCCAATAGCACGTTCAACATGAAAAGAACCATTAGTTATCTGATTTTTTAAGTTTCCATTAATATCATAGAGGTAATAATGTGCCCAGCCTGTGCGTTCTGCCCAATGCAACATTTCTGTTTCATCATTTAATAATACTAAGGGACGTGATTCTATATAGGTATTAAATCGCTCTTCTATCAATACTTTAGATTCTCCGGTATTTATATCAGCGACACAGATATCAAGCTTTTTTCGGTCTCTACTGATTGTGTTATAATAAATTTTTCCTTTTTTTGAGAGTAGCAAGGCAGGGTTAAAATCATCATCGTAATTTGATTTTTTCAAGGGTTCTCTATAGACTTGGACACTTTGTTGTTTTACTGTATCTAATTGAACCTGTAAGCTACTTTTGGTGGGCATATCAAAAACATGAAGTTCAGTTTTGTAAAATTCATCTTCACCTGGCATGTGATATTTATAGGTTTCTAAAGTTGGTCTTTTGCTCGCCGTGGTATTGATAACCCATAACTCATTTATGTGTCTTGAATCTGTTCGTTGAAACACAAACTTTTTAGAATCATGTGACCATAGACCATAAATACGTTGTCGTTTGTCTTTGTTTTTCTTCATGGACTCGTTGGTTTCACCTCTTCCGCTACTTCCTCCATAAGAATAATATAGTTCTCCGTCTGTAGTCCATTGGTTTTCAACTATTGTGCTGTCTTTTTCGTTTTTGACGGCTTTCAGAAAGTTCTCTTTATCCATCCAATACAAATTATAGTTCTTTGAGAACAAGACTACAGAGCTGTCAGGAGCAATATTTGCCCATTTTCTCCACTCTTCTTTACCTTTCTTTTTATTGCTTAAAACAGTTAAGTTATTACTGCCAAGAACATATTCAAAATGATAAACTTTATTTACCATTTTTGGTTTACCCTTTTTCTTTTTCTTGGTTTTAGTAGAATCGGTTTCTTCTTCTCCATTTTCACCTTCGTTTTCAACTTCTTTTTCTTCTTCTACTTTTTCAGTTGAGGTAACATAAAACCGTATCGCTGTTTCGTTTTTTACAAACTCAAAATTAAAGCGTGGTAAATGCTTTGCGTCATAAGGATCTTTGGTTATTTCGGTAAGCCATCTTGCCATTTTTTCATTGTCAAACAGTTCTTTTTTGCTTCGCTTATCGGCATCAACAATGTAGTATTTAGAACCTTCTGTGGTTTTATATTGGTACCAAAAGCGGTTGCCATTTTTTAACCAATGCGGCCTAACAGAAGTAGAGTGAACCAATTTCCCTAAATTAGTTGGTGAGTATTTAGCAGCGGCTCTATAGTTGGGTGTTGGTGTATTACTTTCTCTATCAGTTTGAGCATTTAAAAAACAGAATGATAGGCAAAAAGATAGAAGGAGAATAAGATTCTTCATGAATTGAGATGGTTTGAGTATAGTTCTTGATGTTTGTGTTGCTACTAAAATACTTTGAAAAATTATGAACTTAGATAACTTCGATAATTTTTAACATTTATTAAGTTATTTAGTTTGTATTATTATTTCGTATATACGGATTTTAGTATCTTGAAATTTTTAAAATTTGATTTCATTGGGCTGGTTAAAAAAAGATCCATTACAAATAATTGCATTTCAGGGTTATGGCACGGATTCGCATTTTTATGCACGCGGAAGAGCTTTGGAGGACGAATCTATTGACCTGGAAGACCAGCATATATGGCACCTTATTGTTAATACATGGAAACGTTTTGAAACCGATGAAATCAAAAATGTTGATATTAATATTAAACTGCCCAATAATAAAATTTTAAAGGGAGTTACGGACAATGATGGGTACTACAAAGTCGAAGCAAATCTCCAAGATTTAAAGAAGCTGACCAATGAAGAAGGATGGCTGTCTTTTGAGCTCTCGTACAGTGATGTCAATATTAAACGAACCATACAGAATGAAAATAGGTTTCCTGGTGAAATATTAATTCCGTCCACTACCTCACAATTTGGTGTTGCTAGTGATATAGACGATACCATTTTGCATACAGGTGTAGTTTCTATGTTAAAGTGGAGAGTGGTTTACAATTCAATTTTTAAACACGCCAAAAATAGAAGTCCGTTAGAAGGTGCAGCTGATTTCTATCACAGACTCCACAGAGGAGCTTCTGGAAAAAATGCCAACCCGATTTTTTATGTAAGCCACAGCCCATGGAATTTATATCGTTATCTAGAATTGTTTTTGAGACAGAACAATTTTCCTAAGGGGCCAATTTTATTACGAAGTCTAAGTAATTTCTTGAAAAGAAAATCATTGGATGAAAAGCCACAAAAGCAAAAGGAAATTCTTAATCTTCTAAAAACTTATCCTGATTTACCTTTTATTTTAATTGGTGATAGTGGTGAGCACGATCCAGATATATACATGGAGATTGCCGAAGAGTTTCCAGACAGAATATTAGCCATTTATTTAAGAAGTGTGAAGCATAAGAAAAAAATGGTAAGGGTAAAAGGGTTGATAGAAAACTATAAAACCACACAAGTTTTAATGGTTGAAAAAAGTGCTCAAGCCATTGACCATGCTAGAAAAAATGGATTTATACAATAGCTTGTTTATTAAAGCTTATTCTCAAAATACTCATAAGTAGCATATTGTGACCTTACCTTTTTCTTGGAATTGTCGACGTATTCATTTTTCTGTTCAGCATCTATAATTCTGGCCTTTGTGTTGTCACTTAACTGTATTTCTATTAAGTCTCTTAAGGTCTTATGCACATCCTTATCGTAGATAGGTGTCAGTACTTCTATACGATGGCTTAGGTTTCTGGTCATCCAATCTGCAGAACCTATGTAAATTTTTTCGTCACCACCATTGCCAAAAATATAAACACGTCCATGTTCTAGAAATCGATCTAGAATACTTATAATCTCAATATTTTCGCTTTGATTTTTAATGCCTGGGACAAGACTACAGATGCCTCTAACGATTAGCTTTATTTGCACTCCGGCATTACTTGCCTTATAAAGATACTCAATCATGGATTTGTCTTGTAGGCTATTCATCTTCAAAATTATATAGGCCTTGTTACCATTTTTAGCATGCTCTATTTCTGCATTAACTAATTTTTCAAGCTTGTTTCTTGTAGTGTAAGGAGAGACTAATAGCCTTTTAGTTTTGGGGACTATAGTGACCTTTTGTAAAACTAAAAATACTTTGTTTAAGTCTTTGGTTATTTTTTTATGAGCTGTGAGAAGTCCAAAATCCGTATAGAGCTCTGCGGTTTTTTCATTAAAATTTCCTGTACTAATATAAGCGTAGCGTTTCTTCTTGTCATTTACCAACCGCTCAATGTATAAAATCTTAGAATGAACTTTTATATCAGGATAGCTATAGATTACCGTAGCACCATTTTTTTTGAAAATATTACCCCATTTAAGATTGTTCTGCTCGTCAAATCTGGCTTTTATTTCAATAAACACAATGACTTCTTTTCCATTTTTTGCAGCTTTGGCAATGGCAGTATTTAATCGAGATTCGTCTGCCAATCTATAGAGCGTCATTTTAATGGTAGTTACCGTTGCATCTTCTGCAGCATTTTCAACCAAATTAATTACAGGGTCAAATTGCTGATAAGGATAATGGAGTAATTGATCTTTTTTATCTATTGCATCAAAAATATTTTCTGTACTTGATAGTATAGGATGCGGTAATGGCTCTAGTTTTTTAAACGATAAATCTTTTTCAGTAGGATTAGGGAAGGCAAAGAAATCCTTAAAATTATGATGCCTGCCACCCATAACCAAGTCCGCATTGTAAATATCCAAAGCCTCTTTCAATACATCCTGAAATTCCTCTGGCATTCTTTTATCGATGAGAACACGTGTTGGTTGACCTTTATCTCTTTTTGGTAACGAATTTTTAATCTTATTCATTAAATTTCCTGAAAACTCATCCTCAATATATAATTCCGCATCACGTGAAATTTTCAAGGCATAGTAAGTGACTTCATCTTCAGGATGGTTTTCGCCGAGATTGTATTTTAAAATATCGTCAATAAAGGTGATGTAGTGCTTGCCGTTTTTTGTAGGAAACGTAAAAAATCGAGG
The DNA here is from genome assembly GCF_965284585.1 of Winogradskyella ouciana. Classification (NCBI taxonomy): domain Bacteria; kingdom Pseudomonadati; phylum Bacteroidota; class Flavobacteriia; order Flavobacteriales; family Flavobacteriaceae; genus Winogradskyella; species Winogradskyella ouciana. Next base: position 1,689,172 of record NZ_OZ260095.1, read on the forward strand.
CTCGGAATCTGGGATTTTTACGAGTTGAAGTTCTCCATTCGATAGAGTAGTTAAGTAGGATGCTTCATTTTCAACAAAAATAGATTCCGGGTTCTTATGAAATGAATTTTCTAGATCTAAAAGAGGTTTTAACTGTTCTTCAAAATAGGTTTTTGCTATTTGTTTTTGAGAATCTGTAAACGCATGGTAGTCAATTAAAACAATACCTTCTTTTTCTAAATCTGGAATTATTTCATTCTTAAATATATGACCAAATTCCTCTTGTTGCTTATGGACTTGCTTTTTAATTTCCTTTAAAACCTTGTTGGGTTTAGTGATAAGTTTTTTTCTTAAAGGCTTTTTTAAACTTTTAATTTGCCTAATGTCTGAAACCCTTACTCTAAAAAATTCATCAAGATTTGAAGAGAAAATAGCTAGAAACTTTATGCGTTCATAAAGCGGATTTCTCTTGTCAGTTGCTTCTTGTAGCACACGATGGTTAAAGCGTAGCCACGATAGGTCACGATGGTAAAATTTGGAATTGTACAATTTCATTGATGTAAAAATAAAACTATTTAAACTGAAATTGTGTTACTTAATTCATAAGATTAAAACAGACCATGAATCTGTGCGTCAATTTTATTGATAATACCACCCAAATCTTCAGGATTAGCCACAAAATCTAGATGGTCTACATCTATAATAAGTAAGTTGCCTTTGTCGTATTTGGTAATCCAAGCTTCGTAACGCTCATTTAATCGGCTTAGGTAATCTATGCTAATGGTGTTTTCGTAATCGCGACCACGTTTATGGATTTGGTTAACGAGATTTGGGATAGAACTACGTAAATAAATCAATAAATCCGGACCTTTTACAAACGATTCCATCAATTCAAATAGAGAGGAATAATTTTCAAAATCGCGATTGGTCATTAATCCCATGGCATGAAGGTTGGGTGCAAAAATATGAGCATCTTCATAGATGGTTCTATCTTGTATAATATCCTTTCCACTATTATGAATCTGGTTGACCTGACGAAATCTACTGTTTAAGAAATAGACTTGTAAATTAAAGCTCCAACGTTCCATCTGATTGTAAAAATCATCTAAATAAGGGTTGTCAACAACGTCTTCTAATTGCGCTTCCCATTTGTAATGTTTGGCTAGTAATTTTGTGAGCGTAGTTTTTCCAGCTCCTATATTTCCTGCAACAGCAACATGCATAATTTATTCTAGTTTAAGTTGGTATCGACGTAGAATTTCGTCGTCGTAAATATACAAGGTTTCATTGGTTACCAAAAACTGATTTATTAACAAATATGGATGCTTAATCGGTTGAATTTTATTACCCGTCTTTGATAAAATATGTAATGAATTTTCTTTTTTTAGAATTAAATGTGCTTTACTAAAAGCTAAACTCTCGTAACCTTCATTTTTGTGTTTAGAAATTAAACTTCCGAAGTAACTGTAAACGTAAAGGTAGTTTTCGGTAAGCATGTAGCAATTGTTATAATCGCTTTTAAGGTCCAATACGTCGGACTGCACTGGCACCGTTTTTAATCGTACTTTATTGATTTTGTAATCATATAATTCTAACTGCTGTAAATCTTGATTAAAAATCCAAAGCGTATTGTCAAAGCCTGTAGAAACAAAGCTGACATTTTTATAAGGCTGTACGGTGTTAAAGTCAATCTTAAAAATCTCGGCCAATCGGTTGTCTAAAATGATAACAGTATTGAAATCTCGATAAAAAAGATTGATTTTTAAAGGGTTAAAAGTGTTTGCAGACGTAATCTCACCAAGTTGAAAATTGGAATAGGTAATAGTAGTGTCTTTTGCTTTTTTGTGAAACGTATGATCTTCAGTTGAGTAATATAGTGTGCCAAAAGTATCTACGCCAAAAATCCTCTCGACTTTAATGGATGTTGAATCCATAATGCTAGCTGAAATTTGTTCTTGGGAGAACAATGAAACACTAAATAAAAAAAAGATATAAATAGGCGCTCTCATACGAACGAGAAAAGTACAAAAATTGAACCACTTTCTTGCTAGAGTATTAGGTTTTTAAAACTTGAAAAGTCTACAATGTTCAAACAGTCAATTTATAACCAAACCCTCTAACATTTATAATCTGAATGGTTTCGTCCTTTTTTAGTTTTTTACGCAGTTTAGTGATAAAGACATCCATACTACGTGCCGAAAAGAAATCATCCGTTCCCCAAAGTTTATTGAGTATGACTGAGCGGTCTAGTACTTGATTTTTATTATTTATTAAATGAAAAAGAAGATGCGCTTCTCTGTGCGTAAGTTGAATGGTTTCTTCATCCTTAAATTGAAGTCGTTGTTTAGGGAAATCAAAAATATAGTTTCCAATTTCTAAAATTTTTGACGCTTTCTGAACTTTAGTACGGCTCAACAAATTATAAATCCTAACAATTAACTCTTCCATACTAAATGGCTTTTTAAGGTAATCGTTGCCACCAATTGAAAAACCCTCAACCACATCTGCAGTTTGCGATTTTGCGGTTAAAAAAATAATAGGAATAGTGTCGTCTATAGCTCTAATCTCTTTTGCTAGAGTAAAGCCATCTTTTTTGGGCATCATAACATCTAACACTAAAATTTCTGGCGATTCAGATTTGTATTTTTCAAAAGCTTTTTCACCATTGTCGCATAAAATGACTTCAAAATCTCTTGTTTCGAGACTTTCCTTTATAATTTGCCCTAGTGCAGATTCATCTTCGGCTAATAATAATTTTATTTTACTAACCATTTGGAAGTGTAATTTTAAAGGTCGTTAAGTTTTTGTTTAAATCTAAAGAGATGGAACCATTGTGCTTTTCAATAATGGTTTTTGTATAATATAAGCCAATTCCAAAGCCTTTTACATCGTGCGTATTACCTTTTGGAACACGATAGAATTTTTCAAAAATACGTTCCTTATTCTCTTTGGATAGCGTATTTCCGTTATCCGAAATAAGGATGTCAAACATATCTTTTTTTGGAACTAAATCAATGGAAATTAGCTCTCCACCATATTTAACGGCATTGTCTAAAATGTTATTTAAGGCATTTTCAAAATGAAAGACATCAACGTTGGCCTTTAAGCTTTCAACCTTAAAACTGGTATTAAATTCTTTCTCTGGATATTGAATTTTGTAACGACTAACTAGCGAGTTAAGCAACTCAACACAATCTATCGACTCTTTGTTTAATTCTAGGTTATCACTGTCTAAAGTTGCCGTTTCCAGTAGCTTTTCAACCATTAGGTTGAGTTTACCTAATTGTTCAGAGGACATATTGATGTATTTTTTTGTCTTCTCTTTGTCTTCAATAGCATTAAAATTATTGATACTTTCTAAGGCGACTCCTATAGTGGCAATAGGTGTTTTAAACTCGTGAGTAATATTACTGATAAGATCATTTTTTACTTCGGCGAGTTGTTTTTGATGTTTTATGATGCGCAATAGATAAAACAGACAGCTTATCACTGCAATTACCAATATTGTTGATATTAATATACCTGTTAAGCTTCGTTTTAAAATGGTAGAAGTAGAATTAAAAAAATATAGTCTTAGCGAACTGCCCTTAGGTAAAAAAGTCGATTTTGATGTGGTGCTGAGAATGTCCATATGTTTAAGGACAGAGTCTCTTGCTGTATGGATAATTGGTTCAAAATTTTTATTAGGTAAATTTTTATCAAAATAGAGCTTGTGTTGTATGTTAATGTTTTTTCTTTCAAATTCAATTTTCATTAAGCTATCTACCTTTTTTAAGTCTAAAGAATCATTACTTATTGCAACGACGACTTTAGATGTGAGCAACTCAAAACTTGAAGGGCTTATACTGTCAATGAATTTATAATTGCCAACTCTAAGTCTAAATGAGTCTTCGTTAATAGTTTGGTGATCCGTATGATAGCTAAAGACTGCAGAATCGGCTTCTCTAGTGTCTATAAATGTGAAGCTTTTGTAATTATTTGTTTTTAAAGAGTCTATGCTTTTTAGCCCTTTGGAAGGATGGTCAATTTTTTTGAGAAGTTTTGAAATTTCCGTCTCTGGATTTAATGAATCAACAGTGTAATTATTGATTAACGAAAAGTTAAGTGTGGTGCGTTCAGCTAAGGCAGCATAATAATCATCTACGGCTTTATCCAAACTTATCTGCACATCATTGATTAATTGCTGCTTATTGGTTTGGTAGTTCTTGTAATTCCAAAACACCTGAATACCAATAGTGATAGCTATCACAGCAATAATTATGTACAGTATCCATTGATATCGTTTATCGTTCATATTTCAAAAGTAAATGTTAAAGTTCAATTATTGACCATTGGTTAACACACGTTAACGTTCATTAACGCTCAGAAAAGTGTAGATTGTAGATATTTGTATTGTAACATTTATAAAATTCAATCAAAATGACAACAATTATTAGAACATTAGTCGTAGCAATAGCGCTTAGCGTAACAGGTTTGCACGCCCAAGATTTTCAGGGTGTGGCAACCTACAAGACACATCGAGATATCGACATTAAAATGGATAGCACTCAGGTAAATGACGAGATGCATGCCAAGATGGTAGAGATGATGAAAAAGCAATTTCAAAAAACATACCACCTAGATTTTAACCGAGAAGCTTCAACCTACAAACAAGAAGAGGAATTGAGTAAGCCGCAAGTTGGTGGAGGAGATTTCCAAATTGTGGTTATGGGCAATGGAGGCGGAGATGATGTGCTCTATAAAAACACAAAGGAAAACCGTTATGCCGAATTGAGAGATACTTTTGGCAAGCTTTTTCTCATTAAAGATGAAATAGAGCCTATTGAGTGGAAGCTAGAGTCTGAAACTAAGTTCATAGGAGAGTATCAATGCTTTAAAGCAACGTACACCAAAATGGTAGAAAAGCCTAGGGTTGTTGTGAGTACGGATGATGAGGAAAAAGAAAGTGATCTAGATAAAGAACCAGAAATGGAAGAGCGTACAGTAACAGCTTGGTATGCACCACAAATTCCAATAAACAATGGTCCGGATAATTACCAAGGTTTACCTGGATTAATATTAGAAGTGCATGATGGTAAGTTAACCATTATCTGTAGTAAAATTGTTTTGAACCCAGAAGAAAAGGTAGAAATAGCTGAACCGACTAAAGGTAAAGAGGTTTCACAGGAGGAATATGAGAAAATCATGGAGAAAAAAGCCAAGGAAATGCAAGAGCGTTATAGACCTAGAAAAGGCCAGAGAGATGGTGAAAGTTTTTCAATAACTATTGGTGGCTAGACCAAAAGAAAATATTTTGATGTTAATATTATGGTAAAGAGAATAGTAATGTTTAATAATTAATTAAATTCGTTAAACAAAATAAGTTTATCTATCATGAAGTCCATATTATTAAAATCTAGCATTCTTGTTATTTCCGTCTTATTTTCTAGTTCTTTCAAAGATAAAGACCTAACTGATCCACAAAACAAAATAGGTATACAAGAGTTTCAAGGTAAAGCCATTTATGTTTCAAAATCTACTATGGATTTAGGAAGATGGGGAGCAAGAATGAGTGAAGAACAAAAGAAGCAAGTACAAGCTCGACTTAAAAATAGACTTGAAAAAGAATACATACTGTCCTTTAACAAGGAAGAGTCTCTATTCTATGAAGACGAACAATTAGATGCTATGTCTGGAGCCACAGATTCTTGGGGAAAAAATTTCGCACCAGGAAAACAGTACAAAAATGTTAAAACCAATACTCAAATTCAAAACCAGGAGTTTTATGGCAAGCAGTTTTTGGTTAAGGATAAGCTTCAAGACATTAAGTGGCAGTTAGAAAAAGAAACTAAGCAGATTGGTAATTATACTTGTTTTAAGGCAACGGCTTCCATACCGACGAGTGATTTAACGTGGTACGACTTTTCATGGAGTCGATTGAGAAGCACCAATGATGAGGAGACAGAAAATGATTCTACAAATACAACCATTGAAGAGCCTAAAGTAGCAATGACCGAAGTTGAGGCGTGGTATTCGCCTCAGATACCTGTAGGACATGGACCTTCAGAATATTGGGGACTACCAGGATTAATATTAGAAGTCAGTGCGGGTAACACAACCATGCTTTGCACAAAACTTATATTAAATCCAGAAGAACAAATTGAGATAGAAGTACCAGATAAAGGAAAGGAAATTACTAAGGCAGAATATCAAGAAACGATTGTTTCTAAAATGAAGGAATTTCGAAATAATAGAATGGGTCGAAGACGAGGTTAATTTTATTAACACAACTTTAACGCAAGTAATTATTACGTTTTGCATCTAAATAAGTCTAATGCAATATCAATTTAGTTGATTGTCGATTTATGTAACACTTTTTTTAATCAATACTTAAAATTATAAAGCTACATTTAACACTCAACATTAACCTTATTAAGATGAAAAAACTAGTTTTTAAACTTACATCATTACTGTTATTTTGCTTCTGTACTGTTTCGTATGGGCAAGACTTTCAGGGCAAAGCGTACTACCAAACTAAAACAACTATGGATTTAGATCAATTTGGTGGAAGGGAGATGAGCCCTGAGCAAAAAAAGCGTATTGAAGAACGCATGAAGAGTTTTCTTGAAAAAGAATACATCTTAACCTTCAACAAAACAGAATCCATTTACAAAGAAGACGAAAAATTAGAGGCACCAGGTTCTGGTGGAGGTTTTGGTGGTTTTAGTAGTAGTTTAACAGGTGGTCCTAAATATAAAAATGTTAAGGATAAGGAGTTGATACAAGATCAGGAATTCTTCGGAAAGCAATTTTTAATTAAAGATGAATTAAAAGGGCTAGAGTGGAAAATGGGAACCGAAACCAAACAGATTGGTCAATACACTTGCTTTAAGGCAACAGCCATCAAAACCGTAGATGAGTTTGATTGGAGAAGTATGAGGCCAAGACGAGGGAGAGATCGAGACAATGACGAAAAGAAAGAAGGAGAAGAAGTCAAAGATTCTACTAAAGTAGATAAAGACGATCCAATGAGCCAGATTGAAGTGCCAAAAACTATTGAAGTTACAGCTTGGTACACTCCACAAATTCCAATTAACCAAGGGCCAGATGATTATTGGGGCTTACCAGGATTAATCTTGGAAGTTAGCGCAGATAGAACAACAATACTGTGTACAAAAATTGTAATGAATCCTGAAGAAAAAGAGGAGATTGAAAAACCTGAAAAAGGCGAGGAAGTTACACAGGCCGAGTATAATGAGATCATAACCAAAAAGATGGAAGAGATGCGAGAAATGTACGGAGGCCGTCGAGGTGGCCGTGGCGGAGGACGTAGAAACTAATATAAATGCATCTAAAGTTATATGGGAAAACTTCTATCAAAGAAGTTTTCTCAACCAACCAAAAGAAAACAATCAACAACATGAAAAAATTATTAATGCTACTATGCATAGTAGCATCAAGCAGTTCTTTTGCTCAAATTAAAATGCAAGGTATAGTAAAGGATAGCATTGGGACTCCTTTAGAATTGGCAAATGTTATTGCCATCAACCAAGAAAGTAATACACTTGAGTCTTATGCTACTACTGACGAACAAGGTAAATATATTTTGGCCTTAGGAAAAAATGGAAAGTATAAAGTACAAGTCAGTTACATTGGGTATAAAACCGCAGATGAAACTGTTACTACTCTTGATGCTGACATCACTAAGGATTTTATCCTGCAACCAGACAATTCATTAGATGCTGTAGAGTTGACGTATGAAATGCCTGTGACCATAAAAGGAGATACTATAGTCTATAACGCAGACTCATTTAAAAATGGTAGTGAACGTAAATTGGAAGATGTACTTAAAAAACTGCCTGGCGTAGAAATAAATGCTGATGGACAAATAGAAGTAGAAGGAAAGGTTGTTAACAAGGTTATGGTTGAGGGTAAGGATTTCTTTGATGGAGATACAAAACTGGCAACCAAGAATATTCCATCTAATGCTGTGGATAAGGTACAAGTACTTCGTAATTATGCAGAGGTTGGTCAGTTAAGTGGTGTACAGAATAACCAAGATAATGTGGCAATAAACATTAAACTAAAAGAAGGAAAAAGTAACTTTTGGTTTGGAGATGTTACGGCAGGAGTTGGTACAGCACCATCGCCTAATGATGAGTTGTACTTAGTGCAACCAAAGTTATTTTACTATAGTCCTAAATACAGTATCAATGTTATAGGCGACATGAATAATATTGGTGAAGTAGCACTAACCAATAGGGATTTAAGAAATTTTGGAGGAGGCTTTGGATTTAGAGCACCAAGTAGAACAAGTGGTACTAATATTAATTTAGGTAACAATGGTCTGGGAGGGTTAACAAATATCCAAAACTCGCAAGAAGTAGTGACAAAACTAATAGCTACTAACTTTAGTTATTCACCTAATAAGGCATTGGATTTAAGTGGTTTCGTCATTTATAACAGTAGTAGACTTAGAACCAGAGAAGAAAGTTTTATCGACTATATAGATATTGAAGACGATCCTAGTACTCCAATTGATGAATCAGCAAGTGTGCCACCAGATGAAGCTACTGTTTCAACAGGTAGGGAAGCGTCTAATCAGGCTATAGCTAAATTAAGTGCTACCTATAAACCTAATGTTAATAATCAATTAGATTATGATCTTTTGGGTCGTATTTCAGATGATAAGGAACGACAGAATTTATTTTCTTCAGTCGTTGGCAATACCAATCAATTAGATACTGCTAAGCCCTATAGCATTAATCAAACTTTAAATTATTACTACACGCTCAATGAGAACAACATTTTTGCTTTTGAAGCACAACATTTAATAAAAGATGAAGATCCGTTTTACAATGCGTTGTTGATGAACGATCCATCTAATAATGACGACCCAGATAATGATGCTTTTGATGATACAGCTGAAGGCTTAGGTTTAAATAGAGATCAGTTTGGTTATGATATCAACCAAGAAAGACGTGTAAAATCTAATCAGTTGGATGCGAAGTTAGATTACTATAATATTCTGAACACAAAGAGTAACATCAATCTGACCCTTGGGACAATTTTGAGCAATCAAAAATTCAACTCCAATATATTTCAGTTTTTAGATGATGGAACACGTTTTGACCCAACACCAACCATTACAGATACAGATGGTAATACCTTGTCTGCAATGAATGATGACGTAGAATACCGATTTGGTGATGTTTATTTAGGTGTGCACTACAGGTTCAAAACCGGTAAATTTACCTTTACACCTGGTGTGTCATTCCATATGTATAGCAATCAGAATACACAAGGAGGAGAAACCTTTAAGGACAATTTCTTTAATGTATTACCAGATTTTGAAACGCGTATTCAATTTAAGAAAAGTGAGAGTTTAACATTCAATTACCGTATGTCTAATACCTTTACAGATGTTACTAATATTGCAGAAGGCTTGGTGCTAAATAACTTTAATAGTATTCAATTTGGTAACCCAGAACTGCAAAATGCATTATCACACAACTTAAGTTTGTTTTATAGTAGTTTCAACTTATTTAATTATACCAATGTATTTGCAGGTGCCAACTATAGTAAAAATATTGACCAAATACGTTCATTAACAAACTTTGAAAGCGTTATTAGAACAAGTTCATTCTTTAATTCTCAGTTTGCAGATGAGAGTGCAAGTGTATTCGGTAGAGTACAACGTACGTTTGGAAAAGTTAGAGCTAGTCTTAGAACTAACTTTAATTATAGTAAACTTAACCAGTTTATTCAAGGCAGACAATCCGTTAACGAGAGTTTTACGCAGAGTTATACTCCAGAAATTAGAACCAATTTTAGAGAGGCTCCAAACTTAAGATTAAGATATAGCTATACAGTTAGGGATAATGACCAAGGTACCAATACCACAAAGTTTATTACAAGAGCACCATCTATAGAGTTTGATGCTTATATATGGGATGCCTTAACCTTTGTTACAGACTTTACCTATAACGAGCAAGAAAGTAATGGAAGTAAAGATGTGTTTAAAACATGGAACGCGTCTTTGATGTACAGAAAAAATAGTGATGCTAAATGGGAATACTCATTAAGAGCCTCTAACATATTAGATATTGATTCTAATATTAGTAATGGTGCAGGTAACATCTCAGTGTTTAGCTCAGAGACGTTTATTCAGCCACGATTTGTAACTTTTAGGTTGACTTATACGCTATAGAAAATATAGTCTACTTTGAAAAAGCCCTATCAACTGATAGGGCTTTTTTTAGTTTTTACTCATCTCTTAATACATGAATTGTGCCATGTACAGGTAAAACGCCATTTTGTGAACTATGGAATCCACTGAAACTTATATCTATGTATTCTCCAACTTCACCAAGAGTGTTTATGGATAATATCCCAATTGAAGCAACGCCACTAGATGCTATAAAAGATGTGTCATCGGTATTATATAAGCCAATGAAGTCTGGAGCATGGGCCCAAACCTTTAAATTGTAATTATGGTTAATATTGTCAACATTGGTACTTCCATTTATCGATAGCATATGTGTTATTGGATAAATATTATTAGGAATTTCCGTAAATGTTGCATTAATATTATCAAAATCAATCACGGTAATATTGTCTCCTATGACATATTGAACAAATTCCTCAACGGAATTACATGCCATTATCGTTCCTATGTCTGTAACAGGAGAAGTAAAAAAGAAATTTAGATGGTCGGTTTCTGTTAAGTTATCATAATCAGTACCATTAATACCAAATGCATCATTCGTTGAACAGCTTAAAAATTGAAATTCAAAGTCACCTTCTTCATTGACAATTTCTGTGTACGATTGATTACCATAGGTCAGTTGTATATAACCGTTACTTACAGGATTTCCATCACAGTTTAAAAAATTACCTCTAATTGTCTCAAAACTTATAACTGGATGATTGGGAACGATAACAGAAATACTGGAATCTGCATTAAAAGGTCCAATCATTTCAGAATACAAAAGTGAAGTATCGCATGAGTATTGGACATAGATATTAAGTTCTAAGGTTTCACCACTTGGAACAAAACCACAGACTTCGCCATTTTCGTTGGTGTTACCACCTCTTGTGCCAAATGTTAGGCTTGTTATATTTACACTAAGATTATTTATGGCATTACCACTTTCATCTGTAACTGCAACACAAAGTGTAATCGCTTCAGCAGGAATGTCACAATTCCAAAATGAAAAATGCGATACGGAACCAACATACATATTACCTTGTAGCGTAGCTTCGCCTTCTTCTTTCCAATAGCCATTGGCTTCATCAAAATACCAAAGCGGTATGGTTGCTGGTGCAATTCCCATTAAACTGGCATCCACAGGGATTTTAATTTCAGAGGTTGAGCCTTCGGCTAAATTTAAATCTTCACCACCAGAACCTCGTAATTCTACAGCAAGCATTCCTAAAGTTTGCAGCATGCGCTCAGCTCCATCTTCATTTTCAGCATAAAGCATGCCTGGCATTTGCATTGGCATATCTTCGTCAACAGGATCTAAGTGGTGCATAATTACATTTACACTGCCTTCATAATTTGAGCCATCTTCCTTAATAAAATTGCCATCAAAACTTACGGAACTGCCATTAGATAAAGACACCGTTTCGGCAGTACCACTGCTTATTGTGGCAATAGGAGTAGCTTCGAGCAACATAATCTCTACTTTGTTAGTGCCCTCAGATGGGACAACACTTCTAGAACCATGAATGTATCCTGCTTTTTCAGCTTTTATATAGCCGAAACGCTTATTAACTTCAGCATCTTTAATAATAAAAACACCATTGCTGTCGGTTTGGGCAGTCTCATTGCCTATGGTTATTGTAACACCTTGTAAGGGAAGATTATTTTTATTGACTATAGTTCCGAGAAAATCCCTATTAATGGTATTGCCAAAATATTGTGAAAAGGTATCCGGAATATTCCCTTGTTGCTCTCCGTCTCTAAAACTGCCATCATCTTTCTGGCAAGAAGAAAATACTAGAAGAAAAGTGAATAAAAATGAAAAGATAATTGTTGATGATTTCATAGTGATTGGTTGTTGGTTTTATCTTTTAGATGTAAAAACCACCAAAAGGTTGCGTGAAAAATCGTATTAATTTTTCTTAATCAATGGTATTGGGTAAGTTGTGATTGTGTTTACAAAACCAAAACAAACACGGTTCTGTAGCCTTGAGAAGTATTATGTTTACTGCACTTGTATCTTTTTTAGGGGCAAGGGTTACCATTGTATTTTTGTAATCTTTTCTTTGAGCTTCTAGAGCTACAAATTCTTGGTGTGCCGATACATTATTAATTGTAAAATTACCATATTCATCGGTTGTGGCAGACTTGTTTCCGGCAACAACCAAAACACTATCCAGTGGAGTATTGTTAAGGTCCATAACTTTACCCTTTAGGTCAATTTTAATTGGTTCGCCTAAATAGTCAGCAAAGGTGTTTATGGTATTGTTTTGGTTGGTTTTATCTGTATTCTCCCTACAGGAAGTTGTATTGAGAAAACAGATAAATAGCACCAGCCATATGGATAGAACTGATTTCATTTTTTGATTGATGATTGATGATAGTTTCTAAAACTAAGATACAGAAAGCTTAAAATAGTTGTGTTAAAATTCTCACAAATAAAAAAGCCTTCAGGTTATTTAACATAATCCTGAAGACTTTCTTGACTAAAAAAATTTATTTAGTTATCCCTTAGTACATGTATGGTACCAGTTATGGTATGGGAACCTCCATTCCCATCTTCATAAGAGCCACTAAAATTGATGTCAATATATTCTCCTACGTCGCCTAAAGTGGTAAGGTTGTAAATAATATTGTTATTGGTATTAGCTATGCCAATACATTCTGAAATGTTAAATCCTGTGTCATTGATGTCATTCCAATCTAGGTTATCATACGTACCTTCATAGGATGTTTCATCTAGCCTACTAAATAAATAGAAACATGTGGTTTGCCCATCGCCATTGCCATAAATATCCAATGATGGTCCATTTGTGTTAGGGCTGTCTGTATAAAAGTTAGCAGTGATATTGTCAGAGATAAAAAATGCGGTTTCTCCATCGATGGTATATTGAATAAATTCTGTAATCGAATTACACGCTGTAATCACACCAATATCGGTTAAAGGTGTCGTAAAGGTATAGCTAATGCTGTCCGTAGTTTGTAAGTTAACGTAATCGCTTCCTTTAATGGTAAACTCGTTATTCTCGTTACATCTTAAAAGGTTAACTTCAAAAGTTCCGTCAGTTACTGCATCTGTAAACGACTGGTTACCATAAGTCACTTGTACATAGCCATCCGTTACTGCGTTATCATCACAGGTGTTAAATGTACCAACAACCGTTTCCTGGATAATATCAGGATTATCGGGTACAATAACCGTAATGTTTGAATCTGAACTAAAAGGCCCAACAGTTTCGGTATGTAAGGCATTTTCGCCACATACATTATAATTATAAACATTAAGAACTAAACTTTCATCGCTAGGGACAAAACCACAAACCTCACCATTATCATTGGCATAACCACCTCTTGTGCCAAATGTTGCACTTGTAATGGTGACGTATAAATTGTTAAGTGTGTTGTTGTCTTCATCTGTTACGGTAACACAGAGTGTGATGGCTTCGGCTGGTATATCACAATTCCAAAATGAAAAATGCGATACTGTACCAACATACATATTGCCCTGTAATGTAGCGACACCTTCTTCTTTCCAGTAACCGTTAACTTCATCAAAATACCAAAGTGGTATAGTTGCTGGTGCAATTCCCATTAAACTGGCATCTACAGGAATTTTAATTTCAGAAGTAGAACCTTCGGCTAAATTTAAATCCTCACCACCAGAGCCGCTTAGTTCTACAGCCAACATTCCTAAAGTTTGTAACATACGTTCGGCACCTTCTTCATTTTCAGCATAGAGCATGCCTGGCATTTGCATTGGCATATCCTCATCTGCTGGGTCTAAATGATGCATAATGACATCTACAGAACCAGAATAGGGAGAACCGTCTTCTTTTGTGAAATTACCGTCAAAGCTTACTGAACTACCATCGTTGGCGGTTACAGTTTCAGGTGTACCACTACTCACAGTGCCAACTACTGTGGCTTCTAGTAACATAATGGTAACCTTGTTAGTACCATTGGAAGGGACAACACTTCTAGAGCCATGAATGTAACCTGTTTTTTCAGCTTTTATATAACCAAAACGTTCGTTAACTGTTGCGTTGTTCAATATAAAAACGCCATTGCTGTCTGTTAGAGCGGTTTGGTTACCAATGGTTATGGTAACTCCTTCAATAGGGTTTTTATTAGTGTCTATAACGTTACCAAGAAAATTTCGTGAAACTGAGTTGCCAAAATATTCTGAAAAAGTGTCTGGAATGTTTTCTTGTGGTCCGCCACCTCCTGGACCATCATCTTTTTGACAAGATATGATGGTGAGTAACGAAAAGAAAAGCATTAAAATAAGATTTGGGAATTTTTTAATGTTGATCATAATGTGTTGATTTAATTGAGTTTTATGTGTTTGTTTGGTATAAAACAGATAGAAAGTATAAATTCCTACCTTAAATAGCATGTTTTCGATAAAAAGAAACCCTCAAGATAAATTTCAAGAGGGTTTAATATATAATAAAAGGAATAAGTATTATATCTTAAAAGCTGCTTTAACTTTATCAACATAATCTAGTTTTTCCCATGTAAATAACTCTACATCAAGTGAAACAGGCTCACCATAAGGCTGCTCAAATGTTTTGGTTACGGTCTTATGTTGTCGTCCCATGTGGCCATAAGCAGCTGTCTCACTGTACATTGGTTGACGTAATTTTAAACGTTTTTCAATAGCAGCAGGTCGCATATCAAATATTTCAGATACTTTTTCAGCGATTTCACCATCTGTTAAGTTAAATGGACACGTACCATAGGTATCTACAAAAATTCCCATGGGCTCAACAACTCCAATTGCGTAGGATACTTGCACTAAAATTTCTTCACAAAGTCCGGCTGCGACCAGATTTTTTGCAATATGTCTTGTGGCATAAGCAGCACTTCGATCTACTTTACTTGGGTCTTTACCAGAAAAAGCTCCTCCGCCATGGGCGCCTTTACCACCATAAGTATCTACAATAATTTTTCTTCCTGTTAGACCAGTATCTCCATGTGGTCCACCGATGACGAATTTTCCGGTAGGATTAATATGGTACTTAATATCATCAGTGAATAACGGTTTAATATGATTAGGTACTTTTGCTACTACTCTTGGGATGAGGATTTCTACAATGTCTTTTCTGATTTTAGCGAGCATGGCTTCATCAGAATCAAAATCGTCATGCTGTGTAGAAACCACAATAGCGTCAATACGTTGAGGTGTGTTATCGTCACTATACTCAATCGTTACTTGACTTTTAGAATCTGGTCTTAAATAGGTGATGTCTTTATTTTCCCTACGAAGCTCAGCTAGTTCCTTTAAAATGATGTGCGAAATGTCTAAAGCCAGAGGCATATAATTATCGGTTTCGTTTGTAGCATAACCAAACATCATCCCTTGGTCACCAGCACCTTGCTCATCTTTGGAAGCTCTATCCACACCACGATTAATATCTTCAGATTGCTCATGTATTGCTGAGAAAACACCACAAGAATTGCCATCGAACATATATTCGCTTTTGGTGTAGCCAATCTTATTAATGGTATCTCTAGCTATTTTTTGAACATCTAAGTAGGTGTTGGATTTTACTTCGCCTGCAAGCACCACTTGTCCTGTGGTTACTAAAGTTTCGCAAGCCACTTTAGACTCTGGGTCAAAAGCTAAAAAATTATCTATTAAAGCGTCACTTATTTGATCAGCTACTTTATCTGGATGACCTTCCGAAACACTTTCTGAAGTAAATAAATATGGCATAAATCTCTTTTAAATTTTAATGTATTCTTGAAAAACCTATTGAGATTGCTTGGTTGCTAGAGAAGTTGAAAACCTAACTGCTTTAGCATTTTTTATTGAGGTTGCAATCAGAACAAATTTTTCCTCTTTTTTAATCTGGGCAAATGTACAGATTAAAATTTAAGATAAAAAAGGTTTAAGCGATAAGAAACTTGAAAATAGTTTGTTCATTTACAATTGAATCTATATCAATATGATTATAGATTTAACATATATTACATATTTTTCAAAAACAAGCGCTTATTTTGTCAATTTCATAAATAATTTAAAAACTTGCCGTTTTATTTTGAAATTAAAAATTTATAACACAATATTTGTACTCACAAAGTTCAAAACACTTACTGAAATGTTATCAAGAAAGGTGGAGGGATTAGACCCATTGAAGCCTTAGCAACCCTTAGATTTACTAAGAAGGTGCTAAATTCTACTTGAATTTGCGAGTCATTTTTTGCAAATTTAGATAGATAACCCAAGACTAATTACTCATCTGTAATTAGCATATTTCTTTATAACATTTTTCTATTAAGTATGCCTCTAACCGAGGTCTATTTGGCTTTTGTTTTAATTATTTATTAACTCAAAAACTTAGAAAAATGAGTACACAAAAATTCGCAACAAAGGCGTTGCATGCAGGACACGATGTCCAAAACAATGGAGGAACCAGAGCTGTTCCTATTTATCAATCCACAGCATATGTTTTCAATGATTCTGACCATGCTGCAAATCTGTTTGCTCTAGCAGAAACGGGTAATATCTATACTAGAATCAACAACCCAACAAATGATATTTTAGAACAACGGTTAGCGGCATTAGAAGGCGGAATTGCAGCAGTAGTTATAGCTTCAGGTACATCGGCAATCGCAACAAGTTTGCTAACATTGTTAAAAGCTGGAGATCATATTGTAGCATCCAACAGTTTGTATGGCGGAACCTATAATTTGTTGAGCGTAACATTACCGAGACATGGAATAACGACCACCTTCGTAGATCCATCAGATCCAGAAAACTTCAACAATGCTGCTCAAGAAAATACAAGGGCTTTTTTCATTGAATCCTTAGGGAATCCAAAATTAGATGTGTTGGATATTGAAGCTATTTCAAAAGAAGCAAAAACATACAAAGTACCTCTTATTGTTGACAATACAGTTGCAACACCTTATCTGCTAAACCCAATTGACTATGGTGCAAATATTGTCATTCATTCATTAACAAAATATATCAATGGTAATGGAACAGCACTTGGAGGAGTCATCATTGACGCAGGTACTTTTGATTGGGCTAATGGAAAGTTTCCTGAATTCACAGAACCATCACCTGGTTACCATGGCTTAGTGTATAATGAAGCTCTTGAAGAAGCTGCATTTATTGCCAAAGTAAGGATAGAAGGCTTGCGAGATTATGGAGGTGCTTTGAGTCCGTTTAATGCGTTTCAGATTATTCAAGGTTTAGAGACCTTAGAATTACGTATAAAAAAGCACAGCCAGAATGCTCTAGAGTTGGCGAAGTGGCTACAAGAGCAACCAGAAGTGACATGGGTAAATTATCCAGGTCTAAAAACCAGTAAATACCATGAGCTTGCTAAAAAATATTTACCTCAAGGTCAGAGTGGTGTGGTTACTTTTGGTGTCGATGGTGGTTATGAATCTGCAAAGACCATTGCAGACACAACAAAACTCTTTTCACTTTTAGCGAACATTGGAGATACAAAATCACTGATTATACATCCTGCGAGTACTACACATCAGCAATTGACTGATGAAGCTCAACAAAGCAATGGTGTGACGAAAGATCTTATCCGTTTATCAGTGGGTATAGAAAATATTGAAGATTTAAAAGCCGATTTGAAGGAAGCGTTTGCTGTTGTAAAACAGCATAACGTTTTTCAAGATTAGCCTTTAGTGTTGTTTAGTTTAGAACAGATGCCCTTGTACTAGGGCATCTGTTAATCTTAAAAAAAGATTCATGAGAAACTTAAAACATATTAATATTCCAAATTATAGAACTAAAAATGGTGAGACTGTAGCTATTTCATTGTCTTATCAAACTTTTGGTGTTACTCTGGGTACTGCACCGATAATATTAGTCAATCATGCGCTTACCGGAAACTCAAATGTGGTTGGCGAAAATGGCTGGTGGAATGATTTAATAGGTGATAATAAATGTATAGATACTAATTATTACACAATTTTAGCCTTTAATATTCCCGGCAATGGTTATGGTGACATTAGAGAAAACCTAATTGATAACTATAAGGATTTTACGGCTAAGGACATTGCCAAATTGTTTGCGATAGGTTTAGAGCGATTAAATATAAATGAACTGTATGCTGTTATAGGTGGTTCTGTTGGAGGAGGTATCGCTTGGGAATTGGCAGCGTTGAAACCCTATTTAATTGAACATCTCATCCCAATCGCTACAGATTGGAAATCTACGGACTGGATTATTGCCAATTGTCATATACAAGATGCTATTCTAAATAACTCTTCAAAACCACTTGAAGACGCAAGAAGACATGCAATGACATTATACCGTACACCAGAGTCATTGACCCAGAAATTTGAGCGATCAAAAAAAATGAGTACCTTTTTTAATGTAGAATCTTGGCTGAATTATCATGGAGACAATCTTTCAAATAGATTTCATCTAAAAGCCTATAAAATGATGAATCAAATTTTAAGAACCATAGATATTACGCAAGGTGAAGGTGAACACAGATTTGAGTCAATTGCTAAACACATAACGGCAGATATTCATATAATAACCATTAATTCAGATTTGTTATTTAAACCAGAAGAAAACTGGAAGACTTTTGTAGAACTAAAATCAATAAAAGAAAACGTAACCATAGGTGAGATAAAGTCTATACATGGGCATGATGCCTTTTTAATTGAATATCATCAATTGGCTAAACTTTTACGACCAGTTTTTAGTATAAAAAAGAAAGAAATGATAGCATAAATTAGATATAACTGTAGTTTTTAATTGGCAAAAGTGTAAATCATAGAGTTATAAAAATGTATTAGATTTACACTATGCTTTCAAAGAAAACAAAATATGGGATAAAAGCTTTAGTGCATTTAGCGAAGAAAGAAGATAGGGTTCCTGTTCAGATTTCTTCAATCTCCAAAGCAGAAAATATTTCTCAAAAATTTTTAGAAAGCATATTACTCACTTTAAAGAAAAATGGAATTTTAGGCTCAAAAAAAGGCAAAGGTGGTGGATATTATTTATTAAAAGATCCAAGCCAAATTCCAATGACAAGCATAATGAGATTATTAGAGGGGCCAATAGCTATGGTGCCTTGCGTGAGTCTGAATTTTTATGAAAAATGTGATGATTGCCCAGATGAAAATGCTTGTGCCGTTCATAACATAATGATTAAAGTAAGGGATAATACCTTAGAGATTTTTAGAAATACAAGCTTGGCTGATTTGTCTCATCCTTAAACCCACTATATTTTTAAATTAATATTCAGAAAAACACTTAATTATCTATATGTTTGCATTTACCCTACTAAGTCTATAGGGTAATGGTATTAAAATTTTAAAGCTTAAGTAATGATTAGATTAGATCTAGATATTTGGAATAAAAAATTAAGAAACAGAACGCCTGATGAGATTGTTGAATGGGCTTTGAGGTTGTCAGACAATAGAATAGTAACGACAAGTTTTGGTGTCTATTCAGCAGTATTATTGAGCACAATGTCTCGCCATGATAAAAATATTAGAGTGGTTTGGTGTGATACATTATATAATGAGCCAAATACCTATACTCACGCCTCAAGTTTAATAAAAGATTACAATCTTAACATTCAAAAGTACCAATCCTTGTTGACCAAGGAAGAAATCGATAAAACCATTGGTTTACCCAATATAGATGATAATAACCATTCCGTTTTCTCTGAAGTGGTAAAGCTAGAGCCCTTTAGACGTGCCTTGAAAGAACAAAATCCAGATGTTTGGTTTACTAATATTAGAGTAAGACAAACCGAATATAGAAACAAGAAGGACATTTTAAGCTATAGCAAGGATGGTATTCTTAAAGTCAGTCCATTTTATTATTGGAGTGATGCCGATTTAGATGCGTATATAGAAAAGCATCAGTTACCAAAGAATATAGATTATTTCGACCCTATAAAAGTCTTACAAAATAGAGAGTGTGGCATTCATTTACAGTAGCATACATATTTATTAAACGGTAACATTTCCTTAGACTTAGCTTAACACTAAAACGGATATTGCGCTTCATATTTGTATTGTATTTCAAAAGCCCCTTAAAAATGAAACTCATAAAAAATAATAAGGCCGAATTTAGGTTTGCTATAAAGCTATTGTTGATAACCGCAGTATCTTTATTGGCGACCTTGTTTTTAAATTAATTATTCTATTACTTTTGCCAGTAACCATATTATCTATGAAGTACTGGCTTACAGGTTTTATAATTCTATTTGGATTGCTGTTGTTTTCTCAAGAAAAGAGAACATCTGACTCGTATTTCGATTTGAATTATTTCTCAGGAAACATTGCGCTTCATAATAACGATATTCTTCATTTAATTACAGGTCATCCCGAAGGTGTTATTTTTAGTTGGAACAAAAAAACCTTTGGAAACGACCCTTGGGAGCAACGTTTTAACTATCCAGATTATGGAGCTTCATTTATTTATCAAGATTTAAAGAATGATGTTCTAGGTAATAATTATGGACTGTATGCGCATTACAATTTCTACTTTTTTAAGCGAAATCTAACGCTTCGTGTTGGTCAAGGTATAGCCTATAATACCAATCCATACGATAAATTGGAAAACCATAAGAACATTGCCTTTGGTTCGCATTTGTTGAGCTCAACATATCTAATGCTGAATTATAAAAAAGAACGACTGATTGATCGTGTTGGTTTGCAAGCGGGTTTGTCTTTAATTCACTATTCTAATGCTAATGTAAAAGCACCAAACACAAGCGTCAATACCATCGCTTTTAACGTAGGGTTAAACTATAATCTGGGTGAAGAAGATCAAGAGTTTATTGATAACCTCGATGATGTTAAATTCACGAAACGGATTAAATACAATATCGCGTTTAGAAGCGGTATTAACCAAAGCGATATTATTGGTAGTGGTCAATTTCCGTTTTATGTGGTGTCTGCTTATGCCGATAAACGATTGAGCCACATTAATGCTGTTCAGTTTGGTGCTGATGTGTTTTTTTCAAACTTTTTAAAAGAGCTAATTTATTATCAATCTGTTTCCTTTCCAGAAGAGAATGTTAGCGGAGATGAAGATTATAAACGTGTTGGGTTATTCGCTGGACATGAGCTTTTTATCAATAGTATGTCCATAGAAACACAATTGGGCTATTATGTATATTACCCTTTTGATTTTGAAGGAAGAACCTATATGCGAATAGGACTAAAACGTTATTTTGGAAATAAATTTTTCGGTGCAATAACTTTAAAATCCCATGGAGCAAAAGCCGAAGCTGTTGAATTTGGAATTGGAGTAAGACTATGAAAAAAATAATTTACATATGTGTTTTTGTAATGTTCGCCTGTAACAGTGAAGACGCTAACGATTGCTTTCAGACTTCAGGAAACATTATTCAACAAGAGGTTGAGGTTTCAGATTTTGAAAGGATTTTAGTCAATAGAGACATAGAGCTTTTTATTTCTGAGGCTTCAGACTATAAAGTCACCATAGAAACAGGTGAAAATTTACTGAATGATGTAAAAGCTGAGGTTATAGGTAATCGCTTAGTGCTTACGGACGGTAATACCTGTAATTATGTTAGGGACTATGGTATCACTAAGATTTATGTAGAAGCACCGAACTTAACAGAGATAAGAAATTCATCACAATACGAGGTGTCTTCCAATAGCACTCTAACTTATCCAAGTTTAAATCTAATCTCAGAAGACTACAATGAAAATGTTGAATTTACGGTTGGTGACTTTAGGTTGGTAGTTGATAGCGAGAATTTAAACATTATATCTAATAATATTTCCTCGTTTTATATTGAGGGCACTGCTGAAAATTTGTTTGTAGGTTTCTTCGCTGGTTCTGGTCGTTTTGAAGGAGAAAATTTAGTTGCCCAAAATATCGAAGTAAACCATAGAGGAAGCAATGATATGATTGTAAACCCGATACAATCGTTAACAGGAGAGCTTAGAGGAACAGGAAATGTTATAGCAGTAAACGAGCCACCTATTGTTGATGTAGAGAGGATTTATACTGGGCAATTGATTTTTGATTAGATATCTTTATAACATTAAGAGTTCCTTCTTGAGCCTGTACTGAGCTCAGTTGAAGTAGGAAGATTAGGATGAGCTACTAGTCAATTCCCTAAACAAACTCTCCAAACTTGCATTTTTCTGATTGAGCTGTAGTATTTTTAATTTGTTATCATGTGCAAAATCAAACACATGAGAACGCATATCGTCTTTGGTAGAAAAAGTGATTTCGTAAATAAAATCGTGTGTGTTTTTTACCGAAGTAACTTTAGGTAATTTTAGCAAAAAGGCATCTTCTACACGATAGTCAAACTCTACAATAACAACCTGTTTCTCTCCGTCTCTTAAATCTTTTAAATATTTGTCGGCAACAACTTCGCCTTTATTTATAATTATCACACGATCACACATCGCTTCAACTTCTTGCATAATGTGTGTGGATAGAAAAACGGTTTTTTCTTTGCCAATAGTTCTAATTAAATTTCTAATGTCCACTAACTGATTTGGGTCTAAACCAGTGGTAGGTTCATCTAAAATCAACACATCAGGATTGTGTAATAAAGCATTTGCCAAACCAACACGTTGCCTGTAACCTTTAGATAATTGTCCAATCTTTTTGTGCGCCTCTGGTGTTAAACCTGTTAACTTAATCACGTCTTCAATTCTAGATTTTGAAGCGCCATATACATTAGCATTAAAATTTAAATACTCTTTTACGTACAGATCCGTATAAAGTGGATTGTGCTCTGGTAGATAGCCAACACTGCTTTGTACATTCTTCTTATTGGTGTTAACATCAAAACCATTAACATTTGCAGAGCCTTCAGAAGCTTCAATATAAGTGGTTAGAATCTTCATCATTGTGGATTTTCCAGCACCATTTGGTCCTAAAAAGCCAACTATTTCAGCATCTTTCACCTTAAACGAAACATTATTGAGCGCTTTTTGATCCTTATAAAGCTTTGTAATGTTTTTAACTTCAATAGACATATTGGAAAAAGTTTAATCAAAAGTAAGGATTATATAATTTTATGAAGTAATAATTGGTTATTCTTTAAAACTTAAAAATTAATTTCAAAAAACTAATCCAAGCATTTTGATTTGTAAAAATATTAATTACATTAGCCACATAATTAAAGACTTCCACATTTGTGGAAAATAAATATGGACACATCTAAAACATATTTTAACTGGTTTTATTTCTTTTATAGCTAAAGGAACGAGACTGGGTATGTTTTATTTAAAATATAAATTAAAAAAGTCTCGATAATATCGAGGCTTTTTTTATTATGACAAAACCAATAGCCATACAAGGAATTAAGGGGTCGTTTCATCACGAAGTTGCTCAACTTTATTTTAACGATAAAGCAGATGTGATTGAGTGTATGTCCTTTGACGGTACAGTAGATAGTCTTTTAAAAGGCAATACGGATTTTGTTGTTATGGCTTTGGAGAATTCTATTGCTGGCTCAATTATCCCTAATTATGCTTTAATCGACAATCATAATTTAACTATGGTTGGTGAGTACTATTTAGATATTCAGCATAATTTGTTGGCATTAAAAGGTGAAACAGTAGAATCTATAAAAGAAGTGCATTCCCACCCAATGGCTCTACTCCAATGTAAAGTCTTTTTTAAAGATTATCCGCATGTTAAATTAGTTGAAGCTAAGGACACAGCAGACGTAGCTAAACAAATTTCAGAAGAAAATATAAAGGGCATTGCAGCCATTGCAAGCAAAAAAGCAGCGCATTTGTATGGCTTAGATGTTTTGGCAGAAAGCATTCAAACCATAAAACATAACGAAACACGCTTTGTTATTGTTAAGCGAGAAAATTACGAAGTTGAACGAAAAGGAATCAATAAGGCATCCTTAAAATTTGAATTAGACCATAAACGTGGTAGCTTAGCTACAATACTCAACGTAATGAGTGATTGTAAACTAAACCTAACCAAAATTCAATCTTTACCAAAAATTGATACTCCTTGGAAATATGCCTTTTTTGTCGATGTCACTTTTGAAGATTATAAATATTACGAAAAAGCGAGTTCCATTATGCAGTTAATGGCAGAGAATTTTAAAGTGTTGGGCGAATATAAAAATGCAAGATTATGATTGAAGTTGCCAACCGTTTAAAACATGTTGAAGAATACTACTTTTCTAAAAAGTTGCGCGAAGTTGCGTTCTTAAAATCGCAAGGAAAACCAATTATTAACTTAGGTATTGGTAGCCCAGATTTAGAGCCTCCTTCTAAAGCAATAGTTCAATTAAAAGAGAGTTTAGATGATGAGGGTGCAAATAAATATCAGAGTTACCAAGGCTTGCCAGAGCTAAGGGAAGAAATAGCTAATTTTTATAAAAAGCGTTTTAAAGTCAACCTAAGCGGACAAGTAGAGGTGCTGCCATTATTGGGCAGTAAGGAAGGTATAATGCATATTTCAATGGCTTTTTTAAACAAAGGAGATGAGGTTTTAATACCAA
Source organism: Winogradskyella ouciana (assembly GCF_965284585.1). Classification (NCBI taxonomy): domain Bacteria; kingdom Pseudomonadati; phylum Bacteroidota; class Flavobacteriia; order Flavobacteriales; family Flavobacteriaceae; genus Winogradskyella; species Winogradskyella ouciana. The sequence goes on from NZ_OZ260095.1 coordinate 1,713,802, forward strand.
ATCCAGGGTATCCAACTTATTCTTCTGTAACCAAACTATTGGAAGCGAAGCCAATTTTATACGATTTAAAGGAAGACAATCATTGGTTGCCAGATTTTATAGCCTTAGAACGCTTAAATCTGACTAAAGTAAAAATTATGTGGATTAATTATCCGCATATGCCAACAGGCGCAAATGCACCCAACAAATTTTATGATGAGGTCATTGCTTTTGGCAAACGCCATAATATTCTTATCGTCAACGATAACCCTTACAGTTTTGTATTAAACGAAAGACCTATAAGTATTATGCGTTATAGGAATGCTAAAGAGGTGTGTTTAGAGCTTAATTCATTTAGCAAGACGTTTAATATGTCTGGCTGGAGGGTAGGTATGGTTGTAGGGAGCCACGAGCATCTAAGTGCCGTTTTAAAGGTGAAGAGTAATATGGATTCCGGAATGTTTTATGGTGTCCAAAAAGGTGCTATAGAAGCTTTAAAATGTTCAGACATGTGGTTTGTAAGTTTAAACAGTGTATATCAACTAAGGCGTGAACTAATTTGGAAATTAGTAGAAGCACTCAATTGTAAATACGATGAGCATGCCACAGGAATGTTTGTTTGGGCAAAATTACCACCAAACACAAAATCCGAAGAGTTTACGGATATGGTATTAAAAAAGCATTCTATTTTCATTGCTCCAGGCACTGTGTTTGGGAGTAATGGAGAAGGTTATGTTCGCTTTTCATTATGTGCACCAGAAGAAATAATAAAAGAAGCAATCGCAAGAGTATGACAAGTCAACGTTTAACAGTCGCAATTTGTACAAGTAAAAAATTTAATAATGATATTCTTCCCTTTGGGAAGATGTCTCAAAGAGACAGATGGGAATGAATAATGTTTTTGTCATAGGAGTAGGATTAATTGGAGGAAGTTTTGCTTTGGATATAAAAAAGCAAAATTCTGAATGTCACATTTTTGGAATAGATAAAAACGAATCGCACTTAGATGAAGCAATTGGTTTAGGTGTAATTGATGAAAAATCAAGTTTTGAAGAATTGGATAAAGCCGATTTGGTGATCATTGCCATTCCTGTTGATGCTACTTTAGATGTTTTACCTAAGGTGTTGGATAAAATCAATGACAACACAATTGTGTTTGATGTAGGTTCAACAAAAGAGGATATTTGTCTAAAGGTGAAAAACCATCCAAAACGTAGAAATTTTTTAGCAGCACATCCTATTGCGGGTACGGAATTTTCTGGACCAAAAGCTGCTCTAGAAGGTTTGTATAAAAACAAAACAAATATAATTTGCGAGGTTGAAGAGACAGCTTTTAAGCTTCAAGAGAAAGCGTTGAAGCTATTTTCAGAATTAGGGATGCGTATTCGCTATATGAACCCTAAGGCTCATGACAAGCACATTGCTTATGTATCGCATTTGTCTCACATCAGTTCATTTATGTTGGGTAAAACGGTCATTGAAAAAGAAAAGAACGAACGCGATATTTTTGATATGGCAGGCAGTGGTTTTGAAAGTACAGTGCGTTTGGCAAAAAGTTCGCCAGCCATGTGGACACCCATTTTTAAGCAAAATAAAACCAATGTTATAGAAACTTTAGACGAATATATAAGTAATCTTAAACATTTTAAACAGCTTATGGAGGATGGTGATTTTGAAGCCGTCTATAATGAAATGGAAACTACAAACCATATAAAAGACATATTAAACGGAATACAATAAAATTTAGAAAAAGAAGATTAATAGCAGATGGAAAACAAAAAAGAATTAAGGAATTGGTTAGATGCATATAACTTAGACCATCCACTGGTTATCGCAGGACCATGTAGTGCGGAAACTGAAGAGCAGGTGTTAAAAATAGCACATCAACTAAAAGATAGCGATGCTACAGTATTTAGAGCAGGAATCTGGAAACCAAGAACACGGCCTGGAAATTTTGAAGGAGTTGGTGCATTGGGCCTAAAATGGCTTCAAAAAGCAAAAGAAGAAACAGGTATGAAGATAACTACAGAGGTGGCCAATGCGAACCATGTAGAATTGGCCTTAAAGCACGATGTAGATATCCTTTGGATTGGAGCACGTACAACTGTAAGCCCATTTATAGTTCAAGATATTGCTGATGCTCTAAAAGGAACAGATAAGCCTGTGTTGATAAAAAATCCAGTAAACCCAGATTTATCATTATGGTTAGGAGCTGTGGAACGTTTTTATACAAATGATATCAAGAATTTAGGTGTCATCCACAGAGGATTCTCAACTTATGAAAAAACACGATATAGAAATAATCCGGAGTGGCAAGTGGCTGTAGATCTACAGAACCGTTTTCCTGATTTGCCGTTAATTCTAGACCCATCACATATAGCAGGTCGTCGTGATATTATTTTTGATTTAAGTCAAACAGCTTTAGATTTAAACTACGATGGTTTAATGATAGAAACACACCACGATCCTGATAACGCGTGGAGTGATGCCGCACAACAAATTACACCAGAAACTTTAATAAAGTACACTGAAGATTTAAAAATCCGAAAGGAAGTAGGTGATGATAAGGCATACAATAACAAAATAAACACCTTAAGAACTCAAATCGATGTGGTGGATCATCAGTTGATTGAAATGTTAGGGAAGCGTATGAATATAGCCGACGATATAGGGCAGTTAAAAAAAGAGCACAATGTTGCCGTGTTACAGTCTAAACGTTGGAATGAGATTTTAGGAAAAATGATTCTTCAAGGAGAAGAGAAGAACTTAAGTGAAGAATTTATTCTTCGTGTGTTTAAAGCCATTCACCAAGAATCGATTAATCACCAAGAAAAGATTATAAATCATTAAGACTAGAATGTATTTTAAAAAAGGCTCGCCAATGGCGAGCCTTTTTTATGTGTTGTGTTTACTAACTTAAAGCGAGTTCTACAATCAATATTATTGCAGATGGACATCATTTAGAGGTAGTTAAAGCTATAATAGGCTAAAAACACTGTTGCATTGTAATAAAATTCTTATCATTGCCACCTCAACAACAAATGTATTTAATAATGAAAAAAAATTACCTATTGCTAGCATGTGGTTTACTATTTACCATGCTGTCATTCTCTCAAATCCAAGTTGGAGATTTTACAATTACCCATGGTGCAGAAATTGAGGATAACTCTTTAAAAATAGTAAGAATTGCTGGCGAAGCCGATGGAAAAATTTATGCATTGGCTAACAAGAAAAAGAAATTCTACATCAAAGTATTTAAATCTTCAGATATGTCTATTATATCTACAAATGAAATAGACCTGTCTAGTTTTAAAGATAGATCCATAGATTTTGAAGAAGTAGGCATGATAGGTAATAAGGTATATGTTTTTGGAAGTGTTTACGATAAAAAAGCAAAAACAGCACATCTATTTGGAGTTGAAGTTATGGAAAGTGGAAAGCTTGCAAACGAGCAAGTAAAACTATTTTCTACTGAGGTAACCAAAAAGAGAGAGCAAGGTGCATTTTACTTTAAGGATTCACCAGCTGGTGACCGTCTGCTAATTATGCATGCAGCACTTTTTGATAAAGAAGAAGTGATTCAATATGAAATTAAATTATTGAATGAAAACCTAGATACGGTAATGTCCCATATCGAAAAAGTACCTTTTGAAGACAGAAGAGATCTTGAGTTTACCATCGCAGATTATGATGTGAGTGTAGACGACGATGTGTTTTTGGTAATCAATGAAAGCTTTAGGGATAAAAAGGCTAAAACCAATAATGAAAAATTTCAGGTGCATGCTTTCAAAAGCTCAAATGGTTATGCTAAAGAAGTTATAGATATAAAATTTCAGGATAAAGAAATTATCAACTGTGAGATGCTAGCCAATAAGGAAGGCTTGTTGCATTTAGTTGGATTTTATTCTAGTGTTAGAAAAAACGGAAAAGCAAATAAAGAGCTGAAAGGAATTTATGCTGCAGCTATAAAAGTTTCCAATAATGAAGTAGAGCGCTTAAACTTTAATGAGTTCGATTACGATACTAAAGTTAAATTAATCGGTGAGCGCAGAGCTAAGAAAGGAAAGGATGTAAAACCATTATACGTTACGCATAGCTTAATCGAAAAAAATGATGGAGGTTTAATATTATTGTCAGAATATCAGTTAATTATTCAAGGTAGAAGTTCTGGTATTGGTCCATTGGCATTTACTCCAATAACGTTTATAAATAATGAAATTATAGTAACCTCTTTAAATCCAGACGGTACTGTAGCATGGTCTAATGTAATTCCTAAAAAGCAAAAAGCGGCTTACACAACATTATCTCTTGGAATTTTTGGATTCTCAAACCAAGGAAACTTTTCAGTAAGTGCAGGTATTATGGTGCCATTAACCGTTATGGGAAAAGGGCCAGAATATCTTAGTGCGATGCCAATTTATCATAATGATAAGCTAACTGTAATCTTTAACGATAACACAAAAAATTATGGTGTAACTGATATCGAAAAAATCAAATGGTTAGGTAATTACAATAAAGCGGTACCAGCTGCAATGACCTTTAATGATGATGGTAGTTTTACGAGACTAGACCAAGAAAACGTGGAGAAATATCAGTTGGTATTACGTCCAAGGGTTTTTTATAGAACATCACCTTCAGAATATATTATCTATTCTTCTAGAAAGAGTAAAGATAAATTAGGAAGAATGAGTGTGGGTCAATAATCTACTCTATTATAAAAAATTAAAAAGGCTGTCTTATTAGGCAGTCTTTTTTTGTACCATTAAACAATATTAGTCATCTTTGTAGTAATGACAGGAACAGTATATAAATCTACAGGTAGTTGGTACACCGTTAAAACCATGAGCGGCAAGTTCTACGACTGCCGTATTAAAGGTAGATTTAGGTTGCAAGGCATTAAAAGTACCAATCCTATTGCGGTTGGAGATAAAGTACAATTTGAACTCGAAACAAAGAATAATACTGAAACGGGAGTCATAAATAGAATTGAAGAGCGTAAAAATTACATTGTGCGCAAATCGGTAAACCTGTCTAAGCAAACACACATCATTGCATCAAACATAGACCAGGTATTTCTTTTGGTTACCATAGACAATCCGCCAACCTTTCCAAGTTTTATAGATCGCTTTTTGGTGACTGCAGAGGCATATTCCATCAAAACGATTCTACTGTTTAATAAGATAGATACTTATGATGAAGAAACTTTGCTAGAAGTAAAATATTTAGCGAGTATTTATAGGCAAATCGGTTACGAATGCATAAATATTTCAGCAAAGACAGGTGAAAATATAGACAAGGTCAAATCTCTAATGGAAGATAAGGTAAGTATGTTTGCGGGTCACTCTGGTGTGGGTAAATCTACCTTGGTTAATGCTATAGAACCCTCCTTAAATTTAAAAACCAAGGAAATATCCGAGCAACACATGCAAGGACAGCATACTACAACCTTTGCTGAAATGTTCGATTTAAGTTTCGGTGCAAAGATTATTGACACACCAGGTATAAAAGGCTTTGGTGTTGTAGATATGGAAAAAGAAGAGGTTGGTGATTATTTTCCAGAATTTTTTGAATTAAAGCAAGATTGCAAATTCAATAATTGCTTACATCTTAAAGAACCAAAATGTGCTGTTAAGGAAGCCTTAGAGAATGATGAGGTGTCTTACTCAAGATATAGGAGTTATATTCAAATCTTAGAAGGAGAAGATGAGCATTACAGAACTGATAATTGGGATAACGAATGAGAGCAGTTGTTCAGAGAGTTTCAGAAGCTTCAGTCGTTATCGATAATACAACAGTAGCTTTCATTGAAAAAGGGCTTTTGGTATTGCTCGGTATAGTTAATGATGATGCTCAAGAAGATATAGATTGGCTCTGTAAAAAGATTGTGAATCTTCGTATTTTTCCAGATGAAAACGGTGTGATGAACACATCGCTTTTAGATGCAGAAGGTGATGTAATTCTTGTGAGTCAATTCACGCTACATGCCAGTACTAAAAAAGGAAACAGGCCAAGTTATATAAAAGCGGCGAAGCCAGATGTTGCAATTCCTTTATATGAAAACTTCATCGAAGAACTTCAAACACAATTAGGTAAGCCCATACAAACAGGTGAGTTTGGTGCTGATATGAAAGTCCATTTGATTAATGATGGCCCTGTGACCATTATTATAGATTCTAAGAACAGAGAGTAATGGCATCAATATTTGGTCATGGATTAGTAGCTTATACCACGTCAAAAGTCATAGATTCAAAATCGAGTAAACTACTTTTACTTTTAGCAATTATATCGGCAATCATCCCAGATATTGATGTATTGGCGTTTAATTTTAGAATTCCTTATTCACATCCATTTGGGCATAGAGGTTTTACACACTCTATTCTGTTTGCGATTATTTGGAGTGCTTCGCTGGCCTTGTACTTCGGAAAAAACAGAAAGCTCATATTTTCAATTGTTCTATTCCTGTCAACCATCTCTCATGGTATTTTAGACGCGATGACAAATGGAGGAAGAGGAGTTGGGTTGTTTATTCCGTTTGATAATACGAGATACTTTTTTCCTTTTAGGGAAATTATTGTATCACCTTTAGGTATTGAAAATTTCTTTTCAGAATGGGGAATGCATGTTATTATCAGTGAACTAAAATATATAGCTGTTCCTTGTTTAATACTTTTAGCAGTAACATTTTATGTAAAAAATCGAAACTGAATAATACAGGAATTCTATTTTAATTGCAGATAATCGAAAATTTCAAAGACGTAAGAAATATATGATATAAATTATTTGCTGAACTAGATTTCCTTTTTATATTGTAGTACCTAACATAATTAAATCACTACATGCCCAGCATAAAATCGGCCTTTTTCGCTTTCTTATTTTCATTTTCTTTTTTTTGTTTTTCCCAGTCCGAAGCAGATTATAACGCACTTCTCGTTCCTGTAGAGTTAAAGACCAAGGCAAATGCTGTGGTCAGGTACGAGAAAAAGACCGTTGAGATTGTAGGCTATGATGAAATTGTTGTTAAAAATAAACGTATTGTAACCATCTTTAATAAGTATGGAAAACGACACGCCAATGCGGTACAATTTTATGATGATCATAGGGAAATAGAGCATATGGAGGCGCGTATTTATGATGCCCTGGGTGAAGAAATAAAAAAAGTAAAGGAAAGAGATTTTACAGATGCAAGTGCTGTAAGTGAGATATCTATTTATGAAGATGATCGGGTGAAATACCTAAATTATATGCCTTTAAAGTATCCTTATACTGTAGAATACACGTCTGAGGTAATTTATAGGAGTACCGCTTTTTTTCCAGATTGGAGACCTGTAGGTGATTATTATGTTAGCTTACAACATGCCGAATATGAAATTATTAATACAGCAGGAGTAGAGCTAAAAACCAAGAAAGAAAATTTTGAAGGCACTAATATCGAAGCACTTTCAGAGCATCATTTTGTTGCTACAAATGTGCCAGCAATTAAGTATGAAGCCTATACGCCAGGATTGAGTAGCATTGCTCCACGTTATAAAGTAGCTATGAAAAAGTTTAATATGGTAGGTGTAGAAGGAATCAATAACAATTGGCAAGACTTTGGCAAATGGATGTATGATAGGTTATTGACTGGCACAGACGCTATACCACAGACTACAATTGATGAGGTTAAACAACTCACGGCAGGAGTAGATGATAAGATAGAGCGTGCAAAAATGGTCTATAAGTACATGCAAGATAAAACCCGCTACATAAGCATACAGGTTGGTATTGGAGGTTGGAAACCCATGATGGCGAACGATGTGGATAAACTTGGCTATGCAGATTGTAAAGGTCTTACCAATTACACTAAAGCGCTATTGGAAGCTGTAGAGGTACCATCTTACTATACGGTTGTTTACGGAGGAAGAAGTATTACAAGTATTGATGCTGAGTTTTCTGCTATAGAAGGAAACCATGTGATTCTATGTGTGCCAGATGAAAACGAAAATATTTTCTTGGAATGTACAAGCCAAACTAGCCCTTTCGGCTTTACGGCAGGTTTCACTGATGATAGAGATGTATTATTGGTAAAACCCGAAGGTGGAGAAATAGTGCATACCAAAGTTTATGAAGCTGATGATAGTGTTCAACAAACAACGGCAAATATTAACTTGGATGAAACAGGAAGTTTTGAAGCCAATGTAAATATCACAACAACGGGCTATCAATACAATTTGCATGAAGGTGTCGAAAACAAAACCGCAAGAGATCAGCAGTTACATTACAAGGATTATTGGGACAATATCAATAATATAACCATTGATAATATTACAATAGAAAATGATAAAGAAAAGATAGTATTTAAAGAAGATGTGAAACTATCATCAACTAATTATGCGTCTAAAAGTGGTACAAGGCTCATATTTCAGCCCAATATGTTTAATAAGGTCACCAATATTCCACCTAGATATTCAGAACGCAAATTAGAATTTAAGATAGACCGTTCTTTTAAGGATGTAGATGAATTTATAATTAAGTTTCCAGAGGCCCTAAAAGTGGAAGCTATGAGTGAGGGTAAAACCATTGAAACTAAATTTGGGACTTATAAATTTAAAATAGAACAACTAGAAGACAACACCATAAAATATACAAGAACATATATCTTAAATAAGGGTAACTACCAAAAAGAAGATTATAAGGCTTTTAGGGATTTCAAAAAGAAAATTGTGAAAAACGATAAAACTAAGATTGTTCTTGTCGCCATTTAATCCTGAATAAAAATTCAAATCAATTAATAACCATCAATTTAACCAATCAATGAAAAATCTGTTATTTACTATAATCACAATTCTCGGAATTACCGTAATCAATGCACAAAATTATAACTTTGGTAAAGTGTCTAAAGCTGAATTAGAAGAAAAATTTCATCCTTCTGATTCATCTGCTAATGCTGCCATTTTGTACAGAAATGAAGATATCAAATTTACGTTTAACCAAAATACGGGCTTTACGCAACAAAAGGAGATTACAATGCGTATAAAAATTTATAATAGAGAAGGTTTTGAATGGGCTACTGAAAGGGTTTTATTGTATAAGGGCGATAACGGAAATAATGAAAAAATAAAAGGTCTCAAAGGACAAACATATAACCTCGAAGGAAATAAAATCAAAAAAGATAAGCTAAAAAGTGACGGGATTTTTGAAGAAAAAGCTTCTGATATATTTGAAGTTTCGACTTTTACCATGCCTAATATTAAAGAGGGATCTGTAATTGAGTACACCTATAAAGTAATTTCTCCCTTCTTGCAAATAGATGACGTTAATCTTCAATTTAGAATTCCTGTAAAAAAACTAGATGCTAAGATTGCTACACCTCAAATATATAGATACAACGCTCGTATAAATCCAAAAGCCTTTTATGTGCCTGCTTATACTACTACAAAAGAGGATAAGACTTTAACGACAACTACCAAAACAAGAACGTCAACCCGATTTGTTGGACAGGGAGGGCAAGGAGGTACTCTTAGTTCCGCTTCTTACGACAAAAATGACACCAATTATTTTGATAATGTAATTTTATTTAACCTTGAGGGTATTCCTGCGTTAAAAGCAGAGTCTTTTGCTGGTAATATTAATAATTATAGAGCAAAGTTAAGTTTAGAATATGAAGCAAGGTTATCATTAAGTGGCGTTGTTGAGAAATCTTATGCTTCTAGTTGGGATAGAGTGTCTAAAAGTATTTATGACAGTCAAAATTTTGGAGGTCAACTCGTTAAGTTTAATTTCTATAAGGATGATTTAAACTCTGTTCTAGAAGGAGTTGAGGACGATTTTCAGAAAGCTTTTTTAGTAGAAAACTTAGTGAAGTCTAAAGTAAAATGGAATGGCAACTATGGTAAATATGCGCAGAAAGGAATTCGATCTGCCTATAAGGATGGTGAAGGTAATGTTGCCGATATAAATTTGTTGGTTACTTCCATGCTTCAGTCTATTGGGCTAAATGCAAATCCGGTTTTAATAAGTACCAGAAATAATGGAGTGCCATTATTCCCAACAAGAGAAGGGTTCAATTATGTGATTTGTATGGTGCAAAGCGGTAATTCTTATCTGTTAATAGATGCTACAGAACCATACAGTGCAGGTAATGTGTTGCCAGAACGTGTGCTCAATTGGCAAGGAAGATTGCTGTTAGATGGAGGAACATCGAGATGGGTAAACATTAAGCCTAACGAAAAGTCATCAGAATCTACAATGCTAAATGTAAAGCTAGACGAGGATTTTATGGCAACAGGAAAAGTGAGAAAGAACTTCACTTCTTATTTGGCAATGAATTATAGAAAGCGTTATACCAATTTAAGCACGGATGATCATATAAAATCTCTGGAATCCGATAAAGGAGCTTTAGAGATTAGTGAATTAAGCTATGAGAATGATAAAGACTTGAGCCAACCTGTTAAAGTTACTTACGACTATGAGCTATCTGATGGAGTGGATGAAGTAGGTGATAAATTATATTTCTCTCCACTTTTATTCTTGGCAATGAAAGAGAACCCATTTAAACTTGAAGAACGTTTATACCCAATAGATTTTGTTATACCTTACGAAGATAAGTACATGGTGAACATAATGTTGCCAGATGGTTATGTGGCAGAATCGCTTCCACAAAGTGAAGCCATGTCATTTAAAGAAGGACAAGCAAAGTTTGATTATGTAGTCAAAGAGAATGGTAAATATTTACAGCTAATGGTAAGGTTGGAGATAAGCAATCCATTGATTCAACCTGTAGATTATGAAGATTTTAAGGCATTTTTTAGTAAAATTGTAGAAAAGCAGGGAGAGCAGATAGTATTAACAAAGACGTAATAATGGATTTAAAAGGTGCACAGGTAGAAGTAGATAAATGGATTAAGGAGCATGGAGTAAGGTACTTTAATGAACTTACCAATATGGCTCAGCTTACCGAAGAGGTTGGGGAAGTGGCACGCATCATTGCGAGGCGCTATGGTGAGCAAAGTGAAAAGGAAAGCGATAAGGACAAAGATTTAGGAGAAGAATTGGCAGATGTGGTATTTGTGGTGCTATGTTTAGCTAACCAAACCGGAATAGATTTGCAAGATGCCTTTGATAAAAAAATAAACAAAAAGACTAAACGAGACCACGATAGGCACCATAATAACGATAAATTAAAGTAGATTTGTAGCTACAAATAATTTAAGTATTAGTGGATATTCATATTCTTAAATCGTCAATTGCCAACCGTCAATCTTCTATAACTATTACAGGGTCTAAAAGTGAGTCTAACCGATTGCTCTTGCTACAAGCTTTATATCCTCATATACGGATTGAAAACCTTTCTAATTCAGACGATTCGGTACTTATGCAAAAAGCGTTAGCATCTAAAGCTGAAGTTATTGATATACACCATGCAGGCACTGCCATGCGTTTTTTAACAGCCTATTTTTCTATTCAAAACAACCGAGAAGTGGTTCTTACTGGTTCGTCCAGGATGAAAGAACGGCCAATAAAAATCCTGGTAGATGCATTAAGAGATTTGGGAGCAGATATTAGTTATTTGGAAAATGAAGGTTTTCCACCGCTAAAGATAAAAGGTAAAAAACTATCCAAATCAAAAGTCACATTAAAGGCCAATGTCAGCAGTCAATACATTTCCGCATTGCTTTTAATAGCTTCAAGATTAGAAAATGGTATTGAGCTTACGTTAGACGGAAAGATTACATCCATACCATACATAAAAATGACATTAAGTCTTTTGGATGAACTTGGAATTAAATCCGAATTCAAAAGCAATAAAATCAGTGTTCAGGCACATGTTTCAAGTGATAAATCTCAAACGTTGGTTGTAGAATCAGATTGGTCTTCAGCATCCTATTTTTATAGTATTGTAGCGTTGAGTGAATTGAATACGGAAATTACGTTGACATCCTATAAAAAAGATTCACTGCAAGGAGATTCAGTGTTAGCAGAGATTTACAAAGAATTTGGTGTTGCAACCAAGTTTAAAGATAACTCCATTACACTCACCAAATCGTCAAACATCGATAGTCAGTCGTCAATTGATTTCGATTTAAGTAATGCGCCAGATATAGCACAAACTATTGCTGTTACAGCATTTGGCTTAGGTTTAGAATGTTATATGTCAGGTTTACATACCTTAAAAATCAAAGAAACAGACCGCTTAGTAGCATTAAAAATAGAGTTGGAAAAGTTAGGAGCTGAGGTAGAAATTACAGACGCTACTTTGCACCTTAAACCTTCTAGTATAATTAACAGTGATGTTTCCATAGCAACATACAAAGATCATAGAATGGCAATGGCATTTGCACCACTTGGCTTAAGAACGTCATTAACCATTAAAGATGCTGATGTTGTAAGTAAATCGTACCCTGATTTTTGGAACGATCTAAAGTCTTTGGGCTTTAATTTAAAATAAACCTCTATTTACTTGACAAGGCCTATGCTGAGATTGTATATTTGCAACTTCAAAAAATTACTATTTAAATGAAATTATCACACTTCAGTTTTGACCTTCCGGAAGAATTATTAGCAGAACATCCTGCAGAACACAGAGACGAATCAAGATTAATGGTTCTCAATCGGGAAAAGCAAACGATTGAACATAAGCAATTTAAAGACATTATTGATTATTTTGACGAAGGTGATGTTATGATAATGAATAATACCAAAGTTTTTCCCGCCAGACTTTTTGGAAATAAGGAAAAAACAGGTGCACGTATTGAAGTGTTTTTATTAAGAGAACTTAATCAAGACCAGCGCTTATGGGATGTGTTGGTAGATCCTGCACGTAAAATAAGAATTGGGAACAAGTTGTATTTTGGTGAAGATGAAACATTGGTTGCTGAGGTTATTGATAACACAACGTCTAGAGGTCGTACATTACGCTTTCTATATGATGGATCTTACACAGATTTTAGAAAAAAATTAACGGAGCTTGGTGAAACACCACTTCCAAAGTACATAAAAAGAGATGTAGAGCCAGAGGACGAGGAACGTTATCAAACGATATTTGCAAAAAATGAAGGTGCTGTAGCTGCACCAACTGCAGGTTTGCACTTTTCTAAGCACCTATTAAAACGTTTAGAGATCAAAGGTGTGGAAATGGCAGAAGTAACATTACATGTTGGTTTAGGTACTTTTAATCCTGTAGAAGTAGAGGATTTATCCAAACATAAAATGGATAGCGAAGAAATCGTTATTACCCAAAGAGCTGCAGATAAAGTTAATAAAGGTATTGAGAATAAAAAGCGTGTTTGCGCTGTAGGTACTACATCTATGCGTACAGTAGAGAGTTCAGTATCTTCTAATGGGAGATTGAATGAATTCGATGGTTGGACAAACAAATTTATCTTTCCACCTTACGAGTTTAGCATTGCCAATTGTATGATTACTAATTTCCATACACCAAAATCAACCTTGTTGATGATGGTCTCTGCATTTGCAGGTCACGATTTTATGAAAAAAGCATACGAGGAAGCCGTAAAGGAAAAGTATAGATTCTATTCTTATGGTGATGCTATGCTAATTATCTAGAGCAGAAAATAAAATAATCTTAAAAGCCTCTTCACTTCGATAAACTCAGTGACAAGAGGCTTTTTTTATGCATGGGATATTACGATAACATTTAAGTAACTTTGCACCCAATGGAAACTAAAAAGAAAGACATACGAGCATTAACCAAAGAACAGCTGAGGGATTTTTTCGTTAAAGAAGGTGATAAAGCTTTTAGAGGAAATCAGGTGTACGAATGGTTATGGCAAAAGTCAGCGCACAGTTTTGAGGATATGACCAATATATCTTTAGAAACACGCCAGATGCTGAAAGATAATTTTGTCATCAATCATATTAAAGTAGACCAAATGCAACGTAGTTCTGATGGTACTATAAAAAACGCTGTAAGACTACATGACGACTTAATTGTAGAATCGGTATTAATTCCAACAGCTACAAGAACTACAGCATGCGTATCCTCTCAAGTTGGGTGTAGTTTGGATTGTAAATTCTGTGCTACGGCAAGATTAAAACGTATGCGTAACCTAAATCCAGATGAAATCTATGATCAGGTTGTGGCTATTGATAACGAAAGCAGATTATATCATAACAGGTCATTGAGCAATATTGTTTTTATGGGCATGGGCGAGCCATTGATGAATTATAATAATGTTTTAAAAGCCATAGATAAAATTACATCACCCGAAGGCTTGGGCATGTCGCCAAAACGGATTGTGGTTTCTACTTCTGGAGTGCCTAAGATGATAAAAAAAATGGCAGATGATGAAGTGAAGTTTAAGCTAGCAGTGTCGTTGCATTCTGCAATTGATGAGGTAAGAACTTCTATAATGCCCTTTAATGCTACGTTTCCGTTAAAAGATTTGCGAGAAGCACTTGAGTATTGGTATTCCAAAACAAAAAATAGAATTACTTACGAATATGTAGTTTGGGAGGGGATTAATGACAAGCGAAAGGATGTAGATGCGTTGGTGGAATTCTGCAAATTTGCACCAAGTAAAGTTAATTTAATAGAATACAATCCTATTGATGATGGTGAATTTCAACAAGCCAACCCTAAAGCATTGGATATGTATGTTAATGTTCTTGAAGCTAATAATATTACTGTGACCGTAAGACGAAGCAGAGGAAAAGATATTGATGCTGCTTGTGGGCAGTTGGCTAATAAAGGGTAATAAAAAAGCCTAAAGTTATTGCTTTAGGCTTTTATTCGTTTTTAAACCTGAATTTATAAAACAATTTTCTTGCGAATAACGGCCTTAGAATTTACATCGTTCAGCTCTACGATATATACACCGTTAGAAAGAGAATTTGCTTCAATAACATAAGAGTCAGTTTCTAAACTACCGTTAAGAACAGATTTTCCTGTAATGTCAATAATTCTATATTCTGTAGACGCAGGTAAATTGTATAAGCCTATGCTCTTATTTATAGGTACAATACGTGTATTACTATTTTCGAATTCATTTATGCTTAAGGTCGTTTGCCCAGCGTTAATAGCTTCTCCAGGCGTGGAATTATAAGCATAATCTTTAACTGTAAAGCTATCACCAGAGGCACTCACGTCAAGTCTGGCCCAGCCATAGTGAGTATTCCCTCCAATATCAAATCTTAGGCCTATAAACTTATCAGATACTCCGCACCAGTTGCTACTTCCTGTACCATTATAGCAACTGACATAATTTAATGTGCCAATATTATACCATCCAGTTTGCCCAGAACTAATTGCATCTCCTGCATTCATGGCAAAAGGATATGTATAATTGGGCTGTGAGCCTAGAAATGAATTTGTTGATAAGCTAGAAGAGTTTAAAAAAACCGCAAAAATCGAGGAATTGTATGAACTAGCGTTAACTATAAAATCAATTGTAGAGTCATTGTTCAAATCAAGATTGTAATCAACAGCTCCACCACCTGTAAAATCTGCTATGTCTGTATAAACGATTTGACCATTAACATCAGCAATTCCTGCAATTGCCGCAGAAAGAGCACTATATTTCAGTAATTTTTTTGAAGTAATTTTTTTCATAAGCTGTAAAATATTTAAATATATCTAGTTTTAAAGTTAGACATTTTTAATTAAAAAATATAGTTCCTTATTGAATAATTTGATATTAAGCTAGTTAATTATCAAATTACAATATTTTAAATTCAAATTTTATCTATTTAACAATAGATGATATTCATTAATCCTTAAAATATCATTTAAATTTGTTAACCGTAAAAAGTAGTTGATATGCAAAATAAAAATGAAGAACAGAATCCAAAAACATTTGTTATAACCGAAAAGGGTTCTCTTGGGCTTTTAGCGTATGGTGACATAGGTTTACGGGAGTGGAGAAAGGTAAAGCAAAATGTAACCAATAAAAACAATGAATGAAGAAACCAAAAGTATTACTGATTGGTTGGGATGCTGCCGATTGGAAAATTATTTGGCCACTGGTTAACAGTGGACAAATGCCTGCTCTTAAAAGTTTAATGTCTCGTGGTGTATATGGTAATATGAGCACCATGAATCCTCCATATTCACCCATGCTTTGGAGTTCAGTAGCTACTGGTAAAACCCCAGACAAACATGGTGTTCTTGGATTTATTGAAGTTAATCCTGACGGTAATGGCATACGGCCTGTAACTGTAAACTCAAGAAAGGTAAGAGCGCTCTGGAATATATTCCATAACCAAGGTTTAAAAAGTAACTTAGTCGGTTGGTGGCCTAGTTTTCCAGCAGAACCCATAAACGGTGTAGTAGTTTCCGATAAATTTCAAAAAGTAAATAAGGATCCCAAAAAGAAAACCTCAATAGTAAAGGGTACTATTCACCCAACTCATTTTACGGAAAAAATAGCTGATTTGAGAATGTTTCCTCATGAAGTCACAGAAGCCCATATTTTACCCTTTATACCAAGGGCTTCAGAGATAAATCAAGAAAAGGATGCTTCATTGGCATCATTCGCAAAATTATTAGCAGAAAATACATCAGTACATGCTGCAGCAACAAATTTGATGCGCACAACGGATTGGGATTTTATGGGGATATATTATGATTTAATAGATCACTTTTGCCATGCCTTTATGAAGTTTCATCCGCCAAAATTAGCGGCTATACCAGAAAACAAGTTTCAATTATATAAAGACGTAATCCAAGGAGCATATCGTTATCAAGATATGATGTTAGAACGAAAACTAGAGCTTATCGATGAGGATACAACTGTTATTGTAATGTCTGACCATGGTTATGAGTCTGGGCATAGACGTATTCTTAAAATGCCAAAATATCCTGCAGCACCTGCTTTAGAGCATAGAAATTTCGGAATTTTTGTTGCTGCAGGCCCAAAAATTAAGAAGGCTGAAAAAGTGTTTGGATTAGGTCTTATTGATGTTGCACCCACCATTTTACATATGTTTAATTTGCCAGTCGGAAAGGATATTGACGGCAAAGTAGCTCTTGAAATTTTCGAAGAAGCCAATAAGGTAGATTATATAGAGAGTTGGGATAAAATCCAAGGAGATTTTGGTGAGCATCTCAATAAAGAGGATCAACTACTTAGCGATGAAGAAACAATGAAGCAACTCATTGAGCTTGGCTATATTGATAAACCTGATGACAATGTAGAAATAGCGGTTCTAAAGACAAATTGTGATTTAAAGCATAACCTGGCAAGGGTTTATTTGGGTAAAAAAGATTTTGAGAAGGCCAAGGCTATTTTATTGACATTGGTAACAAAAGAATATCCTGTTTATAGTGAATCGTCTTTTAAGGGAAAAAATAAAGATGTTCTAGAGAGACAAGGATATAAAGTCGGTGACAGTGTTATCGATAAAATTCCTTTTTATATGGATTTGCTTACTATAGCTCTCTCAGAAAAAGATTATGATTTAGGTGAGAAATATTTAAAAGTTCTAAGAAGAAAAGATAAGCGGTTTGAAATTAATACATCAGTTTCGGAAGCAAAGATCTTATTAGGTCAAGGTAAAGTAAAACTTGCCTTAAAATGCTTAGAAGAAGCTCGGGATAAAAATCCAAATTCGCAAGTGTGGTATCAAATAGGTAAAGCTTACGATAGAATTAATGATTTAGACAGTGCAAAATCCGCATTTGAATCTGCAATTAAATTTGAGGTAGATAGTGCTAAATCACATCAGGCACTTGCAAAGGTCTTAATAGAATTGAAAGAATATGAAGAAGCGGCTGATCATGCTTTAACCGCTATTGAACTTGTTAGATATTTTCCTGAAGCACATTATACATTGGGTCGTGCTCTTGAAAAAATGGGTCATTTAGAACACGCTAAACAGGCTTATGAAACAGCTGCAATGTTAAAACCAAAAACCTTTCATAGGGCAGAAAGTGCTATTGAGAATATCAATGATGCTTTAAGTGAAAAAATATCTTTTAAAGATAAATCAAGTCGTACGTATAAGAAAGATCAAATAGTTATTGTTTCTGGTTTGCCAAGGTCTGGTACGTCTTTAATGATGCAAATGCTAAATGCTGCAGGACTTGATATACTCACCGACGAAAATAGATCTGCTGATGCATCGAACCCGAAAGGATATTATGAATACGAGCCAGTGATGTCATTGCACAAAGACAATACTTGGTTAGCGAAAGCAAAAAACAAATCTCTTAAAGTAGTGGCTCCTTTACTTAAGTTCCTTAATCCAGAATTTAGGTATAAAGTCGTATTTATGAATAGAGATCTTACGGAAGTCGTTAAATCTCAACAAAAAATGATTGGTAAAGACCCGGAGACCTTGCCTACTAAATTGCTTCAAGCTTATGAAAAACATTTAAAGCAAGTTGAAACATGGAAAGACAAAGAGCCAGGTGTGGAACTTATATATGTGAATTACAAAGATGTAGTTGATGATGCTTCTAGTGTTGTAGATAAGTTAGAATCTTTTATAGGCCTAGAACTAGATAAAAAAAGTATGATGGGTTGTGTAGACAAAAATCTTTACAGGAATAGGGTTTCAAAATAATTTATACGATTTGATATAGGATTTAGGTATTTTTGCTTAATTCATTAAAATTATTGTTGAAAATAACAGAACAAATAAAGCAGCCCATTGCCTATGAAATGGAACTTTTCGAGCAAAAGTTTCAACTCTCAATGGCCAGTAAAGTTGCGCTTCTCAATAGAATAACGCATTATATTGTTAACCGAAAAGGCAAACAGATGCGCCCAATGTTTGTGTTTTTGGTGGCTAAAATGATGAATAATGGTGAGGTTAGCGAACGTACGTATAGAGGAGCTTCTGTAATTGAGCTTATTCATACAGCTACTTTAGTACATGATGATGTTGTAGATGATAGTAATCGAAGAAGAGGTTTCTTCTCTATTAACGCCTTATGGAAAAATAAAATTGCTGTGCTTATTGGCGATTATCTGTTGTCAAAAGGACTTCTACTTTCCATAGATAATAATGATTTCGACTTACTTAAAATTATTTCCGTAGCTGTCCGCGAAATGAGCGAAGGCGAATTACTTCAAATTGAAAAAGCCAGACAGCTAGATATCACTGAAGAGGTCTATTATGACATCATTCGTCAAAAAACGGCAACTTTAATTGCAGCCTGTTGTAGTTTGGGTGCCGCATCGGTAAAGCCTAATTCACCAGAAGTGGAAACCATGCGAAAGTTTGGGGAACTCATAGGTATGGCATTTCAGATAAAGGACGACTTGTTCGATTATGGTGAGGAAAAAATAGGCAAACCAACAGGTATTGATATCAAAGAACAAAAGATGACATTACCATTAATACATGTTTTAAACAATTGCTCCAAAAAAGAGAAATCTTGGCTCATCAATTCAGTTAAAAATCATAATAAGGATAAGAAAAGAGTTAAGGAAGTTATTGCATTTGTAAAAACTAAGGGCGGATTAGAATATGCCGTTTCTAAAATGAAAAATTTTCAAGCTGAAGCATTGACATTATTAGACAGCTACCCTGAATCTCCATATAAATCTTCACTAAAACTTATGGTGGATTATGTTATTGACAGAAAAAAATAAATATTATATGACTGATAATCAGTAATATATAAAATTTTTCAAAATATTTTTATTTCATAGGCAACCATTAGCTCAACTATTGCGTCTTTATAAATAGAAGCGCAACCGTAATCAATTAAATGAAAGTTATTCAACTTCATAAAAACGAAACTAAACTCATACAAAGAGCTGCGAAACAGAATCGTGAAGCACAACATGTATTGTACGAGTTGCATGCACCAAAAATGCTAAGCGTTTGTAGATATTACATTAAGGATGTGCATCAGGCTGAAGAAGTAATGTTGAACGGATTTTTCAAAGTATTTAAAAATTTAAAATCGTTTAGAAAAGAGGGTAGTTTTGAAGGGTGGATTAGACGAATTATGGTAAGAGAGGCGATTTCATATTTAAGGCAAAAAAAGAAGATTGAATTTGCTTCTGAAGACGAATATTTAGAGCGTGATTACAGCAATAATATCAAAACCAATATCGAAGTTGCAGAAATCCAACAATTGATAGATAGTTTGCCAGAAGGTTACAAAATGGTATTTGTAATGTATGCAATAGAAGGTTATAAGCATTATGAAATTGCTGAACTATTGAATATTTCAGAGGGAACATCAAAATCACAATTATTCAAGGCAAGACAGATGCTTCAGAAAAAAATAAAAGAATTAAATAACAACAGTTATGGCACCAATTAAATTCGAAGAACAATTAAAGGACAAGCTCGAAAAGCGCAGCTTGCAACCGTCGGCCGATAGTTGGGCAAAACTGTCGCAACGTTTAGATACTGAAGAAAAGAAGTCTAGGAACCCATGGTTTTGGTGGATGGGCATTGCCGCAGGTTTAATAATTATGTTGGCAATCGCAGTAGAGGTATTTGGCTCTAAAGATGTCATTGATAGAGTACCGCAGATGGTAGAAGAAGATACCATTGAAAACACTATAGAGCCAAAACAACCAAATGGTAACGAAACCCAAACCATAGAGCTCGCTGTTGAAAATGAGCAAACTGAAACTGAGAAAGAGAACACCAATAACGTTGAGCAACAAGAAATCATAAATTATAAATCCGTTACCCAAAAAGAACCAAAACCTAAAACACAGTTTGCAAACACTGATGAAGCTGAAAAAGCTAAGACTGAAACCTCTGGTAACGCTAATAATCATCAAAAGTCTGCGGTAGATAAAGTTATAATTAATAAAGAAGCTTTTGCAGGAGTGATTAAGGATTTTAAATCTGAAAACACTTCGGTTACTGATAGGGAGGTGGATTCGCTACTGAAGCTGGCAAGCAAAGAATTGTTTAAGGACAAATTACAGAAAGAAACAGCTAAAACTGTTGATGCTAATTCACTCTTAGAAGATGTTGAGGACGAAATGGGACAATCCTTTAGAAGTAAAGTCTTTGATGCACTTAAGGATAGTTACGAAACTGTAAAAACAGCAGTTGCAGAACGTAACAACTAACATAAGAATCAAATAGAATAATTATAAATCATCAAAAAACGAACAGTTATGAACACAATTACAAGATTAGTAGTCTATGCCATGGTATCAATGACATTTGCTACAGCACAAGCACAAGAAACAAAAGTAGATTCTACAAAAACGGCTAATCACTACAAGATTGAAGCCCTTGAGGATCTAAAGGCTAAAATTGAGAAAGAAGAACGCGAATTTTTAAAACAGGAAATCGAAGCGATTAATCAACGTTTAGATGCTAAGCAAATCACAGCTGCTAAAGCTGAAGAGCTTAAAAAAGAAGCCGCAAAAAAGAGAGCTGCCAATATTGAAAACCGAATGGCTATTATAGATAATAAAATAGCGTTACTGGCTAGAAACGAATCTGGTTACGAGACTAATGATAGTTCCGGAGGTTACTTTTCAATATCATTTGGCAATGACGACGACGAGAGTAAATCAATTAGGGTTGGTAAGAAAAACAAACCTAGAAAGTACGATAGACGCACTACGACAGATGTTGTATTTGCCATTGGATTCAATAACACCTTAATCGACGAAGTAAGTTTAGACGACTCACCATACAAATTAGCAGGTTCTGGGTTCATAGAATTAGGATATGCCTGGAAAACACGAATCTTTGATAATACTAATTTCTGGAGATTGAAGTATGGGTTTTCTTTTCAATGGAACAAATTGGATATAAAGGACAACAACTATTTGGTAAATACAGATGGTGATATTTCACTGCAAGAATTCCCGTCTGATTTAAACAAGGCTAAATTTAGAACGACCAATATAGTATTCCCGGTACATATAGAATTTGGGCCATCCAAGAAAATTGAAAAAGAAAACTATTTTAGGTATTCAACTTACCAAAAATTGAAAATTGGTCTTGGTGGTTATGCAGGTTTCAATATTGGTAGTATGCAAAAGCTAAAGTACAAGGAAGACGGTAACCGTGTAAAAGACAAACAACGAGGTGGTTTTGAGGTAAATGAGTTTGTGTATGGTGTAAGTGGCTATGTAGCTTTAGGAGGAGTAGCCTTGTACGCAAAGTACGATCTTAACCCATTATTTAAAGATCAAGCAGTTGACCAAAACAATATTTCCATAGGTTTCCGTTTTGATATGGATTAAATACTGATTTCATCAATCATTTTTTGAGTGTTAACAAGCCTTAATCTTGAGTTAGATTAAGGCTTTTAACTATGTATTAATTTTTAATTAACTTGAAGGTCTCTTCTACACCAGAAGATGAAATTTTTGCAAAATAAACACCATTTGTCAAACCTTCAGCATTAACCTCTATGGAACTTTGGTTCACTTTTAATGTCAATACTTCTTTACCAAATAAATCATAAATCTCTATAGAGTCAATGAAAGTATCAGATAATTCAAAAGTCCAACTATTCGTCGTGGGATTAGGATAAATATTAACTTTAACTTTCCCAAAATCATTAACTGATAACGGTTGGGTAGAAAAAATAAGATTGTCTAAATAAACGGTGCCATTACCAACAACTTTAAATTGCATCACATCCAATAGGCTAAACCCTTGATCTGTAAAATGTGATAGAGGAATGTCTTTGCTAACCCAGGTATTATTAATTATACCATCTTCAATAGCAAAGTCGTAAAATTTTTCACCAGCACCTCCTGTGGATTGATTAATAAGAAAGAACTGTAGAGCAGTGGCGTCAGAAGACCAATAATCTATATGAATATAATTCATACCAGTAACGTCTTGTACATTTGTGGAAAAATCTGTCCCTTGATAATTTAAGTCATTATATTTTAAAGTATTATTTCCTTGTATATCTATTTGGGTAGTTACGGTGGCTTGTCCCCAAAATGGGTTGTAGTCTACATTAGAAATATCCATATAAGGATTATTTGTATTGAAGACTGAAATTACATTTGCAGCCGGAAGCGTTGGTGTTGGTGCTGCTTCCATTGGTGACGGCTCAACAACTTGTTCAGAAAAAGAAATATTATCAAAGTAAACGATATTATCTTGAGTTCTGCCCGCATTGTCAAAATCCGGAAAGATTATAATCTGATCTACAACTTGAGGGAACAACCCTATGTAAGGAGAAAAGTCAAAAGTTAATTCTTCCCACTGATCAGTGACTGTATTCGCAACTTTAATCTCTGGTTGCGCAGCAGAATCGCTAGCGGCAAACTTTAATCCTACATCGCTTATAACAGATTTATAAACCATTATTTTTATAGTGCTATTATTTGCATCAAAAGTAAAACTACCAATATCTGCTCCATGCATGGATTCGCAACCAGCAAATGGCTGACCAGTTTGCAAGGCAGTAAATTTTGCAACTGTCGCAGATGTATTCTGACCTTCAATAAAGGGATTGGCTATTATCTCTAAGGGTGGGCTAGTGTCGTTCTCAAAAACGGACCATGTCCAATCGCCTCCAATTCCACTAATTTCAAAATCAATTGGTGCATTCTGTGAATAAGAAAAGATTGAAATAAGTGTTGCTGTAATAAGTAATTTTACTCTCATATTTATTATGGTTTATTAATACTCTCAATAGTAGGGTTAATTATTGATTATATATTAATATCCACCCATACAAAAACCATACATATTGTTTTATTGATTAAAAAAGAGGTAAGTACTGTTTTATGTTTTTAAAACAAATAGTTTATCTTAAATTTACAACCTTGCTAAAATTCTAATAATTGATCTCACAAAACACCATAGCACAAGTCTTTGAAACCGCTCGAGTAGAGGAGGTTATTGGTGATTTTGTACAACTAAAAAAAGCGGGTAGTAATTTTAAAGGACTAAGCCCTTTTAGTGAAGAGCGCTCACCAAGTTTTATGGTATCTCCGGTAAAACAAATCTGGAAAGATTTTTCGAGTGGTAAAGGGGGAAATGCTGTTACGTTTTTAATGGAGCACGAGCATTTTACCTATCCTGAAGCAATAAAGTATTTAGCTAAAAAATACAATATAGAAATAGAGGAAACTGAACGTACAGACGAAGAAAAAGCACAGCAAAATGCCAAGGAAAGTCTGTATTTGGTTAGTGAATATGCTAATGAGTACTTTCAGAAAATTCTGCATAAAACGGACCAAGGTAAAGCCATTGGTCTAAGCTATTTTAAAGAACGAGGATTCACCGAAGAAACCATTAAAAAGTTTCAATTGGGTTATGCGTTAGATGAGTGGCAAGCCTTTACAGATGATGCTTTGGGGAAAGGTTATAAGCTAGAATTCTTAGAGCAAACAGGTCTTACCATTGTAAAAGACCAAAAACGCTTCGATAGGTTTAAAGGCAGAGTAATGTTTCCTATCCATAGTATGAGTGGCCGCATTCTTGGTTTTGGTGGTAGAATTTTAACCAACGATAAAAAAGCAGCCAAATATCTTAACTCACCAGAAAGCGAAATTTACCATAAAAGCAAAGTTTTATACGGTCTATATTTTGCTAAACAAACCATTGCCAAAGAAGACAATTGCTTTTTGGTAGAGGGTTATACAGACGTTATTCAGTTTTACCAAACAGGAGTAAAAAATGTGGTGTCGTCGTCTGGTACGGCATTGACATCTGATCAAATTAGACTCATCAACAGGCTTACCAATAACATTACCGTACTATTTGATGGTGACGCTGCAGGTATTAGAGCTTCAATTCGTGGGATAGATTTAATCCTGGAGCAAGGAGTGAACGTTAAGGTCTGTACCTTCCCAGATGGTGAAGATCCAGATAGCTTTGCCAAGTCTAATACTTTAGAAGAACTTACAGCCTATCTTGATGAAAATGCCAAGGATTTTATACAATTTAAGGCATCACTTTTGGTTAAAGAGGCTAAGAATGATCCTATAAAAAAGGCCGAAACCATTCGTGAGATCGTCAATAGCATTGCTAAGATTCCAGATGCCATTAAGCGTGAAATCTATATACAAGAATGTGCCTCAATAATGGACATTAGCGAAAATGTGTTGTTCAGCACTTTGGCGCAGATTTCAAAAAAGGAATATCAGGAGGCGAATAAAAAACATAAGCAACAACAAAAAGCTTTTGAGGTTGTAAAAAGCGAACCGCAACAAAAGCAAAAGGTTGATGTACAATATGAATTAGAACGTAAGATTATAGAAATCTTAATGCTTTATGGTGATAGAACGGAGCAATTTGAAGATTTAATTTTGAAAGAAGATGAGACTTCAGGCGAATTACTTTTAGAGCCAACAATACATGAAGCACGTGTGTTTGAAAAAATTTATCTCGACCTTCAGGAGGATGAAATGATGTTTTCCAACGAAAAGTTTAGGGAATTATATTATTCCATAATAGATAAACTGAATCAAGACGAAAACTTTTCAACCAAAGATTTTATTAATCAATTGGACCAAGCAACCGCGAGTGAGGTTACAGGTATTTTAATGGAAGATGAAAAGTATAATTTACATGATTGGCAGCGCAATCATATCATCCCAAAAGAAAAGGAACATTCAATTTCTCAACTGGTAAGTCAAACAATCTTAAGTTTGCGTTGCTATTTAATAGATCAAAAAGTAGCCGAATACAAGAATGATACCTTAAGAGAAGGTGTAGATTCGCGTACAATTATAGAAGATGTAAAAGATTATCTTGGTCTTAAAATGCTCCTATCCCGTAAACTTGGTAAAGTAATAGGAGGTTATTCTATTAAGTAAGGTTGTGATGTTTAGCTTGGTGAATTAAATCAACGATATTATTTACATTAAGTTTCTTAAAAAGTCTAGCTTTATAAGTACTCACCGTTTTTTCGTTAATGTCTAACTCTTCAGCTATTTCTTTGTTTTTTCTACCAATTGATAATAATTTCAACACCTCGACTTCTCTGGTAGAAAGCTTTTTAAACATGCGGCTTCTACTTTTTCGAGTGTCTTCGTAGCGCAAATGTTTGTCCATTTTTTCGCTGAGAGAAACTTCACCTCCATGAATTTTTCTAACAGCAGCTTCTATGGCATCAACATCGGCAGTTTTGCTTAAGTAGCCAGAAGCTCCAGCTTTTAGCGTGCTAATGGCATAAATCTCTTCGGGTTGATGGCTGAACATCAATACATTAACGGATTTATTTTCTTTTTTAATGGCTCTAAGTGCAGTAATACCGTTAAGTTCTGGTAAATCAATTTCTGAAATAATAACATCAACTTTATGACGTCTTACAAATTCAAAAATCTCAATGCCACTACTTAACTTGCCTACTACCTTTAAATCTGGTTTACTATTTAAGAACAATTCTAATCCTGTTCTTACAATAGGATGGTTGTCAACAATCAAAATATGTATCATGACAATTGTTTTTGGGTTGGTTAGGGTTAATTAAAATAGAAAAACTAAGTCAAGAGTATTCAAGGGGATTTGCTGCGCAAAAATAACTAAAAATTAAACGATTTAAGCAATTTAATCGATAAACGGCAATATTTACCTTAAATCTTTAGGAATTTCGCAAACCGGAATTGGAATCATTTTGTGCTGATTACGAGTATTATAGCTCGTAAAAATCTCAAAAGCTTCACGCTGTCTTCCTGTAAAGTTATCAGCTGTTTTACCTTCGTCTTTCATCTTCATGGCCCATTCTAACTCCGGATAAGATGCTCCGATTTGGTCTTCATCACTTCGAGCATCACCAAACAGACCATCGCTAGGAGCTGCGTTCATGATGGATTCTGGTACTTCTAAATAGTCACCAATTTTATAAACTTCAGATTTCAGTAAATCTGCAATCGGACTTAAATCCACACCACCATCACCGTATTTTGTAAAAAAACCAACACCAAAATCCTCAACCTTGTTTCCTGTGCCAGCAACTAAGAGTCCTAAGAGACCTGCATGGTAGTAAAGTGTTGTCATTCGCAATCGTGCTCTAGTATTGGCCAATGCCATATCAACAGTTTCTTGTTTACCATCTAAACTGACTTCGGTTTTAAATTCTTCAAAAACAGGTGTTAAATCCACTCGAGAATCACTAACATTAGGAAAGCGTTTTTTTAGCTGAGCAATATGTTCTTGCGCTCTTGTAACGTGACTAGCCGCTTGGTGAATAGGCATTTCTATACACAAAAGGTCTAAACCAGTTTTGGCGCAAAGGGTTGAGGTAACGGCAGAATCAATCCCACCAGAAATACCAATAACAAAGCCATTGACCCTAGCTTTGGTAGCATAATCTTTTAACCAATCTACAATGTGATTTACAACCTTTTCTGTTTGCATAATGTTTATAATTTAAAGCAAAGAAACGTACCTTTGCACAACAAAAATAACGGAAACGTGTTAGGATTAAAAATGTTTTGTAAAATGTCATCGAGAATTTACATACTCTTAATGTTTGGGCTCATTTTACTGTCTTGCGGAGAAGATTCTAAGCTTGAGAGCGAGATTGAAAAAATTGAAGTAGATTTTGTTGTAGAGCGTTTTGATAAGGCTTATGAAAATGCGACGGCAAATGATTTGCCAAAACTAAAACGAGCATATCCATTTTTGTTTTCTAAACATGTACCGGATTCTGTTTGGATAAAAAGAATCAACGATACATTACAAGGTATGCTATTGAATGAAGTGAATAAGGCATATCCAGATTTTACGGATGAAAAGGAAGACTTAAGAAGCTTGTTTAAACATTTAAAGTATTACGATAAAACGTTTAGCACACCAAGAGTGGTTACCTTAACAAACGATGTGGATTATAGAAATAAAACCATTGTAACAGACTCGTTATTGCTTATCGCTTTAGACAATTTTTTGGGCGAGAATCATGAGTTTTATCAAAACATACCAAGGTATTTAGCTGCAAATATGCAAAGCGACCAAATTGTACCAGAAGTGGCGGAAGGCTATGCAAAAAAATATACATTTCAAACAGATAGAAAAACCCTTTTGGATGAAATGATTTATTTCGGGAAATTGTTATACTTCAAAGATGTTATGATTCCTTTTGTATCTGATGCAGAAAAAATTGGTTATACAGAGCAACAGTTAAAATGGGCTGAAGCCAATGAAAGTTCTATTTGGAGTCATTTTATAGAAAACGAAATGCTTTACAGTACAGATAGTAAGCTTCCTAGTCGTTTTATTGCGGATGCACCTTTTTCAAAATTTTATTTAGAATTAGACAACGAATCTCCTGGGAGATTGGGACAATACATAGGTTGGCAAATTGTTAGAGCTTATGCCGAAAACACTGAAGAAGATATTATGCTTATTTTGCAAAAAGAACCTGAAGAAATTTTTATAAAATCAAAATTTAAACCAAAAAAGTAATGGCTAAAACCATAAAATCTAAAATAGAACTAAACGTAGAACTCGACGAAAATCGTGTGCCAGAAAAATTGAAATGGTCTGCACAAGATGGAGGAGTTAATAATGAAGAGGCTAAAGCTATTATGTTATCCGTTTGGGATAGTAAAGCACAAGAAACATTAAAGATTGATCTATGGACTAAAGATATGCCTGTGGATGAGATGAAACTATTTTTTCATCAAACTTTAGTCACTATGAGTGATACGTTTTTACGTGCTACCCAAGATGAGAAAATGACAGCGACGATGAAAGACTTCTGCGATTATTTTGCTGAGAAATTAGAATTGAAAAAATAATAGCTCATTACCTCTAACCTTAAGATTTATAAAAGGGTACAGTATTGAAGCAATTGGTTTCCTGTGAATTGGCATAATCTGGATTTTGTCTTTTAAAACGCATAAATTCTGTCGTGTCATAGACTTCCCAAATGGTTAACTCGTTATGTTTTCCGGCTTTGGATTTTAAATCAATTTTATGCTGGGCGATCATCCTATCCACAACCTCCCTATCTCCAATTCGCATTTTTTTACTTGAGCTATGACCCTTGTTTATGTGCTTCACTATCCAATAAAACCTTACGTTTCTCACAGGCTGTTCCTTTGTGTCAGTAATAGGTAGTGTTTTGCCTTCGGCTTCATTAGTAAGCGTAATTTCATTGATTGTAGTGGTTTTTTCTGAATCAGTATCCACTATTGGGTCTTCTACTGTGTTTAATGCTTTGTGCCTTAATAAAGTGATAATAATAAGTTTGTCCTGTACCTTAACTTCAGTAACAAATCGTCCATTAGGAATTTTAGCTAAAGGGATTTTGGCTTTTTGCTTTTCAACAATAAAGGTTTTTTCAAATGTATTGTTATAAATATTAACCTTGGAAATATCGAATTCGCTTTCGAGTAGTAAGCTGTCACCAGATGCGTTTAAAGAATGTTTTAGGTCCTTAGCTCTAAAATTAATATTCTGTATAAGGCTAGACTCTTGACCAAAGATAAGGGTCGTCAAAAACAGACATGCTATTCTGCAGATACTTTTCATCATAAGTAGGTTTTTGTTTTGGGGAACAAACAATATTCCAAAATGCTTTACGAACTTTCGAATATCTGAGACTAAAAATATAAACGAATGCGGTTTTTTAAATACTACTTAGTTATATAACGTTTTTTTAAGATAAAAGACCTAAGCTATCGTCATAAAACCAAAAACTATGTTGAAAGAAATTCTCTTTTTGCTGTTTTATGAAGATTATGTTTGGTTATTAGACGTTCATGCCTAATGCTTAAAAACCGATAACATATTAGTAAAGTTTTGGTAATACATTAGTGTAAAAAGCATTCTATTTTTGTAGCGATAGTAGTCACTATTAAACATTAGTTAGGCCTTCATATGAGAAGGAAACTAGTGTTTTTTTTATTTTTTGTTGTCATACACTACCTTTCCATCAAAAATAGTCATCACTACTTTGGTGTCTAGAATTTTTTCTTCTCCAACTGTCATTATATCTTGATCGTAAATGGTAAAATCGGCAAGTTTACCTACACTTATCGAACCTTTTATATGATCTTCAAATGCACCATAAGCTGCATCTAAAGTGTAAGATTTTAAGGCTTGTGCTCTTGTCATTTTTTGCTCAGGTTCATAACCACCTTCAGGAGTACCTTTTAAAGTTTTTCTACTGACACTAGCGTAAAAACTTGCAATAGGATTTATTGGCTCTACAGGAACATCTGTTCCGTTTACTATTGGCACTCCACTTTGTAACAAATCTTGCCACATATAAGCACCTTCCTTTATTCGCTTTTCGCCTAGACGATCAATCGCCCAAGGTCTATCGGAAGACATGTGTACAGCTTGCATTGCAGGTATGACATTCATTTCTGCAAATCGTGGAATATCTTCCGGATGTAAATGCTGTGCATGCTCTATCCTGAACCTATGATTGTTAGCCATATCTGGTAGCTCCTTAAAAGCCATTTCGTATCGATCTAGAATTTCTCTATTGGCACGATCGCCAATGGCATGTGCACATACCTGAAAACCATGTTTAAGTCCATTTAAGGAAGTTTCCTTTACAAATTCCATAGGCAAAGTTTCATGGCCAAAATGATCTGGTCGGTCTGAGTACGGTTCTAAAAGCCATGCACCACGCGAGCCCAAAGCACCATCACAGTTTAATTTTACGGACCTGATGGTGAAGAGGTGATCTTCATCTACCATAATGCCTTTTTTATACCAATCGTTAAGTAAGTCTTTTTCCCACCCTGTAAGCATCGCATAAATACGTGTATGCATTTTACCTTCGGATTTCATTTTTTCGTAAAGCGCTATGGTTTCTCTTCCAATGCCAGCATCATGAAAACTGGTAATGCCATTTTTATGACAAGCTTCAACAGCCAATTGAAAAGCTTTGGCATCTGATTGTGATGTCTTTTCTGGAATGTGCTGTGTAATTAATGTTTGTGCACGCTCATTAAAAACACCTGTTGGTCTGCCAGAGGCATCTACAAGTACTTCGCCACCTTCAACTTCGTATTTTTTTACGCCATCTAAAGCTAAATTTTGCAAACCTGCTATTTCCATAGCCTTAGCATTGGCAAAACCTGCATGTCCACTTGCGTGCTTTAAATAAACCGGATTATCTGGTGAAACCTCACTCAATAAATGATGTGTTTGAAACCCATGAACCGTTTCTGCAGGCATGCTATCCCATTTGCTTTGGTGCCAACCACGACCTACAATCCACTCACCTGGCTGAGCTGTTTTTACGCGTTCGGCCACAGCATCAACAATAGCTTGGTAGCTAGTCGTATTCATAAGATCTAAATTGAGTTCATTATAACCCAAGCCCATAAAATGTCCATGGCCTTCAATAAGACCAGGTGTCATGGTTTTACCCTTTAAATCTATAAGTTTTGTTTGCTCATTTTTATAGGTTTCAGCTTCTTCTAGACTTCCTGCAAATAATATTTTATTGTCATTGGTGGCCACAGCTTCTACAGTTACTGAAGTGGAATCTACAGTATAAATCGTGCCTCCATAAATAAGCAATGTTGCCGTTTCTTGTTTAGGGTTAGAACAAGCTAAAACACAAAGCAGAATTAAAAAGGCGCTAGAAATCTTAAAAAATCTTGATATCATAAAGGATGGTTTTTTTAGTGGGATAAGTTACAAATATTAGTACGAATTTGCTAGGTTGAATTATGTATAATCTTAGCTGCAATTATTTTTAATCTTATCTAGCGCCTTAGGAAATGTGCTCTTCATAAAATCCAAATGCTCATCCATAACATCTATTTCAACAGCGAGTGTGTTACTGTTCTTTCCTTCTGCAAGTCTGTAAATTTCAGAAGCTCCAGACCATATCTTTGTTTCGTCATCTATGGGTTGTTCCTTGCCGTTTACTACAGTTCCGATATGCTTAAATTGTATAACTTCATTAGGAACGTGTTTTTCAACAATACTATAGATGCCACTTTTATCTGGTGCGAGAAATAGTACGGTACTGCCTTCTTTCCAGTTGTCTGTCACAGCGTATGAACCCTCAAAAAAAACGCTTACCCAATCGCGATAAGAGTCGTTATCCCAGAGTGCATTCCATATTTTGGATTTTTCCGCTTTAATATCTATTGAGAAGTGTAGTCTGTTCATTGTTGTTTGGTTGGTAAACCATAGCCATTTGGGTTATAGTTCTTATTTGTACTTATTTAATAATCCAAAGTCAAAAGGCGTCCAAAGACAAGATTTTAACCCACTTTCCTTAAATCCTGTATTTACCCAGCTGTTGCAAGTATTAAAACAAGAATAGTTGCCATTGGCCTTGTAAAAATCATCGATTGGTGAATAGCCTTTATCTTTTAGCATAATCTTTGTGCCGTCTGTTTTGGTTTTAAAAGTTTTAAGTAAATATGAATTGAGTTTTTGTAGCTCTGCGTCATTCACTTTTATTTCTACCCAGTCTGTTCGTTGTTTTTTATATCGTGTTACGTGAACTAATGTTGTGCTTTTTAAAAACATCGCTCTAGTGGCATTACTAAGGGTTAAATCTCCCCAAGTAGGTGTGTTGATGTAGAAATTCTCATCTCCCCAACCAAATGATAAATAGTTTTCGTTTTGATAATGTCTAATTCCGGATAAGACTAAACTATCTATATTCTTTATTGGTATAATAATATCCAAATGAACGCCATTTGTACCCAAAAATATGGTCTTATCGCCATTAGTAGCAATTTCATTTCGGTCTATTGTTATAAGTGTCAGAATCAAAGAAATTAATAGGTAACTTACAGGGATGAGTAAAAGGTAGAGAACCCATTTAAATATTTTTTTTGTTATTCTCATATAAAGACTTCACGATTATTCACTCATTGCTTTTCAACAAAAGCCTTAAACTGTCTCAGCCATTTTTCAGCTGGTTTTTAATACATGCTCGGAAACAGAATGGCGATAAGTTTTGGCATTACCCAATCAATGCGCGTGTACTCATACTCATATTCGTAACGGGTTTGGTTATCATTTAATGCAGTAAAATTACATTTCATGGTGTTGTCCATATGTTTATGATGGTAATGGGCTTCAAATGTGTGCGGTAATTCGTTTTTGGTTATGGTTTCAGTTAACTCCATGTCATGTTTGCCATGTTTGTAGTACATCTTGGCAATGGCTCCTGTTTGACCTTCATCACCACTTACATGTACCTTTTTTATAAACCCATCTTGATATTCCTTAAGGTTTTTTGGGTCTGCAAAAAGCTCAGTAACTTTATCTAACGACTGGTTAATGTCTATAAATCCTTTTTGTTTCATTCGGCTGATGTTTTAATAGTCAAAATCCCGTTCTATTTCAATTCCATTAGAGTTATAAAGATATTATATTATTTGTTGAACAAATAGTTTACAATAACTTCAGCAGCTTTTTGACTTCCTTTTAATGAGGGATGAAAACCGTCATTAGAGTAATAATCGAAATTCTCTGTTGTGTCAAAATAAGCTTTCCAAACTTCACCAACAGGAAGCAAAATGGCATTATTTAATCGTGATGCTTCCCTGTGGTTTTTAATAACACCATCAAAAGTTTTGTAATAGGTCAGTGAAGGCCAAACCATAAAATAACACAATTGCGCACCATTTTCTTTACACAAAACACTGTACTTTTTGCCGTAAATAACTAAAATATCTTTACCAAAATCTTTGGAAGAAGGTCCTTGTTGTACTATAACAAAGTCATATTGTTTTGTTTCTATTTCTTTTTGAACTGATCTATCGTTCCAATGATCTATTAAGGCATAGTTTGGAAAAGCTATCATTTTGGTTTCAATGGTTATGCCTTTTTCCTTAGCTGACGTTTCTACGAGCTTAGGAAGATTATTAGTATAAGTAAGGCTGTTGCCAACAAATAGAATTCTACTAGGATTCTTTTGAATTGTTTTTGTTGATTTGGATTTGCCAGCTAAAGAACAACCACAAAAAGCACTAAAAATGAAAAGTGCATAGATGATATTTTTTATGCTACTAATCCTTTGCATCGTTTGTATTGGGGTTTTTTACATCTATTGTAATAAAGCAAACCAATGTACTGTCCTTAGTGCGTTTTAGATCTGCTAAAAAGTGTTGGTCGCTTCCATTAATGAAATTTCTGCCCATAGTACCAGTATATTGATTGAAGTTAATGTCGTAGGCTTCTGGTTTGGCTCCAAAAACAGTCGTGTGGATATGACGATTGTTTTCCGAACTACCATAATCTCCTGGTAAAATAGTTTCTATATAAATTCTACCTTCTATGTTTGAATATGCATGACCACTGAGTCTTGCGGAAGATTCATCTCCATTATCTACAGGTTCATAATCTCCTTCATTATTGGTATGGTAAAATCTCACTTTTTGATTCGGTAAATAATCCTTATTGGCTTTGTTCACAAGAGTGGCACAAACCAAAAGTTTTTCTCCAGGTTCATCGTTATCTGTAATGTGTAGTTGGTGGCGACCATCTAATTGTTGAAATTGACTTAAAGTTGCATTTTCAGAATCAGATGTTTCGGAAATAGTTGGGTCAGGACCACATTGCAAAAGCAAAAGGCAGAAAACGAGAATGGGTATGTGTTTTAGCGCTTTCATTCTTCAATAGGTTTGTTTGTAGATGTAACACAATCAATTTTCCATTGGTCTCCATATTTTTTGTAAATAGCTGTCCAAGCAAAATGTGTTTGACCTTCCGTAGGATTTCCGTTTTCGTCTTCATGGGAAACGGCAACAATCTTATCTACAATAGTATATGCCATTGAGCCATCATCTGAAAACTTAATAATAGGATCAGACACATCGTCCCATTTTAAAAACTCTACACTTGAAAAATAACCATGATATCTAGAGATGGTTTTGTCTTTTTTTGGAGAGCTTATCTCGCCTCTATTTACTGAAATGAAATTTTTGGAAAGTTGATTGGCAAATGCAATGGAATCTTTATTGAAATGATAATCGCGTTGGGCATTGTGCATTTTTAGAATTTCCTCTTTTTCTGACTCAAAATCTACTTTTTTCTGGTCATTGCAAGACGAAAATGTAAATGCAACTAAAGCGAAAATTGAAAATAGCTTTAACAGTGTTTTAGCTTTCATAATTTGGTTATACTTAGTGCAACTAAGTTAACCAAAAGCTAAAAATTTGCGCTTTATTTGACAAAACTTTGTGATTTGCTGTTAAGGAGTCTAGGATTTCTACTATTGCAGCGCAATTAGATTTTTAGTAGAAGTATAGTAAGGTGCTACATTAAAAAAGTCTGATGATGTAGAGTTGATATAGTTTGGGTCTGCAACTTGATTTTTCATAAACTCAGAAGAATTATAGACTTCCCATACCGTCAATTTATTTCGTTTTCCGAAATCAGTTTTTGCATCTAGCTTGTTTTTTGAAATCATTTTTTCGGCGACATTCTCACTGACTAATTTCATGCTTTTATAAGAATTACTTCCATTACAAACCTCAAGAACTATCCAATAAAATTTTTGCTTTTTGTTGACAGATTTTTTTCTCTTTGATCCTGTTAAAAGGAATTCGACACTAATTTTCGGCGAGTTTTTTATAACGTTAAATTCTTCATCTAGCATCATTCCATTGCCTTCAATAATATCATCTTTATTAAGAGCACTATCTGTATCTTCCTCTAATTTTTGGTGCTTTATGATATGCATTTCTACAATTTTATCCACTAATTGTACATCTACCACAAATTTACCTTCAGGCAAATCTTGTAACGGTATTAGAGAATGAAAATCCTCTATCTCGAAAGTTTCTTCATAATCTTCATTATAAATATCAACTTTAACAATTTTGCTTTCACAAATGAGATTTAAGCTATCTCTACTCTCATTAAGACTGTGTTTGAGTTCTTTAACTTTTGGATTAAAGTTTTTTAGTAATGTTACATTTTGGCCATAACCTATAAGTGTTGAAGCCAACATAAGCAGTGTGTATATTTTAATAGCCATAATATTCACATTTTAGATATGAGGGTATGTAATCTTCAGACTTAAATCAAAAAAAAAAAAAAAATGACTTAGCTGTATTATAAAGTTAAAATGATACTAATGAGGTGGACTATTTTTAGGATGTCTTACATTTTTTTTAGTTGATTCACTTTCAATTACGATGTAAAGCAGAAAAAAGAGATTATTATAACCTAAAATACAAGCATTTAACAGTAAAATTTACCGTTAAAGAATTCATTTTGATGAGGTGTAATAAGGCGATACGTCAAAAAGGTTAGACACTGCAGAATTGATATAGTCAGGGTTTTCAGCTTGCTTTTGCATAAACTTAACCGTGTCATATACTTCCCAAACCGTTAATTTATTTAGTTTCCCCTGATTTGTTTTGCTTTCAATTTTGTGCTTAGCGATTATCCTATCAATCTCACTTTGAGAGACCAATTTCATGCTCTTTCTAGATGTAGTTCCGCTATTTACAATATGGGCAATCCAGAAAACCTTATTGCTGGTATTAGGTTTTTTGGCTTTCCAGTTTAACATACCGGACAAACTGGTTTTTGGTTTGGGTATCAGATTGGTGTTACCCTCATTAAGCACAACAGAATCAATGATTTCAATTTCTTCTTTCTCAATTATTGGTTCTTGTTCATTAACTAAAGTAAGTTTAATTTCAGGCTTAGGTATGGTGACTGTGATAATATCTAGATTTAATTGTTCAGAAAACTCTGGAAGTACATCTAATGTTGCGAGGCGTATATTTTGAAGGGATTTAACAATTGGTAAACCTATGGCTTTTGGTCTCGCCTTAGCTATTTCAATAGGTTTTACTTCAATAGGTTTTGCTTTTATGGTGTCGTGTCTCTGTAAGGTCATTAATATGCGCTTGTCAATCATCTTAGCCTGTACAACCAACCTTCCTAAGGGTGTTCCGTGTAATGGAATTTTAACTTCGTTGCTGCCAACTTGGACAAGTTTTTCATAATGCTGATTAAAAATCTCTACGCTGTAGATCGTTCTTTCACTTTGTAGTATTAGACTATCTCCATCTTTATTCAAGCTGTGCTTTAATTCTTTAGCCCTGTAATTGATATTTTGTAATAGCGTAGATTTCTGGCCGTATGTAAGCATAGCCAAAGACGTAAAAACTAATAGCAGAAAGTTTTTAAGCATCAAAAAATGGATTAATTGAATATCGCTAAATAAATTTGAGGAAAAGCAATATTGTAATTAACTAAAATACAGCATTGTGCAGAATGTAAATTAAAACTTAAGATACATTGCATTTTTTTTAGCTGAGTAGCTATACTGCTCGTTGTAATGCAGAAAAACGGGATTTAAAAGCAGTGTGTTCTATTGGTCTATTGAACAATAACATCGTGATTTGGTGAAACGTAATACGGGTCAACATTAAAGAATTTTGATTTAGATGTGTTGAAATATTTAGGGTTTCTCAATTGTTTGCGCATAAACTTTGAGGTATTATAGACTTCGTAAACAATTAACTTATTGTTTTTACCAATTTCAGTACTTAATTCTAGTTTGTTTTTTGAGATCATTTCAGATACAACTTCCTTGCGCTCTAAACTCATAGACTTATAGGACCCAGAGCCGCTATTGCTTTCATATACAACCCAGTAACTGACAACAGGTTTCTTTTCAGGTTTTGTTGTTGTCGTTTTTGGGCTCTCTAATTTTTTTTCCTCAAGAATGGTTGAGGCAATTGTAGGCTCGTCGCTCACATTGAGCTCAGTCTTTTCTTTAAAGAATTCGTGCCTTTCAAGATACATTACAATGCGTTTTCTGTCTAACCTCGCCTGAACAATAAATTTACCTAGAGGTAGAGTGCTAAGGTCAATTTTGGTTTCATTGCCGTTTACATCAATGCTTTTCATGTAATCATCATTGAAAATATCTACCTGGCTGATGGTTTTTTCACTCCTTAAGGTTAAGCTATCACCTTCTTTATTGAGAATTTGTTCCAACCCTTTAGCTCTTTTATTTGCGTTTTTTTGGAATGTTGTTTTTTGTCCATAAATACATACAGAGAATAAAGTAAATACTAGAATGCTGAGGTATTTAATCATCTTAAATTTATTAGTAGAACAAATGAAACTGTAATTTAATACAAAATACTTAGAGTTAAACCTGTCGATTAACTCTATGTGATCAATTGTTAATTCATATGGTTGTTGTCTGTTGACAGAATAATAGAAAAATAAACAATTCAAATAGTGCGTTAGGTGCATTTACAACTTTAAATATTTAAATTAGCATATGCGAAAAATATTATTTGGAGTCATTATTACATTAGTTGTTTTGTTCACTTTCAAGTATTGTGGTGATAGAAAAGAGGATAAAATTATTCTTCAAGAAAACACGGCTTTAATACAAGAGCAAATTAAAAACGTAGGTAAGCTAGTAGTTACCGAAGGGCATTTTAGTGAGGTGTTTAGCTATAAAAATTCCAAAGCGCTTTTTGGTAATTTTATTGAAGCGGAAAAGAAAGCGCTTATAGTTGTTAATGCAGATGTTACCATTGCCTACGATTTGAGTAGAATTGAATACCAAATTGATGAAGCCACCAAAACATTACGGATTTTAAGTATTCCAAAGGAAGAAATAAAAATAAGTCCAGATTTTGAATATTACGACATACAAGCAGATTTTTTAAATCAGTTTGAAGCAAACGATTACAACGAAATAAAAGAAACCGTCAATACCTCTTTAATGAAAAAAATTGAAGCTTCTGATCTAAAATCAAACGCAAAGAATAGGTTAATAAGTGAGCTTGCTAAATTCTACATTCTCACAAATTCTTTAGGCTGGACATTAGAGTATAATGAAAACCCGATTAGGTCACCAGAGGCATTTCAAGACATAAAATTATAGTTTATTCTTTAAATTCACCCAACCACCACCATTGGTTGCTTCGATATTGTGTAGATTTAAAAACTTGGCAGCTTTGGCAGAACGTACACCACTAGCACAACATGCAATAATGGGTTTGTTAAGTTTTTTTACTTCTTCAACTCTGTCATTTAATTCGTCAATTGGAATATGAATAGAGTTTTCGATATGCCCAGCATCCCATTCACGTTGACTTCTAACATCTAAAATAACAGCTCCGTTTTCTAAAAATTCTTCAACTCGACGCTTCTTGGCGCCAAAAATAAAATCTAAAAATCCCATAGGTTCTTTTTGTTTAAATTTACGAATAATAAAAGACTATAGTTTTTTGAAACAAGAAACACGTAAAGAAGAAATTATAAGAGTAGCTGCAAAACTTTTTAAAGAAAAGGGGTATAGTGCAGTAACTATGAGAGACCTTGCTTCAGAAATGGGAATTAAAGCAGCGAGTCTTTATAACCATATTAATTCAAAGCAAGACATATTAGATACTATAATAATCTCTTTAGCAG
Source organism: Winogradskyella ouciana (assembly GCF_965284585.1). Classification (NCBI taxonomy): domain Bacteria; kingdom Pseudomonadati; phylum Bacteroidota; class Flavobacteriia; order Flavobacteriales; family Flavobacteriaceae; genus Winogradskyella; species Winogradskyella ouciana. The sequence goes on from NZ_OZ260095.1 coordinate 1,752,970, forward strand.
AAGAGTTTACTGAAGGTATGCATATTATTCAATCTTCTAGGGAGAATTGCATTGGGAAGTTGAAACAAATTATACAATTGCATGTAAGGATATCTAGTCAGAACATTTATGGGATGGCGTCATTAAATAATGATTGGATGCATCTTAAAACAAAGCGCGATTATTATAAGAAATTACGTGTGGATTATGAGGACGATTTTAGGGGCATTCTTAAAGAAGGAATTGCATCTGGCGAGATTGTAGATGTTAACCCAGAAGTTATGATGTTTTCTATATTAACAACACTTAGATCACTTTACATTTGGATTCCAAAAAAGGAAGATTTAAACCTTGAGGAATTATCTAATACACTCAATCAAATTTTGATAGATGGAATTAACAAATAGTTGAAAATAAACTCCTCAATACAGAGCATTGAGGATTCAATTTAATTGTCATGCCCATGGATATGGGAATCTGATTTAAATTTCTTAACTTTGTCATGTAAACTAACAATTGTTAGTTTGTTAATCTTTAACAGGAAATGGCAGAATTTCACAACTTAAGAGTTGCAGATATATATAAAGAAACTGAGGATACTTCAGTGGTGACTTTTGATGTTCCTTCGGAATTGCAGGAAGAATTTAAGTTTAGACAAGGTCAGCATTTAACCCTCAGGGCAGATATTAATGACGAAGATGTTAGGCGTTCATATTCATTATGCTCATGCCCAACGGAAAGTAAATGGCAAGTTGCCGTAAAGAAAATTCCAGGAGGGAAATTTTCAACCTTTGTTAATTCAGAACTAAAAGCAGGAGATGCACTAGAAGTGATGGCACCAAGCGGAACTTTTGGTGTGGATTGCAATCCAAATAAAGCTAAAAACTATCTGTTTTTTGCTGCTGGAAGTGGTATAACACCTGTTTTGTCAATGATAAAGGCACATTTAAAAGCAGAACCTAATTCTACATGCAAGCTTTTTTATGTGAATAAGACAGCTAAATCCATTATCTTTAAAGAAGAACTAGAGCAACTTAGAAATACCTACTTCGGTAGACTTGAAATATATTACTTCCTAACTAAAGAGCGTCGGGATATAGAGTTGTTCAATGGTCGTTTTGATGATGAAAAAATGCAGGTTTTAACAAAGACATTCATAGATATTCCAGATACAAGTGAAGTCTTTTTGTGCGGACCAGAGCAAATGGTAGAATATGTGAGCAACTATTTAATAGAGGCAGGTTTGCCGAAAGAATTTGTGCATTTTGAGTTGTTCGTAAAAGGACTGTCAGATGAAGACATAAAACGAGCTGAGCGTTTAGCGCAGCAAAATGTAGAAGGAACTGAAGTTACTATAGTAGATGGCGGTAAGGAGTTTTCTTTTACTATGACTAAAGAATACGACAATATTTTGGATGCAGCACTTGGAGCTGGAGCAGATTTACCATTTGCATGCAAAGGAGGCGTATGTAGTACATGTAAATGTGAAGTCAAAGATGGCTCAGTAGAAATGAAAATAAACTATGCTTTAGATGATAAAGAAGTGTCACAAAACTTAGTTTTAAGTTGCCAAGCTGTACCAACTTCAGATAAAGTAGTGGTCGATTTTGACGTTTAAATATATTGAAAAAAGAAAAATAAGTTTCACTAGCTAAAAGCGAAGAGCTAATAGCCAAAAAGCTAAAAGAAATGAGTGATGAACAAATAAAAAATCTCGAAGAACAATTTGAAGCACGTATAGCACGTGACGAAAAAATTGAACCTAAAGATTGGATGCCAGAGAAGTATCGCCAAACCCATATTCGTCAAATGTCTCAGCATGCGCATTCTGAAATTGTAGGTATGCTGCCAGAAGGCAATTGGATTACAAGAGCACCGTCTTTAAGACGAAAGGTGGCTTTGTTGGCGAAAGTACAGGATGAAGCTGGTCATGGATTATACTTGTACTCAGCAACTGAAACTCTTGGCATTTCTAGAGATGAAATGTATGAGCAATTGCACACAGGTAAAGCAAAATATTCTTCAATATTCAATTATCCAACTATTACATGGGCAGATATGGGAGCTATTGGCTGGTTAGTAGATGGAGCCGCAATTATCAATCAAGTACCATTGTGTAATACGTCTTATGGACCTTATGCTCGTGCGATGATTCGTGTGTGTAAGGAAGAAAGTTTCCACCAACGTCAAGGTTTTGAAATCATGCTAAAACTATGTAATGGCACACCAGAGCAAAAAGAAATGGCTCAAGATGCCTTAAACCGATGGTGGTGGCCAAGCTTAATGATGCTTGGGCCAACAGATGCGGAATCTATTCATACGGAACAATCTATGAAATGGAAATTAAAACGTAAGTCTAATGACGATTTACGTCAGCAATTTATAGACCAAACGGTTCCACAAGCAGATATTTTAGGACTTACAATCCCAGACCCAGACTTAAAATGGAATGAAGAACGAGGAAGTTATGATTTTGGGGAAATCGATTGGGACGAGTTTTGGCAAGTGGTAAAAGGCCATGGTCCAATGAATAGAGAAAGAATGAAGGCAAGAGTCGGAGCATGGGAACGCGGAGAATGGGTTAGAGATGCAGCAATGGCTTATGCAGAAAAGAAACAAAACAGAAAAGAAAAACAAGCAGTGTAATTTCATCGTTAGTTCGAGTGATTTTTTACTAGATTGAGCGAAGTCGAAATCAATGAAAATTGTATCGAGAACAAGATGAAATAATAAAAACTAAATTATGTCTGACAAAAAAAACTGGCCACTTTGGGAAATCTTCGTTAGAAGTAAAAACGGATTAGAACACAGGCATTGTGGAAGCCTGCACGCTACAGATGCAGAAATGGCACTAGAAAATGCGCGAGATGTTTATACTAGAAGAAATGAAGGTGTTAGCATTTGGGTTGTAGAATCTAAAAATATCACAGCCTCAAATCCAGAAAACAATGGAGAATTATTTGAACCTGCTCAAGACAAGGTCTATCGTCACCCAACATTTTACGATTTACCAGATGAAGTGAAGCACATGTAAGAAAAACTCTGTTTTGTCATGCTGAACTCGTTTCGGCATCTCATCAAAAGAAGAAACTAAATGTCACCTTGAGCATTGATAGAGATGAAATAGAAATTTCATTAAAGCACGTTGCGAAGCAATACGAAAGGTCTCAATTGAAGTAATCATGAAAAACGAAAACTTATACAATTATATCCTTGGAATAGCAGATAATAGCCTAATTCTCGGACAAAGAATGGGAGAGTTGTGTGGTCATGGACCTACATTAGAAACTGATATTGCCTGCACCAATATATCTTTGGATTTATTTGGGCAAGTACGCAGCTATTTCCAATATGCCAGTAAGATTGCTGGTGATGGTAGAACGGAAGATGATATTGCCATGCTGCGTAAAGAGAGAGAATACATCAATGTTTTACTTGTAGAACAACCAAATACTGATTTTGCATACACTATGGCACGTCAATTTTTATTCGACGTTTATCATTTAGCCTTTTTAGCGGAACTACAAAAGAGTGCAGATTTAACACTTTCTGCTATTGCTAATAAAAGCATCAAAGAAGTGAGCTATCACGAACGTTTTTCTTCAGATTGGGTAAAGCGTTTAGGTGATGGTACTGAAGAAAGTAAAGGTAAAATGCAAGAAGCGATTGATGCGTTGTGGACCTATACGGATGAATTATTTCATCAAACTGAAGCAGATAAAGCTATGATTGCAGAAGGTATTGGCGTAGATGTTACTAAATTAAAAGATAGCTATTATAGACAAGTCAGTGAGCTTTTAGAAGAAGCAACACTTCAGGTACCTGAGTCTAAGTACTTTCAAAAAGGAGGTAAAGAGGGTATTCATACAGAGCATTTAGGGTATATGTTAGCTGAATTACAATACATGCAACGCACTTACCCAAACATGGAATGGTGATAAATTTTTGATTTGTCATCCTGAACTTGATTCAGGATCTCATCAATTGAAATTAAGTGTTACTCTGAGCGCAATCGAAGAGTCTCATTGAAAATAAATAAATCGTCACTTCGAGTGATTTGTGAGGAACGAGCAAATTGTATCGAGAAGTAAAATATGACAACAACAGAACAAAACATAGACTCAAAATTAGTTGAGATTTTAGAAAAAGTCTCTGATCCAGAAATTCCAGTACTATCCATAATGGATATGGGAGTCGTGCGTTCTGCTGTGATAGAAGATAACACGGTAAAGGTCCAAATTACACCAACCTACAGCGGCTGTCCTGCCATGGATGTCATTGGTGATGATATAAAAGCGGCTTTAAAAGAAGCAGGGTATAATTCAGAAATCGAATTAATCTTGCATCCAGCTTGGACGACCGATTGGATTACACCTAGAGGACGAAAAGCATTAGAAGAATACGGAATAGCAGCACCTTTAGATGCGGAAGCAGATAAAGATGTTTTATTAAATGGAAAACGAATAGTAAAATGTACTAATTGCGGTTCGCAAAACACGCGTTTAGTAAGTCAGTTTGGTTCAACAGCGTGCAAAGCACAATTTCAATGTGAAGATTGTCAAGAACCGTTTGATTATTTTAAGTGTTTAAAATAATAACGTCATTCCGAGCGAAGTGAAGGAATCTCTTGGTGAGATTGCCGCGTCCTTCGTCCTCGCAATGTCAATTAAATATTAAGATGAAAGAAAGTATACTACTAAAAATAGAGAACCAGGTAGCCACAATAACACTAAATAGGCCTGAAGTATTCAACAGCTTCAACCGTGAAATGGCATTAACCCTTCAGGATATCCTAGATGATTGTGAGAGAAATACTGAGGTAAGAGCAATAGTCCTAACAGGAAACGGAAAAGCATTCTGCGCAGGTCAAGATTTAAAAGAGGTGACTTCCCCAGAATTAAACCCAGGATTCAAAAAAATTCTTGAAGAACATTATAATCCCATCATCACAAGAATCAGAAACATTAAGAAACCAATCATCGGAGCTATTAATGGAGTGGCAGCTGGTGCAGGAGCCAATATTGCATTAGCTTGTGATATTGTCGTTGCGCACGAAAAAGTAAGTTTTATTCAAGCTTTCAGTTTAATCGGGTTAGTGCCAGATAGTGCTGGTACATTTTTTTTGCCGCGCTTAATTGGTTTTCAAAAAGCACAAGCATTGGCAATGTTAGGAGATAAAATTTCAGCTGAAGACGCAGAAAAAATGGGAATGATATATAAATCAGTTCCTTTAGAAGAGTTTGAAGAAACATTATCTAAACTAGCAATTAAACTGGCCAATATGCCAACAAAAGCATTAGGTCTTATTAAAGAGTTATTTAATAAGTCAATGACAAATACTTTGGAGGATCAGTTGGCATTAGAATCAAAATTACAAATAGAAGCAGCAAGCAGTAATGACTACGCAGAGGGAGTTGCAGCATTTATAGAAAAACGTAAACCTAATTTTAAAGGGAATTGACAGTTTATTGTCATCCTGAACTCGTTTCAGGATCTCATTACATATGAATAAACAAACCCTCATACAAACTCAAAACCGAATAAAACCATTTATTCACCAAGCACCTGTGTTAACATCACAATTATTGAATGAAAAAGCTGGTTGTAATTTGTTTTTTAAGTGTGAGAACTTTCAAAAAATGGGTGCGTTTAAAATGCGAGGAGCAACCAATGCTATACTATCGTTATCAGAAGATGAAAGACAAAAAGGAGTAGTTACACATTCGTCTGGTAATTTTGCACAAGCAGTTTCATTAGCAGCACAAAAATTAGGTGTAAAAGCCTATATCGTTATGCCAGAAAACGCACCTCAAGTAAAAAAAGATGGTGTAAGAACTTATGAAGGTGAAATTATAGAATGTGAATCAACACTGCAAGCGAGAGAAGCTGCAGCCAATAAAGTTAGAGAAGAAAAAGGTGCGTCATTTCTGCATCCATCAAATCAAGATGAGGTGATTTACGGCAACAGTACAGCTGCTATGGAGCTGTTAGAAGAACAACCAAATTTGGATGTCATTTTAGTGCCAATTGGTGGTGGCGGACTTATAGCAGGTACAGCTTTAGCAGCATATTATTTTTCAAAAAACTGTAAAGTCATTGGTGGTGAACCGATAGAAGCTGATGATGCTTATCGTTCTTTAGCTTCGGGTAAAATTGAAACTAATAAGGGAGCAAACACCATAGCGGATGGGTTGAGAACACATTTGGGAAATAGAAATTTTCCAATTATAAAAAAGCATGTCGATAAGATTATTCGTGTTGAAGAAGATGAAATTATAACAGCTATGAAACTCATTTGGGAGCGTATGAAGGTGTTAGTAGAACCATCAAGTGCAGTACCTTTTGCAGCGGTATTAAAGAACAAAGAAGAATTTAAAAATAAAAATGTCGGAATCATTTTATCTGGCGGAAATGTAGATGTGACAAACCTGCCCTTCTGATTAATTGAAGGATTGTCCCCTTGAGGGGACTTTAGGGGTGTTTTCAAAATGAAAAATAAAACATGAACGTAGGAATAATAGGAAGCGGAACAATGGGAAGCGGCATCGCTCAAGTAGCGGCTACTGCTGGTTGTACTGTAAAATTATACGATACCAATCAAGCTGCTTTAGACAAAGCCAAAACAAGTCTTGAAAAAATATTAAGTCGTCTTATTGAAAAAGGTCGTATTGATAGTAATGAAAAATCTAGAGTCCAATCTAATATTTATTATGTCGATAACTTAAAAGATTTATCAGATTCAAACCTTACTATCGAAGCGATTATTGAAAATCTTGACATCAAACAAAAGGTGTTTTCAGAATTAGAAAGCTACGTGGCAGATGATTGTATCATAGCATCAAACACATCGAGTTTATCAATTGCATCTATCGCAGCCTCATTGCAAAAACCAGAACGTTGCATCGGAATTCACTTTTTCAATCCAGCGCCATTAATGAAATTAGTTGAGGTAATTCCTGCGATTCAGACCTCAAAAGCTGTTTTGGATACATCTGTTGAAACTATTAAGAATTGGAAAAAAACAGTAGCCGTTGCAAAAGACACACCTGGATTTATAGTGAATCGTGTTGCAAGACCATTTTACGGTGAATCATTAAGAATCTATGAAGAAGGTATAGCCGACCTGCCCGACGGTCAGGCGGGTTTTGCAACCATTGATCACAGCTTAAAAACACTAGGAGGATTCAGAATGGGACCTTTCGAGTTGATGGATTTTATAGGTAATGATGTCAATTACACAGTAACTGAAACCGTATTTAAAGCCTTTTATTTCGATCCAAGATACAAGCCAGCTTTCACCCAAAAACGATTTGCAGAAGCAGGTTATTTAGGTCGTAAATCTGGAAAAGGTTATTACGATTATGACGAAAATGGAAAGAAGATTGAAAGTGATAATGTCACTCTGAGCGCAGTCGAAGAGTCTCTAAAAGAACAAATTTTCAATCGTGTATTAGTCATGCTAATCAACGAAGCGGCAGACGCCTTGTTTTTAAACATAGCATCCGCAGAAGATATTGACAATGCCATGACAAAAGGTGTAAATTACCCAAAAGGATTATTGGCTTGGGCAGACGAAAAAGGCATCGATTGGTGTGTGAGTAGAATGGACGAACTGTATAACGAATATCACGAAGATAGATATCGTTGCAGTCCACTGTTGCGAAAAATGAATAAAGAAAATAGAACATTTTTTAACTAAAATGTCATTCAGAGCGAAGCGAAGAATCTCTCGATGAGATTGCTACGTCCTTTGTCCTCGCAATGACAAAATAAATATGAAAGGAGAACAAATCCCACATAAAATGTTAAGTCAAGATGCTTACAGCACTTGGCTCGGAATTGAAATCCTAGAATGTGAAATCGGACGATGTAAAGTCGGAATGACCATTAGAAAAGAAATGCTCAATAGCATGAACAAAGCACATGGTGGAATCAGTTATTCATTAGCAGATACAGCATTTGGTTTTGCGGCAAATACGCATGGTAAATATGCAGTTTCTATAGAAACGAGTATTAACCACATTGAAGCATTAAATGAAGGCGATTTTTTGGTTGCTGAATCTGTGATTGAAAAAGTAAATAACAAATTAGGGTTTAATATCATCGAGGTAAAACGAGGCGAAGAATTAGTAGCGCTTTTTAAAGGCGTTGTATATAGAACTCAAAAAGACTGGGAAGAATAAAATGAATTTAAGGTTTTACGAATTCAGATTTGGAATCGTAATTCGAAAATTAAAAAGCGTAAATCAAAAATGGAAGCATATATAATAGACGGAATTAGAACACCAATAGGAAATTACAAAGGAACACTATCAGCTGTTCGTGCAGACGACTTAGGAGCCATTGTGATTGAAGAAATTGTAAAACGAAATCCTAACATTCCAAAAGAAGCTTATGACGATGTCATTATGGGCTGTGCTAACCAAGCAGGAGAAGATAATCGGAATGTAGCACGTATGTCAGCTTTGTTAGCAGGATTGCCATTTACAGTTCCTGGCGAAACCGTAAACCGTTTATGTAGTTCGGGTTTATCAGCAATCATACATGCCAATAGAGCTATTAAGACAGGAGATGGTGACCTTTTTATTTCAGGTGGAGTTGAAAATATGACGCGTGGACCATACGTTATTGCAAAACCTTCAAGTGCCTTTGGTAACGATTCAAAAATGTACGATTCTAGTTTCGGATGGAGATTCGTTAATCCAAAAATGCACGAAATTTACGGAACCGATGGTATGGGAGTGACCGCCGAAAATTTAGTAGAAAAATATAATATCTCAAGAGAAGACCAGGATAAGTTCGCTTATTGGAGCCAAATGAAGGCGACTAAGGCGCAAGAAAATGGAAGACTTGCAAAGGAAATTGTAACGGTTGAAATTCCACAACGCAAAAAGGACCCAATTAAATTTTCTGAGGATGAATTCATTAAACCTAATACCTCATTAGAAGTTTTAGGTAAATTAAGAGCAGCCTTTAAAAAAGAAGGCGGAAGCGTAACGGCTGGAAATTCATCAGGTTTAAACGATGGTGCAGCAGCTACAATTGTTGCTTCAGAAGACGCAGTAAAAAAATACAATCTAAAACCATTAGCAAGAATCGTAAGCTCGGCAGTGGTTGGGGTAGAGCCTAGAATTATGGGCATCGGTCCGGTAGAAGCTTCAAATAAAGCACTCAAAAAAGCAGGCTTGACTTTGGATGATATCGATATCATCGAGCTTAACGAAGCTTTTGCTGCACAGGCATTGGCATGTACACGAGAATGGGGACTTGCAGATGATGACCCAAGGTTAAATCCAAATGGTGGATCTATTGCGATTGGGCATCCACTTGGCGTTACCGGAGCAAGACTAGCATATTCCGCAGCTTTAGAGTTGCAAGAGCAAAACAAGCGCTATGCATTAGTAACTATGTGTGTTGGTGTAGGTCAAGGATATGCTGCTATTATTGAACGAGTAGAATAGAAAATAGACCGCTACGCTCATAGAATATAGAATATAGATAGCAAGAGGTGGTCGTTGAAATGCAGAATATAAAAATCAAATCGTTAAGAATTTCTGAAGCCTTGGAAGAAATTTAGATTTTATTTTTGGTTTTCAAGCTTGATTAGAGATTGAAAAATTCCTCATTTCAACTTGAATTTTTGGTTCGTTTTGTTTCAAGACAAAATGAACATAAATAAAAACAAATACGAAATGAATAAAATACCGCATTATATATTAGGTTCATGGACAACAGGAAAAGAAGAAGGAACACCAATTTTGGATGCAGTCACTGGCGAAGCCTTTACAAGCGTTGCAATTGAAGGTCTCGACATTCCTGAAATCCTGAACTACGGAAGAACAAAAGGAGGAGAAAAACTTCGGAAAATGACGTTTCAAGAACGTGGAAACATGCTTAAAAAGTTGGCATTATATCTCACTAAAAGAAAAGATCAATTTTACGATTTAAGTTATAGAACAGGTGCCACACGAGTTGATAGCTGGATAGATATCGAAGGTGGTTTTGGTAACTTATTCGCAAATGCATCGTTGCGAAAACTATTTCCTAATCAACCTTACCACGTAGAAGGCGACCCAATCGATTTGTCTCGTGGTGGACGCTTTATGGCACATCACATTATGGTGCCTAAACGAGGAGTTGCAGTACACATCAACGCTTTCAATTTCCCGGTTTGGGGCATGTTAGAAAAATGTGCGGTAAACTGGATGGCAGGAGTGCCTGCGGTTGTTTTGCCTGCGCCTTCATCGTCTTATTTAGCCGAAGCTGTAGCAAGAACAATTATCGATTCAAAAATACTACCAGAAGGAGCTCTTCAAATCATCAACGGAACCGTTAAAAATATATTAGATACAGTTGAATCCCAAGATGTGGTCACTTTTACAGGTTCTGCTTCAACAGGTCGATTGCTAAAAGCACATCCAAGATTAATTGAAGAATCCGTGCCATTCACTATGGAAGCTGATTCGCTTAATGCATCAATTTTAGGAGAAGACGCTAAACCTGGTACACCAGAATTCGACCTGTTTATTAAAGAGGTTCGAAAAGAAATGACCGTAAAATGTGGACAAAAGTGTACCGCAATCCGAAGAGTTATCGTTCCAGAAAATTTAGTTGAAGACGTTCAAATCCACTTAGGAAAAGCATTGGATAAAGTCACGATCGGAGACCCAAGGTTGAAAGAAGTTAGAATGGGTTCTTTGGTCAGCCGTCAACAAGTTGAAGCCGTAAGAGATTCAGTAAATGATTTAGCAAAAGAAGCCCAAATCGTTTATGGAGATTTAGATAAAATTGAAACCATCGGAGCAGATGCGCAAAAAGGTGCGTTTATCAGTCCGATATTATTACGAGCAGATCATCCATTTCAAAATACAATTATTCACGAACGTGAAGCATTTGGTCCTGTAAGTACCATAATGCCTTATAAGAATTTGGATGAAGCCATTCAATTGGCACAAATGGGTAAGGGCTCGTTAGTATCTTCAATTGCTACAAATGACGATAAAATTGCTAAAGAATACACTATAAACGCGGCATCGCATCATGGACGCATTTTAGTGATTAATCGTGAAATGGCAAAGCAAAGTACAGGTCACGGTTCACCATTACCATATTTGGTACATGGTGGTCCAGGACGAGCTGGTGGTGGAGAAGAAATGGGAGGCATGCGAGGTATTAAGCATTATTTGCAACGTACAGCTATTCAGGGATCGCCAACAACAATTACTGAAATCACTGGTATTTATCAACAAAACGCAAAGTATAAAGAAGCGGAACAACATCCTTTTCAATATCATTGGGAAGATATCGAACCAGGAATGTCCCTTAAAACGCATAAGCGTACTTTAACTGATACGGACATCATTAATTTTGCAAATCTCACTTGGGACCATTTTTATGCCCATACGGATATTACATCTTTAGATGGCAGTATTTTTGAAAAACGAACGGCTCACGGCTATTTCATAATTTCGGCCGCAGCAGGTTTGTTTGTATATCCGAATAAAGGTCCTGTCGCTGCAAATTATGGCTTGGACAGTATTCGGTTTTTACGACCATTATATCATAACGATACGATTTACGTGCGCTTAACATGCAAAGAAAAAGTCGATAGAGATGTGGCATCAACAGAGCATCCAAGCGGAATCGTAAAATGGCATGTTGAAGTCTTTGATGCTAATTTTGAAAACAGACCAGAAAGCGAAAAAACTGAAAAGGATAGTCCGTTAGTTGCTGTAGCCACAATTCTGACAATGGTTCAGAAAAAACAGGAAACTTTTGTAGAAATGACTGACGAGAAAATAGATGAATTACTATCAAAGTTGAAGTCAGACATGACACCAGAATGGGGAATCATGACACCACAACACATGGTTGAACATCTGGAATACACTTATAAAATAGCTTCAGGCGAAATTCAAGATTTTGATGTGAATACACCAGAAAAGATTTTGGAAAAGGTACACGCGAGTTTGTACAACTACGACAAGTTCCCAAAAAACACCAATTTCCCATTATTAGAAAAAGATACCTTAGATGAATTGAGGCATTCCGATTTAGAAACGGCAATTGAAAAATTTAAAGAACAACGTAAAAAATATCTAGAGTATTTCAAAGAAAATCCAGAAGCCAAATTAAATAATATGGTATTCGGAGAAATGAATAAATATGAGTGGTATTTACTCGAAAGAAAACACTTAAACCACCATTTTGAACAATTTGGATTAATATAGTTTTGTCATTCCTGCGAAGACAGGAATCCACAATAGAAAAGGTATTAATAAAAATAGATACCGCATCAAGTGCGGAATAAAAGATAAAGAAACATGAGTGACCCATACGTAAAACAAACCATAGAAAACGAAGTAGCATACATAGAATTTTTCCACCCAGCACACAATTCCTTGCCGGGAGATGTTTTGACGGAATTAGCCCAAACTATAACAGATGCAGGAATTAACGACGATATAAAAGTCATCGTCTTGAAAAGTGGAGGCGACAGAACATTCTGTGCAGGAGCAAGCTTCAAGGAACTGATAAACATCAACGAAGCAGCTACGGGAAAAGTATTCTTTTCAGGATTCGCCAATGTGATTAATGCGATGCGCAAATGTCCAAAATTCATAATCGGTCGTATCCAAGGAAAAACTGTTGGAGGAGGAGTCGGATTGGCCGCATCAACCGATTATTGTATGGCTACAAAATTCGCAGCCATAAAATTAAGCGAATTAAATATTGGTATCGGACCATTCGTCGTAGGCCCAGCCATAGAACGTAAAATGGGATTAAGCGCGATGTCGCAAATTGCCATTGATGCGAACTCTTTTTATCCACCAGAATGGGCAAAACAAAAAGGTTTGTTCACACAGGTTTATGAGAGTACTGAAGAACTTGATGAAGCTGTAAAAACAACAGCTGAGCATTTATGTACCTACAACCCTGAAGCCATGAAAGAAATGAAGAAAATTTTCTGGAAGGGTACTGAAGATTGGGACAAACTATTAGCTGAGCGTGCAGAAACGAGCGGAAGATTGGTGCTTTCTGAATTTACGAAAGAGAAGTTAAAAACTTATAAATAACAACTGTCATTCAGAGCGAAAGTGAAGAATCTCACTAAGAGATTGCCGCGTCCTTCGTCCTCGCAATGACAATAATATATATTAATGGCTATCTATTCTTTTAAAGATTACACACCAGTTGTACACAAAAGCAGTTTTGTTCACCCATTGGCTGCCGTCACTGGAAACGTCATCATCGGCAAAAACTGTTACATTGGTCCAGGAGCTGCAATTCGCGGAGATTGGGGACAAATTATTTTAGAGGATGGTGTGAATGTTCAGGAAAATTGTACCGTGCATATGTTTCCGGGAAAATCCATCGTGTTAAAAGAGGGCGCTCATGTTGGTCATGGAGCTATTATTCATGGAGCAAATTTGGGCAGAAATTGTCTTATCGGAATGAACTCAGTGATTATGGACGATGCCGAAATTGGTGATGAATCCATCGTGGGAGCAATGGTATTTGTAAAGGCAGAAACTATAATTCCGAAACGAAGTTTAGTCGTTGGAAATCCAGCAAAAGTAGTTAAACAGGTCAGTGATGAAATGATTGCTTGGAAAACAAAAGGGACTGAACTCTATCAACAATTGCCCAAGGATTGTCATGAGTCATTGAGAGCGGTTGAGCCTTTAAGAGAAGTGCCTGAAAACATGAAAGTTCAAGACGATATTTATAAAACGCTTCGAGAAACTTTTAAAAAATAATACTTTAGCCAACAGCCAACAGCCAACAGCCAACAGCCAACAGCCAACAGCCAACAGCCAACAGCCAACAGCCAACAGCCAAATTTATATCCTACTCAAATCAATTTCATTGGTTTCCTTACCTGTGGAAAGCGTAATTAAACTCTGCACATTACCTAAGTAGGGAAGTAGTGTTAGTTTAGAGATAATAAATGTTTCATAGGCTTCAATATCTTCAACAATGAGTTTGAGTAAATAATCAAAATTTCCACTAACACGATGGCATTCTACAATTTCCGGAAAATTGTTGATCTCAGTTACAAATTTTTCTAAATAACTTCTCGTATGACCTTGCAGTGTAATACCAATAAATACAGTTAGTTTAATCCCAATCTTTTTATTATCGAGAACAGCAACGTACTTTTTAATATAACCTTCTTTTTCTAACTTCTTAATACGCTCAAAAACTGGAGAAGTGGTCATGCCCAATTCCTCAGCAATGCTTTTAGTAGTTCGATTACTATTCTTTTGAAGAATAGTCAGGATTTGAGTGTCAATTTTATCTAAAAAATGTGCCATCAGAAAATTATATTTTATAACTGCTTAAACACAAACATATAAAGAATAAAATTCTTATAAAAGCGTAATATAAAGAATATATTGCTTTTATAACTTAATAATTAAGTTATTAACAGTTTAAAATGCTATAATTTCTTATTTTTATTGCTGATTTTAAAAGTGTTGAATTTGAGCAAGATTGAATTAAAAATGCCTAAAATGGGCGAAAGTATCACTGAAGGAACAATTATCAATTGGTTAGTTGCCGAAGGAGATAGTTTTGATGAAGGAGATATCATTTTGGAAGTGGCAACTGATAAAGTTGATAATGAAGTGCCAGCACCAGCATCCGGAACATTAACAAAAACCATGTTTCAAGCGAAAGATGTTGTTCCGGTTGGAGAAGTGATTGCCATACTTGAAGTTTCTGAAGAGGTGAAATCTTCAAAGAAGCAAAATATCATTCAGAGCGATAGCGAAGAATCTCCAAAAAAGAAAAAAGAAAGTAAGCGACCTAAACCAACACAATCAGTCTCTACTTCAAATTCATTTTCAGTCAATAATACAAACACTTTCTTTTCTCCATTAATCATAAAAATAGCCAAAGAACATCACATTAGTTTTGAAGAATTGGCTCGAATCCCAGCCACAGGAAACGAAGGCAGATTACGAAAAAGTGATGTTTTCAATTATATAGAAGAAGGACGTCCATACAAATTCGCACAGCCAATAACCCAAGACCCAACGGCATATCGCATTCCACAATTGACCTTCGATAAAGGCAAAGGAAAAGTCATTGAAATGGATAGAATGCGCCAAATGATTGCAGACCATATGGTGTATTCCAAGCATACATCACCTCACGTCACAGCTTATGTGGAAGCTGACTTAACCAATATGGTCAACTGGAGAAACGCTAACAAAAAAGCTTTTCAAGAGAAATATGGTGAACGTTTAACGTTTACACCGCTATTTGTTGAAGCAGTAGCAAAAGCAGTTAAAGATTTTCCGAATATCAATGCGTCTGTAGATGGTAACAAAATTATTGTAAAAGAAGATATAAATATCGGAATGGCAACCGCATTACCAAGTGGTAACTTAATTGTTCCAGTGGTAAAAAACGCAGACACCAAAGATTTAAAAACCTTGGCTGAAAATGTCAACGAATTAGCAAGTAAGGCCAGAGAGAACAAACTCGCAGGAGACGATATAAAAGGAAGCACGTTCACCATTTCTAATGTAGGAACGTTTGGCAGTGTCATGGGAACACCAATCATCAATCAACCCGAAGTAGCCATTTTAGCATTAGGAATCATCAAAAAAAGACCAGAAGTTATAGAAACCGAAAAAGGAGACGAAATCGCAATTCGAAGTATGATGTATTTATCATTATCCTTTGATCATCGCGTAGTCGATGGTTTTCTAGGTGGAAGCTTCGTACGTAGAGTTGCCGACTATTTTGAGCAATTCGATGTCAATAGAAAAATATAAAAATTAACGTCAATTCGAGTGATTCCGAATGCATTCGGAATTGTATCGAGAAGTCATTACAAATAAGTTCTCGATACAAAATTGCAAAAGCAATTTCACTCGAACTGACGAAAAATATTAACCGTTTGTCATCCTGAACTTGTTTCAGGATCTCATCAACATAAAATCATGAGCTACAACATTTCAATACAAAAATCAGAAAAGTCTAATCTCGATAAATTAGACTTCAACAACATACCATTAGGTACCACATTTACAGACCACATGTTTATCTGTGATTACGACAATAGCGAATGGACCAACCCAAGGATAATTCCAATGGGAATGATTCCAACGCATCCTGCAGCTATGGCCTTGCATTATGGACAAGCTATTTTTGAAGGAATGAAAGCCACAGTAGATTCAGATGGCAATCCAATGTTGTTTAGGGCAGAGGATAATGCCAATCGTTTGAATTTTAGTGCCGACCGTATGGGTATGCCTAATATTCCCACTGAGTTATTTGTAGATGGTCTAAAACAATTGGTCGATTTAGATAGACAATGGATTCCGCCAATGGACGGTAGCGCGTTATATTTAAGACCTTTTATGTACGCAGATGAGCCTTTTATTGGTATGCGTGCCGCAACACATTACAAGTTCATCATCATGGCTTCACCAGCAGGTCCATTTTTCAGCAAGCGTATAAAATTATGGGCCGAAAAGAAATTCATTAGAGCAGCTCAAGGTGGTACAGGAGAGGCCAAAGCCGCGGGAAATTACGCAGCCGCAATTCGTCCAACAGAATTGGCAAAAGCCAAAGGTTACGACCAAGTGTTGTGGTTAGATGCAGTTGAGCACAAGTACATTCAAGAAGTGGGTACGATGAATATCTTCTTTAAGATTGATGACAAATTTATTACTCCAGAATTAGACGGTTGTGTTTTGGATGGTATAACCAGAAAGAGTGTGATTGCCTTATTAAAAGATCGCGGTTTTGAAGTCATAGAACGAAAAATCACCATTGATGAAATTAAGGAAGCCTCTAAAAATGGTAGCTTAAAAGAAGCATTTGGGACAGGTACGGCAGTTGGTATTGCTTACATTCAGGAAATCGGATTGGATGGCGAATCCATTCACGTGTCTCACGATAGTCCTGTTGGGATAGAAATAAATCAGCGATTAAACGATATAAAAACTGGAAAAGTTGAAGACAAATTTGGTTGGATGACCAAAGTAGATAAGCAATTGGTGGATTAGGGCGTTACCACAACACTTCGACAGGCTCAGTGCAGGTGGTCGGGCTTTCACTACTCGCTTCCCGACGACAAAGTCGGGAGAGCTCAAACAGGCCGTTCAATCCCTAACGCGGAAGTAACTGCCACAATTAAAAAGGACTTCACTTCGAGTGATTTGTGAGGCACGAACAAATTGTATCGAGAAGTAATTAAAAGTTCTCGATACAAAATTGCAGAAAAAGCAATTTCACTCGAACTGACGGAATGATTAAAAACAGTTTTGTCATTCCTGTGAATGCAGGAATCCAAAATAATGAATATTTAAAAAAATTAGACTCCTGTCTACTCAGGAATGACAATTATGAATAAAGACATTTTAAAAAAAGGATACTCAAAACTCTGCACAGCGAAAGCCATGACTGAGCTGTACGAAGAAAACTTCAAGCAAGTTTCAAAATATGTACATGCCACATCACGTGGTCACGAAGCCATTCAAATTGCATTAGGTTTACAGTTATTGCCTCAAGATTATACGTTTCCATATTATAGAGATGATGCGATGTTATTATCATTTGGGTTAGAACCTTATGATTTAATGTTGCAACTGTTAGCGAAGAAAGACGACCCATTTTCAGGTGGGAGAACCTACTATTCGCATCCAAGTTTAAAGGATGATGACAAACCAAAAATCCCACATCAATCTTCAGCAACAGGTATGCAAGCCATTCCGGCTACAGGAGTCGCTATGGGAATGCAGTATAAAGAATTACAGGGTTTAAACGATTCTTCAATTGAGAATCCGATTTCGGTTTGTTCACTTGGAGATGCTTCAGTAACCGAAGGCGAAATCGCAGAAGCGTTTCAAATGGCAGCTTTAAAGCAAATGCCAATTCTATATTTAGTACAGGATAATGGTTGGGATATTTCGGCAAATGAAGCCGAAACAAGAGCGCAAAACGCTTATGAATACGCACAGGGATTTCATGGTTTGGAAGCGATTTCTATTGACGGAGCAAACTTTACTGAAAGTTATGAGGCTTTAGAAAAAGTCATTAAAACCATCAGGGAAGAAAGACGACCATTTTTAGTGCATGCTAAAGTCCCGTTGCTAAATCACCACACTTCTGGTGTGCGAATGGAATGGTACCGTGATGATTTGGACGAAGCGCGAAGCCGCGATCCATATCCAGTCTTAAAGCAACTATTGTTAGATGCTGGATTTTCAGAAAAAGAAATTTCAGAAATAGAAAATTCAGCTAAAGAAAAGGTTCAATCTGATTTCGAAAAAGCTTTAAAGGCAGATGATCCAATACCAAAAGATTTATTTACAAACGACTTCGTTCCTACAACAATTACAGAAGAACAAGGTACACGCGCACCAGAAGGTGCAGAAAAAGTGGTGATGGTAGATTGTGCCTTATTCGCCGTTGAGGAACTGATGAAAAAGCATAAAGAGTGTTTGCTTTATGGACAAGATGTTGGAGGGCGATTAGGGGGAGTGTTTAGAGAAGCTGCAACATTGGCGCAGAAGTTTGGGGACGATAGAGTTTTTAATACACCAATTCAGGAGGCATTTATTGTTGGTTCTACTGTAGGCATGTCAGCTGTTGGGTTAAAACCCATTGTTGAGGTTCAATTTGCCGATTATATTTGGCCTGGACTTAACCAATTATTCACGGAAGTAAGTCGAAGTTGCTATTTAAGTAACGGAAAATGGCCAGTGAGTATGATTCTTAGAGTGCCAATTGGTGCTTACGGTAGTGGTGGACCTTATCATAGTTCATCTGTAGAAAGTGTGGTGACCAATATTCGAGGTATAAAAATTGCCTATCCAAGTAATGGTGCTGATTTAAAAGGTTTGATGAAAGCAGCGTATTACGACCCAAATCCCGTTGTGATTTTAGAGCACAAAGGATTGTATTGGTCTAAAGTGCCAGGGACAAAAGGTGCTACATCAATAGAACCAGCAGAAGATTATGTATTGCCTTTCGGTAAAGCGTGGGTGTTACAAGAAATTTGGAAGCAAGATGATGTTGAAACACTAACCATAGTCACCTACGGAATGGGAGTGCATTGGGCTTATAATGCTTCGGGCGAATTGGATATGCGTGATCAAATCGAAATCATCGACTTGAGAACATTGTTTCCACTTGATGAAGACACGATTATGAAATCAGTCAAGAAAACGGGAAAATGCTTGGTCGTTACAGAAGAGCCTTCAAACAATAGTTTTGCGAGAGCCTTAGCTGGGAAAATTCAAGAAGAATGCTTCAAATATTTAGATGCTCCAGTAATGACGATTGGTAGTGAAAATATGCCTGCTATTCCTTTAAATTCAACCTTAGAAGAAACTATGATTCCTTCGACTGAAAAAGTAAAGGCCAAAATTGAAGCGTTGATAAACTACTAGCTTTTTGTATCTTACATACATAAATTCAGTTTATGTATACAAGACGCATTTTTCCCATAAAAGTAGTTTTAAAATGGACACGTAGAAGCATTCTTATGTTTCTAATTCTTGCCACAATTCCTGTTATATTGTTCGACATATTAGGGATGAAATGGTTGCATGTGCCGTGGCTGCCATTAGGAGTGCTGGGTACTGCCGTTGCTTTTCTCATTGGTTTTAAAAACAATGCGTCTTACGACCGTCTTTGGGAAGCTCGAAAAATTTGGGGTGGTATAGTAAACACATCACGATCATGGACGATTATGGTCAAAGATTTTATTAATAATGATCATGCCAAAGAAAAGTTGTCCGATTCAGATTTACATAATATCCATAAGGAATTAGTGCATCGACATGTAGCATGGTTAACAGCGTTGCGTTATCAAATGCGCGTTAATAAACCATGGGAGCAACTGATGACCCAAAAGTCTAATACTGAGTTTAAGGATTCTTATTTTCTTGTGTGTGAAGACACAATCCCAATTGAAGAAGCAATAAAACCATATATTTCTGACAATGAATATAAAGAAATATTTGCTAAAGGGAATAGAGCGTCTCAATTGTTAGGTATTCAATCTAGACGCTTAAAAGAACTAAAGCAAGATGGGTTGGTTGAAGATTTTAGGCACATGGAAATGGCTAATGTTTTAGTTGAATTCTATACGTTGCAAGGTCAGAGTGAACGCATAAAGAACTTTCCATATCCTAGACAGTTTGCAACGCTCAACTATATGTTTGTTTGGATTTTTATTATTCTATTGCCTTTTGGTATTATGGCAGGTTTTGAAACTATTGGGCATGATATTCAAGAGGATTTAGCCCAACATGCGTCCAGAACATCTTGGGGACATTTATTACAAGAGTTTATTGCCAAACATTTTGTTTGGTTTTCTATTCCGTTTAGTGCCCTTGTGGCATGGGTTTTTCATACAATGGAAAAAATAGGAGAGAATACAGAAAACCCTTTTGAAGGTGGACCGAACGATGTACCAATTACCGATTTAAGTCGAGGAATAGAAATTGATATTAGACAACTTATTGACGATACAGATATTCCAGCACCTTACGATTGGAAGAATGATATTGTAATGTAATTGCCATGAAGCATAAAAAAAAAGCCTATCGAAAGATAGGCTTTGTTCTTAAAAAGATTGTAAGGTATATACTTATATAACTTTTACATTTACTGCATTTAATCCCTTTTTTCCTTCTGTTAAGTCGAATTCTACATTATCACCTTCTCTTACTTCATCAACTAAACCAGAAATGTGTACAAAATGATCTTTGTCGCTTCCTTCTTCTGTTATGAATCCAAAACCTTTAGAATCATTAAAAAATTTTACTGTACCAGTACTCATATTAAAATATATTAAATTAAGTGGCGAAGGTAGTCTAATTAATTGATTTTCAATCATTTTAATCTGATTAATTTCTTAATTAGAAGCTAACAGCCTAATACTTAACCTATAGGGTAATGAAATAATAGAGAATTACATGTTATATTCAGAAAGTGGTTTTGTAAATTTTTCAGGATCTGCTGCTAAATGGTAACGCGGATCGTCAACCGCTTCAATAATCACTTCTTCAAACTTTGGACTTGCTTTACGAAGTAATACTTTGCAATCTTCACTTAAATGTTTGAGTTTAATAGACTTCCCTTCAGCTTCATATTTTTCAACTAAATTGAAGATTGCTTCTAGTGCAGAATGATCGCTAACTCTAGATTCTATAAAATCTATTTCAACATTTTGAGGATCATTTTTGGCATCAAATTTAGAATTAAAATTCTGAATAGATCCAAAAAACAAAGGTCCCCAAATTTCATAAGTTTTGGTACCATCTGGT
Organism: Winogradskyella ouciana; assembly: GCF_965284585.1. NCBI lineage: Bacteria > Pseudomonadati > Bacteroidota > Flavobacteriia > Flavobacteriales > Flavobacteriaceae > Winogradskyella > Winogradskyella ouciana. The sequence continues at coordinate 1,774,248 of NZ_OZ260095.1, forward strand.
TGCATACGTTTACGTGCTCTAATCATTGTAGCATTTTTCCATGCGAAAACTAAAGCAGAAATAATAACTCCTGCAATAACTGCTATAGCTAAATCTTGCCAAACTGTGATTGCAGAAACAGCGATTAGTACAATAGCATCAGATAAAGGTATTTTTCTAATGATCCTAAAACTACTCCAAGCGAACGTTCCGATTACTACCATGAACATTACACCAACTAGGGCAGCTATAGGAATTTGTTCAATCAGTGGAGCTCCAAATAGCACAAAGCATAGTAACGCAATTGCAGCGACAGCACCAGATAGACGGCCTCTTCCACCTGAGTCAACATTAATAATAGATTGACCGATCATAGCACAGCCGCCCATTCCTCCGAATAATCCGTTTAAAGTATTTGCAGCACCTTGTGCGATACACTCTCGGTTACCGTTTCCTCTTGTATCTGTCATTTCATCAATGAGATTCAAAGTCATTAAAGATTCAATTAGGCCTACTGCAGCAAGTATGAAGGCAGTCGAAAGAATTAAGCTCCAATGTCCTGAGAGTGTTCCGAAGAATCCAAAAATTTGATCTTGAAATGTTGGTAGTCCACCTTCTAAACCATTTCCGCCACCTTCAGCAATAAACGAACCAACAGTACTAACTTCTATACCACCAAAAATTGTAATACAAGCCACAACAATTATGGCTATTAAAGCCGCTGGAATTTTCTTTGTAAGTTTAGGTAGTCCATACATAATACCCATTGTCAAACCAATGAATCCCATCATCTTCCAGAATGTAGCATTCGAGAACAATGCAGAAAACCATTCTGAGGTATTATCTAAAAATGAAATATCTTTCGGAACAGCATTAGGAAATAATCCTAATTGCGAAAGGAAAATAACAATAGCCAAACCGTTAACAAAGCCCATCATAACAGGGTGTGGAATCAATCGTACAAATTTCCCCAGCTTAAAAACACCTGCCAAAATTTGAATACCACCAACAAAAAGGAGTGTTATAAATAGCCACTGCAATCCTAGGTTATCTATTGGAGTGTCTAATGCTAAACCAACTTCATTTCCTTTTTGAATAAGATGTACCATAACTACGGCCATTGCTCCTGTAGCACCTGAAATCATTCCTGGTCGACCACCAAATAATGCGGTGACAATTCCCATCATAAATGCACCATATAGTCCAACTAGAGGATCTACACCAGCTACAAAAGCAAAAGCTACGGCCTCGGGTACTAGCGCCAAAGCAACGGTTAAACCTGAAAGAATATCATTCTTAGGGTTTTGGGTGAAGTTTTTTCTTGTAGTGTGACCTAATATCATAACTATATCTTTTAGAAGTCGGCAAAGATAAAGTATTTAGAATTATAGCCTAATTACTCATTAAAAGGAATAAAAAAAGCACTGGTAAAAACCAGTGCTTAAGTAATTTTATATTTAAATTGAATTATTCTTCAGGTGGAAATTGCTCCAAAGTTTTAGCAACAAATTCTTTAATTCGCTCTTCTTTCTTCTCTATATTTCTTGTGGTTAAATAACCAGTACCAGAGCCTTGCCAAATCAATTCTTTTTCGCTAGTGTCTATAAAATCAATAAAAAGCATACCTTCTGTTCTGGTGGAAACATTGCTTCCTCCCCAGCCAGGTCCCCAGCCCCAACCCCAACGATTGAAACCGCCCCAGCCCCAGCCACCGAAGCCCCAGGCATTGTTGTAGACATCAACACGTTGAGTAGATTTTGTAAAAATACTAACGAGCATATCAGGGTTTTCGGATTTGGTCATGCCTTTTGCCATTAGCTCTGCTTCAATAGCTCTTAATATTCTACGTTTATCAATATCGTTAATCTCTGCTTTGTCAATTCCAGGTTTAAAGAATGCAAAGGTTTTGTAGTTGTCAAAATTTGCCTCTCTATCATAATCGGCTGCAACTCTAACTGAACTACAAGAAGATAGAAGGATGGCGAAAACTAAAATCGGTGTAAATTTAAGTAGTTTCTTCATATCACTTTTTTTTTTATTGTTTAAAATAGATCATCATCAACTTGATTAGGTAAAGTTACTTTTAAATTAGGCTCTACTTCCATGGCACGTTTTATAGCAAAAACAGCACCTTCATTTTGAGCCCAACTACGTCTTGAGATACCATTATTAACATCCCAAAACAACATTCGTTTTAACCGTGTTGATGCTTCTTTAGTACCATCAAGAACCATACCAAAACCACCGTTTATCACTTCTCCCCAACCAACTCCACCACCATTGTGAATGCTGACCCAAGTTGCACCTCTAAAACTATCACCAATAACATTGTGAATGGCCATATCTGCTGTAAAACGAGAACCATCATAAATGTTACTCGTTTCTCTATAGGGTGAATCTGTACCTGAAACATCATGATGATCTCTTCCAAGAACAACTTCACCTATTTCACCTCTAGAAATAGCTTGGTTAAAAGCTTCTGCAATTCTCATTCGGCCTTCGGCATCTGCATAGAGAATTCTGGCTTGAGAACCCACAACAAGTTTGTTTTCTTGAGCTCCTTTTATCCATTGAATGTTATCCGCCATTTGCTGTTGGATTTCTTTAGGGGAATTTTTCATGATTTTTTCTAAGACATCACAAGCAATTTTATCTGTTTTTACTAAATCTTCTGGTTTTCCTGATGCGCAAACCCAACGGAATGGCCCAAAACCATAATCAAAGCACATGGGTCCCATAATATCCTGTACATAGCTCGGATACTTAAATTCCCTGCCAATAGTTGGATTCTCAGACATTACATCAGCACCTGCACGAGAAGCTTCAAGAAGAAATGCATTTCCATAATCAAAAAAATAGGTGCCTTTTGAAGTATGTTTATTGATAGCCTTAGCATGTCTTCGCAAGGTTTGCTGTACCTTTTCTTTGAACAATTCTGGCTTATTTGCCATCATGTCGTTGGCATCTTCAAAAGATATATCAGCAGGATAATAACCTCCAGCCCAAGGATTATGAAGCGACGTTTGATCACTTCCTAAATCGACATGAATATTGGCTTCATCAAATTTCTCCCACACATCAACTACATTTCCTAAGTAAGCTAGGGAAATGGTTTCCTTTTCAGCTTGTGCTTTTTTGACTCTGGTAACAAGTTCATCTAAATCAGTGATCTTTTCATCAATCCAACCTTGGTCTAAGCGTACTTGAGTTATTTTAGGATTAACTTCGGCACAAACGGTAATACAGCCCGCAATGTTTCCGGCTTTAGGTTGTGCGCCAGACATGCCTCCTAAGCCTGAAGTCACAAACAAATTACCTTTAGGTTCTTTACCTATTTTTCTAAATCCGTTTAAAACGGTAATCGTTGTGCCATGGACAATGCCTTGAGGGCCAATGTACATGTAACTTCCGGCTGTCATTTGTCCGTATTGGGTAACTCCTAAAGCATTGAATTTTTCCCAGTCATCTGGTTTAGAATAGTTGGGAATCATCATGCCATTTGTAACTACAACTCTAGGTGCCTCTTTATGTGAAGGGAATAAGCCCATTGGGTGACCAGAATACATCACAAGGGTTTGTTCGTCATTCATCTCTGCCAAATATTTCATGGTCAGTCGATACTGAGCCCAATTTTGAAATACAGAGCCATTACCACCATAGGTAATCAATTCATGTGGATGTTGTGCAACAGCATAATCCAAATTGTTCTGAATCATTAACATGATGGCAGCTGCTTGTTTTGATTTTGCTGGATACTCCTCTATAGGCCTTGCGTACATTCTGTAATCTGGTCTGAAGCGGTACATGTATATTCGACCATATTTTTCGAGCTCGGACTTAAACTCAGGTAATAGAATTTCGTGATGCTTTTTGTCAAAATAGCGCAAGGCGTTTCGAAGGGCTAATTTTTTTTCTTCGGCATTTAGAATGTCCTTCCTTTTTGGTGCATGATTTATGGATTCATCGTACACTTTTGGCACTGGTAAAATCTCTGGTATGCCTTCTAATATTTGATCTTTGAATGGAACTTTTAACTCTTGCATTATTGTATTGAATCTTTATTGTTGGTCTTAGAATTGAATCCGTATGGACAATGCCTGCATCCGCTTTCGCAACAATAGCCACGTTTAAGGTGATATTGTTCGGTAAAACAGCGATAGCCTTCGGGCGTTAGATAGTAATCTCCGTCTTCAATTGGGACATATTTCTTCATAGGCCTATCCCTAACCCTTTCCCAAGGAAAGAGAACTCGGTTGTTTATACTTTTAATAAATGGTTATAAGTTTTTTCAGTTTGTACAAAACTGATTCGCTTTATCAACAAAGATAATGTAAATTGGATTGATTTTTGAATTGGATAGATTGTGATATTAATTTCAAAATATATGGTGCCAAGAGGGTATGTTGGGATAACTATTTTTCCATTTATGTTTTTAAAATATAAAGCTTTGAAATGGAATAAAGTGCTGATAAATCATGAGAAAATCCACCTTAGACAACAGCTAGAATTATTGATTATTCCATTTTTTATTTTATACGCCTTTGAGTTTTTTATTCGATTGATTCAGTATAAAAACTGGAAACTTGCCTATCGCAATATCTCTTTTGAACGAGAAGCATACAGAAAAGAAAAAGACCTATATTATTTAAAATCCAGGCCTTTATACAATTTTATAAATTTTGTCAGAAAATAATCTTTGCAATTTTTTGCTTACCATCCACCAGTTTTATCTTTAAAAATAGAGTTAAATCTTCTGGCTTTATAGCGCTGATTTTTAATAGATTATTGTCTACAGATAGGTTAGAATAGAGTTGTCTTCCTAAAATATCAAATACTTCTATAGTTTGTATAATCTCAAAATCTGATTTTACGACGATTCTTTCATTTTCTTCGAAGACCCTTATGCCTTCCAAGGAGTTATGATCATCAATGCCTAAGGAAGAACTATTATATCTCAAAATAAAACGATTATTAGTTATGCCTTCATCACTTGAAAAGGTATATGGTGAATCTTTTAAATCATGTATGATGCCTGTTGCTAAATCTTCAAGATAAATATCTTGATTGGCGTTATTAAATAAACCTTCTAACGAATTAATAGCAATGGTTTGTATACCAGAATCGATAATATTAATACCAATTGGTACGGTATCAGAATCAACAAAAGGCAATTGCCTCCCTTGAATGAGATAAGCTTTATCATCAATCATGGAATACAGGTTTAGTCCATTACCAGTGGTAGTAGCTGCATCGAACATTCTATCGGATTCATTGGTTGCACCTTCTACATAGGCAATTAAAGTAGTATTAGTTTGACCAGAATCACTGATATAATCTAACCAAATCCTATTGGCCACATTATTATTTTCACCAGGACTATTACTATTTCTGTAAAACTGGTCATTGGCATAGGTACTACTTCTCATAGTGTTATCAAAAGTAACAGCTTCAATAGCTGCTCCTATATCAGTCATTAAAACAAAGAAGCCTTGCCCAGCACCAATATTACCATTAAAACCTGAAGGTGAGGATGTTCCACTAGAGTTATAGGCAATATAGTCAGCAATGTCATAATTGTAGACATAATCATTATAAAAAGGATCATTGTTACCAATGGCAATATCAGAACCATGTGTCCATAAATACACTACACCGTCAATATTAGTATTGGCAAGATGTGTAAGGAAATCTATGGCATTAATAGCTGAAGGATAAGGATTACCGATAAAATTCCAGTTGTCATCATCGCTTGTTACGAGTATATTATCTCCGCCTGGATTAGGTTGATACGTATAATTGCCACCTGTGTAGGTGCTTCTTTCAATTGCTTGGATAATAATTCCGTTATTTGGTGTGCCAGAAAACGTAGCGGAGTACACTGATGGTGTTGCTGAATGTCCTGTTGGGCCTTTTACTATATAGCCTTTACCTACATCCATTGGTCCTGAATCATAACTAGCCCATTCGCCGAAATTTAAAGGACCAGGTGGTCCGGGTGGTCTATTAACATAAGGTAACCATTCATACTTGTATCCGTTCGGCGTTGCTGGCGAAACGTTTTCAATATTAAAACTAATTACTGGTGAAGACCAATACACGTAATCGTTAGCTCTTATATTTGTGTTTCTGTCCATTGTAAATGTACCATCGACAGTATTGGCAACGTTATCTACTTGGATTAAACTAGAACTGTCCTCCATACTATATGTACCACCTGCTTCAACATCTACAAAGTTTACGATTGTTAATGTTGAATTTGATTGCTGGGTTAGGTTGCCACCATTAGCAATAGTCATATTTAGCCCATCTGCATCTGTAGTTCCTGAAATAACAGGATTAATTCCTGAATTTGGGATATAAATACAATTTGTGTTTGTTGGAATTCCATTAGGTGACCAATTAGCAGCATTGTTCCAATCTGTGTTTACTGAACCATTCCAAAATTTCCTGTTGTGAGTTACTGTTACCGTATCGGTACAACCATTTGCTGTTTCGGTTGCAGTATATATTTGTACACCATTAGGTGCTGCATAAACTGTACCTGCAAAATTACCCAAAATATACGGTGTTGTTAGAGCGGCATCTGTATATAAACCTGTAGCCGGTGACCAGGTAACCTCTGGTGGTGATGGAGTGCCATCTGCTGTTATTACTACATTATCTATAGACCAATCTAATAAATAATTAGTGTCTCCTGACAATCTAAATCGTACGTGCAAATCGGTATTACCATCTAAAGCCGAAATATCAATGTTTTCTGTACTTATAACATCTGCAGTGGGATTTAATACAGAGTATTGAGTTGTCCAACTTATGTTATCAGTAGATGTTTCTACGTAAATACCAATATTACTAGTACCAAATACAGCCACATCAAAATTATGTCTAAATCCTAGATGGAGATTTGTTTGACCCGTAATATCAATAAGTGGGGAATTTAACCTCCAAGTACTATTATGGCTTCCAGTTGTCCAATCTAGCATAGCTTCATTTGGTGATCCGCCTGCGTTAGAAGAGTTAGAGATAATCCAATTGGCACTAGAGGCACCATTTACAGTTGTCCAGCCAGTTGGGAATGTTGCACCATCAAAATTTTCAGAAAATATAGTATTATTAGGTGGTGGTGCAGGTACATTAGAATTAAGCTCGGTATAATCAAGAGTACAGTCATCAGATCCCAAAGGGTAAATAGTATCCGTGATAGAAACATTACAGATATTAACACAAGTAATATCAACAGCATATCCTCCTCCAGTAAATAAAAAGTCGCTTTCAAACACAAATGTTAAAGCACCTGATGGGTGTGTTGAAGTCCACACAGGCGGTAAAGCTGTTCCCGCATAAGTTCCTAATAAAGGGAATGTGTCATTAGGACCATCATATATTCGTAATTCGTCACAGCAAGATTCTGTGTCAAAGTAGGTAAATGTAGCTACTATCTTAGTACCAGGAACATCAGGAATAAATGTTGTTGTTGTGAGCTCATCATTTGAATAATTACCTGAAACTCCACCAGAATCATAATATGTTGTTCCACAAACAGGTGGTGGCACATACGGTGCACATGTTAAATCAATTGCATAACCAGAATCTACGTTACTAAAATCACTATCAAACACAAAAGTTAATGCGCCTGAGGGATCTGATGATGTAAAAGGTCCTGGTATAGAGTTACCTGAGAAAACACCTAACAAAGGTGATCCTGTATTTGGTCCATCATAAATATACAAATAATCCCACCCGGCTTCCGTGGAAAAAGCTGTAAAGGTTGCTGTTACTGCATCACCTGGGGTATCTGGAAAATATGTATTAGTAATCAATTCATTATTAGAATAATCGCCAGCTGGACCACCACTGTCATAGATGGTAGAACCACAAATTACAGGTGGGACATATGGAGCACAAGTCATATCGACAGCATAACCAGAATCCACATTGCTAAAATCACTATCAAATAAAAATGTTAGAGCACCAGAGGCATGTGAGGATGTAAAAGGGCCAGGAATCGTACTGCCAGAAAACACGCCTAACAAAGGAAAAGATGTGTTTGGTCCATCATAGATAAATAACTCATCAAATGAAGATTCAGTGGAAAAAGCTGTAAAGGTCGCGGTTATCGCATCACCTGGTGTGTCTGGATAATATGTGGAAATAATGGATTCATTGTTAGAATAGTCTCCAGTTGCACCTCCACTGTCATAATAAGTTGATCCACACGTAGGAGGATTTGTACATGTTATATCGGCAATCCATCCTGAGGAAGTGTTAGTGCCATCACTTGTAAATTCAAACGAAATTGCTCCAGAAGGATTCCCTGCTGTAGTTGAAGTGAAAGTAGATGGTGCGGTCGTAACAGTGCCTAAAACAGGAAATGTGTTGTTTGGACCATTATAAGCTGTTAAGACATCTCCTGTACCTAAATTAAAAGAAGTGAAATCCACAGTTACTGTACCTCCTGCAAAATATGGGTTTATTGTTGTTGTGTAAGACTCATTGTTAAAATAATTTCCTGAATCACCTCCAGTATCATAAAATTGGCTACCACAAACAGGCAATGCAGAGCAGGTTGTAGTACCATTACCGCCTGTTTGTTGAAAATCAATAGTACCTTGGGTTCCGGTAAAGTTGGTAATAAGCACAACATAAATTTCACCTTGTAAAGCATTTAATATGTTAAGGGTTTCAGTTGAACTTGCATCGTAACTACAATCGGTAATTGGGCTATCTGGGTTTGGTACAGTATCTAAATAAGGGTAATAAGTTGGATCATCTGTATTATTAGGGCAAACAGCGCAATCTGTAAAAGAAATTGTATTGTCAGCATCGGTAAGATCAGTAAATGGTCCCCAAGCAATAAAATCTACGTCTGTTGGGTTTGCTAATAAATCTTGTTGAGAAATATTAAAAATTAAATCACCTGGTTGGTCTATTTCAAGATAAAAATAGGAGGCATTAGGAATTGAACCTAAGCAACCTACTTGCGTAAGATCTGTACCGCCAAAATTATTATTGAAAGTCAAAGATGATGTTCCCGAACAGAATTGTTCAGCACTTAATACATCGGTACCTTGTGAAAAAGAAAAGTTTATACTGAAACAGAAAAGAAATAAAAGTAAAATTCTAACCATAATCTATACATTAGGACAACACCATAACTTACAGTTATGCAGAAGGTTATTTGCAATAGATTATATAGGGATTGGGTTTAAATGTAATAAAAATATAGTTAATTTAACATTATGGTAAGAAATTTGTTTAAAAATCAGGCGAAATGTTGAAAAACAGAGATTTAAAAAACATTCAAATTGATAATCAGGTCTTTATAAAGCCAGAATATCTTATCCATCCATTTGTTTCTGGAAATAAGCACCGAAAACTTAAATACAATTTAATTGAGGCCAAATCCCAAAAGAAAGACTTGCTTCTTACATTCGGTGGTGCTTATTCTAATCATATCGCGGCAACAGCTTATGCAGGGAAAATTTACGGTATTAAAACAATGGGTATAATAAGAGGAGAAGAATTGGAGTCTAAGATTACAGTTAACCCAACGTTAAAGTTTGCACAGTCTTGCGGAATGCGCTTAAAGTTTGTTACTAGAGAAGCGTATAGAAATAGAGCTCAGACTGAGTTTATAAACAAACTGAATTCTGAATATGGTGATTTTTATCTTATTCCTGAGGGTGGCACTAATGCCTTAGCTGTAAAGGGGTGCGAAGAAATTCTCAATGATGAAGATAGTGAGTTTGATTTTATTTGTTGTAGCGTGGGCACAGGTGGCACGATTTCTGGACTGATAAACTCATCAAAGAAGCATCAAAAAGTATTAGGATTTCCTACGCTTAAAGGTGACTTTTTAAATCAAGATATTCGTAAATTTGCAACTCAGGAAAATTGGGAACTAATTGATAAGTATCATTTCGGTGGCTATGGAAAAATAAAGCTAGAGTTAATTACGTTTATCAATAAGTTTAAAAAAGATTTTGACATTCCTTTAGATCCTATATATACAGGGAAAATGATGTATGGAGTTTTTGATTTACTGGATAAGGGATTTTTTCCAAAGGACTCAAAAATACTAGCGATACACACTGGTGGATTACAGGGGGTAGAGGGGATGAATTTAAAATTAAAACAAAAGGGTTGGCCATTAATAAAATGAATTTCAATTTTAAATATGTAGTGTTGATTTTAGCTGTTTTCGCTTTTAGTTGCGGACCAAAGAAAGGAATTGCAACTAAGAAAAAGCATGAAAAAGGTAAAACTGAAACTGTTGAAGTAAAAACTGCTGATACATCTATTGATGAAGTCGAAAAAGAAGAGATAATAAAGCCGCCTTCTTCTACAGATAAATATATTGCTACCTATGCTGAGATTGCGAAAACAGAAATGCGCAAATCAAAAATACCTGCCAGTATAACCCTTGCTCAAGGAATTTTGGAATCTGGCTCGGGTAGGGGAAGATTGGCGGTTAAAGCCAATAATCATTTTGGTATTAAATGCCACGGCTGGAAAGGTGCTAAAATTTATCATGATGATGATGCTTCACAAGAATGTTTTAGAAAGTATAGAAAAGCCGAATCCTCATACGAAGATCATTCCGATTTTTTAACCGGTAGAAAACGTTATGCTGATCTTTTCAAATTAAAACCAGATGATTATAAAGGCTGGGCAAGAGGTCTAAGGGCAGCTGGTTATGCTACGGATAGAAAATATCCTCAAAAACTCATAAGCCTAATTGAGCGTTATGAGTTATATAAATATGACCAAGAAGTTTTAGGCAATAACGACGTTGAAATTGTAAGAGTAAATAGTGGAGTTATTAGATATGTTATCGAAAAAGGCGACACGTTATACTCATTGGCAAAACGCTATAATACAACTGTTGAAGCTATAAAAGAATTAAATAATCTCAGTTCTAATGACCTGGCATTGGGTCAGGAAATAATGATTCCCAATTAATTTATGTTATACCAAAGAAGTAGTGCTTTATTTAAAGAGGCACAGCAAGTAATTCCCGGAGGGGTAAATTCGCCAGTAAGAGCATTTAAGGCGGTAGATGGTACACCTATTTTTGCAAAATCGGCAAAAGGAGCATATATCTATGACGAAGATGGCAACCGATTTATTGATTACATCAATTCTTGGGGGCCAATGTTGTTGGGTCATGCGTTTCATCCTGTGGTTGAAGCAGTAATAGAAAAAGCAAAAGAAGGAACCTCTTTCGGAATGCCAACAGCTTTAGAAACGGAAATAGCTGAGTTCGCGGTTTCAATGGTACCTAATATTGATAAAATCCGTTTTGTCAATTCTGGTACTGAGGCTTGTATGAGTGCTGTAAGATTAGCAAGAGGTTTTACAAAGAAAGATAAAATTATAAAGTTTGCTGGTTGCTATCATGGACATAGTGATTCATTTTTAATTGCGGCAGGAAGTGGAGCAGTAACTTTTGGAACGCCAAATAGTCCTGGTGTTACTCAAGGTACTGCTAAAGATACCTTATTAGCGCGTTATAATGATATTGATAATGTAAAAGAGCTTGTTGAAGCTAATCCTAATGAGGTTGCGGCAATAATCATTGAGCCCGTTGCTGGAAATATGGGCTGTATTCCACCTGTTGAAGGTTTTTTAGAAGGTTTGAGAGAACTTTGTGATGCAAATGACATCCTTCTGATATTTGATGAGGTAATGACAGGTTTTAGATTGTCTAATGGTGGAGTGCAAGAATTAAAGGGTATTGATGCAGATATAGTTTGCTTTGGTAAAGTCGTTGGAGGTGGTTTGCCAGTTGGAGCCTTCGCAGCAAGAAATGAAATAATGGATTTCCTTGCGCCATTGGGCCCAGTCTATCAAGCTGGAACTCTGAGCGGAAATCCTTTGGCTATGGCAGCTGGACTAGCAATGCTCAAAGCTATTAAGGCAGACAAAGGGTTGATGAATCGACTAGAGGAGAAGACAAAATATCTTCATAATGGTATTGCTGATGCGCTAAATAAGAATAACGTAACCCATACCATAAACAGAGTGGGCTCAATGATCTCTGTGCATTTTTCAGAAGACGCAGTTATCGATTTTGAAAGTGCAGCTAAAGGGAACAATGATACATTTAAGAAATTCTTTCATGGAATGCTAGACAAAGGTATTTATATTGCTCCAAGCGCATTTGAAACTTGGTTTATTACGGACGCCTTAACTTATCAAGACTTAAATGAAACTATTGCCGCTGTTGAAGAAATCGCTAAAACATTGTAAATAAAAAACCTCGCAAATAGCGAGGTTTTTTATAGATATTAAGTTTTTTTATTCTTCTTGGAACGATTGATATCTTTCAAACTGCTCTTCAGTTAAAATGGCTTTGATCTTATCTTCAAGCAATAGTTTAATTTTTTCAACAGCACCCTCTTTTACAACTTCAGCTTTTTCTAAATCTAAAGTAGCCTGTGTATATTCTTGTAGGGCTAAATAGACCTTTTCTTTTTGCTCATCATTAAATTTTATAAACTTATGTAATGCTTCCGTTTTTTCAGCAGCTTTTGCATTGACTTCTATCTTATTAGATTGCGCATTTGCAGAATCTGTTCCAAGAAACATTGCAAAAACGAATAAGCACAGTGTAATTATCTTCTTCATTAGTAGATTGTTTAGTTATTTAGAGTACTAAAATAATAATTTTATTTAAAACTAATTAACAAATGATGGCGACAGTTGAAACTAATATTTCTTTTCTGAGGTTCGTTTTTTGTTTTGATGTTGCATTTCTTCATACTTTTTGTATTGTTCTTCTGTAAGGATTTCTTTTAGTTTACTATTGGTTCTAATCATTATCTTATCATTTTGCTTTAACATGGTTTTTTTAGCCTCCTCTTTACTTATCTTATTTTCAGCTTTTAAAGCCTCTTTTATTTTGAGTTTAACCTTTTGCATTTCTTTGTTATGGTCTAAAAATACAAGCCTTACTTTTTCTTGTTGATCGGGAGTAAGCTCAAGTGTTTTTACGAGCTTTTTTACTTTGTTGTCTACAGATTGATCTGTCTTTATTTTTTCTTGCTTAACTTTTTGTTCTTGAGCTATGGCATTTAAAGTGAAAAATGCTACAGCAATTAGTACTAATTTTTTCATGTTGTTTGTCTTAAGTTTTTACATCATTAATGAATGACCAGCAATAAAAATACTAAATTTTAGCCTTTAATTTCTAGTTGGTTAGGACTTTATCAGATTTATTGTAGTTTGATAAAGGGTGTTTTCTTCAGTCTTGTTTTTTAACCAAGCGTAAAAACTGATGACAAAAATGTCTTCTTTTTGAATAGATGTCCACTCGAAAGTAGATTTTATTAGTTTCGAAAACTCATTGCTTTTTATCATTTCAGGTTGTTTGTATATTTTTTCGGCATAGTTAATAAAAGTTACAATGCGTGTTTGGTGAATCTGTTTTAAATATCCTTTATAGCGACGCTTAAAGCTTTTTAGCCTAGAATAAAGTAGGTCGTCATCTTGTAATTCTATATAAAGTAAAATTTCTGCTAAGTTTTTTTTAATTACCCAATCTATACCTGCTTTTTCAATGTAATACTGGTCTGTATGGTAGAATTTTGATAGAACAGATTTAGCATTTGTGAGGTCGCCTTTCTGAAAGTAAAACATTAAAAGCGATAAATGTAAGTCCAATTGTGATTCAATATCGCTATGCTTTTTCTTAATTATGGTTTCAACAAGCTCAATAGCCTTTTCTTGCTGATGATTATAATTATAATTCAATGCTTTAACCAAGGTCTTTTTCAAAATAAACTCTTTATGGTAGATGCCTTTTTTTAGTTGCATCAACTCTTCCATTTCAGAGATGTACTGTAGGGAAGCTTCAAATTTTTTGTTCCTGAATAGTGTGTTAGCTATTATGTAAACAATATGTATTTGGTAATACAGTTGCTTGTTGGTGTCTTTCTTTTCTTTTAGAATATTATAGCTTTTCAAAACAAAGTTTTCAATTTCGAAATATTTGTTGGTAACCAAAGCAGATATGTTGGCTATGGCTAAAATTTGGTATAAAGATTTGAAGGAAAGCGATTGGTCAATTTCAATACTGTAGTCAGTTAAGAGGGATTCTAATTCTTTTTCAAAATCAATCACTTTTCCTTCGTAGCTGATTGTATTTAGTACGGATTTTAGTTTTGCGTACACAATGTTGAGTTGGTCCTCGAGCTGGTGCTTTTTCTGATTCTCTTTTTGTTTAACAATAAGTTGCTCTAAATCTATCTTGGGATTATTGGGAGCATATTGAATTTTGGTGTGATAGATTTCATTAAGTATTGGGTAGAGCAAGTGCTCGTCTGCTAAACGCTCAGCTTTATCTAGGATTTTATATGCGATGTCATAATTTTTCTGAAGTAAATAAGTGCGAGATGCCAAAATGTATTTTATAATCTGCATGTCTATTGAATTCTCATCTTCTAGATTTTTGTTAGCTGTAAAATCTATTAAAGATTGAAACAAACGTTTTCTAAGCGCATGGTAAGCATTGCAATTATCTTCATTGTAGAGGTGTTTACAAATAGATTTAGAATCTAATTCCGGATGGGTCATTAACTTGAATAACTGTATGTTTTTGGTGTCCTTCCGTTTATTCTTTTGCTGTAAATATGCTATGAATTTTTGCTGGTCTTCTGGGTTAAAAGTGTCGATAATGGATTTTAATGCTATCATTTAATCGTCATTATATTTTATAATAGTTTAATAAAAATAGTAATTAATTAGAATAATAAATAAAATATATCGTCAGTAATTATAAATAATTGATTTTTATCTGATTGTGTTTTACTTCAAATTTGTCCTGTAATCATTAAAACAAAACATTATGAAATCTAAATCAAGCTTCAGGAAAATTGAAGACATTAAGTTGACCTTGTTAGTAATAACCTTGGGTTTTGTGACCATTTTTTCAAAATCAATTTCAAACTACGTAGTTAAATCCTATAATGATAAAATTGAGTTTTTAGCAAGTCAAACTGTAGAAGGTGCAAACTTGATTAGGTATTAAGATGAAGCAAAAAAATCTAAATATTGCTTTTTTCATTACCGTCGGAGTTTCAATCATTGTTTTTATTTATCTCGTTTTTTTAGGGTATGACGAAATAAAAACCTTAAAGGATGTTGTGAAGATTGTGGCTTCGATTATGTTTCCGCTCCCTTTGTTGTTTTTTGTAAGATTTATTGTGATAGAGCATTTTTTGCCAGAAAACACAGATGAATACAAAGAAAAAAACCAAAGACCAGCTACAATGCTCTTAGTAGTGTCTATTGTTGGTGTAATTCTTTTAATGCAACTAATGGAATTTGTAACTCAAAAAAAGCTCGAAGACGCACTAATATTGGCGCATCTTATCAATTCAACAACTATAAGCTCTTATGTGTTTAATTTTTTATTGTATAACAATCTCAAAGCTAATGGAATTTTAAGTGGAGTTCTAATGGCTTTGGCAATTCATATCTTCTTTTTATCTGCTTAGAAATAAAAATCATCAAAAATTAATATTATGGACATTATCAAAACATCAAAAAAACAGACCAACTCAGGAAAGCGTGAGTTATTATTTACAGTTCAAACTAGTATAGTTACCGGCCTTTTGGCTTTTACGGCTATTGCATTCTTCTTTTATAACGATCTTTCTGTTGTAAAAGGAATAAAGGTCATTTTTGCACCATTTTTATCGGTTGTGCCACTTCTCTTTGTACTTTCTATTTTACGCGATTTGCGAAAAGGATTCATAGAGGGTAATTATACCAAAAACGAAATTCTAAAATTTGGCTTAATAACCGTTGGTATAACAGCGGCATTTACAGGTATTACTTTGCTCTTATCAAAGATTGATGCTCTAGAGATTTTATTAGCTGGTATCATTGCCATATTAAGTACCGTATTTTTTCTTCGAAGCAAGATTAAGGACATTTTAGGAATGTCCATTGTCACTGGTATAGCCGAAGGCATCATCGTCTATATGATCTTTTTGTTTTGATGATAGGTTAGTTAGTAACCCAAAACCTCGCAGATTGGTTTAGAGCTGCGAGGTTTTAAAATTATTAATCATGAAAAATAGATTGACTAGATACCTATCGGAATTTTCTAATATAAAATTAACGCGACCTGTATCGGATAAAGTTAGACTTCTTGAAATA
This sequence comes from Winogradskyella ouciana, assembly GCF_965284585.1. Taxonomy (NCBI): domain Bacteria; kingdom Pseudomonadati; phylum Bacteroidota; class Flavobacteriia; order Flavobacteriales; family Flavobacteriaceae; genus Winogradskyella; species Winogradskyella ouciana. Next base: position 1,790,394 of record NZ_OZ260095.1, read on the forward strand.
CTTGGAGTTGTTTTAACAGGGATTGGAAAGTTCGTTTTTATGGATTATCTCAATTGGCGATTACCATATGTTGCTGTTGCAATTTTGGCTTGGTCTTTTTATGTGTATTACCGTTATAGCAAGGACAAAAATGTACTTACAGATTGGGGTTTTCGATGGGATAATTTTAAAACGGTTTTGAGATTAATGTTGCCATTCGCACTGATATCAATCCTATCTTTTTTTGTTATTGGCTATGTGCAAGGCACCATAAATCTCACTTGGCATATCATTCCTTTACTTATTACTTATCCCATTTGGGGAAGTATTCAACAGTTTTTAACTATTGGGTTATTGGCAGGTAACTTAATGGATTTTAGAAAGGTAAAACTAAATAAGAATTTTATAATTCTTGTTACGGCAGTTTTCTTTTCAATAGTACATTACCCTTCAGTTTGGCTAATGCTGGGAACATTTGTCTTGGCCTTGGTTTACGGATATATTTACCTTAAGGGAAAAAACATCTATGTGCTTGGGTTGTTCCATGGTTGGTTGGGAGCGTTGTTCTATTATACGGTTGTGAATCAAGATCCTTTTGCTGATGTGTTTTTGAAATACCTAACCTAAAGCAGTTATGAGAATAGATTTTTTTAGAGTAATTATATTATTGCTTCTAGGCTTTTTAACCTTTCTACTTCTCGAAGTTTTACCTGTTGGTGGAGGTGGTATTGCTTTAATTATTGTTTTAACAATTCCTTTTATAATTTTAGTGGCTATTATAATGGCAATAATTTACAATAGTTATTTCAAAAAGAAAAGCAAGATGAAAAAGGATACAGCATTTTATCTAATGGTTTTAACCTTAATCATTCTAAACTTTGTTCTCTTTCCGCATAGGTAATTTTTCCTATCTTGTATAAATAACAACAATTTATGACTTACTGGGTCTCAACTATTTTAACAATTCTGGGAATATACATTGCTATCAGCATTGCGCTGTATTATTTGCAGGATTATATGTTATTTAAGCCAGAGAAATTACCAAAGGATTTTCAGTTCCATTATGAAAATCAGGAAACTAAGGAATACAACTTAGAAACCAGAGATGGAGCTGTAATCAATGGCTTGCGGTTTTTTCCGAAAGGGGAAAGTAAGGGAGTGGTCTTGTATCTAAAGGGAAATTCAAAAAGTATAAAGGGCTGGGGAAAGTTCGCTGTAGATTTTACGAGGCATGGTTATAATGTGCTGATGGTAGATTATCGTGGTTTCGGAAAAAGCACAGGAAAACGTTCGCAAAAAGCCATAAAACGCGATTTGCAATTGGTTTACAACAAAATTAAAGAACAAACTACGGAAGATAGGATCATACTTTATGGTCGCTCATTAGGCTCAGGTTTTGCTACAAAGTTGGCGTCTATGAATAACCCAAAAAAACTTATTCTCGATGCGCCGTATTACAGCTTAACCAAAGTTACAGCACGCTATGCGCCTTTTATGCCGTTGTCTTTGTTGATGAAATATCCATTGCCAACCTACAAATGGTTGAAGTATGTAAAATGTCCAATTCATATCATACATGGTACACACGATAAATTGATTCCGTATAAGTCTAGTGTAAAATTGGCCCAAATCAACCCTGACTTAACAAAACTGCATACCGTAATTGGTGGTGGACACAAGAATTTAAATAACTTTGAATCGTACCATGAGATGTTGGATGAAATTTTAAACAGCGAATCAAAAACAATTGACTTAGAAACCACAAGTATTAATGTCATTCACTCATCAAAAAAAACGAAAAAAAGGGCTTAAAGGAATACTAATAATTCTTTTTGGTTTATATGTTATGATAGGATCTGCACTTTACTTTTTTCAGGAAAAAATTCTGTTTCTACCCACTACCTTAGAACAAGATTATCAATACCAATTCGATTATCCATTTGAAGAATTGTTTTTAAAAACGGATAGTGATGCTACGATAAACGCACTTCACTTTAAAGTTGAAAACCCAAAGGGTGTCATTTTATATTTTCACGGTAATGCTGGTGATTTAAGCCGATGGGGAAAAATCACGGAATACTTTGCGGAAAAAAAATATGATGTCTTAGTCATGGACTACAGAACTTATGGAAAAAGTGTTGGAAAACTAAGTGAAGACGCTATGTATAAGGATGCGCAATATTGCTATGATTATTTATTGAAGCATTATTCTGAAAATGAGATTACATTATACGGTAGATCTTTAGGAACAGGTATAGCATCCTATTTAGCTTCAAAAAACCGACCGAAACAACTCATTTTAGAAACACCGTATTACAGTATTTTAGATGTAGCGGAACATCGTTTTCCTGTGTTTCCTGTAAAGCAATTGTTGAAATATCGTTTTCCTACATTTCAATATTTGCCAAAGGTTGAATGTCCTATAACCATCATTCATGGTACTGCAGATAGTGTAGTTCCGTATTCGTCCGGTAAGAAGCTTTCAGAATTAGAAATGAATGTTGATTTTATTACTATTGAGGGAGGTGGACATAATAATCTCGTTGAATTTGAAGGTTATCATAAGGCCATTGATAACGTGCTAAAATAAAAAAAAGGCTTCAAGTTAACTTGAAGCCTTTTTAAAAAATTACTATCTCGTATTAGTCCTTTTTCACAATAACTTTAGGATCTAAAATGTCATTAATTCGCTCAATAGCATCTGCAATATGAATTCTGCTCATAGCATCTCCACCACGTGCAGAACGCAGTTGACTACGTAATGTTTTTAACTCTGCTCTTACGACCGCTCTAATATCAGATTGGCTTGTGTTAACAGGTGTTGTTTTAACATAAGGACTTCTTGAACGTCCACTTTGGTTTTCAGCAGTCATTAAGTATGCTAATCTATCGATGTGAGCACGTTGTAAATTACGTCTATAGGTGTCAATTTTCTTGCCAGTACGTAACTCGCTCCAAACACCTTGGCGTAAATCCTTCATCATTTCTGGTAAAGAGTATGCATCACTGTCAAAAGTATGTGCTTCAGTTAAACGTTGCATTTTGCCTAAACTTAAAATGTTGTTAAGTGTTCTTGCTTGTAATGCTCTAACACGTTCAACAGAACCGGTAAATTCAATACGATCAAAAATATCTTTATCAATTAACCAGTCTGGGGTGTCGAATAAATTATCCTGAACAAACTCCATTGCTTCTTTTTGATGTGCTTTTGGTACTGGTGTATAAACTGCACCTTCTTGATCAGCAGTTTTATAATGCTCATAAACACCACCAATATTGTTAGAAACATGTCCCATATAACGGTTAAACTGAGAGACAACATGGCCGTACATTTCCTGCAAGTCGTCATAATCTTCACCAGCTTCTGTAGTCCACTCAATTAAGTTTGGTACAATACGCTTAAGGTTTTTAATACCGTATTCACTTGCCAACATGGCGTTGTCACCTAAATCCTCAGTTTGTGAGCTTGGATCTACAACATCGCCTGCTTGTTGGTGGCCAAATCTGTACATTGGGTCACCTGCGTGTTCTGTAATCCATTGGTTAAGAATTGGCTTTTCTTCTTCTGCTGTTTTGTCTAAAATAGGTCTGTAGCCCCATTCTATGGCATATTTGTCGTAAACACCAATATTTGGCATCAATGCCACGCCTTCATCTCCAGGCTGAGCAACATAATTAAAGCGCGCATAATCCATTATAGACGGTGCCGTTCCATATTTACTCGTAAATTCGGCATCACGTAATTTTTCAACAGGATAAGCAACACTACTTCCCATGTTATGTGGTAAACCAAGTGTATGACCTACTTCGTGAGCAGATACAAATCGAATTAAACGTCCCATAACTTCATCCTTAAACTGTGGACTCTGTGCGTCTGGGTTAATCGCAGCAGTCTGTACAAAGAACCAACCGCGTAATAAGGACATTACATTGTGGTACCAGTTGATATCACTTTCTAATATTTCACCTGTTCTTGGATCACTAACGTGTGGTCCGTTTGCATTAGGAATAGGTGAAGCCAAATAACGTACAACAGAATAACGTGCGTCCTCTGGACTCCATTCTGGGTCTTCTTCAACAGTAGGTGGATCTTTTGCAATTATTGCATCTTTGAAGCCAGCGGCTTCAAAAGCTACTTGCCAATCTTCAATGCCTTGCTTTATGTATTTTCTCCATTTTTCTGGAGTTGCTCTATCGATATAATAAACGATTTGCTTTTTAGGAACAACTAATTCGCCACGTTTAAACTTTTCAATATCTTCATCTTTTACCTCTAATCTCCAACGGTCTAAATACGTTAAAGATTTACTCTTTTGGTCTTCTTGCCCGTAATCTGTGGTGCTACTTGTAAACCAACCTACACGCTCATCAAAGTAACGACGTTTCATTGGGTTGTCTGGTAGTAAAATCATTGAGTTATTGATCTCAATTGAGATACTGCCAGTACTTGAATTTGATGGTGGACGGCCTGCAGCATATGTTTTTACGTGGCGCGCTTCAATATTTCTTGGATAACTTTTAATACTTTCAATAAAAGACTTATCGCTCTCTAAACGTGTTACTCTATAAGGAGTTCTTCTAAACTGTGGAAGTCCAAGAGACTTTACATCCTTTTCAAATAAGGGTGAAGCATCAATTACAGTACTTGTAGAGTCTTTGCTATAGGCTTTAATTGGGAAGGTGTATAGTACAGGTTCAAAATTAGAATTCTCAACCGCTTCATTAACAGGTAATGAATCTGCTGCTGTAACATTATAAGACACAACTCTAAGCACTACTTTTTTACCTTTTCTTTCCCAGCGGAGAACTTGCTCGTTTTGCTTGCCTCCACCAAAACCTAATCCACTTGCTGTTTTGGCTATACGAGTAACCATTAGCATTTCTCTATCAAAAAGAGAATCTGGGATTTCGTAATAGAATTTGTCATCTAAAGTATGAACCGTAAAGAGACCTTTGTCACTTTTAGCGTCTTTTGTGATGACTTTGTTATAAGGTTTTGGGTCATTTTTACCAGGCTTTTTCGCTGCTGGTTTTGCCATGGCAGTGGCATCATTTTTTGATTTACTGGCTTTTTTTGTTGTTGAGCATGAAAATGCCAAAAAAGCAGAAACTACAAGAAGTAGTTTAATTGATAGTTGTTTCACTTTTGTCGGTTTTTAAAAAATTTGCATGAAAATACGGATTCTACTAAGAATCTTTTATTTACAAACCCTTTTTTAGTATTTTTTTAACGTGATTGTTAAAGTGTGTCCAAATAATCTTGAATTAAATCAACACCTTCTTCATGTATCATTGTTGTACCAATAAATGGCATGCTGATACCAGGATTATATTCAGAAATCCTGAAACTTATGCTGCCTTTTCTTTCTACAATTTGAGAGTTTACCAATAATGTTTCATAGTCCATTCTCAAAGTGGATTCATTTTCGCAGAAACCTCCATCTGTATGGCAATAGGCGCAATTCATATCCATATAAGCTCTTGCCCTAGATTCTAATGAAGCTGAACCGTCTTGCCAATTAGGTAAGCTAGAAACCGATGTGCTATTAGATAGGCCTTCAATATTTTGATTGTTAATAATCTCCTGCAATTGGTTTTCTCCGTTAATTTCAAAATTTAAGTTTCTCAATTTTGGGCCTAGCGGAACCAATTCATTGAAAGATCTATGGCAGGTGAAACACTGTGAATTTTCAGGGATGAGATAATTAGTAGCATTGGTATTGCCTTCTTGGTCAATCCAAGACACAGGTACAGTACTGCCATTTAAGTCCAAGACAGCTTCAGTCTGTGCATCGTTCCATTTGTAAACTCCACTTTCCCATTCGCCATTGATTTTTATGAGTAGCCTGGTTTCTATGATTTTTCTACCTAAGGATAAATCGCGTTCATCGTTATTATAATAAAATGTTTTGGCTATTAAACTGCGCTCGGGAAAAATTGGTAAACCATCACCATCATATTCAAGTGATGTGTCTACTGGTAATGCTATAAAACGTTGTTTTTTAGAATAGTCTGCGAAAGATGGAGTGCTTATGCTATATTCAAATGCTCTAGATGTAATATTTAATTGGCTCAAGTCCCCAACAAATAGATTAAGTTCCGAAAGGTTTTGTCTAAATTCTGCTACTACCAAAGGGTCTTCCACAGGAGTCATAGAATCATCATCATTGTTACACGAAAAGAGAATGACAACCAATAAAAGTGCAAAATATTTTTTCATCTAAAATTATAATTTTTCTTAATAGCAAGGCGAATTTAATAAAAATGATAAAAAGCACAACTGTAAACGAGTATTTTATGAAATTATGATCTTAAACAAGAAATATTACCTCGTGTATTATTTTTTGGAGGACAATCAGTCTTAAAAAAAATTATATATTTGTTTAGCTAGATTAAAATCATCCATCAATCAGAAATTTATGAATAGAAGAAATTTTATAAAAAAGGGAGGTCAGGTACTTTTAGCCACTTCTACAATAGCACTTACCGGAATATCCCTTAACTCTTGCTCGACAGACTCTGATGATGATGATAATTTTTCTGATGGTTACTACGACGACGGCTATTACGATGATGGCTATTATGATGATGGTTATTATGATGATGGGTACTACGATGACGGTTACTATGATGACGGTTACTATGACGATGGCTACTACGACGACGGATATTAGTAACAGGTAAATTCACTTAATTTTATTTTATGTTGAAAGTTGCATTTTTGCACGATGTAGAAATGGACTTTATAGGTGGAGCGGAATTGTCTAATAAAAAGATAATAGACAAAGGACTTTCACTAGGTTATAAGGTCGTATATGATAATTTGAAAGACTTTGAGTTTACTAGATCTCTTGCCTTTGATAGCGATATCATTATACTCAATAATTTAGTTAAGTGTGACTATGAGTTCGAGCTCATAAGTTTTTTAACAGACAACAAATTTCCTTTTGTAAAATGGGAGCACGATTATGGTTTTTGTGCAAAACGTACCCTGTTTTGTGTTGTGGATCCGAAGTTTAAAAACTGTTGTGACAACAGTCGTTTTCACAATTATAGAAACCTTTTTGCCAATGCTCTGCTCAATGTGTTTCAATCTCCGATGCATTATGGTTATTACAGCAAAATTTACGGACAAGCAGTTGCGAGGCACTTAGTACTTCCACCACCAATTAATGTTGAAAGCATCAAATCTCAATCTGATAAAAACGAAGATGAAGTCTTGTTTTTAGGGAATCTAAACCATGCCAAGGGTGGGCATGAACTTATAGATTATGCCATAGAAAATCCACAATTAAAGTTCAAGGTGTTTGGCAGAAATCGATTGAGAAGAAATACTCCGGAAAATATTCAATTTCAAGATAAAATTCCTAATGAGAGTGTTCTTAAAGAGCTTTCAAAATCTAAATATTTTTTCTTTAAGCCTAGATGGCCAGAAGCTTCGGGTAGAGTAGCGGCAGAGGCTTTTTTATCTGGTAATACCATGATATCCAATGATAGAGTTGGGACATTTTCGTATAGTTTTTATCCAGATAATATTGACGAAGCTAAAAAGCAAATGATTGCAGCTCCTACACTTTTTTGGGAATCTGTGGTTGAGGCATTAGAGAATGTAAAAACATCAAAAAAATTCAACCATGTTCTGGTTTATAAAAGTTATGGTGGATTGGGAGATCAATTTATAGCATTACCAGCTTTAAACAAACTTAAAGACGTTTCTGAACAAGTCACTTTGGCTGTGCCAAAAGGTCTATTAGGTGTTTACACAAGAAATACTGAAGGTTTTAATCTCATAACAATTCCTGAGGTTGAAAAATTGGATAAATCAAAATTCGATAAAGAAATTAACCTTGGTAATTACCCAAAAAGTAGACGCTTTAGAAATGTTGGAGTTATTGATTATGCTACGCATAACAAACTAAAACAACATGCTTTAAAACACTATATTGATGCCATTGCAACGCTACACAAGGATGTTGATACAACTTACAATGGTTACCCATATTTTAAGTCTCAGGTTAATACTGAAGAGCCTTATTTTACAGTACATCCTGGAGCAGGCTTTAAACCAAAATGGTGGCCTACGGAACGCTATGTGGAATTGATTATAGCTTTACTCAATCGTTTTAAGCAATTGAAATGTGTTGTGATTTTAGGGCCAGATGATCCTGATTCTTCTTATTTCGAAAACATTGAGAATGTTACGCTAGAAACCGGTAATCTTGATGCTGTTGAAAAGTGCCTTAAAGGGTCGTCGTTTCATATCGGTAATGATTCTGGAATAACACACTTTGCAGGTGTTTTTAACGTGCCATTTGTATCTTTTCATGGTCTTACTGGTCCTGGCTCATGGTCTGCATTATCTGAGCATAGAGAAGTCGTTTGGGGAAAGCCTGGCAATTGCAATATTAGATGTAAGTACGACATTGCCATTAATTGTGAGCATCGCAACTGTTTAACTTCCATCAGTGTTAATAGAGCATTAGAGGCCGTGTATAAATTAATTCAAAAAAGCGAAATAATGAAAGGGAGAAGAGAGAAATTGGTTTTTAATCCAGAATATATGGTTAGAAGTCAAGGTGAAGGATTTTTAATAAAATCTAGGGAAAAAGAACTGTTTTTAGAATTCAAGGATGCCAAAGAGCGCCAATGTTTTGAAAGCCTTGTTCAGAATGATTTATTCAGTGATGAAGAGACTACGGAGAATTTTGAACGATTAGTTGATACACTTATCGAAGAGGCGTTGGTCTTTTCTCTACCAGAATAACCTAAAGCCTAATACGCTCTTCTTTAATTTGCCATTCAAAATTTAAAAATAAACGGCTGTGAGCGTCAAATGGATCTCTGTTTTTGTCTTTTAATACACGACGCTTAGCTTCATAAAACTTTCTGTTTATGTCCATATCTCTCGGCAAACTGTGCTGGGGATTATCAGAGTTTTTATGCTCCATATGGTGAACAGGATGTGATTTAAACTTAAGAAATTTAGTTCCTAGTCGTCTCTGTATATCAACAAAGAAGATGTCCTCAAAACCGTAATTACCAGCAAAGCACTCATCGACGCCTAAGGATTTAAAATAGAGACTTTTATTGCAAAAGAAAGTGTTGTAATGGGATACTACTTCTTCGCCTTCTTCATTAATACGCCTGAAGACATAGAAATGTTCTGGCTGAGGCCTTCTAATAAGTTGCTTTAAGCCTTCTTCAGAAAACGTATGGTCTAAATCTGTTAATATCAGCTTAGACGTTTTCGCGAGGTGAACACCAAGATTACGAGCTCCACCTTGATTCCAAGGTATGTCGTCTTGTACCTTTACCAACGTATAATTCAAAGTAACATCCTTTGGAATGGTTACTGGAACTGGCGAACAATCATCCACAAAAATAAAGTGTATAGCTCTTTTAATATCTTCAGAATACTTTTGATAGGTATTTAACAAATGATGAAAAGCCTCTAGATTTTCTTGTTGTGTGTAAATTGGAAGTACGTAGGTGATTTTAAACTGTTGGTATTTAAGCATAGCTGAAATTTAAACCATTTCAACAAACAAGCCTTCCTCAGTTTTTTCAACCTTAGTTAAACCATGTTTACCAAGTCCCTTGATGCCTTTGTCCCAACCTTTGTTACTTAGTCCAGATTGTGATTTAAGCTCGTTTAAATCCATACGTTTTTGAGATTTTAGAATTTCAAAAATGGCTTTTTCATTATCACTTAAATCTACTTTTTTCTTCTCTGGTCGCATCTGAGGGAAGAACAATACTTCCTGTATACTCTGATTGTTGGTTAAAAACATGATTAGCCTGTCCATGCCTATTCCCATACCTGAAGTAGGAGGCATACCATATTCTAAAGCACGTAAAAAATCATAATCTATGGTTCCCGTGGCTTCATCGTCACCTTTCTTAGCTAATTCTAATTGATGCTCAAAACGCTCACGTTGGTCAATTGGATCATTAAGTTCAGAATATGCGTTAGCGATTTCTTTACCACAAACCATTAACTCAAAACGTTCGGTTAATTCTGGGTTTTCTCTGTGCTCCTTACACAATGGACTCATCTCTTTTGGGTAATCCGTAATGAAGGTTGGTTGTATGTAGTTGCCTTCACATTTTTCACCAAAAATCTCATCGATGAGCTTACCTTTACCCATGGTGTCATCCACTTCAATATTCATGCTTTTAGCAGCAGCTCTGATTTCGTCTTCAGATTTGTCGTAAATATCAAAACCAGTGAATTCTAATATAGAATCGCGCATGGTAATACGCTTATATGGTGCTTTAAAATCGATTTTATGTTCACCGAAAGTTGCTTCTGTTGTTCCGTTAACGGCAATAGCGCAGTGCTCTAATAGTTTTTCACAGAAGTCCATCATCCAGTTGTAATCCTTGTAAGCGACGTAGATTTCCATAGCTGTAAACTCAGGATTGTGGGTTCTGTCCATACCTTCGTTACGGAAGTTTTTAGAGAATTCGTAAACCCCTTCAAAACCACCAACGATTAATCGTTTTAGGTATAGCTCATTCGCGATTCGCATGTACAATGGAATATCTAAACTGTTGTGATGCGTCACAAATGGTCGCGCTGCAGCACCACCAGCTATAGGCTGTAAGACTGGAGTTTCAACTTCAAAATAACCAGCGTCGTTAAAAAATTGACGCATGGCGTTGAACAGCTTTGTACGCTTTACAAATACGTCCTTAACGTGAGGATTTACAGCCAAATCAGCATAGCGTTGTCTGTAGCGTTGCTCAGGATCTGTAAAAGCATCGTATGTTTTTCCGTCCTTTTGTTTAGGGATAGGTAGGGGTTTTAAAGCTTTACTCAGTAATTTAAATTCCTTTACCATCACGGTTTTTTCACCAACTTTAGTGGTAAAAAGTTCTCCTTCAATACCAACAAAATCACCTAAGTCAATGAGTTTTTTAAAGACATCATTGTACATCGTCTTGTCCTCACCAGGACAGATTTCGTCTCTATTAAAATACACCTGAATGCGACCTTCGCTATCTTGCAATTGCGCAAAAGACGCCTTTCCTTGAATATTAATAGCCATAAGACGACCAGCAATAATTACCTGTTTACCTTCTTTATAATCATATTTTATCTGTTTGGAAGTATGATTTACAGGATATAAATCGGCTGGATAAGGATTAATCCCTAAAGCACGTAATTTTTCTAACTTTTCGCGTCTTACTAATTCTTGTTCTGAAAGTTGCATCTTAATTCATTTGAGACGGCAAAATTACGTTATTTATTTAAAGTATAAAACAAAGAAAACTGCTAGAGGACAATATCCTTTAGCAGTTTTGTTGTTTTGGTTTGAAATTATTTTGAAGCTATAATATTTCCTTTGATTTTAAGGATCTTGTTACCGCCTTCGGCATTAGAAGTAACTGTAACAGTTTTAGTAAATGCACCTATTCTTTTGGTATCATATTTAATTTCTAATTCTCCAGAATCTCCTGGCATAATAGGAGCTTTAGAATAACTAGGCACTGTACAACCGCAGCTTGTTTTTACTTTGGTTATCAATAATGGTGCATCTCCTTCATTAGTAAATGTAAAGGTTCTTGTACCGTCTGAGTGTTGTTCTATGGTTCCGTAATCGATGACTTCAGTCTTAAATTTAATGACAGCAACTTTTGTATCGTATTTGTCGAATTCTGTTGAAGTTGCATTGAAGAGTCCAATGGCTAGAACTAAAATGATTAATGTGTTGAGTGTTCGTTTCATGATTAAAATTTTTTATGATTAATACTGCAACAAACTTCAGTTATAATTTCAAAAAAAATGAAAAATAAAGGTTGGAAATCGGTACTAGTACCTAGGTTGAATTTTTCAACTATTTAATAAACAGCGATTTAGCATCATCTCTAGATTGCACATTCAATTTCTTATAGATGTTATTGGTGTGAGATTTTACGGTGCTAACACTTAGAAAAAGTGCTTCGGCAATGTCTTTATTGGTTTTGTCTTTAAGCAAATGCTCTAAAACAACTTGTTCTTGTTTAGATAATTTAGCTTTTAAGTCTTCGGTTTTCGATTGCTTTTGTTTCCAATTACGATACAATAAAAAAGCATTCAGTAAAAACGAAAGCGCTAGAATAAAATAGAGGTAAATATTCCAATTGGTTGCTACGGCATTTCCACCTGATGAGGCCAACATATAACGATCTGCGGCCAATTCATTTCTGTACTGAACCGTATAAGTGGCATTCGGATAGGCGTTCTCGAGCCGTGTCTTTAGATTATCGTAATATGGGTTATTTTGTAAGTCCTCAACATAGTAGCTATGCAAATCACTCCTTCTATCCGATAGATAGGCATAGATGGATAGTTCTGCAATAGGCTCATTTAAAGCCTCTCCGTAAGATTGTAATGCTTTAAACCATTTTTTGTTGTTGAGTTTGCGATTGGCTTCACTTCTTACAGCACCATAGGCGAAACGCATGTCGTTTTTCAATGAATCGATTTTTAAAAAGGCATTCGCTTTAGGATTACTCGATTCTATTTTGCAAAAGACTTGATTACCGAAGGAAAAAGGAAGGTTGAGGGTATCGGTGTTTTTTGCTATAAATAATAGTTCTTCACTATCACTACAATGTCCATTAAAATGATTGAGATCTTGTTGGGTTTCAGAACACTTATCAACATGGATGCGATAAATTCGATTTTCAGCATCTAGCATATTGCCTTTAAATTCGAAGAAGCCAGTTTCGTCAGCAGTAGTCTTGGCAATAATCTGCTCAGAATAGACACCAGACATTTTACGATAATCCTCAACTATTGAAAGATAGACTGTGCTTTGCCATTCATCAGGATTAATATAACCCGAAAACGAATATTGCGCTTCACAGAATAGCGAAGTCAATAAAAATGCTATTAAGATTCTAAATTGCATAAAACGAATCTACAAAATTTTGTTCAGTAGCGTAATGCGACTTTTAAAACTGTAACAATTTTAACAAAACTGCGTCATATCAGTACATCAAATCATCAAACGAAAATTATGAGTATCTGGCGAGTTATATTGTCTATTATTTGCCCACCTTTAGCCGTATTGGATAAAGGTTGTGGTTCTATTTTTATCACGTTTTTATTATGGCTTTGCGGTTGGGTTCCTGGCGTAATTGCAGCATTGGTAATTCTAAATAATCCTGAGCGATAAATCCGTATCTTTGTACTTTACTAAATCCATAAAGTACACATGAAAAAATTAATCCTATTATTTGCTATTACCTGTTTTTTAACGAGTTGTAATGTTACTGAATCTATAATCTTTAATGAGGACATGAGTGGTAAATATGCTACCACAATGGATTTGGCGCCAATGATGGAATTTGCATCAGAAAATAGGCCTTCTTCTGCGGAAGGACCAAAGATGGAAAAAATGGATACTACTATAGTTTTCAATGACTTTTATGAAGCTCATAAAGATAGCATAGCTACTCTTTCAGAAGAACAAAGAGCTAAATTTGAAACATTAAAGGGAATGGTTTTAGACATGAACATCGATGAAGCCAACAATGTTTTTAACATTAAAATGGGAAAGACTTTTGAGGATTTCAATGAATTGGGAAATGTCTTTGAACAGATGGATGAAACCATGAATTATGTTAAGGCTATAGGGAATAAAGATGGGCAAGCGCCATCGGAACAATTAGATGTGTTGACAAAGACTGATAAAGTAAAATATACATTTGAGAATAATACTTTTTCACGTTTTGAGCCTAATTCAATGAATTCTGGTGATTCTGAAGAATCTTTAGATGAAATGGAAGAAGAAGGCGAAAAGGATGAATTTTCCGAGCAATTTGAAATGCAGTTTCAAGAGATTTTCTCAGGATCTTATTACACGCTTATTTATAAATTTCCGAGAAAAGTAAAATCGGTGTCAAAAGAAAATGCTGTCATTTCTGAAGATGGTAAAACGGTAACTTATAAAGTTGATTGGGATACGTTAAAAGATGATGATACGGCATTAAATTTAGATGTTGTTTTAGAAGATTAAGATTTGAATAAAACCGTAAAGTTTGAAGATTTAGGCTTAAAGGATTTTAAAGACACTTGGGATTACCAAGAAACCCTTTTTAAAGCCATTTTAGATACAAAAATAAAGAATAGAAGAGAAGATGCAGGTTTAGAGACCGACAACCATTTTCTTTTTGTGGAGCATCCTCATGTCTATACTTTGGGCAAGAGTGGAGACTTGTCTAATTTACTGCTGTCCGAGGAGCAGCTCACAGAAAAGGGAGCAACATTTTACAAAATTAATAGAGGAGGAGATATTACCTATCATGGTCCTGGACAAATTGTAGGCTACCCGATTTTAGATTTAGATAATTTCTTTACCGATATCCACAAATATCTCCGGTTTTTGGAGGAAATGATTATTCTTACGTTAGCAGAATACGGTTTACAAGCCGAGCGCAGTCCTGGCGAAACAGGCGTATGGTTAGATGTTGGCACTCCGTTTGCACGTAAAATCTGTGCCATGGGAGTACGTGCCAGCCGTTGGGTGACCATGCACGGCTTTGCATTGAATGTCAATGCAGATTTAGGTTATTTTGATAATATTATTCCATGTGGTATTAGAGGGAAAGCGGTGACCTCATTAAATAATGAATTAGGTATGGATAAGGTTGATGAGGAAGAGGTGAAGCAGAAGCTTTTAAAGCATTTTGCAAAAATGTTTGAGGCTGAGTTGGTTTGATATGTTAATCATTCATTTAGAGCTGTATTTTAATTATCACTTAAATTTATATGATATGAATTTTCCCTTAAGTGTTGCTCTGCAGTCGGACTTTTAGTCCATGCTTGATAAAATATATTGTACGCTCGATAATCTTTAAATGCCGTTAATATTTCTACTTCTATTTCTTTTGCAACAAATGTTAATAATTCTTTTATCTCGTCCTTATTAATATCGTCTGATATGTTTTCAATCAAGATGTCTGAATAATAAACAGCATTTTGAGATTCTGGTCCATAATCTCTATAATATTGGACATATCTCTGAAAAACTTTAAATTTTATAACATTTGATTTGTGTTTTAATTGAAACACTTTTCTATTCTGAATTGAGTCTTTAAAGTAATCAACTGTTAACGAGTCAACTATTTGTGCATAACTTTGCATATGACTGAATAATATATAAAGTAATAAAATTGTAAATTTTTTCATCTAAATCCCCATATTAAGTGATAAGTCCGTATTAATGGTTTGCACCAAATCTTAGCTAAATTAGTTGAAAATATTTACAATCTCAAACTAGCCTCAGCATTAAAAAACACCTTGTAAAAGTACATTTTTTAAATACTCTAATAACCTAAACAAATTCCTATTCAAGTATTAATACCTGTATTATAATTGGCGTTTTTCTACTGGCAGAAATAGCGGATTGATGGTTTAATTTTACATCATTAGTAAACTAAATATTAGAGAACCATGAAAAAGCTAAAGCCAAATCATATACCAGCTCCAGGTTGGAAAGGTGGATTTTTAAAGAAACATCCTGAAATGAATTATCCTAACCCAGATTTAGATAATTTAAAATTTAATAAGAACCTAAATTGTATTGATAATATAACACGACAACAGCGTGTGCTTTGGCCAGAATTTACTTGGGAAACACGTAAAGGAGAAAAAGATCCTAAGCGCTGTTTTCAGATGTTTGCACCAGATATTTCAAGAATTGGCTATGATGATACTGGGCAATCTTGGTCTATTATTTGCCCTCAGCAAGGTACTTTTTTACCTGGTATAGGGACTTTTAATGTTGAAGTGACTGTAACCGGACAAAAAGGATGGGTTGATGAATCCAATAAGTCTTTAGCTGCAGATTTATCGGTAAAACCTAAGATTTGGTTCAGCCCAAGTGCTAATGAGTCAGCAATAGGGAAATTATTATGGTCTGTATTTGAGCTTAATAATTTGGGTTATAAATTTCCTTCAGAAAAGGATAAAGCGATAGAGCTGAATACGTTTCAAACTGATAAAGAAAAAACGAGAGTTATAGCTTTAAGAGATGGATTGTTTATGGACGGAAATCTACCTGACTTTACTAAACATGAGAACGTAGCTTGGAGCCATGCAAATGTTGAAGTAGAGATTGGTGATATTGACGTAGCTGAACACCCTATGGTTGCTGAATTTAATAATTTGGTGATGAAAGCCTTTAACTTAGGTTCTGGTAATATGCTACAGAAAGGTAACATTTTGGCCTGGAATGTATGGTTTGATGCGCCTAGTATAGTGGATCAAAATGAGTGGAGACATCATGCAGATGTATGGCGTAGATCTATAGATGTAGATCATTGCAGTCCTGATGGTCCTGGTACCTTACCTAGATATGCTGATGGAACGCCTTTTAGTGCAGAACAAGATATAGTAGATGATATCATAAAAGAGATTATAAAGTTTGTGAAAAAGCATCTTTAAATCCCGTTATTTTTAAATGCAAAAACGTGCTTGTTTTGTTATAAACGAGCACGTTTTATTTGTTTAAGCCTCAGCATTAAAAAATACCTTGTAAAAGTGCATTTTTTTGTCGTCGTCATAACCGCGTTCTAGGTATTCGGCAGAGGCATCTGGTGCATCTACATCGAGTTTTATTTGTATGTTGGTGTCTAGTTTTATTTCGGTTTTAATCTTTTGTTTTTGCTTTTTTAAAACCCGTTCCGATACATCAAACTGGTTTCTAATCAATACCTTATTCTCAGATTCATAGTTTTTCTTGTAATCCTCAAAGAGCTGTATTTGGTCTTCTTCATCAAAGACTTCTTCTTTAAAGGTTTCAATATTTACAATCTCATTTTCCTTAAAGAAATCTACTGTATTGGCCAAAAAATTACTTTGGGCTTGGCCACCAAAATTGGGCTGTAATACTTCTTTAGAAAATTCTCGGCATAGCTCAATACAATTTTTGGTGTGTTGGTTGCTGTCGTCGGGATAAGTAATGTTGAGAAAGCTTTTAATCCAATATTGTGTGTCGTAGGTATTATTGTCTACACTAAAGACAATTTTGCCTTCCATATCAGAGGTGTTCAATATTAAACAACCTTTGTCAACTTTCTTGGCCTGTATGCCTTTTTGCACTAAAATATCATAATTGCCACCTTCTAAATAGGTTTGGAAAAACTCGGTTTTATTTTCAATTTTATAGATGCCGATAGCGTCGGTGAAATAGTCTTCGTACTGTATGTTTTCAAAATGACAAATGAGCACATCTCCCGTTTTTATTTGTGCCGAATTACTCTGCTCATATAAGTGCGTGAGGATATGTTTAGAAACTTCAACAAAATCAGCCTCATCCTTAAATAATTGCTCGGAATACGTGTTGATTTCGTTCAAACCAACGTCGCTATGATGATGAAAACGATAGCTTTCTGCTGCACTCACAAAAGGTTTTAACAGATAGGGTAGCATGAGGTTATAAGTGGCTTCATCAAAATCTACAGTAGTGTCGGAAAATGCATTTTTTGTGTCATTAAATTTATTACCGACTTTATGAATAATACAGTGCTTTATAGATGCTTTTTGGCGTTTAATCATTTTAAAATTCTGATATAATGACAAGGTTACGAAACGCTTGCACAATTAATTAAAATTAGAGTTGCAATGTTACAAAAGGAAGGACATATAACGGAGAAAACGCCAAAATAAATTTGGCGTTTTCAGGACTCGAGGACTTTAGATTTGGTTATCGTTATGTTTTTACAAATTCTACGCGTCTGTTTAGTGCTTTTCCGTCTGCTGTACCATTATCTCCGACAGGTTGTGTTTCGCCTTTGCCATCTGTAGTTAAGCGATCAGCAGAGATATTGTAAATGTTTACCAGTGCATCCTTAACTGCTGCAGCCCTAGCTTTGGATAATTTTAGATTGGCATCATCTGGGCCATCAGAATCCGTGTGGCCAATGATATTGAGTTTTATGCTTTCGTCTTGCATCAGCACTTGTGATATCTGGCGTACAATTCCTAGTGACTGTGGTTGAATATTCGCAGAACCAGAATCAAACAAGATTCCGTTAGTTGATATCTTTCCTTCACTTAGTAATTTGCGTCTTAAATCCACACCGCCTTCGGCGACTTTAATGTTTTTAATAAACACTCGTTCTTCACTATCTTTAAGTCCATACAAATGAAACTTTAAATAATTTAGAACATCTAATTCTTCAATAAATCTAGGGATATCAACATATTTTACTTCATTAACCCAAAGGCGATAACGTTTTTTGGTTACTGAGATAGCAATGTGAGGTTGATTTTTGACTTCGTCTCTAATATCTGCAGTCAGTCCAGAATTAATCATTCCGCCCTTACCATTAAAGTGATTGTAAGCATTAATATTAAATGCTGCATACTGACCCAATGGCAGTGTTACTGCAGCATAATGCGTCTTTCCGTTACTAAACGCATTGGTATCGCTAAGCACAATATGAAGTCTGGCTCCAGAAGATGTTTGGTTGCTTAAGCCAGAGGTTAACACATCAAATTCAATAGTATAGTCTTCTGGGAGCTCATTAATATCAGGAATAACATAAAGACGATACCCAGCTTTGAGCTCAAACCAATTGCCTTCAACTTTATTAAGTTTTACAATTGCACCAGAGCCATTGGTGTTCCATTTACTAGGAAGGTCACCAACAAAATCCTGGGAAAAATCGTCAAAGAATAAAATTTTGTCACCTGGTACAAAATCATATTTGCTATAAACTTCTAAACCATCTGAAACATTGGATGGTTCTTCTTCACCGTCGTCAGTAGAATTGTCATTATTGATGTTCTTGTCTGATTCTTCATCGCTATTTTCGTTAGATTCAGAACTGTCATCATCATCCTTTTCTCGTTCTCGTTCACCAGCCAAAAGTTCCTTAGCGGTTTTGACACTGTATTTAAGTGCTTTATTTGCTTTGTTGATTTGCAACGTAGCTTTGGCTTTTTTAAACGCATTTTGCCCATCCAAACTACTAAGGATATCTGGTGCGCTTTCACTTATGAGCGCGAGGTCATCAAGGGCATCTTCCAAAACATCTATATCATCGTCGTCTAGAGGTGTGCCAGCTGCTGCATATCCGTCGTATTTATAGACTTTGTCATAAAGATCGAAAGAATTACGTACATAGTTGTCAACGCTAGAAATACCCACACTACTTTTTGGGCGCTTTATACGCTTTGTTTGTGCTTCAAGATTGGGAGCAAGAAAAAAGGTGAGGCAGATTGTGATTAAAAACTGTTTGAAAAATGCTGGATGTTTCATTTTAAGTAATTGATTAATAGCTGTCTAAAAATAAGAATAACTATTGATACTAAAAAATGAAATGTGTGTGTAGCAATAAATTTAGTGTAGTTTGTAAACTATTATAGTTTTATCATCGGCTTGTGTAATGAGCTCTAGACCTTTGTCTTGGTCTAACTTTTGTAGCTCAGCTGCAGAAGTTCCAAAAACAGGAAAGTTAGGAATAGACTTCGCTTGGCTATCAAACAAGTACACTTTTTTAGATTGTAGGTCTGTAGTGGTCACATAGATTTTATCGTTGAGATAAAAGATTCTAGGTGCTGTGTAATTGCCATAATCTAAGTCTACAGTTCTTGACTTTATATTTAGCTTGTTTTCGGTCATTGAGACCAAGGTTTTGCTTGTGGTTTCCAAATGATGGTTGTCGGTTAAGTTGAGGTTTTTTGTGCTCAACTTTCCTCTCGTATCTACTTGTACTAAATGCCCTAAGGTGTTTGTTGTAGTAAATTTATTTTTATAGAGATACACCTCATTGTCGGAAAAACGGATATTATCCTTTACGTTGATACGCACGTTGCCTTGACGATTTAATATTTTCAATGTTTCGCCTGCTGCAAAAGCAATGTAGTCTTTACTGCCAATTCTAAAGTGCTTGGGCTGTGTAGTAATTTCAGAACCATTGTTTCCGTAGTTAAATCCATTTACGGATTTGCCTTTAGCGTCGTACATCAAAAGGTTTTTGCCTTGGGTGATTAGCAATCTATAGTTTTTCCGTTTATCATAATCAAAAACTGAAAGTGGTTGTGTGATTTCATCATTGAACCTATGCGGAAATGGTGAGACATCATTACCGTTTCTATCCAGCACATACAATCGGTTAGGAGTAACAAATGCAAGTTGTAATCTTCCGTTTTTGTACATGTCGATTTGTTCTATTTTTCCGAGGATTTTTCCTTGTAATTGTTTTTGCCAGAGAACGTTACCTGTGCTTGAGATAAGGTATAGCACATTGTTAACGTCTTGCACTGCTATATCATGAGCTTTGGTTACGTGATTTTTAACGGTTTGAGGTGCGGAAATAATAGGATCGTCAAGAGTCACGGAAAATGCTTCCGTTACTGAGTTTGAAGCCCTTCTTTTTTTGAATTCTTTAATGATACCGTTGACATGAGCATAGCCATCTTCATAAATAAATTGAACCGCATTGGCATTATAACCTTTAATGGTTTTTTCAAAGATTTTTGATAAGCCTTCAGAATTTTTAAAAATAAAAAGCGAAGCTTCATCACTAAGGTTTTCGCTAATACTTTCAAAAGAATCAGTGTTCACTAAAGTATTATTGTTTAGTGCATCAGCAATAATTGATTTTAAGGTCTCTGTAGAATTTGAAAAGATGATGAATTCATCATACGTTGAAAAATAACGAGCATTTTCAAACGTAATAAAAGGCTGTAATCGATCTTGAAAAAAATCAGAATCCCCAAACTCATAAATATCAATATCTCTAAAAGTTTCAATATTTGACTTTACTTCTATGGTTTCTAAAACTAAATCTGTATCTAAAGAGTGCAAAATAATGGCATTGTCAATTTGAGCGATTTCATTGGTGAAGTTTAAGAATGTCTGTATACTATCAATTTCCACTTTGCGCAAACGGTGAATGTTTTTGTTGAAAATTGAAAAATCATCATACGAAATACTTATTAATGATTCCGTATTTGATGGCGCAATGTTTATAGATTGGGTTTTTTGCGGAATTGTATTTTTAAAACAATCGATTTTAATTTCAATAGAATCACTTGAAGTGGTAATACCATTGTATTGAAGACTTTTGTCTGAATAGTTTAAGTCTAATACAGAATAATTGGCGCTCTCAACTTCTTTGGAAAATAGAAGCCTAGAATAATTTGAGGAGTTGGATTTAAATACCAGGGATGCAATTGACTTGCTATCTGAAGTTTCTATAAGGGTTGTTAGCTCATTATTATCTTGATTATAATTGAGGTTTTTTAAAATTTCCAGATTATTTGAAGCGGCAAAAACATTGCTTAAGCTTTTATGATAGAAAACCGTAGAATCTATTTGGGTTTTATTGACTTTTAAATCATTGAGGTTTTCAGAAATATGATTTGGTATAGAATCTACTATAAATAGAGTAGGATCATTCTCTGTAAGAATGAGGTAATCTGAGTTATTTTCGCCCAAAAAAGCGATATAAATCTGCCTTGTTGTATTGAGGTTTTCTAAAACAGAGGATGCATTTGTTAACTCCTTAATATATATACTAGATAAAATGTTATGATTTTTTATGCTTTTAACAAAGTCATTTAATTCATTAACTGCAAAAACGGAATTGGTTTCAGACGGTAAGAATTTATAAGGTGATTTAATTTTGTCATAGTCTTTCTGACAAGATATTACCACAGAGAACAAAACCAATAAAAAACAAAATCGCTTCATTAAGATGTATATATCTGCAAATATAAAAAGTTATATGTCCAAACGATATTGCTCTGGCAATAATCTAAAGGATTTTCTATGGTATTTTGTGATACCGTATTTTTGAATGGCTGCTCTGTGCTCTTTGGTAGGGTAGCCTTTGTTTTGTTTCCAGTTATACATTGGGAATTCTTCATGGATTTGTTCCATATATGCATCTCTATAGGTTTTCGCCAAGATAGATGCAGCAGCAATATTCAGAAACTTACTATCTCCTTTTATAATGGTTTTATGTGGGATAGATTTGTAAGGTTTAAACTTATTACCATCTACAACTATATAATTAGGATTAATTTTTAGTTGAGAAATAGAGCCGTGCATAGCCTTAATGGAAGCATTTAAAATGTTGATGCTATCAATTTCGGTTTCGGAAATATGCTGAACGGCGAATGATAGGGCTTCAGTTTCAATAATAGGTCTTAGTAGGTTTCTGTTTTTTTCTGAGAGTTGTTTAGAATCATTTAATATGGTATTGTTAAATTTTGAAGGCAGTATAACTGCAGCGGCTGTAACAGGGCCAGCGAGACAGCCTCTGCCAGCCTCATCGGTACCGCATTCTAATTCAAAAGATGAAAACTGAATTTTTAAAGTCAAAATGTTAAAGTTTAGGCAAAGTTAAAATTTTAACGCAACCCTTTTACAGTTTTTGCATCTACCTAGTGAGTTATATGTTATAAACATTGAATTTTTGTTTGCAAGTTTTTGTTTGCGTATTGATAATTACCTTAACATTTTTTTGGCAAAAACACTTGTTTATTTAATATTTAATTAAGATGTTTGCAACTAGACTAACTCAAATAATTGTTTTATGAAATTAAAGTTAACATGGTTATTAACGCTTTTCATGGCGTTCGTGATGCAATTTTCTTTTGCACAAGAGAAAACTGTCACAGGTACAGTTACAACAGCAGACGATGGTTTACCCCTTCCAGGCGCTAGTGTAATTGTAAAAGGTACCTCAAGAGGTGCGCAAACAGACTTTGATGGAAAATATTCCATCGGTGTCAATACAGGAGATGTATTAGAAATTTCTTATGTAGGTATGAAGACTGCCGAAGTTACAATTGGCGCTAGTAATACTTACGATGTAGCATTAGAACTAGACAACGCTTTAGAAGAAGTTGTTGTTATTGGTTATGGTACTACAACTAAAAAAGCTTATGCTGGTACAGCGAAAGTGGTAAACAATGAAGATATAGAGACGAAAAACTTCTCTAACGTATCTCAGTCACTTGCTGGTGAGGCAGCTGGTGTAACAGTAATCAATACTTCTGGGCAACCAGGTACGACTTCTACAGTACGTATTAGAGGTTTCGGTTCCATTAATGGTAACAGAGCACCACTATATGTAATTGATGGTGTACCTTATACTGGTAGTTTGAATGCGATTAACCCAGCAGATATTAAATCTACTACCATCCTTAAGGATGCAACTGCAACAGCTATCTACGGTTCTCGTGGTGCAAATGGTGTTGTATTGATCACAACAAAAGGAGGTAGTTCAACAGAATCTTATGTTGAGCTAGACGTTAGAACTGGTGTTAATGCACAGTTGATTCCTCGTTACGATGTAATAACTTCACCTGAAGAATCTATTGCATTTGTATGGGAAGGGCTTTTAGGTAGAGGTCAGGTAACTGGTGTTGCAGATCCTGTAGCCTTTGCAAACAATACGTTGTTTACGCCTGGTATGATTGATCCTGCATACAACATGTGGAATGTTGCTGATGGTGGTGAATTAATTGATCCGGTAACGCGTGCGGTAAGAGATGGTGTTACAAGACGTTATACTCCATTGCGTTATGAGGATGCAGCTTTTGATGCAGCCTACAGAACAGAGGCCAACTTAAGAATGGCTGGTGGTAATGCTGACTCTAGATATTTTGTGTCTTTTGGTTTCCTTGATGATGATGGTTATGCAAAGAATACAGGATTTAAGAGATATACGACAAGAATAAACGTTAACTCTAACGTAAAAGAGTGGTTGACACTTGGTGCTAATATAGGTTATGCTTATTCTCAAACACAGAATAATGGACAAACCGCAGGATCTGAAAACGTATTTGAATTTGCAGATAAAATGCAGCCGTTTTTCCCAGTATTTTTAAGAGATCAAAACTATCAATTGGTGCCAGATCCTATTTTCGGTGGGTTCCAGTATGATTATGGTTCAGCATCTGTAGGGCCAAGTAGTCCAAACCCAACAATACCGACTAGATCAAGAACCAACGCCAACTTATTAAACCCTATTGGTACAGCAACTTTAGATTTTGTTGGTACTGATAGACACGAAATGAACGGTAGTTTTACTGGTAAGATCAAGTTCACTGATGATTTGACTTTCGAAACTACATTTGGTGCACAGTATTCTAATAGTATTTTCAAATCTGTTGGTAACCCATTCTATGGAACAGCAAGAAATGATGGTGGTAATATTACGCAAACAAATACAGAAAGATTAACACTTAACTTCTTACAGTTATTACGTTACCGTAGAGATTTTGGAAACCACTCTTTAGAGGCTTTAGTGGCACACGAGGGGAACAAGTTTGAAACTAATTTCCATTCTACTTTCAAGACTACTGTTGTGAACCCTGATATCGACGAATTAAATCAATATATTGTTCAGCCAGGTCCTTCTACAGGAGGTAGATCTGCAAGAACTTTGGAATCTTACTTCGGTCAGGTTAATTACGATTTTGACGATACATATTACTTAACGTTATCTGCTCGTCGTGATGGATCATCTAAGTTTGCTTTCAACAAATGGGAAACTTTCTATTCTGTTGGTGGTGCTTGGATTATTTCAAACGAAGATTTTATGTCCGATAGCTTTATTAACTTCTTAAAGTTAAAAGCATCTTATGGTAAGACAGGTGATGAAGCAGGTGTAGGTTTCTATACAGGTATCGATACATTTAGTATTACCAACAATGGTTCTGGTGGATTTGCTTTCCCAGCTAATACTTTTGAGAACCCTGATTTAACTTGGGAGACAGCTATACAATATCAAGCTGGTCTTGAGTTTAGTCTTGGGACTTGGTTAGATGGCTCTATTGATTACTTTATCAAGGATACTGAAAACCTATTCTTTACAAGAACCAATACGATTTCTACTGGTGTAGCAACATTAACTATTAATGAAGGTGTACTTAGA
Source organism: Winogradskyella ouciana (assembly GCF_965284585.1). Classification (NCBI taxonomy): domain Bacteria; kingdom Pseudomonadati; phylum Bacteroidota; class Flavobacteriia; order Flavobacteriales; family Flavobacteriaceae; genus Winogradskyella; species Winogradskyella ouciana. Next base: position 1,815,267 of record NZ_OZ260095.1, read on the forward strand.
AATAACGGTTTGGAATTTGATTTCACAGGTCATGTTATAAACACTGATGACTTTAAATTAGACCTAAGTGTTAATGGTGCTTTGATAGATAACGAAATCAAGGAAATGTATATCAGTCCACAAACAGGTGAGCAAGAGGTGCTTGATACTAGAAATGCACCTTATGGATATTCAGTTGGTAGTTCAATTTTTGATTTTTATATCAGAGAATGGGCTGGTGTTGATCCATCAGACGGTGCGCCAATGTGGTACCAGTACTATGATGATCAAAATAATAACGGTGTTTTAGATTCAGGTGAAGAGTTAAATGTTGGATTAACACAATATTTAGCTTCAACTACTACTGAGCCTAATATTCAACGTACTATTACTAAGACGTATTCAAATGCAACTGAAAAGTATGTTGGTAAGTCTGGTATTCCAGATGTGTCAGGAGCATTCCGTATATCTGCAAAGTATAAAAACTGGAACTTATCTACACAATTTACTTATCAAATTGGAGGTTATGCTTTAGATAATCAGTACGGTGAGTTAATGAGTGACCGTTTTGGTGCTGCTGGTAATAATTATCACTCTGATATTAGAGCAAGATGGCAACAGCCAGGTGATATTACTAATGTTCCTAGACTATCGGATAATGCCATAGTGAACGGTACATCAACTTCAACAAGATTTTTAACTAAAACTGATTTCTTGGCCTTAAATAATATTTTAGTAGGTTATACTTTACCTTCTAAATTTTTAGATAAGACAGGATTGGATTTAGTAAACATATATGTCTCTGGTGACAACTTGTGGTTATCAAGTGCTAGAGAAGGTTTCAACCCTAGAACAAGTGAGAGTGGTAATACAGGTCGTAGATTATACGCGCCGTTGAGTACTTTTACTTTAGGTGTGAAATTGAAATTTTAACTTAAAAAAAAGCGATAATGAAAAAAAATGTAATTAAATTAATGATGGTCTCGGGACTACTTCTAACATTCTTAGGGTGTTCTGATGACTTTGTGAACGAAAACCCTGAAAGTGGTTTTCAGAATATCAACCAGCTTGGTGAAGCTGCGAGTAACAACCCTGATATCGTAACAGGTTTCATCGAGGGTGTTTACTCTACGATGTATACAACTGGTACAGGTGGTACCGGTGGGCATGATGACTTCGGTCATAAAGCCTATGACCTGTTTGCTGATTTCTTATCTAGTGATGTTGCCCTGTCCGTAAGTACTTATGGATGGTATAGAGCTAGTATTACTGAGATGCAGTGTACTGAAGATTTCACCTTTTTAGATAATTACCAAGTTTGGAGACACTATTATAGAATGATACGTGCTGCCAATACCGTAATTGAAACTTTAGGTGGTGATGAAGCGGATCCAGAAAATTTGGATAACAGAGCTACTCTAGGACAGGCTTTAGCTATGCGTGCTCATTCTTACTGGTATTTGACCCAGTATATGCAGAATGATTACAACCCTTCACAAGAGATCCTTCCAATCTATAGAACAGTAACTAACGTAGGTGTAGGTAAATCTACTGCTGCTGAGGTTTTTGCACTAATAGAAAGTGATCTTAACAGAGCCATCGTATTGTTGGATGTATATAACAGGCCAACTAAGACCCAGGTGAACAAGGAAGTTGCACAGGCCATGTTAGCTTATGCTATTGCTTCTCAACGTGATGTTTCTCGTATGGGCGAAGTTGTTGCGTTATGTGATGCTGTGATTTCTGGAACTGGTGCTACGGTAATGACCGCAGCTGAGGTTACAGGTGGTTTTAACAATGTGGCTACTCCAGGATGGATTTGGGGTGTAGACCTTAATGGTGATATCGGATTAAGACTTGTTTCTTGGTGGGGACAAATGGATGCATTCTCATATAGTTATGCTTGGGCAGGTGATGCCAAGGCTATAGATCAAAACCTATATGATGCTATTCCTGCTGATGATGCTAGAAAAGCACAGTTCTTCCCGGGTTCAGGTTATTATAACCTAATGCCATTGGATAAGTTCTACGATGCCAGTAGAATTATCGGTGGACCAAGTGGATCGGTTGTAGCTGATTATGTATACATGAGAATTGCTGAGATGCACATCTTAAAAGCAGAGGCTTTAGCAAAAATGGGCCAGGATGGACCAGCTAGAACTGCATTGAGAGAGGTATTGGACCAACGTTTGCCAGACACATCTTATTTAAATGGATTGTCAGGAGCGGCTTTATTGGCTGAAATTCACTTACAGACCCGTATTGAGTTTTGGGGTGAAGGTAAAACATACCTTTCTATAAAGCGTAACCAGACATCAACAGGTGTGAGAGGAAGTAACCACTTATCTTTTGTTGGTGAATCATTTATGCATAATGATGAGCGTTTAACTTTTGAAATCCCTGAATTGGAAATTCAAAGTAACGTTTTCATTAACGAACAAAATTAATTAACTAAATCAAGACTTATCTCATGAAGAAAATTTTAAATTATATAATACTTGGTATTTTCATTGCAACTGCTTACAGTTGCGATGAAGATGCTACAGGTAATAGTGTTAATTATGTTACTTTTGAAGATACCTCATTTGCCTTTGGTGTAGATATCGGTAGTTCTTCAACTAACGACATCAAAGTTTATGCTGGTAACATTACCGGTTCTGATAGAACGTTTAGTGTTGTTGTGGACACGGATGCTTCATCCTTAGATCCAGCGGCATATACTGTGCCTTCGTCAGTAACAATTCCAGGGGGTTCTAATGAAGGAGCTCTTACGGTACAGATTAGTGATACCAATATTAGTGCAGGTGGCGAAACTTTGGTTTTAGCCTTGGCTTCTACAACAGAAGCGTTTACAAGCGGGCCAATTACATTAAATGTAACTCAAGTTTGTCCTACTAATGAAGTTTCTCTATTAATCAATTTTGATGATTATGCAGGAGAAACTAGTTGGGAAATCACTCAAGGTGGTTCAGTGTTATTCTCAGGTGATGGTTATACCGGAGGTAGCTTCTCAACAACTTTCTGTTTGGATAATGGTACTTATGAATTCACTATATTCGATTCTTTCGGTGATGGTATTTGCTGTGCATATGGTAATGGATCATATACACTGAATCTTGGAACAACAGTTCTTGCTTCAGGTGGTTCTTTTGGTGCTAGTGAAACAACATCATTTACATTGCCATAAGTAGACAGATTTATCTGTTTTTAAATAAGTTTAAAAGATCTGCGTTATTAACGTAGATCTTTTTTTATTATTTATTTTTACCGTAAAATATATTCATATAATAACTGTTTAGTTATATAAAGTTTTTTATGTCATACTTCAGGTGCCTGTTATTTTTTTCTTTAATCTTTTTCTATAACGATATTTACGGTCAAACAAAGTTGAATAAAGGAAATGTTGTCAATAGAGAAAACCCTTTTGAAAATGACACATCTGACGTGAAAAGATCAAAAGGGTTTAAAAATTTAGCTTCTATAGATATGTACTTGCAGTTTAATACTGAGGTCGATACGGTTGTAGTCGATACTACATTGTCAATAAAGAAGGATTATAAATTTAACTATCTTCAAAAAGACAACTTTGGATTAATGCCATTTGCAAATATTGGCCAAACATATAATACACTTAGTCATAATTTCAATTCTAAAGAAACCAAACCGTTGTTCGGTGCGAGAGCAAGGCATTTTAATTACTACGAAGATGATGACATTAAATATTATGAAGTACCAACTCCATGGACTCGACTAACGTATAAGACTGCCTTTGAACAAGGACAGATGCTAGATGCTTTTTTTGCAGTAAATCTGTCAAAGCAATTTAACTTTTCGATTGCCTACAAAGGGTTGAGATCTTTAGGTAATTATCAAAACGCTTTAACAAGTTCTGGTAATTTTCGTTTTACTTCAAATTATAGTACCAAGAATAAGAAGTATAACGCCAAAGGACATATTGTAATGCAAGATTTGTTGAATCAAGAGAATGGTGGTTTATTAGATGAGGATTTAGAGAATTTTATATCTGGTGATGAGGATTTTATAGATAGATCTGTTTTTGATATGAATATAGAAAATGCAGAAAATATTTTAGTAGGGAAGAGATTCTTTATTAATCATTCTTATGATATAATCAAAAAGAATGACTCAGCCAATAATTATTTATCTATAGTAAACGAAACATTTTTTGAAGATAAGTATTATCAATATTATCAAGACTCGCCTTCCAATGATTATTTTGGAAACTCATTCACTAACAATATAAATGATAAGGTAACCTTAGAACATTTTAATTCAAGCTTCAAAATAGACTATTACAATAATATCCTTGGAAACCTGCAGCTTGGGGTTTTTTATTCAGACATAAACTATGGGTATGATAGTGTTGTTCTATTATCGGATGAAATAATTCCAAATAGAATAAAAGCAAACTTCTTAGGTGCAAATGCTTCATTTAAGAAAACAATAAACTCAATAAAACTCGAAGGTGATGCTAAAATTAATTTTTCTGAAGAATTTGTAGGAAGTTATTTTGATGTTAAGTTAGCTGTGGAATTGAATGAGAATATAGAGGTAAATGGAGGAATCAATGTAAGCTCAAGACTTCCAAATTATAATTATTTATTGTATCAAAGTGATTTTATTAACTATAACTGGCATAATTACTCAAACTTCAGAAATATTAATTCACAACAATTAAGATTTAATATCGTTTCAGAAAAATTCCTAAATGCATCATTCGATATTTCGAATATAGAAAATTACACTTATTTTAATTTAGACACGACCATTGATAAAAATAAAATCATTAAGCCAGAACAGTATAATGAGTCTTTACAGTATTTGAGGCTTAAGGTTCAAAAAGAATTTCGGTTAGGTAATTTTGCTTTAGATAATACAGTAATGTATCAAAATGTAGTCAGCGATGAAAAGGTTCTAAATGTGCCCAATTTAATTATAAGAAATACTCTTTATTATTCTAATCAGCTTTTTAAAAAGGCAATGACGTTGCAAACAGGGGTAACCTTAAATTACTTTACTAAATATAATATGAATGGCTATGATCCACTTCTTGCAGAATTTTATACACAGAATCAAACTGAGCTAGGAGCATTCCCTCGACTAGATTTCTTTATCAATGCCAAAATTAGACAAACAAGAATTTTTCTAAAAGCAGAACATTTTAATTCTGCATTTACAGGCTATGATTATTTTTCCGCTCCTAATCATCCTTACAGAGACTTTACTATTCGCTTTGGATTAGTTTGGGACTTCTTCTTATAAACGCATCCTTCTAACCAATTCTATTAGTTTAAACAATATCCTATTCATAACCACCTCGAAATAAGCTAACTAAAAATACTTTGAAAATATTTCCCAAAAAGCCCTTGCTATAATAAAAAGGTGTTCTATATTTGCGCCCCGTTAGCGACGCGTTTGTGTTGTGGGCGGCAGTTCATTTCCATAAAAAGTGCGGCATTGAAAAAAAAATAAAAATATTTTTCGGATAGATGTTGCGGGAAAGGAAAAAGGGTTTTATATTTGCACCCGCTTAAGCGATAAAGTGCTTAGGAAAGCGATTAAAAAGTTCATAGACATATTGAATTGACAGCGTAAAGTTTTGGTTGGAAACGGCCGAAACAGAACAAGAGAATAGATCATTTAGAGTACAGATTTTAAGAATTCCTATCAGAAGTTAAGAGATAGCCGCAAGGCTTAAAATTTAACGATGAAGAGTTTGATCCTGGCTCAGGATGAACGCTAGCGGCAGGCCTAACACATGCAAGTCGAACGGTAACAGGGAGAAGCTTGCTTTTCCGCTGACGAGTGGCGCACGGGTGCGTAACGCGTATACAACCTACCTTTTACAGGGGGATAGCCTTTGGAAACGAAGAATAATACCCCATAGCAAGTGATTTTCGCATGGAAGACACTTTAAAGATTCGTCGGTAAAAGATGGGTATGCGTCCTATTAGCTAGATGGTGTGGTAACGGCACACCATGGCAACGATAGGTAGGGGCCCTGAGAGGGGGATCCCCCACACTGGTACTGAGACACGGACCAGACTCCTACGGGAGGCAGCAGTGAGGAATATTGGACAATGGGCGAGAGCCTGATCCAGCCATGCCGCGTGCAGGAAGACTGCCCTATGGGTTGTAAACTGCTTTTATACGGGAAGAAACCCGTCCACGTGTGGGCGGCTGACGGTACCGTAAGAATAAGGATCGGCTAACTCCGTGCCAGCAGCCGCGGTAATACGGAGGATCCGAGCGTTATCCGGAATCATTGGGTTTAAAGGGTCCGTAGGTGGACGATTAAGTCAGAGGTGAAATCCTGCAGCTCAACTGTAGAATTGCCTTTGATACTGGTCGTCTTGAATTATTGTGAAGTGGTTAGAATATGTAGTGTAGCGGTGAAATGCATAGATATTACATAGAATACCAATTGCGAAGGCAGATCACTAACAATATATTGACACTGATGGACGAAAGCGTGGGGAGCGAACGGGATTAGATACCCCGGTAGTCCACGCCGTAAACGATGGTCACTAGCTGTTCGGACTTCGGTCTGAGTGGCTAAGCGAAAGTGATAAGTGACCCACCTGGGGAGTACGTTCGCAAGAATGAAACTCAAAGGAATTGACGGGGGCCCGCACAAGCGGTGGAGCATGTGGTTTAATTCGATGATACGCGAGGAACCTTACCAGGGCTTAAATGTAAGTTGCATGGGGTAGAGATACCCCTTTCTTCGGACTACTTACAAGGTGCTGCATGGTTGTCGTCAGCTCGTGCCGTGAGGTGTCAGGTTAAGTCCTATAACGAGCGCAACCCCTGTTGTTAGTTGCCAGCATGTAAAGATGGGAACTCTAGCAAGACTGCCGGTGCAAACCGCGAGGAAGGTGGGGATGACGTCAAATCATCACGGCCCTTACGTCCTGGGCTACACACGTGCTACAATGGTGGGGACAGAGAGCAGCCACTTCGCGAGAAGGAGCGAATCTATAAACCCCATCACAGTTCGGATCGGAGTCTGCAACTCGACTCCGTGAAGCTGGAATCGCTAGTAATCGCATATCAGCCATGATGCGGTGAATACGTTCCCGGGCCTTGTACACACCGCCCGTCAAGCCATGGAAGCTGGGAGTGCCTGAAGTCCGTCACCGCAAGGAGCGGCCTAGGGTAAAATCGGTAACTAGGGCTAAGTCGTAACAAGGTAGCCGTACCGGAAGGTGCGGCTGGAACACCTCCTTTCTAGAGAAAGACGACTGATAAGGAAAGTTCAAAAAAAGGAAACATTTGGTTCTGTTCTCTTGCTGTTGATTTAATTTTTAAGATAATTAAGTAGAGTCTCATAGCTCAGCTGGTTAGAGCGCTACACTGATAATGTAGAGGTCGGCAGTTCGAGTCTGCCTGAGACTACTGATTAAAGGAAATTCTAGACGTTGAGGATTCTAAATTCATAATTCTGAATTCCATGATTTGGAATTTAAGGAAAGGGGAATTAGCTCAGCTGGCTAGAGCGCCTGCCTTGCACGCAGGAGGTCACCGGTTCGACTCCGGTATTCTCCACCAAAGTTCCCGTGGAAACGGGAATCTGAACGTTCATTGACATATTGAAAAAGATACATGATAATTAGATAGAAATATTTAATAAAATTAAATAATTATTGTAACGAGCAATAATTGTAACTCATTAAAAAGACAAAAGTACAATAAGCTAAATAAGAGCGTATGGGGAATGCCTAGGCTCTCAGAGGCGATGAAGGACGTGATAAGCTGCGAAAAGCTACGGGGATTGGCACATACAAATTGATCCGTAGATATCCGAATGGGGCAACCCGGCATGTTGAAGACATGTTATCCGCAAGGAGGCGAACCCGGAGAACTGAAACATCTAAGTACCCGGAGGAGAAGAAAACAAAAGTGATTCCGATAGTAGCGGCGAGCGAAATCGGATTAGCCCAAACCAGTATTGTTACGGCAATGCTGGGGTTGTAGGACTGCGACATTTGAGTCATGATGAATTAGAACCGTTTGGAAAGACGGGCCATAGAAGGTGATAGCCCTGTATAGGTAAAGATTGACAAGATAGCAGTATCCTGAGTAGTGCGGGGCACGTGAAACCCTGTATGAATCTGTGGGGACCATCCCATAAGGCTAAATACTCCTGAGAGACCGATAGTGAACTAGTACCGTGAGGGAAAGGTGAAAAGAACCCTGAATAAGGGAGTGAAATAGAACCTGAAACCATACGCTTACAAGCGGTCGGAGCGGATTTATCCGTGACGGCGTGCCTTTTGCATAATGAGCCTACGAGTTACCGTTGCTAGCAAGGTTAAGGACTTCAGGTCCGGATCCGTAGCGAAAGCGAGTCTGAACAGGGCGCTTCAGTTAGTAGTGGTAGACGCGAAACCGTGTGATCTACCCATGGGCAGGGTGAAGCTGTGGTAACACACAGTGGAGGCCCGAACCGGTTGACGTTGAAAAGTCTTCGGATGACCTGTGGGTAGGGGTGAAAGGCCAATCAAACTCGGAAATAGCTCGTACTCCCCGAAATGCATTTAGGTGCAGCGTTGATTTAGTTTTATAGAGGTAGAGCTACTGATTGGATGCGGGGGCTTCACCGCCTACCAATTCCTGACAAACTCCGAATGCTATAAAATGATGATCAGCAGTGAGGGCATGGGTGCTAAGGTCCATGTCCGAGAGGGAAAGAACCCAGACCATCAGCTAAGGTCCCCAAATGTATGTTAAGTTGAATAAACGAGGTTGGATTGCACAGACAGCTAGGATGTTGGCTTGGAAGCAGCCATTCATTTAAAGAGTGCGTAACAGCTCACTAGTCGAGCGATCCGGCATGGATAATAATCGGGCATAAACATACTACCGAAGCTATGGACTTGTAAAAGTGGTAGGGGAGCATTGTAGTGTCGTCGAAGGTGTACTGCGAGGTATGCTGGAGAAGCTACAAAAGAAAATGTAGGCATAAGTAACGATAATGCGGGCGAGAAACCCGCACTCCGAAAGACTAAGGTTTCCTCAGCTATGCTAATCAGCTGAGGGTTAGTCGGGACCTAACGCGAACCCGAAAGGGGTAGTGGATGGACAACAGGTTAATATTCCTGTACCTGCTCACGCTAAAAGTGACGGAGGCGAATAGTTAGTGCGCACTGACGGAATAGTGCGTTGAAGCCAGTGGTAACACGGCGATAGTACACTGAGGCTACGGCCAAGGTGATAATCTAGCGAATCGACTTCCAAGAAAAGCGAGTGAAGCAGCCCGTACCCTAAACCGACACAGGTAGTTGGGATGAGAATTCTAAGGAGCTCGAGAGATTCATGGCTAAGGAACTAGGCAAAATAGACGCGTAACTTCGGGAGAAGCGTCGCCTGTAGCAATACAGGCCGCAGTGAAAAGATCCAAGCGACTGTTTATCAAAAACACAGGGCTCTGCTAAATCGAAAGATGACGTATAGGGCCTGACACCTGCCCGGTGCTGGAAGGTTAAGTGGAGGGTTTAGAGGTTTACCTCGAAGATCTCAAATGAAGCCCCAGTAAACGGCGGCCGTAACTATAACGGTCCTAAGGTAGCGAAATTCCTTGTCGGGTAAGTTCCGACCTGCACGAATGGTGTAACGATTTGGATACTGTCTCAGCCATGAGCTCGGTGAAATTGTAGTATCGGTGAAGATGCCGATTACCCGCAGTGGGACGAAAAGACCCCGTGAACCTTTACTATAGCTTAGTATTGGCTTTGGATAAGTAATGTGTAGGATAGGTGGGAGACTTCGACCCTGCGTCGCCAGGCGTGGGTGAGTCATTGTTGAAATACCACCCTTTGCTTATCTAGAGTCTAACCTCTGATCAGGGACAGTGCTTGGTGGGTAGTTTGACTGGGGTGGTCGCCTCCAAAAGAGTAACGGAGGCTTCTAAAGGTTCCCTCAGCACGCTTGGTAACCGTGCGCAGAGTGCAATGGCATAAGGGAGCTTGACTGAGAGACATACAGGTCGATCAGGTACGAAAGTAGAGCATAGTGATCCGGTGGTTCCGCATGGAAGGGCCATCGCTCAAAGGATAAAAGGTACTCCGGGGATAACAGGCTGATCTCCCCCAAGAGCTCACATCGACGGGGGGGTTTGGCACCTCGATGTCGGCTCGTCACATCCTGGGGCTGGAGAAGGTCCCAAGGGTTGGGCTGTTCGCCCATTAAAGTGGCACGCGAGCTGGGTTCAGAACGTCGTGAGACAGTTCGGTCTCTATCTACTGTGGGCGTTAGAAATTTGAGTGGATCTGACTCTAGTACGAGAGGACCGAGTTGGACCAACCTCTGGTGTACCAGTTGTTCCGCCAGGAGCATTGCTGGGTAGCTACGTTGGGAAGGGATAAGCGCTGAAAGCATATAAGCGCGAAACCCACCACAAGATGAGATTTCTTTAAAGGGTCGTGGAAGATGACCACGTCGATAGGCTACAGGTGTAAAGGCGGTAACGTCATAGCCGAGTAGTACTAATAACCCATAGGCTTATTGTACGCCGTTCTTTTTATAGGTACATATTCTATTAATTTCTACTATTTAATTATTATATATCCAATGACGATTCATCGTTTTTTTCAATATGTCAACAATATTAGTTCCGCTAATGCGGAACAGTAATTAGTGATAAGTGTAAAGTAAGTAGTTGGTATTACTAACTACTATTTACTAAAGACTGATTACTCACCTTTTAAGGTGGTTATAGCGACGGGGCTCACCTCTTACCATTCCGAACAGAGAAGTTAAGCCCGTTTGCGCCGATGGTACTACTATCTGTGGAAGAGTAGGTCGCCGCCTTTTTTGAATCCCGATTCTTACAATAAGAATCGGGATTTTTTGTTTTATTAAATATTTACGTCATTTTTAAAGTTTCAGATTTATTATCTTCAAGTTTTATCTGAAAGCTATTATGAAAATAAATAATGAACTTAATCTTGCTTGGGACTTTGTTAATAATACAAATAGAAATATATTCTTAACTGGTAAAGCGGGTACAGGCAAAACAACTTTTTTACATAAATTAAGGTTACAAACGCAAAAGCGAATGGTGGTGATTGCACCAACTGGTGTAGCGGCTATAAATGCTAAAGGGGTTACTATTCATTCTTTTTTTCAAATGCCATTCGGGCCAATTTTACCTCATGCAGATTTAAATTCTACAACTAGTTTCAATAGAAAATTCAGTAAAACAAAAATTAATATTATCAAGTCTTTGGACCTATTGGTTATTGATGAAATCAGTATGGTGAGAGCTGACTTACTTGATGGAATAGATAGAACCTTAAAACGCTTTAAAAATAGAAACTTGCCTTTTGGCGGAACTCAATTATTAATGATAGGCGACCTTCAACAATTATCGCCAGTAATTAAAGAGCAAGAATGGCAGTTATTAAAGCCATTTTATAAGAATATATTCTTCTTTAGTAGTGGAGCTTATAAAAATTCAAATCCGATTACTATTGAATTAAAGCATATTTATAGGCAAGAAAATCCAGTGTTTATTAATATACTAAACGAAATTAGAAATAATGAATTAAGTCAATCATCTGCTGATGAATTGAATAAACGTTACCAACCTAACTTTATTCCAAATGAAAATGAAGGTTATATTTCATTGACGACCCATAATCATAAAGCCAGCCAGATCAATAAACAAGAGCTTGAAAAGCTTGAAGGAAAATCAAGAACTTATAATGCAGTTGTTGAAGGAAAATTCCCTGAACATTCTTATCCCAACAAAGAAGAGTTAAAACTAAAAGTTGGTGCGCAAGTTATGTTTATTAAAAATGATAGTTCACCAGAAAAGCGTTACTTCAATGGTAAAATTGGTAAGGTAATTTTATTAGATGATGATGAAGTTGTTGTGAATTGCCCAGATGACGATTTTAATATAATCACGAAACCAGAGGTTTGGGAAAATATTAAATACACTGTCGATAAGGACTCAAAAGCAATTTCCGAAGACAAAATTGGTAGTTATACACAAATGCCACTTCGCTTGGCCTGGTCAATCACAATTCATAAAAGTCAGGGTTTAACTTTTGATAAAGCAATAATTGATGCTGAAGCTGCCTTTGCGCACGGGCAAACCTATGTAGCGCTTAGTCGCTGTAAATCGCTAGAAGGATTAGTTCTTAATAGTAAAATTACTCCGAGTCAAATCATTAGTGATAGTAATGTTATTTCTTTTAACGAAAGTGCAGAAGCTAACCAACCAAATAATGATATGCTCCAGCAATCTAAACGTACATTTCAGTTAGGCTTAATTTCCGAGATTTTTGATTTTTATAAATTTTTATATCCTTCAAATCGAATATTAGATACTTACTATAAAAACAGAGGGAGCATTGAAGGAAATATTGAAACACCTTTGGTAACAATAAAAGATTCAGTTACCAACCTACTTAAAATAAGCAACTCCTTTAATAGCCAACTAAAATCGATTGGTGACTCGGTAGATATGCCCGAATCTAATAAAACACTTCAGGATAGATTTATTAAAGCTATTAGTTACTTTGAGGAGCAAACAAAAGAAACAATAGGAGGTTCTCTTCAGGCTTTAAGTTTTACTACTGATAATAAAGCAATTCAAAAAGATATTGATAAACAACTAGATACATTAGAAGAGTTATTAAAGACAAAAGTATCCTATTTTTTAGGCTTAAAAGAGGGCTTTAATGTGCAACAATTTTTATCTCTAAGAGCCAAGTCTGTTTTCTTAGGAAAAGAAAAACCTAAAAAGCAACGTAAAGCTATTATTGATGGTACAACCAATGTTGAACTCTTTGAATTACTTAGAGAACTTAGGAACCAAATCGCAAAACGCGAAGATTTAGTTCACTTTCAGATTTTTACACAAAAATCATTATATGCCATGTGTGAGTTGTTACCAACAACTAAAGCTGAATTGAAGCAAATTCACGGCATGGGCAAAACAAGAATTGAAAAATATGGCTCTGAAATTTTAAAAGTGATTATTAATTACTGCGAAGAAAATGATATTGAAATTAATAATGAGCTTCCAGTTTTTGAAGAATTAAAACCAAAAAAGAAAAAAGGGGATACAAAGAAAACCTCCTTAGAACTTTTTAAATCAGGTAAATCTATAGATCAAATTGCTCTAGAACGAGAATTAAACACTAATACTATATTCGGCCATTTGGCTAGTTTCATTTCATCAGGAGAATTGAAGATTATAGACCTAATGCCAAAAGCTCACTATTCAGAGTTAAAAGAAATTATTCCGACAAAAACTTTTGATAACCTTTCAGACCTAAAGCACCAACTCGACGACAAATATTCTTATGGTGAGTTACGGTTGGTAATGGGTGAGTTAAACAATGTTTAATTTATAACGTATAAATTTTCATACAACTACTAAATCTATGGATTAAAAAAGGGAAGACTTTTTGACAGGCCTTCCCTTTTATTAATAAAAGTGAAATCTTAGTTTTTAATTATTTTTTGGGTAAATAATTTATTAGCCTCGGTTTCAATCTCTATCACATATATGCCATCAGAAAGATTGCTTATATCAATATGAGGTGTATTAGACAAATTAATTGTCTTAGTAAACAACTGTCTACCGTTAATATCATATAGTCTCGCTTTTGCATCTCCATAATTAGAACCTGAAGCTATAAAAATTGTACTATTTGTTGGATTAGGATAGACAACAAATGCAGTTCTGTCAAAATCTTGGTTGTTCAAAACATCACCACAATCATTTCCAACAAAGACTCCACCATCTAAATCAAAATTTTCTACTTGATCAGATCTACTATCAGCACTCCCTTGCAATGCCAAAGCACCTACACCACGTTGAGCAAACACATTTCTGATTAAGCAATGGTTTGCGCCACCATATAAGGCATCATCTGCGGCTAAAATAGCGTCCCTTCCTTCTACAAAGCCTACATTACCACAGTCTGTCAATTTTAATCCATCCGTTACCAACTGTATGGCTATATTATTGCCACCTGTTCCATAATATAGATCTGGGTCATAACCATATTCATCAATTAATGCCCAGTACAAATCCCATAGCATGGTAGACCAAACAAAACCAACACCATGAGGTACCGTTAATGCTTCATTTGCAATGTCACCGTAAGTATAATCGTTTACACTAAAATCTGTAGAATATGGTGAAGGGCGAATACCTGGACCATCTGTTGCTTGAAATTGTACATACGTTCCAATTCCTCTCGGGTCGGTTGGGTCACTATTTAATGCAAAGTTATGCGTTGTTACAAGACCATAAAAGTCCGACCAACCTTCTCCCATTTGTTCTTCTTTAACGGCACCTGCGCCTATTAAACATGAGAAATTTTGTCGTCCTCCAACCAATCTGGTCGAAATTCCATGCGCATACTCATGAGCAATTATACCTTGATCTAAATCACCATCTCTGTTTATTAGATTAGACGCTGGACCACGATCTATTAATTTTCCTGTCACTTGCTCTCCTACAGATTCAATTGTTCCATCACCATCAGCATCTCCAATTTTTTCAATCAATGCTTCACCGTCTTCGAAAGAAATTGATATTGCAGGAATGTTTAATGGTATGTAAGGTTCTCCACCACCATTAATTGGACCTTCGCCAGGGTTATTATTAACAAGAATAACACCGATTGCACCTGAGTTTTGAGCAAGTGTTATTTTTTTAACGAATGTGCATACACCTCTTCTTACTACGGCTATATTACCATTTAAATCTGCTGCATTTACTAACATCTGGGTTTCAGGAGTAGCTCCTGCACCTGTACAACCATCACTTAAATTTGGGCTTGGCCCTGGAGTGCCTCCATCTTCTTGTGCCGTGTAAGGAAGACCATCATCTTGCACTAAAACCAATTGGGCCTCTAGAGGTACATCTGTCTCTCTAGGAATAGGAACAAATGGAAAACGTGAAGCATCATATGCTCCTAATAATGAGTTATCATCGGTATTTTCAATGACTTCAAAAAATTCTCCAAATGGTGATGCTCCCCAAAGAAACATCTGCATTGTTGGTTCGAAACCATCACCTAACGTACCCATATTAGCATTGTTTAAACCGTCGCCATCTTGTGCTTCGGCACGCACTTCATCACCATCCCAATCATTAATTCCGCCACCAACACCATCAAATCTGTCATAATCTTCTTGCTGAAAATTCCCATTAGTTTCATCAAATCCATAAGCATAAGAAAAATCATGCATAAAATTATTCCAAACGAAAAGATTGACTATTGCTGCATCTTGGTATGCATCTGGAAACTGGTTAAGGTCTAAGGTATAATCAAAAGTCATGTCACCTGTAGTACCGTCAATATTAGTGGCATCTGCATATGATGACCCATCTGGTAATGGAGCGTCTCTATTTCCAGCATCCTCATAGGACCTAGTGTTGTTCCCTTCGGTTCGTGTAGTTTGAACATATACATCTGGTGCAGTTTCAAAATCGTGCCATCCAAAAGGGGATGGTACTTGAGCTCCGCCTGTAGGTGTAACTTCCCAGGGATTGCTCAACATATCTCTACTTCCATGATTAGGGGTCTCTACTTTTAAAGGAAAAGCATTGTAAGTAGCACTTACCGCAGCCAAAGGCGGCATAAACATACTATTCTCACTATCACTTTGATTAAATAATCTATCAGCAAAAGCGTCAGCGTTATTTATCTCATTTCCATTAAATGTATAACGATGGCTGTGGTTTTTGTGATTAATTGGTTTACTATCATCAATCGTAGTATCAAAATTACAGCTAATCAATGCATCTGCTTTGGAAATGATATTTCCGTTGGTGGCATCAATTTTTGTAACCCACCAATGGTTATTTGTTTTTATCACAACTTCATAAGATAAGACGTAATTTCCATCACTGTCAGAGACAAACATTAATGGAGACTCTAGGTTACTAGACAAAATATTTTCTTTAGTAATATCTTGCTTAGTTGAATAATCAACAACTTTTAAATTTTCATCTGTGCCAAGACCAAGATTACTAATCGCATAATTTGCAGCCATTACTGGTGAAATTGATGCAGTTTGAGAATTGATTTTTGATGATGCGTCAAAAATAAAATGATGTCTAAATCTCAAAATCTCATCATCTTTCATAAGTACTGTAGCAACATTATCTGCTACAGGGAGTCCATTGACCTCTTGTTGCAAATAATAAATGCTAAAAGATTTATTGGACAAAGTTGAAGAACTTAGAATCCTAAAATTGGACACATCATTTTGGGTTAGTTTTAATTCTTCAAGGTTGTTTTGCATGTATTCTGTTATTGTTTCTTTTTGAGCATGACCAGCATACATAAAAAGCCCACATAGCAGAACTACTAAGTAAAAGTTTTTCATAAAAAGGGTTTAAAAAAGATTAGTAAATTATTTCTTGTGGGAAGAATAATCGAATAGTAAATTGGGAAGGGGAAAAACTATTTGATGGTGTAATATAAAAAAAATCCTGCGTTAACGCAGGATTTTGTAAAATTTTTCGATGAACGTCTCAATTAATCTCGAAGAACACCTCTCGAAATTACAATTTTCTGAATTTCGGAAGTACCTTCATAGATTTGGGTAATCTTAGCATCTCGCATTAAGCGCTCTACGTGATATTCCTTAACAAATCCATTACCACCATGTATTTGTACAGCTTCAACAGTCTGTTCCATGGCTACTTTACTTGCGTAAAGTTTTGCCATTGCACTTGCCATATCATAATTATTACCTTGGTCTTTTTCCCAAGCAGCTTTCATTACCAAATGGCGAGCGGCTTCAATCTCAGTGTACATATCAGCCAATTTAAAAGCTATAGCTTGATGATTACAAATCTCCGTGCCAAAAGCTTTACGCTCCTTAGAGTATTTTAAGGCCAATTCATAAGCTCCTGATGCAATCCCAAGGGCTTGTGCAGCAATACCAATACGTCCTCCAGATAAGGTTTTCATAGCAAACTTAAATCCAAAACCATCTTCGCCGATTCTATTTTCCTTTGGTACTTTTACATCATTAAATTGCAATGTATGTGTATCACTACCACGTATACCAAGCTTATCTTCTTTTGGACCAATATCAAAACCAGGCATGCCTTTTTCAAGAATAAAAGCGTTGATGCCTTTGTGGCCTTTTTTCCTATCGGTTTGCGCTATGACTAAATAGGTGTCCGCACGTCCGCCGTTTGTAATCCAGTTTTTTGTACCATTGATAATATAATGGTCCCCTTTGTCAATAGCAGTAGTTTTTTGAGAGGTTGCATCACTACCTGCTTCTGGTTCACTTAAACAAAATGCACCAATGTGTTCTCCAGTGGCAAGTTTGGTTAAGTATTTTTGTTTTTGCTCTTCAGTACCAAAGGCTTCAAGACCATAACAGACCAATGAATTATTTACAGAAACCATAACAGAAGCAGAAGCATCAATTTTAGACAACTCTTCCATAATTAAAACATAAGAGATTGCATCCATACCGCTTCCCCCATACTTTGGGTCTACCATGATTCCCATAAAACCCAACTCGCCCATTTTTCTCACCAATTCATCGGGAAAGGTTTGTGCATTATCACGTTCTATAACACCAGGAAGTAATTCTGTTTGTGCAAAATCTCTTGCAGCATCACGAATCATTATATGTTCTTCTGTTAAGCTAAAATCCATAAAGCAAACTAATTGTTGATTTGTTAAAAATTTCATGCAAAGATAACTGTTTCTTGCGGTATTTTCAATAAGTAATATTATTTTTACTAATATGGCAAAGTCTTATTATAATGTAGTGGGTGTGATGTCTGGCACCTCTTTGGACGGTATAGATATCATATACGCAACATATGTATATGATAATAATTGGACATTTAAGATTCACAAGTCAGAAACCCTGAAGTATTCTGAGATTTGGAAATCATCTCTAAGTCAATTGGTAACAAAGACTTTGGATGAATTATCAGAAATAGATAAAGCTTATTCCAAATATTTAGGAACGGTTATTTCGGAATTTATCAAAAAGCATAATATAAATGATATTAATTTTATTGCTTCACATGGACATACGGCTTTGCATCAACCTGAAAATGGATTAACACTTCAGATAGGTAATCAGCAGATTTTAGCAAATACATTAAATGAAAAGGTCATTTGCGATTTTAGGGTTCAAGATGTTGAATATGGCGGACAAGGTGCGCCTTTGGTACCTATTGGTGATCGATTATTGTTTGAGAAATATGGTTTCTGTTTGAATTTAGGTGGCTTCGCCAATATTTCATTTGAAGAGAATAACGAAAGAATCGCTTTTGACATTTGTCCTGTCAATATTGTTTTAAACCATTATGTATTCAAATTAAATCTGGATTTTGATGACAAAGGAAAATTAGCCTCAACAGGTAAAATTCATTTCGAATTGCTAACAAAATTGAATCAACTTGAGTTCTATCAACAGAAACCGCCTAAATCATTGGGTTTAGAATGGGTTAAAGAAAACGTCATTCCATTAATTGACTCCTACAATCTCAGAATTGAAGATGTGTTGAGAACGTTCGTAGAGCATGTTGCGATTCAAATTTCTAAAATCTTGAATCAAGAGAAGGCTAAAGTATTGGTAACAGGTGGAGGAGCGTACAATGATTTTTTAATCCATAGAATAAAATTTCTTTCAAAATCACAAATAATGATACCTAGTAAGGAAATCATTGAATTTAAAGAAGCTCTCGTTTTTGGATTATTGGGAGTCTTACGGGAGCGAAATGAGGTTAATTGCCTTAAAAGTGTCACAGGAGCGAGCAAGAATCATTCCTCTGGAAAAATTTTAATTCCTAACACTTAAAATTAATGTTTTAATCTCTTTTAGGAAATAGAGTTTTTTATATTTGTTATAACTAACTAATTGATGCAAATTGATAAAGAAATTACTGCACAAGTACGAAAATAAATCTCCCGAAATAGTTTTTCATTGGAACGACCCAGAAACAGACGCTGAAGGATGGACGGTCATAAACTCTCTAAGAGGTGGAGCAGCTGGAGGAGGTACAAGAATGAGAAAAGGTCTAGATCAAAATGAAGTTTTGTCACTGGCAAAAACCATGGAGGTAAAGTTTACAGTTTCGGGACCAGCAATAGGAGGAGCCAAATCAGGTATCAATTTCGATCCGAATGACCCAAGAAAAAAAGGAGTATTAGAACGCTGGTATGCAGCCGTTTCTCCATTATTGAAAAGTTATTACGGTACAGGTGGAGACCTAAATGTTGATGAAATTCACGAAGTGATTCCCATAACAGAAGAAAGTGGTGTTTGGCATCCGCAAGAAGGTGTTTTTGAAGGACATTTTAAACCCACACAAGCTGATAAAATAAACCGAATTGGTCAGTTAAGGCATGGTGTTATTAAGGTTATTGAAAACCCAAAATACTCACCAGATGTATCCAAAAAGTACACTGTTGCAGATATGATTACGGGCTATGGTGTTGCTGTTGCAGCGAAGCATTTTTATGCAATTAACGACAGTAATATTAAAGGAAAGCGTGTTGTAGTTCAAGGTTTTGGTAATGTTGGAGCTGCTGCTGCTTTTTACTTTGCCCAAATGGGTGCAAAAGTAGTTGGTATAATTGATAGGGTTGGTGGCTTAATTAATCCTGATGGGTTTTCTTTTAAGGAAATTACAGAATTATATCTTAATAAAAGTGGAAACACTCTTGTTGCTGACGACTTAATCCCTTTTGAAGCTATAAATGAACAGATTTGGTCTTTAGAAACCGAAGTGTTTGCGCCATGTGCAGCATCTAGATTAATTACTCAAGATCAAATAGATCAAATGATTAGTACTGGCTTAGAAGTTATTACATGTGGGGCAAATGTGCCTTTTGCAGATAAAGAAATTTTCTTTGGACCTATCATGGAGCATACCGACCAAAAAGTGAGCTTAATACCAGATTTTATTTCAAATTGTGGTATGGCTAGAGTTTTTGCCTACTTTATGGAACGAAAAGTAATAATGACAGATGAAGCTATTTTCAATGATACTTCTAAAGTTATTAAAAAGGCATTAAAAGAAGTTAAAAAGAATAATCCAACAAAAACCGGTATTAGTGAAACCGCTTTTGAAATTGCACTAAGACAATTAATATAAAATATCCCTTACTATGGAAACTGTTATAATTCTCGTATTTGTTTTTGGCTATTTAGCAATAACATTAGAACACAATATAAAAATTGATAAGCTGATACCAGCTTTGGTTATGATGGCCATAAGTTGGGCTCTTATCTCTTTGGGAATTGATGATTTTACACAGTGGTTTGATTCTTCAATTCATGGTCTTGTAGATGGTTTTTCAGACCAAGGTCATGAAGAGAAAATGCATTTAATGGAGGAAACGCTTTTACACCATTTAGGGAAGACCGCAGAGATATTGGTGTTTTTATTGGGTGCTATGACCATTGTAGAAATCATAGATTATTTTGATGGCTTTTCTACCATTAAAAATGCGGTAAACTTTAACAGCAGAAGAAAATTGCTTTGGATGTTCTGCGGTTTGGCATTTATACTTTCTGCAATTATAGACAACCTTACAGCAACAATTGTTTTAATATCTATTCTTCAAAAAATAGTTAAGGATAGAAGTGTAAGGATTTGGTATGCAGGTTTAATTATTATAGCTGCCAATGCAGGTGGAGCCTGGTCACCCATTGGAGATGTTACAACAACTATGCTATGGATTGGAGACAAAGTATCCACAGGTAATTTATTTATCTATTTATTTATTCCATCACTGTTATGTATGATAGTGCCTACTTTTATAGCATCATTGCTACAACCATTTAAAGGCACCTTAGAATTACAAGGTGCTGATGATAAGCCAAAAAACAAATTTAGTTCTACAATGTTATTTTTAGGATTGGGCGCTATTGTCTTTGTACCGATTTTTAAAGTTATCACCCATTTACCACCTTACGTAGGTATGATGCTGTCCCTTGGTGTCGTAGCGATTTTTGCTGAGATTTATAGTAATTCAAAATTTGCTATATCACAGATACAATCCGAAGAGCATAGTGAGAATGCAAGTCATAGTCCTGTGCATTATTCATTGTCAAAAATTGAATTACCTAGTATCTTGTTTTTCCTGGGTATTTTAATGGCAGTTGCCGCTTTAGAATCGCTTGGGATACTTTTCGGTTTTGCAGATAGTCTTAAAGAAAACATTGGGTTAATAGGAACTGAGCCGGCAGGAACTGTTGTTTCGGATTTGGTAGTCATTCTCCTTGGTGTTGGTTCGGCAGTTATTGATAATGTGCCACTGGTTGCAGCCAGTTTAGGGATGTTCTCTGAGCCGATGGATAATCAGTTGTGGCATTTTATAGCCTATTCTGCTGGTACTGGCGGGAGTATGTTAATTATTGGTTCTGCTGCTGGTGTAGTGGCTATGGGAATGGAAAAAATAGACTTTTTCTGGTACCTTAAAAAGATATCCTGGTTGGCCTTTGTAGGTTTTATAGCAGGTGCTATTGCCTTTATGGCAACAAGAGCTATTTTCTAACATACTTAAGTGAGAAACTTAGCGTTATAACTTACAGAAACTTTTAAACTTAAAACTTATAATATGATATTACTAAGTAGTATTCAAGATGAAGCGGAGGTTCTAACAGATGGCGAATCCGTTGAAAAAACCTTATCTATTATTGAGTTGATTACAAGTGGTGGAACTTCAGGAATGGTCATCATTCTTATCTTGTTCTTACTACTCATTATGGCTACTTATATATATTTTGAAAGGATTTTTGCAATAAAAGAAGCATCAAAAGTTGATTCAAATTTTATGAATCAAATAAAAGACCATGTCAGTAACGGCAAGGTGGACTCTGCACAAATGCTATGTGCTCAGCAAAATTCACCGGTTTCTCGATTAATTGCAAAGGGAATTACCAGAATTGGTAAACCTCTTGAAGATATTAATACAGCAATTGAAAACGCAGGTCGTTTAGAGATATATAGCTTAGAAAAAAATATAAGTGTGTTGGCGACAATATCTGGTGTTGCACCAATGATTGGGTTCTTAGGAACTGTAGTTGGGATGATACTTTCCATTTTTGAGTTGGCTAATGCTGGTGGAACCATTCAAATGGATGTTTTGGCGAGTGGATTATATACCGCAATGACAACCACAGTCGGTGGATTAATAGTAGGTATTATAGCTTATGTGGCTTACAATCACATTGTGGTAAGAACTAATAAAGTGGTTCACCAAATGGAAGCCACATCTACTGAATTTTTAGATCACCTAAACGAACCTATCTAATATGAACATTAGAGGACGAAATAAAGTAACACCAGAATTCAATATGGCATCTATGACCGATATTGTTTTCCTGTTATTGATCTTTTTTATGATAGCATCGACGTTGGTGACCACAAATGCTATTGATATTATTTTACCAAAGGCAAGCGGAAAGACAGAGAACAAAAAGTCAACCGCAGTAAGTATTAAGGCAGATTTGACTTATTATATTGACCAGAAACGTGTTGGTGAAAGTGTATTAGAAAATCAATTGGTGTCAATTCTTTCAAAACAGGAATCTCCAACAATTGTATTAAGAGCTGAGAAATCAGTTCCTGTAGAGAATGTTGTTAAGGTAATGGACATAGCTAATAGAAATAAGTTTAAAGTGATATTGGCAGTGAAGCCTAACTAAACGGCATCATTTTTGAAACTATACTCACTAAAGTATAACTGAGATGAAATATTTAGAGACCAAACATCAACGTAATTCGGCAAGAATAACAGGCTTAATAGCTTTGTTATTATTCTTGTTGTTGTTTTTTGTAGGGCCTCAATATTTAGATCCACCAGAGGAGTACGGTGTTGCGGTAAACTTTGGGAATACAGACTTTGGTAGCGGAAACAGACCATTGGCGCAACCGAGAAAAGCTGTGGAAGATAAAGTCGTAGAGGAATCACAACCTGAAAACTCAATAACTGAGCCTGCCCAAACTCCAACAAAGACTGAAGAGGTAATGACAGCTGAAAATGCCGAAGATATTGCCATAAAAAAGCAAAAAGAGGCTGAAGCAAAAGCTAAAGCTGAAGCAGAGCGAATTGAGCGCCAAAAGCGTGAAGCTGAAGAACGTGAGAGACGTGAAAAGGCAGAAAAGCAGAAAAAATTAGATGACCTTATAGGTGGAGTAAAGAATTCTAGTGGTAATGATGACGGAGGTGAAGGACCAGACAATCAAGGGGGAAATAAAGGTCAATTAGATGGAGATCCTTATGCGCCAAGCTATTTTGGTGGCTCAGGACCTGGAAAAGGTGGAGTAGGTTACGGATTAGGCGGACGTGGAAGACCATCAAGACAAATCTATAAGCAAGATTGCAATGAGTACGGTTTGGTCGTTGTTAAAATAGAAGTAAACAGAGCAGGAAGAGTTACTAAAGCTGAACCTGGTATAAGAGGTACTACGAACACGCATCCTTGTTTATTAGAGCCTGCAAAGAAAATTGCCTTATCGCATAAATGGCCAGCAGATTCAGATGCGCCTGCAAAGCAAATTGGCTTTGTAAGTATTAACTTTGATGTTGGTCAATAAATCATGAATTACCAAGATACACTCAATTGGATGTTTCAGCAACTACCAATGTATCAAAGTAAGGGTAAAACTGCTTTTAGAAAGGACTTAACTAATGCTTTAAAAATTTCTAACCATTTAGGAGAACCACATAATAGATTCAAATCGATTCATGTTGCAGGAACCAATGGTAAAGGCTCAACGAGTCATATGTTAGCTTCAGTACTTCAAGAAGCTGGTTACAAAGTTGGTTTATACACATCACCACACCTAAGGGATTTTAGAGAACGTATCCGTATTAATGGTAAAGTTGTAAGTAAACAATTTGTAATTGGGTTTATAAAGCGAAATAAGGCATTTTTTGAAGCAAATAATCTGTCTTTCTTTGAAATGACAGTAGGTATGGCATTCGATTATTTCGCTAAGCAAAATGTTGATATTGCCGTCATTGAAGTTGGGTTGGGCGGTCGTTTGGATTCTACAAATATTATTACACCTGAACTTTCTGTAATAACTAATATAGGGTTTGATCATGTACAATTTTTAGGCGACACCCTTGAGAAAATTGCCGCTGAAAAAGCAGGAATCATTAAACAGAATATTCCGGTTGTCATTGGTGAAACTCAACCTGAAACCCAAACTGTCTTTAAAGAGAAAGCGAAGTTGACCAATTCAGATATTTATTTTTCTGACCAATTAATTGAAAATGTCCTTGAAAGTGATTTAAGAGGTGCATACCAAAAGCATAACATCAAAACCGTTATTCAATCGATAAATGTTCTCCGACATTCTGGTTTTTCAATTTCGGATTCAGAATTAAAAAAGGGACTTCTCAATGTAACCAAGAATACGGGTTTACAAGGGAGGTGGCAAGTAATTCAGTACAATCCAAAAGTTATTTGTGATACTGCTCATAATAAGGAAGGATTAACATTTGTATTGCAACAGTTGCAATTAGAAACATATAACCAATTTCATATTGTATTCGGAGCTGTAAATGATAAAGATCTAAATACTATAATTCCGTTGTTTCCTAAAAATGCTATCTATTATTTTTGTAAACCTGATGTACCAAGAGGTCTGGATGCAGTACTATTACAAAAGAAATTTTTAGAATATAATATACAAGGTGACGTTTATAAAAGTGTAGAAGACGCACTCAGTAAGGCAAAATCCAATGCCTCAAATAGCGACCTAATATTTGTAGGAGGAAGCACTTTTGTAGTCGCCGAAATAATTTGATTTTTTTATTGAAATCCTTTTGAGATTTTAAAAACTAGTCTATATTTGCAGTCCTAATTATTAGGGCGCGTAGCTCAGTTGGTTCAGAGCACTTGGTTTACACCCAAGGGGTCAGGGGTTCGAATCCCTTCGCGCCCACAAAAACATAATTCCGATTTGATTTTTCAAATCGGAATTTTTGTTTCAAAATAATACCGAGCGAAGCTAAAAGTGTTATTTTGAAACGAAGATTCCTAGATATTCGAGGGCATATCGAAATTATACTTGCAGTAGCGGTTTCGGTAGGGAAATTCAAAAAAGAAAGTGTATTTTTGAAACTTTAGGGTCATTAACTCAGTTGGTTTAGAGTGTTACCTTGACAGGGTAGAAGTCACTGGTTCGAATCCAGTATGACCCACATCAATCAGAAAACCCAAGCCGTCGCTTGGGTTTTTTTAAGCCCTAAAGCTTACTTTTTGTTCTTTTTCCAATAATAATAAATTCCAAAGAGAATCAGACTGACTATAGACCCAATTAATAAACCAGACTCTAGGCTTTCCGTAGTTTTACCTAAAATAACAATTAAAATGGTTAAAGGTAGTATGCCCATTACGGTAGCTCCAATAAACTTCCAATAGTTCATATTTAATATGCCAGCAACAAAACTAATGGCATCGTTAGACAAAAACGGATTCACCCTTGTGATTACAACAGCCCAAAAACCAAACGATTCTATAAATTCTTCGATCTTCGTTTCCGTTTTATTTCCCAAGATTTTTAGAACAAATGTTTGCCCAAAATAATTTCCTATTACATAACCTACAGATGATGCTACAAATACTGCTACTAATATGGTAAGGCTTCCCCAAATAGGTCCATAGGCTAGGATTGAAACCACCATAAGCAATATTGTAGGGATAACGATAAGAAACATCTGTAAAACCATGGCCAATATTAAAATCAATGGACCATACCATCCAAAATTACTTACCCATTTTTTTATTCGCTGTTCGTCGTTACTAGTTAAAACTTCCCATGCAGTATCAAAAAACTGTTGTACGTCAGAAATGATAAGATAAGATGAAATGATACCTACAACTATAAATAAAGAGATATATAGAGGAAATCTACTTTTCGATATTTTAGTATTATCCTTAGGCATTTTTTAATTATGGTTTTTTGTATTATAAAATATCCAAAATTCGTTCTAAAGCCATACCTCTAGAGCCTTTTATGAGCAGAATTGAATTATGAAGGTTGAGTTTATTTAAAATAGGTTTTAAATCTTCAAACTTTTTGAATTTTTTAATGCTTTCACTTGTTGTTATTTTACTGAAATTTTCGCCTATGAGATACACATTATCTCTAAAATTTTGTTCAGCGAAATCAGCGATATTTTGATGTTCTTTTTCAGCATCAGCACCAAGCTCAAACATATCTCCCAGAAAAAGATATTTGTTCTCGGCTTCTAGCTGCTGTAGATTTTTTAGAGCTGCTAGCATACTTGTTGGGTTGGCATTGTAAGCATCTAAAATTATTTGTACGGAACCTTTTTGTATGATTTCAGAGCGATTATTATCAGG
Organism: Winogradskyella ouciana; assembly: GCF_965284585.1. NCBI lineage: Bacteria > Pseudomonadati > Bacteroidota > Flavobacteriia > Flavobacteriales > Flavobacteriaceae > Winogradskyella > Winogradskyella ouciana. The sequence continues at coordinate 1,841,619 of NZ_OZ260095.1, forward strand.
TTGGTAATTTTCAATTGCTGATTTTATATTATCTCTTGTTACATTAAAATATTGTCCTATAGCTACAGCAACCGCAATATTACCGAAATTGTAATTACCTATTAGTTGACTGTTAATTTCAATTTCGTCGTATTTTATTGTAACGAAAGGATTGGCTTCTATAAATTCAACCACACAGTCATTGTTAGAATTTTTACCAAACCTAACTGTATTTTGATACTTGCCAATTTGATTCAATTGTTCGGAGTCATCAGCATTTACAAATACAGTCTTGTTATTGGTTTTCAAAAAGTTGTATAATTCAGACTTTCCTTCTATAACTCCTTCAATACTACCAAATCCTTCAAGGTGTGCTTTGCCGAAGTTGGTGATTAAACCATAATCTGGTTGGGCAATGTTAGACAGGAACTCTATTTCTTTTTTATGATTGGCTCCCATTTCTACAATGCCGAAGTCTAAATCTTTAGAAAAACTCAAAAGCGTTAATGGCACACCTATATGATTGTTTAAGTTGCCTTTGGTGGCTCTGACATTGTACTGGGTTGACAATACAACATTAATAAGCTCCTTGGTCGTTGTTTTTCCGTTACTACCAGTTAATGAAATAATTGAAATATCAATTTCATTTCTATGGTATGTCGCTAAGTTCTGTAGTGTTGTTAATACATCATCTACTATAAAACAATTATCGTTTAGTACAGCCTTATTATTATCAACTACACAATATTTTGCACCTCTGTTAAAAGCTTGTTCCACAAACTCATTACCATCAAAATTATCGCCTTTTAGTGCAAAGTACATACAACCTTCAGAGAGTTTTCTGGTATCAGTTGATATGCCTGAACTCTTTTTGAAATTTTGATATAAGCTTTCAATTTTCATTGTCTAAAAATAAAAAAGTCCTGATTAACAAATCAGGACTTTTCTAAATATTATTTAACGATTTTAATTACGTTTCTTTTGTGATTTCACAGATTTTGAACCTACTCTAGATACTGCACATCTAAACCCGATGTAGTCCGTTGCCATATCCTGAGGGAAATAACGACGTTGCGCAGGATCAATCCAGTATGCTCTGTCTCTCCAAGAACCACCTTTGTAAACTCTCACTTCGTCATTGATTAAAGATGTTCTATTATTGGACTTATCATATTCTCTAATAAGTTTACCTTCAACAGAATCTACTTCAACTCTATGTCTAGGTGAATTGTACATTTTGTCTGTGGCATTAACTCTATCATCACCTTCATCAAAACTTTCTCTGTAGTAACGCGAAGAACGCTTATCACCATCTCTAAAGTTTCTATTATCACTCTTATCGAACTGAGTTCTTAAATAAGTTTCTTTTTCATCAACAGGGATCTTTGCGATTTCACCTGGTAGGTTTCTTGCAACGATTTTACCATTGCTTAAAGTATCGTAAACAATTTCATCTACGGTAACTACTTTCACAGTACCATCTTCGTTTAAGGCATTCTTAGTATAAACGTTACCTCTATAGTAGTTGAAGTCATTAAACTCATCATCAACGATAGGACGATAAACATCAGCTACCCATTCAGCAACATTACCAGCCATATCATATAAGCCATAATCATTAGGCTCGTAAGATTTTACTTCTGCTGTAATATCTGCACCATCATCAGACCATCCGGCAATTCCGCCGTAGTCACCTTTACCTTGTTTAAAGTTTGCTAACTGGTCACCACGATTTACACGCTTACCAGATCTAGTGTATTGACCATCCCAAGGGTATTTTTTACGTCCTCGGTATACGTTATAACTTCTTAGATCACTCATCCCAAGAGCAGCATATTCCCACTCAGCCTCCGTTGGGAGTCTATATTTTACCGGGATTAATCCAGATTCTCTGTTAGCGTAAATATTTATTGGATTGCCATCAGCATCAGTTTGTTGTCTTCTTTTACCGCCTTGTAAAACCTCTTCGCTTCCGCCATAAGTTTCTGTAGGGGCATTAATATAGGTATCAACATCAAATGTGCTTTCTGCACTTAAGTCAGTGTATTGCGCATCTCTCTTTATGTAACCAGCCTCTTGTAATGATTGCTCAGCAACGCGGTTAGATCTCCAGTTGGCATATTCAACAGCTTGAATCCAGCTTACACCTACAACAGGGTAATTAGCATATCCTGGATGACGCAGATAGTTTTCTGTCATCATTTCATTATAACCTAAACGGTTTCTCCATACTAAGGTGTCTGGAAGTGCGCCTTTGTATATTAAGGCATAATTTGGATCGTCTGGAGGATATACTCTCTTTAAATAATCTAAATAGAACAAGTAGTTGAGGTTAGTCACCTCATTCTCGTCCATGTAAAAAGACTGTATGTGCTGCTGCGTGGGAGTGTTGTTCCAATCGTGCATAGGGTCATCCTGTACTTTACCCATTGTAAACGTTCCTCCTTCTATAAAGGCAGTGCCTGGAGGTGTTTCTTGTTCTTTAAAATTGGTATTGTACTGAAAGCCGCCATTTTTATCATTGATTTTCCAGCCTGTAGCACTATCTACATTGCTAGAATTTGATGATCGCTTACAGCTAACTATGCTAGCACAGACTGCTATAGCGATTAAAAATTTGAGGTTTGAGACATTTTTCATATCCATACGTTTAAGTAAGCTCGTTAAATATTAGTTCCGCAATATAACAATTAAAGGTAAACTGACAACTTTTTTTTGCATGAAAAATCAAAAAATCGTGCATTTCACCCTTTTTTTTGAACACAATAACGGATTTTTTGCATAATATCGGTGTATTTTGCTCTTTAATAACGAGCCTTGAAATAAAATATTGTTGTATTTTTGAAATAAAAGTCAAAGCCTCATAATAACACTTTATATTAGGCGTTATTTTACTGTAAATTTATATCAAAGTCAGGTTAGTGATGTTTTAAAGTGAAATTTACGGAAAAAACCAAACCATCGAATCTTAAATGAAAAATTGCTATATCTTATTTTTTTCGCTTTTAGCTATGCTTTCTTATGGGCAGCAAAAACAATTCAATATTAATTGGAATGGTGAAAAAGAACTTGAAACTGCTTACGGCAAGATGGTTGTTCCTGCTTTTGAGAAGACGCACTTTAATTATGATGATAAAAAAGGCTTAACATTTTTTGCGCAATGGGATAGTAACGGAAATGCAATTGACGAAAGTTCAGTAACACTATCTAACGTTTCCTATGAAACCATCAGCGAATCCGATTTAAAGAACCTAAATTCACAGCTTATACCTAAATCGCCCAAGTATAAATTTTACAACACTAACGCTAGAGGAAAGAGAGCTTACTATTTTGAAATTAGCCCTATTGTAAATGATAGAGGTGTATATAAAAAAATCACGTCTTTTTCCATTAACTATAGCACATCAGCGAGTAGAGCACAAACTGCATCAAGAAATGAAATCACAAATTCAGTATTAAGTACTGGCGAATGGTATAGATTTTACATAGAAGAGTCTGGCGTGTTCCAATTAACAAAGGGTTTCTTAAATAGTTTGGGTGTTAACACAAATTCTGTAGATCCCAGAAATGTAAAAATTTATGGTAATGGTGGTAGAATGTTACCCTTGTTGAATTCTGCTGAATATCCTTTTGATGTTGTAGAGAATGCTATAAAGTTTGTTGGCGAAGAAGATGGCAGTTTTGACAATAGTGATTATATACTATTTTATGGTGAAGGACCAACAACATACAGTGAAGAGAGTAATACTAACTTAAATCTATATACTGATAAGACGTATTACTATGTTAATGTAAGTCCGGGAAATGGAAAACGTATTCAGGCTATGCCAAATATAGTTGCAGCTGCAGACATTGAGATTGATACATTTCAAGATTATCAATTTTACGAAGTTGATGAACACAACTTAGCGAAATTGGGTCGTCGATGGTTTGGTGATGATTTCGATATAGAAAATCAACGTGTTTACAATTTTCAATTTCCAAATTTGGTGGCTAGCGAACCTGTGCGTTTTGATATAGCCGTTGGTTCTGTTTCAGAAACAGCTGGTTCTACAATGGGAGTCACTATTAACGGTAATTTCGTTTCCAGCTTAAATTTAGGGGTAATCAGTCCAGGTTCGGTTTTAGGAACTTCAGCTTCATTTGGGGAGAACCTTAATATTTCGTCCGATGCCATTACAGTGATATTAGATTATAACAATAACGGAAATCCTTCAGCAAATGCGTACTTAGATTTTATTAATATAGAAGCAACAAGAGCGTTGATCTATGAGGGTGAGCAATTGGTTTTTAAACACAGAGATGTTGTAACTACACCTGGTATTGCACAATATAACTTGGCTAACGCTTCTGGTATTCAAGAAATATGGGATATCACCGACCGATTTAATGTTGCAAATCTACTCAACACAGACAGTCAAGGTAACTTATCTTTTAAAGCCCAGTCTGGTGAGGAGCGCATTTATTTGGCATTTTCTACTTCAAATACGTTGCAGCCTAAAAAAGACAATAATTCTGTTGTAGCCAATCAAAATTTAAAAGGAACCATCTTCAATAATGCTCAGGGAGCTTTTGAAGATATTGACTATATCATTTTAAGTCCAACTCAGTTGTTATCTCAGGCTGAGCGTTTGGCTCAAATTAATAGAAATCAGTATAATTTAAATGTAAAGGTTGTAGACCTACAGACTATATATAATGAATTTAGTACTGGCAGTCAGGATATAGCAGCCTTAAGAAATTTTGTGAAATACGTCTATGATAATGCCAGTACTCCAAGTAATAGATTGAAATATTTATGCCTGTTTGGTGAGGGTTCTTATGATTATAAAGATAGAATTACTAACAATACCAATTTGGTACCTTCATGGTATTCCAATCAAAGTTTTAGCCTTACCAATTCTTTTGTGTCAGATGATTTTTATGCCATGTTGGATTTTAATGAGGGCTCAATGAGTAATGCGGATAGAATGGATATTGCCGTAGGAAGAATTTTAGCTGAAGATGTTCAGCGCGCTAAGGAAATGGTAGATAAGATAGATGCGTACTATCAACCTGAAGCTTATGGGGGTTGGAGAAACAATGTGCTGCTCATTTCTGATGACGTAGATATACAATGGGAAAGAATTTTACAGGAAACTACTGATGGCATAGGTACAGAGATAGAGGATGAAAAACCATTTTTTAATGTCGTGAAAATTCATACGGATGCTTTTGAGCAAGAATCCTCGGCGGCAGGAAATAGATACCCAGAAGTAAATAATGCAGTTAAGGATGCTATTGAAGTTGGTGCGTTAGTCGTAAATTATTTTGGACATGGTGGTGAGGACGGATTAGCTAAAGAACGAATCTTTGATAAGTTTGATGCGCAAGAAGTAAATAATGTATGTAAATTCAACTTATTCATAACTGTAACTTGCGAATACACCAAATTTGATGATCCTCAAAGAGATACAGCAGGTGAGTTTACATTCTGGAACAAAAATGGCGGTGCAATTGCGCTTATTACAACTACTAGGCAAATTTTTGTGACAGTAGGCGTGGCTTATAATGAAATACTTGACGATTATTTATTCGCTTTTGGCTCAAATGATTATCCAACAATTGGTGAAGCCTTAAGACTTACAAAAACAGATAATAGTATATCTGGGATTACACAGAAGCGTTTGGTGTTTTTAATTGGTGACCCAGCAATGAAACTGGCTTTTCCTAAGCCCGATATTAGGTTGACTAAGGTTAATGATGTAGTAATCACACAACCTATCGATACACTTAAAGCACTGAGTTATACAAAACTGGCAGGAGAAGTGACCGATGTCAACGGAAACTTATTATCTAATTATAACGGGACTTTAACGGCAACTGTATTTGATAAAGAAATTGATCGCCAAACTTTAGCAAATGATGGTGTAACCGATAGCAACGGGGAAATAATCTTAGACTTTACCACTCTGGGTGAGATTATATTTAGAGGACAAGCTACGATTGAAAATGGGCAATTTGAGTTCGATTTTGTTGTCCCTCGAGATATTGGTATTCCAGTAGGTAATGGTAAAGTGAGTTTTTATGCACAGACCAATAATCCACTATCAGATCAAACAGGTGCCAACTTCGATATAAAAGTTGGAGGCATAAACGAAAATGCGCCAGAAGATAATATTGGGCCAGTAATTAATTTATTCATGAACGACGAGAATTTCGTTTCTGGAGGTATAACCAATGAGTCTCCAAATTTATTGGCTAAACTTCAAGATGATAATGGTATAAATACCGCAAGCGGTATAGGTCATGATATAACGGCTATTATTGATGGTGATGAAACCAACCCAATAGTCTTAAATGATTATTATCAGGCCAATGTAGATGATTATACTAATGGTACGGTAAGCTACCCTTTTAGAGATTTAGAACCTGGCTTGCATACGCTAACCCTAAAGGCTTGGGATGTTTATAATAATTCTTCTACAGCAGAAATTCAGTTTACTGTATTCGATAAAGATGAAGAACTTGTAGTTACCAATGTATTAAATTATCCAAATCCTTTTGTTAACTATACAGAATTTTGGTTTAACCACAATAGTATAGAGCCTTTAGACGTTTCAGTACAGATATTTACAGTTTCCGGTAAATTAGTAAGAACTTTAAACGGACAAACTACTGGAGGCAGTAAGTCCGTAAGCTCTCTATCTAAAGACATTGTATGGGATGGAAGAGATGATTTTGGAGATAAAATAGGAAAAGGTGTCTATGTCTATAAACTAAAAGTGAGATCTAACCGTTTAAATAAGCAAGTTGAAAAAATTCAAAAACTTGTCATACTCTAATAATAAATTATATTTGCAAACCAATTGATGCTAAGGCATTAGCATTAATAACTTAATATTTAATATGAATAAATACGCAATAACCCTTATCGCTTTTGTAACGCTTAGCTTTACTTTTGCTCAAGAAACCATAACATTTCCTGACCAATCTTCTGTAATCACTACAGGAGTTCCATTTATGCTCATAGCGCCAGACGCAAGATCTGCCTCAATGGGAGATATGGGAGTCGCTACGTCAATGGACGGATTTTCACAACAATGGAATCCGGCAAAATATGCCTTCTCAGAAGCTAAATCTGGAGTAAGTTTAAGTTACACACCATATTTGAGTAAATTGGTTAATGATATATCAATCAGTTATGCAACCTATTTTAATAGAATAAATGAATATAGTGCAGTTTCTGCAAGTTTCAAGTATTTTAGTTTAGGTGAAATTACATTAACACAAAGTGAAAATGATCCTGGTGTAAACGTTAAGCCTAATGAATTTACGGCTGATGTAGCATATACTTTAAGATTAGCAGATCAATTTGCTATGGCAGTAGCGGTACGATACATGAGGTCTGATTTAAGAATAGATCAAGTTGATCCTAATGCTGATGCTGCAAGTACTTTTGGAGCAGATTTAACAGGTTATTATCAAAGCGAAGAAGAAGCCTATAACGATTTTAATGGCCGTTGGAGAGCGGGTTTTGCGATTCAGAATTTGGGGCCAAAGTTTAAATACGATGATGGTGGTAGAGAAAATTTTCAGCCAACAAATCTTAGGTTAGGTGCTGGCTTTGACTTTATATTCGATGAATATAGTAAGTTAGGAATCACTGCTGAGGTAGCTAAATTATTGGTGCCAACACCACCAAAGTTTGGTTTTGTAGATACCAACGGAGACGGTGAACAAACGGAAGATGATCCGAGTACACCAGATGTAAATGAAAATGAGCCAACCATAATAACCCAAGGACAAGATAATAATGTAAGTTTTTTAAATGGAATTTTTCAATCCTTTGGTGATGCACCAGGTGGATTTAGTGAAGAGCTAAGAGAGTTTACTTGGGCATTGGGAGCTGAATACACTTATCAAGAAAACTTTGCATTTAGAGCAGGTTACTTTAACGAAGCTGAAGACAAAGGAGCTCGTAAGTTCTTTGCCTTAGGAGCAGGATTTAAATACACTACTATTAATATAGATTTGTCATATTTGTTCTCGGCATCAAGGGTGCAAAGTCCGCTTGAGAATACATTGCGTTTTTCTCTTACTTTCAATTTTGGAGATGGTGAATATGATGAGTATTAGAAATTAAAAATAATCATAACACAAAAAACTATTGTTTTACAAAAAGCAATAGTTTTTTTGTCTAAAATAAAGTCAAGATTATGAAGGAAGTGAAAATAGAAACTGAACTAAAGGTTTATGATGATGTTAGCGAACTTCCAACTGATGTTCAAGAATTAATGAAATCGGCCCTAGAGGCTAGGGAAAATGCCTATGCTCCTTATTCTAAATTTAAGGTTGGTGCCGCAATATATTTAGATAATAATGAGGTTGTTATTGGTAGCAATCAAGAAAATGCGTCTTACCCTTCGGGCTTATGTGCTGAGCGAACAGCGATATATTATGCTGGTGCTAAACATTCCAATGCCAAAATCTTAAAAATGGCATTAACGGCTTCTTCACAAAATCAAATTACAGACACACCTATTCCACCTTGTGGAGCCTGTAGACAAGCTATTGCAGAATACGAAATTAAACAAAATCAACCCATTGAAATTTATTTTATGGGTGCTAAGGGAAAGGTTGTAAAATCAAACTCATTGGCCAATTTATTGCCTTTAGGTTTCGATAGAAGTTTCCTGTAACGTTTTCGTAACAAATTTTACTATTTTCAGTTTCTCCTTTAGTTTCTAATATGTTATTTTTGTTAATCCGATAATAAAGAACGAATCATAAAATGCAAAAAATAACTAAAGAGGTTTACCTAAAGTGGTATGAGGATATGTTATTCTGGCGAAAGTTTGAAGACAAACTCGCAGCAGTCTACATTCAGCAAAAAGTAAGAGGATTTCTTCATTTGTATAATGGACAAGAGGCTGTTTTAGCCGGAGCCTTACATGCCATGGATTTAACCAAGGACAAAATGATTACTGCATATCGTAATCATGTTCAGCCTATAGGTATGGGAGTAGATCCAAAGCGCGTAATGGCAGAATTGTACGGTAAAGCAACAGGTACATCTCAAGGCCTTGGTGGATCTATGCATATATTTTCTAAAGAACACCGTTTTTATGGAGGTCATGGTATCGTAGGTGGGCAAATTCCTTTAGGTGCTGGTATTGCATTTGGGGATAAATATCACGACAGTGACGCCGTAACTCTTTGTTGTTTTGGTGATGGTGCCGCGAGACAAGGTTCGTTACACGAAACGTTTAATTTAGCAATGCTTTGGAATTTACCAGTAGTTTTTGTTTGCGAAAACAATGGATATGCCATGGGAACTTCAGTGGAGCGTACAGCCAATCACTCAGACATTTGGAAGCTTGGTTTAGGTTACGAAATGCCATCAGGTCCAGTTGATGGAATGAATCTTATTAAAGTAGCCGAAGCTTTTGATGAAGCTATTCAACGTGCTAGAAAAGGTGGTGGACCATCTTTCTTGGAGGTTAAAACATATCGTTACAGAGGACACTCTATGTCCGATGCACAACATTATAGGACAAAGGATGAAGTTGAGGAGTACAAGAAAATAGATCCTATTACCCAGGTGAAAGAAGTTCTTTTAGAAAAGAAATACGCTACAGAAGAAGAGATTAAGGCAATTGATAAGCGTGTGAAGGCTCGAGTTTCTGAATGTGAAAAATTTGCAGAGGAATCACCATTTCCAGAAAAGAGTGTGATGTACGATGCTGTTTATGAGCAAAAGGATTATCCATTTATAGACCATAAAATAAGATAAAACTATGGCAGAAGTAATAAATATGCCGCGTTTGAGCGACACAATGGAAGAAGGAACTGTTGCTGCTTGGTTAAAGAAAGTTGGTGACAAAATTGAGGAAGGAGATATTTTAGCTGAAATTGAAACTGATAAAGCAACCATGGAGTTTGAATCTTTCAACGAAGGTACTTTACTTCATATTGGTATTGAAGAAGGTGAGACTGCCAAAGTAGATACACTTTTAGCAATTATTGGTGAAGAAGGAGAGGATATTTCGGACTTGGTAAATGGAAGTGCTTCAGAAACTGAAGAGAAAGAGGACGCAGATAAAGACGATTCTGAAACTTCAAACGAAAAATCTGAGGAAGATTCGTCAGAAAATACATCTGAGGACAGCTCAAAATCAGAAAGCGAAACTGAATTGCCAGAAGGTGTTACTGTGGTTACTATGCCTCGTTTGAGTGATACCATGGAAGAAGGAACTGTGGCAACATGGTTAAAGAAAGTTGGTGATGAAGTAGAGGAAGGGGACATTTTAGCTGAGATTGAAACTGATAAAGCGACTATGGAGTTCGAATCATTTCAATCGGGTACACTTTTACATATTGGATTAAAAGAAGGTGAATCTGCAAAAGTAGATGCGCTGTTAGCAATAATCGGTCCTGCGGGAACTGACGTTTCAGCTATAGCCAAAAACTTTAAATCAGGAAGTGGATCTTCAGAGGAAAAGAAAAAAGAAACACCAAAAAAAGAAGATAAGAAAACCGAATCTAAGAAGGAAGAACCAAAGAAAGAGCCTAAATCTAATGACTCTGTCACGTCAAGCACAGCCGAGACGTCTTCTGGAGGACGCATTTTCGCTTCGCCATTGGCTAAAAAAATGGCAAATGAAAAAGGCATCAATCTTAATCAAGTCAAAGGTTCAGGTGAAAACGGTAGAATAGTAAAACGAGATATCGAAAACTATACACCAAGTTCTTCAACAGCATCTGTTGGGAAATTTGTGCCAACTGGCCAAGAGGATTATGATGAGGTTGCCAATTCTAATATGCGAAAAGCCATTGCCAAAAATTTAGCGAAATCTAAATTCAGTGCACCGCATTATTATTTGAATGTAGAATTTGATATGGAAAACGCCATTGCCTTTAGAGCGCAATACAACTCTTTACCAGATACTAAAATATCTTATAACGACATGATTGTTAAGGCTTGTGCCTTAGCGTTAAAGCAGCATCCACAAGTCAATTCACAATGGTTCGACGATAAAATGCGAATGAATAATCATGTACATATTGGTGTTGCGGTTGCAGTGCCAGATGGTCTTGTTGTACCAGTTGTAAAATTTGCAAATGAGCAATCTTTACCACAGATCAATGCTGCAGTAAAGGAATATGCAGGTAAGGCAAGAAACAAGAAATTAACGCTTGATGAAATGGAAGGTAGCACCTTTACGGTTTCAAATTTAGGGATGTTTGGTATCGAAAGTTTTACCTCTATTATTAATCAACCAAATTCAGCGATACTTTCTGTTGGTGCCATTATTGAAAAACCAGTGGTTAAAAACGGGCAGGTTGTTCCTGGGAATACTATGAAATTATCCATGGCATGTGACCACAGAACGGTTGATGGTGCTACGGGAGCACAATTCCTTCAAACATTAAAAGGGTATATTGAGAATCCTGTAACCATGTTGGTTTAATACGACATGTCATTCTGAACTCTGTTCAGAACCTAAATATTAAAAATCCTGTTTTATCTTTTTGAAACAGGATTTTTTTATCTTTAAAATCTAAACACAATTCTATGAAACAAGTAAAATTCTTTATTCTCTTTTTTGTTATAGTGGCATGCTCATCGACCCAAAAAAAGATTGATAGTCAGCCAGAAGAAAAGAGTCTGCCACAAGAAGTGATTGTAACTTCAACACCAGCATTCCCTATTGTAACACCCGAGGCGATTAAAGAAAGTATGGAGTATTTGGCTTCCGACGAGTTAGAAGGTAGGGCTACTGGTAGTGAAGGTATAGAAAAAGCAGCTGTTTTTATTGAGAACTATTTTAAGAAAAATAATATCAAACCATATTTTGAAACTTATCGAGACACTTTTAAGCTTGGTGACATTATTGGTTATAATGTAGTAGGGATGATAGAAGGGAATGATCCAAAATTAAAAGATGAGTTTATCATATTAGGTGGGCATTACGATCATATTGGAGAGGGTAAAGAGGTCAACGGTGATAAAATTGCCAATGGAGCAAACGATGATGCCTCTGGTACTATTGCAGCTATGGAGTTTGGAAAACACTTTGCTAATTCAAAAACCAACAAGCGCAGTATTTTAATAACATTATATGCTGCAGAAGAAATGGGATTAAAAGGCTCTGCTCATTTGGCTAAGCGACTAAAGGATAATGGCTTAAACGCATATACCATGATAAATTTTGAAATGATTGGTGTACCAAGATCTGAAGATAAGACCATGGCATATATGAGTGGTTATAATCGCTCTAATTTTGCGCCAATTTTAAATAAATATGCGGGTGAGGAGGTCGTTGGTTTCTTTCCAAAGGCTAAGGAATTCAATTTGTTCTTTAGATCAGATAACTTTCCTTTCTATAAAGAGTTTAATATGCCAGCACACGCAATATCAACATTCGATTTCACGAATTTTGAGTATTACCATCATGTAGATGACGAAGCCGATAAGATGGATTATAACCATATGGCAAGTTTCATCAATAAAATGATTCCTGGATTAGAAGGGATGATGAATGCTCCAACCAAAGAAGTGATTTTAAGCGATGAGTAAAAATATAATTATCACAGGAACTAGTAGAGGTATGGGATTTGAGTTGGTACATCTTTTCGCCAATCAAGGTCATAATGTTTTAGCGCTCTCTAGAAATGCGCAGCCAGTAAACAATTTGAATTTTGATAACATCACATCTTTCGCTTTTGATTTATGTAAACAAGAAGACTATTTAAAAGTTAAAGAATTTATTGAAACAGAATGGGAACAAGTTGATATTCTTATAAATAATGCAGGTTTATTATTAAATAAACCTTTTGCGGAAACTAGCTTTAAAGATTTTACGCAAGTATATCAAACTAATGTTTTCGGTGTTGCTGAAATGACCAGAATCGTATTGCCGTTTATGAAGAACGATGGGCACGTAGTGACCATTAGTTCCATGGGTGGTATCCAAGGCAGTGTAAAGTTTGCGGGACTTTCTGCATATAGTTCTAGTAAAGGGGCTGTGATTACCTTAATGGAACTTTTAGCTGAAGAATACAAGGAATCAGGTCCTCAGTTTAATACATTAGCTTTAGGTGCTGTGCAAACCGAAATGCTTGCAGAAGCTTTTCCTGATTATAAAGCTTCTACTTCTGCGCTTCAAATGGCAGAATATATACATGATTTTGCGCTTAATGGTAATAAATATTATAATGGTAAAACGCTACAGGTTTCAAATTCTACTCCTTAGTTATTTAAATATCCTCAAAACGTTTTAATCGATTTTTGGTCCTGGTCAATTCTTGTTTTAGGTGGTCAATTTTCTTTAGAAGATTAAAAACGGTATCGATACCTTCAAAATTTAAGTTGAGCTCTTGGTGCATGCGAATCATTTTTTCAACATCTGCAATATGATCGCGATGAAGACAATGTTTTTTTTCAACGGTTATGGTTTCTATAAGCCCGTATTCTTTTAGCCCATTAAAAAAAGACATTTCAATTTGATAATGTGTGCATAATTCTGGTAATGCTATATAATATGTGTCTTTCATTGTTATTGTAGTTTTGCTAATTCTTGAAAAAGTTCTTTTTCCTGAGAGCTTAGTTTTTTTGGAAGCTCAACGTTGTATGTGACATATAAGTCACCATATTCATTTTCTTTTTTGTATTTAGGAAATCCTTTGCCTTTCAGTTTAACTTTCGTGCCATTTTGGGTAAGTGGCTTAACCTTTAATTTTGCTTTACCATTAAAGGTTTCAATTGTGATTTCCCCTCCTGATACAGCCGTATATATATCTATATTTTCTGTTTTATAGAGGTTAGCACCGTCTCGTTTAAAGGGCGTGTTATTCAAAATTTTAAACTCAATATAAAGATCGCCGTTTGGCCCATTATTTACACCTGGCCCACCTTTACCCTTAATTTTTATGACCTGACCATCTGTAACTCCCGCTGGTATTGTAAGTCTAATGTTTTTACCGTTGACAGTGAGTACTTGCTTTTGGGATGTATAGACATCTGTAAGGTTGAGCTGCAATAGTGCATTAAAATCCTGACCTCTAAATTTTATGTTTTGTCCTCTACCTCTCCCTGAAAAGCTTCCGCCAAACATGGATTCAAAGAAATCTGAATAATCAGACCCAGCACCAAACCCTTCAAATCCTTCAAACCCTTCAAATCCATCGGCACCTTGATATTGACCACGAGATTGTTGTTGCTGTCTAGCCTGTTCGTAAGCTTCACCTTCTTTCCAATGCTCTCCGTATTTGTCGTATTTCTTTCTAAATTCTGGATTGCTCAATACTTCATTGGCCTCGTTGAGTTGTTTAAATTTGATTTCTGCCTCCTTGTCATTAGGATTTAGATCTGGATGGTATTTTCGTGCCAGTTTCCTATATGCTTTTTTAATTTCAGATTCTGAAGCATCTTTATCTACGCCGAGAATTTTATAATAATCAATAAATGCCATGAATTTTTTAAACTATTTAAATTTGAACGATTACTAAGTTAAAAGATTTTTTGCGCTTTTTCAATGAATTTATTGACTGAATAAGAGTATTGTTTAATTGTGTTATATGTGTTAAAAAGTAAAAAACATCGATAAAAACAAAAGCAGTCTGTTAAAACAATAATATATATTTAATTATTTAGTGTTATTATTATATTTATGAAAAATTTGAGGATATGATAAAACAACTACTCGACTATAAACTCTATCTTTCTTCAATATTCATTGCATTAACCTTTATGTTCAATGGTTACGCTCAGACTTTTGACCGTGTGGAAACCATCGTAGGATTAGGTGAACTGCAAAACAACAACGGAATCGCAGTTGCCGACTACGATGGCGATAATGACCTCGATATATTTGTTGTGGCAAAAGCAATCGATGATCCTGAGAATCCTATAACACTGAGTAGACTATTCAGAAATAATAACGATGGATCTTTCACGGATGTTACTGAAGAGGCTGGTTTTTCCGAAATGTACGCTCCAGAAATGGCACCTGAAGAATTTACAGGTCTAGATGGTTATAAATTTGGAGCATCCTGGGGCGATTATAACAACGATGGTTTCCCAGATTTGTTTATGACGTTTCTCGATGAGGTGCAGTTATGGCGAAACTTGGGCAACGGAACGTTTGCAGATGTAACAGAGATTTCAGGTATAACAAGTGTTAATGATTGTGGCAATACAGGCGCAACTTGGTTTGACTATAATAACGATGGTTTTTTGGATTTGTTTATCGCAGATTGGGCAAGATGTTCAAAAAGTACACTGTATTTAAACGATGGCGATTCAACATTCACAGATGTTAGCCAAACTACGGGTATTTCTAACACTAACATATATGCGAGTTTTGTAGGATTACCTTTTGATTTTAACTCTGATGGTTTTATGGATCTATATGTTTCTAATGATCTCGGTGAGCCTAATGAATTATTTATAAACCAAAGTGGAACTAGCTTTGTTGATGAGGCTGTAGGCTATAATGTCAACACAACAGGAGATGATATGGGAATAGCTGTTGGTGATTACAATTTAGATGGCTTTTTTGATATTTTTGTTACTGCTATAGATGACAATTTTCTGTTAACAAATAATGGCGATGGTACTTTTTCAGAATTGGCAGATGCTAATGGCGTTGGTAACTCATTATGGTCTTGGGGAACACGTTTCTCGGATTTTGATTTAGATGGTGATGAGGATTTATTTGTTGCAAATGGATTTGTTCCTAACCGTAGAGGTGAAGAACCAAATTTTTATTATAGAAATATGGCTTCACAGGGTTCGAGTTCATTTGTTGATTTTTCTTCTCAGTTGGGTTTAAATGAACTTGGAATAAGTGTTGAAGCTAACGATTTTGATTATGACAATGATGGAGATGTCGATTTACTGGTAACCAATAGTGATAGATCTGTATTCTTTTATGAAAACAAAACGCTCAACTATGATGACATCGTAAGTGCTTTAAGTTGGTATAAGGTGGTTTTACAGGGAACAACGTCTAATAGAGATGCCATAGGAACAACGGTTACTTTAACGACTGACATAGGTGTATTTAAAAGATATTACTCGGGAGTTGGGTTTTTGAGTCAGAATCTACAACCATTGCATTTTGGGTTAAATAACGCAACAGAAATTACACAGATACAAATTGAGTGGCCTTCTGGATTGGAGGAAACATACAATAACTTAGAAACAAATAAAACCGTTAAGGTTGTTGAAGGGCAAGGAATTGAGGTGTTAGATATTCAGCCTAGTCAAAAAGTGTATGGTTGTACAGACCCTGTATCCTGTAATTATAATTCGGATGCAACCTTAGATGATGGCTCGTGCACCTATTTGCCATCACAAGTTATAATAGGTAATACAAATTCTTCTTTTCTAAGAACCGAAACTTATTCTTACAACATTGCACCAGGTTCAACAGCTAATTGGCAAGTTTCAGGAGGAGAGATTTTAAGTGGACAAGGAACAAATAGTATAATGGTAAAGTGGCATTTAGAGGAATCAGGGCGCGTAGCTGTTACTGAATCTGACGATGAATGCTCAAGTTTAGAAGCCTCGATTGATGTAACATTAGGTGTTGATAATCTTCCCGAAGGTATATCCATTGCAAGATTGTGGAATGAAGCCTTGCTTGAGGCAATCAGGGATGATTTTGCCAGACCAACGGTACATGCCAGAAACTTATTTCATACCAGTGTAGCTATGTACGATATTTGGGCAATTTATGATGACGTTGCTACACCTTACTTAATTGGTAATACGGTCAATGGTTTCTCGAGTACACTTGAAGAATTCACGCCAACTGAAGATTTAGAGACTTCTTTGAGTAAGTCCATTAGTTACGCCATGTATCGTTTAATGTTGCATCGTTTTCAGAATTCGCCAGGATTAGAGGAAACTCAAGCAAGATTGAGTTTATTAATGGAAAAATTGGGCTATGATACAAACTTTACATCGTTAATGTATGAAGACGGAGATGCAGCAGCCTTTGGGAATTATGTAGCACAAAATTTAATTGACTATGGTTTGCAAGACGGCTCTAGGGAAACCACAGGCTATGATAATGCTTATTACGAACCGGTTAACGATCCGTATGCTTTAGATGCTAATAGTGGAGAGAATCCACCGATTATAGATCCTAATCGCTGGCAACCGTTGGCGCTAAACATCTTTATAGATCAAGGAGGTCAAATTATTGATGAAGACACTCCACCGTTTTTGAGTCCAGAATGGGGAAATGTATCTGGATTTGCTTTATCCGAAGACGATAAAGTAACGTTTCAAAGAGATGGTAATGATTTTCATGTTTTTCATGACCCTTCAGATCCGCCTTATATCAGCTGGACAGAAGATAACGCAGAAAGCGATGCCTATAAATGGGGATTTTCAATGGTTTCGGTTTGGCAATCGCATTTAGATCAAAACGATGGAGTGATGTGGGATATCTCCCCTAATTCCATCGGTAATGTTGATATCAGTACGTTCCCGACAGACTATGCTGATTATCCCAGTTTCTATAACTTTTTTGAAGGAGGTGCCAATGGCAACGGCCATGCATTAAACCCTGTAACAGGTAACCCATATGACGTTAATATGGTACCGCGTGGAGATTATGCAAGAGTATTAGCAGAATTTTGGGCAGACGGCCCAGATTCTGAAACTCCTCCTGGCCATTGGTTTACAATTTTAAACTATGTGAATGATCATCCACAATTTGAAAAACGTTTTGAAGGTGAAGGAGACATTTTAGACCCTTTGGAATGGGACGTAAAAGCGTATTTTATTTTAGGAGGAGGTATGCACGATTCGGCAATTTCTGCGTGGAGCGTTAAGGGTTGGTATGATTATATTCGACCGATTTCTGCAATTCGCTCTATGGCAGAACGAGGACAGAGCACAGACAACACTTTAGATAATTACGATGTTGGAGGCATTCAGCTTATTGATGATCATATAGAAATTGTTGAGGAAGGTGATCCTTTGGCAGGTTTTGCCAATCAACACGTTGGTAAAATAAAATTATATACTTGGAAAGGTCATGACTTTATTGGTAGTACAGAAACCGACCAAGCAGGAGTAGGCTGGATTTTAGCAGAGGATTGGTATCCGTATCAACGCCCCACATTTGTTACACCACCATTTGCAGGCTATGTGTCTGGGCATTCTACTTTTTCAAGAGCTGCGGCAGAATTGATGACTATGATGACGGGTAGCGAATTTTTCCCAGGTGGATTGGGAGAGTTTACCGCAAAGGCCAATGAGTTTTTAGTATTCGAAGAAGGTCCTTCAGTGGATGTGGTCTTGCAATGGGCAACCTATAGAGATGCATCTGACCAAACGAGTTTAAGTAGGATTTGGGGAGGCATTCACCCACCAGCAGATGATATTCCTGGTCGTTTTATAGGTCAAGTGGTTGCAGAAGATACTTTTGATTTTGCCGTGCCATATTTTAGCGGACAACTAAGTGTTGAAGAACTTGATGCGCCTATCAAGATATATCCAAACCCAACTGTTGATAGGGAAATTTTTATTGGTCAAACAGATGGTAGTGAAACTATTGAGGTTTTTGATATCAGTGGACGACGAATAGAGTTAGCCAATAGAACTTATGACGAATTAAATCATACTACCTCACTAAAGTTTAATGATACAGCCTCAGGATTGTATTTGATAAGGGTTAACGATACTTCTAAAATGATTGTGGTTAAGGATTAGGAGTCTAAATAATTACAATTATTTTTGCAACAATGCAAACACAGCTTTTAGATTTTATACCTACCGAAGCGCAACCACAGGTCGAAGCCTTATTGGCTGAAGACAATCTTGTTGTTAAAGTTAAGAACGAACGCAAGACTAAACATGGAGATTACAGGCAATTGGCCAATGGCAAGCATCAAATTACGGTTAATGGTAATTTAAATCCGTATCGATTTTTAATCACGTTGATTCATGAAATTGCACATTTTGAAGCTTATAACAAATTTGGTCGTTTTATAAAACCACATGGTAAAGAATGGAAACATACGTTTCAGCATTTAATGTTACCATTTTTACGACCAGAAATCTTTCCAATGGAAATATTACCATTGTTGGCAGAACATTTTAAAAACCCAAAGGCCTCAAGCGATACCGACACAAAATTGGCTTATGCCTTAAAACAGTTTGATGAAGGCGAAGACAAAACCTTTGTGTTTGAAGTACCTATGGGAGAAAATTTCAAGTTATATAATGGTAGAATTTTTAAACGTGGCAACCAAAGAAGAAAACGTTTTGAATGTGTAGAAGTTAAAACAGGTAAGTTATATTTGTTTAATCCTAATGCAGAAGTAGAATTATTTGATGAAAAATAAAAATTATTACGCCATATTAATGGCAGGTGGAGTAGGCTCTAGATTTTGGCCTATAAGTACGCAAAACTTTCCGAAGCAGTTTCATGATATGCTGGGTACAGGAGATACCTTGATACAAAAAACCTTCAACCGCCTGGCAAACCTTATTCCTGAAGAAAATATTTTCATTCTAACCAATGAGCGTTATAATGATTTGGTTTTTGAGCAATTACCTGGTGTCACTAAGCGTCAGGTGGTTTTAGAGCCAGCTATGCGAAATACTGCACCATGCATTCTGTATGCATCATTAAAAATCCAGAAAGAAAATGAAGATGCCGTAATGATTGTAGCACCAAGTGACCATTGGATCGAGGACGAAGAGGCGTTTTCAAATAACGTAAAAACAGCCTTTGATTTTTGTGAATCTAACGATGCGTTAATGACTTTAGGAATTACACCAACATTTCCAAATACAGGTTATGGCTATATTGAATATGATAAATCTTCAACTTCAGAAATTAAGCCTGTTAGTCAGTTTAGGGAAAAACCAGACTACAACACAGCGAAGTCGTTCTTAGAGCAAGGCAATTTCTTATGGAATGCTGGTATTTTTATGTGGAGTGTTAAAACTGTGATTTCTGCTTTTAAAAATAATCAACCTGAATTATTTCAACTATTTGAAAGTGGTTATAGTGTCTATAATACTGAATTTGAAGATGACTTTATAAGGGATAATTACGGTAAGGCTGAAAACATCTCAGTCGATTATGCGTTAATGGAAAAGAGCGATAATGTTTATGTAATTCCGGCAACCTTTGATTGGAATGATTTGGGCACTTGGGGAAGTCTTTATGATAAATTGGATAAGGATGAAAACAACAATGCAGTAGTAAATTCTAAAGTCCTGGCGGAAGATGCATCTGGTAATATGATTAGATCTAAAAAGGATAAAATCGTTGTTATAGATGGTTTAAAAGATTATATCATTGTAGATAAAGATGAAGTTTTACTTATCTTTCCTAAGTCTAAAGAGCAAGATATTAAGAAAGTACTCCAAAATGTAAAAGCCAATTTTGGGGAAGAATATGGTTAATTATGAGTGACGAAAATAAATTCAACTTTTCCGAAGATGAGAATTCGCAAATGACGAATGAAATGAACAAGGAAAATGCTGTTGAAGAAAAAAAGGAAGCTGTAAAGAAAGATGCTCAAGGTCTGTTTTCAAGTATTTCTAATTTTCTAAGTGAGCTTTTAGATTTTAGAGATGATACAGATCGTGATGAAACTGTTGCGGCTATAAAGGCAGATATTCCCTTTAAAGGTGCAACAGCATGGATATTGGTTTGTTCTATAATGGTAGCTTCCGTTGGATTGAATGCTAACTCTACAGCCGTAGTAATCGGTGCCATGTTAATTTCTCCCTTAATGGGTCCAATATTGGGAGTTGGGCTTTCTATAGCAATAAACGATATTGATACTTTAAAAAAATCGCTGATTAACTTGCTAACAATGATAGTGCTGAGTTTATTGACAGCGTTTTTGTTCTTTTGGTTATTTCCCTTAAGTGAAGATACATCTGAATTAATGGGACGAACTAGACCAGATATTCGAGATGTGTTGATTGCTTTTTTTGGTGGATTAGCTCTTATCATTGCTAGAACCAAAAGAGGGACTATTGCTTCTGTAATTTTTGGTGTGGCCATTGCTACAGCGTTAATGCCTCCATTATGTACCGCTGGGTATGGTTTGGCAAAAGGTAATTGGGAGTATTTTGGCGGAGCAATGTACCTGTTTGGTATTAATACCATTTTCATTGCATTGGCGACATTTCTAGTGCTGAAGCTATTACGCTTTCCTATGCTAAAGTATGCTAACTCCAAAAAACGCAAGCGTATTGCAAGGTTGGCTTCGCTTGTAGCAATTATTGTTATGATTCCTGCATTTTGGACATTTTTAACCGTTTTACAGGAAAGTAAATACGAAAGGGACTATAAAAGCTATGTTGAAAATGAAATTGAGACTAATCCCAATCTTTGGTTGCAACGCAAAGTGTTAGATAAGGACAATAAAAGAATAAGTCTTTTTTTTAACGGAGATGTAAGCGATGAAATGATTTCAGATCTTCAGAATGAAAAGCGCAACTATGAAAATCTAGTAGATTTTGACCTTGTTATTAATGCCAACAAAACTAGAAGTGCAGATCGCCTTAATCAATCTTTAGATAGAGCTTATGCTGATTTAGATGAAAAGGATAATATAATTGATGGATTACAGAAGCAAATTATGGCTTTAGAAGAAAACATCACCAACTTAAACCAACTTATTGAATCGAGTAATACCAATAAAGATGCTATTTCATTCAGCAGTTTGTCACGCGATGCCAAAGTAAGATTCAATGATTTAGAGTTTTTTGGTTATGCCAAAATGTTAGAATCTAAAGACTTTATAAATATAGATACTGTTAATGTTGCGAATGTAAGATGGAAAGTCGCTTTAAATGATAGCATAGTGTTAGCTAAGGAAAGAGCACTTCAAAAATGGCTCAAAGAAGAATTAAAAGTAGATACAGTATATATTAGAAGAAATTAATTACTGATTTTCCTCAATATACATCTTACGCACTTTTTTAAATAATTCTGAAGAATACACAAAATTAGTCACAGCCTCATTATCTGTTCTAAAAATCGTTTCTTTTGAGCCTTCCCAAGCTTTAAGACCATCTTTTAAGAAAACGATTTTCTCGCCGATTTCCATAACGGAATTCATATCGTGAGAGTTTATGACTGTAGTAATTTGATATTCGTCTGTGATTTCTTGTATAAGATTATCTATGACTATAGCAGTTTTAGGGTCTAATCCAGAATTAGGTTCGTCACAGAACAAATACTTCGGTTTGTTTACAATAGCTCTGGCAATGGCTACACGCTTTTGCATTCCACCAGATGCTTCACTGGGCATTTTATGATGCGCATCATCTAAATTAACACGTTTTAAAACAAAATCCACCCGATCTTCCATTTCACTTTTACTCTGTTTAGTGAACATTCTTAATGGGAACATCACATTTTCAGCAATGGTCATGGAGTCAAAAAGCGCACTGCCTTGAAAGACCATGCCAATTTTTGATCTTAATTCTGTTTTTTCATCGGTACTTAGTTTGCTAAAAACTTTACCATCGTAAGAAATACTGCCTTCTTCATATTCAAATAGGCCAAGTAAGCATTTTAAAAATACAGTTTTACCAGAGCCACTTTGACCAATAATGAGATTGGTTTTTCCTTTTTCAAAAGAGGTAGAAATGCCCTTTAAAATGTGAGCATCACCAAACGATTTATGTAAGTCTTTCACCTCTATCATTAGCCCAAGAGTAAACTGGTTAGTAAAAAGTTCAATAAAATAATTACAACACTAGTCCAAACAAAAGAGGTAGTACTAGCCTTACCAACTTCAAGTGCTCCACCTTTCATAAAATAGCCATAGAAGGATGGAATCGTAGCTAGGATAAATGCAAAGACCATAGTTTTTATAAAGGCATAGACCATATGAAATGGTATAAAGTCATTTTGCACACCTTCAATATAATTTTCCAATGTTCCATAACCACCATACACACATGCTGCTAAACCACCTAAAATCCCTAGAAACATAGCAATGGAAATCACAAAAGGGTATAATGTTAAAGCAACAAATTTGGGAAACACTAAATAATTAATGGCATTAATTCCCATAACCTCGAGAGCATCTATTTGCTCAGTAACTCTCATAGTGCCTATGCTCGACGTGATAAATGATCCGACTTTACCAGCCATAATAATGGAAATAAAAGTAGGAGCAAATTCTAAAATTATAGATTGGCGCGTAGCAAAACCAACCAGGTATTTTGGAATCAGTGGATTGCTAATGTTTAAGGAGGTTTGTATGGCAACAACTCCGCCAACAAAAAATGCAATAAAAGCAACAATACCCAGAGAACCTATGATAAGATCATCAATGTCTTTAAGAATTAAGGGTTTCATCACAGACCACTTGGTAGGTTTGCGGAAAACATTCTTAATCATTAAAAAGTAAGCGCCAATATTATGGAGGTAACTCATGCAAGAATTTATTATGCTAAAGTATGAAAAAAGATGAGTTTATTAATGTTAATTTAAATTAAGATAGTCTAAAAAACGTATTTTTGAAACTCTAAAGAATGACATAATTATCATGAAAAACATCTTCACAATAATCTTATCAATGACTTTGGTTTTGTCTTGTGGGTCACAAGAAAAGACAATGAATTCAAATGAAGACATAAAAAGAACTGACTCTAATTCTAAACCAAAATTGGTTGTTGGTATTGTTGTGGATCAGATGCGCTACGATTATTTAACTCGTTTTGAATCTAAGTTTGGGGATGGTGGTTTTAAGCGCATGATGCGAGAAGGGTTTAATTGTAAGAACAATCACTTTAATTATGTGCCTACTTATACTGGGCCAGGGCACGCATCGGTTTTTACTGGTACAGTGCCAAAATACCATGGGGTGATTGGTAATAATTGGTATGATAAGCAGACGAAAGAAACTGTGTATTGTGCAGGTGATGATAAGGTTGAATCGGTTGGTACAGATCACATGGCAGGTAAAATGTCTCCGCATAGAATGCAAACTACCACATTTGCAGATGAAAACCGTTTATTTACGCAATTACAAGGAAAAACCATTGGTGTTTCATTGAAGGATAGAGGTGCTGTGTTGCCTGCTGGCCATACAGCGAATGCTGCATATTGGTTTCATGGAAGGGACGAAGGGGTTTGGATTACCAGTAGTTTTTATATGCAAGATTTACCAAATTGGGTTAAAGAATTTAATGCTTCTGATATTGCAGAGTCTTACTTTAAAGTTTGGAACACGCTTTATGACATAACTACTTATACCGAAAGCGGTACAGATGACAACAAGTTTGAAGGAGGATTTAATGGAAAGGAAAAAGCAACGTTTCCTTATGACTTGCAGGCCTTACGTGAGCACAATCGCAATTTTGAAATCCTTAAAGCAACACCTTATGGCAACAGTTTAACTACAGATTTTGCAATAGCGGCTATAAAAGGTGAGCAATTGGGTGAGGATGATGTTACGGATGTCCTCACACTTAGCTTTTCGAGTACGGACTATGTAGGTCATAATTTTGGGGTAAATTCAAAAGAGGTAGAAGACACTTACATTAGATTAGATAAAGATTTGGAACGTTTTTTCAATTATCTCGATGAGACAGTTGGAGTGGGAGAGTATACGGTGTTTTTAACAGCTGATCACGGCGCAATAGACGTTCCTAACTATTTAAGAAGCTTAAAGATTCCTGCTGGGTATTTAAACAACAGGGCAACAAAAACCAGATTCGAAGAATATTTACTGCGCACATTCAATAATTCTGATTTGATTGAAAATGTAAGTAATAATCAAATATTCCTAAATAGAAAGCGTATTGATAGTTTGGGACTAAATATTAATACAGTGACCGAGCAATTCGTTAACGAATTAATACAGTATGAACATGTCGATAAAGTATATTCTGCAAAAACCATGACGACGACGGATTTCACTCAGGGAATAGAAACACTACTTCAAAATGGTTTTAACCAAAAACGCTCTGGTGATATTATTTTAGTGCCAGACCCAGATTATATTTCTTACGGAAAAACGGGTTCCACACATGGCAGCGGATTAAACCACGACACACATGTACCACTTTTATTCTTTGGAAAAGGCATAAAGCATGGTGCCACATTTGAAAAAACGGTAATACCAGATATCGCACCAACAATGTCTGCGTTGTTGGGCATTAGTTTTCCTAATAGAGCAACGGGAAGTGTTTTGGGTTTTGTGATTGATTAGAATAATTTATTAAAAATCCCATCCCAGCGTAATTTTCTAATGAATTTCCCTTCGTTTTTTGAGACTAAGAATTCCACTTTATTGAACTTAGCTTTAAAGTATCCACTCATATAATCCTTAAATAATCTAAAGCTTCCCTTTTTATAGGTGAGTTTTAATGCCGAAATCAAGGTAATCCAAAGCCCATAGCGCATTTTGTACATGGCTTCACCTTGCAGATATTTTGAAGCCTTGTTGTAAGATTTTCCAGTTGGCTTTAGGTGTTTTACTTTAAGCGATTCATCTGTGAGAATTCCCCAACCGTGATATTTGGCTAATAGCTCATCGACTGTATCCCAACCCATTGATGGTTTAAGTTGACCAATCTGCTCAAAACATGTTTTGCGATAAGCTTTCAATGCACCTCTAACATGGTCCTTGTTGGTTAAATTTTCCAAAACCCAATCTCCATCTTTTTCAATGAAACAGAAACCGGATGCCATACCAAGTTGTTTATTGGTTTTGAAATGATTTGAAACCACATCCAGATAATCTCTCGGAAAGATTAAATCAGCATCAAACTTACAGATGATGTCGAAATTGTCATCTAAGGTTTCTAGTCCTTTGTTAAAGGCATGGATAATTTTGGATCCTGGTAGATGCTTGTCTGATGAGGTGATGTTGACTAAAGAAATCCAGTTGTATTTTGAAGCAAAATCTTTTACAATATTTTCGGTTTTGTCTGTAGAGTTATCATTAACAACAACAACTTGTTTTGGTAATGAAGTCTGCTCCACCAGAGATTGCAAGGTCTTGCCAATATAATCCTCTTCGTTGTGTGCTGGTATGATGATGTAGAAGTTCAAATCCCAATTGCTAAATTTCAAAAACCAAAACTACGCAAACCCATTTGGAATTTTGAGTTTTAGGTTTTGGAATTTTAAAGCCTTTCTGCATAAACGATATAATAACGTGGAGTGAACCTCCTAAGAATTGGTCTTATACCAAGCTTCTTTACAGGGTTAGTCCATTTTTGCCTGTCTTTAATTTTCCATCCGGTTTTTTCTAATAACCAGTCGAGTTGCCAATCTTCAAACTCATGATAATGCCTGTCCCACTTGTCCGTCTTACTTCTATAAGCAGATGCAAACCATAATCGCAAAGGGACACTTATCACTATTTTGTTGGATTTAATTGATTTTAAAACTTCATATGGGGAGAGCAAATGTTCAAAAATTTCAAATGCTGTTACTACGTCTGCTGATGAGTTTTTCAAGGCAGAACGGTCTTCGTCCAGATCTTCTCCTGTTGTATTTTCAACCGAAAAACCTTCAGAAATCAGAATTTCTGAAAAGGGATTTTTAACGCCTAAATCTAAAATAGATTCAGAGGTATTAATATGTTTTTTTAGGAATTGAAGCGTAAGTTTATAACGCTTATTCGGATATGTTTTTTCGTACATGTTATTGCCGCGAAAGCGTTATATTTTAAAATCAATACCTATACGTCATAGCATTTATATGCATTCCTGCACCAACGCTAGCAAAGATGATAACGTCACCTTTTTCAATACTATGGTCTTTCATTTTGTTCTTTCTGATAAGGTCAAAAAGTGTTGGCACAGTGGCGACAGAACTGTTACCCAATTTATGGATGCTCATTGGCATAATACCTTCAGGAACTGGTGTTTTGTATAATCTGTAGAATCGCTTTATAATGGCCTCATCCATTTTCTCATTAGCCTGATGAATCAATATTTTCTTAACTTCAGAGATGTCAATTCCACTATTATCCAAGCATGTTTTCATGGCGTTAGGAACATTATTCAATGCAAATTCATAAATCTTTCGGCCATGCATTTTAATGTACTTTGTATCCTTGCACAACTCTTGGTTGTTCGATTTTCCGAAGAATAAATAATAAGCCTCGTCGTACGTAAAACTGGCAGTTTCATGGGCCAAAATTCCTTCCTCTTCCGATGCCTCAACAATTGTCGCTCCAGCACCATCTGAATAAATCATAGAATCTCTATCGTGCTTATCTACCACACGAGATAATGTTTCAGAACCGATAACCAAACAACGTTTAGCTATTCCCGCTTTGATAAAAGCTTGCGCCTGTATAACACCTTCTAACCAGCCAGGACACCCAAAAAGAATATCATATGCAACACACTTTGGGTTTTTGATTCTTAAACTATGTTTTACTCGAGATGCCAAACAAGGCAGTAAATCACTTTGAATGGTATTGGCTTTTACATCACCAAAATTATGGGCGCAAATAATATAATCTATTTCTTCTGGGTTAACATTAGCGTCGTCAATGGCTTTTTGAGCCGCTAAAAAACCAATATCAGATGAGGTTAGTTGCTCATTTGCATAACGTCTCTCAGCTATACCAGTAATAGCTTTAAACTTATCTACAATGATTTCATTTGGATAGTCGATAGATGTCCCATCTTGATTGAGAAATCTATGCTCATGAAAATCCTCATTCTTCTCTATACTCTTCGGGATATAACTACCTGTTCCCGTTATTTTAACATTCATAATACCGTGTCTGAAATTATATTTTGCAAATCAACCTACAATTTAACTATATTTTATTTAATAGTTTTTAAAAAATGTTCAATTTTACGATGTTCAACAGCAAAAATTATGCCTCAATAAAATCTTCTATTGGAGCACAACTACACATTAAATTCCTATCGCCATAGGCATCATCTACACGTCTAACACTAGGCCAGAACTTATTGTTTTTTACATAGTCTAATGGAAATGCAGCTTCTTGTCTAGTGTATGGCAACAACCATTCATCTGAGGTTAACATATCCATGGTGTGTGGAGCGTTCTTTAACACATTGTTTGGCTCATCTTTAGAGGTACGGTCTATCTCTTTGCGTATGGAGATCATGGCGTCACAAAAACGATCCATTTCTGCTTTACTCTCACTCTCAGTGGGTTCTATCATCATAGTACCAGCAACTGGGAAAGATACCGTAGGCGCATGGAATCCATAATCCATTAAACGTTTTGCAATATCTGTGACTTCGATACCATTGGCTTTAAAATCTCGGCAATCTACAATCATTTCGTGGGCAGCACGTCCATTTTCACCTGTGTAAAGTGTGTCGTAATAACCTTCTAATCGCTCTTTGATATAGTTGGCGTTTAGTATGGCTGCTTCCGTCGCTTTTTTCAAGCCATCAGCTCCAAGCATTGTTATATAACCATAGGAAATTATACATGCTAATGATGAACCGAACGGTGCTGATGAAATAGCGGAAATAGCTTGATGTCCACCAGTTTTTATAATTGGATTTCCTGGTAAAAATGGCACTAACTGCTCAGCAACACAAATTGGTCCAACACCTGGGCCACCACCACCATGTGGAATAGCAAAGGTTTTATGTAAGTTAAGATGACATACATCAGCTCCGATATTTCCTGGATTGGTCAATCCAACTTGGGCGTTCATATTTGCACCATCCATATAAACTTGTCCGCCATTATCGTGAATAATTTGTGTAATTTCTTTTATGGCCGATTCATATACTCCATGTGTTGAAGGATAGGTAACCATTATAGCTGCTAGATTGTCTTTATGCAACTCTGCTTTTTCTCTTAAATCATCAACATCTATATTACCATTTTCAGATGCTTTGGTCACAACTACTATCATGCCTGCCATTACAGCACTTGCAGGATTTGTACCATGCGCTGATGACGGGATTAAACAAATGTTTCTATGATGGTCACCACGAGATTCATGGTAAGCTCTAATAACCATAAGACCAGCAAACTCACCTTGAGCTCCAGAATTTGGCTGCAATGAGGTGGCTGCAAATCCTGTGATTTCAGTCAACTGATTCTCTAAGGCATTTAGCATTAATTTGTAGCCAGCAGCTTGGTCAGCTGGTGCAAAAGGGTGCATATTTCCCCAACTTGGCCAGCTTAATGGTAGCATTTCTGATGCTGCATTAAGCTTCATAGTACAAGACCCAAGCGAAATCATAGAATGATTTAAGGCTAAATCTTTTCGTTCTAATCGCTTTATGTAGCGCATCAATTCTGTTTCAGAATGATAAGAATTAAACACTTCAAAGTTCAGAAAATCGGTCTGGCGCTTCAATTCGCTTGGAATAATATCACCTTCAATGAGTTCAGTAATTTTATCAGCTTTATTTTCGGTAACGATTTCAAAAATTGAAACAATTTCATTTAGATCTTCAATAGTAGTGGTTTCATTTACAGAAATAGTTACAGTGTTACTGTCTGGATAATAAAAGTTGACTTCTTTTTTCTCCGCATAATATTTCACATTAACAGGATCAGCTTTAACCTGAAGCGTATCAAAATAATGTGAATTGACTTGTTCTACACCAAGACTTTCTAAAGCTTTAGCTAATGTTGAAGCCGTATTTTTTACTTTATCTGCAATAAACTGTAAACCTTTTGGTCCGTGATATACTGCATACATCCCAGCCATAACGGCTAATAATACCTGTGCTGTACAAATATTAGAAGTTGCTTTATCGCGCTTAATATGTTGTTCTCTAGTTTGTAAAGCCATACGCAAGGCTCTGTTGCCATTGGCATCCTTGGTCACACCAATTATACGCCCAGGAACATCTCGTTTATAAGCTTCCTTTGTGGCAAAATATGCAGCATGTGGACCACCATAACCCATCGGAATACCAAAACGTTGTGTAGTACCAACAACCACATCAGCACCAAATTTTCCTGGTGCTTCAAGCTTAACCAAGCTTAAAATATCTGCAGCTACGGCAACTTTAATGTTAACGGCATTTGCTTTTTCTATAAAGGACTTGATATCCGTAATCTGACCATTTTTCCCAGGATATTGCAATAAGGCACCAAAATATTCATCCGAAAGATTGTATTCGGCTTCATTTCCAATTTCAAGTTCAATTCCAATTGGTGTTGCTCTGGTTTCTAATAGGTCAATGGTTTGTGGCAACACTAAATCTGAAACAAAAAACTTATTGACACCAGCTTTTTTCTGGGCTCTGTCTCTTACAGCAAATAGCAAACTCATCGCTTCTGCTGCCGCTGTACTTTCATCTAAAAGTGAAGCGTTGGCAATTTCCATTCCTGTAAGATCTATGATCATAGTCTGGAAATTTAAAAGCGCTTCCAATCGACCTTGAGCTATTTCAGCTTGATATGGAGTGTAAGCCGTGTACCATCCAGGGTTTTCTAAAATATTACGCTGAATAACCGCTGGCATATTAGACGGATGATATCCCAGACCTATGTAAGACTTATAGACTTTATTGAGTTGAGACAGCTTATTAATATGGTTTAGGTATTCTTGCTCGCTCATGGCAGGCTCTAGATCCAAATCTTTTTCTAAACGTATTCCTGCAGGAATAGTTTCAGAAACCAATTGGTCTATACTACTCACGCCAATGGTATTTAGCATGTCTTTTTGTTCTTGAGAACTTGGGCCTATATGTCTAAGTGCAAAAGAGGTTGTGTCCATTAAAAAATGTTGTGTTTGTTTAGTTTTGCAAAAATACAGCTTTACCTCTTTTAATTAGTTAATGAAAACTAAAGTTTTTAACGGAAAGCAAGGGTTATTAACACATTGCCTATTTTTGTTTTATGAAGGTTTTAAAAGCCATTGTTGATTTTTATCTTAATAGCAGTATACATGCAGCACTGGCTGTATATGCCTTTACTTGGATAACCTTGTTACAGTTTGGACTGAATTATGACGAAAGTGTGCTTTACTTTGTCTTTTTTGCAACCATTACAGGTTATAACTTTGTAAAATATTTTGGAGTGGCTAAGTTTCACCATAGAAGTTTAGCGGGATGGCTAAAAGCTATTCAAATATTCTCACTTCTTGCATTTGTTGCTATGTGCTATTATGCGTTTCAACTCAATCTAAAAACCTTGATATATTTATCCGTGTTTGGTCTTATTACGTTTTTGTATGCTGTGCCTTTATTGCCTATGAGTTATTTTAGGGACAGCCAGATGAATTTACGAGAGATAAGCGGGTTGAAAATTTATGTAATAGCTTTGGTTTGGGCGTTTACAACTGCGCTTTTGCCTTTGATTGAATTGGGCGTTGCGATTGATTCTGATGTTATAATAACAACTGTACAGCGCTTTATTTTAGTCATTGTATTAATGTTGCCTTTTGAGATAAGGGACTTGAATTTTGACAGTTTAAAATTGGGAACTATTCCTCAAAAAATAGGAATCAAAAACACAAAAATCACAGGTGTTTTGTTGTTAATGGTGTTTTTCTTTTTAGAGTATTTTAAAGATGAGCTATCAGCAAATGCAATACTTTCTACATTAGTAATGGTATTTGTGACGCTTCTGTTTGTGGTGTTTTCCAACAAGCGCCAATCTAAATACTATAGTGCTTTTTGGGTGGAGGGTTTGCCGATTATGTGGCTCGTAATATTATTGGTACTTGGCTAATTCTTCTTCAAACTGTTGTTGAAGCTTACTTCGCTCATCATTTCTTAAATAACTGACTTCAGCCTTTTGTAGTGCTTCAGTCAATTTGTTGTTTTTGCTGGAATAAGCTCTAGTTATACGGCACCAAGAAAGCCTAAGAGCAAGTTTAATTCGCTCCAATGTTGTAGCTTCAGCATATTGTCTTTTGTCACAAATATGCTTTGCTTCCTCACAACTTATAAATAAAAAACTTTTTTTCATTTCTATTCTAGCCTTCCTAAGAGAAGGGTTTATTATATTTTAAAACCATTTTTCTTCCATGCAATCTGCCAAAGCTGTTCTTGCTCTGTGAATGATTACCCAAAGATTAGACGCAGTGATATTTAATTCATTACAAATTGTTTCAGTTTCGTAGCCCAAAATTGTTTTCATTTTAAAAACTTGGGCTTGTTTTTCAGGTAGTTTGGAGATACAATCGTAAATGGCATCGCCCAATTCTGAATTTTCCAATCGGTCTTCGGCCGTTTTATCAAAAGGATCTGCAACGCGTTCTTCTAGCCAATCACCTTCAGCATCTGTATGGTTACTATAGCTCATTCTTACTTCTGCCTGGCCTTTTTTAGAATTTATTTTACGATAGTAATCAATGATCTTACGCTTTAAAATTGAAATTAGCCACGTACGCTCACTAGCTTCACCCTTAAAGTTTTTCATGGCCTTGAGTCCTGCCAAAAATGTTTCAGAAACCAAATCTTGAGCAATCTCTCTATTGTTAACTCGCGAAATCGTGTAGTTAAAGAGATAGTCAGAATAAAGTTTTATCCAGTTATTGGGATCTAGTTTATGATTAGTCATTTAGAATATCATTGCAAGACCAAAAATAGGATAAAATATTAACTTCTAATATAAGCCAACTTATTAATTAGCTTTGGTAGCACTGATGATATAATACCCGAAACTTCTCATATGAAGGCCAGATAGCAAGGCGTAAAATGACCCTTTTAGATTATGAAAACTTTCTTGCTTTAATCTTTTAAAGTTAAAGAGCTTTTTTAAGATAAATCCTGTAATGGCAAAAGGTACGTGCAAAACTGAAGGTGCAACCTTAAATGAAACGTTTTCTACTTTAATGTCAATAAAGCCTAGTGCTTCTAGTTTTTCTCTTATGTAGCCATGTGTTTCTAATTTTTCTAAGCTCCAATGGCTACATAGTTTTTTATAAGAGTATTTGCCACCTCTACACAGCTTAGATTGATCTTTTTTCAAGAAAGCATCTGCAATTACAAAGCGTCCGCCAGGTTTTAAAATACGATGTGCTTCCTTTAATGATTTATAATCATGACCAGAATGACATAAACTTTCTATAGCGACCGCTGAATTAAACGTGTTGGATTGAAATGATGTATGGTTATAGTTTTCTTTGAGTATAATTCCGTTTTTGCCTTTAAGAAGTTCATTACCTTGTTTCACCTGAAAATCGGAAAGTGTTATTCCATAGGCAATGATATTTTTGTATTGCTTTAGGGCATGTCTCATTGTGGCTCCCATGCCGCAGCCCATATCAACCAAACGGGTTTTGGATTTACCAATATGTAAGCGTTTAAGTACTTGACTATTCATTTCATTGAGCATAGAATCACGTTTAAACGGATTGGTTTTAAACGGGATAAAATACCCAAAGTGCATATTGTAATCGTTGCTCCAGAATTCGTAGTCTTCGGTAGCTTCGTTGTAGAAATCTACCATTTCTATTTTGTTATGTTCAGAATCCGTTGTGTATGTAATTGATTGTGCCTTCATGATTTAAATGGTTTCGTAAATGTTATATAGCAGTAGCCATGTATAAACTACAGCGAATAGTGTAAATAGAAAGTTCATGAAATAGCTTCCAATTTTAAAGATAACTTTTTGAGGTATTTCATACATGGGATAATAGGCAATTTGAGTAGCTACTTTACCCACCCAATAAGCTGCAATGAGACCTGTTATTGCAATTGATAAATTTGTTCCATTTTTTAAATCAGATGGAATAATGATAGCAATTAGACCAAAAGAGAAATTAAGCCCTTGTATGTATCTACCATAGGTTTTAGCGATTTCTTGATTCAATGGTTTTAACTGTTTAACATCATTATACCAATCAAAAACCTTATGTCTTATGTACGGATAAATAAGCGCTGTGAATATTTGACCGCATCCACCAAGAATAATGAGCCAATTAGGAATATCTGTTTTCATCATTAATATTTTTTAAATTATTTAATAACCAAACAAAATAGATAGCAATA
Organism: Winogradskyella ouciana; assembly: GCF_965284585.1. NCBI lineage: Bacteria > Pseudomonadati > Bacteroidota > Flavobacteriia > Flavobacteriales > Flavobacteriaceae > Winogradskyella > Winogradskyella ouciana. The sequence continues at coordinate 1,875,508 of NZ_OZ260095.1, forward strand.
GACATTGGAATAACTATAATACTTAACCACCAAAAATCGTTGAGCTGGATTTCTGATAACCAGGCAATTCCATAAAGAGATACCAAGATCCAGTATATTAAAAATTGCTTTTTATGGTTATCTTTAAACTTCTTCCATATGAAAAAAAGTCCTATTGCGCTTATAACTTGAATTCCACCTAATACAATTTGAGCATATAGTCCAAAAAAGAAGGTTAGGTAAAGGATTAGGTTTATAATTAAACAGATCTTGTTAAATTGGTACAATAACTTCATAATTCTATTGTTTTTAAATTTTCAGAAAAAATTGAAAGTTTGATAAAAAAAATATATTGACTACTTCATCAGTTTAAAAACCGATTTTGTTAACCAATTTTGTTTTTGATTTACAAGCTTGTTCATCAGTGTGTCCAAATCATCTGTCAATTCTCTTAAAGCTTTAGTTTGTTTTATCAATTCTTTAGTGTTTTCTGTACCGTCATCTTTAATGGAAGAGACTTCGTCCAAAACTTTTATTACAGGCTTTATTTCTCTTCGGCTTCGCTCTTTGGCAACGATACGTGCCAACTCTTGTACGTCTTTTTCTGTAGTAAAATATTCTCTGCGCTCACCAGACACCAAGACTTTGGTTACAATTCCCCAATCCATGAGTTGTCTTAAATTCATGCTGGTGTTACCACGAGAGATTTTAAGATCCTCCATAATATCTTCCATAGACAGAGGTTTTGTGGAAATAAAAAGCAAAGCCTGTATCTGTGCCATGGCTTTGTTTATGCCCCAAAGTGAGCCTAAACTTCCCCAAGTACTTATGAATTTTTCTTTTGCCTCTTTATATTCCATAGTACAAATATACAATAATTTTTAAACTTTCAATAATTATTGAAAGTTTATTTTATTTGTAAATGAATATGATCATCATGTCTTACGGCTTGGCAGCCATGAAATCTAACTCTAGTTTCATTCTCTAAGCCTAAAGATTGCTTCAAGTAGGGTTCAATAAATACTTTTTGAGTTTCAGAATGAGAGGATAGGGTTTGTATTAATGATCGAGTAGATTTAGAATCAAATTGTAAATCGTTATGTAATCCAAATGCTAAATACTTTGGGAAATCATATTGCCAATATCCTTTTTCTAAACAGCTTTGAGATATTCTGTTATTAGAACTTACATAAGTGCCATAACCCAAGAATGATGGTTTTTTATTGGTTTTTGTCCCATCTTCATTGGTATATTGAAAACTTAAATCAACTTTTTTACCATTGTCATGACTTAGATGAGGTAGCAGTGGAAAACCATCTAAGAACGGAAAATTAGCATCGAGATATGTTATTTGTATTCCACTTGACTTAGAACTTTTCAAAAGTAAGTCTCGTAACTCTGGATTCACATAGTTCCTGAATGCTAAAGGATAAAACCAATTTCTAGGTGCTAGATTGTCATTAAACCAAGGAAGTTGTACTCTTCCAAAAAGCGAAGCCACAGGTGGTACAATGATGAGGTTGCATATTAAATACAGACTAAGAAATACATAACGTTTCTTCTTTTTGAATTTTATAGCAATGACAAGAGATATTAGCCATATAATTCCACCAACTTGAGTAAGGACGGTCAGTATCAAAACAATAGATAAATGACCAAGAAATTTTACAAGCTTCATAGATAGATAACGAACAAACTAATCACTTATTTCTTTAGATTAGTACGTTTCGTCTAGACTTTGGCGTCAAATTCTAGCAAATTTTTTCTAAAATTTACCGCTTCTCAATCAATCCAGCACGTCTTAATAAAGCATCTGGTTGTGGTTCTTTTCCTCTGAATTTTTTATACAACACCATAGGGTTTTCTGTACCTCCTTGCGATAAAACAAAAGACTTGAATTTTTCTGCAACCGTTTTGCTAAAGATGCCTTCCTCCTTAAAATACTCAAAGGCATCTGCATCCAAAACTTCTGCCCACTTATAACTGTAATACCCAGAAGAATAACCTCCCTGAAAGATATGTGCAAAAGCGGTGCTCATACAATTCTCGCCAACATCTGGATAAAGTTTTGTGCCTTCAAAAGCCTTTAGTTCATGTTGTTTTACATCACTGATACTTGAAGGGTCAATTCCATGCCAAGCCATGTCCAGTAATCCAAAACTAATCTGTCTTAAGGTCTGCATACCTTCATGAAAGGTAGAGGAGGCTTTAATTTTTTCAATGAGATCCATCGGAATAACCTCTCCGGTTTCATAATGGGTGGCAAATAGTTTTAGCGACTCTTCCTCGTAACACCAGTTTTCTAAAACCTGACTAGGTAATTCCACAAAGTCCCAATATACATTGGTACCAGATAAACTCGGATATGTTGTGTTTGCCAACATACCATGTAAAGCATGACCAAATTCATGGAATAAAGTTGTTACCTCATTAAAGGTTAATAAAGAGGGCTTGCTTTTGGTAGGTTTTGTAAAGTTACAGACGATAGAGACGTGAGGCCTTTCATTCTCACCGTTCTTAACCATCTGTGGTTTGTAGGACGTCATCCAAGCTCCGTTGCGCTTACCAGCTCTTGGGAAAAAGTCGGCATAAAAAATGGATACCAATTGGCCTTCACTATCAGTCACTTTATATGTGAGAACATCCTCGTGATATTTGTCTATGGTTTTGATGTCTTCAAACTGTAATCCATATAATTTTTCGGCAACGATAAACGCACCATTGATGACATTTTCTAACTTAAAATAAGGCTTCAATTTTTCGTCATCTAAATCGAATAATTTTTGTTTCAACTTTTCAGAATAATAAGCAGAATCCCATTTTTGAAGTTGATCTATGTGGTCTAAATCTTTAGCAAAACTTTCAAGTTTTTTGAATTCGTTTTCTGCTGCAGGCTTTGCCTTTTCCAATAATTCTTCTAAAAACGCATTGACTTTTTCAGGTGTTTCCGCCATGCGCTCTTCTAGTACAAAATGCGCATGGGTTTTATAGCCCAAAAGTTGTGCACGCTCAAAACGAAGATTTGCAATTCGCAATACAATATCTTGATTGTCTAATTCATCATTATGAAAACCTTTGCTGCCGAACGCCTTCGATAGCTTTTCTCGCAACTCACGATTGTCTGCATAGGTCATAAACGGAATGTAGCTCGGATAATCTAAAGTAATCAGCCAACCGTCTTTACCTTTAGATTCAGCCAATTGCTTTGCGGCTTCTTTTGCACCATCTGGCAATCCTGAAACTTCAGATTCATCTGTAAGGTGCATTTCAAATTTGTTGGTTTCAGCTAAAATGTGCTCTCCGAACTTTAATTTCAATTGACTTAATTCTTTGTCTATGGCACGCAGTTTTTCCTTTTTGTCTTTGGGTAGATTGGCACCATTTCTTGAAAAACCTTTATATTTTTTATCGAGAAGGGTCTCTTGCTCTGTGGTTAGATCTAAGTCTGATTTTGAATCATAAACCGCTTTAACACGTTTGAATAAATCTTCATTTAAAGTAATGTCGTTACTAAATTCTGAAAGTAGAGGTGACACTTCTTGTGCGATCTTTTGAATTTTATCGTTGGTTTCAGCAGAATTCAAATTGAAAAAAATGCTCGAAATTCGGTCTAATTCCTCACCAGAATAATCTAAGGCTTCAATGGTGTTTTCAAATGTTGGATTTGCCTCATTTTTAACAATAGCATCAATTTCTGATTTAGCTTTTTTAATAGCAGTTTTAAAAGCCGGAAGAAAGTCTTCGTCTTTTATTTTTGAAAAAGGTGCAGAATTATATTTGGTGCCAAATGGCTGATTTAGAATAGTCATATTATGAAATGTCTAATTTTTCTTACTTATCTAATTGATTATCTGAATTTTAACGCATATTTAAGAACGTAATAATAGATTAAGACCTTAAGTTTGGTTATTTTTGCAGCATATTTTCAGAGTGATAATGGTTTACTCTGAGAAATTGGTTAATAGCTTAAAGCCTCGACTCCGGTTGAGGCTTTTTTATAGGTCTTTGGCAGAATCTATTACCTTGGCTTTTAACCCTTCTTTATAGACCACGATTTTATCTAAAATACATTGGTCTGAGCTACCTAAAATTTGTGCGGCTAAAATCCCAGCGTTCTTTGCTCCATTTAGAGCTACGGTAGCTACAGGAACTCCACCTGGCATTTGCAAAATGGAAAGCACCGAATCCCAACCATCAATAGAATTACTGCTTTTTACAGGAACACCAATTACAGGCAAAGGTGATAGAGAAGCGACCATTCCTGGTAAATGTGCAGCTCCACCAGCACCAGCAACAATCACTTTTATACCTCTGGTATGGGCATTTTTGCCATAGTCAAATAACTTATCTGGTGTACGATGTGCTGAAACGATATCGACCTCCACTTCAATATCAAAACCTTTTAAAATATCTATAGCGTCTTGCATCACTGGCAAATCGCTTTTACTTCCCATTATTACGCCTACTTTACTCATGATTTATTCACTGATTACTTCAATTGTTCGTTTTACCTTTTCTGCCACTTCACGTGCTTTTGCAATATCTTTATCAACTATTGTAACATGACCCATCTTTCGGAAAGGTCTTGTTTGTTTTTTACCATAGATATGAGGTGTTACTCCAGCCATCGCCATAATGTCTTCAATATTTTTGTAAAGTACATTTCCTGTATGACCTTCAGCACCTACTAGATTGACCATAACTCCAGCGACTTTGCTTTCCGTGTTGCCTAATGGTAATCCTAAAACACATCTAAGATGCTGTTCAAACTGGTCTGTATAACTAGCTTCAATACTATAGTGACCAGAGTTATGAGGTCTTGGCGCTACTTCATTAACCAGAATTTCATCATCTTCGGTTTGAAACATTTCAACAGCCAACAGCCCAACATGCTTAAAGGCAGATGCAACTTTTAAAGCTACTAATTCTGCTTTTTTGGCAATAGCGTCAGGAATACGAGCTGGGCAAATGACATATTCTACCTGATTGGCTTCAGGATGAAACTCCATCTCAACCACAGGATAGGTTTTTAAATGCCCTTCTGTATTTCTGGCAACAATAACAGCCAATTCATTTTTAAACGGAATCAATTTTTCTGCTATACATTCCACATTTGGCAAATCAACCAAATCCGTAGCCCATCTAATAACTTTAACACCTTGACCATCATAGCCAAATCGAGCACTTTTCCATACAAAAGGATAACTTAAACCTCCATTATCCACAGCATCTTCAATTTCTGAAGGATGAGCGAATCTCGAAAAATCTGCTGTTGGAATATTATGATCGCGATAAAATAATTTTTGAGTCGCTTTATTTTGAATTGTCCTTAATGTCTTTGAAGCTGGAAAAACCTTTACACCTTCATCTTCAAGTTTTTCAAGCGCATCAACGTTAACGTTTTCAATTTCGATGGTGAGGACATTGACATTTTTTCCGAAGTTAATCACACTGTCATAATCCATTAGATCACCTACTGTAAACTCATCACAAGCCAATCTTGCAGGTGCTTCTTTGCTCGGGTCTAACACACAGGTGTAAATATCAAATTTGCGTGTGTTGTAAAGTATCATTTTGCCCAATTGACCACCACCAAGAATACCTAATTTAAAGTTTGAAGAAAAGTAATTCATATTTATTCTCCAGATAGGAGGGAATCTTTAAAAATTCAATATTTATTCGTTACAAAAATACATTAAATATGAGACATGCAGTTAAATTCGTATTTCAAAAAATCGTCAATCCTCAATCATTTGATTATCTTTGCATTTCTAAAATAATTAGGCTGTGATAAAGCTTCACGATTTATACTTTAAACCTTTTATCTCTGAGCAAGAAATTGATGCTGCGGTAGATAAAATGGTAGATGCTATTTCTACAGACTTAGGAGACGAAATGCCGGTTTTTGTGGGTATTTTAAATGGGTCATTTATGTTTGTGAGTGATTTTGTAAAGAAGTATCCAAAACCTTGTGAAGTCACATTTATTAAGTTGGCATCTTACGAAGGAGTTAAATCTACCGAAGATATTCAACGATTGATTGGGTTGACCCAAGATTTAACAGGCAGAACCGTCGTTATTTTAGAAGACATCATAGATTCAGGTAAGACGCTAGAGGAAGTCCACCGCATTTTCAAAAATGAAAATGTAAAAGAACTGCTAATAGCCACCTTATTTTACAAACCTGAAGCTTATGATAAGGATTTTAAACTTCACTATGTAGGTATTGAAATTCCGAATAAATTCATTGTCGGTTACGGACTCGATTACAATGGACTAGGAAGGGATTTACCAAACGTATATCAATTAAAAACAACACAACACATGACGAACATCGTGCTATTTGGACCTCCAGGTGCAGGAAAAGGGACACAAGCTAATTTCTTAAAGGAAAAGTATGATTTAATACACATTTCTACAGGAGATGTCTTTAGATTTAATATCAAAAATGAGACGGCCTTAGGTATGTTAGCAAAGTCCTATATGGATAAGGGGGAATTGGTTCCAGATCAGGTGACTATTGATATGCTGAATAAAGAGGTTGAAAAAAATGCCGGTGCTAAAGGTTTTATTTTTGATGGTTTCCCAAGAACCAACGCACAAGCTAAAGCTTTAGATGAGTTGATGGATTCAAAAGATTCCCAAATCAATGCTATGGTTGCACTAGAAGTTGATGATGAAGTTTTGGTAGAACGCTTGTTAAAACGAGGCGAAACTAGTGGAAGAGCTGACGATGCTGATGAAAGTATTATCAGAAACCGTATCAAGGAATACTACAACAAAACGGCGATATTAAAAGACTACTATTCAGATCAAGATAAATACTTTGGTGTTGATGGAGTAGGAAGTATTGAGGATATTACAGAACGTTTAAGTACCGTTCTTGATAAACTCTAGTTAATGCGTTTATTCGTTTATTTGATAAAGTGAAATGTTTCGAAGTTTCTTCTCAAATAAACGACACAACGAATAAACAATTAAACGTATTAGATGACTGAAGGAAATTTTGTAGACTACGTAAAAATGCACGTCTCTTCTGGTAACGGAGGTAAAGGCTCTACGCATTTACATCGTGAAAAATATATAGCAAAAGGCGGACCAGATGGTGGAGATGGTGGTCGTGGTGGCCATGTCATTATAAAAGGAAACTCTAACCTTTGGACACTCATTCACTTAAAATTTAAGCGCCACATTAAAGCTGGCCATGGTGAACATGGTAGTTCTGGAAGAAGTACAGGAGCTGATGGAGAAGATGCAATTGTAGAAGTACCACTAGGGACCGTTGTAAGAGATACGGAAACCAACGACATACTTTTTGAAATTACCGAAGACGGTGAGGAAAAAATAGTCGCTGAAGGTGGTAAAGGTGGTCGTGGCAATTGGCATTTTAAAAGTTCGACCAATCAAACTCCACGTTATGCACAGCCAGGTATTCCACAAGAAGAAAGAAATATTACCTTAGAGCTTAAGGTATTGGCTGATGTTGGTTTGGTGGGGTTTCCAAATGCAGGAAAATCGACATTATTGTCGGTGTTAACGGCAGCGAAACCTAAGATTGCTGACTATGAGTTTACGACTTTAAAACCAAATTTGGGTATTGTAGAGTATCGCGATTTTCAATCGTTTGTAATGGCTGATATTCCTGGTATTATTGAAGGAGCAGCAGAAGGTAAAGGACTTGGCTATTACTTTTTAAGACATATAGAACGGAATTCCATTCTATTGTTTTTGATTCCTGCAGATGCTAAGGATATAGTTGAGCAGTATGAAATTTTGGTCGATGAACTTAGACGATATAATCCTGAGATGTTGGATAAAGAACGATTTGTTTGTATATCTAAATCCGATATGTTGGACGAAGAACTCAAATCTGAAATTTCCACTATATTAGACAAAGATTTAGAAAGTGATTATATGTTTATCTCTTCTGTAGCACAGCAAGGATTGACCGAATTAAAAGATAAACTTTGGAAAATGTTGAATGACTAAACTCTCATTTGCGCTTCAATGAAAGAAACCGTCAAAAGCATCGTAGAATATAACGACAATAAGCTCAGTAAGAGCTTTGCGGTTTTTATTCAGGTGTTAATTGTTTTATCGGTTATTACATTTTCTATTGAAACCTTACCCAACTTAAAACCACAGACTAAAGTTATACTCAATTCTATTGAGATTTTTTGTGTCATAATATTTACGCTTGAATATTTAGCCAGAATCTACGTAGCAGATAACAAACCAAAGTTTATTTTCAGCTTTTTTGGTCTAATAGATTTCTTCGCCATACTGCCATTCTATCTGTCATTTGGTGTGGATTTGCGCTCGTTGCGAGTATTGCGAATGTTCAGATTGTTTAGACTTTTAAAATTGGTGCGCTACAATAAGGCCATGCGTCATTTTACCAAAGCAATGATTTTGGCAAAAGAACAGATTGTCCTTTTTATGGGTGTCACTTTGGTCTTAATATATTTTGCGGCCATTGGGATCTATTATTTTGAAAACGAAGCACAACCAGAGCATTTTTCATCTATTTTCGACAGCCTTTGGTGGTCTATCGTCACCTTGACTACCGTAGGATATGGTGATGTATATCCTATTACGGTTGGTGGGCGAGTATTTACCTTTATTATTCTCCTTATTGGCTTAGGCATTGTTGCTATACCTACCGGAATCATTTCTTCCTCATTGACCAAAGTTGTTGAGCCTAATTCTGATGGAGAATAGTTAAAGTGTACCTTTCTGTTTTGCCGTGCTTTATGCTGAATCTATTTTTCGTTATCTTTAAAATAAAAAAATGAAAGCTTTCAAGTTTATTATACTAGCCTTGTTATTTACTTCCTGTGGAACAACCTTTGTCAACTACGACTACGAAACATCCACAGACTTTACGCAATACAAAACCTACGACTATTTTGATGATATGCAGACGGGTTTAAGCAAGTTTGATAGTATTCGTATCATAAGTACTATAGATACTAAATTGTCCTCAATGGGTCTGAAACGATCCGACAACCCAGATTTTTATATCGATATTCAAAGTAGGGAGTTGATGAACCGAAATAGCCCTAATGTTGGTGTTGGTGTCGGTGGAGGTAGAGGCGGAGGCTTTGGAGGTGTTTCTGTTGGAGTGCCTTTAAACGCTAACAAATACACAAGAGAGATCACCATCGATTTTGTAGATAAAAACCAAAATGAAAGACTTTTTTGGCAAGCCGTTAGTGAGAGTACTTACAAAGGAAACGCTTCAGTTGAAAAACGCGAAGCTACTTTGGCTAAATTGGTAGATAAAATTTTTGAGGGTTATCCGCCTAAAGAATAACTTTATCATTTCCCTAACATTTTAAACTTCAGGTTTCCTCATTGGTTTCGTAATTTTGAATGAAATCAAAAAAATAAACATGGACAATTTAAAAGGAAAAGTAGCACTCATTACAGGTGGTACAAAAGGTATAGGATATGGTGTGGCAGAAGCTTTGCTCAATCAAGGCTTAAAAGTAGTTATAACCAGTAGGAGCAAAGATGCAGCAGACGAAGTAGCGGAAGAATTAGCAACAAAAACCAACAGTACAGGTTCTATCATTGGTGTTCAAGCAGATGTGAGGCAACTCGATAGCCAAAAAGAAGCGGTTAATCAAGCTATAAAGACCTTTGGGCAATTAGATATTGTTATTGCTAATGCTGGTCTTGGCCATTTTGGAAGTATAGAGGATTTAACTTCAGAGCAATGGAACCAAGTTATAGACACTAATCTTACAGGTGCTTTTAATTCCATAAAGGCCAGTGTCGATGCACTTAAAAACACAAAAGGTTATTACATCACCATTTCAAGTTTAGCAGGAACGAATTTCTTTGCTGGTGGCTCTGCTTATAATGCGAGTAAATTTGGTGTTACCGGATTTACGCAAGCGGTAATGTTGGATTTGCGTAAGTATGGAGTTAAAGTGAGTACCATTATGCCAGGTTCGGTTTCTACACACTTTAATGGTAATGAGCCTAGTGATAAAGATGCTTGGAAAATTCAGATTGAAGATATCGGTGAACTGGTCATCGATTTATTAAAAATGAATCCGAGAACCTTACCTAGTAAAATTGAAGTGCGTCCGACGACGCCTCCTAGTAGTAAATAAAGAACTCGCAAAGTCGCAAAGACGCAAAGACAAATGAACTCGCAACGACGAGTCAGTTTAAAGGTTTTCAATCTTTGCGTCTTAGCGCCTTAGCGAGACAACTATTCAACATTAACCCTAACTCCCTCACTATGGCTACTAAACTCAGGCGCATACATACATTGAATTGTACTAATACCATTACTCATATTACCAGCATTGTTTACTCTTAGGTCGTATTCAAACACATAAACACCTTTTGGTAGATAATCCATAAAGAAATTGGTAGCGGCATCTTTAGTGCTTTCGTAGTAACCCAATCCATCTTGCCATTTGTATTGAGACAATACATTAATTGGCTCAAAACCTGCAGCACGCATATCCTTAAGGTGTACAAATTCCATAGAGCGATCCGTTCTTAGTTCTATTCGCACTCTAACTAAATCACCAACCTTTAATTTAGTATCTGAAGTGATTTCAGAAATTTCCTCACCTTTATCTGTATTGGTTTTTAAGAACAATTTCTTACTCAGTTTTAAAGGAGTCTCTGCCGAGGTGATTTTATCCAAATCCTCAAAATATTGCCAGTACATCGCTCCCCAAGCAATGCCATCATTCTTTTTGGAAATAGTGACATCCGCCATTTCTGGTTCAATTTCAGAACCTGTCCATGATGTTTTATAGTAGCCAGTACCAGCTTCAAGTTTTACGTCGTCTAAAGTCTCTGGTGAAATAGTTTCATCACCAACCTTCACATCTACCATTTCGGTAACGCTTAGCCAATCGCTGCCTTGTAATAATAAGGCGTAAACAGCTTCCGTCGTTGCTTTTGTGGTTTTCCAGCTATTGGTTTGCTTGTTTTTTAGCAACCAGATTTTTAGGTTGTCGATGTCTTCGAGATTCTTCGCTTCGCTCTGAATGACATTACCAACTTCAGCAAATGCTTCAATCAACAGGGCTTGGGTTTCGATTGGTGCTTGGTACCAATGCCATGAGTTGGTGTTAGATTTCCAATACATGCCTAGTTCCTCAGAAGTGATGCTGTTTTCTTTTAATGATTTTAGAATTTTGCCAGCAGTGGCATCATCGTTCATTCTGTGCATGGTTAAAGTCATTAACCCTTTGGCATACAATGAACGTTTTAACCAATACTTTTGAATCTGACCTTTGTAATAATCCATGATGGTTTCCACTTCTTTTGAAGCTTTTATTTCAGGATACAAACTGCGGACATACAAATAATGCAATTGCATGTGAGACAGATGGTCCTTGTTCAAATCAACATCCTTATTGTACTTTCTGATATCTTTGTATTCTTTTACAAATTCCGCATCAAGGTATTGTATGGCGTTTTGAATCATTTGAGATTCTTCGCTGTCGCTCTGAATGACATTGAGTTGTTTCAAGTGACCAAAACCAGAAATAATGTGTTGCGTAATGTAACGATTCGCATAGCCGCCATTAAACCAAGGCCAAGCACCAGATGGTAATTGGTTTTGTTTCAGTTTACGTAAGGCTGAACTCAGTTCATTATTCATTTTATTAAGATCGAATAACAATCCGATGCGTTTTTTCTGTTCCGTTTCAGATTGTGCATCGCGTAACCAAGGTGTTTCTTGGATTAATATTGACTTCAATTCTTCATTCTTTTCCAAATTACTTAAAAGCGCATCTGAAGACTTCCACTGGTTAAAAACGGCTTCAATTTTTGGATTAGACTTTACAATATGTTGCGCCAACGCATTTGAATAATAACGTGCAAACGTCTGCTCATTACAATCATAAGGATATTCCATTAAGTAAGGCAACGCCTGAACCGCATACCAAGCTGGGTTGGACGTCATCTCCAAGGTCAATTTATGGTGACTGAGCGTCGTCGATGTCTGGTTTTTCAATTTATCTAACGTAAACATCTTCGTCTGATTAGAACGTACCCACATTGGTAGTGTTTCTGTGACTAGCATTCTATTTGATAAGACTGGTAAAGCGTTTTGTTCGCCGTCACTGAAATCACCAGCTTTTGCAATGACTTTGTATTGTACGGCTTGTAAACCTTCTGGAATTGCCAAAGACCATGAGACTTGTGTGTTTCCATTTGCGTCGACAGAAAAGTTCTGGGCGCTGAGCGAAGTCGAAGTGCCATCTTCAGAATTGTCGTTTCGACTACGCTCAACGACCAGTATGTCCTTAGAAATATCTTTTCCAGTAACAGCATCTGTCAATTCTAATTTAGCCATACCAGTTAGCTCATTATCAGTAAGATTAGCAATTTTAGTACTAATGGTAATTTGGTCTCCCTCACGTAAAAATCGAGGTGCATTTGGAATCACCATTAACTCTTTTTGAGTAACAGCTTCCAATTGTGTAACTGCACTTTCCAAAGTTTTGGTATGTGCCAATAATTGCAGTTTCCATTTGGTTAAGGCTTCTGGAGCTTTAAAATTAAAACTTACATTACCTTCTGCATCGGTTTGTAAATGCGGAAAGAAGAAGGCTGTTTCGTTTAGGTTTTTTCGGATTTGGATATTATCAGAATCAACTTTTTCTTCTTTTGGATTTCTTTCAGCTATAATGGTTCCTCCGCTTTGTTCTGTGACACTATTGTAAACTAAAGCCTTTTTGCTTTCAGAATCCATAACAACTACTGACTCTAAATTTTCGTCAGATTCAAATGCTTCACTAACAGCTGCCTCAACTTCAAGACCAGAAGCTATTCCTCTCGTCAAATAACGAGTTCTACCATACTTAAAATAAAACCCAAACCAATTCAACTGGTCATAGTTTTGTGAGCTATAATTCGCAATTTGTTCAAAACGGTTAAATACCCTAAAACTCGTATTGCCAAAACTCTGCCTATGGTTTTTGTTTATTCTACCAGAGTAATACCTTCTGTGAATTGGATTAAAATTCCAGTCGTGTGTTCTAAATTCATCCAATGAGGCATCGTACATGCTTGCTAATAATTCAGCAGAAACCTTATCTCCTTTTGGGCCTTTAATTTTAAAGCTCCAGGTTTCATCTTGTCCTGGTTGTAATTTATCCCTAAACGTGGTGGTTTCAATCTCTAAATCGGTTTTTGGATAAGGCACATTCACTCCAAAACGTTGTGCTATATAACTATTGAAAGCCGCAAAACTTGCATGAACTTCAAATCCTCCGACATCACCTTCTAATACGGGAATGGTTATCGTTTGCTTAGAATTGCTCAGTTTTACCAATTGCGTGACAATGATTTTACCATCTTTTTCAACTTCAACCGTAATGGTAATATCTTTGGCAGCAGAGCCCAAGGTTAGCTTTGCTATATCACCAACGTTGTAACTCTCCTTGTCTAAAGTGGCTTCAAATAATTGGTTGTCGGCAACGGTTTTGTCATCATCGCTGTAAAGTGTTGTAAAGACTTCATCCTTTACCTCTTGCCCATACTTGTCTTCGCTTTCGGCAATAATGATATACTTGCTAGAATCCCATTTTCTCAACTTTTTAAGCGTTATGGTCTTTTCTTCTTCAGTATCGAATGATGTACTGAAAACTTCCTCTCCTTTTTCCCAATTAGTCATCAGGTGCTCATTATTGTAAGGATCGTGAGGAAATAAGCGTTTAAATTCCTCTTTGGAAATCACTTGGTAATCTGGTGCATTCCAAGGTCTTTCTCGCAATACCTGATCAGGTGCGTTTAGCTTATAAATCTTCAATGTTCCCTTTGCAGGAACTTCCTCTCCATTCAAATTCATGGAATTTAGAGAGATTTCAATTGCTTTTTTCGATTTATCAATAGTGTTTGGTGCTGAAATCTGTAAAGTCACGGCATGATAACCCACATTAACCGTTGTACTTACGGAACGTGTTTCTCCATTAATATCGGTAACATCTGCAGTGACTTCGTATCTAAAAATTGGTAAATTGTCTTTTGAGACACTCTCATCTGGTATGGCTTTAAAAGTGATTTTAAACTCACCTTTATCATTGGTTTTAGTTTCACCAAACGTGATTTCTTGCGCTTCGGCATTGAAATGACCTGGTCGTCTCCAATACCACCAAGTTGGGTATTGTACTTGGCGATTCACACGGTAAACCACCTTGGCATCTGTGATATTGCTACCAGCAAAAGCCTTGGCTAAGCCATTTACGATAATGCTGTCGTTAACTTTGAAAGTTTCGGTAATGGGTTGAAATTCTGGTTTAAATTTCGGGCGTTTGTATTCCTCAACTGAGAAATAGGTATAGCCATTTCTTCCGCTGAACATCTCTATGGAGTAGTTGCCCGTAAGTCCATCGTTAGGTAAAATAAATTCACCACTCACCGAACCGAATTCATTGGTTTTTAATGTGAGTTCACTAACCACTTCACCGTTAACGTTTTTGAGTTTTACTTTGGCATCTTCATTCGCAAAAACCTCAGTATTTCCATCTTTGGTAGCTGTGGCAATACCTTTAAAATAAACGGTTTGTCCAGGTCTGTAAATGCTACGATCCGTAAACAGAAAAACGCTGTATTTGGTGTCCTTGTTTTCTCGTGTTTGGTATTTTCTGCCAATATGGTAATCACCAAAGTAGGCGGTTTCGTCTTTGTGATTCACGCGGACTTCTACAGCTCTGTAATAACTACTGTTTTTGTTGAACTTAAATTTTCCAAAACGGTCTGTAGTGTATGTTTTGGATAACAGTTTGTTTCTATTGTTTCGGTAGGTAATGGTAATTGCAGCATCTACAATTGTAGCTCCGTTCCTTCTGTTGATGAGCTGATAATTCACCACATCATTTTGATTGCTTTCCAATAACGCTAAATCCGTCACCTGAATATGAGAAGCCGCAAAAACATCATTGGTTTTGGTATCTGCTTTTATAAGATATAGGCCATTTGCCAATTCTGGCACAATGATTTCCGTAGTGTGTTCTTGGTAGTCGTTTTCGGATTTTAAAGTGTTGGAAAATGATTTTATTGGACTCAACTTGCTGAAAAACTTACTTTTTTCTTCAGCATTATAAGACTTATTATAGTTCTCTAATTGGTTTTTACTGACCTTATAAATATTGAAATCTAAACTGGTGAGATTGCTGTAGCTCACTAAAATTCGTGATGCAGAATTGATCGGAATATATTCTTCAGCCTGAAGTCTTATGTTTGGCAGTAGAATTTGCTTTTTTAGGATTTTACATTGTTTTGCGCCATCACTTTCAGGAAATTTTAAAATAACACTTTCACATATTTCCAAAGCCTCTTTTAGCTTCCAACGGTTGGTGTCATCCACTTTACTTCCATCTGGATTACTATTGTAGCGGTTTCCCATTGCTTTGTAAACCGAGGCAATTTCAAAATTATAAAGTGCTGAAAGCGGATTGTTTTTAAGAGCGTCTGCTTTTCCTTTTAAAGTTTGGAGCAATAAAGCTTCTTTATTCTGAAAGGTGGCATGTTGCGCCACAAAATTTAAGCGTTCTAAATCTACATCAACAAAAGCTTTTGTAATGGTGTCATCACGATGAAACTTTAATAGGTTTTGATAAATTTTTAAAGCCTGTAGTTGAAGCGATGTTGAATCTTTTGAGGTTAGATTCAAGTTGATGAACTGTTCGCTATCCGCAATAAATTCAGGTTGGTCAATGGTGAATTTATAAGCTGGTTGCGTAATGCTATTTTCGTCAGTCTTATAAAACTGAAGCGCGTTGTGGCTCAACAAATCGTATAAGGTTGGTCTGTAAGTTTTAGAACCTTCGGCTTCGTGTAGAAGCATACTATAGTTTTTTAAAGGTTCTTGTTGAAGCAATAAGCCATTCTCAAGTGAACGTTGAAAATACACATGAATTTCATGGAATAAGGTTTCCAAATCCCAAGTCCTAAAATCCACATTATCTACTTTTTCGGCAGTTTTAGTACGATTATAAAATTTATATCGGTTTTGCTGAAAATATTGCCAATACATCGTTGCCAGCATATTTTCTAAAAGGTGCTTGGTAACGATATTTTCTGAAGCTTCAATTTCTGACTTAAAAAGATTAACGATATTGAGTTGCGCATCTTCCTCCAGCACAAGCATATATTTACTCTTGTGCAATAAGGCTTTTATTTGTTGTTGCTTATTTTCAGCTTCAACAGCGTCATTGTAGATGGTGTCAACTAATTCTGCTGCACTTTTAGTCAGTCCATCTTTTTCGAGTTTGGTGACTTTTTCCCATTGACTTTCAAAATCGTTCTGGGCATTAGAAAAAGAAGCAAAGCAAATTAGCATTAGTATTGAGATATAAGTTTTCATGAATTCATTTCGTTTTGTACAAAATACCTTCAAAAGGTGTTCCAAAAAAAGCTTTAAAACGTGAGTGTGTCGTTTCAATGAGTGAAGTTAAACAATTTGTGAGTGAAACGAAACGTTATTAAATTAAGATTTTACGACTAAACCATTAATTGTATTTTTGTTTAAGTTTTTAAATATGCTATGTATAAATTTTTCTGGATATTCTTAATATCATCACTATGCTTTTCTCAAACAGCAAAAGAAAAGGCCACAACGTTTATTGTCAAAAAACAGTTTAAAAATGCCCAAAGCGAAATGCTTACATTTTTAGAAACTAATCCAGATGATAAAGAAGCTATTGAACTTTTGGGAGATGCTTATGGACATCAAAAAAAATGGGATAAAGCCATTGAACAATACGAAAAATTAAAAGAGACTTACCCAAACAATGCCAATTACCATTATAAATATGGTGGAGCCTTAGGTATGAAGGCCTTAAGTACTAGTAAACTAAAAGCACTGACCATTATAGGTGATGTTAAGAGCTCTTTCTTAAAAGCTGCTGAATTAGACCCAAAACATATTGATGCACGTTGGGCTTTGGTGGAATTGTATGTATCTCTACCAGGTATTGTAGGCGGAAGTAATTCTAAAGCGCTAAAATATGCCAATGAACTACAAAACTTGTCTAAAGTTGATGGCTACTTGGCTAAAGGTTATGTCTATGAATATGATGACGAACCAGAACTCGCCGAAAAATATTATAAACTCGCCATTAAAGTTGGTGGTTCAGTAACCTGTTACGAAAAACTGACCAATTTTTATGAAACCCAAGATAAGCCGAACGAAGCTATTGGTAATTTAGAGGAAGCGCAACAAAAGCTCCAACGCAACGCTATGCATTACCAAATCGGGAAAGTCTGTGCCGATTACAATTTACAGCTCGATAAAGGTGAAAAATGCCTTAAAGCCTATTTAGCCAACCACTCTGCTAAAGATGGAGTACCAAAAGAATGGGCTTATTACCGTTTGGCGCAAATCTATAAACACCAAAACAAAAAGACCGAAGCCTTAAAATGGATAGATAAAGCCATTACCGGCTTACCAAAAATTGAGGTGTTTAAAGATGAAAAAGAGGCTATAGAAGGGCTTTAGACCATAATCATCAAGTTAATATCATATTTTATGCTAGTGTATCACTAGCATAATTTTTTGTTAAAAATTTAAAATTAATAGTAATACTATTATCTTTGCAATTAAATATTTTAATTATGATAAATTTACTTTCAAATTTAAAAATAGCAGTACCTGATAAAATATATATCAAAGATCCCGAGTCTTCTGATTTGGGTAAGCGTATAATAGAGCACGGTATTTTGCTTATTGATGAGATTGGGTTCGACGGTTTCACGTTTAAAAAGTTGGGCGCTAAAATAGGTTCAAACGAAAGTTCAATCTATCGTTATTTTGAAAGTAAACATAAGCTCTTATTGTACTTAACCTCGTGGTACTGGGCATGGGTTGAGTATCAATTGGTGTTTGCCACTCACAACATGCCAGATGAAAAACAGAAACTCTTTAAGGCCATTGAAATAGTTACCAAAACTATTGAGGAGGATGTGATGTTTACACATGTCAACGAGGTTGTGCTCAATAAAATAATCATTAATGAATATTCAAAATCATATTTAACCAAAGAAGTAGATGAGGAAAACAAAGAGGGTTACTTTGTAGTCTATAAGCGATTGATAAAACGTTTGAGCGATATGATTTCTAATGTCAATCCAAATTATAAATTCGCGTCTAGTTTGGCTAGTACAATTGTAGAAGGTGCACTTCATCAACATTTTCTTAAAGAACACTTTAGGTCCATAACAGATTGTGACTCTAAAACAACTCCAACAGAATTTTTCAAAGATTTAACCATCAATGCTATAACCGATTAGTTATGAACAATAAAGAATTAATGTCTCCTTGGGAAAGGCTTGTAGGCCTTTTAAAATTAGAAAAGAGAGATTTATTACAAGTGGTTTATTATGCTGTTTTCTCAGGGATTTTAGCTTTGACTTTACCACTAGGAATACAGGCCATAGTAAACTTAATCCAGGGAGCTCAAGTAAGCACATCTTGGGTCATTCTGGTGATTTTGGTAACGGTGGGTGTGGCATTTGTGGGCATATTGCAACTCATGCAAATGCGCATCATAGAAACCATTCAGCAACGTATTTTTACCAGAGCCTCTTTTGAGTTTACCTACAGGTTCCCAAAGATAAAAATGAATGAATTACGCAACTACTATCCGCCAGAGTTGGCAAATCGTTTTTTCGACACCTTGAACATTCAAAAAGGTTTGGCGAAGATATTGGTGGATATTCCTGCTGCAGTCTTACAGATTATATTCTCTTTGATTTTACTGTCGTTTTACCATCCGTTTTTTATCGCTTTTGGTATTCTATTGCTTTTGTTGGTGTATGTGGTATTTAATTTCACGGCCAAAAAAGGAATGGAAACGAGTTTAATGGAATCCCAAAACAAATATAGGGTGGCGCATTGGATTCAGGAAGTTGCTAGAGCCATAGTAAGCTTTAAGCTTTCAGGAAAAACGACTCTTGCTGTCGATAAAAATGACGAATTGGTCAACGACTATTTGGTGGCCAGAGAAAGCCACTTTAGGATTTTAGTTTTGCAGTTTATACAAATGATAGGCTTCAAGGTAATTGTCACAGCTGGGCTGTTGTTAATTGGTGGTTTATTGGTATTGAACCAAGAGATGAATATTGGACAATTTGTCGCTGCTGAAATTATTATTCTTTTGGTTATTGGTTCAGTTGAAAAATTAATCCTTGGTCTAGAGTCATTTTACGATGTATTGACGTCATTGGAAAAAATGGGTCAGGTTGTAGATAAAGAGTTAGAAATGCACAACGGAGATAGACCAGAGTTTAAGGACGACTTCTGTATAGAATTGGATAACGTCTCTTATAACGTTCCTAATAGGGAAGAGGATATTCTGAAAAACGTATCATTAAAGATTCACCCTAAGAGCCGTATTTTGGTTAAAGGTGAAAGTGGAGCAGGTAAATCAAGTTTACTGCGATTAATTGGAGGAGTCATTGAGCCTACCAAAGGTAAAATATACCTCGATAAGTATATGCTCAGTAACATTAATTTAAACCATTATAGATCACATTTTGGAATGTCCTTGGCAGATGAAACTCCTTTTGAAGGAACGATAAGGGAGAACATTACTTTTGGAAATACAGAAATATCAGATGAACAATTAATGTGGGCAATTGAAAATGTTGGTTTAACACAATTCATCAAGGAAAGTCCACAAGGTTTAAACACGGTTCTCTATCCAGAAGGGAAACAAATTTCATTCAGTGTAGCCAAAAAGATTGTATTGGCTAGAGCTATTGTAGATAAACCACGAATACTCATTTTAGAAGATCCATTAGAGCAATTTGAGGAAAATGAAGTGAAGAAAATCATTGACTTCCTTACTGACGATGCTAATCCTTGGACCTTAATTGTTGTGAGTACAAACAACGACTGGTCGAGCAACTGCACAAAGGCTATTACACTGAACAAAGGTGAAATCATTTAAAAAGAACAACGATGCTAAATATATCACATAACCAGCTTAATAAATCTGTGGATATTTCCGATTCAAAATCTGGAAAACGTGTATTCCACGGTCGCTACTACAAGTACTTTAATCGATTTCTTGGAGCATTTACAATCATAGGTTTTATCATTTTGTTTTTGCCATGGACACAAAATATTACAGGTAGAGGTCAAGTCACAACCTTAACACCAGATCAACGTCCGCAGAGTATTCAATCCCCAATTCCTGGCCGTATAGAACAGTGGTTTGTGCGCGAAGGGGATTTTGTTGCGAAGGGAGATACCATTATGAAAATCTCAGAAATCAAAAGCGAATATTTCGACCCTAATCTAGTAGAACGAACAGCACAGCAACGTGATGCTAAAGCATTATCTGTTGGTTCCTATGGTGAAAAAGTGAAAGCATTAGACCGACAAATAGCTGCATTGATAAATGAGCGAAAATTAAAACTAGAGCAGGCCAAAAATAAATTGATGCAAGCGAAGCTCAAAGTACAGAGTGATAGTATCGATTTAGAAGCTGCTAAAACCAACAAACAAATTGCACAACGTCAGTTCAACCGAACTGTAACATTGCAAGAGGAAGGTTTTAAAGCTACCAAAGACGTTGAGGATAAGCGTTTAAAACTTCAGGAAACAGAAGCGAAATTAATCTCTCAAGAAAATAAATTATTAGCGAGTAAGAACGAGGTTATTAATGCGCAGTACGAAATTTCTCGTGTCAATGCCGAGTATTCCGATAAGATTTCAAAAGCGCAAAGCGATAAGTTTACGGCCCAATCGAGCCAGTTCGATACCGAAGCACAAGTGTCTAAACTAGATAACGAATACTCTAACTACAAGCTGAGAAACGAGCTTCAGTACATTACTGCACCTTACGATGGCTACATCAATAAGGCGCTCAGAGGTGGAGTAGGGCAAACATTTAAGGAAGGGGAAGCCTTGGTTGGTATTATGCCGGCACAAGTAGATTTAGCAGTAGAAACTTTTGTTGAGCCAATAGATTTGCCACTGCTCAACATTGGTGAAAAAGTGCGTGTACAGTTTGATGGTTGGCCTGCAATTGTCTTTAGTGGTTGGCCAAATGTATCTTATGGAACCTATGGAGCAAAGGTGGTTGCGATTGAGAATTTTATAAGTGATAATGGTAAGTTTAGAGTGTTGTTGGCACCAGACGAGGAAGATAACCCCTGGCCAAGGGATATACGAGCAGGTTCAGGCGCCTTTACCATGGCCTTATTGGATGATGTGCCAATTTGGTTTGAGCTATGGCGAAAACTTAACGGCTTCCCACCAAATTATTATCAACCAGAGACAACGTCAAACACTAAAACAAAATAACGGATGAGATATCTATTGACGGTACTTTGTATTTGTTTTGGAGCATTTGGTTTTGCACAAACCGAAGAATTATCTAATGTACTTCGTTTTGATGAGTATTTGGGCTATGTGAAGAAATTTCATCCTATTGTAAAACAGGCCGAATTGGTCATTGATGAAAGTCAGGCGAAACTCATGAAATCTCGTGGAGCATTCGATCCAAAATTGGAGGTAGATTATGATCGAAAGAAATTCAAGAATACAGAATATTTTGATAGGCTAAATGGAATGTTTAAAATCCCGACATGGTTCGGTGTAGAGTTAAAGGCTACATTTGAAGAAAATACAGGCGACTTTCTAAATCCTCAAGCCTTTGTGCCCGAAGATGGTTTGTACAGCGCTGGTGTTTCCGTACCGCTTGGTCAAGGTCTGTTGATTAATAATAGAATGGCAGCTTTAAAACAAGCTAAATTGTTTAGGGAGCAGGCTAAAGCAGATCGCGATATTTATGTCAATAAGATTTTGTACGAGGCCTCCTTGGTGTATTTTAAATGGTTGCAGGCCTATAATGAATTACAGTTGTTCGAAAACTTTTTGGTCAATGCCCAACAACGTTATCAAGGTGTTTTAATGGGCGTGGAAGTTGGGGAAAATGCCGAAATCGATGCCACGGAAGCCAGAATAGCTGTAAATAATAGAAAACTGAGTCTGGAGCAGTCTAGAGTGAAGTTAATGAAAACGGCTTTAGAACTTTCTAATTTTTTATGGTTAGAGAATAATGTTCCTGTGGAGTTACAACCCTATGTTGTTCCAGATGTGGATACGGAGCCCATTGTAGATGCAACTTTTAATATCGCCCGATTACGAAGCGAAGAAACCATTATTGAGTCCCATCCCAAAATGGTATCACTAGATTACAAATTACAAAGCCTAGAGGTTGATACGCGTTTAAAAGCCAACAAGTTGTTGCCAAGAATCGATGTTCAATATAATTTCATCACGGAAACTCCAGAGGTAGCCAGAACGTTCAATACTGCAGATTACAAAGGCGGATTTAATATCAGTTTTCCATTATTTTTAAGAAAGGAACGCGGAGATTTAAAACTGGCACGAATCAAACAGAACGACACAGAATTTGAAATCGATGCCACACGCATTAACCTTAAAAATAAGATTAATGCACTAAAGCAAGAACTGCAATCGTATGTTGTTCAAAATGAAATCACACAGCAAATGGTTTCCGATTACCAAAGAATGCTACAGGCAGAAGAACGTAAGTTCCAATTGGGAGAAAGCTCTTTGTTCTTGGTCAATTCTCGTGAGTCAAAATTAATTGATGGTCAATTAAAAGCCATTGAGATTCAGAATAAATTCTTTAGTACAAAGGCGAAATTATTTAATAGTTTAGCTGTGAATCCAGAGTTGTAAATTCTAGAATAAAGAGACTAGAAAAGAGAACAGAGATAGAAAAAGTAATCTAGATTTACCTTTTTCTATCATCTCTATTCTTTAATCTCTTATCTATATTTATATTTGTTCTATGAACGTACATTTTATCGCCATTGGTGGTGCAGCGATGCACAATCTTGCTCTGGCACTTCACAATAAAGGTTATAAGGTCACAGGTAGTGATGACACTATTTTTGATCCATCCAAATCACGGTTGGAGGCTAAAGGTTTATTGCCTGAAATTTTTGGTTGGTATCCTGAAAAAATCACTTCGGATTTAGACGCTATCGTATTAGGTATGCATGCCAAAGCCGATAATCCTGAATTGCTAAAAGCCCAGGAACTCGGTTTAAAAATCTATAGTTATCCTGAATTTTTATACGAACAAGCCAAAAATAAAACCCGAGTGGTTATTGGTGGAAGTCATGGGAAAACGACGATTACCTCAATGATCTTGCACGTGATGCATTATCACGATAAGGATGTGGATTATATGGTGGGTGCGCAGTTGGAAGGTTTTGATGTGATGGTAAAACTGACCGAAGACAATGACTTTATGGTGTTGGAAGGTGATGAATATTTGAGTTCGCCAATTGACATGCGACCAAAATTCCATTTGTACAAACCTAATATTGCATTGCTGAGCGGCATTGCTTGGGATCATATCAATGTATTTCCAACGTATGAAAACTATGTGGAGCAGTTTAGCATTTTTGTAGATTCTATTGTCACTGGTGGAAGTATTAATTATAACGAAGAAGACGAAGAAGTAAAACGCGTAGTGGAAGCCTCTGAAAACCAAATCAGAAAGATTGCCTACCAAACGCCAGAATATACGGTTGAAAATGGTGAAACCCTTTTGGAAACTCCAGAAGGTCCAATGCCAATTGAAGTATTTGGTGCACATAACCTAAACAACTTAGCTGGTGCCAAATGGATTTGCCAACACATGGGCATTGACGAAGATGATTTCTACGAAGCAATTTCTACCTTTAAAGGTGCAAGCAAACGTTTAGAAAAAATTGCTGAAACCTCAAAAAGTGTTGCCTATAAAGATTTTGCACATTCACCAAGTAAGGTTGAAGCCACGACCAAAGCCGTAAAAGAACAATATAGCGACAGAACTTTAGTCGCGTGTTTAGAATTACATACCTACAGTAGCTTAAACGCCAAATTCTTAAAAGAATACAAAGGTGCTTTAGATGCTGCAGATGTTGCTGTGGTGTTCTATTCTCCGCACGCCGTCGAAATTAAAAAACTCGAAGAAGTTACAGAACAGCAAATTGCCAATGCTTTTAAACGTGATGATTTAATTATCTATACTAACCCAGAAGAATTTAAAGACTTTTTGTTCTCTCAGAATTTTGATAACAAGTCGTTGTTGTTGATGAGTTCTGGTAATTATGGTGGTTTGGATTTTGGTGAGGTGACAAAGCTTATTAATTAAATTTGTCATTCCTGAGAAAGCAGGAATCCAATAGTTTGTAATAAAAAAGATTATTATTTCACTACTTGATCCAGTCATTTTTAGCAGCTCCTTTACTGAAGTAATAAAGAAAGATAGCTATTGTAATTACCAAAAGTGGTATAACAATTGAAATTAGCGTAGATGTATTTTTAATATCGAAGAAAAATATCCAATAGATTTCAACAAAAATTAACATAATAAGAGAAACAAGATAAAATTTAGTTGCGATTTTTTTTCTCATAAATAGCATAAAACTTCCAAGCATTTCGGAGAATAATGCAACAAGAAATACAGCGATATACCAAATCGGAAGGGACTGTATTCTCTCAAATTCCTCAACAGTTGAGTTTTTTTCTAAAAAATTGAATTCAACAGAACTAAAATAGATTTCTATTATATTCCAAACAATGGCAAAAATAGCCACTGCCCAAAAATAATTTGGTGGTTTATTGTTTACTTCCATTTTCTAAAGATCTAATATTCTTATCATAAAGATAAGTAATTAAAGTATATTTCTGTTCTCAGGGTGTTTTGAAAATAAATCATTGTAGTCAATGAGTTCTGGTAATTATGGTGGTTTGGATTTTGGAGAGGTGACAAAACTATTCTAGAATTTTGTCATCCTGAACTTGATTCAGGATCTCATCATAATTCTTTTTTAATTTGTGGATTCCGCATCAAGTGCGGAATGACAGACAGTTTAAATTTTGGAATATTGAAGAGGTTTTTTATATGAAATACTTAAAGAATAAATTATTCTGGAATAGTAATATTCAAATTTCCTATATAATCATATCTTGGCTTATCAAATAAACAATTTACAAATTTTGCGGCTCCATATAAGTCTGGAAACAAAGTGGAATGATTTATATTCATTCTATTCAACATGATAAGACAATCTTTAACATCCGTATTAGGAATTTTAATTTTTATAAGAATAGCACGATTATAATTTTTAAAATTCGTTTTTATTATTTGTTCAAAATTTGAGTTAACAGGTAATTTCATAAACAAACCAGATTGACTTATTAATCTTTCATTGCCATCGGAACTGGGATAAAACAATTCAACCTTTTCATCCTCTTCTTCAAGTTCATCCATCTTCTTCTGAAGATTATGTCCGTGTAAAGCATACACAACTCTATTTTTACCGTTATCAGATTCATCCCAAAAAGCAAAATAAAGAGCAACAAACGCTGATCTAGTAAAATCCAATAATGGCGTAACTAATCCATAATGCTGAGCTAAAGCCCACCACTCATTATCGCTTTTCAATTCTTGAGGGTTTTTACCTCTTCTGCCTTTTGAAGCATTTTTGAATGCATTTAAATGCTGACTCAAATTTGGGTTTTTGATTTTCTTTGATTTTGAAAGTCTATCAAATGAAGATTCTAACTTCCAGTTGTAACGTGATTGACCTCTAAAAATATAGGAAGGGAAATTCAACAAATCTCTAGTTATTAATTTTGGAAAATGTTTCCAATGAGTTAATGTGATTTCAATTATTCCATCTTCTACTTTTCCTTTGTCAATTTCTTTGGTTCTTCCCATTGTATTTTAAATAAAATAATCTTATTAGCATAAATAATTTTGATGACTAAGTTCAATTAAATTATTTAGAAAGTCAAATCTTAAAATATCTAAATACTCCCAACAAACTCCAAAAACACATCTTTATGTTTCTCCAAATCTAAATCAGGTGAAACAGAAACACGAGCTATATAATCCTTATCACCTTCTTTGGTGGTGCCTTGTGTTGAGGTGGCTGGTATAGTCCAATAGCAACCTTTTAGTTGTCCGTAACTAACGCAGTATTTACTTTCGTTAGGGATTTCTGTAATCATTAAGTTAATTAATCTGAGGTTTAATGCACGTTTATACTGTTCACGTTCTTCGTCAGTGTTTCCTTTTGTAGGTAAGTCCAGTGAAAACACAGAAGGAGTAAAGCCTTGCTCAGCCAATTCCTCAGACACAAAATTGATATTTGCTTCGGATAATACCCCTTGGATATAGTTGACAAATGCTCTTGTGTTTTTGTAAGCGTCAGCAATACGTGTTAGCATGGAAGGCATTTGCGCTGCTAAAATTTGGTATTGTAAAGCTGTAGCTTCGTTATCGCAAAGCTTGAGGTGTGTGGCAATAGGCTGAACCAAATGTTCTGCTTTGGCATTGGCAACACAATAACCAGCCGTACACTTTCCACCACTTGGGAATTTTGAGCCACTCACATACGCAATGGTTTTTACGCCAGACAATATACCGTCTTCACCTAAAAACTGCACGTTAGGGCAAAAGGTCTGATCTAAAATAAATACTGGTGCAATTGCTACATCTCCATTTGGTGTTTGTCGTCCTTTGCTTAATGCTGCTTTTAAATTTTCTAAATCAGGAACTTCCACACGTGGATTGGTTGGGATTTCTGCAATGATGTATGGTATGGCATCTTCTTTTGCGAGTTGTGTTAATACATTTTCTACGCTATTTACCATATCGTTGTCTCCATCTACAGGTAAGTCCACAATTTCGACATTGTCCAAACATGCAGCCACACGTCTGGCTTGGTCGTTGGTGCCACCATAACAATTTGGTGGAACAACAAATTTTATGGCTTTACCAGGATATTGTTTTTGGGCATCGTCAATTAATCCCATCATTATGGCATACTGCATCGATAAACCGCTAGATGCTACCAAGGCTTCGCCAGAAGTTGCGTTGATATCATTGATTATAGCTTTTACGGTAGCCTTATGACTTTTAGTATCTAGGTTGTCAGTTGAAAAAGTGGTTTGTTCAGCGTATGCTTTTAATGCCACTAAGCAATTGGCTGGTGTCATGGCAATGGTTTCACGTCGTCGTACATGTTGTATATCTGAAATGAAACTGGTTTTTGCCTGTCCTGAA
Organism: Winogradskyella ouciana; assembly: GCF_965284585.1. NCBI lineage: Bacteria > Pseudomonadati > Bacteroidota > Flavobacteriia > Flavobacteriales > Flavobacteriaceae > Winogradskyella > Winogradskyella ouciana. The sequence goes on from NZ_OZ260095.1 coordinate 1,902,585, forward strand.
ATCAATAATACGCTACCTAAACATTCATACAGATTTACATAAAAATCGATGTTTTCATTCTGAATATTCGATTCGATGTTTTGATGGTTAGAAATCAAAATTGTGGAACCATCAAAAGGGTCTACTTGGTTGAGGTCTTGAATTTTTTCAACTTCAAAATTATAATTGTACACCGATTTTAGAAGTTCTGCATTAAAAGCTTTTGGCAAGCTTTCGGTATATAGAATTCTTGTGTTTCTGCTGGCTAACAAATTGGTACGTAAAACAGCCATAACCGGAATAGTTTCCGAAGAAAAACTAATGACATTTTCAGCATTTAAATTGTTGAGTTTGGCAATGGTCCATTCTAATACGGAAGATAAGGGATGTCCTAATCTTATATAATCGTATGCTGTTGGTAGTTCGCTTAAAGCTTTGGTACTGGCATTTTCTGCTGAATACAATTTTTCGAACTGTGCAATGAATTGGATCTTTGCCAGTTTTTCGTTGTAAATATCTAAACGATGGGTCGTTAAGTTCAACCAATCGGTAGGTATGTTTTCTATTATGTCTTGTATATAATTGAGGACTTTTTGATGTTGCATGAATTTTTTCTTACTAATGGGTTGTAAAGATACATTAGTTAACATTTTATCGTAAATCTCAGAGGAAGTTTCGAGTATTTTATTTTAAATGCTTGTTGAAAAAAGCTATGGTTCTATCCCAAGATAATTGTGCAGCTTCCTTATCGTATCTTGGCGTGGTGTTGTTATGAAATCCGTGATTGACACCAGGATAGATGTAAGCTTCGTACTCAATTTTGTTTTCTTGAAGCACTTTTTCAAAGGCAGGCCAACCAGCATTAACTCTGGTATCTAGCTCGCCATATTGAAGTAGGAGTGGAGCTTTAATTTTTTTAGCATCTTCGGCTTCAGGCTGTCTGCCATAATAAGGCACTGCAGCTCCTAATTCTGGTAATCTTACAGCCATCATGTTAGAAATCCAACCTCCAAAGCAAAACCCAACGACACCAACATTGCCATTACAATCTTTGTGATTTTTAAGATAGTGGTACGCGGCAATAAAGTCTTCGAGCATTTCATTTCGGTCACGCTTTTTTTGCATGGTTCTGCCGTCGTCGTCATTTCCTGGATAACCTCCCAAAGGGGAAAGTGCATCTGGCGCCAAAGAGATAAAATTTGCTTTTGCTGTACGTCTGCCCACATCTTCAACATAAGGGTTGAGTCCTCTGTTTTCGTGTACCACGACAACACCTGGTAATTTACCGTCTATATCCTTAGGTTTGGATAATAGGCCTTTTATTGTTCCGCCACCTTTAGGCGATTCGTATTCAATAAATTTAGAATCTAATGTTGGGTCATCTGGTTTTACCAATAGGCTATTGACATAATCAGGTGACATAAAACTCAAAAGCGAAGTTACCGTAATACCACCTACTGCATAAAGCGATAGTTTTTCAACAAACTGGCGTCGGTTGAGTTTATTGTGGGCGTAATCGTCGTAAAGATCAAACACTTCTTGTTTGATGTCTTCTTTTTTGAGATCATTCATGGTTATGGCTTTAGAAATTGTTCTCTAAAGTTACTGATTTTCAGAACACTTTATCTAAAAATGCTTTTACAATTTTTTGGTTTGCCCTCAACAATTCCTCTCGAGCCAATTTGATGTCTTTTGGTTTTTTATCCTGTGATAGTTTAAATTTCCCTTCCCAATCGGTAATGGAAATTTCAAACATTTCAATATAGTTGAGGTTTTTATCTAATCTTGGGTTGTCTGGTTCGAGTACATACTTATGGTCTGGCGCTTCCAAAAATTCGGTCATTGTAATTAAGGATTGCTTTAAGGCTTCCTTACTTTCAATGGCCTTTACTTTTCCTTTTAAGTGGACTTTTATATAGTTCCAAGTGGGTAATTGGGTTGTGGAATAGACCGTAGGCGAGATATAACATTGTGGTCCGCCAAAGATGAGCATCACATCATTATCGTCTTTGAGCAATTCTTTCTGTGGATTATAAATATCAATATGTCCAATAAGTTTTCCGTTATCATAAATCAAGGGCAAGTGAGTAATCAACGGTTGATTATCCTTAACGGAAATCACCGTAGCCAATGGATAGGTTTTAATAACCTCAATCATGTGATTGATGTCGTCGTCTTGGTGATGTTTTGGAGGATAGTTCATATAATGACTAATGATTATTTAATAATGTTTAATGGAAAAATAATTCGTCATTCTTCAATTGAAAATAAACAATAACTAAACTCCAAATTGCTTTAAGTGATGATCTAAATGCTTATACTGCATTTGTCCCCATTGCTGAGCTGTAAAATAACCAAAGGCAGGATGTGGTTCCCACTCGGTTTTGTCTCTTTGGGAATAAGCTTCATCTAATAAAGCTTCGAGTTTTGTTTTTTCGGCATTGAAATCTTTTTGTTCTTGTGTTTTTAAAAACTTAGCCGTTGGCAATCCTTTTCGCCATGGTTTATCATTGTAAAGTGATTTTTTAAAGAATACTTTTGCGAGCCAGTTGGGTTTCATACCATAATGATCTTTACCAAGTATGATGTTAAAAGGACCTTGACAGTGCCAGGTCATTTGCCCGACATTCATTTTGCCCCATTTGGCTTGTGTGTTTTCATCGAGGTTTGAGATGCGTTCCTTAATTTCGTTATAAGTGTCTTCTTCAAAAATAGATTTCATTTTGATTGATTTTTAGTCGAATTATTTAGACGCTTAAATTTACAATTTTTTATCTTTAGGGCATGTCAGAAAAACAGACGTCATTTTCCATTAAAAACTGGTCACAAGATGATCAACCAAGAGAAAAATTAAGAGATAAGGGTAAGGCTGTATTGAGCGATGCAGAATTGGTTGCCATTCTTATTGGTTCGGGAAGTCGGGAAGAAAGTGCTGTGGACTTGTGTAAGCGTATCTTGGCAAGTGTAGACCATAATCTTAATGCTTTAGGCAAACTTTCCATAAAACAGTTAATGCAATTTAAAGGCATAGGCGAAGCAAAGGCCATAACCATTGCCGCAGCTTTAGAACTGGGTAGACGAAGACGCATAGAAGACACGGTCAATGAAGATAAGATAGAATCTAGTCGTTCGGTTTTTGATATTATGCAACCTATGTTGGGAGAATTGCCTCATGAAGAGTTTTGGATTTTGTATCTCAACAATTCAAATAAAGTCATTCAGAAAAATCAATTGAGCAAAGGCGGTATTACTGGCACTTTGGTCGATGTGCGCTTAGTGCTAAAGAATGCTCTAGAAGTAGGCGCTACGGCTTTAATCCTCTGTCATAACCATCCATCTGGTACATTAAAACCAAGTAATGCCGATAAGGATATTACCCAAAAATTAAAAACTGCAGCCCAAAGTTTAGATATTAAAGTACTAGATCACCTTATTGTTACAGAGAAAGCGTATTTTAGTTTCGCTGATGAAGGCATTCTTTAATTTTAAAACTGCAAACTGCTACTGAGAACTGCAAACTGAAAAAATGCTATTAGTTTACACCCATAAAATTACGCCACGTTTAAAATATGTTTTTAAGCATATATGTAAGCGTATATTGGGTTTGGAAGTAAAATTCACATCCAAAGTAGAGGATTTTATTGCCCATGATAGCCTTAAGATGTCTTATGCCAAGCAACCTTTAAGCAATGAATTGTTTGTGAGAAGTAACGAGTTGTTGTTTGAGCAAGGCCTGTCTGACATAGATATACAGGTGCATCAATGGGACAACACCAAGGGCTTTTTTGCAGCAAGCGAACGCAGTGATTTACCTTTCGATATTTTTGCGGCATCATTTTATTTGTTGAGTCGATATGAAGAATATTTACCACATGTAAAAGATGACTACGGACGATTTATGGCTAAAGAGAGTATAGCTCATAAACATCGATTTTTAAATCAGCCTGTTGTTGATATTTGGGCGTATAAACTGCAAACCGTTTTAAAAAGTCGTTTTCCTGATTTTGATTTTCCGAAACGAGATTATAAGCTTCAGCCCGTTATAGATGTGCCATCGGCTTACTATTTCAGAAAAAAAGGATTATTGCGCACTATTGGTGGAACCTTTTCTGATCTAGGAAGACTTAGATTAAGACAACTGTATCAGCGCTATTTGGTACTTATGGGTTTTAAGCGCGATCCTTATGATACTTTTAAATGGATAATAAACAAGCAAAAGCAAAGTGACTTTAAGTTTATGGTGCTGTTTCTAATTGGAGATTATTCTACTTATGATAAAAATATCAGTATCAATAAAAAGGAATTTGTATCGCTCATAAAATCCGTTGCTGATTATTGCGATATAGGTATAAAAGCCTCTTATTTTGCACTAGAGGATATTTCAATATTAAAGAAAGAAAAGCTTAAAATGGAAGCCATTATCAATACCGAATTAAAAGCGGTAAGGCATTCGTTTTCTAAGCTCAACCTTCCGCAATCTTACAGAAATTTAATAGAGTTGGAAATCAATGAAGACTTTACGATGGGTTATATTGATACACTTGGTTTTAGAGCAGGAACTTGTACACCTTTTCAGTTTTATGATTTAGATTATGAGGTACAAACACCGTTAAAAATTAACCCATATCACTGTTTGGATTTTGCCCTATTAAAGTACCAATCCCAGTTGGATAAACAAGAGCACTTGCAAAAATTGATTAACGAGGTGAAAGCTGTTAACGGTACTTTTACACCAGTATTTCATAATTATACCTTTAGTGGTTTCAATCAATGGGAAGGCTTTAGGGCACTTTTTAATTTAATACTAGAATCTGCCGAATGAAACGAAATATAAAGCACGTTTTTTTTGATTTAGATCATACCCTTTGGGATTTTGATAAAAATTCTGGATTGACATTTCAGAAAATTTTTGAGTTAAATAATATTAATGCAAAGCTTGATGATTTTTTAGGAGTTTACGAGCCTATAAATCTAAAATATTGGAAGCTTTACAGAGAAGAGCGTGTGTCTAAAACAGATTTACGCTACGGAAGGTTAAAAGAAGCTTTTGATGCTTTAAGTATTAAGATTGAAGATAATATGATCAACAATCTATCCGTCGCATACATAGATCACTTAACCACTTTTAATCATTTGTTTGATGGCACTTTTGAAATCCTCGACTATCTCAAAGACAAATATGAATTGCATATAATAACCAATGGGTTTGAGGAAGCACAAGAGCGAAAAATGAAGAGCTCTAACATTAGAGACTACTTTACAACTATTACCAATTCCGAAATGGTTGGAGTAAAAAAGCCTAATCCAAAAATTTTTAATTTTGCTATAGATATTGCAAATGCTAAAGTAGAAGAAAGTATAATGGTCGGCGATAGTATAGAGGCCGATATAGAAGGAGCGGATAAGGTAGGGATGGACACCATTCATTTTGATTATAAAAACGCTCATCGTCATCACTACAAAAGGATAATTCAGTTAAAAGATTTAGTAAACCATTTATAGCCTATATTATGTTCAGAAAAGTAGTACTTACAGTATCCATCACTTTAATGTGTTTGAGCGGGTTTGCACAAACGAGCATTAATGATTATAAATATATACTAGTGCCAAAACAATTTGAGTTTTCTAAAAGTGCTGATGAATACCAACTAAGCTCACTCACTAATTTTTTGTTCAATAAATATGGTTATCAATCTTATCTCATTGACGAGGAGTTGCCCGAAGATTTAAAAAATGATAGATGTTTGGCATTAATGGTAGACGTGTCTAACGATAAAAGCGGAATTTTTAAAACAAAAATAGAAATCGCCTTAAAAGATTGTTTTGATAATGAGGTGATGGTCTCTAAAGTTGGGGAATCTAGATTAAAGAAGTTTGATAAAGCCTATAATGAAGCTTTAAGAGATGCTTTTGAGACGTTTAAGAATATGGAATACAGTTATAACCCAAAACCTGAACTCACTGCAACGACAGTAGAAAAAGAAGAACCTCAGTCTAATGATGAAAAAGAACTGGAGGAGAAACAACCTGATGAAGTCCCTAAAACAACTATTGAAACAGGAGGCAATGCCCAACTCTATTATGCCCAAGCTGTGAAAGACGGTTACCAATTAGTAGATTCCGAACCTAAAATCATAATGCTTTTAATTAATACAGGTGCAAAAGATGTGTTTATGGTAAAGAACAAGAATGCCATTGTCTATAAGGAAAATAATCAATGGATATATTACGAAAACACCAATGGAGACATCACCAAGTACACCATGAACATAAAATTTTAGAGATGAAAAAAATCCTCATATTATTTATCCTTATAACTTTTGCCTTTAAATCTGAAGCGCAAACAGATATAAACAATTATAAATACATCGTTATTCCACTTCAGTATGAGTTTCTAAAAGGCAAAGATACTTATAGATTAAACACAGTGACAAGAGTTCTGTTTAAGGGCGAAGGCTTTGATGTCTATTTTAACGAGGAGCAATTGCCAGAAGATTTGTTTAATGACAGATGCAAGGCACTGTATGCTGATGTAAAGGAGGTAAAAGGCGGATTTAGAAAAACCAAGTTGGAGATTATTCTAAAAGACTGCAATGGTAAACTTGTTCTAAAGAGTGATGTTGGGCAATCTGGAGAGAACAATCATGAGAAAAGGCATCGTGAAGCTTTAGCAGATGCATTTAAATCTATTGAAAAGCTTAATTACAGCTATAAACCTAAGGAAAAACAGGAAGTTAATACTGAAGAAAAAGTAGCCGTAAAAAATGTGGAAGAGAAGGTTGATGCCGTAACGGTTATGGAGATTGAAGACTTAAAAAAAGAAAAAGAGGTTGAAAAGGAAAAACCTGTTATTAAAATTGAAACTAAAAAAGAAACAGAGAAAACACCCACTACTAAAGATACTAATAGATTAAATGCAAAAAGTATTCCTCAAGGATTTCAAATTTTAAATGCTGAATCTAAAATTGTTATGACCTTGTTGAAAACAGCAGCAGAGGATGTCTATATTGTCAAAGGAGAAGATGCTATAGTTTTTAAGAGTGGTATAAAATGGATGTATTCGGCAAATGATGGAACTTCAAAAGTTTCAAAAGAGTTGGATATTAAATTCTAAACACCTCTAATAACCGTACTTATCTTTCCAAAGTGCCTTTAAATAATTGCGTTGTGCCTGCTCTCGAGCATTATTTCCTGGGTTATAAAGTGTCGTGTTTTTAATTTCATCTGGTAAAAACTCGTGATTGGCAAAGTTATTCTCGTAACTGTGGGCATATTTGTACTGGTCACCATAACCCAGTTCTTTCATTAATTTTGTTGGAGCATTTCTTATGGATAAAGGAACTGACAAATCACCAGTTTCCTTAACTAACTGCTGCGCTTTATTAATGGCTTCGTAAGCTGCATTACTTTTAGTAGAACTTGCTAAATAGGTGGCGCATTGGCTCAAAATAATCCGAGATTCAGGATTACCAATTACAGAAACCGCCTGAAACGTATTGTTTGCAATGACCAAAGCCGTTGGATTGGCATTGCCAATATCTTCACTGGCCAAAATAAGTAATCGTCTGGCAATGAATTTCACATCTTCACCACCTTCAATCATTCGTGCTAAATAATATACAGCTGCATTAGGATCACTGCCACGTATGGACTTAATAAAAGCTGAAATGATATCGTAATGTTGTTCGCCAGTTTTGTCATATCGAGCAGCCTTGCTCTGTACTTGTTTCATCACCAGATCATTGGTAATAACAATTGGTTCGTCTTCAAATGAGGTTACTAAAAGCTCAAAGATGTTCAATAGTTTTCTGGCGTCACCTCCAGAAAATCGTAACAACGCCTCAGATTCCTTTAATTCAATATTTAATTTTGAAATGATTTCATCCTCTTTCATGGCACGTTGCAACAAGGCTTCTAAATCCTCTTTACTGAACGCATTCAAAGTATAAACCTGACATCTTGATAGTAATGCCGAAATCACTTCAAAACTTGGATTTTCGGTTGTGGCACCTATTAAAGTCACCCAGCCTTTTTCGACAGCTTCCAATAGTGAATCTTGTTGCGATTTACTGAATCTATGGATTTCATCAATAAACAAAATAGGGTTTTTTGCAGTAAATAACCCGCCACTTTTTTTGGCTTTGTCAATAACATCCCTAATATCCTTAACTCCTGAATTTATAGCGCTCAATTTAAAAAAAGGACGTTCAGACTCATTGGCAATAACATTAGCCAATGTGGTTTTGCCTATACCAGGAGGTCCCCAAAGAATAAGGGAAGGAATGACTCCACTTTTTATTTGTTGATAGAGCATACCTTCTTTCCCTACTAGGTGTTGTTGGCTTAAGTAGTCTTCGAGAGTTTTTGGTCGTAGCCTTTCAGCTAAAGGAATATTCATACCATAAAATTATAGAGAATTTTGCTTATAGTTAGAATTTAATCCATAAAAAAACCATCAAATAATATTTGATGGTTTTTTGTCTAACCCTAAAAAGGTTTTTGATAAACCTTAGTTAGGACAAATGTTTGTCCCTGAGGTTATTTCGCCTGCAGCAGGAACTGGTCCGTCAGAAAACTCGGTACCATCTGGTGCAGTTAATGTATAAGTGTTTTCTTCCTCCCATCCTGGTGAACCAGCACCTCCGTTAGGAGTATAGGAAAATGAATAAACATCATTATCTACCATGCCTATTTCGAAAGTAGAACCTTCTCCTGATGCAGCATAGTTAGTATCAACACCATTTATTGTGGCAGTGATAAAACCACCATTCCATCCGTCGCCAAAAGCATCGTTTGTTACCAATGTCCATATACAGGCGTTAACGTTGTTTATGGTCAAAGTGATTTCTTCATCAATAACTGCAGCAGCAGTTGACACTCCCGTTAATCTAAAAATATAAGTCTCTGGAGCTTCATCAGCTACAGAGTCTAAGAGTGCGTCAATAGATAAAGAGAATGATTCTGTAAATGCAGGAATTTCTGCTACATAACCAGAACCTCCAAGATATCCATAACTAAAGAAACCTGAGTCAAACCAAGTATTGTAAGGTACATTGATGTCATCAAGCACTAAAGCTGCATATCCATTTCCACTGTTTGGATCTCCTATTGGCTCAGTGGTTGGGATTGGGTTGCCATCCGCATCAAGAACATCTATTCTTATAAAAATAGATTCATTGACAGGGTACTCCACATTAAAGTCATATACCGCAGTTTGGCCTTCATCAACGGTTTTGGCAGACTCAACTACAGTAATTGTAGGTTTGCCTCTTCGAGGTATTGAATCGTCGTCTTCACAAGCTGTATAAAAGAACACTAGTGTTACAGCTAAAACGATAGTTATTTTATTATATATGTATTTCATTGTATTCATTTTTTTAGATTAATCAATAGGTGTATAAACAGAAACTCCATTCTCACCGTAACCTTCACAGAACCATGAGATCGTTATGACTCCTGTGGTTGGATTCACAGCATTTACACCTCCATCAAGAGGGATGCATGCCCCCCAAGGATCGGTTTGTCCGGACCAAGTTATGTTATTACATATATCACTAAATTGTACTGTAAAACTCGTAGGACCTGTATTATAGGCATCAGCATAAGGACCAGAACTGTATAAACCTCCTGAGAAGTCAAATACCTCATACAACCCATCGCCAACGCTTACAACTTCGATATCCATAGTATTAGGATTATAAGCCGGTAAAAAGTCGTGATAACCATATGTGGTTGTAACACTGTACATTCCTGCTAAATCTGAGACACATAGACCGATAATTTCAATAGATATAGTTTGAAATTGCTGAGCTACTAGACCAACACTTGGTTCTGCCAACCTTAAAACCAATGTTTTAGAATTGTCAACATCTATATTGTCTGTATCTACAGTTAATTCAATCATACCAAAATCTCTATCTTCTTCAATGGTTACTGTTTGGCTCGGATTTGTAAAATTAAAATCAGTACCTGGAACCGCAGTGCTTGTTGCATCTACTATTAATGAAGCAGTTATATTTGGTGAAGATGCATACTCTAATCCATTTATTAGGTTTACAGGAATTTCCAATGTTTGCACAGATCCATCTACTTGAAAAATGGCATCTCTAGAAGTCTCAGAAAATCCAATTACAAATGGAGTAGTGGCAAATTCTCCTTCAACTTCTTGAACATCATCATCAACACATGATGTTGTCAATAGCATACTAAAAAGTATTAAAGCTAATAATTTTGTGTTTTTCATAATCAATATTTTTTTAGTCAACATCCCAGAAAATACTAGTTTCAAAGGCAGTGTCAACAGTTTGGTTAAATGGACTAACATTGGCAGTATTACCTGCATATTCTGAGGTCGGATATAATAAACGAATAGGACGATTAGGTCTATTTGTAATATCTGGTAAAGGCATATCACTTGGGTAACCTGTTCTAGTGAATTCTATCCAGGTTTCAATACCATTTGTTCCACCTAGATCAATCCATTTTTGGGTGATTATAGCCTCTAATTTATCAGCTGTTCCTTCCCAACCAATACCGTCTACATTATCTGATTCAGTCAGATAGTTGCCAATATTAGCGCCTAATCTTGCAAAAGAAGATGAAATCGCTTCCTGGAAAAGACCTTTAGCATCACCACTATTCAATATACCTTTAAACACTGCTTCAGATTGTAAGAACAATGCTTCTGAAGCTGTCATAATATAGCCATCTTGCAAAGGTGAGCTCAATAAACCAGGACCCAGACGCGAAGGCTGACCACCACCACCTTGGGTATTTCCTTGGATGCTAGATTGTCCTCCTCGTAATGCATAAAGTCTATTTAATCTACTATCTGAAACTGATGTTGTTGTTCCATCGAGCAATTCCACAAGAAAGATTGTTGGGCCAGTTGCTAAGTTACCAAACGTTACGTTTCCTGAATTCCCAAATTCGCCTGCAGCATAACCATAAGTGCTTGGAAAAGGACTCATTTGATTGTTAGTATCTGCATATCCTGGATTGATAATTACATCATCACCAGAAGTTATAAATGCTGTACCAGGCTGATTCAGTGTCGCTATTTCAGCATTTACAAATGTTGAAGCTTCAGAATTTGTTTGCGCATAGTCATATATTCTAACAATCATCCTTAACTTAATGGTATTGGCAAAACGAATCCATTTATCCATGTCACCATTCATCATTACATCGTTAGATCCCATGTCAATTGCAGAGTTTGCATCAGTATTTGATATCATGTCTATGGCATCATTTATTTGCGTAATTAAATTCATATACACCATTTCTTGACTGTCGTAAGAAGGAAATAAATTATTACCACGCTGATGAATCTCCGTAAAAGGAATATCACCATATAAATCTACTAAATATTGAAAGTAAAACGCTCTCAATATTAATGATGCGCCTTTAAAATAATCATAATTACCAGCATTGTCATTATTAATGATTTGGGTCAAATTCCCTGTTCGTGCCATTAAATTATCCCAAATATCATCATAGAAATCTGTAGTTAATTGATATTGAAATTCAGTAAAATAAGGAGCCTGTACTTGCTGGGCGTTACCAGACCAAGTAGCCGTCATTAGGTTACCTAGACCATTCATCCTTGAGATAAAGGTGGCTGCTGGGACAGTTTGTGCTCCAGGCATTATTACTTCTGGTGGTAAATCATTAATTACAACACCATTTGGATCTTCGTTAACCAGTACATCTTCACACGAGAATGTGAACATAACCAGCAAAAGTAGAATTGATTTTATTATTGTTGTCTTCATAGCTTTTTTTAAAAATTAAGTTTCACATTAAAATTATAGAACTTTGTTGGTGGTGTTTGTCCATAACCACCAATTCCAGAACCAATTTCAGGATCATTGTAACGTCTATTTTCTTTTGGTAGAACCACAAGTAAGTTACGACCACTAACACCGATAGAAGCACCATTGATGAACAAACCTTCTAACCATTCGTTAGGAATAGTATAACTTAAAGCTACTTCTCTTAGTTTAAATGCAGTGGCATCTATCACAAAATTTTCGTCAACTCCTAAGAAGTCACCACTTTGTACAAATGATTGATACTCCGCATAAGGTGTTGGCCCACCATAAGAAGGACCAGTTAACACACTTGTATTAGGTGTGCCTGTGCCCTCAACAGTAGAATTAGGAAATATAAAATGACCACGACCATTTTCTGCAGTAATAAAACTACGTCCTTGGCCAGTTAGGTTAGCATAGATACCAGAGTAAAATACGTGACCTGTTCTAAAGTCGGCTGTAGCACTTAATCTAAACCCTTTATAGTTGATTTCCGTACCAAAGTTTAAAATATAGTCTGGTGTTGTTCTTCCTAATACTTTCAAATCTGTAGCGACCTGAGGGGAACCATCTGAATTTAGGATAACGCGACCGTTTTCATCTCTTTCATAAGCACTACCTCTAATTAAAGGAAATTCCTGTCCTTGTATGGCATAGATTCCTGGTGCTCCTGAACCTAAAATATCAGAATCATCCGTAATTTTTGTTGCTACTGTTCTTTGGGATGCATATCCAAAATTTAAGTTCCATTCAAAATCATCAGTTTTGAATGGTGTTAAACCTAAATCAACTTCATATGCATTAGTCTCTGTTTCACCAACATTTACACCTGCGCTAAACACACTTGTTGAGCTTGATACAGACGCATTTAAAATTTGATTTTCGTTAGTGTAGAATGAATAACTACCATCTAATGTTATCCTTGGAATACCTCCACGATTTAATAATTCTAAGTTAAGATTCGCTTCAAAAGTATTAATAAACTCAGGCTCAATCGAATTGTCAAAAGTTGACGATGGAATAATGAAAGAGTTAATCCCGTTCGGATAAGGAAAAGCTGCTGGTCTAAAACCGGTATCATATAAATCGTGAGCTCCAAGAGCAGAAATATTTGCCACCTTTACAAAACCACCAGATACTTTCATCTTATGTAAAAAGTCTGTTTTCAAATCTGGAAAAGCCTTTGTTGGTATAAATGCTGCGCCAGCTGACCAATAAAAGAATCCGATATCTCCAATATCTCTACCTGGAGACTGTAATCTTGAGTCCCATTCTTGTCTTCCTGTAAGATTTAAGTACAAATAGTCTTTGTAACTTAAATCTACATTTGCATAAACTGCTTGTTGTCTAAATTTAGAACTAGCATCAGTAACTGTAACACCAGTAGAAATATTTTCTACGGTATAAAGTCCTGGTAAGGTCAACTGTGTACCAGAAGTTGTTTGTGAAAATGCTTCTGACTCTGTAGCATTAAAACCAACTAACGATTTTAACCCAATATCCTCTGTTAGTTGATAATTAAAGTTAGTTATTAAATCTGTGTATAAACGTTTAGAACTTGAGCTATTTACCGATAAAGAAGATTGTATGTCTCTACCATCTCCAGTAACTGTATATTCTGCAACATAATCGTTGACATATGATATTGATTTACCACCATTGGTAACTATGTTTGTTCTTAATACAGATGATATATTGTCATTAAACTGATAGCTTAACTCTGCAGTTAAATCTGAACGTACATTGTCAGCATTAGATCTCTGATTGTTTCTAACCCAGAACGGACTATCACCAAAAGCTGTCCAGTGGTCACTGTTACTACCAGAGTTAAATTGGTCTACTTCAACATCACTAGGAACTTGAGCTAATTGGCCATATACTCCATTAGATACTGATTGATCTTCAGTTGTAAAACGAGCAATTCCAGCAAGAGATAATTTACCAAAAGTTTTACCTGCGCTTAAAGCAAAAAAGTCTTTTTTGTATTCATCTCCACCGATTATACCATCAGTATTTCTTCTGTTAGCGGTTAGAGAGTAGTATCCTTCTCTGTCACCACCAGATAAGGAAATTGTATTTTGTTTAGCCACACCTTGAACAAAGAATTCTTCCATGTTATCCTCTTTAAATTCATAAGTGCCGTATCTAAAATCATTAAATGTTGGGTATGGTAAGCCAACAGGTTGAATAGAGCCATCATACTCAGGTCCCCAAGACCCTTGGTCAAAAGCATCTATTTCACCCCAATACCCTTTTCCATAACGGTCTTGTAATTGAGGTAAAAAAGCAACTTCTTCAAATGTAACTGTTGAAGATAACGAGATATTGAGCTTACCTTGATTTCTTTCACCTTTTTTTGTAGTTACTACAATGACACCATTACCACCTCTAGAACCGTAAAGTGCAGCTCCATTAGGACCTTTTAATACGTTAATAGATTCGATAATTTCTGGATCTAAATCAGATAACGTACCTGCGGTAGATATAACATTGTCTATAACAATTAATGCCGAGTTAGAACCAGATAAAGATCTTGTACCTCTAAGTCTAATCGTTGTACTTGGGTTAACACCAGTATTGGTAGTGTTAATTTGTAGACCAGATACTTTACCAGCTAAAGACTGAACTGCATCTGGGTTGTTTGCCGCAACAATTTCTTCGGCCTTTACGTTTTCGTATGCTGTGGTTATTTCATCGGGTTTTCTTTTGATACCCACAGCGGTTATTATTACTTCTTCTAATTGAGACGCATCTTCTATTAAGGTTACATTAATAGTGTTAGAGTCTCCAACGACCATTTCCTGGCTTTGCATACCAATATAGCTAAAGACAAGTGTGTCTCCAACATTTGCGGTAATCTGATAATTACCGTCTAAATCAGTTTGAGCACCATTGGTAGTGCCCTTAACTAAAATGTTAACACCTGGTAAGGGAAGTCCAACCTCATCTTTAACAACACCCGAAATGTTTTTTTCTTGTGCCGATATGGTCTGAAATAAGAAGACCAACAACAAGGTTAAAATACCTGAGTAGTTTTTTTTCATAGATTAATGAATTTAATTGATTGTTTATTGAATAATTCTTAAAATTAAAGCTAAATGTACATATATTTTGCATTAAATTATGCTTTTTATTGAAAGTTGTGATAAACATGACAATATTTCATAGAAATCTGTTTTGGTTATAAATTTGAAGCACTACAACTAAAAGAATTATATGTCTTCACAGCAACAGTTTAGATATTCTAACAGTATCATTATTTATCCTATATTAATGGTATTATTGATATGGATAGTGTTTTGGTATCAGGTTAGTGTCGATTATGGTATAAAATCTTTTGGCATAAGACCACAAAAGCTCGAAGGGCTTATAGGGATTTTTACTAGCCCTTTTTTGCATGGAGATATCGATCACCTTTATAATAATTCCATTCCGCTTTTGGTGCTTTCATTGGCGCTGTTCTACTTCTATAATAAAATTGCATGGAAAGTTATTCTTTATGGTATTTTATTATCTGGGTTTTTAACTTGGATAATTGGAAGTTCGGGTAATCACATTGGATCAAGTGGATTAATTTATGTATTGGTTAGCTTTATATTTTTTAAAGGAATATTTGCTAAACATTATAGGCTAATAGCTTTGTCTCTAATGGTTATATTTTTATACGGGAGCATGATTTGGTACGTGTTTCCTATAAAAGAAGGTATGTCTTGGGAAGGGCATTTAGGAGGCCTGATTACTGGTCTATTGTTTGCCGTAATATTTAGAAAAGAAATTGCAAAACCAGAGCGTTACAAATGGGAACAACCAGACTACAACGAAGAGGACGATCCTTTTATGCGACATTTTGATGAAGATGGAAACTTTATTGAAACTCTACCTGAAGATGAAATTGAGGCTGATTCAGAACTTGAAAATGAAAGCGCCACAACGATTAGATATATTTTTAAAAAGAAGGTTGAAGATTAGAATTGTCCGCTAAGAACGCTGCCTAACCGCTTCATATAAAAAAGCACCACAAGCCACAGAAACATTCAGTGATTCTATTTCACCTAGAATCGGAAGCTTTGCCTGATTATCTACAATTTTTAAAACCGAAGGGTTAATTCCCCTCCCTTCAGATCCCATAATGATAGCACAAGGTTCTTTAAAAGAAACATCATATAAAAAGTCCTCGGCTTTTTCCGTTGCAGCGATGACTTTAATACCAGAGGACTGCATATGAAATACTGCATCTTTAATATGGTCGACCTTACAAATAGGAATTTTAAAAATTGCGCCTGCGCTTGTTTTTATGGTGTCTCCGTTAATAGGAGCTCCACCTTTCTTCTGAATAATAATTCCTGAAACACCAGTACATTCTGCAGTACGTACAATGGCTCCAAAATTACGGACATCGCTCAGTTGATCCAATAATAGAAACAAAGGTGTTTTTCCAGATTCAATAACATTGAGTACCAAGTCGTCGATATCGTGAAATTCAATAGGAGAAATTTGAGCAACAGCACCTTGGTGATTTCCACGAGTTAGCCTGTTTAATTTCTCAATGGGTACGTAAGATGAATTAATGCCTTCAGACCTTAACAAATACTCAAGTTCTTGAAAAAGTTCGCTACGTACACCTTTCTGAACAAATACCTTGTCAATGGTTTCGCCCGATTTAATAGCTTCAATGATAGCGCGTATTCCAAATATGGTAGTCTCTTTTTCCATTATTTAAGAAGTTAAATAGTTTATTATAATCAATGCGTAATTAAAATGATTAACCCTTAATCACTTTTTTACTCACCATATTTGTGTCTGAATAAATTTTCAGAAAATATACACCATCTGAATTATTAGATAGGTCAATAGTTTTAGATGATGTTTCACCTATCTTACTTCCCATCATATTATATATTTCAACTCTATCAATAACAGTTGTGGAGTTGATTTGAATTCTATCTTTCGTAGGGTTAGGGTATAAGCTCACGATTGAATTTTCGAATTCAGAGACACCCAAATTATTGCAAGGAGTTAAATCTGGATTTGCTTCTAGAGGATCGCCAGGTGTTAAATCTCGACCTATAAATGCAGGATAATCAGGGCTGAACTTTGTAGCTCTAAATGAAAAATTGTTTGGTGGAGATGGTTCTCCTTGTTCATAAACGGTACCGTCTGCATTACTAATTGGCGAAATATATTCCCAAACCACATTTTCGTTAGAATCTATTTCAAAGAAATGAGCCTCTCTACCTTCGCATATTAAAATGTTGCCATTTGGTAACTGTCTGGCACTACTTACAATCGCAGAGTAAAAATCTGAGGGTTCTGTCGGTGGTGTACCAGGAAAAGTATAGAATGTATCAGTTGGTCCATAGGCAGTATCTGCAATATAAGTGTAATTTCCATTAACATCTACAGGTGGTTCGATAATATCAACTTGCGAATATTCTGGCGTTCTCTGAAACCCATTATTGAATATCATCAGTTTCCCTTCGTTTGGAAGGCCAGTTGGGATATAATACGGAGTGTGTTGTCCGTAGAGTTTTCTGTCCATTTCCGTACCTTGTCCATAAGCCTGAGGATTTCCCCATCGATACAATATATCACCAGCAGGTCCTGCAGCTTCAGAAGTTGTGGTATTATGGTCAATAACCCAAACTTCACTCATTCGTCTTGAGCTGATTACAATCTGATCAAACTCTTCATAATATTGTATGGCATTAAAATGCAACCAATTATTTATAGGGTCAAATCCATTTAAAAAGTTGATGTCTATTTTACCTGGGTTATCTTCAACAATACCAAAGTTGTCTTTTGAGGCATCAATATTCTGTATAACGTGATCCATAACATTCCATTCCCAAACAATATTCCCTCCAGTAGCACCGATAGGTTCTACTTCGTAAATACGCTCATTATACAATTGGTTGTCTGTGAGCAAATTAGGATCTCTGCCTGCTTGTATAGCATCAGCACCGTCAACTACAGTAGCGGCTAAAATGAGAACATTTCCATTAGGTAATGGAAATACATCATGGTGCGCTCTAGAGGAGTCAGAACTATCCGTCCATGTCCAAATGACGTTTCCATCCCAATCAAACATTTCTATTACACCACCTGCACCACCAAGTGCTACTGGGTCAGGACTCTGCACTAATCTTCCCGCTCTAAGTAAATTCCCATTGGGCATTAAATAAACAGCATTACCAGGAACGTAAGAACTAGACCATGAGTTTATTTCGCGACCACAGTTGTCTATTAAATAGGCTTTGGTATGTGTTGAGAATAGTGTATATCCTTCATAGGCATCTTCCGTTATTAAAATTGTGCCCATTGTATTTTGCCCAAAACTTAAATTTAAGGCAAGTAAGATAATAAGATGAAAAAGTAATTTTTTTATCATTCGATTTTCCTTTTTTGTAGCGCCTCAAATTTATTAGAATATTTCGTATTAATCAAAATGTAGTCGTTAAACTTACGTGTACCTTAGAATCTGATAATCTAAACTGTCTGTTTTCAGATTTTCCGCTTGAATAGTTTAATCGAAATAAACCAGCATTTGTTAGTAAACCCAGTCCAAAACCAAAACCAAAAAGCTTTTCTTTAGTGTCAGTTATTTGGTTTTCAAAATAAGCAGCATCCAGTACGGAGTGTACATATATGCTATTACTTAATCGGTATCGATATTCCGTATTTATAACTCCGTATAGATTTGCTACTAAACTATTCTCTTCAAAACCACGAATGGAATTAATACCTCCAAAGCGAAACAGCTCATTGTCTAAATAATCATCCGAGGTTAAGATTGCACCATTAAACCTAGTGTATACACTATTTTTAGGATTAAGGTTAAAAATTTTATAAGTATCTAAATTGGAAACAGTTTGACTTTGATTACCCATATCATTCTCGCGGTCACCAAAACCATATGATAGATCGAACCAAAAATTTATAGGAAATAAAGGGTCATAAAACTGAGGTTCTGTAAAGTTATAGTTTAAGGTGTAATAATTGCTTTTGTAATCATTTAATATAGAAGTATCATTATTTAAGAGGTTAGTGGAGTTGGTTGAGGTGATTCCTGCACCAATTCTATGCCGTGCATTTATTTGATAGTTGATTTTAGCATATTGTTTAGCGTTGGAAAACGTAGTGTCTTTTCTAAAAATGTTCAATCCAACCTGCAACCCAACTGGTGAGCCAAATAGATAAGGTAAATCAGCATCTACTCTAAATGTTTGCTGATCAATCTCATCACTTTTGTAAAATAGGTTAAGGGTTTCACCAAAGTTTAAATTATTAATGAGTCTTAAATCGAGATAACCATCAAACTCAATTTTATTTGTGTTTTCGTTGGTGCCAAAACCTAGGTAGCCATCAAAATTATTGGTTTGCTTTTTTTCTACATATAAATAGAGTGTTGTTGAATCTTGAGTAAAAAGAACTTCTGGGTCTTTAATTTTATTAGCAAAGCGTAAATCCTCTAAGAGTTCAACTTTGTTTTTGATTTCGTTGAGATTGAAAGTTTTCCCAGTTCTTAGTTTCATAAATCGCTTTATATATGATTGTGGAAATTTCTCATACCCTTTAACAATGATCTTGTCTATTCGTCTTTTTTGGTTGTTGACAATTTTTAACTGCGCTGAAATTAAATCTGGATTGAGTTTATAGATATTAATTAATTGAAGTGTTGAAAACGGATCGCCTTGTTCTGCGATTTTTGAATTTAACTGGTTTAGGGCACTTTCGAGCTCTGTAATATCTAGTTCAAAATAGTTCTCATCTTTAGTATGATTAATAAAGTTTAATAACTCAGCATTAAAACTTGAATCGTAAACTATTCTTATTCTATTGATTTTGTTTCCCAAAAAAAGACTGGCTTTAAATAGAGTATCATTTTGTTTTATAATACTATCAATGGTAGTATCAATAAAGCCCAATCTTGTTAGTCTGTATTTTAGGCTGTTTAGTTCTGATTCAATACCATTATAATTATCAAAAGAAGTTGAATACCCAATTGAATCGATAATGGCTGTTTTGTTTTTGTCTTCACCACTCACATCGAGGTTCAAGGTCTGGGCATTGGACTGAAGTGCATAAACCAATGCTAAAGCCGCAAAAATTGAACGATGAATGTTTAACATTTTAGATTTGTCTAGGTCTTTTTTTTCTTAGGAATGATAACGTAAAAATAGACCATATTATATATGTGTAAAATGAATAGTGATATTTCTTTGAAAAATAAATTCTCAAGTGTTTGAATTATAAATATATATTTCTACCTTTGCAGCCCTCAAAAGTGAGGGTTCAATAAATTATTATATAGAAATATATGCCAACAATTTCACAATTAGTACGAAAAGGAAGAGCCAAAATAACCAAGAAGAGTAAATCGGCTGCTTTAGATTCGTGTCCTCAAAGACGTGGTGTATGTACTCGTGTTTATACAACGACACCTAAAAAACCAAACTCAGCAATGCGTAAGGTAGCAAGGGTTCGTTTAACAAACGGAAACGAAGTAAATGCATACATCGGTGGAGAAGGTCACAATCTACAAGAGCACTCGATAGTATTGGTTAGAGGAGGAAGGGTAAAAGATTTACCAGGAGTTAGATATCACATCGTTCGTGGTGCATTAGATACAGCAGGTGTTGCTGGTCGCACACAACGTAGATCTAAGTATGGTGCAAAACGCCCTAAGAAGTAATTTAAAACTTTAAGAAGAAGACATGAGAAAAAGAGCAGCAAAAAAGAGACCGCTTTTACCAGACCCAAGATTCAACGATCAGTTAGTGACGCGTTTTGTTAACATGATGATGTGGGACGGTAAAAAGTCTGTAGCTTTTAAAGTATTCTACGATGCAATTGATATTGTTGAGGAGAAAAAGAATGACGACGAAAAAACAGCTTTAGAGATTTGGAAAGAAGCGTTATCTAATGTGATGCCTCACGTAGAAGTACGTAGCCGTCGTGTTGGTGGTGCAACATTCCAAATTCCAATGCAGATTCGTCCAGATCGTAAAGTTTCTACTGCGATGAAGTGGTTAATTAGCTACGCACGTAAAAGAAACGAAAAATCTATGGCACAACGTTTGGCTTCAGAAGTATTAGCTGCTGCTAAAGAAGAAGGTGCGGCCGTTAAGAAAAGAGTAGATACTCACAAAATGGCTGAAGCAAATAAAGCATTCTCACACTTTAGATTTTAATTAGAATGGCACAAAGAGATTTAAAATATACAAGAAATATAGGTATTGCCGCACATATTGATGCTGGTAAAACTACAACTACAGAGCGTATCCTTTATTATACAGGTGTATCTCACAAAATTGGTGAAGTACATGATGGAGCGGCTACTATGGACTGGATGGAGCAAGAGCAAGAAAGAGGTATTACAATTACTTCTGCTGCTACAACTTGTACATGGAAGTTCCCTATGGAAAATGCACAACCATTACCTGAAACTAAGGATTACCACTTTAACATTATCGATACTCCTGGTCACGTTGATTTTACCGTTGAGGTAAACAGATCATTACGTGTATTAGATGGTTTAGTATTCTTATTTAGTGCGGTTGATGGTGTTGAGCCACAATCTGAAACTAACTGGAGACTTGCTGACAATTATAAAGTACCTCGTATTGGTTTCGTAAACAAAATGGACCGTCAAGGATCTAACTTTATGGCAGTTTGCCAGCAGGTTAAGGACATGTTAGGGTCTAATGCTGTGCCAATTGTAATGAACATTGGTGACGAAATCGATTTTAAAGGTATTGTTGACTTGGTGAAGAACCGTGCTATTGTTTGGCACGATGAAACACAAGGGGCAACTTTCGATGTTATCGATATTCCTGAAGAATTAAAAGCAGAAGCTGCAGAATTAAGAGGTAAACTTATTGAAGAAGTTGCAGCTTATGATGAGAATCTGTTAGAAAAATATATGGAGGATGAAGATTCTATTACTGAAGACGAGGTGCACGCTGCACTTAGAGCTGCCGTAATGGACATGTCTATCATTCCAATGATTTGTGGTTCTGCATTTAAAAACAAAGGTGTACAGTTCTTATTAGATGCTGTATGTCGTTACTTGCCTTCTCCAGTAGATAAGGAAGGTATTGTTGGTGTAAACCCAGATACTGAAAAAGAAGAAATTCGTAGGCCAGATGTAAAGGAGCCGTTTGCTGCTTTAGCATTTAAGATTGCTACAGATCCTTTCGTAGGACGTTTAGCATTCTTTAGAGCTTACTCTGGTCGTTTGGATGCTGGTTCCTATATTTTGAACAACCGTTCAGGTAAGAAAGAACGTATCTCTCGTATCTATCAAATGCACTCGAATAAGCAAAATGCTATCGATTTTATCGAAGCTGGAGATATTGGAGCTGCAGTAGGATTTAAAGACATTAAGACTGGTGATACCATGTCTGATGAAAAACATCCTATCGTTTTAGAATCTATGGACTTCCCAGATCCAGTAATTGGTATTGCGGTTGAGCCTAAGACTAAAGCAGATGTTGATAAGTTAGGTATGGCTTTAGGTAAGCTTGCTGAAGAGGATCCAACATTTACAGTAAGAACCGATGAAGCTTCAGGTCAGACAATTATTTCTGGTATGGGTGAGCTTCACTTGGATATTATTGTAGATCGTTTAAGACGTGAGTTCAAAGTTGAGGTTAACCAAGGTCAGCCACAAGTTGAGTATAAAGAAGCTATCACTAGAGTTGCACAACATAGAGAAGTGTACAAGAAGCAATCTGGTGGTCGTGGTAAATTCGCAGATATCGTATTTACACTTGAGCCAGCTGAAGAAGGTAAAGTAGGTTTAGAATTCGTTTCTGAAATTAAAGGTGGTAACGTTCCTAAAGAATTTATCCCTTCAATTGAAAAAGGTTTTAAGCAAGCTATGGTAAATGGTCCGTTAGCGGGTTATGAAGTAGATGCTATGAAAGTTACGTTGACTGATGGTTCTTATCACGATGTGGATTCTGATCAATTATCATTCGAATTAGCTGCTAAGTTAGGATTTAAGAATGCTGCAAAAGCTGCTAAGGCTGTAATTATGGAGCCAATTATGAAATTGGAAGTAATTACACCAGAAGAGAACATGGGTGATATCGTTGGTGATTTAAATAGAAGAAGAGGACAAGTAAGTGATATGGGTGATAGAGCTGGTGCAAAAACCGTAAAAGCTACTGTTCCATTATCTGAAATGTTTGGTTATGTTACTACGTTGAGAACACTGTCTTCAGGTAGAGCAACATCAACAATGGAATTCTCTCACTATGCTGAGACACCATCTAATATATCAGAAGAAGTAATCAAAGCAGCAAAAGGCGTAGAAGCTTAAAACTAAAAGAAAATGAGTCAGAAAATTAGAATAAAATTAAAGTCTTACGATCATAATTTAGTTGACAAGTCTGCTGATAAGATTGTAAAAACAGTAAAAAACACAGGTGCAGTAGTAACGGGACCAATTCCTTTGCCAACACACAAGAAAATTTTCACTGTGTTACGTTCACCTCACGTTAACAAGAAGTCTAGAGAACAATTTCAATTAAGCTCTTACAAGAGATTATTGGATATTTACTCTTCTTCTTCTAAGACAATTGATGCTTTAATGAAGCTTGAATTACCAAGCGGAGTTGAAGTAGAGATTAAGGTGTAATTATAAAACTTCGGTCGCTTAGCGATGTCGAAGTGAACATGTCCGGAGCTGCGAGCGAAGGAAAAACGGTAAAAAATACAATTCAAGGCTGAAACGTATTTTTCAGCCTTGAAATATTTAAATAAGTAAATTAATAATTGATTGAAGATAAATCGAGAAATCGTAAATCAACAATCGTAAATCGTAAATTAAAATGTCTGGGTTAATTGGAAAAAAAATCGGTATGACCAGCATCTTCGACGAAAATGGAAAAAACATTCCATGTACAGTAATCGAAGCTGGACCATGTATCGTTACCCAAGTCAGAACTGAAGAAGTGGATGGTTATAATGCACTTCAATTAGGTTTCGATGACGCGACAGAAAAAAGCGCTACTAAAGCAGCTCAAGGGCATGCTAAGAAAGCGGGTACTTCTGTTAAACGCAAAGTCGTAGAATTTAATGGTTTTGATGAGGAGTACAAATTAGGTGATGCTATAACTGTAGAGCAGTTTATCGAAGGTGAGTTTGTGGATGTTTCCGGAACTTCAAAAGGTAAAGGTTTTCAAGGTGTAGTAAAACGTCACGGATTCGGTGGTGTAGGTCAAGCAACGCATGGTCAGCACAACCGTTTAAGAGCTCCAGGTTCTATTGGTGCAGCTTCATATCCTGCGAGAGTATTCAAAGGAATGAAGATGGCCGGAAGAATGGGTGGTGAAACAGTTAAAGTTCAAAATTTAAGAGTTTATAAGGTAGTTCCAGAAAAGAACTTACTTGTTGTTAAGGGATGTGTTCCTGGTCACAAAAACTCTTATGTAATTATTGAGAAGTAATGAAGGTAGCAGTTTTAGATATAAACGGAAAAGATACGGGAAGAAAAGCTGAGCTTTCTAAAGACGTATTCGCTATAGAGCCTAATAACCACGCTGTCTATTTAGATGTTAAGCAATACTTAGCAAATCAAAGACAAGGTACGCATAAGGCTAAAGAAAGAGCAGAAATTACTGGAAGTACGCGTAAGATCAAAAAACAAAAAGGAACTGGTACAGCTCGTGCAGGTTCTATAAAGTCTGGTCTGTTTAAAGGCGGAGGTCGTATGTTTGGTCCAAGACCAAGAAATTATGGTTTTAAGCTTAATAAAAACGTAAAGCGACTAGCACGTAAATCTGCATTAAGCATCAAGGCAAATGATAAGTCAATAGTAGTATTAGAAGATTTTAACTTCGATGCTCCAAAGACTAAAAATTTCGTAGATGTATTGAAAGCATTAGAGATAGACAACAAAAAATCTCTATTTGTGTTGGGTGACTCAAATAATAACGTATATTTGTCGTCGCGCAATTTGAAAGGCTCTGAAGTTATAACTAGCTCAGAATTAAGTACTTATAAAATAATGAACGCTAATAAAGTTGTTGTTTTAGAAGGTGCGTTAGAAGGAATTGAATCGAATTTAAGTAAATAAAACACAGATGAGTATCTTAATTAAACCTATCATCACAGAAAAAGCAACCATGCAAAGCGAGGTGCTTAACGCTTATGCGTTTGAAGTGAATACAAAGGCGAACAAGGTAGAAATCAAAAAAGCGGTAGAAGCTGCTTATGGTGTTTCTGTTGAAAAAGTTCGTACGATAAATGTCCGTCCAGATAGAAGGACTCGTTTTACAAAAACGGGTATTCAACATGGTAAAACAAATGCTGTTAAAAAGGCAATTGTACAACTGGCGGAAGGTGAGACAATAGATTTATATGCTAATATGTAATTAGACTTATGTCAGTAAGAAAATTAAAACCGATCACATCAGCTCAGCGATTTAGAGTAGTAAATGGATTTGACGCCATCACTACTGATAAGCCGGAGAAAAGCTTGCTTGCTCCGAAAAAGAGATCTGGTGGTAGAAACAGTCAAGGAAAAATGACCATGCGCTACAAAGGTGGTGGTCATAAGAAGAAGTATCGTATTATTGATTTTAAACGTAACAAAACTGGAATTCCAGGTGAGGTTAAATCAATAGAGTACGATCCAAACAGAACAGCATTTATTGCTTTGTTAAACTATCAAGATGGTGAGAAAAGATACATCATCGCACAGAATGGTTTAAAAGTAGGACAGAATGTTGTGTCTGGTGAAAGTGGTGTGGCTCCAGAAATTGGAAACGCAATGCCATTAAGTGAAATACCTCTAGGTACTATTATTTCTTGTATAGAGTTACGTCCAGGTAAAGGTGCTGTTATGGCGCGTAGTGCTGGTGCTTTTGCTCAGTTAATGGCAAGAGATGGTAAGTTTGCTACGATTAAATTACCATCTGGTGAAACTAGAATGGTATTAGCAACGTGTATGGCTACAATAGGTGTTATTTCTAACTCAGATCATCAATTGTTAGTATCTGGTAAAGCAGGTAGAAGCAGATGGTTAGGAAGACGTCCACGTACAAGACCAGTAGTAATGAATCCAGTGGATCACCCAATGGGTGGTGGTGAAGGTAAGTCTTCAGGTGGGCACCCAAGATCTAGAAACGGTATTCCTGCTAAGGGTTATAGAACGCGTTCTAGAACGAAAGCGAGTAACAAGTATATTGTAGAACGTAGAAAGAAATAATTAAGATAGTATGGCACGTTCATTAAAAAAAGGACCTTATATCCACTATAAATTAGAAAAGAAAGTTGCAGAAAATGTAGCTTCAAACAAAAAGACGGTAATTAAGACTTGGTCTAGAGCATCAATGATTTCTCCAGATTTCGTTGGTCAGACAATTGCAGTTCACAATGGTCGTCAATTTGTTCCGGTTTATGTTACTGAGAATATGGTAGGTCACAAATTAGGAGAATTTTCACCAACAAGATCTTTTAGAGGTCATGCAGGTGCTAAGAATAAAGGTAAAAAATAAGAATCATGGGAAGTCGTAAAAAACAAATGGCGGAAGCTATTAAGGCTGAAAAGAAGCAGATTGCTTTTGCTAAGCTAAATAACTGTCCTACATCTCCAAGAAAAATGCGCTTAGTTGCGGATTTAGTAAGAGGTGAAAAGGCTGAGAAAGCTCTTCAGATTCTTAGATTTAGCCCAAAAGAAGCGTCTCGTCGTTTAGAGAAATTGGTTATGTCTGCAATTGCAAACTGGCAAGCTAAAAACGAAGATGCTGATGTTGAGGAAGCTAATCTATTTATCAAAGAGATTAGAGTAGATGGTGGATCTATGTTAAAGAGATTACGCCCTGCACCTCAAGGTAGAGCACATAGAATTAGAAAGCGTTCTAATCACGTAACAGTGGTTGTAGATGCATTAAATAAAACACAAAGCTAAGATAGAGATATGGGACAAAAGACAAATCCAATCGGAAATCGCTTAGGTATTATCAGAGGATGGGAATCTAACTGGTATGGCGGAAATGATTATGGAGATAAACTTGCAGAGGACGATAAAATCCGTAAGTATATCCATGCTCGTTTATCTAAAGCTAGTGTGAGTAGAGTAATTATTGAGCGTACGCTTAAACTTGTAACCGTTACTATCACTACTGCTAGACCTGGTATTATTATCGGTAAAGGTGGTCAAGAGGTAGATAAGTTAAAAGAAGAGCTTAAAAAGATTACTGGTAAAGAGGTTCAATTGAACATCTTTGAAATTAAAAGACCTGAACTAGATGCACATTTAGTAGCGGCAAGTGTTGCTCGTCAAATTGAAAGTCGAATCTCATATAGACGTGCAATAAAAATGGCTATCGCTGCAGCAATGCGTATGAATGCTGAAGGAATCAAAATTCAAATTAGTGGTCGTTTAAACGGTGCTGAAATGGCACGTTCTGAGCACTATAAAGAAGGACGTATTCCGTTATCTACATTTAGAGCTGACATTGATTATGCTCTTGTTGAAGCACATACTACTTATGGTAGATTAGGTGTAAAAGTGTGGATTATGAAAGGTGAAGTATATGGAAAAAGAGAACTTTCTCCATTAGTAGGTCTTTCTAAGCAAAAAGGAAAAGGTGGACGTGGTGGAAACAAGAACCAACGTCGTAGAAAGTAATTTTTTAAAGAAAAACAAAAATGTTACAGCCTAAAAGAACAAAATTTCGTAAGCAGCAAAAAGGTCGTATGAAAGGCAATGCTGGAAGAGGCCATAGATTATCAAATGGTACTTTTGGTATTAAATCATTAGACTCGTCTTTTGTAACTGCTCGTCAAATAGAAGCTGCACGTATTGCCGCAACTCGTTACATGAAGAGGGAAGGTTCTATCTGGATTATGATTTTTCCAGACAAACCGATTACAAAGAAACCTCTTGAAGTACGTATGGGTAAAGGTAAAGGTGCCGTAGAATATTGGGCAGCCGTTGTAAAGCCAGGACGTGTATTATTTGAAGTAAGTGGTGTGCCAATTGAAACTGCGCAAGAAGCGTTACGTTTGGCAGCTCAAAAACTTCCAGTAAGAACTAAGTTTGTCATAGCTAGAGATTACGAAGCTTAATAAAATAATATTATGAAGCAATCAGAAATTAAACAGCTTTCAACAGCTGAGTTACAAGAAAAACTTAGTGAGACTAAAAAGAGTTATGCAGACCTGAAAATGGCTCACGCAATTTCTCCTTTAGAAAACCCAATCCAGTTACGTCACGCACGCCGTACTGTAGCTAGAGTGGCGACAGAATTAACTAAAAGAGAAGATCAATAATTGTATTCTGCTGAAAGATGGAAAAAAGAAACTTAAGAAAAGAACGTATAGGAGTAGTTACTAGTAACAAAATGGAGAAATCTATTGTAGTTGCTGAAGTTAAAAAAGTAAAACACCCTATGTATGGAAAATTCGTGTTAAAGACAAAGAAATATGTCGCACACGATGAGACAAACGACTGCAACGAAGGAGATACTGTAAAGATCATGGAGACAAGACCTATGAGTAAATCCAAATGTTGGAGATTAGTAGAAATAATTGAAAGAGCGAAGTAATTATGGTACAACAAGAATCAAGATTAAAAGTAGCTGACAATACTGGTGCAAAGGAAGTTTTAACTATCCGTGTGCTAGGAGGAACTAAAAGACGTTATGCGTCGGTTGGAGACAAGATTGTAGTATCTGTTAAGGATGCGACTCCAAACGGGAACATCAAAAAAGGTGCTGTTTCTACAGCCGTTGTTGTTCGTACAGCAAAAGAGGTAAGAAGACCAGATGGTTCTTACATCAGATTTGATGACAACGCATGTGTATTATTAAACCCAACGGGTGAGATGAGAGGAACACGTGTTTTTGGACCTGTAGCTAGAGAACTTCGTGATAAACAATTCATGAAAATTGTATCATTGGCACCAGAGGTGCTTTAATTGATAAATAAGATGACAAAGCTTAAAATAAAATCAGGAGATACAGTACAAGTTATTGCTGGAGACCATAAAGGTTCTGAAGGCAAGGTGCTTAAAGTATTAAAAGATAAGAACAAGGCTATCGTAGAAGGTGTAAACATGGTGAAGAAACATACTAAACCAAGTGCACAAAACCCTCAAGGTGGTATTGTAGAGAAGGAAGCATCAATTCATATGTCTAACTTGTCGTTGTTAACTTCAAAAGGGGAAACAACAAGAGTAGGTTATAGAATGGATGGAGACAACAAAGTAAGATTTTCTAAAAAATCTAATGAAGTAATTTAATTATGGCTTACGTTGCAAGATTAAAACAAGAGTATAAGGATAAAGTAATCCCAGCTCTTACAGAAGAATTTGGATATAAAAATGTGATGCAAGTACCTAAGCTTCAAAAGATAGTTTTATCTAGAGGTGTTGGTGCTGCTGTTGCAGATAAGAAGTTAATTGATCACGCAGTGGATGAGTTAACAAAAATCACTGGACAAAAAGCAGTTGCTACTATGTCTAAGAAAGACGTTGCGTCTTTTAAGTTACGTAAAGGGATGCCAATTGGCGCTAAGGTAACTTTAAGAGGGGAGCAAATGTATGAGTTCTTAGATCGTTTAGTGACTTCTGCTTTACCACGAGTAAGAGATTTTAACGGTATCAAAGCCTCAGGTTTTGATGGTCGTGGAAACTATAACTTAGGTGTAACAGAACAGATCATTTTCCCAGAAATTGATATTGACAAAATCAATAAAATCAATGGTATGGATATTACATTTGTGACTACTGCCGATACAGATAAAGAGGCAAAGTCATTGTTATCAGAACTAGGATTACCATTTAAAAAGAATTAAGTATGGCTAAAGAATCAATGAAAGCTCGTGAGGTGAAGCGTGCAAAGATGGTTGCAAAATATGCTGAAAAACGTAAAGCTTTAAAAGAAGCTGGCGATTACGAAGCATTACAAAAGTTACCAAAAAACGCATCACCAGTACGTATGCACAACCGTTGTAAACTTACAGGAAGACCAAAAGGTTATATGAGACAATTTGGTATCTCTCGTGTAATGTTTAGAGAAATGGCTAACAAAGGGTTAATTCCTGGAGTAAAGAAAGCAAGTTGGTAAAATTATAAATTGGTTTCAGGTTTGGTAATAGTGCCAAAAACCGCTACCGCAAATTAATAACTATGTACACAGATCCAATAGCGGATTATTTAACGCGAGTTAGAAATGCTGTGAAAGCAAACCACAGAGTGGTTGAGATTCCTGCATCTAACTTAAAAAAGGAGATAACTAAAATATTGTTCGATCAGGGCTTTATTTTAAGTTACAAGTTTGATGACAAATCTACTGCACAAGGTACAATTAAGATTGCCTTAAAGTATAACAAAGACACTAAGGAGTCTGTTATCAAAAAAATTCAAAGAATCAGTAAACCAGGTTTACGTAAGTATGCTGGCTCTAACGAAATGCCAAGAATCTTAAATGGTTTAGGTATTGCAATTGTTTCTACGTCTCACGGTGTGATGACAGGTAAACAAGCGCAAAGAGAAAACGTTGGTGGCGAAGTATTATGTTACGTTTACTAAAAACAGGAAATTATGTCAAGAATAGGTAAAAACCCGATAACAATTCCTGAAGGTGTTACAGTTGAAGTTAAAGATAACGTAATTACCGCTAAAGGTAAATTAGGTGAATTAACTCAAGAGTATTCAGAAGTTGAAATTAAAATAGAAGACGGTACAATTACATTAGAACGTCCGTCTGAGAAAAAAGATCACAGAGCAAAACACGGTCTTTACAGAGCGTTAATTGCTAACATGATAGAAGGTGTTTCTAAAGGCTGGACCAAAGAATTGGAATTAGTTGGTGTAGGTTACAGAGCATCAAATCAAGGACAGAAATTAGATTTAGCTATTGGTTTCTCTCACAACATCGTAATGGACATTGCTCCAGAAGTAAAAGTTGAGACCGTTTCAGAAAAAGGAAAAAACCCAATCGTTAAATTAACATCTCATGACAAACAATTGGTAGGTCAGGTAGCCGCTAAGATTCGTGGTTTCCGTAAGCCAGAACCTTACAAAGGAAAGGGTATCAAGTTTGTTGGTGAAGAAATTAGAAGAAAAGCAGGTAAATCAGCTTAATAATTAAGTTATGGCATTGACAAAGAACGAAAGAAGAACAAGAATAAAAAACAGAATCCGCAAGGTAGTATCTGGTACTTCAGAAAGACCAAGATTAGCTGTTTTTAGAAGCAATAAAGAAATTTATGCTCAAATCGTGAATGATGTAACTGGTGAAACTATAGCTGCTGCATCTTCAAGAGATAAGGATATCGCAAAGTCTAAAGGAAACAAAACTGAGGTTGCGGCTTTAGTTGGTAAGGCTGTTGCAGAAAAAGCTATGAAAGCTGGTGTTGAAACTATTTCTTTTGATAGAGGTGGTTACTTATATCATGGAAGAGTAAAATCATTAGCAGAAGGTGCTAGAGAAGCAGGACTTAAATTTTAAGACATTATGTATCAAAAATATAAAAACGCAGAATTAGTAAAACCAGGCGGATTAGATTTAAAAGATCGCTTAGTTGGTGTACAGCGTGTAACTAAAGTAACAAAAGGTGGTAGAGCATTTGGTTTTTCTGCTATTGTTGTTGTAGGTGACGAAGCAGGAGTTGTAGGACAAGGTTTAGGGAAATCTAAAGACGTTGCTACTGCAATTGCTAAAGCTGTTGAAGATGCTAAGAAAAACTTAGTGAGAATTCCTATTATAAAAGGAACATTACCACACGAGCAAAAAGGTAAGTATGGTGGAGCTAGAGTAAACATTATCCCAGCTGCACCTGGTACAGGTGTTATTGCTGGTGGAGCTGTAAGAACAGTACTTGAAGCAGTTGGTGTACATGATGTATTATCAAAGTCTCAAGGATCTTCTAACCCTCATAATGTAGTAAAAGCAACTTTTGACGCTTTATTACAATTAAGAGATGCTAAATCTATAGCTAAAGAACGTGGAATTTCACTTGAAAAAGTATTTAAAGGATAAACACAAGATGGCAAAGATTAAAGTAACTAAAGTAAAGAGTGCAATCAATCGTACTAAAAGACAAAAGCTAACATTAGAGGCTTTGGGTCTAAAAAAGATTGGTCAAGTAGTAGAGCACGATGCCACACCAAATATCCTTGGTATGGTAAAAAAAGTTGAACATTTAGTTTCTGTAGAGGAAGCTTAAAAATATAACTTAAAAATGGATTTAAGTAATTTAAAACCTGCAGAAGGTTCAGTAAAAAATCAAGGAAAGCGTGTTGGACGTGGTCAAGGATCTGGTAAAGGTGGCACTGCGACAAGAGGACACAAAGGTGCAAAGTCACGTTCTGGTTATTCTAAGAAATTAGGATTTGAAGGTGGTCAAATGCCTTTGCAAAGACGTGTTCCTAAATTCGGATTTACTAATATTAATAGAGTAGAGTACCAAGGTGTAAACTTAGATACTTTACAACAGTTAGTAGACGAAAAGAAAATTAAGGATACTGTAGATTTTGAAACACTTGTATCATTGGGTAAAGCTGGAAAGAACGATCTAGTTAAAATCTTAGGTAGAGGTGAATTAAAATCTAAATTAAAAGTAACTGCTCATAAATTTACTGCTACGGCAAAAGCTGCTATTGAAGCTGCTGGTGGTGAAGCTGTAACTTTATAAGAATATAAGGATGAAAATAATAGATACATTAAAAAACGTTTGGAAAATCACGGAACTTAAGGATAGAATCATTCTTACCTTAGGTTTGTTATTAGTTTACCGTTTTGGTGCTCAGGTTGTATTACCTGGTATTGATATTGATAAATTAGGTGGTTTACAAGCAGGAGTTGATGGTGGTATTTTAGGATTGTTAAATGCTTTTACAGGTGGTGCATTTGCTAATGCATCCGTATTTGCTTTAGGAATTATGCCTTATATTTCTGCATCCATCGTTGTTCAGTTAATGGGTATTGCGATTCCTTATTTACAGAAACTTCAGAAAGAAGGAGCTAGTGGACAAAAGAAAATCACACAGATTACACGTTGGTTAACTATAGGTATTTGTTTAGTACAAGCACCTGGTTACCTAGCGAGTGTCCCAGCATTATCTGGAGCACAATCTATGAGTAATTTATTGGTTCCTGGTTTTTCTGAAAACATCTTTTACTTTTCTTCAGTAATTATCTTGGTAACTGGTTGTGTATTCGCAATGTGGTTAGGTGAGAAGATTACAGATAAAGGTATTGGTAATGGTATATCATTATTAATTATGGTTGGTATCATTGCAACCATGCCACAGTCATTTATACAAAATGCGGCTTCTAGATTAGAAGGTGGTAATGGTGGATTTATGATGATATTAATTGAGATGGTGATTTGGTTCTTAATCATTTTAGCATCAGTGTTCTTAGTGATGGCAGTCCGAAAAATTGCCGTACAGTATGCAAGAAGAACTGCATCTGGTGGTTATGAGAAAAATGTATTCGGATCTCGTCAATTCTTACCATTGAAGCTAAACGCATCAGGTGTAATGCCAATTATCTTTGCACAAGCAATTATGTTTGTACCAGGATTAATAGGGCAGGCATCATTTTTGGAAGGTACTGATACAGGACAATGGCTACAAGCAGAATTTGGTAACAACCTATTCGGATTTTGGTACAATCTTGTATTCGCATTATTGATTATTGTATTTACATATTTCTATACAGCGATAACTGTACCTACTAATAAAATGGCTGATGATTTAAAACGTAGTGGAGGATTTATTCCGGGAATAAGACCAGGTACCGAAACAGCTGAGTATTTAGACAAGATAATGTCTCAAATTACATTACCAGGATCTATTTTCTTGGCTCTGGTAGCAGTATTCCCAGCATTTGTATTTCAATTTGCAGGTGTACAGCAAGGTTGGTCATTATTCTTTGGTGGTACATCACTATTAATTATGGTTGGTGTAGCTATTGATACAATGCAGCAGATTAATTCTTATTTATTAAATAAGCATTATGACGGCTTGATGAAAACGGGTAAAAACAGAAAATCTGTTACCGCATAACTATAAAACTTAGAAAGTTCAGTCACCAAAAAACGGCAAGGTATTTGCTAATTGAGGGTTGAATACTAAAAATTATTTATGGCAAAGCAAGCAGCAATAGAACAAGACGGAACGATAATAGAAGCATTATCTAATGCTATGTTCCGTGTAGAATTAGAAAATGGTCACATTGTGACTGCACACATATCTGGTAAAATGCGTATGCATTACATTAAGTTGTTACCAGGAGATAAAGTAAAATTAGAAATGAGTCCTTACGATTTAACTAAGGCTCGTATAACTTATAGATACTAAATACTGGTATTTTAAAACAGAAACAGATGAAAGTAAGAGCATCAGTTAAAAAGAGAAGTGCTGATTGTAAATTAGTACGTAGAAAAGGTAGACTTTACGTCATTAACAAAAAGAATCCTAGATTCAAACAAAGACAAGGATAAAAAAAAGTCATTAGTAATTAGTAGTTAGATGAATCTGTTCGAAATCGAAAGGTTTAGGATTCTAACAACTAAAAGCTAACAGCTAAAAACTAAATTATATGGCAAGAATTGCAGGTGTAGACATACCAAAACAAAAAAGAGGAGTAGTATCCTTAACTTATATCTATGGAATAGGTAGAAGTAGAGCTAAAGAAATTTTAGAAACTGCTAAAGTTGACGAAAGCACTAAAGTACAAGATTGGACTGACGACGAAATAGGAGCGATCCGTGAAGCTGTTGGTACTTTCAAAATCGAAGGTGAATTACGTTCTGAAACTCAGTTAAACATTAAGCGATTAATGGATATCGGATGTTACAGAGGAATTCGTCACAGAGCTGGTCTTCCATTAAGAGGACAACGTACTAAGAATAACTCTCGTACGAGAAAAGGTAGAAGAAAAACAGTTGCTAACAAGAAAAAAGTAACTAAATAATAACAGACATTAGTCATTAGTTTAGAAGTTAGATGAATCTGCCTGAAATGTAAAAGTTTAGGATTCTAACAACTAAAGCTAACAACTAGAAACTAAAAAATATGGCAAAGTCAAGTACAAAAAAACGCAAAGTAATTGTTGATGCAATAGGAGAAGCTCATATCACAGCATCTTTTAACAACATCATCGTTTCTTTAACAAATAAAAAAGGTGACGTTATTTCTTGGTCATCAGCTGGTAAAATGGGCTTTAGAGGTTCTAAAAAGAATACTCCTTATGCAGCGCAATTAGCTGCAGAAGATGCTGCAGGTGTAGCTAAAGAAGCTGGTTTAAAGAAAGTGAAAGTATATGTAAAAGGTCCTGGTAACGGTAGAGAATCTGCTATCAGATCTATACATAACTCAGGTATAGAAGTAACTGAGATTATTGATGTTACTCCAATGCCGCACAACGGTTGTCGTCCACCAAAAAGACGTCGTGTATAATTTACATCATTAAGAAGATTAATATCAGTCGTTTATTCGGTTGATATTAATTTTTTTATACGTAAATTTGCAAACTGAAAAAATCGAATTTATTAACAAGTATCAACGAGAGACAAACGTTTTTTGAAGGATAAGATTAAGACCTTAATTCACTAAACACTCTCAAAACAAATTAAAAATGGCAAGATATACTGGTCCTAAAACTAAAATCGCTCGTAAATTCGGGCAAGCTATCTTCGGAGAAGATAAAGCATTCGAAAAAAGAAACTATCCTCCAGGACAGCACGGAAACAACCGTCGTCGTGGAAAAAAATCTGAATATGCTATCCAGTTAATGGAGAAGCAAAAAGCAAAATATACTTACGGTATTTTAGAGCGTCAATTCAGAAACATGTTTAAAAGAGCAACTGCAGCTCAAGGTATCACAGGTGAAGTATTATTACAGTTATGTGAGTCGCGTTTAGATAACGTTGTTTACAGAATGGGTATTGCTCCAACAAGAAGTGGTGCCAGACAATTAGTATCTCACAGACATATTACCGTTAATGGTGAAAAGGTGAACATTCCTTCTTACCAATTAAAGGCTGGTGATGTTGTAGGTGTTAGAGAAAAATCGAAGTCATTAGAAGCTATTCAAAATTCATTAGCTAATTCTAGCAATGTTTACGAATGGATTACTTGGAATAAGGACAAAATGGAAGGAACTTATGTTTCTGTTCCTGCTAGAATCCAAATTCCAGAACAAATCAACGAGCAATTCATCGTTGAACTTTACTCTAAATAATAAATTAATCATATTGGGATTTAGCCAAAGGGTTTATTGGTCTTCTTCAAACTTTTAGACCGCGCAACTAAATAACAATTAAAACGAAGAAAAAAATGGCAATATTAAATTTTCAGAAGCCTGATAAAGTAATCATGATTGATTCTACTGATTTCGAAGGTAAATTCGAATTCAGACCACTAGAACCAGGATACGGGTTAACAGTTGGTAATGCTCTTAGAAGAGTTTTATTATCATCATTAGAAGGTTTTGCAATCACTTCAGTGAGAATCGAGGGTGTAGATCACGAGTTTTCTACAATTTCTGGTGTAGTTGAGGATGTTACTGAAATGATCTTAAACTTAAAGCAAGTTAACTTTAAGCGTCAGATTGATGAAGTTGATAACGAAACAGTTACAATTTCTATTTCGGGACAAGATCAAATCACAGCTGGTGATTTTCAAAAGTTTATTTCTGGTTTCCAAGTTTTAAATACGGATTTAGTAATCTGTAACTTAGATCCAAAAGTAAACATCAATATGGAATTAACTATCGAGAAAGGTAGAGGATATGTTCCTGCTGAAGAAAACAAAAAAGCTTCAGCACCAATCGGAACTATCTTTACAGATTCTATTTACACTCCAATAAAGAATGTAAAATATAGTATAGAAAACTTCCGTGTTGAGCAAAAAACGGATTATGAAAAGTTAATTTTCGAAATCCAAACTGATGGATCTATTCATCCAAAGGATGCTTTAACTGAAGCAGCTAAGATATTAATTCACCACTTCATGTTATTCTCTGATGAGCGTATTACTCTTGAAGCTGATGAAATAGCACAAACTGAAACTTATGATGAAGAATCACTTCACATGAGACAGCTATTGAAAACCAAATTGGTGGATATGGATCTTTCTGTACGTGCACTTAACTGTTTAAAAGCTGCAGAAGTAGATACTCTAGGTGACTTAGTATCGTTCAACAAAAATGATTTAATGAAATTCAGAAACTTTGGTAAGAAGTCTTTAACTGAGCTAGAAGAATTAGTGAATGTAAAGGGGCTTAACTTCGGGATGGATTTAAGCAAATATAAATTAGACAAAGACTAAGGATTGACGATTGCTGATTTACGAATGACGATTTTTTAAAACTCATTCGTAAATCTAACATCGTAAATCAAAAATTAATAATTAATCATATTTTTGCTCCTCGAATAAAGAGTTTGGTAGCAAGATGATAAAACAAATGTCATGAGACACGGAAAAAAATTCAACCACTTAGGTAGAAAGACTGCACACAGAAGAGCAATGTTAGCCAATATGGCTTGTTCTTTAATTGAGCACAAGCGTATTAACACAACAACTGCTAAAGCCAAAGCTTTAAAACAGTTTGTGGAGCCTTTAATTACTAAATCTAAAGAAGACACTACTCACAATAGAAGAATTGTGATGTCTAGATTAAAACAAAAAGAGGCTGTTGCTGAATTGTTTAGAGATGTTGCTGCAAAAGTAGCTGATCGTCCAGGAGGCTATACACGTATCATCAAATTAGGAAATCGATTAGGTGATAACGCTGATATGGCAATGATAGAGTTGGTAGATTACAACGATATCTATACTGCTGGTAAGCCTGAGAAGAAAACACGTAGAAGTAGAAGAAGAGGTGGTAAAAAGAGCACTGCTGCTGTTCCACCAGTAGAAACTAAAGCTACTAACGAAGAAGAATAATCGAGTGTTGATAACGATTAATAAATATAGAGGATAAACTTTTTAAGTTTATCCTTTTTTTTTGGAATTTTGCGTTGCACTGAGTGTAGTCTAAGTGCAATTAATAGAAGAGACTAAAACAAGGCATAGCTTAAAAAACAATAATACAACACATGAAATATACACAAAGAAAAAAAGCCCTTATTCTATTAGCTGACGGCACAATTTTCTACGGAAAATCCATAGGAAAAGAAGGTACGGCATTTGGTGAAGTATGTTTTAATACTGGTACTACAGGTTATCAGGAAATTTTCACTGACCCTTCTTATTATGGGCAGTTAATGGTCACCACAAATGCCCATATTGGTAATTATGGTACTAAAGAAGATGAGAATGAATCGGATACAGTAAAAATTGCTGGATTGATTTGTAAAAATTTCAGTTTTGAATATTCGAGACCTGCAGGCGATGCCGCGTTAGAAGATTACTTCGAAAAGCATAATACTTTAGCTATTGCAGATGTCGATACAAGAGCTTTGGTAAGTTATATTAGAGATCATGGAGCCATGAATGCTGTTATTTCTACAGAGGTGGATAATATAGATGGGCTAAAGAAACAATTGGCTGAGCAGCCAGAGATGAAAGGTCTAGAATTAGCTTCTAAGGTATCAACTAAAGAGCCTTATTATTTTGGAGATGAAAATGCGACCTACAAAATTGCCGCTTTAGATATTGGTATAAAAAAGAACATTCTTAGAAACTTAGCAAAGCGAGACGCTTATATTAAAGTGTTTCCTTACAATTCAAAGTTTGAAGATTTAGAGGCTTTTAATCCAGACGGTTATTTCTTATCAAATGGACCTGGTGATCCAGAGCCGTTGGTTGAAGCTCAAGCTGTGGCAAAGGAAATTATATCTAAAAACAAACCTTTGTTTGGTATCTGTTTAGGACATCAGGTTATAGCTTTGGCAAATGGTATTTCAACCTATAAAATGCATAATGGCCATAGAGGTATTAATCATCCGGTTAAAAACCTAATAACCGGTAAAGGTGAAATTACGTCTCAGAACCATGGTTTTGCTATCAACAGAGAAGAAACAGAAGCTAATAGTGATGTAGAAATTACGCATGTACATCTAAATGATGATACAGTAGCAGGTATTAAGATAAAAGACAAAAACTGTTTCTCAGTACAATACCACCCAGAAGCAAGCCCTGGACCAAATGATTCAGGGTATTTATTTGATCAGTTTATTGAAAATATAAAAAATAACTAATATCAAATTGGCAATGAAACCTAAAGTTCATTGCCAATTTTGTTTTACGAAAACATTATAGTTAAGATTTAATGCAATTCTAATATCAAGAGATATTAATTAGGTTAACTATTTTGTAAATTTGATTTTCAAAATTAAAATAACTTAAACTAAACATAATGAGCATTATAATTAATGTACACGCAAGACAAATTTTAGATTCAAGAGGAAACCCAACCGTAGAGGTAGATGTTGTAACTGAAAATGGAATTATGGGACGTGCAGCAGTACCTTCTGGTGCTTCTACAGGTGAACATGAAGCTGTTGAATTAAGAGATGGAGGCGATGCTTATATGGGCAAAGGCGTGTCTAAAGCAGTGGAAAATGTTAATACGATTTTAGCTCAAGAACTTATGGGAGTTTCTGTGTTTGAGCAAAATGCCATAGATAATCTAATGATAAAATTAGATGGTACACCAAACAAATCTATTTTAGGTGCCAACGCTATTTTGGGAGTGTCTTTAGCAGTTGCCAAAGCAGCAGCAAATGAATTAAATATGCCATTATATAGATATGTTGGCGGTGTTTCGGCAAATACTTTACCGTTACCAATGATGAACATTATCAATGGAGGTTCACATAGTGATGCGCCAATTGCGTTTCAAGAATTTATGGTGATGCCTGTTAAAGCAAAAAACTTTACACATGCTATGCAGATGGGAACAGAGATTTTCCACAACCTTAAAAAAGTATTGCACGATAGAGGTCTGAGTACTGCTGTTGGAGATGAAGGCGGTTTTGCACCAAACTTGGAAGGAGGAACTGAAGATGCATTGGATTCCATTAAAGTTGCTGTTGAAAAAGCAGGATACACCTTTGGCGACGATATTAAAATTGCACTAGACTGTGCGGCAGCTGAGTTTTTTGTAGATGGAAAATATGACTATACTAAATTTGAAGGAGATTCAGGTAAAGTAAGAACATCAGCAGAACAAGCTGAGTACTTAGCTGAACTTGCTTCAAAATACCCAATTATATCAATTGAAGATGGTATGGATGAAAATGATTGGGACGGTTGGAAGTTATTGACAGAAAAAATAGGAGACAAAGTACAATTGGTTGGTGATGATTTGTTCGTGACAAATGTAGAGCGTTTATCGCGAGGTATTGAAAATGGCATAGCTAATTCCATATTAATTAAAGTAAATCAAATAGGTACATTGACTGAAACCATTTCGG
The DNA here is from genome assembly GCF_965284585.1 of Winogradskyella ouciana. Taxonomy (NCBI): domain Bacteria; kingdom Pseudomonadati; phylum Bacteroidota; class Flavobacteriia; order Flavobacteriales; family Flavobacteriaceae; genus Winogradskyella; species Winogradskyella ouciana. Next base: position 1,942,769 of record NZ_OZ260095.1, read on the forward strand.
CAGTGAATATGGCACACAATGCAGGCTATACATCTGTAATGTCGCATAGATCTGGTGAAACAGAAGACAATACCATTGCAGATTTGGCAGTAGCATTAAATACAGGACAGATTAAAACAGGTTCTGCTTCTCGTAGTGATCGTATGGCAAAATACAACCAGTTATTACGTATTGAAGAAGAATTGGGTGATGTAGCTTATTTTCCTCAGGAAAATGCGTTTAAGGTGAAATAAATTTAAAAACCACTAATTAAATTATAAAAAGCGATTATCGAAGGATAATCGCTTTTGTTTTCTATAGAAAAACCAAATACTTCAATTGTTAAAACGATTATAATTCTACTTCCAAAATCACTTGATATTTCGTAATTTTACAATCCTTTAAAAATTACAAAATACACAAATACATATGTCAGATAAAGCGACCTTAGAAATTAATGGTGACAAGTACGAATTTCCAATTAAAGTTGGTACAGAAAACGAAGTTGCCATTGATATTAAAACCTTGAGAAATGCAACCGGAGGTGTTATTACTATAGACCCTGGTTATAAAAACACAGGAAGTTGCGAAAGCGCCATTACGTTTTTAGATGGTGAAAAAGGTATTTTAAGGTATAGAGGGTATTCTATTGAAGAACTCGCTGAAAAAGCAGATTTCTTAGAAGTGGCTTATCTTTTGATTTTTGGTGAATTACCTACCCATGAGCAATTAAACAAATTCGAAGCTGACATAAAGGAAAGATCTGTTGTAGATGATGATATTAAAAAGATTTTGGATGCGTTTCCAAAGTCGGCTCACCCAATGGGAGTATTATCGTCATTAACAAGTGCATTGACTGCATTTTACCCGTCTTCGGTTGATGTAAAATCAGAGGAGGCGATGTACAATGCCATTGTAAGGATATTGGCAAAATTTCCAATACTTGTGGCATGGACCATGCGTAAAAAGCAAGGATTACCGTTAGACTATGGTGACAAAAATTTGGGTTATGTAGAGAATGTTCTTAAAATGATGTTTAAGAGCCCAAATAGTGAATATGAACAAAATCCTATTTTGGTGAATGCGTTGGATAAGTTACTAATACTTCACGCAGACCATGAGCAAAATTGTTCAACATCTACTGTAAGAATAGCTGGTTCATCTCATGCAGGTTTATTTGTATCTCTTGCTTCAGGTATATCGGCACTTTGGGGACCATTACATGGTGGAGCAAACCAAGCGGTATTAGAAATGCTTGAAGCCATTAAAGAAGATGGTGGTGATACTAAGAAATATATGGCCAAGGCTAAGGACAAAAACGATCCTTTCCGTTTAATGGGCTTTGGTCACCGTGTGTATAAAAACTTCGATCCAAGAGCCAAAATTATTAAAGTGGCTGCAGATGAAGTATTAGGTGATTTAGGTGTTGAGGACCCGATTTTGGATATCGCCAAAGGTCTTGAGCAAGAAGCGTTAAAGGATCCGTACTTTGTGGATAGAAAACTTTATCCTAACGTAGATTTCTATTCAGGGATAATTTATAGAGCTATGGGAATTCCTGTAGAGATGTTTACGGTAATGTTTGCGCTTGGCCGACTTCCAGGATGGATAGCTCAATGGCGAGAAATGCGTATGCGTAACGAGCCAATAGGTCGCCCAAGACAATTGTATATTGGTGAAACCTCTAGAGAATTTAAGTCTATCGATAAAAGATAAATTTCTAGATTAAGAATAATAAGAAGCTTCATATATTTATGGAGCTTTTTGTATTTTCGTTACCTATGAAATTGAATATAAAAAACGAAACTTCAAGACTTAGAGCTGTTGTTTTAGGGACGGCCAAAAGCGTTGGTCCAATTCCATCAATAGAAGAAGCTTACGACCCAAAATCTGTTGAACATATAAAAGCAGGGACTTATCCCAAAGAAGCTGATATGGTCAAAGAAATGGAAGCCGTCGCTAAAGTTTTTGAAAAATATAACGTTAAGGTTTACAGACCAAAAGTAATTGAAGATTATAACCAGATATTTTCAAGGGATATTGCTTTTGTTATAGAAGACAAATTTATTAAGGCTAATATTTTACCAGATAGAGAAGGAGAGTATCAAGCCATTCAACATGTTATAGAGCAGATTGATAAGGATAAAGTTATTATCCTACCAGAAGAGTGCCATGTAGAAGGAGGAGATGTTATGCCTTGGAATGATTATATCTTTATTGGTACTTATACAGGTGCCAATTATCCAGATTATATCACAGCTCGTACCAATATTGAAGCAGTAAAGGCTATTCAAGAATTGTTTCCTCACAAGACCGTAAAATCTTTTGAGTTAAGAAAATCAAATACTGTTGCTAAAGAAAATGCACTGCATTTAGATTGTTGTTTCCAACCCATCGGAAAGGATAAAGCGATACTTCATAAAAACGGGTTTTTAGTAGAAAGCGAGTATGAGTGGTTGGTTAATTTTTTCGGAAAAGAAAACGTATTCGAAATCACAAAAGAAGAAATGTACAATATGAACAGTAATGTATTCTCCATTTCGGAAGATGTGGTAATTTCTGAAAGAAATTTTACACGACTTAATACTTGGCTAAGAGATAATGGCTTCACGGTTGAGGAGGTCCCTTATGCAGAAATCGCTAAGCAAGAGGGTTTATTACGTTGTTCAACGTTACCTTTAATAAGGGATTAGATTTACTTTCTATATAAGAAGTAATTATTAACAAGATCTATATACTCTTGTTTGGCCTCATCTTCAGTAATATCTTGCACTTGAAATAATGCATTGGTCTTAAAGGCATTTATTATGGGTTTACGACTACTAGGTCTTCCATAATCATTAGTAGCTTTTTTATAATAGGCATACAGACGAAGTAAAAAATCTGCAGGAAAAGGTTCTGTATGAGCATTGATACGCTCTACAGCTGCTTCAAATTCTATATTTAATTCTTCTGATGTCATTTCATTTCTGCAATGATACTTTCTCCTCCTCGTACTTTTTGGTTGAGTTTTACCTTTATCTCAGCATCTAAAGGTAAAAATAAATCTACTCTAGACCCAAACTTTATAAACCCTGAATCCGCCCCTTGAATAGCAGTAGAATCTTTTATGGCATAATTTACAATGCGCTTTGCCATTGCTCCAGCAATTTGCCTGTAAAGCACTTTACCAAATCCATCGTTCTCTACAACCACAGTTGTACGTTCATTTTCTTCACTTGCCTTAGGGTGCCAAGCAACTAAATACTTTCCTGGATGATACTTGCTATAAGTGATATTTCCGCTGATTGGATATCTAGTAACATGAACATTAATAGGCGACATAAAAACAGACACCTGAATGCGTTTGTCCTTAAAAACTTCATTCTCCATTACCTCTTCAATAACCACAACTTTTCCATCTACTGGTGATAAAGCGTGTTTTTCATCAGCATGTGTATGTCGTTTAGGGTTTCTAAAAAATTGAAGAATTAAAATAAAGAATATCAGGATGGCAATCATTAAACCCGTTCTCAACCATTCGTTTGTAATGAATTCATCAATCAAAAAAAATGAACCAACGACGATTACAAGTGTGAAAAATATTATTTTATGACCTTCTTTATGAAACATAACTTACAATTCTTAAAAATAAATAGATAAATGGCGATGCAAAGATAAGACTATCTAAGCGATCCATGAGTCCGCCATGTCCTGGCATAATCACTCCACTGTCCTTAACGCCAGCCTGACGCTTAAACTTAGATTCAATTAAATCACCAAACGTACCAAAAACACTAACTATTATCGCTAGGACCAACCAATGTGTGGAATTTAGAGCCTCAGTATATAGTGCTATAAAATAACTCGCTATGCAAGCAAAAAATAGTCCTCCTAAAAATCCTTCAACGGTCTTTTTTGGGGAGATTCTTGGAAACAATTTCTGCTTTCCAAAATTTTTACCAATTAAATAAGCGGCACTATCATTTACCCAAACTAAAATGAATGCACCCAATAACAGCAATGGCGTAAATACATTTTGAAAGTTGGCAATCAGCAACATAAAAATAAAACCACTACTTAAGTAAAACGTGGTAGTAATGTAGCGCTTGGTCTCAAAAAGTGGTATTTTCTTAAAGGTGAATAAGTCTTTTAAAAGAATGAGGTTAACAAATATAGTTACTACAAGTAAAATATTGATGGCTTCACCGCTCCCTATAAAATCAGTTTGATACACGCAGATGTGCCAAAATAAAAAATACAGGAATATGAATATGATATATTGAACATTGGCGTTTAGTTTAATCAATTTGCTAAACTCTACTAAACTTAATATACCGAAAACTGCGAGTAGAATGATGAGTCCTGTCTGAAAATATAGTGACCCAATAAGTAATAAAACATATATAGCACCAGAAATAGCTCTAATGGATAGTTCTTTCATTATAAATCTTCTAATAATATCAGGTATAGATCCTTAGCACTACTACCATAAGTAAGAAAGTCTTTATCATCGGCAGTTTTAAAATGCTTTATCGTTGTGATATTTGTAGGAATAGAAGTTTTGCTTTTTTCCTTTATACCTTTTAAACCCTCACCAATATTTTCTACAAACTGACTTGTGGTCGCATAAATAATAAAGTGCTCAGGTAATTCTTTAAGCTTTTTCTCAGCAATTTGATTTGAGGAAATTAATAACGAACCATCATCTGAAATAAGATACTCACAGGTAGATAAGAAATAAGAACTTTCAGAAACCTTCTTAGTAGTATTAAGATTAAAGTCCTTAAACAAAGATGACAAACGCTCATCAATTAGAAAAACCTTGTCATTGTGCCATTGGTTTTCATCCAAAATAGAATTGAAGCTATCCTTTACTTCTTTCATGTTTTCGCAATACAAGAATTTTCCGCCGTTTGCTTTAAAGTTTATGGTAAAACGTTCATCAGCAGGCAACTTAACTTCAGGCATATATTTGCCACGCTCTTGATTTGGTATTTGTTCTTCGGACTGATCAGATTTTTTTCCGAAGAGTTTACGAAATAAGCTCATTCAATTGTTGCTATTAATCTTGTAATTAGTGCATTTATCAAATATAAAAAAACTTAAACTAACATTAAGTCAATTTAAGTTTTTTATAAGTCTGTAGAGCTATTACTCTTCTTCTTCTATAATCGTTTCTTCCTTATCAAAAGCACGTTTTCCGAAGATTTTTTCGAGGTTATCCTTGAATATCACCTCTTTATCTAGAAGAACTTCAGCAAGTTCGGTAAGCTTATCTTTATTTGCTTCTAAGAGTTTTATAGCACGTTCATACTGCTCTTCTATGATATCTGAAATCTCTTTATCAATAAGCTCAGCTGTTTGTTCACTGTAAGGTTTTGTGAATCCATATTCAGATTGACCAGATGAGTCATAATAGGTTAGGTTTCCTACCTTGTCACTAAGACCATATATAGTAACCATAGCTCTAGCTTGTTTGGTTACTTTTTCTAAATCGCTTAATGCACCAGTAGAGATTTTGTCAAAAATAACTTTCTCAGCAGCTCTACCACCTAAAGCAGCACACATTTCGTCCAACATTTGCTCAGGACGAACAATTAAGCGTTCTTCAGGTAAATACCAAGCAGCTCCAAGGGAACGCCCTCTAGGAACAATGGTTACTTTTACCAAAGGAGCAGCATGCTCTAACATCCAACTTACTGTAGCATGACCAGCTTCATGGAATGCAACTGCACGTTTTTCATCTGGAGTTATAATTTTGTTCTTCTTCTCTAAACCACCGATAATTCTATCAACAGCATCCAAGAAATCTTGTTTATTTACTGCTTTTTTGCCCTTTCTAGCTGCAATCAAAGCGGCTTCATTACAAACATTGGCGATATCCGCACCAGAAAAACCTGGAGTTTGTTTTGCCAAGAAGTCAATATCTAAAGTTTCTTCTTTTTTAAGTGGACGTAAGTGAACCTCAAAAATTTCTTTACGCTCTCTTACATCTGGTAGATCTACATAAATCTGTCTATCAAAACGACCAGCACGCATTAAGGCACTATCTAATACATCAGCTCTATTGGTTGCGGCAAGTACAATAACATTGGTGTTTGTACCAAAACCATCCATTTCGGTTAATAGCTGATTCAAGGTGTTTTCACGTTCATCGTTAGAACCAGAAAAGTTGTTTTTACCTCTAGCTCTACCAATAGCATCAATTTCGTCAATGAATATGATAGAAGGTGATTTTTCCTTCGCTTGTTTAAATAAATCTCTTACACGAGATGCACCTACACCTACAAACATCTCCACAAAATCAGAACCTGATAAAGAGAAGAATGGTACTTTGGCTTCACCTGCTACAGCCTTTGCTAATAAGGTTTTACCAGTTCCTGGAGGTCCTACAAGCAATGCTCCTTTTGGTATTTTACCACCTAAAGCTGTATATTTTTCTGGGAATTTTAAGAAATCAACAATTTCTTGAACTTCCTCTTTTGCCCCTTCTAAACCAGCAACATCCTTAAATGATGTTTTAGTATCTGATTTTTCATCGAATAGCTTGGCTTTAGATTTTCCGATATTGAAAATCTGTCCACCAGCACCACCTCCGCCACCAGAGGACATACGACGCATAATGAAGATCCAAACACCAATTATTAAAATAAATGGTAGTAAGGTCAATAAGAAATCTCCCCAAACATTTTGTTCGGTTTCATACTTAACCTCAGTATCTAAATTATTCTGTTCCTTAATCTCACGTATATCTTTCTCAAAATTTTGAAGATCACCAAACTCAAATTTGTAGTTTGGGACAGGAGTCATTGAAGGCAAAATGGATTTTGGCTTCGATTTTTTATGTACTTCTTGCTCTTGTGCTTCTTTGGTTAAGTAAACTCTTGCTTCTCGTTTATTAACTATTTCAACTTTTTCAACATCACCATTCTCTAGGTATTGTAAGAATTGAGAAGGAGTGGTTTGTATTCCTGTAGAACTGCCAAAACCGCCAGAAAATAATTGTATGGATAAGAATACAGCAATGATAACGCCATATATCCAATACGGATTTACTTTAGGTTTTTTATTTGGATTTTTATTGTCTTTTGCCATCTTGTTTCCGCAAATGCGGTCATCTGTTTAATTTAGTAACTTGTTTCTATTTGCGTCATTTTAGCGTCTCCCCAAAGACTTTCAATGTCATAGTACTCTCTAATATGCTTTTGAAACACATGTACAACCACATTAACATAGTCCATTAAAACCCACTCGGCATTATCTGTACCTTCAATATGCCAAGGTTTATCCTTAAGGGTTTTACTAACTTGTTTTTGTATGGAGTTGACGATAGCGTTTACTTGTGTATTAGAAGTACCTTCACAAACTATAAAATAATCGCAAACCGTATTTTCAATATCTCTTAAATCTAAAATTGTAATTTCTTTTCCTTTAACCTCTTCTATTCCTCCAATGATTGTTGTAATGAGTTGGTCTGCACTGGTTTTTTCTTTCGTCATTAAATTGAATTAAATTTATGCAAAGTTATTATTTTTTTAGTTCTTGTAAGCCCTAATTGTCATAAGAAAACTATAAAATAAAACGCTGTTTAAATGTATATTATCAAACTTGATGCCATTGACTCAACAAACTCGCATCTAAAGACTATGGCATCGGTTGCTTTGCCTAAGGATTACACAGTTGTAGTCGCGGAGCACCAGACTGAAGGACGAGGGCAAATGGGTACAATATGGCAAACGGAAAGCGGTAAAAACCTTACAGCTAGTGTGTTTAAGAAAATGATAGGGTTTAAGGTTAGCAATCAGTTTTACATTAGTATGGTGGTTTCATTGGCGATTTGTAAGGTGCTTAAAACCTTTCAAATCCCTAAAATTAGTATTAAATGGCCTAACGACATTTTGTCAGCAGATAAAAAAATATGTGGGATTCTGATAGAAAACGTCATTAAACATAACAAGTTTCAAGGGTCTGTCATTGGTTTTGGACTGAATGTCAACCAGAAGTTTTTTGACAACTTACCACAAGCTTCATCAATGAGCTTATTAACAGGAGTTCTCTACAATAAAGACGAAGTTTTATCAAAAATTTTAAAGGAGCTTCAATTTTATTTTAAACTTTTGGAATCTCAACAATTCGAGCAATTAAAGTCTGAATATGAAGCATTGCTATTCAGAAAAGATAAGCCGTCAACCTTTAGTACCTCAAAGGATGAAACCTTCTCTGGCATTATAAAAGGGGTTAACAAATCTGGAAAACTAAAAGTTTGGACAGAAGATGAAATTATAAAAACCTTTGATCTAAAGGAACTGACACTGCTTTACTAAACAGCAGTTTTCATATTGGTGACAAGAGTTTCAATAAACTTGCTGATTGGTCCTTTTATCATCATGGCCATCATGGCATTAAATTCACCATTAAATGATAATTGAACATCGCTTTTATCTTGTTCAGCTCTTGTAATGTCTGCTGTTAATGAAAAATCCAATTTTCCGCCGGCAGCACCTAAAACAATTTTATTATAAGGAACAGCTTCCTTTTTTTTAAGGATAATCTCTGGCATTCCTTTTAGGGCGAAGAGAAATTTGTCGTCTTCCAAAACTTCAAATTTGCTAATGTTTTCTGGCATTAAGCTTTCAAAATTTTTTACGTCAGACAAAAAGTTGAACGTTTCTTCAGGAGACTTATCTAAGGTTACTTTTGGCGATTCTAAATTCATGTTTAAAAATGTTTATTCGTTTTTTGTTTAGTCGTTAAGTTGTCTTGTTACGTTAAAGGTTCATGATTAAAAATCAATTAAAAAATTCCACAACTAAACAAATCCACATATTGCATATCAATTAGCGTTCCACTCGCTAGGATTGGCATTCCATTGGGCTAAAATGTCTTGTTGTTTTTTAGTGATGTAACGCGTGTCTAGGGCTTGTTCTAACAGATTTTCATAATTGCCCAGCGTATGTAATTCTACATTGGCGTCTTCAAAATTTTTCTTTGCCACATCAAAACCATAAGAAAAAATTGCCACCATTCCTTTTACATTTACCTCTGCTTCGTTAAGTGCTGCGACTGCATTGAGGCTACTTTTTCCTGTGCTGATTAAATCCTCAACCACTACAACGGTTTGTCCTTTTTCAAGGTAGCCTTCAACTTGGTTTTGGCGACCATGTTTTTTAGCTTCTGGTCTTACATATACAAATGGAAGATTTAGATAGTCTGCCACTAACGCACCAATACCAATTGCTCCTGTTGCTACACCTGCAATAACATCTGGCTTACCATACAGTTCCTCAATTTCTCGAGCCATAGTTTCTCTTATGTAATTTCTAATAAGAGGATAGGATAAAACGATTCTGTTATCGCAGTAAATGGGTGAATTCCATCCAGATGCCCAGGTGAACGGATCATTGGGCTGTAGTTTTATAGCATTAATCTGCAATAAAACTTCTGCGGTTTTTTTAGCGGTTTCTTTATTAAAAATCATGGCGCAAAATTAATGATTTTTGCAAGTATTACATTTTTTAATGGTAAATTAATTTTTGAGACTAAGCGATTACGCTAAAAAATAATATTTTTACAAGTAGAAAGTAATAACGGACCAAATCCATGCACACTATTTATGTAGGTGATAAGCCTATAATATTAACTACAGAAATTAAGCAAGAAACCGACTTTAAGAATTTTTTGTTAAAATCGGTAAACATAGGCAAGGTGATTAAAACCCTCAACAATACGGACTTGCAGGCTGTACACCTTATCCATAAAAACCCTGATAAGCTTTTAAAAAAGTTCTTGAAGCTATTGCCAAACGTTGTTGCTGGTGGTGGAAAGGTTTACAATGATAAAAACGAAGTTCTTTTTATTTACCGAAACGAGAAATGGGATTTACCAAAAGGAAAAGCAGAGCGAAAGGAATCCATTGAAGAGACTGCAATAAGGGAAGTAGAAGAGGAGACAGGTGTAAAAGGACTGAAAATAACAAAACCACTCTCAACCACTTACCACATCTTTAAACGCAACGGAAAGCATAAAATAAAAATCACGTATTGGTTTGAAATGAAAACCAGTTTTGAAGGTAAATTATCACCAGAAAAAAGCGAAGGCATTACCAAAGTAAAGTGGCTAGATGAAAAAGCGTCTCAAGAAGCTTTGGAAAATAGTTATGCTAATATTCGGGTTTTGGTGTAGAGCTAGGATTTCTACGAAAGGTATAATCTTTCAAGATTTCCATATAGAATGTAAAATAAAGGCAAATTACCGATTAAAATAATTTGCCTCTTACTATTAATTAATTTGCCATTTTTATCTAGGCAACCACACCTAATTTTTTCTTCTTCTTTTGGTTTTCTGGCTTCAACTTAAATTGGTTGGATGTGTTCTTCTCACCTCCGGCCTTTAAGGCCTTGTCACCAGCAAAAAATGTTTTGTGGTCATCACCAAGGTCAGAACCTGCCATTCTTTGGTGCTTAACACAAGACACACCTTTTCTGATTTCCTGTCTTTGAACACCTCTTACATAAGCTAACATACCTTCATCGCCAAAATAGTCTTTGGTTAAATCGTTCATGTGAAGTGCCGTAGTGTGATACGTTGGAAGTGTAATTAGGTGGTGGAAAATCCCAGCTTCTCTTGCTCCGTCCTTTTGAAATGTTTTAATCTTTCGGTCTGCGCGATAGCATAACTCAGTACCATCATATTCTGCAGCCATTAAATTGTTTCTATCATAAGCGGTCATGTTCTCTCCTTCTGCCACCATTTCTTCATAGGCTTGCTTACGGAAGTTCAGCGTCCAATTAAACGATGGCGAATTGTTATACACCAATTTTGCATTTGGCACAACAGCTCTAACTCGGTTTACCATATTGGCAATTTGCTTCACATTTGGTGTTGGAGTTTCAATCCAAAGTAAGTCGGCACCATTTTCAAGACTGGTAATACAATCCAAAACTACGCGATCTATATTTGAGCCTTCCTTAAATTTATACAAGCCATTTGGTAAACGTGTTGGACGAACCAATTTGTTGCCTCTTTTTATAAGCACGTCATTTTCATAAGCGTCTTCAATAGCAATTTCTTTAGCTTCAACAAAATCCAAATATTGGGAAGCCAAATCACCTGGCTCTTTGCTTACAGGTAATTTCTGTGTTAAACCTGCACCTTCGGAATCTGTTCTTGCGACTATGATACCATCATCTACACCCAATTCTAAAAAGGCATATCTAATGGCATTTAATTTGGCAACAAAATCCTCGTGAGGTACGGTAACCTTACCATCTTGGTGGCCACATTGCTTAGCGTCTGACACTTGATTTTCAATTTGAATGGCACAAGCCCCAGCTTGAATCATTTTTTTTGCCAATAAATACGTCGCTTCCTCATTGCCAAAACCTGCATCAATGTCTGCTATTATTGGTACAATGTGTGTTTCAAAATTATCGATTTCATCCTGTACGTCTTCGCCATTTTCCTGCCTTCTGAATAAATCGTTTAGCTCTATCGCATCAGCTTGTCTCAGAAAATCATAGATTTCTGCAATGAGACCAGAAACAGCAGTTTTTTCATGCATGGATTGATCTGGTAACGGTCCAAATTCTGAACGTAGTGCAGCAACCATCCAACCAGAAAGATATAGGTATCTTTTGCTCGTGGTTTTATGGTGCTTTTTAACGGCAATCATTTTTTGCTGCGCTATAAACCCGTGCCAGCAACCCAATGATTGTGTATAGTTAGATGAATCTGCATCATAAGCTGCCATGTCTTCTCGCATAATTGCAGCTGTATATCTCGCAATGTCCAGACCGGTTTTAAAACGGTTTTGTGCAACCATTCTGGCAGCATTTTCAGATTTGATAGCGTTCCAAGTTTCGCCATACTTTGCTTTAAGATTCTGAATGGTTTCCAATGCAGAACTGTAATTGAGTTGTGATAAATTTTTCATAATTTTGAAATGATTATTTGATTAATAATTAGATCCTGTTGATTGTGTCCGCAATCGCAGGATCGCTTTTATATATGCTTGTACGCAGGAAGCGTTAAAAATTCTACAAATTCTTCTGAAACTACCAGTTTATTGAAAAGCTCAAATGCCAGTTTAAATTTGGTTTTACTGCAATTACCCTCGCCAACTTCCTTGATAATTTTTTCAATTTCATCATCAAACAATGTTTTGTAAAGTGCCATGTTAAACGTTCTTCCATCTTCAAGCTTAGCTTCGTTTTTAAGCCATTGCCACACTTGCGTTCTGGAAATTTCAGCCGTTGCAGCATCTTCCATTAAATTATAGAGCGCTACGGCTCCGTGGCCACGTAACCAAGCTTCAGTATAAAGAATGCCAACGTTTATGTTTTTTCTTATTCCAGCTTCGGTAATGGTGCCTTTTGGCAGTTCGACCAAATCTTTTTCGGTAACGGAAATATCATCACGAGTGACATGTAATTGATTTGCGGTTGGCATATGCTTGTTGAATTCATTCATAGCAACCTCTACCAAAGCAGGATGCGCCACCCAAGTGCCATCGTGTCCGTTTTTCACCTCACGTTCTTTGTCCTTTCTTACTTTTTCCAAAGCTTCAGCGTTTGCTGTTGGATTGTTTTTAATCGGAATTTGTGCTGCCATGCCACCAATTGCTAGAATTCCTCGTTTGTGGCAACGTTGAATCACAAGTTTTGAATAGGCATCCATAAAAGGCGTGGTCATCGTTACCTGGTCGCGATTTGGCACTAAAAAGCCATCGTGGTTTCTGAATTTTTTGATGTATGAAAAAATATAGTCCCAACGTCCGCAATTAAGACCAACAATATGGTCTTTCAATTCATAAATGATTTCGTCTAACTGAAAACTCGCTGTAATGGTTTCAACCAAAACGGTTGTTTTAAATGTGCCGATTGGAACATTCAAATACTCTTGGGCAAAATTGAAAACGTCGTTCCACCAGCGCGCCTCTAAATAATGCTCTAATTTTGGAAGGTAGAAATACGGAGCCGTTCCTTTTTCCATTAAGGTTTTGGTATTATGAAACACATAAAGTCCAAAATCCACCAAGCTGCCAGAAGTAACTTCATCATTTATTAAGATATGTTTTTCATCAAGATGCAAACCTCTTGGCCTAACCAATAACACAGCAGGATTTTCGTTGAGCTCATAATACTTGCCACGTTTGGAATCCGTTAATGAGATGGTTCTGTTATTGGCATCTTTTAGGTTTCGCTGACCTTTAATAGTGTTTTTCCATGTTGGAGCGTTGCTATCTTCCAAATCTGCCATAAAAGTTTTGGCGCCAGAATTCAAGGCGTTAATTACCATTTTTCTATCCACAGGTCCTGTGATTTCCACACGTCTGTCCTGTAAATCTGCAGGAATTTCGCCTGCTGTCCAGTCGTTTTCTCTGATGTTTTTGGTTTCCGGTGGAAATTTTGGAAATTCACTATTATCAAAAACCATCTGTTGCTCAACTCGGGATTTTAGAAGTCCCGATCTTTTTGAATTGAATTTCTCATGAAGCGCAATAAGAAAATCGAGAGCTTCATCGGTTAGTATTTCGGGAAAATAATTATTCACTTCTTTAGAGAAGTTAATTTTGGTTTGTTTGAGAAGCGTTTGTTCCATATCTAAATTATTTTGAAACAATATTAGAACAAAGTTTTTTAAAAAACAAGCGAACGTTCGCTAAAACGATAAAATTCACAAAAATTAGTTTATTCGCAAATTATATTATCTTTGAATTATATATGGAAGAAGATTACATTAAGCTCATATTTGGGCTAAAACTAAAGCAGATTAGAACGGAAAAGAACCTGTCGTTGTTCGGGTTATCCAAGATTTCAGGATTGTCAAAATCATATCTCAATGAGATTGAAAATGGCAAAAAATATCCCAAACCAGATAAAATCGTGACACTTTCAGAAAAACTGAATGTGCCTTACGACCAAATGGTGTCGTTAAAGTTGGACAAAAACCTTGCTCCGATTGGTGAATTATTGCGCTCCAAAATTTTTAAAGAAATTCCTTTGGAGCTTTTTGGTATAAAAGAGAGCCACCTTATAGATATTGTTGCCAATGCACCAGCAAAAGTAAATGCATTTATTAGTACGATTATAAAAATTGCACAACATTATAATTTTACTCGCGAGAATTTCTTTTTGGCTTCTGTAAGATCTTTTCAAGAAGCGAATAACAATTATTTTGGTGATATAGAATTACAGGTTTCAAAATTTATAGAGGCCTATCAAATAGATACAAATCATAGTATTTCTGCTAAGGATTTAGAAGATATTTTGATAGAGGAATATGATTATAAAATCATACACGATGAATTGAGTAAGTACAAAGCTTTGGATAATTTACGCTCAGTATACGTACCTAAAACAAAAACCTTGTTACTTACTAATGAGATTGACGAGGGACAACGCGCCTTTATCTATGCAAAAGAATTAGCTTATAATTTTTTAGGAATTAAGGAACGATTATTTACATTTCCATGGATAAAATTTGACACTTTTGATCAAGTGCTTAATAATTTCTACGCCTCCTATTTTGCAGGAGCTCTAACTATTCCTAAAGAGATGATTGTTGGTCTTTTAGAGGATATATTTGAAAAAGATGTATTTGATAGGGTGTCGTTCTTAATGGCTATTAAGGCGTTTAATGCTTCGCCTGAATCATTTTATCAAAGACTGACCAATATTTTACCAGAAGTATTTAATATTCAGGATTTGTTTTTTTTACGATTCACACATAAAGTGAATAGTGGTAGATTTCATCTTAAGAAAGAATTGCATTTGTCACACCAACATTCTCCTCGAGCTAACGAGCGCAACGAGCATTACTGTAGGCGATGGGTGTCTTTGCAGGTATTAAATGAAATAAGCACAAATGATAATGATCATCAATTCGATATTCAGATTTCAAATTATACTAATGAAGGTAGAAAGTATTTGGTATTATCTTCAGCCACTAAAGATCCATTTAGTGAAGATTATTATCGTAGTATTAGTGTCGGCTTGCTAATTAACAAACAACTTCAGCGGAAAATTAACTTCCTCTCAGACTCAAATATTGTTAAGCAAGAAGTGGGTGTTACTTGTGAACGATGTACTATTGAGAATTGTGAAGTTAGGCAGGCACCTCCGATGGTTCTAGAAGAAGACGAAAAGAATTTAGAAATAGAAATGATTGTTGAAGAGTTGAAGACAAAGTTCAATACTTAAAATAAAAGACCAATACGAAATAGGAAAATAGCTGTCCTGATATTAGGGTTTTGATTTAGTTTACCCTATAAACAGGATACTGCAAATGCGCCTTTTCATAATTACCACTCTGCTTATGAATCCAATCTAATTGCGCAAACCAGTTGTTGGCAAAATCCTCATTGTAGCTCACTTTAATATTGTATTCAATCTGAAGTTTTGGATTTGCGCTTAAAAGTTGCTTAGCCTTGTCTTCCCAAACATAAGGGGAAAAGCCTTCTTTTTGCTGTAAAATGGTATCGAAAAAATTCCAATTAAAAAATGAATCTGGAGCCGTTGGTTCTAAGGTTTCGAGCAGGTAGCGCATCGCCTTTTGGTCTGTACTTACCATATAATCCCCTTTTCTAAACCTTATTTTCTCTTCAGAGGATTTTACTTTGGTGTTGTAATGTGGGTAGTGGCCTTCGTAAGCATTGCGACGTGTATCGTAAATATCTATTTTGTAGGATTCTACGGTTAATGTGGTGTCGGCTTCAATCTGTGTAAACGCTACGTTATTCAATTCTAATAAATCCATCACATGATGCCAACCTTGCGGAATGATATAAGCTTTTGGAATGCTAACTTCTGTGGTTGGCACAAAATAGTTTTGATAAGGAACCTCTTTGGTAAAAGGTTTTGATCGGTCATATTTTAAACGTTGTGCACCAGTTAGTTCGCTTTCTATCATTTCGCCTTCATAACCTTTAAAATTTAAGGTTGATGCTCGTATGGTATCAACAGTCCAAGCTAAAGGGTAGGTATCTCCAGCAGACCACGTGTTGAATTGCTCAGCACGTAGTTGGGTGATTCTGTCACCTTGCTCTTCCGTGATTTCCAACATGCTTTTCATTAATTCATATGTGCCTTCTACACGTTGCTTGTAAGGTTTTAGCATGTGGGTTTCTACCATCATGCCCAAGGTGTTAAACAATGTGGTGTAGCCTGTTGAGTATCGAGGTGAATCCATAAACTGTGTGAAGCCAGATTCTGGTGTGCGGTTAAATACATTAACGTAAGGTGTGATGTCCCAAGATTTTGCTTCGAGTTTTTGTTCTAATTGTGGCATCATTTCGGTATGTAGATAATCTCCTAATTTTCCGCCTAGTTTGTTGTGCTGCGTAAATAAATGGGTTAAGATATATTGGTAATCGGCACCATTGCTCACGTGATTGTCTATAAAAACATCGGGTTGTACCAAATGGAAAATCTGCGCAAAAGTTTTGGCGTTTTTAGTGTCGGACTTTATAAAATCCCGATTGAGGTCATAATTACGTGCATTACCTCTAAAACCATATTCTTTTGGTCCGTTTTGGTTGGTGCGTGTACCTGAATTTCGGTTGAGACTTCCACCGACATTATAGATTGGAATGGTCACTAAAATCGTACGTTTTGGTGCTTCAATCTTGCCTTGCACAATGTCCCTGTAGAGCATCATGGTAGCATCGATACCATCAGATTCGCCAGGATGAATACCATTATTAATAAGCAGAATTCGGTTATCTTTTCTCAGCGTTTCAAAATCATCACCAGAATTGTTCATGTTTAAAGTAACGATGTGCAAGGGTTTCCCGGAATCGGTCTCACCAATTTCCTGGATTGAAATTTCAGAATAACTATCCGCCAAATCTGAATAATATTGAATTGTTTCGTCATAGGTTGCCGTTTCTAAACCTTTGCTTTTTTCAAACACAGTGGTAAAGTCAATATCCGTATGGTTATCCACTTTATTTTCCTTATTTTCTGAACAAGAAGTGATTAATAATAGTAGAATTAAAAGTTTTTTCATGATGAATAGGATTGTGCTTCAAACTTACAGATTTTAAGAATAAAAATTACCAACTTCATAAAATTCAGATTAGAAAAATCACTAATTTTGCAAAACTTTCAAAATTTAATACATGCAACAAACCACAGATACCATATTAATGATTCGTCCTGTTAATTTCAGAATGAACGAGCAAACTGCCGTCAACAACTATTTTCAGGAAGATTTAGATATTAAAAATGCTGAAATCAATACGAAAGCACAGGAGGAATTTGATGCTTTTGTTGAAAAATTGAGAGCTGTTGGTATTAATGTGATTGTTGAAGAAGATGACAAGTTAAGAGATACTCCAGACTCTATATTTCCGAATAACTGGGTAAGTTTCCATAGTAATGGTGATGTAGCTGTATATCCAATGTTTGCTGAGAATAGGAGACGTGAACGCAGAGATGAAGTCTTTATGAGACTCGAAAAAGAAGGGTTTAAAATTGAAAATATTATTGATTACACGTCTGCAGAAGATGAAGGTGTTTTTTTAGAAGGCACGGGAAGTATCTTAATGGATCGTATGAACAGAAAAGCCTATTGTGCTTTGTCACCACGAGCAGATGAGGATTTGTTTATAGAATTCTGTGAAGATTTCGAATATACTCCAGTCATTTTTACCGCCAACCAAACTGTAGATGATGATCGTTTGCCAATTTATCATACCAATGTAATGATGTGTTTGGCTGAAAACTTCGCTGTGATTTGTTTGGACAGTATTGATGATAAAAAAGAACGTAAAAATGTAGTGAAGCATTTAAAGCAAGATGGTAAAGAGATTATTTCTATTACTGAAGCTCAGATGCACCAGTTTGCGGGCAATATGTTACAACTACGTGGAAATGAAAGCCGCTATTTGGTAATGAGTGAAGCTGCACACAAGAGTTTAACAAAAGACCAAATCAATCGAATAGAAAAACATTGTCCGATTTTGTCGAGTTCATTAGAGACTATTGAAACTTGTGGAGGTGGTAGTGCGCGTTGTATGATGGCTGAGGTGTTTTTGCCTAAGGAGGTGTAAACGTTTATAAGTTTGGAATTGCTTCTATTTATTTAAAACTGTAGATAAATAAACTAAGCTATTGGAGCCGCCTTTGGAAGTTCTATAAAGAACTTACTACCCACATTTTCAGTACTTTCTACCCAGATTCTTCCGTTGTTTAACTCTACTAAATCTTTAGCAATTGTAAGTCCGAGTCCAGTACCTTTTTCGTTTTTAGTACCAACGGTCGTAAAGTTTTTATTGGCATTAAAAAGCTTATCGATATTTTCTCTAGAAATACCTACACCTGTATCTTCAACACAAATAAGGGCTTTGCCATTAACATCTTGATTTGAAATTGTAATAACATCACCAGTTCTACTAAACTTAACGGCATTAGTGATTAAATTCTGAATCACGATTTCTACCATGCTTCTATCTGCATAAATAAAGTCACGTTGAGATTCATCAATAAGCACAATGCGTTTGTCCTCTACCTTTTGTTCTACCAATGCCATTTTGGTGTGGAACACTTCCTGAATATTAAACAATTCTGGTTTTGGCTCTAAACTTTGCATTTGTGATTTAGACCAGTTTAATAAATTGAACAAGAGTGAAGACGCATTATTGGCATTTTCACTCAACTCAGGTATTAGCTCTCTAAACTCTTCTTTAGATATACTGTCTTCTTTAAGTAAATCGAGAAAAGCCTTTATAGATGATATGGAATCCTTTAAGTCATGGGAAACTATTGAGAAGAGTTTGTCCTTCACTTGGTTGACTTCCTCAAGATGATGGGTCTGTTCTAAGATTGCTTCATTTCTAACTTCCTCTTGTGCTAATTTTTCTTTTTGTTCTGCTATGGTTGCTTTTTGTTTTCTGTTTTTAATAAAAATGAATAACAATAATACAAGTAATAGTGCCGTGGCAGCAAGAGCTCCATATAAAACCAAAGGGTTGTCTAGCCAAGTCTTTTTGCCATCAGTACTGTTTTCTTCAAAATTGTTGATGTCATCTTCAATTGGGTTAGAGTCATCTAAATCTAAAGGTTCAACATCTGTCGGGAAAACAGGTTGGTCGGTTTCTGCTAACTCTTCTTTTAGGTCATAATACTTATTTTGCCAGAAGAAGGCATTCTGAAAATAACCACGAGTAGAGTCTAAAGCAATATGTAGCTTATAGTTTTCTAATAGCTCAGTTTTGTTATCAATTTTTTGAGCGATAGTGTAGGCTTCGTTAAGTTGAATTTCAGCAAGTCTTACTTTTTTCTTTTGAAGATTTAAATTACCAATGGCATTAAGTGCACGAAGAATGCCCTCTTGGTTGCCTTCCCTTCTGTTATACTTTAAACCTTCAACCAAATAGTCTGAAGCCTTATCGTATTCTTTAAATAGTAAGTACTCGCTACCAAGCTTCGGAAGTATTTCGCCACGAACGTCTTTATCATTTGTTGGGTTAAGCATATCCAAAACCTTTTCGTAATACTCAATGGCTTTGCGATGCTCTTTTCGCATAGAATAAAGATCTGCAATATTTTTAGTGGATGCTATAATGCCTTTTCGGTCATTGATTTGCTCCCTTACCTCAAGCGCTTTAATATTGAATTCAATTGCCTTATCAATTTGATTTGTCTTAAAATAAGCTTCAGCCAAATTGTTGTAGGCAGAGCTGAGTTCATCTTTTAGGTCTTGCTTTTCAAAAATGTCAATTGCAGAAAGCGAGTTTTTAAGTCCAACACCATAGTTACCGCGCCTTATTTCAATAAGTCCAATGCTGTTACTTACTTTAGCGATGCCTAGAGTATCACTGATTTGTAGATAATATTTTCTGGATTTATCGTAATTATCAATGGCATTGTAGTAATCGTTACGCTGTGTATAGATTAAGGCTCTGTAGTATGTGCTTTCTGCTAAGCCTTTAGTATAATTTAAGCTTTCAGACAGTTTAGCAGTTTGATTAATGTAGAGTAACGCTTTTTTGTAGTCTTCAACGGAGTAGAGTTCATCAATGAGCATTAGCGATAGGTCAACCTTTGTAGAATCAGCTTTTTGATAAGCTAATTGTACGGTAAGGTCGTCTATTCTATCATTTTGTGAAAAAATGAAGAATGAAACAAGACACGCAGCTAATGTCAATAACTGCTTCATACTTGCCTGATTGAAAGACGAAGTGCAATGTTTTGGTGTATATAACTTTTATAGAGGGATGCTAAAAGTAAGTCAACACTAAACAATAACGACGTGGTTAATGTTCGATAATTAAGCCTCATTAATGTTTGGGACATTTGTTAATAGCCTACCAAAAATGCCATAATGTGCTCAAATACACTAATAATTGGGATTTAATACCAATAAATTAGATAAACTGACCGATGAAAATATTGAAAAAAATGTTGTATCGATTAACGGCAGAAATCATGGAAAAACGACCATTTTATCGATGAAATGCACGATTTTTGTAATATGCTGCTAATTAATTAGTTAAGATTAAATAAGTCGAAAGCTGGAAGCGCTTTATGCTCAAAATCAAAAAGACATTGATTCTCCAAAAACAGGTGATTTTATCACTCAAGCTCTTGCCCAAATTTAATTAAATTCCCATCTTCATCTAAAATGGCAAATTCGCGCATGCCATAAGGTTTATCTTCTAATGGTCCATTAGGATGAATTACACCAAAAGGTTTTAATTCTGCATATAGTGTATCAATGTCCTTAACATCCACGTAGCAACTTGTGTTTTCGGGATGGATTTTGTCATTGCATTTCCAAAAGTGAACTACAAATTTATCTCTGGCTATAATGGCATAATTCTCATCCAAATAACCCACGCGATTAAAGCCAAGTTTGGTTTTATAGAATTCAACGGTTTTCTTAATATTTAAAGATGCTAAAACAGGAATACCCTTAAGTAAATGTTCTTTTCTTTCCATTTTTTGATTGATGTATTTTTTCTTCCTTAAAAATAGGGAATTAAGATGATTCAAAATCTTAATAAAACAATAAAACTCCTATCTTTGCAAGCGTTTTAAACACCAAAAGGCAAAGTAGAAAATGAACCTTCAAGACACTTTAGAAGTATACGTAAAAGCCGCTGTAAAAGCACTTTTTCAATCGGAATTGGAATCTGTGGAATTTCAGGCGACTCGCAAGGAGTTTGCAGGTGATATTACGGTTGTAGTATTCCCAATGTTGCGTGTGCTGAAAGGTAATCCTGCAGTCATTGGAGAGCAAGTTGGGCAATATTTGCAAGACCATGTGGACTTGGTTAAAGGTTTTAATGTTGTAAAAGGCTTTTTGAATATAGAAATTGACGATGCTTATTATTTCAATTTCTTCAACGAGATTAAGGATAAGACCAACTTTGGTTTTGCTGAGCTCAAGGATAATAAGGCTATAATGGTAGAGTATTCTTCGCCAAACACCAACAAGCCATTACACTTAGGCCATATTAGAAATGTGCTTTTAGGATATTCGGTTGCTGAAATTTTAAAAGCGTCTGGTAAAAAAGTTTACAAAACCCAAATCATTAATGATAGAGGCATTCATATTTGTAAAAGTATGCTGGCTTGGCAACGTTTCGGGAATGGTGAAACACCACAATCTACGGGATTGAAAGGTGATAAGTTGGTTGGGAATTATTATGTTAGATACGACAAAGAATATAAAAAGCAATTAAAAGAAGAAGTTCAAAAAGAGTTAGTAGATAAGATAACTAAAGCGAAAGAAACTGGTGTTTGGAATAAAATAAGTGAAACAAAAGAACCAGTACTTTTATTATTAGTTAAGTCTTATGATAGAGCTCTTAAAAAGTATGTTCATGACACTCTAAATTTAGATTGGGAGTATGTAAACCAGAAAGTACATTATATGAGTTCCTTTTCTTTAAGTTATAGTGACCCAACTGAAGAAAAAATTAATGATATAAAAGAAAAGTTTAATGATATTATTTCGCACAATGATATTATCTCATTTAATATCTCTGAGGATGCAGATGAAGTTGAAAGAAAGATTACCAGTTATCTTGAGAAAGAAAATGAAATAGTAAAAAATGAATTAGAATCTGATAAAAATGTAATATCAAAAGTTGAAATACTAGCTTCGGCCCAAGATATGCTGCGTAAATGGGAAGCAGGAGATAAAGACGTCGTTGCCCTTTGGGAAAGAATGAACAATTGGGTTTATGATGGTTTTGAAGAGACCTACAAAGCCATAGGAGTAGATTTCGATAAATACTATTATGAAAGTCAGACGTATCTTTTAGGCAAAGAATTTGTTTCCGAAGGACTGAAAACAGGTGTGTTTTTTAAGAAAGAGGATGGTTCCGTTTGGTGCGATTTAACCGATGAAGGACTAGATGAAAAAATAGTGTTGCGTAGTGATGGTACTGCGGTTTATATGACCCAAGACATTGGTACGGCAATTCAACGTATTAAGGATTATCCAGATGTTGGCGGAATGGTTTATACCGTAGGTAACGAACAGGATTATCATTTTAAAGTTTTGTTTCTAATTTTAAAGAAACTTGGTTTTGAATGGGCAAAGAACCTATATCACTTAAGTTATGGTATGGTAGATTTACCAAGTGGTAAAATGAAGAGTAGGGAAGGAACTGTTGTTGATGCTGATGATTTAATAGAGGAGATGGCGAATACGGCTGAAGAAATTTCCAAGGAACTCGGTAAACTCGATGATTACTCAGAAGAGGAAAAGAAAACACTTTATAAAACCATTGGCTTAGGAGCACTTAAATACTACATCCTAAAAGTAGATCCTAAAAAAAGAATATTGTTCGACCCGAAAGAGTCTATCGATTTTCAAGGGAATACGGGACCGTTCATTCAATATACCTATGCGAGGATTCAGTCGATATTAAGAAAATCTGACTCTGATGTCACTTCGACTTCGCTCAGCGACCAGATTGTTTTACACGAAAAGGAAAAGCAGTTGTTAAAACAGCTAGAGCAATTCCCAGAGGTGATTCAAAATGCGGCAGAACAACATAGTCCGGCTTTAATCGCTAACTATACTTACGATTTGGTAAAGGATTTTAATTCGTTTTATCAAAATGTGTCCATTCTTGGAGCAGATACCGATGAAGAAAAAGGGTTTAGAGTAGCCTTGTCTAGATCGGTTGGGCAAACTATTAAAAATGCATTTAGTGTTTTAGGTATTGAAGTACCTGAGCGTATGTAGGGTTTCTTTAAGCAAAAAATAAATATTACATTGTATCCAATAAAATAATTGCCCTTGGATATCATTCGATATATACTATTCGCTCAAGTTTTTATAGCCTTTTTTGTAGCTGGTGGTGTCTTTTTTAAGGAACGCAATCTCCGTAATACAACATTGTCTTTGCTTATAGCGCTGGTTGGTTTTCATATTTTATTGTTTTTATACGGTTCGAGTGAGATAGGCATAATCTATCCGAAATTTAGAAGTTGGTTTTATTATGAAATCGCCATGCTGTTTGGTCCTCTGCTCTTCGTTCATTTGCAGTGTGTTTTTCAAGACAAAAAGAAACTTCGTTTAGTAGATACATTGCATTTAATACCCATTGTTGTTTTTTGGATAGGCTATGGTGATGTGTTGATAATGGAAAACCAATTGCGCAATGAATATATCTTAGAGAACTTTATTACTAGAACCATGCGTTGGAATTACTTTTTAGCCATTCAAATGGGTGTTTACGCTATTGGATGTTCTGTATTTCTGTTTTCTAAAAGATTGGTACTATCAACAGAGCGGATTCAATATGCTCTATTTTTGGTTGTAGCTCATGCGTGTTCTACAATTCTTATTTCCTACCTTACCCATTATGCAGATGGTTGGAGGGATTTTGCGTCGTACTACCTTATACTTACATTAATGATTTTTGGGATTGGCTATCTGTTATTCAAAAATCCAGATTTTCTAAAAAAGATTCGAAAAAAATACTTTAGCTCTAACCTTTCGCAAAAAGATATGGTTCGTATAAAATCTAAGATAGAAGACGCGTTTATAAATGATCAATTATTTTTAGATAATAATTTAAGCATTCTAACCCTGGGAAAAGCCTTAAACGAGAAGTCGCATCATGTATCACAAACATTTTCTGTATTGATAGATGAGAACTTTAACGACTATGTTAATAAACACAGAATTGAAACTGCGAAACAACACCTACACAACCCAAAATACGATCACTATAAAATTGAGGCGATTGCTTTAGAGAGTGGTTTTAATAATAAAGTGACTTTCTATAAGGCGTTTACAAAGTTTACCGACGAAACACCTTCAGCTTTTAGAAAGCAAAAAAGAAGTTAAGAATTATCATTATTTACTTTTTAACATTTTGGTTTATAGGCAACTCCATGCATTTTTCGTATCTTAGTAAGGGTTAATTGCTAAATAATTACGCTATGAAAACAATATATTTTTACAAAACTTGTATCAGTACATGCATTGCCATGTTACTTATGACTTTTACTTTAAATGCGCAGTCAGATTTTACTGAGTATAACGGAGTGGTTGTTGATGGAAAATCCAATAGAACTTTAGAGGCTGTTAGTCTTAATGTGAATGAGACCAATATTAGTACAATAACAAATTCTGAAGGTGAGTTTACACTAAAAGTTCCTGCTAAGTATTTAGATTCTAAAGTGATTGTTAGCCTTTTAGGTTATAACACACGTGTACTCCCACTTTCGGAGTTATCTAAAGACGGAAATAAAATTAAACTCTATGAAGCTGTAACAGAGTTAACGGCTGTTAGTATTTCTGCTTTTAAGGATGCTGAGAAACTGGTACGTAGAGTTTTTAAGGAAAAGAACAACAACGTTATGAATGAGTCGGTATACATGACAGCCTTTTACAGGGAAACCATAAAACGCCGTAATAGAAATGTATCCTTAACAGAAGCTGTTGTTAATATTCTAAAGCAACCTCACACATCTTCTCAGCGTGATGCTATAAAACTTGGTAAGGCAAGAAAAAGCACAGACTATAAGCGTTTGGATACAGTTTCCGTAAAATTGCAAGGTGGTCCATTCTCCACAATATATTTGGATATTATGAAATACCCTGAATATATTTTCACCGATGAGACTATTAGTAGTTATAGATTTTCTTTTGATGCGCCTTCAACAGTAAATAATAGAAATGTTTATGTGGTTAATTTTAGACCAAGAAATAATGGCTTAAACCTTAACTACAATGGTAAACTTTATATAGATACACAGTCACTGGCATTGGTTAGTGCTAACTACTCTTTGGACGTGAGCAATAAAAGCAAGACTAAAAACCTTTTGGTTAAAAAGAAGCCTAGAGATGTTGTAGTGTACCCATTAGAGGCTAACTATAGAGTAGATTATAAAGCTAAAAATGGTAAATGGTACTACAGCTACTCTAACTTGAGTTTAAAGTTTAAGGTGAATAAAAAACGAGAGATTTTCAATAAAGTCTATACGTTATCTAGCGAAATGGCAGTTACCGATTGGGAAATAAATACCTCAGATATTAAGATTAGAAATAAAGATAGGTTAAGACCAACGGTAATAATTACTGATGCTATTTCGGGTTTTTCAGATCCAAATTTTTGGGGACAGTACAATTTAATTGAGCCAGATAAATCTATAGAATCTGCCATAGAAAAAATTAGAAAGAGCATTGAAAAGGAAAAAGAGAGAGAAAGAGAGCAATCTGCTAATGGAACACCTTAAATTTTCATGGTTTGATTATAATTAATAGCAAAAAAGCCCAGAAATTATTCCTGGGCTTTTTTGCTAAAAAACGTTTTAATTAAATTCACCTTTATAGCGAATTGCTTGCTCTATATGTGCAAAATGATGATTACTATGCCAGGCATAAACACCGATGGTTTCTTCTATAGAGTAACGCTTCCCATATTCTGGGTGAACAAACTCTCTTTTTAAATCATCTTTAGAAAAGCTTCTAAGCAATATACCAAGTTTGTTGTGTACTCCCTTAAGTATAGATATGGCATCATCTAGCGGTTCGTTATAGTCAATGAGTTTGGCAAATCGATCTTCAAAATAAGGTTTTATGGTTGGCGAATCTTCCGTTAACGCTAATTTAAATCTTATAATACTATTTATATGGCTATCTGCACAATGATGAACAACTTGCCTAATTGTCCAACCGTCAGGTCTGTATTTGTAACTAAGTTCTTTGCCACTGAGATTATTGGTGACGGATATAATGCGCTGAGGTAAGGTCTCAATGGCATCAATCCATTCTTGTAAATGCTCTTCCGTAATAACAGGAGGCTTTTCAAACTCGCCTATAGGGAATCTCAATTTGTACAATTCTTGTTCAGTCATATAAAAAGTTTTGAGCTTAAAATTAAGCATAAAACACAAAGGTTAGAAGTTTGCTCTAAAACTTAGATTAGGAGTAAATTTTAATGAACGATTGTCAATTTCAATAATAGCATCATCAGCATCAAAAGTGTAATAACGGTTAATGATATTGGTTTGGTTAAACATATTCCATACAGAGGCACCTATCTCAGTTTTTACACCTTTCATTAATTCAAATTTATATATGGCTGAAATATCAGCTCTAAAGTAATCTGGTAATCTCGAACCATTAGGATTACTATATTCAATAACGGAATTAGCATTATTCTGAACATTAGAAGGTTTAGAATATGCACGACCAGAATGCCAATTAAAACCAATACCAATTTTAAAATTATCTAAATTATAGGTTAATGAAGCATTGGCAACATGAGTTAAATCTACTGTGTTCGGAAAAGCATTGCCGTCATTGATATTATCGAACTTATAATCATTATTACTTAAAGTGTAGCTCAACCATGTACTAAAATTATTGAAACGTTTATTGACAAGAAAATCGAGACCAGTAATAGTGTAAGAACCAATATCATTGGCGAATTGAAACTGATTTTGAAACCCTTGACTTTGTGCCGTAATATCATCAACATTCTTATAATAGCCTTCTAAAGAAACCAAAAGATTGTTCTGGTTATAACTGACACCAAGTGATATTTGTTGGCTACGTATCAAAGGTACATCGTCTAAGTTAGAAAGCTGCCAACGACGTTTTTCTATACCGAAAAAATCTTGCTGTAGATCAATAACTTGAGTTATCGACTGACTTTTCAGTTCACCTAATATTTCAAGTCTAATATCGTTAGAAATTTTTTGATTGAAGGCAAAGCGCGGTTCAATAACCAGTTCCTTTAGCTTTTCAAAATAACTAATTCTTGCTCCTAATCTTATATAGGTGTTTCTTGATTTTGAGTAGCGTTCCGTTTCGCCAAAAAAAGCATGTGTTCTTATAATTTCTTTTACTAAGCTTGTGAAATCAGGATTGGAAACATCTTCAAAATTTGTGACCGCGACCTCGTTAAACTGATAACCTCCTCTAATTTCCGTGTTGTTGTCTACGTTTTGTGATATGTCTATACGCAAGCCGTAATCTTCAACCTTATTTTCTTGTGTCAAAAGCTGGTCATTGGTAATATCATTATTTTTAGCATCCAAATCGTAGTTGGAATAATATAACTGAGCCGAAGCGGAAATATCGTCATTAATTACTTTTGAATAACTCGTACTAAAGCCATAACTCACCTGGTTTAAGGTGCTTCTTACTTCTTGAAACTCATTATTGGAATTTGTGAATATTTGATTGTAGTCAAGGTTATTATAAATATTAAGAAGGTTAATACGAAGTTTAGAGGTCTCATCAATATCATATAAAAACTTAGTGTTGAGGTCATAAAATAAAAAACGCTCATCTAAAGCAAGTACGGTGTTTATGTTGTTGGAGGCATTAAGTTCAGAATCCCTGAAAATTCTATCGAAATAGGCATCGTAGGTGGTAGAGGCTAGAACATCTGTAAAAGAACGTCTCGCAGATACTTGTAATTCCATTTTTTTATTCAGCGGAATTTTTGCAAATCCATCAACGCTCAAAAGATTTGCGCCCAATCCACCATTAAATTTATTATCAACTATATTGCTGTTTTTAATGGAAATAGTACTTGAGACACCGTTGCCAAAAAGTGCACTTGTACCATTTTTTGCAACCCGTATTTCATCAGATAAATAAGGATTGAACGCAGAAATCAATCCAAAAAAATGACCAGATTGGTACATTCTGATGCCTTCGTAGAGAATTAGGTTTTGGTCATTTGTTCCACCTCTTACATTAATGTTAGAAATACGCTCATCGACACTAATAATTCCCGGAAGATTTTGAACAATTTGTAGAACATCAGGCTCAATAAGACCTGGAAGTATATCAAAGGCTTTGGCATCTACGGCAATCGCACCATTATTGGTTTTAGAAATACCCTTGGTTAAATAATTAGTTACAACAACTTCCTCTAGATACTGTATGGTTTTATGCTTTGCACTAATGGCAATAAATCGACTGCTAAGTACTTTAAAATTGAGCTGTGTAATGGATTTTAGTTTGTCCAATGCTTCATCCAATGATAATTCTGCAGACAATGGAGAAACCGCAACACCTTCAATAGTTTTGGTTTCATAAGAGAACTTAACGTCGTATCGTTTTTCTAATTGTTCAAGAATGTAGGCAAGAGGTTGTTCTTCTTTATTTTGGCTTTGGGCCAGGTGACAAGAAGTGATAAAAAATAGATATAAAACTACACGCCGTAATAGTTTATTCACATTGAACTCATTTAAACACAATAGAATTGCCAGACTTACTGTAGCTTAAATTTAATGGTATTGTTACGGATTGCAAGGCTAAATCTAAATTATTGTGCGCAAAACTTCCGGTAAATGAGCGAGAAGTATCTACCTTTTCAACAGTTACCTTTATATTGTACTGGTTTTCAAGTTCTGAAATAACGTGTTGTAAAGATGCATTTTTAAAACTGCTTTCACCACGCAACCAAGTTGGTTGCGTAGCGATTTCTTTTTCATTAACAAGTAGCTTCCCATCTATTATTCTTAAACTAAATCCAGGCTTTAATTTCACAAATTCTTCGTTGTTTTTCACGGCTACCAATCCTTCATAACATGTCACTTCAAAGTAGTTTTTACGTTGTTTAACATTAAACTGAGTACCCAAAACACTCACAGTACCATCATTAGTTATAACATCAAACTGTTGTCCTTTGGCCACTTTAAAAAAGCCTTCTCCATCTAATGTTACTTCACGGTTTTTACTCCAATGACTTTCATTAAAACTTAAGTAAGAATTTGCATTAAGCGCAACTGTTGAAGCATCTGGTAAAACAATTTGGGTTTTCTCTGCAATATCAGTATTGACCTTTGTATCTAAAGTCGTTGTGTAATAATAAACACTAAAACAGATGGCCAGTACTGCAGCAATTTTAAGAAGAGGTTTATACCAATCTATAGACTTATTACTGTCTATTTTTGTTTTTAAATCCTTGTAATTATTCTCCATAGAGAACTCTGGAGCCTTAAAATTATTTAAAGCACTATTCATACGGATTAAATCTTTGTAATCCTCTAGTTGCTCAAAAGCCTTTTGCTCTTCAGTAGTAAGGTTGTTGTCCAACCATTTTTTTATGAGTTCTTCTCTTTTCATAATGGTAATTCATCTATATAACAGCCAAGCACTAAAAATTCCTACCTTCTAATATTTCCAAATTCCAAAAACTGAATACTGTGACTAAGACTCGCAACTAAGCTAAAGTCCATCAATATCCTTGCGCAGCTTTTTCAACGCTCCATAAATTCGTTTTTCAACAGCCTTAGTGGAAATGTCCAATAGTTCTGCTATCTCTTTAAATCGCTTACCTTCAACTCTGTTCATTAAAAAAGCCACGCGTTGTGCTTCAGTTAAATTAGCGAGTGCATTCTGTAATTTTTGATGATACTCTTTTTCTTGCATTACAAACTCAGGCGATTCGTTTGTAGAGTGCTTTTGAGGTAGCTTTTGGTATTTTAAAACCACTTTTTTGTGCGCAACTGCATTAAGCATTAGGTTATTGGCTGTTGTAAATAAAAAGCTCTTTGCTTTGTCTGGTGAAACTTTACTGCAATTCTGCCACAATTTTATAAATGCTTCTTGTACTTTATCTTGTGGATTTAGATTTTCACCAAACTTGTAATACAAGAAGTCATGAAGGTTTTTTGAATGTTTTTTGTACAAACGTTCAAACAGTTGTTCTTCGCATATATGATTTTGTATCGGTTGGCTCATAACTTTCGCTTCACAAATTATAAATAAATTTTCTAAAGCAAGGGTAGGAAAATCAAAACTAAGATTGTTTTATAATAAATTGATAAAGCTCCCAAAAATGAAAACAACGATCAATCACACAATCCTACTAGCCTTTTTTGCCCTATTAACTTTTTCTTCTTGCCAAGATGAGGCAACAGAAGTAAATAGTCCTGATGAACATGAGGTAATCATTCCAAGTTCTCCATTGGCATCATTTATGAGTAATGTTACAGCCAATTACGGAGCGTATGACGATATATTAGATGATGCCAGCTGTTTTTCAATTGAGTTGCCAGTAACCATTATAGTTAGTGATATCACTATAACTATTGAAACTGAAGCTGATTTAGAACAACTCGAAGATTTATTTGAAGAGTTAATAGATGATGAGGATTTTCTTGATTTCGTATTCCCGATTACCATAATTTTTAATGACTATACTGAAATTGTAATTGAAAATGAAGACCAACTAGAAAACTTTATTAATGAATGTGATGACGATGATGATGTTATAGAATGTATTGATTTTGTATATCCAATTTCATTTTCTGTGTTCAATTCAGATTTCAACATTGTTGATACCGTTACAATAGAAAATGATGAAGCCTTGTATAACTTTCTTGAAGCGTTAGAGGAAGATGACAATGCTCTGATTGTAAGCTTAAACTATCCAGTGACGTTAGAATATGCCAATGGCGAAACCATAGAAGTTAATTCTAACCAAGAACTTTCTGATGCCATAGAAGCAGCAGAGGACGATTGTGATGATGATGACTATGATTGTAATGAGGAAGATATTACGGAATTGTTGTTAGAGTGCCCTTGGGATATCAACGATGCCAATAATGATTTTGAAATCCATCAAATGATCTTCTATGAAGACGGCACTTTGCAAATAACTGAAGGAGATGCCACAGTTTTCATTGGAGGAAATTGGGAGGTTTATTCAACCGATAATGGTTTAATCTTAAATATAACAGAGCTAACGGCTTATCAAGATGATTTAGGTGGTGAATGGCTAATAGTTGAATGTGATGATGATGAACTAGGTATAGTACGTGGAGATTATTCTATTGAATTAGAGCAAGACTGTGAAGGAGATTTAGGATGCTCCATAGCCGAAATAAATGAAAACCTTGGGGAATGTGCCTGGTTGCTAGAAACAAACCTCATCAATACTATAGCAGCGGTTTATGTGTACTTTACACCAAACGGACAGATTTTATTAGATGATGGAGATGGAACAGAATCTCAAATAGGCACTTGGGAACTGTTAGTAGTGGCTGGTGATGTATATATGGATCTTATGTTTGAGGATGATTTTGAACTATTAAATGGAGAATGGCAAATCGTTGAATGTGAGGATGATTATTTCTACCTAGTAAATGGTGATGATTATATAGAACTGCAACAAGAGTGTGATCTTAACCAAGGCAACGAAGTCTTCGACTGCTTCTCTAATTTTGAATTAGTGGAATGCTTAGGTCCAAATAATGAAGCTGAGTTTAACCTAAGTGGTGGTACTATAGGATTAATAGATTGCCAATATAGCTTTATACCTTCATTCCATGAAAGCATAGCTGATGCTGAGAATAATGTGAACGCCATTGTAGAAACAGAATCATATTGGTCTGCAACTGGACAGGTTTATCTCAGAATAGAAGCTGAAAATGGAAATTTTGAAGTATTTACAGTGTATTTGATTACTGAAGAATGCAACCTATTTGAATGTTACCAAAGTTTTGATGCTGTATTAGAACAATGTGATAATGGAACAGATGGACCATACACGTTTGATCTTACAACCGCCTTTCACAATTGTAACCCAAGTGCAGATATAGTCACTTATCATGAAAGCCAAGCTGATGCTGAAGCAAACGTAAACGCTATTTCCAATCCAGAGAATTACGCAATGATTGGTGTAGAAGCCGTGGTTTACACAAGAGTTGTAATTGACGACCAGTTTGAAGTATTCCCTATAATATTAGTCGTAGAGGATTGTAATGAGGGTAACTGCACAGAGCAGGAGGTAGATGCCTTTTTAATTAGCTGTATGTGGAATGCAGTGAACTACAATGGCAGTGATAATTTAATGGAATGGAATTTTGATTTTGAAGCTTCAAACAATATCGTTGTCATATATACAGATAACCAAACTATTGATGCATTTTGGTCAACATCACAATCAAATGACGGTGTTATTGTCACATTCTCTAATGTTTCAGGACCAAATATTCAGGCTATAACTGGTGATTGGTTAGTTGTGGAATGTGAAGAAAACCGATTAGAAATGCATAGAGGAGACGATGTCTTGGTATTAGAAAGAACTTGTGAATAAGAAGAAGAACCGCTAAATAAGTTAGTAATTTTAGTAAGTTTAAGTTGATTGAAGAGAGTTGCCAACCGCTGGGCAGCTCTTTTCTTTTGTAAAATTCTCAAATATAGCATAGTAGAATTATAGATATCCCATTCGTTTATCTCTTGTAAATTCTTAAATTTGCAACTTCAAAAAGAGATAAAGATTATGTTTAATAATTTAAGTGATAAGTTAGATAAAGCGTTACACGTTTTAAAGGGTCATGGTAGCATTACAGAAGTAAATGTTGCAGAAACTTTAAAAGAAGTAAGACGTGCGCTTTTAGATGCCGATGTTAACTTTAAAATTGCTAAAGATTTTACTAATAGAGTAAAGGAAAAAGCACTTGGTCAAAATGTATTGACTACACTTCAGCCAGGTCAGTTAATGGTTAAAATCGTTAAGGACGAATTAACTGAACTTATGGGAGGCGATGCAGAAGGAATCGATCTTTCAGGTAACCCAAGTGTTATTTTAATGTCTGGTCTGCAAGGATCTGGTAAAACGACATTCTCTGGTAAACTTGCCAATTATCTTAAGAACAAAAAGACAAAGAAACCATTATTAGTAGCTTGTGATGTGTATCGTCCTGCGGCAATTGATCAGTTGCACGTGGTTGGCGATCAAATCAATGTTGAGGTTTATAGCGATAAGGGAAATAGCGATCCGGTTGCTATCGCCCAAGCTGGTATTGCACATGCAAAAGCAAACGGTTATAATGTAGTGATTATAGATACTGCTGGTCGTTTGGCTGTAGATGAAGCTATGATGACCGAAATTTCGAACATTCATAAAGCCATTGAACCACAAGAAACTTTGTTTGTAGTGGATTCCATGACAGGTCAGGATGCTGTAAACACAGCAAAAGCCTTCAATGATATATTGAATTTTGATGGTGTTATCCTTACCAAATTAGATGGTGATACCAGAGGTGGTGCCGCGATTTCGATTAAATCGGTAGTTAACAAACCAATTAAGTTTATTGGTACAGGTGAGAAGATGGAAGCGATTGATGTCTTCTATCCGTCACGTATGGCAGATCGTATCTTGGGAATGGGTGATGTGGTTTCTCTTGTTGAGCGTGCTCAAGAACAGTTTGATGAAGAGGAAGCACGAAAACTTCAAAAGAAGATTGCCAAAAACCAATTTGGATTTGATGATTTCTTAAAGCAGATTCAGCAAATCAAGAAAATGGGTAACATGAAGGATCTTATCGGAATGATACCAGGTGCTGGAAAAATGATGAAAGATATCGACATTGATGATGATGCCTTTAAGGGTATTGAAGCCATTATACATTCTATGACTCCTGAAGAACGCGCAAATCCCTCAGTAATCAATTCGAGTCGTAAAAAGCGCATTGGTAAAGGGTCTGGTACTTCAGTACAAGAGGTTAATCAATTACTGAAACAGTTTACGCAGATGAGCAAGATGATGAAGATGATGCAAGGCGGAGGCGGAAAACGCATGATGCAAGCCATGAAGAATATGCCACGTTAATAGTTGGCAGTTTGGCAGCCCTCAGTTGGCAGTCAAATAAATATAAAACATAACTACTGCAGACTGAATACTGCAGACTGAATACTGAGAAATGACCATACTAGACGGAAGAAAGACAAGCAAGGACATTAAGGAGGAAATCAAAGCCGAAGTTGACAAAATGAAGGCTAATGGCGAAAAGGTGCCACACCTTGCAGCGGTCATAGTAGGTAATGATGGTGCAAGTTTAACTTACGTCGGTAGCAAGGTAAGAGCATGTGAACGTGTAGGTTTTGAATCTACAATGGTGCGTATGCCAAATACAACCAGTGAGATAGAGTTATTGGATAAAATCGAAGATCTAAATAATGATGACGACATCGATGGGTTTATTATTCAATTACCGTTACCACCTCAAATCAATACGCAAAAAGTTTTAATGGCTGTGCATCCCGATAAGGATGTAGATGGTTTTCACCCAATGAACTTTGGAAAAATGGCATTGGATATGTCTACATTTATTCCTGCGACACCATTCGGAATTTTAGAACTTCTAGACCGCTATGGAGTTGAGACCAAAGGCAAGCATACGGTTGTTATTGGTCGCTCGCACATTGTAGGCCGTCCTATGAGTATTTTAATGGGACGTAAAGGTTTTCCGGGCAATTCGACAGTAACTCTAACACACAGTCACACCAAGAACATTACTCAAATTACCTCACAAGCTGATATCATAATTTCGGCATTGGGAATTCCAAAATTCTTAAAAGCAGAAATGGTAAAAGATGATGTTGTTATTATCGATGTTGGTATTACACGAGTACCAGACGATTCTGAAAAAGGGTACTATATTACAGGTGATGTAGATTTTGAAAACTGCAGTAAAAAAGCAAGTTATATTACACCAGTTCCTGGTGGAGTAGGGCCAATGACAATTGCTATGCTTCTAAAGAATACACTATTAGCTAGAGAGCAGCATAGAAAGCATAAACTATAAGCTATCTTATGTTTATAAAGTTACTTTCTATCGCTTTGACTTCTGTAACGATAGGAAGTTTGCAACATATACTACCCATATTGGTGGCTATTGGTTTTACAGTCTTACTTATTAAATATTCTAATAGAAACCTTAATGATAAACAGAAATTCAGGGTAATTCATTTTGTTGCTTGCTTTGTATCCTTGTTTATTATCAGTTTTCATTTATACCGCATCGGTTTTGATAATTACAACTTTAGAACTGATTTGCCGCTGTATTTATGTAGTTTAATGGCATTGATTATCCCTGTATTTACCTACTATCGTAAATATTGGATGTTCGAGATTCTAGTATTTTGGATTATAGGTGGAACCATACAGGGAGTGATTACACCAGATATTGCAGTTGGTTTCCCAAGTTTCGATTATTTTAGATATTGGGTCGTTCACCTAGGTTTGTTAGTTGTAATTTTCTATTTCATTTTCGTTTTTAAGATGAAACCGACTTTGAAAAGTGTATTTAAATCGTTTTTGGCACTTCAGGTTTATGTGGCTGTAATGATGATTATAAACTATTTCCTTGATGCCAATTATTTTTACTTAAATGAAAAACCAAAGTCAGCTTCACTATTGGATTATTTTGGGGAATGGCCTTATTATATTGTGGTTGGGCAGTTAATAATCATTCCGCTGTTTTTGTTGATTTATTTGCCGTTTTCTGTTTCAGAAAGAATGAAAATCACTTAGCAAAGAGCTGACTCATATCTTTAAAAGCCTTAAACTCCAAAGCATTTCCGGATGGGTCTTTAAAGAACATAGTGGCTTGTTCGCCAACTTCACCTTTAAATCGTATATAAGGTTCAATGATGAATTCTATATTTTTTAACCTGAGATTATCCGCAAAAGAATGAAAGTCACTCCAGTTTAAAACTACACCAAAATGCGGAATAGGAACGTTTTTACCATCAACGGCATTGGTGTGCAAATCTTTACTGGAATTTGGTTTGTAGTGGATAACCAATTGATGGCCGAAAAAGTTATAATCTACCCAATGGTCACTACTCCTGCCTTCTTCAAGATTTAAAGTATGGGTGTAGAAATCTCTACATTTTTCTAAATTATGAACTGGAATGGCGAGATGAAAAGGAGATAGTTTAGTCATGTTTTTTATATAATGAAAATATTAATCACTCCGCTACGTTGTTCCAAATGTCTAAAAATATTTTCCAATTACCATCAATTTTTTTCCAAACGATGAGGTACTTTCCTTTCCAGGCGACTTCTTTTTTATCTTTAGTCAACGTTTTACCTTCATAATAGCCATAATCGTATGCTGTATCGTTTGCAATACTAATTTCAGTTGGTGTCACTTTGTGATGAAGAATCTTTACGCCCTCAGGGATTTCCCAATAGGATTTTAAATCCGTTTTCCCAGACATAATCTTTCTGTTATTTGGGAATATCTTACCATCTTCAGTGTACATATTTACCAAAGCATCAATATCACCATCCATATAAGCTCTAGAAAAAGCAATCGTGTTTTTCTTTATCATATCAACATCTGAAACGATATTGCGTTCTCTTTTGCAATCAATTTTCCAAGTAGGAAACGTCACTTTTTCAGTTTTGTCTGTCCATTCGCCAACCCATTTATAACCAGTGTCATCAATATCGTAAAAAGTTAATCGAAACCAACCTTCTGCTCCATTAGGTGCTTTTTGGTCGCGATAGAGCACAATGTTTCCATTATCTTTTTTGCCTCCTTCCCAAGTTGGTAGAGTGGTAGAAGGTGCGCCAGAAGAATAGTAATGTACATACCATTTACTGCTATCTGATATAAACTGACGAATGCTTCCAGAATGTTTACCATCGGCTTTTATAGTTTCGTCCTGTACAGCCATACCGTTCATAATGTATTTCCATTCCCATGTCATATCCACAGGATCTGCCCAGGTTTGATCTTGATTTCTCGACACGGATTTACAGTTGCATTTCCCAATTAAGCCTTCAAAATCCTTGATTTGTTCTGGTGCCTCTGGGTTGGGTGAGCCATAGGGATTGGTATCTGAAATAGTATATTGGTTTTGTGAAAAACTTAGAAATGAGAATAGTAGTAGAAGAGATAGTATTGATTTCATGGTTGCTAGTTTCCTTAAATTTAAGAAGGAAGAAACCATAGTGTTTATTAATTAAGATTTAATTAACGTCTGTTTTTTCTTTTGGAATGTTGTTTTGGGTCGAAGGTTTTTTTGGAATCACTGATGAGTTCACTTAGTTCCTTAAACTCGTCTTTGGTTAATTCACGATACTTGCCAACAGGCATATCGAGCTCTATGTTCATTATTCTAATACGCTTCAATGTCTGAACTTCATAATTCAGATACTCACACATGCGTCGGATTTGTCGGTTTAAACCTTGGGTCAATATGATACTGAACGTGTGTTTATCAATCTTCTTGACTTCACATTTTTTGGTGCGTTTGCCCAGTTCTTCAATATAGATGCCACCAGCCATTCGTTGTATAAATGTCTGGGAAATGGGTTTATCAACTGTAACCACGTATTCTTTTTCGTGATTGTTGCTAGCACGCAGAATTTTGTTAACGATATCTCCATCATCCGTTAAGAGAATTAAACCTTCACTGGGTTTGTCTAAACGACCAATTGGAAAAATACGTTTAGGGTAATTGATGTAGTCGATGATGTTATCTTTTTCAACACGTGTGTCTGTAGTACAAACGATACCTACGGGTTTATTAAATGCCAAATAGACAAAATCTTGCTTACGTTCGCCAATAATTTCGCCATCCACCTTTACAATATCTCCTGAAACGACTTTGGTGCCCATTTCTGGTACAACATCGTTTATGGTTACACGACCAGCATCAATCAAGCGGTCGGCTTCACGACGCGAGCAGTAACCAGCTTCGCTGAGGTATTTGTTGAGTCTTGTGAGGTTGTCTGACATAAAGCAAAAATACGACAAAGTTATTAAGTCCTCTAGTTAAGATTTTGGCAAAAATAGGGTCATCTTTCTGAAAGATACTTTGTCTAAATGTCCCATTTTATCTAAACTTTTAGTAATCAAGTGCATATGTAAAAATGAATCATGATGAGTAAATATACCCTGATGCTCTGTAGAAAAGTAACCAACAATCTCCACCTCTTCATTTTCTAAACTGTAGTTGACCTGCCCTTGATGTGCCTCTTTTGGAGATGATACTTTTACACCTTTTGGTAAATTTTGAATATGAATGATTCCATTTTCTATTTTGCCAACTAACTTAAAAGCAAAAGGTCGTTTCTTGTCTTTGGTTTTAGAATCTAAATACTGCTCTAGACTTTTTATGCTCTTAACACTATCTGGTAGTTGAATTTGTTCCCATTCGTTAACATTGGCATAAACAAAAAATGGCGCTTCAACCGAGTTTATTTGTTCTACAGCCATTGTCGAATCAGTTTTTACCTTAGATAAGTACGTTTTTCCATTATTTATAAGAATTTCTCCATCTAAAAATGCTTTTGGGCCAAGACCATAAAGGCCTTTTCTGTTTTTAATTGTGTCTATATTAATTTTCCCATATAATTCACCTTGCCACATAACATCTTTCATTGCGCCTATAGTGTGGACGTTAGAATATATTTTAGATGTATTTGGTTCAGTAACTGCAAAATTGCAACTCTGTAGCAGTATTAACATTAGCAATAAGACAGTTTTATTATCAGTCATTTTTAAATTAATCATTTATAAACCCAATAATCTTCGGAGTCAACGAAGCATTCTTTAAACTATGTCCAAATCCTTTGGTTTCAATAAGTTCTGCATTTTTATAACGGTTGGCAAACAAAAGAGCGTCTTCAAACGGAATGATTCTATCCATTTTATCATGAATGATAAGACCTTTTGCTTCAATGGATTCTGTAAAATTGGCAGCAGAAAAATAATCCACCGGTTTACCAAATCGCTCTAATACAATAGTATCTAGACCTTTAGAAATCCTTCGGTTATAGCCCATCATGGATTTATATCTAGCAAACACTCCAGTAAAATGCGCAGGAGCACCAAGCAAAACCAATTTTTTAACAGAAGTCTCGGGATGTTTATGCATAAAAAACACGCTTGCCATACCACCTACGGAATGTCCAATAATGACTTCGGGTTTAAACTTTTTGGCAACTGTATTAATACATTCTGAATATAGTACAGCGTTGAATTGCTTTCCTCCAGACCTTCCATGTGCTGGTGCATCTAATGCAATGATGTTATAATCTTGGCACTTTAAATCTTCGAGAAGATAATTCCAACGAGAAGTATTGCTTTCCCAACCATGCACTAGCAAAACTGTCTTTCCTTTACCGTGCCAACGATAGGTGGCGATATCAAGGCCATCATAGGTTAGTTCTTCAAATAAAGCTGAACTTACAACTCTTCTTTGGTCTTCACTATAACGTCCTTTTCTTGGCGAAGCAAATAAATGTAATGCCTTTTTTGTGGCGTACTTGGATGAAATTAGGCTCGTTGCATTTAAGGCGTTGCCTATGGATTTTATAACAAAACTACTCATGTTATTGGTCTTCTCTATTTACGGAGTCTATTGAAAATGCTGGTAAGCAGATAGCTAAATATTCACATGGTTCTGTAAATGGGTTAGAGTATTGCAGCCTTGTGTTTTTATTGACCTTAATGGATTGTCCAGCTTCAAGGACTATGGTTTCGTCTTCTATGATAAATTGTTTTTTTCCTTTTATGATAAAGGTGTATTCATCAAATTCAGGAGTTTGAAACGGTTCAGACCAACCGGGAGGCGCAACCATATGCGCAATGCTTATTTGTGAATTTCCATCAGTTGCCAAACCAAAATGTTCTTTAATGGTTTTACCATCGTCTGTTGGTACTACGAAAGGCGAATCTTGAATTGTATAATTTTTCATTACTGCTATTTTAGAGGCTTCCTTTTAATCATACCTCCTTTTAAATCTTTAACTAAGCCCATAATAATAAATGCTTTCTTATCTATTTTGTCTATTTCAGTGTGGAGCTTTGCAAGCTCTAATCGTGTCACTACGGTATAGATAATGTCCTTATCGTAACTATCACCACTAGACCCATAACCACCTTTACCTGCATAAATTGTACAGGCTCTCCTTAGTTTTTCAACAATCATTACTCGCAATTCTTCATGTTTTTCGGAGATAATGGTAACACCAACATATTCTTCTACACCGTCCACTACAAAGTCTACTGTTTTTGCTGCTGCCAAATAGGTTAGAATAGCGTAAAGTGCAATTTCCACAGAAAGTATATAAGCGCCAAAAGAAAAAATAACAATGTTTATAAGCAACAATACGTCACCAATAGTGATGGACAATTTTCTACTTAAAAAAACTGCTAATACTTCGGTACCATCTATAACGCTGCCGCCTCTCATTGCCATACCAATGCCTAAGCCCAAAAAGAAACCACCAAAAACTGCAATTAACAATTTGTCGTCCGTTATCGTTGGATAGTCTACAAAATGAACTACAAAAGCTAATAATGTTATTGCTACGATACTTTTTATGGAGAATTTGACACCTATTGTACGAGCACCTAATATTAAAAACGGAATATTAACAAGAACCAAGAGGATACCTAAAGAAATATCTGAAACATTGTTTAACAACAGTGAAATACCAGTTGCGCCACCATCAATAAATTTATTCGGTAATAAAAATCCTTTTAAGCCAAATCCTGCAGAAAAAACGCCCGCAATAGTAAAAATTGCTTCTTTTATAGCGTGACTCAATTCCACTTGTAAGCTTCTTACAATTGGTACGATTTGTCTTTTTGTTATTGGCTTTTTTGAATGCTTACGTTTAAGGCGTTTGCGAGCAATATCAACCAGTATTTTTGAAAGAAAGGGATTCATAAATTTATTGTATCATGATTACTACCAATGAATAAAAAAATATTTGATCTTTGCTTTTTCTGGTACTTGTATCGGATCAATATTAGCATCCATATCAAACCTTAAACTACTTGGTAATTCTTTTTTATCAATGGTAAACGATGCATTGATTTCATTTACGGATACCACGATAGAATTAATTAGATTATCAATTTTTGAAATTTTATATTTTTCTTTTATGTCTTTAAATGTGCTAAGTGCAGAGATGTTCTTTTCAGTTTTATAGCGCTCATCTATAATACGAACACTTGAAATTACAGAGGTAGAATCTAGTGCCTCTTCTGGAGAAAGATCTAAAAGTTTATTACCATTTTTTTCAAAAATTTCAATAGTGTTAACAGCTCCTGCAAACTCATCTCCGGCAATATATCTTACTACCGAATCATTTTTGAATATAGAATCCAACTCCTTTACCTGAGTTGAGTCCGTTAGCAAACCAATGTTGTGCTTTTGGATTAAAAATGGATCTGGTGGTGTGTCTTTGGCACAACTAGCTACTAAGATTGTACATATGAGCACAACGATTAAGGTTTTTTTCATGGTTTGATTTAGGTTTATGTTTATTTCAGCATTTTGGTTAAAATTCCTAAAACACTTCTAATTACTGTTGGGCTCGATAATACTTTTACAATAGGATTTTGTCGCGTTCTACGACTACTTCGAGATGAGGTTCTTCGTTTAGATTCCGCTCTTTTAAGCTTCTCTTTTTCCTCTTCAGCTTTACGTTTGGCTTCTTCGGCTTCGGCAACTTCTATCTTTTTGTTCAACATTTCGTAAGCACTTTCCCTGTCAATTTCCTCGTTGTACTTTTTAGCGAGTTTAGACTGTGATAAGAGGCTTGCTAATTCAGATTCTGTTAAAATATCCATGCGACTCATTGGTGCACGCATCATGGTAGCAGCAAGTGGAGTCGGTTTCCCTTTCTCATCCAAAGCAGACACCAATGCTTCACCAATTCCCAAAGAAGTCAATACTTCTGCGGTATCGTAATAATCTGTATCAGGATAATTCTGTGCTGTCAATTTAATGGCTTTTCTATCTTTTGCCGTAAACGCTCGTAAGGCATGTTGAACTTTTAAACCGAGTTGTGCCAAAACTGCTTCAGGAACATCCGTTGGGTTTTGTGTTACAAAATATAGTCCAACACCTTTACTACGAATGAGTTTTACAATGCTTTCAATTTGATTCAATAAGGCATCAGAAGCTTCATTGAAAATTAAATGCGCTTCATCTATAAACATAATGAGTTCTGGTCGTCCGCTATCTCCTTGTTCTGGAAAAGTCGAATAAATTTCTGCCAGTAAACTCAACATAAATGTTGAAAATAATTTTGGTCTATCTTGAATATCCGTAAGACGAATGATATTAATATAGCCTCTTCCGTTTTCGTCAACTCTTAATAAATCGTCTGTCTCAAAAGAGGTTTCACCAAAGAACAAATCTCCGCCTTGTTGTTCAATTTCAATGATCTTTCTAAGAATGGCTCCTGTGGAAGCTGTCGAAATTCTACCGTAAGCATCCTGAAACTCTTTTTTGCCCTCATTGGTGGCATATTGCAGAATTTTTTTGAAATCCTTTAAATCCAACAATGGTAATTTGTTGTCATCACAATATTTAAAAATAACCGAAATGATTCCGGCTTGTGTTTCCGTTACATCTAATATTCTTGAAATTAAAACAGGTCCAAATTCACTTACCGTTGCCCTAAGTCTAACGCCATCTTGTTCAGAAAGCGTTAAAACCTCTACGGGAAAGGCTTTAGGTTCAAACGGTAACCCTATTTTTTCATGACGCTCGTCAATTTTTGGATGACCAGGACTTGGTTTTGCCAATCCACTTAAATCTCCTTTTATATCCATTAATAAAACAGGAACACCTTTTTCTGAAAGATTTTCAGCCAGAACTTGCAATGTTTTTGTTTTTCCTGTTCCTGTGGCACCAGCGATTAAGCCATGACGATTCATGGTTTTTAGTGGTACATTAACGTAGGAATTGGTCATCGTTTCCCCTTCTAGCATTGCTGCTCCGAGCGTAATGTAGTCGCCTTTAAATGTGTTGCCATCGGCAATATCTTTTATGAATTTGTCGGAATTCGTCATCAGTCAAAATAATTTGCATAAAAATAATGTAATTTTAATCAAGATTAAAACGCATTCCCATGAAGTGTACACTTTCAATTTTTTGCCTTTCAGTTTTGTTGAGTTTTCAGTCTTGTGAGAATTCAAAATCAGAAATTATATTTCATAAATCGCATGAACCAAGCAGAGCCAACGTGCCCTTTAGTGATGCCGTAGAAACCGAGGATTTATTATTTCTAACAGGCCAAATTGGCAAGGACCATAAAAAAGGAAAACTCGTTTCTGGAGGCATTAAAGCCGAAACCAAACAAGTCATTGAAAATATTAAAGCCGTTTTAAAGCATCATGACTTATCATTGGACAACGTGGTAAAGTGTACTGTGATTTTGAAAGACATTGATGATTTTTCAGATTTTAACTCAGTTTATACTGCTTACTTTACCAAAAAACCAGCAAGAACGACCTTTGCCGCCTCAGGTTTGGCAGGTGGAGCTAGTATTGAGATTGATGTTATTGCAGCTAAGTAGTGTAAAGTATGAAGTGTCAAGTACCAAGTTTAAAGTGATTATTATTTGGTAAGAGACTTACTTTACACTTTGCACTTCATACTTAATAACTATCTTTGCCATCTATGACAAGACGAGAACGACAACAATTAATAGACCAAGGTCACTTACTACCATTAATGGAAGAGTTTTACACCATTCAAGGTGAAGGCTACCACAAAGGTACTGCAGC
This sequence comes from Winogradskyella ouciana, assembly GCF_965284585.1. NCBI lineage: Bacteria > Pseudomonadati > Bacteroidota > Flavobacteriia > Flavobacteriales > Flavobacteriaceae > Winogradskyella > Winogradskyella ouciana. The sequence continues at coordinate 1,986,508 of NZ_OZ260095.1, forward strand.
TTATTTTGTAAGAATTGGCGGTTGCGATGTAGGTTGCCATTGGTGCGATGTTAAGGAAAGTTGGTTGCCAGAATTACACCCAGCAACCGAAGCCACTAAAATAGTAGATAATGCTGTAAAATACAGTGATATCATTGTGGTCACTGGAGGTGAACCTTTGACTTGGGATATGGGACCTTTAACAGAACAGTTGAAAGCTAAAGGAGTACAAACTCACATTGAAACTTCTGGTGCTTATAAGTTAACAGGTCAATGGGATTGGATTTGCTTATCTCCAAAAAAGATAAAACTACCGACTGAAGAAATTTACGACAAAGCACACGAGCTGAAGTGTATCATTTATAATAAAGACGATTTTAAATTTGCTGAAGGACAAGCAGCTAAAGTAAATAAGGATTGCATTTTATATCTTCAACCCGAATGGAGCAAGCGTGATAAGATGATGCCGCAAATAGTGGATTACGTCATGGCTAACCCTAAATGGAAAGTGTCCTTGCAAACGCATAAATATTTGAATATACCGTAATCAGTCTTAAGTAGACAGTTTAATGTAATTCAACAAAAAAGTTCCAATAGAGTTTACTCCATCGGAACTTTTTAATTTTCTGTTATTTTTTTTACTTAATCCTTAGTAAAAGGTACAGCAACTCTAGTGTTTCCCCAGCCCATATGCATGTGTACACCATCATCAGATGCTTCGAAAGCTATTGAGAATGCTTCCAATGATTCGTCTCCTTGTGTTACCGGAACCGTAATTCTTGCCACATCGTTTTCTTCATTATAAAAATAACTTCCCCAAACATTTAGGTCATTACTTATAATAATAGTCCATTCTTTCTCTCCAGGAATGGCATATATGGTATATGTACCTTCATCAACATCAGTTCCGTTAAGTTGCATATCTGTATAAACATGTAACTCTGCTGCCTCATTGGCACCCAGTCTCCAAACCTTTCCAGGCTTAGCTAATTCATTTATATCTCTTCCTTTTAATTGTGGTCTACTGTAAACGACCTTGATAAGTTTGTTGGCATCTTTGTAATCACTTGGATAAGATGCTGCGTCCATAGGGCTTTTGTCAAGTCCAGAAAATTTTTGTGCTTCTGCATTAAATGATAATAACATTGTAAATGCAAAGGCAATGGTGGTAATTAGTCGTGTTGTTTTCATAATTTTTTAAAATTTGTTTGGATAAAGTTAAAGGTTATAATATCGTGTTTGTCGTAATGAAATATTAAAATTTACAGATTGATAGGAGAAAGCTCAATTTTATATTTTCCAAGTATCAAATTTCACTAAATAAACTAATATAAATTATAATATGTAATCATATTATTATTTAATGTTTAATAAATGAAAGTTTAGTATCATATTTGCTTCATAATTAATAATAAAACAGAAAGTTATGTGCGGAATAGTATGTGCGTTTGATATAAAACAGAAAAGTGAAACATTGAGACCTCAGGTTTTGGAGATGGCAAAAACCATTCGTCATCGTGGACCAGACTGGAGTGGAATTTATAGTGATGATAAGGCAATTTTAGCTCATGAACGTTTGGCGATTGTTGATCCAGCGTCTGGTAAACAACCATTGTTCAGTGAAGATAAAAAGTTAATCCTAGCAGCAAATGGTGAAATCTATAACCATAGAGAACTGAGACAACAATTTCCTGATTACAAGTTTCAAACTGAAAGTGATTGTGAGGTTATTTTAGCATTATATAAGGAAAAGGGAGTTGGTTTTGTTGATGAGATGAACGGCATTTTCGGATTCGCGATTTATGATGTTGAGAAAGATGAATATTTTATCGCCAGAGACCATATGGGAATTATTCCATTATATATGGGTTGGGATAAAAATGGAACCTTTTATGTAGCCTCAGAATTAAAAGCGCTTGAAGGAGTTTGCACCAAAATTGAATTATTTCCTCCTGGACATTATATGAGCAGTAAGGATGGTGAATTGGTACGATGGTACAAACGCGATTGGACAGATTATGATGCTGTGAAGGAAAATGAAACGAGTATTGAAGAAGTTAAACAAGCTTTAGAGGATGCTGTACATAGACAATTAATGAGTGATGTACCTTATGGAGTATTGTTGTCTGGTGGATTGGATTCTTCGGTAACCTCTGCCATTGCAAAAAAATATTCCGAAAGACGTATTGAAGCCGATGACAAAGAAAAAGCGTGGTGGCCACAATTACACAGTTTTTCTGTTGGATTGGAAGGTTCACCAGATTTGGCGGCTGCACAAAAAGTAGCAGATCATATTGGTACGGTTCATCACGAAATAAAATTTACCATTCAAGAAGGTTTGGATGCTATTAAGGATGTGATTTATAATATTGAAACGTATGACATCACTACCATTCGTTCCTCAACACCAATGTATTTAATGGCGAGGGTTATTAAATCCATGGGAATAAAAATGGTGTTGTCTGGTGAAGGAGCAGATGAGATCTTTGGAGGCTATCTCTATTTTCATAAAGCACCAAATGCTCAGGAGTTTCATGAAGAAACGGTTCGTAAACTAGATAAGCTACACATGTACGATTGCCTAAGAGCAAACAAAAGTTTAGCAGCTTGGGGAATTGAGGGGCGTGTGCCATTTTTAGACAAAGAATTTATGGATGTGGCCATGCGCATCAACCCAAAAGACAAAATGATAAACGGAGAACGTATGGAAAAATGGGTCATTCGTAAAGCGTTTGAAGATTATATTCCAGAAAGCGTAGCTTGGAGACAGAAAGAGCAATTTAGCGATGGAGTAGGTTACAGCTGGATTGATACGTTAAAAGAATTAGTAGAACAAGAAGTCACGGATGAGCAATTAGCTAATGCGAAGTTTAGATTCCCAATTAACACACCATTAAACAAAGAAGAGTTTTATTATAGAACTATTTTTGAAGGGCATTTTCCAAGTGACGCAGCTGCTTTAAGCGTACCACAAGAAGCAAGTGTTGCTTGTAGTACTGCAACTGCTTTAGAATGGGATGAGGCATTTAAGAATATGAATGATCCTTCTGGTAGAGCTGTGGCTAAAGTGCATGACAAGGCTTACTAATTTATAGTTAAAATAAGTGTATAAAACCATTCGTTAAGAATGGTTTTTTTATTTTCATGACATGAAGTCTTTAATTACTCTTCTTACACTTTTCTTTTGCCTAACATGTTATTCTCTAAATAATAACGATTGGGATGAACTTATTGAATCTGCTCATGATATAGGATACTGCTTGTATAACATCAATCAAAAATTCTGTAGCAAACATATTGGGGAGTATAATCGTTTAGTCAAAGAAACAGAAGATGTTGAACCAGAAGTCTATCATTTTGTTATGAGAGAGGAATGGGCAAAAAATAGAGTAACCACTTGGGCTGAAAGAGTGACTGGATGGGAAGACAGAACTAAGTTGGATGTCAAAAATCTAGTTCTGTTTTTTAGCATCCCTCAAGATCTTGTTGGTGATATTCCAATTGCAACTGTTGAGACAGAATCTTCGTTTTTCGTGGTCAACTTAGAAGATGATCTTAAATTTTCAGTAGATAAAAGCTATAAAAAGATTGCGATGAATTGTTCCATTTCACATAAAGGAAAGCCCAACATGCTTTACAATATCTTTTGGCGCGAATTTATGTCTGGTAGGCTAGGACTTGTAAAGAATGAAGTTGAATTTACTGTATCCTCAGGTTCTAAAGTAAAAAAGAAATTCAGGATTTTTAGAAGACGGTTTAAGCGTTTAATGAGAGTGGTGTAAAAACTAAACTATATCTCATTGTCATATACTTTTTTAATCAACTCAGCTTTACTGTTAATCTTAAGGGCTTTATAGGTGTTTTTGATATGACTTCTTACTGTGTCTAGTGAAACAAACAAATCATCAGCTATCATTTTGTAACTTTTCCCTGCGACTATACCATCAACGATTTCTTTTTGGCGTGGCGTTAAAATCTCAACTCTGTTTCGTTTTGGTGCAAACCGGTTAACTATTTTTCGGGCAATGGAAGGTGACATATAAGAACCGCCAGTATACACAACCTCAATAGCTTCCTTTATTTTTTTTAATGGTGTTTTTTTGGATAAATATGAACAGGCGCCAGCACATAATGCTTTAAAAATACTGTCATTGTCTTCAAAAGTCGTTAGCATAATAATATCGGTGTCTGGCAATTTTTCCAATAGTAACGGAATACCTTCAATACCAGATATGCCCAATAGATTTATATCCAAAAGGATAATTTCCGGTTGCTGTTCTAATTCTGAAATGGATTCTAAAAAGCGCTCAACGGAAGCAGAAGTCAAGATGCAATCTATATGTTCCTGGGTACTAAAAAAGTCGTTCAAGCTATCTTGAATCAGTAAATCATCTTCTATAAGTGCCAATCTTATCATATTTATTCTCTACGGAATGGAAATCTTATCGGGTACTAGCTTTCGGCATGTAAGCATTGAGCTTGTAAAGGCATAAAGTTAGTACATTATACGATACTTAAAATCACATTAAGATGTGATATTACATATTAAAAGGTAAATCCAAACAGACTTCAAAACCATTACCGTTTTTTAAATTAAGTGTTCCTTTTAATTTTTCAGCACGCATGGCCATATTAGATAAGCCTAATCCAGAGGATTTATAAGTCGTTTTTTCGCTACCATTATCCTTAATAATAAGTTGACAGCCTTTTGAGCGATTGGTTAAGTAAATTTCAACAAAATCAGCATCAGAATGTCTAACGATGTTATTGATGGCTTCTTTAAAAATTAAAAAAATATGCTGCTTGGTTTGGGCTGGTAGTTTCTTGTCTAAATTTTTGATGCTAGATGCGTCTATCTCAAACGCAATGTCTTTGGGCAACAATAATTCCTCGGCCAATTCTCTCATACGCTCAATTAAATCAGCAATAGTTTCGCGTCTGCTGTCAATACTCCAGACCAGATCGCGCATTTGTGACACGGCATTTCGGCTTATCGTAGCTATTTTATGGAGTCTGGTTCTATCAGCCTCGCTTGCTGTAGCTTCCATAAGTTCAGTTTGCATCGCTAGACCTGAAAGTAACGAACCGACATCATCATGTAAATCGCTAGAGATTTTTGTGCGTAGACGTTCCATAGCCAAAGCTTGCTGTAAACGGTATCTAAATATGGCATAAACAAATGCGGAGACAACCAGCAGTACTAAAACAATGAACCACCAACGTTTATAAAAAATTTGTTTTACGGTTATAGGAATGGACAAAATATTTGCACTTTCACTTCCTCTAGAATCTGCGCCTTTAACTTTTAATACATAATCACCAGCGGGTAACTTATTATATCTGACTGAGGTTGCATTGCCTTGATAAAACCAACGATCTTCAAAACCTTCTAATTTGGTACTAAAGGTGTTTTTATTATTCTGAAAGTAACTTGGTAAAGACCAACTAACCTCAAAATATTGATCGTATGGTGATGCTGTAAACTCTTGTAATTCCGTTTGGGCATAATCCTTTTCATAACTTTCTTTGGTTCTGCTGTTATAACCTGAAATACCCAAGAATTGAATCGCTGGTGGTCTTACCGATTCTTCCAATGTTTTAGGGTTAAAAACGTTGATGCCGTTCATACCACCAAAATAGTAGAGGCCTTCACTATCTTTAAAAAAGGACGAATAGTTGAACTCATTATGCGATAACCCATCTTCGGTATAAAAATTCTTAAATTCTTTGGTGGTTTTATCAAATAGGGCTAATCCGTTGTACGTGCTAATCCACAATTTATTATTTCCATCTGGAATGATACCAACAACGTTGTCATCTGGCAAACCATTAATTTTGGTGAAGTTGGTTAACGTTTTTCCATCGGCAGAAATATGACTAAGTCCACCACCATAAGTCCCAACCCAAATACTACCATCGTTATCTTCTTTTAGGCAAAGTACATGATGTTTGCCGAGTTTTGGAGTCGTATTGGAATTGTAGGATTTTAAGATGGTTCCGTTGAGGTTTATTTTTAAAATACCGTCGTTCTTGGTGCCAATCCAGATGCAATTCTCGTCCCTACTTTCTTCAAAAAATTGAAGATCTGCGATATTGTTTTGTTCATTGAGATTCTTAAAAACGGAGTAACTTTCTTCAGTTTTTGGATTAAATACTGTGAGAAATTCTAAAGTATATCCAAACAACAAACGTCCATCATTCAGTTTTATTAAAGCATTGGGTCCGTAGACTTTATTATGGTTGCTAAATTGACTGTATGCTTTAGTTTGACCTGTTTTTAAATTTATCTTAAAAATACCTCTGCCAGCTGCATAAGCATAGGTTTTTGTATTATCCGTAAATAAAAAACTGGAGTCGTACATTAGTGACAACGGCTTCCCGTTTTCAGTTTTTAAGGGTAAGGAATCTATTTCACCATTTTTTGTTTGATACCAAAGTTGGTGCTTGCTTTCACAAAGGCTAAAAATACGTCCATCTGCACCCTCAAAAATACCTCGCATGGAATTTCCCCAGCCTTCCTTTTCTGATTTAAAAAGATTGGAAAACAACTGTTTTTCGGTTTTTACCTTAAACAAACCATTATCGGTTGCCACCCATAACAATCCGTTTTTGTCTATAAACAAATTGTTAATTGTTGAATAGTCTAGTTTTGATTTGAGCAATTCGGTATAATCACTAAAATGTCCTTTGGTATCCATACGATACAAGGTCTTGTTGCCAGCAAACCAGATGTTGTGGTCTTGATCTTCAATGGCACGTCTAATAATATCGTCCGTATTGAAAATAAATTTTGAGGTTTTTAAAGTCGAATCAAAAATAGCGATACCACCTCGTGAGGATGGAAAATAATAATGGGTATTATTACTACTAACAAACTGTGGAACGTAATGTATGAGGTCACTATTCCAGTTGTAGGTGTCCAGTACATGACTTTCAAGCAATTCGCCTTCGAGTGTATATTTATTGGTGCCTCTTGTGGTTGTCCACCAGATAGAACCTTCAGCATCAGAAATTAATTGATTAAAGCCACGCTTATACCTATCCACTGAAACCACAATTTTAAATTTGCCATCTTCAAACTTTTGAAGATATTGCTTAGCCTTTCCTTTTTCAACATTCCAGTAATCATCGGTAATCGCCCAAATGGAATCATCTGGAGCTTTAAAAATATCCAATACCTGCCCTTTTAGGTTATGATTCCCATTATATGAATGTATGGAATCTGTGGCTATATCAAGTTGAAATAATTTGTCGTTGGCCAAAAACCATACAGAATTGTCCAATTCGTTGTAGAGCATATTGGACTTTATAAAATCTTCTTCAATAAAAAACGGATTCTGTATATCGCTGGTGTAGGCTTTAAAATGTTGGCCATCATAGCGATTCAGGCCTTGTGCTGTGCCAATCCAGAGCAGTCCCTTACTGTCTTGTACTACATCAGAAACGTCTCTAAATAACAACCCATCTTCTGTTGTGAGCACATCGATTTGTGATGGGTTTTGAGCATCAATCTGCAAATGTATTAAGCACAGAAAAAGACTCAAGAGTCCACATAAAGAATTTAAAAATGACCTCAAGGTATTGATGTTGGTTAATAGCTAATACCCAAATATACAAAATGATAGCGTTGGATTTCACATTAAGATGTGATTGACTACTATGATGTTAGACGATATCTTGCTGATGCTAAAAAAATAATAAGAATCAAATTGGTTATGAAAATCATTGGTGTATTGCTTGCAAGTCTTCTCATGCTGGTTTCAAACGTTGCGTATTCGCAAGATGTAACTGTAAAGATTGGCCACAAAGACAGTTTATATTCAAGCATCTTAGATGAGACTAGAAATCTTGTTGTTACACTTCCAGACGACTATGAAGCATCAGGCAAAAGTTATCCTGTTCTATACCTTTTGGATGGCAGTGAGAATAATCTTATCGATGCACGACTAGTAGCGTATAATTTAAAGCTAGAATTTATTATCGTAGCCATCGCTAATACCAATCGGGATAGAGATATGATGCCATTGAGCAGGCCGTCTTATAAAGTTGAAAATCCACAAGCACATCACTTTTTGTCGTTTTTGGGTGAAGAATTGATTCCATATATCGAAACTAAATATAGAACTTCCGAAGAACGCACCATACGTGGTAGATCCCTTAGTGGCCTATTTGTGATGTACGCTTTTTTGGCAAAGCCAGAACTGTTCAACAATTACATTGGTACATGTGCTGGTTGGTTTGCAGATATGGGTGATTATTTTACTGAGTTGTCAAACAAAGCCTTTAAGGATAAAAATAGTTTTAATGGTAGGACACTGTTTGTCGCTAATTCTTTGTCCGATCCATTGGACCCGAAACAAGAAATTCATCAGTCTTTGGTAGATTTTTCAAAAAAAATAAAATCTGCTTTGGGAGATCAGGTGAGATTTAAATATAAAACCTATGAGAATGCAGGACACGTACCATTTGCAGCTTTTTATGATGGCATGAAATTTATTTCTGAATCTGAAAAAGATGAATAAAACAATAATCTGAAAATTCTATTAACCAATTAAATATAAATATTATGAAACCATTAAAAACCATTTTTGTAATTCTATTACTGTTGAGTGTCTCAACATATAATTGCAATGCCCAAGAAGTAAATGCTGATGTTGAAAAGATGCATCAACTGTACACAGAAATGATTAACAATTCCAATCTTGAAAACATAGATAAATTATATACGGAAAATGCTTCCATTAGAAATTCTGATGCAACTATGATTAATGGATTGGAGAATATTAAGAATCAATATAAAGCAACTTTTGATTCCGGAACCTTCACTATTTCGTTAGAAACAACTGATGTATCACAGTTAGATGATGATCATATGTTTGTCAGCGGAACATTTATTTACAGTAAAACAGATGAGCCTAGTGGCGTGTTAAAAGGAGAATTTGTAAATACGCTAAAAAATGTAAATGGAAATTGGAAAATCTTAAAAAGCTATCGTTACCTGGAAACAACAGATAATGCTAGTATTATTAATTCTGTTTACGAGCTGTTTTCAAAAGGAGATATTCCGGCAGTTCTGGCCTTAATGGATGATGAGATTGTGTGGAACGAAGCTGAAAGTAATTCATTGGCAGATGGTAACCCTTACATTGGTCCTGATGCTGTATTGAACGGTGTTTTTGCTCGAATTGGAGAACGCTACAAATCCTTCACTTTAAAAGATGTGAAACTTCACGAAATGAGTAACAATCAAGTGTTGGCGACTTTACACTATGTACTTGAAATGAAAAATGGTAAGACTTATACCATACAGGCAGCCCACCATTGGACGCTTAAAGATGGAAAGATTGTTGGATTTCAACAATATGCTGATACAAAGAAATTGGCAGATTCTGAGAAAATGTAAATGAACTATTTATTACTGTGCGTCATTCAATTATTTGGCTATCAGTAAAATATAATGACTATATTTATAACAGTTAGTAGTTTGAAAACCTACTAACAAGCTATAACCAATAACCAACCATTATGCAATTAAAAACTTCATTCCTGGTTGCACTTGTTCTAAGTGCAATTGGGTTAGTTTCTTGGGAACTCTACTGGCGTTCTCAAGGCTATGAACCAACACTAGATGACAATAAACATCTTTGGGCTGTAGAACGTGACAAGGTCAATTCACTGACAGAAAACGACGTCGTTTTAACCGGATCTTCACGAGTGCTTTTTGATATTCAATTAGATGAATTTGAAAAAGTTACAGGCATTAGACCAATTCAACTGGCTTCGGCAGGAAGTTCTCCATTACCAATTTTTCATGACATTGTGGAGAATACGGATTTTAATGGAACAGTCATCGTAGGTGTGACTCCACCTTTGTTTTTTTCAACTACATTTCCTCAGGCAGGTCCATGGAGACGTCCACAACTTCGAGTGGACCACTACCATAAGCGAACTTATGCCAATCGCGTTAATCATTGGCTGTCCATTCCACTTCAAGAAAATTTAGTCATGATGTCTGGTCATGAAGAAGAAGCGGATGAAAACATTGACCTCAAAGGTCTATTAAGGCGCATTAAACTTGCCGAACGTACTGGGAAACCACAATACCCACCTTTTTTTGAGTTCGGCACGATTGATAGTGATAGAAACACGAGAATGACTGAGCGTACAGCAACAGATACGGCATTTGCTAATGTGATTACAAACGCATGGAAATTCATAATAACAAGCGACGGACCTCCTCCAGATGTAGAAGGAACCACCAAATTCTTTGCTGCAGATGCCAAAAAGTTTATGGAACGTGGTGGCAATCTTATTTTGGTGAGACCACCATCTAGTGGGATGTTTAAAGGTGGCGAAAGTAAATTTTTCCCCAGAGACAAACTCTACGATGAACTAGTGAAAATTACGGGAGCCAAAAGCTATCATTACGAAGATTACGATGAGCTTAAGGATATGGTATGTCCGGAATGGTCACATTTAAGTGCGGAAGATGCGGATATATATACACGTGTTTTGGCACAAGAGATGATAAAAGATAATGCACTAACTAAACCAACCAACTAATTATGTTATTCAATTCTTTAAGTTTTATCGTCTTTTTAGCGATAGTACTCGTGTTGTACTATGCTAAACTATTCAACTGGACCAATAAAAAACGAATGTTGCTTTTAGCGAGTTATTTGTTTTATGCCATGTGGAATCCACCTTTGGTCATTCTACTTTGGATTTCAACAATCGTAGATTACACAGCAGGTAAAAAATTAGCGGTATTAGAAAATCAACGTCAGCGTAAAATGTGGTTGCTGTTGAGTATGTTTGTCAACTTAGGCTTCCTTGCTTTTTTTAAGTATGGCGATTTTCTACTAGAGAATTTTGTCACGGCATTGAATGCCGTTGGAATGGATTTTCAGGCACAACCCATGGATATTATTTTACCAATGGGTATTTCATTCTACACCTTTCAAACCATGTCTTATACCATAGACATGTACAAAAGGAAAATAGAACCAGCACGTACATTTTTGGACTTCGCTTTATATGTAACCTTCTTTCCACAATTGGTTGCTGGTCCTATCGTAAGGGCAAAAGAACTCATCACTCAGTTTTACGAGGAAAAAAAGGCAACGACACAGCAATTTCTTTGGGGAACCTTTTTGTTGACTATAGGATTGTTTCAAAAAATTGTATTGGCAGATACGCTATTGGCTGGCACATCTGATGACGTTTTCGGATCACGAACCATTTTACACGGTTTGGATGCCTGGACGGGAACCTTGGCATTTTCAGGACAAATTTTCTTTGATTTTGCTGGGTACTCTACCTGTGCTATCGGTATCGCTTTGATGTTAGGCATCATATTACCAGATAACTTTAGATATCCCTATGCAGCCATAGGATTTTCAGATTTATGGAGGCGTTGGCACATTTCACTTTCAACTTGGCTTAGAGACTACCTCTATATTCCATTGGGTGGAAATAGACACGGCATCACCAGCATGTATGCTGCATTAATGATAACGATGTTGTTGGGTGGTCTTTGGCACGGAGCCGCTTGGACCTTTGTTATTTGGGGAGCACTTCATGGTATTTATCTGGTTATAGAACGCTTGCTGCGTAACAAAATTCGCATAAAAATAAATACCTGGAATGGTGTTCTACTCGCATTGCTCACTTACACCTGTGTTAACATTACTTGGGTGTTTTTTAGGGCACGAGAATTCGAAACCGCGAAGAATATGTTGGCATCGATGTTTGGGTTGAATGACGGTGCAAAGATTCTGCAGTCTTTTGATATTATAAAAGTATTCACGGTGATTACCATTTTATTTATTTGTCATTGGGTAATGCGAAATACCTCTATGAAAGCCGTTTCCCTAAAAACACCACCAATAGTTTTGGGAATAGTTTGGGCCATATTGTTTGTACTGATATGTATAGCACAAGGCAGTGGAGAGCAGTTTGTTTATTTCCAGTTTTAAATGGAACAAATTATATAGAGTAATGTGATAAAGTTTTTTAGACATATCCGCCAACGTTTAATAAGGGAAAACAGTTTCAGCAAATATCTGCTCTACGCCATTGGAGAAATATTTCTCGTAGTGATTGGTATCTTGATTGCATTGCAAATCAACAATTGGAATGACAATCGCAAAACTGAACGCGATGAAAAAAACTTTCACAGTAATGTTTTAGTGGATTTACAAAAGGATGAAGAAAAGTTAAAGTATTATGAACATTTTCACTTAAAACGGATTGAATATTTAGATACACTACTCACTTACGTCCGTAACCCACAAAAGACCATGGGTATAGAGAAATTCGGGAAATACGTAGAACCGATTTTTTATACTTCTAATCCAACATCGTATTCCACCACATTTGATTCGGCTAAATCCTCAGGTGCTTTTAATGAATTTAACGAGAAAGAACTTTTGAAGGAACTTGCACAGTATTATGCCGATTTTGTTTTGATTGAAAACACATTTGAGTCTTTAACCCGATTTGTAGAAAACCAGTATGAACCTTTTATGTACCAATTACCAGAAAATTATATGACAGCAGAAACTGGCGCTTTAGTGATAAACGAAGAAGATGTCGATGGTTTTTATCAGAAAATCGCATCAGTTGAAGATACACGGAACATTTCTGCCGATTACAATTCGTTGCTCAGAGCACCTAAAATGGAAAATTATATCATAGGAGATTTAGGTCGGAGCTATAATATTTTGGGGAAAATAAAATCGAGGCAACAGGTTGCTAAAAAACTCATGCATAAAATTAAAAACAATGATTAAGTTTTTTAGGCATATTCGCCAACGCTTCATTTCCGAAGGTAAAACTAAAAAGTATCTACTCTATGCTATAGGCGAAATTATTCTTGTAGTTATTGGGATATTGATTGCGTTGCAGATTAATAATTGGAATGAAAGCAGAAAAGAGCGTTTAGCCGAACAAAAAATACTAAAGCAGCTACATAAAGAATACACACAAAATCTAAAACAATTAGATGAGAAGATTTCGATGCGCCATAAAATGACGCACGCGAGTAATGTATTGCTGAACTATATAGATAATCCCAAAGAAATAGAAGATGATTCGCTGTTATACTGTCTTTTTAGATTGTCCCAAGATCCTACCTTCGATCCACTTGAGAACGATATCATAGTTAACGGGAAGCTAAGGCTAATTACCAACGACAGTATTTCTGAAATGCTTTCCAACTGGACGTCCGATGTTTACCAAGTTCAAGAAATTGAAGACAATTGGCAAATGTTCCGTAATCAAAATTACTACCCAGTATTAATTAAAGAGAGATTAATCCGAAATGTAGGCGCTTATATATTAAATAGCGGTTATTCGCCTGAGCATGCATTAGATAAAAATGATACTATATCTTTTGCTATTCATAAAAACAACATTGATTTACCTTCGATTATTATAGAAAATGCAACTGAAATCGAAGGAGTTGCAAGCACATGTATTATTTACAACAGTGTAATTAATGTACAGGCGTATGCGCTGAGGAAACGTATTGTAAGATTACTTAAGTTAATAAATAAAGACTTAAATCATGATTAAATTCTTCCGTCATATACGTCAATCTATGATAAATCAAAACAGAACCAAAAAATATCTGCTCTACGCCATTGGTGAAATTATCCTTGTGGTTATAGGGATTCTCATTGCACTTCAAATTAACAATTGGAATGAAGACCAAAAATCCCGGAAAGATGAACGCTATGTATTAACTGAAGTATTAAAAAATCTTGAAGAAGATGCAATTCTAGTCAAGGAAATTATCGCTCAGCGGCAAAAGGCAAAAACAGCTATAATCGAACTACAAAAATTTGTTAGCTCTGAATCTAAAGATACTGATTCCTTGAAATTTTATTTGGTAGACATACTCACCTTTGAAAGGTATTTTCCAATTAACAATGCATATGAAATACTTAAATCTAAAGGATTACAGCTCTCCAATAATGAGCTGACTACCGAAATCTCGAGATATTATGATTATGAACAGCCAAAAATGAGCAATAGTATTCTGGATATTGAAGTAACAATCCTCAAAGTTTTTAATGACAGAAACGGTTTAGTTCGATTTTTATCGCTTATAGAAAAAGATGAGCAAATGGTTGTAAAAAACCCTAATGATCCAAACTTTATAGAAGAATTATCTTTTTTCTTAATAGCCTTTCAAGATAACAATGGTGGCACTTTAAATAAATTATTGGTCTTTGAGGATATTAATAATAAGCTACGCGAGCAAATAATGAATGGATTAAAAAAGCTAAGCTAAATAGTGCATAATATGATAAAATTCTTCCGCCAAATAAGACAATCTATGATTAACCAAAATAGAACAAAAAAATATCTGCTCTACGCCATTGGTGAAATCATTCTTGTAGTAATTGGGATTCTCATTGCACTTCAAATCAACAATTGGAATGAAAATCGAAAATCAGCAAAACAAGAGAACCTTTACCTAAAAAGACTTCTATCAGAAAACAAAGAAGATATCAACACCTTTAAAAGTAATATTGCTGACTTAGAAAAAGGGATTGAAACGATAGAGAGCCTTTCTTTTGCTTTAAACTCTGTAAATTCTAGTGATGAAAAGCTGGTATTAGCAGCTAACGATTTTTTCGGTTACGGAAGCATATATCCCATTTTTACGTCTTCAACCTCAACGTTTGATGATTTATCCAGTACTGGTAATTTAAAGGATATACGTAATTCTAACTTGCGTGATGAATTGGTAAAACATTATGCCAAGCACAAACAAGTTGCAGAATGGATAAGAATTGGTACGGAATGGGCACTCCCTAATGATGCGCCATTTACTTACAACAATAGTATTATGAGGTTTGAGCCTGCATCAGCTTTTTTATTTGGAGAACAAAACCAATCAGAACTCGCTGTTCATTTGAAGGAAAAAAAAGAAGAATATATAAACAACGCAGCAGTTCATTATTGGATTAATAAAGATGCTATTGGCAAACTAGAAAATTTGATAGCAGATACAAATAGAATTATAGACTTAATACAACAAGAATTGAAAAACTAACACATGATTAAATTCTTTAGATTATCGAAACATCATTTTGCTGTCACATTGAGCGCAGTCGAAATGAAGCAAAATCAAAGGTCTGGTAGGCCTTTGGTTGAGATAGCCGCTTGCGGAAAAATCAGAAACTATGATTAAGTTTTTTAGAAAAATTAGATTCAAACTTATGAGTGAAAACAAAACAGGTAAGTACCTTAAATACGTTATTGGCGAAATAATTCTTGTAGTGACAAGGTAGATTCGACTATGGTGTTAATTGAACAAGAGATTAAAAATTAACGAAAGTAAAACCATAAAAAACGGGAAAGCCAAAAACCGAACAACCCAGGCACTAAATACAATTATTATGAAAACACTTAGCAAACAAATTAGTTTAATTACACTTTTTATCGCTTTAGCTTTTACAACTCAAAGTTGTGAGCAAAAAGAAAAAGAAACAACCAAAGAAGTTGAAAAGGAGGTCATTATCGAAGCAGAAAACCCTGAGTATTTTTTACTGCGCCCAGAGGTAGAAAAAGCCTATGGTTATTCGCACGCTGTTAAAATAGGCAATAGCATTAAAGTTTCTGGAGCTGTAAGTATGGACGATGAAGGCAACCCAACTGCCATTGGTGATTTAGAACAACAGATGAAAAATTGCTATGCAGATTTAGAAAAAATCCTAAAGCATTACGGTTGCACATTTAACGATGTGGTAAAAGAAGACATTTTCACAACCAATATGCCAAAGATGCTAGAGGTTGCAGGCTACAGAGCAGAAATTTACAAAAATCATTTTCCAACAGGTTCTTGGCTTGGTGTAAAGGAATTAGCGCTTCCGGAATTTATGATTGAAATAGAGTTAGAAGTGCATAAATCTAACTAAATGCATTTTTAAACAATTATTATAAAAAACATATAACCATGGGAATCTTCTGGGATTTATTACAACAAGACGAATTAGAGAAACAACAAGAACAAGCCGATAGTGTTGAAGAACGCGTAGATCAGTTAGAAACAGAATTAGCCAATACAAAGGCATTACTTAAAAAAACACTAATTGCCTTAGAAACGCATTTATCGCAAGATATAGATGGTGATGGTAAGGCAGGATAAATATAAAATTCAATTATAACAAAGCATATGGAAACTAATACAATAATCTATTTGGTGGCTTTCGCGCTCATATTAAGAATCATTGTGCGCTTGTTTGTTAAGTACAAACGAGAGCAAAAAAGTGATATAGATACCAATGATTAAATTCTTCCGTCATATACGTCAATCCATGATCAACCAGAACAGAACAAAAAAGTATCTGCTCTATGCCATAGGCGAAATCATCCTTGTGGTCATAGGAATATTAATAGCAATTAACCTTAACAACAACAATCAAATTAAAATTGCTGAAAAAGAACGTGAAGATAAGATTAACAAATTGCGAAACGTGGTATATGGAGATAGTCTTCATCTTGTATTTACCATTAATTACAACAAAAGAAACATTAAAGTACTAGATAGCTTAATAGCTAATTTAGATGCTAATTTATCGTTTCAGAATTACAAACAATATTCAGGTCAGTTTGCAAGAGCCAATATGCAATATCGAACAACGATTCCTGATATGAGCGTTTATAGTGAATTGATCAACTCTGGTGATTACAGTAAGATTGATAATTCAGACCTTAAAGATAACATCACCGATTATTACGTATTGTTCAATCATTTCAATGATTTAATAAATACGTTTATCAGTGGACTTTTAATTTCAGAAAAAAGTTTGTTTTATAATGGCATATTATCACATTATTATTTGCAACCCAATCTATCTGAGGATGATATGATGCAGGGTTATATGGAATTTAAAACTACTCTAAACGACCCAACCAAAAGAAGAATATTTAAAAATCATTTATTTGAATTAAAAGATATGCATCAGCAAATTATTTTCTTCTATAGCGAAGTTGTAAAGCGGATAGAAGGTATTCCGATTAAACCAACAGCGCCATGATAAAATTCTTCCACCAAATACGTCAATCTATGATTGACCAGAATAGAGCCAAAAAATGTAAAGATATTATAAACACGAATGACAAAGAGTTAGCATCAGATGATTAAATTCTTTATACATACCGTTTAAAACATATAAATGTAATATTAAAAACCAACCTATTATGCTCACAAAATTCGGAGAAGTATCAACAAAACTATTTGAGAAATATATGCCAAATGCATTTGTATTCGCTATGTTACTTACCATTTTTACAGGATTTATTGCTTTTATCTGGCTAGATGCTTCACCCATGGAAATCGTTAAAGGTTGGTACGATGGTTTTTATTCGTTGTTAGAGTTTGGGATGCAAATTGTATTGATTATAATCACAGGGTTTGCCATAGCACTTTCTCCATTTATAAATAAAGGCATAGACAAATTGACCATTCGCCTCAAAACACCAAGGCAAGTTTACCTCATGGTGGTATTAGTAGGGACACTGTTGTCACTTATAAGTTTTGGGTGGATTGTTATTACATGTGTGTTAGCGAGAGAATTAGCAATCCGAGTTAAAGGTGTAAACTACCCTTTTTTAGTAGCCTGTGTTTACTTTAGTGGTGGAAGCTGGGTAACAGGCCTTTCTAGCTCTATTCCATTACTGTTGGGAACAGAAAATAATTATCTAATTGAAGCAGGAATCTTAACAGATATAATTCCAACCTCTTTTACACTGGGCTCTGCTTTAAACTTTGCTATGATGGCATTATATGTAATATTTGCGCCTTTAATGATTATTCTTCTTATTCCGAAAACGAAAAACATCAAACAACTCGAGGATATGTTAGAGGATAAAACGGCCCAAAAAGAACTTTCCATAAAGGATGAAGCAATTGGTTTAAACTTATCATATAAATCCGTTTCCGATAAATTAAATAATGGTGTTTTGCTTCTGTCTTGTATTGTTTTAATGGGATTAAGCTATATCATCTATCACTTTTACACCAATGGTTTTCAATTGAATTTTAATATCATGATTTTCATTTTCTTGATGATTGGCCTGGCATTGCATAAAACACCGATGCGATATGTCATTGCTATGAAACGATCTAGTAGTAATGTATCAGGTATTTTATATCAATATCCTTTTTATGCAGGTATTATGGGTATTATGCTATATACAGGTTTAGGGGAGAAGTTGGCAGAAATTATGGCCTCTGTTGCAACCATTGATACCTACCCCTTTTTCGCTTACCTCACTGGTGGAGTAATCAACTTTGCTATACCATCTGCAGGTGGCGAATTCGCTGTAGTTGGTCCAAGTATTATTGAAGCCGTTAAAGTAATTGGTGAAGGTTTGCCAACTAACGAAGTTACAGCAATGGTATCTAGAGCGTCTTTGTCCATCGCCTATGGAGAGAGTCTATCTAATGTGTTGCAACCCTTTTATTTATTGCTTGTATTTCCCATCATGGGAAAAGGCATTAAAATTCAAGCACGCGATGTCATGGGCTATTTGGTCCTTCCATTTATAGTTTTTTTTATCATCCAATCTATTTTAGTCATATGGATGCCATTATAAAATTTACCAACAAAACAGATATAACTGAAACTAAAATCAATCGCAAGGGAATTGTTTTTGGTAACTCAAAAAAAATAAAGACCTATTAATGATAAAATTCTTCCGCCAAATACGTCAATCCATGATTAAACAGAACAAAACTAAAAAGTATTTACTCTACGCTATAGGCGAAATTATCCTTGTAGTCATTGGTATTTTAATTGCGTTACAGATTAATAACTGGAATGAGGATAGAAAATTAGCCAGTTTAGAGAAAGCTATTCTCATAGATTTAAAGCAGGATCTTGTGATTACCAGAAATATAATGGATGATGATTTAAATCAAAACAAATTAAAAGTAGAACAATTGGAATCTATGATATTCAACATTGACAATAAGATACCCTACACTAAGGATATGGATACGCTTTTCAGAGCTCTTAACGCCTGGGCTAGTCCTTATATGGTTATGACAACTTATGAAATCTTTAAGGCCAAAGGAGTGGAGACCATACAAAATAAAGAGATCAAAGAAAAAACAATTACACTTTATGAGTCAACCTTCCCGTTGCTTAAAGACGATTATGATCGTGCCGAATGGGCTTTGATGGAAAGTGTCACCAATCCTTTTGTAGTCAAGTATTTTGAATACAACACATCATCTGATAAATCTGTGTTAACACCCAATAGCTACGAAGAGTTATTAGAAAATAAAGAATTTAGAAATTTAACGACTTTCGTTAAGCACCTTAGAATGGTAGGTTTAAAGACGTACTCTAATACAATTGATGATATAGAGGAGCTTATAAACTTAATTAATTCTGAAATAAAATGATGGCACTTGTAAAAACAAATTATTTAAACTTTAGGTATTAAAAATAAAAGATGATTAAATTCTTTAGACATATTCGTCAACGATTAATTAAAGAAAACCGCTTCAGCAAATATCTGCTCTACGCCATTGGCGAAATCGTTCTTGTGGTTATTGGAATTCTCATTGCCCTTCAGATTAATAATTGGAATGAACAATCTAAAACAGAACAATCTGCGAAAGAACAATTAAAATTGTTGACACAAAATGTATCTGATGATATTCAAAAACTAAAAGAGCTTAATCAATCCATTACAGCTAAAATATCGGCAGGCGAACTATTATCTCATCAATTTCAGGAAATAAAACCTTACGATAGACTCACCACTAATTATTTGGTCGAAATATTATTTGAACAAAATTTTTATAATGATAGAACAGCCTATGATAAGTTAATTTTAAGTGGAGAATATTCGGTTTTTCCCACTGAACTTCAAAATCAAATTTCTGAATATTATAGCTTATTAGACCGAGTAAAAGAGCGTGAAGAAATATCGAATACCTTTATAAAAAATGAAATAGAACCACACTATTTTAATACTTACAGTAAATATATTAGAAAAGGAAGCAATTTACATCCTTTAGTGGTTGACTATTATAAGAATGATAAAAGACAGCCAATCTTATTAGATGTTGAGCAGATTAAAAATGATAGTAAAATGGAGGGATTGAATTTTGGTAGTCTATACCAATCGCGAACGCAGCAGGAGTTTTATGAAAAAGCAATTGAAAAAGGAAATCTCATCAAGAAATTAATAGATAATTATTTAAAAACTAATGTGAAAATATAGATGATAAAATTCTTCCGTCATATACGTCAATCTATGATCAACCAGAATAGAACCAAAAAATACCTACTCTACGCCATTGGTGAAATTATCCTCGTGGTTATTGGTATTCTCATTGCATTACAGATTAATAATTGGAATGAAAACAGAAAACAAGCTCGCTATGAACGAGAATTAATTATCCAATTAAAAAAGGATTTAGAATTCAACATAAAAGACATTGAGCTTAATATAGAACTTCAAACACTCTGTATTGAATCTTGTGACATTTTAATTGACCATATAAACAACAAAGGGGTTTACCAAGATTCTCTTTTGCTACATTTTGGACAATCGGGTCTATGGACCAAAGCCATTCTTAACACAGGTGCTTACAGCACGATTAAATCAAAAGGACTCGATGTCATTTCAGACCCAGAACTAAGAGAGCTCATTTTCAATATTTATGAAGGGGACTTGGTATGGGTTAAGCAAATGGAAAATATCGTGATTGAGCAAATTGAGGACTTTCGTATTCAGAAAGGAGCACTCTATTTTAAAAAGTGGGAACCAACAGAATTAAAAAACGGCAAATTGGTTTCGGGAGAAGTGCTCTTTAAGGATTATGAATTAATAATGAAAGATAACTTCTATCAATATTTTTTACAAGGTGTTAAAACCAATTCAGAAATATTAAGGTCTGTGGAAAAAAATTATTTACAAGACCACCGAAATGCCATAAACCTTATTAATATTTACCTTAAAACAGATGATTAAATTCTTCCGCCATATACGTCAATCCATGATAAACCAGAACAGAACCAAAAAGTATTTGCTCTACGCTATAGGCGAAATCATCCTTGTAGTCATTGGAATTCTCATTGCATTACAGATTAATAATTGGAATGAAGAACGTAAATTAAAACAGCAGGAAGACACCTATTATTGTAAAATACTTGAAGATCTTAGAGCCGATATTAATAATATAGATAGCACTATTGTTTCTTTAGACAAACGACAAATAGCAGCTAAAAGACTTCTTACTAAATTGTTAAAAATACAAGAAGATAAAACAGTGATACTAGCTGACTATATCTCTGCACTGAGGTCTAGGCAATTTTTCCCTACGAAAGCTGCTATCAATGACATTACCTCATCAGGTAAGCTAGAAAATCTAAAAAATGAAACCTTAAAAGAAGCAATTTTAGACTTCTACACCAATCAAAACTATGCATTAGGAGTTGTTGACAAGAATAATGATCAATTAGCACCCAAGGTTTTTCAATATCAAGATTATACTGATTTTGGTATTCAAGAATTACCATTGTATAGGAGTATTTATGGGGAGGAACTTCAAAATCTTTTAAAAAGTACTGAGTGGCAAAAAGACCCTAAAAGCTATTTATTTCGTAATCTAAGAGACCACATGAATATGACATTAATTATCTGTGAACGTGAGAAAGACTTACTTCATAGTGTAAAAACCTCTGCAATTGAGCTTAGTCAGCTCATTAAACCATTTTGTAAAACCAAATGATTAAATTTTTCAGATTATCAAAACGAAATTTTGTAAAACAAAATCAAAGGTCTAGTAGACCTTTGGTTGAGATAGCCGCTTGCGGAAAAAATAGAACCTAAAACTATGATAAAGTTCTTTAGACAAATAAGATTTAAATTAATGGAGACCGGTAAAACTGGTAAATATCTTAAATACGCCATTGGCGAAATCATCCTCGTTGTAATTGGGATCCTTATTGCGTTACAGTTTAACAACTGGAATACCGACATGCAAACCAAGGAGGTGCAAATAAAGTATCTCAATGAAATTGCCAATAATTTAAAAGCAGATTTAGAAGATGTAAGATTTAATATAGATTTTAATGAAACAAGGCTTAATGCAAGCCGAATTGTTTTAAATAGTCTTAATAACAACGTTACATATTCAGATTCATTAGATGTCTATTATGGGAGCTTACTTTATACAACAAGATCTGTGGTTAACTATAGTGCCTATGAAACGTTAAAATCTAAGGGGCTAGAAATAGTTACTAATGACAGTTTAAGAAAAGCAATTACAAAACTTTATTCTTTCTATTACCAAAATGTAATTGATTTTGAAATTCAAGATGACCATGCTATGCAATATCAGATTGTAATGCCAACTGTATTAAGCAGAATTGAGGTCAGAAAAAAAGATAATAATTCCATAACTGGCGAACAGTTAGGAAAACCAATCAATTTTGAGACACTTAAAAATGACGTAGAATTCAAAAATGCCATTGTAATGAATGAAGACCTGAGAGTGTATATGCTTAATAACTATAGACAATTAGAGCAAAATATACTAGAATGTACTGGGCTAATCAATGATGAATTAGAAAATTTAAGATGATTAAATTCTTCCGCCACATAAGACAATCCATGATAAACCAGAACAGAACTAGAAAGTATCTGCTCTACGCCATTGGCGAAATCATCCTTGTGGTCATTGGTATTCTCATTGCATTACAGATAAATAACTGGAACGAAGAAAGAAAAACAACTGCTAATTTAAATAAAGCACTGAAAGCTTTAAAAACCGATCTGGTTCAAGATTCACTATTAATTGCCAATCATCTACCAGACGTAAACTATCAATATCAACTCAATGAATCGTTGAGAGCGCGCATGGCAAAGCCCAAAGCAACGGTTGATACACTATTGAAAATTACCCGAAACGAATTCAACCCAAATTGGAACAATCCTATTTTTTACAATACCAATGCCTATAAAAGTTTAAATGATACAGGACTCATTGATGTAATGAATGATTCCCTTAAAGCCCATATAAAAGATTATTACAATGGTAAATTTTACCGAGAAGGTATGGTTGAGAGTATTACCAAAGATTACAGGGAAAAGTTGGCGCAGTATGTGGATACATACACTTTTGGCTCTACCGACTTGCACGATCAAGGAAAGCTTATTGATTCCTTAGTCTGGAAAACTATAGATCTAGCGCACTTGGCAGCCTCATTTCAAGGGATAAGTAATTTTAAGCGTATTCTTTTTAGACTGACCAAAGACGAAATGGAATATTCCTTAAGTCACTCAAAAGGGCTAATACAACATATTGATCAAAACCTAGATGCTAATGATTAAATTCTTCCGTCATATCCGTCAAAACCTAATTATGAAAAATCAAACAGGCAAATACTTTAAATATGCCATTGGTGAAATACTTCTAGTGGTGATTGGGATTTTAATTGCACTTTGGATTAATAATTTAAATCAAGAACATCAGCAATCTAAAGAACGGTCTATTTTAATTGACAATATAAAACAAGAACTCAACGAAAATTTAAATTTATTTACGGAAAGAACTGAACGTTTAAATGAGATGAATAAGAACATCATTGAAGTCATGAATTTTTCTGCTACTTCAAAAACGAATAAATCCACAGATAGCTTAAGACAGTATATTTCGGAAATACTTACTGTTGAAGTAGCGGTACTAAATAACTCAATACTGAGTAGCGCTAAGTCTTCTGGTAAATTTAGTTTACTTTCACAAGAGATTACAACTGCACTTGCCGATTATGAGACCACTACTACAAATTATCTTAAATTCTTAGATAAAACTACTTTAGAGTTTAAGGAGGACTGGACTAACTCAATAATTAAATTTAATTCTTTAACTGACTTCCATAATCGTTTTTATGCAGATACACCTTTGATAAATCATCCGGAATTAGCTTTAGATGAAGAGACATTTATTGCGTATATAAAAAATCCTAAAACCTATAAGTTACTTCATAGGTACTACACAAAATATATGGTAGAAACAGGATGGCTTAGAGGATTACAAAACAGTATTGAATCTACAATTGAAATAATAGATACAGAAATCAATGATTAAATTCTTCCGAAAAATCCGCTATAACCTCATGGAACAAAACAAAACAGGCAAATATTTTAAATACGCCATTGGTGAAATTGTCCTCGTAGTCATTGGGATCCTTATCGCCTTGCAGATCAATAATTGGAATCAAAAACGTTTAGAGCGTATTGAAGAGAAATTGATATTGACTAATCTCAAAGAGGATTTTGAGGAAGCCATCACAGAGTTCGAATTTTTAAACGATATCCGAAATAATATAATTTCGGCTGCTACAATTATATATAACAAACAGCCAGAAGAGGTTACAAACTACAGTTCAAAATATTTAGACAGTTTATTCTTCAGAACGATGAGTGGGCCAACTTATAATAACCAAGCTGGTTCATTAAATCTGCTTTTAACCTCTGGTAAAATTAATCTAATTGCTAAAGAAAATCTTAAAAAGAAATTAATTCAATGGCCAGGAGATGTGGCTGACATGATAGAAGATGAAGTTGCTCATTTTGATTTGTATCTGCAATATTCAGCAATTTTAGATAACTACATTTGTTGGAACGACGTATTTAAGACGAAATTAGCTAATGATGTCGGACTTCGTTTTGGGGCAGAAAGAATTAAAAGCTTAAGCGAGGGAGGTAGACTCACAAGTGATTATAAGGCTATACTAGAAAACAAAGTTTTTTTAAACATGTTAAACAGAAGAGCTGTTTTTTGCCAATTAACTAAAAATGAAACTATAGAACTTATAAAAAAGGCTCAAGACATAATTTCTATAATAGACAAAGAACTTTCTAAATGATTAAATTATTCCGTCATATTCGTCGCTCACTAATTAACCAAAACAAAATGGGTAAATACTTTAAATATGCTATTGGCGAAATCATCCTAGTAGTAATAGGAATTCTCATTGCTTTGCAGGTTAATAATTGGAATGAGGAAAGAAAAGCAAATAACGAATTGCTGAATATTAAAGAAAACCTTTTACAAGAATTTGAAGCTAACCGTAATGAGTTACAAAACGTATTAAAGTCTGTAGACTATACAAAAAATGGAGGATTAGACATATTGGCTGTCATAGGTGAAGAAAAAATTAATGTTTCGGAAGAAGAATTTAATAAGATGATTGAGAAGTCTCTTTTTTTTCCTACTTGGAAGCCAAAAAATTTCACGCTTAATGAACTAAAAAACACAGGTAAATTAATATTGATTAAAAATGATACACTTAAAAGACTACTATTTAATTGGGAAAAGCATATAAGTATCATAGAAGAATGGAATCGAAGAGTAGAAAAAAGTTCTCAAGACATTATAGATTATATAAAAGCGTATGGCTCTATACGTAACATAAACCACAAGCGTATAGAAACCGAAGCATCCTCATTGAATGTGAGTAATATGGCACTGTTTGATGACGTGAGGTTTGAGAATCAAATAGACGAAAAAGTTTTATATGCACAATTTATGAAACAATATTTAGAGGAAGCTGACGACATTATTTCAGAAATTTTAGAAAAAGTGACACAACAATGATAAAGTTTTTCCGCCATATTCGCCAATCCATGATAAATCAGAACAGAACCAAAAAATATTTGCTCTATGCTATTGGTGAAATCATTCTCGTGGTCATTGGGATTCTTATTGCGCTGCAGATTAATAATTGGAATGAAAACAGAAAGCTCGTAAAGGCCGAAATAAAAGCGCTAAAAGAATTACAGGAAGGGTTCAAGGCAGATACTTTAGATTTGAATATAAATATTGAAGCCCTTACCAAGGCATCTAGATCTGGTACTATAATTTTAAAACAATTAAAATCCAATGCGCCTTATCACGATTCTTTAAGTCTCCATTTTGCATCGGCATTACAGCTCACCCGACTTATTAGCAATGATGGACCCTACGATATGTTAAAAACAAAAGGTTTAGATTTAATTTCGAATGATTCATTGCGAAAAAAAATTATCAATATGCACGATAACAGATATGAATCCTTGCGTATCTGGGAAAAAGGTTTCTTCGTCTCGGACCGCTACATTCAAGAACAATGTATCGAATTGTTTGATGTAGTCCAGTTTTTCGATTTAAGCCACGAAGGCATCATTGATGCAAGAATGGTTCCACACGATTATGAAGCGCTAAAAACCAATAAAAGGTATCAAACAATGATTAGAACGTATGCCACCCAAAGCAGATTGTTCTTGATGTATACAATGAGTATCAAGGCAAAATTAAAAGCCATAATAAATGATATTAATAACGAATTGAAAGCACTCTCCCAATGATAAAATTTTTCCGCCATATACGTCAGACTATGATAAACCAGAACAGAACCAAAAAATATTTGCTCTATGCGATTGGTGAAATCATACTCGTGGTTATTGGAATTCTCATTGCGCTGCAGATCAACAATTGGAATGAAAATAGGAAAAATCAAATTATAGAAACAAGCTATCTACAGAACTTATTAAAAGATCTAAAAAGAGATAGTGTTAGTTATGTTAACGGATGGGTATTGCGGTATGATTCTAAGCTCAATGGACTCCGTTTGGCAAAAGACTATTTTTATGGCGATTATAAGCCTAAGGACACTATTGAATTTGTTGGTTCGATAGGTAAAGGCGGTATTGGTAGCATAGGCGGAATACCCATGAATGACAACACATTCAGGGATCTTATAAGTACTGGTAATCTAAGCCTCATCCAAAATGAGGCTATTCGCAATAGCATTTCTGGTTATTATAGTTACATCGAATTTTCAAGATCATATCTTGATAATCTCAAAACAGATTATGCAGGCAGAATAAATTCTTTAATTCCATACGTTCCCTCTGATCCTAAAAACATGGATCCAAGAGATTTGAAATTAGTTTTTAAATCATTAAAACAACCAGACTTTATTGGACTTATAAATCAAGAAATTACCTATGGCCACGCACTAAACAGAAGATACGTCGTTCAATACAAAGAATCATTATCAATAAGAGACTCAATTGTAAACTATTTAAATAAAAATCGATGATTAAATTCTTCCGAAACATACGTCAAAGTCTCCTGTCTGAAAATAAATTCAACAAGTATTTAATTTACGCCATCGGCGAAATTATTCTGGTGGTTATTGGGATTTTAATTGCATTGCAGATTAATAATTGGAAAGAACAGCGTAATAATAGTGAGTTAGAAAATGAGATGCGAGCAAATTTTAACTCAGAGTTTAGCAATAACTTAATAAAAATTAAGAAAAGCATTCGCCAATATGAGGAGACAGAAGAGGCTATTCGGTATCTAATGTCAAAAATGAAGGCAGATGAAAAGGAACTTCAAAAAGAAAATATAGACAGCTTACTGGCAGCTGCAGTAGACGTTTTTGAATATCACCCAACACAGAATACCTTGACAGAAATCTTATCCACAGGCAACCTAAACCTTATTACAAATGATTCCCTTAGACACGAGCTTCTTAATTGGTCTGCTGAGTTTGACGAATTAGATGAGGCCTGGAAAACTTTAGATGACTTTAACCAGCATATGGTAATACCATATCTAACCGAAAATGCATCCATGAAAAATATTGACAAGTATTCTCTAATGGCTTGGGAAGAATCATCCAAGTTTAATGTGGATTATGTAAAGCTATTTAATGATATTGAATTTGAAAACCAATTAGATAACTTAGGATGGGCAGTAGTAAATTATAGATTGGTATTGAGCCGATTAGAGAAGTTGATAAATAAAATAATTCTATTAACGAATGATTAAATTTTTCCGTCAAATAAGATATAACCTCATGGAACAAAACAAAAAAGGAAAGTACCTTAAATACGCCATTGGCGAAATTATACTAGTGGTCATTGGTATTCTTCTAGCACTCCAAATCAATAATTGGAATACCAACAGGCTAGAAAGAAATGAAGAACAACAAATTCTTAAATCCCTTAAAGATGATTTTGAAGAGACCAGTACCAATTTAGATGAAACCATAAAGAAACAAACAAGAGTGGTTGAATATTGCCGACAACTTATTAGTGAGATGCGAAGAGGTAATACAGAAATTGACTTAAATACACTGGGTGAGTATATCTATAGAGGTGCTTTTTCCTATTGGCGGATAGAACCCGTTAATGGTACTTATGATGCCATGATAGGTTCTGGTAAAACGGGAACCATACAAAATCAAAACCTTGTACAACTGTTGGCAAAATTTTCCGCAGAAGTAAAATTTGGCTTTGAGGACGAAACCATGGCTGTGGCTCTTGCCACCGCATTGGTAGATAAATCCAGTCATTATTCAACAAAACTGTTTCCAGAAGTTTTGCATGGTTATCTTAAGTGGGAAGAACAATCAATTAGTGAAAGTGAAAAGCTAATGGTAATTGAGCAGCATATGAACAACGAAACATTTTTGGGTAATTTAATAATGAAGTTTGGTTTAGAGCAAAACAGGCTAGATTACCAAAATGCTATAAAGGAATTAACTAACAATATTCTCGCGGAATTGAATGAAGAATTAGCAAAATAACATGATTAAGTTTTTTAGATTATCGAAACTAAATTTTGCAAAGCAAAATCAAATGTCCTGTGGACATTTGGTTGAGATAGCCGCTTGCGGAAACAATAAAATAAGATAATTATGATTCAATTCTTTCGTAAAATCCGCAATAACATGATTAAAGAAAATCGTTTTTCAAAATACCTGCTCTACGCCATCGGAGAAATCATCCTTGTGGTTATTGGGATATTAATAGCGCTACAAATCAATAATTGGAATAATAACCGCTTAAACAAAAATCTTGAAAAAAGAACCTTAATTAGTTTAAAAAGCGACCTTAATCTTCAAGAGAAAATAATTCAAAGACAAATAGATAAGGAAAACTTTTTTATGGCCTATGCAGACTCTTGTCTTAATATGCTTAATTCTAATATTGAGGTTAAGAGACTTGCAGTTCTGCTAGACACCCTTTCTGTACGTCTAACGTTTGTGGCCAACAAGGCCACTTTTAATAATATGGGTACTGGAGGAAAGACAGCCGTAATAAGCAATCCGCAATTACATAAAGATATAGTGGAGTACTATCAGTTTTTGGATTATACCGAGTCGGTTGTAAATCATAACAATCTATATAGAGTGAATAGTCAGTTTGGGACCTATGTGCTAAATAATAAATTGGGAATTAATCTTAGGGATAACGGTACGCTTTATCTTAAAAACGATTTAATGCCAGATCAAAAATATGAATTGTTTAAGCAATTAGAGGGTAGGAGCTATAGTGCAGAAAATAGTAGAAATAAATGCGAACTTTTATTAGAGCGCACCAAATATTTAATTGATTTAATAGATAAAGAATTAGAAAACCGTGATTAAATTTTTTAGACATATCCGTCAATCCATGATAAATCAGAACAGAACCAAAAAATATCTGCTCTATGCCATTGGTGAAATTATTCTCGTGGTCATTGGGATCCTTATAGCTCTTCAAATTAATAATTGGAATGAAAACAGAAAGCTCGTAAAGGCCGAAATAAAAGCGCTAAAAGAATTACAGGAAGGGTTTAAGGCAGATACTTTAGATTTGAATATAAATATTGAAGCCCTTACCAAGGCATCTAGATCTGGTACTATAATTTTAAAACAATTAAAATCCGATGCGCCTTATCACGATTCTTTAAGTCTCCATTTTGCATCGGCATTACAGCTCACCCGACTTATTAGCAATGATGGACCCTACGATATGTTAAAAACAAAAGGTTTAGATTTAATTTCTAATGATTCATTGCGAAAAAAAATTATCAATATGCACGATAACAGATATGAATCCTTGCGTATCTGGGAAAAAGGTTTCTTCGTCTCGGACCGCTACATTCAAGAACAATGTATCGAATTGTTTGATGTAGTCCAGTTTTTCGATTTAAGCCACGAAGGCATCATTGATGCAAGAATGGTTCCACACGATTATGAAGCGCTAAAAACCAATAAAAGGTATCAAACAATGATTAGAACGTATGCCACCCAAAGCAGATTGTTCTTGATGTATACAATGAGTATCAAGGCAAAATTAAAAGCCATAATAAATGATATTAATAACGAATTGAAAGCACTCTCCCAATGATAAAATTTTTCCGCCATATTCGTCAATCCATGATAAACCAAAACAGAACCAAAAAATATTTGCTCTATGCGATTGGTGAAATCATACTCGTGGTTATTGGGATACTCATTGCGCTTCAGATTAATAATTGGAATGAAAATAAAAAATTGCGCAATCAGGAAATTACATATCTACACAATTTAAAGGGCGATTTAAAAACTCAGATAAGTATGTTAGATGTCTATATTGATTATGAAAATATTATAATCGACCATTCAAATGATATTATTGAGCATTTCGAATTGAATGGAGGTTTTGATGATATGGACAGTGTTTTTCCAAAATTGAATGATCTAACAACACGCTGGACATTTTCTAATGCAAACACAACGCTTTTACAGATGTTGAATTCTAATCAAATTAATATCATTCAAAATACAGAGTTAAAAGAGGAGCTCATAGCCTTTAATCAACAAATAGACTTATTTGCCAAAAACACAAATATCAACAACACCAATCTCGTAGATAACTTAACAACTGACACTTTTGTTAAAGTAGGTGGATTTGCTTCTTATGGGAATTCTGAGAGAATGGTTAAAAAATTCAATGACTTTTATCCTTTCAAAAATAAAACAGTCAATGATAATGAGCTTAAAGCGCTAGCAATTCAAATCATAAACCAACCCAAAAACAAACTAGAGATTATAAACAAAGTGTCGTATAGGAACACGATATCTAGTTTACAAAAATCAGGTAACGAAGCTTTAAGAGTGAGAACAGAACAAATCTTAAAAATGATTAATAATGAAATTGATATGAGTAACTAAGATGATAAAATTTTTTAGACATATTAGATATAAACTTATGGAAGAAAACAGAACCAAAAAATATCTGCTCTATGCCATTGGTGAAATCATTCTCGTCGTAATAGGGATTCTCATTGCACTACAAATCAATAATTGGAATGAAAATAGAAAAATTAATTTAGAAGAAGATAAAATTCTTTTAAATCTCACAACAGATTTAAAGCAGGCCTTACAGGAATCTAAAAGTCAAATTATCAGAGAGCAAACCATATCAAAAAGCCTTCAAATTATTTTAACCGATTCACCAGAAAGAGAACGATATTTTGACCATTCTAAGGCAGATTCTCTTTTTTATGAGTCTTTTTTAAGTTTACAAACTACTTCACCAATTATTCAAACCTATAGTGATATTAAATCTTCGGGCAAGGTATCGCTAATAACAAATCAACAAATTAAGGATAGACTAACTAAACTGGAAAACTCAATGACTGATCTTCGTTTTCAAGTCGATGATAACATGACCGTCCAACAACTTAATGTCGATAAGGTTACTATAAAATACCTTGATATCGTAAAAATGCTAAATGAAAGAAACCCCAAATTTAAGCTTACTGAAATTGGCCAAAATGATTATCGGACATTATTGCAAAACAAAGAAATAACGAGTACGCTTGCACTGAAACTATTAGTTGTTGACAATTTGATTGGTGAACGTATAGTATTGCATAATGATATTAAAAGCTTAATAAGCTTAATTGAGAATGAACTTTAAAACCAATGATTAAATTTTTCCGTCACATACGTCAATCTATGATAAACCAAAACAGAACCAAAAAGTACTTGTTGTATGCTATAGGCGAAATCGTCCTTGTGGTCATTGGGATTCTTATTGCGCTTCAAATCAACAATTGGAATGACGAAAGAAAAACAAAAAATCTGGAAGAGAAAATACTCAAAGAACTTCATGTTAATTTAAGTATGGATCTCGAAGAATTACAAGACGATGTGTCCTATATGGACAATATAAATAGTGCAAGTTTAGATGTTAGAGAATTTATTAAGAATAATGAATTCCCTAACGATTCGATTTTTAAAGTCATTTCTATTCTTAGAGTTACACCTCATTTTGATCCTAACAAAAGTGGATATCAATTATTGCAATCTAAAGGTGTAGAAGTAATTTCAAACGATAGTTTAAGAAATGATATTTCTCTGCTTTACGAAAGGTCTTATCCTTACTACAAAAGGTACGAGGAGGAGCGTTTGCGTTTTCATGCATTACATAGCGAACCACTATTATTGAAATATTTCACTATGCAATTCAATTTAAGCAGAAAATACTATGGAGATTTTAAAATTTCTCAGGAAGATTACAACAAAATAAGAACTGATGATGCTTTTCTGAAATTATTATCTGCAATAGCTTTTGAGAATGCGGCAGTTCAAAACAGAGGTGAGGGAGTAATAAAAAATATTGAATCGCTTTTAAATTCTATTGAAAAGGAACTCTCTGATTAAATGTAATAATGAAGGACAACCAATGATAAAGTTTTTTAGACATATACGTCAATCTATGATAAACCAAAACAGAACCAAAAAATACTTACTGTACGCAATAGGCGAAATCATCCTAGTGGTTATTGGGATTTTAATTGCGTTACAAATCAATAATTGGAATGAATCAAGGAAAAACAGTATAACAGAAGATGAATATTACTGTAGATTGCTCGAGGATTTTGAATTAGACCGCCAAAATATAAAGCGATTGTCTGAAGAATCAGACTATAAAATCAGAACCAGCAAAGCACTTCTTTTAGAATTGCCAAAAAAGGAAAAATCCAAAGAATACCTTATCGATAATTATATACAAGGCTTAAGAACCAACGCTTTTGTGCCTAGTAAAGTAACGATATTGGATATTACCTCTTCGGGTAAACTAAATCTCATTAAAAACGAATCGTTAAAAAAGACACTAATTAGATATTATGCAGAACTAGACAATCTCATATACCAACTAGATTTAAATAGAAACCATAGTATAGAACGCGCTTTTGCTTATGAAGATGATAACCAGGTAGGGTTTCAATATGCAGATTATGCCAAAGCATCCTTAGGAGATGAAATTATGGCTACTTTACCGATAGATAATTGGCACTTAGATGAAAATTCTAAGGTTTATAAACAATTTCAGAACGATCTTGTGTTTTTTGTGCTGATGAGCAATAGGGAAAAACAACATTTTCAAAAAATCCTTAACGAAATGCAACCAGTATATGAACAATTACAGAAGCTGTGTCATCATAATTGATTAAATTTAGTATTCATATAATCAATCAAATAGAATAGTATATATAATAATGTACTATTAGAACTAATGAGTAACATCAAATAAAAACCAATTAAAAATTTATAGTCATGAGCGAAGAACAAAATAAGTGGAGCAAAGAAGAATTGCAGACCTATATCCTTTTACTCTGCGCCAATGCAGATAATAATGAGTCTGAAGAAGAAATTAATATGATACAATCTAAAGTACCGACCAAAACATTTTTAAAAATATATGCTGAGTTTAAAAATGATTCAGAAGAAGAGCAATTAGAGAAAATAGAAAATGCAGTAAATAAAAATACCTACACGGAGATGGAGTTGGCAGCTTTTAGAAGAGAAATCTATCATGTGTTCTTTTCTGATTGTAATTTCACTATGATGGAGAAAAGACTAGATTGGACTTTAGATAATATTTTGTATTAACATGTTGATTTTTTTAATGGTTATGTATTCTCAATTTAGCAATGCGAAATAAAACAAGCGTAAGGTTTTTGATGACGGCAACTAACATTAGACTAAAAAATAGTTCAATATATGATTAAGTTCTTTCGTCATATCCGCCACTCATTGATAAATGAGAATAGAACCAAAAAATACCTTCTTTATGCCGTTGGAGAAATCATCCTAGTCGTTATCGGTATTCTTATTGCACTTCAAATAAATAATTGGAATCAAAACAGAATAAATAGAAATGCCGAAAAAGATATTATAAGAAAGTTAAACAAGGATTTTAAGATTAACAAAAAAGCTATAGAAGAAAATTTATTACGTCTCGAAAATCAAATGGATGCCAATAAGATATTGATGACTTTAATTGGCGCTTCTGATGAAGAACTTTCGGTTCATAATTTAGATAGTCTATTTAGCGTCAGCATGGGAGATAGTGATATTGCATTTGCTGATAATACTTTAAACAACTTAATACAAACTGACCGACTTACTTTAATACAGAATGAAGCATTATCCGATTTATTGTATCAATGGGGAGTTATCAAGGAGATAAGAGCCAAAAGGGTAGATAGAATAGATAATTGGGTCAATGAACAGTATTTACCCTATTTGCTTTCTAAAATTTCGTTTAAGGAAATGGATGCATACAGTGGTTTTGAATGGGCCGGAAAGTCTAAGGTAAAGCCTAGTTACTACTCGTTATTTCAAGAAATAAAGTTTGAGAATTTTTTAGATAATGTTTTGTGGTATAACCAAAAATTATTAGAGAGAAACTTGGAGACTAAAACTTTGATTAATGAAATTATAGTGCAAACAAAATCGTCTATTAATGATTAAATTCTTCCGCCAAATAAGGCATTCAATGATCAACCAGAACAGAACCAAAAAATATTTGCTCTACGCCATTGGCGAAATCATCCTCGTAGTCATCGGTATTTTAATTGCGTTACAGATTAACAATTGGAATGAGCAAAGAAAAATATTAAAATCAGAGAAGGAAATTTTAACCAATCTAAAAAGTGAATTGATTATCAACAGAGATCAATTAAGCACCATTCTCAATATTCATAAAAATGAATATCGGATAGGCCTAAAATTAATAAGTATGTTTAATACTGATATTTCTAATGGTACCGAATTGGAATTAGACTCACTTATCGGCAAAATAGAATCTGTTTATACTTTTGAAGCCAATGATGGCTATATCAAATCCCTTATCGCTTCAGGTAAAATAGACCATATTCAAAACAAAAAAATAAAAGGTTTTATAACGGCATTCGATGGTTTGGTCATTGATGCCACGCAAGAAACAGGAATGCTAGAAAGGTTGCTTAATGAGCGTTTTTGGCCTGCCGTTGACGGAAAAATAAATTCTTCCAACAGAATTAGACGTTACGAAGACTACACTGATTTCCCTAAAGGCTCTTACACATCGGATTATAAATGGTTTTTTAGTAATCGCGAATTAGAGGATATAGTGAGTAATATGACTAGTTGGAAGAACGCAATTATATTAGATGAACAAATCTTAAAAGAAAGCATAAACCATATGATACGGTTAATTACTAACGAATTGAACAATTAACAATGATTAAATTCTTTCGTCATATCCGACAATCTATGATCAACCAGAACAGAACTAAAAAATATTTGCTTTACGCCATTGGCGAAATCATACTAGTGGTCATAGGGATTTTAATTGCATTACAGATAAATAACGCCAATGAAGCCAGAAAGGAACGTACAAGAGAAGTGAATTATCTCAAAAATTTAAAGTCAGATTTAATTAGTGAAATAGATAACAATTCAGCGTTTGCAAAGTATAGGTATGAAAAAGCCAAAGCCTGCACAGTATTGCTCAACGCAAAAGAACCCACTACCATAGAGGATGTAGAGAAATATACAGATAGGTACGAACAAGTTTTCATTTGGAGCGTCTTTGTGCCCAACAACAATACATTTAAAGAACTCCTGAGTTCTGGTAACCTCAGTCTCATAAAAAATGATTCCATAAAAAATGCTTTGTTAGAATTGGATAAGCACTATGCGGCCATAGCCACAGGAGAAGAACATATGAGACGAGAACACCAAGACTACCTTTACGATCAAAACATAGAAAATATTGAGGCTTTGGGATTCTTTGATATGACGACACCTGCCTACGGTTTTCCTGAGCGATTAACTGCAGCAGATATCCCTGAATCCAAACACCAAAAACTGATTGAAGATGCCCAGTGGCAACATAATGACGAAATGTTTAAAAACGGTCTTCGCCTCGCCATGATGAACAATAGTTTTTTAGCAGGAATTCATAAAGATTTAGCGGAATTCATTAAGACTTTAATTTCATTAATTGAAGAAGAAATAGCAAGTTAACAGCAAATAACTATACCAAGCCAAAGATAAAACACACATAATCAAAAAGGTGCATATTCTGTTTTGATAAATTTATCTTATAATTGTATGTCAAGAGGCAAGAGCGGTTTGC
Organism: Winogradskyella ouciana; assembly: GCF_965284585.1. Lineage (NCBI taxonomy): Bacteria > Pseudomonadati > Bacteroidota > Flavobacteriia > Flavobacteriales > Flavobacteriaceae > Winogradskyella > Winogradskyella ouciana. Next base: position 2,022,751 of record NZ_OZ260095.1, read on the forward strand.
TGTCTTACCTTTGATGCTTTAAATTTATAATTATGAAAAAGCAACTCATTTTTTTATTGTGTCTTTGCACAATTCAGACTGCCATTGGACAATTACGAGAGCTTAAACAAGCCGATATTAAATATGTTGAAGGTATATATTATCTCGCCGAAAATAATGCTTTAGCCGATGGTATTTTAAAAGATTGGTACGAGAATGGCCAATTAGGACTAGAGTGTACTATTGAAAATGGCGAATTAAATGGAAGTTATAAAAAGTGGTACGACAATGGACAGCTTTACTATGATAGTATTTATAAAAATAACAAGCCAGACCAACTCGAACGTGTATGGTATACCGATGGTCAGCTTTCTAAAAGTACCAATTATAAAAACGGTATTAAACACGGTGAAAGCAAAACTTGGTTTCCAAATGGTCAAATGAGAGGAAAAGTTAATTATAACCAGGGGAAGTTTGAAGGCGAATATAAAGTATGGTATGAAGATGGCCAGTTGAGGTATGATAGCTTTTATAAAAATGATAAAATGCATGGGCACTTTAAAAGCTACACGGCATCAGGCTACTTGGTTATAGATGCTATGTATGATAACGGAAAAGCGACTTTTGAAAAAGCTTACATGCCTGGTGGAAAAGATGCATTTAAGAGTTCTTTTACCGAAAAAACATTTAAAGACGGTGAGATGGTATCAAAGAAGGTGTTCTATGATTACAAACTATACTCAGAGACCCGTTATGTTAACGGAGAGCAAACATCCTACAAGACATTTGATTAATTTGATTGGTGCTGAAATATGAAAGACTTCAAAATCGAAGTAATTAAGGCGAAAAAAACATGAAATAATAGTAGTAATCAATTTAATAAAACCACGTATAAGCCACTTTTACTATTTTTCTTTTTCACTCGTATTAAAAATTCACTAAAATCAAATTTAAGACACTTTTTAGCCGTTTTAAGACACTTTTGGGTTTTTAACAATTGTTAATAATTAATGCTTCCAATCGATAAAAAGCTTTTAAAAAGGCTCATTATTTTGTATCTTTGATAGTACTCAAAAGAGACGCGTAGGCGTCTTTTTTTGTGACGTTATTTAGAACTAAATTTATTAAAAATAATGAGCGAAAAGAAAGAAGAATTTAACAAGCACAATTATTCTGCAGATAGTATTCAGGCACTAGAAGGTATGGAACACGTGCGTATGCGTCCTTCCATGTATATTGGAGACGTTGGTACAAGAGGTTTACACCACTTAGTGTATGAGGTTGTAGATAATTCTATTGATGAAGCTTTAGCTGGTCATTGCGATAATATTACCGTAACCATAAATGAAGATAATTCTATTACAACAGAAGATGATGGTCGTGGTATACCAGTTGATCTACACAAAAAAGAAGGCGTTTCTGCTCTAGAAGTAGTAATGACTAAAATTGGTGCAGGTGGTAAGTTTGATAAAGATTCTTATAAAGTTTCTGGTGGTCTGCATGGTGTTGGTGTAAGTTGTGTAAACGCTTTATCAGAACATTTAAAGGCAACTGTACATAGAAATGGTAAAATTTGGGAGCAAGAGTATGAAAGAGGAAAAACCATGTACCCTGTAAAGCAAGTTGGTGAAACTGACAAAAGAGGAACTATAGTTACTTTTAAGCCAGACCCAACAATATTTACACAAACCTTAGAGTATAGCTACGATACATTAGCAAGTCGTTTACGTGAATTGGCGTATTTAAATAAAGGTATCACTATTCATTTAATAGACAAACGTCACAAAAAAGAAGATGGAACATTTGAAGGCGAAACATTTCATTCTGAAGAAGGTCTCAAAGAATTTATCAAATTTTTGGATGGTAACCGTGAGCCATTGATGAAAGATGTCATTTCATTTGAGGGTGAAAAGAATGGTGTGCCAGTTGAGGTGGCTATGGTGTATAATACGAGCTATGCTGAGAATTTACACTCGTACGTAAACAATATTAATACACATGAAGGTGGAACGCATTTAACAGGTTTCCGTCGTGGATTGACCCATACATTGAAAAAATATGCGGACGAATCTGGAATGTTGGATAAATTGAAGTTTGATATTGCAGGTGATGATTTTCGTGAAGGTCTAACAGCCATTGTATCTGTAAAAGTACAGGAGCCACAATTTGAAGGACAGACCAAAACCAAGTTAGGAAACCGTGAGGTATCGGCTTCTGTAAGTCAGGCCGTTTCGGAGATGTTATCTGATTATTTGGAAGAACATCCTGACGATGCTAAAATCATTGTTCAGAAAGTGATTTTGGCTGCACAGGCAAGGCACGCTGCACAGAAAGCGCGCGAGATGGTACAGCGTAAAACTGTAATGAGCATTGGTGGTTTGCCAGGGAAATTATCTGACTGTTCTGAGCAAGACCCGGCAAAATGCGAAGTGTTCTTGGTCGAGGGAGATTCGGCAGGTGGAACGGCAAAACAAGGTCGTGATAGAAAATTTCAAGCCATCTTACCATTAAGAGGTAAAATTCTTAATGTTGAAAAAGCCATGACGCATAAGGTGTTTGAAAACGAAGAAATTAAAAATATCTTTACAGCACTTGGTGTTACTATTGGTACGGAAGAAGATAGTAAAGCGCTAAACCTTTCAAAATTAAGATACCATAAAGTAGTGATTATGTGTGATGCCGATATTGATGGTAGCCACATTGCAACATTAATTTTAACCTTCTTCTTTAGATATATGAAAGAGTTGGTTGAAAACGGTCATATTTACATTGCAACACCACCTTTATATTTAATAAAGAAAGGTGCAAAAAAACAATACGCTTGGAGTGATAAAGAACGTGATGCGATTATGAAGGAATTCGGCGATAATGCAAAAATTCAGCGTTATAAAGGTCTTGGTGAGATGAATGCTGAGCAACTTTGGGACACAACAATGAACCCAGAGTTTAGAACTATGCGTTTAGTACAAATAGACAATGGAGTAGAGGCAGATAGAATTTTTTCTATGCTTATGGGTGATGAAGTACCTCCACGTAGAGAGTTTATTGAGAAGAATGCTATTTATGCAAATATTGATGCATAATTAATATTCGTGATGATAAAAGTAAAAACCGCACATTTCTGTGCGGTTTTTTGGTTAATAGCACATTCCTCTTTCACTAAAAAGGAATATTTTAAATAGGGTTTATATTATTTAGAAATCAAAACCAATTGAGAATTGCCACATTTTATTTTTAGGGCTTCCCTCATCATAAATATCTCCTAAGCCTAAATGGTATCTCACACCTAAACTTACGCCAGAATCGGTTTTGAATCCTCCACCAAAGTTTACTCCCCAATCAAAACTGCTTGGCTCAAATTCTTGTGAGGTATCAAATAGATTAAAGTTACTGTCAAATTCTTCCTCATGAGAAATTGCCAAGCCAACTTGTGGACCAACTTCTAAGAAAAAGTTGTCGTCTGGATACATTTTAAACATCAATGGCATGTTAATATAGTCTAGCTTTTGCGTAAAAGTGCCACCATTATCCTCTATTTCGTAACCTTGTTGAGAATACATTAGTTCTACTTGTAGCGCAATGCTTTCCGTTAGAAATGATTCACCATAAAAACCAATATGGAAACCATGACGTTGTCCTGTTTCACTGTCCTCATCAAAACTTACAGCTGCCAGGTTATAACCACCTTTAATACCAAAGTTAGATGTGTTAGTGTTTGTATCGTCTTGTGCATTAATACTTAAAAATGCACAAAAAATCATTGAGATTGTTAAAATTCTTGTTTTCATCGTTTTTATATGTTTGGGTTAATTTTAATTATTTTCCTCCATTAGCTTGCAAATCTGCAATGCATTGGCTGTCGAGTTCTGGAGCAGAGGTCATGTTTAGCATGTCATCTAAGCCAGCTGATGATTCTGTTGCCCAGAACATTAAACAGTCTTCTACATCGCAATGTTTTGGGTGCTCGTCATCTTCATGATCTTCAACCATATCAGAACCTAAATTTGTTAAGCCGAAAATATGACCAAATTCATGATGGATAACTGTAGTTTCCAATAGCGTTCTGTTAGGTTCAAAAGTACTATTACTAAAGTTTTGTACGGTTTCTTCAAATATTACAAAAGATGTATTCCAATAGGCAGATCCTAAGGTTACATTATTGTTGGTATTGTTTTCTGATTCACCATCAATAAACAGTGCCCAAACAGCAATGGTATCTTCAGTATTATAGTTTTGTCTTTCCGCAATTTCTATATTAGCAATATCTTGTATAGAATATATCGTCTCACCAGGTGATGGAATCGATCGTTTTTCAACTGTAATTCCATTTGGTTTATGAACTCTATTTTGAAGAAAGTTCACAAAATTACTTACCGTAGTTTCGTTGGGTTCAAATCCTTCAACATAGACAAGTTCAACTATCATTTTACTATACGTGTTGCCAGATAGTAAATCATTGGCAGAACTACCAACGGCTTGTCTATTAAGGTTGACATCAATAGGATTATTTCCTTCGTCGTTGCCTGAAACGGAATCGTCTTTAGAACAACCAACAATAACTAATAGCAATAAAACTGTATATAAGATTCTGAACTTCATTTTTAAATTTTTGCAATAATATTAATGTTCTACGATTTAATTATATTGGTTGGTAATATTTTTTCAAACCAAATGCCCATACACTTGTCTATTGACAGATTATGGGCTTTTAGTAAGTGTAATTTTTTAAAAAACAGCCGCTGTTAACAACGGCTGTTTACCCTAACATACGTAACTAATGGCTATTTGGATTTAGATTTGGTCTAAAACCAAAGTCACGGCAGCATTAGTTGTACTTTGTAGTGCAATTGAGCTTTCAGAATAGCTTGTTACTTCCCACGTACCATTAAGCAATTCGAAAGTTGCATTTCCAGAAAATGTAAGGGAGAAAAATACATCCATCTCTGAAGTGACTTCGTATGTTCCTTGAACATCTTCTACAGTTGCATCAACTGTGTTTTCTGCAGTACAGGTTAAGTCATTTGCAAAGTCAATAGTGAATTCAGCATAATCACTGGCAGTATCTACACCAGCAGTTACAAAAGCTTCTACTGTAAATAAACCATCTACTAAAATATCTGTTAAGTTATCAGCTTCTTCTTCGGCTTCGTCCATCTCATCTTCAGTTGCTAAGCACTCATTAATTTGAGATTGCAAATCAGCATCACTAGAGATTTCTACTGTACCACTACCATTTAATGTAGCAGTAATAGGATAATTTACAGAGAAGAAAGCATCGTCTCCAAAATTATTTATATAACCGTATAACTGTTGTTCAGATTCAATAACAACACTACCTGTTTGCTCTAAATTAGCATCATAGGTTAAAATTGTTATCGGAAAATCAATATCTAAACAATTGATAGCATCTTCTGCTTGTTGCTCAGCATCTTCACATGCGTCCATTAACTGATCAAACTCGGTTTGATTTGCAATAACCACTTCCGTGTAGTTGCTAAGTCTTACTGTTAATGGAAATTGAAATTGTACAGAATCGTCATCGTTAGTAAACTCACCTAAAATGTCTAATACCAATTGATAATCAGATTGACTCACAATAGTTACTTGTTGGTCATTTACAGTTGCTGTTACAGGTAACAATACTGAAGAACAAGATATACCATCTAGAAAGTCGTCAAAGCTACCATCGTACATAGACGTACGTTCTAAATTTTGAGCTGTTGGTGAATCGGCCGAATTAGTATTTGGGTTATCACCATTTTCGTTATCTATTTCGTCTTGACAAGATGTAAATGCTAAAACTGAAACAAATAAAAGTGCGGTTAAGAATTTTAAATTTTTCATAATATTAAATTTTTGGGTTAAGATTTTTTCTTTATTCATGATTGCGATTATTCGCTTTCTATACTTAAGACGTTCATAACGCAATTTACCCTACCGAAATTTTAATTTTTTTTCTATAATGCCTCTAATGTATTGAATTACAAATGAATAAATTTGAATTTTTTTATTTCTATTTTTGCAGTGAATATTTGATGAATAGCAAATGGCAAGCCCAAAATCTAAACTTTGCGAGGAAGAGCATTTTAACGCGTTTTATTTAGAGCATATACAAGCAGTAAATAATTTCGCTTATTATAAATGTGGTGATAAGGCGACTTCATTGGACCTGGTTCAGGATGCGTTTTCAAAAATTTGGGAAAATTGCTCAAAAATAGATTTTAGTAAAGCAAAAACCTATCTATTTACCACAGTAAATAATTTGTTCCTAAATATAGTAAGGCATCAAAAAGTAGTTTTAACATATGCTAAAAAGTCTCCTTATTTAGATAGAACAAATCAGAACCCTGAATATTTATTGGAAGAAGAAGAGTTTAAGAATAAGCTTCAAACTGTTATTTCAGATTTAAGCGAAGAACAACGCGAAGTTTTTTTATTAAATAGAATTGAGGATAAAAAATACAGAGAAATTGCGGAAATGTTAGACATATCACAAAAAACAGTAGAAAAACGTATGTCTGGTGCACTTAAAATATTAAGAGAAAAATTAGATTATCAAAATATTTAAGAAAACCGTAGGGTAAAAACAAAACCGAGTGTCTTAAAGTTGAATAGCATAAAATAATGAACAAGGATAATGACATATTAAAATGGTTTAATGGTGAGATTTCTACTGAAGAGATCAAATCCATGTACCCAAATGAGGACTTTTCTACATTAGATAAGGCGGCATTTTATGCTAAACAGTTTGAAGTGCCTCAAATTGATGCAGAAAAGGCTTTGGCTGACTTTAAAACGAGATCGTTTAAGAAGGACGAGCCAAAAGTTATTCCATTAAACTATAAGACATTGTTAAGAGTAGCTGCTGTTTTAGTGTTGATGCTAACGTCTTCTTATTTTTTGTTTTTTAACGCTACAAAATCTTATTCCACAGACATTGCTGAGACAACTACATTTAATTTGCCTGACGATTCGGAAGTGATATTAAATGCAAAATCTCAATTATCCTACAATAAAAAAGATTGGAAAACAGAGCGTACGCTTACATTAGATGGTGAAGCCTTTTTTAAAGTTACTAAGGGGGAAAAATTCACTGTAAATACTGATGCTGGTTCAATACAAGTATTAGGAACACAATTTAATGTAAAGGAAAGGGCCAATTATTTTGAAGTAAAATGCTACGAAGGATCGGTAAGTGTGAGTTATAACGGTACATCTTCAGTTTTAAAACCTGGTAAAAGTGTAAGAGTAGTTAATGGCAAAATTAGTTCAGTTGAAGACTTTATAGCTCAAAATCCGGCTTGGCTGAATAAAGAATCTAGCTTTGCTAATGTGCCTCTTTGGCAAGTTATTGATGAGCTACAACTGCAATACGATATAAAAATTACAGTTGCAAAAGGTGTTAATACATCAGAATTATTCTCAGGAAGTTTTACGCACAATGATAAAAACGTAGCTTTACAGGCGGTAACAATCCCATTAAAACTCAGTTACAAAATAAATGGTAATGAAGTAGAGTTTTATAACTATGAAGCTAACTAGAATTCTTCATTTAATCATAATTCTGTTTTTCCCTCTGTTCATTTCAGCTCAGGAGAAAGCATCGCTTTTAGACCTAATCCCAGAAATAGAAACGAAGTTTGATGTTAAATTCTCGTACTCGGCAAATGAGGTGAAACCTGTTTTTGTAGAACGACTATCTGACACTGAAACACTTTCTGCTATTATCGATAGGTTTAATACAACGACCCTATTAAACTTTAAATTCTTAACTGAACGTTACATCACTATTTCGTCAATAGATAAAACGATTTCTGTTTGTGGAACCATAGTAACAGAGGTAAATGAACCGCTATTTGGAGCATCGGTTGTGGTTTTTAATACTACCAATGGCGCAGTTTCAAGTGAAAATGGTCAATTTTCGTTAAATGAGGTTCCTGTTAATGCTAAAATTGTGATTTCGTTTATAGGTTTTGAAGCTAAAGAGTTCAATGCAGTTGACCTATGGAGCCATAAAGAATGTAAAACTGTACAACTAAAGGAGCAATCCGAGTTACTCAATCAAGTGCTAATCACTAAATTTTTAACTACAGGCTTACAAAAAAGCATTGATGGGAGTACAGTCCTAAATACAGAGAAATTTGGTACGTTACCAGGTTTAATAGAGCCAGATATTTTACAGACCATTCAAGTTTTGCCAGGTGTTGAAAGCGTTAACGAAAGTATCGCCAATATAAATGTTAGAGGTGGCACAAACGATCAAAACCTTATGCTTTGGGATGGTATTAAGATGTACCACTCGGGCCATTTTTTTGGTTTAATATCTGCGTATAATCCATATCTGACTGAAAAAGTTGTGGTGTCTAAAAATGGTACGTCCAGTGAGTTTAGCGATGGAGTGTCTAGTACCGTTGATATGAAAACCAAAAACGAAGTCAATGATAAATTTTCCGGCGGATTTGGTGCCAATTTACTACATGCTGATGCATTTTTAGAAGTTCCTATAGGAGATAAGTTGGCATTCCATTTTTCAGGAAGACGTTCTTTTACAGATGTATTTACATCACCTACTTACGAAAACTATTTTGAACGTAGCTTTCAGGATAGTGAAATTGAAACCAATAGTGAAAGTATTAGCGATAGCAACCGAACTTCAGACTTTTCATTTTATGATTTTACAGCAAAACTATTGTTCGATCTTAATGATAATCATCAATTCAGGGCCAATCTAATAGGTATAAACAATGATCTTGATTATTCCGAAGTCAATACGAATAATTCCAATGAAACTGAATCGAAAACCAGTAACCTAAAACAAGAGAACCTTGGTTTTGGTGGTAGTTGGAAAGCCTCTTGGAGTGATAGATTTACAACACAATTAAGTGGTTATTACTCTAAGTATAATGTGGATGCCACAGATTTAAGGGTAGAAACCAATCAGCTACTAACACAGTCTAACGAAGTCCTAGAGACGGGTTTAAAATTTAAATCTGATTTTAGAATAGGCAAAACTTTGAATCTACTAAGTGGTTATCAGTTTACAGAGGTTGGTATTCTTAACGAGACAACGGTAGAAAATCCAGATTACGAACGTACTAAAAAGGATGTATTACTGAATCATGCTGGGTTTTTAGAAGTAGAATTTAACAATGGTAAAACCTATGTAAGGGCAGGTGTGAGAGGTAACTATTTTCAAAAATTCAGTAAGCTAATAGTAGAGCCGAGATTGAATGTCAGACAGAAACTATCTAACAGCTTTGCCGTAAAGCTTCAAGGTGAGTTTAAGAATCAATCCGCAACCCAGATTATAGATTTTCAAGATGATTTCCTTGGTGTAGAAAACCGTCGTTGGATTTTGGCAAATGAAGAAAATATCCCGATTTCAGAAAGCAAACAAGGTTCTTTCGGTTTAGAATATAATAGAAACAATTTCCTTTTTGATGTAGAAGGATTTTACAAACACGTTGACGGAATTACGGTTTCTAATCAAGGGTTTTATAATAATTTTCAATTCATAAATGCCATAGGAAGCTATGATGTTAAGGGAGTTGAGGCGATGATTAGCAAAACTGCGCAACAATTTAGTACTTGGTTGAGTTATACTTATAGTATTAACGATTACGAATTTAAAACACTGACACCTTCGGTTTTTCCTAACAATGTAGATATAAGGCACTCAGTGACTTTGGGCTTTAATTATAATGTGTTGCGAAATCTTGAAATGTCTGTTGGTGGTATTTGGAGGTCTGGACAACCCTTTACTAAACCCGTTGAAGGCAATGAAACAGTGCAGGATGGTAATAATACGTTTGTGAATTACGATACACCAAATAGTAATAACCTAGATGACTTTATGCGATTGGATGCTTCGTTGAATTATATTTTTAAGCTCACAAACAAAGTTAATACATCAATAAGAGTTGGTGTTATCAACCTGTTAGATAGAAAAAACAGTATTAACACCTATTACGAAGTAGATCCAGAAGATTCTAATAGAGCCGTTAAAATAGAAAATAAGTCTCTAGGACTAACTCCTAATGTAAGCCTAAGGTGTTCTTTTTAATCCGATTAAAAGCATAAAATAACGATAAAATACATTTTTTAATGTTATTTTAATATATTTGTTCCACGATAATAAACTTAACCACAATGAAAAAAATAGTATTATTTATAGCCCTTTGTATTTCGGTATCAGCCGCTAAGGCACAAAACGATATTGATGTATTACTTGCCGCAGGCGTTGAAGACGCAGAACGATTTGCAAATGATTATTTAGCGCCAGGAACCAATGGTATAATGTACAGTCTCAATGCCAATTGGTTTAATTCAGCAAAAGTAAAACCCTTAGGAGGTTTTGAAATTTCTGTTATTGCCAATGCTTCTTTGGTCAAGGATGAGGATAAAATGTTTAGTATGAATACTGCAGATTATAATAATGTACAGTTTGTACAAGGCCCAAGTGTACAAGATGTTGCGTCTGTTTTGGGTGAAAATGAACCAGATATATATGTTGAAGTAGAATATGACGATCCAATTTTTGGTTCACAAACCGTAGAATTGGAATTGCCACAAGGAATAGGTGATCAAAGTAAAAATTTATTGCCAACGGCCTTTGTCCAAGGTGCTATTGGTTTGGGAAGTGGTATAGAGGTGAAAGCACGTTACTTTCCAAAGGTTGATACCGACGAAGTAACATTTAACCTATATGGAGCAGGTTTACAATTAGAATTCACGGAATGGCTTCCTGCTGATAAACTTTGGCCAGTGGCATTATCTGCTTTAGTCGCTTATAACCATTTGGATGGTTCTTATGATATTACTGACTCTTCAGGTATTGAAGGTGAAAACCAAAGATTGGAAAACGATACCAATACGTGGTTATTTCAATTAGCGGTTTCTACAAAGCTTCCGGTATTTAATCTTTATGGAGGTTTAGGTTATATCACAGGTAAATCAGATTCTGATTTATTGGGGAATTACAGAGTTACCAACGGCCCTTTGACATCAGAAACCATAACAGATCCATTTTCAGTTTCAAGCGAAGTGTCTTCTGTAAGAGGAACATTAGGAGCAAAACTTAAACTAGGGTTTTTCAGAATAAACGCAGAATATCATCTCTCTGAGTTTGATGCCTTTTCTGTAGGTGTTAACTTTGGGTTTAGGTAAATAAGATATCACATCTTTAAAATATTGGAAAGCACAAGAGTAAATCTTGTGCTTTCTTCGTTTACCATTATTTTATTCGTAATTTTGCAATCGTTTTTAACACTAAGTTTCACATAAAAAATTATAAAAATGAAAGTTACAGTAGTTGGTGCAGGTGCAGTAGGTGCAAGTTGTGCAGAGTATATTGCTATTAAAAATTTTGCTTCAGAAGTGGTATTGTTAGACATTAAGGAAGGTTATGCAGAAGGTAAGGCAATGGACTTAATGCAAACCGCATCTTTAAATGGGTTTGATACCAAAATTACAGGAAGCACTAGCGATTATTCTAAAACTGCAAATAGTGATATTTGTGTTATTACTTCAGGTATTCCTCGTAAACCAGGTATGACGCGTGAAGAGCTGATTGGTATCAATGCTGGTATTGTAAAATCTGTATCTTCTAGCTTAGTGGAACACTCACCTAATACAATTTTAATTGTGGTGAGTAATCCAATGGATACAATGACCTATTTAGTACATAAAACTACAGACTTGCCAAAGCATAGAATTATTGGTATGGGTGGAGCCTTGGATTCAGCACGATTTAAATATAGATTGGCAGAAGCACTTGAAGCTCCAATTAGTGATGTAGATGGTATGGTAATTGGTGGACATAGTGACAAAGGTATGGTGCCATTAACATCCCATGCCACTAGAAACAGTATTAAAGTTTCTGAGTTTTTATCAGAAGAACGTCTTAACCAAGTAAAAGAAGATACTAAGGTTGGTGGTGCTACACTAACGAAGTTGTTAGGAACATCTGCTTGGTATGCACCAGGTGCTGCAGTAAGCGGATTGGTACAAGCCATTGCTTGCGACCAAAAGAAAATGTTCCCATGTTCTACATTATTAGATGGTGAATACGGATTAAACGACCTATGTATCGGTGTGCCAGTTATTTTAGGTAGAAACGGTATTGAAAAAATAGTTGACGTACCTTTAAGTGATGCCGAAAAACAACACATGGCAGAAAGTGCAGAAGGTGTTAAAAAGACAAATGGACTATTGGAATTATAAATTTCAATTTTATTATACGAATATAAAGACCACAGAAATGTGGTCTTTATTTTTTTAATTAATTTGACGGCATGAAAAAACTAACTATTCTTCTTGGGCTTATTCTAATATTTTCTTGTGGAAACCTATTTCATAATGAAAAACACGACATCACTTATGCTTTTGTAAATGCACAGGATGTTTCTGACTCTGAAAAGCAAACAACAGTTAAGGTAATTCAAAAACGATTAAGTAAATATTTAAGAAATGTTGAGGTGCGGCTGAATTCAAATGATGAAATTGTGGTAACCCTTGACTCTGGTTTTGATGTTGAAGGTGTAAATCAAGTGGTGGAAAATCAAGGAAAGCTAGATTTTTGGCCATGTGCTAAAAGTGATAAAATAATTTCTTTCATACTAGAAGCTGATAAAGTTATTGCAAATGATTCAGTTACAAAACCTTTGTCTTCTCTAGTACAAGGTATGGCTTATGATGGATTACCTACGTTTTCTGTAAAAGATACTATACAAGTAAGAAAAATATTGAACAATGAAAAAGTGCAAAATTTATACTTTGACGAGTTTAAGGATTTAAAATTCTTATTTGGATTACCAAATGATGGTTATGTAGAACTCTATGGTTTAGAATCCAATCAAAAGGAAAGGGCACCAGTTAATGATAGCCATATTATAGAGGCAAGACAAGACTATGATCAGATTGGTAGGCCAGCCATTAGTTTAAAAATGAATGAATACGGAGGTCACAAATGGTATCAGATGACAAATGATGCCTACCTTAATCAGACTAAAATTGCAATTACATTAAATGATATTGTTTATAGCGCACCAAGTGTTTCTTCTGGACCTATTACAGTTGGATCATCTCAAATATCTGGTAGTTTTACTTTAGAGCAAGCTATAGATTTATCAAATGTTTTGAGTTCACAACAGATGATACCCAAGCTAAAATTTACCAGCCTTAAAAAGTTAGAGGAAGAGGATTTATAATAACTACCTAAATTTCCTATATTTGCGGGATGAAATCCAAGTTGCATTTTGGTATTCTAATTATTCTATTGGCCTTTTTAGGGAGGTACATAGAAACTTCCGTCGCTCCTAATCAACAGATTGTTGTTCAGTTTTCCGATGCTGAGATTACCGAAAATGATGCTCAAAAAACTATTGAGGCCATTCAGCTAAAGCTTAAGGCTATTGGAGTAGAGCAGATACGAATTGGACAAGATCAAAATGGGCAACTCAAGATTACGTATTACAGTAATGCAGATGTTGAACAAATTCAAAGTATTCTCTCTGATGATGCAAGTTTTAATATTGCACATAATAGCAAAAAGGACCATTCCAATAATCTTCCTAAGCACAATAATCTAAAAGATTACCAACTCAATATTTCAGAAATTCAAGAAAGTGGTCAACCTACTCATTGGGACTTTGAAGGTGTTGAGGTTGTAGAGCTTAATCAAAAAAGCGATCGCTTTAAAAACCTTAAAGTTGATACCTCCGTTCCAAATATAGAAATGGAATTGACCAATTTATGGGTTAAGGTTGCACTTAGAACAAACATTACTACCACATTATTAGTAGATAACCACTCTTACAAAATTCCTGAAGTAAGGGCAGGACCTATAGCTTAAGGGAATAAAATCTGAAACATTCCCACTCTTTTCAAAATCGCTTTTATCAATTGAAAAGCAAAAAACTATTTATATAAAAATCAATTGTCTGATTAGGGTGTAAATTCTATATTTGCGCGTTAAAAATTAGACATAAAACAATAATAAAATGCAAAACAAAGGAATAATTAAATTGTTTGCACTCTTGTTTGGTTTGGTAAGTATTTACCAATTGTCCTTCACGTTTAAGGCCAACCAAATAGAAGATGAAGCCCAAATGGCTGCTGTAGCAAAATATGATGAATCGGTAGAGAATTATCAAGACTTAAGAGCACAAGCTGAGATTGATTACTTAGATTCATTAAAGACATCAAAAATTCAAGTAGGTGATGAATTTGAGCCTATTGAAGTATATAACTTAGGTTTGTCGCAATACACCTATAGTGAGGTTGAAAACAATGCCATGAAATTGGGTCTGGATCTGAAAGGTGGTATTAATGCCATTATCCAAATTTCTGTTAAGGATATTTTAAAAGGATTAGCTAATAACAGTAAAGATCCTGTTTTTAATAAAGCTTTAGCTGATGCTGAAGAACTACAGAAAGATGCACAAGAGTCGTATTTAGAATCATTTTTTAGAGCATTTGATGCCATAAAAGGAGATACCAAATTAGCGTCGCCTGATATATTTGCGAACCGAGATTTAAGTGACGACATAAAATTTGATATGTCTGATGATGAGGTGAAAACTGTATTAGAGCGTAAAATAGATGAGTCTATCGTTTCTGCTTTTGAAGTATTGCGTAATCGTATTGATGGTTTTGGTGTATCGTCTCCAAACATTCAACGTTTAGGTAACTCTGGTCGTATTTTAATTGAATTACCAGGTGCTAGAGATAAAAAGCGTGTTGTAGATATCATCACCAAAACAGCACAATTACAGTTTTGGGAAACGTATAAGGCAGAAGAAATGTTCCCATACGTTTTACAGGTTAACCAAGCCTTAGTAGAGGCTGCTCAAGAAGATTCAAAGGAAACAGCTGAAAACGCTGAGGTTGAGCAAGATTCTGTAACTAATACTATTGATGAATTAACGGGTCAAATAGAAACAGATTCAACTGACGTTGCCGATGTTAACCCACTAGGTATTCAATCTCCAGGTAATGGACCTGTGATTGCAAGATTCTTGGCAAAAGACAAAGAGGAAGTTATCGCAGCACTTAACGCGCCACAGAATAGAGCTCAGTTACCTGCAGAAATGCGTTATGCTAAATTTGTATGGGGAATACAAGAAAAGGATTCTGAATTTGCAGAGTTATATGCCATTAAAGGTAATAGAGATGGTGTGCCTCAATTGAGTGGTGCGGTGATTACGGATGCAAGACAAGATTACGACCAAATCAGTAGACCCGCTGTAAGTATGCAAATGAATGCTAAAGGTGCTAAGATTTGGGAAGAGATGACCAAAAAAGCAAACGAAGAAGATGGTAATATCGCTATTGTTTTAGATGATATTGTGTATTCTGCACCTGGTGTGTCTCAAGTAGGAGGTATTGCTGGTGGAAACTCTCAAATTTCTGGAGCGTTCTCACTAACAGAAGCAGTGGATTTAGCTAATGTATTAAGAGCTGGTAAATTACCTGCGTCTGCTGAGATCATTCAGGCAGATGAAGTAGGGCCTTCGCTTGGACAAGAAGCTATTGATAGTGGGATGAAATCATTCCTTATCGCCTTGGCTTTCGTATTGCTATGGATGATATTCTATTATGGTAAGGCTGGTATTTTTGCCGACGTTGCTTTATTGCTTAATATCCTATTGATTTTTGGTGTACTAGCAAGTTTAGGTGCCGTGTTAACATTACCTGGTATTGCTGGTATTGTTTTAACTATTGGTATCTCGGTAGATGCGAACGTACTTATATTTGAGCGAATACGAGAAGAGATTGCTAAAGGTAAATCGCAAAAAGAGTCTATTAAAGACGGTTTTGCTAATGCTTTATCTTCAATATTAGATGCAAACATTACTACAGGTTTAACCGCCTTAATTTTATTTGTATTTGGTACAGGGCCAATTAAAGGTTTTGCAACAACTTTAATCATTGGTATTTTAACATCGTTGTTCACTGCAATATTCATCACACGTCTATTAATTGACTGGTGGGTAAACAGAGGAGGAAAATTAGATTTCTCTACGGCAATGACCAAGAACCTTTTCAAAAATGTAAACATCAACTTCTTAAAGAAGCGTAAGATTGCTTATGTTATTTCTGGTGTTTTAATTTTAGCAAGTTTAGGTTCACTATTCACAACAGGATTAGACCAAGGTATTGATTTTGTTGGTGGTAGAACGTATCAAGTGCGATTTGAGCAGCCCGTAAGTACTGAGGAAATTTCATCAGTATTGAATGATCCAGCGGTATTCGGAAGTGCAGAGATAAAGACTATTGGTACAGCGAATCAGTTAAAGATTTCTACCAAATATAAGGTTGAAGATAACTCTGTAGAAGCCGATGAGGAAGTGCAAACTAAATTGTTTGAAGCTTTAAAACCCTATTTACCAGATGGCATGAGCTATGCTGAATTCCAAGATGGTTCTGGTGATGAAAAAATCGGTAAAATGCTTTCGAGTAAAGTGAGTCCAACAATTGCAGATGATATTAAGAAATCGTCGTTATGGGCAGTTTTAGGATCGTTGGTAGTTGTATTCCTTTATATCTTATTCAGGTTTAAGAAATGGCAATTCTCATTAGGTGCGGTAGCTGCTGTTTTCCATGATGTATTAATCGTATTGGGAATCTTCTCATTAACATGGAAGTTTATGCCATTCAGTATGGAAATTGATCAAGCCTTTATTGCGGCAATCTTAACAGTAATTGGTTACTCGCTGAATGATACGGTAGTTGTGTTTGATAGAATTAGAGAATTCTTAAATGAGCACACATCTTGGGAATTTGGTAAAACCATTAATGCCTCATTAAACAGTACATTAAGTAGAACATTAAACACGTCTGTAACGACCTTAGTGGTATTATTGGCAATGTTTATGTTCGGTGCAGACTCATTAAGAGGATTGTTATTTGCATTAATCATTGGTGTGTTAGTAGGTACATATTCATCTATGTTTATCGCTACACCATTAATGTACGATACGGCTAAAAAAGGTGATGCTGCAGAATCTTTAAAGAAGAAAGTAAAAGAAGAAGACGAGGAATAAGTCTGATAGATAAAGTTAACGTTACACCAAGCGCTGTCGACGTGTAATTATAAATAAAAATGCCTTTCAGAAATGAGAGGCATTTTTTTGTTTACGTACCGTTTTGTAGCTCATTTTATAAAAAGGAATACTATTTCCTTATTTTAGTGATTCAATTAAGTTAAATGGCAAGTACTTCAAAAACACTCTTATTGAAATATGGTATTCCCTGCGTTGCAGTTGTTGTTATAATGGTTCAGCTTTGTAATGTTCACATAAATAATTTGAGTAGATGGAAAGGTGGCGGTTATGGCATGTACACAGAAATACATTATCAGGGTAATCAAATCTATATAACAGGTATGTCTGTAGATTCTTTAATTGCTAACAACAGCATAAATGAATCATTTCGGTATCTGAAATTAATGCCCAATGAGAGAAACTTAGAGGAAGCTGCCAGGCAGGTCTTAAATTTAACTAATGAAGATAGTATACACATTCAAGTTTGGAAACCAACTATTAATTCAAAAGATGGTAAGTACACCAGAGTTTTATTAGAAGAACTTTATTATAAAAAATAAGAGCATTGAAAAAGTATTGGTCATGTATAGAAGAAAAATTGAGCAACCACATTACGTTGGCTATTCAGCTATTACTTTTAGTGCTTGGTACTTATGTTTTTATTATGGCTCAGAGACATGTTTTATGGAAGGTGCCATTGCTTTTTGCAGGACTATTGAGTTGGTTTTTGTTCCGTGATAAAATAAAATATCCAATTGTTTGGATAGTGCCTTTAATGTTTCTCTTCATTGACCTTGTATTTTCATATATATGGATGGCTAACCACCACTTTATGTTAGTTTTTATGGTGCTAGCGGTGATATTTTACACGTATCACAAGAGTCCTGATATTCTTCAAAAAAACATTCAGGTTCTTTTAGTTGTTGTAATATTAGCTTCTGTTGTTCAAAAACTAATGTCTAGCCAGTTTATGAGTGGCGAATTTTATTACTATATGATAAATAGAGGCACTCTATTCAGCTTTTTTATTAATTTCTTTCCAGAAAGTTTAGAGGTAACAAAAAGCAATTATGAACTCTTAAAGACGCTACACAATACAGACCCAAATATGGGCAAAAGTATTGTTATGAAAGATGTAATTCCAAACTTAGGTAAGATTAGTATAGTCTATGCATGGCTTACTGTTATCATGGAGTTTTCTGTAGCAATATTGTTATTACTTAAACCCAAAAGTGCATTAACGCATATCCTTTTTTCTATTATGATTCTAGGTATTTTATGTGCTAGATTTGAGACAGCGTTTATGGCTTTACTTGCTATATGTGGAATAAT
Organism: Winogradskyella ouciana; assembly: GCF_965284585.1. Taxonomy (NCBI): domain Bacteria; kingdom Pseudomonadati; phylum Bacteroidota; class Flavobacteriia; order Flavobacteriales; family Flavobacteriaceae; genus Winogradskyella; species Winogradskyella ouciana. The sequence continues at coordinate 2,041,107 of NZ_OZ260095.1, forward strand.
ATTATGTAAAAATCAGAAGTTAAGGTTATTATTTACCTTGATTGTTATAGGATGTGTAACTCTAATAGTTACTAAAATAGGATATCATTAAGGTGATAAATTTTAAAATCGCTACAACGTTTTAAAATCTATCACATCACCAACATTAAGCATCCACTTATCTGAAAGGCCACCATTGATTTCCAAGACATATTTAGCAGGTGCATTAGAAGGAAGAGAAGTTTCATCAAATGGCTTTGCGTTTTTTTGAAAACTTACAATGGTCTTATCTTCGTTTATATAAATAATGTCAAGTGGAATCTTGGTGTTCTTCATATAAAAACTTCGCAATTGAGAATCTGGAAATATAAATAACATCCCTTGATTGGTGCCAAGTTCAGTTCTATACATTAAACCGGTTTGGGTTTCGTAGTCGTTATCAGCAATTTCAATATCCAAGGTTTTTACAATGGAATCAGAATTTGCTTTTATAATGTCTAAAGTGCCTTCCTTTTTAAAATTGAGGACAACCTTGTCTTCAGTTTTTGTTGTTTTCTCTTCTTTGCAACTAAAAGCAATAGTAAGCGCGATAGCTAATAACGGCCATATGAAATAATTCCGTAATCTCATTATTTCATCTCTTTTTTAGGCTTGTAAATAAACATAAAGTAAAGTCCAATCAATATAAATGGAATACTTAATAGTTGACCATTGTTAAGAATATCGCCAAAAAACGCGGCTAAATCTTCATCACCTTGCGGCTCCTTTAAAAATTCAACGAAGAACCTTACTGTCCAAAGTAGAACTAAGAATAACCCAAAAAGGAATCCTTGTTGTTTGGATTTGTTAGTTTTCCAATAGAAATATAAAAGGATTAAAAACACAAAAATGTAACAGAATGCTTCGTACAATTGTGCAGGATGACGTGCAAAATTTTCACTGTTTTGTAGAAATATAACTCCAAAAGCACTATCCGTTTTTATACCTACAATTTCAGAATTAATAAAGTTTCCTAGTCGCACAAATACCGCGCCTAATGCTACGGGAATAACCACGCGATCTAAAATCCACATCACAGACTTCTTCAATACCTTTTTGTTGTAGAGATACATGGAAATAATCATACCTATAGCTGCTCCATGACTCGCTAATCCTTGAAAGCCTGTAAACCGTATACCATCCTTAAAACTAAAAGGCAAAAAGATGCTAAAGAAATCTTCAGAAATTAATTCAGATTGATAAAAGATAACATGGCCCAATCTGGCACCAATCATAATACCCAATACGGAATAAATGAACAGAGAATCGAGTGAGTCACTAGATTCGTTTTCGTTTTTCCAAATACGCTTGGTAACGTAAAACCCTAAAACAAAGGCAATAATCCACATTACACTATAAAAATGCAGTTCAAAAAAGCCTAAATCAATAGATTTTATAGGGTCCCAAGGAGTTTGTAGTGAGTACATATGAGTTTGTCTTTATGCTGTAAATATACTATTTTGAATACGATTGAAAATGAGATTAACGTAATATTAATCCTCTTTTGGTGGTACTGGGTCGTAACCTTTTCCTCCCCATGGATGACAACTAAAAATACGTTTCAGTGCTAACTTCCCACCTTTAAAAAAACCATGAACCTCTAGTGCTTCTTTTGCATAATGAGAGCATGTTGGTTGATACCTGCATGTAGCAGGAGTAATTGGTGAGATTAGAGTTTGATAAACTTTGATGAGAAAAAGGAATGGATATGTAAAAACTTTTTTCATATTAGTAGTAAGCCCTTTCCTCTGATTCCGAAACATCGGAATAGGATAGGCCATTAATTAGTCGTAAACGTAGTGCCTTCCCGACTATCATTGAGCTGAATACCAACTTCAGCAAGTTCATCCCTGATTTTATCAGATAATGCAAAATCTTTATTTAATCGAGCCTCTTTTCTAAGCTTTATCAAAATCTCAACAGCCGCAGAAAGCTTGTCTGAACTAGAACTGTCTTTGTTAGCCGTCGTTAAACCTAAAATATCAAAGGTGAATGTATTGAGGGTGTTTTTTAGTAACTCCAAGTCATCCGAAGTAACAGTAGCGTTTCCACCTTTTATCTGATTTATAAACTTAGCAGCATCAAACAAATGGGCTATTAAAATAGGAGTATTAAAATCGTCATTCATAGCATCATAACATTTCTGTTGCCATGAAGACACATCAAATGAAGATGAGCTACTAGTTGTTAGTTTATCAATGAGGTTAATGGCATCCATCAATCTATGGAATCCTTTTTCGGCAGCTTTTAGGCCAGCATCAGTCAAGTCCAACACACTTTTATATGACGCCTGCATCATAAAGAAACGAACAACCATAGGGCTGTAGCCTTTAGACATTATATCATTGTCGCCAGATAATAGCTCAGCCGGATTTATATAGTTACCTGTCGATTTGCTCATTCGAGATCCATTAAGCTCTAACATATTGGCATGCATCCAGTATTTAACGGGATCTTGTCCTTTGGCAGCTTGGTTTTGTGCAATTTCACATTCGTGATGCGGAAATTTTAGATCCATTCCTCCACCATGAATATCAAATCGTTCTCCAAGATATTTGGTACTCATAACAGTACACTCTAAATGCCAACCAGGAAATCCGTCACTCCAAGGGGATGGCCAACGCATAATATGAGCTGGTTCGGCTCTCTTCCAAAGCGCAAAATCTTGAGGATTTTTTTTATCACTCTGCCCATCAAGCGTTCTTGTATTATGAATTAAATCTTCTAATTTGCGCTTGCTTAAAATGCCGTACGTATTGGATTCATTGTATTTGTGAACATCAAAATAAACTGAGCCATTAACAACGTATGCAAAACCATTATCTATAATGGTCTCTATTAATTCTATTTGTTCAATGATATGGCCTGTTGCCGTAGGCTCTATACTTGGTGGTAAAAAATTAAACGTATTAAGTACATTGTGAAAATCTACAGTATAGCGCTGTACAATTTCCATAGGTTCAATAGCTTCTAACCTGGCTTTTTTTGTAATCTTATCTTCACCAACGTCATCATCATTCTCTAAGTGCCCAGCATCAGTAATATTTCGTACATAGCGCACTTTGTAGCCTAAATGCTTAAAGTAACGAAAAATCATGTCAAAAGACATAAAGGTTCTAACATTACCTAAATGTACATTGCTATAAACCGTTGGTCCACATACGTACATGCCTACATGTCCAGCTGTTATTGGAATAAAACCTTCTTTTTCACCGGAAAGAGAATTGTAAATTTTAATGTGTTGATTTTCGTATAGAGGCATGTTGTGCAAATTCAAAAAAAGTGAATAAACAAATCTAAAGAACTACCCTAGATAAAACAAACTAAAATTGGGTATCTAAGTTTATATAGTCTAAAAATTCGCGTCGTGTTTCTTTCTCTTTAAATTGACCACCAAACTCTGAAGTTACAGTACTACAGTCAACATCTCTAATGCCACGAGAGTTAACACAAAGATGCTTGGCGTCTATAACACAGGCTACATCCTCAGTGTTTAAAACCCTTTGAAGTTCTCTAACAATTTGAATCGTTAAACGCTCTTGTACTTGAGGTCTCTTGGCAAAATAATCGACTATTCTATTCATCTTAGATAGTCCAACAACGCTACCATTAGAAATGTATGCGACATGTGCCTTACCTACAATAGGCAATAAATGATGCTCGCAAGTAGAATACACCGTAATATTTTTTTCTACAAGCATTTCACCATATTTATACTTGTTGCTGAACGTTGAAGCGCTTGGCTTTTTTTTAGGATTTAAGCCACCAAAAATTTCATTTACAAACATTTTTGCAACTCTTGAAGGTGTGCCTTTAAGACTATCATCATTTAGATCCAATCCTAAGGTTTCCATAATGTGTCTTACGTCATCTTTAATGATATCAACCTTTTCTTCATTAGAAAGCTTAAAAGCATCCGATCGCATAGGTGTATCACTAGATGAACCAACGTGGTTGTCTCCCAAAGCGTCTATATCATTAAAATCGTTATCGATTTTCATAGTTAAATAATTATTAATCAATCTCTAAAATGAAGTTGCAAAGATACGTAATAAATATAGTACTAAAAGGGTAGGAGTTTTATAATTACACTTGTTATATAAGTAAAACCGTTAAAATGCCAATAACATTGACGAATTAACAACGGTTTTCCTAAAATTTTCTTAATTTTCGAAACTCTAAAAATTACGGTTAAGCTATGAAGAAATTACTAACTATTCTTGTTGTAATACTTTTGCCTATGTCCATACTCGGGCAGCAAACAAAACAAAAAAATCCTCTACCTCTAGCAAAGTTTGAAGACAATGTTAAACTACCACTAACAGCTAAAGAACGCGCTCAAATAATTGAGGTGTATGGCGAGTATGCCGACAAATATATTTTTAGTAAGCCTCATAGACTAAAAAGTATGAAGCAGCTTCTTAGGAATAGAATTGTCATTAAGCTTATTACTGATGAAGGCAGTATAAAACAATGCACAAAACTTTCTGAAGTCTCATTGTGTGATGGTTTTGTTTCGGATTTAAAAAGAGACGAAACATTTAACCCTAGCACCTTTAATCCATTGAAATATAATTTCGAATTTTATTCTCGGGCATCGGCAATGTATCACGTAGATAATACCAACTATTACATTATTATAAAGTCCCAATATCAATAAAAAAATAAATATGAAGTATATAATTACTATAATTTCCTTAATGTTTTCATCGCTAGTGATAGCTCAAGATGTAAATATGCAGACGGGAACAGTTAATCAATGTAGTGGCGTTTTTTATGATTCGGGTGGTGAATTCGGCAATTATGGAAATGATGAGGATTTTACCTTAACCATTTGTCCAGAAAACCCAGGTCAAAAGGTTCAACTAGATTTTACGGAATTCAATACGCAGTTAAATCAGGATGAAATGACCATCTTTAATGGTGATTCAACTGCGGAACCACAGTTTGGGATTTTTTCAGGCGGTACAGGACCAGGAATGGTTGAAGCAACCCAAGATAACACTTCTGGGTGTATAACCATTCAATATACCTCTAACGGAAGTGGTAATGCAAGTGGGTGGGCAGCTACTATTTCTTGTTTAACCCCTTGCCAAACTATTAATTCTCAAATAGATACCGCGTCACCAGCACCAAATGGTGATGGTTATATTAGAGTATGCCCAAATGAGGATATTACATTAACAGGTAGCGGTACGTTTTCTGTCGATGGTACAGGTGCAACATACGAGTGGGATTTAGGTGATGGTAATACAATTGCAGGTCAGACAGCTACATTTTCTTACCCAACACCAGGAGTTTATATTGTAAATTTAAATATTAATGATGCTAATACTTCACAAGATCCAGAAGGATGTTCTAATAATAATTTAATTAATCAGGTGATTCAAGTGGCAACTGAACCTGACTTTACAGGTACAGCTGCAGCGCAATCGACGTTATGTTTTGGCGAAACTGCAACAATTGATGGTGTGGTTGCTCCTACAGAATTTATAAACGATTGTACACCTCCCGTAAGTGGTGTAACCTTTCTACCTGATGGCAACGGAGTGACTTATGAAACTTCTGTCACTGTCGATTGTTATGATTCTGCTCAAACACTAACTGATGTAAATCAATTAGTAAGTATATGTCTAAATATGGAACATTCATATTTAGGAGATTTAGATATTGAAATAATTTCACCGAATGGTCAAACCGTTAGAATGCATGATCAAGGTGGAGGTAGTGCAAACTTGGGCGAACCTTGGGCTACTGGAGGAGTTGATGGGAATAGTGCCAATACCACACCTGGTATAGGGTATGACTATTGTTTTGTGCCTAATGGTGGTTTTCCAACTTTAGTAGGTGGCGTGCAAACAGGCGGGACTTTTACTAATGGGGATGGACCAGGTACATATACAGATTCTTTTGTGCCTGCTGGTAGTTACAGTTCAGTTAATCCGTTAAATGGCTTACTTGGATCACCACTGAATGGCGATTGGACTATTCGCGTTGTGGATAATATTGGGTTGGATAATGGTCACATATTTTCGTGGAGTATTGAATTTGATCCAAACTTACAGCCACCAGAATTATCCTTTACACCAACAATTACTTCTGAAGCATGGGATCCCGATCCAACAATTACAAATACTACTGGAAATGTTATTACCGTTGAGCCTCCAACCGCTGGTCAATTTTGCTATACGTATCGAGTTACTGATGACTTTGGATGTGAATACACAGAACAAGTATGTATCGATGTGTTACCAGAAATAGTAACCGAAGCACCAAATAATTTGTTTGTGTGTGATACAGGTTCACCACCTTATATTTTTGATTTAGAAACCAATACTGCTGTTGTAACAGCTAGTGCAACCAATGCAACCGATTTAGTTGTAACATATCATAATTCTCAACCAGATGCGGATGCTGATACAGGTGCAATAACAGGATTAAATAATTACTCCGGAACTGATGGGGAAATCATTTACATCAGAGTAGAATATTTAAATTCAGGATGTTATGAGGTGTTACCTTTTACATTAAATGTAGCAGGTCAACCAGATATTAATCCGGTTCCAGATTTAGTGCTTTGTGATGATGCTTCTAATGATGGTTTTGAAGAGTTTGATTTAAGTACACAAACAGTAGGAATCTTAGGTCCACAAGCAGCTTCAGATTTTAACGTGACCTATCATTTAAGTTTTGCAGATGCGGACGCAAATACTGGATCCTTAGTATTAAATTATACTAATACAGTTAACCCTCAACCAATTTATGTGAGGATCGAAAGTGTAGGAGATTCTAATTGCTATAATGCCTCAGCTAATCCCGTTTTTAATTTAATTGTTGACCCAAGGGATGATGCGTCTTTTAACGTTACTCCAACATGTGATGGCGCAACCGCAACTATAACAGGAGCAACAGGTGGAACATTTACATTTAATCCTGCGCCAACAGATTCAGCGGTGATTGATCCTAACACGGGACTTGTAACTGGCGGAACTTCTGGTGCAACCTATACAATAGAATATACTACTAACGGAACATGCCCAGCTACAAGTGCTCAAACCTTCAGTGTTATTACTGAAGATGATCCTTCATTTACGGTAACACCAAATTGTGATGGTGGTACAGTGACGATTACTGGTGATATGGGAGGAACATTTAGTTTTAATCCTCCTCCAACAGATGCTGCAATGATTGACCCAAATACGGGTGAGGTCACTAATGCAACTCCTGGTGATAGCTACATTATAGAGTACGTAACCTCAGGAATATGTCCTTCATCTAGTACTCAAGTACTAAATGTATTAACATTAGACGATCCGAGTTTTACTTTAACGGCAACATGCGATGGTGCAACAGCTAATATTACTGGCGATGTTGGTGGTACTTTTGCTTTTAACCCTATACCTGCGGATACTGCTATAATAGATGCTAACACAGGTACAGTAACAAATGGAGTTTCTGGCAGTACCTATACAGTTGAATATACCACAGCTGGTAACTGTCCGCAATCTTCAACTCAAAATGTAACGGTAATTACTGCAGATGATGCCTCTTTTACGGTAACTCCAACTTGTGATGGTGGTACTGTGACGATTACTGGTACAACTGGTGGAACATTTAGTTTTGATGTAGTACCTACAGATGTAGCTGTAATTGATCCAAATACTGGTGATGTAACCAATGGTACACCTGGTGCTCAATATTCTATTTCATATACAACTGCTGGAACTTGTTCTGATACAGAAGTAGTTTCTTTTAACGCTTTACCAATTGATGATGCAAGTTTTACCGTAGATCCTACCTGTGATGGAGGTATCGTGACGATTACGGGCACAACAGGAGGGACTTTTAGTTTTAATCCGGCACCTGCAGATGCAGCAGTTATAGATACCAATACAGGAAACGTAACTAATGGTACACCAGGTGAGACATATTTAATAGAGTATGTCACTTCTGGAGCATGTCCTAATAGTAACATTGTACAGTTTACAGCTCATCCCCTCCCAACCTTGGTGGCACCGACGCCACTTGAGGTATGCGACGACGGTGTGCCAGACGGTTTGACTGAAATCGACCTGAGCCTAAAGAACTCAGAGATCAGTGGAGGCGACCCAGGCTATACGGTGAGCTATTACCTAGACCAGTCGGATGCCGACACTGCGACGGACCCACTGCCGATCCCCTACACCAATATCAGCAACCCACAGACGGTCTTCGTAAGGGTAGAGGACAACGGCACGGGCTGCTACGACACTGTGACCTTGGACCTGGTGGTGGAGCAGGCACCGATAGCCAACACGCCGGAGCCGTTAAGGTATTGCGATCCCGACAACGACGGTTTCGGAACCTTCACCCTCACCGATGCGGACGACGGGATCACGGGAGGAATGCCGGGCCTTACGGTAAGCTACCACGAGACGCTTGCCAATGCGCAGAACGACGCCGACGCGATAGACACGGGAGTTGACTACAACAACATCGTGGTGAACATGCAGACGCTCTACGCAAGGGTGGAGAGCGGGACGATAGCGACGGACTGTGCCACGATAGTGGAGCTGCTCTTGGTCGTCGAGCCGAGCCCACAGATAGAGGACCCAACGCCACTTGAGGAATGCGACGATATCTCGGCCGACGGCTATGCGACGTTCGACCTCACGTCGAAGGACGCTGAGATACTGGACGGCCTTGACGCGATGCAGTACACGGTCACGTACTACGAGACCGAGGCGGATGCCAACGCGCCGAACAATGCGATAGCCAACCCGAACGCCTACACCAACACCGTAGAGGACAACCAGTTCATCTGGGTGCGCGTAGAGGACACCAATACGGTAGAGGGCTGCTATAAGGTAACGACCCTAGAGCTGATCGTCAACCCGCTGCCGGAGCTGTTGCCGCCATTGCCGTTGGAGCTGTGCGACGTGGACAATCCAGGTGACGAGCAGGAGCCGTTCACCCTAGAGGACGCCAATGCAGGGATTCTCAATGGCCAAAACGGCATTACCCTGAGCTATTACGAGACCTTGATGGATGCCGAGGCAGGCACAAGCCCGATAACGAGCCCTTACATAAACACGAGCAACGCACAGACGGTTTACGTAAGGGGAGAGAACGACATCACGGGCTGTTACAGTACCGTAACGCTGACCCTTAGGGTGGATCCCGTACCATCGCCAGAACCGGATCCGGACCCGATAGAGGTCTGTGACGACGACAATGACGGCTTTGCGGAGTTCGATCTAGAGATCCGTACCATAGAGATCACCAACGGTGAGCCCGACGTGGTAATCACCTACCACGAGACCGAGGAAGAGGCCAACCAGGGAGACAACGCCATAACGGGCCCGTACACGAACATAGTGGCGAACAGCCAGATGATCTATGTGCGCTCGGAGAACACGATAACGGGCTGCTATAGCCTGACGCTGAATACCCTAGAGCTGATCGTGGTACCATCACCGGAAGTACCGACGGACATAGCGCCATTGGTGATATGCGACGACGACGACGATGGGACGGCACAGTTCGACCTCACGGAGAGGGATGCCGATATCCTTGGGGCGCAGAACCCAGCCGATGTTGTCCTGACCTACCACGTTACGGCCGCGGACGCACAGGTGGGCAACAACCCGATCATCAATGTGGGTAACTATACCAATACGGCGAACCCACAGACGATCTACGTGCGCCTTTTCAACCCGACAACGGGCTGTCAGGACACGGGCGAGTTTGAGCTTCAGGTGCAGCTGCCACCAGAGCCGGTACAGCCGACACCATTGGAGGAATGCGATGACCTTGGGGAATCGCCAGGGGACGAGATGACGGAATTTGACCTTACGGTCAAGGACGCAGAGATCACGGACGGCAACGGGAGCTGGTCGGTAACCTATTATGAGACCAATGCGGACGCGCAGGCAGGGATGAATGCCATACCAGACCCGACGCAGTACACCAATACCTCGGTAAACGGATTGCCGGCCAATCCGCAGACCCTGTACATAGCGGTGACCGATACGGATACGGGATGTGTGGCCTATACGACGATGACGATAAGAGTACTACCCAACCCAACACCGACACCGAGCGACGAGTTGCCGGATCTGGAGCTGTGCGATGACATCAACACGGGAGATGGAGTAGAGGAGTTCGATTTGACAGCGAATGAAATATTGATACTCAATGGAGAGGCAGGGGTGACACCGACCTACCATGAGACGGCAGAGGATGCCGATACGGGGGACAACCCAATAGCGGACCCAACGGCATATACCAACATAGAAACACCGGAACAACAGATCTATGTAAGGGTGACCAATGACGCCACGGGCTGTTATACTGTTGTGGACTTTACCATAAGGGTCAACCCATTACCGGAAGTGGTGGCGGTAACGGACTTTATCCAGTGCGAGCTCAACACGGACGGATTTGACAGCTTTGACCTGACGACCAAGGACGCGGAAGTGCTAAACGGCCAGAGCCCAACACAGTATACGGTGAGCTACCATGATAATGTGGCGGATGCGGAAGCAGGGATGAACGCCCTTGTGAGCCCATATACCAATACGAGCAACCCACAGCAGATATTCGTGACGATAACGGACACGACGACGGGCTGTTCTATAAGCACGCAGAGCTTTAACCTTCAGGTGGACGAGGCGGCCCAGGCCAACCCTGACATGGGCAACATCGTTTATGAAGAGTGCGACGACAACATGGAAACGGACGGTGACCCTAGCAACGACAGCGTACAGTTCGATCTATCGACACAGGACGCACAGGTGCTCGACGGTCAGGATCCAGCTGACTATATTGTGAGCTACTATGCGACGGAAGCGGACGCGAACCTTAACGTGAACCCGTTGCCGAACCTATACGAAAACATTACCAATCCACAGGTGATCTACGCAAGGGTGGACAACAATACCTTAACGGTCGTTCCCATCGCCTTGGATTTAACGGCCCTGACCACGGGACTGGACCTGGATGCGGACGGTACGGTGGATACTTACGACACGGACGCGGACGGCACCTTTGACCTTATCGATGTGGACGGTGACGGACTGTCGGACGGGATAGACAACAATGCGGACGGGCTGTTCGAGTTTGTGGACGTTGACGGAGACGGAGTGGGAGACCCGGTGGATTTGAACAACGACGGTACGTTCGATAACCAGCAGGACGGTTCGATCTGTTTTGCGGTGGCACCGTTGACCCTTCAGGTGAACCCTTTGCCAGAGTTCGATCTAGACGACAGTTATGTACTATGTATCAACACCAATGGTACGGAGATACTGGATGTACCAGTACTGGACACGGGCCTATCGGACACGGACTATAGCTTTGAGTGGAGCTACAACGGCACGGTATTGCCAGGGGAGACAGGATCGACGCTGACGCCGACCCAGGGAGGCACCTATAGCGTAACGGTGACCGATACGAGCACATCAACGGCAACGAGCTGTACCAATACCGATAGCGCAGAGGTAATAGAGAGCGAACCACCGATGCTGACCGCCGAAGTGGTAACACAAGCTTTTGGGAATAACAACGTTATAGAGGCAGTGGCAACCGGAATCGGCGACTATGAGTACAGCCTTGACGGAGGCCCATGGCAGGACAGCGGCATCTTTGACAACGTCTCCCAGGGAGACCATGTGATAACGGCAAGGGACAGGATAGGTTGTGGGCTGGCCACGGTAACGGTATTTGTACTGGACTATCCGAAGTACTTTACACCGAACGGAGACGGCAACAACGACACATGGAATATCGAGGGCATTGGAAATGGTGCCAAAATTTATATATTTGACCGCTATGGGAAACTGCTGAAGCAGTTGAGCCCGAGTGGGTCCGGATGGGACGGGACGTTCAACGGCAACATGATGCCGACCAGCGACTACTGGTTCACCATTGAGTACGACGAACCGACCAACGGACAGAGAAAGGAGTTCAGAGCCCATTTTACCTTGAAACGATAATTATTAATAATACATAACAAGTAAAAGCCTGAACATATTTGTTCAGGCTTTTTATTTCTTCTTAATATGTAAAGTATTTTAAATTCTAAACCCTAAGGTTAAAATTACGTCTGTAAACTTTGATTGTATTAGTGCAGAATCTGTTAAGCCTACATTGTATAACTGATAATTTGTATCGCGTTCAGATTGACTGAAAGCAACATCTAAATTAAAGTCTCCAAAGCTATATCCTAGACCAAGAGAATATCCTGTTAAATCACCAAAAAAAGTGTCATCCTTATAAGGACTTTCTTCAAAACGATATCCACCTCTAAAACTTAATTGTTTGTATCTGTATTCACCCCCTAACCTATAGGATACAGAAGTGTCTAATACATCACTAATAGCATTATTCAAACCGGAGAAATAAATGTCAGAGGTAGGTCTAAACTTAGTAGAGCTATAGTCTTTTACTGAATAGTCAAAACTTAATAAACCCTGTTTACCAAAGACGTAAGCTAAACTACCTGTAAGTTTTCCTGGAGTTTGTAATCTATATTCTGGAAAAATGTTTATCACATTTGGGTTAATGATTTGATTTACACTAGAGCCATCTTCAATTCTCGTTGTGGCAAGATATTGAGAAGTTTCTTCAGATATTCTATACCATGTAGGGGAATTATAAGATAAACCAACTCTAAATTCTTCTGTTAGTTTTGCAATACCACCAAGTTGAAACGAAAATCCACTACCAGTTGTAAGAAGGTTGTTTTCAAAATCTACATTGGTAACTGAAGATGATGCATTATTGTTAGATTCACTAAAAAACGTAGTACGCTCATAATTGATAAAATGTGAATTAAGATTTAAACCAAAATAGAATTTATCATCATAATTTGTTGCAAAATTAAAAGCTAATTTTCCATTGTAACCTCTACTGGCATAGGCATATTGTTGATTAAAATCTGTACCGTTTATGTTTCTTATGTAATCAGTGTTTTCATCTGTGTCTTCAACAGGATCAATTAAAAAGCCTTCAAATCCTAAAAAAGCCTGCTGATGCTCAAATCCGTAGAATGAACCAATTTCAGAATAGGCTTCGGATAAAGTTTCGCCTGGAAAAGCAGAAATTTCATCTAACCTCTTTCCTGTCGCATTTTGATAAAAGTACTCAACAATACTTGTGTTTGGGTTGACTCCACTAGCCACCCAATCATCGTCAAAGTCTGCAGACCTGTCATAGGCTGCACTAAGAGTGAAATTTTTCCAAGGGGAGCTTATATTGGTATTGTTAAATACTAAAGTTGCACCAAGTTGATTAATGTCGAAATTAGAATTTGAAGATGAATTTGTTCCGTTAAAATAAGTTATATCATCCTCCTTATTGAATAAACCAAAAGAAAGCGAAGCGTGGCTATTGTTAAATATAGCAGATCCAGCGGGATTGATATTGACACTGGACATATCTCCACCTAGCGCCCCAAAAGCACCGCTCATAGCTCTAAAGCGAGCAGTTCCTTGAATTTCATCCATTGAATAGCGCACAGCATCAGTAATGTCCTGAGCTAAAATATAAGATGTGCTCGCCAAGCCTATGCAAAGCATAAGTAATTTTTTCATAAGTAATTTTTTTAAATTTTTGGAATTAAAACTATGATTTACCCTCTACCACGTCTTCCTCCTCCAGATGACCTAGAGCCACTTGATGATCTAGAACTGCTGGAAGAACGTACACTACCGGAAGATCTAGAAGAAGAACTTCTTGTTGACCTAACAGAACCTGAAGACCTAGTACTCCTACTTGATCTAACAGAACCAGATGATCTGGTACTCCTAGACGGTCTAGTAATTCTCGTATTGCTTCTTGTGTTAGAAGAACTTCTGACACTCCTAGAAGGTCTAGTAACTCTTGTACCTACGCTTCTAGTTGAAGAATTGCCTCTCCTTACAGTATTACCTCTATTCGTTCTTGTAGTATTTGCTGCCCTAGACAGTCTTCGTGTAGAATAATCTCTACTAGAGATTGCAGAATTACTTCTGTTTCTACGAGTTAAATTATTGTTGTTTAACAATGAACCTCTTCTGCCACCATTATAAGCTAGACTATTATTCCCATAGTATCCATTCCAAGCCCAATTGTTGTATCCTGGTGGACACCAAGCATTCCAGCCCCAATTGTTCCAACCCCAGCCCCAACCAGCGTTCCAACCCCAGTTATTCCAGCCGTAAGCCCAACCAGCATTCCAGCCCCAGTTGTTCCAACCCCATCGATTCCAACCCCAAGGTCGTCCCCAACCCCAGTTATAGCCATAGCCGTAGAACCATGGGTCATTGATACCAAAGCCGTACCAACCATTGTCTATAATATTTATTGTAACTGAACTGTTTTGTCCCCAACCACCATAAACAGGTCGTTGCTCTAAAGTATCTTGAGCTCTTTCTACATAATTACCTTCGTAGGAATCTATATCGGTAAAAATTTCACTTTCTTCTGTAGCCGCATCGAGTTGTGCAGAATTTTCAGCAAAGTAATTTTTATAATAATTTGAGTCCTCAGTAGAAGTCGTAGCTACTACCGGTCGTTCAACATAGGTGTCATCATAATCATCAGTAGCATAGATACCATCGTTATCGTATCCTGCATATTGAAATGAACCACATGAAGTTAACACAGCCATTAAGCCGAGTGCAACAAAAAATGGCAATTTTTGTTTTGTAAATGTCTTAAATTGCATATCTCTTTTATTTTATTGTTGAACATAGCAAAAATAGTTAGTTTTGCTGAACTATTTCTTTATTTAACATAGTCACAATATTTGTGCCAAAACACTAAAAATGAGCAAAAATCTTACGAGTAGAGCTGAAGATTATTCAAAATGGTATAATGAATTGGTTGTAAAAGCCGATTTAGCTGAAAATTCAGCCGTTAGAGGTTGCATGGTAATAAAGCCTTATGGTTATGCAATTTGGGAAAAAATGCAAGCGGAATTGGATAGAATGTTCAAGGAAACTGGCCATCAAAATGCTTATTTTCCATTGTTTGTACCTAAAAGTTTGTTTGAGGCGGAAGAGAAAAATGCAGAAGGTTTTGCCAAGGAATGTGCTGTGGTAACACATTATAGATTACAGAATGATCCAGATAATGAAGGAAAACTTAGAGTTGATCCAGAAGCCAAATTAGAGGAAGAGCTTGTGGTAAGACCAACAAGTGAAGCCATTATTTGGAGTACCTATAAAGGTTGGATACAGAGTTATAGAGATTTGCCAATCTTAGTGAATCAATGGGCAAACGTAGTTCGTTGGGAAATGAGAACTAGATTATTTCTTCGAACTGCTGAGTTTTTATGGCAAGAAGGTCATACGGCACACGCTACAAAAGATGAAGCTTGGGAGGAGACTAGGTTAATTAATGGTATATACGCAAAATTTGCTGAGAATTTTATGGCTATTCCTGTAATACAAGGTTTAAAAACTGAAAGTGAACGTTTTGCGGGTGCAGAAGAAACCATGTGTATAGAAGCATTGATGCAAGATGGTAAGGCGCTTCAGGCTGGGACATCACACTTCTTAGGGCAAAATTTCGCTAAAGCTTTTGATGTTAAATTCACAAATAAAGAGGGTAAACAAGATTATGTTTGGGCTACATCTTGGGGAGTTTCAACAAGGTTGATGGGAGCTTTAATAATGACACATAGTGATGATAAAGGTTTAGTTTTACCACCAAACTTAGCACCATATCAAGTTGTTATTGTACCTATATATAAGAATGAGGAACAATTTGATGCGATCAGCGAAGTGGCAGATGAAATTATAAGTGATTTAAAAGAACGTAACATCAGTGTTAAGTTTGATAAAAGAGATACACTAAGACCAGGTGCCAAATTTGCACAACATGAATTGCAAGGAGTACCATTAAGAATTGCTATAGGACCGAAAGATCTTGAAGATGAAACGGTAGAAGTTGCAAGGCGTGATACATTTACAAAGGAAACGGTAATCTTAGATAGAATAAATGTAGTTGTAGAAGATTTACTTGAGGAAATTCAGGAAAGCTTATTTACTAAAGCATTAAACTATAGAGATACTCATATAACAGAGGTCGATGATTTTGAAGAGTTTAAAAAAGTTTTGAAAAACAAATCAGGATTCATTTCAGCACATTGGGATGGTACGGCTGAAACCGAACAAAAAATAAAAGAATTGACCAAGGCAACTATAAGATGCATTCCAATAGACAATAAAAAAGAGTCTGGAGAATGTGTACTTACGGGAAATCCGTCTAGTCAACGTGTACTTTTTGCTAAGGCATATTAATTTTTTTTCAAAAAATATATACTAGTAGTTGCAACATTTAAAAATAGTTGTATTTTTGCATCCGCAATGGAAACATTGTTGGTTCATTTAAATAAGTAAATAACCAAATGGCCCGTTCGTCTATCGGCTAGGACGCCAGGTTTTCATCCTGGTAAGAGGGGTTCGATTCCCCTACGGGCTACAATTTTTAATAAGAAAAAATAAAATGGCAAATCATAAGTCAGCTTTAAAAAGAATTAGAAGTAACGAAAGAAGAAGAGTGCTTAACAGATATCAGCACAAAACTACTCGTAGTGCTATAAAAAAATTACGAGAAGTAACTGATGCTAAAGAAGCACAAAAAATGTTACCTTCTGTACATAGTATGATTGATAAGTTAGCAAAGAAGAATGTGATTCATTCTAATAAAGCTGCTAATTTAAAGTCTCAATTAACTAAACATGTTGCTGCATTATAATTGCAGAAACCACTAAGATATTTAAAGCCTTCTCATTTTGAGGAGGCTTTTTTGTTACCTTGTTTGTATAATAAATCCAATAAAAAAACCTTAAACAATTAAGTTTAAGGTTTTTCTATTACATATAATAAAGAAAAGTTCTATCCATTCATAGAAATAAGGAACTCTTCATTGTTTCTTGTCTGTTTAAATCTATCATTAATAAACTCCATAGCTTCTACAGGATTCATATCAGCAAGATACTTACGCATTACCCACATTCTTTGAATCGTATTTTCGTCTAGTAATAAATCATCTCGTCTAGTACTTGATGATGTTAGATCTATAGCTGGGAAAATTCTTCTGTTAGATATCTTACGATCTAGTTGAAGTTCCATATTACCAGTTCCTTTAAATTCTTCAAAGATAACTTCATCCATTTTAGAACCTGTTTCCGTCAATGCTGTTGCAATGATGGTTAGTGATCCACCATTTTCAATATTACGTGCCGCACCAAAGAATCGTTTTGGTCTGTGAAGTGCATTAGCATCAACACCACCTGATAAGATTTTTCCAGAAGCCGGCTGTACTGTATTGTAAGCTCTTGCCAAACGTGTAATAGAATCTAAAAGAATAACCACATCGTGACCACATTCTACCAAGCGTTTTGCTTTTTCAAGAACGATATCTGCAATCTTCACATGTTCGTGCGCTTCTTTATCAAAAGTTGAGGCGATTACCTCACCACGTACATTACGTTGCATATCGGTAACCTCTTCAGGACGCTCATCTATAAGCAATATCATTTGGTATACTTCAGGATGATTAGCTGCAATTGCATTAGCAACATCCTTAAGTAACATAGTTTTACCAGTTTTTGGCTGTGATACAATCATACCACGCTGTCCTTTACCTATTGGTGCAAACAAGTCCATAATTCTGGTAGAAATAGTACTTTGTCTATCGGCAAGATTAAATTTTTCCTTAGGGAATAAAGGTGTTAAATGCTCAAAAGCCACACGATCTCTAACCACATTAGGGTCTTGACCATTTATTTTACTCACTTTTATTAAAGGGAAATATTTCTCACCTTCTTTTGGTGGTCTTACATGACCAAGAACGGTATCCCCTTTTTTAAGTCCAAATAATCTAATTTGAGACTGAGACACATAGATGTCATCAGGAGATGTTAAATAGTTATAATCAGATGATCTTAAAAAACCATAACCATCTTGCATAATGTCTAAAACACCTTCACTTTCAATAATAGCATCAAATTCAAAATCTGGCTCACGATAACGGTTTCTGTTATCCTTGTTACCATTGTTCTTTGAATTATTATTCCGGTTGTCCTTATTACGATTTTGTCTGTTATCGTTTTTTTGGTTGCTGTTAGAACGTCTATTGTCGTCATTACGATCGTTAGACTTATTGTCCTGCCTCTTATTGTTAGACCTATCGTTACTAGGTTTGTTGTCCTTAGGTTTGGTTTCCTCTTTCTTATCAGAAGAATCTGAAGGTTTTTGATCTTTATTGTCCTGAGGTTTATTCTGAACTCTTGCTCGCTTTTGCTGAGGCTTGGTTTGTTGTTTTGGTTGTGAGTTGTCAGGTTCTGCCTTAGCTTTTACCGCTTCAGGATTTGCTGCTTGGTAATCAAGAATTTGATAAACTAAGTCTAATTTTTTTAAACTGCGGTATTTTGGTACGCTTAGTTGTTTAGCTATATCCTGTAACTCAGGAAGCTTCTTAGCTTTTAACTGTGAAATTTCAAACATTCGTATGTTGTATAATGTATTATAATTTTGATATTATTAATTCAAGATTTTCTAAATGAAATAAAAAGAAAAAAAGTGAAATTAATTTGGAAGATTAGATAGATGCAACTCAGTATGTTACTTCTTTCTATTGCAATTATACAACTTTATTTTCAATAATATTTATCTTTTTTAAAAATAAACTGCTAATTTTGCGTTGCTTTTTTAATAAAGATAATGATACAACGCGTACAGACACTCTATTTATTTTTAGCTGCTGGCATCTCTGCTGGACTCATCTATGTGTTTCATTTATGGACAAATATGGAAGGTGCTAAGGTGTTTGCCGATGACATAAACTATGTATTTGGATTGTTTTTAGCATCAGCTTTCTTTTCAATAGTGTCTATTTTTAGATTTAAAAACAGAAAGTCTCAATTTATGTTGGGACGACTTAATATAATATTAAACTTTATTTTACTAGGAATCTTTGTTTATCAATCTCTAAATTTATCTGGAGAAACTAACGTTTCTGAGAAAGGTATTGGGATTCTTCTTCCTATTTTTTCTATTGTGTGTTTAGTCTTGGCTAACAAGGCTATAAAAAAGGACGAAGATCTCGTAAAATCTGTAGATCGATTACGATGAACCTAAAATCTTAGTATATTAGTGTGAAGAACCCAGACGCTGCCGTCTGGGTTTTTTATTGGCCCATCCTAACCTTCCCAAAGGGAAGGAACTTTCACTAATTCGGAAAATGGATGTATAATTAATGTTGAAAAAAGATTGTTAATCTACCTAAAGTATAATGTATAAAGCGGAGAAGGCCTTCCGTTTGGGAAGGATTTAGGATGGGAACTCAATAACTTCCAAGTCCCTTATATCCTTTCCGTCAATCTTAAACCGTAACATGGTTCTGGCTTTGTGAAACCCATGTTTACCAACTGCTCCGGGATTGATGTGCAGAAGGTTTAGTTTTTTATCTGGCATAACCTTTAGAATATGGGAATGCCCACAAATAAATAAATCTGGTGGATTATTTTTGAGTTCCTCTCTAACGCTATTGTTGTATTTTGGAGGATAACCACCAATATGAGTTATCCAAACATCTACCTCCTCGCATTTAAACCTGTTATGTAATGGGAACTCTCTTCTTGCTTTAGCATCATCAATATTACCATAAACGGCACGAAGCGGTTTCAGTTTTTTAATATTATCGGTTACTGATAAATCTCCAATGTCGCCAGCGTGCCATACTTCATCAGCTTGTTTTACATGATTAAGAATTGCGTCATCTATGTAGCTATGTGTGTCTGATAAAAGGAGTATTTTTTTCACCTGGCTGTATTTATTTCAATATTTATTATTCCTGCGAAAGTGGGAATCTCTTTTAATTTAAGATTTCTTTAGCAACTAAAACTTTATCTTTGTCTTTTCACAAAAGTAAGATTTCTATTGCGATTTTTCATCGAACTTTCATACAACGGCAAAGCTTATCATGGGTGGCAAAATCAGCCCAACGCAATTAGTGTGCAAGAGGTTTTGGAAAAAGCATTGAGTACTATTTTAAAAAACAACATCAGTATCACAGGAGCAGGCAGGACCGATACAGGTGTGCATGCTTCACAGATGTTTGCTCATTTTGATTTTGATGGCAATTTTGAACCTAATGATTTAGTTTATAAATTGAATTCGTTTTTACCAAAGGATGTGGCAATTCATTCTGTTTTTAAGGTAGCGCAAGAGGCTCATGCTCGTTTTGATGCTATAAGTAGAACTTATAATTATAAGGTTTCTACATCAAAAAACGTATTTGATTATGACTTTACTTATCAAGTGCATTTGCCATTAAATGTTGATGCTATGAATGAAGCTTGCAAAATCTTATTTGAGTATAAAGATTTTCAATGCTTTTCTAAGAGTAATACAGATGTAAAAACGTATAATTGTGATATAAAGGAAGCCTATTGGACTAAAAAATCTGATCAGCTTGTATTTACGATTTCAGCAAATCGTTTTTTGCGCAATATGGTTAGGGCAATTGTTGGCACAATGGTAAATATTGGTTTAGGAAAATTACAACCAGACGATTTACATAAAATTATAGCTTCTAAAGATAGAGGCAAAGCGGGTTTTTCGGTTCCTGCACATGGATTATATTTGGTTGAGATTGTTTATCCGGATAGTATAAAAATTAATTAAAGGGATTTCCGCCTTTGCGGAAACTAAAGATGGCAGAAGCAAGTAAGAAAAAAATATTTGATGTATCGCTCTTTAAGCGATTGCTACAGTACATAAAACCATACAGAAATGTTTTTATTATTTCATTGGTTTGTGTCATCGGGCTTGCAGCTTTTGGAGCTTTAAGGCCTTATGTGCTGCAACAAGCCATAGACACTCAAATAGCGGAAAGAAAATACGATGGTTTTGTGCTCTATGTGGCTGCAATGCTGGTGCTTCTGATTCTTGAAGTCATTTCACAATTGCTGTTTATCTATTATGCGAGTTGGTTAGGGCAATCTGTTGTTAAGGATATTCGTGTAAAATTATTTAAGCATATCCTAAAATTTAAAATGACCTATTTTGATAAATCTTCTGTTGGAGTTCTCATTACAAGAGCAGTAACTGATATGGAGCGTATTGCTGATATTTTTGGACAAGGTCTCTTTATGATATTTAGTGATATTCTAAAGATGGTTGTTGTTGCTGGTGTGATGTTTTATATGAATTGGAAATTGGCACTCATAGTATTTACCACACTTCCAATTATTGTCATTGCTACAAAAATATTTCAGAAGTATATGAAACGCGCTTTTGAAGATGTACGCACTGAAGTTTCTAATTTGAATTCCTTCGTGCAAGAGCGTGTTACCGGAATGAAAATTTTGCAATTGTTTACGCGAGAAACTACTGAATATAGAAAGTTTAAACAGATCAACGAGCGACATAAAAAAGGATGGTTAAAAACGGTTTGGTACAATTCTATTTTCTTTCCTATAGCTGAATTTGTATCATCATTAACTATGGGAGCCGTGATTTGGATCGGTGGATTAAATACGGTAGTTGGGCAAACGGCTTCAATGGGTGATTTAATCGCTTTTACCATGTTTATTCCATTATTGTTTAGACCATTGAACCAAATCGCGAATAAATTCAATACGTTACAAATGGGTATGGTTGCAGCGGATCGCGTCTTTAGAGTGTTGGATACCAAATCCAATATCGATGATGCTGGTACGTTAGAGGCCAATCATTTTAAAGGAGATATAGAATTTGATAATGTTAGATTCTCGTATATAAAAGACGAAGAGGTTCTAAAAGGGGTTTCATTTAATGTTGAAGCAGGTGAAACAGTTGCCATTGTTGGAGCAACTGGTGCAGGTAAATCTACGATTATTAATTTGTTGAATCGTTTTTATGAAATTAATTCTGGTACCATAAAGATTGATAATACAGATATTAAGGAGATGACCCTAAGCTCATTGCGAAACCAAATTGCTGTGGTGCTTCAAGATGTGTTTTTATTTGCAGACACGATTCTAAACAATATCACCTTAAACAATGAGTACATAACTGAAGAAGATGTTGTAACGGCAGCAAAAGCTATAGGTATTCATGAATTTATTACATCACTTCCAGGTGGTTATCATTATAATGTTAAGGAACGTGGTGTGATGCTGTCTTCTGGTCAACGTCAATTGATTTCGTTTTTAAGAGCTTATGTTACTAATCCTAGTATTTTGATATTGGATGAAGCAACATCTTCTGTAGATTCCTATTCTGAGCAATTGATACAAGATGCTACGGATACTATAACTAAAGGCAGAACGTCTATTGTGATAGCGCATCGCTTGGCAACTATACAGCAGGCGGATAAAATCATTGTTATGGATGCTGGGCAGATTGTTGAAATGGGCACTCACAAATCACTTCTTAAAAAGAAAGACGGGTACTATAAAAACCTATACGAAGTACAGTTCTTAAAGGCTGAAACTATTTAACAGTAGTGTTATTTTGGTATAAAATCTTCAAAGCTTATAACACCTGTAGCTAACATTATTAAAAAAACGGCTATTGATATTATAACATAGACTACAAAGAATAAAGCAAGTGCAATCAAACCCTTTAGAAAAAGGTCTCCAACAGACAATTTAAAAATGCGTTTTAGTATATAGCAGTGGTATAAAAACATTAGAGGCCAAGACAACATACTAAAGAATAAATAACTACTTGGTATAGTTAACAGTACTAATTGCGAGGTGATTACCATTAAGATACTTAATAAGGACATTGAATACAAGTAGATAATAATATGTTCAGTCAGATTATACTTTTTATCTAAAAAAACAATCCAAGATATTAAAGCAAATAAGGGTACAAAGCAAGAGTAAATTAAAGAATTGTACTCCATCGCAGTACCAGAAGTTGCTTTAGCGATATTTTGAGACGCTTCTATACCCTTAAACAAGCTAGAAAAATCTAAATGCTGAATGTAAAACTTCTGCATAATAAAAATAGAAAGACCAGATAAAGTCAATGCCAGACCAAAAAAACTAATGGGGTTTATATATTTTTTTCGTACGCCATTAATATAACCTACAATAACATCTTCTGGTTTTTTAAAAAGCTGAACAAATGTTCTAAGTAGCTTGTTATCATAATTGAAAAATGTTTCGCTTAAATGCTCAAACAGATTCTTGAAGGATAATCGTTTTCTAATGACTTTGCCACCACATCTTTTGCAGTAATCGTCATTTTCATGTAAGTCGGTATGGCAGTTTTTGCAATTCATTTATTTAATGCGATTACGATTCCTATTATTAATCCAATTATAAGCATAAGAAGTATAAATGCAAATAAATAGACTAACATTACCAATATGAATTTTGCTGTTGTTTCCCAAAAACTTTCTTTAAATACTCGTTTTAGAACGAACCCAAAATATATAAACGTTGGTAGAGTTATAAGCGCAGAGACGATCAAATAGTTTAATCCAAAAACTAGGAATAAAATACTGAAAACAGCAGTAACAATGATTATTTGAGCAGAATAATACAAATTAATAACCATGTGCTCGGTAAAATTATAGCGCTTATCTCCAAAAAAATAATAAACAGTCCAAGACCCTAAAGCTGAAAAAGGAACCATTATTATATATATGAGACCTTGGTAATTAGTCATGCCATCAAAACCTGAATTTAAAAAAGGATTATGTTCATTACCAGGTGCCTTGGCAATGGTGTTTAGAAATTCGGAATCGAACTCTAAGGCCTCCCTAAAAAAAGTGGTCATTAAAAAAACTTGAATACCAGCAAGAGTCAAGGAAATTGCAAAATACTGAAGTACATCAATATATTTCTTCCGTGTACCATTAATGTATCCCTCAATAACTGTTTCAGGTTTCTTGAATAAATCAATAAACGTTCTAAAAAACTTGTTGTCAATTGAGATAAACTGTTCATTAACCTGAGCTGCAAGCACCTTTGGAGTCAATCTATTCTGGATCACTTTAGCACCACACTCATCGCAGAATTTTTGAGTTTCACGTAGGTCTTTATTGCAATTTTTACAATTCACTAAACTAGATCTTGTTTAATTTTTTTAATAAGGTCATCAGTGTCCTTAAACATTACAAACTCTCCATTCTTTATATATGAGATTTGCCCGGTTTCTTCGCTAACTGCAATAGCCAAAGCATCAGTTTTTTCGGTGATACCAACTGCAGCTCTGTGTCGCAATCCAAAACGTTCTGGAATATTCTTTTCATTATTTACAGGTAGAATAACTCGAGTTGCTTTTACAACATTATTGTCAATGATAATTGCACCATCGTGCAATGGGCTGTTTTTAAAAAAGATGCTTTCTATAATGGGTTGTGAAACCAGAATATTCATGGAATCACCAGTGTTGGTCAAAAAATCGAGATTATTATTACGTTCTATCACTATGAGCGCACCAGTATTTGTGGTTCCCATTCTATTGCAGGCATTAATAATAGCATCAACGTCAGTAGTGGTTTGGTCATCGTTTTTCAGGAATTTAAAGTTTTTAAAAATTCCCTTTTTACCACCAATATTGGTAGAACCTACGAGTAGCAAAAACTTTCTGATTTCTGGCTGAAAGACCACAATAAGTGCAATAATACCCACTTTCATAAAGCCATCAAAGATGCTGTACAGCATTTGCATTTGCAGATAATCCGTTAAGCGCCAGGCAAAATAGATGATAAGAATACCAATAAAAATATTGATGGCAACCGTGCCTTTAACCAGTTTATAGATGTAATAGAGTAGTATGGCAACAAGGAAGACATCTACAAAATCTATAAATCTAAAATCCCAAAGTTGTAAGTTTTCCAAAGGTTAACGGTTTTTGCTAATTTAAGAATTTAAGTTAATAAATGAATTCATCATTATTTATTTTGGACATTTCATTTGTGTAGTCCATAACTTTATGTTTTAATCTTATATACAATTGAAAACTCATTCTAATATCAAATGAAATATTGATTATATTTTTGTTTTTTCGATATTCCGTAAATAAATCTGAATTAAAATACTTATCAATTTCAAGCGTTTGGTCTTTGGTCTGTTTATCACTTAAAAATTCAGTTATATTCAAATAATCGTTATTAAAAAAATGGATAAGCACGTATTTAATTTCATTGTCAATTGGTGCCTCATCCACGGGTTTATAATTTTCAATATCAATAATATAATTTACATCCGTAAACTCAACAAACCCTAAACTACCCAAACTAGTATCATTACAAGTAAAGTAATTCTTGGCATCTTCATTTTTGTGCATGGATGCTTTTTTGCGTTTGTCTTGTAAATACTGAATATGTGGTATGGCTTGTTTTAGTGTTAAGCGTTTATCCACGTTAACTAACCAATTTGTTGTGCCGATGAGGTTCTTTCTGTTAAAAAGTGTTGAGTCTGGTTGGGTTTCGTCATAAAAAATATAAGCTGGTGATACATCCTTAACCTCTGTAATTTTAGCATTTTCAATTTCTGGTAATTGTACAATGCGTTCTTTATCACAATTCAGCAGAAATAAAATAAATAGTAGGTGTATGTAACGCTTCATTTATTTGGTCTTAAGTTGGTTAAAAAGTGTGACACATTCCACAGCTTCCTTAACATCATGTGCCCGAAGAATTTTCGCCCCTTTTTCTAAAGCTATCATATGTAAAGCAGTTGTACCGTTAAGTGCATTGTCTGCAGTTGTGCCTAGTGCTTTGTATATCATGGATTTTCTTGAGACACCAGCTAAAATCGGTTGGTCCGTAATTTGAAGCAATTCCATATGGTTGAGCAGCTTGTAGTTTTGTTCTAAGGTTTTAGCAAACCCAAAACCAGGATCTATGATAATATCATTGATTTTTGCCTTATGTGCAGCGGCAATCCGTTCAGCAAAATACAAATTGATGTCCATTAACAAATCGTCATAATCCGTTTGCTGTTGCATGGTTTGTGGATTGCCTTTCATGTGCATCATAATGTAGGGTACGCCTAATTTTCCAACCGTTGACATCATGTTGTCATCAAGTTTTCCCGCTGAAATATCATTCACCATGGCAGCACCTGCTTCTATACTTTGTTTGGCAACTTCACTTCTAAAAGTGTCCACAGAGATTAAAGTATCCGTAAAATATTTCAAGATTAATTCCACAATAGGCACCACACGCTTTAGTTCTTCCTGTTCGCTGACTTCATCTGCGCCAGGTCGCGAACTGTAACCACCAACATCAATAAAAGTCGCACCTTCACTAAGCATAGTCTCTACTTGTTTCAGAATCGCAGATTCATCTTTGTACGTGCCGCCATCGTAGAACGAATCTGGTGTTACATTGAGAATACCCATCACTTTTGGTGTGAATAGGTCAATTAATTTGCCTTTGCAGTTTATGGTTATTGGATGGTTCAAGATTTTAAAATTTAAGACTCAAAGTTATTAACATATTTCCAAATTCGTAAATGCTTATAAAAACATTGAACGCGTAACTTTGAACTTTGGACTAAATAAGCGAAATTTACGCAAAATAATAATAGTTTTTAGATGCAAGATACATCAAAGCAGTACGATGCTGTTGTCGCCAAATGCAGAGCGCTTTTTGTGAATAAAATGAGTGATTATGGTAGTGCATGGAGAATTTTGAGATTACCATCACTTACGGATCAAATTTTTATAAAGGCACAACGTATTCGTAGTTTGCAACAAAATGCAGTTAGAAAGGTTGATGAAGGTGAAGTAAGCGAGTTTATTGGCATTATTAATTATTGTATAATGGCTTTAATTCAATTGGAAAAAGGTGTTGTAGAACAACCTGATATGAACACTGATGAAGCCGCTCAACTTTATGATGAGAAAATTGCGTTGACCAAACAATTGATGATGAACAAAAACCATGATTATGGTGAAGCTTGGCGAGACATGCGTGTAAGTTCCCTAACGGATTTAATCCTTCAAAAGTTATTGCGCGTAAAGCAGATTGAAGATAACGCGGGCAAAACTATTGTAAGCGAAGGTATTGATGCTAATTATCAAGACATGATTAATTATGCGGTTTTCGCCATGATTCATTTGGGGGAAGGTGAATAATTGTCATTCCTGCGAAGACAGGAATCCACTATAAATATTAAAAAAACAATTAGATTCCTGCCTACGCAGGAATGACAAAAAAATATGAAGTATTTAGTTCAAATAAGCAGAATATTAGTCGGTGCCCTATTTATCATTTCAGGATTTATAAAACTGAATGACCCTTTGGGCTTTTCGTACAAATTACAAGAATACTTTGGCGAAGATGTTTTAAATATGGAATTCTTAATTCCGTATGCATTATTGATTTCTGTATTTGTTGTAGTCTTTGAAGTGGTTTTGGGAGTGTTTCTTCTAATTGGTTACAAGCCAAAATTCACAGTCTATAGCTTATTGGCAATGATTGTGTTTTTTACATTTCTAACGTTTTATTCGGCATATTTTGATAAAGTAAAAGATTGTGGTTGCTTTGGTGACGCTTTAAAACTGACACCTTGGGAGAGTTTTACTAAAGACGTCATTCTTCTGGTGTTGATTTTAATATTGGTGTACGGATTAAAACACATTAAACCCATATTCACTAAGCTGCCAACTACAGTAATAGCTTTACTCAGTTTTATAGCATCACTTTGGTTTGGGTACCATGTATTAATGCATTTGCCTGCAATAGATTTTAGGGCATATGCTATTGGGAAGAATATTAAAGAACAAATGACCATTCCAGAGGATGCGCAAAAACCTATATTAGAATACACATGGACATTTAAAGTAAATGGTGAAGAACAGGAATTTGTTACAAATGGTAGTTATCCCCAAGTTGATGGAGAGTATATTGGTGTAGAAACCGAAACCATTGACGAAGGCTATATTCCACCAATACAGGATTTTTCAATTGAGTCTGTAGATGAAGATTTAACGTCGCATTTTTTGGATGTGGAAAACCTTTTAATCGTAGCGATGTATAACATTTCAAAAGCAGAGGAAGACGGAGTAGTTAAGCTAAAAGCATTTACAGATAAAGCTATGGCCAAAGGTTATACCGTTATCGGCTTAACATCATCTGGCGAAGCTGAAAAACAACAAGTAAAGCAAGACCATAATCTTAATTTTGATTTTTACTTGTGCGACGAAAAAGTGATTAAGACCATTGTACGCTCTAATCCTGGAATTGTTATCCTTGACAAAGGTACTGTGGTTGACAAGGCACATTGGAATGATATTGAGGATATAGAACTTTAATTTGATAAAATATCTCGTAAATAAACTATTCTATGCATTCATCACCTTAATTGGTGTGGTTACGGTTATTTTCTTTTTGTTTACAATCCTTCCTGGCGATCCTGCCAAAATGATGCTAGGGCAAAACCAAACTGCTGAGCAGGTTGAAGCTGTAAAGAAAAAGTATGGTTTTGATAAACCATTAGGAACACAGTTTTTATATTACCTTAATGATTTATCGCCAATATCTTTTCATTCTAATAGCTCGGAAGATTATACGCATTTAAGTCCAAACAAATATAATGCTTCAAAACTGTTCAGTTTAGGGAATACCACTACGGTTATTAAAACGCCATATCTAAGGGAGTCTTTTACCAAACAAGGTAAAAAAGTAACCGAAGTCATTGGAGAAACCATTCCCAACACTTTTGTTTTAGCCGTTTCAGCAATCATAATTGCTATTATTATAGGAATTATATTCGGAATTATTTCTGCATTATATAGAGATACATGGATAGATAAGTCCATTCAGGTTTTAAGTACGTTAGGTATGAGTGTACCGTCTTTTTTTAGTGCCATTTTATTTGCATGGTTCTTTGGATTTGTGTTGCATAAATACACTAATCTTGAAATGACAGGGAGTTTATATGAGCTCGATGACTTTGGTGAAAAAATGACCATTCAATGGAAAAACTTAATACTTCCGGCCATAGTTTTAGGTATTCGTCCATTGGCAGTTGTAATTCAGCTGATGCGAAATTCATTATTAGAAGTTATGGGTCAAGAATATATTAGGACAGCAAGAGCCAAGGGTTTAAGTGAATATCAAGTCATAAAAAAACATGCTGTAAAAAATGCATTGAATCCTGTCGTAACGGCAATTTCTGGTTGGTTTGCTTCGATGTTGGCTGGTGCGGTTTTTGTGGAGTATATTTTTGGCTGGAACGGTTTAGGAAAAGAAATCGTAAATGCATTGAATACTCTAGATTTGCCTGTAATTATGGGTGCTGTTTTAGTCATCGCTATAGTATTTATCACCATCAATATTTTAGTTGATGTTATGTATGCATGGCTCGACCCAAGGGTTAAGTTGTCTTAAATCTATCAATTAGAATTAGAATTTGAACTCAATGAAACACATACATGTGAATATTATCTTAATCGTTTTGGTTATGCTATTGGGCTGCAATATGGAAACGCCAACAACATTTTCGGAAGCTGCGATGAATGACACCTTTATTTCTCTAGAAGGTGAATCTGTTCAGTTTAAAGACATAATTAAGCAGTATGAAGGCAAACAAATAGTCATTGATGTTTGGGCAACATGGTGTCGCGATTGTATAGAAGGGATGCCTAAAGTCAAAAAATTACAGAAAAAATTCCCAGATGCAACCTTTCTGTTTCTATCATTGGATAGAAAACAAGAACTTTGGAAAAAAGGAATCGATAGGTTTAAAATTGAAGGAGAACATTACTATATGCAATCGGGTTGGGATGGTCCATTTGGTGATTTTTTAGACCTCGATTGGATTCCAAGGTATATGGTTGTGGATACTGAAGGAAACATCAAACTATTCAAAGCCATAGAAGCAGACGACAAAAACATCATAGAAGTATTAAAATAATTACTTTTGTTTATTCCAAGGAGTAGCTTAGAACCGCATTTAAATTAACAATTTTCATTATTATGAGAAAACATATTGTAGCCGGAAACTGGAAAATGAATAATCAACTATCAGAAACCAAAGCTCTGATCACCGATTTAAAGCAACAAACCCAAACTTCTGATGCCGAGGTGATGATAGCGCCAACATTTACAAACTTATGGCACGCTTTTGAAGCTTTGAGGCAAGAGGATATAGAGGTGATTGCTCAGAATATGCATTTTGCAGAAAATGGTGCCTATACAGGTGAAGTGAGTGCAAGTATGCTGAAAAGTGTAGGCATTCAAACCGTCATTTTAGGACATAGTGAACGTCGAGCTTACTTTAATGAAACGGATGAGTCTTTGGCAAAAAAAGTTGATGCCGCACTAAATAATGAAATGCGAGTGATTTTTTGTTTTGGTGAAGAATTAGCAGATCGTAAAGCGGGAAAAGAGGAGGCAGTCGTTGAGAGCCAAATAAAAAACGCACTGTTTCATTTGGGAGCCGATGCTTTTAAGAACATTGTTCTAGCTTATGAACCTGTTTGGGCTATTGGGACAGGAGAAACTGCAACTCCAGACCAAGCACAAGATATGCATGCTTTTATTAGAAAAACGCTAGCTGATAAATATGGTAATGATGTCGCTAACTCAGTTTCTATTCTTTATGGAGGAAGTGTTAAACCAAACAATGCAAAGGAGATTTTTTCTAAGCCAGATGTAGATGGTGGTTTAATCGGAGGAGCTTCACTCAAAGCAGAGGATTTTTACGCAATTGTAAATGCGTTTTAAATGTCTAACACCATCTACATAGGCTACGATTTTAAAGTCGAACCACTACAACCAGCAACGGAAATCCTGATTGCAGAATTAGGTTATGCAGGTTTTGAAAGTTTTGTTGAAAACAATTCTGGTGTAACGGCCTACATTCAAAAAGAGGATTGGAATAAGAATATTCTCGATGATATCCATATTTTAAATTCTAATGAGTTTAAGATCACATACGAGTTCAATGAAATAGAACAAACCAACTGGAACGCAGAATGGGAAAAGAACTTTAAGCCCATCGTTGTTGATGATTTGGTAACGGTAAGAGCGCCTTTTCATGACAAGCCAAACACCAAATATGATTTAATAATCGAACCAAAAATGAGTTTTGGCACTGGACATCATGAAACTACGCACATGATGATTCAGCATATCTTGAAAAATGATTTTAAAGACAAATCGGTTTTGGATATGGGTTGCGGAACTGGTGTTTTGGCAATTTTGGCTGAAAAAGTTGGAGCCACCAAATTAGATGCTGTTGATATTGATAATTGGTGTTATGTTAATAGCTTAGAAAATGTAGAGCGCAACCAATGTGAAAATATTTCAGTACATGAAGGAGATGTTTCCTTTCTCCAGAATCAAAAATATGACTGTATTATTGCAAACATCAATAGAAATATCTTACTCCAAGATATACCTGCTTATGCAAAAAGTTTGAATAAAAACGGGAAACTTTTCTTAAGTGGTTTTTACGAAGATGATTTAGAACTTATTACCCAAAAATGCCTCGAAAATAATTTAATTTTCGAAGATAAAACTCTTAAAAACAGATGGATAGCTGCTCAGTTTAAAATTGAATAATTCTTAATTTATTACATTATTTTTTAAGTAATCCTCAATATTTTGTGTTAATTTAACATAAAAATATAAAAAAGTGTGGTTTTTCCGTAATCTAAGTTTCTCTTTTCTACGTATATTTATACAAATAATATTATTTTAATTGTAGCAGATTTTCTGTTGATACATCGATACGTATCGACCCAGATTTACCTATGCAATTGTTTACGTAAACGTATAAAACAATTCAACTAATTTAAACATTTTAAAAATGAAAAAACCATTAAAATATTTAGCAATTGCCTTTTCAGTTTTTACACTGGTATTTACAGCTTGTGAAAAGGACGATAATATCGATGACACTTCTAATTTTCAAGAAGATATGATCATTAATATGAATAATTTAGATAACAGAACCTTAGTTACAGATACCGACCTGCTCGAAGCCATATCGGCTTTGGATATTGATGCTGGTATTGTGTCTAGAGGCGATTTTCATTTACCTGATGGTACAATAGAAGAACGCATTTATATAGGCAGCGATATCACTTTTACATTTGAAGACCTTAATGATTTAATTGGTGGTGGTGCTGAAGGGCGCCAATATAGTACCTATAATCTTGTAGAGGGAGCTTATCTTACCATTGATATTTTAGGATATACAGGTGGTAGTCAAGCTTTAACTAGTAAGGCTCGCACAGCTTTGCAGTATGCGGTAGACAACTACAACAATCTTAATACAACTCTACAATTTAACCTAACCTTTGGTACCAATCATCAAGCAGCGGATATGGTAGTTTATGACAACACGGTTAATAATCCTAATGGTACTGGAGGTGTAGCAGGGTTTCCTAATTCAAGTGGGCAGCCACATAAGTATATTCAGATTTATGGTATAGAGCAGTTTTCAACTAATGTGAACGAGCATGTGATTACACATGAAATTGGTCACTCGGTTGGTTTCCGTCATTCAGATTGGTTTGACCGTGCAAGTTGTGGTTCTTATAATAACGAAGGACAAGGTTCTAATGGCGCAGTGCACATACCAGGTACTCCAACAGGTACGGACGTTACATCGATTATGCAGGCATGTTTTTCTACTAGTGCAGATGGTGAATTTAATGGAAATGATATCACAGCATTAGAATATCTATATTCACAATCAACCTCTGGTCCATGTGATGGAGTGGCTGCGTGGAATAGTGGTACAAGTTACAGTCCTGGTGATCGCGTAACTTATAATGGAAGTTTGTACGAACGAACTTCTAGTGGATGGAATTATCTCGGTCCTTGTAACTAAGTAGTTAGAACAATACTTTTTGTCACCAAATTATTAATGGGTTGCTTACTAGTAAGTAACCCATTTTTTATTGGTAGAATTTCAAATTAAAACAAAGTCCTGTCATGGAGTTCTTACAAGTTATGTTTAAAATTGAAGTTTTAACATTTCAATTATGTCTATATAGTATTCTTTTTCGTTTTTAAATTGAATTTTTTTTAAATTAGCTTAAATACCTAATCCCAATGGGCATAAAAGAAAAACAATCCGAAGAACTACTTCTCGAAGAAGACATATTAAAACAAAATGAAATCGTTTTATTCAATGATGATGTCAATACCTTTGATCATGTCATTGATACCCTAATTTATGCTTGCGACCATGTGCCAGAACAAGCAGAGCAATGTGCCATTATTGTACATTATAAAGGAAAGTGTACGGTAAAAACAGGCTCTTATGATGATTTAAAACCACGTTGTTCTAAACTTCTTCAAGCTGGTTTAAGTGCTGAAATTGTATAAAAAAAGGTTGCATTTGCAACCTTTTTATTTTTGTGTTGTTATCAAATTACAAAGTCGAAGGGCAAACAAAATCCGTTGTTGGTAAATCCGTTTTCTTAATGGCACCAAAACCACCAGCGATATCAACAAGTTTGTCAAATCCTCTTGCTTTTAAAATCGATGCTGCAATTACAGAACGATATCCGCCAGCACAGTGAATATAGTACGTTTTGTCCTTAGAGACTTCATTCATTTTTTCATTGATAAAGTCCAGCGAGAGATGTTGTGCATTTTCTAAATGCATAGATTGGTATTCCCCATCTTTTCGTACATCTAGGATGTTGATGTCATTTTCTTTTGCTCTATCTGCAAATTCGTCGGCTGTTATGGACTCTAGGGTTTCAATGTCTTTTCCGGCAGCTTTCCATGCTTCAATGCCACCTTCTAGATAACCTAAAGTATTGTCATAACCCACACGAGATAATCGCGTTACGGCTTCAGCTGATTTGCCCTCTGGTACAACCAACACTATTGGTTGTTTTATGTCTGTAATCAGTGCACCAACCCAAGGAGCAAAAGAACCGTTGAGACCAATAAAAATTGAATTTGGGATATGGCCTTTTACAAATTCGCCCTGTGGTCTTACGTCTAAAACCAAAGCAGATTCATGATTTGCCATAGCTTCAAATTCTTCTGGGTTTAAAGGAATATCACCTGTTTTTAAAACAGTGTCAAAAGCATCATAGCCTACCTTGTTCATCATGGCATTTTTTGCAAAATACTGAGGTGGAGGTGCAATACCATCAAGCACTTCTTTTATGAATTCTTCCTTGCTCATGTCCTCTCTTAAAGCGTAGTTGGTTTTCTTTTGCTCTCCTAAAACGCCAACAGTTTCTTTGCTTAGGTTTTTACCACACGCAGAACCGGCTCCATGCGCTGGGTAAACAATAACGTCATCAGCCAAAGGCATAATTTTATGTCGCAGCGAATCATAAAGCATTCCTGCCAAATCTTCTTTTGTAACATCAGATTTTATGGCTAAATCTGGTCTTCCTACATCTCCTAAAAACAAAGTATCACCAGAAAATATAGCGTGGTCTTTACCGTTTTCGTCTTTCAATAAATAGGTGGTTGACTCTAAAGTGTGTCCAGGCGTGTGTAATACTTTTATGGTAAGTTTTCCTATTTTTAATTCTTCACCATCTTTAGCTGAGTGAATATCGTACTCAGTAGAGGCTCCAGGTCCAAAAACTATGGTTGCACCAGTTTTCTTTGCTAAATCGACGTGGCCAGACACAAAATCAGCGTGGAAATGTGTTTCTAGTATGTATTTTATTTTTGCATTATTCGCTTTTGCTTTGTCTATATATTGTTGCGTTTCTCGTAATGGATCAATTATTGCAACTTCACCATCAGATTCAATATAATATGCACCTTGTGCAAGACATCCTGTATATAATTGTTCTATTTTCATATCTGTTGTTTTTTTTGAATAGTACAAAGTTACAAAACTTCACACCTCTGTTTGTGACATTTATTACACAGCTTTAAAATAACTCTTTGTATATAATATAGATAGCCATTATAAGTGTAAAATAACCAAATCCTTTTTTGAGTTTTTTACCACTAATAAATTTTGAAAGGTAAACTCCTAAAACTATTCCTATAATAGATATCGCGGTAAAGAGTAGAAGGAAATTCCAATCGATGTCTATATTTGGAATATCGCCAAGGAATCCAATTAAGGATTTTACAGCAATAATTAAAAGTGAAGTGCCCACTGCTTTTTTCATGGGCAACTTAGCTAAAAGTACTAATGCAGGAATGATTAAAAAACCACCACCAGCACCAACCAAGCCTGTAAGTATACCTACTACAAGTCCTTCTGCGGCAATGAGTGGATAATTAAATGATTGTGTAT
The DNA here is from genome assembly GCF_965284585.1 of Winogradskyella ouciana. NCBI lineage: Bacteria > Pseudomonadati > Bacteroidota > Flavobacteriia > Flavobacteriales > Flavobacteriaceae > Winogradskyella > Winogradskyella ouciana. The sequence goes on from NZ_OZ260095.1 coordinate 2,076,298, forward strand.
CGTTAACAGTATCGGTTAATTCTTTACGCTTGTTTCTTATCATGGAAAAGCTTGCAAGTAACATTATCACTGCAAACAAAACCATAATAAATATAGAATTGGTAACAACAAAATCTCCGATACTAAGTACTTCCTCTGGAATCATCTGTACTAAATAGCGTCTGGTAAGATATACAGCTATAAAAGCTGGTACGGCAAAAATGACCGCCGTTTTTACATCCACCAATCCCTTTTTAAAATTTTGAAATGCCCCAATTATAGACGTTACTCCTACCACAAAAAGGGAATAAGCTGTAGCTACAATAGGGTTCAGCCCAATAAGGTATACTAAAATAGGTACAGTCAAAATAGATCCTCCACCACCAATTAAGCCCAATACAAGCCCAACCACCAATGCACCAAAATATCCTAATATTTCAATAAGTTCCATTTAGTGTGGTAGTTTGTCTTTTAGTAAGCCGTAAACATAAGTACCTAATATTGCAGCGGCTATAACGATTAATATTGAAAATACACCTGTACCAATTAGGATATACATTGGTCCTGGGCATGCACCAGCTAAAGCCCATCCTAACCCAAAAATGGTGCCTCCTATAATATATCTTGAAAACCCTTTCTGTTTTAAGGGGACTTTTAAAGTTGAACCCTCTATTGTTTTTATCCTTTTATATTTTGAAACCAATAGTAATATAACACCAGTTGCAACCGCAGTGCCAATGATGCCGTACATATGAAAAGACTGAAACTTAAACATTTCAAAAATGCGGTACCATGAAACGGCTTCAGACTTTACCAGTACAATTCCGAATAAAATGCCGACTAAAAAAAACTTTATATAATTTCTCATTTTAAAATAGTATTGGATAGATGAAATGAATCATAATTAAACCTCCTATGAAAAAGCCAACCACAGCAATAAGCGAGGGTAACTGTAAACTGCTTAGGCCTGTAATGGCATGGCCAGAGGTGCAGCCACCTGCATAACGCGTGCCAAACCCAACTAGAAAACCGCCAATGATAAGTATCAAAAAGCCTTTAATGGTAAAGACCGCATCCCAACTGAATAATTCTGGTGGTAACAGACTTTTTCCTGCATTTTCAAAACCAAGTGCTTCTAAATCTTGAATTGTATTTTGGCTCAAATCAATGTTGGTTGTGTTGGACAATAAAAAATGTGCAATAAAACCGCCAAGAATAGCACCAAGCACCACGACTAAATTCCAACGTTGGCTTTTCCAATCAAACTTAAAGAACTCTACTTTTTTACCAGCTCCACCAATGGCACAGAGCGTTCTGAGGTTAGATGACATGCCGAATGTTCTTCCGAAGTAGAGGAGAAGAAACATAACAAGGGCTATTAAGGGCCCAGATACGTACCAAGGCCAAGGTTGTAATATATATTCCATAGTATTATTTTGAAGCAAAAATAGAGTTCTGTAGCTTAGTCAATGTTACAAAAGTTACTAAAAGTCTAAAACCGTAATTCTATTTCTACCGAGTTCAATTCTTTTTTCCTTTTCCAATTGTTTCAAAAGCCTAGAAATTACTACTCTAGAAGTATGCAAATCTTCAGCAATTTCTTGATGTGTTACTTTTAAAGTTTTGGAAGCCGTCAACTTAACTTGATCTTTGAGGTATTTATGAACGCGTTTATCCATTTTCATGAAAGCTAAAGTATCAATGGTCTCAAGCATTTCATCAAATCGAATCTGATAGCTCATCAAAATAAAGTTACGCCAGCTTTCATTGGTGTTAAACCACAATTTCATATTATCAATAGGTATCATTAATACCGAGACATCTTCATCTGCAACGGCTCTAATCTTACTTTTGGCTTTAGCCATGCAGCAAGTCAATGACATAGCGCATGTGTCACCACTTTCGAGAACGTAGAGTAGCAATTCATTTCCATCTCTATCTTCGCGTAGTACCTTTATGTTGCCATCTATTAAAAGTGGTATATAGTTGAGGTTTTGGCCAATATCTATAATGATATCATGTTTCTTAAAAGTTTTGAGCACTGCAACACTTGCAATTTGCTCGAGAATATGTGCATCGAATAAGTAATGAAAGGGTTGGAGTAATTCTTTGGTAACCATGATTCAAAAATAAGGATTACAATTTTGAAATAAATAGTTTGGTTGTTTTTTAATAAATGTCTTATATTTGCACCCACTTAAAAACGGCCTCGTGGCGCAACTGAATAGCGCATCTGATTACGGCTCAGAAGGTTACAGGTTTGAATCCTGTCGAGGTCACGAATAAATACTACAAACAAAAAAACGCCAAGCTCGCTTGAGCGTTTTTTTGTTTGTAGTATTTTCAAAGCGGAACACAAAGGATGCGCCAGCAATCCTTTTGTTTCGATTTGCATAAGAAAGATTCATTGAACGCCAAGCTCGCTTGAGCGTTTTTTTGTTTGTTCAAGGTTTTCAATGCGGAAGTATCGGTAGATACTATTGCCGGATACAAGGTGTTCAGTTGAGATATTATCAATTCAATAAATCAACGATTTGAATTAACTAAAGAAAATGTCAAAAATATTTTTTCAAGGCTCACCAATCGGTAGTCTTTTTTTCATCTAGCGCATTCATAGTAACATATGCACGCCAGCCTATAATAGCAAGCTGTAGTTTAGTTGCTTTGCTAAGGTCTAATTGCTTTTTGGTGTAACTTGGAAGAATCGCCTTATTGGCTTTTGCGATAAGCTTAAAGAAAGATTTTCTCATGTTGTCGATTGGATTGCAAAAGCCGCTTGATGCTTTTGCGAGTTGTCAATTACTGACAAAAATAGTAAAACTTATTCTAGAACTAAGTTCTACTTTTTAATTGGTTGTTGGTTTGGTTGGTTTTAATTTAGAATACTGAAAAAATAATGTCAATAATCAATTTTGCTAATGTCATCATAATTTTTGGGTTTAGAGGTTAATAATTGTTTTCATTTTTTTGATTGAGTTTTCAATATATATAGGCAACAAATAATTCTCCAAATGTTTTCATAAAAATCGATGAAATTGCATTTATATTTATAAGTTAAATGATTGTATTTATTATAATTAATTGTGACTTACCTTCAATTAAGTTATAACTTATAATTAAAAAATGTTATTTGTATTATAAAATATAATATTTGAAGGGTGTTTTTTGAATGAATTTTTAAAACGTAGAGGCATTTCATCTTAAAAACACTCTTTTTTTAACTTTTCATGTTTTGTTGGTTTAATTGAACTGACAGATGTCATAGTATTTCTGAACATAATTTTGTATTTACTTTTTACTATTTTGGGTTTTAACATTTAGGCAACATATAACTGCTATCTTTGTCAAAAATTTGAAATATGAAAAGGTTTTTTCTTTTATCTCTGCTGTTACCACTTTTCGGATGGTCTCAAGTTTTGGTAATAAACGAGCTAGATCCGGATTCCCCAAGCACAGATGATAAAGAGTTTATTGAATTAAAGTCGCAAACACCAAATTTTTCTACTGATAGTTATATTCTAGTATTTTTTAACGGCTCGAGTAGTGGAGGAGATTCTAGTTATATGGTCATAGATTTGAATGGTTATACAACAGACAATAATGGGTTGTTGGTAATAGGAAGTGAAGGTGTATCACCTTTTCCACAAGTTCTGATTGCTGAAAACGTAATTCAAAATGGCGCGGATGCTATAGGTATTTACCAGGCTTCTGTTAATGATTTTCCTGAAGGTACATTGGCGACACAAACAAACCTAATTGATGCTTTGGTTTATGATACTAACGATGCTGATGATAATGACTTAATGATGCTTATGGGTGAAACTATGCAGTATAATGACAATGGTACAAATGCTAACCCAAGATCTATTCAGCGTTTTGTTGATGGTATGGGAATGGAAACCTATTCTACGGCGACACCAACACCAAGGCGCGAAAATGATGGTTCAGGGATTCCTATTAATCCAGTTGCAATCTCTGTGGAACAGACCCAGTATGATGAAGGTGCAAGTTTTGATATCACGTTCACTTCAGAGACCAATGTCACTTCAGATTTAGATTTTACCATGAGCTTAAACAATTTTGGTTTTAATACTTCTGATTATACAGGAAATACAATTCTTACCATTCCTAATGGAGGAAATTCGACAAGCACCACAATTAATTTAATAGATGATGCAGATGATGAAGGTGACGAAGTTATCCAAATTCAATTTGTGGATTTGGTGGAGCCGATTGTGGCGTCGAATAATTTTGTTGAGGTTAGGGTAGTGGATAACGATTTTACCATGGCTGCTTGGGGAACTCCTGTGAACCCTACAACAGGAATTGTACAAAGTACACAGCCAGAAGGTTATTACGATAGTTTGGACGGATTGGCTGATGCAGCTCTAAGACAAGCCTTGCAAGATATTATTGCAGACCCTACTACAGTAAGGGCGCAGACCTATGCAGATGTTATAGATATATTATTGGAGGCTGATCAGAATCCAGAAAACAGTAATCAGGTTTGGTTGCTTTATACGGAAGAAGGCAGAGCCAAATTGGATTTGCAAACCAGTAGTAGCAACGCAGGTAAATGGAATAGGGAACATACTTTTCCAAGATCGAGAGGCGGTTTTTTTGATATAGAAGAAGATGAAATAGCTGATGGTATTGATGTTTTTTGGACAACTGAAGCCGACTCGCTTCGTCATGGCAATTCAGATGCACATGCTTTGAGAGCTGCAGATGCTGCGGAGAATAGTACACGTGGTAATCAGCACTATGGAGAATACGTTGGGCCATCGGGAACTTTGGGTAGTTTTAGAGGAGATGTGGCAAGAAGTGTGTTGTACATGGAAATTCGATACAATGGATTGGAAGTGGTGAATGGCTTCCCAAATACGACAGGGCAATTAGGTGACTTGGCAACACTATTGGACTGGCACAGAAACGATCCTCCAGACGATTTTGAAATGAACAGAAATAACATTGTTTTTAATTGGCAAAAAAATAGAAATCCGTTTATAGATCAACCGCTTTTGGTGGAATATATTTGGGGAACTAATGTCGGTGATACGTGGGATCAGTCATTAAGTATTGATGATAACGAACGCTCTAAAATATCTGTATATCCTAACCCTACAAATGGAAGGCTTTATATATCGGGATTGCATAATGTTGATAGAGTAGAGGTGTTTTCTGTTGAAGGAAAACGTTTAATGTATTTCAACACAGTAACTAATTATATAGACATAGACATAGCATCTGGTTTATATCTAGTAAAACTGATTAGCAATAACCGCTCTGTAATTAAGAAAGTAATTAAAGAATAAAACGAAACATTGTTTTAATAGAAAAAGCCAAACTGCATATAACAGTTTGGCTTTTTCAGTTTTGATTGATTGATGAAATTATGTTTAGTTCTTTTTGGTTTTTACTATTATCACGCCGTCTTTTCCTTTATCGCCATATTTTTCTAGAGCATTTTTGTCCTTTAAGACTGTAACGGATTCAATTTCCTTAGCATTTAAGTCTTTAAACTTTTCTCTTGAAACCTCTTTACCATCGACAATAAATAAAGGGCTCTTGCCGTTATCGCCAGAAATAAAAACATTGTTATCGCTGTCATCTAATTCGATAACAAAAGTATCTTCTGTGCCATCGGTCTTGGTAACCCAAACATTTTTCTTTTTCCCATTGGCAGTATTTATTTTTTCACCATTAACAATAATAGTTTCCTTTTTATCGTCTCCATCTTCATCTACAATAATTTCGATGATTTCGCCATCTTCGTCACCAGATATTACTCGTACATCTTTAGACTGCTTTATTTTCTTTAGCTTACCTTTTTTACCACGTTTTTTAACAATGACTTTTGCTTCGTGCTCATGATCTTCATCATGTTTAGGGTCTTCGTGTACGTGCTCTTCGTGTTCGTCGTCAGATATTACAAAAACATTGTTTCCACTTCCGGTTTTGTGGATTTTATGCTTCCCATCGGATTTAGTTTCATAAACATAAGTGTTGTGACCATGTTTAGCGTGGCCATTACCTATTGAAATGCTATTATTCTCTTCGTCAAATACAATCTTAATAGGTTCAATAGCTTCATCATCTGAGCTAATCTGATAATTAGTACTTGATTTTTTAGACTTGGCATCAATCTTTATAGCTGTTATTTCTCCCTTATTATTGCGTTTTACACCTTTGAATTTAATAGTTAAGCCTTCTTTTTTTAGAGTCTCTTTTATTTTATCTAATTCAGAATCCGTTGTGTTTTTGTCAATAATAGTAATAGATATATCACCTAGTGTTTTCGATTTGTTTTTAACAGCTTTCGTTGTAGTTGGTGCTGTTAATCTATTTTGATTCTTCTTTGGTACATTAGCTTTATTGGAAGCAATAGCTTTGTTGCTATTGTCAAAGCTGATGTTGTTGTAGAAATCATTTAACTGAGAAGAGGCTTCATTCTGTGCAGTATTGCTCAGATTTGCTGGGTCTTCAACTTCTATTAAAATTTCCTTAGTATTAAAACTCATTAGGAAAAGTGCTAATGCTGGAAGTATCAATGCATATTTCCAGGCATTTAATCTGTTTGATTTTGATTTGTGTAACATAATTATTCTTTTTTTGATTTGTGAATTATAAAAAGTATTGGTAATCAAGAGTTTGTTTTTTGGAACACTTGATTTTAATAATACGAGTTGATAGCTTTTTTCGCATTCCGAAAAATTTTGTGCTTTATCATCTGCGATAAATTCTAAATTTTGCTCTATTTCTTTTTTGTAAAGCCAAATAAATGGGTTGAACCAAAATACTACACAAGCCAATTGCGTTAGCATAATATCAACAGAGTGCAGTTCTTTGGCGTGGGCTTTTTCATGATTTAATATGTGCTCTAACTCTTCATTAGAGTATTTGTTTGGGTTATAAACTATCCAATTAAAAAATGAAAAAGGCGGAATGTCGTTATCAGTTTCTATCAATATATATGAGCCATTTTTAAAATAGCTATGCCTGTTAAAAAGTAATTTAAGCGAAGCCAGTTCCATCAACAGTTTGCTAAGAAAAAATGCAACGCCTATACCATAGATTATAAATGAAAGTTGTAACCAATCAAATGTAGTTGCGTTTTTGGATATGCCTTGTTCTTCAGTCCCAATATCAAAAGTTGCTGAAGCTTCGACAAGCACAGGAGTATATTCTATATAAATAGGTATGATAACGAGCGGAAGGGCAATAGCAGTAACTAAACCTGTTATAAGATAGAGACGATTGGTTTGAAAGAAGGTCTCTCGCTGTAGCATTAATTTATAAAAAAGGTAAAATATGAAAACTACGGCCGATGCTTTTAATAAATATTCCATAGTCATTATTTTTTATTTTCAATTAATTCTATAATTTCCTTAAGCTCGTCAACACTTATTTTCTCTTCTTTAGCAAAGAAAGAAACCACATTTTTATATGAGCTATTAAAATAATGGTCAATCGCAGTGTTCATAAATCTTTTTTTGTAATCTTCCTTAGATACAATTGGGTAGTACTGATGTGTTTTTCCAAATGCATTGTAGCTCACATATCCTTTGTCCTCTAGATTTCTAATAATCGTGGATAGGGTGTTGTAGTGAGGTTTATCGTCTTTAATTTCTGAAAGTACATCCTTTACAAAGGCTTTTTCTAACCTCCACAGAATGTGCATAATCTCCTCTTCCTTATTTGTTAGTTTTTGCATTGACTAATTAAATTTCATTGTAGTGAATTCAAATATAACTATTTTTGTAGTTATGTAACTAAAATAGTAGTTATTTAACGAAATTTTTAGTTTTTTCTTGCTTTAATAATGAAATGTTATCTTCGCGACTCTAATAAAAGAGGTGATTAAATAATTAATTGATACATGAGCGTATTCCTTGTTATAGCTGGTTTAGCATTGTTGGTCATTGGTGGTGATTTTTTGGTAAGGGCTTCGGTTGGCTTGTCTTTTAAGCTAAAGATTTCAAAACTCGTTATTGGTATGACAGTTGTGTCTTTTGCCACGTCTGCACCAGAACTTTTGGTGAGTTTACAAGCGGCCTTTGATGGTATTTCTGATATTGCCTTGGGTAATGTTATCGGTTCTAATATTGCTAATATTGGTTTGGTTTTAGGGATTACAGCAATCATTTCACCGTTGACAGTGGATAGGGACTTTTACAAGTACAATTGGCCTATGATGATGCTGGCTTCCTTTGTGCTGTATTACTTTTTGAAGAATGACCAAGTGTTAACGGCAATTGAAGGTGCTATAATGTTTACTTCGTTGATTATGTTTCTTTTTCTTTTAATTAGAAGCTCGAGAAAATTAACTAAAGCCAAATTAGATGAAATCGATGATGGGCTTGCCGTTGTGTCAAATTTTAAAATCGTAATGTGGCTTATAATTGGTGCAACTGGCTTGTACTATGGCTCTGAATGGCTGGTAGAAGGCGCTAAACGATTAGCGGCAGCTGTAGGAATTAGTGATTATGCTATATCTGTAACGGTAATAGCAATAGGTACGAGCGTACCGGAATTAGCAGCATCTGTTATTGCGGCTTTAAAGAAGGAAAAAGCTATTTCGTTAGGGAATTTAATCGGATCTAATATTTTCAATATCGCTTCGGTCTTAGGTTTAACGGCTATTGTAAAACCTATCGTTGTTAATCCTCAAACGCCAGAAATATTATCAACAAATATTTTTTGGATGATCGCATTTGCGGCTGTCCTGGTGCCTTTGATGCTGATTCCAAAGCAATTTATAATTAGCCGATATAAAGGGATGTTGTTGTTTGGGGCTTATCTTGTTTTTATATATATAACACTGCAATAAAAAAAAAGCCTGCTAAAAAGCAGGCTTCTTAATTATATATTGAATTGACAAGACTTAAACATCAGCACTTTTTACAGTTTTGATAATTCTACCTGCAATTTTATACGGATCGCCATTAGAAGCAGGCCTTCTGTCTTCTAACCAACCTTTCCAGCCTTTTTCAACTGTAATAATTGGAATACGGATAGAAGCTCCTCTGTCTGAGATGCCATAACTAAAATCGTGAATAGATGCCGTTTCATGTAAACCAGTTAAACGTTGGTCGTTAAACTCACCGTAAACTTCAATATGCTCTTTTACGACAGGTCTAAAAGCTTCACAGATTTTTTCATAAACTTCTTGACTTCCGCAAGTTCTTAACGTTGTGTTAGAGAAATTAGCGTGCATACCTGAGCCATTCCAGTCCATATCCTTACCTAAAGGTTTAGGGTGGTATTCTATATAGTAGCCATATTGTTCAGTTAGTCTGTCTAACAAATATCTGGCAACCCAGATTTCGTCACCTGCTTTTTTGGCACCTTTTGCAAATAATTGAAATTCCCATTGACCAGAAGCAACCTCTTGATTGATACCTTCAAAGTTTAGTCCTGCAGCAATACAAAGGTCTGCATGCTCCTCAACTAAATCTCTTCCGTGAGTGTTTTTCCCACCAACAGAGCAATAGTACATTCCTTGAGGTGCAGGATAGCCTCCAATAGGAAAGCCTAAAGGTAATTGTGTCTGAGTGTCCATAATAAAGTACTCTTGCTCAAAGCCGAACCAGAAATCATTATCATTATCATCAATGGTTGCTCTACCGTTAGACTCATGTGGTGTTCCGTCTGCATTTAGAACTTCAGTCATTACTAAATAACCATTTTTTCTTGCAGGATCAGGATAAATAGCAACAGGCTTTAATAAGCAATCTGAAGATCCACCTTCAGCTTGTCTCGTTGAACTCCCATCAAAAGACCAGATTTCGCAATCTTCTAGTTTTCCACTAAAGTCTTCTACTACTTTAGTTTTACTTCTCATGTTTTGAGTAGGCTTATAACCATCAAGCCAGATATACTCTAATTTAGATTTACTCATCGTAATAATATTTAACAAATTGACACTGCAAATATTGTGTTTTTTTTCAATAGGTCAAAAAAAATAGGGGTTTTTAGATGAAATGTTATTAATAATTGTTGACAACCCTATTTTTAGTAGGGTATATTTCTTAAATATTTAATAATTCTTATTTTTGCATCAAATAAATAAGAATATGTCAACACTAAGATTTAATGCAGTAAAAGAATCCTTAAAAAGAAAACCTCTTAAGGTAAAGGAATACAAACGTCGTTCAGAGGTCTTCGGCTCTAATGTTTTTAATGAGACAGCAATGCGTCAATATTTGACCAAAGATGCTTTATCTGGAATTCTAGAGGCTGTTGAGAAAGGTAAGAAGATAGATCGTGTAGTAGCTGATCATATTTCCACAGGAATGAAAGAATGGGCAATCTCAAAAGGTGCAACACACTACACACATTGGTTTCAACCTTTAACCGGAGCAACGGCAGAAAAACACGATGCTTTCTTTGAAACTATCGGAGATGGTATGGCGATTGAAAAATTTGGTGGAGGGCAATTGGTACAACAAGAACCTGACGCATCCAGTTTTCCACATGGTGGCATAAGAAATACGTTTGAAGCTAGAGGATATACAGCTTGGGACCCAACATCACCTGCTTTTATATATGGTACAACATTATGTATCCCAACAGTTTTTGTGGCTTATACAGGTGAAGCCTTGGATTATAAAACACCATTGTTACGAGCACTTCAGGCCGTGGATAATGCAGCGGTTGATGTTTGTAAGTACTTTGATAAGAATGTAAAAAAGGTAAATGCGTCTCTAGGTTGGGAACAAGAATACTTCTTAATAGATAATGCACTTGCAGCATCACGACCAGATATTGTACTGACAGGTAGAACACTTTTGGGCCATTCGCCAGCGAAAGGTCAACAGCTCGATGACCATTATTTTAGTACCATACCAAATAGGGCCATGTCGTATATGCGCGATTTGGAAAACGAATGTATGCTTCTGGGCATTCCTGTAAAGACAAGACATAATGAAGTGGCTCCAAATCAATTTGAACTCGCTCCTATATATGAGGAAGCGAATTTAGCGGTAGACCATAACTCGTTGTTAATGGATGTAATGCACAAAGTTGCCGAACGTCATAGTCTAAAGGTATTGATGCACGAAAAGCCTTTTGCAGGTGTCAATGGGTCTGGTAAACATAATAATTGGAGTCTGAGTACAGATACTGGAGTAAACCTGTTATCACCAGGGAAAACACCAATGAGTAATCTTCAGTTTTTGACTTTTTTCATTAATACCATTAAGGCAGTTCAAACTCATGAAGAATTGTTGAGGGCAGCAATTGCGTCTGCAAGTAACGACCATAGGTTGGGTGCAAATGAAGCTCCACCTGCTATTATATCTGTATTCATAGGCGCACAATTGACAAAAGTTCTCGAGGAACTGAAAACCGTTACCAAAGGTAAATTATCTCCACAAGAGAAAACGGATTTAAAACTGAACGTGGTTGGTAAAATTCCTGAGATATTGTTAGATAATACCGATAGAAATAGAACCTCACCTTTTGCCTTTACTGGTAATAAATTCGAATTTAGAGCTGTTGGCTCAACGGCTAACTGTGCTAATCCTATGACTGTTTTAAATACAATTGTTGCAAAACAATTGATAGATTTTAAAGCTGAAGTCGATGCCTTGATTGATAAAAAGACCATGAAAAAGGATGACGCTATTTTTAACGTGCTGAGAGAGTATATTAAAACATCAAAGAGCATTCTTTTTGAAGGTAATGGGTATAGTGAAGAATGGGAAAAGGAAGCTAAAAAGCGTGGTTTGAGTAATAATAAAACCACTCCTGAAGCTCTAAAAGTAAAGGTGGCTAAACCATCTCTTGAACTTTTTGAGAACATGGGAGTTATGAATAAGGTTGAGGCGCAGGCACGTTACGAGATTGAAATGGAAGAATATATTCTTCACATTCAAATTGAAAGTAGGGTTCTTGGTGATATTGCCAGAAATCATGTGGTGCCGACTGCCGTCAGATATCAAAACATATTGATTGAAAACGTCACAGGGCTTAAGACCATTTATGGCTCTAAATTTAAGGACTTTGCAAAGGAGCAACTCGCATTGATTGAACAAATTTCGGAGCATATTGAAGCTATAAATTCATTGGTAACCAAAATGACAGATGAAAGAAGATCATTGAATAAGCAAACCAATATTGAAAAGAAAGCCAATGGCTATAGTTTAAAGGTGAAATCCTTATTTGATGAAATTAGATATCATAGTGATAAATTAGAACTTATGATTGATGATGAGCTGTGGCCATTGACAAAATATAGAGAGCTCTTGTTTACCAAATAGCAGATTATTGCTATAAAGTGTTAATGAAGTCATAATTATATCTTAACACATACGTAATAATACGTAGTTGAATAAGTTTTAAATTATAGGTTTTGTGCAGTTCGTCGATTGCATCTGCCTAATTGTCGAAAAGCCTATGTATTGTTGTTAAAAAACAGTGATTCTGCATCTTTACAAAGAGTAAATTTAGTATGTTTGTAGTGCTATTAATCAATATTTGTAAAAATGAAGAAGTTACTACTCAGTGTAGCTATTCTTGTGGGCGCGACATTAATTCTTTCTCAGGATAATTCTGAAAACATAAAAGATGTTGTCAAAGATGAGGTTGTAAATGTTCAGCCAGAGCTACAGACGGAATCTTAAAATTTAAGATAATACTAAAAGGCAAAATTGCCAATTTAGAATATAATAGGATAAAACCAGCTTGTTTGGTTTTATCCTATTTTATTAGCTAAATATTAGATTTTTTTATGTTTTGACTAATAATTTTCTATATTGCGCAGCCCCATAATCTTAAATGACGTAGGCTTATTTACTAACTAAGGTTATATGATTACAAAATATAAATACGTTTTTCTGATAGTAGTTTTGGCTGTTTTTGGACTCGATTTTACGAACGCCCAAGAACAAAAGGAGGAAGGGAAGAAAGACAATGAGAAATTATATAGGCAACTAGAGTTTTTTAACTTAAGAGGCACTAATGCGGTTGATATGGCTGTTGGCGCATCCCTTATCACTGGTGATTTCCCTCAACCAGAAGTTGATATTTACTTCAAAATAGGCTACAAACGCTTCATCACTGAGCAAATAGGAATTAGCTTTACTTACAATAAATACAATCTGGCATTTAACGATACCTTCCATCAAGGGTTTATGTCTTTTGATTTAAATCTCGAATATTTAATAAGCCCATATACTAGTATCAGTCCTTTTATTTATGGTGGCTATGGTTATAATGCCGACAATGATTTTGAGACTACTGGTGCTAAAGTACAAGGCGGTTTGGGTATTGAGTTTGTGCCATTTGAAAAAGTTGGTATAAAATTATTTGGGGAATACAACTACGTAATGTCCAACGAAGCCAATCCTATTATAATGGAAGAAAGTAACATTAGTTTTTTTAGAGCTGGAATAGGAGTAAATCTTTATTTTGGTGGTGGAAAGAAGAAAGAAAAGCTTCTCGAAGAAGTGGATACAGTTATTAAATCAAATTATATCAAATAATAAATATCAATTCTTACTTTTGCAGTACCAAGTATAAAATTCTTCAATGGGTAATTCGGTAAGCAAAAGATATGCACAGAGAGGCGTTTCAGCCTCTAAAGAAGATGTGCACAATGCCATAAAAAATATAGACAAGGGCTTATTTCCTAAAGCCTTTTGTAAAATAGTTCCAGATTATTTAACCAATGACGACAAGTATTGTCTTATAATGCACGCTGATGGTGCTGGTACAAAGTCTTCGTTGGCGTATATGTATTGGAAAGAAACCAGAGATATTTCCGTATGGAAAGGTATTGCCCAAGACGCCTTGATTATGAATATTGATGATTTACTTTGTGTTGGTGCAGTTGATAATATTATGTTGTCATCAACCATAGGAAGAAATAAAAATTTAATTCCAGGAGAGGTTATTTCTGCGATTATAAACGGTACAGAGGAATTAATTGAAGATTTAAAAAACTTCGGAGTTACAATTCATTCTACTGGTGGTGAAACTGCAGATGTTGGTGATTTGGTAAGAACAATAATTGTAGATTCTACTGTGACTGCGCGTATGAAGCGTAGTGATGTTATTGATAATGCTAATATTTCTGAAGGTGATGTTATCGTAGGATTAGAATCTTTCGGACAAGCCACATACGAAACCGAATATAATGGAGGTATGGGGAGCAATGGCTTAACGTCTGCAAGACATGATGTGTTTTCAAAATACTTGGCCAAAAAATATCCTGAAAGCTTTGATGCAGCCGTACCAGAAGACTTAGTGTATTCAGGAAATACAAAACTTACAGACTCAGTTGAGGATTCCCCAATTGATGCAGGCAAATTGGTATTATCACCAACAAGGACTTATGCACCTATCATAAAGGCTATATTAAATAAATATAAAAGTGATTCCATTCACGGAATGATTCACTGTAGCGGTGGTGCACAGACAAAGATTCTTCATTTTATAGACAATCTTCATATTGTAAAAGATAATATGTTCAGTATTCCTCCGTTGTTCAAACTAATACAAGAACAATCAAAAACCGACTGGAAAGAAATGTATCAAGTATTTAATTGTGGTCATCGTATGGAGCTCTATGTAAAACCAGATATAGCTGAGGACATCATCGCTATTTCAAAATCCTTTAATGTCAATGCAAAGGTCATTGGTAGAGTAGAAACTTCAAAAACAAAACAACTTACCATTAAAAGCGAATACGGTACGTTTTCCTATTAAAATAAATTTTTGGCATGCATAGTTATTTTAAATACCTACTAACGGTATGCATCATCTTTGTTTCAACTATAGTATCGGCACAACCAGATTCCTTATTCTTTAAAAAGAAAACGAATGCAGACATACAATTGGGTTGGCGTACTAAAAAAGAAGCCGGACTTTACCTTAACCAAGTTTCTTTTACCAACTGGAATGCTGGTGGTACCAATTCCATTTCCGGAATCATAAGCGGAAAGGCATCAGCAAAATACAAACAAGAAAAATATTTTTGGAATTCGTCTATCAATATGCGCTATGGTTTAAACAAGCAAGAAGGCGAATCCGTTTTTAAAACTGAGGATGTCATTGAGGTCATTTCCAACTTCGGACTCGAAAAAGACCCTCAAAGCAATTGGTTTTATTCAGCTAGGTTTAGTTTTAATACACAATTCTCAAATGGATTTAACTATCCGAATAGAGATGAGCCAATTTCAAGATTTATGGCACCAGGCTATATGTTTCTTGGTTTAGGTATGGAATATGGAAGGCATATTGAGCGTATGTCCTTTTACGCCTCACCATTTACGTTAAAAACGACATTTGTATTAGATGACGATTTGGCCAACAGAGGAGCATTTGGTGTAGATCCTGCAATCTATGATATGGAGGGTAATATTCTTCAAAATGGACAAAAGATAAGAAGGGAGTTGGGCATATTACTGACCAATCAGTTTGAGGAAGAATTGTTCGAAAATATAAAAGTGAATAGCTTATTACGACTCTATACGGATTACCTTAACAGTTTCGGAAATATTGATATTGATTGGGAACTGAACGTAGATATGAAAGTAAATCAATATGTTAAAGCTACATTTGGGTCCCATCTACGATATGACAATGACATTAAAAATAAAGTTGAGATCAACGAAATGACCAATGAGGAAATTTTAATTGAAGGGCCAAGGCTACAATGGAAACAAATTCTTGGTGTAGGTGTTGTTGTGGATTTAGACAATATTATTGGTGTAGTCAGTAAGTCTTAGATAAATCCTTTTATAAGAAGTAAAAAAGTGCAGGTGATGACACTATCCAAAATAAAAATAGTGCCAAAAAACTTCAGATTAGAAACGCCTCTAATTCTATAGAACTTTAAACGTTGCCTTAGCTTTCTGTCACTGATCATTATCCACAATAAAAAAACCAAAAACAATTTAGTGCAGAGCGCTAATATTAATTCAGGATTAATAATAGTAATAGCCAAGGTCACTAAAAATGACCATAAAGCAAGCGGCTTGTAATAGTTTAGTATGGACCTTAACTGCCTAAGCATATATTATACAACGCTAAAACAATTAAAAATATTTTCTTAAATCTGTACAAAATACAGTTCCAATAAAATCCATAAAAAATCGTACTTTTGAAATTCAATTTTTTGAAGATAGATGTTAGAGAAAATACAGATTGTAAAACAGCGATTCGATGAGGTCAATGACCTTATTATTCAACCTGATATTATATCAGATCAACAGCGTTATACTAAGCTGATGAAAGAATATAAAGATCTTAAGCTCATTGTAGATAAAGGAGAAGCTTATAAAGAAGCTTTGGAAAATCTTTCAGAAGCCGAAGAAATTATTGCTGATGGTTCTGATGATGAAATGGTAGAAATGGCAAAAATGCAACTCGAAGAAGCCAAGGAATCTATAGAGAAATTAGAAGAAGAGATTCGTTTTATGCTAATACCAAAAGACCCAGATGATGCTAAAAATGTGGTGGTAGAAGTACGTGCAGGAACAGGTGGAGACGAAGCCAGTATTTTTGCAGGTGATTTGTTTAGAATGTATTCAAAATACTGTAGTGATAAAGGCTGGAAGGTCGATGTAGTATCTCAAAGCGATGGTACCTCTGGCGGATTTAAAGAAATTATATTTGAAGTTTCTGGTGAAGATGTGTATGGAACTTTAAAGTTTGAAGCGGGTGTTCATCGCGTACAACGTGTACCGCAAACCGAAACTCAAGGTCGTGTGCATACTAGTGCAGCAACCGTTATGGTATTACCAGAAGCAGAAGAAATTGATTTTGAACTCGATATGACCGAAGTACGTATAGAGCGTACAACATCAACAGGTCCAGGAGGTCAGTCGGTAAATACTACATATTCAGCAATTAAGTTGCACCACGAGCCAACAGGTATGATTGTGAGCTGCCAAGATCAAAAATCATCACATAAAAATTTAGAGAAAGCTTTAAAGGTTTTACGATCGCGTTTGTACGAAAGAGAGCTCGAAAAGCAACGGGAAGAAGATTCTGCTAAACGAAAAAGTATGGTGAGTTCTGGAGATAGAAGTGCTAAAATTAGAACTTATAATTATGCTCAAGGACGTGTTACGGACCATAGAATCGGATTAACTCTTTATGATTTATCAAATATCATTGATGGCGATATTCAGAAAATAATAGACGAATTAATGCTGGCTGAAAACACAGAGTTGTTAAAAGCTAGTGATGATGTAATTTAAATACAAGCCTCTTTATGAGGCTTTTTTTATAAATGACTACACAACAACTAACAAATCAAATCAAAAAAAAGCAATCCTTCCTCTGTATAGGATTGGATGTCGACTTAAATAAAATCCCTAAATACTTACTAAAAGTAGAAGATCCAATCTTCGCTTTTAATAAAGCCATTATTGATGCAACACATCACCTCTGTGTGGCTTACAAGCCCAATACAGCATTTTATGAGGCTTATGGACTTAAAGGCTGGAAAGCCTTAGAAAAGACGATTAACTATCTTAATGAAAATCATCCAGAAATATACACCATTGCAGATGCAAAACGAGGCGATATTGGTAATACAAGTACTATGTACGCCAAAGCCTTTTTTGAGGATTTAGGATTTGATAGCGTCACCGTAGCACCATATATGGGTAAAGATTCAGTAGAACCTTTTTTAGCTTTTGAAGATAAACATACCATACTTTTAGCATTGACTTCTAATCAAGGAGCATTCGATTTTCAGACTAAGTCCGTGGACGGAATAGAATTATACAAACAAGTTTTAGAAACCTCAAAAACTTGGAAGAGTTCAGAAAACTTAATGTATGTTGTTGGCGCGACCAAGGCAGAGTATTTAGCCAATATTCGTAAAATTGTTCCAGATAGTTTTTTATTGGTGCCAGGTGTTGGAGCACAAGGAGGAAATCTTCAAGACGTCTGTAAATATGGAATGAATGATTCCATTGGGTTATTGATAAACTCTTCACGCGGTATTATTTACGCCTCCCATGAAGAAGACTTTGCATTAGCGGCTGCGAAAAAAGCTAAAGAATTACAATCACAGATGGAAGCCGAATTGAAACATCATTCCAAATGATAATTAGACTGTCATCGCGAGAAGCGAAGCGACGTGGCAATCTCGTAAAATATAACTATAATTAAAAGGCCTGTCTACCAATAGGCAGATTGCTTCATTTTTTTCGCAATGCCATATATCGACCAACTCAATAGAAAACTTCAAATAACTGAAACACCAAAACGAATCATCTCGTTAGTGCCTTCCCAAACAGAATTGTTGGTCGATTTAGGTTTAGAAGCTTCAATCGTCGGTATTACCAAGTTTTGTGTTCACCCAGAACACCTCAAAAAAACCAAAACAGTTGTAGGTGGTACAAAGCAAATCAATATCGAAAAAATAAAAGCGCTCAAGCCAGATATTATTCTTTGTAATAAAGAAGAGAATACTAAAGAAATAATTGATGAGTTAGCGCCTATAGCACCAATACATATTAGTGATATCTATAATCTTGAAGACTGTTTTGAGCTCATTGAAATGTATGGTAGTATATTTAAAGTAGAGGCTAAAGCATCTGAAATTATTACCAAGATTAAAAACGACCGTAAGCAATTTCAAGAAAAAATAACGGTTAAACAGCGACCCAAAGTTGCATACTTTATCTGGAAGAACCCTTGGATGGTTTCAGCTTCAAATACATTTATTGACAATATGCTTTGTGAGGCGGGTTTTAAGAATGTTTTTGAAAATGATCAGCGCTATCCAGAAATAGAACTGAGCAACTCAAAATTAAAAGAAGCTGATATTATTTTTCTTTCGAGTGAGCCTTTTCCTTTTAAAGATGAACATATTATTGAACTACAATCTCGTTTTCCTCAACAGACAATAAAAATTGTAGATGGTGAGATGTTTTCCTGGTATGGAAGTCGGTTGCAACATGCTTTCAAATATTTTGAATCCCTACATATTACGATATAAAAAAGTCGGTACCTAACTAAAATACCGACCTTTACCTAACTAACTTGTGTAATCTCTTTTAAGACTTACTCTCTTTTGCGTTACAAAGATGCTGACATTCTTTGTAATCAATGTTATGTTAATATTAGCTTATAATTAAATGTAGTTTAATAACTTAGTTGAAATAATATTAACATGAAAAAGCTCATAACCCTAACTACTGCACTAGTGTTTTCACTAGTAATGATTGCTCAAAATACGCCTTGTGTTTGTTGTACTGATAAACATTCAGAATTCGATTTTTGGATTGGCACTTGGGAGGTAACAAATCCAGATGGAACCAAAGCTGGTGAAAATGTAATTGAGAAAGTTCAGGATAAATGTGTATTACAAGAAAACTGGACGAGTGCATCACCTGGTTATACAGGCACAAGCAACAACTTCTATAATTACAAGACCAAGCAATGGGAACAAATTTGGGTGGACAACAAAGGACAAAGTTTACACCTAAAAGGTAATAAGGTCGGAAATCAAATGATAATGAGAACTAATGATGAGACCAATGCTGAAGGAAAAACTTTTTTTCACCGTGTGACTTGGACAGATAATAAAGATGGAACCGTAAGGCAATTATGGGAAACCATTACCGAAGGATCTGAAACCACAATTGCATTTGACGGCTTGTATAAAAGAAAAGACTAATTGGCTTTTAGTTTAGAATCTCTAAGCATAAATTTAAGCTTATTGATTTTGTTGAGGACTTTAGTGGCTTGGTATTCAGAAAAATCACTTAAAGCATGGTCGGTTTGCCTAAGATTATAGGCATCTTCAATTAGCTGCTTGTATTGCTGCTTTAGTTTTGTCTTTTTTTGGAGCAATCGATCTAAATTGGCCACTTCGATTGGTTTATTAATTAAGTCTTTAAATTAATAAATAAAATAACACGAAACCATAATTTTAATCAAAAGAGCAACAAATTAATCTTGTAGAGCAAAAACTTTCTTCAACAAATCCGTTGTTCTCGAAGACACTTTGTTTCTAATTTCTTTCTCTTCAACCGCGATCATGGTATATACACCTTCTAGGGCTTCTGACGTTACGTAATCGGTAAGATCTGGATTAACATCATTGGTTAACGGAAGGTTATTGTACTTAGTAATGAGATTTGTCCAGATTTGATCAGCACCAACTTTGCTGAACGAATTATTGATTACTGGTTTAAATTTGTTGTAGAGTTGAGTTTGTGTTTTTAATGTTAAGTATTCTGTTGCGGCATCATCTTCTCCTAAAAGAATATTTTTTGCATCATTGAATGTAATGTCCTTTACTGCATTTACAAATATAGGAGTTGCTTCCATAACGGCATCTTCAGCAGCTCTGTTAAGTGCTTTTATACCGCTATCTGCTAAACTGCTCAGCCCAACTGCGCGTAATGCATCATCAACTTTCTGCAATTCTTCTGGCAATAAAATCTTAACGAGTTCATTTTTATAGAAACCATCTTTTTGAATCAATTTTGTGACTTGTTTATCGATTCCAAAATCCAGTGCTTGTCGTAATCCTGCAGCCATATCGGCATTGCTAATTTCACCACTTTCTGGTAGTTTATTTATAACATCCTGTAGTTCTGCACAAGCAGTCAAGTTAAAAATTATAAGAAGAGCAAAAATCCTTTTTATCATGGCTTTAAGTTTTATCTTTAACAAAGATATATGTTACACATGAAAACGTTTCAATATTCAAGCCTAATATTATTTCTTTTGGTATTTGCGTGCCACCAAAAACCGGAAGAAAACATTGAGGTTGGGAGTAAGGCCATAAAGATAAAATCACAACAGTACATTACTGTTTTGGGTGTAGCCCAAGATGCAGGTTTTCCTCAGATTAATTGTGAAAAAAAATGCTGTATGGCCTTTTCTAGTGGTAAAGAATCAAAGAAACTTGTATCGTGTTTGGGTCTAGTGGATATAGAGTTCAATAAAAAATGGCTATTTGATGCAACTCCAGATATTACAGAACAAACCCAGATTTTAAAAGAAAAGCATTTAGATAATGGCAAATTAATTGACGGCATTTTTCTAACCCATGCACATATTGGCCATTATACAGGGCTAATGCAGTTTGGCCGTGAAGCTATGGGAGCTAAAAATATCCCTATCTATACCATGACTAAAATGAAAACCTATTTAGAAACCAATGGACCTTGGAACCAGTTGGTAAAACTAAATAATATTGAGTTGAAGCCCTTAAAAGCTGACTCGACTGTAAACCTGAACAGCAAATTAAAAGTTACGCCTATACAAGTGCCACATCGAGATGAATACTCCGAAACGGTAGGTTATAAAATAGAGGGTAAAAACAAATCCGCATTGTTCATTCCAGATATTGACAAATGGCATAAGTGGAATAAAAACATTGTAGAAGAAGTTAAGAAAGTGGATTATGCTTTTTTGGACGCTTCATTTTTTAACAATGGTGAATTAGAAAGAGATATGAGCGAAATTCCACATCCATTTATCACCGAAACAACGACATTGTTTGAGGACGAGACAATGGAAACTAAGCAGAAAGTACATTTCATCCACTTTAATCATACTAATCCAGCATTAAAAGACCAAAATAGATTAAAGGATAGTATTCGGAATTTGGGCTTTAGATTCGCAAAACGCGGAGATAATTTTGATTTATAGACTCAAGAAAAAATAACAGTTTTGTTATTAAACACCATTACTTTCCTGTTGGCATGAAGCTTTATCGCATTAGAAAGCACAATCTTTTCCAAATCACGCCCTTTTGCAATTAAATCTTTTATGGAGTACGAATGAGATACGTGAGCAACATCTTGTTCTATAATTGGGCCAGCGTCTAATTCTTCAGTGATGTAATGGCTAGTGGCTCCAATAATTTTCACACCCCTTTTATATGCTGAATGGTAGGGCTTGGCGCCTACAAAAGCTGGTAAAAACGAATGATGAATATTGATTATCTTATTTGGAAATTTATCAATTAAAAGATTTGAAACTATTTGCATATATCGGGCCAAAACGATAAAATCCACCTTATGGGATTCTAGCAATTCTAGTTGCTTAAATTCAGCCTTTTGTTTGGTGGCTTTTGTAACTGGGACATGGAAAAAAGGAATTTTGAAACTTTTAGCAATAGGCTCTAAGTCATTATGATTACTTAAAATAAAGGGAATCTCCAGATTAAGCTCACCAGAATTGTATCTGCCTAAGATATCATACAAGCAATGGTCATACTTGGATACAAACAATGCCATTCTTGGCTTTCTGTCCGCTAAATACATGCGCCATTTTAAGTTGAATTTATCTACTAGAGCATTCTTAAATAATTCTTTAAAACTTTCAATAGAAAAAGAACTGGAATTAAACTCACATTCAAGACGCATAAAAAATATATTCTGCTCTCTATCTACGTGTTGATCTATATATACAATGTTGCCATTGTTCAATGCCATGAAATTAGTGACAGAAGCTATGATGCCTGGTTGATCCTTACAGTGAATTAATAAAGTAATTTTATGCATATCCTCTAACTTAATATGTTTGTAAATTAGGGTAAAATACTAAGTTTTGTTGATGCTTTTTAAGATTTAGATAATTACCAATTAATGCTTAGATTTTTTGAATATTCCGTAAATTTGCACCTCAAATAAGCTAGATTTTTACGAATGGAACAAGTCACGCCATATAAGCCAAAACATAAAGTTAGAATAGTTACCGCCGCATCACTTTTTGATGGACACGATGCTGCAATTAATATAATGCGCCGTATAATCCAGTCTACAGGTGTGGAGGTGATACACTTAGGTCATGATAGAAGTGTAGAGGAGGTCGTTAATACGGCCATTCAAGAAGATGCTAATGCTATAGCCATGACATCTTACCAAGGTGGGCATAATGAATACTTTAAATATATGTACGATTTGCTTCAGGAAAAAGGAGCGGGTCATATAAAAATCTTCGGTGGAGGAGGTGGAGTGATTCTTCCTGAGGAAATCAAAGAGTTAATGGATTATGGAATCACCAGAATCTATTCTCCAGATGACGGTAGAGAAATGGGCTTACAAGGCATGATTAATGATTTGGTAAAACAATCTGATTTCGCCATAGGTGATCAGCTCAATGGAGAAGTGAAAGTTTTACATAAGAAAAATCCAAAAGACATTGCACGTGTAATTTCTTCGGCTGAAAATTTCCCTGATGTTGCAAAAAACGCTCTTGAAACTATTCATGCTAAAAACAAGAATTCCAAAACACCAGTTTTAGGAATCACGGGAACAGGAGGAGCAGGGAAGTCGTCATTAGTTGACGAATTAGTAAGACGTTTTCTTATAGATTTTCCAGAGAAAACAGTTGGATTGGTGTCTGTGGATCCTTCAAAACGAAAAACAGGTGGAGCATTATTGGGAGATAGAATCCGTATGAATGCGATTAACTCACCAAGGGTTTATATGCGCAGTTTGGCAACACGTCAATCTAACTTGGCACTATCTAAGTATGTCAACGAAGCTGTTGAGGTTTTAAAAGCTGCTGAATACGATTTAATAATCTTAGAAACTTCTGGTATCGGGCAATCAGACACCGAAATTTTAGAACACAGTGATGTATCGCTTTATGTTATGACTCCAGAATTTGGTGCAGCGACGCAACTTGAAAAAATTGATATGCTCGATTTTGCTGATTTGGTGGCCATTAACAAATTCGACAAGCGCGGTGCTTTGGATGCGCTTCGTGATGTGAAGAAACAATACATGCGTAACCATAACATGTGGCACGCAGATCCTGATACTATGCCGGTTTTTGGAACCATTGCTTCCCAGTTTAATGATCCAGGAATGAATACGCTTTATAAAGCGATAATGGATAAGCTGGTAGAAAAAACAGAAGCAGATTTAAAATCGACGTTTGAGATTTCTAAGGAAATGAGCGAAAAGATTTTTGTCATTCCACCTGCACGTACACGTTACTTATCTGAAATAGCTGAGAATAATCGGGCTTATGATAAAACTGCTGATGCTCAGGTTGAGGTTGCTCAGAAATTGTATGGTATTTATAAAACTTTAGAATCTGTAACAGGTGTCATGCTGAGCTTGTCGAAGCATGGTTTAGAAGGTGAGAGCCTTCAACAGCCTCAGACTGACAATAACCAAGATTTTGTAAAGCTTTTATTGGCCGAATTTGACCGCGTTAAGTTGAATCTAGACCCATACAACTGGGAAATCATTACCGGTTGGGACGAAAAAGTCAATCGGTATAAAGATCCTGTCTATACTTTTAAAGTAAGAGACAAAGAAATAAAGATAGAAACACATACCAAATCCTTATCACATTCCGATATTCCAAAAGTAGCGTTGCCTAAATATGAAGCTTGGGGAGATATTCTACGATGGTGTTTACAGGAAAATGTTCCAGGTGAATTTCCTTATACTGCAGGATTATATCCATTTAAAAGAACAGGTGAAGATCCAACCAGAATGTTTGCAGGTGAAGGTGGACCAGAACGTACTAACAGACGTTTCCATTACGTAAGTATGGGATTGCCAGCAAAACGACTATCCACGGCTTTTGATTCTGTAACCCTTTATGGAAACGATCCAGATTACAGACCAGATATCTATGGAAAGATTGGTAATGCAGGTGTAAGTATTTGCTGTTTAGATGATGCTAAGAAACTATATTCAGGTTTTAATTTAGCTGATGCCATGACGTCAGTAAGTATGACGATTAATGGACCAGCGCCAATGTTGTTAGGTTTCTTTATGAATGCCGCTATTGACCAACAATGCGAGATTTACATCAAAGAAA
The DNA here is from genome assembly GCF_965284585.1 of Winogradskyella ouciana. NCBI lineage: Bacteria > Pseudomonadati > Bacteroidota > Flavobacteriia > Flavobacteriales > Flavobacteriaceae > Winogradskyella > Winogradskyella ouciana. Next base: position 2,101,048 of record NZ_OZ260095.1, read on the forward strand.
ACGGTCTTGAAAAAGAGGTAGAACAAAAGATCGAAAAACTCTATAAAGGCAAAACGAGACCAAGTTATAATGGTGAAATTCCTGAAGGTAACGATGGATTAGGGTTAATGCTTTTAGGTGTTACAGGTGACCAAGTGTTGCCAAAAGATGTTTATGAAGACATTAAAACGAAAACCATTGCTCAAGTAAGAGGAACGGTTCAAGCAGATATCTTAAAAGAAGATCAGGCACAAAATACCTGTATTTTCTCTACGGAATTTGCCTTGCGTTTAATGGGAGACGTTCAAGAATATTTTATTGAGAATGGAGTCCGAAATTTTTATTCGGTATCTATTTCAGGGTATCATATTGCTGAAGCTGGTGCTAATCCGATTTCGCAACTGGCATTTACACTCGCGAATGGATTTACTTATGTGGAGTATTACTTAAGTAGAGGCATGGATATTAATAAGTTTGGACCCAACTTATCCTTCTTCTTTTCAAATGGTATCGATCCAGAATATGCTGTTATTGGTCGTGTAGCGCGTAAGATTTGGGCGAAAGCACTTAAACATAAGTATGGTGCCAATCCTAGAGCTCAGATGTTGAAATATCACATTCAGACTTCCGGACGTAGTTTACATGCTCAGGAAATTGATTTTAACGACATAAGAACAACGCTTCAGGCACTATATGCGATATACGATAACTGTAATTCATTGCATACCAATGCTTATGACGAAGCTATTACTACACCAACTGAAGAATCGGTTCGTAGAGCAATGGCAATACAATTAATCATTAATAAAGAATTGGGCTTAGCTAAGAACGAAAATCCAATTCAAGGCTCGTTTATTATTGAAGAATTAACCGATTTGGTAGAGGAGGCCGTACTGGCAGAATTCGATAGAATTACAGAACGTGGTGGTGTATTAGGAGCCATGGAGACCATGTACCAACGATCTAAAATACAGGAAGAGAGTTTGTATTACGAAACTTTGAAGCACAATGGTGAATTTCCGATTATTGGTGTAAATACTTTCTTAAGTAGTAAGGGGTCTCCAACAGTTCAGCCGGCTGAGGTGATTAGAGCAACTGAAGAAGAAAAAGAGTTTCAGATCAAGACTTTAGAGCATTTACACAAGGCTCATGACACAGATGAGTTGCTAAGAGAATTACAACATAAAGCCATCAATAACAAAAATATTTTTGAAACTTTGATGGAAGTTTGTAAAGTCTGTTCTCTGGGTCAGATTACATCTGCATTATTTGAAGTTGGAGGACAGTATCGTAGGAATATGTAGAATGTTGATTATATTTGAATTCATAAACTTTGTATGAAAGCAAAACTTAGAGTTAAAAATTTCGGACCAATAGCCGAAGTAAATTTAGATTTAAGAAACGTAAATGTTATAATTGGATCTCAGGCTAGTGGAAAAAGTACATTAGCCAAACTTTACGCTCTTTGTAAATCACCTTCTAGTTTTATAACGGATGATAGTAGAGAATATCAAGAATTTAGACTCTATTATGAGCGTAATGAGATTAAAAATATAGAATCAATAAGGTTCAAAGAAGCCTTGAAAGAATTGAATATTCTTTCTTTTCTTAATTCTAAATCATATATTGAATATGACTCTAGTATTCATTATTTTAAATATAGTAATGGAAAAATATCATTTAACTGGAAATTAAGTTTTGATAGAAGCGAAATAAATACTATTGATGATCTATATAATTTTATAAGTGAGTATGGTAAGCTAAATACTTTCTTCAATTATATGATGGCACTGGATGTTTATGAAAAAATTAACCCAGATAAGTCGTCAAAAAATAATGATCACGTATCTGAGGCTATTAGATTGGTTAATGAACATGACCTTTTAAAGTATATAAAAAAAAATAAATTAGATTTTGATTTTTTAAAGAAGACTATCAGATCTAATTTTAGATATTGTGAGCTTAAATTATTAGATAAAACTTTATATATACCCGCAGAGAGAATAATAGCTCCAATAATTAAAGGTGCTTCTTTAAATCTGCAAAAGAATAAAGTCCCTATTCCAAGTCATATTTTGAATTTCGCTGCTGAATATGAGAATGCTCAAATTGATGTATTAGATTTGAGTTTTTTAGGTGTAGATTCTAGATATAAAAATGTTAATGGAATTGACAAGATATATCTTTCTAAAAGAAAAAGTCTTCTTCTAAGTGAGGCAGCGACTGGATTTCAAAGTATTGTGCCATTAATTCTTACTGTCTTAAGCCATAGTGATAAATATGGATACTCGAATCCTTCATTTGTAATCGAAGAACCAGAGATTAGTTTATACCCAAAAGCCCAATATGAATTAATCAAGTATTTAGAAAGTAAAAGGAAAGATGGTTCCTTAGATACTACTTATATCCATACTTACACGACTCATAGTCCTTATGTTTTGGCCTCTTTTAATAATATGCTTTATGCTTATAAAAGACATAAAGAGTTAGGCGAAAGTAAGAATCATGAATTAAGTAAAATTATGCCTAAGAGCAATTGGCTAAATCCAGAAAATTTTAATGCATACAGTTTGAAGAACGGTAAAGCTGTAAAAATTTTTAATAGAAAAGTTGGTCTTATAGATGATAACATTATCGATGATGTAACTGATTATATGAATGACGATTTTGATAGAATAATGTCACTTTAAGATATGATAGATCAATTAACGGAAGCTTTTGGTATATGTAAAAATGCAAATTGTGAATGTAATATAAATTTATTCTACGAATCAACTTCCGAGTCTGAGATATTCATATACGATGAGGACACTATTGGTAAGGAACTCCCCTCAAGTATGGTGAATTCAGATAGTTATAATCAAATAAAGTTGGTTAATGAAGAAGAAAAAGATATTATTTTTATAAAGATAGATCAATGTCTAATAATTGATAACAAAATTCGAAAGTGTGACTGTGCAATAATTAATCAAGATAACTTCATTTTTATTGAGATTAAGGATGTTAAAACAAAGCAGAGGAAAATTGCTAGAAAAGAAGCTATTGCACAATTAACATCCACAATTGAATTATTTCTAGATAAAATAGATTTTACTAATTTACAGTTATTTGCAGTTATTGGTTTTAAAACTCTTCGGCCGTATGTAGTTCAACCAAGCAAGAATACTCAAAGGGCAATTTTTAAGTCAAAATATAACATTGAACTTCAAGAAGGGAGTCAAATCGTTTTGTCTTAGTTTTTTAACTCAGTTTGCATCTTTTTCGTAATTCTATCGTCTATTAGGTGAACCTTAAAATTTAAAAATTATGAAAGCCAATAAAGAATGTCAATGTAATTGTGAACCATGTAATAATGGAAGGTGTATGGACTGTACATGTAACAAATGCACTTGTGCAAATTGCAATTGCTAATAGTTAAAACAGCACAAGGGATTATGGATTGTTTTAGCTATACAATGAATGACGAAGGCCATCTTGTTGGCGAACTTCAAGAAAAAGAAGACTGTAAGGTGTGCCAATAATAATATCTTTGCATAATCTAGTAAATAAACTATTTGCTATTGTATTATTGCACTTATGTCTTTCAAGAAACTTCATCCATTATTAAAAGAAGCATTGCAAAATGTTGGTTTAGAAACTTCAAATCCGTTTCAAAAAAAAGTATTGCCTACATTAAAAGGTGGTACTGACGCATACATCATTGCGCCAAAAGGAAGTGGTAAAACCACAGCACTTATTATTGCTACAATCCATAAATTGAAAGCCACAGCTTTTGAGGACTCACCAAGAGCGATTATTGTTGTAGAGGATAAGGTTAAGGCATTAATGTTAAAAGAAGAATTCGAAAGATTTACAAAAAATACTGATCTAAGAATTTATACCCTTTATGATGAGTATGATATAGAAAAGCAAAAAACAGAAATTTATCCAGGGCAAGATATTGTAATTGCAACTCCAGCGCGATTAAGTAAACTCTATTTCTTAAATGGCATTCATTTAGGAGAAATACAATTATTTGCTATTGAGGATGCGGATTTCTTAGGGAGAAACAATGCCTATAATCATATTTTAAGACTATCAGAAAGTCTGAGTAAATGTCAGTATGTAATTATTGCAGATGAAATGAATTCTCGTATTAAGAATTACCAGAATGCGTTTATGCATAACGCACAACAGGTTAAGCCATAGTCTTAAAGTGTCAACATCCAACTACGCTGTAGTTTTCTAAACGTTTTAAGTTCACCTTTAAGAATTGGTAAATAATCTTTTCCGTTACTTTTAGAACGCTCTAAGCGTCTACAATTACTGTATAATTTTGAAGTCAAACGATCTAAGCTTTCTAAATGTTTGTGTTTTTTATCAGAATAGCGTTCGCGCTCCGCATTGATAATTTCCGGAGCTAGATTGGTCGATTGCTGAACAATATCACCAGAGAAATAAATATCATTATCCTCAGTACCATCTTCATTTAAATAGCATAAATCCTGATTTAAATAGGTAGAAATACTTCGAGACAACATAATAATGTCCATCGCCTTTTTATATATAGGCAAATCCGAAAGATGTGATGGTAGGTTATAATTCATTTTTCAATAGCAATTGTTACGAATTTACGGAGTAGAATTGATATTTTAATTTAATATTTAAAGTAAAATAGTATATTTACTTTAAAATTTAGTTAATTATTGGTTAATTTCTTTAAATGAGTATAGATAGCTTAAATTGGAAGATATTAAAGTGTCTTCAGCAGAATGCGCGTATGTCTAATGCAGAGATTGGAAGACGTGTTGGGATAAGCTCACCAGCTGTAAGTGAGCGTATTAAAAAGATGGAGGATGCCGAAATTATACAAGGATACACCACCTTTGTTTCGCCTTTTGAAGCTGGTTATCAATTAAAGGCGCTTATTACGCTACGTGCATTTATGGGAATGCTAAAACCGTTTCTGGAAAAAGTAAAAACCTATGATGAAGTCGTCAATTGCTATCGGATTACAGGCAACGAAAACATAGTCATGGAAGTGGTCCTTAAAAACCAAAAGCATCTTGAGACTTTTATAGACCAACTGATTTCTTATGGTGAAACCAAAACTCAAATTGTGTTATCGCACGTTGTTAAACACAGTGAGGTAAAACCGTTAAAATAAATGGATTTGATAATTAGACTATTCGATTATTAGATGTGGTACGTTCTTTAAATCCCAATCAATAACCAATCCTTTTGCTAATGACTCAGCAATATCCTTTCCGTAAAGGTGTTCGCTTAAATACAATGCGGCTTCAAACGATTTTGCCCCTCCTGCTGAGGTGATATATTTGCCATCATGAACAAATAGTACATCCTTTCTAATATCTAATTTAGGAAACATGTCTCGCATTTGGTCAATATCACTTGGAAAAGTCGTAGAAACTACATTATCTAATAATCCTGCTTTGGCGAGTACAAAAGCCCCATCGCAATGCGAAGTTATAAATTGTGCTTCTCTGTCAACTTTTCTAATAAAATCGAGCATTACTTCATCTTCCAAATCGGTATCTAAATGATGTTCTGCACTTGGCACAACCAGAATATCAATTTTTGGAAGTGAATCTTTTGTATAATTAAAATCTGGAAGTATTCTCATGCCTTCAAAAGATGTAATGGGCTCATCTGTATTGGCAACGGTAAAGACATTCATGGCTTTAATACTGTCTCTAAATATGGTATGTTGAAAGATATCAAAAGGTGCCGTGAGTTCTGTGTTATAAACGCCATCCATGATTAGAAAAGCGACATTGTAACGATTGGGATCTAACTTCGGGAATTCCTTAGTTTTACTTTCATTTCTATTGTTGTCGAAAGGGCTTACTTTATTGGAATCATTACAACTTACAACTATAAAAAAGGTGAAAAAGAATATTATATTTTTCATTTTATAAATTTTAGATGCTGAAACTAGTTCAGCATGACAAAATTAATCAACTCTCCAAGGCGGATTCTTCCGATGCTCACCAGCATTGAAAATTGTTAATCGATTCCCATCTGGATCATTCAAATTTATATCTGTCCAAAGCCAAGGTTGTTCCGTAATTTCAGTATTAAAAATAACACCTTTTTCTTTAAGTTGAGAGACGGTTTGTGATAAATCATTTACTTCAAAATAAATGGTAATACCTTCTCCTACAGGCAGTTTTTCAACCTTATGAATCGAAAATGTGCTATCTCCTTCAGGGCATTCAAACCTTACATACCTTGGTAAGGCATCAACGATTAAATGCAGTCCTAGTTTTTTGTAAAATTCGGTCGCCCTAATTACATCCAATGACGGAATTGTGATTTGATTTAAGTTCATCTATTTATTATGTTTTATTCTATTATGCAGCCAATAAGATAATGCTATTGCCAATATACCATAACCCGCTGTGACCAACCAATTGATCTGATAGCCATAGTAATCTATAACGGTCAACCCTATTTTTGGACTAAAAATATGCGCAATGGAAAATGACATGGCATACATCGCCATATAGCTACCTTCTAAACCATCTTTTGCACGTTGCAGTGCAAATTTATTGGTATAAGGGAATCCTAGCATTTCGCTCAAGGTCATTAATACAATACTGATAATCAATATTCCTATCCAAAAATTTTGATACAGTACTAAAAAGCTCAATGTTAATAATAAACACGACATTATGATATGTTTTGTCACCGGAATTAATCGCTTCTCTAGATAATTGAGTAATGGCATTTCAAAAATTACAATTATGGCTACGTTTAAAAACAAGAGGATTCCAATTTTAAATTCATCGAGATGAAATACTTCATTATAATACAATGGTAATGCTGTAAAAAGCTGAAAAAACGCCATCCCAAATAGAAAACAAATAACAGAATGTATCCAAAATGATACATCTTTATATACGGCGTTGTTGTCCAAGTTTTGATGTATCTCTTGTGTTTCTGATGGTTTTATAGTTGTCTCTTTTACCAAGTAATTGAATAGCAGTATTGCAATAATACAGGTTAAACCATCAATCCAAAATATAAGGTTATAACCCTTTAAAACAATTAACAAACCTGCCAGTGTAGGACCAATTCCCATACCAGCGTTTATTGCCAATCTTATTAACCCAACAGACCTAGTTTGATTTTCTGGTTTACTGTATGCTTTTATAGCAACAAAAACCGCTGGTCTAAAACTATCTGCAATAGACATTGTCACCAATATACCAAAGCACAAGCCCCAAAATGAGGATATGAATTGCAACCCTATAAAGCTCAGGCCTGTAATGAACAAACTATATACCATCACTTTATAGAAACCGATGATATCCGTTAGTTTTCCACCAAGCCACGAACCAATTACAGAGCCAATTCCGAAGAAAACAAATATCCAACTGATTTCAATATTGGTAAAACCTAAATCATTTTTAAGGTAGAGCGAAAGAAACGGTATCACCATAGTACCAGCCCTATTAACAAGGCTTATAAGCGATAGATACCAAATCTCTTTTGAGAGATCCCTAAAAGATTCTATATAATTAAAATAAAGCTTTTTCATTTTGGTCGTTGTATAAATGTAAAAAGTCCGACGGTATCGTCGGACTTTTAAATATTGTTTAATAGTATATAAATATAGCTACAATAGATAATGCATCCGAATGTTTTCCGAAGAAATCATGGTTCTCTGTTTTGTATATCTATTGACGCGTAACATTGTTTTACTTTGTTTAGTAACTCAAAGCTACAATAAAATTCTATAAGTTGTATTTTTGAACTTTAAAATAATTACAGATGAAGAATTTTCTTTTACTTTTTTTAATGGTGTTTTCTGTTGGTTGTGCACAAGACAAACACATGCTAAATGAAGAAACCGATTGGCAGAAAAAAATGAATGCCGATTTTAAGGATGCTTCAAAATCACCTCTTAAAGATAAGGACAGAAAGAAATTTACAGGTCTTGATTTTTATAAATTTGATTCTACTTATGTGGTAACAGCCAAACTAAAACGCACTCCTGATTCCGAATGGTTTAATATGAAAACAACAACGGATAGAGTTTCTAAAGAACGCGTTTTTGGAATAATAACCTTTGAAATTGAAGGTGAGACATTTCAGCTGAATGTGTACCAAGGTAAGGAGTTAATGCAGAAAGATGCATATAGAGACTATTTATTCTTACCATTTTTAGATGATACCAATGGAAATTCTAGTTATCCAGGTGGAAGATATATTGATTTAAGGATTCCTGATGGAGATACAATAATAATTGACTTTAATACATCCTATAATCCTTATTGCGCTTATAATGAAAAATATTCTTGCCCTATTGTACCCAGGGAAAATTATCTAGCCACAGAGGTTAAAGCTGGTGTTAAGGCGTTTAAAAAGTAGCTTTTTGATGTGTTATTTAGGGGTTTATGCGTTTATCCGAGGAATTTCCTTATCCATTCCAGTAATTACTTAACCACATACAACCCAGCAAATACAGCCAAAAACCCAACGACAAAACTCGCTATGGTATACATCGCAAAACTGGTAAAGTCACCAGATTTTAATAGTACATGGTTTTCGTAAGCAAAAGTAGAAAAGGTGGTAAAGCCACCACAAAATCCAGTTGCCAATAATAAGGTTTGATTAGAAGTCAGTGTGTCATTTTTGGCAGCCAGTCCTAGAATAATTCCAATGAGTAAACTACCAACAATATTTGCTGCAAATGTACCATAAGGCAAACCAGAATCGGGATTATTTAGCCATTTGCCAACAACATAACGCAACACACTGCCAAAACCGCCACCGATAAAAACTAAAACCAGTTGCTTCATCTATTCTTTTAATGGAATATAAATTACGGTTTCCCAATCCGCAGGATTAGGATAATTTCCAGGATCTGTCGTATAGATTTCAAAAGGCTTGTGCTCTGACTGCTCTAAGTTATTTTCTGCCAAATGTTTCATGGTCGCTTCCCAAGCCTTTGGCAGGTTGGTGTAGTTTCCTGTTAAAGTAGTTTTAAGTACTTTCATTTTTGGAATAAAATCAATAGAAACATCAGAATCTGCAGGAATATTGATGCGCTCTTTTACAGGAATACCATTGCTCATAATGACATTTTCTGAAGTCATATCATTGTAAACCGTTAAAGGCATTCCAGATTGTGTGAGTCCGTTCAGACCCATAAATTGCAAAATAGCTCCAAAATTTTGACCCATTTTTACGCTTATATTTTGCGAATTGGCATTTGTAGTTTTATAGAGATAGAAGCCTCCGCCGTATTCGGTAACGCCATTGATTTCTATATTAAAACGTTTCATATCTTCTTGGATAACACTATCTAGCATTGTTAAACCTCGCTCGTAATGCGGTCCGATTTGGTTTTCCATTCCTCCCATTAATGTAGAAAAAGCCTTAAACCCAAATGGTAAATCTTTTCCTGAAATGGTCCAAGTAACGTCAGTTGTACCATCATCATTTTGCTTTAAATTCCAAGTAACATCATTTTTCGGAAAATCACCAAATTGCATCTCTTGAGTTATGGAAGAGTGTGGTGTTGCTTCTAAAGTTTTCATAGTGCCAATGCCGTCTTCATCTTCCCAAGAGTAAGAGCCACCAACACCTTTGGTTTGTTCTGAGAGCATAATTTTTGTTTCAGGATTTTCTTCAACCCAAGAATTCCAAGATTCCCAATTCTTAAAATCAATGATATTATTATACACAACAGCTTGAGGAGCGTTTATTGTTTTGGATCTAGAAACTTCAAAGGAATTAGGTTGCACAGCAATATAAATTGAAAACCCAATAATTAAGACGAGCAATAGTAATAAGACGTATTTGAGTGCCTTCATTTTTTAGTTTGATTTAGTAGTTTCCCAAAGATACTAATTTTATGATATGTGATATATATATTACATTTGTGAGAATTCACTAAAAACTAACTATAAATGAATCTAAAATCAATATTTGCAATTTGTTTAATTGCAGTGTTTACATTGTCTTGTAAAGATGATGCTAAAGAAAAGGATGGAGCCAAGGAGAATGCCGAGGCTAAATTCAATTATAATGTAGAGCAGTTTGCTGACATTAAAATTCTTCGTTATCAGATACCAGGATGGGAAAACCTTAGCCTAGACCAACAAAAATTAGTGTATTATTTATCTGAAGCAGGTTTGGCTGGTCGCGATATTATGTGGGACCAAAACTACAGACACAACCTTAAGATTAGAAAGGCTTTAGAGAATGTATATACAAATTACAAAGGCGATAAATCTGCAAAGGATTGGAAAGCCTTTGAAACTTATCTAAAACGCGTTTGGTTTAGTAACGGTATTCATCATCACTATTCTAACGATAAGCTAAAGCCAGAATTTGATAGGGATTATCTTAATGAGTTGTTTTTAGCGACCAACACAAAATTAGATGGTGAGGCTTTCGATGTTATCTTCAATGATAAGGACATGAAAAAAGTGAACCAGGCCAAAGGTGTGGATAATGTAGCACTATCTGCAGTTAATTTCTATGGGCCTAATGTCACTAATGCAGATGTAGAAAAATTTTATAAGAATAAAAAATCCCCAGACCCAGATAGACCATTGGCATATGGTATAAATACCAAATTGGTAAAGGAAAACGGAGAAGTAAAAGAATTGGTTTATAAGTCTGGAGGATTATATGGCTCAGCGATTGATGAAATTGTAAAATGGTTGGAGAAAGCCCAAGGAGTTGCTGAGAACAAAGCCCAAGGTGATGCTATTGGTTTGTTAATTCAATATTACAAAACAGGCGATTTACAAACTTGGGATGATTATAACGTAGCTTGGACTAAAGCTACTGCAGGAAATGTGGATTACATCAATAGTTTTATTGAGGTTTATAACGATCCATTAGGCTATACAGGTTCTTATGAAACTATCGTTCAGATTAATGATTTTGATATGTCTCAAAAAATGAAGGTGTTATCAGACAATGCACAATGGTTTGAAGATAACTCACCACTTATGGATGCGCACAAAAAAGATAGTGTTGTTGGTGTAACTTATAAAGTTGTCACTGTTGCAGCTGAAGCTGGTGATGCGTCTCCAAGTACTCCAATAGGTGTTAACTTACCAAATTCTAACTGGATAAGAAAAGAAGTAGGAAGTAAATCTGTTTCGCTTGGAAACATCATTAATGCATACAATAATGCTGGTAGTGGAGGACGATTAAAAGAGTTCGTTCATGATGATGAAGAGTTAAAACTAGAAGAAGAACATGGTCAACTTGCAGATAAGTTGCATACGGCTTTACATGAGGTTATTGGTCATGCATCTGGTCAATTAAATCCTGGAGTTGGTGAGACCAAAGAGACCTTAAAAAATTATGCTTCTACGTTAGAAGAAGGTAGAGCTGATTTAGTTGGCTTATACTATTTATACAGTCCAAAATTAGAGGAACTCGGTTTAGTTGAAGATTGGAAATCTGTGGGTAAAGCTGCTTTTGATGGTTATATTAGAAATGGATTGATGACACAATTAATTCGTTTAAATCTTGGTGACGATGTTGAAGAAGCACATATGCGTAATCGTCAATGGGTAAGTGCTTGGGCTTACGAAAGAGGAAAAGCCGATAATGTGATTGAAAAAGTAACTAGAGATGGTAAGACGTATTTTAACATCAATGATTACGATAAGCTAAGAGAAATTTTTGGTGAGTTGTTAAGAGAGACCCAGCGTATAAAGTCTGAAGGTGACTATGCTGCTGTAGAAGCTTTGGTAGAAGGTTATGGTGTTAAGGTAGACCAGGCAATACATGCTGAAGTTTTAGAGCGTAACAAGCAATTTACATCTGCTCCATATAGCGGGTTTGTAAATCCGATGATTATGCCAGCTAAGGATGCTGATGGTAATATTACAGCATTTAAAATTGAACAACCTACAGGTTTCCCTGAGCAAATGTTAGAGTACAGTAAAAAGTACAGTCATTTGCCAGAAGTGAATTAATAAGAAGAAAGCAATTAAAAAAAGAGCAGTTAATTAACTGCTCTTTTTTTTTGTCTATTAAATTTCGAGATATTCTAACGCTTATATTTATTGAGAATCCATTCTGTATAAGCTTCAGAATGCACAAACTTATAAATGTCCATAGCTTTTACATCTTCAATAGTTTGTGGAGCCAAACTTTCAACTTTAAATCCGCTAAATGTGCTACTGTTTCTGTTTTCAGTATTTTCTTCAACAAAAAATATAAATGAACCTCTACTATAATTGCCTTGATCTCCAGCATAAAAGTTATTGTTATAGCTATGCTCTGGGATTGTTCTTCCTTTGTTAGCATTCATATTAACTGAATAATAACCTGGAGTAGCAAGCTGAAAGATTGTAGCTGTAAAACCATTAGAGTTCATAGGTATAGTTGGTGTGGGCATACTATTGAGTTGAAATGTCCCATTAAGTTCAGGATATGGAGAACCAGAAACATTTAATTTTGCATCAGTAGCAGTTGGTGGCGCACTCGCGCCAAGATCGCATTCGGTTTCAGCAAATTGATTGTAAACCTTGGTAGCCATCTGTATAACATCACCTACCAAGAGTCCTTGACTCGGAGGATTTTCATAATTAAAATATTCTCCGGTGCGTTGATTGAAAAATAATTCGTTTACAGCTTGTATGGCTTGTCCTGTACTTGCATCAATAATCGGGCTTCCGTTTTGGTCAAATGCCTCAGCTATGCGTGGTATGGTTAGATCTGCAAGTTCTAATAAATGACAAGGATCCGGATGACAAGAAAGACTTGTTGTTGTGCCAAAAACTGATAAGATTGAGATAATGATAATTAGGGCGGTCTTCTTTAAAGTTGCTAGAGTTTTCATAATATATTTATTTACATTTAATGCTAAACTATTGGAAATCTCAAGGTGATACTATACCCATTAACGGGTAAATTTTAGACGTTTTGAATTAATCAAAAGTAAAGTAGCTGACAGAAAAATTAGTGACAACGCTATGAGTTGAGAATGAGAAAGAAAACCATTGAAAACATAACCACGCTGATCTCCCCTAAGATATTCTAGTAAAAAGCGCCAGACAGCATAGGACAATACGTAAAATGTAAAGACTGTTCCATCATTTTTACTTTTTAACAGCTTTAAGAGTAAAACAAGTAATAAGACGATAAAAATGGATTCATAGAGTTGTGTTGGATGAACCGTTGCGATAGAATTTTCAGGAAATTGAACCCCAAAGATAGAATCCGTAGGTTTTCCATAACAACAGCCTGCCAAAAAACAGCCAAGTCTTCCGGCCGAATGCACAATTGCTGTTACAATAGCTATTAAATCTAAATACTTCAATACAGGTAGTTTTTTCTTCTTAAGCACCAATACTACTGTGAATAGGCAGAATAAAAACGATCCATAGAATACAAAACCACTAGAACTATAGAATTCTATAGATAAAACCTTATCCAAGTAACTAGAAGTATCATCTAAAACTAAAAATGTTTTCCCTCCTAAATATGCCATTACGATGATAAGCAATACAAAATTCAGCTTTAAATTAATAGAACCAATATATTTGCTTTGAGCATAAATAAAATAGCGATACGCTACTATACTTCCAATTAATATGCAGAACGGATAACTATAAATTGTTATAGTATTAATAGAAAATAAACTATTAATAAACTCTGGTAAATTTAGCTGAAACAATTCTGGGTACATATCTAATTTTCTTGAGCTATACTATTAGTTTTAGGTCTTTTTAATAGAAAAAAACTGCCGTCAAAGTTTAAATCTTTACTGAAGTCCAATTCAATAAAACTTGTTTTTCCCATAAACTTTGTATTGTTAAACAAGATGTCTTTATGCTTGTTATTGTTGATGGAAAAAGAATTGCTGAAAGATGAATGACTGAGGTCTAGAGTGCCGAAAAATTCTGAGAAATCATAAAATGAATTTCCACGATGTTGAGTCAAGGAAAAATCAGCATACTTATAAAATTTACTGGAGCTAAACTGGGCATCAGAGTTAAAAATACTACTTTGAAAACTTACATTTTCAGAGAACGTAGTATCCATAAAATTGGCTTTCTGATTGAAGAAGCTATTTTGAAAGCGCACTTGTTTTTCAAAAGAACTCCAATTAAAAAATGCGTTTAAATTAAATGATGATTCTTCAAAATTAACTGTACTGAAGAATTCGGATTTAGTAAAATTACATTGCCCTAAAAATTTACTTGCCCTAAAGCTTACGGTATCCATAAACTTACATTCAATAAAGCTGACATGACCCCAAAAACTTGTAATGTTATGTGCATTATCAACAGAGTTTTTATATGCTAATACAGGTTTTTTGAAAACACAGTTGATAAAGGTGATATCATATTTTATACTTGTGTTGTAAAGTGCTTTGCCAATTAGTATTTTATCTGCGAAGCTTGTAAAATCCAGCTCATTGTCAAAAGTTTTACCTTCAATAGATATTGAGGTTTTGTTTTCTGATAAGGTTTCAAAATTGCCAGCCTTATTAGAACTTGAGGGATTGGATTTACAAGATGCAGTCATGGCAATAAGTAGTATTAAAGAATATTTACTGAGTTTCATAGCACTAATTTTTATTACCAAATAGCTTCGTATTATTTTCAGACAAGTAGCTGTTTAATTTATTCTGAAATGCTCCACTATTAAATTCTACTTTCAATAAATTTGAAATTTCATCTTGTGTATAAGCATTGTTAAAATCTTTGGTAGCAATCCTACTTCTATAGCCTTCTTTTAGTTTAGATTCTGACACAGTTTCAGAATTCTGAAATGAAAAGCTAGAAGTGTCATTTTCTGAGTCTCTAGACACTTGCCCATTTATAAAAAGTACTGGTGTTAGTGATGGGTAAAAGAAATTGTTAGACTCATCTATCTCCTGAAACATGTCATTAGCATCTGTAATTAATAGCAAATAATAATATCCATTTAAATTTGGTATTATGTACTGTCTATTAATATCAGGTTGACCAAATACGGTTTGTGTAAAGTTGCCACCTGGTGGTATGGAATAGTTGAAAATACAGTTATCTGTAGTTGGGCAATTAAAACTATTGGAACCTACACTGGTATTAAACTCGTCATAGAATAAAATACCATAGTCATTTGCGTTATACGCATTAAAATATATGTAAGCATTAGACCAATTTGTTGATGGATTAGCAGTAGAATTTCCGATATTATATATATTGAAATAGAGCTCTCTATAATTACCTGAAACATAATTGTCTTGAAACACCCATGAGGCCAAATCCACACCAGTATCACCAGTATTACTATCATCTGGTGGGCTGGTATTGCCATCTTCATTGACTGCTATAAATAGTGGTTTTTGATCACCTGGTGTTGTAACAAATTCTGAAATAAAGAAATTATAGTCTATCCAAATATAGCCACCGTTCCCCCAGCCATTTCCCCAAGAATTAATGACTTTAAACGCGCCATTTGCACCTTTTGAGTTATCATAACCAGAGACTACCATGGCATGGTATGCGTGCTGACCAACATTATTATAAGATGTATTGGACGATAGTACAGCACTGCTGTTCCAGGTTATAAAATTATCGGAAAGTTTAGCCCCAAAGACCACAGGTATATTATTTGCGATATTTTGTTTTATAGCGGTAATACTTGGATCTATTTTTCTCCAGTATTTAATTCTATTGTTGTTGGCTTCATTGGTCCAACTCGATTGAAGATTAGATTGAGAACAACCGTTTAAAGCATAGTAAGGAACGGTTTGTGCAGTTGCGACACCTCGCTGTTGCAAAACATCAAAAGCAGAATCGAAATTTGTGCCATTACAATTAGAACCTTTTTGAGAATTAGGAATAGCAGTGAATAAATCCTTGGCGCTAAATTGATTGAAATCCTGATTTAAGTCAGAGAAAGAGAGGTTATTATCAATGGCATTTAAAGCTGTTTTTAAATTGTAGCCAACTGCCCATGCCACACAAGTACCGTAGTTACCTTGATTTCCTATAGGTGGAAATTTATCAGTAATATCTGCAGCATTAGGTAAATTACCGTTTCCAAAACCATAATTTGGAGTTGTTGGTGTTGTGCTGAGGTTATCCTCACCGTTGTATCCCAAAAAGTATTCGGAGTCCGTATTTTCATTATTTACTTCATCATCTGGGCAATCAGTGCAACAACTGGTAAATAAAACTAAACTGAATAATGTAATTACTAGAGGTTTGGTAAAGTGTTTTGCAGTTCTCATAATTATTGATATTAAATATTATGATCAAATATATTTTATAGGTAGACATAAAAAAATCCCCAATACTGGGGATTTTTCAAGAAAATTTATCAAATAGTAGGTGAATTAGAACTTATACTTCTTTTCCAAGGCATAACGCATCAACTCACCTTTGCCATGCAATCCTAGAATTCGAATCATATTCTTACGATGTGTATCTACTGTATGAACTCCAATAAAAAGTTCGTCAGCAATTTCACGCGATGTTTTACCTTGGGCTATAAGGCCTAAAATTTCAATTTGTCTTTTGGTAAGAACGCCTTTCCCCTTTTCGTTGCTGTTGTTTTCTGCTTCTACTTTAATATTTGAATCAAAATAGGTATTGCCTTTATAAACTGAGCGTACTGCTTTTAATACTTCTTCCAAAGGCGAATTTTTTAAGAGGTAACCAGAGGCACCTGCATCTAACATTTGCTGTATTGCGTCTGTTTGGTCAAACATAGTGAAGCCTAGGACTTTTGTATGTGGAAACTCATTTATAATCTGCCTTGTGGCCGAAATACCGTCAACTTTGGGCATTCTTATATCCGTAATAACAACATTGGGTTGCTTTAACCTCACCAAATCTATCAGTGCCTCACCATCATTTGCAGTACCGATGATTTCAATATCTTCTTCATATTCCAATAATAATTTAATACCATCGATAAGGGATTGGTGATCTTCTGCTATGACTAATCGTATCATAATGGTATGTCTATTATTACGGTTGTTCCTTTATTTTTCTCTGACTCAATAGTCAGTTTACCATCTAAATGTTCAATACGCTTGTCAATACTACTAATGCCCATGCCTTTATTGGTTTTGGTAATTTGGCTTGGATTAAAGCCTTTACCATTATCCTCTACCATAATGTTGATACTGTCTTCGTGATTGGTCAAATGTACAGTTGCTTCTGTAGCATCTGCATGTTTTATAACATTGGTAATCAATTCTTGTATAACCCTGAATATGGTGAGCTCTAAACTGTTTTCTAAGCGATTATCGAGACCATGATCAAGGACCTCAATTTGTATTTTATTGGAGGCAGAAATTTTATCAGCCATATTCTGTACAGCTTTTAAAAGGCCTTGTTTAGCAATAACTCCTGAGTTTTTTGCATGTGCCACAGAACGCACTTTTTGATACGCTTCTTCAATTAGTGAATTGGTTTTATCAAATAGTTCTGGTGAATCTTTATCTTTTAGTGCATTAAAATGCAATTTTACGGTAGCCATAAGCCCACCCAAATCGTCATGCAAATCATTGGCAATGCGTTGGCGTTCTTTTTCCTGGCCTTCTATCATGGCATCAATAGCTGTTAACTCTTGCTCTTTTAAAACAGTGGCTAACTTTTGGGATTCTATTTCTTTTTGTTGCTCGGCGAGTTTTTGTTTGCGTTTGGTGTTTTTGAATAATAGGAAGGCGATAATACTTCCTAAGGCTAGGCTACCTCCTAGACCTATGGCTATGTTTTGGTTTTTTGTTTTCTGTTTTTCTAAAACTAGGTTTTGCTTTTCTTTTTCAGCAGTTTGATATTTGACATTAATTTCATTGATTTTTTCAGCTTTATTATATTCATTTAAAGTGTCTGAATATTTATTGCTTAAGGCTAAATAATGTAATGCTTCTTCCCAATTATTTCTGAATTTTGCATTATCCGATAAAACTTCATTAATTTTTACTTTTTCTACGTATCGATATTTGGGAATATCCAGAGAATCTGCTTTTAAAAAGTAATATTTTGCAGTATTATAATCCTTGTCTACTTGGTAAATCAAGCCGAGATTTCCATAAATTCCAAAAAGTTCATTCTGAAATTTTTTGTAAGGCTTACTTTCTAACCAAGTTTTGGCTTCGTTATAATATTTTAGAGATGAGTCTCTTTCTTTTCTAAAAAAATCATATTGAACACCAATCATCTGGTTAATCTTGCCTTTTAAAAAATTATTTGAGGTCTGATTTGCGATTTTCAATGCAATTTTTAATGAATCAATTTGTTCTAATCTATGCGCACTCCCTTGGTAATTATATTTATGAAATCTATAAGTTGCTAATTCGTTATTATCATAAAGATAGTCTTTATATATAGCCAGATAATTAGGATAAGCTTCTAAGGATTGTCGACTTTTGAATAGTTGAAACAATATTTTCTTAGAGGATTCTGTTACCAGAATTGTATCTGATTTGTTAAGTGCTTTTGTTAACGCTTTGGAATAATAATCGAAGGCAAGCGAATCATCGGGAGTCTGCTTAAAAAGATTGAAGTCTCCTTTTAGGATATCATATAAAATTGTATCTCTAAAGGTTAGATTTGTTGTTGGATACTTGAATACTGTATTGTCAACTACATTATTCTTTATGAGTTCTATTTGTTTCTTGAGATAGTAAATTTCAACATCAGTTATTTTACCATTGCTAGTTTCAACTCCGTCTAGCTGATCATACTTTATTTTTTGAATTTGTTTAACAAAGTTCTGAGCACCAATAGTATTGATGCCCAGAAATAAGATTGTATTTAATAGTAAATAATGTTTCAACGTCCAATTTAAGGTGCAGTAACTATACTTTTGCAAAATTGTTGACCATAATCCGTCCAAAAGTTTAAATTTTTAAATTTCTCCCCTGCGTGGATATCAATAATTTCACCCTTTTTTGGTTTGAAGTTGGTTATATTTTCAACAATTACATAAGTTTCATCTTCATCCGATTCAGATTCGATTATATCTAAATAAATGTGATGTAAAGTTTTTCCATCCTTCAGTAATTCTTCCTTATATCTTGCACCTGTTAAATCATAGGTATTTCTTTGATCATCATTTTCTCCATTTATTTCCCTAAGTATAACTTTCATTTCATAGGTGCCGTCAGATTTTATTTTCGAGTGTGCAATTATTCCAAATTGCTTTACAAGATCGATGTGAATATGCTGTTTAATTTCTTTAGAGAAATCTGCATTTAAATAAATCTCTGGAAATTTTTCTTCGCCATCAGACATGATTAAATCTTTTATTATTTCTTGTCTAGCCTCAGTAACTCGCGTTAGAGAATTTTCTATGTTATCAACACTCTCTGAAATCTGATCTAGTTTTTCAGATTGGTCACAAGATGCAAATAAAGAAAGGCATAAGATAATAGCATAAACCTGGATTGATTTACTTTTCATTTGTATAGGGTTTTAATGGTTAGTTACAAAAACAAAGATGCAAAGTTGGAATACATCAAAACATACCCAATAAAGGGTATATTTCCGTGAATAAGTTATAAAATAAATGTGAATTAATAGGAAAATTAAGACAAATGACCTGAAAAAAAAGTTAATTAAGCCAGTTTAGATATAATTAGAAATCTTTTTTTAACCTATTCAGTTTTATTTATGCTAAAACTTAATAAGAGAAAGTTAATAGCTAAAAGAACAAATAAAAGTATCATCGTTTGTTGGTTTTTTTATAGCATCGTGCATTTTTCAAAGTGTCATCCATGTTAAAAATGCAGATGCATGTCATTTTCCAATAATAAGAATTAAAGGCATAAAATTTATAGGTAATAATACCTGTTTTTTAACAAGTCACTTTTAAAAATAAGAACTGTAACTAGGGAAGTGAGTTATATAAAAATAAACTTAATAGCGGCAATCATACCAATAAAACCGATAAAGGCAATTAATATCCAGATGGTACCTTTGTAATGCGTCCTATGGGTTTTTATATCCTTACGGTATTGATAGGCAATCGCAATAACGAATGCTATAAAGAATAATATTCCGAAAATCCATTGACCAGTAGAAAACATTAGTTTAATTTTATGCAAAAATAAGCAAAACGAGACTAAAAACTTAATATTAACAGCCTCTACATTTATATATACGAAAAAATAATAACCTTAGATTTAAACTATAAATATGCAAGATAAAATCAATGCTGTAAAAGCATTTCACACCGCTTTTAAAATAGGCCATAGAGAAACACCAAAAGCCGATTTAGGCATAGAAAAGAATATGCTCCGCTACAAACTTATGCGCGAGGAAAACGAAGAATATCTAGAGGCTGCAAACGATAATGACTTGGTTGAAGTAGCAGATGCTCTTGGTGATATGCTTTATATATTATGCGGAACCATTATTGAGCATGGTTTACAATATAAAATCGAGGAGGTTTTTGAAGAAATTCAACGTAGCAACATGAGCAAGCTCGGTGAAGATGGAGAACCAATTTATAGAGAAGATGGCAAAGTACTCAAAGGGCCAAGTTACTTTAAACCAAAAATTAAAGAAATTTTAGAAAAATAATGAAGTTGTTGTTTTGCTTGGTTTATCAGCTCAACTAACACACCTTAACTCGCCATCCATAAGGATCATCCGATTTATTGGTCTGTATATCTGTAATACGCTTTTTAAGTAACGCTCCGTAAGTGTTTTCAAGTTCTGGTAATTCGTAATTCTTGCCTTTAAAGCCAAATCCAGATATTGGCGATACCACTGCTGCCGTACCTGCACCAAAAAGTTCTTTAAGGCTTCCGTTTTCGGAGGCTTCAATAAGTTCAGCCACTTTTATCTTACGAACTTCAACATCAATACCTTCAGCTTCAGCTATGGTTAAAATACTTTTTCTTGTGATGCCATCCAATATTCTATCACTTGTAGGTACTGTAAGCAACGTGTCATTTATTCTTACAAAGATATTCATAGCACCTGCTTCTTCAATATACTCGTGTGTATTGTCATCTGTCCAAATAACTTGCTGATAGCCTCTGTTATTGGCAAGTTGAGTAGGATAAAATTGACCAGCATAATTACCACCAGCTTTCGCAAAACCTACACCACCATTGGCAGAACGTGAATACTTTTCTTCAATAAGTACTTTTACTTTTCCAGAAAAATAAGATCCTGACGGAGCACATGCGATGATGAATTTATAGGCATTTGCTGGCGACGCATGAAAACCTTGTCCTGTAGCAAACATAAAAGGTCGGATATATAACGAACTACCTTCAGAGGTGGGAATCCAGTCTTTTTCCAGCTTTATAAGTTCTTTAAGACCATTCATAAAACAAGCTTCAGGCAGTTCTGGCATTGCCAAACGCTTAGCGGAAATATTCAAGCGATTAAAATTGTCAACTGGCCTAAATAAAAACACATTATTATCTGAGTCCTTGTAAGCTTTCATGCCTTCAAAAATAGACTGTCCATAATGAAAAATCTTTGCAGAAGGCTCAAGTGTCACAGGCTGATAAGGCACAATACTCGGATTTTGCCATTCGCCATTCCTAAAATCGCATACAAGCATATGATCTGAGAATACACGACCAAAAGCTAAATTGTTAAAATCAACATTAGCAATTTTTGAAGTTTTAGATTTTTCAATTTGAATGTCCTCTGTGTAGTTAATAGCCATAAGCACGTGTCATTTATTCCGCAAAAGTACACAATCAATGCCGTTAATAAAAGGCTATGTTAGCTTAAATTTTGTAAATTCGCAATTCAATAAACAAATAATATTAAAGATATTAATAATGAAAAAAATACTCTTATTCCTTGCAATTGGCTTATTTGCAGTGTCATGCAAAAATGAAAAAGAAACTACCGAAGAGAAAGTTGAAGATGTAAAAAAGGAAATGGCATACACGTCAATTGGGATGGAAATTAACGATGCAGATGCTTTATCATCTAAGCGTATGATGGAACATTACAAAGGCATGAAAGCTGGTGATACGGTTCCTGCAAAAATAAAAGCAAAGATTGTTGAGGTCTGCTCTAAAAAAGGCTGTTGGATGACTTTGGATATGGACGGAGAAAATGAAGTGATGGTAAAGTTTAAGGATTACG
The DNA here is from genome assembly GCF_965284585.1 of Winogradskyella ouciana. Classification (NCBI taxonomy): domain Bacteria; kingdom Pseudomonadati; phylum Bacteroidota; class Flavobacteriia; order Flavobacteriales; family Flavobacteriaceae; genus Winogradskyella; species Winogradskyella ouciana. The sequence goes on from NZ_OZ260095.1 coordinate 2,123,079, forward strand.
GATTCTTTATGCCATTGGATGCAGAAGGAGAAGTAGTGGTAAACGGAAAAGCTTTTGTTACGGAAACTCCAGTGGATGAATTAAGACATTACGCTGAAGATGCAGGAAAATCTAAAGAAGAAATCGAAGCGATTACCGAACCTCAGTTAGAGTACCGTTTTGAAGCTGATGGAGTATTGCTAAAAACAGAGTAATTGAAGAGAAAAATCATCACCACGTCTGATGGCTCCAAGACCATTCAGATAGAAGATTGGAATGAACAATACCATTCCATTCATGGTGCCATACAAGAAGCAAATCATGTATTCATTAAGCATGGTTTGCTTTTCTTTTTTGAATCGAATTGTCACAATGAACGGAGTCGAAGTGTAAGTGGGTATGGTGCTCTTAACATTCTAGAAATCGGTTTCGGTACAGGCCTTAACGCTTTCCTAACGTTATTAGAAGCGGAAAAGTTAAAACAGCACATCAACTACGTAGGAGTAGAGGCATACCCTGTGAAGCAAAATGAAATTGACCAGTTGAATTATGTTGAGTTAGTTTCTGAAAATCATAAAACGCAATTCGAGAAAATGCATCATGTTCCTTGGGAAGAACAACATGGCATCACACCAAATTTCAGATTAGAAAAACAGGAAAAATTCTTTAAGTCTATCGATGCTCACAACGAATTTGATATCATATATTTTGATGCTTTCGGAGCTCGTGTACAACCAGAACTTTGGACAGAAGACATCTTCACCATCATGTATAAAGCGTTAAAAGAAGAAGGCGTTTTAGTTACATATTCAGCTAAAGGTAGTGTAAGACGTGCCATGCAAGGTGTTGGCTTCACCGTTGAGCGCCTTCCTGGTCCACCTGGAAAGAGAGAGATGTTGCGTGCAATCAAACTGTGATCATAACTATCTATAGAAAGCAGAATTTTTAATGTTAAATTCTTTGTTTACTGGAAACGTTAAATCCAAACTAAAGTTCTTCACAAGGCATTTTACCTTTAGTATCTTTGTATAAAAAGAATAATGACAGTTTTAATAACAGGAGCGACAGGATTAATAGGGCAAAAGATTGTAAAACTTTGTCATGCAGAGGGGATTAGTGTTCATTATTTAACTACCTCAAAATCTAAACTGACTACAGAAGATAATTACAAAGGCTTCTATTGGAACCCAAATAAAAATGAAATCGACCATAAATGCTTTGAAGGAGTATCTTCAATAATAAACCTGGTCGGCGCAACAATATCAAAACGTTGGACAGAAGATTACAAAAAAATTATTCTTGAGAGCCGTACCAAAACTGCAGAACTCTTACAAGATACTATTAAGAAGCACAACTATAAAATAGATTATGTGGTGTCTGCAAGTGCTATTGGTATTTACCCATCTAGTTTTGTTAACTTTTATGATGAAGAGAATACTGAAATTTCTGAGACATTTTTAGGTGAAGTCGTTGCCGCTTGGGAGAGTGCTGTGGATAATTTTAAATCTCTTGGTTGTAAAGTGGCAAAGATTAGAATTGGTTTGGTCTTGGCAGAAAATGATGGAGCACTTCCTAAAATGGCAAAACCGATAAAATATGGTGTTGGTTCTCCTTTTGGTAGTGGTAAACAATGGCAAAGTTGGATACATGTAGAGGATTTAGCCAGACTTTTTATATATGCTTTGCAATATCAATTAATAGGTCTTTACAATGGTGTGGCACCAAATCCTGTAACTAACAATGACCTAACAAAGGTGATAGCTAACGTTCTTAACCGACCATTGATTTTACCTAATATTCCAAAGTTTGCAATGAATTTAGCTTTAGGCGAAATGCATATCTTACTATTTGAAAGTCAGCGCGTCAGCTCTCAAAAAATTGAAAACAAAGGTTTTTATTTCAAATATGCCAATTTAAGGCCAGCTTTAGAGGATTTGTTAGAATAAATCACTTCAAATACACGTTAGTCACTAATCGTTCAACAGTCGGATGGTCATTGCCACCAGCAGGTTCTATTGTTATATTTAATGATTCGGAATGATCTATGTAGTTCATGGCCATTAATTTTTTATCCTTAGAAATAACACCCATATTAATCATTTCTCCTTCAACGTCGGCCCACATTTGGTAGTCGTGATCAGCATCTAAATCTGGTAATCGCTCAGTATTTATCACTACAGATTTTGTACTGTGATTAACATAACTAATTACCTTAGTATCCGGTGATATGTCATTTCCGGTTAAAACATACTTTTCTGTTTCCGGATGTGCTATAGCCGCGTATAGTGAGTTCTTATTTTTAAGTTCCTCATTAAGGCTTTCAATGGTGGTATTTAATTCGGTTTTCTCCTTTTCAACTGTTTGTAATTGCTGTTTCACTGTATTTAGCTGATTATACATCCAAAAACTTCCAATCATAAATAACGCGGCAATGCTTGCGGCAATTCCCAAATAAAATTTTGAGCTACTATTAGGTTTCAATTCAACAATCTTAGTGTCATTTGAGGCTGAATTTATAGCATTTAGAAGATTAGATTTTATCAAGGCAGGTGGCGTAATAGTATTTTCCAAACCGAGGGTTTCAAAGTCTTCCTCGAGTTGATCAAAATATACTTTTAATTCAGTATCTGAAGATAAGATACGCTCAATCTGTTCGCTTTCTTTAACATCGAGTTCTCCGAGCAAATATTGCTCTAGTAATCCATTTTCTAATATCGTTTTCTTATCCATCATCACAACACATTTAGTATTAGTAAAAGAACAATTATTGCCTTGGAATAAGTGGTTCTCAGCTCTTTTAAGGCTTGCCTAACATAAGATTTAAAGGTGCCCAAAGGCACATTCATTTCTTTGTGAGCCTCTCTATGAGTCAGTCCTTTAAAGTAGACTAATTCTATTGCCTCCTTATGATGAGCTTCGAGACTGGTAATCGCACCCTTGAGTTCTAAATACTCACTATCTATACTAATAGCTTCTTCTTTATTTTTATATACACTAAAATCATCAGTTTGGATGAGCGGATCATTCTTTCTTAGAACATTTAACGTTTTGTTTTTGGCAATACGATATACCCAAGTGTAAAAACGACCCTTGGTAGCGTCATAGTTTTCGGCCTTGTCCCAAACCGTCATAAAAGTGTCTTGTAATAAATTTTGAGCTTTACCCTCATCTCGTATCATTTTTAGAATAATACTGTAAATAGCACCAGAATATTTGTCGTAGAGTAATGATAACGCACCTTCATCCTTATTTTTTAATTGTTGAATAAGTCTAGTGTCGTTTTGCATTTAATGTTAAAGATTTCACAAAAGTGAGGTCTTGCTCATCTATGACCAAGAAGCCTGTGTAAATATAAATGAAAGCACTTCAAAAATAAAATAAGTGCATTAAATAGTTTAACCAAAAAATTAAAAAACATGAAAAAATTAGTATTTGTATTATCAACAGTAGTAGCATTAGCATTCTCACAAACGGCTACAGCCCAAAAAACAATTGTAGATGCAGCAGTGGGTAATGAAAATTTCTCAACCTTAGTAACAGCATTAAAAGCGGCAGATTTAGTGGAAGCATTACAAGGCGATGGTCCTTTTACAGTATTCGCACCAACAAATGATGCTTTCGCTAAAATAGACGAAGCAACATTAAAAAGTTTACTTAAGTCAGAGAACAAGGAAATGTTATCTAAGATTTTAACGTACCATGTTGTATCAGGAAAATTAATGGCTAGTGATGTTGTTGCTGCATTAAAAAAAGGAAACGGGAAAGTTGAAATAGAAACTTTAGCTGGGCAAAAATTAACCGTAATGCAAAAAGACGGTAAGATCTGGTTAAAAGATCAAAACGGGAATTACAGTGAAATCACAGCGACAGATGTAGAGGGAAGTAATGGCGTGATTCACGTAATTGACACTGTGGTAATGCCAGAATAATGGTTTAGTGTTAATGTTAGTTAGGCATTACTACTTAAAAGGTTATTAATCACTATTTGGTTGGTTATAATTGATTAATAGCGACGCAATTTTAGAGATAAAATTGCTATGAAAAGGAAAAGCACTTACATTTTGTAAGTGCTTTTTTTTTATTCTAACTTTTTCTTTTACTTAAGCCTTCTTAGCTACTAAGTTAACTTTTAACTCAATATCATCATTAATGAAGCTATCGCCTAGATCATCAAAAAAAGATTTTGATCCATATTTTACATTCCACTTAGAACGATCAATTGTAAAAGTTTCACTTGTTAACTTCATCGTGTCACCATCCATAGAAGTGGTAACTGGAATGCTAATATTGTTCGTAGTTTCTTTCATAGTTAAATTACCAGAAAGCATTGTTTTACCGTCCACAGTTTCTAAACCTGTAACTTCAAATTTTGCTTTCGGATAGGCTTCTACGTCAAAGAAATCGGCACTCTTAAGATGACCTGTCAATTTTGCATTACCTTCTTTCTCTACTGGGATATCTGTAACTGTAATGCTATTCATGTCAATAGCAAAACTACCGCTTTCAATATTACCATCATTTACGCTTACAGAACCTTCAGCAATTGAGATTGTTCCTGTATGTGTGCCAGTTGGCTTAAACCCTTTCCATTCTATGGTCGATTCATCAGCAATAGCTTTATAAGTTACAGCAGATGCTTCGGCTACAGCTGCGTCTTCTGCTTCTGTAGTTTCTGCTTCTTTCGCTTTGTCTTTACAGCTTGAAAATGCTACTAATGCTATTACGGTAATAATTTTTAAAAAGTTTGTTTTCATGTTAGTGTTTTTTTGTTTTTGTTTTAAGAATGTAAAATTACAAAATAGATAGGCTATGTACTTATAAAAAAATGTTAATGACATTTTGACATTATCATAATAATGGCAGTACTTTTGCAGACCTAAATCGAAGATTTAATTCAGATTAAAAAATTTAAACTCAAAATGAGTAAAAAAGATAAAAATAAAAAGGCTGACGAGCCTCAAGTAGAGGATGCAGCAACAGCAACCGCTGAAGCCATAAAAGAGGAAAAAGAAAAAGTATCTGTAGAGGAACAACTTCAAGATCAATTAGCAACTGAGAAAGACAAGTTTATGCGTCTCTTTGCTGAGTTCGAAAATTATAAAAAACGCACAAACAAGGAACGAATTGAGCTATTTAAAACAGCGAGTGAAAGCGTAATGCTGTCTATGCTTCCTATATTAGATGATTTTGAACGTGCTTTATTGCATATTGAGGAAGATAAGGAAGCTGAGGAATTGCGCAAGGGCGTGTTGTTAATCTACAATAAGCTTTTGACAACATTAGAGCAAAAAGGCTTATCTAAAATCGAAGTGAATAAAGGCGACGTCTTTAATGCCGATGACCACGAGGCAGTAACACAAATACCTGCACCAAGTGATGATTTAAAAGGTAAAATAATTGATGTAGTAGAACGAGGATATAAACTGGGAGATAAGGTTATTCGTTTTCCAAAAGTGGTTATTGGACAATAATAAAAAAAATTCCCGATGTCTCGGGCAATACACATGAAAGAAGATTATTACGACGTTTTAGGAATAAGTAAAAATGCATCTGACGCTGAAATTAAAAAAGCCTATCGTAAGATGGCTTTAAAGTATCATCCAGATAAAAATCCAGGGGATACTGAAGCGGAAGATAAATTTAAAAAAGCAGCTGAAGCCTATGAGGTTTTGAGCAATGCTGATAAAAGAGCACGTTACGACCAATTCGGTCACCAAGCATTTGATAATAATGGTGGCTTTGGTGGAGGTGGTATGAATATGGATGACATCTTCAGCCAATTTGGTGATATTTTTGGTGGTGCTTTTGGCGGAGGCGGATTTAGTGGCTTCGGCGGAGGCGGAAGGCAGCGTGTTGTTAAAGGAAGCAACCTAAGAATTAGAGTAAAGTTGTCTTTAGAAGAAGTGGCTAATGGCGTTGAGAAAAAAATAAAAGTAAAGCGTAAAGTACAAGCTGAAGGAACCACATATAAAACTTGTGGAACTTGTAATGGTTCTGGCCAAGTAACACGTGTAACGAATACTATTTTAGGTAGAATGCAAACCGCTTCAACATGTCAAACATGTGGTGGTGCAGGGCAAACTATTGATAAAAAACCATCTGATGCTGATGCCCAAGGGTTAAAAGTTGCAGAAGAAACCGTTTCGGTAAAAATACCTGCAGGTGTTGTGGATGGTATGCAATTAAAAGTAACGGGAAAGGGAAATGATGCGCCAGGAAATGGAATTGCTGGTGATATGTTGGTGGTAATACAAGAAGAGGAACATCCTACCTTAAAGCGTGAAGGAGACAATTTACATTATGATATGTATGTAAGTTTACCAGATGCAGTATTAGGAACTTCAAAAGAAATAGATACCGTAACAGGTAAAGTAAGAATTAAGATAGAAGCAGGAGTGCAGTCTGGAAAAATTCTAAGATTGAGAGGGAAAGGGATTCCAAGTATAAATGGTTACGGTAAAGGAGATTTGTTGGTACATGTAAATGTTTGGACACCAAAGACTTTGAGCAAAACCCAAAAGGAATTTTTTGAAAGCATGCGAGAAGATGAACATTTTGAACCTAAGCCAGAGAGCTCTGATAAATCTTTTTTTGAGAAGGTTAAAGATATGTTTTCATAAAAAAGTGTATAATTCATAAAAAATACTATCTTTGATATATCGCTAATACTAATTAGCGGTAATTTTTCTTTTTCATAGCAATTTTTTCCCATCCTTATCTAACCATAAGGGTGGGTTTTGTTTTTTATAGTATTTCTTCCTTGTTTTATTTTTCTTTAGAGTTAAGGAAATATTTATTTGTAATATAAATAGTCTTACTTAATTACTGTAAAAATTCATACATTTAATATCTTTACGAGCCTTAAACCCTATCTAAAAAATTAAGTTCTATATGAATGATTTATTAGTTGCTGATTCCGTGTCAAAAAACTTTGGGAATTTTAAAGCACTAAATCAGGTATCCATTGCTGTGCCAAAGGGAAGCATCTTTGGATTACTTGGCCCAAACGGAGCAGGTAAAACCACTCTTATACGTATCATTAATCAAATCACCATGCCAGATGAAGGCTCTGTTCTATTAGACGGACAACCTTTAAAACCAGAACACATTAAGGATATTGGCTATTTGCCAGAAGAACGCGGGCTGTACAAATCCATGAAGGTTGGTGAGCAAGCGTTGTATTTGGCTCAACTAAAAGGCATGTCAAAAGCTGAAGCTAAAAGTAGATTGAAATATTGGTTTGAAAAATTGGAAATTGGAGATTGGTGGAATAAAAAGATTCAAGAATTAAGTAAAGGTCAAGCCCAAAAAATACAGTTTATTGTTACTGTTTTGCATAAACCAAAACTGTTGATTTTTGATGAACCATTTTCAGGTTTTGATCCTATAAATGCCAACCTGATTAAAGATGAAATCTTACAATTGCGTGATGAAGGTGCAACGGTGATTTTCTCTACACATCGTATGGAATCCGTTGAAGAACTGTGTGACCACATTGCGCTGCTTCATAAATCAAATAAAATATTGGATGGAAAGTTAAATGACATCAAAGGCCAATATAAAACCAACACTTTTGAAGTCGGTTTACAATCCAACAACAGCACTGCTGTTTTAAACGAAATTAAAGATAGGTTTGAGGTGCTACCAGCAACTTTTAAAAATCTGCATGACGATATTAAGTTGAATATAAAAATAAATGAGTCGGCATCGTCCAACGATTTGTTGTCATTTTTAACCTCAAAGGCAGAAGTGCATCATTTTGTTGAGGTAATTCCATCTGCCAATGACATTTTTATTCAAACTGTAAAAAACAACTAAATAATGAACCACTTACCACTCATTATAAAGCGCGAATATTTAACCAAGGTTAAGAACAGATCATTTATTGTAATGACGTTTTTAAGCCCATTGATAATGATTGCCCTGATTGCAGTTGTGGCATATTTATCTCAGTTAAACAATGATAAACAACGTACCATTTCGGTATTGGATGAAACAGGATTGTTTAACGATGTGTTTCAAAATACTGAAAACACAACCTATACGAGCTTAAATGAATTAAATCTAGGCGATGCTATTGCTTTAGTTAAGGAAAAAGAGGACTATGGCTTATTACATATTGCTAAAATAGATTCAATAGATGCTATTTCTAATAACGTGAAATTTTACTCTGAAGAATCCCCTTCTTTATCAATTATGTCTAGTTTGGAGCGTAAAATAGAGAAACGCATTCAAGAAATGAAACTTAAGAAAGAGGGAGTGAGCCTTGCCCAAATTGAAGCTTCAACAATTAACTTAGATATATCTCAAGAAAGTTTTGATGGAGAAAAAACGTCTAAAGAAGGTAACGTAGTAAAGTTGATTTTTGGTGGTGTTGCAGGTTATTTATTGTTTATGTTCATCATTATCTATGGTAATATGATCATGCGAAGCGTTATTGAAGAAAAAACCAGTAGGATTATAGAGGTTATCATATCTTCAGTAAAACCTGTACAACTGATGTTGGGTAAAATAATAGGTACTTCACTGGCAGGTATTACACAATTCGCCATTTGGGTTGTTTTAGGAGGTGTGTTAATGGTAGTGGTATCGGCAATTTTAGGAATAGATTTAGCCCAATTGCAAACACCACAGCAAGAAATGGTAACCCAAGCTATGGAAGCTGAGGGAGCACAAGCAATAGCAGAGAACATTTTTATTGAAATTACCAATTTGCCAATTTTAAATTTGGTTTTTGCTTTTATATTTTTCTTCGTAGGAGGTTACTTATTATATAGTTCCTTGTATGCAGCCATTGGTGCAGCAGTAGATAATGAAACAGATACTCAGCAGTTTATGTTGCCAATTCTTATGCCGTTGATTTTGGCGGTTTATGTTGGCGTGTTTACGGTTATAGAAGATCCGCATGGAACGGTTTCTACTGTATTTTCATTTATTCCATTAACATCACCAGTTGTTATGCTAATGCGTATTCCGTTTGGTGTGCCCTTATGGCAACAGGGATTATCATTAATACTTTTAATAGGGACGTTTATGTTTGCGGTATGGTTTGCAGCTAAAATTTATCGCGTAGGTATTCTAATGTATGGTAAAAAACCGACTTACAAGGAGCTCTTTAAGTGGTTGAAATATTAATCTATGGTTCAGGATTTAAGTAAAATAGAAGAGACGATTACTGAAAGTTCAGCATGGGAATCTACTAAGGAATTCTTAGGAAGGCATATAGATATTGGGAAAGATATAAGTATTTCAATTTTAGATGTCTTAATTGTCATTACGGCAATATTCATTACAACAATCATATTAAGAATCATTTTAAGAGTAATTACAAGAAACCTTCCTGAAGACGATAAAAGTAAATTCAATGTCGTCTATGGTTATTTTAGATGGTTGATTTACGTTATTATTCTGCTCATCACTTTACATTCCGTTGGAATAAATGTTACAGCAGTATTTGCAGCTTCCGCAGCTTTACTAATCGGTGTGGGTTTGGCACTACAAACCTTATTTCAGGATATAATATCTGGAGTATTTATTTTAATAGATCAATCGGTACATGTTGGTGACATCATAGAAATTGAAGATAAGGTTGGGAGAGTAGAGGAAATAAAACTAAGAACGACGAGAGCGGTTACTATTGACAATAAAGTCTTGGTAATTCCAAATCACTTATATTTAACTAACTCGCTATATAATTGGACACAGAACGGAGCTACAACCAGAGAAAGTGTAGAAGTAGGCGTTGCCTATGGCAGCGATGTGCAACTAGTTAAAAAGTTATTGTTGCAAGCAGCAAGTACTCATGAGGATGTTATTAGCGAGCCAGAACCAACGGTATTGTTCACTAATTTTGGGGATAGTTCTTTAAATTTCAAACTTGTTTTTACACTAGCAGATAGTTTTAAAGCACAGTTTCCTAAGAGTGATATTCGTTTTGAAATTGATAGATTGTTTAGAGAAAACAATGTTACGATCCCTTTCCCACAACGCGATATTCATATTATTGAAAAATAGAAAAAAATGACTTTACGCTTTTCAAAATGTTGCATAATACTTATTATAACTTTGTTTTATGCTCAGTTTGTTCAAGCCCAACTCGATGATTTAGCGCGTTTAGAGTATTCTTTTATACCAAAAAGCGGCTCAGATGATCAATATACAAGGTTAAGGCTGTCGCTCAACTATCCTATAGAATTAAAAGAAGATACTTATTTCATAGTTGGAGGTGAGTATAATAGGGTAATACTTAACTTACAAGATAACTATCCTTTTGATAGATCGCTTTTAAAAACTATAAATATTATTGACCTTAATTTAGGGTATACATTCAAGACCAGTGAAACATGGAGACTTGGTTTTCGTTTAAATCCGAGAATAGCTTCAACCTTAACCCAAAAAATTAGTGGTGATGACTTTTTTCTAAATGGAGGCGCTTTTGCTATTATAGATCGATCAAAGGATGAAAGTCTAAAACGACCTTACAGATTAATTTTAGGCCTTACCTATAATACCACAACTGGTTTACCGTTTCCTTTGCCATTTGTAAGTTATTACAGAAAACCAAGCGAAAAATGGTCATTTTCTATTGGTGTACCAAAATCCAATATCAAATGGTTTTTAGACCAAAAAAACACCTTGCAATCATTTATAAGTTTAGATGGTTATTTTGCACACTTGCAAGAGCCCTCTGTTATAAATGGCAAGCAAGTTGATAATGTATCGTTATCCGTAATTGTTGGTGGTGCGGGTTATGAGTATTTATTTACAAAGCATTTGGTAGCTTATGCTTATGCTGGTTATACCTTTAGGTTAAATAACGTATTGCGCGATGGAGAAAGAAATGAGGTTTTTAAATTAAATGATTTAAACGCCTTTTACTTAAGAACAGGAATAAAATTCAAAATATAGATATGTCAAAAATATTGATAATAGAAGATGAAGCAGCCATTAGAAGAGTATTGGTAAAAATTCTTTCTGAAGAGAGTGATACCTATCAAGTTGAAGAGGCCGAAGATGGTCTAGCTGGAATTGAAAAAATCAAAAAAGACGATTACGACTTAGTGCTCTGTGATATTAAAATGCCAAAAATGGATGGGGTTGAGGTTTTAGAAGCTGTAAAAAAAATAAAACCAGAAATACCTATGGTAATGATTTCAGGTCACGGAGATTTGGATACAGCTGTAAACACAATGCGTTTAGGTGCGTTTGATTATATTTCTAAGCCACCAGATTTAAATAGACTTTTAAATACGGTTCGTATTGCTTTAGACAGAAAAGAGCTCGTGGTTGAAAACAAAATGCTAAAAAAGAAAGTTAGCAAAAACTACGAAATGGTAGGTGAGAGTGATGCTATTGAGAATATCAAGGATATGATTGATAAAGTGGCTCCAACTGATGCTCGTGTTCTCATTACAGGTCCAAACGGAACAGGTAAAGAATTGGTGGCACACTGGTTGCACCAAAAAAGTGAGCGCTCCAAAGGGCCAATGATAGAGGTTAATTGTGCTGCAATTCCTAGCGAATTAATCGAAAGTGAATTGTTTGGCCATGTAAAAGGGGCTTTTACATCAGCAAATAAAGACCGAGCAGGTAAGTTTGAAGCGGCAAACGGAGGTACTATTTTTCTTGACGAGATAGGCGATATGAGCTTGTCTGCTCAGGCTAAGGTATTGAGAGCCTTGCAGGAAAGTCGTATTCAACGTGTTGGTAGCGATAAGGACATCAAAGTAAATGTAAGAGTTGTAGCTGCAACAAATAAAAACTTAAAGAAGGAGATTGAAGACGGTAAGTTTAGGGAAGACTTGTACCATAGATTGGCTGTTATTTTAATAAAAGTGCCAGCACTGAATGATAGGCGAGAAGACATTCCTCTATTGGTGGATTATTTTGCGGAAAAAATTTCCAGTGAACAAGGAACAGCCAAAAAATCATTTTCTTCTAAGGCCATTAAACTGCTTCAAGATTATGATTGGACAGGTAACATCCGTGAATTAAGAAATGTTGTAGAAAGATTGATTATCTTAGGAGGAAAAGAAGTAAGTGAAGCAGATGTAAAGGCGTTTGCTTCGAAATAACATGAAATTAAAATTAACTGCATATAACAAAAGAGCACTATTAGGAGGTATTATATCTGCTATAATTATTGGTTTGGGTGCTTACGGATTGGGTAATATAAGTGGTTATGAAGCAAAATCACTGATTGCCTCCTCTTTACCAGGTATCAATGCCCTTTGTAACACCATTGTCCTTGCGTCTGCAACAATTCTTGCACTTTTATTAACACTTCTAAGTATAAGCTCTAGCACTAAGTCCAGATTAAAGGACGAACATTATAAACATGTTTTGCTCATTGCCAAAATAGACACAATAGTGTTTGTTGCTGCCATGATAGTTTTTCAGTTAATGAACATTCCTGTGACTGAAGCGGAAAATGTACCTAGCTCTTGGTACACAATAATTTATTATATCAGTTTGGGATTGTCCGCAATTTTAAGTGGAGGATTAATAAGTGTTGTCTTAATGCTATACAATACGGTTGTTAGTATTATAAAAATTGTTGGCTTAGGTGTTGAGGATCACCCATTGACTTATCAAGAAGAGGAAGCTAGCGACGAATAGATGAAAAATTAAACAAACAACATTACATGAAAGAAGTCAAAATAGAGAAATTTAAGATCACATCTCAGATTAATATTTCAGATTTACCAACACGTGTAGACTTAGATGCTGATAAAAAAGAACTTAAAGAAGCCTTAAGGGATGTCAGTAAAGATTTAGCGGATATCCAAAACGCGATGTATGCACATGGTAAATACTCGGTTTTGTTTTGCATTCAAGGTATGGATACGGCAGGTAAGGATAGCTTAATCCGTGAAGTTTTTAAGGAATTTAACGTAAGAGGTATTGTAGCACATAGTTTTAAAAAACCAACGGATTTAGAGTTAAAGCACGATTATCTTTGGAGACATTATATAGCATTACCGGCAAGAGGTAAATTTGGGATTTTTAATAGAACGCATTATGAAAATGTTTTGGTAACACGTGTGCATCCCAATTATTTGATATATGAGAATATGCCAGATATAAACTCTGTTGCAGATGTTGATGATGCCTTTTGGGACAGACGATTTGAAGAAATAAATAATTTTGAAAAGCACATTGCAGATAATGGTACCATCATCTTTAAGTTCTTTTTAAATCTATCTAAAGAAGAACAGAAAAACAGATTATTAAGACGTCTCAACAGACCAGATAAACATTGGAAATTTTCAGCAGATGATTTAAAGGAACGTAAATTGTGGGATAAGTATCAAGCCTGTTATGAAGATGTATTAAACAGAAGTTCTAAACCTCATGCACCTTGGTTTAATATTCCTGCAGATGATAAGCCAACGGCAAGATACATTGTGGCTAAGATTCTGTATGAGACATTGACAACATATAAAGATATAAGAGAGCCGGAGTTGCCAGCTAAGGAAAAAGCGAATATTGATGTATATAAACAAGAACTAAACGATGAATAACTATCTTAAGACTATATCCAGAATTGCATTACTCATTTGTTTCTGTCTTTCCTTTTCCCTGAAAGCACAGTCGGATGAAGACGTTCTAAAAAGCATTTATAAACAATCGCTAACCAATGGTAAAAGTTACGAATGGTTAGATTACTTGTCCAACAAAATAGGTGGACGCTTATCTGGTTCAACAAATGCTGAACTCGCTGTACAATATACTAAAGCAGAACTTGAGAAATTAGGACTAGACAAAGTTTGGTTGCAACCTGTAATGGTACCAAAATGGGTGAGAGGTGAACAAGAAATGGCTTATTTTAAAACTTCGGACGGCTTAAATAAAGTCAATATCTGTGCTTTAGGCGGATCAGTTGCTACACCAGAGGGTGGTGTAAAAGCAAAGGTTATAGAAGTTAATACGTATCAGGATTTAGAAAAACTGGGTGAAGAAAACATAAAAGGTAAAATTGTATTCATTAACAGATCTTGGGAACAGGAGCTTGTTAATACATTTCAAGCCTATGGTGGTTGTGCTGCAGAGCGTTATGCAGGTGCTGCAGAAGCCGCTAAATATGGAGCTGTCGGTACAATTGTTCGTTCTTTGAGTTCTCGCTTAGATGATTATCCGCATACTGGTAGTATGGGTTACGGAGATTTATCTGTAGAGCAACGTATTCCTTCCGCAGCAATCAGTACCAATGATGCCGTAAAGTTAAGCGAAGCTTTAAAAAAGGATAAAGATCTTGAGTTTTATTTTGAAATGAGTTGTCAGCAGTTTGATGATGTAGAATCTTATAACGTCATTGGTGAAATTACTGGTAGTGAATTCCCAAATGAATATATCATAGTCGGAGGTCACTTGGATTCATGGGACTTAGGGGATGGAGCACATGATGACGGAGCAGGTGTGGTACAATCCATGGACGTTTTACGATTGATGAAAGAAAGCGGTATCACACCAAAACGTAGTATTCGTGTAGTGTTATTTATGAACGAGGAAAACGGATTACGTGGCGGAAGAAAATATGCCGAAGTTGCTAAAGAAAAGAACGAAAAGCACATTTTTGCCTTAGAAAGTGATGCAGGAGGCTTTACACCAAGAGGCTTTAGTTTTGATTGTAGTGACCTTATGTTTTCAAAAATTGAATCGTGGAGACCACTATTCAAACCGTATTTAATCCATTATTTTGAAAAAGGGGGAAGTGGTGCCGATATAGGACCTCTAAAAAATGATGATATCGTCTTAGCGGGATTACGACCAGACTCGCAACGTTATTTCGATCATCATCATGCAGCCAATGACACCTTTGAACACGTCAACAAACGTGAGCTTGAATTAGGAGCAGCAACCATGACAGCTTTGGTGTATTTGGTGGATAAGTATGGTACTGAAACCATAACCAATAACAAAGAAATAAAAGATTAATAGGTTTGCCTTATGAAGAAAGTACTTCTAATAGTCATTTCATTATTTGCACTAATTAGTTTCGCACAAGAAAGTTCTGAAACCGAATTACCATACTATGAAATCCCAGAGTACTCTGATGAATTTACCGCTGGTACTATGGCAGCGCGAATGGTTGATGCACTTGGTTTTCGGTATTACTGGGCAACGGATAGCTTAACGGAAAAAGATTTAGCCTATAAAGCTAATGAGGATGGTAGATCGACCGAGGAAACCATCAAACATATTTATGATTTATCAAAGATTATTGTCAATTCAACCTTAAAAGAACCAAACTCTAGAGTTGATGAAGATTTGTCTTATGAAGAAATGCGAGCAAGAACACTAACAAATCTTAAAACCGCAGCCGATATTTTAAGAACCAGTGATGATATTTCGCAATACAAAATTATTTTCGGTGAACAGGAAATTCCGTTTTGGAATCAAGTTAATGGCCCAATTGCAGATGCCATTTGGCACTGTGGGCAGATAGTAATTTACAGACGAACAACAGGAAACCCTATTAATCCTAAGGTTAATCATTTTTCAGGAAAAGTGAGAAACTAGGTTATAGTTTCCGTTTGTAGAACCTGCCTTGTTTTAATTTTTTTCGTTTTTGTCCTTTAAAATAAAAAGGTATTGATAATCCTCCAGATTTGTAGAGTACTAAATGCAAGTGTGGTATCGTGGTAAAACCAGTCATACCAGAAATAGCAATGGGTTGACCAGCTTTAACCATATCTCCGACATCAACCAAAGCTCCTTCAAAATCTAAATGCACATAGTGCGCCATTGAGCCATCGTCGTGTAAAATATAAAGTTTATTGGCCGTATTTATACACTTTCGGGTTCTGCAATGTTCCTTAGAGTCTTCTTTTACAAAAAACACTTTTCCAGATCTTACCGCAGTTATAGTATCTCCAACTTTGGTTCCAAAATCGATGGCATATTTAGAATGTGGATCATTATGGGAGAATTTTCCACCAAAGGATTGTATTATTTTATAGCGTTTTCCTTTTGGGTAAGGTAACAGATAAGCGTGGTTATTATCAGCATCGCTTTTAGAATCACCAAAATTAGCTTTAAATTTTAGGTAAGACTTAATATGGATTTTAGAGGTATCCGCAAGTCGTGCAATTGGAATCGCTACTGCCTTTTTTAAAGTGTCCTTGTACTTTATAAAACTATAGGGATTTACTTTTATAAACCCCTTTGTAGAATCCAAAGGTGATAATTTTACTTCCATAGGAGCGTAAAACGGGTTTATGAAATCTAGATAAACCGTATCGTTTTCAATATGCTTATAGCTTTTTAAACTCTGGCCATAAAACTGCTGAATAGAAATAAACGTTATAATTAGAAGTAGCAACTTTTTCATATAGTAGAGATATAGGTATAATTAAATTGTTACATTTATAAAGATAAATATTTTAAAAAATGAATACTGGTTACCTCAAAGAAATTCATCCTGTGTTACCTGTTAAGAGCGTAGTTAAAGCTGTTGATTTTTATGTTGAAAAATTAGGTTTTAAGCTTGCTTTTACGGACACAACGAGCGATAACGGTTATGCTGGTGTGTCTAGAGATAATATTGAGATTCATCTACAATGGCACGATGAAAAAGAATGGGTAGAGGGTTTAGACAGACCAATGCTTCGCATATATGTTGAAAATATTACAAAATTGTACGAAGAGTATAAAACCAAAGATGTTTTTCATGAGCGCACAGCTCTAAAGGAAAAGATTTGGGGAACAAAAGAGTTTGCTTTTTATGATTTGTACGGAAATGGTTTAACTTTTTATAGAGATCTGTAATTGTATTTTTTATGTATTTTGTCTATAGCATGAAATTAAGACTTCTATTTATTTCCGTTTTTATTATAGGTTTTTCTGTAATGACCTTCGCGCAGAATGCTAACGAATTACTCTGTAAAGTTTTAGATTTTGAAACGAAATACCCTGTATCCTTTGCTACAATTAAGTTTGATGATGTGCAAAATGGTGTGATTGCAGATGAAGATGGTGAATTTAGGCTGCCTATTGATTATAAATCGTCTGGTAAAACAATCATTATATCCTCCATTGGTTTTGAAACCTTAAGAATTAATGCAGGTTCGTTTAATTTAAATACCATAAACAAGATATACTTAAGACCTAAAGTTGAAGAATTGTCTGCTGTTTTGGTTGTGGCCCAAGCAAAGTCTATTACTTATGAACCCGAAACGATAATTAAGGAGGCTATAAAGAGAATACCTTTCAATTATCCCAGAACACCTCATTCATACATGGCATATTACCGAGATTACCAATTGGTTAACAATAATTATTATAACCTTAATGAGTTTATTTTAGAGACCTTTGATGCAGGTTTTCAAACCAATAAATTTAGGAATTCAGAAAACCGTACGGCCTTATATTCTTATGATTTAAATGAGGACTATTATTTGGATTCTTTGCTTTTAAAGAGCGTGTATGGTCAAGCCAAAGTTATAAATAAGGATGAGAGCGCACAGTTTAATACAGCATTAGAAAACGAATTGGAGATATTAAACGGACATAATGCCATACGTAATTTTGACATACCGAGCTTTTCTTTTGTCGACACTTTTAGGGACGACTTTGTGAATAACCACGATTTTAAGCTTGAAGGCATTAAATACATAGAAGATACTCCGCTATTTGAGATATCTTTTGCATCAAAAAATACTGAAGTAGCAAAATTTAGGGCAAAGGGGACAATTTATATAGCCAAAGGTAATTACGCCATATACAAGATTGAATATAAAATGATTGAGAATGAAAATTTTGCTCAGTACAAAATACAAAGTGGTAATAGCACAAAATTTGAGTTAAGGGAACGCTTAAATACCTTATACGAAGTTAATGTAGAGTACAAGCCATATAATGAGAAAATGTACCTCAATTACATCACCTTTAATAATAGGTTTATTATTAAAGAGCCCAATCCATTTAAGGTGAGCGATTTTGAGTTCGACCCTAATGATCAGGCATTTTACATTAGCTTTAATAAAGCAGTTGATGAGTCTTCAATTGCAAGAAAGAGTAGGTTTAGAGTATTGTATAAAGACAAGAAATTAATAATTAAAGATATAGAACTTGTTAAGCCCAAAGTGGTTAAGATTCAGGTGTTGGATTGGGCTGCTGGTACAGGTGCGAGTTTAGAAGAAGTAAAATCAGAGGACTTCTCTTATCGCGTTAAAAAAATTAAAGATGCCACAGGTGCAAAATTAAATAAGGATTCAAAATTATTGGGTTATCAGTTTAGAGAGTTCTTTACGCAAGAGATTTTTGAAGATAAAAAACCAAATAATAATCTCATATTCGTTACCAAAACACTACCCATTTTAGATACAAGGGTAAATCCTCCAACTTTTGATATAGATAAATATTGGGTCAATTCTCCTTTAAAGAAAACAAAGGGAGGTGACCTTTAACCTTATTGCTCTAATCGTTTATTAATTCTGTCTAAGAGCATTACAGCATTCTCTTTATACGCCTTAGTTATTCCAGAATGGTTTCCAACGGCAAGCATGGCGTGGGATGCAACTTTTACTCTGTAATCTTCACTCTGCACAAAATATTCAATGAGTTCATTTGTCATCTTGCCTTGAGCTAAATCAACAAACCAAGGAAATTTTTCAAAATCTGTGAAGTTTCTCATAACAATGGTTTCCATCCTATCGTTATTTTTAGCTATTAAGGGTTTAAAGATGGTATAGAACTTTGTAATGTCAATTATAAGGCTGTCTTTTTCGGTAGCGCGTTCATCTATCAGGTTTTTAAGCTGTTCAAAACCTTTGGTTTGTATATTAAACGGTTTGTAGATGGTCACAAGGCTCATACATTCTGGGCATTCCTTGTAGTTCTCCATGGTAATTTCGCGATCAATAATTTTCTTACTGTTTTTAGAATTGGCATCATAGTATTCTATGATTGATCTAGCGGATAATGTGTCTACTTCTAAATCGTAAGAAATAGTTCTTAACGTATTATTGATATTGTTTTTTAACTTTCGTTCTTCATTTAAATTGTTGACATAGAGTGCCAGTAAAATACCAATCATTACCAAGACAATTTCACCAATGGCATAGAGTAAATAAATGCTCATTTTATTAGAGAAGAACTTTTTTCTAATTTTTCTAAAGATATTAATCATAACTTATCTTTTTTGTCTTCTTTATTTTCTTGTTTCATTTTTATATATCTAGACACCAAGCGCATACCTAATCGAGCAAAAAGGATTACGGCAATTACTAAAACAATATCAAATCCATTCATAAGTCTTGGTTTTCTATATGTAGATAAGATACTATAAAAGTTACAGATAGCTTAGCCACCATTTGTCTTTATTGTTTGCTTTATATTGCATATATCGTTTACAGATAGGGAATAAAAGAGCAATAACTAAAACCCAAATTAGATAGGTTACCCAAAGATCAAAGCCTTTGTCAAATAGATAGCCACTCATAAAACGAGCGGGTGTTAAAATAAGTTCTCTCCAGTCGTATCCTTGTATGGATAATCCTATCATTCCGATAATATGAATAAGATAAAGATGGAGTATGTAATAGAAAAAAGGTACACGTCCAAAAACGATTAAAAAATCAGTAACCTTATTCTTAACGGATTCAATGGCATATAAAAACAATAGAGATGGTCCCAATGTCATTAGCGTATAGAGCAATGATGGTGGATATTTAGTGGTGTTGAAAAAAGACAATATAGTTTTAGTCGTTGTATCTTGATAACTCCATGGAGCCAAATCGCCATACACGTTTAAAAAACGTAAGCTCACAAATAGTATGATGGCGCCAAAACCTAAACGAAGCAACCATTTTCTGCGTAAACTAGCATTAAAGCCTTTGGTGTAAAAATACCCAAAACAATAGCCCAATATCATAATACCTAACCATGGTAGAAAAGGATAGGCAATCGCCAACATACCTTGGCCATCATTGATCACCTGAAAGTTAAACTGATGAACGTAATACCATAATAACGATAAGGGTTCTGTGCCTTCTTGTGTAATACCATCCAATAAATTGTGTCCAAATACTATAACAAGCCCAAGAGCCAAAAGTATTTTTTTAGACAAATAAATTAAAGCAGCTAAAAACATCATGCAAATCCCTATTGCCCATATAACCTGGAAAATATGGACACCAAAACCAATATCAAATGTCCATGCTAAATTAACAACGGTCAATTCAATAACAACCAACCAAAGCCCTCTGGTAAACAAAAATTTAGCAAGCTGATTTTTAGAGGCTTTTTTACTTCCATATAAAAAGGCAGAAGTGCCAGCCAAAAACACAAATACAGGAGCACAAAAATGTGTAATCCATCTGGTGAAAAAAAGTATGGGAGTGGTGGTTTCTAAATTTGTGGGATCTGCAAACATGTAACCCGTATTGGAGTAGTCTCTTACATGATCTAGAGCCATGATGACCATTACAAGGCCTCTCAGAATATCTATAGATTCAATTCTGGTTGATTTGATTAATTTCATCAGTCTTTAGTGTTAGGATTATAAAGACTTCGGGCATGGTTAAAGGTAATGAAAAAGAATAGTACTATGACGTTGGTTATGATATATAATCATCCGATTTATAGACGATCTTCTTCTTGCCCTGTGATGTTCTTACCATATTCATTTTTATAGATTTTAACCAATGCCATAAAAATACTAACTAAAAGAGGTCCAAAAATAAGTCCAATAAAACCAAACAAAGGAACACCGACAATAACACCTGTAAGCGTGATTAGTGGATGAACATTATCAAGTTTTTTAAGCACGTACAGCCTAATAAGGTTATCGGTAGATCCGACAACAACAAGTCCGTAGATTAAAATTCCCCAAGCTTGAAAAGTATTACCGGTCGATAAGGTTAAGATAAAAACGGGTATAATGCCAATTAAAGTGCCTATAAACGGAATCATAGAACCAATAGTCACAATTACGAACCAAAAAAATGGGTCTTCAATACCAAAAATAACAAATCCTATCAATGCTATAATTCCTTGAGCTAATGCAACAAGGGGAATACCGATAGCGTTAGATTTCACCATGGCTTGTACTTCATTGCCTATGGAGTTTAGACTATCATTGCCCATTGGGATGTAGTCTCGCAACGATTTCCGTAATTCCTTACGATTAGTTAGCATGAAATAAAGCATAAAATACATCAGTCCTACAGCAATAAAAAGGTTAAATGTATTGCCAGCCAAATTCTGTAGATTTTCTGATAGCCAAGTGGTAATGGACTGCGTGTCTATTTGCGAATTGATATTGATACCAGTTGTTTTTTCTAATGAGCCTGTCTGTTGTTTAAAAGCCTTAATCACCTTTTCGCTGTTCTGTGCAGCATCAGAAATTTTATTGCCAAGCATAATGCCAAATCCACTAAGTGGTATAAGAATTATAACAAATGAACCAACCATAAGGGTGATTGCTGCCAATGCTGGTTTCCAATTATATGTTCTCACCAGTTTTTTCATTAACTTTCTTAGAAGAATATAAAAAGTGATGGCACCTAGAACTCCGCTTAAATAAGGGAGCATTTCTCTAAAAATCAGACTACCTGTAAGAATGATTAAAAGTAAAACGAAAATTTGGCGTATTATTTTTGGTGCGATCTGATTCATAATGGTATAAGCAAAGGCTTCTCACAAAGATAAATCTTATCGTATTCCAAAAATTATCTTAACCCCTAAAATATTAACGCATTTGAATTTTGCGCCTAACCTAAAAATTAATCTCCACTTGATTATTCAGAATATCATCAAAGGTTTCCCTTTTTCTAATGAGTTGAGGCTTCCCTTTGTAAATCATTACTTCTGCTGGTCTGTAACGCGAATTATAATTACTCGCCATTGTAAAACAATAGGCTCCGGCATTTTTAAAACAAAGAATGTCACCCTCATTGATTTCATTAATACGCCTGTTATTTGCAAACGTATCCGTTTCACAGATGTAACCTACTACAGAATAAAAACGTTCTCGTCCCTTAGGATTTGAAATGTTAATAATCTCGTGTTGAGAGCCGTAGAGCATCGGACGTATTAAATGATTGAATCCAGAATCTACTTGAGCAAAAACCGTAGAGGTGGTTTGTTTTACCACATTGACTTTAGCTAAAAAAACACCTGCTTCACTCACTAAGAATTTACCAGGCTCAAAAGCCAAGGTTAATTCTTTACCGTAGTTTTTGCAAAATGTATTGAATCGTTTGGATAGTTTTTTACCGAGCTCCTCAATATTGGTTTCAATATCGCCAGCTTTATAAGGCACTTTAAAACCAGAACCAAAATCAATAAACTCAAGATCTTTGAAGTTTTTGGCCGTTTCAAATAAAATTTCACTGGCATATAAAAACACATCAATATCTAAAATATCACTGCCTGTATGCATGTGGATACCGTTGATGTTCATTTTGGTATTTTCAACAATACGCAACAGCAAAGGAATCTGATGAATTGAAATTCCGAATTTACTATCAATATGTCCCACGGAAATATTAGTATTCCCTCCAGCCATCACATGCGGATTAATTCTTATACAAACAGGGACTTTGGGATGCTTTGTGCCAAACTGTTCTAAAATAGATAGGTTGTCTATATTAATCTGTACACCTAACTTAGCAACGTTTTCAATTTCTTCAAGGGAAACACCGTTTGGAGTAAATATAATATCCTCTGGCTTAAACCCAGCTTTTAAACCTAGTTGCACTTCCTGTATAGAAACAGTATCCAATCCAGAACCCAATGAATTAAATAATTTTAAAACTGAAATATTGGAAAGCGCCTTAACGGCATAGTTCAATTTTAAATTTTTAACGGTGCTAAATGCTTTGGTTAAGCGGTTATATTGCGATGTAATGGTGTCTGCATCATACACATACACTGGACTTCCAAAATCCTCGGCAATTTGTAAAAGGGTTTTATTATTCATAAGTGGATTGTACTTCTAAAATTTAGACAGCAAACATAGACTATCAATATATAATAACGAATTATTTGTAATTAATTTACTAATTTTACACAAATTGTTAAATAATTAACAAATATGAAAACCGTATCATCTTGTGTTGAAGCTATTGTACTAGAGCAGCCCTTTTTAGAAGAAGGTATATCCAAAGAAATTATCAATTACTCCGCTTTGGCAAACGTATTGCAAGAGGAAGTATCAAAACAATTAGGCCGTCCGGTAAAAACAGGTGCGATAATGATGGCGCTAAGACGCTACAAGGATAAATTAACCGTTAGCAAACCTTATCATGGTTTAAGAACCTTACTCGAGCAACTCGGCGATATCACTTTACGTTCTAATTTGAGTGATTTTACTTTCAAAAATTCAAATACATTAATAAATAGTCAAGCTGATATCTTGAATAAGATAAAGGACAAAAGCCATATCTTCTATACGTTTACTAGAGGTATTTTAGAGAGTAATATTATTATTTCAAGCTCAGAAAAACAAGATGTTCTGGAAAGCTTTAAGGATGAAGTTTGCTTAGAATTGAAAGAAAAATTATCTGCTATTAGTTTAATATTGCCAAAGAATAACTCAAAGGTATCCGGTTTATACTATCTCATCCTAAAACGACTGGCATGGCAAAACGTACCACTTTACGAAGTTATATCCACAACTAACGAGTTCACTATTGTTGTAGAAGACACTGTGGTTGATAGTGCGTTTTCAATTATAAAAAATCTGAATAAAGTTTAATGACATTACTAAAATCAGCCAAAAAAAATATTGGTATAAAGTATAGTATGTGTATTTTTGTGCAGCAATAAATTTCTGATAACAAATGAATTTACACGAATATCAAGGGAAAGAATTATTAAGCAGTTTTGGAGTACGTATCCAACGCGGTATTGTAGCAAAAAACGCTAAAGAAGCTGTTGATGCAGCAAAGCAATTAACGGCAGAAACCGGTACAGGTTGGCACGTTATTAAAGCTCAGGTTCATGCAGGTGGACGTGGAAAAGGCGGAGGCGTAAAATTAGCTAAGAATCTACAAGAGGTTGAAACCATTGCAGGTGAAATCATTGGGATGAACCTAGTGACACCTCAAACATCTGCCGAAGGTAAAAAAGTACACCAAGTATTAATTGCTGAAGATGTGTATTACCCTGGCGAAAATGAACCAGATGAGTACTACATGTCTGTATTATTGAATCGTGGTACGGGTAGAAACATGATTATGTATTCTACTGAAGGTGGAATGGATATTGAAACCGTTGCTGAAGAAACACCACATTTAATTTTCACTGAAGAGGTTGACCCAGCATTGGGACTGTTACCTTTTCAAGCGCGACGTGTAGCATTTAATTTAGGATTATCAGGTACTGCGTTTAAGGAAATGACAAAATTCGTTTCAGCATTATACACGGCTTATGTAAAGTCTGATGCGTCTTTATTTGAAATCAATCCGGTTTTAAAAACCAGTGATAATAAAATCATGGCCGTTGACTCTAAAGTAACTTTAGATGATAATGCCTTATACAGACATAGAGATTTAGCAGAAATGCGCGATTTACGTGAAGAAAATCCTATTGAAGTAGAAGCAGGTGCTCTAGGTCTTAATTATGTTGACCTTGACGGAAATGTAGGTTGTATGGTAAACGGAGCTGGTTTGGCGATGGCAACTATGGATTTAATTAAGCAAGCAGGTGGTGAGCCAGCTAACTTTTTAGATGTTGGTGGTACAGCTGATGCAGCTAGAGTAGAGGCAGCTTTTAAAATCATTTTAAAAGACCCTAACGTAAAAGCTATCTTAATTAATATTTTTGGTGGTATTGTACGTTGCGATAGAGTAGCGCAAGGTGTTATTGATGCGTATAAAAACATGGGTAACATTAACGTACCGATTATCGTACGTTTACAAGGAACCAATGCAGACATCGCTAAAGACTTAATCGATAATTCTGGATTGGATGTATTAAGTGCAACTGAATTCCAGGAAGCTGCGGATAAGGTGCAGAAGGTATTAGGATAAGTTTTTACTTTTCATATAAATGCAAAGAGCAACGTTTTTAATCGTTGCTCTTTTTTTGTTTGGGTTTATTAGAATCCTGTTTTTTAGGCATTGGACCTCTTAAATGAATGATTAATCCATTAAGGAAATTTCTTAGAATTTGGTCACCACATTCCACATATTTTGGGTGGTCTTCTTTTCTGAAAAATGCATTGAGCTCACTTTTAGAGATTCTGAAATCTACAAGAGCCAGAATTTTTACAATATCATCATCTCTTAGTTTGTGTGCTACTCTTAGTTTTTTGAATATGTCGTTGTTTGTCATGGGTTAGTTGTTCGTTGTTAGTGATTAGTTGTTGGTCGATAACCATTGATACGCATTACCAAAATGCGCTTTCCAAAAAGCTTCATTGTGTTTTCCGCCTTTAATAATATGATTTTCTATTTGTTTTTCTTTTACACCTTTAGATTTTAATAATTTTACCATACGCTCTTGGTCAGGTACCATATTTTCACCTTCTTCATCACCAACCAAAAAATAAAACTTAGAGCTTTCCTGAATTTCAGCTGAGGTCACTAAATCATAGATTTTTTCACTAAACCAAAAGGAAGGGGAAAACACACCAGCGTTACCAAAAGTTTCAGGATATTTTATCGCTCCGTAAAAAGAGATCAATCCGCCCAATGACGACCCAAATAGTGTTGTATGTTTTGCATCAGACTTGGTTCTGTATATAACATCTATATGAGGTTTTAAAGTGTTTTTTATAAACATGAGGTAAGCCTCTCCGTTTCCGCCTCCGTATTTTTCGTGCTTATAAGGCGTTAATTCGTCATTACGTTTTTCATTGCCGTGTTCTATACCTATAACAATACTTTCATTATTTGTTAAGCCATCCAAATATTCATCAACCTCCCATTCGCCGACATAAGAGGTTTCAGCATCAAATAAATTCTGTGCATCATGCATATATACCACAGGATAGCGTTTTTCAGAATTTTGATAATTTGTAGGTAAATACACCCAAATAGTTTTTAACGTATCGAGTTGTGGAGCTGCAATCACAAATTTTGTAACCTGTTTAGACGCAGTACTTTGCGCAGTAATTTGACTAATAAAAAATACAAAAAACAATATGCAAATAGGCTTCAATCTCATGCTATAATTGGTGTTTCGGATTGATAAACGTTTAAAAAAACCGACCAAGTACGTTCAATTTTTCGACAAGATACATTATATCAACGACAATAAAATAATGTACCTCGTTAACTTTACATTGTTAAATAATTCCCTCTATGATGATTAACCGTGCTGAAAAGTTGAGCTTGCTATCTGAGATGATAGCCTTTGCGCAGACAGATGAAAATATAAAGTCCATTGAGTATAACTTTTTGTTTAGTATAGCCAAACAATTAGATATATCTAAGGAGGATTTTGAATATCTTTTTGAGCATCCTGTAACCTATGTACATTTAAAATCGCATAGCGAGCGTATTGTGCAATTCCATAGATTAGTACTACTTATGAATCTAGACCACAAGGTTGCACCAAAGCAATTGGTTAAAATCCATAACTTCGGATTACGAATGGGGTTAAGCCATGAGTCTATAAATCGCGTACTGGATTTAATGGATAGTTTTCCTAATAAGATAGTACCACCTGATTTTCTGATTGATATTTTTAAGGTACAATACAATTAGTATCGAAGTGTAAAGTGCAAAGTGTAAAGTGTTCGAGACTTAATACTTTACACTTATTACTTAACCACTATTTCACCTTCAACTTCTCCAGCTTACTCTGATAAGCCGTAATCTCATCCCTAAAACGTGCCGCCTCCATAAAGTCAAGTGCTTTTGCTGCTTGTTTCATTTGTTTACGTTTTTCGCGTATTTTCTTTTCGAGTTGTGACTTTGTTAGGTATTCGCTTTCAGGTTCAGCAGCTAATTTTGCTTCCAATTCTGTACGGTATGTGCTCACTGAATTTTTTGCCAAAGCGCTATCCAAACTTTTATTTAGAGCTGTTGGTGTAATATTATGTTCGGTATTATAGGCAATTTGTTTTTCGCGACGGTAATTGGTTTCGTCTATCGTTTTTTGCATGCTGTTGGTAATTTTATCTGCATACATAATGGCTTTACCGTTTAGGTTTCTTGCGGCTCTTCCAACCGTTTGAGTTAAAGAACGATTAGAACGAAGGAAACCTTCTTTGTCAGCATCAAGTATTGCTACTAAAGAAACTTCTGGTAAGTCCAAGCCTTCACGAAGTAAGTTAACACCAACTAAAACATCAAAAATACCTTTTCGCAAATCTTGCATAATTTCAACCCGTTCCAAGGTATCAACATCACTGTGGATATAACGACACCGGATGGAAATTCGAGTTAAATATTTTACCAACTCCTCAGCCATACGTTTGGTCAAGGTCGTGACTAGAGTGCGTTCATCTTTTTCAACACGAACTTGGATTTCTTCAATTAAATCATCAATCTGATTGAGGCTTGGTCGTACCTCGATTATTGGGTCTAAAAGTCCGGTCGGACGAATAACCTGCTCAACATACACACCACCAGATTTTTGCATCTCATAATCTGCTGGAGTGGCAGATACATATATCACTTGATTTTGAAGCGCTTCAAATTCTTCAAACTTTAACGGTCGGTTATCCATGGCTGCAGGCAGTCTAAAGCCATAATCTACCAAATTTTCTTTTCGGCTTCTATCACCACCATACATGGCATGAACTTGCGAAATGGTTACATGACTTTCGTCCACGACCATTAAATAATCATCTGGAAAATAATCCAATAAACAGAATGGTCTTGTGCCTGGTGCTCTGCCATCCAAATATCTCGAATAGTTCTCAATACCAGAGCAGTAACCCAATTCTCGTATCATTTCCAAATCGAATTCTGTGCGCTCTTTTAGGCGTTTGGCCTCAAGGTGTTTGCCAATATCTTTAAAATAATCATGCTGTTTTACTAAATCATCTTGAATCTCTTTAATAGCTCCATTCAATACATCTGGTGAGGTTACAAACATATTTGCAGGGTAGATATTCAAGCGGTCATAACGTTCTAAAACTTCATTGGTATGCACGTCAAAGGCTTCGATTTCTTCAATTTCATCACCAAAAAAGTGAATTCTAAAGGCATTATCAGAGTAACCAGGGAAAACATCTACCGTATCTCCTTTTATTCTGAAATTTCCGTTTTTAAAATCGGCTTCAGTACGCGAATACAATCCTTGAACTAATTGATGCAATAATTTGGTACGCGAAATGACTTGGTCGCGTTCAATGGTAATCACATTCTTTTGAAATTCCACAGGATTACCAATACCATATAAACAAGATACAGAAGCCACTACCAAAACATCACGACGACCTGAGAGTAGAGAGGAAGTGGTGCTCAATCGCATCTTTTCAATCTCTTCGTTGATAGAAAGATCTTTTTCTATGTAAACTCCAGAAACAGGAATATAAGCCTCAGGCTGATAGTAATCGTAATAGGATACAAAATACTCAACAGCATTATCAGGAAAAAACTGTTTAAACTCAGAGTATAGCTGGGCTGCCAAGGTTTTGTTATGCGCCAAAACTAATGTTGGACGTTGCACTTCTTGTATCACATTGGCAACTGTAAAAGTTTTTCCAGAGCCTGTAACACCTAGTAAGGTTTGATATCGCTCATTTTGGTTGATACCATCTGCTAGTTGTTTAATGGCTTCTGGCTGATCACCAGTAGGCTTAAAGTCTGACTCAATCTTAAATCGCATAGCGCAAATTTACGATAAAGATTATCGGGAATAAAATGTTTGATTAACGTCGCAACGCAAAATGACCATTATAGATTTTGCCATCAGAAAATTTGGCGACAAACCAATAATCATCACTTGGTAGTTTTTGTCCATTTAGATTTCCATCCCACGCTCGATTTTGGGTATTTATTTCATAAATAAATTTGCCGTAACGGTTGAAAATTCGGATATATTCTATGGGATTTTCGAGCATATCAAAACCTAAAATTTGCCAAACGTCATTAGTGGTATCGCCATTTGGTGTGAAGAACTTAGGAAACCCAAGCACTGTAATAATTTCTTCAATAATACCGCAACCATTTCTGTCTCTTACATAAACTGTATGCATACCGTAAGTAACATTGTTAAAAACATTGCTTTCTTGGTAAAACCCATCGATGTCATCTATAGCATAGTCATAAAACCCTTGTCCTGAAACGTTAATGGCCACTGAGTTGTTGGGTGCAATACCATCAACAACAATACTCTCAATCGTTGCTGTTTCAGATGGATTTACTGTTATCGTTCTGCTAGACGAACAGCCATTTGGGTCTGTTACTATGACGGTATACGTACCTGTTTCATTAATGTCATAAAAAGACGTATCAACATCAGTTAATGCTCCATTAAAGTACCACTCGTAGTAATAATTATTAGGAGAATCATTAAGTACTCCACCATACAGTGTAATGGTTTCAGGAAAAGTATCTATACAATAAAACAATGATTCGTTTGGTTCTAAAACTGGCGTGTAAAGTACGTTCAGCCTAGCTTGGGATATGCTAAAACATTGATTGTTACTCTTAATTTTTACAAAAATTATTTGCGAATTTGCCACTTCATTTTGATAAGTGTTGGGTAGGGCATTGGTTTCGCTGAATGCATCAGCTTCGTTTTCATAGAATGTCACATCTGCACCAGTCGGAATCTGATTGACGATTGAAGCTTCTATATCGCTTAAAGTGAAATTTGCAAAACCATCAATGACTTCACCATCGCAAACCTCTAAATCTGGAATTGCAATTATATTATTTGAAGTTTGCAGTTCGAGTTCTACAATGTCATAACAGTTGGCAGGATTTATAATTCTCGCAAAAACAGTTTGAAAAGGAATGGTATTCTGAAAACTAGTTGGATTGGTTATCGGATTAGTATTGTTTCTGGCATCACTTTCTAAAATAAAAAAATCAGAAATGACTAGCGTATCATCATTGTTGGTCAAATCTGATGAAGCATCAAATAGGTTATAGGTGGTTAACCCATCTTGATTGATATCACATTCCGTTAAAACCGCATTTTGTCCAACAGGCAAAGGAGCGTATTCAATAACCACTTCACCATAAGATGTGCAGTTATTGGCTAAACCAACTTCAACGGTATATGTACCTGGCTCGGTGACTGTATAACTTCCGCAAGTGCCGCAGCCTAAAGCAGTTCCTTGAACTAAAATACCATCCCTAAACCACTCATAGGTGTTTTGTCCATCTTGATAAGCTATTAATTCTAAGTCTTCACCTTCACACAGCGAATTACCAGTTGCAATAAGTCTGTTTGGACCTAAATCTGATGAGAGCTGAAAGCTACCTGCTTCTAAAAAAACAGCAGAGTCAAATCTATAGTTTTGTTCGTCGGCAATAACAAGCTTTACATGGTAGGATTGATTGGGTACGACATTAGCCGTTGCAGTTAATACAGCTGTCTGGCCGTTAAAATTTATCGGAGCATTTACACCATTGAAAGTTCCAAAATAGGTTTCATTTTGTGGAGGACAAGATCCAGGAACTCCAGGTGTAACCGTTGTTGCTTTTACAGGAATATTAGTGTCTGGTACCAAAGCAATATTTTCGTACTGATTTTGACCATCAGTTGGTCTAATCAAAAACCCAAATAAATCTGAAAACTGACAACTATTAGGATTGTTTTCCTGATATTCCTCAGAAGCAAATAAATATCTAAAACTCACTTGCGATGCTACAGATGTAAAATCAAATTCTAAAATGGTTGCATTAAAGGTATTGGACTCATTTAGGGCAAATTCTAGGTCGGCATCTCCTTCCCAGTTTGTGGCATCATCATCACTTAAGTTGTTGTTTGGTCCAGGTACATTTGCTAATCGACCGGTACTCATTACTATACCATTTTGAAAGGGAAATGAGGTTCCTGAGGCATCAAAGTAGCCATAGCTTTGGTCTGCGCCTCCAAAATTACCACCTACAACATTTGTGACAACAATATTAGTAATACAATCACTATCGATGAGTATATCTTCGATAAGTTGTTGAGGAGTATAGGTTTGGCTATCTACTGTTATATTCTGGGAATAATTCAGTAGGGATATAAACATGATAAAAAATGAGAAGACTTGTTTCATTTTTATTTAAAAACGGACAGCAAAGATAAGCATACTACTTACACTAAATTTTGAATAAGATGTTAAAAGAAAATTTCGATTTAAAATTAACGTTTCAAAGCAAAATGTCCTTTAACCTGAAAGCTTTCGCCATCCTTGATGACATAGGCGATGTACCAATAGTCACCAGAAGGCATTTGGTTACCGTTGAAGGTGCCGTCCCAGCCAGAAGTATTGTGCCCAATTTCCTTGAGCAACTTGCCGTAACGGTCAAAGATATGAACTCTGGTACCAGGCAATTCTTGGACACCGGCAATGTGCCACGTGTCAAAATCGCCATCATCATTTGGTGTTAAATGCTTTGGTGCATCAAAGACCAAGACCTCTCGAGTTATTCTGGCACAGCCATTTTGGTCTATTATGGTAATGGTATTGTATCCAATGGGTACGTTCACAAAAACATTAGAAGTCTGAAACGGCAGATCGTTGAGCTGATAGAGGTAATCACCGATACCGTTAACGGTAACCGTTATGTTGTTCGGGTCCGAGAAATCAATCGTCTCAACAACATCGATGACCGCAGACTCGGATTCCGTAATATTAAACGTACTTGTACTTTGGCAACCATACTGATTGGTTATGGTCACGGCATACGACCCAACCTCCGTAATCTCAATTTCAGAGGATGTTTCATTTGTTGACCAGAGATACGTGTCCAAAGGATTCCCAGTATCGGCAGAAACAGTCAATGGCAAATCATTTAGGCAGAGCACCTGATCTTCAACAACGGTATCTGGCAATGGATTGACAACAACAGAAAACTGTGTAATGTCAAAACAGCCAGTGGCCAGGTTCTCTATTCTTACAAAGATCACCTCACCATCAAAAGCAGTATGCTCAACGTCCAACTCGTTTATGTTTTCGGTGGCCTCATTTTCTGAACTGAAATAACTTACGGCATACTCATTAGGATTTTGATTGCCCAAAACCGCTGAATCCTGAGAGGATAAATCAAATTCTAAAAGTCCATCATAGTCATCGTCACAGGCCACGAGGTCATTGGGCTGATTGGCAACAGGAAGCGGGTTGATCACCAGCTGAAACGGATGTACGGAATAACAGCCAGTTGTGGAATACGCAACTCTTGCAAATAAGTTTTCAACAGTGTTGGTATAAGTGTAATCCGTATTTAGCTCAGCAACATTGGCCTCGGCATCGGCTTCACTGGTGTGATAGCTTACCAATACATTAAAGGTATCTTCTAGAAGCGCTAAATCAAAATCCGACAGATCCACATAATTTTCGGCATTAGCACAAACTTCATAAGTATCGATAGGGTCAATCTCTGGCGGACTGTTGATAATTAATTCAAAAGGCACTGAAGCAAAACAAGTTGTGCTTACATTAAGAACTTTTACGTAAAGTGTCTGCGGGTTTGATGTATTTACATAAGCTTCAGGATTGGTAATACTATTCAGATTATTTTGTAAATCGGCTTCAGATTCAAAATAAGTAAACTCAATACCGTATTGTCGTCCTTCTAAAATTAGAAGTTCTATTTCCTTTAGGTTCCATTGTTGCTCAAATTCATAATTGTTACCACAAACAGTTAACGATTGCCCTTGGTTAACTTCAGGAAGGTCTAACGTAGTAATATTAAATGAGGAAACTTCGTGACATCCAGTATCAGTATTTAACACACGTGCATGAATCAGTTGCGGATTAGCAGTAGTAGTGTAATTTAAAGGTAGAGCGTTAGTTCCGAGATCTGCATTTAAAGGTGTTAAATGAAAAGAAACATCTAAATTTTGAGTGGCTCCATTGGTGATTTCATCTACTTTTTCGGATAAATTTACAGTATTGAGACCATTACCATTATAGTCACAGCGAAACATATCTGTTGGCTCAACATATATTGGTGCTTGTCGCACTTCTATCTGCATTGGTGCAACAGCAAAACAACTATTCTCAGCTTCATTTTCTAGGCGAACATAAACGGTCTGAGGATTTGATGTGTTTTGATATGCTAAGTTTTTGTCAATAATATTCGCTCTATTAATTGCGTCATTTTCTGTTTCAAAATAGAGCACCTGCATACCTTCTTGACCGTTGATGACTTCAAAATCCTTAGTTACAAAAAAGAAGCCTGTTGTTACATTGGTATCTATTTCACAATTGATATAATCTGAAATAGAAGTCAATTGAGGATTGTCATAAATTAGGACTTCTAAAGCGACTACGGCAAAACAATCTAAATCTTCAACAGCTATTCTTATAAATACTTCTCTAGTTTCAGTAGTAAAGCTTTCAGGGTTTTCTATGGCAAACCTATTGGCTACTGCATTGCCATAGGTTTGATGAAATGAAATGGTTGTACCGCTCAGATCATTGGATAGTTGCGGTAAGACAGACTCTAAATTTACAGTTGAGCTTCCGTCTTGGTCATCATCACAAACAATTATGGGCTCAGGTGTTGCTATTTCCAACCCATCAGAGATATTAACTTGTAAGGTTGAAAAATTATAGCACTGGGATCTGTTATCCGTAATTCTGATATATAATAACGGTGAGTTACTTGCAGAGTCATAACTGAAACCTAGTACATTCTCATCAGCAATAGCATCTGCTTCAGTTGCATAAAACTCAATAGTAGTAAACTCGGCTTGGTCATTGTTAATTAAATCTATCAATGGATTTAATTGAATGGTTGTTAAACCCGTTTGAGCATTAGTGTTACCACAATACTCAATAGTTTGCGGTTCTAACTCTGGTAAAGGGAGTACATCCAATTCAATATCTGCATCATAATCACAACCATTACTTGATATGTTTGCATAAACTATGTTATTGTTATTTGTTACAGTGTATGGTGCGTTTACGTTTATTGGATTTTCACCATTGATTCTATCTTGTGGCGTTTCATAATAGGTGATTTCAATATCATAACCATCATTAAGCTCTTCGCTTACTTCATTTAAATCGAAATCCAATGTGCCATCGTTTGATGGATCATCACAACCAGAAACAACGGGTTGGTCACCATATAAATTGTGAGTAAGATTTGTGTGCAGTTCTATAGGAACTACTGACGGACAATCTTGGCTTCCGTCTAAAATTGCCATATATACAGTTTGCTGATACGGTACTTCGTTTTGGTAGGTTACTCCTGGGAAAATAGGGAAAGCTTGATCCTGAGCATTTTGAAAATCTGTATAAAATGTGATACCAGCATCTGGATAAGCAACTAAGACTTGATCTCTTATAATACCCAAATCAAAAACAGCAAATGATTGACTCGTAGGCAAACACAAATCGATATAAAACCTTTGGTCAAAGTCTAAACGCTCTTGAATAACAAGTGGAATTGGAACAACACTGATGCAGCTCGTAAAATCATTTTCAATTCTTACATATGTGAAATTAGAGCCAAAAGGCATATCAGAAGCAAAAGTTATAGGGTCTACATCATTATATGCGTCTGCTTCAGTAACATGAAAGGTAACAGTTCTATTAAACTCGTAGTTGGCAATTTCAAAGGCATAATATGACAATTCTAAATAGCCGACACCATCAATTAAAAAATCCGCACAGAGAATTATCGGTGGAATTATATTGTAATTTGGTTGCGCTCCTATTTCAACATTAAAGGATCCAATCTGAAGACAACTCCCGTCCATACTTTCTATCCTAGCATAAAGTGTTTCAGAAAGTTCTGTATTTTCATAATCGCCTACAATAGGATTGAGGTTATCTAAAGCATCTACTTCAGAATGATGATAACTGATATTAAAATCGTCTGAAGGGAGATTGCTAAGAATTTCTTCTGTTTTTATGGTTAAATCAAATATGGCAAAGCCGTCAAATGGTAATTCGTCACAAATAATGAGGTCAGCTATTGGCTCAGCTTGTTGAAAAGGTATAGTGTCTACAGTAATAGAATCGGTTATGATACACGACCCATTTGGCAACGGAATGGTAACTACCACCTCATAAAAACCAGATTGCAATGCTTGAAGCGTAGGGTTGGTTTCTCCTGCAATTTCTACACCATCTATAAACCAGGCATAGGTGGCATCATCATTGTCAATTTCACCATTCAATTCTATCGTAGAACCACAAGCCGTAATATCTGGGCCTAAATCCACAGACGTACCAAACCCTTCTGATTCAATAAATACAGCAGAATCAAAACGCTGGTCGATATGATCAGCGATAACGAACTTAACGCGATATGTGACACCAGGCGTTATATCTGCAGTCGCATTTAGTACTATGGTTTGTCCATCATAATTAGTTGTACCAAGATTATAGCCTTCAAAAAAATTGACATTTTCTGCATCACATCCTTCGGGTATTTGAGGGTGTATAGAACTTGTGTTAATGGACGAAGCACTATCAGGAACTAGCGCAATATTAACGTAAGGGTCTGATGTGCCAGCTTCTTTAATGAGAATTGCAAAAACATCTTGAAAATTACAAGGGTATTGTTGTTGATATTCATCTGAAGCAAATACATATTTAAATCCAACGCTATTGTTTATCGAGGTGAAATCAAATTCTAACGATGTTGCATTGAGTGTTTGCGAGATTCCCAATATGGCTTCTATATCAGGATCGGTATCCCAATCTAAGTTACCGTCACTTAAACTTTCAGCAATAATATTATTCCCGGAAGAATTGACATTACCTGTAGATAATATAATACCGCTCTCTAAGGGAAAATCAGAAGTGCCTCTATCAAATAAGGCATAACTTGGAATGCCATTAACACTACCATTGATTGCAGAATTAGCATTAGATGCAATAACGCAACTCCCATCGGTTAAATTATCTATAAGTTGCTGAGGCTGTAAAGAAGAGTCCGTAACAATTTGCTGTGCATATGAAAAACACATATGCACGAAAAGCAATAGAAACGTAAACGTACTTTTCTTTTTCACGTGAGATATTTAGGAATTTACAGCAATAGAGAAAACGTAAAGCTTTCTTTTTTATATAAATATACTAAAAAGCCACTAAAACTATGCCAGTAAGTGTTTTGTAAAGCGTAAAGAATTATAAAAATTAACGTTTCAAAGCAAAATGCCCCTTAACCTGAAAGCTTTCGCCATCCTTGATGACATAGGCGATGTACCAATAGTCACCAGAAGGCATTTCGTTACCGTTGAAGGTACCGTCCCAACCAGAAGTATTGTGCCCAATTTCCTTGAGCAACTTGCCGTAACGGTCAAAGATATGAACTCTGGTACCAGGCAATTCTTGGACACTAGCAATGTGCCACGTGTCAAAATCGCCATCATCATTTGGTGTTAAATGCTTTGGTGCATCAAAGACCAAGACCTCTCGAGTTATTCTGGCACAGCCATTTTGGTCTATAATGGTAATGGTGTTGTATCCAATGGGTACGTTCACAAAAACATTTGAGGTCTGAAACGGCAGATCGTTAAGTTGGTAGAGATAATCACCGATACCATTAACGGTAACCGTTATGTTGTTCGGGTCTGAGAAATCAATTGTCTCAACGATATCGATAACGGCAGACTCGGATTCCGTAACATTAAACGTACTTGTGCTTTGGCAACCATACTGATTGGTTATGGTCACGGCATACGAACCAACCTCTGTAATCTCAATTTCAGAGGATGTTTCATTTGTTGACCAGAGGTACGTGTCCAAAGGATTCCCAGTATCGGCAGAAACAGTCAGTGGTAAATCATTTAGGCAGAGCACCTGGTCTTCAACAACGGTATCTGGCAATGGATTGATGACAACAGAAAACTGTGTAATGTCAAAACAGCCAGTGGCCAAGTTTTCTACCCTTACAAAGATTACCTCACCATCAAAAGCAGTATGCTCAACGTCCAACTCGTTTATGTTTTCAGTGGCCTCGTTCTCTGAACTAAAATAACTTACGGAATACTCATTAGGATTTTGATTGCCCAAAACAGCTGAATCCTGAGAGGATAAATCAAATTCTAAAAGTCCATCATAGTCATCGTCACAGGCTACAAGATCATTGGGCTGATTGGCAACAGGAAGCGGGTTGATCACCAACTGAAAAGGGTGTACGGCATAGCAACCAGTCGTGGAATACGCAACTCTTGCAAAGAGTGTTTCAACAGTGTTGGTATAAGTGTAATCGGTATTAATAGCACCAATATTCGCTTCGGCATCAGCCTCTGAGGTATGATAGCTCACCAATACATTAAAGGTGTCTTCAAGAAGTGCTAAATCAATATCCGACAGATCCACATAGCTCTCAGCATTAGCACAAACCTCATAAGTATCAATAGGGTCAATCTCTGGCGGACTATTGATAATCAAATCAAAAGGCACTGAAGCAAAACAGGTTGTAACGCTATTTCTAACTCTTACATAAAGGGTCTGTTGACCTAAAGAATTAGTATAAGTTTCGGGATTATTTATTGAGTTTATATCAGCGAACAAATCAGCTTCAGTTTCAAAATAGGTAAAATCAATACCGTATTGTCGTCCTTCTAAAATTAGAAGTTCTATTTCGGTTAAATCCCATTGTTGTTCAAACTCGTAATTGTTAGCACAAGTCGTTAGCGATTGTCCATAGTTGACTTCTGGAAGCGAAAGCGTATTGATGTAAAATGTATCTATATTATAACAGCCAGAGTCTATATTCTCAACACGCGAGTAGATGAGTTGTGGATTGTTGCTTGGCGTATAGTCCAAAGGGATTTCATTGGTTCCGAGCTCTGCGTTTAAAGGGGTTAAATGAAAT
Source organism: Winogradskyella ouciana (assembly GCF_965284585.1). Classification (NCBI taxonomy): domain Bacteria; kingdom Pseudomonadati; phylum Bacteroidota; class Flavobacteriia; order Flavobacteriales; family Flavobacteriaceae; genus Winogradskyella; species Winogradskyella ouciana. The sequence continues at coordinate 2,160,914 of NZ_OZ260095.1, forward strand.
GTGATGTTTAAGTTCGATGGACTGCCCAAACTTATTTCGGCTATTTTATCGTTTAGATCCGTAGCGGCCAAGCCGTTATTGTTGATGTCACATTCAAAAACGTCTGATGGTACATTATAAATTGGTGCTTCCTTCACCTCAATTTGCATAGGAGCAACTCTATAACAACTGTTCTCTGTTTCATTTTCCAATCTAACGTAAACCGTCTGTGGATTAGACGTATTTTGATAAGCAGAGGTTTTATCTATCTCATCAACTCTATTTATCGCATCGTCCTCTGTTTCGTAATACGACACTTGCATACCTTCTTGCCCGTTAATTATCTCTGAGTCTTTGTCTTCAAAATAAAAATCGGCAAAATTGGCTCCGTTTGTCGTACAATTGACAAAGTCTGCTATTGAGTTTAGGATTGGGTTATCATAAATGAGCACTTCAAAATCGACCACCGTAAAACAATCCAAACCTACACGTTGCAATCTAATATATACGCTTTGTGTTTGGGCATTATAGCTTTCTGGATTTTCTATGGCAAACCTGTCGCTAAGTGCGTTTTCAAAGGTTTCGTAAAAGGAAATATCAAAATCATTTTCATCGATTGATAAATCAGATATTACACTTTCTAAATTAACTATTGAAAACCCATCTTGATTGTCATCACAAACAACAATAGGCGAGGGAGAGTCAATATCCAAACTTTCAAGAATAGTGATGTCTAAAGTGGTTATGTTAAAACACCCTGTGGAAATAGTGGTAATTCTAGAGAATACTTGAGTGGAATTCCCGGCCACATCAATACTTTCTATAGTGTTTTCATTGTTTTCTGCGTCTTGTTGCGTGGCGTAAAAAGTAACTGAAACACCGTTTAAACCTTGAGCCATTAGATTATTAAAAGGGCTTAGTTGAACAGTGGTATTATTTGTTGTGTCATTGAACTCTCCACAAGCTTCAACAGTTTGTGGTGAAACAACAGGAGCTTCATTGATTTCTAAAACAACCTTTGAATCATAAACACAATCATTGTAGGTGGAGGTAAAGAATAATTCTTTAGAAGGAGTATTTACTGTATAAGGTGAAAATTGACTTATTGGGTTTTCTTCATTATCTCTGTCGTCTTCTGTTTCGTAAAATGTAAATTGAATATCATCTTGCCCTTGAGACAGTTCATTTGAAACATCATTAAAATCAAAATCATATACTCCATCATTTGAGAAATCGTCACATCTGCTAACTGTGCTTTCTTCACCAAATATATTATATAGAACATTTTTATGAAGCTCTAGAGTTAAGGGTGTTGGACAGTTTTCCCCTTCAAATCTTAATAAAAGCGGTATGGTAGCAATAGGTGAGGTGGTATTATAAATTCTTGGGTCGCTAGTTATACCTAAAAGGACGGCTACTTGGACAGTAATGCCAGGATAGGTGCTTTCAATTTCATCAAAAATATCATCCAAATTGAAGCCAACAGAAACATTGTCATAAGTGATAGTGTTTGATCCACTAGTTTCAAAATATTCTGGATCAGTACATTGGCTAACTATATATGTGTCAATACCGATATCTGGTTGAGCCTGATAATCAAGATTTAATCTTTCTATTGAAGAACAATCACTAGAGGCATCTGCTACACGAGCATAAATAAAGTCAGGTGATCCAATAATTTCATCTGTTTCAGTTATAGGGCTTTGATTGTTTAGTGCATCATTTTCTGTAAGATAATAGCTTACCGTTCTGTTGAACTCGTAATTTGAGAGTTCAAAATCAAAGTGTGATAAAGATGAGATTATAAATCCACCATCATTTATTTGTCCATTGCAGACAGCTGCTGTTGTTTCCAAAGTATTGGGCGAACTATTCACCGCAATATTAAAACTTCCTATTTGCAGGCAATCACCACTTAAACTCTCAATTCGCACAAAAATCTGTTCTGTTTGTTCAGTGTTCTGGTAAATTCCTTGTATCGGGTTGGTGTTGTTTAGTGCATCGTCTTCAGTATGGTGATAACTTATGGTGTAATTTGTTGAAGGCAATTCAGCATAGATTTCATCATCTTTCAACAATGGAAAATCAAAGTCATAGAAGCCATCGCTAGGTGCGGGATCGCAGATTGGAAGGTCATCAATCGGAGCTGCTGGTTGAAAGGGAATGATCTCTATTTCTATAGTATCTTCCATTGTACAATCGCCACCAGATATTGGTATTGAGACTTCGACTGTGTATGTTCCAGATTGGGCAACGCCTAGAGTCGGGCTGGTTTCGCCAGCAATTTGAGCGCCATTTAAATACCAAGCATAGTTGGCTGAAGGATTGTTTATATCAGCATCTAACGTGAGATCGTTTCCGCAGATGGACTGGTCTGGTCCAAGATCTATGGCACCACCAAAACCTTCTGCCTCAATGAAAACCGCAGAATCAAAGCGTTCATCAATATGGTCCGCAATGACAAACTTTATATGATAGGTCTCACCAGGAATAACTGTGCTATTAGCCGTTAAGACATTAGTATGCCCATTAAAGTTGGTGCTACCTACATTGTAGCCTTTAAAATAGTCCTCATTTATAGCATCACAAAACCCACTGATATCGGGATGGATGGTATTGGTACTCACATGGGTATTATCATCTGAAACCGTGGCAATGTTAACATAAGGGTCTGCAGTGCCAGCCCTTTTGATAAGTATTGCAAAAACATCCGAAAAATTACAAGGGTATTCCTGTTGGTATTCATCTGAAGCAAATAGATAATTGAAGACCACAAAATTATTGACCGTTACAAAATCGAACTCAATTGATGTGGCATTCAAGGTTTGGTCTATGCCTAGGACATTCAATATGTCAGTATCTGTTTCCCAATCAATTTCACCATCGCTGAGATCTTCACCAATAAAAGCATTACCAGCTCTTGCTACATTACCTGTTGATAAAACCAATCCGCTTTGCAGTGGGAAGTTCGATGTTCCGTTATCAAAGCTGCCGTAACTGATTATGTTATTGATATTACCATTAATCTGGGAAGAAATATTTGAAACTGATGCACAGTTATTGCCAACTAAATTTTGAATGAGTTGCTCTGGTTGTTGAGAATTATCCGTAGTAATTTGCTGTGCATATAGGAAACATATATGCATGCCCAAGGAGAGAAGAGTAAGTAAACTTTTCTTTATCATTGCTTTTTTTGTCGTAGAAAGCTATAGGAATCAGGTAACTATAAAAATCTAGACCGTAAAAATAGATAAAAGCAATTAAAAGAATCAACTAAATAGAATTTTAACTCTAATTGGCTTGTTTTTAACGACGAATGGCAAAATGTCCTTTGACTTCAAAAGATTCATTGCCACGCATTATCTGTGCAACAAACCAATAGTCATTGGCAGGCATTTTCTTGCCGTTAAAAGTGCCATCCCAACCTGGTGTGTTGTGTTTAAGTGTTGTTAAATGTTTACCATAGCGATCAAAGATATGGATAACCGTTCCAGGTAGTGTTTCCACACCAACAATGTGCCAAGTATCAAATTGTCCATCATTATTAGGAGACATGTGCTTTGGAATGTCAATGACTAAAACTTCGTTCGTAACTTCAGAACAACCATTAAGGTCTATGATGGTTACCGTATGATAGCCCATGCCAACATTTTCAAATACATTAGATTCTTGTGGTTCACCATCATCCAATTGATAGAGATAGTCTCCAATACCACTTATAGTAATGGTTATATTATTTGGGTCTGAGAAGTCCACAACCTCAGTGGCCTCAATTGTTGCGGCCTCAGATACTGAAACTCCAAAAACCCTTGTGTTTTCACAGCCAAATTCTGTTGTAACCGTTACCCAATAGGTGCCTATTTCTGTAATTTCAATTTCTGGAGTGGTTTCGCCAGTTGACCATAAATAGGTGTCTGTTGAAATATTGGTATTTGCTGAGACCACTAACGGTAAATTGTCTAAACAAATAACCTGATCTTCAATATCGATAATTGGTAAAGGATTTATAATTATTGAAAACTGAGTGACATCGTAACAACCTGTGCTATTATTTTCTACTCTAGCAAAAATGATTTCAGAATCAAAAGCTATATAGTTAGTGTCTAAAGCGGAATTATTTTCGTTTGCCTCTAGTTCTGTGTTGTGATAAGTTACTGTATAATTGGACGGATTTTGACCACCAAGGATACTGGCATTCTGCTGCGTGAGATCAAACTCTAGAAGACCATCAAAATCATCATCACAATCTTCTAAATCACTAGGTTGATTTGCAATCGGATTAGGGTTAACATTTAAGTTAAACTCATAAACTATATAACAATGCGTGGTACTATATTCTGCTCTAGCAAAAAGAGTATCATTATTGGTTTGGTAGGTGTAATTGGTGTCTAGAGCATTTTCATTTGCTATAGCATCAGTTTCGTTTGAAAAATAATTGATAAGCACATTAAAGCTCTCGTCCATTATAACTTCATCGATTTCAGTTAAGTCAAAGCTATTGTTTTCATTCTCACAGATATCATAGGACACAAAATCATTAATTACAGGCGGAGTATTTACAATTAAATCTATGGGAACCAGAACATAACAATTAGAAATGGTATTGGTGATTTTTATATATACGGTTTGTGGATTACTCGTATTGGTATAGGCTTCAGGATCTGGAATGACGTTAGAATTTGTTTCTGCATCCTCAAAATTCTCAAAATAAGTGATTTCTATATCATCTTGTCTTACATCCAGAATTTCAAACTCAGCTTCTGTTAAATCAAACTCCGTAAAACCATCGTAATCTGCATCACAATATGTAAGTGGAATAGACTCATTAACATCTGGAACTTGAATAACATTCAACTCAAAAGATGTTACGGAATTACAAATGGTTCCATTATCTATTTGCACAAATATAGTTTGTGGGTTTGTGGTATTGGTGTATTCAAGTGGAAGAGGGTCAACACTATTTTCAGCATTAGATTGAGACAGATAGAATGTAATGTCTAAATTTTCTGTAATGCCTTCGGAAATTTCAGTAATCTTAGTCGATAAATCGAAAGTTTCAAAACCGTCATTGGATATATCATCACAAACAAACCAATCTACTGGTTGATTATAAACTGGGTTGGTACCCACTTCTATTGTAAAGCTAGATGTACCATAACAATCTTGATCCGTTAAATTTTCAACCCTAACAAAAATGGTTTGAGGGTTGCTTGAATTCTGAAAATTAGAATCTTTATCAATGGCATTGACTCTGTTATCTGCATCATTTTGACTCAAATAATACAAAGCTTGTTTGCCAGTTTGTCCATTTAAAATTTCTGCATCCTTAGTATTAAAAATAAAATCACCAAAACCATCACTGCTATCTTCGCAAATTCTATAATTGTCAATTACCGTAAACACCGGAAGCGTATTTACGATGATATTTAATGTTTCGGTTGAATAACATCCTGTCGATGAATTTTCTACACGAATAAATAAGGATTCCGTTTGGGCATTATAATTACTTTCGTTTGTTATTGCATTTGCCGCATTATCAGCATCTTCTTGGCTAACATGAAAACTTATCTGCCTGTTGTTAGTACTAGAAACTACTTGTGGAATAACATCTTGCAAATTAATTGTAGAAATGCCATCTTGATCATTATCACAAATAACTATATCAGATGGAGTAGAAGTTATTGGTGCTTCTAGAACCGTTATTTCAAATGAGGTAATATCTGAGCATCCTGTTTCATCGGATGTAATTCTTGGATATAATGAAAAAGGATTAGACGTATTGGTGTACAAGTTTGGTAATGCATTGGTGTTATTGGTAGCATCTTCTTCAGTTAAAAAATAAGTAACACTAAAGCCATCTTGTGCATCAGTGACTAAAATATCAAACTGAGATAAATCTGTTGTCGTAAAACCATCTTGGTCTTCATCACAAACGGACTGACTTACAATGTTTTCAAACTCATAAACTGGAACTAAAATTAAGTCAATTTGAGAAATATCGTAACACGTAGGACTTGATAAACCTAAGTAGATAGTCTGTGGATTGCTACTAGGTGTAAATGGAACAGATTGATCTAAAGGGTTCATCTGATTGTCCCTGTCATTTTCCGTTAAGTAAAATTCAACAGTAATATCTGGAATGTCATTTATGATACCACCTGCAATAGATAAAAAATCGAATTCCTCAACACCGTCATTATCAATGTCGCAAAGTATTGCATCATTGATTTCGGTTGCTGTTAGTAAAAGATTGGTATGAATTTCTATTGGAGTTACGGAAGCACAGCCTGTATTATTGTCTTCAACTCTAATAAACACAATTTGCTCTTCTGCATTTATGTTTGCATAATTAGTGTCATCAGCTATAGGATTAGCACCCGAAAGGGCATCCTCATTGGTTTCGTGGAAGGTAACTGTTACACCAGTTATTCCTTGTAGCACATCTGGAATTATAGTCGTTAGATCAAAATTTGCAAATCCGTCATGGTCAGCGTCACAAGCATCAATGTAATGATCGTCTGTGTTTATTACTGGGTTATCCAATACAGTTATATCTAAAGTTGTCGTGCTGATACAACCCGTTTGTGGATGTTGTATACTTACAAAAACCTGTTCGTTTACATTGGTATTTACATAAGGCATTGGCAACGGGTTGCTCCCTGTTGCTGCATCTGTAGCAGTACTGTGATAACTTACAACAAGATTGGTCTGTCCATTGGTAATTTCATCATCCTTTATACTTAAATCTATGGTGGTAAAACCATCTGCTGTTTGATCGTCACAAACCTCAAGTGGTGTTGGATCCATAACCGTAGGTAAAGGGTGAACTATTAAATTTATAGTAGAAAAAGCCAAGCAGCCGTTGTCGGTATCTTCAATTCTAACATGAATTACCTGTGGATTGGTTGTGTTTTGAATTGGTGTGGTAATGGCATTAATACCCATTTGAGCCTGAGTAGTTGTATAATGATAAGAAATATTATAGTTAGATGCAGGTACAGAAGCTAATACTTCGGCATCTTTAGTTGATAAATCAAAGGTTTCTATGCCATCGTTGCTTAGATCATCACAAAGTTCGTAATCCGAAATTGGGTCTGAAGATTGTGTAGAACTTAAGGTAATATTAATATCGTCCTCTATCGTACACGTACTGCCAGATAATGGAATTTCAATTTCAACACGGTAGTTTCCGGTTTGTAAAACATTATAAGTTGGTTGCGTTGCCGTAGGGATAACCACATCATTAAAATACCATGTGTATGTAGCTTGTGGGTTTCCAATATCTCCATCTAAGGTTACATCACTTGCACAGGTTGAAAAATCCTCACCTAAATCTACCGCAGCGTTAAAGCTGTTACCTTCAATAAATACTGCCGAATCGTAATTTTCATCAGTTTGGTCAGCAATGATAAGTTTAATTTGGTATTGTACATTAGGTTGAATTGCGGCCGTGGCAGATAGAACAGTAGTTCTACCATTATAGTTAGTGTCACCTAAACTATAACCTTCAAAATATTGTTCGTTTGAAGCATCACAAAAACCAACAATTTCATCATGTACAGTGTTGGTATTTACAGGTGTGGTTGTACCTGGTACCAATGCAATATTAACATAGGGATTGCTTGTGCCTGCTTCACGAATTAAAAACGCAAAACCATCAGAATAGTCGCAAGGGAAATTACCAAAGTATTCTTCTGATGCTAAGATGTAATTAAATTGAATCTGATTTGAAATAGATATAAAATCGAATTCTATAGAAGTGGCATTTAAAGTATTTGTGATACCAAGTGCTGCTTCTAAATCTGGGTCTGTAGTCCAGCTGTCATTACCTTCATTTAAAATATTGTCATTTTGCCCATTTCCGGCTGAATTTGCACTACCTGTAGTTAAAACAATACCGTTTTGAAAGGGAAAATTAGATGAACCACGTTCAAAATAACCAAAACTCCCTAAACCTACTGAACTACCATTTGAAGGTGAACTTATATTTGAGACCTCAACACAACCTTGTATTAAGGTATTTTCAACTAAACTTTGAGGTGTGGCTGTATCATCCACCGTTATCTGCTGTGTATAAGTTTTGCTACATATAAAGCATAGAATTATATAGAGGGAACGATGAACAGTATTCATGAGCTTAGATTAAGTTTTATGACACAAATAAGTTTAGACTTTGGGGCTACTGATTATTTGTATTGTTTTTGTGTGTGGGGAAAGTAAGCTGTATAAAGATTAAATACAAAAAAACACGACAAAATACATAAAACGTTAACATTTTAATGTAAATATATAAAAAAAGACCTCAAAAAAGAGGTCTTTTCCCCAAATTGAAATTTCTAAAACATTACAGCCTCAACAGATAATGTTCCTTAACCTGAAACTCAATATTGTTATATTTCAAATCTCAAATCATAATTATGAGACTTTTTGTAACTTATTTATATGAGGGAAAATGTGCAAGAATTGTGAAGCTTAACGAAATTCTTTTCACAGGTGTTTCTAAAATTAAAGTAATTTTCCTACAGTTCCAAAAGAATAAGACGAACGGATAAAAATCTTAACATTTTCAATAATTTACGTACACCCAACCTACCATTGGTCGGTAGTTGGGGTCATTAAGATTTATAACATAATAATACGTGCCCACAGGTACAATTTTTCCATGATTGTTCAATCCTCTATTTATCTTGCCGTACCAAGGTTTTTCATTATCACCTTCAAAAATTATATCACCATAACGGTTATATATTTTAAGCTCATGCTCTGTGAATATATCGTATAAACCTTGAATGTTAAACCAATCGTTATAAGTATCGTCATTTGGGGAAAAGCCATCAGGAATGTATGGTGGGCAATTTTCTATGGTTAAATTGAATTGAAATATTTCATAACAAGGAGGGCTTTCAAGCCTTACGTAAATGATTTGAGGATTGAAGATATTATTATAATCACTCGGAATTAAAATAGCATTCGATGAGGTTTCTAAGTCTTCAAGAGAAAGGTAAAATGAAATTTGGTCATCTTCGTAATCTAAATTCACTAAAGCATCGAACAAATTATAAGTTGAGATTTCAAAACCTTCGTTACAACCAATAAGGCTTGGAAGCGTAACAATATCTGGTATAACAAGTAATTCAATATTAGAAGAAGTGGTGTTGTTGTTTTCGTTGGTTTCTGTAATGGTGCCTGTCATTGTGCCATCATCATCTACGATGGCAGTAATGGTTAGATTAGGGTTGGTATTTTCTGGAACCGTTACGGTTATTGATCCACTTTCAGATGCACCAATAGCAATAGGGTTAACTGTTTGGCTCTGGCCAATTAAAGTCCCATCTAAATAAAAAGCAATAGGTGTATTAGCTGGTAGTATATCAGTACTGTTAAAATTATTCACCGTATAAAAAAGGTCGATGTTGTAATCTCCACAACGGACTATATAATCATCAATGATAATAGTAGCATCTGGCAATTGGCTATTTAGTACAGTGATGATATTGTTTATCATTACAAAATCCTGACCAGATGTTAGGGAAATTGTGGCAGAAGTATCTCCAATACTAATATTATTCTGAATGTTGTAAACATCAATATCCATATTGTACATGTCAGATGCTCCCGTAAATGAGTTGGTACCATTAAAAGCATTATTGGCAGGATTTAAAGGTGGATTGCTAATCACATTTCCGTTGATGGTCAATTGCTCGTTAACGGCCAAAGCACTGTCGCCTTCCCAAGCAATAAAACCGATTTTAGCATCTTCATTATCCAGTACATTTAAGTTATCTAAGGTGATGCTCAAAAATGTGGGTACACTCTGTAAACCATCATAAACATTAAGCTGGTTTAAAGGTAAACTATCATCTTCGTAGATTATGGATATCGCCCAACCTCCAAAATTAGTACCAGTACTGCAATAAGGTCCTATGACATTAGTAAGGTCAAAATCTGAAATCGTATAAGTACCATTACCTTCATTAGAAATAATAGAGGTGACATCAGCAAAAGCAGCAAAGAATATACGCTCAGCATCTAAACTATCGCTAAAAGTGCGTTCGGCACTTACAGAAGACCCATTTAATGTTATGTCAAAATCTCCAGAGCCAGAACCTGCCCAGTATAAATACGCAGCAACTACATTTTGATTAGCATTAAGATTTAAATCTGCTGATGAGCTCGTTTCTATAATACACGGAACAAAAGATCCATTTTCCTGAATATTTAAGGTATTACCAATGGCCACATAATCATATCTGCCATTAAATTGCTGAAATAATGAAATGTCTTGTGCAAATAGAGGGATAGTTACACCAAACAGGAGAAAGCATAATATGTAATGTGCTCTTTTCAAATTTGTGGTTTGGTAAAACTAAGTTACGTTTTTTAAAACTTACCGCTTCAAACTAAAATGACTAGTAAAAGTTCTTCCGTCCTGGAGCTTGACCCTGAACCAATAATCGCTGGTCGGCATCTTGGCACCATTGTAGGTTCCGTCCCAACCAACACCAAGAGGGTCTAGTTCTTTTAAAAGTTTTCCATAACGGTCAAATATAAGAATAGAGGAATTAGCTTGAAAAAGATTGTTGATGCCTTTTACCTGCCAAAAGTCATTTTGGTCATCATCGTTGGGTGTAAAGAACTTAGGGAAGCCGATCACTGAGACCAGTTCTTCGGTAATACCGCAATTATTTCTATCGCGAATATAGACCGTATACAATCCAGGTTGCACATCCTCAAACACATTGGAATCCTGATACGGACCGTTGATGTCATCAAGGGCATATTCATAATCACCTTCACCACTGACAATAACAGTAATGGTATTGTTCTGTGAGGCATCCACAATCTCTACATCGGTTACGGTTGCAATATTGGAAGGCAATACCGTAATCGTTCTGTCCTTAAAACAGCCATCGGTATTGGTGACCCTTACCGTGTATGTTCCTGGACTGTTGACCTCTATGGTTGCGGTATCCTCACCAGTGGACCAATCGAAGAAATAATTGCTCGGCGAATCGTTGATGACACCAGCATCCAAGACAATGGTATCTGGGAAAAAGTTGAGACAGTATCGGGTTTCAAAAGAGGTTTCAATGTTGGGCAGTTCAAAAACCGTAAGTTCAATCTCACTAATACCATAACAGGCATTGGAATTTTCCACACGAGCATAAATGGTCTGGTTGTAGGGAACGGTATTGGTAAATGTCGTACCAAGAGGGTTATTTTCCACCAGAGCATCAATATAGGTTTCGTAGTATTGAAGGTCGAGACCAGCAGGCGCACCAGCCAGTACAATGGCATTGCTGTCACTGAGGTTAAAAGAGGCAAAGCCATCCTCATTACCATCGTCGTCACAGGCGGAAAGACTAGCGTTGTTGGACGAAGTGGTGCTGACCTCTAATGAAACTTCACTGAAACTCACACAACCAGTATTGGTATTGGTCACCCTTGCATAGATGATCTGTGGGTTAAAGAAATTCTCAAAGGCATCGGCATTGATTTCATCCTCTTGGTTTTCAGCATCTGTCTGAGAGAGGTAGAACATAATGGAAGCATTTGGGTCACCACCAGTAATAGTATCAAAAGCTTCATTAATATTAAAAGTTGTAAACCCTTCGGGAATACCATCTTCGTCACATTGAATTAATGAAACATCATTCGCAATTGGTTTTGCTGCCACAATAATTTCAAAAGACGTAAAACCAATACAACCAGTATCCAAATCCTCTACACGAACAAATATATCGGTTGGAGTAGGAACTGTATTTGTATAATTTGTAGGAAGTGGAGCAGTATCTGTTTCAGCATCTGCTAGACTTGAATAATAACTGATGCTATAATTTGCTCCAGCAATTCCGTTTATAATTTCCTGCGTCTTAACATCAAAATCGAATGTGGTCATACCATTCTGGTCATCTCCATCCGTATCATCATCACAAACTTCATAAGTGGTCGGCTGATTGAAATTTGAAAATATGGTGACATTAATTTCAAAATCATTGATAATGAAACAACCCGTCGTAGTATTTTCAATTCTTATGAAAACAGTTTGATTCCCTCCAGACGTATTGAAAACATCACCCAAAGCACTAGCGTTGATGTTGGCATCACTTTCGGATGCGTGGTACGTTACAGTAACATCACTTTCGCCATTTATAATATCTTGTGTCAAAGTTGTAAGATCTACTTCTGTGATAGCATCATCAAAAGGTGCTAATGCATCACAAATATTTAAATTGGGTAAACTTGTAGAATTTGGATTAGTCAATACAGGGTTAGAAGGATTATCAGGAAAAGTTGCAGTACCAGTCCAATCTAGAGAAAATGGGCTATTACCAATGGGTCTGTCTATGACTAAAAAATAAGTTTCTCCGGCCAAAACATCCAGATCACCAACAAAACTGTCACCATTAGCTCCTGGACCTTCAGAAGTTTCTGCTGAAGTAGCATTCATGCCAGTTAAATTATTTCCTTGGTTAGCAGCCGCTGGATTTGTGGTAGAACAACGGATAGCCTGACCAATATTTCCACAACTTACGTCAGGACCAAAAAGGAAAAAGTCATAATCTTCATTGATGTCCGTACTTCCAGGTGTTAGTGTAAAAGCCAAAGTCCCTGAATTGGCAATCGTAACTTCCAACCAAATACTATTATTTTCTTGACTAGAACAGGTATTGGAACCCGTTAATTCTTGCATACCTATACCACTAACATCTAAAGTAAAACTAGAGTTACCACAAACCGTAACAGCATTAACACAATCGTTAGGCTGTTGACCATAGCTAATGATGCTGAAACATAAAAAGTAAAGTAATACTATAGACTTTATAAATAGATTTGGTTTTAAACTCATCGTTTTAGTGTAAAATGACTGGTAAAAGTTCTTCCATCCTGTAGCTGCACCTTGAACCAATAATCGCTGGTAGGCATCTTGGCACCATTGTAGGTTCCGTCCCAGCCAGGACCAAGAGGATCGAGCTTTTTTAACAGTTTTCCATAACGGTCAAATATAAGAATTGAGGAATTGGCCTGAAAACGATTGTTGATGCCTTTTACCTGCCAAAAGTCATTTTTGTCATCATCGTTGGGCGTAAAGAACTTAGGGAAGCCGATTACGGAGACCAGTTCTTCGGTAATACCACAATTGTTTCTGTCTCGAACATAGACCGTGTACAATCCAGGTTGAACATCCTCAAACACATTAGAATCTTGATACGGACCGTTGATGTCGTCGAGCGCATATTCATAATCACCTTCACCACTAACAATAACGGTAATGGTATTATTCTGTGAAGCGTCCACAATATCTACATTAGTGACCGATGCAATATTGGAAGGCAATACCGTAATCGTTCTGTCCTTAAAACAGCCATCGGTATTAGTGACCCTTACCGTGTATGTTCCTGGACTATTAACTTCGATAGTTGCCGTATCCTCACCTGTGGACCAATCGAAGAAATAGTTACTTGCTAAATCGTTGATGACACCAGCATCCAAGACAATGGTCTCTGGGAAAAAGTTGAGACAGTATATAGTCTCAGCTTGAGTTTCTATATCAGGAAGCTCTAACACAGTAAGTTCAATCTCACTAATACCATAACAAGCATTAGAGTTTTCAACACGTGCGTATATGGTCTGGTTGTAGGGAACGGTATTGGTAAATGTCGTGCCAAGAGGGTTATTTTCCACCAGAGCATCAATATAGGTCTCGTAATATTGAAGGTCGAGACCAGCAGGCGCACCAGCCAGTACAATGGCATTGCTGTCACTGAGGTTAAAGGAAGCGAAACCATCCTCATTACCATCGTTGTCACAGACAGAAAGGCTTGCGTTGTTGGACGAAGTGGTGCTGACCTCTAATGAAACTTCACTGAAACTCACACAACCAGTATTGGTATTGGTCACCCTTGCATAGATGATCTGTGGGTTAAAGAAATTCTCAAAGGCATCGGCATTTATTTCGTCCTCTTGGTTTTCTGCATCTGTCTGAGAGAGGTAGTAATCCACAGTTCGGTCTGCACTATTATTAATGACATCATCATTAAATAAGCTGATATTAAATGTTGTAAAACCTTCGGGAATACCATCTTCGTCACATTGTATAATCGTTATATCATTGGCTACAGGTGCATCATTGATAATCAATTCAAAATTACCAGTACTAAAACAAGTGGTGTTGGTTGTATTCTCTATTCTAACAAAAATGGTTTCGTTGAAGGCTGTTGAATTTGTATACGTAAGTGGCAGCGAAGAGGTATTGTTATCTGCATCAGTTTGAGTTGGATGAAACGTAATGTTTGTTTCAGTTTCATCTTGCGCTCCTCTAATAGTTGGAATTAGATCACCAAGTTCAATACTGGCGAAGCCATCCATTGGGTCACCTTCATTATCACAAAATTCTATATTATTAAGCTGAACGATCTGCGGTGTATTATAGACTTGAAGTTCAAAAGAATTAATGTCAAAACAATTGGTATTGTCCATATTGTCAACTCTTACATATATAGTCTGAGGATTACTAATATTGGTGTAGGGAAATACAATTTGGTTTTCTAAATTGTTGGCATCATCCATGGTTTCAAAATACCGAACATTATACTGCGATGGATTTTGACTTAAGAGCGCTTCTCCATTTTTATTGGTAAAATCAAATGTTTCAAAAATCCCGTCGTTACCAGAATTATCACAAACACTAATATCTATTAGTGGGTTTGCAACTGGAATATCAAACACACCAACAACTGCACTTCCTTCAATTGGGCAGTCTCCATTGTTGGGTTCTATATATACTTCATAAAAACCAGGTGTATCTACAAATAATTGTGAGGATGTTTCTGCTAAAGGCGAACCATTAAAAGACCATGCATAGTCTGCACCAACAATTTCATCTGCTTGTAAGGTATAATCATCACCGGTACACAATCTCAGTTCTGTAGTACTGATGCCATTTCTAATAATATCCGTTTGCGAGTTAAATAACGATTGAATAAATGGTGGTAAGCCAATTCTACTGGTGTTTTGATTAAAACCATCAACGTCTAACAGTACTCCTTGTTCATCATAATTTGTGGCAAGACCATCAGCTTCAGGGTTATTAATAACACCAATATATCTATGCACGTTTGAAGGAGCTCCAAAAGAAAATTGAGCCCTATAAATCCTCCTATCAATGCCGAGTTGCAAAGCACCAGCACTTATGGTGTTGGAAGAATGAATGACTTGCATGGAATTAGGGATGTCAGCACTTTCCAAATCCCATTGCAAAACTTGACTTGCTCCGTTGCCAGAAGCACCAATACCAATGGTAGCATAGGCTTTGCGATTTTCTGCAGAAAATTCCACTCCGTATGGACTATCATTGTTTTGCGCACTGTACAATTCAACATTATTAGAAACAACTCCTGTTTCATTATCAAAATCGTACAAATAAACACCTCCACCAGCATCACCTGCTGTAATTGTAGCTTCCCCAAAATGGGCCACTATTAATTTAGAAGCGTCTGGTGATGCTTTTAAATAACCCAAAGCATTTCTTCGGTAGCCTTCAATAGGTACATAAGGTCCCACGGTTGAGATAACAGGTGTAGTGCTTACTCCATTAACGTCTACATAAAACGCATAGAACTTATCTCCAAAATGAGTAATAACCCAAAACGAGGAACAATCTTCAGCTCTAACAGCAGTTATTTTTTCAGCACATTTGTAACGTATTTCTAAATCATCAGTTGGATCATAAGTAACAAGGTGAACATTTTTTTCGGTGTCAACAACATCTCCTAAATCACCATTTAAGGTCATATCTACTAGAGAGTAATTAAATCCGTTATTGAAACCATCGTCTGCTGATGGCACGTTTCCGCCACTATCATAATTTCCGGTAAATTGATTTGGATATACGGCAGCATTTTCATGGTGCGGTTCATCAACAGTGAAGATATAATATTGTGTTGGGTCTTCTGGTTTTGGTACAATTAGCCCAGAGGATGTACTTGAAGGATCACCCAATAATCCTGTACCACCAAAGTAATCACCATTAGCCATGATTTGATGGTTTCTATTCCAAACGGTCTGACCATCTGTATAAAATTGAAGATTTCCGTTTTCATCAGAGATGGATGTGCAACCTTCTAAAGTGTTAATTTGTCCATCTGTAATCCCTGTGACCGTGCCTGTAGTAGCATCGAAGCGAAGACCAGCATTTTGCCCAAAGTACCAATAGGATGCTTCGTTCTGCCCAAAAATTTGGGTACAAAACATTAGTAAGAGCATAGCAAAACCTAACTTTTTCATAACATCTTTGATGTGCATTATGCTTGCACGACAATACTATATAACAACTAGAACTCTTGTTTTCCTAGTTTTAGTATTAAAAATTCTATAGCAATTGCTATCAAAGATATTATAAATCTCTCTTTTTAAGTAGTCGATAAGACAAAAAGATAAAAAGTGCAGACCAACCCAAAACTATGGCGATTTCGTACCAATGTACTGCATAGTCATAAGCGATATCTGTTTTTTCCGGGAATTTGGTCATTACTATTCGTTGTATAGGCTGGTCAATGAGCTTATACATGGACTCTAATGGCAAAAAGTTTTTGAGTTTAAAAGCACTATCCGCATTACCAAAAGCTTCATAAGCTCCCCAAAATATTAACCATTCAAAAATGTATAAAACAAAAAGGAAACCTAACGCAAAAGCTGAACGTTTTAATAACATTCCAAAGAATAAACATAAACTGAAGAACCCTACAAGTTTTACAAAATAAGCTAGCAAGAACTCTACTTCTCTGAAAATAATTGAAGCTTCCGTATAGCTAGAATAATAAAGCCCTATTAGAAATGAAGCAACACCTATTAAAAGCGTAGCGCATATCGAAAAGAAAACAATGGTATAGAATTTAGAAAGTATAAATTCCTTTTTACTGAGTCCATCGATAAGGTTCTGTTTTAAGGTTTTGTTGCTGTATTCGTTTCCTATCATACTTACCACCACAATGGCAAAGAAGAATTTAAAGTAGGAAGCAAAGAACGTAGTGATATGCCAAATTATAGGAAAATTAAAAATTCCAAGCTCACCAAGTTCTAACGTAAAAAAGCCAAAGAAATTAATTTTTATTGAAGACAGTACCAGTACTGTAAAGGGTAAAATAAAAGATATAAATATGAGAACTCTACTGGTTTTATTTAACCAAAGTTTTTGTAATTCTAATTTTATAAGACGTAACATATATTGATTGGTTGTGCTTAATTCTAAAAATAGATTATGCTGTTTTTTGACCCTTCGACTGCGCTCAGGACAAGTTGGTTTTTATTAATTTAATTTATCTGTAAGTTGAAGGAATTGCTCCTCCAGACTTTCTTTTCGTTTTACTAAATGCGAGAGTACTATACCTTTTTCAAACATTAGCTTGTTAAAATCTGGTGCAGACATAGGTTCATTTAAGAAAGCCGTTATGAGATCTCCTTCAACTTTTAATTTGCCAAAATCTGAGTTGTTTTCTAGTACATTGATGAGTTCGCTGTGCTTTTCAGCTTTTAATTCAAAAAAGCCATGGCTGCTTATCATTTCATCTACACGACCTGAATATAATTTTTCTCCTTTGCGTAAAACCACAACATGAGAACATACTTTTTCAACTTCATCCAAAAGGTGTGAGGCCAAAAGGATCGTAGTGCCATCTGCAGCAATGTCTTTTATAATCTGACGTATCTGATGAATACCTTGCGGATCGAGACCATTGGTTGGTTCATCTAAGATTAGAATCTCTGGGTCGTTGAGTAGGGCGGAAGCAATGGCCAAACGTTGTTTCATACCTAAAGAATAGGTTTTGAACTTATGGTCTTTTCTATCCAGTAAACCTACGATTTCCAGTTTTTCGGCAATCTTACTATGGTCAACACCTTTTATTCTGCATACCAATTTTAAATTTTGTTCTGCGGTCATATAAGGATAAAAGTTGGGACGTTCTATAATTGCGCCGACTTGTTTTAAGGCATCGTGGGTTGTGGTATTACCATCAAACCAATGAAAGTCTCCGTTGGTTTTGTTAACAACATTAAGTACAATGCCCAATGTTGTGGACTTACCACTTCCGTTAGGACCTAAAATACCATAGACATTACCTTTATTGATGGTAAAGCTTAAATCTTTTACGGCTGTTAAATAGCCAAATTTCTTTGTGAGATTGTTGATTGTTAGGATTGGCTCCAAAATATGATTGGTTTTTATGTTTCTCAAAAAGCACACTGTCTTGTCAGTTTGAGCGCAGTCGAAAACTTTAATATCTCTCGGTTTCTTGTGTTTCGTCTGCGCTCAATATGACACTATGACTAATAGTGTTTTTTGATTAACATTGTTTGGTTATGTAGGTAAGACGATTCTCATTGATATTTGTTACAGTAAAATAAAAAAAGCATCGTAAAGATGCTTAATTGTTGTTTGGTGGATTGGATTTAATTCCAATTTTCATCAAAATCTAAATCGCTATAATCATCGACATCTATTTCATCTTCAAATTCATTATAATCGTCATCATCATCTTCGGATTCAAATATTTTTTCTGGGGCTTCATCTGGTATTTGTCCATGCACAAACATTAAATTAGGGTAGTCAGTACCTTGAGCTTCTTCAACAATTTCCCCAAGTTCTACATAAAATGTCCACATGTTGAGGAAATCGTAAACATAAATCAACTTTGGTGAGGCTTCGTGCACTATATCCTTAATGATGGTTGTGCTCATCATTTTTACTTCGTTACCAGTTTCGCTCATATCGAACATGGCGATTTCTTCACCTTGGTTCCATTCATCATCACTAATGTAAAAAGAAGCCATTTCCATACCATCGAACCCAAAGGATTGAGTAATGATGTTGTGTAGGTCTTCCATAGTATCCGTCTCTCGGATTTCTAAATCCCGAAAAACATCATCTTCCGTATCATTGTCTAATATGACTCTAAATCTGTATATCATAATGCAAAGATAATAGTTCTGAATTCAAAGTTAATTAATATGTACAAGATGTTTAACAGTTTATTTGTTGATGCGTTTATGGTTAATTAGTTTCAGCAATCCTTATTTGCTAAAACGGTGAAGTGTAAATACCATACAGCTCAATAAGATAAATGCACCAACTTGATGTAGCACGCCTAGCCAAACAGGTACAGCGTAGATTAATGTTAAAACACCAAGTAAAAACTGTACACCGACCATAATTAAAAGACTATTCACTCCTTTTGTTTGCCAATGGGTTATCTCATTTCGTGTGGCTTTATACCAAATAGCGAGAATGAAAATAACAACGATGTATGCTAATGTTCTGTGGACAAATTGCACACCGCTTTTACCCTCAATAAAGTTGAGGTATGTTGGGTTTTGCTCAATGTAAACCGTTTCGTGGATGAACTTACCTTCACTCATAAAAGGCCAATGGTTATGAATCCAACCTGCATCCAATCCTGCCACAAATGCACCATAAATAATTTGAATAATGAGTACAATCAGTCCAATTCTTATCAGGTTTCGCAGTTTTTTATCAATCTGTTTCTTATTGGGAAACATTAAATCTAGAGCAACCCAAAACGTGTAGGCAAACGTTAAAAATGCGGTTGTAAGATGGGCTGCCAATCTGTAATGACTAACATCGGGTCTGTCCACCAAGCCGCTCTTTACCATATACCAACCTAAAAAGCCTTGAAAACCACCCATAATGAGTAGAATAATGGATTTTTTTATGGTTGATTTTGAAAGTCGCTTTTTGATTAAGAAATAAACGAAGGGTATAATAAATACCAAGCCAATAAAGCGCCCAATAACTCTGTGAATCCATTCCCAAAAGTAAATATCCTTAAATTCTTCTAAGGACATACCGTAGTTTAACTTTTGGTATTCTGGGTATTGTTTATAAAGTTCGAAGGCTTCATTCCATTCTACTTCATTCATTGGAGGAATGGTACCCGATATCAGTTTGTAATTTGAAATTGATAAGCCCGAATGTGTGAGTCTTGTGATCCCACCAACGATGACCATTACAAAAATTAAAGCACAGCCTATAAGAAGCCAATAAATAACAGCTTTATTATCCTTTTTCATATCTCAATAATTTTTCAAAGCAAAGACTATTTTCAACACCAATGTATTGCCCATAGTTGGGTATAATTAAGTAATTATTCTTTTTGTAAAATTCTACAGCCTCAGTTTGCCGTATTCCCGTTTCTAAAATGGTGTAAGAATACCCTAACTCTAGTGCCCAATGTTCTAATTCATTCAGAATTTTTGTTGCGATACCTTTTCCCCTTTCTTCTGTCAATGTGAACATACGTTTTATTTCCACCTTAGTAGATCCAAAAGGCTTAAAAGCACCACAGCCAATAGGTTTGTTGTTTTCGTAGGCTATTATAACATGTTTAAGACTTTCTATGGAATTAAACTGATTGTAAAAATCGTGCTCATCTCCATCTGTAATTTTTAGATAGGCATCGAGTTGTTTTACCAATTCAATGAAATCGATGTTACTAGAATCTGTTCTAACCAACTTTATCATAGCTATGCTGTAGTTAAGCCTAGTTCTTTCCCTTTTTCTATCATGAGTTGAAAAGCTGCTTCATGTTCATTAGGAATTTCTCCTTCTAAAATCGCTTCTTTTATAGCTTCCTTAATAATTCCTATTTCTTTTGACGGCTTAAGGTTAAAGGCTTTCATAATTTCCTCACCAGAAACTGGCGGTTGAAAATTTCTAACTCTGTCACGTTCTTCAACTTCTTCAATTTTATCTCTTACTAATTTGAAGTTGTTATGGTACCTCTTAAACTTTTTAGGGTTTTTAGTGGTAATGTCAGCTTCGCACAGTGTCATTAAATCATCTACATGTTCACCAGCATCAAAAATTAAACGCCTTACGGCAGAATCCGTAACTTCGGAGGCCAATACAATTGGTCTTGAGCTCATTAACACCATCTTTTGCACAAATTTCATTTTATCATTTAATGGCATCTTAAGACGCTTAAATAGTTTGTACACCATTTTTGCCCCAACAAACTCATGCGCATGAAAGGTCCATCCGATTTTTTTATGAAACTTCTTTGTTGGTGCTTTACCGATATCGTGTAATAAAGCAGCCCATCTTAACCACAGATTATCGGTAGTCTTGGCGATATTATCTACCACTTCTAAAGTGTGATAGAAGTTGTCCTTATGGCGTTGACCTTCAATTTCGTCAATCCCCTTTAAGGCTGTTAATTCTGGTAAAATGTAATCTAGAAGACCTGTTTTTTCTAAAAGCATAAAACCAATGGAAGGTGTGTCGCTTTCGAGAATTTTATTCAACTCTACAACGATACGCTCTTTAGTTATGATTTTTATGCGGTCTTTATTTTTCTTAATAGCATTGAGTGATTTTTCCTCAATTGTAAAATTCAACTGCGTAGCAAAACGTATTGCTCGCATCATCCTCAGAGGGTCATCACTATAAGTAATATTTGGGTCTAAAGGTGTACGGATAATACCTTTATCTAAATCTTCAATGCCGTTAAAAGGGTCTAGAAGTTCACCAAAATTGTCTTTGTTTAAACTTAAAGCCAAAGCATTAATTGTAAAATCACGCCTGTTTTGGTCGTCTTCTAAAGTCCCATCTTCAACAACAGGGTTTCTGCTGTCTTCGGTATAACTTTCCTTGCGTGCACCTACAAATTCAATCTCTATATCGTCATAACGCAACATTGCCGTGCCATAAGTTTTAAACACCTGAACTTTTGGTTGTTGCGGTAAATTTTTTGATACTTGCTGTGCCAATTCAATACCGCTACCAATGGCAACAATATCAATATCCTTAGCGTTGCCACGTTCTAAAAAATAATCTCTGACAAAACCACCAATGACGAAACAGTCTAGCTGTAATTCTTCAGCAGATTGAGAGATGATTTCAAAAATATTGTGTTTTAGAGCTTGTTTGTGGTTCATAACTGCAACCCATTCTTGGGATTTGCAAAGTTACGGTATAGAACAATTCTTTTCAAAGGATTAATCTAGAGATTGAGAATTGTTTTCAATTATTTTCTTATAATAATTTATGGAGTCAGTGATCATTTTTTCTAAAGTAAAATTGTGAAGTACTTTTTCGCGAGCTCTTTTCTTTAGGGCATCATAATCATTAGAGTCATCTAATATTTTTAAGATTATTTTTATAAAGTCCTCGCTGTCTTTAGCTATAAATCCATCAATACCATCAGATATAATTTCTTTAGCAACAGGAATATTAGAAACAACAGTTACTTTTTCAAGTGCCATAGCTTCTACAATAGTAAATCCAAAAGTTTCACCTTTTGATGGTACTACAATAATTGATGCTTCCATCAATTTTTTAGGAATCTCCGATAGTTGATAGTGATTATAATACTGAGTTTTATATTGTGCTTTTTCTGAAAGCACTTCGGTATTTATATAATTCCAATAGCTCTCACCTCTTCCGATGAGGTGTAAACTAGCTTCAGGTTGTGCTTCTATAATACTGTTAAATATGTTAGCTAAGTCTTTAACTCCCTTAGCCTCGGACATGGTTCCTACATAGAATATAGATTTTGGCAACTCCTTTATTGTATTATCAGGCGCAAATAGCTTAGTATCTATTCCATTGTGGATGACTGTATCTACATCTACATTATAATAATCTTCTATAAAATCTTTTGAAAAGTTTGAATTGGCTATAACAAAGGGAGTGGCATTGAGCGCTTTTTTTTCAATTTCTATTTTTGCTTTTTCAGGTGCTTTATCAAGATAGCAATGCCAAAACCCTCTCGATCCATGAAACCTAAGTACAAGAGGTGTGGAATTATCAAAATATGCCGTTAAACCATTAAATACAAAGGACTCTATAAGGTCTATTTGGTGCTTTTGAGAATAAGACCTAAGTTTTTTTGCATAATACTTTCGTTCTCCTTCTAAGAATTTTATATCTGCCTTGCCGAGACCTAATTTTGTAGATATTGATCGTTTAAACTCTTTAAAACGAAATTGCTTAGAATATTTTTTAAAAAACTTAAAATGGATTCCATTATCCGAAAATTCCAGTGGTTTTTTAGAAAATCCATAGACAAATACTTCATGTCCTTTATCTGTTAATGCTTCGCTCATTATTTTTAAAAATGAGCCTACACCACCAGAGTTTGGTAATCTGGGATGAGAATATTCATTTGTAAAGAAGAGTATACGCATTAATCTTGTAACTGATGTTTTTTAAGCTCATCATGCATTTTCTGTGCAATCACTGTTTTTGTAAAATTATCTAAAAGATATTGATAACCATTTTCGGTAAATGTCTTTTGAAGCTTTTCATCATTAATTAAGAGTGTCACTTTATCGGCAAAATCCTTTGCGTTGCCAACTTCAGCCAAAAGACCTGTTTCGCCATCAACAATAACTTCAGAAATCCCTCCAGCATCTGCAGCTACAATAGGTACTTTGCACGCATAAGCTTCTAAAAGTACTCCACCTGTGGGTTCGTTGTTGGATGTAAATAGGAACAAATCAAACTCGGGTAATATTTCAGGCACATCACGCCTAAACCCTGTAAAAATGATATGTTCGTTTAAGCCTTTTTCTTCGACATAATTTCTAATGTCTTGTTCCATACTGCCTTTTCCAACAAGAATGTACTTCGCTTTTATTTTGTTCTCCTTTACGAGAATTTCAACAGTATCCACCCAAGTGTAATGATCCTTAAACCCTGTGAACTCGGCAATATTTCCAATTAGTTTATAGTCCTTCGGTATGTTGAATTCTTCATGTAAAACACCAGTTGCTTCTTGTTTTTTAAATTTATTGACATCGGTTACACTACCAATGACAGTAAATCTGCTATGATCGTTTACTGCAAATTTTAAAGATTCAACAACAGGCTGCGATACACAGATGATTTTTTTAATGCCTTTGTAATTGTATTTCCACTTTCTAAAAAAGTTGGTGTCCACACGCTTTATCAATGTTCTGCATAATACTAAAGGCACTTTCATGCCATAAATAAAATGCGATAAAACGGCAAGGGTATGTGCTTTACTGCTATGTATAAAAATAACTGAAGCATTCTTCTCTTCCGCTAATTTTTTAAATGTTTTGGCATAGGCTAAGCTGTATTCTGATTTAAATTCAAAAGGAATAACCTGCATACCTTTATCGGTTGCAATGCGATAGATTTCAGAATCTATTGGACAAACAATCCATTGATCCTCTACATGGCCTTCGGCTTTAAAAGCTTCGTATAAATAAATGATTTTCTGCTCGTGGCCACGCCAACCATTGGATGCCGTAAACTGTATTAATCGCATGTATTGAGTTTTAGAGCCACAAAAGTAGGGATTTCAATATTACTTAATTTTATATAGACCAAGTGCTTTTTTAAACTTCTTGCTCGCCAACACATAATTGACGTAGAGTTTGTTCTTAAAACTTAAATAGCGCCATTGGCTGTGTGGGATTATTTCTGAAGTGACTTTTTTATCGACACTTTCAGATACTATAAAATCTGATTTTATGCTATTCCAATCCACATTATCATAACCATCAAATTCATTGACTTTATTTTTCTCATGGATAATGGACATCCACAAGCGTTTGTTGGCTATTTCAACACGTCTCGACTCTTTTTTCCACATATTATGGTCACTAAACCAAACGGTCTTGGGTTCGACATTTTTTTCAATCAAACTGATAAATGGATTAAAAATATGCTCTTTTTTACCCAACATAATCTCAGGCGAAATTTGAAGCGAATAGCCTTTTAAAACGTCAATAGCCATAAAGTCTTGTGATGTAAATTGTTGCTGAATGGTATCTATATATTCTTTGTGAATGCAATCGTCATTATCTATTCGAGACGTGATAATATGAGAGCTCTCTTTACCATCTTCTGAAACATACGCTTTTATGGACGGATGAAAGGCATCCATACCATCCACATAGAATGATTTAAAATGTGGATAGGGTTTTAAAAGGGTTTCAAGTTCTTGTTTAAAATCATCATCGGTGGTTTGATCAAAAAACAATAGCCATTGAAAGTCTTTGTTCGTCTGACTTGCAACCGATGGCAAACAAAAATTGCTGAATAAACCAATGCGATGCGTCATCCATTCTCGCGTTAACAAGGTTTCATTGTTCTTGGTGACGTCCCAGTTTTTATTTCTGAGATTAAAACGCGTAATGAGATAATGTTTAAACATAAATGCCGATTAATAGTCGGTAAATTTAAAGAATTAAATAGCTACTTTTGCATGCAAAGTCATAACTATAATGTCTGTAAAGATTAAAATCCACAAAAACTCAGCCTTAACCAAAGCATCAATTGAAACGACGCTAGAAAAATTTAACCACGAAGGTGAGTTGATTGGTACAGGCTATAGAAATGTGATTAAAATTTTAGACATTGAAGGTGAGCGCTACAATATTAAGGGTTTTAAGGTTCCTAATGTGGTTAACAAAATTGTCTATCGTTTTTTTAGAAAGAGTAAGGCAGAACGTTCGTTTTTATATGCGGAACGATTGTTGGATTCAGGTATTTTAACTCCGAGTCCAGAAGCCTATATCGAATATACCTCACTTTTCGTTTTTGGAAAAAGTTATTATATCAGTAAGCAACTTAATTACGATTTTACAATCCGTAAACTTATTGATGAGCCACAATGCGAGGATTATGAGAATATCTTAAGACAGTTTACACAGTTCACGTTTCAGCTGCATGAAAAAGGGATTCATTTTTTAGATCATTCACCAGGAAATACGCTGATAAAGAAAGATGGTAACGACTATAAATTCTATCTGGTAGATTTAAACCGTATGGAATTTAAAACGCTAAGCTATGATGAGCGACTTGCCAATTTTGCACGTTTATCTCCAAAAGATTATATGCTGGATATTATCAGTGATGAATATGCTAATTTGATTAACAAACCTCATGCAGAGGTGCGAGAGCGCATGTATTATTTCTCGCAAAAATTCTCTTCAAGTTTCAAAAAGAAAGAAGCCTTTAAAAAGAAATATTATTTCTGGAGAAAGAAAAAGAACTAAGCCTTAGTTCTGTATAGTTCTCGGAGTTTAGAATATTTTAAATAGGTGATTTTCCAAGTTTGGTAGCAGATTCTAAAACCGTTTAGACCATCTAAAAATCCCAAACGTAAAACAAAGGCTTTAAAAAATGCCCAGTATGGATTCCAGATCAATTTCCATATAGGAGCAGTTTTACCTTTATCATAGTAGGCTTTAGCTGCAATAGTGGAGAAGTAATCTGTTTTTTTGTCCATTTCCTCATAGGTCTGATACGTCCAATGTAAGATGTCACCTTTTAAATGTCCGGTTTTAGCGTTTTCATCATGTAATTGAACATTGTCATGAGGATTAATGCCTTTCCATTCTGCTTTGGTTTTATCGAAAACCCTTAATTTTTTATTAGGATACCAATCGGAATATTTTATCCATTGTCCGCAAAAGTTGTTAAAGCGATTGGCATAATACCCATCGAATTTCCAGTTGGATTTTAAATCAATAATAGATTTTTGAAGTGTTTCAGACAACGCCTCATCACCATCAAGAGACACAACATGATTGTAACTGGCTTGGGCTAAGGCAAAGTTTTTTTGTTCAATATAACCTAAGAATTCTTGCTCAATAAATTTTACATTGAATCGCTCACAAATTGCTTTAGTGTTATCTGTAGAGTACGAATCTACAACCACAATTTCATCAACAACATTTACTAGAGATTGTAAACATCTCTCAATATTTCGCTCTTCATTAAACGTTATAATAACACCAGATAGTTTTAGCATAGTTGCATTTTCACTGGTGTAAAAATAGTATTTTTGTGGTTATGCAATCAGACTTAAAAGCATCTGTGATTATCAGCACCTACAATCAACCAGAATGGTTAGAGTTGGTATTGCATAGTTATGGTATTCAAACTGAAATGGACTTTGAGATTATCATTGCAGATGATGGTTCTGATGAACGAACAAAACAAGTTGTTGACAAATTTTCTACGGAAAACAAGTTAAATGTAACTCATGTCTGGCAGGAAGATAAAGGCTTTCAGAAAACAAAAATTCTAAATAAAGCAATTTTGGCTTCAAATGCTGACTATTTAATTTTTACGGATGGAGATTGTATTGCCAGAGAAGATTTTGTGGAAACGCATTTAAGTTTGAAAAGAAAAAATAGTGCATTGTCCGGTGGCTATTTTAAATTGACTGAAAAGATTTCCAATAGTATCACAAAGGATATTATAAGTGAGCAAAAATGTTTTGATAGAGATTGGCTTTTAGCAAAAGGACAGCCCAAAACATTTAAACTCAACAAGCTCACTACATCAGATTTTAAATCTAGATTCCTAAATGCCATTACACCTACCAAAGCTACGTTTGATGGTATGAATGTATCTTGCTATAAATCTGATATTTTGGCCGTAAATGGTTTTGATGAACGCATGCAGTACGGAGGTGAGGATAGGGAAGTGGGAGAGCGCATGATGAATAATGGTATCAAATTTTTACAAGTTAGATATAGTGCTATTTGTGTACATTTGCATCATGATAGACCTTATAAAAATACTGAAGCTGAGGTTTTAAATCAGCAAATAAGAGCGACTACAAAACGAGAAAAGGCCAAATGGACAGCCTTTGGTATAAAGACATAGTTAACCATGCAAGAACCAGATATTTCTGTAATAATAAGCACCTATAATTCTGAAGAATGGCTAGAAAAAGTCATGTGGAGTTATGAGCCACAGACCTACAAGAATTTTGAAATGGTTATTGCAGACGATGGTTCTAAACAACCCACTTTTGACCTTATCGAAAGGATGAAGTCCGAAGTAAGTTATCCCATTGTACATATTTGGCATGAGGATAATGGATTTCAAAAATCCCAAATTTTGAATAAAGCCATAGTGGCCTGTAATGCAGATTATATTTTAATGAGTGATGGTGACTGTATGGCAAGAGAGGATTATGTGGAAGTTCATATTAATGAGCGAGAAGAAGGATATTTTTTGTCAGGTGGATATTTTATGTTGCCTATGTCCATCTCCAAACTTATAACCAAAGAGGATATTCTTAGCCAACGTTGTTTTAATGTAAAATGGTTGAAATCCCATGGTTTAAAATCATCATTTAAAAACAATAAGCTTACTGCGAAGGGTGTTACTAGTCAATTTTTAAATACGGTGACTCCAACCAACGCAAGTTGGAACGGCCATAATGCTTCTGGCTGGAAAAAAGATATAGTGGCAATCAATGGTTTTGATGAACGCATGCAATATGGAGGCCAAGACAGAGAGTTAGGTGAGCGCCTGTTTAACTATGGTTTAAAGTCTAAACAAATTAGATACAGTGCGGTTTGTTTGCATTTAGATCATCCTAGAGGCTATAAAACACAAGATTCGATTGATAAAAATTTGGCCATCAGAGCAACGACTAAAAAAGAGAATAAAAAGTGGACTGACTTCGGCATTAAAAAAGATTAGTTTAGTCGCTTTAAAAATTCTTTCAATTCTTCCTCAAAATAAGAAGGTTTAAAATCTTCATACAACTCAAATGTTTTTGATTTCAATTCCTTTGGATGAGAAATGTCCGTGTAGGCTTGTTCATCATAATCTTTAAGATGAACAGAAACATGTTTTTTACCATCATCAAACATATTCCAAGCCTCTTTTTTTATCCATGGGGAAAAGATGGTAAATGTAGGAATATATAATGCTTTTGCCATATTTATAGCGCCTCCTTCGTTTCCAATTAATGCCTCGCAGTGTGATGTGATGGCAAGAAAATCTCGTAAACTTTTTCCAAAGACCTCAAAATGAATCTGCTTTTGAGTTTCGGCAGAACATAATTCTAAAATAGCCTTAGCATCTGCTTCTTGTTTCGGGATGTAATTGAATAAAATCTGACTATCAGGTTGTTCAGCTACAATGTTGTTAATCACTTTAGCCATATAGGCAAACGGATAGGTTTTATCTTTTCCGCTACCCAAAACACCAATCATAAAAAGCGGTTTTTCTAAATCAATTCCGTTTGATTCCAAAAATTGCTTTGCATTTGCCTTTTCAGAATTGGTGAGGTAGATTTTTGGTCTAACAATTGTAGTCGTGTCAATTTCTAGAGGCTCTAGCATTTGTAATCGGTTTTCAATAGCTAGGCCAGCATTGGTTTTAGCCTTTGATTTATTTTTAAACCTATGGTTATAGATTAAAGCGTTATGACCTTTGTCTAGTGATATTTTAGTTTTTGCCTTAGAGCGTAAAGCAATGATGTTGCTTGAGATTTGTGAGTAAACGTCAACAACAACATCAAAGTTTTCTTTTCGTAATTGATTGGCAAATTGCCAGAGTTTACGTTTGCTTTTTTCGTGATCAGGAGTGAAAAATTGAAATTGGTCTATAAACGGATTTTCGGCTACAACAGGATATGTATGTGAATTGATGACGTAATGTAATTCAGCATCAGGATATTTGTGTTTTATAGCCTCAAACAAAATGCTTGTGGCTAAAACATCACCTATCATTTTCTGTTGAATAACTAGTACTTTCAATTTTAGAAACTTTTAATTTTCCCCTTAGGGGAAATGCCCAAAGGGCAATGGGGCTTTAGACCGCAACATCATACTCGCGCAACGCATCATTCAAAGATGTCTTCTTGTCTGTACTTTCTTTACGTTTACCAATGATTAAAGCGCAAGGCACTTGAAATTCACCAGCTTTGAACTTCTTAGTATAACTACCAGGAATAACAACAGATCTTGCAGGCACTCTACCTTTCATTTCAACGGGCTCGTCACCAGTGACATCGATAATTTTTGTACTCATGGTTAGTACCACATTCGCGCCGAGTACGGCCTCTTTTTCAACACGCACACCTTCAACAACAATACAGCGACTACCAATAAAAGCTCCGTCTTCAATAATTACTGGAGCGGCTTGTAATGGTTCGAGAACTCCTCCAATACCAACACCACCAGACAGATGAACGTTCTTACCAATTTGTGCACAACTACCAACGGTTGCCCAAGTATCTACCATAGTACCTTCATCAACATAAGCACCTATATTAACATAGCTTGGCATCAAAATAACACCACTGGAAATGTAAGCTCCGTGCCTTGCTACAGCATGAGGAACAACCCTTATACCTTTTTCCATATAATCCCTTTTTAGAGGAATCTTGTCGTGGTATTCAAAAATACCGACTTCATGGGTTTCCATTTTTTGAATCGGGAAATAAAGCACTACGGCTTTTTTTACCCATTCGTTGACTTGCCATCCATCTTTTGTGGGTTCAGCAACTCTAAGTGTGCCTTCGTCAATAAGATTAACAACACTTCTAATGGCATCGATTGTAACGAGATTGGTTAATAGGGAACGGTCTTCCCAAGCATTTTCTATAACGGATTGTAGTTGTTTCATGCGATAAAAATTTTATCAAAGATAACTCGATATTGAGGCTTCAGAAAATATTTTTAAAAAATTGTGACCCACTCAAAGAACGAGTGTCTTATTACTGTTAAATGCGATGATAATTTATTTTATAATAAGTTGATCTGAGAATTTAATTAATAGCTAATTTTGAAAACTCCTCTCCCCATAACTTGAGGAGTTTTCTTTTTAATGAAACTCTAAATTGAATAGTTGCGAAGTAAAAAATTCAATATAGTTACTTGAATTAATCTCGCTTTTACAGCGGGATCTCATAATTTGAAGCTTAAGAGTTTCTTGTTTTTTTAGAACAAAGAATTTCTTTCAATGTGACCTAACTTAAAATATTGTGTCTTATAAATAATTAACGTGATTTAACTGTAGAGGGTTATAAAATCAACGACTTAATTAATAGCTAATTAAAAACGCTTCTTTTTGCTAAGAGGCGTTTTTTTATACATTATCTTTGCAAACCATGGGAAGAATTTTAGCCATAGATTACGGAACCAAACGAACGGGTTTAGCGGTTACGGACGATATGCAGATTATTGCATCTGGTCTCACAACTGTTGATACCAAAGATTTACTTACGTTCTTGAAAGATTATATAGCAACAGAAAATGTTGAAAAATTTGTTGTTGGCGAACCAAAACAAATGGACAATACAGCTTCTGAAAGCGAAGTGTATATTCAGAAATTTTTAGAAAAATTGGCTAAGGCAATTTCAGATATTCCTGTGGAACGCGTTGATGAACGTTTTACTTCTAAAATGGCATTCCAAACCATGATTGATAGTGGGTTGAAGAAAAAACAGCGACGTAATAAAGCATTAATTGACGAAATTAGTGCAACATTGATTCTACAGAGTTATTTGGCTTCAAATTCTTAAATAAGAATTGTACTTTTGCACCCGAAAACAAACAGAATATGATTTTACCAATTGTAGCCTACGGAGATCCTGTGCTAAAGAAGAAGGCAAAAGAAATCGATAAGGATTACCCAAAACTAACTGAGCTAATAGAGAATATGTACGAAACCATGTATGGAGCTTATGGAGTAGGTTTGGCTGCCCCACAGGTTGGTTTGCCTATTCGTTTGTTTTTAGTGGATACAGAACCTTTTTCGGAAGATGAAGATCTTACTGATGATGAAAGAGCACAAATGAAAGACTTCAAAAAAACATTTATTAATGCTCAAATTTTAGAAGAAGAAGGTGATGAATGGGCTTTTAATGAAGGGTGTTTGAGTATTCCTGAAGTAAGGGAAGATGTCTTTAGACAACCAAAAATCAAAATTCAATACCAAGATGAAAATTTTGAAACCCATGTTGAAGAGTACGATGGGTTAATAGCCAGAGTTATTCAGCATGAGTATGACCATATTGAAGGTGTTTTATTCACAGATAAATTATCATCCTTTAAAAAACGTTTGATAAAAGGAAAGTTGACCAACATTTCAAAAGGAAAAATTAAGATAGATTACAAAATGCGTTTTCCTGCAATGAGCAGAAAGCGTTAATAAAAGATATATATGAGTTTAGATAAAATTTTATCAATTTCTGGGAAGCCAGGACTTTTCGAAATTGTAACACAAACCAGAACAGGTGCCGTTGTTCAATCGTTAATAGACAAAAAACGAATTACTGTTGGAGCTCATAGCAATATCAGTATTTTAAGTGAAATAGCTATTTATACCCTAACTGAAGAAGTACCTTTAAGAGAAGTTCTCAAGAAAATAAAGGACAAGGAAAATGGTGGGCCAACATCAATTAGTCATAAAGATGGTAAGCTGGTTTTAGAAGAATATTTCTTTGATGTATTGCCAGATTATGATGAAGACCGTGTCTATGCTTCAGATATCAAAAAAGTGATTCAGTGGTATAACTTACTACAAAAGAACAATCTTCTTGGTACACTTGATGCTGAAGATGATGTAAACTCTTCTGACGAAGAAGAATAAATATGTCCGATAAAACCACCCAACTCAAAGCCTTTGAGCGTTTGTTGATTATTATGGACGAGTTGCGAGAGCAATGTCCATGGGATAAAAAGCAAACGATGGAATCGCTTCGTCATCTTACCATTGAAGAAGTTTACGAACTTGGTGATGCCATTCTCGATAAGGATTTGGATGAGGTAAAAGGGGAATTAGGTGATGTGTTATTGCATATTGTTTTCTATTCTAAAATAGGAAGTGAAACCAATGCTTTTGATATTGCAGATGTTTGCCATAGCATTTGTGATAAGTTGGTGGAACGCCATCCTCACATTTACGGAGACGTGAAAGTTGATAATGAAGACGACGTAAAACGCAACTGGGAGCAACTAAAACTCAAAGAAGGCAAAAAAAGTGTTTTAGAAGGTGTGCCTAAAAGTTTACCAGCTATGGTAAAAGCCAATCGCATACAAGATAAAGTCACTGGAGTAGGATTTGACTGGGAACAACCAGAACAAGTTTTTGAAAAAGTAGAGGAGGAGTTAGCAGAGCTAAAATCTGAAATCACTAAAGGCAACCAAGACGCCATTGAAAGTGAATTTGGAGATGTGTTGTTCTCTATGATTAATTACGCACGTTTCCTTAAGGTAAATCCCGAAAATGCCCTTGAGCGTACCAATAAAAAATTCATAAAACGCTTTCAATATCTTGAAAGTAAATCCAAGGAACTCAACAAACCACTTAAAGATATGACGCTTTCTGAGATGGATGTCTTTTGGGAAGAGGCGAAGTCTATTTAAGCTATAGGTCACACTGAGTGCAGTTGAAGTGCTAAAGAAGAATTGACAATATTGTGGCTTCAACAGCGCTCAGCCTAACAGTATGTGTAAATGTTAAAATTTTCTAAAAATCAAAAACCAAACATCCAAACAGAATTTTCTCACGTAAATAGAATATATAAAAGCACAACGTTTTTATAATCTTAGTAGGAGATCTTAATTATTATTTAAGCGGTTGTAATTAAGATTAATTTAGTTTAGTTAGGGCAAAATCCATCTGTGAATAACAGATGGATTTTGATTTTTAAGAATACATCCCTTTTAATTTAGACAACTTAGCCTTCCAAGTATCCAGTTCTTTTTTATGTCTATCTATATTTTTGTGTACATCCTTTACTAAAGGGTTGTCCGATTCTACATTAGAAAAAAACTGTAAATTGTTTTCTAATTGATTGATTTCAGACTTTACCTCGCTAATTTTTTTACGGATAAAGTTTTGCTCATTGTCCAATAGCCTTGTGTCGTTATCATTGCTGGCTAAGTTTTCGAGTTTACTCTCAAACTTTACCATTTCTAATTTAGACTTGTCCATTTTTAACTTATCAAAGGCTTCATCAATGGCTTTGTAAAATTTACCATCAATATAGCGTTTGTTTTGTGGTACATGCCCAATAGCTTTCCAGTCGGCAATTTTAGTTTTTAAGGTTTCAACATCTGCTTTATTGTCGCCACTAAGTTCCATAGCTTTTAACTCATCCAATAACTTTACTTTCTTGTCAAAGGCATCATAGAGATGTTGATTTTCCGCTTTACGTTCAGCATGCATCCTATCAAAATAGTGATTACAAGCGGCTTTAAACTGTTTCCATATTTTATCACTATCGCGCCTTGGTACATGGCCTATTTTTTTCCAATCGGCTTGAATTTTCTTCATCAAAGGAGTGACGGTCTTAAAATCTTCGCTATCCTTATTGTCTTCAGCAATTTTTATAAGATCCTTCTTCTTTTTTAGATTCTCGTATTGGTCTTTCTTTAGCTCTTTATAGAATTTGTTCTTTCCGCGATTGAAAGTCCTTACAGCATCCTTAAATTTTGCCCAAGTAGCCTCATTGACCTTAAGCGGCACTTTACCTGCATTAAAAAAGGCTTCTCGTAGTGCTTCAATTTCTTTTATTTTCTTTTGCCATGCACCATGGGAACTCGCTTTATCTTCTGCTATTGCTTGTATTTGAGAAATGATGTTTTCTTTCTTTTCAAGATTTTTCTCGTATGCTTTATCTAAATCTGCATAGTAAGCCTGACGCTTGTCGTGTATGGTTTTGGTCGCTTTACTAAAGCGCTCCCAAATTTCTTCCCTATGTTCTTTGGCTACTGGTCCTAATTCTTCTTTCCAGAGTTTGTGAAGCACTTGTAACTCTCTAAACGAACGATTAACGTTATCATCTTTAGCCAATTCTTCGGCTTGCTCAATAATCTTTAGTTTTTGCTCGTAGTTATGCTTAAAGTCCATATCTCGCAAATCGTTATTGAGATGCAAGAAGTCATAAAAACGCTCTACATGATGATGGTATGTGTTCCAAGCATTATTGTATTTATCTCTTGGAATTGGGCCAGCATTTCGCCATTTTTCCTGTAATTCCTTAAAGGTTTTATAGGTCGTGCCCATATTTTCCTCAACGGAAAGTAAACCTTTTATCTCTTCGATAATTGCTAATCTGTTTTCGAGATTTTGCTTAAGGTTTTGCTCACGTTCCTTGTAATATGAACTTATGGATTGCTTATAATCTTTATATAGCTGATTGAACAGTTTTTTGGTATCGTTGGTGTAATAGAAGTCTATTTCATTGCCGCCCTCTTCAATAAATTCTTCTTTTTTCTGATCAAGAAGTTCACTGAATTTAGCATTGAATTCTGATTTGATTTGATTGACCTGTTTAGATATGGTCTGAATTTTATGATGCTTTAAAAGGCGATTCAATTCCGTAGCCAAATCTTGCATCGACATGGCGTGATAGTCTTTTTCTTCTACCTCATGACGCTCTACATTAGATTCGTCTTCAGCATCCTCGGCATTTTCAGCTTCGATCTCATCGACATGTTGATCGTTTTTAGAAGTTTCAGTCTCAGATTCAGTTTCAGTCTCAGATTCAACTTCTGTCTCGGCTTCAGCTGTTTTTTCTGAAGTTGTTTCTTTAGTAGATTCACTCTCAGTTTCGGCTTTGGTTTCAGCCTCACTTTCAGGAGTGACTTCTGTTTTGTTTTCAACCTCGGGAGTGGTTTCTTCTTTTGGAGTAGATACTTCTTTTTCTACTTCGTTTTTTCCATCTGCTTTTAGCAGGTTATCATTCTCAGACATGTGTCAATATTTTATAGGAGGTTAAAGATACTAACAACTCCTTGAACTACAAAGGAAATGCGTGGTGAGGTTGAATCGTTGAATCGTTTAGATTTTTCTTTATGAAAAGTTTATTTGTTTAGAAGTGGGTACGTTAACGCAGTTACTTCTAGAATTGATAAAAAGCTTTTATTTCCACAAACACTAAACACTACTTATTCCAAATTTCCCAAGATTTTTCGGCTTGTAGTTTTAACATTTCCAATCCATTAATCGTTGTTGCGCCTTTAATATCGCCACAACTCAAAAATTTAGTTTGCTCAGGATTATAGATAAGATCGTAGAGAATATGCATTTCGGTTATGGCTTCGTATGGAATATCCGGACATTCATTAACGTTAGGAAATGTGCCAATAGGTGTACAATTAATAATTATAGTATATGAAGCAATAATGTCATCGGTTAAGTCTGAATACAAAAATTTTACGCCTTCTTTTTCTGAACGCGATACGTAATCATATTGAATTTTAAGCTTTTTAAGCGCATAAGCAATTGCTTTTGATGCTCCACCTGTACCGAGAATTAAAGCGCGTTTATGATGTTTTTTTAAATGCGGTTGCAATGAATTTTTGAAACCGTAATAATCTGTATTATAACCAATTAATTTTTGATAGCGTGTAATTCTAATCGTATTCACAGCTCCAATTTTACGAGCACGCTTGTTGAGCTCATCCAACATTGGGGTTACTTCTTCTTTATATGGAATAGTGATATTAAGGCCTTTTAAATTGGGAGTGTTTTTGATGATGTCATCAAGTTCTTCAATAGATTGCAAATCGAAATTAACATAGGTATGTGGTAAACCTTCATTCTCAAATTTATCGGCAAAATAACCTCTTGAAAATGAATAGGAAATATCACGACCTACGAGTCCGAATTTATATTTTGATTTTTCTTGTGCGTTGTCCATACCATTCTAATCCCAAAACAATTAGGATTCCTAGGGCAATATAAGCAATTGCGATATAAGTTTCCGTGGAGGCTTCAGGGAAAAAACGCTGGTAATTTTTAACGACTTGTTTCCCAGTGGAATCCAAAATATAACTACCATTTTCATAGGTTTTGTAAATGGTTTCTTTCCATGGCCAAACCACGCCTAGTGAACCTACAATAAAACCAACTATAGTCGCTAAGGTTATGTTTTTATAATGTTTTAAAATATAATTTAGGAGGTGTGAAAAGGTAACCAGCCCAGTAACCGAACCTAATGTAAACACACCAAGTACCTTTAGCATTCGCATTCTAACTTCATTTTTTAGAAACTCAAAATTTCCCGTAAAAACATCAGCAACGGTATCGTAAAGCGCATTAACGGAATCCACAAGAAGCAAAACATAATTGCCTAATAAAATGAGAATGAAAGAACCGGAAAATCCAGGAAGCGTCATACCGGAAACACTTATAATGCCGCAGAAAAACACAAACCAAAGGTTATCATTTTCCTTAGCAGGATTTAAAAAACTGATACCAATACCTACTACGGCACCAAGAATCAATGCTGTAATTGTTGTTCTGTTCCAAGCCTTAAAATCCTTACTGATATAGTAAATAGATCCCAGAATCATCCCGAAGAACGTACTCCAAACATAAAGCTCATAATTGTCAATGAAGTAATCGAGAATTTTGGAAACACTAAAATAACTGACTACCATTCCTAGGAAAAGTAAACCTAGAAATTTACCGTTGATGTAACGGAAAAAGCTTTTAAACCTACCATTAAAAAATAATTTGAAAGCGGTTTTGTTAACGCGTTGAAGTGAATAGATAAACTCTTCGTAAAACCCAGCAACAAATGCAACCACACCACCAGAAACGCCAGGAACTTTGTTTGCAGCTCCCATAGCCAAACCTTTAATGACCAAAAAAACTTTATCGGGAAATGTTCTGGTACTCTGCATTTAGATTTGGTTTTTTGAACCGAGACGCTCTAAGATCAAAATGGTAAAAAACCCAGCAACCATTAGGATAATGGCATATAAAACCTGTGGTTCTCCGCTAAAATCCGTTGGCCACACACTTTCTTCCTTAAAAGGAACCTTAAGACCTTCTGAATCTGTTCTCCAAGAGAGTACGCGCTTCCATGGCCATACTTTGTTCAGCGACCCAACAATAAAACCCGACAACAAGGCCAATGTTGCATTGTGGTAATTCTTAAAAAGCCATTTTAAAATCCTAGTGAATGATAATAGACCAACGACAGCTCCTAAGGCAAAAATTGCTATTCGTTTAAAATCAAAGTCGTGAATAGCATCACTTAGAGTCTTGTAAGCACCAAGAATCACCAAGATAAAAGATCCGGAAATCCCTGGAAGTATCATCGCACAAATGGCAATAGCTCCTGCGAAAAACAGAAATAAACTATTGTCTGTAGCTCCCATTGAAGGTAAGGTGGTGATGTAGAAAGCTATGAGCGCACCAACTAAAATGGCGACTAATGTCAATATTCTCCATCTTGTAATTTGTTTGGCGACATAATAAATACTAGCAACGATAAGCCCAAAGAAGAATGACCATATCAGTACAGGATGATGCTCTAAAAGGTATTTGGCAAGACGCATAAAACTTACGAAGCTGACAACAATTCCTGTTAACAAAGCTAAAAGGAAGCTGCCATTGGCTGCTTTCCAAAATGCTTTAAAACCTTCGTTTTTCCAAACCGTTATCAAGGACGGTTTTATATTGCTAATGGTTGTAATTAACTCTTCGTAAATCCCTGAAATAAAAGCGATGGTACCACCAGAAACTCCAGGAACAGCATCTGCGGCTCCCATTGCAATGCCCTTAAATGATACTATTAAATAGTCTATAAAACGTCTTTGCATTTCTTAAAATATAAGAAACGCTAAGGTATGGATTTTTTATACGAATTCTGATTTAAATTTAAGGCAGAAGTGTATTAGTTAGAAGCCTTTTTAGATTCTGAAATTATAGCCTTTACCATAGGTCTGTCATTCAACTTTGGAAAAAGCTCAGAAATAATAAAGTTATATTCAGCATTTAGGGTTACGGCGTTTTTTAAATGAAAACGTCCTTCTTCGGTTTGGTGTACGGTAAAATACAAACCTCCAAGTCTATATTCAATCTCAGCATTTTCTGGATAGAATTCCGCACCTTGTATTAAATTGTAGATTGCCGCTTCGTATTCGCCTAATGCAATAAGAATATCTGATCGTTCGAGCCAGGTTTCCAGTTCGTAATTGCCAAGCTCTAAAGTACGTTTGTAACCAAGTTCAGCTTCTTCGAGAAAGTTCAGTCGTTTGTTTATGGTTGCAAAAAGTTTCCAGTACAGCACATTTTCTCCATCAATATTTACAGCTTTGTTGATATAATGCAAAGCTTTTTGATAGTTTAAGCGCTTCATATAAAACTTTGTAATCGCTATCCAACCTTTGTCTAATAAAGCATCTTCTTCAACAGTTTTTTTAAAGAACTGTAATGCCATATCTTCTTGTCCTAATTTCTCATAGCAATAACCAATTCTCAATAATGCAAATGAGGTTGGCTCATCTAATGCTAATGTGATTTTATAGTTTTCAATAGCGTCTTCGTAATGCTTTAGTTTTTCTAAAACCTTACCTTTTTCTAGATAGGCTCCTACAAAAGTATCATCGGAAATTATAGCAAAATCAAAAGCAGCATTGGCTTTTGCATAGTCTTTTATAGTGAAGTATTGGCGTCCCAATTGATGCCAGGCCACTTCACAATATGGATGACTATCCAAGAACTTATTGAGATATGTTATGGCTTCTTCGTTTTGGTCTAAAAAATCATAGCAATACACTACATTATGAAGTGCAGAATAATCGGAAGTGTCAGTTTCTAAGCACTTTTTAAAGTAAATGATGGCATTTTCAAACTGGTCTAAGAATAAATATTCCATTCCAACTAAAGCATAAAGGTCTGCATCATCAGATGGAGTGGTTGACATATCTATAGCAATAAGCAATGTGTCTATAGCTTTTTTGTGCTCATCTTGTTTAGATAACACATTAGCTTTTTGAATAAATATCTCTTCGTTTGTGGGCTCTAGTACATGGAGCATATCTAAAATATCATCAGCTTCCGAGAATTTATTTTCAATCACTAAAATTTCAACCTGAAATAATCTTAAGTTGATTGAAGTTGGGTGCTGTTCTAGACCAAGCTTAATAGCGCGTTTAGCCAAAGCAATTTTACCATTTTCGAGATAGTGGTGAATGATGTTTTCAAATTCACTTGAATCAAAAAACAAAATGTCATTTGTTTTTAACATGGATTCAAATCTGGTAAGCGGAAAGTTTTCGTCCTCGTGACTGTAATTCATAAGCGGTTTAATGATTCACTGAAATAAAATTACAGTTATCGTTTGCACTTCATCGATTTTTGAAGTAATGTTTTTAACAAATTAATTAACATTGAAATAATACTTTATGTAAAGTGCTCTTTGGTATTTGTAAATCAGTCTATTGGATTAGTGGAAATAAAATTAAAGCGAATCCAAAATAGAAGTTATCACCTTACAACCTTTAATGATTTCTTCATTAGAAATTGTTAGAGGAGGTGTAATTCTGATGGCTTTGGGTTCAAAAAGTAGCCAAAATAAAATCAATCCTTGGTCTTGAGCACGTAAAATAACTTCATTTGTTATCTCTGAATTTTCTAAAAGCGCTGCCAGCATTAATCCTTTGCCTCTTATTTCTTTTATGTGTTTGTGTTGAAGGTGTTTTCTGATTAATTGCTCTTTTTTAACAGCCTCTTCCATAAGGTTTGAGTCCGTAATTTCTTTTAAGGTTGCCAATGCTGCAGCTGCGATAACAGGATTGCCTCCGAAAGTAGTAATATGACCCAACTTTGGATTATCACTTAAGGTTAACATCATTTCTTTTGAAGTTGTAAAAGCTCCAATTGGCAAACCACCTCCCAAACCTTTACCTGTGACAATG
This sequence comes from Winogradskyella ouciana, assembly GCF_965284585.1. Taxonomy (NCBI): domain Bacteria; kingdom Pseudomonadati; phylum Bacteroidota; class Flavobacteriia; order Flavobacteriales; family Flavobacteriaceae; genus Winogradskyella; species Winogradskyella ouciana. Next base: position 2,201,366 of record NZ_OZ260095.1, read on the forward strand.
ACATCTGGTTGGCAGTTGTAATGCTCAAAACCAAAGAGTTTACCTGTTCTGCCAATTCCTGGTTGAATTTCATCGAGGATAAAAACAGCTCCAACTTTGTTGCAACGGTCTTGTACTTTCTTTAAGTAATCGTTCCTAGGTTCAATAAAACCAGCTCCGCCTTGTATGGTTTCCAGAATAACTGCTGCTGTATGTTCTGTGATATGCTGTAGGTCGCTTTCGGAATTAAATTCTATGTGTTTTATGTCTGGAATAAGTGGAAGAAAAGGTGTTTTACGTTCTTCAAAATCCATGAGACTCAATGAACCCATAGTGTTGCCGTGGTAGGCATTTTTTGCTGCGATGATTTCGCTTCTACCAGTATAACGTCTTGCTAATTTTATACTGCCTTCAATTGCTTCTGTACCAGAATTGACCAAGTAGGTGGTTTCGAGAGGTTCTGGTAAATGCTTTGCTAAAAGCTTAGACAGTTGTAGTGCAGGCTCTTGGATATATTCCCCATAAACCATTACATGCAGATATTTGTCTAATTGTGCTTTTACAGCATTTACGACTTTTGGGTGGGAATGGCCTAAGGCACATGCCGAAACTCCAGCCACAAAATCGAGATAGGCTTTTCCGTTTTTGTCATAGATATAGGAACCCTTTGCATGGCTAACTTCCATAGCCAAAGGATGTGGTGTGGTCTGTGCTTGATATTTAAAAAAATCGTCTTGCAATTATTGACCTTCTTTTTCTTTCTCTTCTTTTGATTCTTCTACCTGTTTTACCTTTGGTTTTAAGGGCATTACGGTTGTTTTCTTAGGCAAGTTCCTCGCTGCTTTGTTGGGTTTGTTCGGTGTGTCTTTACCTGCTTCCTCTATACGTTCCGCAGCACTATCATCAATAAAATCCTCTGGAGGAACATAATCCTCTAGACCTTGAATTTTTGGCAATACCAATGGCGGATCATCCTTGAATAAATCTTCGATTGACATTGGCCGTTCTTCTCCTCGCCAATCAAAACCTCTGAGCCGCCTCCCACTTCTTGGGAAGTCAGCTTCAGGGAAAATATTCCCATCTATTTGATTTTTAAAAATAACTTCTTCAATGGCTTGGTCTATGATCTGAATATTTATACTTCCGGATTTAGATTTTTGAATACCAATTAACTCATTGGTTTCATTACGCATATAACGAATGGTTTCGGCATTTTTAATAATGTCTACGTTGTAGAGTTCGTTGTCCCTAAACAAACCGATAAGCCGTTGACCTTTAATCTGGTTGTAACCATCTTCACTAATAGTGTCCTTGCTCACTAAAAACGCGTTGTTGAAAACCTTTAGGGAATCTAGTTTTTCGGTTTCAACATTAGATATCAAATGAATAGTATCACCTGTCATTTGGTTGCCTAAATTCCAAAGTGCAGGTTTACGTTTTGTGGCAAAAGCATCAGTTGAACTGAAACGACTGAGATTAATCAATTGTGTTAACCCTGTTTTATGGTTAACATGAATAGAATCCGCTTTACCAGCCAAATCACTTTTATAAAGCCTAGCATTATAATAGGCTCTTGTAATACGATTTTCTTCTTTGCCAGTAACCATTAAGGTATCAGCATGGAGGTACACTGAATCTCGTTCTTGTACGGTTATTGCCAAAGCACGTTTTGTGATGAAAATGGAATCTTTATCACGCCAAACTTCAGCATAATGACCTTTAACGACACTGTTATTTATGGTGTCGGTAATTTTTATGTTGTTGGTGGCGGAAGCAAAACTTTTATTTCTGTCAAAATATAGGCTGTCACCGATTACTGTTCTGTTTTCGTAATCAATTTTGGCATTGCGTTGAAAGTGTCCGATATTGGTTTTGGTGTCATAGAAACCACGTTCAGAATATATTTTACTCTTTTCACCCACGATGGTTGAAGGTCCAAATAAGTGCGCATGTCCATTCTCTGGGAAATAATCGAGTCGCTCCGTATTTAAAGTATAGTCTGGATTCACCAAAACCACATCTTGTGTAAATTGATACTTCTTGGCATTCATGTAGTAACGACCAATTTGGCTTGTAATCGTTCCTGAGGAATCTCTAACAACTTTACCTTTAGTGTCGTAATAGGCTAGTTGACGTGTTCTGTCGTAGTGGAGTTTATCTGTTGTTAATACAGATTGCGGTTCGGTTAATACCACATCGCCTTGTGCAAAAGCTAATTGTGTTTTACCACTGTATTCTAAATATTTAGCGACCATATTGATGGAGTCACCTTGCTTCATTTGTACATTGCTAAAGGCTTCAATATAATCTTGGTCTTCGTAATAAATGGCCTTATCGCACCACATATTCACACCTTTATGAACAAAATGTACCTGTTGCGATTCGTCACGTAGAAAAACGAGAGCACCATCCTCAATTTCGGGATCTGAAACTGCAATACCAGCATATTCTATGGTAATCGTTTGTTTTTCTTGAGCAAAACTAAACACCGAAACAAAAAAAAGAATTGCAAAAAGTAGATTCTTAAAACTATTCAAAGCCATATGATTTTTACAATGTAACACTTATTGGAATTGCTTTAGTATGGGTTAACAGTTTTTTTAACAGAATCCAAAAAATTCAAAAACTATACCGTTTTCCTGATGATAGTCTGCTTACGATCAGGACCAACCGACACAATGGTAATTGGAATATTCAGTTCGTTTTCCAAAAACTCTACATAGTCGTTGAATTCCTTTGGTAATTGCAACGCTTCGGTCATACCCGTTAAATCCTCTGACCAGCCTTTAACTTCCGTATAGATTGGCGTTACGTTTTCAGCTTCAATGTTATAAGGTAAATGATGAATCGTTTCTCCTTTGTATTTATAGGCCGTACAAACCTTTAAGTTTTTAAAACCTGAAAGTACATCACCTTTCATCATGATTAATTGGGTGACTCCGTTCACTTGACAAGCATAACGTAATGCTACCAAATCTAACCAGCCACAACGTCTCGGACGACCTGTGGTTGCACCAAACTCATGACCAACACGTGCCATGGTCTCACCATCTTCATCGAACAATTCCGTTGGAAATGGTCCTGAACCAACACGCGTCGTATAGGCTTTAAAAATTCCGAAGACATCACCAATTTGATTCGGTGCTACACCTAAACCAGTACATGCACCTGCTGCGGTAGTATTTGAGGAAGTCACAAAAGGATAAGTACCAAAATCAATATCCAAAAGCGAACCTTGAGCACCTTCTGCCAAAATTGATTTACCAGAAGATTGCGCTTGATGAATAAACTCTTCTGAATCAATAAATTTTAAAGATTTCAATGTTTCAATGGCCTCGAAGAAATCAGTTTCCAATTCTTTTAAATCGTACTGAATATCCACATTATAGAAGTCTATCATCGCTTCGTGCTTGTTTGCCAAAGCTCTGTATTTGTCCTTCCAATCGGCTAATTCAATATCACCAACTCTAATACCGTTTCTACCGGTTTTGTCCATGTATGTTGGGCCAATGCCTTTTAGTGTAGAACCTATTTTTGCTTTCCCTTTTGAAGCTTCACTCGCAGCATCCAATAAGCGATGTGTAGGTAAAATGATATGTGCTTTACGTGAGATGCATAGGGATTTTTTATAATCGACATTTTGTTCATCGAGTTTATCTAATTCCTTTTTAAAAATCACAGGGTCGATCACCACTCCGTTACCCACCAGGTTTACCGTGTCGTCATGAAAAATTCCCGAAGGAATAGTATGCAAAACATGCTTTCTGCCGTTAAAAACCAAAGTGTGTCCTGCGTTTGGCCCACCTTGAAAGCGTGCAATAATATCGTATTTTGAGGTAAATACATCGACAATTTTTCCTTTGCCTTCATCTCCCCATTGTAATCCAAGTAGTAAATCTACTGCCATTATAAAAAATTAGTTAGTCGTCTTTTTTACGGTTACCGTAAAAGTATAGTGAATGATTAGTTATGTTGATGTCAAAAACCTCTTCAATGGTTTTTTTAATGGATTGAATGCGTGGGTCACAGAATTCTATAACTTCACCAGTATCTGTTAGTATGACATGGTCGTGCTGCTTATCGAAATACGATTTTTCGTAATGCGCTTGATTTTGTCCAAACTGATGTTTGCGCACCAAGGCACATTCCAATAGCAATTCTATAGTATTGTAAAGCGTAGCTCTACTGACACGATAGTTTTTGTTTTTCATTTTAATGTAGAGCGACTCTATGTCAAAATGTTCTTCACTATCGTATATTTCTTGAAGGATAGCGTAACGTTCTGGCGTTTTTCTATGACCTTTGTCTTCAAGGAATTGTGTAAAGACGCGCTTTACAATTTCCTGATTACTTTCTTCTGTTGTTGCATTCATAATAAAGAGCAAATTTACACAAAAATTATAGGATAAGAATGATTTAATTAGGCATTAAAAACGAAAGAAATGAACAAGTTTTCAAGAAAATTCTCAATAGTTCTATTGAGCTTGTCGAAGTGCAAAATTTCACTTCTTTTAATTTCACTCGAAGTGACGAATTTTTTCGGATTCTAGATTTTAAACTCTAGTCACCTTGTCAATCCCGTTGATTTTTTTGAGCTTGTCAATAAGGTTTTTTAACATGGTCTGGTTTTTTACTTCAACGGTTATATCACCGTTAAAAATACCATCATCACTAGAGAAACTGATGCTTTTCATGTTCACATGAAGATTTTCTGAGATTAGCTTCGTAATATCGTTAACCAAACCAAGATTGTCTATTCCCGAAAGTTTTATGTGCGATGTATAGGTGCGCTGTGTAGAATCTATCCATTTTGCAGGCATTATTCTATAGGCATAATTAGATTGTAAACTCACCGCATTTGGGCAGTTCTTCTTGTGTACTTTTATACCATCATTTATAGTTACAAAACCAAATACTTTATCGCCAGGAATTGGATTGCAACAGTTGGCCAACGTATAATTAAGACGCTCTTCTTCTTTGCCAAAAACCAGCATGTCGTATTTAGAAGTAATCTCGTCTTTATCAATATCTTTTGGGACATCTGGTTTTCGGATTTTATTTTTAATGTAGCTCATAAAAGCATTGCTACGAGAGGAAGCAAAGGCTTTTAGCTTTGTATTATCTATTGTGCCGATACCAACACGATAAAATAAATCTAAAGAGGTCTTTAATTTAAAATAGTTGACAAGCTCGTTTATCGATTTTTCATTCAAGGTGATTTTGAGCTGTTTCAACTTACGTCTAAGAATCTCTTTGCCTTCTTCTGCAATCTCTTTGGTATGCGCATTTAATGCCGATTTTATTTTGCTTCGTGCTCTAGCTGTGGTGGCATAATCTAACCAGTTGGCATTTGGTTTAGCGTTTTCGGACGTTAGGATCTCAACACGGTCACCACTTTGTAATTCTTGGCTAAGTGGTACTAGTTTACCATTGACTTTTGCTCCACGTGTCTTCATGCCAACTTCAGTGTGAATGCTAAAAGCAAAGTCGAGAGGAGTAGCACCTTTTGGGAGAGATTTTAAATCTCCTTTTGGTGAGAAAACAAAAATCTCTTTAGAGTACAGATTGAGCTTAAACTGCTCAACAAAATCTACAGCGTCAGCCTCATTGTTCTCTAAGGCTTCTTGTAGTCTGTTAATCCATAAGTCTAGATTATCTTCTTTATCATTATTATTTTTGTATTTATAATGTGCTGCATAGCCTTTTTCAGCAATTTCATTCATTCTTTCACTACGAATCTGAACTTCTACCCAACGACTTTTAGGGCCAACAACAGTAATGTGTAAAGCTTCATAACCTGTAGATTTGGGAGATGAAATCCAATCGCGAAGTCGAATAGGGTTTGGTGTAAAATGATCTGTGACCACTGAATATATCTTCCAAGCGAGAAATTTTTCGTTTTCTAAATCTGACTTATAAATGATTCTAACCGCAAACTTATCATAGACTTCATCAAAAGATACGCCTTGTTTTACCATCTTTCTTCTAATACTGAAGATGGATTTTGGCCGTCCTTTAATTTCGTAGTTGAGTCCTTCTTTATTTAGGGACTTTTCAATGACCTCAGAGAATGATTTAATATAAGCATCTTGTTCCTCTTTGCTCTCTTGCATTTTTTCAGCAATATCATTGTACACTTCTGGTTCAGTGTATTTAAGACCAAGATCTTCGAGTTCGGTTTTAATGTTATATAGTCCGATTCTGTGTGCAAGTGGCGCATATATGTATAAAGTTTCTGAAGCAATCTTTACTTGCTTATCAGCGCGCATGGAATCCATGGTTTGCATATTGTGCAAACGGTCAGCGATCTTAATGATAATAACCCTTACATCATCATTAAGGGTGAGCAGCATTTTACGGAAGTTCTCGGCTTGCAATGAAACGTCCATTTCTGTATCGAGCGATGAAATTTTGGTAAGACCATCTACAATTCTCGCTACTGTTTCGCCAAACAATTGTTCTATATCTGCGAGTGTATAGTCAGGATTGTCCTCAACAACATCATGAAGCAAAGCCGCAGCAATAGATGTGGCATCTAAACCAATCTCTTGGGCTACGATTTTGGCTACAGCTATAGGATGAAAAATATAAGCTTCACCAGATTTGCGTCGCTGATCTTTATGCGCATCAACAGCCACCTCAAAGGCATGACGAATCATTTTTTTGTCCTTTGGAGTCAAGGTCTGGTAGCTTACTTTGAGCAACTCTTTGTAAGCTTTGGCAATGGCTTTATTTTCTTTCTCTATGGCTGCTTCAGTCATAGAACTAAAGTAGTGAATTGGTTTTTAATGAGCAATGGTTTTTGTAAAGTATAATTTTGAATCTAATTTATAATTAATGTATCTTTAGTTTAAATACTATAGTATGAAAAAAATTATTACTTCTTTGATGATATTCTCATCAGTATGTATGTTTTCGCAAAATGCACAGGTTGACTCCCAAGTTCCGCCACCACCATGTTACGCCAACGGAAATAATGGGTTTGGCGGTGCTGTTGGTGAAGGGCATTTTTTGACCAGTGACCCAAATAGTATTGTGGAATTCCATATGTCAACTTCCGGCAATGAAATGAATGATATTTTGGTTTTTTATATTGATACTGGAGCACCAGGGCGTAATAGTATTGACCTAAGTGTTGATGACAGTGCAGATGCCCACAGAACTGCAATAACGAACAGTAATGTTTCGGGCTTTGGAAGTGTTATTACTTTTCCACCAGGTTTTGAAGCATCCTATGCTGTGGCTGTTAATGTTGATTTTGCCGGTTTATGGTCTATACCAGTTAATGGTCCTGTGGGAGACAATGGGTTAAACTTTGTCACAGCGATTAACTCTACTTTAAACTCTAACTCACAAATTTCTTACCTGATTAGTTTTGATTGGGCAGATATTGGATTAACATCAACCGATACGTTTAATTTTGTTGGTGTATATATTAGTGGTTCTGGTTATTCTTCTGATGAAGGTTATGGCAGCGGCATTGTAAGCGGCACAGAAGGTTCTGACAATATTACATTTAATGGTTACCTCTCTTTTCCTGAATGTAATGCAACTTTGGGTGATAGTACAGTTAGATCTGCTTCTATTGCTGCCAATTACTTTGATGGCCAATTATATGTAAAGGGTATGAATGAAATTGTGACTATTAAAGTTTATGATATTCTTGGAAGGGAAACTTACTCTGAACAGCATAATTCACAGGAATCTGAGTCTATTCCGATTGAGCTTACTAAAAACGAATTGCAATTTATCGTTATAGAAAGTTCTGATAAAATGAAGGTGCTAAAAGTGATGCCTGATTAAGCCATTTAACTAACTATAGGCATCCGTCTGAGAATGATATTCTTCATCTAGAATGCTATTTATTAGTGCCACCTATTGTTACTTCTAAATGAATCTAATTGGTTTATATTGGAACAAATTAATCTAGAAGATTAAAGCAATTTTTTTTTAATTATGACCCCAACCAACCGATGTACTATAATGGATACAAGTACTAAAAAGGCAATAGTACTCCAAAGAGTTTCTTCATGCAAAAAATCAGCTTTACTCAATGCAAATGCGAGATAGAAAAAAGATCCGATACCCTTTATTCCTAGAAACGACACAGCCCAACGCTCTTTCCAAGACATTTTAGATTTTAAGGTGGGTAATATTCCAAAAACGGGCCTGATTACAAATATGAAACCTAAGCAAATCAAAATTAAAGGTAATGTGAGCTCTTTAAACCAATAGGTTGCAATATAACCACCTAAAAAAACTAAAATTATCGTTATTAAAAATAACTCTACTTGAGCAACTACATCATGCATTTCCTTATGGAATTGATGCTGTTTTTCAAATTGTCTAATAGTAACAGCAGAAACGAAAACAGCAATAAAACCATATGCGTGTGCGGCTTCAGTTACACCGTAAATAAAAAACGTAATGGCTACGGCTAAAAATCCAAGTCGCTTGGGTGCGATTTTTACTCTGTCTGGTAATTCAAAGAACAACCATGCAATTACACGACCAGTAACATATCCGATAATAATACCTACAATGATTCTATATAGTACATCGACGATAAACCAATCACTGACCCAGTCCATAGAGGACATTCCATTTAGTGCCAATAAAATAGCGAGCCAAGTAAACGGAAAGGCCATACCATCGTTAATACCTGCTTCTACTGTGAGATAATACTGCACAGGATGTTCTTCTTCTGTAGTTTCTTCAATTTCAACTTGTATATCACTAGCTAAAACCGGGTCGGTGGGTGCAAATACAGCTGCCAAAAGTAATGCAGAAGCAGGTACAAGCCCAATCCACCAACCAAGGAGTGCAACTGAAGCAATACAACCAATCATCGTAATACATACTAATAATAAAGGGATTCGGTAGTTTTTAAGTGAAAATTTATGATTCAATTTTAGACCAGCACCCATTATACTGATAATTACCGTAATTTCAGTTAGTTTTAATATTTCGTCATTATATTTTATGGGATTTGGTATGGGTAGGTTTATCGGTAGTAGATAACAGGTTACGCCTACAAGAATGGCTACAATTGGAACATTTATTAGCTGAAATTGTTCGATTTTTTTTAGCCAAGGTAAAAGCAATCCCATCAAGCCTACTATCAAATAGAACCAAATGTCTGTATCCATATTATTCTTTTTTAAGATTTTTAATACGATCCAATAATTTTGGATGAGAATAGTGCATAAACACGTAAGCTTTATGCGGAGTTAAATTACTAAGACTATTCTTTGATAATTTTTTTAAAGACGTAATCAATGGTTCAGCTTTATAGGTGGTTTTGGCATAATCATCGGCTTGGTATTCAAACACACGTGAGACGTAATTCATTATTAAACCTGTAACTTCTGAAATAGGTGAGTAGAGCAATCCAAAAGCAATCAAACCTACATGAAAGCTCGGAGTGTCAACACCAATGGCATTGGATAATAACGGATTGGAAATAAAAATCGATAAAATATAGAGTGTCAATCCTGTAAGTAGAATTGAGGTGATTAAATTAATAATGATATGGTTGCGTTTATAATGCCCAACTTCGTGCGCCAATACAGCAACGATTTCTTCGTCCTCTAAATCGTTGACTAAGGTGTCGTATAGCGTAATACGTTTTTCACTTCCAAAACCAGAAAAATAGGCATTGGCCTTAGTGCTACGTTTAGAGCCGTCAATGATGAATATTTTTTCGAGATTGTAACCTACGGACTTCGCGTACTCAGAAATTTTATTGCGTAAATCTCCGTCTTCCAATGGTGTTTGTTTATTAAACAAAGGCACTATCAATCGCGAATAAAACATATTCATAAACACCGTAAAGGCAGTTACAATTCCCCAAGCATACAACCAGAATGAATCACCGGTCGCCTGATAAAACCAAACGATTAAGGCGATAATACCTCCGCCTAAAATAACCATCATCAATAAACCTTTAAGTTTATCTAAGATGAAGGTTTTTTTAGTGGTCTTATTAAATCCAAATTTTTCTTCAATCACAAAGGTTTTGTAATAGGCAAAAGGTGTTGTGATGATGTCACTTGCTATCATAATGATTCCAAAGAATATCAAGGCAATTACAATTGGGTTGTCAGAGTAGCTTCTGGCAATATTATCCACATATTCAAAACCATCTAAAAAAAGAAATGCTAAAGTTAATATTAACGAAAATAGGGAAGACCATATCCCAAATTGGTAATTGGTGGCTTTGTAAGCTTGTGATTTTCTGTATTCCTCTTCATCGTAAACATCGCTTAACTCTTCAGGAATTGGGTCGTTATAATGTTTGGCGTTTATGGCATCGAGGATTTTGTCCTTGATGAAGTTGATGATGATAATCGCTATTATGATATAGAAAAGGGTTTGTGCTGTCATATCGTTAATTAGTTGTCATTGCGACCGTAGCGCGGTAATCTGTTTATTACTTTTCGATTATTTTATGAGACTGCTTCGTGCCTCGCAGTGACGTCTCGTATTGGGATTTGCTTTTTAGTTTTTGTTATTTGCGAAATTTTCAGAGAAACTTTCGCTGTCTTTTAGCCTCAAAAATAAGAATTCCTGCAGCAACAGATACATTCATAGAATCTATGACTCCTTGCATAGGTATGCTAATATTCTGTTTGGCTGCATCACGCCATTCTTGTGTTAGTCCCGTTGCTTCTGTACCTACAACTATAGCGGTGGGTAACGTGTAATCTTGGGTGTGATAAGGTTTGGATTCCTGTAAAATGGCGGAGAAAATATTGAAATTATACTTTTGTAAAAAAGCTATTGCCTCTTCTGTGCTTGCCACTGCAATTTCAGTGGTAAACACACAACCAACACTTGAGCGTATGATATTAGGATTATATAAATCGGATTTTGGATTGGCAATAATCACAGCATCCACATTGGCTGCATCTGCAGTTCTCAAAAGCGCACCAACGTTGCCTGGTTTTTCTGGTGCTTCGGCAACGAGAATTAATGGATTTTTTGATGAAAACTCTAAATTTTCAAGCTGATGTGATTTTGAATTGACAACTGCAATAACGCCTTCAGTTGAATCGCGATGGGCTAATTTCTGAAAGACCTCTTTAGAAATTTCAATAATCTCTATACCATAAGATGACATTGATTTTGCTTCGCTTTCAGAAAATAAATCAGGGAAAAACAATAAGGTTTCAATTTTGTAGCCACCTTTAATGGCTAGGGAAAGTTCGCGTTTTCCTTCTATTAAGAATTGGTTGGTTTTTTTGCGCTCTCTAGACTTGTCCTTTAGCTGTACAAGCTGTTTTATAAATGGATTTTGTGGACTTGTTATTGCTTTTATCATATTAAAACAAAAGTAATGTAATTTTACACGATGTGTAACGTCAAACATGAAAACCAAAAACCAAAACATGAAAAAATTATCATTCGTATTGCTTTTAGCAATTTTAATTTCAGCTTGTAAAAACGAAACAAAACCTGAATCTACAGTTGTCGATGAGGTTTCTAAAGAAGACATTACCACAAGTATCTATCCTGAAGCGATAACCAAAGTTTTTGAAGCGCATGGTGGCATTGACCAATGGAACAAAATGCAGACTTTGTCCTTTACTATGGAAAAACCAAACGGAAAAGAAGTCACAACAACGAACTTAAAAACAAGAGCAGAATTGATTGATACTCCAACTTATAGTATGGGTTACGATGGTGAGAATCTTTGGGTCAATGAAAAAGAAGAAAATGAGTATAAGGGTAACGCAAGATTTTATAAGGGATTAATGATGTATTTCTATGCCATGCCTTTTATTGTTGGCGATGATGGTGTCATTTATGAGGAAGCCGAGCCATTAACATTTGAAGGCAAAACCTATCCTGGAATTTTAATTTCTTATGAAGCCGGAATTGGTGTCTCGCCAGATGACCAATACATTATCTATTACGACGATGAAACAGGAAAAATGCAATGGTTATCCTATACGGTTACTTTTGGTAAGGATGGAAAGAGCAAAGAATTTAAATTTATCCGATACAACAACTGGCAAACTATAAATGGTTTACTTGTACCTAAAAGTATAGATTGGTATAAATACGAAAACAATCAACCAACAGAAAAACGAAATACAGTTGAATTTAAAGATGTGGTATTGTCTAAAGATACACCAGAGGATTCTATGTTTATGATGCCTGAAGGTGCTAATGTTGTTGAATAATATGAACTCGTTTCAGATTCTCAATTTTAGTTATAGATTCTGAAACAAGTTCAGAATGACAAGAAATAAAAAGCGAGCCAAAGGGCTCGCTTCTTTAATTTAAAATTAATTACCATATTTTTCGGAATACCGTTTATAAAGTTCGGTTTGATGTGTTTCTAAACTAACATTTCTGCCATCAATAAAAGCATGTGTCAGTTTGTTTGTTCGCATATCCAAGGCGTCACCTTCACTGATAAATAATGTCGCACTTTTATTAACTTCTAAGGTGCCATACATATCATCGATACCCATAATCTTTGCAGCATTTTGGGTGATTAACTGTAAAGCCTGTTCTTTTGTTAATCCATAAGCGACAGTGGTGCCAGCATAAAAAGGTAGGTTTCTTGAATTCATGCGTTCCATTTGTCCGCTGGTTTCCAAAGCCACTAAAACACCAGCATCAACTAATTCCTTTGCTTGTTTAAAGGTGTAATCATAATCATCATCTTCAAGCTGTGGTCTTGTATGTACACGTTGTAACATTACTGAAACATTATTTTGCTTTAAGAAGTCTGCTATATTCGCAGCTTGATAACCACCAATAATTGTGATATTGGAAACACCTTGTGATTTTGCAAAATTTACAGCGTCTGTAATACCTTTTTCATCATCAGCATTTATGTACAAGTGCTTTGAGCCATCAAATAGACCAGCCATTGCTTCGTAAGGTAAATGGCGTTCGTTTTTAGAACCCTTGTCATAACTTTTAGACTCGTTAAAGTAATCGTTAAGCTCCTTCACTTGTTTTGCATAATCTTTGTTTGGTTTTAAACCTGGATCTTCACCAAGCCACCAACGGCCACGACTAAAACTACTTGGCCAGTTGATGTGAATTCCATCATCCATTTTTATAGCAGCATCTTCCCAATTCCAGGCATCATATTGTACTATTGACGACGTACCTGCAATTCTACCTCCTCTTGGCACCACCTGTCCCAAGAGCACACCATTTGGTCGCATGGATTCCACAACTTTAGATTCGGCATTGTAAGCTATAATACTTCTTACATGTGGATTGTAAGTTCCCATTTCAGAAAGGTCGTTAGAAGCTTTTACAGCATCAACTTCTACCAACCCTAAAGTTCCGTTAGAAACTATAAAACCTGGATATACATGTTTGCCTTTGGCATCAATGACTTCCATTGCAGTCATATCAATTTTAGAAGTAGTTGCATCTGCAACGGTCTTTAGTTTTCCTTCTTCCATGATAATGATGCTATTATCAATGACCTCACCATTACCTATATGTGCAGTTGCACCAACAATAGCGATTGTGTTTGATTGCTTTGGTGCTGGTGTCTGTTGTGAAAAACCTAATGTAATGCACAACAAAAACAATATGACGTTTATTTTATTTAATCTTTTCATGTTTATTATTTTTAGTTGTGATTATGTGCTATGTGTTCGTTATCCATGGAGTCGCAATGCAACAATTCCTTTTCTTTCTTCTTTACAGGCTGAGTTTTTAAGCCTTTATTTTTATCTTGAAGCATAAGATTGATCAGTTCATTTTTTTCTTTCTTAACTGCTTCACGCATTTGCTTATCTTTTTCTATATCAAAATAAGTCACACCTTCAATAATGGTTTTCTCAGCTTTAGCGTAAACTGATAAAGGGTGGTCAGACCACAGAACGACATCTGCATCTTTTCCAACTTTTAAGCTTCCTACGCGATCATCTAAATGTAAAAGTTTAGCAGGATTTATCGTTACAAACTTTAACGCTTCCTCTTCACTAATATCACCATATTTAACTGACTTAGCTGCTTCTTGGTTTAGTCGTCTAGACATTTCAGCATCATCACTATTAATAGCCACCGTAACTCCTGCATTGTGCATTATGGCAGCATTATAAGGAATGGCATCATTAACTTCGTATTTATAAGCCCACCAATCACTAAAGGTAGAACCACCAACTCCGTGATCCTTCATTTTGTCGGCAACTTTATAGCCTTCAAGAATATGTGTGAAGGTATTGATATTAAAGTCGAACTTTTCAGCAACTTTCATCAACATATTGATTTCGCTCTGTACATAAGAATGACAAGAAATGAATCGCTCTTTGTTTAAGATTTCTGCCAAAACTTCCATTTCGGCATCCTTGCGATATGGTTTTCCGCTTTTCTTTGCCTCATCATAAGCTTTTGCTCTAGAGAAATAATCCATAAACACTTGCTCAACTCCCATTCGAGATTGAGGAAAACGCTCATTTCTACTAGAACGCGACTGCTTTACATTTTCGCCTAAAGCAAATTTGATAAACTTAGGTGAGTTGTCATATACTAAATCGTCAGCAGCTTCTCCCCATTTCAGTTTAATGATGGCAGAACGTCCTCCGATAGGGTTTGCTGAACCATGTAAAATCTGGATAGAGGTAACTCCACCAGCAAGATTTCTGTAAATGTCAATGTCTTCATCGTCTAAAACATCCTCTATAGTCACTTCGGCAGATGAGTTCTGTCCACCTTCGTTGATCGAAGCCGCAGCGATGTGTGAATGCTCGTCTATAATACCAGCAGTGATATGCTTACCGGTTGCGTCTATAACTGTGGCACCACTGTCTGAAAGATTTTTTCCAATTTTTGAAATTTTACCATTCTTAATTAAGATGTCAGTATTCTCTAAGATACCATCTTCTTCATTGGTCCAAACCGTTGCATTTTTAAAGAGTAAGGTTTCTGATTTAGGTTTTTCGGTAAATCCGAAAGCAAGGTTAGGATATGTGATTGGACTCATAAAAGCATCTTCAGACTTAGAGTCCATTTCTTTGTTATCCTTGCTTTTTTCTTCAGCTTCTTTATCCGCTCTATTGGCGTAAAACGATAACTCATTGCCATTAGGCATTATAGCTTTACCGTTTAAACTATTTCCGTTTGAAGCATTTGCCACAACTCTGACAAATTCCTTTTTTGTGCTATCTGCGGTTTTAAAGGTTAAGTTAACCCATTCATCAGTATAGCTCATTTTAGTTCCAAGGCTTTTATCTCCGCTTTCTAATTTGGCTTTCGGTTTACTTGTGCTTCCTGAAATGGATAGCTTATAATCATCTCCAGCCAATTTAAAATTATAATCACCATCGATATCCTTTACATTCATGTTTTCAATAACGTGTGCATTACCTTGAACCCAGTTTTCAAAAAGTTTAGTCTTTTTATCAAAAATATCACCAGACGTGATTAAGAAGTTGGCATAGCTTCCTTCTTTTAATGTTCCGAGTACATCAGATTTTCCTAATAAATTAGCAGGGACTGTTGTTAGGGCTTCTAATGCTTTTTGCTTTGAAAGTCCACTTTCAATGGCTTTCATAAGATTAGCCTTAAATGCATTTTTCTTTTTAAGACCGTGTGTTGTTAAGGCGAACGGAATTCCATTTTCCGCTAATAATCTCGGATTGTGAGGTTCTTGGTTCCAAGCGCGCATATCGCTCAATGATAATGTGGATGCTAAAAAAGCATTCTCCACATCGTACGCTGCTCTAAAATCAATTGGCAGGATTAATGTGGCATTGGTACCTTTTACCTCATCTAGACGTTCATACTCATCACCACCTCCAAGAATGGTGTATTGAATGTTGAAGGCATCTCCAACTTTATCAGCACGCAAGACATTAGCTCTACTGCCAGCTTCAAAAATTTGCAATAAGTTTTTGTTGCCGTTAAGTGCTTCTAAAGATAAATCTTTAGTGTCAATATTTCCATCGGCATACCATTTAGCATCATTGTACATTTGACGTAATAATGCCATACTTCCCATTATAGAAGAAGGATAAGCCTGACGCGATGTTACACTTTTACTAAATGAAAAATGTTGCGAGGTTTCGCCATCAACGACACGTACAGAGTTGTCGGCATCATTGTTCAGTGCAATCAGAGCACCTGTACCTCTAACAATACCATCTGGCATGTGTGTATTTACAACACCAAAGCCAAGTTTGTGAAGTTCTGATGCTTTTTTTGAATCATACTTGAAACTAGCCATCACATCTTGCTCTGGCATCACGTGGTCGTTCCAGTAAAAACCGCTTCGACTTGCGGCATATCTTGGGCCATTACCACCACGTTCTGGTTTTTTAGCGCCAAAGGAGGTGTAAATATCAATAAACGAAGGGTAAATGGTTTTTCCTGTGAGGTCTATTTTAGTTGTATTCTTAGGAAGGTTAACCGATTTACCAACACTAACCACCTTGCCATCTTTTATTAATAGCGTGCCATTTTCAATGACTTCTGTTGGTGAAACATGAATGGTTGCATTGGTTAATGCAGTGTAGTTAGAATTAGTTGCTTTTACTCCACTGTTGGTAGGGAAGTAGTCTTGTGCAAATAATGAAAAACTGCACATAAAAATGAGCAGCCGTAAGTGTACTTTTATCATAAAGTTGATGAGTTAAATTAGAGGACTAAATATAGGAATATTCACAAAAACTAGGGCTGAAATAGAATATTTTAACGTTTACAAGGCTTTATCACCATAATAATTAACCAGCAAGGCAACAACATAACTATAACTTCTCATGCCAGCAGATTGATTGTTAGCTTTGAGAAAACTATCGTAGGTATCTGCAAATAAAGGCTCAAGAGGGTTTTCGTAAGACTTCCAGAAGCTTTCAACCTCTTGATAGTTTTTTAAAATACCCTTATTTACAGTAGATAAAATTTCATAATATAGGTCTTTGTCTCTTCTAAAAATTTCCACAAGACAATAGCGTAAAGCAAAAGTATATCCTGAATATTTAAAATGAATATCATCATTGTGTATGGCTGCCAAACTTCCAATAAAATTGGCTTCATTTTCTGCAGCAAAACCCAACTGATGCGCTGCTTCATGACAAGAGGTTGTTGGGAATTTGTAAGTTGGCACTAAGCCATTGACTTGTGCCTCATTGGTGAATGGGTTGAGATAACCCGAAAAACCCATGTACGTTAACGCGGTACTGTAAATGGATTTTTTAATGCTTTTAGGTTCATAATATAAATGAGGATATTCTTCTGAAAGTTTTTCATAACCATTCAGAACTTTATCGAAAGCTTCACGTTTAGAAAAAGGCATTTCTACTTTTGTGGAATCGTTTATGGCTAATTGACTATGGATTGTATTCGATTTGTCAATAAGACGTTTGGTAAAGGAGACTAACTGCTCGGTGGTATAGTCTGCTTCAAGATTTAAGAATTTATATAGAGGCTGCCTGTAATAGTTGAAAGCCCAAAGTATATGAAAAGCAAAATATGCAATTGATAAAACGGCACCAATATCCAACAACCAGTTTTTGGTGTCTTTCACTACTCGCTTTCTGTTTAACACCAACCATCTAATGGCATAGATGACTGCCAAAGTATAGAAAATATCACCTACCGAAAACGGAATCCAGCCAAAGACATAACGCATCAACTTGGCGATATATACGTAAAGTCCGTTGCTATAAAACCGCTCTACAAACTCTGGATAGTTTTTTAAGATTGAAATCAATATAATTTGAATTCCAAGAAAAATAACGAGTCCTAGTTTTTTGTTTTTCAGCATGAATCAAAAATAGGGAAAAGTTTGGATTGAACTGTTCTCGCAAAGACGCTAAGGCGCTAAGTAATTTTAAACAAAATAATGAATGCCTCGTTATAACATTAGAATATATCTATATTTTAATCTAACTTGAGATTCCGACAAGGTCGGAAGCAACGATTTTCAGAAATAATGAGCAAGCCTAATGTTGTAAAACTAAATCTAGGATTGAAAATTTAAAGTTAATTGATTATAAGATTTTGGATGTATTAGCGAATGGTGCTTTGCAATTTCCTAATAAATCGTTTTGACTTTTTGGTTTTGCTACGCAATATACTTTCATTTAAAACAGTGTTTTAAACTCAGTAGTGTGTCAAGACAAAATGAACATTTGAAATAATCAATCCTTAAAAATTTAAATTTTAGGATTTGGAACCTCCGAAATTTCAAAGAAGAATGACAAGTGAGAATGGTCTGTATTTTGTAATTTTGCATGCATAAAAAATAAATATGAATAACGAAATAAGAAACATAGAGCCAAAACAACTTTGGAATAAATTCGCAGATTTAAACGCTGTTCCACGACCATCAAAAAAAGAGGAGCGTGTGATTAAATTTATGAAAGACTTTGGTGAAAACTTAGGTTTAGAAACTATAGAAGATGAAGTGGGTAACGTCATCATCAGAAAACCGGCAACCAAAGGCATGGAAGATAGAAAGCCTATTGTTATGCAATCGCATTTAGACATGGTGCATCAAAAAAACAACGATACTGAGTTCGATTTTGATAGCCAAGGCATTGAGATGTTTGTGGAAGGAGATTGGGTAAAAGCAAAAGGTACGACGCTGGGTGCGGACAACGGTCTTGGAGTGGCAACGATTATGGCGATTTTGGAGAGTGATGACATTGAACATCCGGACTTAGAAGCTTTATTTACCATTGATGAAGAAACAGGTATGACAGGTGCAATGGGATTAAAAGGTGGCATATTGAAAGGAGATATTCTTTTAAATTTAGATACCGAAGAAGATGATGAGATTGGAGTAGGTTGTGCTGGTGGAATAGATATCACGGCAACAGGTACATATAATGAAGAGCCTGTTACTAAAGAAGGCATGATGGCCTACAAGATTGAGGTAAAAGGTCTCCAAGGTGGTCACTCAGGTATGCAAATCCATGAAGGTTTGGGTAATGCCAACAAAATTATGAACCGTTTGTTATATGCTGTTATCGAAGACGTGAAAATATCTGAAATAGATGGCGGAAGTTTGCGCAATGCCATACCCAGAGAAAGTGTGGTAACTGTAGTTTTTGAAGCAGATAAGGAAGCTATACTCACAAGTTTGCTAACAGCGTTAGCTGAAACCATTAAAAAAGAGCTTAAAACTATGGAGCCAGACTTAGAAGTTGTCCTTTCTAAAACAGAGCTACCAGAAAAAACAATGCCATTTGAAGCGCAAGCGCAAATTGTCTACGCTATATATGCTGCGCACAATGGTGTGTATCGTATGAGTGCTGATATTACAGATTTGGTAGAAACCTCTAATAATATAGCAAAAGTGATTGTAAAGGATGGCGAAATTAAAGTAGGCTGCTTAACCCGTAGTTCTGTGGAATCCTCAAAAATGGATTTAGCAAATACGCTACGTGCTACGTTTGAATTAGCTGGTTGCGATGTTGAATTCTCAGGTGAGTATCCTGGTTGGCAACCTAATATGGATTCAGATATCCTAAAAGTAATGGTACCAATCTACGAACGACTAAACAATGGTGAAAAACCTCATGTAGCCGCTTGCCACGCAGGATTGGAATGCGGTATTCTTGGTCAGAATTATCCTGATATGGATATGATTAGTTTTGGTCCGAATATTAAAGGTGCGCACTCACCAGATGAACGTGCACAGATATCATCGGCTCAGAAGTATTGGGAATTTGTGTTGGAGATTCTGAAGAATATTCCGCAGAAGGACTAAAGTGTGATCATTTTGTCATTCTGAATTTATTTGTGAAAGCATATTAATACTTTAGATGCTGAAACAAATTTAGCATGACAGTAGAGAACAAACAAAAAAGGCAGCTGATTCAGCTGCCTTTTTTGTTTATTCATTTATAGAATTTTTACTCAGCTATACTGACTAATTCAATATCAAAAACTAAATTGGTTTTTGGTGGAATAACTGGTGCTCTTCCAGCTTCTCCATAACCTAAATAATAAGGAATGAAAACTCTGGCTCTATCACCAATCTTCATATTTAACATAGCTTCTCTAAAACCAGCTACTAAACTTGCTGTTTCGTTATAAGGCATCGTAAACGGAGCATAACCACCTTGTTTTTCTTGTCGTTCATCGTACTTTCCGTTTTTCTCTGCAACGGCTTTCCACGTGGTCCAGAATAAAGTGCCATCTTCAAAATAACCAGCGCAATTTATTTTTACCTGTTGAGATGGATTTGGTTTAACGCCATCACCTTCATGTGTGAAAATCATGGCCATTCCTGTTGGAGAATCTATACGACGACCATCTAAGGCTTCATTTTTCTTTAGCCAATCAGCTTTGGCTTGTTTTGCTAGTTCTTCAGCTTTCTTTTCTGCTTCATTTCTAATTGTAGCGAACTCTTCTTCAACTTTTGGCATTTTTTCCTCAAATACCTTTGGAGCATCAAAGAACTTTGCATCTTTACCTTTTCTTATAATATTTACCTCTTCAATTATCACATCCTCAACAGGTTTGTGATTACGTGCTCTAGGATTTACAACTTCTACATTAGAAATGGAGTCTTGTACTTCTAGGCCTTTAACCAATTCGCCAAAAACCGAATGACAGCTTACACCTCTTTGGTCACAAGGCTTAAGGTTCCCATTGTCATCATAGAAATTTCCTCTTGGATATGGTGCTTCAGTAATAAAAAATTGACTTCCGTTAGTGTTAATACCACCAGCATTAGCCATTGATAAAATACCTGGCTTATCATGTTTAAGGTCTTTATGAAAATCAGCAGCAAATCGATATCCAGGTGTTCCACTACCAGTAGCTGTTGGATCACCACCTTGAATCATAAATTTATCCATAACCCTATGAAACGTAAGGCTGTCATAAAAGGGTTTCCCTTTGTACTTTTCCTCTGCCATAGGATGGTTGCCCTCAGCAAGTGCTACAAAATTAGCAACAGTAACAGGTACCTTGTCATAGTGTAATTTTGCCACCATAGTCCCTTTTGAGGTTATAATTTCGGCATAAAGTCCGTCTTCTAAATCTGGGTATTTTTCTTGGCAAGAGATATTTGCCAATACCACTAATACAACTAGTGCTGTAAGTGCTTTTTTAATCATTTTCTTGGGTTATTGTATTTAAAGTTACTTCACAAATTAAAGGAATATTGGTTCCTATTTTTTTATCATCTCCATAGTAACCATAGGCTTTTTGAGATGGAAAAATAAAGGTTACGCTTTCTTCTGGTTTCATAAGTTTTAAACCTTCGCGCAGACCAGTAAACAATTCTTGCTTGTCCATCACATAGGTTCTGTTTTCTACATCGTAGATTTCATTACCGTTGATGTCTGAAATATTATAGTCGAAATCTACAATGTCACCAAACTCAGGTTGAATAGTATCACCTTCTACTTTGGTATTGTAGTAATACCAAAATCCACTTTCGGAAGCGATATAATTTTTATCTGGATTGTTTTTTATAATGGACTGAATAAGGTTTTTCTCCTTCTCGTTCAGTTTTTTGTTGCGTTCAGCGGATTCTTTAAGAAAAGAACCAGACTGTACCGATTCTGGCATTCTGGCTTCGGGAGATTTACAACCGAAACACAGTAACATTACTATGATTATGATATGTAGGTTTTTCATACTGAAAAGTTTAATGCGCCTTGAGCGCTTGGGACAATTCATCTTTATACTGCGGTAATATACTAATAAATTTATCAATTGTTTCTTGTAGGCTTAAATCGCTACGTCCACCAGCGGCATTATCGTGGCCTCCACCATTAAAATGGGCTCTGGAAAATTGATTCACAGAGAACGATCCTTTACTGCGTAAGGATATTTTAATAATGTCGTCTTGATGGTTTTCTATAAAAATGGCGGCAAACACAATGCCTTTTAAAGAAAGTCCATAATTAACAAAACCTTCAGTATCACCTTTTTTAAAGTTGAATTCATCCAATTCAGCTTGTGACAGCGTAATGTATGCTGTGTTAAATTCAGGAATCACCTTTAAATTCTGCATGGCTCTACCCAACAACTGTAAGCGACTGTAACTGTTGGTGTCGAACACATTATTATGTATCTGGGCATTGTTAGCACCTTTTTCTATCAAGCATCCAACCACCTCATGCGTTCTGCTCGTTGTTGACGGAAAACGAAACGAACCTGTATCGGTCATAATACCAACATATAGACAGGTTGCGATGGTGGCATTGATTTTATCTGCATCGTCAAGCATTTCAATAAAATTATAAACCATCTCGCAAGTAGAGGACATGCTCACATCAGAATAGGTGTATGCAGCATAATCATCGGGTTGCTGATGATGGTCTATCATAATTTTTGTTGCGCTTGAATTTTCCAAAGCTTCTGACATGGCGCCAACTCTACTCAAAGAATTAAAATCTAGTGTAAAAATAAGATCGGCATTATCGATTAGTGTTCGGCTTTCCTCTGTTTGGTTTTCAAAAATCATAACAGTATCGTCTCCTGGCAACCATTTTAAAAACTCTGGATAATCATTAGGTGCAATCACCGTTGCTGTGTGATTATATAGTTTTAAATAATGGTATAAGCCTAGGGTAGAGCCCATGGCATCTCCATCTGGATTTTTATGTGGCACAATAACGATGTGCCTTGGTGTGCTCAATAGCGACTTTATTTCTGGAATCTGGGTGTTTATCATAAGTTGCGAATTTACGATTTTTAGAGGTTTGGTTAAATGTTTTAATATGAAATTAAGAATCCTGTCATTACAATTATGACACACTGAGCGCAGTCGAAGTGTCAATGAAATAGAATACTTAATGTTGAAGGGCTTCGACAAGCTTCACTTGGGTACTTTCGAAGCAAAATTTATTTGCTCCTCAGTAATGCTCAGCCTGACATTAATTTAATATTTGAACCTCTTGATAAATTAAAGAAATACATTACTTTTGCACCTCAATAAAAAAATAATACATGGCAACTAACAGAACATTTACAATGTTAAAGCCAGATGCTGTTGAAAAAGGACACATTGGCGCAATATTAGAAAAAATTACAGCTTCAGGATTTAGAATCGTAGCAATGAAGTTAACCCAAATGACTACAGCTGATGCTGAAGAATTTTATGGCATTCACAAAGAACGTCCATTTTTTGGTGAATTGGTAGAATATATGACTCGTGGACCTATCGTTGCAGCGATTTTAGAAAAAGACAACGCTGTTGAAGATTTTAGAACCTTAATTGGTGCTACCAATCCTGCTGATGCAGCAGAAGGTACTATCCGTAAATTATATGCGGCTTCTATTGGCGAAAACGCTGTTCACGGAAGTGATAGTGATGACAATGCAGCTATTGAAGGTGCTTTTCATTTCTCTGGTAGAGAGATGTTTTAAGCAAAGCATTTTATAATATTTATAAAGACCATCTGTGAGGATGGTCTTTTTTGTTTTTCACGTTTTTGACTTTGGTTTCATTATGGAATAGTACATGAGTATCATTCAACCGCAATGAATTATAGCCATCCTAAGTTTGTATCTATTATTTTATATATTTATTAATCATCTTTTTATTCGACAAGTCTATCAGTTCCGAACGATTCCAGTCCATCAAAACTAAATTCCATTTTTCTCCAATTTTGGAAAGCACGTCAACAACTTTGTCGTGATTCAGTCCGAATAGATTCGTAATCCATATGTTCTTGACTTTATCATTCTCAAAATCGAAATAAACTGCTGAATATTCTTTTCCATATCCGATTGTGTTTTCACTTTTCACTCGGTAATCACTTCCATATCCAGTTATAACTTCCGTATGTTTTTCATTTCCGAGTTCAGTCAACAGTTTTTCAAGTTCCGTTTTCTCAATTTTTCGACTCTTTAAACTCACTTTGTTTTCTTCTCTAACATAGATATCCGAATATCCTTTTTCGGCAGTAAAATCAGCTATGTTATCCGCTTGTTTTAGTAAATCCGATAAGTTCTCTTTTGGTACAATTTCTATTTGGCAGAAATCATCTTCGTGATAGAAAATTGTTCCTTTTGCTCTGTATTCCGTTTTTGTCAATTCCGAAGGTGCAGTTTTGGTATTCGACTTTGTAAAATAAATCAAAGTGAATATTGCTATTATAATTCCTATTCCAATTGCCATTCGTGATTTCATTTTTCTAATTGGCTACAACGAGTTTGTGTAAGCGTCAGTAACGGGAAAATGTGTTAGTATTTTTCCACTGACGCAACTAAGTTAGTTAAAACGGATGAATTTCCGATAGGGAATTCAGTAGTTATTGCGCTTACACGTTGTTGGCAACTGGCTTTATTTTAGTCGTAAATTCTAATTATTTCTCCATTTCCTTTTCCGTTTACACTTCTTACATATCCGTTAATTACTTTTTTCATTGGTATCGGATTGTGTCCTGGGAAATAGTCTTTGTATTTTTCATAAGCATCTTCAACCATTCCAGAAGAAACAACATTTACTCTAATTCCGTTTTCAATTTCAAGCGCAACAGCTTGAACAAAACTATGAATTCCGCCATTTACCATAGCAGCACTCGTTGTTTTTACAACTGGGTCATCTGCTAAAATTCCTGTGGATAGAGTTATGGAACCATTTGAATTTAAATAATTCTGTCCAATGCGTACAAGATTAACTTGTCCCATTAGTTTGCTTTTCAGTCCGATATAATAATCGTCTTCAGAAAGTTTATTGAAATCGTCCCATTTTGCTTCTCCAGCGATACAAGTTATAGCGTCCACTTTTCCAATCTTTTCAAACATTGACTTTATTGAACTACTATCAGCAATATCAACAGTCACGTCTCCATTGGTTCGTCCAGCGATTAAAATTTCGTTCTTTTCTTTAAAATGAGAAACAACAGTTTTTCCTATCGTTCCGTTTCCTCCAATTATTAAAATTTTCATTGTTTTAATTTTAAGTTAAACATTTAGTCTTGTTGCATTTCTCTTTTTTATTTCTTGACTTATATATTGTTAAAGTTGCAATGACACTCCAAAGTAAATTAGTTACAAATGGTGGAATTGCATTATAGTAATAACAGTTTATGGCTATTAAAAGACCTCCAAGTAAGTTTAAATACTTGCTATGATCTAAATACTTTTTATTTTCAATGAGGGTTAGGGCATAGGCAAGGATTATTAATCCTGAACCTGACCAACCTAAAATGTCAATTAATAATCTCATAGTTTGTTATATTGCGAAATGTCGATATGTTCTAACAAATTTTTTTAAGTTAAAAAGTCAGTAAATTGTTTAATAATCTTTTCGTTTCTTTTTAAATAAGACCATTTTCCGTGTCTTGTTGATATTAAAAGTCCACATTTCTCCATATTAGTCAAATATGTTGAAATAGTCGATTGTGATAATCCAGCTTTTTCTTGAATATAAGTAACGCAAACTCCATCATTAAAATGTTTTAATGTCTCGTGTGGTGGGAAATGTTTTTCTGGTTCTTTCAACCATTCCAATATCTGAAATCTGATTTGGTTCGATAAACATTTACCAATTTCTGTTGCCGTTTTCAAATTCATACTGCAAACATATCGATAAATCTCGATATATAAAATGAATTTGTATTTTTGTTTGAAGTTCGATGTTTTTTTAGCTTGTTGCCAACTCGTTATATCCAAACAAAAAGTTGTCATATCCCAATACATTTTCGGGATATGAGTACTTTTTATTTGTGTTTATCAGTCAATAAAACTAAAAAAAGTTTCTACATTTATATACGTAGAACTACGTAATCTTATAGAAATCACTCCTCAATCTTCCTTTTGGCTACAAAAGTACCATTGGGTTGTATAAACTTTACCTGGTCTATTTTACCATCGGTTTCTATAAACTCTACTTTAAAGCCTTCTAAAGTTTTAAAATTAAATTTATGTACAGCTGTTGGGATGAGTGCGTATTCGGGTTGGTTGGGTACAAATACGTAAAGTACATTTTCGTCTTTAATGTAGGCTTTTATTTCCGTGCCCATTAGGTCGTACTTACCAACATATTGTTCTAAGGTTTCGGTATCTACATCTATAGAATTTGGTGTGCGCTTAAAAGCTATAGCATCTGTCATTGGCTCTATAGCTATTTTACCATAATCTATGTCACCAGCGTCATTAGCGCTAAATGTCATTTTTACAGATTTGCCAATACCTGTGGTATCTATTTTTCCGTCTTTAACGTCTAACAGCTCAAAGGTGTCGTAATGGAAATGGTTTAAGTATATGCGTTCTCC
Source organism: Winogradskyella ouciana (assembly GCF_965284585.1). NCBI lineage: Bacteria > Pseudomonadati > Bacteroidota > Flavobacteriia > Flavobacteriales > Flavobacteriaceae > Winogradskyella > Winogradskyella ouciana. Next base: position 2,227,516 of record NZ_OZ260095.1, read on the forward strand.
GTTTAGCTCGGAAAAGAGCGAGTCATTTTCTACAATAATATCAAACTTGCCGTAACCTTTATGCTCGTAAGTACCTGTATAATCTAATAAAGTATGCGATGGTCTGGTGTTTTTTACGTTAGATACTTCGGTGTCTTCCTCTGCTTCCTCCATGGCTTTAAGGGCTTTTTCGGTGTCTTCTTTGTGCTTTTTTGCCCATTCGGTTTTATCTACTTTTAGCATGTGGTCTGCTACTATATTTCTTATTAAATTTGGCACTGCAGAACCGTTTTGGTTGGCTAAAACCACAATCCCTAATTTATCGGATGGGTAAAATGCAACATTGGCAGAAAAGCCATCAATATTGCCACCATGTTCTACCACATAATGGCCTTTGTAAGAGTGTAAAAACCAGCCATAACCGTAATTTGCAAACTGTACATTTGGCAAGTCTTTGGATGGAGTACCACCAGAAACTACCATCTGGGAGCTCATAGCTTCTTTGATATAATTTTCTGGGATGATTTGTGCTTCTCCGTATTTGCCGTCGTTAATCCATGTGATTAACCATTTACTCATATCATTAACACTACTGTTTATGCTTCCTGCTGGAGACATGCCAGCAATATCGTAGTAGTCCGTTTTTTCAATGTTTCTGTCCACATCCAGGGTGTAACCAAAAGCTACATTGGTACTGGTTTTCATGCCATCAATGATGGTGTTAGAGCGATCCATACCTAATGGTTTAAAAAAGTGTTCTTCAATATTCTCTTCCCACGACTTTCCTGTAATTTTTTCGGTAATAACACCTTGCGCTAAAAACCCAAAGTTATTGTAATACCATTGTTGGCGTATACCTGTAAAGGGTTCTTGGTATTTTATTCTGGCTAATAAACTATCCTTATTGTGTGTTGGGAAAAAATACCAAGAGCCATCGTGTCGAGGTAAACCAGTACTGTGGCGCATTAAATCCTTTATGATAATGTTGTTATTCATATCATTATTATAAAACTCTAATTCAGGGATATGTTTTCTTGGGTTGTCATCAAAAGACAGCTTTTCATCTTCACGTAGCAATCCTAATAATGCAGAAGTAAATGCTTTGGTAGAAGATCCAATGGCAAATAAGGTGTTAGCGTTTACAGGTACTTTGTTTTCGTAATCACTATAACCAAAACCTTTGGCATAAATGATTTTATCTCCTTCTACAATGGCAACTGCAAAGCCTGCAGCTTTGGTGCTTTCTAAAACAGAATTAAATTGTTTTTCGATGCCTTTAAGGCGTTTATCGGTTTGCGAAAACGATACTATTGTAAAAAGTGCAAGGGCAATGGTAAGAATACGGCTATTCATTTTTGGTTGGTTTTAAATATTGTGGTTACAGTAATATGTATAGAAAGGCCTCAGTAAGTTACTGATTTTTTGGAATAATTTTGAAAAATTACAATTCGTCATTAATTTTTTACAATTCGGTAAGTCTTGTTTTATAAATGTTTAGATACTGTAGATATTTGTATCAAATCAAAAACATAACCTTATGAACATAATAGTAAAAGTCGCGGTAATATTAATAGTTAGTCTTGTGAGTTCTCATACAGAAGCACAAACTAACTTTGAAAAAGGGATGACCAAAGCCTTTGAACTTTGGGAAGCCGATAAATGGGACGAAGCCGAGAATATGTTTGAGCGTATAGCCAAAGCAGAAGATAAAGAATGGTTGCCCAACTATTACATCGCACAGATCAATAGTCTAAAAAGCTGGAACGAAAAAGACGAAGCGGTTTTAAAAGCACAATTAGACAAGGCACAAGAACATTTGGATTTGGCCATGACCAAAAGTGAGGACAATGCAGAACTATTGATAATGCAAGCACAGGTTTTAACCAATTGGGTAGCCTTTGATGGCATGACCTACGGTATGAAATATGGCCAAAAAATAGGAGAACTGTATGCTAAAGCCTTACAACTAGAACCTGAAAATCCGAGAGCAGCTTTTTGTAAAGCGGAATGGGATATGGGAAGTGCCAAATATTTTGGTAAAGATACTGCACCATATTGCAAGGATATTGAAACATCAATTGAACTTTTTGATACCTTTAAGCCTGAGACGGAGTTTCATCCAAATTGGGGAAAGGAGCGTGCAGAGCAGGTTGTGGAATCTTGTAAAGAATAAAAAGTAATTATGTCAAAGTCAATTAAATTTCTAACAGTTACATTCTTCATTGGATGCGGTATTTTTGTAATTGGAAACCTATTGTCCAGAGGTTTTAACTACAATACGATCAATGATTTTTTGATTGATTTTTTCTTCTATCAGCTCTATACGTATGTTATAAGTTATACCAATACCCAGTATTTTGATTATATGAAGAAACGTGAGTTTCGAGATTATGAGGTTGCGAAACGTATAATCTATGGTATTGCTGGTGCTACAGTTATTACGCTTATCTGTATTTTCTTTCTAAGAGTTTTAATAGAGGTATTGATTTATAAAATGCCGTTTCAAGTCTTTATAGAAAATGAATCTTGGAAAGGTTATTCTTTCGGTCTGTGGATTACATTGAGTATCATTTCCACCTTTTATGTGGTTTATTTTTACAACCGTTACCAGAAAAATAAAATTAAGGAACAAAAAGTTATTGCTGGTGCTGCAAGTGCCAAGTTCGATGCTCTTAAAAACCAATTAGATCCGCATTTTCTATTTAATAGCTTAAATGTACTGACCAGTTTAATTGAAGAAAACCCAGATAACGCACAGCGTTTTACAACGTCGCTTTCTAAAGTCTATCGCTATGTTCTGGAGCAAAAAAACAAGGAATTGGTCACCGTAGATGAGGAATTGGATTTTGCCAAAACCTATATGTCGCTTATAAAAATGCGCTTTGAGGATAGCATCATTTTTGAAATTCCGGAGAAGGCGTCAAATCCTGAAAGTAAAGTTGTTCCATTATCATTACAGCTACTTTTAGAGAATGCGGTAAAGCACAATATGGTGACGACGAGCAAACCGTTGCACATAAAAATCTATGAAGATGGTAATCACTTGGTGGTGATGAACAACCTTCAGCCCAAACAAATTGTAAAGAAGAGTAGTGGAGTAGGATTGGACAATATAAAACAACGCTACAAACTACTGTCTGAACGAAAAGTTTACATCAATCAAAGAGAAAAGGATTTTGCAGTTGCAATTCCTATGCTCACAAAACAAGTATCAATCATGAGAACAACACAAAAATCACAAGAACGTCTAAACGACGATTATGTTAGAGCACGCAAGCGTGTGGAAGAGCTAAAGGCATTTTACTATAGCTTAATTTCCTATTGCTTGGTGATTCCGTTTTTAGTATTTATTTGGTATCAATTTTCCAGACATACCATTCAATGGTTTTGGTTTCCGATGATAGGCTGGGGCATTAGTTTATTGTTTCAAGCGTATAGGGTTTATGTAGATGATGGTGCTTTGGGTGCCAGATGGGAAGAACGCAAAATTGAAGAGTATATGCGTAAGGAAGATGAAAGAAGCCGATGGAGTTAGGATTATCCCAGCCTTTCCGAAGGGAAGGAGTAAAAACATAGATCAACAGGAATATTAAAAATGAAAGATAAGATGGACTCAAAAAATTCAGATTTAAAATATATAAAGGCCAAGAATAAGGTCGAAAAGGAAAAGGCATTTTATACGCACTTAGGAATTTACATTGTAGTAAACTTAATGATTACGGGTTTCAAGGTTTCTGATAACCTTGATACATGGGAATCTTTTATTGGTGAGCTGTTGAGTTTGGATGTGTTTATAACCTGGTTTATCTGGGGAATTGTTCTGATTATGCATTTTATATCCCTGAAATTTGGATTAAAATGGGAAGAACGAAAAATAGAAGAATTAATGAACAAGGAATTATCTAATAATTCTAAAGAATAAAAAATCAAAGTGATGGAAAAGTACAGTTTAGAACCATATGAGGAAAAAGAAAAGGTTTCGGATTTTAGAAAAGAAGAAGCGTATCTGCGCGCCAAGAAGAAAGTAGATGCATTAGTTGGATTTTACTGGCATTTTGCGGTTTATCTTGTTGTCAATATTTTTTTGATATTGTTGATTGGCCTCAACTCAGATCAAGGATTTAGAGGTTTTGGACCTTATGCCACAGCTGTATTTTGGGGTATTGGATTGTTCTTTCATTTTATTGGTGTTTTTGGTCCCGATTTCTTTTTCGGCAAGGACTGGGAAAAACGAAAAATGAAAGAGTTTATGGATAAGGAGGAACGGAATTGGGAGTAGGTTCAGTTTGCGGTCTGCAGTTTTCAGTAATCAGTTAATAAATAAAACCATGGAAATACCAGAAGATAAGGAACAACGCATTCTACAAGCCAAGAAAAAAGTAAGACTGCTAAAGCTGTTTTACATCCATCTTGCTGCATACATTGTGTTTGTAGCCTTACTGAGCTATAACCTATACATAGTTGAAGGCTCTTATAAGAATAATATCATAAGTCTTAATTTATCTATTATAGTGGCTTGGACGGTTTTTATTGTAATCCATGGCTTTAAGGTATTTAAGGACTGGACACTATTCAACAAAAACTGGGAGGATAAAAAGTTGAGAAAATTTGCACCAAAAGAGGAAACGGAAAAGAAAATGTGGGAATGAATTACCTTAACGACATTATACATAGTAATATCGGTTGGTTTCATTTTATAACCGCTGTAATAGCAATGATAACTGGTACTATAGTTTTGGTAAACATTAAGGGAACCATTTTTCATAAGCGTACAGGTTATATTTATGTGCTATCTATGTTGTTATTGAATATTAGTGCTTTCTTCATTATGAATTTTGGAAGTTTTAGCCTATTTCATTTTTTTGCTATCGTAAGTTTAGTGAGCATCTTAGGAGGCATGATTCCAACGCTTAAAAGAGGAAAAAACTGGTTTGCCTATCATTTCTATTTTATGAGTTGGTCGGTTGTAGGCCTATACTGTGCCTTTTGGGCAGAGGTAGGGACACGTTTTGTAGATAATATGAAAGACTTTTGGTGGATGGTAGCCTTAGCAACATTTATAACGGCTTTCATCGGAAGTAGGATTATTAATAAAGAAGCTAAAAAATTAAATCTCAAAAAATGAATATTATAATTATTGAAGACGAAAAACCATCGGCAAGACGTTTACAGCGTATGCTAAAATCATTGGATGTTGAAGCGGAAACCATGTTACATTCCGTAGAGGAATCCATTGAGTGGTTTCAGAATAATGAGCACCCAGATTTAATTTTTTTGGATATTCAGCTTAGTGATGGGTTGTCTTTTGAGATTTTTGAAGCTATAGATATTAATTCGGCAGTAATATTCACCACAGCCTATGATGAATATGCGCTTCAGGCTTTTAAGTTAAATAGTATTGACTATTTATTAAAACCAATAGATGAAGACGATTTAAAAAAAGCTGTTGAAAAATTTAAGAGAAGGACTCCGCAAAAGCAATCCGTGACTTTAGATTTTAATGATATTAAAAAACTATTGGTCAACCCGATTGAACGTGAATATAAAAAGCGATTTTCTGTTAAAGTTGGGCAGCACCTAAAGCTTATCAATATTGATGATATAGAATGTATTTACAGCGAAAATAAAGGTACTTATGTATTCACCAATGAAGGCAGAAATTACCTTTTGGATCTTACTTTAGATCAGTTGGAAGACGAGCTAGAGCCACATGTGTTTTACAGGGTAAGCCGTAAGTTTTATGTAAATATTAATGCCATCAAAGATATTATTAGTTACACCAACTCAAGACTTCAGATTAAATTGAACCATTACAAAGAACAAGAAATCATTGTAGCCAGAGAGCGTGTAAAAGATTTTAAAAACTGGTTAGAATAATTATTTCTCAATTCTATTATCATCAAAAGCCGAAGGCAGCATATTTGGAATAAGCTTAGCAAATAGAGGCAATAGAATGGCACCTCCTGGTAGCATAAAGATGGCTAAACTCGGAATAGTTTTTAGGAGATCCAATAATTGGGACTGCATTTGTTTTTGTTCCTCTTTGGTAAGGTCGGTATGGGTGGATTTAGTAATAAGTGCCAATAAATCTTTACTTTGATTCAATTCCTTTACCAATCGTTTGCTATTTCTTTTCAGTAGTTTGGTAACTAATTGTGATGAGTTTTCATAAAAATTTGAAATTGGGTTTGTTTGCTGAAATAACAGAATTTCTTTTTTATGCTTTTTATGAAAGTCATCTACATCGATAAGAGATTTTTGTATTTCATTGCTTTCTAGGCCCAATCGTTTTGCCAAACTCTGAAGAAACCTAAATTCCGATTTTTCGAGTATCTCATCATCCCATATGGATAAGCACATAAGGTCTATGAGATATTTTTTTTCGTGAAGGTTAATGTTGTATTCAATATCATAGATGAGGTCTTCAATATCCATTTCATCATCATCAACATAAGAGGTTGAGGTTTCAATGATCTCTATGACTTCTTTGTCGTGATCCGTTATCTTGCTCTTAGAATTCAATGACTGATAAAGTGTACCAACTATTTTACTTTCTAAGTTTGCCGCATAATTTTTTATGTTGATGTCATTTTTAAGGTGCGTTTCAAAAGTTAGGACATCTACATACAATAGAGCGTTGGTTATAGATTTGTTGAAATTTCGAGTCAGAAGGTTGTCATCAATTTGAATACGGTCGTGTATCAATCGCTCTAATAGTGAGCTTTCACTTTTCCCAATGACCAATTTATCCCATATGGATAGATCTGAAACTTCAAGTTCTTTATAAAAATTAAGAAGCACAGTGATAAATTCATTGCTGCTAAATTTCGCCTTCTGAAAATGATATATATGATAGAGCGCAGTTAAAAGATTTATTTTGGCAAGTTCATCTTCAGAATAGGTATGGGTTTTTTCTATGGTATTGACTATTTCAACATTAACACCATAAATGAACCCGTTTTCTTTTAGGCCATTGTACAGCCTTTCATAATTCTTAAAGGGAATATTGCCTTTTGAAATTTGGGAATAAAATTTTTCAATCCAACCACTAGTTGATGGGTTCATAATCAAAATTAAAAAAGTGTATCTCCAAATATAATCTAAGTTAATCTTATATCCACAAGATTGTGTAAAACCCACCTCATTTTCACGTTAACAAAATATTAACAAAACCGCACCTTTCATTTTTTCGTAAGTAGAGCAGAGACACAAATAATTAACAAAATCTCAAAATTATGAAAAAAACAAAAATTTTAATCGCAACGGCAATATTAGGTATTGCTACATTCGTTGCAATCGCAGCCGATCACATTGATGCTCCCGCTGTTTCAGGTGGTACAAGTGATATCACAGACTTTTATGCCTTTCAAGGCTCAAATTCTTCAAACATAGCGTTTGTTGCTAATGTACAAGGACTTTTAGCTCCAGGTAGTACAGCAGCTGCTTCGTTTGATGAAAATGTAATGATTGAGTTTAACATAGACACTTCTGGTGATAATGTTGAAGACTTAGTAATACAAGCTATTCCACGAGATGGTAAGATGTATATATTCGGTCCGGTTTCACCTACTCAAGCAGGATTAAGTAGTACTATTATGACTAACTCTAGTAATACAGCAGTAGTTGATATTACACCTTATGGACAATCAGCTATCGTAGCAAGTTCTGGTGGAATCATGGCTTTTGCTGGCCCAAGAGATGATCCTTTCTTTATGGATTTTGCTCAATATGGTGAAATTATTGCTGGTAACGCAACTAGTTTCAACGATCCAGGTTCAGACACATTTGCTGGTACAAATGTTCTTTCTGTAGTTGTTGAAGTTCCTAAAACTTTAATTGGTGGATCTGGGACAATCAACACATGGGTAGAAACTAAAAGAAAACAATAAACTCAAAAATTTAAAATTTAAAAATTATGAAATTCAATAAAATAAAATTATTCGCTATTGCAATTTTAGTGTCAATGACAGCTTACAATTGTAATAATGATGACGATAGTAACATGAATCCTCCATCAGAACCTGATTTCTCAGGGACTTATGTTCAACAAGATCAAATGGCAAGACCAGCTGTTAATACAGTATTCGTATCGAGTGGTATGAAAGATGCTTTTAACACTACTGTGCCATCACAACAAAATGCTTCATTTCAAGCAATGTTTGAAGCTAATTTAACCGGATTAAGTCCAGCTTATGCAAATCCAGGTGACCAAAATGCATTAGGATTAGATGCAGCTGCATTTACAGGGTTATTAGCCACTGATGTTTTAAATGTTTCTTTAGACGGTACAACAACGTTTTTTGATGGAACTAATGTTTTAACGGGTAGAGCTTTAGCTGATGACGTTATAACAGTAGAGCTATTGTTAATCTTTGGTGGTGAAGATTTCACTGAAAACCCAGGATTATCAGACGATAATGTTGACGCTAATGATAAAGCATTTTTATCATCGTTCCCTTACCTAGCATCTCCTTGGTAAGATACTAAATAGAAATTCTGAAGTAGGACAAAATTTCTACTTCAGAATTTTTTTAATATTAAATCAAAACTCAAAAATTCAATAATCATGATACTAAAAAGAATACTTCCCTTTATTTTAATAGTAATGACGTTCAGTTGTAATTCTAATAAAGTTACTGAGTCTGAAGAATACAAAGCATACCTGTCAACTACAATAGATAAAGAAAAATTAATGTCCAATGCACAATTCTGGACAGATAAGTTAAAATCAAATCCGGATGAGTTTCCATACTTAGTGAAACGTGCCGGAGAATACACACAGATATTTAATGCTACAGGTAATATAGATTATCTGATTAAAGCAGAAAAAGACCTTATTAAAAGTATAGAGCAAACAAACGGCATATATGCATCGCAATATAGAGCCTTAGCTTCAAATTACATTTCTCAGCACCGTTTCAAAGAAGCTTTAGAACTGCTAGAAAAAGCAAAAGAGAATGGCGAAAAATTAAATAGTACCAAGAAAATGCTATTTGATGTGCACTTAGAACTTGGTAACTATATGCATGCGGAATCTTATCTCAAAGAGATAAAGAACAAATCTGATTTCGACTACCTTATTAGATCGGCCAAATGGGAAGACCATAAAGGCAATTTAGATGGTGCCATAGAACAAATGGAAAAAGCTGCTGCTATTGCAGAAGCTTCAAACCTTAAAGATATTAAACAATGGTCTTATACTAATCTTGCTGATTTTTATGGTCATGCAGGTGAGATTAAAAAATCGTATAACCATTACCTAAAGGCACTGGAGTTAGATCCTAACGATGCTTATGCCAAAAAAGGAATTGCATGGATTTTATATTCACATGAGAATAATCCGGATGAAGCCTTAAAAATATTAGATCATATTTCAACCTACTATCACGCACCAGATTATGATTTGCTGAAAGCGGAAATTGCTGACTTTATGAATGACAGTGAGTTAAAATCTGAAGCTATCAATAATTATAAAGAAGCTGTAAGAAATGAAATGTACGGGGATATGTACAATAAATATAATGTTACGCTATACGCTGAAGATATGCTATTGCCAGAGGAAGCTTTAGCAATTGCTAAAAAAGAAGTAGAAAATAGACCAACACCACAATCTTATGATTTACTGGCTTGGAGCTATTTCAAAAAAGGTGATGTAGAAAAAGCCAATGCTATTGTTGAAGAATATGTCGAAGGCCAAACTTATGAACCTGGAGTACTATACCATATCGCCGAAATCTATAAAGCGGTAGGCAAAACAGAAAAAGTAAAGGAATTAAAAAGTGAGTTGGTTGCCAGTCTCTATGAACTTGGACCTACAATGGCACCAAAAATCAAACAACTATAATTATGAAGAAACAAATTTTAGCGCTGCTATTATTTGGTTGTTTTTCAGTTATAGTACAAGCCCAAAATGTTAAGGGCTTGGTTTTAAATGAGCTCAATCAGCCATTAGAGGCGGCTTACGTATATAATCAAAATTCTCAAAGTCATGCACATACCTCAGAAAACGGTGTGTTTGTGATAGCGGAAACCAAAGTAGGTGATTCCTTAAGAATAGGACTTTTAGGCTATAAAACTAAAGTCGTTAAAGTTGAATCCACGGATGAGGTAAAGATTATACTAGAGGAAAAAATATTTCAATTAGATGAAATGGTAATACGAGAAGAATTAAATACGGTGAGTACAATTTCGAGGTTAGACTTGAATATAACTCCTGTTAATTCATCTCAAGAAGTGCTTAGAAAAGTACCAGGTTTATTCATTGGCCAGCATGCTGGTGGAGGTAAGGCCGAACAGATTTTTCTTCGTGGTTTTGATGTAGATCATGGTACAGATGTTTCCATCTCAGTAGACGGAATGCCTGTGAATATGGTTTCTCATGCACACGGACAAGGCTATAGTGATTTGCACTTCGTTATCCCAGAAACAGTTAATAAAATTGATTTCGGTAAAGGGGCTTACTATGCTTCAGAAGGCGATTTTAATACTGCTGGTTATGTTAACTTTAAAACTAAGGATTACTTAAAGGAAAGTAGTATTTCATTTTCAGCCGGTCAGTTTAATACGTTGCGTACTGTTGGATTGTTCGACCTTATGGAAAATGTAAAGAACAAAAATGCCTACGTCGCTATGGAATACATTGCTACAGATGGTCCGTTTGAATCTCCACAGAATTTCAATCGTTTAAATCTCTTCGGTAAATATGTGATGTATTCGCCAGAGAACGATAAGTTGACCTTAACGGCATCGCATTTTACAAGCCGTTGGGATGCTTCTGGTCAGATTCCACAGCGCGAAGTCGATAATGGAAACATTACACGTTTTGGAGCTATAGATGATACTGAAGGTGGCGAAACACAGCGAACTAATTTAAATGTCACTTTTGATAAGTACATTTCTGAAAACACAAAGCTGAGTGCCAACGCCTTTTACTCGCACTATGCGTTTGAACTGTATTCTAACTTTACCTTTTTCTTGGAAGATCCTGTAAATGGTGATCAAATTAGACAAAAGGAAGACCGAAACATTTTTGGTGCAAACACCGCTTTAAATTATACAACGTTTTTAGGCAGTACAGAATTTAATTTAACTACGGGTTTAGGTGTGAGACACGATATTGTTGATGATGTAGAATTGTCGAGAACCTTAAACAGAACTGAAACTTTAGAAAACATACAACTTGGAGACATCAACCAAACCAATATAGATGCTTTTGTAAATGCTGAATTTGATTTCGGGAAGTTTAAAATAGCACCAGCCTTACGCTTGGATTATTTTAAGTTTCTGTACAACGATCAATTGCAGACCAACTACGAGACACAATCGGAAAATAAAACGATTTTAAGTCCAAAATTGAATTTCTACTACGATGCTAAAGACAACTTACAGTTGTACTTAAAATCTGGTTTAGGATTTCACTCCAACGATGCTAGAGTAGTGGTAGCCAATGAAGGTGAAGATATCTTACCACGTTCTTATGGTACGGATTTAGGCTTTGTTTGGAAACCATTTTCAAAATTGGTGGTGAACTCTGCTTTATGGTACTTGTTTTTAGAACAAGAGTTTGTCTATGTAGGTGATGCAGGTATAGTTGAGCCTAGTGGTAAAACACGACGTTATGGAGTGGACTTAGGCTTACGCTATCAAGTGAATGATTGGTTGTTTTTAGACACCGATGCTACATTGACCAATGCCAGAAGTATAAACGCACCAGATGGTGAGGACTATATCCCATTAGCACCAGATTTTACACTTGCTGGTGGACTATCAGTTAACGATTTAGATGGTTTTTCTGGTGGATTACGATTTAGATATTTAGATGACCGACCAGCCAATGAAGACAATTCTATTGTAGCCGAAGGTTACTTTGTCACGGACTTTAATATTAATTACCAATTAAACAATGTCACATTAGGATTAGCTGTAGAAAATCTATTTGATGTGGATTGGAACGAAACTCAATTTGCTACAGAGTCACGCTTACAAAACGAAGCACAATCTGTGGAAGAAATACATTTTACACCTGGCACACCTTTCTTTATTAAGGGAACGGTAAGCTATAGGTTTTAGGATAGTCAACACTTAGTTTGTGGGGAAGCAAATTAAGTTAGGTTGATTGGTTGCTAGCAAAGAAGATTAACTGCTGATTACAGTTAATCGATATCATGAGAAATCATGATGTTTTTTGAGTTTTTTTGTTAGTGGAGCACCCACGTGAAAGCGTGGGTGTTCTTTTTTAGGTGAAAGTTTGATTGAGGAATATAGCTTAGAATTACTTGGTTTTTAACTCAGTTCTTTGTTGGCAAATGTTATTTGTTTTTATTTTTTGGTGGCATTGGCAGTGGATTTCTTAAAGTATGTTTAAGCAATTCTGTCAATTTTATAGAGTCTATTTGATCAATTAACAAGTTACCATCATCACGATAATTTAAAAGCACTCCAAATTCATTATTTGACTTAATGTCCTTTAGATTGTAAATAATTTCTAATGGCTTGTTTTTCATTGGAATCTTACCATATGCAATGACTGTAATCTCCACACCGTCTGGATAGTTTTTACTAATCTTCTTTAACCTCGATAATGTTTTCAAAACTTTCTCGGTTGTTTCATTTTCGTACTAGTTGCTAAAGTCATCAAAGTTATCGCTTGACTTCACATATTCTATAAATTCAAAAGTCTGTTGTTAAAGTCATTAAAAGTTAATGAATCATTTTTTACTTGGCCTACGCAGAATCCAGCCATTAATAGGAAAGTGCCTAATATAAATATCTCTATTCTTTTCATAATGTTTGCCAACTTGTTATATCAAAACAAATATAAGGGTTTATCGGGTTATTCGTCGGGATAACAACACAATTAGGGTTGTCTTACCCATATTATTTACAAAGGCTTTTGCTCTTGGCTTTTACTTAAAACCAAACTCAACTGCTTCCCAAAAACAGCCGCAATACCAGCAGCCAAACCACCTATTATACCCGTAACCAACATCAACACATAAGGGTTGCCACCTAAATACAAAAGCTCTGCTATGCGCTTGGCTAAAGTGTAGTCGTTACCACTACTCAACATAAAACTATAGAATGTCCAAAATATAAGAATAGCTAAAAAGGGTACAAAAAACACAGCTGCTTTTTTAAGAGGAATAAATAATGAGCTTGCTAAAGCGGCAGTCATTACTGACCACCATGGTAAAACCAAGTATAACAGTAGTGCTAAAACGAAAGTGGCTAAAAAGTTGAGTATATTCTTATTCATGCGTTGCTGGTGTTAAAGTTTGAGTACTAATAATAGCATCTGTGCTTGTACTAGATTGTAAAAAATTGAGGCTATGGTATTTTCCCTCAGCCCAATCATCTATAAAATTATCATAGTATTTACTGCCAGGATTCCCAGATTGTCCACCAGGATAAATACCAATGGCAGTTGGTGGTGTGGTCATTTCAACAATCATGCGCCAAGATGGTCCATGGTTCTCTGAGGTGGCATTTACAATGTTTCGGTCGCCACCAATTGGAATATCAAAACGTGAAAAGGCTGGCAAGCCTCGCAACAAATGCCCAGCGTAAGTGCCTTTATAATTTGCCCAAGTATAGTCTCCTTCGTTGTTTTTTATTTCCAATAAACGTTCTGCCGCTTTTTTAAAAGCCAATAAAAATAAGTCCTTAGCAGTTTCTTTGGCATCAGTTTCAACGATGTCCATAAACTCATGCTCGCCATGATTTTTTAAAAGATAAATGGTTTGGTAAGCAAATGGTTTTTCGAGCGCTGTGTCTTCTACTTCAAATTCGTCCCAAACCATGTTGTAAAGTTTACCATACCATTGTCTCCAGATACTTGGGCCAACTTCGTCAATATCGTTATTAAATTCCCAAGCTTTTATTTCGTCGTAGATGGCTTTTTCTTCTGCCGTTAGTGAAGATGTATCCATGTGCTCTAGCATGTATAGCACTAATTCTGCGGCTTTGAGATTATAGTTGTTGTTGTGCAAGTCTTTAAAGTCCTGTACGCTAAACTTAGCCTTGGATTTAAAAAAATCATTAATCACACGGTTACGATAGGTTTCGTAACCATCGTTATAGACAAAAAAAGGATAGTTGTCATCCACAGGATGTTGGTTGGCAGAACTGACAAATCCACGTTCAGGGTTTTTAACCTTGGCATTAAACTCTTGTGGAATGTAACCTTGCCAGTCGTTATCTGGATTACTGCCATCCATTAAAAATTTTCCTTGGCCTTCCCATTTATTGGGGAATTTCCCTTGAATCCAGAGTGCAATATCGCCTTCGGTGGATGCGAAAACAAAATTCTGTGCTGGCGCATTCCAGTATTGTAATGCATCAACATAATCATCATAGTTTTTGGCCTTGTTGAGTTCTAAAAATGTCTTTTGGTTATTGCCGCCTTCGTGTCCAATCCATTTCATGGCATAGCCGACTAACTCTTCATCAGACATAAAGTTTTGGTCATAGACCACAGGGCCATGATGTGTGTAAAGCACTGAATCTTTAAAACTTTCCTTTCCTTTTATTTTAATGTCCTCAACTCTTATGGTGAGGTCTTTCCATTGACCATCGTATTTGTATTGCGTTCGGTCTTTGTTGAATTCAATTTTATACCAATCAATCACATCTCGTGTGGCATTGGTTTCTCCCCAAGCGATATGCTGGTTAAAGCCAGAAATGACTCCCAAAGCACCAGGAATGGTCGCTCCCATAGCATTATGGTTTGGTGCACTCAATTGCATTACAAACCAAATAGCGGGCAGATTAAGACCTAAGTGAGGGTCGTTGGCAAGAATCGGGTGGCCAGTAGCCGATTTTTCACCAGACACAGCCCAATTGTTACTTCCGTTATCTGGATTGGGTTTCTCAATGGTTTCTGAAATGGAATCTAAAACCACATCTGCATTCGGATGTGGTGTTTGTGGCACATCGATAAAACTCCAGTCGGTTTCCTTTGGAATTATGGGATCATTGACATCAAAGAAATCTGGAAACAGCAAATCAAAATTCTCTTTCCCAAAAAGACGTAAGGCATTGGTATATTCCAAATCTTCATCTCCGCCAGCCAGCATTTTGGTCATGTACATTAATAGCAGTGCTGTTTTTTTAGGAGTCCATTTTTCAGGTGTGTAATCCAGTAATTTATATTCAACAGGATAGTTCTCAGGGCTTAATTGGTCGATATAGGCATTAACACCATCAGCATAATCTTGGATAAACCCTAAGGTTTGGGTATCGTGCTGTTCCATATAGGCAATGGCTTGGTCTGCTCCGTAACCCATTCCTCGTCTGCGTTCCGTTCGGTCGTAATTGAGGGCGCCTTCACCAATGATTTCAGATAAGCGTCCTGCAGCGGCAAAGGTCTGAAATTCTAACTGCCACAACCGATGCTTTGCGGTTAAATAGCCTTGGGCTTTGTATAAGTCCGATTCATTTTGTGCAAACACATGTGGAATTAATTGTTCATCATAATGTACAGTTACGTTCTCTTCCAAACCAGGAATGGAAATTTCACCAGAAATGGCTTCATCAGTTTCATTTTGCCAAATCCCTGATTGTGGATTTAAAAATTTCCCTAAAGGAGGGATATCACCCAATTTTGTGTTTAAAACGAAAAAAATTCCAATGGTTAAAAGGAAAGAGAGTAGGAGTTTGGTGTATTTCATTAAGACCTATTATTAATTAGGACTTAAAAATACCAAATATTATTCTAAGATTATGGAGTCGATAAGCAGTTTAAATTGCTCCTCTTTTTTATTGCCAATTAAAAATGCGATTTCTTCCATTTGCACACCATCATAATTAGGAATATCTAAGCGATTCCCGCGAAAAGAAGCATACATTTTTGAAAACGGAATCGTTACAGTCTGCCAGTCGGTAGTAGTATTGAATTCATATATATACGAGTAACGATCAGATTGCTCACGCTTTACTCTAAATTGATAGGTTTTGCCATCACCTTTTAGTTTAATTTTTAACTGTGAATAATCCTCGGTTTTAGTATTAGGGAAATAGTACCTCAAGGAAGAAAATCCACCATTGTTTTCAAGAGAAATTGTACCATAAAATTCACCATGACCGTCCTTGTTTAATTTAAAATTTCCGTTGGAACGTCCACCCATAACCACATCATCAAGAATTTTCCAGTTGCTGATATCGCTATCGGATTTAAAATTGAATAAAACCATAGATTGAAGAAAAATAATAGAGAATAAAAGTACTAGGAATCTCATTAGCGTCCTTTTTGTAAAGATACAATGAGCGCCTTATATTCGTTTTTAATTTTTGAAAACTTTAGCGTTTTAGTCTAACGAAGCACTAATTTTTTTATGACATCTTTTCCAATGGCTTCATTGAGCATTTTAACAATTTTCTCATTGCCATAGCTCAATTCTTCGCGTAATACACTAGAACTTAATTGCACATAAAGCGTTTCATGTTTTAACTCAATGGCAGTTGTGTAGTTGTTAACTCCATTTCCCATGAGATTGACCCAAGCTTCGCGCACGTTGACTTTGTCCAATCCAGATTGTAAATTGTTAGTCTTTACAAACTCTTTTAGAATATCTTCTATGGGTTGATTATCGTTGTTGCGCTTTGCCATCTTTTAGTTGCCGTGAAACGGTAAACTTTTTAATTATTCAATATCTAATTTTATAGGAGTATAGCGTTTGTATAAATATACATTATTATCCGCATTTTTAATCTTAAGACGCTCAGGTGAAGCCTCTAAAACCGTCTCCGTCCATTCAGTATAGGGTGTACTGTAATACAAATTTAAGTCACCGTTTTCAATCTTAATTTTAAGGGACTCGGCATCATCCGAAGTATAATACGTATCATTAATCCCTGGTTTTAGTTTTTTTCTGAATCCAGATAAACTGTCATTCAAACTAATATAATCAATGGTTTCATTAAATGTATATTGTCTTTTAGTACCATCAGCTAAAGTCACTTCCTCTATTTCCCAATAGCCTTCAAGATGTTGAATATAGGTTTCAGGATTTTCTGAACACCCTAATAAAACAAGACTAAGTAGCCAAATTAATTTCTTCATAACTTAAATAGTTTATAAGATTGGTGTATCTGCTTTACCACAGCTTCTGTTCTATCCGCATGCGTATCACTTATAAAAATCTGGCCAAAGTGGTCGTCATCTACCAAACTTATGATTTGTGCCACTCGGTTTTCATCTAATTTATCAAAAATATCATCCAATAACAAGATAGGTGATACTCCACTTTGCTGTTTAATAAAATCGAATTGCGCCAACTTTAAGGCAATTAAAAATGATTTCTGCTGTCCTTGACTACCGAATTTCTTAATCGGGAAATCATCAATCAAAAAGACCAAATCATCTTTATGTGTTCCAACACTGGTATATTGCAAGGCTTTGTCCTTGTTGAGGTTAGATTCTAATAAATTTATCAATTCACCATCAAACAAATCGCTTTTGTACTTTAAGTCTATAGCTTCTTTGCTTTGGCTTATGGCCTCGTAACGCTCCTTAAAAATTGGGATGAAGACGTTCAAAAATTCATCTCGCTTTTTGAAAATTTCTTTACTATAAGTGTTAAGCTGCTCATTGTAAATGGCAAGCGTATCTGCGTTAAACGTATTATTCAACGCAAAGTATTTTAACAGCGCATTACGTTGAGACAACACTTTGTTATAGGCAATAACTGCAGTTAAGTAGTTTTTATCACTTTGTGAAATGACACTATCTATGAATTTTCTTCGCGTATCACTACCCTCAATAATTAAATCACGATCGGCAGGTGAAATAATAACCAAAGGAATAAACCCAATATGATCACTGAATTTATCGTAGGCTTTACCGTTTCGTTTTATAATTTTCTTTTGTCCGCGTTTAAGGGATACGATGATTTTTTCGGTACGTTCGTTCTTGGTAAAACTACCATCCACAACAAAAAATTCTGTGCCATGTTTTATATTCTGAAGCGCAATAGGATTAAAATAACTTTTCCCGAAAGCTAAGTGATAAATAGCGTCCAAGGTATTTGTTTTTCCTATACCATTGGCACCTACAAAACAATTGATTTTGGCATCGAAATCGAAAACTTGACTTTCAAAATTTTTGTAATTGACTAAGGATAGTGAGTTTAGAATCATAAAAGTAGGCGTACTTCCTTGCGTTTATTGAGGTTTTGAAGAATGAAATAATCGTAATTATTATTCAAAAATAACAAATAAATAGGCTTTTAAATCCCAATAAAAATTTTATTTTTGCGCACGCATTAATAGAGAAGATATATGGCTACGTATAAGAAAAGAGGTTACAAACCAAAAACCAAAAAGGAGAAGGAAGAAATTGCTGAGGAAAACTCGGCAACGGCTGAGGTATTTAATACTTTAGATGAAGGTGCTTCTAAAACCGAAGAGTGGTTTGTAAGAAATCAAAATTATATTATTGGTGTAATTGCAGCCATAGCTTTGGTTGTTTTGGGTTATTTGGGTTATAACAAGTTTATTGCCGAGCCACAACAAAAAGAAGCTATGAACGACATGTACCAAGCTAAGAAGTATTTTGAAGAAGCGACTAACGGTGTAGCTTCAGATTCACTTTATACAATGGCCTTAAACGGTGGTGAAGGTAAGTATGGTATGTTGGATATTATTGACCAATACGGTGGAACACCTGCGGCAAACTTAGCAAATTACTATGCTGGTATGGCGTATTTAAACCTTAAGGATTATCAAAACGCAGTAACGTACCTAGGTAACTTTTCTAGCGATGATAAAATGTTAGGTCCAATTGCTAAAGGAGGCATTGGTGATGCTTTTGTTCAGTTAGAGCAATTACCAGAAGCTTTAGAGTATTACGAAAAAGCTTTTAAAGCTAACATTAATGAATTTACAACACCTATGTATCTATTGAAAGCCGCTCGTGTGGCAATAGATTTAGGTGAGAATTCTAAAGCTTTAGATTACCTTAACAGAATTAAGTCAGAATTTAGCAGTTCTACAGAAGCGACTCAGGTCGATGTCTTAATAGGAAAAGTAGAAGCAAGCTTATAAACATGGCTACTGCAAATCATAACTTATCGAACTACGATAAAGCCACAATCCCAAACGCGAAAGACTTTCGGTTTGGGATTGTTGTTTCAGAATGGAATGAAAAAATCACTGAAGGCTTATGGCAAGGTGCCTTCGATGCACTATTAGACTGTGGTGCCGTAAAAGAAAATATAGTGCGTTGGAACGTGCCTGGCACTTTTGAGTTGACCTATGGTGCTGCCAGAATGTCTAAAAGTTTCTATGCGGATTCTGGTATGTTAGATGCCATCATTGTGATTGGTTGCGTTATCCAAGGTGAAACCAAACATTTCGATTTTGTTTGCGAAGGTGTTACCCAAGGCATTAAGGACTTGAATCTTACAGGTGATATTCCTGTTATCTTTTGCGTGTTGACAGATAACAATATGCAGCAATCTATTGATCGTTCTGGTGGAAAACACGGTAACAAGGGTACCGAAGCGGCAATTGCAGCGATTAAAATGGCCTACTTAAGAAAAAATACTAAGTAGTTAATTATGGTAAAAGTGTAAGGATTTAGCCTGAAATACTTTTACTACATACTTTACACTTTGTACTTCCCAACTTCATCATGGCATCCTTTTTGTTGATAATTTTAAGGAATCCTTAGGCTATTTTTCCTAGTATTTTAAGTACTTTTGAGGTAATCAAAGTATTAATTTACAAGGCAATTTGTTTAATCAAAGAAAAAATAAACGCTTTAATTATAAGCCTCGTTTTCAGGATTCTAAAGAAAAAGAGTCGAGAGACGACTTGGAAGCGAAGTGGGATGAAATAAGAGGAAACACAAGAAGACGTGGTAACCGCTTTACCTCATTACCAGCCTTAATTCTTATTTTGGCAGCGCTTTTTATTTTAATTTATGTCCTAAATGGATATATTAAATAACAGTATTATGGGTCCAATTAAATTCACGTTAATCAAGAAGCTACCAAGAAATAAAAGGTTTAATTATACACCTCGATATTATAAAGGTAAAGAAGATGCAGATTCTTCTAAGTATTCAACAAAGTTTGATGCTTATGCAGACACCTATAATAAAAATGACTTTTCTGGTCAATGGCACGAGTCGAGAATAAGTAACCGAACTAGAAATAATTCAGGATTTAATAAAACCATTTTAGTGCTTATAGCCATATTCGTTTTAATTTTTCTTTTCATTATAGATTTTGACCTTTCTATTTTCTCTCTAAATCGCTAATGACAGATATCATTCAACTTTTACCAGACCATGTTGCCAACCAAATTGCAGCTGGTGAGGTGGTGCAACGACCAGCTTCTGTAGTTAAAGAACTTCTGGAAAATGCTATTGATGCTGATGCTACAGAAATAAAGCTCATTATAAAAGATGCGGGCAAAACGCTCGTTCAGGTTATTGACAACGGTAAAGGTATGAGTGTTACAGATGCGCGTTTGAGCTTTGAACGCCATGCCACATCTAAAATAAAATCTGCTGAAGATTTATTTCAATTAAATACCAAAGGTTTTAGAGGTGAAGCCTTGGCAAGTATTGCAGCTATTGCACATGTAGAACTTAAGACCAAACGCGCTGAAGACGAATTGGGTACAGCCATAGAAATAGAAGGGAGTCAAGTGAAATCCCAAGAGGTGTCCGTAACTCCAACCGGAACTTCGGTTGCTGTTAAAAATCTGTTTTTCAATATTCCGGCAAGACGAAATTTTTTAAAGTCAGATACTGTAGAATTACGACACATCACTGATGAGTTTCATCGTGTGGCATTGGCTCATCCTAACATTGCGTTTGCATTTTATCATAACGGAAGTGAATTGTTTCACCTTCCCAGTGAAAATTACAGACAACGCGTAGTTCATATTTTTGGTAACAAAACCAACGAGAAATTAGTGCCAGTTGAAGAGGAAACGGAAGTGTTGAAAATCTCAGGATTTGTTGGTAAACCCGAATATTCCAAAAAGACCAGGTCAGAGCAGTTCTTTTTTGTCAATCATCGGTTTATTAAGAGTCCATATCTCAATCATGCTATTGGAGCAGCCTTTGAAGGTTTACTTAAAGACGGCTATCATCCAAGTTATTTTTTGAATTTAACGGTAGATCCCAAGACGATTGATATAAACATCCACCCGACAAAAACGGAGATAAAGTTTGATGATGAACATACATTGTACGCCATTTTGCGTTCAGCGGTAAAGCATAGTTTAGGGCAATTCAATATTGCTCCGGTTTTGGATTTTGAACATCAGAGCAATTTAACGACGCCTTACAATTATAAAAACAAGACAGCATCTGCGCCAACGATTGAGGTGGATAGAAGTTTTAATCCCTTTGCGGATGAAGCCAATACTAAGCAGCCTTCACAGCACAGGCAATTTAAAAAAGCACCTGCAGCATCTTGGGAGAGTCTCTATGTTGGCTTAGAATCCAAAGGAAACAATAAACAGGAAGATTTTGCCGAAGTTGCTTTTGAAAGCGATTCTAAAACCGAATCAATCTTTAGTGATGCTTCTGTTGAAACTGCTAAAACCACATTTCAACTACAGCAAAAATATATTGTAACGACCTTAAAGTCGGGAATGTTAATTATTGATCAGAACAGAGCGCACCAGCGCGTATTGTACGAAAATTTTCTAAGGCACATTACGATAAAAGAAGCTACAAGTCAGCAATTATTATTTCCATTGCAATTGCATTTTACACCAGGTGAAAGCAAGATTATAAAGGATTTAAAAACGGATTTAGAACATACAGGTTTTGTGTTTTCTGGTTTGTCTGAGGAAGAAATTACCATTACAGGAGTGCCTGTAGGAGTGCCAGAGAGTGAAGTATCTATCATTTTAGAACAGTTGATAAGTGATGTGCAAAATGATGTGCCAGACGCTAATTTTAGTGCTACGGATTTATTGGCAAAATCCATGGCAAAGAGTTTGGCGATTAAAAACGGTCAATCCTTAAATGGTACAGAACAAGAGCATTTGGTCAATAGCTTATTTGCCTGTAAGGAACCGAACGTGTCACCAACCAATAGACCAACATTTATCACTATGAAAGTAGATGATATTGAAAAAAAATTTATGTAGTATATGAGAGCCCAAATAACCGATGCTGTTAAGCATTTACTAATTATTAATATCATAATGTTTCTTGGAACCTATCTTGTAGGTAATAGGGAAATGTTCTATGAATGGTTTGCCTTATTTTTTCCAAAAAATCCGCTTTTTGAACCTTGGCAAATTATTACGCACATGTTTATGCATGGTAATTTTATGCACATTTTATTTAATATGTTTGCCTTATGGATGTTTGGTACAGCAGTAGAGCAGGTATTTGGCATGAAAAAATTCTTGATTTTCTATCTTTTGTCTGGTTTAGGAGCAGCGGTGATTCAACTTGCATTTTTATATTTTCAGTATAATACTGGTTTATCAACCTTAATGGAAGCAGGTATTTCCCAAGCTGAGGTTGCAAATCTTATAGCGGAAGGAAAGTACGACCAGCGTTGGGCGTCTATCTTGGGTGAGGATTTTGATAGCTTTAGACAAGCAATAGTTACCACAATGGTCGGAGCTTCAGGAGCAATAATGGGTGTGTTGGTAGCGTTCGGTATGTTATATCCTGAATCTAAATTGATGTTGATATTTTTGCCAATTCCTATAAAAGCGAAGTACTTTATACCAGGTATTATAATATTAGATTTATTTTCTGCAATCACTGGTCATTCTATATTTAGTCCAAGCAATACGGCTTATGTTGCCCACTTGGGTGGAGCATTGACAGGGTTTTTATTGATGTATTTTTGGAAGAAGAATGAAAGAGATAAATACCGCTGGAATTAACCATGAGCACAATTCAAGATTTAAAATATAAGTTCAATAGATTCAATGCTTTTGAAAAGATTATTGCAATTAATATAGTCGTTTTCATCATTGGGCAATTGATTAAAGTATTTGCTAGGACAGGCAATCCCTTATCCTATTTAAGTTTGCCATCAAGCTTTTCTAATTTTTTGTATAAGCCATGGTCTATTATTACTTATGGCTTTGCTCATTATGGGTTCTTTCATATTCTTTTGAACCTTTTGGTACTGTATTTTATATCAAGAATGTTACTGAACCTGTTTCGTCCTAAAATGGCATTGAACATCTACCTATTGGGAATCATTGTTGGTGGATTGGCGTTTCTTTTTGTTTATAATGTTTTACCTAAAGGATTTATCATAAATGCTCCACCATTGGTAGGTGCTTCGGCTGGTATAAGTGCTTTACTGATATTTTTGGGAGCTTATATGCCTGAGACAGAAGTTAGACTTGTTTTTTTTAATATAAAACTCAAGTATATTGCTATAGCCTTGGTTGCTATGGATATTTTAGGATTGTTTGGCTGGAACCAAGGAGGAAATGTAGCCCATCTTGGTGGCGCTTTGCTAGGCTATTTTTATGCAATAAAATTAAAAGAAGGTAAAGACATAGGTTCTGGTTTTGAACGTGCCATGGATACTGTAGCAGGTTGGTTTAAACCCAAATCTAATTTAAAGACCGTACACAGAAATAAACCAAAAGGGACTTATGCTGGTAAGACTAAAGAAGAGTTTCAAACGTTTAATGATCAGAAGAAGGTAGATTTAATTCTCGATAAAATCAGCAAGAGTGGTTATGAGAGCCTTACAGCTGAAGAGAAGGAATTTCTCTTTAAGGCTGGAAAAAAATAAGCACCTTCTAATCTCAAAATTCCGAAAATGGGATAGTTGAAAATTGGTATGAAAAAATTAAAATTCTTTAATAAGATTATGTTTCTTGTCAATTCGTTGGCAGCCTTCTTATTATTGATATCCTACCTCTTGCCTTATCTGCCTCCTAAAAGTTTTGCAACGCTATCTGTATTGAGTCTTGGTGTACCTTTGTTGATATTATTGAACATTCTGTTTTTTATCTATTGGGTGCTTCAGGTAAAAAAGCAGATGCTATTATCATTGGTGGTGTTGATTTTGGGTTGGAGTTATCTCAGTTCAATGTATAAGTTCTCGTCCTCAAAAAAAGTTGAAAACGAGAACAATATTTCTGTGATGTCTTATAACGTAAGGCTTTTTAATATTTTCGAATGGTTACCTAATAAGACCGTAAAAGCTGATATTACGGAACTCATCAAAAAAGAACAGCCAGATATACTTTGTTTACAAGAGTATAGAACTAAAGATCCTATTGAGCTCAATGGTTATTATGGCTATAACACAACGTTCAATAATACCGTAAAACGTGGTCAGGCATTGTTTTCTAAATTCCCTATTATTAACTCAGGTTCTTTGGAATTTTCCAACACGAGTAATAATGTGATTTTTGCTGATATTGTCAAGGCTAAGGATACTCTAAGGATTTATAATGTCCATTTACAGTCTTCAGGAGTAAGCACTGATGTTGAAAAACTAAAAAAGGAAACTTCAGGTCAACTTTTTAAGCAAGTAAGTAAAACATTTAAGGCACAGCAAAACCAAGTAGAACTGTTCTTGAAACATAAATCTAAATGCCCTTACAAAACTATTGTAATGGGTGATTTCAACAATACAGCTTACTCTTATATCTACAGAGAGATTAAAGGAGATGATTTAGTGGATACGTTTGAAGAAGCTGGTAACGGCTTTGGAAACACCTACGACTTTAAATTCTTTCCGCTCAGAATTGATTTTATTCTAGTGGATAAAAATTTTACGGTCAATGGGTTTAAGACTTTTGACAACAAGCTTTCGGATCATTATCCCATTAAAGCGACAATTGCACTAGATTAAAAAACAATCCACACTATCTGAAATTATATGTGCCAATAAACCTATAGCAAAAATACGTGTTGGCTTAGGGATTAAGAATATGAAGTAAACCGCAATCGCACAGTAGGAGTGGAGTGGGTGAAAATTGATGCTGCAACGGCTGGAATCGAATATAGGACTTGCCAACAAATGATCTAAATCGATGATAAAAGCGGCAAGCATAATAATATAAGCCTTGAGCCAGTTTTTCTTGAAGAAAACCAAGGCAATGACCAATGGCAATCCGAAATGTAAGCCGTAATGGATTATGAATCTAAACATAGCCTACAGTTTCTGTGGTTTTAAGTATAACTCTGTATTTGGCCCTTCGTTGAAAAGTAAATCCAAAATACTGAGATTTGGAATAAATCCATGTTTTTCAGTAAATACTTGTGTATAAGTTTCTAAGTTATCGACCTTATGATTTCGCATTACAAGTGGTCTAAAATCCATTTTGCCATCTGGCTCTTTTTCAAAAGACTTTGTCTTGGAAGTTACCAAATCCATTTGCAAACTCCGCAAAAGCACTTCAAAACAGTATAAATTTAGGTCTAAAATATAGTCGAATCGCTTTTCGAATAAAGGCATTAGATCGTCAATATAAAACTCAAAAAAAGGCGACATGCTATAAGCCGACTGTAAGGACTTTAAATGTAGTTGTTGCCAGTTGTCGTCGTTTGCAATTTTAACATCCTTATAAAGTTGTCTGTTCTTTTGTGTGTAACTAACAGGAACGGTTAAAGCCAGTTTTCCGTTTGCACCATAGATCTCAGTACGATTTCTAAAGGACTGCTTTTGGTAATTATCACAAACCTCAAAACATACTGAATTTGAGTTAACCATAGCAACAAAATGCGCTATGTTAGGAAAGTACGTTGGATGTATGAGACAATCCATAATTGCGTTAGAAAAACCTTAAGATTTAGCTTTTCTTTTCTTTCTCCATTTAGTAAAACCATAAATACCGAACATAACGACTAAAAATGGTATTAAGTAAGAGGTACGCTCACCACTACCACTAACAGTTGTGAAAATACGATCCCAACGGAACTTCCAATTTTTAAGACCATCGTTAATGCCGTCTATACTCATCCAAATAAATACAGGCTTACCAAAAATATGATTGTAGGGTACAAACCCCCAATATCTACTGTCTATAGAGTTATGACGGTTGTCTCCCATCATCCAATAATAATCTTGTTTAAACGTATACGACGTCGCTGGTTGGTCATTAATAAATATCTGATTGCCTCTGGTCACCACCTTATTGCCTTCATATTCGCCAATAGCGCGTTTGTAAAGCGTAATGTTTTCAGTATTTAATTGTATGGTGGCACCAGCCTTAGGAATCCATAGTGGACCAAAATGATCAATATTCCATTTGAAATTAGGATCTCTTGGGAAAATATCTTCTATAGCACCTTCATCTCTGGTAATGCGCTCTACACTGGCAACATTAGGTTGTACTCTGAGCTTGTTTACGGCTTCATCTGATACAGCAGCTAAATAAAACGTGCCATCATTTGGATTAAATCTAAAACCATCATCAATATCTGCTTTGTCTAGCATATTATAAAATAGCCGTTCCTCACCTTGTGTACTGATTGGTTTTTTTAAGGTGAGACGATAAGAAAACTGTAAATGTGAGCGTGGTGGCAGTTTATTTTGCTTTCCATTAATGTACACGTAACCATTCCTCAATTCCAAAGTGTCACCAGGCAGCCCAACACAGCGTTTTACTAAATTGGTTTTTTTGTCAATAGGCTTGTAGTAATTACGGTCTGGATTAAAATCGTTCATATTCAGCAATGTGTCTGCTGGTTGATTAAAGACGACAATATCATTGCGTTCTACATCTTCAAAACCTGGCAACCTAAAATAAGGTAGCTGTAGTTTGTTTTTCCAAGACGAATTACGCTTTTCAAAATTGTCATTGTATAGGTACGATTTTACACCTAGGACAGGAATAGTATCATGTACCATAGGAGCACCTACAGTGGTCATTGGTACTCTGGGTCCATAATGAATTTTACTTACTATTAAAAAATCACCTACTAATAAAGACTTTTCTAAGGACGACGACGGAATAACAAAAGGCTGAAAGAAATACGTGTGCACAATGGTCGCTGCAACAATGGCGAATAGGATAGAGGTAATCCACTCACCAGTTGTGGTCTTGGGTTTAAGCTCCCTATTTTCAATATAGGTAACATCTTCCATATAATTGAGGTAGTACAGATGGAACCCAAGTGTAACAATACAGATTAAAGCATCTAGTTTGGTGGTCTTTCCGAACGCTCTTGCGGTTTCTACCCAAGCAGCAGGAATCATTATAAGATTTACAATAGGTAAAAACATTAAAATCACCCACCACCAAGGGCGAGAAATAATTTTCATCAGCACAACTGCGTTGTAAACCGGTACGAAGGCTTCCCAAGCTTGTCGCCCAGCTTTAATATAGAGTTTCCATGTGCCTAAGCCATGTATAATTTGTAATATCAGTAAAAAGATAAACCACTGTGTCCAGCTCATAATTTTTTAAATGATAATTGTCTAATGACAATTGATTAATTTCTTAGGTTCAAATTTGCAGTTTTTCTTGATGATATAAAAATCCTTGTAAGTTCATCTGCTTCATTTAACAAAGATTTACAACTCTCTGAAGGTAAAAGATTTTCATCAATAATAAACTCTAACCAAAAATGACTTTCATCTATCTCTTCGATGACAATACTAATTTTGGAAATAAAACTTCGCTTCGATTGTGCAATGCATGTCGCTCTGTAATTAGCAGCTACTGATGTTGCACATCTGATTAATTGTTTTTTAATATGATTTGATAAATAATCGTTTGGTAATCGGGAAACCAGCTTTATAATTTGGTGCGCAAATGTCTTTGTGCGATCTTTTAGGTCATTCTTCATTACTCAATCTACATTAGACATTAATTTTCAACACATCTCGCATGGTATATACACCTTTTTTATCCTTAATCCATTCTGCCGCAACAACAGCTCCCAATGCAAAACCTTGTCTGCTGTGTGCTGTATGCTTAATGCTTATGGAATCGATTTCAGAATCATAAGTCACCTCATGTGTGCCAGGTACTTCAGGAATACGTTTGGCATCAATATGGATTTCATCAGAATTTGGCTGGTCTAATGTCCATTTTTTATAATCAGTATTCTCAATAATTTGCTCTGCTAACGTGATGGCCGTTCCGCTTGGTGCGTCCAATTTTTTGGTATGGTGAATTTCTTCCATGTTAACCGAATAACCATCTACCGTTGCCATGAGTTCGCTCAGCTTTTTATTGATTTCAAAAAAGATATTGACTCCCAAACTAAAGTTTGAGGCGTATAAAAATGTTCCGTTTTTAGCATTGCAATAATCTGTAACCTCATGGTACTGTTCCAACCATCCAGTAGTACCAGAAATTACTGGAACTCCAGCATCCAAAGCTTTCTTTATATTGGAAACTGCAGCAGTCGGAATACTAAAATCTATGGCAACATCGGTGTTGGTAAAATCAAACTCATCGTTAGCATCGGAAATTTTGAGTGTAATAGAATGATGGCGTTCTAAAGCTATCGCTTCTATACTTTTTCCCATTCTGCCATAACCGAGTAAAGCTATATTCATGCGCTTAGAATTTGAAATTGAGTGTCAGTCCTAAATCTGAAGAATTCTCCCATTGGTTGTATTGATAATGCGGACTTAAACTCAAATTTTCATCAACATTAAACTGTAGTAGATGCGCATCAACATTGGCATCAATAATATTTAAGGCGTATAGTCCTATGGTTACCAAAAGCGACACTTCTTTATTTCTTCTAAATTGTTGCTGAGCACGAATTAAACCGTCGTTAGAAATCAATGGATTACCATCGGCATCAGAAAACTCATCGTCCGTAAAGCCAGCCAATCGTCTTTTGTAGGCATCTCGGTAACGGTCAAACTGTTTGTCGTTTCTAATGTAGAAATAAACACCTGTACCAATCGCTCCCCAAACTATTGGGATTTTCCAATATTTTTTGTTGTAAAATTGACCAGCACCAGGTAATATGGCAGAGTAAAATGCTGCTTTAGATGGCCTTAAGGGATCAATCTCTGACTTTTCAAAAGATTGTTCTTCGATAACGACTAAATCCTTGTCCACCACAATGCTCGTGCTGTCCTTGTCTTTTTCCTGGGCAAAGGAAATCATTGCCGAAAACAAACAGAGAATCAGAAAATATGGTGACTTATTTATCACGCTTCACTAATTTTTGAATTCTGTTGAAATCTTCTTCAGAATGAAACGGAATCACAATCTTTCCACCACCATTTTTAGACACTTTCACATCGATTTTATGGCCAAAATATTCTGAAAAATCCTTAGCTCCTTTTTTGATGTACTTCGGAGTCTCGGTAGTTTCAACAGTTGATTTTTTATCGTCTTCAGAGTTTAGGTTTTTAACCAATTGTTCTGTAGCTCTAACGGAAAGTTTATTGGAAATGACCTTTTCGTATACCTCGAGTTGGTCTATTTGACTTTCAATATTTACCATGGCTCTACCGTGTCCCATGGAGATAAAACCATCTCGCATTCCGGTTTGTATGATTGGGTCTAGCTTAAGTAGTCGTAAATAATTTGCAATGGTAGAACGCTTTTTACCAACGCGCTCGCTCATTTGCTCTTGTGTAAGGTTAATTTCATCAATTAAACGTTGATACGACAACGCGATTTCTATTGGGTCTAAATCCTGACGTTGAATGTTCTCCACCAAAGCCATCTCCAAAGACTCTTGGTCATTGGCGATTCTTATGTATGCAGGTATGGTCTCGAGTCCAATTAATTTCGACGCTCTAAAACGACGCTCACCAGAAACCAACTGGTACTTGTTAAACGCTAGCTTTCTAACCGTTATAGGTTGAATAACACCAAGTTCTCTAATGGATGATGCCAATTCACGTAAAGACTCTTCATTAAAGTTGGTTCTTGGTTGAAACGGATTTACCTCAATACTTTCAATATCGAGCTCAACAATATTACCAACCACCTTGTCTGCATTTTTGTCTTCCGCAGATTTTATGTCATTTTCAGGATCTTTCAACAATGCTGAAAGACCTCTTCCCAATGCTTGTTTTTTCGTTGCCTTCGCCATTATAATTCATTTTTCTTTATAAGCTCTTTGGCTAAGCTTAAATAATTTGCCGCTCCTTTACTGCTTACGTCATAATTGATAATGCTTTCGCCATAGCTTGGAGCTTCACCTAAACGTACGTTACGCTGAATAATGGTATCAAATACCATATCGCTAAAGTGTTTTTGCACTTCTTCAACCACTTGGTTAGATAAGCGTAAACGCGAATCGAACATCGTAAGCAAAAGACCTTCTATGTCTAACGCTTCATTATGTATTTTCTGTACACTTTTAATAGTATTTAACAGTTTGCCTAAACCTTCGAGCGCAAAATACTCGCACTGAATAGGAATAATCACCGCATCTGAAGCCGTTAAGGCATTCAAGGTTAACAATCCTAATGAAGGAGCACAGTCAATTAATATATAATCGTATTCAGATTTTAATTCTGAAATGGCTTTCTTCAGCATGTATTCACGGTCGTCCTTATCAACGAGTTCAATCTCAATCGCGACAAGGTCTATATGTGCCGGAATCACATCCACATTTGGTGCATTAGAAGCCACAATGGCTTCCTTTGCTGATTTGGTATGCTCTAATACTTGATAGGAGCCAATTTCTACAGCATCAACGTCAATACCTAAGCCAGAACTGGCATTGGCTTGAGGATCTGCATCTATAAGTAGGACTTTCTTCTCTAGTGCGCCCAGAGAAGCCGCTAAATTTACAGAGGTTGTTGTTTTACCAACACCGCCTTTTTGATTAGCAATTGCAATGATTTTACCCATTAAATGATTTGGTTTATTAAGGGTTTAAAAATACGATTATTTACGAGTTTAGGAAATTGAAGTTGTTAACAGTTTGTTACCGCTCATTTAGGGTTACTAGTCAATCAAAATCTCTAAAATCTGAATCGCTGCATCACTGATTTTAGTGCCAGGTCCAAAAACGGCTACTGCACCAGCATCAAACAAATATTGGTAATCTTGTTTTGGAATCACACCACCAACAATCACCATAATATCGTCTCTTCCGTAAGCTTTTAGTTCTTCTATAACCTGAGGTACTAAAGTTTTATGTCCAGCGGCTAAAGAGGATACACCCAAAATATGTACGTCATTTTCAACGGCTTGTTTGGCCGCTTCCTTTGGTGTTTGAAATAAAGGTCCAATGTCAACATCAAAACCAACATCCGCATAGCCTGTAGCGACGACTTTTGCACCTCTATCATGCCCATCTTGCCCCATTTTGGCAATCATAATACGAGGTCTGCGACCATCTTGTTCTGCGAACTGATCGGCTAACTCCCTTGCACGTTTAAAACTGCTGTCGTCTTTTATTTCTTTGCTGTACACTCCGCTAAATGATTTTATTTGTGCCTTGTAACGTCCAAATTCGGCTTCCAAAGCATCACTGATTTCACCTAAAGTTGCTCTTTTTCTGGCCGCATCTACTGCTAAAGCTAGTAAATTATCTTGACCTGTCTTAGCGGCTTCGGTCAATTTTGCCAAAGCTTTCTGGACATCTTCGTTATTTCGAGTGGATTTGATACGATTTAAGCGTTCTATTTGTTGGTTGCGAACGGTTTGGTTGTCCACTTCTAAAGTTTGTATTGGATCTTCTTGGTCTAAACGATATTTGTTCACTCCAACTATAATATCTTGACCAGAATCGATACGTGCTTGTTTACGTGCTGCAGCTTCTTCAATTCTTAATTTCGGAATGCCAGCTTCAATGGCTTTGGTCATACCACCTAATTCCTCAACTTCCTGAATTAAATCCCAGGCTTTGTGTGCAATATCATGGGTTAATTTTTCGACATAATAACTGCCAGCCCAAGGGTCAACCGTTTTTGTGATATGGGTTTCTTGTTGTAAGTAGATTTGCGTATTCCTTGCTATACGAGCTGAAAAGTCTGTTGGTAAGGCAATCGCTTCATCCAAGGCGTTGGTGTGCAAACTCTGTGTTCCACCGAAAGCCGCAGCAGCAGCTTCAATACAGGTTCTGGCCACGTTATTAAAAGGATCTTGCTCCGTTAAACTCCAGCCAGAGGTTTGGCAATGGGTTCTTAATGCTAAAGATTTTGGATTTTTAGGGTTGAACTGTTTCACCAATTTTGCCCAAAGCATACGAGCTGCACGCATTTTGGCGATTTCCATAAAGTGATTCATCCCAATGGCCCAGAAGAAAGATAGGCGAGGAGCGAAGGTGTCAATATCCATTCCGGCTTCCAGTCCTTTTCTAATGTATTCCAAGCCATCGGCCAAAGTGTATGCCAATTCTATATCGCAAGTGGCACCAGCTTCTTGCATGTGATAGCCTGAAATACTGATGCTATTGAATTTTGGCATATTCTGACTCGTGTATTCAAAGATGTCAGAAATGATTTTCATGGATGGGGTAGGTGGGTAAATGTATGTGTTACGCACCATAAACTCTTTTAAAATATCATTCTGAATGGTGCCTGCCAATTGCTCAGGTTTTACACCTTGTTCTTCTGCAGCCACGATATAAAACGCCATAATGGGTAGAACCGCTCCGTTCATGGTCATAGAAACCGACATTTTATCCAGTGGAATCTGGTCGAAAAGAATTTTCATATCCTCAACCGAATCAATGGCAACACCAGCTTTACCAACATCACCAACAACGCGTTCGTGGTCTGAGTCGTAACCTCTGTGCGTTGCAAGATCAAAGGCTACGGAAAGTCCTTTTTGTCCAGCAGCTAAATTACGTCTGTAAAAGGCATTGCTTTCCTCTGCTGTTGAAAAACCAGCATATTGCCTAATTGTCCATGGTCTGCGTACGTACATTGTCGAGTAAGGACCTCGAAGATTAGGTGCAATACCTGCTACAAAATCCAAATGTTCTAAGTCTTCAATATCAACTTTTGAATAGGTCGATTTTAAATTAATATCTTCAGCTGTGAGATATTCTTTTTTATCATCGTGTGGCTCATAACCCGAAGGTTTTGAATTAAGTTTTATATGTTGAAGATTTTTTCTTGACATTTTGTACGTTTTTGAATGTAAAACAAACTATAGATTTTGTCTATACTTAGTTTTGTTCTTCTTTTAATCTTTTGGTTTCCAATTTTTCAGATAATCTTTTCTCAATTATTGGTTCAATCAATGTTTTGCGCTTTTCAATATTCAAAAAAGGATTGATTTCTAGCTCATTTTTCATTTTATCAGCAGGATTTGGGTGTTTATTCGTGCCTAAAAGCACTAATTTTTCTGCATCAAAATCTGCTTGTTCTTTAGCTGCACTTTCTTTAATTTTTCGTTGAATTGTCCCTTCTTTTAATTGACTTAAAAAGCCTCCGTTAGATTCAATATCCTTAAAAACATCTAAGGCTTTTTCTGCTAGTTGTTCGGTTAAACTTTCAATATAATATGCTCCGTCTGCCGGATTATTTACCTTATCAAAATAGCTTTCGTTTTTTAAAACCAAGAGTTGATTTCGAGATATGCGCTCACCAAATTCGTTGGGTTTATGGTACAAGGCATCGTAAGGTAAGTTGCATATAGTATTTGCTCCTCCCAAAACGGCACTCATGCATTCGGTTGTGGTGCGAAGCATATTCACGTTGTAATCGTAAATGGTTTTGTTGCGTTTGCTTGGTGTTGCTATGATTTTGCAATCGGTATTCAGATCATATTCTGAAGCTAGAGTTGCCCATAATTGTCGTAAGGCTCTGAGTTTAGCGATTTCGAAGAAATAATTTGAGCCGACTGAGACGTTGAACGTTACTTTGAGAGATTGCTTCGCTTCGCTCGCAATGACGTTATCTAAATGGTTAAGATACTCGTTGGCATGTGCCAAACCATAAGCTAATTGCTGTATAATTGTTGCGCCTGCGTTTTGGTAAAGGCTTAAGTCAATGCTGAGTTCATTGGTTTGCTTTACTATGCATTCAAATTTTGAATGGTCCTCCTTGAGGTTGCTGTACCAATTACCTGTTTTAGCTAGGTTACCAATGATGTCTGTGTGTATTGTTGTTATATTGTTTGGCGCTTCAGCTTCGCTCAGTGTGGCTTTATTGATTTTACTAGTAAACTCTTCTGATAGGAAATTACATTTCAGATGAACATCAATAGTTATTAAATCGATGTTTGAAAGTAAATCGGTAACTGAAATGTTTTCAGAATGCACAATAAACAAGATGCTTTCTGCACCACATTCTATAGCGTCTCTTGCAGCGATATTGGCATCGTTTTCATTTTGTACCTCAATGGCTTGACAAATTTTCCAAGCTGTGGCTTTACTGGCTGATATTTCTGGCCAGGTTTCAAATTCATCGGAATGGTAAAACGGTTTTACATCAATACCTTCACTGGTGTTCCAAATCAGGGTATCGTTATAATCCGCACCTTTCAAATCGAACTGAATTTTTTGTTTCCAAGCTTTTGAAGATACTCCTTCAAACTCATCAAATAAAGGTTTACTCATCTTGTTTTTCTTTGGCTATACTATCTTCGTATTCAATAATGAAAATATCCTCATTGGGTTTCTTCATATAATAATTCTCACGTGCAGCACGTTCTATGCCTTCTTCAGTACTAAGCTCTTTAATGGCTTTGTTGTCTTTCTTCATTTCATTTTTATAATGCTCTTTTTGATATTCCAATTCTTTCATATCTGAGTTGAGCTCGTAATGAAATAATAAGGAATGTGCATCAAAAAATAACATCCAGATAGCAAATACTATAAAAACTAGTAGGTAAATGT
Source organism: Winogradskyella ouciana (assembly GCF_965284585.1). Classification (NCBI taxonomy): domain Bacteria; kingdom Pseudomonadati; phylum Bacteroidota; class Flavobacteriia; order Flavobacteriales; family Flavobacteriaceae; genus Winogradskyella; species Winogradskyella ouciana. The sequence goes on from NZ_OZ260095.1 coordinate 2,262,182, forward strand.
TTTTAAAAGGTTTTAAATATTTGTTATCAAAGATTCCCATTATAAACGCTCGTTAATTATGGTTCTAACGATATCTACGGCTACTGTGTTGTATTTGTTGTTAGGAATAATAATATCGGCATACTCCTTCATAGGTTCAATAAACTGCTGGTGCATAGGTTTTAGAGTGTTTTGATACCTTGTAAGAACCTCGTCTATATCACGTCCACGTTCCGTAATATCTCTCTTTAATCTTCGGATTAAGCGCTCGTCTGAATCTGCGTGGACAAATATTTTTATATCGAACAATTCTCTGATTTCTGGATTGGTAAGAATTAAAATTCCTTCAACGATCATTACCTTTCTAGGCTTTGTAGAAATAGTATCTCCTGTACGATTATGCTTGACAAAAGAATATACAGGTTGGTCTATGGATTTCCCTTCCTTTAACTCTTTTAGGTGCTTCGCCAACAGATCGAAATCGATAGAACGTGGATGGTCAAAATTGATCTTTACACGTTCCTCATAACTGAGGTGAGAAGTGTCTTTATAGTAAGAATCTTGTGAAATAACACCTACCTGACCTTCAGGGAGTTCGTTAAGAAGTGTGTTAACAACGGTAGTTTTGCCACATCCTGTTCCTCCTGCAATTCCGATTATAAGCATTGTGATTTGTAGATTATATTAGTTGTGCAAATTTAACCAAATAGTGTTATTTATTGATGGTTTTTGCAACATCTTCGGCAGTAATAAATTCGCCATAATCATTTCCCCAACTATTGTTAATATAATTCATAACATCTGCCACTTCCTCGTTGGAAAGTCCTAAAGGCGCCATGGCACTGTTATAGGTAACGCCATTAACAACCATTTCCCCAGACATGCCATTTTTAATACCTCTTATGCTTTCCTCTTGGTTGTCCTTTAAAAAATCGGCATTGGCCAATGGCGGAAATGCTTTAGGTACTCCTTTACCATTTGCCATATGGCAAGTGATGCACATATCGTTATAAACTGATTTTCCGCGTTCCATACTGGATGTTAATTTTGTATCTTTTTGAGCCAAGGATGTCTTTTCCGGATAGTCTACTTTGGTTGTTTTCTTCTTTTCTGAATTACATGAAGTTACCAGTAATACAAGAATTAAGAGTTTAAATATTTTTATCATTTTCTAATCAGTTTTACAATTCCTAAATTTTCTACTCCAACGTAGATATAACCATCTGGTCCTTGTTCAACAGAACGAACCCTTCCGATATCATTGAGCAAACGTTCTTCCTTTACAACCTTGCCATTTTTTATGGTACACATATCCAAATAATTAAATTTTAACGAGCCTACCAATAGATTGCCTTCCCAATCTCCGTATTTGTCACTATCTATAAATGCCATACCACTCGGTGCTATTGAAGGCACCCAATAGTGAAGCGGTTGTTCCATGCCTTCTTTTTCTGTAAGGTCAGTGAATTTTGTTCCGCTGTAATTAACACCGTAGCTAATAACTGGCCATCCGTAGTTTTTGCCAGGTTCTACAATATTTATTTCATCACCACCTCTTGGACCATGTTCGTGTGTCCAAATTTCTTTTGTATCAGGATGAAGCGTCATGCCTTGCTGGTTTCTATGACCGTAAGAATAAATGGCTTTTTTGGCATCAGCATCGTTTACAAAAGGGTTGTCTTCTGGGATGCTTCCATCGTCGTTAATACGATATGTTTTGCCACCATCGCGCGTAATGTCCTGAGGGTTGGTGTCTCTATCTCCACGCTCTCCGATGGTGAAAAATAAATAACCGTCTTTATCGAATACCAATCGAGAGCCAAAGTGTTGACCTCTTCTTGTATTTGGAGTCGCTTTGTATAACACTTCTAGATCCGTAAGCGTATTACCGTTTAGTTTCGCTCTGGCTATTGCTGTATTGCCGCCATCTCCTTCGCCTTCAGACGACGCATAGGAAATGTAAATGTATTTATTGTTCTCAAAATCTGGATGAAGAATAACATCCATAAGTCCACCTTGTCCACGAACATATATTTCTGGTAAGCCAGAAATAGTCGTCTTTTCACCATCATTAAAGTGAATGAGTTCACCACTTTTTTCGGTGATTAACATAGCCCCATCTGGTAAAAAAGTGAATCCCCAAGGAATATTTAATTCTGGGACTACGACTTCATGGGTATTTTGATTATTGACAGGATTTTTGTCTTGTGCACATGCCGTAAAGCTTAATGTCATTAGTAAGATTACTGCAAATTTTGAATAAAGGAATTTCATGGTTTTTCTTTTAGGACAAGATACTTAAAAAACATAATTTAATCGAATGGCAGCATAATAATTTATGGGATTTTCTGGGTAATAATAGCGTGGTGCAGCACCGTTGAATCCTGTGGCGTTGACCAATATTTGTGATGCATATGTTGTATCAAATAGGTTATTAACTCCAAAGGAAAAGTTTAAGCTGAAATGGTCTCCAAAAGCTTTCTCATAACCGATTTTAGCATAAGTAATACCATAAGCATCGCTATATAAACTATTACTGTCAGTTATAGGAATTTCGCCAACATACCTGTAATTAAAATTGCCGTATAGCCCAAAGTTGAAACTGTAATCGATACCAAGGTTAAATACTTGACTTGGTACTCCTGTAAGATCATTGCCAGAAAAATTGGAGTCTTCATCAACAAATTCATCAAACTTAAAATTGTTGAGAGTGTAATTTGAATAGGTATTGATTTTAAGCTTATCTGAACTCACTACACTGTAATCTAACTTTAACTCTAAACCATCGTGCCTTGTTTTACCAGCATTGATGCCTATAAACTCGTCTTGTGCAGTTCTTCTCGACACTACTAAATTGCTAATGTTTAGCCTATAAACAGAAATACCGTATTGCAATTTTCCTTTTGCCAGGAGTCCTCTGCTGCCTATTTCGTAGTTCCAGCCGGTTTCGGGTTTTAGGTTTTGGTTGATTTGTCCGTTCGGTAAAAGGGTTTCGCTTAATGAAATCGATGAAAACCCTTGACTTATGCTTGAAAATAAATGCATATAATCGGTCAAAGCATGTGATAGACCAAATTTTGGTGAAACAATAGATTTAAATTTAAATTCGCCTGATTGATCGGGATTATTGTTTGAAACTTCAAACCTGTCTTCTAAATCATAAGACGTTTTGTTGAGGTTGATGCCAAATGTGAATGTTGTGCGTGAAGAAAGTTCATAATCACTTTCAAAAAACAAATTGTAATAGCTTCTTTTTTCTTTGAAATCTGAAAGCTCGTTTCCTTGTATGCTTCCAGTTCCCTCTTCAAAATCCTCATATAAATTATCAAAAGTTTTGTAGTTGTAATTATCCTTAAAATATTCTCCACCAATGGTGAAATTCAGTTTCTTTTTAAAAAGCGCAGTGCTGCCCAACAACCTAGACCTTAACCCTAAGGCAAAACTATTTTCACTTAAAATATTGAAAGGTCTTGGCTCATAATTGCTTCTAAAAGAAGTAAAAATGCTAGTCACTTGCTGGAAATTTTCGTTGAGTTGATTGGTCCACGTTATGCCGATAATCCCTCGATCTGAATCTTCAAAACCTTTTGACCTTCCCCAGGTAAAAGCAGCTGAACTGGGACTGTTTTTAAAATCCGACTCATTCAAAGAACTTGGAATAAAAGCCTTGAGATTAACAAAACTTGCTAGAACTGAAATGTCGTTTTTAGCATTGAGAATATGTTTTGATGATAATGTGAACGTATTTCGGTTGTAGTCATTGTTATCACGATAACCATCACTCGCTGTAATACTATGCGTGAAATTAATGGCATTCTTATTTAGACCAATGTTGAGGTTTGTTAGTTCTTTAATAAGCCCGAATGAACCAACGGTAAACTCGGATGATACCTTTGTTGAATTACCAAAATTATATTTGGGTTTGAGTAGAATGGTTCCTCCCAATCCGGCACCAAAACTGCTGGATGTCGCTCCTTTTATAATTTCAATTTCAGATAATGAGCCCAATTCAAAATCCTCAATTGTCGTTTCGCCACTTCCATTTGTTAAAGGAATGTCCTTAAAGTAAGCTCTGATTTTTGATGTACCAAACAGATTTCTTGCTCCAATACCTCTTATGGTGATGCGATTAGTGTTGAGCGCTCCACTTTGCATAAAAATACCTGGTGTAGAATTTAATATTGGAGAAAAATCGGCATTATTGTATCGTTGTATTTGAGATTGATTAATCACTTCAATGGATGCGGTGGACTTTTTTAAAGATTTAGGTAAATGATTTGCTGTTATAATAACTTCATTTAATTGCGAAGGGTCAGAAGTCAATTCAATGATTTTGAAAGTTGAAAGCTCTATGCCAACAATTTCCTCATTGTAACCAATGCGTTTTACTTTAAACCTACCACTTTCTTTAATTTTGAAATTCCCATTACCATCAGAAAATGTAGTATCTAAAGTCTTTAGGTTAATTATTAAGGTGTTTTCTAACGCAATACCGTTAGTCTTATCTAAAATTTTCCCATTGAAGTTTTGCGCAAAAGAACTAAATGTAAATAATAAAGAGAAGATTAGAATTTGAAAGACTTTTGCCATAAAGGATAAGGAATAATATAAAGGGCCTAAGGCGAAATTACTCTTTTTTATTTCCAATTTAAAGATTTAAATAAATGTATTTTTTTATGATAAAAAGGTCTTTTACATTTAAGAAATAAATTATATTTGCACCCGTTTTCTATTGTAGCTGTGATTTTGCAATTACTATGGATGCGTTTTGAAAAGATAAGATAACCATTTCGGGGTGTAGCGTAGCCCGGTTATCGCGCCGCGTTTGGGACGCGGAGGTCGCAGGTTCGAATCCTGCCACCCCGACAAATAAAATCCAATCATTAAAATGGTTGGATTTTTTGCTTATAAAACTTTTGCTGAGCGTAGATCTGTAACACTTGTAATTAATAATTTTTTTTATATTAGAGTTGTTAACTGTTATCTATGCTAACGTTTGTTATACCTGTTAAAAGTAAGTCGGTTGCTACAAATTGGGCACAATTTTGTCAAATGTTTGAAAGAACTTTAAGGTCGGTATGTAACCAGACAGATTCTAATTTTAAAGTTGTAATAATTTGTCATGAAATTCCCAAAATTGAGTTTAAACATAAAAGCTTACATTTTATTCATCCGATTTTTTCACCTCCTGCCAAAGAGAAAATCAGTCGAAAGGAATACTTAATTAGTCAAAGAATTGATAAAGGAGATAAAATTAAGCTTGGTGTTGGGTATGCTGATAAAAAATTCAACACAGATTATGTTATGTTGGTAGATTCGGACGATTTTATAAGTAATAGGGTTGCGGCTTTTATAAATAATAGAGAAAATGATTTGTCTGGGTGGTATTTAGAAAAAGGTTATATAGATTTCAATTGGCGAAATTTTTTAGTAATGACGAAAAAATTCAATTATCTCTGTGGCAGTTCTATCATTGTTAAACCTGAGTTGATAGGTCACTTTTTTGACAAGGGCAAAATAAATTTATATTTTAACCATCAGTTAACCATACTAAACTCTAGTATTAAATTAAATAGATTTCCTTTTTCTGCAGGAATCTATAATGTTGGAAATGGTGAAAATATCTGGATGTCCTTTCAAAAGGTCAAAAAATTAAATAATCACGGAAATTGGATTTCATTTCAAAGTCTAAAAAGAATATATGATAAACTAAGAAACTGTCGTCTTAGAATAATTACGCCAAAACTACGTAAAGAATTCAATTTTTATTAAATTCTCATGTAATTTTCGGAATATATAGAATTTTTACTCTTACTTGATTCATTTTGTTGAAATGAAGCCCTGATACATGTGTTAGCTATTTCTTCTTTGCTATAGTTTTAACTGTAACTTCAGAGCTAAAATCTAACATTTCGGTTAATCGGTAATATGGCACTTAAAGTGCCATATCTATTTCATCAATAAGGAACCAGCAAAATCTGCGCTTATCATCAAGCTCCCATGGTTCTTTCCAAGTGGTCAATACCATTCAAAAAATATACCTGAAATTGCTACGGCTATTATCAGTATAATTAATGTTATGATGATAAAAGTTGCTCCAAATTTGGTTTTCGCATCTTTCTGCAGAATATAATCATCTCTTTCTTCGTCTTCTTCTTTTACAAATTTCATAATTTATATTTTTACTTATTAATAAATATCGTCTTTTTATTTACAAATTCCAAAATACCTTCTTTAGATAATTCCCTCCCGTATCCAGAAGCTTTTGTTCCACCAAAAGGTAACCTTGGATCTGATTTTACCATTTCGTTGATAAAGTATGCTCCATCTTCAATAGCTAAAACCTTTTTAGAAGCCTTTTTATAATCCTTGGTAAATATCATAGTCCCAAGACCAAATCTAGAATTAGATGCCATTGCAATGGCCTCATCTAAATTCTTAACTTTAATAATAGGTGCAACTGGCCCAAAGGTCTCTTCTTTAAACACTGGCATGTCTTCAGTAACATTTGTCAATATGGTTGGTTGATAATAGGCATCATCTCTTGTGTTACCATAATGTACTTTAGCTCCCTTTTCAACAGATTTAGAAACTTGCTCTTCTAAAATATCAGCTAAATCTGGTCTTGCCAAGCAGGACATATTGGTATCTTCCTTAAGAGGGTCATCATAATTTAGCGCTTTCACTTTTTTGGTGAACTGCTCAAGGAATTCATCATAGATTTCTTCTTCTACCAAAAAACGTTTTGCAGCAATGCAACTTTGACCTGAATTCTGCATTCTAGCTTTAACAATGGTATCTAGATGCTTATCTAAATCGGCATCCTTTAAAATTATACAAGCATTGTTGCCACCTAGCTCTAATACTGTTTTTTTAAGATGTTTACCAGCGGTCCGGGCAATACTTTTACCAGCCTTTTCACTTCCGGTTAAAGTTACTGCTTTTACAATGTCATTGCCAATAATCTCTTCTATGGTATCGTGGTCGGCCAATAAAGTTTGAAAGCAACCCTCTGGAAAACCTGACTTATTGAATAGCTTTTCAATCGCTGTCGCGCACCCAGTGACATTAGAGGCGTGTTTTAATAAAGCCACATTACCAGCTATGAGTGTTGGGATGGCAAATCTAAACACTTGCCAAAAAGGGTAATTCCAAGGCATAACCGCCAAAATACAACCTAGCGGATCGTAACTGATATAACTTTCATGTGCGTCTGTTTCTATGATGGCATCAGCTAAAAATTGGTCTGCGTTATGTGCATAGAATTGAATCAAAAAAGCACATTTCTCAATCTCGGCCTTGCTTTCTGTTATGGGTTTGCCCATTTCTAAAGTTATGAGCTTGCTCAGCGAGTCTTTATCTGCTAGCAACTCATCAGCAAGTTTTTGTAACAGTTTAGCACGCTCACTTATTTCGAGCAATTTCCAAGATTTAAAGGTGGCATTTGCCAACTCTAATTTTTTATCCAAAAGAACTTTCGAATCTAGCTTGTAGGTTTTAATGTGTTCCCCGTTGTAAGGATTATATGTATTTATGGTGTCGCTCATAGTTTTGTTTGTTAGTTCAAATTTAAATTTATTGGAGATTTTATCTTAATTCTAATACAAAAATGTTTAACGCTAAAAGTATTTGGCATAATAGCAAAAATCCATATCAAAAGAGTTAAGGTTGGCCGTATATTGATTATATATTAGCGTCAACGACAAATAACAATAACAATTAAACACAAAATAATATGAGTAATAACGGAAATACAGTTTTAGGAATTTTAGTAGGTGCAGCAGCAGGTGCAGCATTAGGAATCTTGTTTGCGCCAGATAAAGGAAGTGAAACAAGACGACGAATCGCCGAAGAGGCTGAGGCGAGAAGAAATCAACTTGCAGAAAAGGCTACAGAATTAAAAGATTCTATTGGAAATTCTATTTCAACACAAAAGGGTAATTTAGATAGTCAAGTTGAATCTATAGTGTCTAACGCAAGTTACAAGGCGGAAGATGTCATTACTACCTTAGAAGCAAAGTTGAAAGACTTAAAGGAAAGAAATAAAAATCTTCAGAAAAACAGTAAATCAACAAAGACAGCAAAAACAGCCTAGTCAATGAGTGTATTTAACGATATTAATAATACAACCGATAAAGCGTCAGAAATTGGTGAGCGTTACTTAAAAACGTCTCACCAATATTTTAAGTTAAAGGTCTTCCAACAACTCACACTGACAATGAGTTTGCTCGCCAAGATATTGTTAATTGGTGGCATAGCTTTTATAGGTATTATTTTCTTGGCCGTGGCACTGGCTATTGAGTTGGGTAATGTTTTCGAGAGTTTGGTATTGGGTTACCTATCTGTTGGGATCATATTTTTGGCGGTGGCACTTATAATCTATAGTCTCCGGGCAAAGATCAACAGGTTTATTATTAAAACATTTAGTTTAAAATTTTTCGATTGATATGAAAGTATATTCATCATTTAAAGATATTGAGAACAACCTTAAACGCTTAAGGTTAGAGCGCGATATTGCTTGGGAAGAACTTAAACTTATGAAAAATGAGTATAAAGAAGACCTAAAGCCATTAAACTGGGTAAGTTCAGCTTTAAAACTTACCGGAAAATATGGGCTTATAGCTTTAATACGCAAGTGGATATTTAAGTAATTTTATACAGCGCCAACTGTAATCTTACTCACCATTTGTTTCCTAAATTGGTTGGGTGTAACTCCGTATTTTTCTTTAAATATTTTAGAAAAATAGCTTCTACTGGTAAAGCCTATGGTGTACACAATTTGTGATATATTTAAATCTGTTGTTCTCATTAATTCTCTTGCAGATTCTAACCTTACATGTCTTATATATTCGGTAACAGTTCTGGAGAAAAGAAATTTAAAACCATCTTGAAGTTTTGCTTGTGACAACCCACATTCTGCCGAGAGGTCGTCTAGATTATAGTCTAGTGAAGGCTCCTTAAGAATTTTGTTACCAAGCTTTCTTATTTTCTTTAACTCACTTTTTACCAGAGACGTCGGCAAAGGTACGCCTTGTGACTGTCTATTGTAATGTTGAATATGTAACGATAATATTTGGTAAATTTGAGCTTCCATTTTTAAGATTTTCACCATGCCTTTTTGCTTCACGTTATGCAGTTTTTTGACATGGTCTGCCATTTTAAGATTTAAAGCTCCGTAATGCGAAAATCTATTTTCGTGGTCGGTGTCAACAAAAACATTTTGCAGCTTACTATTTAGAGAAGATACTTTTGTAGTTCTTTTTTTAAGAAAATCTTTTCTTATGATCTGAATGAAATTTATATCTAGTTCGGTATCTTTCTTAAACTTAAAGTAATCAAATCCATCTGTTTTATTCGTAGTTATCAATGTTTGGAATTGTTCTACTAATTCTTCACGGCTATTAATACCAAACCTATGGTAAAATTCACCGTTTAAATTGTAGATGAAACGAACCGGATTAAACTCAGTAGCTTCTATCTTTAACGTAACATCTTCATGAAATATAATGTTAAATATCATAACATTAACTCCCCAATCAAAAGTAACTACTCTTATGTTTCCTTTTGCGGTATTATTATTAACATCTAACCTAGACTTTCCCCAAGAATCAATAATTTCTCCACCTATACTTTGTTGGAGTTGCTCAATAATCTCTCGAGTGTCTTTAGCACTGATTAATACTTCTTTCATAAATAAGTTAGCTCTATATTAAAGGTTTAAAATCAATGTAGGAATACTCGATTTCTCCTATATGTTCATAATAATCTTTGCCTTTTTTCAGCTGATCCAAAAATGTGTTTGTATCGGCTTCATTAAAGGTATATTGTTTTAGTAATTCGTTAGAAAGCAATATATATTCTTCACAATCTATTTTATTTTTTAGCAAGCGGTGAGCTACAATTACATCTTCTCCCACAAGTTTAATGTGTTTTCCTATCTGTACTGAATCTACACCTTTTGCAAAATGGAGTACTATTTTAAGACCTAAGGTTTGAGATATTTTTTTACCATCTTTAACATCTTTGAAATCATCATGTAATGCCCTTAACTGTTTGTAAAATTGGGTATAAAAGAATTCACATTGGGCTATTAAATCTTTTAATGGAGGCAACTCACCTCTTTTAAAAAAAAGCACAGCATCACCTTCAATTTCGGACACCTTTAGTCCGATCTCATTAGAATAGATAATTTCGTTTAATAACGACGGTACGACCTTGGAATTTAGCTCATAGTCTGTCTCACTCATAAATTTTGTAAAACCACTAATATCAGGGATGCAAATAAGCATAATTTTATGATTAAAAAATTTATGACAAAGTTCGGCTAATATAACTAATTTACTACTATTTGCATCTAAAAGGGATACATTTTAATTTAAATGAGCACATCTTCGGTTTAGAGTCCTATTAATTTTATAAGCAACAAAATATAACTATACAAACTATGACAATTTACGAAGCGATAAGAAGAGATCATGATATTCAAAGAAATCTATTGGATAAATTGGTGGATACTTCCGGAGACACTGCTAAAAGAAAAGAACTTTTTAAAGCACTTAGAAAAGAATTAACAATACATGCAAATGCTGAAGAACGACATTTTTACAAACCTCTTATCCCAACAGATATGATGCAAGAGCATGCTAGACACGGTATTGCAGAGCATCATGAAATAGACGAGTTGATTGAACAGCTAGAAGATACCGAAATGGATTCTTCTGCATGGTTAAAAATCGCCAAAAATTTGAAAGAAAAAGTTGAGCACCATTTAGACGATGAGGAACACGCGTTCTTTCAATTATCAGGTAAAGTTCTTAGTGAAAAGCAAAAGAAAGACTTAGCCAATAAGTACAATAACTACATGAAGGATCATAGATAGTTCTGTGATAATGTGCTATGAAAAATAAAACAATCAATTGGGTTCGCTAAGCGATTATATTCCAAGCCTGAAAAATTCTTTGACAGTTTTGATTTAAAATATGCAACGGAAAAAAAAGCGAGGTAAAACGTACCGCGTAACGATTAAGAATAAAAAACTTATAAAATTAATACATTAATGAGAGGAAATTCCTGGATGGGAATTATTTTAAGTATTACGATGAAGATGGTGCAAAACATTGCGTGGATAGCTCGTCGATGGTCAATGAATATTTACAAGACATTTCCGGTGAGCTCTTTACGGCTAAGGGTTTTAGGACTTGGGGTGCAAGTAAAATATGTTTTAAAATCTTAATGAAGCTAGGAATCGAACTAGACAAAGACCAAGCAAATAAGAAAGTATTAACAGCTGTAGATAACGCAGTAAAAGCTTTGGGAAATAAAAGAAATGTTGTTAGAAAATATTATGTGCACCCAAAAATTACCGAAAGTTATCTCGATGGAACAATTAAGCCTTATTTCTCCTAACAAAAAAGTAAAAGTATCGATGGATTAACAGAAACAGAGACTTCAATGCTTAAGCTTATAAACAATTACAAACCAACATTATGAATTAAATCATTAGTGTCAATTTCTGTAGCATTTGCATTAAGATTAACTAAAGCTGTTGTTTAATTTTATGGTAGAAAAGAAAGAGGGATACACCTAGACTAATAAACCTAGACTAATAAATGGTAGACATCCCAAAAGTAAATTATCTATAATCAAATAAAAAAAGTTATGAGCACATACACAGAAGAAGTCGGAAATAAACTAAACGCGTTGTTGGAAAAAACCTATGACGCAGAGAAAGGATTTAAAAAGGCCGCCGAGAATGTTGATAACCCTTCTTTAAAAGCTTACTTTGAAAACAAAGCACAAGAACGTTATAACTTTGGTCATGAACTAAAGAGAGAGATTAGAAGTTTTAACCAAGATGTGGATAAAGGGGGAAGTCTAACAGGGACAGTGCATAGAGCATGGATGGATTTAAAAAGTCTATTTTCTAGTGATGATGAAGAATCCATGTTAGAAGAAGCAATAAGAGGCGAAAAAGCAGCAGTAAATGAATATGAAGAGATATTAAAGGAAACAAGTCTGCCTCTGAGCACTAAATCCATATTGCAATCACAAAAAAATATTATTAATGAAGGTCTAACAAAAATTAATGCGTTAGAAGATATCCATTAATAATTTAGTTAGTAGGTTAGATCGAAGGAGGGCATTTGTCATAAGTGCCCTTCTTTTTTTATATGATTTAAGATAGTTTTTAATTTGAATAAGTTAATCATAAGCTATTGATTAAGTTAACTTTATAGTAAGAAATTTGATAGTCAAGTTTTGAATTTTAAACATTAAAATCATAAAATTATGTTACGTTGGACAATCACATTTGTAGTAATTGCATTAATTGCAGCGATATTAGGATTTGGAGGAATAGCAGGTGCGGCAGCAGGAATAGCTAAGGTAATCTTCTTCATATTCTTAGTACTTTTTATAGCCTCATTATTTAAAGGCTTACTTAAAAAGTAATTAATTATATTTAAAAGAATAAAATTCCACTTTAACACTAAAAACCATTCATTATGAAAAAATTAATTTTAGCATTTGTATTATTATTTACAATGTCAACAGCGTTAACAAGTTGTAGAGAAACGAAAAACGATGTAGCAGATGATGTAGAAGATGTCGTTGACGATGTAGAAGACACGGTAGATTAAAAAAGAAAACAATCTAGTTTATTGACAAAAAAAAGACCTCGGCTTAAAACCCGAGGTCTTTTCTTTGTAGTCATTCCACCCTCACATAATTTTCAGAGTATATCCTATTGCCATCTTCGTCCAGTTCGATTTGTTGAAATTTATTCGTCTGTAAATCCAATTCAAAAATAAATTCCTTTTTCTCTGCAATTACCTGATCCATAACCGCTGAACCAAAATCCAGGACTTCTGTCAGTCGTTCGCCATCGTAATCGTAAGTGCCATAACCAAACCATTCCGAAGAATCTGCAGGTCTGTGTTTGCACCACATTACCTTAGTATCAGAATACATTTTTAGTTGCCTAAATTCTGGATTCATCTCAAAAGAATCTACAACCACATTGTCTTTGTAGTTATAAAAGCCTGTAAGTTCCCATGTGCCCTTAAGGCTATTAAGTTTGTCTTGTTGTTCTGTTTCTACTTCCGTAGAGTTGTCATTTTCTGGAGCTTCCTTGCAAGAGAATGCAAGAGCCAGAGCGAGGCTAAAGATTAGGAATTTAGATGTCATGATTTGTTAGATTTTGCTATTTAACACTTAAAAATTACGAAATTTAAAGGACAAAGTGAAGCGATTTATAATATTTATAACACCATTGTTAGTGTTGATAACTTCTATGTAAGGATTTAATCAAAAATCCTACTTTTGTCCTGTAATAAAATACAAGATATGTCTGATACAATTGAAAAAATAAAATGTTTGATAATAGGTTCTGGACCTGCAGGCTATACAGCAGCCATTTATGCGTCTAGAGCGAATATGGCTCCTGTGTTATACCAAGGTGAGCAACCTGGTGGTCAGTTAACGACGACTAATGATGTTGAGAACTTTCCAGGATACCCAGATGGTATTACTGGGCCAGAAATGATGATTGAACTGCAAAAACAAGCCGAGCGCTTTGGTACTGATGTGCGACATGGTTGGGTAACGAAGGTCGATTTTTCTGGCGATGTTCATAAAGTTTGGGTAAATGATGAAAAGGAAATTCATGCCTCAACTGTTATTATCTCTACAGGTGCTTCTGCCAAATATTTAGGATTACCTTCTGAGCAGAAATATTTACAGCTGGGTGGCGGAGTCTCAGCATGTGCTGTCTGTGACGGTTTCTTCTACAGAAATCAAGAAGTTGTTATTGTTGGAGCAGGAGATAGTGCTTGTGAAGAAGCTCATTACTTGTCTAAACTTTGTAAAAAAGTGACGATGTTGGTAAGACGCGATGAGTTTAGAGCCTCAAAAATTATGGCTAACCGTGTTAAGAACACTGAAAACATTGAGATATTATATAATACCGAAACTGAAGAGGTTTTAGGTGACGGCCAAGTTGTTACTGGAGTTAGGGTTTTCAATAACCAAACAAATGAAAAGTTTGATATACCTGCAACCGGATTTTTTGTTGCAATAGGTCATAAGCCAAACACTGATATCTTCAAGGATTATTTAGATTTAGATGAAACAGGTTACATTATTAATGCAGTACCTGGTACAAGTAAGACTAATGTTGAAGGTGTTTTTGTAAGTGGTGATGCTGCGGACCATGTTTATAGACAAGCTGTTACAGCTGCTGGTACTGGATGTATGGCGGCTCTAGATGCAGAACGTTATTTAGCAGCTAAAGAATCTGATTTTGAGGTATCTACTTCAACCTATAATTAAAAATTTGCTATAGAATATAAAAAAAGCCGAAGTGATAAACTACGGCTTTCTTATTTGTAATTAGTTATGGTCTATAATTTCTTCTTTTGAAGCTTAGAGGTATCTTCAAACTTGGTGATTGTAATGGTTGGACTACCATACAAATAAATTTCGCTATCACCAGAAGATGCTATTGTAATACTATCCGAAGCTGAAATGGTTAAGTCACTATTATCTTCTAAAGTAGCATCTACGGTTTTAACATCAAATTTTGGGCTATTGAAGTTTGTTGAGTTATCCAGTCTTATCACAGAGCTGTTTGCTGAGCCTTCAATAACAGCATCAGAACGCAGATATAAATCAAAATCAGCTACTTTACTATTAATAAGTGCATCTAATTTGCTATTATCGCTAAGTTCTACTTTGGTTGAATCTGCCGTTAAATTTAATCGTGTTTTTGATTTACCAGTACTTTTGTAAACAAAATTCTTGGCTCTAATGTTTAAGTAGGCTCTAGAATTATCTGATGTAGTTAAAGATGCATCACCTAGTTCCATAGATGTTAATGATCTAATTTCGCCATCACCTCTTGTTTCAATATGCTGTAGGGCATCACCATAATTAACGGTTATAAGGAGTTTCTTTTTTGATGTAATTCGCATGGTTTCTACAAAAGTGAGTACACCATCTGCAACATCAAATTGTATGACATCATGTAGGTTATCATCTGCTTCTACATTTACGGAAGGCTTACTATTATATACAATTTCAATAGAAAAATCACCATTGACTACAATCGTATGAAAATCATCTATGTACGTTTGTTTAATGGTAACATTTCTGTCTCCTTTAATCTTTTCTTGTGCAAAAACGGTTGGAGCTGTCACCATTGTTGCAATCAGAATAAGTAATAATTTTTTCATGTATAATGTTTATTAAACTATAAATATGACACAAATCAAGGATAATGTCACTTTTAAAGCTATTAAACAAATATATACAAAAACCGCCCCAAACTCTATATAGAATTTAAAACGGTTTTTAATTGATTGATTGCTAAGTAATTACAAAAATATTAAAATTCTATTTTTGTGTTTTTTTTAGCGTTTAGTTTCCTCGTACACTGCCAGAAGAACTATCGGATTTATCTACTTTTTCTGGGCTGCCAGAATATCTGATATCAGCACCACTTGTTGCTCTTGCCGTTAGCTCTTTTGAAGTATTAACTGAAATATCTGCACCACTGGTGGCTTTTACTTTTGAGGTTTCAGCATTTAAGCCCGAAGCTTCAATATCGCTACCACTTGTAGCTTCGGCAATTAACGTTTTTGTTGTTCCGGTAAGTTTTATATCACTACCACTGGTAGAATGGCAATTTAAGGTTGTTGTATTAACATCTAACCTTATGTCCGCACCACTTGTACAGTTAAGTTCTAACTCATCAACATCTATGGTGTTGGTTGAATAGACGTCACTTCCGCTAGTTGCCTTTATGGCTGAAATGTCAACTATATTAAGATTAATTCTTCTAGAAGCCGCTCTTCTTATGTTTTCTGTAGTGTAGATTCTCAATACACCGTTTTCTGTCTCGGTCATAATAAGATCGTGAAGATTTTCATCTGCTTCTACATTTAGTGATACATCATTACTTTGTGTAATGTAAAGATCTAAACCTTGGCTCACTTTTATGGACTCGAAGTCATTTGAAATGGTTCTTTCTTGGGTTACAACATTTCGATTGCCATCTACTCCTTCTCCAAAATTCATGGAAAAGTCACAGGACAGCAACAATATGCTTAAAATACTTGTTACTACTACTCTTACTAATGTACTCATGATTTCTATTTTTTTCTGATTGATAATGATGATTGTTTCACCTAAACTGTTGCAATATCGGAAGCCATTAGGAATCCGATACTGCACAGCAAAAGTGATTTGATTGATTGGTTCATTTTTTGATTGATTGATGATACAAATTTGTATGATTTAATTATGGTTTTCAATTTAAAACTGACGAACTGTTGAATCTTTATCCTCAATTGTCATTAACTATAATATCAACACCATCTTCATTGATTTGAACGTTAACTTCAGACCTTTCTTCGTTGGACGAAGATGGTTCAGGAGTGTTTTCGTAAAATGGTGAATCACCTTCTATTTCTATAACGTCGTCCTCCTCACAATTAAGACACTCTACATCATCCTTTATAACTTTAAAGTATTTGCCACTTTTAGCATCTCTAAGAATATTATTGTTATACCCAATAGAGTAGCGTTGATATCGTCTTACATTTTTATCGGTATAAAGTATGGTTCCTTCTGGTATATAAAGAATTAACCTTACTTCTTGTTCACTGAACTTATTGTTAACATCTGTAGTTAAATAAGCATCAAGTTTCAGTTCATTACCAGATAATGCATAATTGTAATTAATATTTTCTGCGCGTTTTTTTGCTGTGTTATAATTGCTTCCAGTGGCTTCTTTTTCTACGATTATTGAGGCTACAGAATCTGCTGTTGATCTTACAATAAACCGAACATCGGAAGAGACAAGGTTTCGACCATTATCATCTTCAATAATTTTAAATCCGCTGCTATGGTCATAGTAATAACTGTTGTAATTATCCAAGCCAGTCATACTTAAATTTATAGTGTCTCCGGCTTTTATATTCAACTCGGTTTTAGTCGTTACTTTAGCATCAAACGCATGTTCTGAAGCTTGCTTTATTCCAATTATCACGAGACCTATAATGGACATTAACCACAATCCTAATAAGGTGAATTTAGCCACATTACCAATAGATTTTAGGTTGTTGACCAATATCTTTAATCCTAAATAGAATATAAAGAAGAATGGTATACCTATAGCAAAGAATAAAAGCATTGAGACTAACCAAATTGGAATATTAGCGGCATTGGCCACATCTATAAAGTCCATTCCTGGAAAGTGAACGGCATCCGTAATTCCGATAGAAAATAGGGCAACAATTAGAGCTATCAAGGTGCTAATACCAACTATAATTAAGATGACACCTATAAACTTTGCAATAACTTTAAGGAAGAACATTAAGATGTTTCCTATAGTGTCAAAAAACGTTTGGGAACTAGACTTTATACGATTACCTTGTTTTTTGTAATCCACATTTTTTACTGTATCCGAAATGCTTTCAGTAACATTGTCGAGTTCTTCTAATATCGTATTCCCTTTCTCTTTTAAATTAGCATTCTTTACAGTTTCTGCAACCGAATCAATGCCGTCCTTAATTTTTTTTTCAATGTTACTGATGTTCACAGGATCACCAGTCATGGTCAGTTTTTCGGCTGTGGTCTTTGCTTCTGGCACTAAGGCCCAGAAGATAAGATAGATAAAGATGAACGTACCACCAGATCCTATGGCTAATAATAACCATATCAATCGCATCCACATAGAATCGATTGCAAAATAATGACCTAAACCTGCGGCAACACCTCCTATATATGAGTTGTCCGTGTCTCTAAAAAGCTTTTTTGTTGGTCTTCGGTCATACGATTGTTTTGCGCGTGGTTCGTCTTCAAAGATTTCGTCATCAACCAAATAATCTTCTGGTTGTCCCATAATAGCAATGACTTCATCTACTAATTTAATACCAACAACTTGCTTGTCGTTTTCTATACGCTCCGAGAACAGTTCTGCGATGCGTGCTTCAATGTCCGAAATGATTTCCGAACGTCCTTGAGAGTCTGTAAATGAACGTTTTATAGCCTCAAGATAGCGTTGTAATTTAAGATATGCATCTTCGTCTATATGGAAGAATATACCTGCTAAATTTATATTGACTGTTTTATTCATTTTTTCGTTGTTTTTGTACTGGTTACTAGGTTAACTGCATTTTGTAAATCGCTCCAAGTGGAGTTTAATTCGTTTAGAAACAGTTTTCCTGTTTCCGTAAGACCATAATATTTTCTAGGCGGTCCAGATGTGGATTCTTCCCAGCGGTAACTGAGCAGTCCAGCATTCTTTAATCTTGTTAATAGCGGATAA
Organism: Winogradskyella ouciana; assembly: GCF_965284585.1. NCBI lineage: Bacteria > Pseudomonadati > Bacteroidota > Flavobacteriia > Flavobacteriales > Flavobacteriaceae > Winogradskyella > Winogradskyella ouciana. The sequence goes on from NZ_OZ260095.1 coordinate 2,280,489, forward strand.
ATAGTTCCTTCTACAACAAGCATTTTTGCGTCTTTTAATGTGCCCAGAATCTCTGCAACATAGGCATCTTCATCTTTTAAGATGGATAAGATGCAATACTCCAGAACACCTTTACGCATTTGTGCTTTTGTGTTTTCTATTTTCATGTGTGTTTTCTATTTTTTATTAAAGTCACATGCAGTTCGCGCACGCAGCATATTGTTTCATTTAAAATTATTGATTGCGGATTGCGCTCGTGTCATTTGATATGGTTCTTTAATTCAATTAAACTGTTCATTTTTTGATTGATTATTGATGAAATACTGAAATAACACTTTGATTAATTTTAGCGTGATAAATCAGTTTAAATTATTTTAAAAAATTAATGGTCAGCGGATACTTATAGTTATTTCCATCCCTTGCTGCTAAACTTGCTCTTACGATCAGTGCTAATTCTATGATAAATGCTATTATAGCTAAGGCACCTAATCCACCTCCTATATATAATAGAGGAGAGGGTTCACCTACGTTGATATGAAAATCATGAAATCCATGAAAATCGATAAAATCTAAGCCTCTAAAAAGTTTAAAGATGAAAAACGGAACACTTATGGTACCTATAATAATGGCATACAACAAAACACTAATCTGAAAATTAATGGCCTGCTTACCATGTTGATCTATAAATTCTGACTTTTCCTTATTCGCTGCCCATAACACTATTGGACCTATAAAATTTCCAAACGGAATAATAAATCTCGAAAAGGTGGACAAATGAATAAATGTCGCTAAATTTTTATGGTGGTTGTCTATCATTTTTTAAAAGTATATAATAGTTTCTTATACAAATATATGTCTTTAAAAAGGTATTATGTTACACATAGTACTAAAAATTAACATTTTTTTAACATTAGTAGTGTTGGGATATTTCAATTATTTTAGTGGAAATTTTAAACCCTCAACATGAATATAACACCTTCTAAACTTAATAAATACTTATTATTTAAACTACCAGCAGCCTACTTTACAGGAGTAAGAACTAAGCATATAGATGATACAACTTGCGTGGTTTTTGTAAAACATCGCTGGATTAATCAAAATCCATTCAACTCTATGTTTTGGGCTGTGCAAGGTATGGCGGCTGAGTTAACGACTGGTGCATTGGTGATGAAAAAAATAAGGGAAAGCGGTAAAAAGATTTCTATGTTGGTGGCCAATAATAATGCTTCTTTTACCAAAAAAGCAACAGGAAGAATCACCTTTAAATGCGAAGAAGGCCATAAAATAGATGAGGCTATTGCAAAAGCGATTGAAACTGGAGAAGGACAAACCGTTTGGCTAAATTCAAATGGTGTTAATAATGATGGAGTGGAGGTGTCTTCTTTTAATTTTGAATGGACTTTGAAAGTGAAAAGTTAGAAGTAAAAAGTTAAAAGTTAATGTCATTGCGAGCAAAGCGTGGCAATCTCATTAATTCTTGCAATAATTTTATATGTAACAAAAACCAATTTTCCACAACATATAATTGAATCAACTAAAAACGAAAAAATATCATGGAAAAATTACCAGACTTTACAGACAGAAATGCCCACGAAATAGATTACCGAATTTATGGTGAAGAAATGCAATATGTAGAAATAGAACTCGATCCACAAGAAGCAGTTATCGCAGAATCGGGAAGTTTTATGATGATGGACGATGGCATTAAAATGGACACCATCTTTGGCGATGGCTCACAAAAAGATAAAGGCTTTTTAGGTAAAATTCTAGGAGCAGGTAAACGTATCCTTACAGGCGAAAGTTTGTTTATGACAGCGTTTTATAATGACCTTGCGGGAAAGCGAAATGTATCGTTTGCCTCTCCATATCCAGGAAAAATAATTCCGATAGACTTAAATGTATTTGGAGGAAAGTTTATCTGCCAAAAAGACGCCTTTCTTTGTGCAGCCAAAGGTGTAAGTGTTGGTATAGAGTTTTCAAAAAAATTAGGAAGAGGTCTTTTTGGAGGTGAAGGTTTTATTATGCAAAAGTTAGAAGGTGATGGTATGGCGTTTGTACATGCTGGCGGTACGATGGCAGAAAAGACTTTGCAAGCAGGTGAAACCTTACGTGTAGATACTGGTTGTCTTGTTGGTTTCACGCAAGGTGTGGACTACGATGTTGAATTTGTAGGAGGCATTAAAAACTCCATCTTTGGAGGTGAAGGTTTATTTTTTGCTAGACTACGCGGACCAGGAAAAGTTTATATACAATCCTTACCATTTAGTAGATTGGCAGGACGTGTTTTAGCGTCTGCAGCAAAAGGCGGAGGAAAGTCTAAAGGTGAAGGTAGTATTCTTGGCGGTTTAGGCGATTTGTTAGATGGTGATAATAGGTTTTAGCATTAAGCTTTTGTAAATCAATGACTTAAAATGTAAGAATTCTCTTTTATAATTATTTGTACTCAACGTCGTAATTATACTTTTAACATAATAAGCTGTTAAACTTATTAAATTCTTTCAAATTTTTTATAACTTGAAGTCGTTAATTGAAACAATAGCCTATAGAGAAAAATTACTTTTGTAGAACCTAAAACTTAAAATTACCTATGGCGAGAGCAATGTACGAGTACACTAAAACCGTACTCAGCAAGGTTAGTTTTGATGTGACATTATTCTGTAAGGAAGTGCAAAAAGCAGTAAAACGTTTACTGCCTCACGAACTCGAGGAATTAAGAATTTTTATTCAGTCCCTAATCAATCAAAACCCAGAATTAAATCAATGTCTAATATATTTAAAAGCATAAAAAAGAAGCGACTTACGAGTCGCTTTTTTATTTTAAACATTTATTAGACTTAACTTTTTTAATGTACGAATTCGTTTACTTTTCTTTAAAATGTTTAGTTTCGTAGTTCATATTTTTATATGATGAATTTCAGGATTACGGTAACCAAAACTTTTATTTTATTTCTGATTGCGCTTTCGCATTCTTTTTTGTGTTTTGCTCAAAAGGATTCTAGTGAACTGTATTTAAGATATATTGACTCTGCAGAATACAATATTCAGACCAATCCCAAAGCGAGTCTGCGATATCTAGACTCCATACCTAAACCAGTTGAAGATTATGTAGAAGGTCATTTAGCCGAATACTACGATGTCAAAGCCACATTGGATAATAGATTAGATAATCAATCTGATATTTACCAAAATCTTTTACTCACTTTAAAATATGCAGAACTAGAAGAGAAATATGAAATCGCAGGTAGAGCAAATTTAGAGTTGTTTTACAATGTATTCATCATTAAAAAAGATTCGTCTGCATTTGATTATCTTAAAAAATCAAACCATTATTTTGAATTAATTGACGATAAACACGGGCTTGCCGATGTAAAGCAGATGTACGCCTATGCTGAATTCTATAATAAAAATTATGAAGCAAGTAATCAATTGATAATAAATGATTTAGATTACTATAAGGCGATTGACGATGATGCATTTTATCAATTATATGCACTGTTTCTATTATCATCAAATTACATGTATTTAGATGATTTGGGTAACGCGCATAAATACTTTAACGAAATAAAGACCTTAAAAAATGATACCACGTTAACAGATTGGTTATATAACATCCATACTGTTACGCTCAATTGTAATCTGGCCGAGATTCATTTAAAGAACAATGCACAGGATTCAACATTTTATTATTTGCAGCGTGCCGCTGCAGCACGTAATATAATGGACAATTCTGATGTGGAAACATATTTTAAAACATACATAGAGGCTTATACAAGTATAGGAGACACAGAGAAAGCAAATGCTTATATCGATTCATTAAATAGGTTTCAAAAAGGGTTGTTGAAAGAGACGATTGTTGCAAATTATAACTCTAATAAGGTATTGGTAAATACTGAGGAAAAATTAGAAACCGAGTCAAAAAAGAAGCAGATAAATAAAACCTTGTGGATATTATTGCTGTTGTTGCTTTTATCAGCGGTAACTTTTTTTGCTATAAGGCACAAAAAGCTAAAAAGTGCTATCAATGATTTTATGGATAAACTCAATGAATATAGTTATTTGAAGAAGAACCATGAGAAGTTAAAAGTTAAGGTACAAGGGTTTGAAAAGTTTATTGAGGAATCTAAAAAGGAAATAAAAAGAATTTCTAACATCAACGATGCCAAAGAACAAAAAGAACAAATTAAGACTTTATACAGAAATATACATTTGCATTCTTCTACGCTTGTCGGTAATGGTACGGATCACCTCAATCTTATAAATGAACTCAATGTAGATTTTTTCAATGAGCTATCTAAAAGGCATCCTCAATTAAATGAATCAGAGATAATCATTTGTTATTATTTGTTTACTGGTTTCAAGAACAAGGAGATCGCAGCATTTTTAAATACTTCCCTAAGATCAATAGAAAGCAAGCGATACCGTATCGGTAAAAAACTTAAAATTAAAGATAAAGGACTTAGCCTTGTTGAGTATTTGTTAGATACATTTAAACACTTTTCTTAGTTTTTTTGTCATATTTCTTTTCTACAGGTTCAAAATGTTAAAATCACCTATTGTTTTATAGACTGCGTAGTTATTGCGTAATAGTTTATATGCCTTTTTCTCAGTTGGTTAAAGATATTTGTAATAGCTATTTATAACTTAAACCAATTTCACTATGAAAAAATTTTACATTTTAATTTTATGTCTATGCAGTTCAGTAGTTTTTGCACAAACTTTGGACTACAAAAAAGCTTCCACTAAAGAAGGGAGCAATTACTTCGATATAGTCAATGAAGTAAGAAACGAGATTACATTAAAGAAAAGCACTACTGACTTTACAAAAGCCGATATTAAGGCAGAAAAGCAATTTGAGCGCTGGGCATATTATTGGAAAGATAGAGTTGACGCTGATGGTAATTTTCCTAATGAGCTATTAGGTTATTATAATGCAGGTCTAATAAATGCTGATGGCTCTTTAAACCTTCAAAACATGGAGGCGAGATCGAGTCAGAGTCAACAACAATGGATGAATGTTGGGCCACAAACCGTACCAGATGCCAATGGTTACCCTAACTTTCCGCAAATGGGACGTTTGACTAACTTTATGAGGTTTACAAAAGTACCTGCTTCTGACAATGTTCTTTTTGTTAGTGCACCTAATGGTGGTATATGGAAATCAACAGACAATGGTGATACTTGGGCGCCAAAACTAGACTTTATTGCTGGTATTGGAGTAACGGATATGCGAAGTGCTTCTAGTGATGCAAACAATCCTGGTACAATATACGTCTCAACTGGAGATTACGATGCAGACCATATTAAATCCATTGGTGTTTTAAAGTCAACGGACTTTGGTGAAACTTATCAGTCAACAGGATTAACCTTTAGCCTTGCAGATAGGGAATCTACTTCCAATTTAATCGTAATTAACGACAATACCGTTGTAGTAGGTACTAACCAACATATTAAAAAAACAACAGATGGAGGTGCTACCTGGACCAATGTTTATACGCATCCTTACAATGATGCGCAGATAGGGAAATTCCATAGTCACGGCACTAATATTATGTGTGCCGATAGTTGGGGAGGATTAATGTTTTCTTCAGATAATGGTACCACTTGGTCAGTTATAAAACCTGAAGGTAATAGTTTTGAACGTCATTCAGTTACTGCTGATGCTGCCACTGGTATTTTTTATGTACAAGCAAAGTCTGGGCAAATCTCTACTTATAATCCTGGTGCTATGTCACCATCATTGACCACTTTAGGTGACCCAACTACTAATTATAACCCACAAGGTGCGTATAATATGGCCTTAGTTGTTAAAGATGGATTAATAATTAGCGGAGGCGTTGATGCTATAAACTCAGAAGACAATGGATCGGTATGGTACACTACATTAAATAATGCATGGGTAGATAATAGCTCAGCAGGCTCTTATGGCCATGCTGATATACACGAGATGGGTTATCTAGATTCGGGTTACTCGTTTTGGGCTGTAAATGATGGAGGTTTAATATATGTTACTTACCCAACCAAATCAGAGGAAAAACCTCAGGTAGATTATATTTCTAATAGCGTATTGATAACACAATTGTATTCAGTAGCTATTTCGCCACAGAGCGAAGACCACAAAATTATGGGTAACCAAGATAATGATGGTTATAGTTTGGAGATGAAGGATGGTACACTTAAATGGGTAGCTGCTTTAGCTGGTGATGGAACCAGTACAGCAATCGATTACACTAATCCTAGCATTAGGTATCTAGGTGCTCAAAATGGGGCGCTTATAAGAACAGATTCGGGGTTTGCAAATAATTACGATGGAGATGTAGATGTTAACACACCTTCAACCGGAGCGCCTTTTGTTTGGACTTTAAAGATGAATTCAACCACACCAACTACATTGTATGGTGGTTTTGCGGAAGTTTATAAAACCACAAATAAAGGAGACACGTGGTCCAACCTTAATTCTGGTGCAGGACAAATAGAGTATATTGAGACCTTTGGTAACAATTTGTTTGTTATAGGTGCTAATGGAGGTAGAAAATCAACTAATGATGGGACTTCATGGTCAGCACTTACGGAGCCTGAAGCTTTAGCAAGAATGAATTCTGTAAGTTTCAATCAAACAAATCCTAACACGGTATATACTACTGTAAGAGGTTATGTAGATGGTTCAAAAGTTTTTAAGTCAACGGATGGTGGTTTAACTTGGACTAATATTTCGGCAGGTTTACCAAATATCTTAGCCAAACAAGTTGTGCTAAAACAAAACCAAAGTGAAGAAATTTTGTTCTTAGGTACAGAGTTGGGTGTGTATTACAAAGTTAGTACGGATAATTGGTTACCATTGGGACAAGATTTGCCTAATGTTATTATCAATGACTTGGAAATTAATTATACGGTTGATAAATTGATTGCTGGTACTTATGGAAGAGGACTGTGGGAAGTAAGTATTAACAATAGTACTTTGGGTGTAGATGAGGTTGAGTTGGATGATAGTACTGCACCTTCTATTTACCCTAACCCTGTTTCTAGCGGAGAACTTCATATTAAATTAAACTCGGCAACACCAGAACTAGACTATGTAATGTACAACGTAGTTGGAGGCATTGTTAAACAAGGAACACTTGTATCTGGTGATAATAAGTTAGACGTTACCAATGTGTCATCAGGAGTTTATGTAGTAAGAATGACCAACGGTAAACACGTGTCTACCCAAAAAGTTATTTTAAAATAAGGTAGATTAATAGCACTTATTCAATCCTTAATTAAAGCCTAAAAACTTTGTTTTTAGGCTTTTTGATTTTTAGTTTGATTTAGCCAAAGGACTAACAATCTCAACATTACTAAAAGCTATAGCTCCACGAATAATACCAGAAATTGAACTGTGTAATGCATCAATAATTTGCATCTTAAGTTCACTTTTATGATATATTAAACTTACTTCTCTTGCTGGAGAAGGCTCGGCAAAGTGTCTAAGGTTTGGATTCAATTTTTCTTTAATATCTAAAGTGTGTAAGTAGGGAAGGAGCGTCATGCCCATGCCTTCGTTAGAAAGTTTTATAAGTGTTTCAATACTGCCGCTTTCTAACTGAAAATGATCATCTATCTGATTTTTAAAGGCTTTACATAAGTTAATGACACCATCTCTAAAACAGTGTCCATCCTCTAATAGCAACATATCGTCAATTTCAAGATCAGAAACTTCGAGGGTTTTCTTGTCACGTAGTCTATGGTTGGTAGGTACATAAGCAACAAAGGGCTCGTAATACAAAGGACGCTCTTTTATATTGTCGCTCTCTAAAGGTGTCGCGGCAATAGCAGCGTCTAAGTGACCATCGCTGATACGAGTTATGATTTCTTCAGTGGTAAGCTCTTCTATTTTTAATTTTACTTTCGGGTATTTTTTAATGAAATTATTTAAGAACATTGGTAAAAGGGTTGGCATTACAGTTGGGATAATACCCAATCTAAACTCACCACCAATAAACCCTTTTTGTTGATCTACAATATCTTGAATACGTTCCGCTTCATTAACAATGTTCCGAGCCTGAAATACAATTTTCCTACCAACATCTGTGAGCTCAATGGGTTTTTTACCTCTGTCAAAAATGGTTACATCTAATTCATCTTCAAGTTTTTGGATCTGTGTGCTTAATGTGGGTTGAGTAACAAAACATTTTTCTGCTGCTTTTGTAAAATTTTTATGTTCTGCTATGGCTAATGCATATTTAAGTTGTGTGATTGTCATAAGTATTCATTTAGGCTATAAAAATATAAAAACTATTTATAAAAACTATAGTTTAAAAGCTTTAGTTGTGAACTAAATTTGTTTTACCAAAAAATAGAAAAGATTATGACATTAAATAGTATAGGTTTAGATACCGAAAAAACAAAAGAATTAGCAGATGAGTTAAATCAATTGTTGGCAAATTTTCAGTTGTATTACCAAAACTTAAGAGGCATACATTGGAATATTAAAGGAAGAGCTTTCTTCGATCTTCATGTAAAGTTTGAAGAGTTGTATACAGATGCAAATCTAAAGGTAGATGAAATTGCAGAACGTATTTTAACTTTAGGAGCAACACCGTTGCATACGTTTGATGATTACACCAAAGCAGCAAAAGTTCCGGTAGGGAAAAACATTTCTCAAGATAATAAGGCAGTTGAGCTTATTGTGGATTCTCTCACTGAACTACTTAAAATTGAACGCTCTATTTTAGAATCTTCTGATGAGGCCAATGACGAAGGTACTAACGCCATGATGAGTGATTTTATCACCGAGCAAGAAAAAACAGTATGGATGATGAAGGCTTGGTTGGGTGAAACTGTTTAATTAAAAGAGAAAAACCCTTAGAAATTAATCCAAAGGTTTTTACGATTTTTCCTCAATTTTATTATCTTGTGTCCAAGAACTTTTTCTTAAAAAAATTCAGGGCTTATCTCACTAATCCTGACACAAGAATTTTAATTTTAGCGAAAGTTCAAAGGTGCGAAAAATCTCATTTTTCAGATATTAAATATATCATAAAGTACTGTTAAAAATGATTAATCGCAGATCATAAAAAAGGTCGTTAGCAACATTGCTAACGACCTTAATTTTTTACTTGGAATATGTCATATTAAAATCTAATATTTAACTCTAAATCTTTGTCTTCAACTTTAAATTTAGCATCATCATATTGTGGCGGTCCCATTAGCATAACGTTGTTAGACATACCGAAGGATTCTTTTGGCATACCATTGTCTTGAAAATCCATTCTTCCATTGCTATTTTCATCGTGCAAAGCTAAGATGGCATAATCACCTGGTAGAACATTCTCAAATGTAATTGTAATTTTCCCATCCTTAATTGCAGATTCTGCATCTTGGATTCCTTTCCCTTTCATAAAGGTTTCAGATGTGTGTAGAGACATTAATACTTTTCCGTTGTCATTAGTTACATTGTCTATTGTAACTGTGACTGTAATACCATTGTCTTCTTCCTGTGAAAATCCAATAGCTGTGGCTAATACTAGTGCGATTGATAAAATAAAATTCTTCATAATAATTGTGTTTAATGGTTATTTGTTTTTTGATTGATGATTCAAATATCCGACAAACATTCTCTTTGCTATAATTGTAATTACTCAATTGTAGTTTTAAGGTGATGAGTTGTTAATTTAGCCATTAGCTATTTCTAAATTAATCCTCTGGCTTTTATTTCTAAATACTTGTTAATCGTATTAATGGTTAGATGCTCTGGCGCTGTTAAAATAGATTGAATACCATGCTTCTGGAGTTCATTAACAATCAGTTTCTTCTCATACATAAATTTTTCTGCAATGATCTTTTGAAAAATGTCAAAGGTGTTATGAGCTTCAAGATTTGTGAGTTTATGTAACTCTGTATTTTCAAAAAAGATAACTACCAAAAGATGATTTTTAGCAATGGCTTGCAAATAAGGTAACTGACGATGTAATGCATCTAAAGTTTCAAAATTGGTATAGAGTAGAAGTAGGCCGCGTTGGGTAAGACTTCGTTTTATGTCTATATATAATCTCGAAAAATCTGATTCTGAAAAATCTGTGTTGACGTTGTATAAGGTTTCCAGAATTTTATTCATCTGAGACGGTCTGCGCTCAGCGACCACCTTATTTTCAACTTTGCGCGAAAAGGTAAACATACCTGCTTTATCTTGCTTTTTTAATGCTACATTGCTAATAACCAAAGTGGCATTTATGGCATAGTCCAATAAACTCAAACCTTCAAAAGGCATTTTCATGGCTCTGCCTTTGTCTATGACGCTGTATATAGGTTGCGACCGTTCATCCTGAAACTGATTTACCATTAACTGATTACGCTTGGCTGTCGCTTTCCAATTAATGTTTCTTATGTCATCACCAGTTACATAATCCTTTATCTGCTCAAACTCCATGGTGTGCCCTATACGCCTAATTTTCTTTAGGCCGTACTCAAATAGCTTATTGGAAAATGCCAATAGCATGTATTTGCGTAACTGTAAAAAGGATGGGTAGTTTGGTACCATGGCATCTTTGGCGAACTGAAAACGTCTGGTCACTAAACCTATGGGTGAATTTACATACACATTTAGATTACCGAAGTAATATTCACCGCGTTCTAACGGTCTTAATTTATAGGTGATTTTCTTTTTATCGTGTTTGTTGAGCTGTGTTTTAATTTCAAAATCGCGTTTCTGATATTGAAACGGCATTTCGTCGATTAATAATAGATCAGTTTTAAAGTTATAGTTATTCTGAAGTGTTATTTCAATAGGATTATCGTCTCCATTACTCAATTTTTCCGGAAGAATTCTAGAGGCCGAAATCCCTTTTTGTTTGAATAATAATATAAGATCAATAAGAACTAACCCAACAGCCACAAAGAATAAAAGTGATGCAATTTCTAATAATCCTGGATATAGATATGCCAGAATAAAAAGCACCACAAAAGCGATAGCGATTATAAAAAACCGAAAGGTTAAATAGGTATGTTTAAATAAGCGCTTCACTATCTCGGAATCTCAATAGTTTCTAATATTTGATCCACAACTTTATCAACCGTAAAGGCTTCCATTTCGCGCTCTGGTGTTAACACCAATCGATGTTTAAGAACAGCTTTGGTACAACGTTTAATATCATCTGGAGTTACAAAATCCCTACCGTTAATGGCAGCATTAGCCTTAGCAGCATTTAAAATGGCAATGGATGCTCTTGGTGAAGCACCTAAATACAAATTGGCATTATTACGTGTATTGTTTACGATAGAAGCGATGTAGTTAAGAAGGTTGTCTTCTACTACGATATGCTTAATTAAATCTTGATAGTTTTTAATGGAATCAGCAGATAACACAGAAGTTATGGTATTAAAATCCATAGTGTCTTGCCTTTTGTGATTATCTACCAAAATTTGAACTTCATCCTCAAGTGACGGATAATCCACTTCAATTTTAAAAAGAAAACGGTCTAATTGCGCTTCTGGTAAGCGATAAGTACCTTCTTGCTCAATTGGGTTTTGTGTGGCAAATACTAAAAACGGAGGTGCCATGTCATAGCGAATACCATCCATAGTGATTTGGCGTTCTGCCATAACCTCAAATAAAGCTGCTTGTGTTTTTGCAGGCGCTCTGTTAATCTCGTCAATTAAAACAATGTTAGAAAAAATAGGGCCTTTTTTATACTCGAACTCACTATTTTTTACATTGAAAATTGAAGTTCCCAGAATATCACTCGGCATTAAATCTGGTGTAAATTGAATTCTGCTAAAATCTACATCCATGGTTTTTGCCAATAGCTTTGCCGTTACAGTTTTAGCTACACCAGGAACACCTTCGATTAACGAATGGCCATTAGTGAGTATAGAAATAATCAACAGTTCAATCATTTCATTTTGCCCAACTATGAATTTTGCAATCTCTTGCTTTATTTGCTCAACACTATCTTGCAGAGGCTTGAGGTCAATTCTACTTTTAAAGTCTTCTGAAGCCTGTTCAACAGGTTCATTACTGGTATTTGCCTCATTGAGGTTGGTATCATCTAAATGTTCTGGTGATGGCATGTTCTGATCTTCCATTATAACTTATGTTTTGTAAAGTGTTCTATTTTTTTATTCAGTTCTATGAGCTCTTGCTCACTGTGATTTGTTTTCGATTTTAAAAAGACTAAGTAATCCACTAAAGCTTTAGCGTCTTCTTTTGTATTGCTAGATTTAACGGCTAATTTTTCAATAAAATTTTGATTGAGCTGATTGGTGTCCAAATAATAATGCGATCTAACAAACTCTAGAAAATAATTAATCTTCTTTTCAATGATATTCGAAAAATCTCCATGTTGGTAGTATAACTCTCCAATGGTTCTGGTAAAATCCACTGTGGCATTTTCCAGTTTGTTGATTACAGGTATAATACGTTGGGTGCGTTTTCCTCTAAAAATCACAAACAATATTAGGCCAAACAAGCTGATATAAAACGCCCATTTTAGAGCTGGGTTGTTCAGTATAAAACGGAGAGGGCTGGTGATTACCTTACGCCCACTTTTGTAATTGTTGTCCCAGATAATTTGCTGTTTTGGTAAATAAGATAAAACGGTTGCAGCATAATCTGCTTTATCTGCCATAAGGTGGTAATTGGTAAAAGCAAAAGGGTTGGTGTGCAATATAAACTGCCCACCATTTTCACCAACATTTACTTTAATAAAATTTGGATTGGTTTCATCAAAATCATCCTCGTCTTTAGTGGTTACAGTGCCTAAAATTGTAGTGGTTAAAGTATCTATAGAGCTAAAATGACTATTTTCTATAACATCCTTAAACAAGCGATTGTTCTTTTGTAAGCTTGGGCTAGTAAATTTATGGTCAGATTCTTTTTTGTATAGATTACTATATTGCCTTTCTACAGCTACGTTTAATGAGTCTATGGTATTGCCATAAAAGTAATTTCCACTCATAAAAACCGTATTGCCTTTTTCAGCAAAATCCATTAATGCCAACGACTCCTCTTTATCAAAACTGAGGTAGTTGTTGATAAACACCAATGATTTTGGAGTTGTAGTATCAACACGTTTTAGGTATTCATAAATTGTCCGTTCTGAGGTCAATATCTCACCTTCAGAAAATGTTTCCAATTCATTAAAAAGAATGTAACAACCCAACGGAATTTTATCGGAAGCTGAGTAAGAGTCTCTCCAATTAAGAGGTTTGGGTTTGGTGACTTCTGCAATCATCATAAAAACGATGACAGCACCAATAATATAGAGCGCTATTTTAGAACGCTTATCCATGCTTAGTCGTTTTTATAAGTTGATTGAAATCGTCTTTATTTTTATTGAAGCTTACTTCGTCTATAGGGAATTCACCATACCAAACGTAATCGTATATGTAAGACACACGTTTAAATAAGCTTTTTAATTTAGAATCTTTTATCTCATTAAGATAATCTGAATTGGTTTTGTCATAGTGCCATTCAATAGTTTGTTTACTAGCCAAAACCTTAAGCGTTTTTAGATACATATATCGTGTAGCTAATCTAAAGTTGTTTTGCTTTATTGCTTTTTTAATAAGCTTGTCAAAATCAACTTGTTCTATGTTTTCTTCAACATAGGTAAAACCTTCTATAGCCTTGTCTTCATTTTTAAATACAGAAGCTATTGGACTTTGCAACAGAAATTTAATGAGCAGATAAAGTACTATTACTCCTAATAAACCATACACAATATATTCCAAGGTTTGGTAATCCAGCCAATCGATATCAAACCCAAACGTATCTCCCAGCCATGTAAAAAAGGATCTGAGGATACGTTGTATTAAATTGATGCCACCAGTATCGTTGATGGAATAATTAAAATCGTTTCCTGAGTAATTATCCTTAAAATTGTCTTTAAAGTACGTCACATCTAGATTTGATGAATCGCGTTTCACCACATTATCTTGAGCCCACAAAATAGAAGCGTAAAATGATGCCACAATAGATGTGCTTATATGTTTGAGCTTTGATTTACTCATTAGCACCTATTTGATCTATTTTCTTTTGAAGAAAGACATTGTGCTTCACTTCGTAGAGGTTGTAATACAGAATACCATAGGATATTTGCGACAGGGCTTGAGTATAAATAAAAGACAATAAAAAAGCAGCGAAACCAAAAGTAAATAATAGGGTTGCAAAAGTACTTGAAGTAATATCAACATTACTATCAACAGAAAAATAGGCATAAATACCAATAATAAAACTAGGTACAGAAATAATTAAAGCTGTAATCATAAGATTTAATATCCCAATAACCAACCCGAACAAAATTACACGCCAAAAATTAGAAAAGGTTAAATCAAAACCTTCTGAAATAGCTTCACCAAATCCTTTTTTTGTTGAAAAGATAGACATAAAGGTTAGCCCAAAAATAGCAGTCATCGTAAAACTTAAACCATACTGAATAATCATTCCCAATAATGGAATAAAAGATACTACCATAGAAATAATTATATATACGATGTACAAAAGTCCTCCAATGAGAATAAAAAGTATGATAGTACCTATATTTCTTAAAATGCTTTTCCAAATATTTTTTGAAACAATCTCACCATCATTTTTCACGTATTCAGCGAGATAAGCGCTTGAAAAACTATAGTTGATTAAGGACGTGATAAAGACAACTAAAAAGAGAATGATGGCACCAGCAATAAAATAATTGTCGGTAGCTACATTATTGCCCATTCCGAATCTAAAATCACGACTTACCAGTCCCATAAAGCCAGTCACCAGTAGATAAGAGCAAATCAATGTTAGGATAATACTGATAGCGTTATACCTTAAATACAAATTGGTATAGGCTTTAAAATTATGTTTTAGAAATAAAAAGTAAGTATTGATGATATCTCCAAACGTACTTCGGGTTCTTAATTCGATATATTTCTCGTTCACGTTAATTCTGGTTTGGGGATTAAATTAGATTGAGCTTCAGAGCGCCCAATAGTCGAAGCTTTATGTAATAAAATAGGATATATGATGTAATAATAAATAATGACAAAAAGCGAAATAAAAATAATGCCATAAGCCAAAAACCAAGGCATCTGTTCACCATAGCGTGTTATAAAGCCTTCAATAAAGCCAGCAATTATAAAAAACGGAATGGTACTTACTACAATTTTAAGTCCATCCTTGGCTCCTTTCATAAATGCAATTCGTCTGGAAAATGTTTTTGGAAATAAAAAACTATTGCCCATTACCAGACCAGCACAACCTGCAATTACAATAACAGAAATCTCAATGGTACCATGCAGCCAAACTGTGGAGGTTTTTTCGAGAATACCATAGTTGTAGAAGAAAGTGATGAAAGACCCTAACATAATCCCATTACTAAAAAGAATCCAAACCGTTCCAACACTAAAAAATACTCCGAGCGCAAAGGCAAAAATGGCTACTCTTATGTTGTTAATCGTGATTCCTAAGAAGGTTCCAATATTACTACCACTTTTATATACAGCCATGGGTTCACCATTCTCAATATTTTCAATAGTCATATTCACATATGCATCACCCAAGATAAGTCTAATAAAGGTATCATCGTTTAATGTTGAAATGACGCCTATTATCACAGCCGACATGAATATTAAAAATGAATACAACAAGGTTTTGTGGTACTGGTAAAAAAACAGTGGAAACTCATCGCGCCAAAACGAAATAATCTTGTTTTTTGATTCTTTTTTGGTAATATAAATTTTCTGATGTGCTTGAGATGCCAAGGAATTTAAATACAATAACGTCTTGCTGCCAGGATAGTAGGTTTGGGCATAAGATAAATCGTTTGTAAGTTGAATATAGTATGAAGCTAAGTCGTCTGGATTTATTTTAGCATTATTATCCAATGCGTTTTCAAAACCAATCCATTTTTCCTTATTTTGCTTCACGAAAGACGCCTCGCGCATAAATCATTTCAATTTAAAAACGAATATACATTTCCATGGGCAAATTAGCAATTAACACCGCACAAAATGTCAACCTAGATTACAAGTTAATTGGTTTGGGTGAGCGCATGGTGGCTTTCTTAATTGATGGTATTATTTTAATCACTTATATCACCATTATGGAGAACTTGGTAAACTTGTCTGAAATTTTTGATGCAGACGGTTGGACCAAGCGTGGTTTTTTGGGTCTGTTTACCTTGCCTGCATTTTTTTATTCTGTGTTGTGCCATATCATTTTCGGAGGACAGACAGTCGGGAAAATGATTATGAAAATTAAAGTGGTTCGTTTTGATGGTACACCAACGCAATGGTACAATTTTATGGTACGTTGGATGTTGAGAATCATAGACATTTGGTTGTTCTTTTCATCTATAGGAATTTTAAGTATTCTTCTCTCTGATAAAAAACAACGTGTTGGTGATGCAGCGGCTGGCACTGTTGTAATTAGTGTAAAGAAAAAGCATAGAATAACAAGCACAATTCTTGAAGATATCAATGACGACTACGTACCTGTGTTTAGTAATGTTACACAACTAACAGATAAGGATGTAAGAATTATAAAAGAAGCCTTTACAATCTCTAAAAAGAACAATGATTTTAAGACTTTGACTTTATTAAAAAATAAAATCTGTGATACGCTTGGTATAGAGACGAAGTTATATGACGTTAAGTTTATTGACACCATTCTTAAAGACTATAACTACTATACTCAAAACATGTAAGCAGAGAACCGCTTTTTCTTTTGGAAAAAGCTTGTGAATCACTTACCCTGAGCTTGTCGAAGGGTCTTAGCATTCAAAATTGAGAATATCGCTTATCCCGAACGCAGTTTCGGGATCTTAGCAGAATTAAGAATATCGCTTATCCCAAAATAGCTTTGGGATAAATAAGTATAGTATTTCATTAGCACTTCGACTGCGCTCAGTGTGACAGTTGTAGTTTAAAATAATAATCATGTTTTTCCAAATAATAGACATACTAGGAACCATAGCTTTTGCCATTTCTGGAGCACTTGTAGCCATGAATAAGCGCATGGATGCCTTTGGTGTTCTTATTATTGCATTTGTTACTGCTGTTGGTGGCGGAACCTTACGCGACGTAATGATAGGTCTAGAGCCAGTATCGTGGATGCGGAATATGACCTTTGTCTATGTGATAACAGCTTCGGCAGTATTTGCTGTAATCTTTAGAAAGCGGATTTCATATTTGCGAACCTCTTTATTTTTATTTGATACCATTGGTATTGCACTCTACACTGTAGTGGGTATCGAAACGGGATTGGTCGCAGGTTTACATCCCATTATATGTATTGCTTTAGGAACTATGACGGCTTGCTTTGGTGGAGTCATTCGAGATATGTTGTGCAATGAGATTCCTGTAATATTTAGAAAGGAAATTTATGCAACAGCTTGTATTTTGGGAGGCTTAACGTATTTCTTGCTGCTACAATTTTTAGAAGAAAGAAACTATTTGTTTATTATAGCTGGCTTAGTGGTGATTACCGTTAGGCTTCTTGCTGTTAAGTTTAAAATTAGTTTGCCGAGTTTGTATAAAAAAGAAGACTAATTGAGCCATTGTTGTCTTCTTTTCTTATTGAAAAGATAAAAACCAACAACTAAAAATAATAGACTTATCAGTGAGCCTGTAACTCCAAGGTTTTCCTGTAGATGATTCTCCATTAATTCTTTACCAAATCGATCTGCAGTACCGATTAATAACCTTAATAATGACCAAATAATTATTAGAAGAGCCCAAATCTTAATAAGTATATTCAAAGCTTTTTTCTTTTTTCGGTTGAGATAAAAGAGCATACATATTACTAAGGCTAAAACAAGAGGTATATAACTTCCCAATACAGCATATTGAATACCTTTTATCAAAAATAGAAATAATGACAATACGAGAATTACAGTATAAAGAGTACTAGATTTATTAGTCATGTCAATTATGGGTTATGATGTGGTTTATGACTTCAAAAACCAAATTGGTCGTTGATTCTAAATACTCAAAATCAACAGTATCAAATGTATCTTTTGGAGTGTCCTTAAACGGTGTTGTATCACCATTAGCAAACTCTTCTGTAATTCCCAAAGCGTTATATCCCAATTCTCTAAATGATTGATGGTCTGTGGAGTTCACTTTGGTCGTGTGGATAGGAATTTGAAGCTCTGAGGCTTTCTCTCTATAAATTTCTTCAAGTTCCTTAGCTGCCAGCTCAATTTCCACGGCTTTATCTAAATCTTTATCCCACCCAATTTGGTCAAACGTGTGAACGGAGTGAATCTTATAATCATTCTTCTTAAGATATTTGGCAAAAGCTCTACTACCAACTAAATCTTCTTCCTCTTGATCAAAAAACACAATCATCACATTTTTTTGTCTTACCGAAACATTTAATAATTTTTTGGCAACTCCATAGAGAAGAGCCATAGCGGATGCATTGTCATTGGCGCCAGGACAATTTCTTGCTGTATCGTAATGCGCTCCTAATACCACGTATTCATCAGATTCAATGGTCGAAGGAATGATTGTATATAAGTTAGTCCCTTTAAACGGATTGACTAATAAGTCAATAAAAACATTTGAGTTTGGTTCTCTATAATCGTGTTCTAGTGTTTTTAAATTCAATTGGTTTAAAGCCTCAGATAAATATCGTCTGGTCATTAAACGTTCCTTTGGAGTTGTTCTGCTATTTATGGTATAATCTGTACTTAATTTTTTGTTTCCGGTAAGAACAGAAACTATTTCACGTTGGGCATCAATGGTTTTTGGTGGTAAACTCTCAATACTTAAATTGATGTCTTCTTGATTTTTACAACCAAAAAAAAGTATAAGAAGAATAAACGTGAGATTTAGTTTCATGTATTTAAAAAGTTGCTCTAATTTACTTAGTCATAATCAGGAATATTACGACCTAAAACCACATCACGTTTTACGTGCAAAATCCCATTCTCCATTTTTGGAAGTACTACACCAGAACCTGCACGTTGTCCCAAACGCTCCTTAAATTCATTCGTTAGGAATTTATCATCTTCAAACATAATGTCATCTACATAATAGGCGTTTGTATTCGATTCTTTTACCGTCATGTGTATATGTTGAGGTGCTGAAGTATTAGGGTAGGAGCTTGGTCTAAAGGTGTAAAACGTGTAACTGCCATCAGAGTTGGTTTTTACCCAACCACGAATATAGCCATGGCGCTTTGCCCAACCTTTTTCATCACCTTTGGTTTCATATATCCCATTTTCATTGGTGTGGTATATGTAAAGTATAATATTTGAAGCTGGTGTTTTACCATCTTTTTGATAAACCGTTCCCGTAATTTTTAGCTTTGGCTCAGAGACTTCGAATTTTGGTAAGGTATCAATGTTAGACAATTTTTTGTCACCATATTCAAGTAGAGCTTCACAACCTTCACATCGCCCTCCAACAATTTTAGTGGTTTCGTCTTTGGTTTGCGATTGACACGAGTAGATGGTCAACGCTATAATTACTATGTTAATTAGTTTCTTCATTTTCAGTGGTCATTTCATCCTCTTTCATAGTTTGTTCAACAGGAAAATAATCCTTAGTATTTTGTTCAATAGCTTTTTTAAGATTCTCAAGATTGGTTTCTTCTTGTGCCTTAATGGAACTTCCTGCCAATGCCATCATGGATTTAGCTAATATGCCATTTCCTACAGTGGTGGTATTGGACGTGATTTTTGTTTTGCCATCCATTGGAGCCATGCTAAGCTTATAATCCATATCCATAAAATCCGAAGTGAAGGTCATTTCAATGGTCTCGTTAGGTACAATCTTGGTAATGGTTTCTCTAATCACCATCTCCTCTCCATCGGTAATAAAATAGACATCAGATACGGCTCCTACAGTACCAGGTGTGCCGCTAACACGTTCTACTTTCTGAAATCCTGGTAACCATTCAGCCATTTTGGCTTCATCTTGAGCGACAGCCCAAGCTTCTGGCAAGGGTTTGTCTGCTACAATTTCACTGTCGTAGGAAACTTCTGGTTTTAATAAACCCAACAATAAAAAGCCAATGATTAAAACGGCTATGATAATGGCGATGTACTTTAAAATTTTCATGATTATATAGTTTTGATTAGTTAGTGTTAAAAGTGTTGTTAGCTTTTAGGTACAGGAAACCCACGATCACGCATCAAGGCTTCAATCTTGGCATCACGTCCTCTAAACTTTCTATAGGCTTCTGCAGGATCCATAGCATTACGTGGTGCAAATAGATATTTCACCAAACGGTCTGCGACTTCACTATCATAAAAACCACCTTCAGCTTCTCTAAAAGCTTCAGAGGCATCACTCGTTAAGACATCTGCCCACATATAGCCATAATAAGCTGTGGCATAACCTTCACCAGAAAACACATGACCAAAATGTGGTGTTCTATGACGCATCGGTAATTCCTTTGGCATACCGAGCTCGTCCAAGGTTTCACGTTCAAATTTATCAATGTCAATGTTTGTTGGATCTGCTAAATGTAACTTCATGTCGATTAATGCTGAAGCTAAATACTCCGTAGTGCCAAACCCTTGATTAAAAGTTGATGCTTTTTTGATTTTTTCAACCAACTCCGCAGGAATTGGCTCTCCAGTTTCATGATGCACCAAAAACTGATTAATCACCTTATCTGTGGATAGCCAACGCTCCAATAACTGTGACTGGAACTCTGTATAATCCCTTACACCACCTTGTAGTGTCGGATACTTAACATCTGCAGCAAAGAAGTGCAATGCGTGTCCAAATTCATGAAAAAACGTCGTTGCATCATCCCAAGAGACAAGAACAGCTTCACCTGGAGCGGGTTTTACAAAGTTTGAATTGTTAGATGCCAAAACATTGGTCTCACCTTCAAAAGTGGTTGAACTTCTATATGTAGTTGCCCAAGCACCAGAACGTTTCCCTTCACGAGCGTAAGGATCTAAATACCAAAGTCCGATATGTTTACCAGAATCTTTGTCCGTCACTTCCCAAACGTTTACATCTTCATGAAATACAGGAACGGAACCTTCTTCAACAGGTGTGAATTTATAATTGAATAATTCTCCAGCGACGAAGAACATAGCATCTGTCAGTTTATCTAATTGTAAATATTGTTTGACTTCGTCACTATCTAAATCGTATTTCTTTTGTCTAACTTTTTCGGCATAATAGCGATAATCCCATGGCTCAATGGTAATATTGTCACCCAGTTCATTGGCAACCGCTTGCATATCTGCAACTTCTTCTTTTACTCGAGCTGTGGCTGCTGGCCAGACCTTTAACATTAAATCCATGGCATTTTCTGGATTTTTTGCCATGCGGTCTTGTAAACGCCATTCCGCATAATTATCGTAACCCATTAGCCCAACACGTTCTTTACGAAGTCTTAAAATCTCTGCAATGATTTTATTATTATCATATTCATCAGCATTATCTCCTCTGGAGTAATAATTCTCCCATACCTTCTTACGTAACTCACGTTCTGTAGAGTAGGTGAGAAACGGATCCATGGATGAGCGCGTGTTGGTAATGGCATACATGCCTTCTTTACCCTTGTCAGTTGCAATTTTAGCAGCAGATTTTATAAAGCTTTCTGACAAACCACCCAATTGATCTTCGGTTAGATAGGTGACATAGTTTTCTTCATCGTGCAATACGTTATTTGCAAATTTGGTATAGAGTTTAGACAGCTCCTTATTGATTTCGGCATAGCGCTTTTTCTTTTCGGCATTGAGATTTGCTCCGTTCATTTCAAACCTTTTATAGATTAAATCCACAACACGTTGCTCTTGAGGTTCTAACGGATTTTTTTGAGATGCCTCATAAACCGCTTTAATACGTTGGAAAAGCTTTTCGTTTTGGGAAATCTTAGATTGAAATTCGGATAATTTTGGTGCTAGTTCTGCCTGTACTTCCCTAAACTCAGGAGAAGACATGTTACTGCTCATTATACCGTAATACGCAAAGACCCTTTGCAATTCCTTGCCAGCACTTTCCATAGCGACGATGGTATTTTCAAAAGTTGGTTCTTCTTTGTTATTGGCAATGGCCTCAACTTCTTTTAGTTGCATTTCCATACCTTTTTCAACAGCTTCCTTTACATCTGCTACGTTCATTTTATCAAAAGCAGGAACACCTTGGTAAGGGCCTTCCCATTCTTGTAGAAGTATATTGTCAGTCATTAATTTGTCTTCGGTTTTTGGTTCGTCTTTACAGCTTGCAAAGAGAATAATACTACCAAGTGCGGCAATTTTGATTGATTTAGTGATCATTGTAGTTAGTTTATGGTTGTTATTCAAAAGCTAATATTGTCATTCTAAATTACCTGCCTGTCGGTAGACAGGAATTCAGAGTCTTATTCAGTTCGAAAATTTAGATGCTGAAACGAGTTCAGCATGACAAATAATAAAATTTTGCTGATTCAAACAATTAGGTAAACAAGTTACTAAAAACTAAAAAAAGGAAGTCTTAATTATTTTATAATTTCCACTTTTCTGATATATACATTGTCTATTGGCCAATCTCCATCATCGGTCTCAACGGCATTGATTTTGTCTACCACGTCCATACCGTTTATGACTTCACCGAAAACGGTGTAATCTTTATCGAGATAACTAGCACCACCAATACGATTGATAATAAAAAACTGAAATGGAGATGCCAATTTGTAAGCATTTTCAATTTCGCTACTTGGCATGGAAACCGCACCACGCTTATGTGTATAGCCACGTTTGGTGTCTGGTGGTAGAAGGTATTTTCCTATTTTGCGTCGCTTTTTGTACAAGTCTAAAGCATCACTACTTCCGCCTTGTATCACAAAATTTGGCACCACTCTGTAGAACTGTGTACCATCAAAATAATTGCGCTTGGTAAGATAAATGAAATTTGCTCTGTGAAATTTAGTTTTGTCGTAAAGTAATATGTCTATGTTACCAAAATCCGTAAATATCCGCACTTTGTTTTCTTTGTGTTCTTTTTCATATTCTAAAAAGAACTCCATAGCATTGTTGTCGGTAAGTTTTGGGAATTCTGGTTCAGTTTTCTTTTTAGGGATTTCTTTGTGTTTTTCGACTATAGTATCTTTTTGTTTAGAGGTGTTTGTTTGTTTTGAAGTTTGTTTATCTTCACAATTCAAAAAAAATAAAGTTATAATTACAACCAATCGAAATCTCATAAATGCGCTTTGATACGTTTTTAAAATCCGTAGTAAAAATAAAACATCTTCAACTTTTGGGCGAACAATCGCACGCAAAAATGTCTCCACCATACCGTTTGGAACTAGCTGAGAAAATGAAAGCCAAGCACAAAAACGCTAAAACAGCTGGTGTTATGGCATTGTTTTATCCTAATACAGAGGACGAAACCTATTTGGTGCTCATTTTGCGTAAAACGTATAAAGGCGTGCATTCTGCACAAGTTGGGTTTCCTGGCGGAAAGTATGAAGAAGTTGATAGGGATATAATGGATACAGCGCTACGCGAAACGGAAGAAGAAGTAGGTGTGCCTGTTTCTGCTGTACAGGTGCTTAAACCCATGTCTCCTTTATATATTCCTCCTAGTAATTTTATGGTGTATCCTCATGTGGCTGTGTCTGAAGTAAAATTAGATTTTATAAAACAAGACGAAGAGGTAGAGGATATTATCGAAGTGAATGTAGAAAGTTTTCTAGATGATGCTAATGTTATAACTACAAGAGTGCCAACTTCTTTTAATGTTGAAGTGGATGTGCCAGCGTTTAAATTAAACGGCCATATTGTTTGGGGAGCAACCGCCATGATGCTTGGTGAAATAAAAGACTTGTTAAAACAAGTTCTATAGCTTGTCTTATTTGTTATTTTTGTAGTCGACTAAAACTGAAACTAATTTATGGGATTATTCAAAAAAAATCCTTTCGGACATATACTTTGGGTAAAAAAATGGCTCATTAGAATTCTTGGTCTTTTAACGCATAGACGCTTTAGAGGTTTTAATGAATTACAGATTGAAGGCTCGGAAATCATAAAGAATCTACCAGATACCAATGTGTTGTTTATTTCTAATCACCAGACCTATTTTGCTGATGTCATTGCCATGTTTCATGTGTTTAATGCGAGCTTAAGTGGTCGTCTCGATAACATTAAAAATGTAGGCTATCTCTGGAATCCGAAGCTAAATATGTATTATGTTGCTGCTAAGGAAACCATGAAATCGGGATTGATTCCGAAGATATTTGCCTATACAGGTTCTATTAGTATTGAACGTACGTGGCGTTCTAAGGGCCAGAATGTGAATCGACAAGTAAAGATGAGCGATATCAGCAACATTAAAAAAGCCTTGGACGATGGTTGGGTAGTGACGTTTCCACAAGGGACAACAACACCATTTAAGCCCATTAGAAAGGGAACAGCGCATATCATAAAACATTACCAACCCATAGTGGTGCCCATTGTAATTGATGGATTTAGACGCTCCTTTGATAAAAAAGGACTAAGAATTAAAAAGAAGAATATATTTCAGACTTTTGAAATTAAAGAGCCTTTGCAAATTGATTACGAAAACGAATCTATTGCTGATATCGTTGAAAAAATTGAATATGCCATTGAGCAACATCCTTCATTTTTAAAAGTAATTCCGCAAGAAGAATTAGAGGAAAAAGAACGACTTAATAAAGAGTTGAGGGATTGGTAAGCCCCTTGATTTTCTTTGTTCTTGCCAATAGTTTTATTTTGTTCTGAATAATTTCCGAATTTGACTCAACAACTCAACCAAAATTACACTTCCAGCTTCTTAAGCTCATCATAATTTCTGTTGAGGCGTTTTAATAAGATACCATAAAGCAGTTTGTAGAATAGCCAAAACACCAATAAGAATACACCAGTAACTAAAATAGTAACAGCGTAAAGCACCATGGTTTGTGTAGAGTTCATGGCTTCAACTTGGTCGTGAAATTCTATATTTTCATTAAATTCAAAATAAAGAGATAGAGGTATAGAGATAAAAATCATCACCAGATTAAAAATCACATAGTACTTAATCACTTTTCTGGTTCTAAGAATACTCTCCATTAATTTTTTTGCACTATCGGTAATGGAAATGGCTTTGTATGATTTGAAAAGTAAATAAATAAACAGTACAATAACAACCAAACTAAGAATAGACAGACCGACAAACAATGGGTTTTCATAACTTGTTTCTAAACGTTCTCTGTATTTTTCAGAAAGTAGATAAGGAAGTATATTTACCAATATCCAAAATGCAAATTCTGCAATGCTTATATAAAACAAGGTCTTTACAATAGAAGACGATTTTTTATGCAGCATAGGATAGATGTCCGTATCCGAATAGTTTTTGTAATCGGATTTATCCTTGTTCCAATCCTTCTTTAATAATTCTAACTCATCCATAGTATTACGGATTTAAAATTGTTCTTAATTTCTTTTTTACACGATTCATTTTTACTCGTGCGTTAACTTCAGTTATACCTAAAGTCTGACTTATTTCTCTATAGTCCTTATCTTCTAAGTACAGAAAAACAAGGGCTTTTTCAATATCGTTTAATTGATGCACTGCGTTGTATAAAAGCTTCAATTGCTGCTCTTCAGTATCATCATACTCTTCTGCTTTTATTTTAAACTGTACACTATCAAACTCTTGGGTGTTAATCCTTCGTTTCGATTTTCTATACAGGGTAATAGCTGTGTTCAATCCTACACGATACATCCAGGTGCTAAATTTAGAATCTCCTCTAAACTTAGGATATGCCCTCCATAACTGAATGGTTATCTCCTGAAACAAATCGTTATGGGCATCCTTATTGTTGGTGTATAAACGACACACCTTATGTACAATGTTTTGATGCTTTTGCAACTGTTCAACAAAACTATGTTCGAGTTCTTTGTTCAATTGATGAAATTGGTTAGTTATCTATTTGTAGTCGTAACTAAAGTATTGTTACAATATTGTTCAAAAATAAAATTTTGGATTTGCTAATCCTTATCTTTGTAAGAGAAATTAATTGCTTCTCATGAATATTCCTAAGTCAAACCTACCAAGAATAGTTATCATTGGTGGTGGTTTTGCTGGTGTTAATTTATCTAAAAAACTGGCAAACAAAAATGTACAAGTTGTATTAATAGATAAACATAACTATCACACATTTCAGCCTTTGTTATATCAGGTATCGAGTTCGGGATTGGAACCCGATTCCATTGCATATCCTCTGAGAAAAATCATTAAAAAACATAAGACTTCTTTTTTTAGACTTGCTGAAGTTAAAGAGGTTGTGCCAGAGCGAAATGAAATTGTTACGGACATAGGAAACCTAAGTTATGACTATCTCGTCCTCGCAACAGGAACAAAAACCAATTTTTTTGGCAATAAAACTATTGAATCCAATAGTATGCCAATGAAAACTGTCTCCCAGGCCTTGGATATAAGAAGTTTGATTTTGCAAAATTTTGAAAAAGCAGCTATTGCAGATTCTAAGGAAGAACGCCAAGCTTATCTTAATTTCGTTATCGTGGGTGGTGGTCCAACAGGTGTAGAGTTATCAGGTGCCATAGCAGAATTAAAAAATCATATTCTACCTAGGGATTATCACGATCTTAACGCTGACGATATGAGCATTCATCTCATGGAAGGTAATGAGCGTGTACTAATTGCCATGAGCGAACACGCTTCTAAGAAAGCGGAAGAATTCTTAAGCGCATTGGGTGTAAAAGTACATTGCAAAACTTTCGTTGAAGACTATGATGGCGTAAACGTTACCACAAATTCTGATTTAAAAATGCAGTCCGAAACTCTAATTTGGGCAGCTGGAGTTACTGGAGCGCCCGTAAAAGGTCTAAAGGCAGATGCTCTAATGGAAAAGACCAATCGCTACCATGTTAACCGTTTTAATTTGGTTGAAGGCTATGACAACATTTTTGCCATTGGAGATATTGCTCTAATGGAAACTGAAGCTTTTCCTAAAGGTCATCCTCAAGTGGCACAACCTGCGATTCAACAAGGGGCATTATTAGGTAAAAACCTGTTTAATCTTATAAATGGTAAAGAGATGAAGCCATTTGTTTATAATGATAAAGGGTCTATGGCCACTATTGGTAGAAATAAAGCCGTGGTGGATTTAAAGCATTATAAGTTCGGTGGATTTTTTGCTTGGTTTATATGGATGTTTATTCATTTGATGTCTCTGGTAGGGTTTAGAAATCGCGTTATTGTACTATTCAATTGGTCGTATAACTACATCAATTTTGATAAAGCAGCACGACTAATCATCAGACCTTTTAAGAAATAGATTTTACTTGCTTGGATTGTCCTCTTGAGGGGACTTTAGGGGTGTTTTTAATATTCCCAAGACAATTAAATACTGTGCCAAGGAATAGGTGACCATTATACTAATATTAGAAAGTGGAATGGGCTGATAAAACTTATTTAAAGCCAAAATACTGTCAGAAATCATAAAGAATATAGCACCTATAAAAACGAGTTTAAAACTCAAGGTGTTAACCTTACCTCGCCTCAAAAATGCAGATGTTGCCATACCTAGAATAATAAGCATGTAAATGGTAACTGGCAAAAGCATCTCTCCCAAACCATCCTTCAACAAATAGAACAATCCTGACGCATATATTAAAAGCATAATAATAAACCCTACGGCAGATTGCTTTTGTTTTCTGTGCTTCAAAAACACTAGGATGTACATAATATGGGCTAACAAAAATGCAATTAAGCCAACAGTAAAAAAATGAGGTGATTGATCTACCAACATCAACAACACATCTCCTAACAATGAGAATACTAGTGCCAAGAGCGTTAAACTCTTTATGTTTTTTGAAAGATGTCCTGAAGTTTTTACAAAAAGGAATATCAAACTTATAACAATGGCTGGTTTGGCTATATAATGAGCTGTTTTCAAGTTTTCTGTATTTCCGGTAATCAATTCAAAAAGAACGATGATAAAAAATAGGATGGAGAATTGTTTTTCTATGTTGGTTAGCTTCATGAGTGGAATTTAGGATAAAAAATTCAATTCATCATTAAAATTTTACAGTTCGGTAAAATGGAATTTTTAGCCTTGTAAAAATGATTGAAGTTTGCTTCATCAATTTATACTGAATTAGTTTCAGTATCAAAAAACGAACTTTTAATCAATCAAAAAATGAACAAATTAATCACCATCATTTGCTTATGTCTCATCAACCTAAGTTATTCACAAACTACAATTTCAGGAAAGGTAGTGGATCATAAAAACCAACCGATAGTTGGTGCCAATATTTATTTAGATGGCACTTACGATGGTGACACATCTAACGACGAAGGTAAATTTGATTTTACTACAGAAGAAAAAGGAACTCAAACTTTGGTTATTTCCTTTCTATCTTATGAAACCAAAACGATTATTGATGATGTTTCAAAACTATCCAATTTACAAATAACACTAAGGGAAGATGTAGAATCTTTGGATGCCGTTGTTTTAAGTGCTGGTACGTTTGAAGCCAACGATAACAGCAAGGTGTCAGTCTTAAACTCTTTAGATGTGGTGACCACGGCTAGCGCTTTGGGTGACTTTGTAGGCGCCTTACAAACACTGCCAGGAACCACGAATGTAGCGGAAGATGGTCGACTGTTTGTGAGAGGAGGCAATGCAGATGAAACCCAAATATTTATTGATGGTATAAGGGTGTTTACGCCATATTCACCAACGACCAACAATATTCCTACGCGTGGTCGTTATTCACCGTTTTTGTTTGATGGTATTACATTTTCTACTGGTGGTTATTCTTCCGAATTTGGTCAGGCGTTATCCAGCGTTTTGCTTTTAAATACCATTGACGAGCCCGATCAGGAAAAAACGGATATTGGGATTATGACCGTTGGTGCAGCTTTGGGTAATACCCAGAAATGGGAAAAATCATCCTTAAGTTTCAATGCAACATATATTAATTTAGCACCTTATTTAGCCGTTTTTAAAGACAGAAATGACTGGGAAACACCATACCAAGGAGCGCAAGGAGAAACCGTATTTAGACAACGTTTAGAAAACGGAATGCTAAAGTTTTATGCGGCTTTTGATACTTCAAAATTTGAATTGACCCAAGAAGATATCAATCTTGAAAATGGATTGGATTTTAAATTAAATAATAACAATTTTTATCTCAATACTTCTTATAAAGGTGTTCTTGGAAATGGGTGGACCTTAAGTACAGGCTTGAGCTATACCTACGCCAAAAATGAAATAGGAGTAATGACAAGTGATATAGAGAATAGAGAAAACTCAGCACATATTAAGCTAAAATTAAAGAAACGGTTTAATAGTAGGTTTAAATTGAGTATTGGCGCTGAGCAGTTTGTGACTGATTTTAATGAAAACTTTAAGGACGGATCCATAGATGGAACTTATGGTTTTAAAAATAACATCACAGCAGGTTTTGCTGAGGCAGATTTAATATTTTCAAGGGATTTGGCTCTTAAAGTCGGTGTGAGAGCAGATCACAGTTCAATATTTAATACTACAGATTTTGCTCCGAGAACAGCTTTAGCATATAAGACATCTAAAAATGGACAGATTTCATTGGCCTATGGTAACTTTTTTCAAAACCCAAATAGTTCTATTTTAAAGTTTGAAAACGATTTAAATTCGGAAAAAACCACACATTACATTCTTAACTATCAGCACGTTAATGACGGTAAAATATTTAGGGCAGAAGCTTACAGAAAAGATTACGATAATTTAATAAAGTATGATACAGAGTTTACAACTTTTGAAAGTAATTACACCACAAATGGTGATGGCTTTGCTCAAGGTGTCGATATTTTTTGGCGAGACAATACAAGTGTTAAGAATTTAGATTATTGGGTAAGCTATTCTTATTTGGATACAGAACGTAACTATAGAAATTTTGAAACATCTGCCCAGCCTAATTTTGCAACCAACCACAATGTATCCGTTGTTGGAAAGTATTGGATAGATAGCTGGAAAAGCCAGATTGGTTTGGCCTATAGCTATTCATCAGGAAGACCTTATACTAATCCGAATACCAATGAATTTCTCAGCGAACGTACTAAGGCATTTAATAGCTTAAGTTTTAATTGGGCATATCTTTTAGATCAACAGAAAATTCTATACTTCTCAGTTAATAATGTGTTGGGCTTTAAGAATGTAAACGGTTATCAGTATGCGAATTCACCAGATATGAATGGACAATTTAGTAGAAGAGCCTTAAAACCTGCTGCAGATCAATTCTTTTTTGTGGGCTTCTTTTGGACGATAAGTGAAGATGGTACGGATAACCAGTTGGATAATTTATAAAATATAATTCGTTGATTATCAATTAAACATGATGAATATCATATTTTTTGCGCTTTTGTTTGGGTAACTTTAAGGTATAAAATTTTCAAGTTATGCAAGTCAAGAAGAATCCAAAAGCCAATGTAGGTCGAAACAGCAGTTTGTATTTTGCTGTTGGTTTAAACGTAATGTTACTCCTAACCTATATAGGATTAGAACATAAGACTTATGTCAAAGAAGCCGTTAGTTATGATACCTTAATGTTGACAGAACAATTAGAGGAAGATATACCTATTACTACAATTAATATTCCACCGCCACCGCCACCTAAACAAATAGTTGCTGAAGCCATTACTATAGTAGAGGATGTTGAAGAAATAGAAGAAACTTTTGTTGAAAGTACAGAAATAGGTCAGGATGATATCATAGAGGAGCGCGTGATAAGTGTTGAAGAGGTTGAAGTAGAAGAAATAGAAGAGGATATAGAAGTTCCATTTGCTGTAATAGAGAAGGTGCCTACTTTTCCAGGTTGTACAGGTAATAATGCGGAGTTAAAAGCTTGTTTCCAAATTAAAATGAAAGAGCATTTGCAAAAGCATTTTAAATATCCTCAAGCAGCTTCAGAAATGAATATTCACGGAAAGGTATTTGTATTTTTCTTAATCAATAAAGATGGCTACGTTACCAATATTCAGTCTAGAGGTCCAGATAAACTTTTAGAGAAAGAAGCAGAACGTATTATCGGCCTACTTCCTCAAATGGAACCAGGAAAGCAACGAAATGTTCCAGTAGGAGTTCCATATAGCATACCTATAAATTTTACATTACGACAGCAATAAAAAATACTGTTGTACTTAATATTAAATATTGATAAAACCTCTTTCAAAGAGCTTTTATCGTATTTGGGTATTTTCTAGAATGTACCAATTACATAGATCACCTTCAAACTCAAAGGTGCCAGAAGGTTGCATACCTATTTTTTTAAGAATAGTATTAGATGCGATATGATTTACATCTGCTGCGGCGCAAATTTCTTTTAGTTTTAAATCATTGAAACCAAAGTCTAGTGATGCTATGGCAGCTTCTGTAGCGTAGCCGTTTCCCCAAAATTCTTCTTTTAATCTATATCCTAAGTCATAATAATCAAACTCTTTACGTAATTCGCGTTCAGATTTTAATCCAGACCAACCTATAAACTCACCTGTGTCTTTCCTTTCCATGGCCAACCGACCAACTCCATAATCCTTATACTGTTGTAAAATCCCTTCAATTTTAGATTTGGACTGCTCTATGGAAGTCACAGGATTATTGCCAAGATAGATATGAACTTTAGGATTAGAATCCATCTCATAGAAATTTTGAGCATCATTTTCATTGATGGGTCTTAGGATAAGGCGTTTGGTTTCGAGTTTAATATTCAATTTATAGTATTTAGTTTAATTATATATTCCATTTTCCTGAGCCTACGTCTACTACATGACCACCGACTTTTATTTGATATTCACTATCAGACTTTGTGCCGTTTAAATATAGGAATGATTTTCTGTTCATTTGAAAGCCTTGTTCAACTATAGCTGAAATCTTAGGTGATTCATGTTTTAGTAAGTAGGCTAAAAAGCATCCATTAGCACTGCCAGTTGCAGCATCTTCTATTACTTTTCCTCCTTCAAGACAAAACATTCGTGCATTAAAATTATGGGATTTATCAAAAGTTTCGCTGGTGACAAAAAATAAAGAGGTTGACAATTTGCTAGGGCTGTTGGTTTTGTGTTTTTGGTGGGTTTTTAAAAATCCTTCGAAATAACCACCTTTGATATTTAATTGGTTCATCTCCTCTAAATTAATCACAGGAATTATAATATAAGGTAAACCAGTGCTTATTTCTAAGATGGGTTTTGAGGCATCTATAACGTTGGAATTTAAATTTAGCCCCTTAGCAACCGCACTAATATCAAAAGTTTCCATGAATTTTGGCTGTGCTTGGGTCATGGTTAAAATTGCATCGTCAATAGGACTAATGGTTTCAATATCGACACTAATAGTATCATGTTTTAGTTGAATATTGAGTTTAGGTGTTGGTTGTTTAGTGATGTGTTTTGAAATAACAAAAGCAGTGCCCAAAGTAGGATGACCAGCAAATGGTACTTCGTATTCTGGTGTAAAAATCCTAACATCAAAAGTGTTTTCTGTAAGTTGCTTCTTTATAAAACTAACCTCTGAAAAATTCAACTCTTTGGCAATACTCTGCATGGTGTTCGTATTGGCCAAATCATCAAAATCTAGAAATACGGCAAGTTGGTTACCACCATATTTAGTTTTGGTAAATACGTCAACGAGATGATAATCTATAGTAGACATTAATTTTTACTTCCACTTAATATTACAACCCATACTTGGTTTTTGGTCCTTGCTTACAGGTTTGTTGTCCACCAGCGCATCCATTGCTGCTCGTATGTCTTCTCCTGTAACTGGTATACCGTTTCCTGGTCTTGAGCCATCTAGTTGACCTGCATAGACCAATTCTAATTTATCATCGAATAGAAAGAAATCTGGTGTACATGCTGCATCGTAAGCTTTAGCGACCTCTTGAGTCTGGTCATACAGATATGGAAAGATATATTCATTTTCTATGGCATTTTGCTTCATTAAGTGCGGTGCATCTTGTGGGTAATTTTCCACATCGTTACTGCTGATAGCAATACACTTTATACCTTTTGAGATGTAGTCTTTTGCCAATTGTGAAAGCTCAGAGCTCACATGAACCACAAAAGGGCAGTGATTGCAAATAAACATTACCAATGTACCTGTGGTTCCTTTGAGTTTATCTAATGATTTTACTTGGTCGTCTTTAGTATCAACTAAACTAAAGTCTGGTGCTTTTGTGCCTAGTGGTAACATATTTGATTCTGTCCGTGCCATTATATTTTTAGTATTTTAGTGCTTAATAAAAAATTTCCGTTTTTCGGAAAAGTTGCTGAAACTTGCCTTCGACAGGCTCAGCCTCATATTTCAATTTAATATGGATAATATAATAACATTCGATGACTTTACAAAGGTAGACTTACGTATAGGCACTATAATTGAAGTCAATGATTTTCCAAATGCCAGAAAGCCTGCATATCAGTTGACTATAGACTTTGGTGATTTAGGAATAAAAAAATCATCAGCCCAAATTACAACCCAATACCAAAAAGAGGATTTAGTAAACAGACAAATAGTAGCTGTGATCAACTTTCCTAAAAAGCAGATTGCCAATTTTATGAGTGAATGCTTAGTGATGGGAGCTGTAAAAGTGGATGATGTGTTTCTATTGCATCCTGAAACTAGGGTTAAAAATGGTTCGCAAGTGTCTTAATTGAACCGTCATTGCGAAGCCTTTAGGCTGTGGCAATCTCATTGTAAATAACTAAAATTGAAAAGATTGCCACGTCAATCGTTCCTCATTCCTCGCAATGACGTTAAAATTCATCCCTAAAAAAGATAGCATTCATCAACAACTTGTTGGTACCATACCAGAAAGCTCTAAAGTTAGTATTATCCGTAAATGCTATGATATTTCCTCTACCAATACCACCTATTTTTAAAGGTACCGACAAGCTAAGGCTGTCTAGGTTTTCTTCAGAAATGTAGCCACTTAATAATGGATTTTTAGTGTACTGAATCGGATTGTTGTAGCTGTTTTTGTCTGGATTGATAAATAGCGTTGTGTTTCTAAACATGGCTAATTTATCATTCTTATAACCAAAGTTAATAGGGTGAGAGCGATCTAACTTGGTTTCAAAAATGGCACCACCAATAACCTGTGCTCCTCTAAAATCACCACGTTGTTCATAGCTTATATTCTTTGCTGTAACATTGTTGTTTTTCTTAAAATCAATTTTCATTAATTCTTTAGAATTTAACCAACGCAACGCACTTCTATAAGCTACTAAAGTACCACCATCTTGAATCCAGCTTTTTAATTTTTTGGTATTGTTGTCATTTAGACCTGAGCGAGAATTTACCATAATGATGGTGTTATATCGACTTAGATCAGCACGTCCAAAACTTTTAGTGTCTAGTTTAGTAGCGACGATGTCGTAGCGTGTATCTAATAGATGCCAAATTTCACCAGCATCGTAAGATGTCATTCCATCACCGACCAATAGTGCAACTTTAGGCAATTCTAAATTTCTAAAATTACGACTTCCAAGGTCTATGCCGTCGTTTAAACCTGTTGAAACCGCGTCAATATTGATATGACTTTCCTTTGCTGCATCATCCAAGAATGTATAAATTTCTGAGCTTGATAAATCCTGATTTTTAACAGGAATCATTATGGTACCATAGTCATACGATTTGCCATTAGCCTTAAACGTTTTAAGGCTCACCTTTGCTCTTAGACCCTTTTTAAGGATTTCGTTCAAAAGTTTTGGAGCATAGTATTCGTGCCACTCAAACAAATAAGTGTAGTCGCTTTTAGAATTTACTCCACCATTTTTATGAGTTAAATTATTAACTTCAGCTCCTGCATTTGCAGTAGTAGTTTCTGTATAGTCTAAATTAAAAGCCAATGGAAACGTCCAAGCAGAAACATCATAAAACAAACTGTCTTGAAATGTTGTACGCTTTTCAAACATGGCATTGATAAGCCTTGTGTTCTTTTGATTTTTTGGAACCACGTAACTGTAACCTTTTTTGTATGATTTTCCATCTGCTGAAAAATCAGATTTAACGTCGTGGAATTTTATGTTGTGACGCTTCAATATTTCTGCAAGATGATACGTTTTTGCTGCATCCTTTTCATCACCAAATACGATGGCTTTATTGCCTTCTTTTGAAGCTTCGTTCCGTGCATTTTTGAAAAAGTTATGCTGGTACTCTAAAATTTCTTCACGCATATTATTCGCAGCTTCAAGCGTTGATAAGGCTGCGGTAAATTGATTTCTTATAGTAAAAGGAAACGTTAATAAGCCATTCTCACTTTCCTGAATATGACCTCTAGAACTCGCTTGTTCAAATAAGATTCCAATACTACCATTAATATCTGGAAAGGTTGATCCCTTACCATAATAAAAATCATCAAAGCTTTCTTCAGAATAATACAACGAACCGATTTTATCAAAGGCTTTGGCATGGTATTCTGCAATGCCTTTGGTTAATTCTTGGTTCATTTTTGGTGTTAAAGGATGTGTTCGAGACGGAATACCAGGCTGAAAAAAGAAACTGGAATTGGTGCCCATTTCATGATGATCTGTAAGTATGTTTGGCATCCAATTGTGAAAGGTTTCTATTCTTGCTCTAGACTCTGGTAATTGTACGGGTAACCAATCCCTGTTCATATCGAACCAATAGTGATTGGTACGTCCACCAGGCCAAACTTCGCTGTATTCTCTGTCGTTGGGATCTGGATTTAAATTCATGCTACGATTGGTATTTGCCCAATAGGCAAAACGTTGCAGTCCATCTGGATTAAAAGATGGATCGAATAAAATTACGGTGTTATTGAGTAAGTCATCAATCTTCGGACCTTGTGCAGCGGCTAAATAATAAGCGGCAACCAATGCCGCATTAGAACCGCTCGGTTCATTACCGTGAATGGAAAACCCTTGGTAAACCACAATTGGTCTGTTTTCTACGTTAGCGTTGTTGTTTTCGGTAGCTGCCACATGTGCAGATTGAATAGCTTTGAGATTTTGATGATTTTCTGGAGATGTAATCGTTAATAACAAAAGCGGTCTATCCTCAAAAGTTTTACCTCGGTCTTCAATTGTAATTCTATCAGAAGTATTTGCTAAAGCATACATGTATTGTACTAACTTGTCGTGAGTGATGTGCCATTCGCCTACCTCATGACCAATGATACTTTTTGGAGTTGGAATATTAGAATTGTAGCTAACATCCTGAGGTAAATAATATGATAAATCCGTTTGGGATTGAGAAAATAGGGTAGTGGTTGCTATAAAAAGCAATAGTACAATATGTCGCATATAGTATTTTAATTGTTGGTTAAAGCCTAAAAATAAAAAAACCCTGAGGATAATATCAGGGTTTTTCTATAATTTAACAAAGTAGTTTAAATATCATCAAAGCTAATATCTGTAAAGCTATCTGTGCTTTGAGTATCTTCTGGTGTTTTTGCTTCTTGAGCTACAAAGTCATCTTCGCGTTTAAAGTCTTTTTGATGACGCTCGCTTATAACTTCTTCACCTTTTTCGTTGATAATGTAATCGGTCATTTCTGCCAAAATCTCTCTAAATTCAGAGAAGTCCTCTTTATATAGGTAGATTTTGTGTTTTTTATAATGATAAGATCCATCATCATTTGTAAACTTTTTACTTTCCGTGATAGTTAAGTAGTAATCTCCTGCTTTAGTTGCTCTAACATCAAAGAAATACGTTCGTCTCCCTGCGCGCAATACTTTAGAATATATCTCTTCCTTGTCCATCATTCCATAATCGCTCATAGCTAATCTTTAATTTTTAAATTCAAAATCAAAAATCTAAAAAAAAACCTAACTAACAAACAAATTATTGCATTTCTTTTTCAGAGAGTTGCTTAGTGTAAAGCTCTTTGTAGTAACCATCTGTACTGATAAGTGTTTCGTGGGTTCCGGTCTGTATAACCTTACCATCCTCTAATACGATAATCTTATCCGCATTTTTTGCTGATGAGACACGATGACTAACAATGATTGTTGTTTTATCTTTAGTCAGTTTCACTAAATTTTTGAGTATTTTCTCTTCAGTTTCTGTATCAACGGCAGATAAACAATCATCAAATAAAAGGATATCTGGCTTTTTAATAATGGCTCGCGCAATAGAAACACGTTGTTTTTGACCACCGGACAATGTAATGCCACGTTCGCCTAAAATAGTCTCATAGCCTTTATTAAACCCAATAATATTTTTGTGTACCCTTGCGTTTTGGGCAGCTTCTATAACTTCTTCATCAGTAGCGTCTTCCTTTCCAAACTTTATATTGTTCTTAATAGTATCTGAAAATAAAAATGCATCTTGTGGTACATAACCAATACTTTCCCTTAAACTGTGGAGGTTAAGTTCTGAAATAATTTTATCATCAACTAAAACTTGCCCTTGGTCAATATCATAAAGACGACCAATTAAATCTAGAATTGTTGATTTACCAGAACCAGTCTTCCCTAAAATCGCTAAGGTTTCTCCAGAATTTAATTTAAAGCTTACATTTTTCAAAGCTTCAATATTCGTATCAGGATATACAAATGATACATTTTTAAATTCTATATCCCCTTTAATAGGAGTAAGTTCGTTTGCTTTATTTCTAATTTCAGGTTCGGTATTTAAAAACTCATTGATTCGCTCTTGCGAAGCTTCGGCCTGTTGTACCAATGAGGTCACCCAACCGACAATGGCAACTGGCCAGGTTAGCATATTAACATAGATTAAAAATGCTGCTATGGTACCAATATTCTCAATTTCGCCATTCATGTATTGTGTACCTCCAATATAAACTACGATGAGGTTACTAATTCCTATGAGAAGAATCATCATAGGAAAAAACAAAGCTTGTACCTTGGTTAAATTGATTTGTTTCTGACGATTTTGTGCAGAAAGGTCATCGAATTCTGTATTGGTTTGTGGCTCAATACCGTAGGATTTAATAACTGATATACCACTAAATGTTTCTTGAGTGTATGTTGATAGCGTTGATAATGATTGCTGTACAATCGTACTGCGCTTATTAATCAATTTACTTAATTTATATATAGCAACAGAAAGAATTGGAAGCGGCAGTAAGGTATACATTGTTAATTTGGGCGCCGTATTTACCATATATATAATCGCAACGGTAAATAATGTAATGGTGTTCATGGTGTACATTATGGCTGGGCCGACATACATACGGACTTTACCTACGTCTTCACTAATACGATTCATTAAATCACCTGTTCTATTAGACTTGTAAAAGTTTAGTGATAGAATTTGATAATGTTGATAAATTTCATTCTTAAGGTCATATTCAATATGGCGAGAGACGTTTATAATAGTTTGTCGCATCAAAAACGTAAAAATACCAGCAATGACAGCAGCGCCAATTAAGTATAAAATATTGGTCATGAGTTCTGCTCTAAAAACTTCTTCTGTTATTTTTCCTTCCAAACGGTCAGAAACCACATTGATGGAAGCGCCAACTAGCCTTGGAGTAAAAAGCGCAAAAACTTTTGCCACAATGGTAATGATAATGCCAACTATTAATCGGTATCGATACTTAAAAAAGTACTTATTAAGATGCTTTAATGCTTTCATGTTGTATTTGGTCAGTCAAAAGTATTACGATAATCTTATTTTGACGTTAATATTTTGCTAATCCTCCAATATATCTTTATTTTTGCACGCTGTTTTTAGACAATCTTCAAATAGCCTTAAATCTTAATTTAAATGACTTCAGATATAATAAGTCCTAAGGAGCTTTCAAAGTTAGATCCTGTTTTTGGTCAAAACTCTTTTGACGATCACGAGCAAATCGTTTTTTGCAACGACAAAGATACTGGTTTAAAAGCAATTATTGGTATCCATAATACAGTATTGGGACCTGCTCTGGGAGGTACAAGAATGTGGAATTATGCTAATGAGTGGGAAGCCTTAAATGATGTTCTGCGATTATCACGTGGTATGACGTTTAAATCTGCAATTACAGGTTTAAACCTGGGTGGCGGTAAAGCGGTAATTATAGGTGATGCCAAAACCCAAAAGACACCAGAATTAATGAGACGTTTTGGTGAATTCGTGCACTCATTGAGCGGTAAATATATCACAGCTGAAGATGTAGGTATGACTACAGATGATATGGATACAGTAAGAGATGTGACACCTTACGTTACAGGTATTTCTGAAAGTAAAGGCGGAGCAGGTAATCCATCGCCAATAACAGCGTATGGTGTGTTTATGGGAATGAAAGCCGCGGCTAAATTTCAATATGGCTCAGATGTGCTTGAAGATAAGAACGTTTATGTACAAGGTATAGGCCATGTGGGTGAGGCTTTAGTGGAGCATTTGGTTAATGAAGGTGCCAATGTTACCATTGCAGATATTAATCAAGAACGATTGGAAGAGGTACGATCTAAATATGGTGCTACGATTTATGGAGGGAGTGATATTTATAGCGAACCTATGGATATTTATGCACCGTGTGCTCTAGGAGCAACCATAAATGACGAGACCATTAATAAAATACAAGCTAAGATAATTGCAGGAGCAGCAAATAATCAGCTTGCAGAAGAAAATAAGCACGGTAAAATATTGCAAGAACGCGGTATCGTATACGCACCAGATTTTTTAATTAATGCTGGCGGAATAATCAATGTTTATGCAGAATTAGAAGATTATGACAAGCAGGAGATAATGCGTAAGACTGAAAATATTTTTAATACAACCTTAGAGATTTTAGATAATGCCAAAGTGAATAATATAACTACACATACGGCAGCTTTAAATATCGCACGAGAGCGTATTGAAACCCGTAAAAGAGAAAACTCTAAATAATTTTTTTCAGAGTTAAATAATAGTATTTTTGCAAGGTGAATCTCAATAGGTTCACCTTTTTTAATAATCCAACAAAAAGTAGTTCTTTACATATGCTAAACAGAAGACACATCAGAATAAAAGTAATGCAATCCTTGTACGCTTTTAAAGGCACTGAAAGTGATGATCTTGCAAAAGACGAAAAATTTTTACTGCATAGTTTAGATAGTATGTATGATTTGTACCTTTCTATTTTAGCCTTGCTTACAGAGCTGAATAAAAAAAGTAAGGATTATAACGAAAAACTTCAAAAGAAACTTTTAGGTTCAGACTCTGATAGAAATCCAAACACCAAATTACAAGACAATCAGTTATTGCAATTTATAAGCAGTAATGCTATGCTGCAAGATGTTTTAAAAAAGAGAAAACTTAATTATTGGGACTTGGATTTTGAATATGTAGATATTTTGTTCAAAGAGATTATTAAGAGTGATCTTTATAAACATTATATCAACGATACAGAGGAATCCTTTAAAAACGATAAACAATTTATTTTGGATGTTTATTCTGAAGTCATTGCACCAAACGATAAGCTCTATGATTACTTTGAAGATAAAAAACTGACTTGGGTAGATGATCTTCCTGTAGTAAACACAGTCATCTTAAAAATATTGAGAAAAGTAAAACTGACATCGCCAGAAACCATATTAATGCCCAACCTCTATAAGGATGACGATGATAAGGAATTTGCAAAAGACTTACTCAAAAAAACGATCTTAAACGATTCAAAATTTGCAGAAGAAATTGCAGCTAAAACCACCAATTGGGATAGTGAGCGTTTGGCAAGTGTAGATGGTGTACTGCTTAAAATGGCGCTTTGCGAATTTCAAAAATTTCCTTCCATTCCGTACAAAGTGACTATCAATGAGTATCTTGAGATTGCCAAAGAATATTCTACACCAAAAAGTAGTTTATTCATCAATGGCATTTTGGATAAAATTGTAAAAGAATATCAGGCAGACAAGCTTCACCCTAAAGCAGGTAGAGGGTTAATGTAGCTTATATTGCGTAATAAATTTTTTCAGCCAGATGTTAAGGTCAGCCTAAAAATTTTAATTCGTTGAAATAATTACTACCTTTGCCAGCTGTAAATTAGAATATAATTAATTAAAATATAAATAATGAAAAAGGTAATCTTAGGACTTAGTGCATTATGTATGGTAGCTTTTACTTCTTGTAAAGATGATGCTGCTAGTAAAATTAAATCTGAAAATGTAGCTGTTGCTGCAGAAAGAGATGCAAATGCTGGTGATTTTCCAGTATTGAAAATGGACAAAATGGAGCATGATTTTGGAACGATCATGAACGGAACTCCTGTTGAAACTATTTTTAAATACACCAACACAGGTAACTCAATGTTAGTAGTAAGTAACATTAAGAGTACTTGTGGTTGTACAGTACCATCTAATTACACTAAAGAAGTTGCACCAGGTGAGACGGGTCAGTTTACTGTAAAGTTTAATGGTAAAGGTAACGGAAAGGTTTCTAAATCTTTGACAATGACTACAAATACCGAAAAAGGTACAGAAGTTGTTAAGATTACAGCGATGGTAGAGCAAGATCCAAATGCTCCACAGAAAACTCCTAGTAAAACAGCAGTTAACCCATTGTCTACAACTCCTCAAAAGACGTCTACACAACCAGGTCACGAAGGTCATAACCACAATTAATAACTAGTTAATGGAAGGATTAGGATCTTTTTTACCATTTATAGCCATCTTCGCCGTGATGTATTTCTTTATGATTGCACCACAAATGAAGCGCGCCAAGCAAGAAAAGAAATTTGCTAGTGAATTAAAGCGAGGTGATCGTGTGATTACCAAAAGCGGAATGCACGGTAAGGTTGTAGAGTTAAACGATAAAGATAGCAGCTGTGTTATAGAAACCATGGCAGGTAAAATAAAGTTTGACCGTTCTGCAATCTCAATGGAAATGAGTAAAAAACTAAACGCACCAGCTACTGTAAAGTAAGCTGATAGCATATAAAATATAAGAAGCCACTTGAAAGAGTGGCTTTTTTTGTGCCTTAAAAAAGACATAGGGTAAACTGAGTTTGAGGTGTCTTAAGTATATAAGCCAATTACGGTTACGATTAAATCTAAAACCTTGAATTATGAAATTGATAAAGAAAATAGTATTTGTATTTATTTGCCTTATGCCACTTATAGGTTGGCCTCAAAACTCAGATGAAAAAAGTAATGATGTAGAAAAAGAAGAGGAGGAAACAAAAACTGATAAAAAATCTTATTACACAAAAAGAGGAGAAGAAGATGCAAAGTTTGAACAGCAGTTTAATGCTGAAAGCGATAAGAAAGAAAAGGAATTTTGGAAAGAACAAAAAGCCTACGAAAAGGATTTAAAAAAGAGAGATAAAAAAGCTTACAAAGCATATAAAAGAGGGAAACAAGATGCTTACAAGGAGCATTATCTCCATTGCGACCATCATTGCCATCATAGTGAGTATTACTATAACCATGCGTCGTATTATTATCATGGGTACCATAATCATTATTATTATGAAAGGCAACCTCGCTATAGGCAGACAAGAATTAGAGTAAAAACCCCAAGTGTTAGGATAGGTTTTTAGTTTAAGGTTGATTAATTGAGGCCCAAGCCGTTCAAATTTTTGAGCGGCTTGTTTATTTATTGGTTGCTGAGCGAAGTCGAAGCACTAGCAGTTTTTGTACTTATCATTCAAGCCAACACCTTCTATTATCATCGGCGTGATTTTTTCGATACGTTTTATTT
The DNA here is from genome assembly GCF_965284585.1 of Winogradskyella ouciana. Lineage (NCBI taxonomy): Bacteria > Pseudomonadati > Bacteroidota > Flavobacteriia > Flavobacteriales > Flavobacteriaceae > Winogradskyella > Winogradskyella ouciana. The sequence continues at coordinate 2,322,966 of NZ_OZ260095.1, forward strand.
TAGTTGCATCTCTTTTGGCTTCAGAAATATACTCGCAATACTCTCTTTGTTTACCAGGAGTTAAAGCATTAAAAGCGGTATCCAATTCTGAATTGGACCTAAACACAGTATTCAACTCATCAGGAATTACAACAGTCTTAGTAGCTTTTTTGGGTTTTATTTCCTTACCTGCACGTTGATTTGCTATAGACTCTTTAACATAAGCCAAAACCACAGCGTCATTAATATCATCTATTGACATAAAACGCATTTGTCTTAAGGCTTTAGTTTTGTTTTCTTGTGCATTGATAAGTAAGTTATGCTCATCATTTAGAAATACTCCATTATGAAACCACAGGCAGAAATGATTTTTAAATGCACCTAGGCCTAACACGTTTTTACCATTAAGGCAATAGGTTGGCATACTCCATTTAACCGTTTCGGTTAATTCTGTTTTGAGTATAATATTTCGCAATAGTGTTAAGGCTTCTGCCCAAGTAGGATTGAGCTCTACATATTCTTCAACGGAGTGGACTTTTTTCATTTCACAATAGTATAATTGAGATATAGTGTATCTCAATATAATACTAAAGAGTACTTACGCCAAATTTCATGTAAAATTATCTCAAAAAAAGATGTTAAGTTAACTCTGACATTACTGGTAAATGATCGGACTGCCAAATACTTTTCATTATTGAATCATCACTACAAGCACCTTTCGGTGCAAAAACATAATTACTCGGTATAACTATTCTGGCAGCATTACCCGAAGAAAAGATATAATCACCACCTCTTTGTCCGGTTTCACCTGTCCAACAACCATTAGATTGGCTACAACTAAAGATAACGTTAGATATATTTACGTCCGTTTTTAAATCTGTATGTCCCAGAGGTTGCCAAGTCATTGATCTTAGGGTGTTTTTTTGCCAATCCCAGCCAGCTTCATTAAAATCACCAGTCATTATAATCTTATATTTTTCCGTAGGGTCAAAGTGTGTCATGGTTTTTACTGCTTCACTCAAGTCGTAACTTACCGTATCAAGATGCGAATAGTAATGGTTAGGGTATTTTGTATTTTCACTACTTCCATGTGGCGCATGTACATTAATAAATAAGATCTTCTCTTTTGTGCTCATATCTTCTAAAATCAAAATATGAAATGGTCTATCAGTTTCAAAACTGTTAAAACGACTGCAGACCTTTTCGATGAGACTATATTTTGTGTCATCATAAAAACTGGCCATTTGCATGTTGTGCCCACCGTTAGTGGCGTGAGTTTTGCTATGTACCATTTTAAGTTTTGATAAACTATTCTTTGCAGCTGCCTGTAGATAGTATGCTTTATTGGCTTCTTGCAAGCCTACAAAGTCAAAATTAGAATGCCCAACTGTTGCAGGTGCACCATCCATAAAATCAGCCATGTTTTGGGCACAAATTGTTAACTGGTCTTTTATAATCCAAGTACAAGAGTTACCTAGATCATAAGCAGATCCCGTAGCTTCATGGCACATAGCCTGAAAGCAAATGTTATATGACAAAACGAGTATTGGTTTCTTTGTATTCATTTGAAAAATATTTGGTTATACTCTCAAATGTATAGAATAATTATGGTCAGATTTTGTGGTTATAATTAGGAACTGGTACTTCCCTTTTTTTTGTCCTACAAAAAGAATGCAGAAGTTTCTTTAAGCTTCTGGGTTAAGGAAACACTAAATGTTAGGACTACGTATTTATAACCGTTTTTATAAAAAGGAGTAATTTCTGGGATAAAAATATAACAATGGTTAATTAATTTGATTATACGCGTTGACACCGTGTGTTTTAAAAATAAGTTACTTATACCATTTTTTTTGTAGTTCATCGAAAAACCTTACAGAAAAAACTTTAACATAATTTTTTGATTAATTTTAAAGGTCTTTATAATCAGGCGATTGATTAATAGCAAAACAATTAAGCGCCAACTTTACTATAAAAGCAGTTACCACTGGTATACTGCAATTTATTATTTATTTAATTCTAGTCCTATGATGTTGTGGTTAGCTATAACCAATAACATTTTATTCAATGACTGAAAAAATTACCTTCGAGGCCCCACCCAAAAAGAATTATTTTTCAATTTTCAAAAAGTTTGATGACCATCCAATTCCCAAAGGAATAAAGATGATGGTACTTGTATTTTTGCTTTCCTTTAGCTTTGGTTTTGCCCAAAATGGTGGTGATGTTTGTGATGCTGCTGAGCCTGTAACAGAAGGTTCAATCACAGGTACAATTATAAGTGAAACCTCTGGCGGTTCCGAATTAGACGGAGGCGGAAGTGATTCGGCATGGTTTGTTTATTCAGCCACTGCAGATGGTACCTTAAATGTCAATTCGTGTTTTGGTGGAGAGGATACGGCATTAGCTATTGGAACAGGTACTTGTGGATCACTGGTACTTCTAGATTTCAATGACGATTCATGTCCTACCGGAACTGGCGCTGATTTTGCTTCAGAAGTAATTTTCCCTGTCACTGCAGGTACAGATTATTACATCGAATGGATAGATTTTTATGGCATTGCTGGATTTCCTTTTGATTGGGAGATTTTATTTACTCCCGCAGGTAACGCTCCAGCTAACGATCTTTTCGCAAACGCTATAGCAGTTGCTTGTAATGATACGGTATTGGGTACAACTATTGATGCTACTTTAGATGAAGCTGATGCTCCAGATGGTGCTGACACACCTGCTGATCCAGATAGTCCATGGGTATGGTACTCATTTACAGGAACTACACCTGGAGAAATAGTAACTCTTTCTACGTGTAATGCTGGTTCTGATTTTGATACAGAGATATTTGTATACACTGGTACTTCAGGAGCTTTAACAAGCGTAGATGAAGGATACGATGAGTGTGGTTCACCAGATTTCTTTGCTGAAACTTCGTTTGAATCCGATGGATCTACGACATATTACATCGCTATAGGCGGATGGAATGCTGGAGATGTTGGTAACTTTGAGTTAAGTGTTGCTTGTGAGGCACCACCAGCTTGTACACCACCAACCATAGATAGTGCAGTCGTCTCAGAAGACTTTTGTGACCCAGATGATGGTAGCGGATCGTTCAACGTTATTGTTGAGGTATCCGATCTAGGCAATTCGTCACCAATGTTCGATGATGGTACTTTACAAACCGCAGTAACACTAGGAACTAATGTTTTAGGACCTTATGACAGTGGTACAAGTGTTACCATTAATATAGACGCAGCAGACGACGATTGTGATTCCAGTCTAGGCGAATTCACATTCACATGTCCTCAACCAGCACCAGCTAACGATCTTTTCGCAGACGCTATAGCAGTTGCTTGTGATGATACAGTATTGGGTACAACCATTAATGCTACTTTAGATGAAGCTGATGCTCCAGATGGTGCAGACACACCTGCTGATCCAGATAGTCCATGGGTATGGTACTCATTTACAGGAACTACAGCTGGAGAAACAGTAACGCTTTCTACGTGTAATGCCGGTTCTGATTTTGATACAGAGATATTTGTATACACTGGTACTTCAGGAGCTTTAACAAGCGTAGATGAAGGATACGATGAGTGTGGTTCACCAGATTTCTTTGCTGAAACTTCGTTTGAATCCGATGGATCTACGACATATTACATCGCTATAGGCGGATGGAATGTTGGAGATGTTGGTAACTTTGAGTTAAGTGTAACATGTGTGGCACCACCAGCCTGTGTTGGCCCAACTATAGATAGTGCAGTAGTCTCAGAAGACTTTTGTGACCCAGATGACGGTAGCGGATCGTTCAACGTTATTGTTGAGGTTTCAGATCTAGGCAATTCGTCACCAATGTTCGATGATGGTACTTTACAAACCGCAGTAGCACTAGGAACTAATGTCTTAGGTCCTTATGACAGTGGTACAAGTGTTACAATAAATATTGATACAGCTGATGACGCTTGCGATTCCAGCCTAGGCGAATTCACATTCACATGTCCTCAACCAGCACCAGCTAACGATCTTTTCGCAGATGCTATAGCAGTTGCTTGTAATGACACGGTATTGGGTACAACTATTAATGCCACTTTAGATGAAGCTGATGCACCAGATGGTGCTGACACACCTGCTGATCCAGATAGTCCATGGGTATGGTACTCATTTACAGGAACTACAGCTGGAGAAACAGTAACACTATCTACGTGTAATGCTGGTTCTGATTTTGATACAGAGATTTTTGTATACACTGGTACTTCAGGTGCTTTAACAAGCGTAGATGAAGGATACGATGAGTGTGGTTCACCAGATTTCTTTGCTGAGACTTCGTTTGAATCCGATGGATCTACGACATATTATATCGCTATAGGCGGATGGAATGTGGGAGATGTTGGTAACTTTGAGTTAAGTGTAACTTGTGAGGCACCACCAGCGTGTGTACCACCAACCATAGACAGTGCAGTCGTCTCAGAAGACTTTTGTGACCCAGATGACGGTAGTGGAACGTTTAACGTCATTGTTGAGGTTTCAGATCTTGGTGATTCATCACCAATGTTCGATGATGGTACTTTACAAACCGCAGTTGCACTAGGAACTAATGTCTTAGGTCCTTATGACAGTGGCACAAACGTTACAATAAATATTGATACAGCTGATGATGCTTGCGATTCTAGCTTAGGCGAATTCACATATACCTGTCCTCCACCAGTACCAGATAACGATGGTTGTGCAGGAGCCCTAACATTAGAATGTGGTGTAACTATAACCGGTAACAATGAAAATGCGACAGCTTCGGGTCTCGATGCTGAGTGTAACGGATTCGCGTCCTCAAGTGCATTGGATTTGTTCTACACATTTGAAGCAGATGGGCTGAGCAGTTATACGGTTGGTCTAGACGATGTAGATGGAGGTTCATCTTTTGATGGAGTACTATTTGTTTACTCTGGTCCATGCGACGACCTTACAAGTATAGGCTGTAGTGACAGTGGTAGCCCGGAGGAAGTGACTTTAGATACGCCAGCAGCGGGAACTTATACGGTAAGAATTTTCGATTACTTCGGTACCGGTGACTTTACGTTAGATTTAACATGTGTGGCACCACCAGCCTGTGTTGGACCAACTATAGATAGTGCAGTTGTCTCAGAAGACTTTTGCGACCCAGATGACGGTAGCGGATCGTTCAACGTAATTGTTGAGGTTTCAGATCTTGGAAATTCATCACCAATGTTCGATGATGGCACTTTACAAACCGCAGTAGCACTAGGAACTAATGTTTTAGGACCTTATGACAGTGGTACAAGTGTTACCATTAATATAGACGCAGCAGACGACGATTGCGATTCTAGCTTAGGCGAATTCACATTCACATGTCCTCAACCAGCACCAGCTAACGATCTTTTCGCAGACGCTATAGCAGTTGCTTGTGATGATACGGTATTGGGTACAACTATTAATGCTACTTTAGATGAAGCTGATGCTCCAGATGGTGCTGACACATTTGCTGATCCAGATAGTCCATGGGTATGGTACTCATTTACAGGAACTACAGCTGGAGAAACAGTAACACTTTCTACGTGTAATGCTGGTTCTGATTTTGATACGGAGATTTTTGTATACACTGGTACTTCAGGTGCTTTAACTAGCGTAGATGAAGGTTACGATGAGTGTGGTTCACCAGATTTCTTTGCTGAAACGTCGTTTGAATCCGATGGATCCACGACATATTATATCGCTATAGGTGGATGGAATGTTGGAGATGTTGGTAACTTTGAGTTAAGTATTACTTGTGAGGCACCAGTTAATACACCACCTACAATTTTAGGTGATCAAACTATAACAGTTTCTGTAGAAGAAAATACAACTGATGTCACTGATGTTGATGCTGTAGATGCAGAAGATGATTTGGCTGGTATAGATTTAACATATTCTATATCAACAACAGATGGTGTAGATGGAGCTTTGTTCAACATAGACGCTACAACAGGAGAGGTTTCCTTTATAAATCCACCAGATTTTGAAAACCCTATGGATTTTGGAGGTAATAACGGTTATAACCTTAGAGTTATAGTAACAGATTCCGGAGGTTTAGAAGATTTTCAGAATATAACAGTATTGGTAACCGATGTTGATGAAACACCAACACCAGATAATGATTTATTCGCAGATGCTATAGCAGTTGCTTGTGATGATACAGTATTTGGTACAACAATAGGAGCTACTTTAGATGAAGCTGATGCTCCAGATAGTCCTGACACATTTGCTGATCCGGATAGTCCATGGGTATGGTACTCATTTACAGGAACTACAGCCGGAGAAACAGTAACACTATCTACGTGTAATGCTGGTTCTGATTTTGATACGGAGATTTTTGTATACACTGGTACTTCAGGTGCTTTAACAAGCGTAGATGAAGGATACGATGAGTGTGGTTCACCAGATTTCTTTGCTGAAACTTCGTTTGAATCCGATGGATCTACGACATATTACATCGCTATAGGCGGATGGAATGCTGGAGACGTTGGTAACTTTGAGTTAAGTATTACTTGTGAGGCACCACCTGCTTGTGTAGGGCCAACAATTACTAGTGCTGATGTAGATGAAACATGTAACTCAGATGGTTCTGGAACCTTCGACGTTGTTATTGAGGTATCCGATCTCGGAAACTCAGCGCCAATGTTCGACGATGGTACAACACAGACAGCTGCAACTCTTGGTACAAATGTTCTAGGTCCTTATGATAGTGGACAAAATGTTACCATAAACATAGATACAACAGACGATGCATGTGATGCTTCTTTAGGGGATTTTACATTTACATGTCCTGTAGCAGGACCAGATAATGATAACTGCGAAGATGCAGAACCAATAGACTGTGGAGATGCAGTATCTGGGTCTACAGAAAATGCTACCAATTCAGGAGGTAATGGTTCACCAGACGTTTACTACGAACTTGCAGGTACTGAAGCAGGTACAGAAGTAACGGTTAGTCTTTGCGGCTCGTCTTTCGATACTTATATTGGTATCCTGGATGCTTGTGATGGAACACTATTATTTTTCAATGATGATTCTTGTGGACTTCAGTCTGAGGTGACGTTTACATCAGATGGTGTAACAACGTATTTAATAAGAGTTGAAGGGTTTGCTTCGGCTTCTGGTGCTTACAATTTAGCGATAAGCTGTGAGGAACCAGAACCTGCACCAGACAATGATTTATTCGCAGACGCAATTGCAGTTTCTTGTGGTGATACAGTATTAGGTACAACAATAGGAGCTACTTTAGATGAAGCTGATGCTCCAGATGGTGCTGACACATTTGCAGATCCAGATAGTCCATGGGTATGGTACTCATTTACAGGAACTACAGCTGGAGAAATAGTAACACTTTCTACGTGTAATGCTGGTTCTGATTTTGATACAGAGATTTTTGTATACACTGGTACTTCAGGTGCTTTAACTAGCGTAGCTGAAGGATACGATGAGTGTGGTTCACCAGATTTCTTTGCTGAAACTTCGTTTGAATCCGATGGATCTACGACATATTATATCGCTATAGGCGGATGGAATGTTGGAGATGTTGGTAACTTTGAGTTAAGTGTTACTTGTGAGACACCAGATCCATGTGATTTACCACTTGAAGATTATTTCTGGACCGGAGCTGTCAGTACCGATTGGACAGAACCAGGAAACTGGGCTGGTGGTATTGCGCCAGGCTTATCAGTATACGGAAACGTGTATATTATAGGAGGTGCACCAAACTATCCTGTTTTAACTCAAAATCTCTATGTAGCTGAATGTTCAAATGTGATTTGTGACCCAGGTACTTCAATAACTGTAAAACCAAACGTTGAACTGACTAACGATGGTATTGTTGATAATTTTAATAACGGAGCTGTTGTATTTGAATCTGATGAAACAGGTTCTGCCTACATAGGTATGGGAATAGGTACCTTCAACGGTGATTATACCGTCGAGCGTTATATACCAGCGAAAAGAGCATACCGTCAATTGGCATCGCCAGTGTTTACATCTGAGCCAATTTCAGAAAACTGGCAACAGGATACGCATATTACAGGTCCTGCAGGTAATACGGATGGCTTTGATGTGACGCAGACAGGTAACCCATCAGCGTATATATTCAATAATGATTCTTATTTATATGAAGAATTGGCAAATACCAATGCTACAGGTCTTATGCCAGGTACCATGTATCATATTTTAATAAGAGGTGACAGAAATACTGATTTAACAAATAATGATGCACCGCCTTCAGTGACCACGTTGCGTGCAACAGGAGCATTAGATACTGAAAACGTCGGAGGTTACACCGTATCGGTAAATGTACCAGAGCAACGCTTTGTGGCCTTTGGTAATCCATTCCAGTCACAGGTAGATATGAGTGATGTAGTCAGCTTGTCTACTAATATTGACAATGTATTCTATTGGGTATGGGATCCTACATTAGGAACTAGAGGAGCCTATACCGCAGTATTTACAGACGGTAGTGGTGCGTCATCACCAGATACGGATGCGAATCAATTTTTACAGGCAGGACAAGCCGCTTGGGTATATACCTCTGGTGCTGGTCTTTCTGAAGTGGAAATTGATCAATCTGCTAAAGATAACTCTCAGGTTGAAACTGATATTTTCAGAAATGGAAGTACAGCAGATCAAGGTCAGTTACGCTTATCACTATACGAGAGCGGTGCATTGGCCAACGGTGAGACCGCTACGGATGCTGTATTAGTGTTATTTGATAGTGATGGCAATAATGGCGTTGATGCTTATGATGCCGTTAACATTACAAATCTCGATGAGAATTTTGCAACCAATAATGATGGTGTCTTATTGAGTATTGAGAATAGAGCAACACCAGTAGATGAGGATGAGATTCCGTTAGAAATCAATACCTATAGAAGTACCAACTACACTATAGTAGCACAAGGTACAGCTATACAGGGAGCTACGGCGTTCTTATACGATGCGTACTTAAATGTACATACGGAGATACCGGCAACAGGTATAGTAAACTACGATTACACAGTTGATTCGAGTTTACCAGGTACTGTTGCAAATAATCGATTTAAAATAGTATTTTCAAATTCTGTTTTATCAATTGATGATTTAAATATCGCTAATGTACTGATGTATCCTAACCCAACTAATCTTGGTAAGTTCTACTTAAATGTTCCATTAGGAATGGATGATCTAGAAGTTACTATCTACGATGTGTTAGGTGTAGAGTTGTATAACAATACCGGATTTAACAGTGGTATGGAAATCACTATAGGCCTTGGAGCAGAATTTAGCATGGGTACGTATTTTGTACACTTAAATTCTCAAGGTAAAACAGTAACCAAGAAGTTAATTATTAATTAATAAAACAAATACAATGAAGAATTCAAAAAGCACCTTTATTAAGGTAATTAGTACCGTAGCTATTGTTTTTGCAATGGTAAGTACAACAGATCTAAACGCTCAAGGCCCTCCAGGAGGTGCTACTGACACAGTAGATGCAATCCCATTAGATGGTGGCTTAATCGCCCTAGTTATTGGCGCAGCAGCATTTGGTGTTAAAAAATTGCGCGATAATAAAAAGTGATAAATATTAAAAATTTATTACAAGACATACCAAAACCAATAAGGCTTTTTCTCGGAAAGGCCTTATTGCTTTTTGTTGTATGGAAGATTTTGTATGTTGGGTTTTTATTAGACTCTAAGATTTTAGATTACCCACTAACTACACATGTTGGAGAAGCATCTGCAGAACTACTGAATCGATTTAGTTCAATGTCTGGTTTTGAATCGGTCAGAGAGGTAAAGACAAGTATTTATGAAGGTGAGCGCATTACTGAAGAAACCTCAATGATCTATCACAACAATAAACCTGTATTATATATTGCAGATGTCTGTAACGGTTTAGAACTCATTGTTCTTTATATAGGATTTATAGTGTGCATGCCATCTAGCTTTTTTAGAAAATTGCTTTATATTGTATTGGGAGCCATACTGCTAGATGTTGTCAATATTGGTAGATGTATAGGCTTAATTTATTTACGCGAATATTTTGAATATTATTTTGATTTTGCGCATAAATATTTATTTAAAATAACGATTTACGCATTCACCTTTTTATTATGGATGTTATATGCTAGAAAAATAAATTTAAATAATGAATCTGTACAAGTCGAATAAGGCGCGTTTTATAATAGGGCTGTTAATTATTTTTGTGCTGTATTCTGTGTACCACATCTTTTTTGCAGAAAACACATTTACGGCATCAATTCCAAGAAAACTTAGACATGTTATTGCACTGTTGTTTACTGTAGCTGTTTATTTTGTAGGTACGTATCATCTCGGTAAGTTGAAGGTTAAATGGATGTCTACCCTATGGCATATGGTACATATTGCCGGCTTATGCATTATCACAGCAATTGGTGTGTTTGATTGGTTATTCTTAACAGGAGAACCGATTGTAGCATTAAGCAGGTTCGCCAGAACAATTCAAGAACTATTGCTATCACCAATATTATATGTTGCTATGGGCTTACTCAATAAAACCCTAAAAAACACTTCCACTGTTGCGTCTTGATGTGGAATGTAGTCTAGCTAATTACCATGCGATAAAATTAAAAATCGGATAAAGAAAATCTTTTTGTTGAAAGACTAAAACAATTAGTATTATTGATTTTTTAAAGCCGTTAACTCAGCAATCTTACAAATTACCTCTACGGCCTTTTGCATACTTTCTACTGGTACATACTCATAACGTCCATGAAAATTATGGCCACCAGCAAAAATATTAGGACAAGGTAAACCCATATAAGACAACTGCGAACCATCTGTTCCTCCACGTATAGGTTTAATAAGTGGTGTAATACCTAAGGATTTCATGGCTTCTTCGGCAATATCTACGATATGTTTTACAGGTTCAACCTTTTCTTTCATATTGTAATATTGATCTTTAATTTCTATCTCAAAGATTTCAGCTTCAAACTTTGTATTAAGGTCTAAAACAATTTTATCCATCAGCGCTTTACGAGCTTCAAATTTATCTTTATCGTGATCTCTTATAATGTACTTTAGATGAGTTTCTTCAACTTTGCCTTCTATACTATATAAGTGGAAAAAGCCTTCATAGCCTTCGGTATGTTCTGGTGTTTCTAGTCTTGGGAGTGTATTGATAAATTCGGTAGCATAGTACATTGAATTCACCATCTTATCCTTGGCATAACCAGGATGTACAATTTTGCCCTTTACTTTTATGTTGGCCTCAGCGGCATTAAAGTTTTCATATTCCAACTCGCCAACTTGGCTGCCATCCATGGTATAAGCCCAATCGGCTCCAAATTTTTCGACATCAAACTTATGTGCGCCTCTTCCAATTTCTTCATCTGGTGTAAAACCCACTTTTATGTCACCGTGTTTAATGTCAGGATTGTTAATGAGATATTCCATCGCTGAAACGATTTCTGCGATTCCGGCTTTATCATCCGCACCTAAGAGCGTGGTACCATCTGTAACGATTAATGTTTGCCCAACATAGAGTAATAAGTCCTCAAAATAACTAGGCGATAGAATGATGTTTTTTTCAGCATTAAGTGCAATATCATTGCCATCGTAATTTTCAATAACTCTAGGTTTTACATTTTTTCCTGTAAAATCAGGAGAGGTGTCAAAATGAGATATAAAACCAATAGTTGGTACATCATAATCTACATTACTAGGTAAAGTAGCCATGATGTAAGCGTTATTGTCTATGGAAACATCTTTCATGCCTATGGCAATCAGTTCTTTAGTCAGTTTATGAGCTAAATCCCATTGTTTTTCGGTACTTGGAGTAGTCTTTGAATTTGGGTCGGATTCAGTATCTATGGTAACATAGCTAATAAAACGATCTATAATATGCTGTTTCTCTATCATAATGTTGGATTGTTTTCAAAAATAATCAACGGTAGGTTAAGGCACAAGTCTGGGATATGTTTCTTTTAATTTGATGGGAATTGCCTTATTTTTGCACAGCAAATTTTCTTTCATGTATAAAGCAATAATCCGACCAATTCTCTTCTGTTTCGACCCAGAAAAAGTTCACCATTTCACATTTTCCTTAATACGAAATATCTCAAAAATTCCTGGTGTAAAGGGTCTTTTTAAAAAGATGTATTTACTTAACGATAAAGCCTTAGAGCGTGAGTTATTTGGATTACAATTTAAAAACCCAGTGGGTTTAGCTGCTGGTTTTGATAAGGATGCTAAACTTTATAATGAACTCGCCAATTTTGGATTCGGATTTATTGAAATAGGAACCTTAACACCAAAACCACAAAGTGGTAATCCCAAAAAGCGATTATTTAGGTTAAAGGAAGATTCGGCGATTATCAATAGAATGGGATTTAATAATGGTGGAGTACAAGAAGCGGTTGAACGTTTAAAGAAAAACAAAGGCGTGTTGATTGGTGGTAATATTGGGAAAAACAAAGTAACACCAAACGAAAATGCAGTTGATGATTATGAGATTTGTTTTAATGCTCTTTTTGATTATGTAGATTACTTTGTCGTAAATGTAAGCTCACCAAATACACCAAATTTAAGAGAGTTGCAAGATAAAGAGCCTTTAACTCAACTTTTAAAAGCTTTACAGGTTCTAAACTTTAAGAAGCCTAATTCAAAACCTATCCTATTAAAAATTGCTCCAGATTTAACTGACGATCAACTTTTAGATATCATAGACATTGTAAAAACTACTAAGATTGATGGAGTCATTTCTACGAATACAACAATCTCTAGGAAGGGTTTACTAAGTGATAATAAAACTGAGGTTGGTGGATTAAGTGGTAAGCCATTAACTCAACGTTCTACTGAAGTCATTAGGTTTTTAGCTGAAAAAAGTAATAAGGCATTCCCAATCATTGGAGTAGGAGGTATTCACTCAGCAGAAGACGCTTTAGAAAAACTTGAAGCTGGTGCCGATTTAGTTCAATTATACACAGGCTTTATCTATGAAGGCCCTCGACTTGTAAAAGAAATTAATAAGGCAATACTAAAAAAGGCACAGTAAAAACTGCGCCTTTTAAATATTTAGATTCTTCAACATTAGTTTTTTATAAACGATAATGTTTGGCTAGAGTTATCTTTTTTCAATTTTATAAAATACATTCCGTTAGTTAGACTCTCAACGTTAATATTAAGGTCTCTTTCGGATGCAATAAATGATTGCTTTATAACTTGTCCTAAAGTATTATAGATACTGTAAGCATCGGGTAAAGTATTGGTTTTAATTGTTATACTGCTTGATGAAGGATTTGGAAAAATAGAAATACTTTCAGTACTAAACTCATCAACGCTTAGTGTTCCGTTGAAAAAATTATCCGCTTTACCAAAGCTAAAGTCACCACCAGTTGCTAATACGACATTATTTTCGTCTAAAAGCTCATAAAATCCATTGCCAGAGAAACAGCAAATACCATCTCCGTAACTATCACTTATAATAAAACTGTAGCACTCATTGGTATTAATAGAAAACACTTCAGACTTGGTTGTGAAATCGTCAACACCTTCTTCGTAAGGACCACCAGAATATAATACATTATCGCTACTATCTAAAAATTGCCAAGAGGTCTCAGCAGGCCAATCATCTAATGTAAGATTCATAGTAATTGTAGATGTACTGATTGAAGGTGCGCCAACTTCAATATATTGAGGTTTTACTTTATTAAGGATGTTTGTACCATTTGAGACCGTTAACGCTACATCATAATCTCCAAAATTGGTGTAGGTGTGAGTTACGTTTTGAGTTGTATAATCAATGATGTTATCTCCATCAACATCCCAAGACCAAGAGGTTGCACCAACACTGCTATCTGTGAAATTAACCGTAAAATTGCCTAAACAGCTTTCAGTTTCGTCTGCTATAAAATCTGCACTAAAGCTAGGGCAGGCAAGGTTATTTCTAGAGATTTGGTATATAGCATTTATTCTAGCATATTGTTGCGCTGAAAATTGAGTTCTACAAACCTTACGAGAGTAAGACATTACATTCAATGGATCAGCTTGGTAATATTCTCCATTGCCATCTTGCGCGAAATCGAAAAATTCGCAAGCCGCATTCACATTATTGTTGCCTAGTTTAGGATCTGCAGGTGTGTCACAAATGAAATCTCCTGTGGTCTCACAGTTAGAACCATCAACTAATTCTTCTGTAGAATTATATACATTGCTATTACCATGGGTGTGTGCCAGTCCGAAGAAGTGTCCCATTTCATGTGATAATGTGCTGCCATTAGTGGTACAGCTATTTGCCATTAAGATAGTCTCTGGCCCTCCTGGGTAATAAGCATAACCACATAGACCACTACCAGAACTACTACTTACAATAGAGTTTGCAAAATAAATATTTATAACACCGTTAACATTGTTACCACTAGTTAAAGCATCTTCTTCAAATGTTTCAAAGTCGTAATAGGTATCGTTGTTTATATAATTAATCCCTTCACATAGAAAAAATTCTAAACCAGCATTAGCATAGAATGTATTCATTATAGCCATAGCATCATCTAATTCAGTAGGTGTTAAGCCACCAAATCCTGCAGTAGTTCTGATGATATGGGCTTTAACAGGAACAGAGGTCATAACTGTAGATGATCTGGAGTTAAGCTGTTCTTGTATAAATTGCTCCTCTAGCACTTTAACTTGTTCCTTAATGGAATTATAATAATTTTCAACTTCTTGGGAAAATTGGAATCCACATTCATCTGACTGTGCTGAGGCAGTTGTGGTAAAACAAAAAACAAGAGTAAATGCGAGTAGCAGTTGTGTAAATTTAATCATAGCGTTTATTAGGTTAATAGGTAAAAAGTGCACTAAAATATAAATTTTAGTCAACTTTTGTATGATTTAATCGATGAATAGGGAATAGAACTTGTAATTGAGAATCAGCTTTTTACTTTCGGTAATATCTAGAGGTACTAACAAACTTTACCCTATAAATACCATTCTTTATGAGTCTAATAACTTAGTCATTTTGAATTTTAAGCTTTACGGCATGTATCAATTTTACTTATTTTAGTGCAAATTTTAACCCTTGGACTACAACATACTTTTTTCCTTTGCTTTGGCGACCTCGGCATTAGCAATCTCGCCAGGACCAGACAATATTTATGTCTTGGTGCAAAGTATTACTAACGGAAAGTCTTATGGACTTGCTACTGTAAGTGGTCTAATTACAGGTTGTATAGTGCATACTACACTTTTGGCTTTTGGTGTTTCGGCGATTATTAAAGCAAATGAAGATTTATTTTTCGCAATTAAGGTATTGGGAGCTATATATCTTCTCTACTTAGCCTATAAAGTATATAAGTCTAGCCCACAATTGAATTTGGATGCCAATGCCGTGCCTAAGAAAAGCCTAAAAGGCTTATTTGTTCAGGGTTTTTTTATGAATGTACTTAACCCAAAAGTCACTATTTTTTTTCTAGCGTTTTTCCCAGGATTTCTATTCTCTGAAAGTATGAGTACTGTGGTTCAGTTCTATATTTTGGGCGGTATTTTTATGTTGGTGTCTTTTATTATTTTTTCCTCAATTGCTTTACTTGCAGGACAGATAAAAAAGTATATAACAAAACATAGAAACTCAGGTTTGATTTTAAAATGGCTTCAGATTGTTGTGTTCATTGGGATTGCAATTTTCATTTTATTGTAGGATTTAAAAACGTATTTTATCCCTTATATTTGAACCAATGAATAAAGCGGTAAAACTCATAGAATGTCCTCGAGATGCCATGCAAGGCATTAAGGAATTTATTCCAACGGAAAAGAAAATACAGTACATTCAATCGTTGCTTCGTGTGGGCTTTGACACCATAGACTTTGGTAGTTTTGTTTCACCTAAAGCCATTCCGCAAATGGTCGATACCGCTGAGGTGTTATCTCAGTTAGATTTAAGCACTACTAAAAGTAAGTTACTTGCCATCATTGCTAATGTTAGAGGTGCTAACGACGCGTCTCAACATTCTGAAATTGACTATTTAGGGTTTCCGTTTTCTATTTCAGAGAACTTTCAAATGCGTAATACGCATAAAACTATTGCCCAATCCGTAGTTACACTTTCCGAGATTTTAGAGATTGCAGACAAAGCTGATAAGCAAGTTGTGGTGTATATCTCTATGGGTTTTGGTAATCCTTATGGAGATCCTTGGAATGTTGATATAGTAGGTGAGTGGACTGAGCGTTTGGCAAAAATGGGTGTGAACATTCTATCATTGAGTGATACTATAGGTAGTTCTGATCCAGAGATTATTGATTATCTCTTTTCTAATTTAATTCCTAAATATCCAAAAATTGAATTTGGTGCCCATCTCCATACCACACCAACCACCTGGTTCGAAAAAATTGATGCAGCCTACAAAGCAGGTTGCAGACGTTTTGATGGTGCCATACAAGGATTTGGTGGTTGCCCTATGGCAAAAGACGACCTAACTGGTAACATGCCAACTGAGAAAATGTTGTCTTACTTTACCCAAAAAAAGGCTCATGATTTAAATGCCATGAGTTTTGAAAGTGCTTACAACGAGGCTACTAAGATTTTCACTCAGTACCACTGATTTTTAACCTATTTTACTGCAATCTAGAGTTGTTTCAACACGCAAACAATCACCTTAAACGATTATGTTTTTCTATGTCAATGGTTTGCGCTAAGATTGATATGTAAATTCATGCTGTTTTTATTTTGTAACTCTTGGATGGAATTGAGTAAACAAAAGAATTACGGCAGAATTTTATATCTAAAACCAATCAATGAAACTGAGAAAAACAATAGGGGTTCTTTTTATCATTTCGCAAATTGTGTTGATTATATACGCCAAGTTTGTCCCAGAGCGGTTTTTCTGTTGGGCACCTTTTGATGAACACACCTATTTAGATATTGATGTAGAGGTAAACGGTGAATTACTGACCAAAAAGGAAATAGCAAAAAGGTATCGCTATAAATCCAAAGGCTGGGAACCTAGAAGCATCAACAATGTCTTTAGCATAATTAGGCAATACGAATCTACATATGGAAAAGAGGATAATGCCTCTGTAAAAGTTAAATACGCAACCAATGGCAACGAGGAACGAATATGGTATTTCAATCAATGAAACATATAATCCGTAGCCCATATTTTCCACTAAATTTTAATGTAGAAAATATGCAGCCCAATATATTGCTAATGTGCAAGCTATTGTTTCTGTTGCTTGTTGTTCATGGATTTTTAGGCTATATAAGCGATCCTTTTTTGCCTTTTTTGAGGCCTTTGGATACTGTGTTAAATTATCCGGATATTTTCAAGATTTCAATAAAAAGCCTTTTTCTAATTTCGGGTTTGTTGCTACTTTTTAACCTACAGCCACGAACAATGTCAATTATCTTAGGCAGTACATTAATTGTTATGCTAATGGCTTCTAAACCAATGTTTAGAAATCATCTGTTTATATGTGGTTGTGCATTTTTATTGGCAGGTCTAACCCAAAAGAAAGAATTGCCATGGCTATTATATTTACAATTAAGTTTAGTGTATTTCGGAGCCGCAACAAATAAGATTTTTGAACCTGACTGGTGGAGTGGACAGTTTATGCATAATTGGTTGGTAAACTCCCAAGAAAATCAGTTTTACTTATCAGTATCAGCATTAATGCCAGAGATGTTGTTTGCCAAGATTTTGTCGTGGAGTTCCATGCTCATAGAGTTTAGCATCGCGATTCTTTTATTGTTTAGGAAAAAACATTTGTTAGCGGTTTGGATGATCATTTTGTTCCATGCAGTATTGTACACGATGACACTTTTTAGGTTCGGTCATTTTTTTGAGGATATTGTCATCATACTCCTCATATTCCTAATCTGGCCTAAATTTAAATCTGAGGTTTATATCAACAGAAATGTACGCCCATTCTTCAGACTTATAATAAGATTATATTTTTTGAATAGCGATATTGAATATGAGCATAATCAAGTAAATACTGACTCTTATTGGCTAAAAGTGAAATCTGGCAACAGAGTTTTATTTGATAGGAGTGCGTTGATTTTCTTGCTAAAATTCACACCAAACTTTTATCTGTCACTGTTTCTTTTTGATCAATTGATAAGATTTGTATTCAACGGCACAATAATGCATGGTATCCAAATTTCTTTGATGTGGTTTTGTATTCTAATCTTTCTACCCATAAACTTTGGTCGTAAAAGCACTAAAAAAATAGTTTTAGATGCGAGTTAGCTCAAAGAAAAAAAACATATCGGTTTTAATTCCAGATGGTGAAAGTCATCTCTTACTCTACGTTGTTAACTGTTTGTCTCAAGAAAAGGATATCGATATCTATGTGATGTCTAGCAATAAACATAACCCAATGCGATATTCTCGTTACATAAAGGGATTTTCTTATTATGTGCAAACCCATTCTGATTTAGATTGGATAGAGCACATAAATACTGAAGTAGAAAAGCATAATATTGATGTGATTATGCCAATTTTTGAAACGCGAATAAAAACACTTATTCAACTACAATCAAAAATTAAAGAGCAAGATAAAATAGGGCTCTTGCCTTCCCTGACTGATTACAAGACTGCGTTTAACAAAAACCAACTGACTAAACATTTAGAAGGCAATAAATTACCTTTTGCAAAAAGTGTTACTGTTACAGCGTTTCAAGATTTGGAGAAAATAGAAAATCTAGATTTTCCTGTAATAATAAAACCAATTGAAGGTTTTGGTGGAGGTCAAGGTATTTTTAAATTGGATACTGTAAGAGACTTAAAAAAACATTTTAATAAGGCAGAATTTAAATATGAAAATATAATACAGGAGTATATTGAAGGTTACGATATAGATTGTAGTGTGTTGTGCAGAAATGGTGAGGTTTTGGCATATACAGTCCAAAAAGGAAATATGATGGGCGCCAACCAGTTTTCTCCACAGTTTGGTTTAGAGTTTCTATACGAGGAAGAACTTTATAAGGTCATTAAAAAATTAATGAAATCACTTAATTGGAGTGGTGTAGCCCATATAGATATGCGATATGATAATCATACCAATCAATTTAAAGCAATAGAGGTCAATACACGATTTTGGGTGTCAGTTGAAGCATCGTTGCTTGCAGGTGTCAACTTCCCTTATTTATATTGTCTATCAAGTTTAGGACAAGAGTTCAATAAACCAGAATATGAGTGTGTGAAATATCTAAGTCTAAAGGGGTTAATAAAGAAAATCAAGGAAGAAAAATTATTTGTTTTCAATATAAAATTTATGAGAAACAACACAGCACTGAAATTTATTTTTACGGATCCTATACCTACTGCATATAAGTTTATCTGGAGAACCAAAAATATACTTATCTCTCGCTTTAGAAAATTATTTTAATCTATTTATTTACCTTCGTGTAATGAAATACTAATGTTAAATTGCTCATTTCAAAAGAGATAGTTTATACTACAATTTACTGTTGTTAGATTAACTATCTGATAACTAGTTATTAATACAATTTTGTATTATTTAAGCTTTTATCTGTGTTAATGAAATATTTAAAAGAGTTAAATATTTAATTTTCATATTGTATATTTGTCGCAAGTGTCCCAAGTTGAAAACCTAACTTTTCAGTCTTAGACATCACCCTATAGTAAGTAATTTTAATCCCTATAAAAATGAAATGTTTAGCCCCAATGATGGTGTTAATAGTGGTACTATTTACATCATGTTCTAGCAGTGATGACGGCAATTCTGACAACAATCAATTCCCAGTTCCATCCACGTACCAATTTAGTAGAAATGGCAGTAGTACGGTAAGCTATAGCCAACAAGCAAATGGCATTGCCATGGCAGATGAGTTTATTTCTGCGCTAAGTGATAATGGTTCAAATGAAGCGGAATTAAATGGAATGTTTACCAATACTGGTAATTATTTTTCAACGACTACATTAAATCAAAGCCCTTTTAAATTAAGAAGTAATACAGCGGCATCTTTCGATTATTATGCAAACAATCAGACTGTGGCAAATACCATAAAAGCAGATTTTGATGCATGGATTTCTGGTCAGGCAAATGAGGTGTATCCTAATTGGAATTCAGCGGCATCAATAGGTGTTGCAGGCATGCTCGTTGAAGCAGATGGCATTACTACCAGACGGGTTAATGCTAAAGGTATGCAATACAATCAGGCCTTAGGTAAAATGTTACTTGGCGGTTTAATGGTAGATCAGATGTTAAACAATTATTTAAGTATTTCGGTATTAGATGCCTCTACTAATAGAATTGACAATGATAATGAGGTATTAGTAAGTGGAAGTAATTACACCGCTATGGAGCATAGTTGGGATGCAGCATTTGGATTGGCTTTTGGATCTGATAATGCCCAAAACCCACAGTTTAATCAAGATCTATTTATGAATAAATATATATCTAGAGTAGATGTAGACCCAGATTTTAATGGAATAGCAGATGATATATATGATGCGTTTAAATTGGGTAGAGCTGCAATTGTAGCTAAGGACTATGAACTTAGAGACCAACAAATAGATATTCTTAGAGAAAAATTTTCTGAGATTATGGGTGTTAGATGTATTTATTATTTACGCCAAGGCAGATCTAACTTAGACTCTGACAAGGCAAACGCATTCCATGACTTATCTGAAGGATATGGATTTATTTATGCATTGCAATTTACCCGTAAACCAGGATCATCAGCGCCATACTTTACTAAATCTGAAGTAGATGTGTATCTAGCTCAACTTTTGGAAGGCAATGGTTTTTGGGATGTTTCTGAAGATACGTTGAACCAAATAGCTTTTGCAATAGCTGCTCGTTTTAACTTTACCGTAGAACAGGCAGAAAATTAAAAACAGATTAAAAGTATAAAAGTTAAGGCTTTCACTTTTGGTGAAAGCCTTTTTTTTGTATGTGCTATTTTCTTCTGAATTTAAACTTATTATGTAAAGTAGTTTCCAGGTATAGGGGCAAATTAGAAAGATTTTTTCTGAATTCTTCGTTAAATCATTAAGCCTTAATAATCAGTTGGTTAGCGTGTTTATGAAGCTAAATATTTGTAAATCAAATTTTTATAATTTTATTTAAAATTAATCTAAATAAACTTTGTAGAATTCCCTTTGAGTATTATTTTTGCACTCGGAAAGCAATAAATTATTTATAATAAGTCTTAATAAGAATAATAAACGATTAAAAAATGAAGAAAATTGCCTTGAGTTTATTTGTAGTAGGAGCTTTGTTTACATCATGCTCTAGTGATGATGATAATGGTTCAGCTGGTAACCAAGTCGTCGCACCTGCAACTTTTCAATTTGAAAGAAACGGGAGTACAACAGTAGATTATAACGGACAAACTACACGTATTGAAATGGGTGGTGAGTTTGTATCTGCCTTAAATGACAATACCAAGACTGAAACTGAATTAGATGGTATGTTTACCAATACCGGAAATTATTTTTCAACTACAGCATTAAACGAATCTACCAAAAATATAAGAAGTAAAACCGCTGCTTCAATGGATTATTTTTCTGCAAATACAACTGAAGCTAATGTCATAAAAGCAGATTTTGATAGCTGGATAGCAAGTCAGGTATCAGAAGTTTTTCCAAATTGGGATAATACAGCTACTGCTGGTAATGCAGGTCAGATACAGGAAGCTGGTGGTGCTATACGCTATGTAAACGGAAAAGGTCTTGAGTATAACCAAGCCATTAACAAAGCTTTGATTGGTGGGCTTATGGTAGATCAAATACTAAACAACTACCTAAGCACTTCGGTTTTAGATGCTGGTACTAATAGAGCTGATAACGATGCCGAAATTTTAGCAGAAGGGAAAAACTACACCAATATGGAGCATAAATGGGATGAAGCGTTTGGTTACTTATATGGTACAGATGATCCTTTAGCTCCACAACTTGGAGCGGATAATTTCTTAAATAAGTATCTATCTCGTGTTGATAGTGATGAAGATTTTACTGGTATAGCTGAAGATATTTACGATGCCTTTAAATTGGGTAGAGCAGCAATCGTTGCTAAGAATTATGAAGTAAGAGATGAGCAAGCCGAAATTATAAGAGAAAAAATTTCTGAAATTATTGGCATAAGAGCAGTTTACTATTTACAGTCTAGCAAAGCTACTTTAGGAACGGATTACGCAAGTGCTTTCCATGATTTATCTGAAGGGTTTGGTTTTGTTTATAGCTTACAATTTACAAGACAACCAGGAACTGATGCACCATACTTTACAAAAGCAGAAGTTGATGCCTATATAGCGGAATTAATGGAAAGCAACGGATTTTGGGATGTAACATCAGCAACCTTGGATAACATGGCCAGTGAAATAGCTGCACGTTTCAACTTTACGTTAGAGCAAGCAAGCAATTAGTTAAAAAAAAAGAATAATTAATGTCATATTGAGCTCAGTCGAAAAGCAATATCATAACAAGTTCATTTGTTCCTCGACTGGTCTCAAAATGATGATTATGGTTTGTTGAAAACAATGTATTTTTGCAAACCAAAAAATGAAAAAAATATAACTATGATAAAGAAAATAGTTTTCATTCTAAGTATTGTTAGTGTAATCGTTGCCTGTTCATCTTCTGATGACAGCAATGGAGGCAGTAATGATAACTTTGATAGAACAGCTTTGTTAACTAATTATGCGGATAATATTATCGTTCCCGCATTGGTTAATTTTCAGTCTAAAATGGCAGATATGGACACCGCGAAAAGCGACTTTATCAATGACATTAACCAAACCAATTTGAATATATTGAGTGATGCTTGGCTAGAGGCCTACAAAGCATGGCAGCATGTGGAGATATTTAATATTGGTATTGCAGAAACACTTTCTGCAGATGAGAATAGTGGATTTGTTGTATTCTTCAATAGGTATCCTGTTACTGTCTCAGATATTGAAGCAGGTGCAGCATCGGGTAATTACGATTTAAATGCTATTTCCTATTATGATGCACAAGGGTTTCCGGCATTGGATTTTTTAATTCATGGCGTAGCAGATTCAGACACAACCCCTTTAGATAAGTTTACAACCAACCCTAATTTTGAAGGTTACGCAAATTATATCACAGATGTGATCGCTCAAATGAGAACAATCATTAATACTGTGTTAAGTGATTGGCAAGGGTCATACAGAGACAGTTTTATAAACAATACATCTTCTAGCGCTACAGGATCTTTCAATAAAATGGTCAATGATTTTATTTACTATTATGAAAAAGGATTGAGAGCTAACAAAATAGGAATTCCTGCAGGTAATTTTTCTGTAGATCCATTGCCAGAAAAAGTAGAAGCATATTACAAAAACGATGTATCTAAAGAATTGGCATTATTTGGGTTGGAAACAATTGAGAAAGTATTTAATGGGCAAGCAATAGTTGGCTCAGGAGCATCTTCCCAAAGTTTTGCATCTTACTTGGATTATTTAGATAATTCACAGTTAAAGGACGATATCAATGCCCAATTTTTAGCTGCAAGACAACAAATACAATCTTTAAACAATAGCTTTAGTCAACAGGTTATGGAAGATAATACCCAAATGACCCAAGCGTATGATTTGCTTCAAGGTGCGGTCGTATTGCTAAAGGTTGATATGGCTTCTGCGTTTAACGTAAGTATCGATTTTACGGATAGTGACGGAGATTAATTCAAAATAATATGAAACTAAGGGTTCTCTTAATTGGGAATCCTTTTTTTATTTATGCCAAAGACCATAAGCACATATTTAAACACAAAAACCAATGCAGCGCCTTTAGCTGTTTTTAGGATTGGTTTTGGTCTTATGATGCTGTTAAGTATCGTTAGGTTTTGGTCTTATGGCTGGATTGAGACATTATATATAAACCCAAAATTTCACTTCAGTTATTATGGGTTAGATTGGGTAAAACCCTTGGGTAACTATACCTATATTATTTTTGTGGTTTGCGGTTTATCAGCGCTATGCGTTGCATTGGGCTTAAAATACCGTATTGCTATAATTACCTTCTTTCTAAGCTTTACTTACATTGAGTTAATGGATAAGACCACGTATCTCAACCACTACTATTTTATAAGCCTTTTAAGTTTTTTAATGTGTTTTTTGCCTGCCAATGCTTACTATTCATTAGATAATTTAATCAAGAAAAAACAATACAACCAAATCCCTAAATGGACAATTGATAGTATAAAATTATTGTTAGGAATTGTCTATGTCTATGCTGGCTTGGCCAAAATTAATAGCGACTGGTTGTTTAAAGCACAGCCATTAAAAATATGGTTACCATCTAAATATGATTTACCCTTTATTGGCGAAACCCTTATGCAACAACACTGGTTTCATGTCGCTATGAGTTGGTCTGGTATGCTGTATGATTTATGTATTCCATTTTTATTGTTGTACCGAAAAACGCGTTGGGTGGCATTTGCTTTAGTCGTGTTCTTTCATGTATTTACTAGAGTGTTATTCCCAATAGGGATGTTTCCGTACATTATGATTGTATCTGCATTGATATTTTTCGATGCTAATATTCACGAGCGAATTATTAGTGTATTCAGAACATTATTCAAAAATATTAAGGCTAGTAAAACCAAACTCAAACCCCAAACCTACCATTACAAAAGACAAAACTTAATACTTCCGGTCTTAACTGTTTTCTTTACCATTCAGTTACTCTTGCCGTTTCGTTATGTACTGTATCCAGGTGAGCTGTTTTGGAAAGAAGAAGGTTATCGGTTTTCATGGCGCGTAATGTTAATAGAAAAAACAGGCTATGCCGAATTTAAAGTAGTTAACGGAAAGACCAAAACATCGTTCTTGGTGAATAATTCAGACTTCCTAACACCGTTGCAGCAAAAAGAAATGAGTACCCAACCCGATTTCATTTTAGAGTATGCACATTATTTAGGACAACATTTTGAATCGCAAGGACACGAAAATTTAGAAATCTATGTGGATAGCTATGTGGCTTTAAACGGAAGACGAAGTCAGCGTTTTATTGATCCAGATGTTGATTTGCTAAAACAAAAAGAATCATTTAAACCCAAAAACTGGATTTTACCATTAAAGGATGAAATTAAAGGATTATAGCTTACTGTTCATATTTGTAATTGTTGGTTACATGGCATTTGCTCAACAAAAAGTATCTGGTACAATTACTAACACTGCTGGTCAACCTATCAATAAGGTTGAGGTTTATGATAAAGTTTCAGGTCGATTGGCAACAACCAATACACAAGGGTATTACGAGTTCTCGACTGAGAAAACGGATTTAACCTTGGTGTTCTTTTCCTATGAGTTTCAAATTAAGGAAGTGCAGATTACCATTAATGGAGATGTGGTTCTAAACCAAACTCTAGAACCATTGGGTGAGGAATTGACTGCTGTTGAAATTACAGCCAGAAAAACTAAAGTCTTTGAGTTGAGCAGACTAAGGGATGTCGAAGAGACTGCAATCTATGCTGGTAAAAAAACCGAAGTGGTTTTAGTGGAGCAGTCCATGGCAAATTTAGCAACGAATAATGCAAGGCAAATTTACAGTCAAGTCGCTGGATTAAACATTTACCAAAATGATGATGCAGGTTTACAATTGAATATTGGTGGACGAGGCCTCGACCCAAATAGAACGGCAAACTTTAATACCAGACAAAACGGTTATGACATCAGCGCAGATGTGTTGGGTTATCCAGAAAGTTACTATTCGCCAGCAGCTGAAGGTTTAAAGGAAATTCAGGTGATTAGAGGTGCTGCATCCTTGCAGTACGGAACACAGTTTGGAGGACTTATCAATTTTGTAATGAAAGAACCAAATCCTAACAAGCCTTTTGAGTTAGTTACAAGAAACACCTTGGGAAGTTTTGGATTATATACCAATTTCACTAGTGTAAGTGGCACAAAGGACAAGTGGAGTTACTATACCTTTTTTAATTATAAAAAGGGAGATGGATTTAGACCAAATTCAGAATTTGAATCTAAAAACATCTTTGCACACATTGGCTATCAGCTTTCCGAACGTACCAAGCTTTCAGCAGAGTTAACCTATCTCGATTATTTAGCACAGCAAGCGGGAGGTTTAACGGACAATATGTTCAATGAAGATCCCTATCAGAGTAATAGAGCGCGTAACTGGTTTGAAGTAGATTGGTTGTTGTACAACTTTAAATTAGCACATCAGTTTTCAGAAAAAACAAACTTTACATTCAACTTTTTTGGTTTGAATGCTACCAGAAATGCGTTGGGATTTAGAACCAATCGTGTAGATCAGGTAGATCCAGGTCAAGAACGTGATTTAATAAAAGGAGATTTCAATAATTATGGTTTTGAAGCACGGTTATTGAGTGAATACAAACTTTTCAATAAAGACGCTACGTTTTTAATTGGTTCAAAATTTTATAACGCTAATAACAGCCAGCAACAAGGACCAGGTTCGGCTGGTATTGAGCCAAATTTCAATTTACAGACAGAAGACTATCCAAATTACCCAGATCAGTCCGATTTTGATTTCCCAAATCTGAATATAGCCGTTTTTGGTGAAAACATTTTGTATTTAAATGATAAGTTTTCAATAACACCAGGCTTTAGATTTGAGTATATAAAAACAGAAAGCGAAGGTTTTTATCAACGGATTAATACAGATGCTGCTGGTAATGTTATTTTTGAAGAAACCGTTGAAGACAATCGCGATTTTGAGCGTAATTTCATTTTACTTGGCTTAGGTTTGAGTTACAAACCAAATTCAAACGTAGAGGTCTATGGAAATATTTCCCAAAATTACCGTTCGGTAACCTTCTCGGATATTAATATAAATAATCCGGCATTTACTATAAACCCAGAAATCACAGATGAGGATGGTTTTACAGTAGATTTAGGGTTTAGAGGTAACTACAAACGTTTTGTCTCTTACGATTTAGGTGCTTTTGCATTGGTCTACAACGACAGGATTGGCTTTGTTCAAAAAGGTTTGGATGATGGTCGTGTGGTAAGCGAACGTGGAAATATTGGTAATGCTGTAATGTACGGAGTAGAATCCTTATTCGATTTTAACTTGAAGAAAATCCTTAGAATGAATAACGATTACAGTTTCAACTACTTTATCAATACCTCAATAATTAAATCAGAATATACAAGTTCAGAACAATCAGGTATTGAAGGCAATGAGGTAGAGTTTGTGCCAGACCTTAATTTAAAAACCGGTTTAAGATTTGGCTATAAAAACCTTATGGCTAATGCGCAATACACATATTTGGGGAGACAGTTTACAGACGCCACCAATTCTTTGGAGTCAAACTTAAGTGGAGTCATAGGCGAAATCCCAGAATACGATATTTTAGATATTTCGTTATCCTACACTTACAAAATGTTTAAGCTAGAAACTGGTGTTAATAACGTTTTTGATAATGCCTATTTCACAAGAAGAGCAACCGGTTATCCAGGCCCAGGAATTATTCCTTCTGCTCCGCGTAATTGGTTTACGACGTTAGAGGTAACATTTTAGTAATATTATAGCAAATATTAGTTGAGTCCTTATTCAGGTAAAGCTTATTGACTAATAAGGTCTTCCTGAATTTACACTTAAACTTTTTTCAGGCGAGTTAAGTGAAATAAAAAGCGTAAATTTGCACGCAATTAAATCTTAATTGCCATGACAGCACACGAAAACAAAATCCTAGGTGAAGGTCTTACCTACGATGACGTCCTTTTAGTTCCAGCATTTTCTGAAGTATTGCCTCGCGAGGTCAATATTCAAACAAAATTTACTAGAAACATTACGATTAACATTCCTGTGGTTTCAGCAGCTATGGATACGGTTACAGAAAGTAAAATGGCCATTGCCATGGCCCAAGAAGGTGGTATTGGTGTGCTTCATAAAAATATGACCATAGAACAGCAAGCCAGTAAAGTCCGTAAAGTAAAACGTGCGGAAAGCGGTATGATTATCGATCCAGTAACGTTGCCTATGGACGCTATTGTTGCTGACGCAAAAAATGCCATGCGAGAGCATAGTATTGGAGGAATTCCCATCGTGGATGATAAAGGTGCTCTAAAAGGTATTGTTACCAATCGTGATTTACGTTTTGAGCATGCCAATGACAAACCCATCGCTGACGTTATGACTTCTGAGAATCTGGTGACAGCACCAGTTGGAACCTCATTGAAAGATGCTGAGGCAATTTTACAAGCCAACAAGATTGAAAAACTACTTATAGTTGAAGGTGATAAGCTTGCAGGTTTAATCACCTTTAGAGATATCACTAAGGTGACTCAAAAACCTATAGCAAATAAAGATACTTACGGAAGATTACGCGTAGCAGCTGCTATAGGCGTAACAGGTGATGCCGTAGAGAGGGCAGAAGCATTGGTTAATGCAGGAGTAGATGCTGTGGTTATAGATACAGCTCATGGTCATACCAAAGGTGTAGTAACGATACTTAAGGAAATAAAGAATAAATTTCCAAGTCTTGAAGTCATTGTTGGTAACATAGCAACAGGTGAAGCCGCTAAATATTTGGTGGAAGCAGGTGCAGATGCAGTAAAAGTTGGTATTGGTCCTGGTTCAATTTGTACCACACGCGTTGTGGCTGGTGTTGGGTTTCCACAATTTTCAGCTGTGTTAGAAGTTGCTGCAGCGATTAAAGGCTCTGGAGTTCCTGTGATTGCTGATGGTGGAATTCGCTATACAGGAGATATTCCAAAAGCGATTGCCGCTGGTGCAGATACGGTTATGTTGGGTTCACTTTTAGCGGGAACCAAGGAAAGTCCTGGTGAAACCATTATTTACGAAGGAAGAAAGTTTAAGTCTTACCGAGGCATGGGTTCTGTGGAAGCCATGAAACAAGGTAGTAAAGACCGTTATTTCCAAGATGTAGAAGACGACATTAAAAAATTAGTACCAGAAGGTATTGTTGGTCGTGTACCATACAAAGGAGAACTGTATGAAAGTATTCATCAATTTGTAGGCGGACTTAGAGCTGGTATGGGCTATTGTGGTGCAAAAGATATAGCCACTTTAAAAGATACTGGTCGATTTGTAAAGATTACTTCTAGCGGAATCCATGAAAGTCATCCGCATGATGTGACTATTACTAAGGAAGCGCCAAATTATTCGAGATAATAGGTTAATAGTAGTTTACTGAAATACTATAGGTAAATCAGAATTAGGTATTTTCACGATAATGTAAGGTTGGGTGATTACGGTTGTTGCGACTCCTTCAGGACTTAATTCAGAGATGTTCACTACAATATGTTCAGAATCAATAGAAATATTTAAATCTAAACTGTGTCCTCCAGTTGATTTAATATCATCAATTATTGCTATAACTGTGAATTCAGAGAAGTCTATATCCGTCTCTGTAAAACCGTCTGATACATTATTTACAGTGTTCATTTGATTTAATAACGAATCCCAGGAATTCTGGTCTGTAATAACGAGGATCTGTTGATCTATATTTTCTTCTCCGGCTCCATGAAGATTTCCTTTGGCAATAAGTGTCGCTTCAACCTCAGAAGATTCGGTCTTATTTTCGCTTTCGTCACAACTAAATGAAAGGGTTGAGAGTAGTATAATCAGTAGACTTTTTTTCATGACTTATGTTATTTGATTTATAATTTGCCTTACCTATTAATGAGTTGCGTCAAATCTATAGCAACTTTTTAAGCAGTATTTCCTCTAAGTTAGCTCAAAAAAATTAGAATCCCAAGTTACAATAAACCGTATCTTCGTACTTCAATTTTAAAGTCAGGATGACCAAAAACGATTATATCATTTTAGGTGCAGGAGCCTCAGGATTAATGCTGGCATATCGTATGGCACAAGATACTTATTTTGATGATAAATCTATTTTAATCATTGATAAAGCAAAGGCTAAAGGTAACGACAGAACCTGGTGCTTTTGGGAAGAGGGTGAAGGTGAGTGGGACGATTTACTCACTAAAACTTGGCCTAATGTTTTCTTCGGAAGCAAAACCTATTCAGAACAGATTGATATTTCTCCATACCATTATAAAATGATTCGTAGTGAAGATTTTTATAAATCACTATTGGAAACTATACTTAAAAAACCAAACATCACCTTTATAAATGATACTGTAGATACCTTTACTGAACTTAAAGATGGAGTACAGGTTATTACCAAAAAAGGAAGTTATGTTGGCTCAAAACTATTTAATAGTTGGCATAACCCTTCAGTGTATGAGTCTCAAAAAAAGTATCCTGTACTGCAACAGCACTTTGTTGGTTGGTTCGTAAAAACTAAAGAGGAAACTTTTGATGATTCAATGGCAACCTTCATGGATTTTACAGTGCCACAGAACGGTAATACACGCTTTGTGTATGTCTTGCCAATGGATAAAAATACAGCTCTGTTTGAATACACCTTGTTTTCAAAAGATCTACTAGAACAACCAGAATACGAGGATGCCATTAAAGATTATTTGGAAGAACGAGGAATTGGGGATTATGAAGTTATAGAGAAAGAAAAAGGCTCTATACCAATGACGGCTTTTAAGTTTTCAGAATTGAACTCTAAACATATTTTAAACATAGGCACAGCAGGCGGATGGACAAAAGCCAGTACAGGCTATACCTTTAGCAATACAACAAAAAAAACAAAGGCTTTAATTGGGTTCTTAAAACAGGAAAGTGACTTGTCTAAATTTCATAGAAAATCAAAATTTCACTTTTACGATGCTATCTTCTTAGATGTATTGGCGAATCATAATAATGAGGGAGCGGCATTATTTTCTTCCATGTTTAAAAAGGCGGATGTTAAAACCATATTCAAATTTTTAGATGAAGAATCGAATTTACTTGAGGATTTAAAGATCATTCTTTCGGTACCACCAAAACGATTTATACAGGCTTTCCTAAAGTGATTGTTTTAAGCCTCGGTGTAAACTTGTCCTCGATGAGGTTTTAACGCATCTCTAATGGGTATCATTTCAGACTCATCAACAACTAAGAAAGCAATACTGTGCATTTCACTTAAGGTTTCAACACCTGTTATAGTAATATTCAAATCGTTTAAAGCAATATATTCTTTTAGATGAACCAAATGGTGCTCTGCTGTTTTCTGACTGACAGGACCTCTAAAGTCCCATATTAATTTTAGCCTACGCATTGGCAACTGAGTTGCCGTTTTCGACAAAATTTTTAAAATTGGTCATGTATTTTTTGGTTTGTTTTTTAAAGGCCCTCGGCATTAAAAACAACATGGTATTCATTACAAAGTTTGTAGGTTCAAATTCATTTTTGCAAATCCATTTGGTGTGACCTTGTGGAGTACTTTCAAAGTAGTTCTGTTGTATGTTTCTAACACCTTTTGTGTTGTATGTAGCATGAAATTCATTTGGGAAATTTTGTTTAGTAATGGTTTCGATCAGTTCCATTTTGCGTTTGCCGAAATCGTAGTTTAGCTTCATTTTGGCTCCAAATTCACCAGGTGTACCAGAAATGTGTTCCGCACCAACCAAACCCTCTTGCCAATGCTTCATGTTTTCGGTAGAGTTCATTTTATTTATGACCTCTTTCAGTGGTTTTTTTATTATAATTTCAGTCGTATATTTCATGTTATAACGATAAAGATTTAAAGATAAACAAAAGCACTAATACTAACTTTAATTTATCGACGTTTCTACCATTTTAGAAGTTGTAATAACTATATTGTTGATCTTCACATATCAATTAAATTATGCGTGCTCTTCAACTTGTAGAATAGGTGATTTATGTTATTTTTGCTGAACCTCTCAATTAAGAGCGTTAGGTTAAATATTGTTAAGATTTAAAGAAGAACAGATATGAAAGTGAAATTTAAATTAATGCTTTTAGCGTTGCTTGCACTGAACGTTTCTTTTTCTCAAGAGAAAGATGAAGTACTGTTGAAAGTAGATGGCGAACCTATAATGACTTCAGAATTTTTAAGGGTTTACAACAAAAATTTAGATTTAGTAAAAGACGAAAGTCAAAAGGATGTCGATGGCTACTTAAAATTGTTTACAGAATATCAGTTAAAATTAAAAGAAGCCAAACGATTAAAATTGCATGAGGATGCAAATTACCAGCGCGAATTTCTAAGATATAAAAATCAACTGACCAAGAATTACCTCTCAGAAAACAAAGTTACTGAAGCTTTGGTTAAGGAGGCTTATGACCGAAGTAATATGGACATTAATGCGTCACATGTATTGGTAAGGTTGGACGAAAATGCTAAGGACACATTAAATGCATATAATGAAGTTTTACAGTTAAGGGAGCGTGTTTTAAATGAAGGATTTGATGCCGTAAAGAAAGACATGCACAATGGGCAAACTATTTTTTTAGAAGACTTAGGTTATTTTTCTGCATTTAAGATGGTATATAATTTTGAAACGGCAGCCTTCAACACACCAAAGGGTGAAATTTCCATGCCGTTTAGAACCCAGTTTGGTTATCATGTTGTAAAAGTTAATGACAAGCGACCATCAAGAGGTACGATTACAGCTGCGCATATCATGATTGCTTTAGAGCAAAAGGACTCACTCTTAAACCCTGAACAACGCATCAATGATATCTATAAAAAAATACAACAAGGCGAAAATTTTGAGTCTTTGGCAAAGCAATTCTCTGATGATAAAAGCTCTGCTAAAAACGGTGGAAAATTAACGCCTTTCAAAAGTGGTCAACTGAGCTCTACCGAGTTTGAAGACCAGGCTTTTGCATTAAAGAATGATGGAGATATAAGCCAACCTTTTAAAACAGAATACGGTTGGCATATTGTTAAGCGAATAGAACTTAAGCCCATTCAAACTTTTGAAGAGTTAAAACCTACTTTAGAAGCAAGGGTTAAAAGAGACTCTAGGTCTAAGTTGATAAATACAGCGATGGTAAATGAGTTGAAAAAACGTTACGAAATCTCATATAATCCTGAAGCTAAAGACTATTTTGAGTCTATACTATCCAACGACTATTTCTCGCGCTCATGGAGACTGCCAGAAGACTTCGATAAGGACAAGATGGTTTTCACAATCAACGATAGACCATTTACCTACAATGAATTTGGCCGTCATCTCATGTCTGCTCAGCGTACTTATGGAAATAAAAACGTGCCATTTTCTGTGGTTGTAGATAAAGAATTAGATAAGTTTTTTGAAAGATCGATTCTACAATATAGAGAGGATAACCTAGAGTCAGAAAATCAAGATTTTGCTAATATCCTAAAGGAATATAGAGATGGATTATTGTTGTTTGATTTAATGGAAAAAGAAGTCTGGAATAAAGCCTCAAAGGACTCAGTGGGATTAGAAGCATATTACAACAAAAATAAGTCTAAATATCAATGGAATGAAAGAGTAGAAGTGGTGATGGCTTCTTCTGCTAATGAAGCTAATGCCCAAAAGGTTTTAAAAATGATGAAAAAGGGTAAATCTCAGGAGGACATTAATGCCGAGTTGAATACGGACTCTAAAAAGAACATCATTTTCACCAAAGGCACCTACGATATAAATGATAGTAAGTTGCCAACCAGCTTTGAAGTAAAGGAAGGCGTGTCTAAAATTTATGATCACAATGATGCATTCCATGTCTTTGATGTAAAAGCTGTTTTACCAGCAGGAAACAAAAGCTTGGAAGAAGCAAAAGGTAATGTGATCAATGATTATCAAGAACAACTAGAGGCCAACTGGATAGATGGTCTTTACAAACGTTTTAGTGTTGAGGTCAATGAAGACGTTTTACAGAACGTGAAATCTAAAATTAGAAACCAATAATTTTTTTGAAAAAATCCCTCTTTATATTAACCACGTGTATTTTGCTTCACGGTTGTGATTTCTTTAAAACAACTGATGATCGCGAACCCATAGCACGAGTAAACGACTCTTATTTATACAAAGAGGATGTTGCGGACGTAGTACCCGAAGGTGCAAGCAAAGAGGACAGTCTCCTTATGGTCAACGCCTACATTAATCGTTGGGCAAGACAATTGTTGCTTATGGATGGCGCTTTATTAAATCTTTCTGAAGACAAGCAAGAAGATTTTTCTAAACTGGTTGATCAATATAAGAACGACCTCTACACAAAAGCTTATTTAGAAGCTCTGGTGAAGAAAAATATAGATACGGCTGTTAACAAAAATGAAGCTGAAGTATTTTATGAGGCCAATAAAGAGTCTTTTAAACTCAATGATGATCTATTACAGTTTAGATATATAAGTTTACCCTTAAACCCAATTAATTTAGATACCATAAAGAATAGGTTCAGGCGCTTCAAACTAAAGGATAAACGCTATTTAGATTCCTTGTCTGTGCAGTTTAAGAGCTATTCACTTAACGATTCACTATGGGTAAAATATAATCAGGTAGCAGAAAAAGTTCCTGTTGTAAATCAAGAAAATAAAAACCAACTGTTAAAAAAAACTAATTTCTTACAACTCAAAGATTCATTAAACCTATATTTGATGCAAGTTAATGACGTACGTTTGCAGAATGATTATGCACCTCTGGATTACGTCATGCCTTCAATAAAACAAATTGTTATAAATAAACGGAAGTTAGAGCTTATTAAGCAACTAGAAAATGATATTACAAAAGATGCAATTAAAAACAATAAATTTCAGATATATAACTAGTACAGCGGCTTTTTGCTGTATGTTCTTTTTTGGTTTTGTTCATTCACAAGAAATTATTCCTGATGAAGAAACACCTAAAATAAAAGCTAAGGATAGTATTGTAAACCAAACACGGATTAAAGCCGATGGTGTGGCAGCCGTAGTTGGTGATTACATTGTTTTAGAGTCTGATTTAGATCGTGAAATTGCTCAGTTAGAAGCCCAAGGTGCGGATTTATCTGGTATAACACGCTGCGAACTTTTTGGTAGCCTTTTGGAGAAAAAATTATATGCACATCAAGCTGTTCAAGATAGTGTAATAGTTAACGAACTGTACATTCAGTCTTTAGTTGAGCAGCAAATACAAGGTATCATGGCGCAGACAAATGGCGACATGCAAGGAATGTTAGAATTTTATAAGAAGGATTCTGAAGAAGCGCTTAGAGAAGAAATGTACGAGATAAATAAGAATAATTATCTGGCTCAAGAAATGCAAACTAAGGTCATTAAAGATGTTGAAATAACTCCTGAGGAAGTAAGAACGTTTTTTAATGACATTCCAGAAGATGAAAGACCAACGTTTGGTACAGAATTAAAGGTTGCTCAGATTGTTGTTATTCCAGAGGTTACCGAAGAAGCAAAACAAGAAGTTATTGAAAGGCTTAAAGGTTATAAAAAGGATGTGGAAGAAAATGGAGCCAGCTTTACAACTAAGGCGTTATTTTATTCTGAAGATACAGGCTCTAAAAACAATGGAGGCTTATTGCCAACTATGAATAGAAAGCAACCAAGAATGGTGAAAGAGTTTAGAGATGTGGCTTTCAACATGCAGGAAGGTGAAATTTCAGAACCGTTCGAAACAGATTTTGGATACCATATTATATATCTCGAAAAAATTAGAGGGCAAGAGTACGACGTAAGACATATTTTATTGAGACCAAAGTTGACGGCAGAAGCAATTCAGAAGGCAAAAGATGAAATAGACATGGTTAGGGAAAAAATAGTCGACGGGAGTATTTCTTTTGCAGAAGCCGCTAGAGAGTTTAGTGATGAAAAAGAGACCAAGTATGAAGGAGGGCAATTAACCAATCCTACAACACAAGACTTTAATTTTGAACTTACAAAAATGGACACTGAGATGTACACTCAAATTCAAGATTTAAAAGATGGTGAGGTTAGCCCAGTAATACAGGATGAAGATAGAATCAATAGAATTAAGTTTAAGATTATGACGGTTACGGACAGAATTAATGACCATAAGGCTGATTACTCTAGAGACTATCTAAAGATTAAGGAATTGGCATTACAGGATAAACAAATAAAAGCCATAGAAAAATGGCAGAAAGAGACCATTGCAGAGACTTACATAAAGATTAATGGTGAATACAGAGATTGTGATTACCAAAGTAACTGGCTAAAAACACAATAGAATATGTCTGATGTTACCACAATCGAAAACTTTGTAAAAAAATATAAGGCACTAAAGCAAGAAATCGCTAAAGTCATTATTGGTCAAGATGATGTAGTAGATCAAATTTTAATCTCCATATTCTCTGGTGGGCACTCGCTTTTAATAGGTGTGCCAGGCTTAGCAAAAACCTTGATGGTAAATACTATTGCCCAAGCTTTAGGTTTAGACTTTAAGCGTATACAATTTACACCAGACTTAATGCCTAGTGATATTTTAGGAAGCGAAATTCTTGATGAAAATCGTCATTTTAAGTTCATTAAAGGGCCAATTTTTGCTAATATCATTTTAGCAGACGAGATTAACAGAACACCACCGAAAACTCAGGCAGCGTTGTTGGAAGCAATGCAAGAGCGCGCTGTAACCGTAGCTGGTCACAATTATAAACTTAATTTACCTTATTTTGTATTGGCAACCCAAAATCCAATTGAGCAAGAAGGAACATATCCATTGCCTGAAGCACAGTTGGACCGTTTTATGTTTGCGATTAATTTAGAGTATCCTTCTTTTAAGGAAGAAGTGGATGTGGTAAAAACCACAACTACAGATATTCAGGCAACCGTAAACCCTTTGTTTACTGCACAAGAGATCATTGATTTTCAGAATGTGATTAGACGCATTCCGGTGGCAGATAATGTTATTGAATATGCTGTCTCTTTGGTGAGTAAAACAAGACCAAAAGCAGATTCTGCTGCAGATATTGTAAGAGAGTTTGTAGATTGGGGAGCAGGACCACGTGCATCTCAAAATTTAATTCTTGCGGCAAAAACACATGCTGCTACACATGGGAAGTTTTCACCAGATATAGAAAATATTCAAGCTGTTGCAACAGGAATTCTAAGACATAGAATTATTAAAAACTACAAAGCAGATGCTGAAGGTATAAGTGACGAAAAAATTATCGAAAACCTATTTTAAATCTTATGAAAACTAGTAAAAGAAGACTTATTCCTGCAATAATCATTTTTTTGATTGGTCTTGCTTTTACCATTATTGGTACACTTTTTAAAATTCAGCATTGGACTTTTGCAAGTGAACTTTTCACAATTGGCAATCTATTTATGGTCACTGGAATTGTTGTAGCCATCCTCATATTATTGAGAATTTATAGGACAAAGCCTTAAATTCATAATTATTCTAAATAATAGAATTTATTAAATTAATATATAAATCCCTGTTTTACTGTTAATTATTCATATAATTATCAGAGATACAAACAGTTTGTGATTTATTTTCAATAAAAATGCGATTTCGTTACATATTTTTAAAAACGCTAAGGAATTCGTAATTTTGTACTGCTAAAAAATTGAATTATCAACCTCATAAAAATACTATATGGCATTTGACATTGATATGATTAAAAAGGTTTACGCTAACATGACGGAGCGAGTTGATGCTGCGAGAGAGATTGTTGGAAAACCATTAACCCTTTCAGAAAAAATATTATACTCTCACCTGTGGGACGGCAAACCTACTAAAGCTTTTCAAAGAGGAAAAGACTATGTAGATTTTGCACCAGACCGTGTAGCGTGCCAAGATGCAACAGCACAGATGGCACTTTTACAGTTTATGCAAGCTGGTAAACCTAAAGTTGCGGTACCAACAACGGTACATTGCGATCACTTAATCCAGGCAAAGGATGGTGCAGCTACAGATTTAAAACATGCAAATAGTACTAGTAGTGAGGTATTTAATTTCTTAGAATCAGTATCAAATAAATATGGTATAGGATTTTGGAAACCAGGAGCTGGTATTATTCATCAGGTAGTGTTAGAGAATTACGCTTTTCCTGGAGGAATGATGATTGGTACAGATTCACATACTGTAAACGCAGGAGGTTTAGGTATGGTAGCCATTGGAGTAGGTGGTGCAGATGCTGTGGATGTCATGGCAGGTATGGCTTGGGAGCTGAAATTTCCAAAATTAATTGGTGTTAGATTAACAGGTAAATTGTCTGGCTGGACAGCACCAAAAGATGTCATCCTTAAAGTAGCAGAAATTCTGACTGTAAAAGGTGGAACAGGTGCTATTGTGGAATACTTTGGACCTGGAGCACTTTCAATGTCTTGTACAGGAAAAGGAACTATCTGTAATATGGGAGCTGAAATTGGCGCGACAACATCTACATTTGGATATGACGATTCTATGGAGCGTTACCTTAAAGCAACAGACAGAGAAGATGTTGCAGCAGAAGCAAACAAAATAAGAGAATATCTTACTGCGGATGACGAGGTTTATGCAAACCCTGAGCAGTATTTCGATCAGGTTATAGATATCAACCTTTCAGAATTAGGCCCTTTATTAAACGGACCTTTTACACCAGATTTATCTACAGAAGTAGGTAAGGACATGACTGAAAAAGCACAGGCTAATGATTGGCCAATGCAGGTAGAATGGGGATTGATAGGTTCTTGTACCAATTCGTCTTACGAAGATTTGTCGAGAGCATCATCAATCGCACAACAGGCCTTAGACAAAGGACTTAAAACCAAAGCGGAATTTGGTATTAATCCAGGGTCTGAGCAGGTACGCTACACAGCAGAGCGGGACGGAATCCTTCAGGTGTTTGAAAAATTAGATGCTAAGATTTTCACTAACGCTTGTGGACCTTGCATAGGGCAATGGGCAAGATATAATGACCCTAAAAACGCCCCTAAAAACAGTATTGTACATTCATTTAACAGAAACTTTGCTAAGCGTGCAGATGGTAACCCAAATACGCACGCCTTTGTCGCTTCACCGGAAATTACAGCTGCGATTGCTATTGCTGGTAGATTGGACTTTAATCCAATGAAGGACACGTTAATCAACGAAAATGGCGAAGAAGTGATGTTAGACGAGCCAACAGGATGGGAATTACCTCCAAAAGGTTTCGACGTTAAAGAAAATGGTTATTTAGAGCCTGTTGCAGATGGCAGTAAGGTAAATATTGATGTAAATCCTACATCTGAGCGTTTACAGTTATTGACGCCTTTTGAGCCTATTGGAAACTCTATCACAGGGGCAAGACTATTGATTAAAGCGTTTGGTAAATGTACAACTGACCATATTTCTATGGCAGGTCCTTGGTTACGCTTTAGAGGACATTTAGATAACATTGCTAATAATACGTTGATTGGTGCTGTAAATGCATTTAACCAAAAGACTAATTTTGTTAAAAATCAATTAACTGGAGAATATGGAGGCGTACCAGATGTGCAGCGTCAATATAAAAAGAATGGAATCTGGTCAGTAGTTGTCGGTGACCATAATTATGGTGAAGGATCATCTAGAGAGCATGCCGCTATGCAACCAAGACATTTGGGAGTAGCTGCTGTAATTGTAAAATCATTCGCGCGTATTCATGAGACTAACCTTAAGAAACAAGGTATGTTAGGACTTACGTTTGTTAATGAGTCTGATTACGATTTAATACAAGAAGATGATACGTTCAACTTTTTGGATTTAAATGAATTTGCACCAGATAAGCCACTACATGTTGAGGTGGTTCATGCAGATGGTTCTAAAGATACCATAGCATTAAACCATACTTATAATACGGCGCAAATTGCATGGTACAATAAAGGTTCTGCATTAAATTTAATTAAAGAGCAGAATAGATAATAAAGTACTTTATATATAGATTGTGAAAGGCCCTTAAAATTTAAGGGCTTTTTTTATTGTAAGGATTTGTAAAATCTTACGACATAAGCCTTAATCTAACAAAACCTTCCCTAAAAATGCAGTCAATATGGTTCTTTGACGATGTTAACCTTTTTAAGGTGCTCTGTCCACACAAGTTCAAAAAATATAAGGATTGCCACGACTTTAATTCTTATAGAAAGAGTGATTATATTTATTTTGAAGAAGACAATGCCAATAAGATTTACCTCATAGAAAAAGGAAAAGTTAAAATAGGCTATTACAAAGAAGATGGCTCTGAGGTTATTAAGGCCATTCTAGGTAAAGGAGAGCTTTTTGGTGAAAAAGCCATACTCGGAGAGCAAAAAAGAGATGAATTTGCCCAATCTATAGACAATAAAACGTCAATTTGTCCAGTAGGAGTAAATACAATGCACCAATTGATGAGAGACAACCAAACCTTTAGTTTTAAAGTCTATAAGTTTATTGGTTTTAAGTTTAAAAAATTAGAGCGTAGACTTCAATTATTAATGTTTAAAGATACTAAAACCCGTCTAGTGGAATTCATTAATGAGCTTTGTGCAGATTACGGTTACGATTGTGAAAAAACAGGAAATAAGATCATAAAGCATCCTTATACACAAAAAGATATAGCCTCTTTAATCGGTACTTCACGACCAACTCTCAACATCTTAATGAACGAGTTGAAGAACCATAACCATATAGATTTCAATAGAAAAGAAATAAAATTACTCAAAAATATAGCTTAGTGTTAGCTAGCTAACATTTTATCACAACTTCACACTTTAATTTTGGAATACAAATTTTAAAATAAAAAAGTGATGATTAAAAAAATGTTTTTTGCAGCCTTGGCATTTGGTTTTTTTGCCACGTCTTGCAGTAGTGATGACGACAACAGTCCAACAAATTCTGAGTTGACTTTAAACCTGAGTGGTTTAGAAGCTTTAGGAACAAATTATGTTTATGAAGGTTGGATTATTGTAGATGGAAATCCGGTTTCTACCGGTACATTTAGTAGCGTAGTTTTTCCACAGAGTTTTTCGGTAAATACTATGCAACTAAATGAGGCCTCGGCTTTTGTGCTTTCAATTGAGCCAGCTGTTGATAATGACCCAGCACCAGCAGCCACTAAGATATTGCGTGGCGAGTTTTCAGGCAGTACAGCTTCAGTTAATACGGATCTCATAGGAGATTTCAGTAATGCTTCGGGAGCCTTCTTTTTAAGAACTCCAACGGATGAGACTTCTGGTAATAATATGAATGATCAATATGGTGTTTGGTTCGGTACACCAGGTATGCCACCATCTCCAAACTTTAATTTACCGTCTTTGCCAGTTGGATGGGCTTATGAAGGATGGGTTGTGGGTGACTCAGGGCCTTTATCGACAGGGACTTTTACACAATTCAATACTGTAGATAGTGCCGCACCTTTTAGTGGCACTGCACAAGCGGGACCACCAGTGCCTGGAGAAGATTTCTTTATGAATGCACCAATAGGCGAAACGTTTCCATTGGATATTAGAGGAAGAACAGTAGTGATTTCGGTAGAGCCTGTACCAGACGATTCGCCTGCTCCTTTTGCTATAAAACCTTTAGTTGGAACTGCTGGAAATGATACCGCACCAGCAACCCATGCTTTTGGTTTAAATTTAACTTCTTTTCCAACGGGATTAGTGACCAGAAATTAAAAAACTACATTTATTTTGTTAGATTTGAAGCGTATGTATTCTTTATTGAATAGTACGCTTCATTGATATTAATTTTTATGGTTAAACACAAACGGGTAAATATTTCAAGTATCATATTTGTAGTAGCAATTGTTCTTCTGATAATTCCTGCAACACGTACCCACATTCAAGTGGTTTTGCATAAAGGATTGAGCTATATCAATCAATCATCACTCATTGAAGAAGGTGATAGGGTAACGGTATCATATCCCAATTGGAGTTTAAAATCAGACAATGGTGCAGTTTTAAATTTCAATGACACAAAAAATAAAGTGGTGTTGATTAATTTCTGGGCTACTTGGTGTGCACCGTGTATAGCGGAAATGCCAAGTTTGCAAAAGCTATATGAAAAATATGGTGATGAGGTTGAGTTTTTATTTGTAACTAACGAGTCTGCTAAGACCATACAGGCTTTCAAAAACAAAAAGAATTATACATTTCCTGTTTACATCAGAAGGTCTGACGTTCCAAAAGAATTAATTACAAGATCAATTCCTCGAACTTTTATCATCAATAAAAAAGGAGAGATAGTCATTGATGAATCTGGTGCTGTGGATTGGTATAGTGAAACTGTGAGAAACCAGTTAGACCAATTGCTGGCAGAGTAACCTATTTAAAATACTTAAACGGTACGATTAGCATCCCAAAATTTTCACCTTTTTCTTTCCCTAGATGTTTATGATGAATCTTATGCGCACGTCTAACACCGCGAGCATACTTATTATCGATATTACGCAACCACTTAAAACGCTGATGTATAAATATATCGTGAACAATAAAATAGGCAATACCATACATTAAAATCCCCAAGCCTATAGGCAATGTGTACCATAAGCCTTCATAATTCCAGAGATAGAAGCATATTATGCTTACTGCAGCATAGAAGATGAAGAAGGCGTCATTTCGTTCAAACCAGCTATCGTGGTCTTTGTGGTGGTGGTCTTTATGGAGACTCCATAAAAACCCATGCATTATGTATTTGTGTGTAAACCATGCATTAAATTCCATAATAAAAAATGTTCCTAAGAAAATCAATATCCAAAAAACAGTTTGCATAATAGTCGTCTTTTAAAAATTTAGAGTAAGTTCAATTGATATTTTACATAACTCCGAGTAAGTAACTCTACTTTTTTATAGTTGGGTACGCGTATTCTCGCAGATTTAATTTCTAAAGCAGGTGTCTTTTTGAGTTTTTGTAATAATTTATTGTAATAACGGTAAGCCATAAACACACCAAATTTAGCGTCTAAAGGTAATCGTTTTATACCATTTAAGCCCTTTGCAAAGTCTGCTTCAATGTCTGAAATGATATTCTGTTTAGAAATTTCATCTAAATTGTTTAAATCCGTATTAGGGAAATATGTTCTATTTAAACCTTCAAAATCTGCTTTTAAATCGCGTAGAAAATTTACTTTTTGAAAAGCCGAGCCCAAACTCATTGCAGAGTCTTTTAAGTCTTCATATTTTTCATTATCTCCTTTAACAAAAACCTTTAAACACATAAGCCCAACAACATCCGCAGAACCATAAATATAGCTTTTATATTCTTCCTCAGTCAAATAATCCTTTTTACTAAGGTCTAATCTCATACTGTCCATAAATGCATCGACAAGATGTTTGTCTATGCCGTAGTTATGATAGGTTTCTTGAAATGAATTTAAAATGGGGTTTAAACTAATTTTATCCGTTAAGGCATTTTCCAAATCCTTTTCAAAATTTTTGAATAGCTTTTCCTTATCGTAATCGTGAAAGGTATCTACGATCTCATCAGCAAATCTCACAAACCCATAAATATTGTAGATATCCTGCCTTATGCTATCGGATAACATTTTTGTAGCCATTGAGAACGATGTGCTATAAGCATTTGTTACTGCTTTGCTACACTCTTTAGATACGTTGTCAAAAATTGATTTCATAGGCTTAATGTAATTAACTTTTAATGTTCATTCTTTTCAATCAATTCAGCTACAAGCTTTCCTGATATTAACGATGGTGGTACTCCGGGTCCTGGGACTGTAAGCTGCCCAGTAAAGTAAAGTCCATCTACTTTTTTACTTTTTAATTTTGGTCTTAAAAAGGCGGTTTGTCTTAAGGTATTTGCCATACCATAGGCGTTGCCTTTGTAAGAGTTATATTCACTTATAAAA
Source organism: Winogradskyella ouciana (assembly GCF_965284585.1). Classification (NCBI taxonomy): domain Bacteria; kingdom Pseudomonadati; phylum Bacteroidota; class Flavobacteriia; order Flavobacteriales; family Flavobacteriaceae; genus Winogradskyella; species Winogradskyella ouciana. Next base: position 2,366,483 of record NZ_OZ260095.1, read on the forward strand.
TCATTAACACAAAATGATTCTCTAAAAAGAATATGTTCTTTAATATTTTGATTTGTTCGTTTTTCAAAACGATTAATTATAATATCAAAATATTGTTGTCTAAGCTCTGGAGTGTCTTCTAATCCTGGTGCGATTGGGATGAGGAAGAATCCCGTTTCGCAACCCTCTGGAGCCACGCTAATGTCCGTAACAGACGGAAAGTTAACATAAAATAATGGATTTTCAGGCCATTTCGGATCATCATATATTTCCTCAGCATGATTTTCAAAGTTAGTATCAAAAAACAGATTATGGTGCTCTATCCGTTTAAGTTTTTTACTAAAACCAACATAAAAGAGTAATGATGAAGGAGCAAATGTTCTTTTCTCCCAATAAGTTTCTGAGTATTGTCTATTTTTTTTATCTAATAAAGTTTCCGTGTGGTGATAATCTGCACCACTTAAAACGATATCCGATCTAACAGTCTTCCCGTTGATTATTATACCTATAGCTCTATTGTTTTCTGTAACAATTTTTTCAACATTGCTGTTGGTATTAATCGTTACTCCTAGGTCCTCAGCAACTTTCCTCATGGCTTTGACAATTTCGTACATTCCTCCTTTTGGATGCCATGTTCCCAATCCAAAATCTGCGTAATTCATAAAACTATAAAATGACGGTGTTTGACTTGGTTTTGCACCTAGAAATAACACGGGAAATTCTAAGGTTGAAATTAATTTTGGATTTTTAAATTTCTTTCTAATTTCAGAACTGATCGTCTTAAAAAACCGATCTACTTTTGTAATTGTTTCCTTAGTAACCAGTTCAAAAGGGGAGACGCCAGGTTTTAGAACTATTTTGTTTATGGCAATATCATAGTGGTCTTGAGCTTGAGAGATAAATTTGCGTAGAGGTTTTGAGCTGCCTTTTTCTATGCGTTCAAATTCTTCACAAATTTGGTCCATGTGGTCGCCAATAGTAATAACTTCATCAGAAAAGAAAATTTTGTAGGCAGGGCTCAATTTGTCTAATTGATAATAATCACTTGTGCTTTTCCCAAAATCATTGAAAAACTTCTCAAAAATATCTGGCATCCAATACCAGCTTGGACCAATATCAAAAGTGAACCCATCTTTAATGAGCTGCCTAGCTCTTCCTCCAACGGTATCATTTTTTTCATAAATTGATACGTTGTATCCAGCTTTAGCTAAATAACAGGATGCAGACAATGCTGAAAAACCCGAACCTATTATAGAAATTGTTCTACTCATTTATATATTAGACATTATCTAATAATGCTTGTATACTTTTGTATGCCTCAATACCTTCTGGAAGATTATCTAAATCTAATGAGTTTAGCATTTGTCCTAAAATCCAAAGTTTGGTATTGGTTTTACCTACAAGTAAATTATTAAAATCATTTATGTACTTTTCAATGTTATCCTTCTCTGGTTTAACGGTAAAGTAGGATATATAAATGATTTCATCATAGTAATTTTTGAGATCTACCAAGCTTTCTAAAGGCACACTAAATCCAAGAAAAATAGATTGATATCCTTTACTGACCAATTGATGATTAATAAACATCAGTCCCAATTCATGTATTTCATTTTCAGGAAGGTAGAGTACAAATGTTTTTTTAGACTTGTTAACCTGTTTAGATTGAATTTTTTCAGTATTGATTAATATTTTTTGTCGTATTAGTGATGATAAAAAATGCTCATGGGCAGGAGTAATAGTATCAGTTTGCCATAAAAGACCTATTTCCGTTAAAAGCGGAATAAATATATCGTAGAAAATTGCATCGAAGGCTTTTTCTTTTAATAGGCCATTGTAAGTATTGTAAAAAAGAGTTTGATCAAAATTTAGCATTGACAGCTTAAAGGCATTTATTGCATGACTTTCAAAATTGTTTTCTGATGCTATTTCTCTAACTAGAAGGGGGATTTTGTGCTCTTCAATAGTTGCTATTTTAGAAATTTTATACCCGTTATTATTAAGATAACTAACGTTTAATAATTTCTGAAAATTGGCGAGATCGTAATATCTAATATTGGTGTCAGTACGCTTAGGTTGAAGCAAATTATATCGCTTTTCCCATATTCTTATGGTATGGGCTTTAATACCTGTAAGATTTTCTAAATCTTTAATACTAAATTGATTCTTAATATTGTTCACTTTTTTTTACGAATAGTTAAACAAAAATAAGATTAATATTCGTAAGATTAGTTTAATTAACAAAAAATAAGGAAAATAAATGAGAAAGTGCGCACGAGAAGACTCGAACTTCCACGGACTAATGTCCACCAACCCCTCAAGCTGGCGCGTCTACCAATTCCGCCACGTGCGCAAAGTAATGAAGTAAAGATAAAAAAAAAGTTAAGCTTTTTTTGCTTAACTTTTTGTGACCGGGCTGGGGCTCGAACCCAGGACCCTCTCCTTAAAAGGGAGATGCTCTACCAACTGAGCTACCCGGTCAATAATTGTTCTCTTTAACGAGGGTGCAAATATAAAATGTTTAATTAATAAAACAATACTTTTTTTGCTTAAATTTTTGTTTTTTTGTGGTGTGCTTCTCTAGTCAATTAATAATCAAAATATAGCGCCAATGATAGTAGTTTTAATGGGATATATGGGATCAGGAAAATCTACTATAGGTAAGGAATTGGCTACTCTTTTGAAATACAATTTCTTAGACCTTGACGACTATATTTCTGAAAAAGAAAACGCAACGATTTCAGATATATTTAAGGATAAAGGAGAAATCTATTTTAGAAAGAAAGAAACTGAATATCTAAAAGAAATCATCGACTCTTATAATGATATTGTGTTGGCTCTTGGTGGAGGTACTCCATGTTATGGAAATAATTTAAAGATTCTAAATGATGATAAAAAGGTTGTGACTATTTATTTAAAGTTATCGATACCGCTTTTAGCTAAAAGACTTTATTCAGAACGTGATAATCGACCATTGATCAGTCATTTAAGTTCAGAAGAAGAATTATTGGAATTTATCGGGAAACATATTTTTGAACGTACGCAATATTACAACCAAGCACAGCATATAATCACAACAGATCATCAAACAAAGAAAGACATTTTAGAAGCTATTCTGTTAGAGTTAATCTAAATAAGCTTCATAAGGTTGTTTAGACAAATTCACATGCACATGCTCAAAAAGCGAGGTAGATAAAGAGATACCTTTAAAATCTGCCTTAACAGGGAATTTTTTATGATTACGATTTACCAAAACAGCCGTTTTAAATTGTTTTAAAGGCACATCTAAAAAGTGTTTTATACCATATATAAGTGTGCTGCCAGAATTTAAGACATCATCAATGAGTACAATAGATTTATTGGTGTAATCTTCTTTATCAATTGATGTTTTTATAGGGCTAGTCGGTTCTTTTTTGTCTATAGTAACCTTACATAGATTAGACTCAATATCAGAAATCTTATCTAGCTGTTGTTTTATTTTTCGAGCTAAAATGTAACCGTTACTTTCAATACCAGCTATTACAATTTCAGTTTCATCAACATTACATTCATAAATCTGATAAGCTATACGTTTTATCTTATGCTCAATTTCCTTGTGACTTAAAATTGTATTTTTTGTTAGTGTCATTTGCTATTTTTTACAAAGATAAAGAATGGTTATTTATTATTCTTCCTCATAGAAGTCATCAATATCTCGTCTGTCTTTTTTTGTAGGTCGCCCAGTTCCTTTTTTCCTGTAATAATCTTTGCTATACTTTAAGAGTTCTTTAGCAGCAAATGCATCTTTAGGAGTTGTATCCGTTCTATAAATATCTACAAGCTTGGCACCGACACGATTTGGAGGTATGTCATTAACCGTTAATTGGTAAATGACTTGATCCTTTCTTAACTCAATTTTATCCGTTGGATACACCTCTCGCGATGGTTTAGCTACTGCACCATTAACTTTAATGTGCCCTTTTTTACAAGCTTTTGTTGCAACACTGCGAGTTTTGTAATAACGCACACACCATAAATATTTATCAATACGCATATATTTTTTAACTAAAATCTACGTTAATCTTATTGTACAAAAATATTATTTTAATGTATCTTGCGGCCAATAATTAAGCAATAATGAACCTTGTGATGGATTTGTGGTAACCTATTACATGAAATACTAAAAATATGAAACTAAAATCTCTAAAATTAACACTTTGTTTAATGGCACTTGTAGTCGTCTTTAATTCTTGTAAAGAAGATGATGGACCTACCGTAACATTTGAAGAAAGAGATAGAACCGAACAGCAAATGGCAGATAAGGATTCTATCATGGATTATTTAAATACACATTACTACAATTCTAGCTTGTTTGAAAGTGGTACCAATCACAGAATAGATGATATCCTTATTACTGAATTGTTAGAGGGCGAAACTGTACCAGACGGTAATACTCTGCTTATTAATGTTGTAGAAACACATTCTACAACCTATCTAGAAACTGATTACGAATATTATATTTTACGACTTAACCAAGGTGGAGGGGAAGCTCCTAAATTTACGGATGAAGTACGTGTAAGATATGAAGGGTTCTTAGTTGATACTGAAGATATATTTGATGGAGTAGCTACACCAATTGATCTGCCTATGCAAGGTATAGGATTTGCTGGTGGAGTAATTAGAGGCTGGCAACTTATTTTACCAGAATTTAATACCGCGAGTAGTTTTATGACTAATAATGGTATTGTAGAATATGACGATTATGGTTTGGGAGTAATGTTTATCCCATCAGGATTGGCTTATTTTTCTGGAAGTCAACCAGATATTCCTGCATATTCTAGTTTAGTTTTTAAGTTTGAATTGTTACAATATCAAGAAGATGATCATGATAGTGATGGTGTGCCTTCACACCTAGAAGATCTTAATGGTAACCTTGATGTATTAGATGATGATACTGATGAAGATGGAGCGCCAGATTATATAGATTTGGATGATGATGGAGACGGTGTATTAACCATTCATGAAGATTTAAATGAAGATGGTGATCCAACCAATGACGATTCAGATAATGATGGAATTCCTAATTACTTAGATGCAGATTCTACCCAATCTAATCAGGAAGATTCATAGATTCTATGTTATAAAAATAAAAAGCCGCTTATGAGCGGCTTTTTTTTGATATTTATTGATGCTTTTTATAAAGCAATAGATAAACTTAAGATTAATTGATCTGGTCTTGTATCAATTCTACTTGCTGTACCAGAACCTAAATTGTTGTTTATAAAAGTAGCTTCGTTATCATTAAAGCCTCTTTCATATCTCAGATCGATTCCCACTTTATTAAAGCTTAATCCGATTCCGAAATTTAGACCTACTGTAAAATCGTCTTCTACATTATCTATTTCAATCCCATCAAATTCTGTATCAAGGATATATTGTAGTGAAGGACCTCCAAAAACACTTATTGGCCCTAGAACTTTTAGACCTACCAAAAGTGGTGCATCAAGTTTCTTTACATTAAAATCATTATTCTCGTAATCACTCTTTGTTGCTGTGTAGATTAATTCTGGTCTAAAATAGAGTCTGTCTCCAATTTTCCCGAAGATACCCACATGGTAACCGATATTACGATCAGGGTTTTTTGCATTTTCACCGATGGATTCAAAGTAATCTCCGTTGGCACTGTAGTTTAATCCGCCTTTAAACCCAAAAGCACTTCCTTCCTGAGCACTTATACTAAAACTAAATAATGCTAAAATTGCAGCTAAGAAAGCTGACTTTTTTAAATTTTTCATATTGTTCGTTTTTAAGATTAGGTATCTAATATCAAAAACGTTGCCAAGATGAAGTTATTTTCTTTTTAAAACTTTTTTTACCGCTTTCTCTATGGCAGAACTATTCAAACCATATTTATCCATGAGTTGAGCTGGAGTACCAGATTCACCAAATGTATCGTTTGTAGCAACAAACTCTTGAGGTGTTGGTTGGTGCAATGCCAAAACCCTGGCAACACTCTCTCCTAGACCACCTAGATAGTTGTGTTCCTCCGCAGTTACTACGCAGCCTGTTTTAGAAACAGAATCTAAAATGGCTTTGTCGTCTAAAGGCTTAATAGTGTGGATATTGATAACTTCAGCACCAATACCTTCTTCGTGTAATGCTTTTGCTGCTTCTAGAGCTTCCCAAACTAAATGACCTGTTGCCACTATGGTAACATCGTTTCCGTCGGTAAGTTTTACAGCCTTTCCTATTTCAAAATCACCATTCTCTGGAGTGAAGTTAGCCACTTTAGGTCTTCCAAATCTTAAGTAAACAGGACCATGATGTTTTGCTATGGCTAAAGTTGCCGCTTTTGTTTGGTTATAATCACAGGTGTTGATTACTGTCATCCCAGGAAGCATCTTCATTAAGCCAATATCTTCAAGAATTTGGTGGGTTGCTCCATCCTCACCAAGAGTTACACCAGCATGAGACGCACATATTTTTACATTTTTATCTGAGTAAGCAACACTTTGTCTTATCTGGTCATAAACTCTACCTGTTGAGAAGTTAGCAAAAGTTCCAGTAAACGGAATTTTACCTCCAATGGTCATTCCGGCTGCAATACCTATCATATTAGCTTCTGCAATACCAACCTGAAAAAAACGTTCTGGATGATTAGCTTTAAACTCATCCATTTTTAACGAACCCGTTAAATCTGCACAGAGTGCGACAACATTTTCATTGGTTTTGCCCAATTCTGTTAAACCAGCTCCAAAGCCAGAGCGTGTATCTTTATTTCCTGTGTTTGTATATGTTTTCATTAATATTTTTGATTAGATATTTTCAGTGGTGTAAATTCAAAGTTGAAATCAATTGTTTCAGAAACAAAATTGCTCGTCTCAAGTGAAATCTTTCCTTTGTCAAGGTGTATGATTTTTTCTAGATGTTTGTTTTCAGCAATCTTTAAGTTATATTTTTCAAAAATGTAATCCTTCATCAATGTTGGATTGTTTTTATTATATCCGTCGTTTTTACCGAAGATGTAATAATGTTCTGAAATGATTTTCTTTCTTTTCTTGTTCTTATATTTTATAATGTGAACGATAGTTTTTTCGCTAATAGAATCTCTTTCAAAATCAAAATCTTCAACATAATTTTTATATCTTCTGCTTTTAGAATATTTTATGCTAGAATATAATTTTGAATTATCTAATTTATTTAAATCTTCAACGGATTGATATTCAAAATCCATGTCGAACTTAATTAAAGTTCTATTCTTGGTGTCTGATAAAGTTGCATCCTTCGATGAGTCTGTTATCATGATATACATGCTGTAAGAATCGTCTTCTTTATTTTGAAAACGAATTCTTTTTCCCTCAACGTTATTGGAATAATCTTTTATATAAGATGTTGTTACAATATCAAAATAATAGCTTTTATTGGCTTCTTGTGAAAACGAAAGGCCTATTGCGAAAAGGGCAAAAACTATTATTATCTTCTTCATTTAGTAATCTCCTAAAGTTTCAGGATTTTGCGCTAAGCCTATTTCTAGTTGTTCGTCATTTGGTGCTTTACCATGCCAAGCATGTGTATGCATCATAAAATCCACACCATTACCCATTACGGTTTGTAACAGAACACAAACAGGTTTTCCTTTTCCGGTCAGTGCTTTAGCTTCAGCCATGCCTTTTAGAATGGCTTCAATATCGTTACCATTTTTTATTTCTAAAACAGTCCATCCAAACGCTTCAAATTTTGCTCTTAAATTTCCTAAAGGCAAAACGTTATGAGTGGCTCCGTCAATTTGTTGACCATTGACATCTATAGTAGAAATCAAATTATCTATTTTGTTTCCGGCAGCATACATTATAGCTTCCCAATTCTGTCCTTCCTGTAACTCACCATCACCATGCAAACTGTAAACTAAATGTTTATCGTTATTTAATTTTTTAGTTTCAGCAGCACCAATAGCCACAGACATTCCTTGTCCTAAAGAACCAGAGGCTACACGGACACCTGGTAAGCCTTCGTGAGTGGTTGGGTGACCCTGTAAACGAGAATCTATTAACCTAAACGTATTGAGTTCTTCTACTGGAAAATATCCAGCTCTTGCTAAAACGCTATAAAAAACTGGTGAGATATGACCGTTGGACAGAAAGAATAGATCTTCTCCAATACCGTCCATATCAAAACCGTCCTTGGTTTCCATAATTTCGTTATAAAGCGAAACAAAAAATTCGGCACAACCAAGTGAACCTCCTGGATGCCCAGAATTTACTTTATGTACCATACGTAAAATATCTCTACGAACTTGAGTAGTTAAATCTTCTAATTGCTGAATGTTTGGCATATTGAGTTGCTTAAATTGATGGTGCAAAAATAGTTTTTTATAAACCTCTTACAAAAACGGATTGCTTTCACTTATTAACGATTTTGAGGATTTGCTAACAATTTTAAATTTTATTAAGACATGAATGCATTTGAGTTATTTATATTTGCCAGCAGACATAATTTTAATGAATTTTAAACGCTTAGCAAAAGATAAAGACACAAAGGCCAGAGCTGGAGTTATAACTACAGACCATGGTACAATTGAAACTCCGATTTTTATGCCAGTTGGTACGGTAGCTTCTGTTAAAGGAGTACATCAACGCGAGTTAAAGAACGATATCAATCCAGATATTATTCTTGGTAATACTTATCATTTATATCTAAGACCACAAACACCAATTTTAGAACAAGCTGGTGGACTACACAAGTTCATGAACTGGGATCGAAATATATTAACGGATTCTGGTGGTTATCAAGTGTATTCATTATCTGCAAACCGAAAAATTAAGGAAGAGGGTGTAAAGTTTAGGTCTCACATCGATGGGAGTTATCATTTTTTCACTCCAGAAAATGTAATGGAAGTACAACGCAGTATCGGAGCAGATATAATCATGGCTTTTGATGAGTGTACACCATATCCTTGTGATTATAATTATGCCAAGCGTTCTATGCACATGACGCATCGTTGGCTAGAACGTTGTTTAGCGCATTTAAAAAAGACACCGTTCAAATACGATTATGAACAAACGTTTTTTCCAATAGTTCAAGGAAGTACTTATAAAGATTTAAGACAACAGTCTGCAGAATATATTGCTAATGCAGGAGCTGAAGGAAATGCCATAGGAGGCTTATCCGTTGGCGAACCAGCCGAAGAAATGTATGCCATGACCGAAGTTGTATGCGATATCTTACCAGAAGATAAACCAAGATATCTTATGGGAGTCGGTACACCAATCAATATATTAGAGAATATAGCGTTAGGTGTAGATATGTTTGATTGTGTGATGCCAACAAGAAATGCCAGAAACGGTATGTTGTTTACAGCTCATGGAACCATTAACATTAAAAACAAAAAGTGGGCAGATGATTTCTCGCCAATAGATGAAATGGGAATCACTTTTGTAGATACCGAGTATAGTAAAGCCTATTTAAAGCATTTATTTACGGTTAAAGAGTTGCTAGGTATGCAAATAGCTACTATTCATAATCTTGGTTTTTATCTGTGGTTGGTAAGAGAAGCGAGAAAACATATTATAGAAGGTGATTTTGGAGTCTGGAAAGACAAGATGGTAAAACAAATGGATAAAAGATTATAAGGCTTGAAAATCTTAGATTGGTACATATTAAAACGTTACTTGTTTACATTTCTTATGATGTTGCTGCTGTTTATTCCTATAGGAATTACGGTAGATCTCGCTGAAAAAGTAGGTAAGATTTTAGAGAACAAAGCCCCTTTTGGTGAAGTAACCGCTTACTATATAGACTTTACGGTTTACTTCGCTAACCTGTTATTTCCACTGTTCTTATTCTTATCCGTGATTTGGTTTACGTCTAAGTTGGCCAATAATACAGAGATTGTTGCTTTTTTGAGTTCTGGAGTGTCATTTTCTAGATTTTTAAGACCATACTTAATAGGTGCCACCATCGTTGCAGGATTTGCTTTGGTTTTGGGCATGTATTTAGCACCAATTGCAAGTCAAGGTTTTAATGAGTTTAAATTCAAATACTTAAAAAAAAATAAGCAAGTACAAAAGACAAGAGATGTTTATCAGCAAATCAATGATAATGATTATATCTATGTAAGTAATTTTATTCCTGAACGTAAAGTGGGTATGAATTTTACTTACGAACATTTTGAGGGCAATGAGTTGAAGTATAAAATATTTGCTGATAATATTAGATATATAGAAAAAGACAGTGCATATAGACTGACATCTTTTCTGAAGAGATCCTTTGAAAACGGAATAGAAACTGTAGAAAAGGAAAGAAGAAAAGATATAAAATTGCCTTTTGAACTTGAAGACTTAACACCTGTTGAATATGCAGCTGAAACCAAATCCTATGGAGAGCTGTTAAAATTTATTGAAGCAGAGAAAAGACGAGGTTCACCCAATATAGGTCGTTATGAGGTTGTTCTGCTCAAAAAATGGAGCTTACCGGTTTCCATATTTATTCTTACCATTATAGCTGTGGCGGTTTCATCCGTTAAACGTCGTGGAGGCATGGGAGTCAATTTGGCATTTGGTATTGCCATAGCAATGATCTATGTGTTTTTTGATAAGATTTTTGGTGTTATGGCAGAACAGTCTAATTTCCCTGCAATTGTCGCGGTATGGTTTCCTAATGTATTATTTGGTATTTTAGCAGTATACCTTCTGCAAAATGCCAAACGCTAAACTAAAGCATTACCTTCATTTACACTTGCTGGTTTTCATTGCTGGTTTTACAGCTATTTTAGGTGAATTGATCACTATTGGCGCTTTAGCTTTGGTCTGGTATAGAATGGCTATTGCCGGAATCTTGATGTTCTTATACATTAAAATCATCAGATTAAACATTAAAATCACTAAACGTACCTTTTTGCAATTTTCTGCTGCGGGTATCATTATAGCGCTACATTGGATCACTTTTTTTGAAGCCATTAATCAAGCTAATGTATCCATTGCATTGGCTATGTTTTCTTCGGGCGCATTTTTTGCTTCGTTTATAGAGCCTATATTTTTCAAAAGACGAATTTTGGGTTATGAAATTTTATTCGGGTTAATAGTGATTTTAGGTGTATTTCTAATAACTAGTAGTGAAATGGGCTACATCAATGGTATTGTTTTAGGTCTGCTTTCAGCATTGTTTTCAACCTTGTTTGCGGTCATTAATGGACGGTTTATTGAACGTTATAATGCTACGGTGATTTCGTTTTACGAGTTTATAAGTGGTGTACTTTTTTTAACGGTATTTATCCTTTTGTCAGGTATGGAATTCAACGTTGAATTTTTTACGCTTTCGCAAATGGATTGGATTTATATTTTCATTTTAGCATCAGTCTGTACTGCATATGCTTTTATAGGAGCGGTTGAAGTAATGCGATATATTAGTCCGTACACTGTAATTTTAAGCTATAATTTAGAACCAGTTTATGGTATAGCTATGGCATTGATATTATTTCCCGAAACTGAGAAAATGTCACCACAGTTTTATATAGGTGCTACTCTGGTGATTGCAACTGTACTTATGGATGCGGTATTGAAAAACTACAAAAAGCGAAAAACCAAAACCAATACAATTATCAATTAACTTATTATATTTGCATACTAACTAAAACAAAAAACAATTTCAAATTGTATGGAATACTTAGAGTTTGAATTACCCATAAAAGAACTAGAAGAACAGCTATCTAAATGTCAAATCATTGGTGAGGAAAGTGATGTAGATGTCACCGAAACCTGTAAGCAGATTGAGAAAAAACTAGCTGAGACCAAAAAAGAAATTTATAAGAATCTCACAGCTTGGCAACGTGTTCAGTTGTCTCGTCATCCAGACAGACCTTATACATTAGACCATATTAAAGCGCTCTGCGGAGAGACATTTTTAGAACTTCATGGAGATAGAAATGTTAAGGACGACAAAGCCATGATTGGTGGTCTTGGAAAAATTGGAGATCAATCGTACATGTTCATTGGACAACAAAAAGGTTATAACACAAAAACAAGACAGTACCGTAATTTCGGAATGTCGAATCCAGAGGGTTATCGTAAAGCCTTGCGCTTAATGAAATCTGCCGAAAAATTTGGAATTCCTGTTGTGACTTTAATAGATACTCCTGGTGCTTATCCTGGTTTAGAAGCTGAAGAGCGAGGGCAAGGAGAAGCAATAGCAAGAAATATTCTAGAAATGTCACGTCTTAAAGTGCCAATCATTACTGTCATCATTGGAGAAGGAGCTTCAGGTGGTGCATTGGGTATTGGAGTAGGAGATAAGGTAATGATGTTAGAGAATACATGGTACTCGGTTATCTCACCAGAGTCTTGTTCTTCTATTTTATGGAGAAGTTGGGAATATAAAGAACAAGCTGCTGATGCATTAAAACTAACTGCTAAGGATATGAAGCGCATGAAGCTTGTGGACCAAATTATTAAAGAACCACTTGGTGGAGCTCATACTAATAGAGAAAAAACATTTTCAGCTGTTAAAGATGCCATAGTTAAATCTTATGAAGAGCTCAAAAACTTATCACCAAAAGTATTGGTGAAACAACGCATGGAAAAATATGATGAAATGGGAGTCTATAAAGACTAAATCCACTAAACATAGGCAACTAAAAAAAACTGAGGTTTAAGCTTCGGTTTTTTTTATCGCTATTAACAATATATTTAAGTTATTAACAGTTAGATTGTTGAAGACCTGTTGAGATTGAAAATTGATTAGTATGCAGTTCGTCGATACTATTTAACTACTTTTGTTCCTTATGAAACAACCAAAACCAATACCTGGCTATAAAGTCGATAAAAGCACTATCATCAGCTTAGAGAAGGGTAAAATACCACCTCAAGCCATTGATTTAGAAGAAGTTGTGCTTGGGGCAATGATGATTGACAAAAAAGGTGTTGACGAAGTAATTGACATTTTAAGTCCTGAGTCTTTCTACAAAGATGCCCATAAACACATCTTTGAAGCAATTTTCAAATTATTTGAAAATAGTGAACCTGTCGACTTATTAACCGTTTCGAGCCAATTAAAGAAAGATGAAAAACTAGATTTAATTGGAGGTGATTTTTACCTCATTTCTTTGACTCAACGTGTGTCATCTTCAGCTCATATTGAGTTTCATGCACGTATTATCCTTCAAAAGTATATTCAAAGAAGCTTAATTAAGATTTCCAACGAAATTATTGAAGAGGCTTACGACGAAACCAAAGATGTTTTTGATTTGTTGGACAATGCAGAAGCCAAGCTTTACGAAGTTACTCAAGGTAACGTTAAAAAATCAACAGAGACAGCTCAGAGTTTGGTTATCCAGGCAAAGAAAAAGATTGAAGATATTTCTAATAAAGAAGGTCTTAGTGGAATTCCAACAGGTTTTGATAAAGTTGATAAGTTAACCTCTGGCTGGCAACCTTCAGATTTAATAATTATCGCTGCTCGTCCTGGTATGGGTAAAACCGCTTTAACATTAACTATGGCGAGGAATATTGCTGTAGATTTTAATCAAGCTGTAGCATTTTTCTCTTTAGAGATGTCATCTGTTCAATTAATTACTAGGCTAATTTCTAGTGAAACAGGCTTATCTTCTGAAAAACTAAGAACAGGAAAATTAGAAAAGCATGAATGGGAACAGCTTAACGTAAAAGTTAAGACCCTAGAAAAGGCACCACTGTTTATTGATGATACACCATCATTATCTATTTTCGACTTACGTGCTAAAGCGAGAAGGCTAAAATCACAATACGATATTAAAGTCATTATGGTTGACTACTTGCAATTAATGACTGCTGGTGGAAGTCAAAAAGGGGGAAATCGTGAGCAGGAGATTTCAACTATCTCACGTAACCTTAAGGCTTTGGCTAAGGAATTAAGTGTCCCGGTTATTGCGTTGTCACAGTTATCTCGTGCAGTAGAAACACGTGGTGGTAGTAAACGACCGTTGTTATCGGATTTACGTGAATCTGGTGCGATTGAGCAAGATGCGGATATTGTGTCCTTCATTTATAGACCAGAATATTATAAAATTGATGAGTGGGATGATGAAGAACGCTCACCAACCGAAGGACAAGGAGAATTTATTGTGGCAAAGCACAGAAATGGTGGATTGGACAATATAAGATTGAAGTTTGTTGGCCATTTAGGTAAGTTTGATAATCTCGATGATTTTGATACACCGTTTGGTGAATTCCATTCAAAAATGAATGCCGCAGCCAATGATGATACTTTTAGACCAGATAATTTACCAAACCCATCTGACGCTTTTGATGGGCCTGAAGATGACGGAGTACCTTTTTAACAGCATTTTATAAGTTTCACAATTCTTTTTTGACGTATCTTTACATTTCGCTATTTTAAGAAAATTGCCTCATGTTAGAACAGAGACGCACAACAAATATTCTGTTGTTGATTATAGTAATTCCACTAGTATTTTATCTACTTAAAATACTCTCCTTTATATTTATTCCATTAATATTCTCAATGTTTATTGCGTTATTGTTTTTACCATTAATGCGGTGGTTAGGCAGACGTAACGTACCTAAATTTATTAGCATAATTATTGTTTTGCTTTTGGTTGCAGGTGGTTTAAAATTGGGAGTTGAATTGGTGAGATTATCTAGTAAGGAAATATTAGCAACAAAATCTGAGTTCATTCCTAAGGCAGAGGAGAAATTAAGTGATTTAAAAGTTTATGCTTTTGAAAATTTTGGGATTGAATTTGAAGACAATAAAAACCCTCTGGCTCAATTTTTTCAAAAAGAAAATTTAGGCTCTACAATTGGGTTTTTAAATTCATTTTTAACGATGCTTTTAATGACCGTGTTTTTTGTGGTGCTATGGTTGGCTGAATCAATAAATGTTCATAAACTTCTAAACAACACATTGCTGAGGCAAAAATATACTTCTGTAAAAACATTTATGAAGATTGAAAAAGATCTTATAAAATTTATTAAGGTAAAAGTATTAGTAAGTGCCCTAACTGGCTTATTTACGGGTTTAATGTGTGTATTTTTTGATGTGAGTTTCCCTATTTTTTGGGGTCTATTTGCATTTGCCATAAACTTTGTGCAGATGGTTGGTTCATTTATATCTGTGATTTTCCTTTCAATCTTTGCCTTTGTAGAGTTAGACCCAACAAGTACGTTGTTCTTTTTTGTACTGGCAATAACTTTAGTACAAGTAACTTTTGGAGCCATTTTAGAACCTATATTTATGGGTAAATCGTTTTCAATTAATGTTATTGCTGTTTTAGTTATGCTTATGTTTTGGGGTTTTCTGTGGGGAATTCCTGGACTAATAATGGCGATACCAATAACTGTATTCATCAAAATTATTCTAGACCAATTTCCAAGTACTAAAATTATTGCTAGTTTGCTTTCTGGTAAGCAAACTACATTAGAATAGGATCATAGTTTTTTTGCTGTAAAAATGTAATTTTAAGTATCTTTCTACTTTAAAAATTACTGGTATGGTACACGGCACTCACAATGCTCAAGAAGATTCTAGAAACGATTCTATTCTTATATCTATTAATGATGAACTTTTTAAACGTAATGAAGCTAAGATATCTGTGTTTGATAGTGGTTATTTAGTAGGTGATGGTGTTTGGGAAGCCTTGCGATTACATAATGGTGTTTTGGTTTTCTTGGAAGATCATTTTAAACGTTTGTGGCAATCAGCAAAGACTGTTGGGATGTCGTTACCGTTCACAAAAGAAGAGCTGACAAATAGAGTTTGGAAAACCTTAAATGCCAATAACATGACGGATGGTGTTCATGTTAGAATAATGATTACAAGAGGCATAAAAAAAACACCATCACAAGATCCAAGGTTAACAATCTTAGGACCTAATGTGGTCATAATTCCTGAGTATAAAAAAGCATCCAAAGATTCAAAAGAAAAAGGAATTAGCTTATTTACAAGTACAATCAGAAGAGGTTCGCCAGATTATTTAGACCCAAGATTAAATTGCCATAGTAAACTGCATGAAGTGCAAGCGTTGATTCAGGCCATAGAAGCTGGTGCAGACGAAGCATTGATGTTAGATGTTAATGGTTTCGTTTCTACTTGTAATGCCACAAATTTTTTTATTGTGAAAGATGGTGAGGTTTGGACGTCAACCGGTAAATATTGTATGAATGGTATTACCAGAGCCAAAGTTATTGAGGTCTGTAGCTCAAATAATATTCCTTGTAAAGAAAAAGACTTTTCATTATTTGATGTGTACGGAGCTGATGAGGCGTTTGTAACCGGAACTTTTGGAGGTTTAACTCCAGTGACAAAAATTGATGGTAGGCCAATAGGTGAGGGGAGTTATGGGGAAATGACAAGAAGACTTAGCGGACTCTACGAGTCGTTAATTGAAAATACAGTAAAGAATGGCTAAAACAAAACGTATATGTTTGTGGTCTGGGCCGCGCAATATTTCAACAGCTTTAATGTATTCTTTCGCGCAACGATCAGATACTAAAGTATTTGATGAACCACTTTATGCTTTTTATTTAAGACATCATCCTGAAGCACATAGTTATCATCCAGGTGCAGAAGATATTCTAGAAACCATGGAGAGTGATGGAGATAAAGTTGTGAATATGATGTTGACCAATACTGAAAAGCCAGTGCTGTTCTTTAAGCATATGACGCATCATTTATTGGATTTGGATAGGGATTTTATGAAAGAAACCGTTAATGTGATTTTAACTAGAGACCCAAAAGACATGTTGCCCTCTTTTGATAAGGTTATTAATAATCCATCACTTCATGATGTAGGTTATGAGTTGCATATAGAATTACTAGACTATTTCAAAAAACATGATATTCCTTTCACGGTGTTAGATTCGAGAAAAGTATTAGAAAACCCTAGAAAAACACTTCAAAGGTTATGTGATTTTGCTAAAATACCTTTTGATAAAAACATGTTGTCTTGGCAGCCACAACAACGAGAAGAAGATGGATTATGGGCTAAATTCTGGTATCATAATGTGCACAAATCAAGTGGATTTCAAAAGTATAAACCAAAAGAGAAACCATTCCCAGAGCATCTTAATGAACTTCTAAACCAGAGTCAGCCACACTATAATAAGTTACTGAGATATGCTTTATAGGTCTTAAAAGAATTATAAATCACATAGCGATAGACTAAAATTTGACTATATTTCGTTCTAAATCTATGAACTTGAAAAAAATAGCCTTAATAATATTTATCCTTTTCTTCAGCTTTAATGCATATGCTTCTTATATTCTTATTCCTATGGATGCCGAATCGCAAGAGAATCATTTAAAGGCTTATGGTGTTACGTATTGGACGCTTGAGCGAGAGCTTAAGGTGAAATGGTTACTCAATTACAGAGGAGGATCGTTTTTATTGCCAGATGCAGATATCATTCAACGCGAATGCCAAATAAGAGGAGTCTCATTTGAGGTTATTTCAGATTCTAAAGCTGCTGAAATTTTAGATAAAATCAGTAGCCCAGCCGTAAACCAAGAAGCTGTAGTTTTAGAGAAGGCACCAAAGATTGCTGTTTATACTCCTTATGGTAAACAACCTTGGGATGATGCCGTAACTATGGTTTTGACGTATGCAGAGATCCCTTATGAAACCATTTATGATGAAGAAGTTCTAAAGGATGAATTATTGCTCTATGATTGGTTACACTTACATCACGAAGATTTTACCGGCCAATATGGAAAGTTTTACAGAACCTATCGTTCTGCCGCTTGGTATATAGAAGAAAAGAAAGCTGCGGAAGCCTTGGCAACAAAATTAGGATACGATAAAGTATCTGATGCCAAATTAGATGTAGCATTGAAGATAAGGGATTATGTTGTTGGTGGTGGATTTATGTTTGCCATGTGCTCTGCAACAGATAGTTTTGATATTGCACTATCTGCAGAAGGAGTTGATATCTGTGAACCTATGTTTGATGGAGATGGCAGCGATCCTGGTTATCAAAATAAAATTGACTATTCAAAAACATTTGCTTTTAAGGATTATATTTTAGAAAGAAGCCCAAATGTTTATGAGTTTTCATCTATCGATATGACACAGAAGCGTCAAATTCCATTCAAAACAGACTATTTTTCTTTGATGGAGTATTCTGCTAAATGGGATCCTATTCCAACCATGTTGACACAAAACCATACATCTTTGGTAAAGGGTTTTATGGGACAGACAACATCATTTACAAGAGATCAAATAAAATCCAATGTTTTGGTTATGGGTGAAAATAGAACCAATGGTGAAGCCAAATATATTCATGGTATAAAAGGAAAAGGTTTCTTTACGTTTTATGGAGGTCACGACCCAGAAGATTACACCCATAGAGTAGGAGATCCAAAAACAGAACTAGATCTACACCCAACTTCGCCGGGTTATCGATTAATACTCAACAATGTTTTGTTTCCAGCTGCTAAAAAGAAGAAGCAGAAAACATGATATCATATAAGTTTTTTGTATTTTAAACTGGTAATTAATCTAAGTTAAAATGGGAAGAAAAGAAGATATACTAAATAAAATCCAAATTTTAATCACTAATCATTTTGACACTCCAGAAGAAGCATTTGCTTTTTTTGACAAGGATGGAGATGGAAAACTATCAAAAGACGAAATTAAAAGACTATTGAAACAAGCCGAAATAAGTGGTTTTATTCGTGGTATTGTAAGTTCAAAACTTATAGAAGGCTATGATACTGATGGTGATGAACTTGTTGATTGGGAAGAATTCAAGCTTGCCATTGATGAAATTTCAGATGAATCTAAATAGATTTTAGATGAAATATTTTCAAAAAGAGATTATATTAAGAGCTCATCCCAGAGGATTTCATTTGATAACCTCTGAAATCTTAAACGCTATTCCTGAAATTAAGGAGATTTCTATTGGTCAATTACAAGTCTTTATAAAGCACACTTCGGCAAGTTTAACTATAAATGAAAATGCTGATCCAACAGTTAGGCAAGATTTCGAAAGTCACATAAATAAAATAGTGCCCGAAAATCAACCCTACTACAAGCACACCCTTGAGGGCTCTGATGATATGCCTGCTCACATAAAAGCATCTTTAATGGGCTCATCAGTTCAAATTCCGATAACAGATGGGAAGCTTAACCTAGGTATATGGCAAGGAGTTTATCTATGTGAGCATAGAAATAATGCTTCTAGAAGACATTTAGTGATTACGGCCTTTGGGAAGTAAAGATTAAAAACAAAAAATCCGATTCGTGAGAATCGGATTTTTATTAAGCGAAATGTTGTTATTAATTTGGCTAAAAGCCTTATTTAACTTTTTTAACTATAGCTTCAAAAGCTTCTGGGTGGTTCATTGCTAAATCGGCTAAAACCTTACGGTTTAAATCGATATTGTTAGCTTTTAATCCTCCCATAAATTTTGAATAGCTCATTCCATGTTGTCTTGCACCAGCGTTAATACGCATTATCCATAACGAACGGAATGTTCTTTTCTTGTTTCTACGGTCTCTATACGAGTATTGCATCGCTTTGTCAACCGCATTTTTTGCTACTGTCCAGACATTTTTACGTCTTCCCCAGTATCCTTTTGCTTGCTTAAGAACTTTTTTTCTTCTAGCTCTCTTCGCCACTGAATTTACTGATCTTGGCATTTCTTTAATTGTTTTTTGTAGTAGGCGACCAAAATTGGTACTTGCTAAATAATTTTGCCTAACTCCAGGGTTTATAAATTGTTTTAACCGATTAAAACAGGGTTACTTTAAACGTAACATTGTTTTAATATTGTCCTCATCTGCTTTGTGCACCAAAGTATCATGAGTCAATCTTAGCTTACGCTTTTTAGATTTTTTTGTCAATATATGACTCTTAAAAGCGTGCTTTCTTTTAATCTTACCAGTGCCAGTTAGTTTGAAACGTTTCTTAGCACTCGATTTTGTTTTCATTTTAGGCATTTTGTCCTAGTTTTAATTTACGTTTCGCTTATTTTCATCCACCGAAGCCTAGGCGTAGGTGGTTTTACTTATTCTTTTTAGGAGCAATGAACATAATCATTCGCTTACCTTCAAGCTTTGGCATTTGTTCTACTTTACCATACTCTTCAAGATCTTGTGCCAATCTTAATAATAAGATTTGTCCTTGCTCTTTAAATACTATAGATCGTCCTTTAAAGAATACAAATGCCTTCAATTTGGCACCATCTTTTAAAAACTTAATAGCATGTTTCTTTTTAAATTCGTAATCGTGGTCATCTGTATTAGGACCAAAACGAATTTCTTTAACAACAACTTTTGTTGCTTTAGATTTTAACGCTTTTTCTCGTTTCTTTTGTTCGTAAAGAAACTTTTTATAATCCATGACCTTACAAACAGGTGGCTTCGCATTTGGCGAAATCTCAACCAGATCCAAACCTTGCTCGTCAGCCATGGAAAGCGCTTTCTTAATAGGATATACTCCTACCTCTACGTTGTCTCCAACAACTCTTACTTCTTCGGATCTAATTTTAGAATTTATACGGTGTTTATCCTCTTGGGATTCACGTCTGTTATAACTTCTTCTGTTTCTACGTATTGCTATGACTTATATATTTAAATTAAACGTTAATTATTTAAAAGTTTTTAAACTTTTATTTACTCTTTCTTTTATAATTCTCGAAAAGTCTTCTACACTTATTGTGCCAAGGTCTTCACCACCATGTTCACGCACAGTAATTGTATTATCCTTTTCTTCTTGTTCGCCTACGATAATCATAAACGGAAACTTTTGCATTTCAGCTTCACGAATTTTCTTACCTACAGTCTCATTTCTGTTATCTGCGAGGGCGCGAATTTCGTCATTTTCTAGCAAATTTAAAACTTTTTCGGCGTATTTTTCATATTTCTCACTTACAGAGAGTACAATAGCTTGTTCTGGCATTAGCCAAAGAGGGAAATTTCCGCCAGTGTGTTCTAGTAAAATAGCAATAAATCTTTCCATACTTCCAAAAGGCGCACGGTGAATCATAATTGGTCTGTGCATCTCATTGTCACTGCCTTTGTAGGTAAGATCAAAACGTTCTGGTAAAGTATAATCTACTTGAATTGTACCTAATTGCCATTGTCTTCCAAGGGCATCCTTAACCATAAAATCCAATTTCGGTCCATAAAAAGCCGCCTCACCCGTCTCAACAATATAATTTAAGCCTTTGTCAATTGCAGCATTCAAAATAGCATCTTCAGCTTTTTTCCAGTTTTCATCACTACCTATATACTTTTCAGGATTGTCGGGATCTCTAAGCGATACCTGTGCTGTAAAATTTTCAAACCCTAGTGAACCAAAGACATATAATACTAAATCAATGACTTCCTTAAACTCGCTGTCTAATTGATCAGGCGTACAGAAAATATGGGCATCATCTTGCGTGAAACCTCTCACACGTGTTAGGCCGTGTAATTCACCGCTCTGTTCATATCTATATACCGTACCGAATTCGGCAAAACGCTTAGGAAGTTCTTTATAGGAATAAGGTCTGTTGTTGTATATTTCACAGTGATGTGGGCAATTCATTGGCTTTAAAAGAAACTCCTCATCTTCTTTAGGTGTTTTTATAGGTTGAAAACTATCCTCTCCATATTTAGCATAATGCCCAGAAGTAACATACAGCTCCTTTTGCCCTATATGTGGGCTGACCACCATTTCATAACCTGCTTTCTTTTGAGCGGCTTTAAGAAAGTTTTCTAAGCGTTCTCTTAAAGCAGCACCTTTCGGTAACCATAATGGTAAACCCTGTCCAACCTTTTGTGAAAAGGTGAAAAGTTCTAACTCTTTTCCAAGTTTTCTGTGATCACGTTTTTTGGCTTCTTCCAGTAACTCTAAATATTCTGTCAACTCTTTTTGTTTCGGAAACGATATTCCATAAACTCTAGTAAGTTGTTTTTCGTTTTCATCACCTTTATAATAAGCCCCAGCAACACTCAGTATTTTTACAGCTTTGATAATACCTGTATTAGGAATGTGGCCACCACGACATAAATCGGTAAATGATGAATGATCGCAAAAGCTAATAGTACCATCATCAAGGTTTTCAATTAGGTCAACTTTATATTCATTCTTACCTTTATAATAAGATAAGGCATCAGCTTTAGAAACTTCTCGCATTTCAAAATTGTGTTTCCCGCGAGCAATCTCTATCATTTTATTTTCAATGGCCTTAAAGTCCTTCTCAGAAATAACATCCTCTCCAAGGTCTACATCATAGTAAAACCCATTTTCAATAGCAGGACCAACCCAAAGCTTTACATTAGGGTATAGTTCTTCCAATGCCTGAGCTAAGACATGGGCAGATGAATGCCAAAAAGCTTTTTTACCTTCATCATCTCTCCATGTATATAATGTAAGACTGCCATCTGTGGTCAATGGAGTGGAGGTTTCAACAACTTCGTCATTGAATTTTGCTGAGATAACATTTCTTGCGAATCCTTCGCTAATATCTACAGCCACTTCATAAGGAGTTACATCTTTATCAAAAGATCTAACAGAACCGTCAGGCAGAGTAATTTTTATCATTATATTTTAGTGTAAATTTTAGCCCACAAAGATATACCTATATATATAAAGGACAAAGTGAAGTTTCTAATAAATATTTATGGTATTCCGCTTTTACTTTTAAGGAGCAAAAGCGACGGGCTATCCGCTATATCTTTTGTTTTATACAAAAGGATGCCGCTACTATCCCTAATACACCAAACTAATAGCCTTATGATAAACAACTATAATAAGTGAAGTATAGTTAGGTTGCTATTAGTTTGTAAATATTTACTATTGTAATCTACTATAAACAAGATCATTAAAAGGGTTATAAAAAACAAATAAAAATAAAATTAAAAAAGCCCTTGCTATAATAAAAAGGTGTTCTATATTTGCGCCCCGTTAGCGACGCGTTTGTGTTGTGGGCGGCAGTTCATTTCCATAAAAAGTGCGGCATTGAAAAAAAAATAAAAATATTTTTCGGATAGATGTTGCGGGAAAGGAAAAAGGGTTTTATATTTGCACCCGCTTAAGCGATAAAGTGCTTAGGAAAGCGATTAAAAAGTTCATAGACATATTGAATTGACAGCGTAAAGTTTTGGTTGGAAACGGCCGAAACAGAACAAGAGAATAGATCATTTAGAGTACAGATTTTAAGAATTCCTATCAGAAGTTAAGAGATAGCCGCAAGGCTTAAAATTTAACGATGAAGAGTTTGATCCTGGCTCAGGATGAACGCTAGCGGCAGGCCTAACACATGCAAGTCGAACGGTAACAGGGAGAAGCTTGCTTTTCCGCTGACGAGTGGCGCACGGGTGCGTAACGCGTATACAACCTACCTTTTACAGGGGGATAGCCTTTGGAAACGAAGAATAATACCCCATAGCAAGTGATTTTCGCATGGAAGACACTTTAAAGATTCGTCGGTAAAAGATGGGTATGCGTCCTATTAGCTAGATGGTGTGGTAACGGCACACCATGGCAACGATAGGTAGGGGCCCTGAGAGGGGGATCCCCCACACTGGTACTGAGACACGGACCAGACTCCTACGGGAGGCAGCAGTGAGGAATATTGGACAATGGGCGAGAGCCTGATCCAGCCATGCCGCGTGCAGGAAGACTGCCCTATGGGTTGTAAACTGCTTTTATACGGGAAGAAACCCGTCCACGTGTGGGCGGCTGACGGTACCGTAAGAATAAGGATCGGCTAACTCCGTGCCAGCAGCCGCGGTAATACGGAGGATCCGAGCGTTATCCGGAATCATTGGGTTTAAAGGGTCCGTAGGTGGACGATTAAGTCAGAGGTGAAATCCTGCAGCTCAACTGTAGAATTGCCTTTGATACTGGTCGTCTTGAATTATTGTGAAGTGGTTAGAATATGTAGTGTAGCGGTGAAATGCATAGATATTACATAGAATACCAATTGCGAAGGCAGATCACTAACAATATATTGACACTGATGGACGAAAGCGTGGGGAGCGAACGGGATTAGATACCCCGGTAGTCCACGCCGTAAACGATGGTCACTAGCTGTTCGGACTTCGGTCTGAGTGGCTAAGCGAAAGTGATAAGTGACCCACCTGGGGAGTACGTTCGCAAGAATGAAACTCAAAGGAATTGACGGGGGCCCGCACAAGCGGTGGAGCATGTGGTTTAATTCGATGATACGCGAGGAACCTTACCAGGGCTTAAATGTAAGTTGCATGGGGTAGAGATACCCCTTTCTTCGGACTACTTACAAGGTGCTGCATGGTTGTCGTCAGCTCGTGCCGTGAGGTGTCAGGTTAAGTCCTATAACGAGCGCAACCCCTGTTGTTAGTTGCCAGCATGTAAAGATGGGAACTCTAGCAAGACTGCCGGTGCAAACCGCGAGGAAGGTGGGGATGACGTCAAATCATCACGGCCCTTACGTCCTGGGCTACACACGTGCTACAATGGTGGGGACAGAGAGCAGCCACTTCGCGAGAAGGAGCGAATCTATAAACCCCATCACAGTTCGGATCGGAGTCTGCAACTCGACTCCGTGAAGCTGGAATCGCTAGTAATCGCATATCAGCCATGATGCGGTGAATACGTTCCCGGGCCTTGTACACACCGCCCGTCAAGCCATGGAAGCTGGGAGTGCCTGAAGTCCGTCACCGCAAGGAGCGGCCTAGGGTAAAATCGGTAACTAGGGCTAAGTCGTAACAAGGTAGCCGTACCGGAAGGTGCGGCTGGAACACCTCCTTTCTAGAGAAAGACGACTGATAAGGAAAGTTCAAAAAAAGGAAACATTTGGTTCTGTTCTCTTGCTGTTGATTTAATTTTTAAGATAATTAAGTAGAGTCTCATAGCTCAGCTGGTTAGAGCGCTACACTGATAATGTAGAGGTCGGCAGTTCGAGTCTGCCTGAGACTACTGATTAAAGGAAATTCTAGACGTTGAGGATTCTAAATTCATAATTCTGAATTCCATGATTTGGAATTTAAGGAAAGGGGAATTAGCTCAGCTGGCTAGAGCGCCTGCCTTGCACGCAGGAGGTCACCGGTTCGACTCCGGTATTCTCCACCAAAGTTCCCGTGGAAACGGGAATCTGAACGTTCATTGACATATTGAAAAAGATACATGATAATTAGATAGAAATATTTAATAAAATTAAATAATTATTGTAACGAGCAATAATTGTAACTCATTAAAAAGACAAAAGTACAATAAGCTAAATAAGAGCGTATGGGGAATGCCTAGGCTCTCAGAGGCGATGAAGGACGTGATAAGCTGCGAAAAGCTACGGGGATTGGCACATACAAATTGATCCGTAGATATCCGAATGGGGCAACCCGGCATGTTGAAGACATGTTATCCGCAAGGAGGCGAACCCGGAGAACTGAAACATCTAAGTACCCGGAGGAGAAGAAAACAAAAGTGATTCCGATAGTAGCGGCGAGCGAAATCGGATTAGCCCAAACCAGTATTGTTACGGCAATGCTGGGGTTGTAGGACTGCGACATTTGAGTCATGATGAATTAGAACCGTTTGGAAAGACGGGCCATAGAAGGTGATAGCCCTGTATAGGTAAAGATTGACAAGATAGCAGTATCCTGAGTAGTGCGGGGCACGTGAAACCCTGTATGAATCTGTGGGGACCATCCCATAAGGCTAAATACTCCTGAGAGACCGATAGTGAACTAGTACCGTGAGGGAAAGGTGAAAAGAACCCTGAATAAGGGAGTGAAATAGAACCTGAAACCATACGCTTACAAGCGGTCGGAGCGGATTTATCCGTGACGGCGTGCCTTTTGCATAATGAGCCTACGAGTTACCGTTGCTAGCAAGGTTAAGGACTTCAGGTCCGGATCCGTAGCGAAAGCGAGTCTGAACAGGGCGCTTCAGTTAGTAGTGGTAGACGCGAAACCGTGTGATCTACCCATGGGCAGGGTGAAGCTGTGGTAACACACAGTGGAGGCCCGAACCGGTTGACGTTGAAAAGTCTTCGGATGACCTGTGGGTAGGGGTGAAAGGCCAATCAAACTCGGAAATAGCTCGTACTCCCCGAAATGCATTTAGGTGCAGCGTTGATTTAGTTTTATAGAGGTAGAGCTACTGATTGGATGCGGGGGCTTCACCGCCTACCAATTCCTGACAAACTCCGAATGCTATAAAATGATGATCAGCAGTGAGGGCATGGGTGCTAAGGTCCATGTCCGAGAGGGAAAGAACCCAGACCATCAGCTAAGGTCCCCAAATGTATGTTAAGTTGAATAAACGAGGTTGGATTGCACAGACAGCTAGGATGTTGGCTTGGAAGCAGCCATTCATTTAAAGAGTGCGTAACAGCTCACTAGTCGAGCGATCCGGCATGGATAATAATCGGGCATAAACATACTACCGAAGCTATGGACTTGTAAAAGTGGTAGGGGAGCATTGTAGTGTCGTCGAAGGTGTACTGCGAGGTATGCTGGAGAAGCTACAAAAGAAAATGTAGGCATAAGTAACGATAATGCGGGCGAGAAACCCGCACTCCGAAAGACTAAGGTTTCCTCAGCTATGCTAATCAGCTGAGGGTTAGTCGGGACCTAACGCGAACCCGAAAGGGGTAGTGGATGGACAACAGGTTAATATTCCTGTACCTGCTCACGCTAAAAGTGACGGAGGCGAATAGTTAGTGCGCACTGACGGAATAGTGCGTTGAAGCCAGTGGTAACACGGCGATAGTACACTGAGGCTACGGCCAAGGTGATAATCTAGCGAATCGACTTCCAAGAAAAGCGAGTGAAGCAGCCCGTACCCTAAACCGACACAGGTAGTTGGGATGAGAATTCTAAGGAGCTCGAGAGATTCATGGCTAAGGAACTAGGCAAAATAGACGCGTAACTTCGGGAGAAGCGTCGCCTGTAGCAATACAGGCCGCAGTGAAAAGATCCAAGCGACTGTTTATCAAAAACACAGGGCTCTGCTAAATCGAAAGATGACGTATAGGGCCTGACACCTGCCCGGTGCTGGAAGGTTAAGTGGAGGGTTTAGAGGTTTACCTCGAAGATCTCAAATGAAGCCCCAGTAAACGGCGGCCGTAACTATAACGGTCCTAAGGTAGCGAAATTCCTTGTCGGGTAAGTTCCGACCTGCACGAATGGTGTAACGATTTGGATACTGTCTCAGCCATGAGCTCGGTGAAATTGTAGTATCGGTGAAGATGCCGATTACCCGCAGTGGGACGAAAAGACCCCGTGAACCTTTACTATAGCTTAGTATTGGCTTTGGATAAGTAATGTGTAGGATAGGTGGGAGACTTCGACCCTGCGTCGCCAGGCGTGGGTGAGTCATTGTTGAAATACCACCCTTTGCTTATCTAGAGTCTAACCTCTGATCAGGGACAGTGCTTGGTGGGTAGTTTGACTGGGGTGGTCGCCTCCAAAAGAGTAACGGAGGCTTCTAAAGGTTCCCTCAGCACGCTTGGTAACCGTGCGCAGAGTGCAATGGCATAAGGGAGCTTGACTGAGAGACATACAGGTCGATCAGGTACGAAAGTAGAGCATAGTGATCCGGTGGTTCCGCATGGAAGGGCCATCGCTCAAAGGATAAAAGGTACTCCGGGGATAACAGGCTGATCTCCCCCAAGAGCTCACATCGACGGGGGGGTTTGGCACCTCGATGTCGGCTCGTCACATCCTGGGGCTGGAGAAGGTCCCAAGGGTTGGGCTGTTCGCCCATTAAAGTGGCACGCGAGCTGGGTTCAGAACGTCGTGAGACAGTTCGGTCTCTATCTACTGTGGGCGTTAGAAATTTGAGTGGATCTGACTCTAGTACGAGAGGACCGAGTTGGACCAACCTCTGGTGTACCAGTTGTTCCGCCAGGAGCATTGCTGGGTAGCTACGTTGGGAAGGGATAAGCGCTGAAAGCATATAAGCGCGAAACCCACCACAAGATGAGATTTCTTTAAAGGGTCGTGGAAGATGACCACGTCGATAGGCTACAGGTGTAAAGGCGGTAACGTCATAGCCGAGTAGTACTAATAACCCATAGGCTTATTGTACGCCGTTCTTTTTATAGGTACATATTCTATTAATTTCTACTATTTAATTATTATATATCCAATGACGATTCATCGTTTTTTTCAATATGTCAACAATATTAGTTCCGCTAATGCGGAACAGTAATTAGTGATAAGTGTAAAGTAAGTAGTTGGTATTACTAACTACTATTTACTAAAGACTGATTACTCACCTTTTAAGGTGGTTATAGCGACGGGGCTCACCTCTTACCATTCCGAACAGAGAAGTTAAGCCCGTTTGCGCCGATGGTACTACTATCTGTGGAAGAGTAGGTCGCCGCCTTTTTTGAATCCCGATTCTTACAATAAGAATCGGGGTTTTTTTCGTTTATAGAGTTGTCGATTTTTAAAATTAGTAGAAAATAGAAGTGCTACTTCTTCTTAAATATACTATCCAAAATAGTATTGATGCCTTTAAAGAGAAAGTAAACTGCTAGTGTGCATAAAATAATAGCTGCGATAAGAATAGGTATGTAAAGTGGTTTATCTTGATTAGAAAAGGCTACATGCAACATAAAAGGCCCTGCAAACATTAGCAACAAACATATGGCCATAAGTCTAATGCCCTTGATTAATATTTCTTTATCGGTTCTATTAGTTTCCATTTTACTTATAATTTTCAATAGCTTGTCTTACACTTCCATGTTTAAGTAACAATTCTGAGGCTTGTTTCGGAGAAATGTTTAATGCATCAACAATCATTTTTGTACCTCGACCGACGAGTTTGTCATTACTCAATTGCATGTCCACCATTTTGTTGCCTTCAACTTTTCCTAATTGAACCATAGTGGTTGTAGTTATCATATTAAGTACCAGTTTTTGAGCTGTACCTGCTTTCATTCTTGAGCTTCCTGTCACGAATTCTGGTCCAACAACCACTTCAATAGGAAACTGAGCTTCTTTGGATAATGGACTGTTTGTATTACAGGTAATACAGCCCGTTATAATATTATTGTCATTGCAATTTTTTAAAGCATGAATAACATAGGGAGTTGTCCCAGAAGCTGCAATACCCACGACAACATCTTTTTTACAGATATGATAGTCCTTAAGATCTTCCCAGCCTTGTGTTGTAGAGTCTTCGGCGAATTCAACAGCTTTTCTTATTGCTGAATCTCCACCAGCAATCAAACCAATGACCAAATCATGGGAAACTCCAAAGGTTGGAGGACACTCTGATGCGTCCAGTATTCCTAATCGGCCACTTGTTCCAGCGCCAATATAAAATAGTCGTCCACCTTGCTTAAGTTTTGTTACCACTTGGTCTATTAAAGCCTCAATTTGCGGTAATGCTTTTTCTACTGCCGAAGGAACCGTTTTATCCTCTTTATTTATATTGGATATAATCTCATTAATTGTCATTTTTTCGAGATCATCATAGTTGGAATCTTGCTCTGTTGTCTTTATAAAATCCATAGTATAAAGGTAGGAAAAAGTTTTATGTGTAGGTGTGCGTTAGCGGTAAAAGCGGCATCCTCTAACGGTTCACCGTTAGAGATATAGCGGATGACGCGACCCTTGGGTAACGCCATAACTATTTTACTCTACTGTATAAATAATTTCATCTACTTCTGATAGTCTAAAATATCCAAATGGGTAATTATCTGGATCGGTTTCATTAATACAATTACCTCTCACGGTTGCAGGTTGTGTTTCAAAAGGGCCACCTCCTTCATCGCTACTTTGTTGTAATAATATGAACATAAATTCATAAAATCGTTCTGAAACCCCATAATTACGAATGGTAACTACATCTCCTGCTTCAAGATCTTCTTCCGTGTAATATCCAAAAATTTGATTTCCGTTTGTAAATTCATCATCATAAACTTCTAGAGTTGGAACAACCGAAATGTCACTTACAAATTCGAAAAAATAATAATTATCTTCATTTTCTGGATCCGTATAATACGCTTTAAGTTCAATATCCTCTCCTGTAAAGCCTCCGTCATTGTTTTGTTCAATATAATCAATTGGTGTTACAGATTTTAAGGTTTCGGTTGCTGTATAAATTTCATTATTATAATTGACTGTAAGTGTGTAAATTCCATCTATTGTAGGAATAAAATTATTATTTAGGTAAATACCTGTATCGTTATCTTCTGTAAAACTAAAAACATTGTTGTTCTCGTCCGTAATAACGACCGTTGCACCATTGGCTGGCACAACATTTTCATCAAAGAACGGAGCAGATAAACTTAATTTTATGCTTTGCTCATTGCCTGCTGTATTTTTAAACCAGTTAATTGAAGCTTCTATAATTAATCTTGGCTCAGCTTCATTGAGGTCTATATCAATAACGTCTTCGCATCCAAGGCAAAAGGTTAATATCGTTACTATGTAAAATATCCTTTTCATGGGCTAAAATTTAAAATTATAAGAAACAGAAGGAACAATACCAAAAATGGCAAGCCTAACAGCTTCGTTAGTTCCGGTTATTCTATTTTCACGAAATGAAATACTCGCCGCATTCCTGCGGTTATAAATATTATAAATCCCAAATACCCATTCCCCTTTAAATTCCTTCTCACTTTCTGGTTTTGGGTTATAGTTTACAGCAATATCTAGTCGATGATATGATGGTAATCTACTAGAGTTTCTAGATTCATAACTAGGTATAACAATACCATTATATGCATACTGACCATTAGGGAATGTTGCTGGTTGGCCTGTTTGAAATAAAAAATTAGAGCTAAATGTCCATTTTTTATTGAGTTCATAATTTGCTGTTAATGATACATCATGAGTTTTATCAAAGGCGGTATTATACCAATCACCATTATTTATTCCAGACTCAACTGCCGTTCTGCCTGGCGTTTTTTGTTCGGATTTAGATAGTGTATAGGCTAGCCATCCTTTTAATTTACCCTCATTTTTTCTTAATAGAATTTCGAGTCCGTAGGCTCTTGCTTCTCCGTTTAAAATAACTTGTTCTATGGCATTGTTAGCAATAAGGTCTGCACCGTCTATATAATCAATTCTGTTTTTTATTTTCTTGTAGAATGTTTCAACTTCTAACGAAAACAAATTATCTTCAAATGATTTGAAGTATCCCAGCGCCACCTGATCTAACATCTGAGGTTTTACATATTTGCCACTGGGTGTCCAAACATCTAATGGAGTAGGTGAGCTAGTGTTAGACAACAAATGTAAATACTGATTCATACGGTTATAGCTCGCTTTTACAGATGAATTGTCAGTAAGTTGGTATGCGATTGAAACCCTAGGTTCTATATTCGAAAAGGATTCAATGACGTCGCTTCTCTTAAATGTTTCTGTGCCAATAGGTTCAGCTTTTTCGTAAATCCCAATATCTTCATTGTAAATTACAGGATTGTCATTTTCATATACATTTAATTCATCTTGGCCCAAACGATGAAATGTACTAAAACGTGCACCATAACTCACCGATAATTTATTGTTTAGTTTATGCTCAGCATCAAGATACAGCGCATTCTCAAAAGCATATTTGTCTATGAGTTTAAAAGGATTAATACCAGAAGTTTCAGTAGTAGGATTTATCTCTCCTGGGTTGAATTTATAATAAATACTATTTAAACCATATTCAAGCTTAAAGTTGTTATTGATGTAGTGTTTAAAATCGTATTTAAGGTTAAAATTTCTGATACCAGACTCCCAGTCAAATTCCACAAACGTAAGTTCTAATCCATAATAGTAATCTGAATAGATGAGTGATAAGTTTGAAAATATTTTATCTGAAAACAAATGATTCCACCTAAAATTTAAAACCGTATTTCCATAGGTGTTTGCGAAACTATTCGCTAATTCAAAGACATCACGTCCAAAATAACCGGAAAGGTAAATGCTGTTATTTTGATTGAATTTGTAGCTCAATTTTGTATTGAGATCGTAGAAGTAGGCAATGTTGTCTAAATCGAATAGTGGTAAGAATAAATGAGCATAACTACTTCGACCACCAATTAAAAAGGAACCTTTGTCTTTTTTTATGGGACCTTCTGCCAACAACCGACTTGATATTAGTCCAACTCCACCATTCATGTGAAATTCACTACTGTTACCTTCCTTTTGATAAATATCCAAGACTGAAGACACGCGTCCTCCATATTTTGCGGGAATTCCACCTTTATACAATTTTATGTCCTTTATAGCATCTGGATTAAAAACTGAGAAGAACCCAAACAAGTGCGAAGAATTAAAAATTGTAGCTTCATCTAAAAGAATAAGGTTTTGGTCTGCAGCGCCTCCTCTAACATTGAATCCAGAAGAGCCTTCACCAGCATTGGTAACACCAGGCAATAGGGTTATGGATTTTATAACGTCAACCTCTCCAAGCACGACAGGCATTTGTTTTATGGTGTTTATAGAGAGTGCGTTAACACTCATTTGAGGCTTTTTAATATTCAGTTTTTCAACATCTTCTTTAATTACAACCTCATCGAGACTTTCGGCAGATTCTAAAAGTTTAAAGTTTTTGGTGATGTCTTTATTGAGTATAATAGTTTCTGAAATCGTCTTATAACCGAGATAGCTAATCTGAATTTCATAACTGCCCTCTGGTAATGTAATAGAGTAGAAGCCATATTCATTGGTCATGGTACCTGATTGAATTTTTGGCACGATGATATTAACACCTATAAGGGTTTCGTTACTATCGGAGTCCGTGATGGTTCCACTAAGAGTAAATCTTTCTTGTGCTGAAAGTAAAAGAGAAAAGAAGATTAAAACGAAAAAAGTTTTGGCAATTCTACCGTTCATGATAAATATTTGGACACCATAAAAATAAAAAAGCTTCATTTTGAATGAAGCTTTTTTAACTTTAGTTTATAATAGAATTTAATGTATTGCTTGGTCGCATGGCATTACTTACTAATACCTCATTAGGGTAGTAGTAGCCATCAATATCTACGGACACGCCTTGTATAGTGATTAATTCATCTAAAATTTTGGCTTCGTGTGCTTGTAAATCCCTAAATACCTTAGTGAACTCATGTTTTAGGTCTAAATCTTTATCTTGGTTTGCTAACGCTTCCGCCCAGTACATTGCCAGATAAAAATGACTACCTCTATTATCTAGTTCGTTTACTTTTCGAGATGGACCTTTTTTATTTTGAAGTAGTTTTTCGGTAGCATCATCTAGGGCTTCACCAAGAATTCTTGCTTTTTCGTTATTGTTAACTTCAGCATAATGGTCTAGTGAAACTGCCAAAGCTAAAAACTCGCCTAATGAGTCCCAACGCAAATGGTTTTCTTCTACAAACTGCTGAACGTGCTTAGGTGCAGATCCACCAGCACCAGTTTCAAATAGTCCACCACCATTCATTAATGGTACAATGGAAAGCATTTTGGCACTGGTACCCAATTCTAAAATTGGAAATAAATCCGTAAGGTAGTCTCTCAATACGTTTCCTGTTACTGAAATTGTGTCTTTTCCGGCTTTTACACGTTCTAAGGTAAATTCAGTAGCCTCGATAGGAGATAAAATTCTAATATCTAGATTACTAATATCGTGGTTAGGTAAATACTGATTTACTTTTTTAATCAATTCAGCATCATGAGCTCTGTTTTTATCCAACCAGAAAACAGCAGGTGTTTTAGAAGCTCTAGCACGTGTAACAGCTAATTTTACCCAGTCTTGTACAGGTGCATCCTTTACTTGGCACATTCTCCAGATATCTCCAGTTTCAACAGCATGACTTGTTAAAACATTTCCATCTGCATCAATCATTTCAACATTTCCGTTAGAAGCAATTTCAAAAGTTTTATCGTGCGACCCATATTCTTCAGCTTTTTGAGCCATAAGACCAACATTTGGTACTGTACCCATTGTAGTCGGATCAAAAGCACCATGCTTTTTGCAAAAATCTATAGTAGCAATGTAAACACCTGCATAACTACTATCTGGGATAATAGCTTTAGTGTCTTGTTGTTTACCTTCTTTGTTCCACATCTGACCAGAAGTACGAATCATCGCTGGCATTGATGCATCTATGATAATGTCACTTGGTACATGAAGGTTGGTGATCCCTTTATCTGAATTTACCATAGCTAAATCTGGTCCATTATCAAAAGCAGCATCAATATCTGCCTCGATTTCTTCACGTTTAGCTTGTGGCAGTTCCTCTAGATTATCCAATAAGTTTCCGAAACCATTATTAACATCAACACCTATATCTTCAAACGTTGCAGCATGTTTTTCAAAAACAGGTTTAAAATATGTTCTCACGGCATGACCAAAGATGATAGGGTCAGAAACCTTCATCATTGTTGCTTTCATGTGTAATGACATTAAAACATCTTGAGACTTAGCATCTTTGATTTCTCTTTCTAAGAAACTTAATAATGCTTTTTTGTTCATTACTGTAGCATCTACAATCTCTTTAGCCTGTAAAGCCAAATTGTCTTTTAATACAGTTTGGTTGCCGCCACTATCTGTGTGAACGATTTTTACAGTAGTAGCATTATCAATAGTTACAGACTTTTCGTTATGAGCAAAATCACCTTCACTCATTGTAGCTACGTGCGTTTTAGAGTCAGAAGACCAAGCTCCCATACTGTGTGGGTTATTCTTGGCATAATTTTTAACAGCTTTTGGTGCACGTCTGTCTGAGTTACCTTCTCTTAAAACCGGATTTACTGCACTACCTTTAACTTTATCATAGCGAGATTTAATCTCTTTCTCAGTATCACTTTTTGGATCTTCAGGATAATCTGGAAGTTTATAGCCCTTAGATTGTAATTCTTCAATGGCATCAGTCAACTGAGGAATAGAAGCACTAATATTGGGTAATTTAATAATATTCGCTTCTGGCTTTTTAGCCAATTCACCTAACTCTTCTAAAGCATTTGGAACTTTTTGTTCATCGGTTAAATAATCTGGAAAAACAGCTAAAATTCTAGCTGCCAAAGAGATGTCTTTGGTTTCTAGAGTTATTCCTGAAGATTTTGTAAAGGATTGAACAATTGGTAAAAAAGAACGAGTTGCTAAAGCTGGTGCTTCGTCTGTTTTTGTATAAACAATCTTTGCTGTTTTGGTCATAGGTCGTTAAAAATAAAATGATTGTGCTGTGCTTAATTTTAAGCTGTGCAAATATACAAAAACAGTAGCGTTTTGTTGGTATGAGATTGATAAGAGCTATCTGAATTTATTGAGGATTTAATAAAAATTGTAATGAAAAATGAAAATCCACACTTAACCCAAATATTTAAGGGGTTATAGCGCTAGTGATTGATTGGACCAATAACAAAGAATGCACTATAAAACAAAAAGCCATATCACTACAGAAAACTGCGCTGACATGGCTTCTCTTTGAAACAGTACTACTACGACTTATTTAGTATTACACTAACTCAGCTGTATGGCTTTCGCCATCATCCTTTTCAGTTCAAGCGTTGCTGTTTCGGTGAAACGTTTCATATCTTTCAAAATGTATTGACTTGATACTACTTTGCTTCTTAAGACTTGTTTTTCTTGATGTTTTCTTTTTTACCATTCACTTGCGTGTTTGTTACGTCTAAAAACATTGCTCATCCTTTTCGCGTTCACTTTCGATTCCGTTACTTCTTCAAAGCTTTCCACTTAAAGTTTATAATCTACAAAATATATTATAATACCTAAGCTTCTTGGCTAGTTACACAGCACTTGCCTACACAAGCAGCTCACTAACCTCAAAAAACAATCTCAATATATAAAGAACGTTACTTTATTACAATTTAACATAAATTCAAAATTTCTTTTAAAACCAAACTGAGTTTGTTGTTAATTGTTTAGCTAAATTATATTTATATTGCGAATGTGCAAATTATTTTAGCAGTTAGATATGCACAACTTATAAACCGAACTTATTAACAAAAGTTAATAACGAAAAAAGCCTTCAATTTTGAAGGCTTTCTCTGTAATATGTGTGTTAGATTATTTTCTAACTTCTTTAATTCTTGCTTTTTTACCAGTAAGACCTCTAAAGTAGAATATACGTGCTCTACGTACTTTACCTCTTTTGTTGACTTCGATTTTCTGTAAAGCTGGCAAGTTAATTGGGAAGATACGCTCTACACCAATTGTTCCTGACATTTTACGGATGGTAAAAGTTTCTGAAGTTCCTGT
The DNA here is from genome assembly GCF_965284585.1 of Winogradskyella ouciana. Classification (NCBI taxonomy): domain Bacteria; kingdom Pseudomonadati; phylum Bacteroidota; class Flavobacteriia; order Flavobacteriales; family Flavobacteriaceae; genus Winogradskyella; species Winogradskyella ouciana. The sequence goes on from NZ_OZ260095.1 coordinate 2,402,524, forward strand.
TCCTTTACGTTGTAATACTACACCTTTAAAGAACTGAGTACGTGTTTTACTTCCTTCTTTAATCTCGTAATACACGGTAATTGTATCACCTGCGCTAAAGTTTGGAATATCTTTTCTGGTTACAAATTCGTCTTGTACAAATTTTACTAAAGAATCCATGTTTTCTCTTTTATAATGGTTGCTTTATACCAACATTCACGATTTTCGCCAGAGGTTAATCTAAAGTGGGTGCAAATATAGTTAAAAAGTACAAAGTAAAAAGTACAAAGTGAAAAGTTTTTTATTGCTGTATAGGTGTTTATTTGTGGAGTCGTTTATTTGTTTATTCGGTGATAGGTTTTGCTCATTAATCATTATTTATCACTTATTATTCATCAATAGTCATTCGTAATTAATCATCCAAAAGGTCTGGTCGTCGTTCTTGGGTTCTTTTATAGGCTTGCTCTTCGCGCCATTTTTCTATTTCTCCAAAATTACCACTGAATAACACTTCCGGAACCTTCATACCTTTATATTCTCTGGGTCTGGTATAGATTGGTGGTGCTAATAAATTATCCTGAAACGAATCGGTCAAGGCAGAGGTCTCATTGCCCAATACACCAGGGATTAACCTTATAACTGCATCACATAAAACGGCAGCTCCCAACTCACCTCCAGACAAAACATAATCGCCAATTGAAATTTCCCTGGTAATAAATTTATCACGTACACGCTCATCCACACCTTTATAATGACCACAAAGAATAATGATATTCTCTTTTAATGATACTTGGTTGGCAATACTTTGGTTTAGACATTCACCATCTGGTGTCATATAGATAATCTCATCATAGTTGCGTTCTTTTTGTAAACCAGAAATACATTTATCGATGGGTTCTATCATCATTACCATACCAGCACCGCCACCAAATTGGTAATCATCAACTGATTTATAGTTGTCGGTTGTATAATCCCTGAGGTTATGAAAGTGAACTTTTACCAAACCACCATCAATAGCACGTTTAAGAATGGATGCCTCAAACGGACTTTTTAAAAGTTCTGGTAAAACAGTGATGATATCTATGCGCATTGTTTAGTTTCTTATCACTTACTATTAAAAGTAACTTTGCTATAAAATCAGTTTAGAACTACTTTAATCTAGTTAAAGTTTAATAAATTTTATTGATTTAATAGATTCAATATTTATGAAATATGTTCCTTTTGCTAAGTTTTGAATATTAATACTTTTTCTATTCCCAATAGTACCGTTCATAATAATTTTTCCGCTTACGTCTACTATACTAAAATCAGATTGTTGCGAAATCCCTTCAATTTGAATGTAATCTGTTGCAGGATTTGGATAAACTTTAATATCTTGATTAAGATCTGCTAAATCAACAATATTCAATTCCTCATCCCTTGCCTGAATGTTATCCACATCTAATACAGCATCAATTGGATCTGCTTCCCAACTTGGTACGTCATTATGAATAATACGTAATTCGGTAATACTATCAAAAGCCGCATTATATGTTAGTCCAGAAGGTGTAACATTTGTTAATGAATTTTCATCAATTGGGAAAATAATAGTTTGCCAACCTTGGCCAGGAACAACTGCAATTGGGTTAGTAGAACTCCATCTCATACTAGAATTATAAGAACCTTCAAAAGCCAATCTCAACAAGATTATATTTGAACCAGAGTTTCTAACGGCCATTGAAATATAAGTAACGCCTGCATTTAAATAATCTCCTTGCCATTGTGCATTATTAAATGTTGCCAATTTAGAATCAGCACCATTACCACCATTGGCCTGGGTTCTTAAAAAATGATCATCGGTTCCGCTTGGGCCACCTGTGATAATGTTTTCATTTGAGACTGAAGACGCATTACCTTTTGTCCAATTTTCTGTAGTAACTCCTTCAAAATCGTCAATTAGATTTAAGGATATTTTAGGTTCGCCAGTGTCAGCAAGTCCCATATCATTGTTTCTTGCTTGAATATTATCAATATCCAATACGGCATTAATGGCATCAGCTTCCCAGCTTGGTGCATCGTTATGAATTATCCGCATTTCTGTAATACTATCAAAAGCAGCCGCGTATGTTAAGCCAGATGGTGTAATATTTGTTAACGAATTTTCATCTATAGGGAATACTATGGTTTGCCAATCTTCACCAGGTACAACGGCAATAGGATTTGTAGAACTCCATCTCATGCTAGAGTTATAAGATCCTTCAAAAGCTAACCTTAAATAAATTAAGTTAGAACCTGAATTTCTCACATCCATTGAAATATAAGTAACTCCTTCACCTAAATAATCGCCTTGCCATTGTGCATTATTAAATGTTGCCAATTTAGAATCAGCACCATTACCACCATTGGCCTGGGTTCTTAAAAAATGATCATCGGTTCCGCTTGGGCCACCTGTGATAATGTTTTCATTTGAGACTGAAGACGCATTACCTTTTGTCCAATTTTCTGTAGTAACTCCTTCAAAATCGTCAATTAGATTTAAGGATATTTTAGGTTCGCCAGTGTCAGCAAGTCCCATATCATTGTCTATAGCTTGTATATTATCAACATCAAATATTGCATCAATAGGGTCAGCTTCCCAACTTGGTTCATCATTATGGAGTATACGTATTTCTGTAATACTATCAAAAGCCGCATTGTATGTTAAACCAGACGGTGTAACATTTGTTAACGAATTTTCATCAATTGGGAATACAATAGTTTGCCAACCTTCACCAGGAATTACCGCAATTGGATTTGTAGAACTCCATCTCATGCTAGAATTATTAGATCCCTCAAAAGATAACCTTAGATAAATTATATTTGACCCTGAATTCCTTACATCCATTGAGATAAAAGTAACTCCAGCATTTAAATAATCGCCTTGCCATTGTGCATTATTAAATGTCACCAATTTAGAATCGGCACCATTACCACCAGTAGACTGTACTCTTAGAAAATTATCATCGGTTCCGCTTGGACCACCTGTAATAATGTTTTGATTTGGTAAAGTAGAAGCATTACCTTTTGTCCAATTCTCGGTTGTAAAATTCTCAAAATCATCAGTTTGATTCAATGTAATTTGAGAGATTGCAAATAATGGTAAAAATAGTAGACTAATTAATGTAGTTTTTTTCATTTTGGTATAGCTTATTAATAATTGATTGATTTTGTTTTTCTAGAGTATAGTAATTCTTAGGTAAACTTAATACTTTATATAACCATTAACAATAAAAAAATCCGCAATTAAAATTACGGATTTAAAATATAGTTTTATTAGTGATTTAATTTCATTTGCATTTAGACTGCGCTCAATGTGACAATATATTATGCCTTATTCTTATTAATCTCATCTTGGAGCTGACGCCTTACTTTTTGCTCGCGCTCTAGGGCATTTCGTCTGTGCTCTTCAAACTCAGTCTCTACTTCCTCGAGTTTATGTTTAGCTTCTCGCGTTGCAGAGTTACTGCCTTTAAACTTATAAATAAAGAATAGTAAGAATGCTGTAAGTGCTGCAATTATCGTCCACATAATAATATTGTAATTGGTTTTGCTGGTCTGCATTCCCAATAATGCCATATTGTTTTTTTCTTCGTTGGTTTGGTCTAAAGTCGTTTGCGTATTACCAAGCTTTGCTTGTAGGTCTTCAATTTCTTTGGCCTGATTAGCAACGGTGTTTTCAGAATTCTCTAATTCTTTATAGGTTGTCTTTAGGGAATCCAATACGTTAGCTTTTAGTTTTAAAAGCCAAGCCTGTTTAACGGCTTCGTAAGGTTGGCCGTTTGTGCCTTTAAAATTTCCAGACTTTCTAAAAACATACTCAAACTGGCTATCTATATTACCGCTGTTTAATGATAGCTGTTCTTCAGCATCATTATTGTTCGTTTGTCCATTTACAGATTGTAGGCTAAATGTAACTATAAGAATTACAGCGACTTTGGTTAAGAATTTCATCTTAAAATAATTTTGGTTGTATAAGATTAATTAAGGTGCCAAGATAATGAATTTATGTGCATATCATAAATAATTACCTAACAAATAGCCTCTCATTTCCGAGAGGCTAATTATATACGAAAGGAATATCTTTTTAGATGTCTATAGTACTTAAATGATTGATATTTGTAATATCACTACTGTCTAAACTGTATTGGTACAATCCGTTTTCTCCTATTAAGACTAAAATACCATTGTTAATGATGACATCAAAACTGTTAACGTCAATAGATGTCACTAGTTCAGATTCTTCTGGGTTTGAAACATCAAACACTTTAACTTCATCATCACATACAAATAAATAATCTCCATAGAGCCCAATACCAATAGGTCGTGTTAAGTTTCTAGAGGACACTAATACTGGATTGGTGATTTCCGTAACATCATAAATTTCTAAGACATTAATATTTACACCACAGCCAATATTAGTGTGTAAAGTAACAAAGGCATGGGTTTCATTAGCAACAACGGGATCGCAAGCTGTAAAATGCTGTACATCTGACATGTAAGTTGGTGTTTCCGGATTGTCAATATTATAAATGTACATACCGTTTCTAGAACCCATATAAAGATAGTTCTTGTAATTAAAAAGTGTTTCTATATTAAACCCAATTGGTACCGTATTAACCTGTACTGGGTTTTCCCTGTCCGTAATACTGAATACATTGAGGTTAGAGTCATCCACGACGTATAAATAGTCCACATAAAGTGCAAATCGAGCCAATGAGCCTCCTTGTCCTGTTTCCGAAAATGTATTAGTGTCGTTAGACGATGTGCTATCTGAGCTACAGCCTAATAAGACCAATACTATAATTATAGTTGTATATATTTTTCTCATGGCTGTTAGTTTATAAGTTCCCAATCTACAATAACTTCATTGTCCTCTATCGGATAATATATAACACCTTCTGGCGACCATATCTGAGGAAATACATTCTCTAAACGCTTTGTTATGGTTAACGTTTCTGTAGCTTCGTCAATTTTAAAAGCTATTAAATCTGTTGCATTATTGGCGTAAAACACATCTTCTTTAATACTTAAATCTGAAGAGCCTAAAACTTTAATGAAACCAATATTTACAGGATTTGTAGGATCGGTATTATTTATTAAATGAAAACCTTGATTAACTTCATTAACAAAAATGAAGTTGTCCTTAATATAGATTTTGCCTGAGTTTTCGATAGTTCTTGGAGTGTTTTCTAGAATAGTTGAAGCTTCAAAGTCAGAGCGCTGCATAATCACTGGTTCATAAGAACCAGTAGGGAAGGGGTCAATATCGTCAGCATCATCACTTCCCCAGCCAATACAGGCCTGAAAAAGTAAAGAGGATGTCACCGTGAGCAACAAAAAGAATTTTTTCATAATTAAATTGAGAGGTTTAGTTTCTTAATAGATGCGAATTGTCCTAAATGGTTGCGTTGAATACCAGGTAAATTTCAAAATTCATCCCGTATAAAACAAAAAAAATCTTGCCGTTAGACAAGATTTTCTTCTTTTTTCTTTTTCACAAAGATCTAATAGTAAGCATAGCGTCTTACTTTAGAAATATATTTCGCAAGTCTAATAACCTGATGACTGTAACCATATTCGTTATCGTACCATATATATAAGATAACGTTTTTACCATCACCTCTTACAATTGTGGCTTTACTATCGTAGATAGATGGTGCAGAACTTCCGACAATGTCACTAGACACAAGCTCGTCGCTCATTTCGTATTTAATTTGTTCTACCAAGTCTCCTTCAAGAGCATATTTTTTCATGATGGTATTCATGCTCTCAACAGAAGTTTCATTTTCTAATTCTAAATTTAGAATTGCCAATGATCCATTTGGTACAGGAACTCTAATGGCGTTAGAGGTTAGTTTACCTTCTAAAGTTGGTAAAGCTTTGCTTACAGCACTTCCAGCTCCGGTTTCGGTAATAACCATGTTTAAACCTGCGGCTCTACCACGTCTGTATTTTTTATGGAAGTTATCCACTAAGTTTTGATCGTTGGTATAAGCATGAATCGTCTCTAAGTGACCAGATTTTACTCCAAATGAATCTTCGACTGCTTTTAAGATTGGAGTAATAGCGTTTGTTGTACAAGATGCGGCAGAAAAGATATCTACTTTATCAGGATTGTGCTCTAGGTGGTTTACACCATGTACAATATTTGGTACTCCTTTTCCTGGTGCTGTTAATAAAACCTTACTAACACCTTTAGCCTTTAGATGTCTACCTAAAGCTGCTTCGTCCCTAAATGCTCCAGTATTATCAATCACTAAAGCTTTATCAATGCCATATTTGGTGTAATCTATATCTTCAGGCGCATTTGCTGAAATAATATTAACCGTAGTTCCGTTAATTATAAGTGCGCTATTTTTTACATCAACACTTACGGTACCAGAGAAATCTCCGTGTACAGAATCGTTTTTTAAAAGTGAAGCACGTTTCTCTAAAACCGTTTGATTGATTTCGCCACGTGTTACAATAGCTCTTAATCGTAATTGATTGCCTTTGCCAGTACGTGTCATTAACTCACGTGCTACCAAGCGACCAATTCTACCAAAACCATAAAGTATAACATCTTTTGGCTCAATGGCTTTTCTTTTCTTTGCCTCTCCCAATTTGGCAGAAACAAATGCTGTGGCATTGTCGTACTTTTGGTCTTCTAAGTGATATTCATATGTTAACTTACCAATATCTAACTTTGCTGGTGGTAAGTTTAATTTTTTGATGGCTTGAGCAATCTCAACAGAATCAAAAATAGAAATTGGCTTCTGAACAAATTCACCTGCATACTCGTGCAAGTTTAAAATTTCGCTCACCTTTCTATCAATTAATTGATTTCTGAATAATACAAGCTCAATGGAATTGTCATACCAAAGGTCGCTTATAGTTTTTATAAACTCAACCGTTGCTCTGCGACGGTCTGCTTGAAACGCTAACTCTTTTTCGTAAGTGTCGTTAAAACCCATTTTGTTTTGGTTTAGTGGTTTTTAAATTTTGCGCAAAAATACATATTTCAAACGTTTTCGTAACGCTTTTTACCGAAAATAAAAAACCCTTTAAAGAATATTTCCTTAAAGGGTTTTTCAGATTTAATTTTTGATTGATTTATCTGAAATTGTAAACTACTTTTTCGCCTTCTTTATTAATGACCTCAATTTGAAGTGGGTCATTAAACTTTCGAGTTCTAAGTGCGTTTTGAGCATCATCCACCGAATATAATTTTTTACCGTTAATTTGGGTGACAATACTGCCTTCTTCAACTCCATTTTTTCTCCAATAGGATTCCAGTTCTGGATAATCTGATAATTTGGTCAGTTTTAATCCGTAGTCTAAGTCATATTTTTTTAATTCTTTTTTCGGAATATTCTTAACTGTACCAATTGTAGGAATTTCTAGAATAGAATTCTTTAATAGTGTTACAGGCACCACTTTTTCATTGTCATCCCTGATTAATGTAACATCAACAATGTCGTTTGGGCTTTTGGTCTTTAAGTAACCAGAGAGGTCAGAGAATTTATTAATTTCCACTCCATCAATCTTTTTTATAATATCCCCAGATTTTAATCCGGCCTTCTCAGCTCCGGTATCTTCTGTAATTTCACTAATATAAAAGCCTTCGGTAATATCGGTTCCTATTTGTTCTGCTGATTTTCCATTTAATGAAAATCCTTGCACGCCAAGAATTCCATTTTGAACATTTCCAAACTCCATGATATCGTTCACAATTTTTCGGGCAATGTTACTAGGCACAGCAAATGAGTAGCCAATGTAAGAACCATCCCTAGAGGAAATAGCTGTATTAATGCCAATTAAATCTCCATTGGTATTAACCAAAGCACCACCAGAGTTTCCTGGATTTACAGCAGCATCAGTCTGTATAAAAGACTGAAGATTTCTACCACTTAAATCTCTAGATTTTGCACTGATTATTCCTGCGGTTACGGTAGAATTTAAGTTAAAAGGATTACCAACAGCCAAGACCCATTCGCCAATTTTTGCATTGTCCGAGTCACCAAATGCCATAAATGGTAAATCTTCATCTGCTTCAATTTTAATAAGCGCAATGTCGGTAGCTTCATCCGTACCGATTAGTTCCGCCATGTAAGACTTGTTGTTGTTTAAAGTAATGCTAATCTCGTTGGCATTCTGTATAACATGATTATTGGTAACAATATATCCTGTAGGTGAAATAATTACTCCACTACCAGTACCTACTTGTGCACGCTGAGAATTACGACCAAAAAATAAATCTTGCATGGTCATTGGTGCAGAGACAATTGCCGTATTTTTAACGTGTACTACTGCATCAATTGACTTTTCTGCAGCTTCGACAAAATTAGGAGCTATGTTAGGTGAGTTATTTAAAGTTGTATTTGTAGGAACATATATTGGTAAATCAGAAACCTGTTCTACGGCCAATTGTTCCTTATCTTCTTGTTCGACAAAAAGTTTGTAACCTCCTAAAGTCAGCAGGCCACCTAATGCCGAAACGAATACTAAAGTTAAAATCTTCTTCATAATTTCATAGGGTTTATGTTTAACTATTTAACGTTTAAAGTTAGATATTTATTGAATTTCATTTTCCATTTTAACGACTATTTAACGCCAACTTTAACGACGTTTTAACACCTTATTTTCCTTGCTATTATTCTTATATTTGTTTCCAGAATATGGCAATAACATTTTACAAATATCAAGGCACCGGAAACGACTTTATCATAGTTGATAATCGTTTACTAGAAATCGACAAAAATAATACCAAACGCATTGCAGAGCTGTGTGACAGACGTTTTGGCATTGGTGCGGATGGGTTCATCCTGCTAGAAAATGACAAAAATTCTGATTTTAAAATGGTATATTATAATTCTGACGGTAATGAGAGCAGTATGTGTGGTAATGGTGGTCGCTGCATGACATCCTTTGCAAAGTTCTTGGGCATCATTGAGGGTAAAGCAGAATTTTACGCTATAGATGGTTTGCATAAAGCAAGCATTGAAGAGGACATTGTACATTTACAAATGCAAGATGTAACCACCGTTGAAGTATATGAAAAACACCTTTTTCTAGATACAGGTTCTCCTCATCATGTAGAAATGGTATCAGATATTGAAAATTTTGATGTGAAGAACTGTGGTTCTACTATTAGATATGGAGAGCCTTATGGTAAAGCTGGAAGTAATGTGAATTTTGTTGAACAAATATCTGATAACAAGTTTGCTGTAAGAACTTACGAGCGTGGCGTAGAGGACGAGACCTTATCTTGTGGAACGGGAGTCACTGCAGTAGCACTAGCTATGCACAAAAAAGGTAAAACAACCAGTAATGAAGTAACCCTAATAACACTAGGAGGCGAACTAAGGGTGAAGTTTGAAAACAATGAAAAAGGGTATAACAACGTTTGGTTGATTGGGCCTGCAACACAAGTTTTTAAGGGGAAGATAGAATGGTAAGATTAAAAGGCGAACATATTTATTTAAGAGCCTTGGAACCAGAGGATTTGGAATTTGTACACAAGGTTGAAAATGATACTGCACTTTGGCATTTAAGCGATACTCAGACACCCTATTCTAGGTTTTTGATTAAGCAATATCTCAAAAATGCCAAGCAAGATATTTATGAAGCCAAACAATTGCGTTTAGCTATATGCACAAATGATGACAATACAATTGGTCTGATAGACGTTTTTGATTTCAACGTTAAAAACAAACGTGCAGGTATAGGAATTTTAATTAAAGATGAGCCTAATAGGAGCAAAGGCTATGGTAAGGAAGCACTGCAAATACTGGTGAATTACTGTTTTGAAGCGCTTCATTTGCATCAGGTGTTTGCAAATATTTCAGAAAACAATGAAGCCAGTTTAAAACTGTTTGAAGGTAGCGGCTTTAAAAAAATAGGATTAAAAAAGGACTGGAACTTTGATGGAAAGCAGTTCTCTAACGTGTATATATTACAAAACATTAAAGAGTAACACATGTATATAAAAAAGATACTATGGGCAATAGCCTTAATCGGTTTGGTGATTTTTGCAGTCATTGCCTATTATATTTATGGAGCAATGTTTCAGCCCAATACCGCTTTTAACAATGAAACTGCCTATATCTATGTACCTACCAATGCAAGATATTCTGAAGTAAGAGAGCAATTAGAACCTTTGTTAGATGATATCGAAACGTTTGATGCTTTGGCGCGTCAAAAAAAATACACTTCAAATATAAAGGCTGGGCGTTTTGCGATTGAAAAAGGAATGAATAATAACGAAATTATTAATTCAATTAGAAGTAAAAACCTACCTCTTAAAATAGCATTCAACAATCAGAACAGTTTAGAAGATTTAGCGGGAAGAATCAGCACACAGATTGAAGCCGATAGTTTGTCGTTAATCAATGCTATGACAGACGAGGATTTTTTAAGAGAAAATGGATTTACACGAGCTACAGCATTGGGCATGTATTTACCAAATAGTTATGAATTCTTTTGGAATACCTCTGCAAAAAATTTCAGGGATAAGATGCTAAAAGAATACAACCGATTTTGGAACGACAATAGAAAATCTAAAGCTGAAGAATTAAACCTTACACCCAATGAAGTTATAACCTTGGCCTCTATTGTACATGAGGAATCTAAACAAGCTGACGAACAGCCAAGAGTAGCGGGAGTGTATCTCAACCGATTACGAATAGGCATGGCGCTACAGGCAGACCCAACTCTAAAATTTGCAGCTTATCAATTACCACAATATAAAAACACCATTATTAGACGTGTGTTGAATATTCATAAAGAAATTGATTCACCTTATAATACCTATAAAAATAGAGGTTTACCACCAGGACCTATTGCCATGCCAGATTTATCTGCGATAAAGGCAGTTTTAAATCCTGAAAAGCATAGTTACCTTTATTTTGCGGCAGATGCCAAGCGTATTGGTTACCATAAGTTTGCTAAAACTTTGGCTCAGCATAACAATAATGCGAGGGAATACCAAAGGTATTTATCGTCACAAGGTATCAATAGATAAGTTTGAAATGGGCAAAATTCCATATCATTTTTATATGTTGCGTTTCAGGTTCACTCTTTTCACAATCTAAACTCAATCAATTTCTAAAGCCAAGTGATACTTTAAACAAGCCAAGACGCAATGCTGTTATCATTTCTGAAAGTTCTTTGGCGACTTTAGCTCTCATAGGCTTAGACCAATTGTGGTATGCAGATTATCCTCGTTCTAGCTTTAAAACCATTAATGACAGTGGCGAATGGTTGCAGATGGACAAATTTGGTCATGTGTTTTCATCATATCAATTAGGCAGAATAGGGGCTAATACACTCAATTGGGCTGGTATTAGCAAAAAAGATCAGTTGTTATTTGGTTCAACTTTAGGTTTGGGTTTTTTAACAGCGGTAGAGGTTATGGATGGCTTTTCTGAAGAATGGGGTTTTTCATGGACGGATATGGCTGCAAATGTTACTGGTACTGGGCTTTACGTTGGACAAGAATTACTTTGGAAGGAACAAAGGATACTATTAAAATATTCATTCCATCGTACGGATTTTGCCAAACAACGACCAGATAAATTAGGTAATGGTTTGTTTGAAGAATTTTTAAAAGACTATAATGGTCAGACTTATTGGTTGAGTGCCAATCTCAATTCCTTTTTTAAAACAGATTATATTCCAAATTGGTTAAATTTAGCTTTTGGTTATGGCGCAGATGGAATGTTAACCGGTGATCCTAATGATCCTTTGTTTTTAAACCAAAATAGAACACGTCAATACTACCTGAGTTTAGATATAGACCTAACCCGAATTAAGACAAATTCCAACGTCTTAAAAACCATTTTCGACGTTTTTAACGTAATTAAGATTCCTTTTCCAGCAATTGAGTTAAATAGTGAAGGTCGCCTAAAGATGTATTATTTCTACTTTTAACAAGTATTAATAACTGTTAATCGGTTGATTTTCAGTATTTAAATAAATGTCGTATATTTGCACGCGAATTTAGTAAGACCTTTTGGGGAAAGTTTTGCTAGTTTAAAATTAGCTGTTATGACAAAGAATAGCATTAAAAAATTTTTATTACCATTTGCAATTTGTTTATTAGTTGCAATGGGATTATATCCAGATTCTACTCTTAATACAGAGTTGTATTCTACAGAAGGGTTAGAGCTAGATTATAATATTTCTGCAGAATTGGCAATGGCAGATTTTTCAAAGGAATCTAAGTCAAATATATTCTCACCTCACTTGGGTAAATCTTTTGAAGGCTTTAAAGAAGCATTGGCTTTTAAAGAGTCTAGAGGTAATTACTTTACAGTAAATACATTAGGTTATTTGGGTAAGTATCAGTTTGGTTCCGAAACGTTGAAACTTATTGGAATCTACAACCCAAATCAATTTTTATACAATCCAGAATTGCAAGAAAAAGCATTTATTGCTAATGCGGCGCGTAATAAATGGATTTTAAGAAAAGATATTAAGCGTTTTGATGGAAAATTTATTGCTGGTGTAAAAGTGACCGAATCTGGTATTTTGGCTGCTGCTCATCTTGCAGGACCAGGTAGTGTTAAAAAGTTTCTTAGAAGCTATGGTGGCAATAATGTTGCTGATGCCTATGGTTCAACCCTTAAATACTATATGAAAAAGTTTTCTGGTTACGATACTTCTATAATTAAGCCAAATAAAAAAGCTAAAGCCAGACTTTAATCTTTTTGTATAATAAAAATAGCTGGTCTCTTATGTAGATCTTCTTTGTTGTGTTTCCAATCTTTGGCAGACATTGTCTTTATAAATTCAGTAGGTAGGGTTAAATCGCAAGCAACGCAAACTCTGGTTTGAGGTTGAAGTACACTAGACAAATCATCAAGCATTTTCATGTTTCTGTATGGTGTCTCAATGAAAATCTGTGCTTGATTATGTTCGGATGATAATCGTTCTAAAGATTTTAGTTTAGACTTCCGCTCACCTTTATCTATTGGTAAATACCCATTAAAACAAAAACTTTGACCATTCATCCCAGAAGCCATAAGTGCCATTATAATTGAAGACGGACCAACTAAAGGCACCACTCTTATATTCATTTGATGTGCCAAACTTACAATGTCAGACCCAGGATCTGCAATGGCAGGACAACCAGCTTCGGAGAGCAGCCCTATGGACTCACCATCTAAACATGGATTTAAAAAAGTGTTGCGCTCAGCTTCCGTAGTGTATTTATTGAGTATGCTTAGTTTTAATTTAGGCTGGGATTTACCTGGTGATATACGTTTTATAAAACGCCTTGCTGTTTTTTCATTTTCTACGATGTAGTAATCTATATCTTCGATTACTTTTTTTATTGAAATAGGTAACACCTCTAGTGGCGGATTGTCACCTAAACGTGTTGGAATGAGATATAGCTTACCAACTGTCTTACTCATTACTGTATAACAAGTTTATGGGTTATTTGTTCTCCGTTCTCAGCACGGATTTGCAATAAATATAGACCTTGCGACAATTGCGATGTGTTGATTTTTTGAACCGCATCAGAACTTTTATTTTTACTATTTATAATCTTACCTTGCAAATCAAAGATTGTCATTTCACTTTTTATGGTAGCATTCACTGATGAAAAATCAATCGTGATCTCATTTTCTGCCGGGTTGGGATAAACAGCAACATTGTTCAAATCAAAATCTTCCGTGCTAAGTGAGTTATCCACCAGTTTACTAATGTCCCCTCCAAGAGAGCATATATAAAGTTCTCCATTGATGTCTTCCCCAAAAGCGACCAAACTTCCTGAAAACCCTTCAAAAGTTGAGTTCCATGTTCCGTTTTCAAATTCTATATAACCTATTTCTTGGGTGCAAACATCTGCGAAGAAATACAATCCATTAAAACCAGGAAATTCTGATCCTCTGTATCTGTATCCTCCGGTAATTGAGCACCTACCGCCAGAATGTGCATATTCGGCTACAGGAAATGTTAAAGAGCTCATAGGTGGACAACCAGATGTGTTGTAGGTGTTATTGCCTTCATAACATCTCCAGCCATAATTGAGGCCTGCTGAAGTTGATGGAGCATTGTTTATTTCTTCCCTTGCGCTTTGCCCTACATCAGCAATCCATATATCGTCATTCAGACGGTCAAAGGAAAATTTCCATGGGTTACGTAACCCATAGGCCCATATTTCTCCTCTAGCACCAGCAGTACCAACAAATGGATTGTCTGTAGGGATTGCGTATGGGTTAGACATAGTTGAATTATTAACGTCTATACGTAATAATTTACCTAGTAAAGTTCCTAAATCTTGACCGTTATCTTGTGGATCGCCTCCAGAACCTCCATCTCCACTTGAAATGTACAGGTAACCATCTGGGCCAAACTGCAATTCACCACCATTATGATTTGTGAATGGTTGTGTATATGTGAGGATTATCAATTCAGAATTAGGATCTGCTTGTGATGGATCCGTACTACTACGGGTAAATCGGGACACCACAGTTTCATTATCAGTCTGTCCAACTACGTCTCTGGTGTAATTAACAAAAAAATAACCGTTTGTGGCATAATTAGGATGAAAGGCCAAACCTAAAAGTCCCTCTTCACTCCCTCCACTTTCTACACGCGCCTCAATATCTAAAAACGGTGTAGTGTTTACAGAACCATCAGCATTAATGATTTTAATGATCCCGTCTTGCTCAGCAGCAAACAATCTATCGTCTCCAGCATGTTTAAGATTAACAGGTCTGTCTAGTCCAGATGCGAATAATTCCAATTCTAAATCTTGCGCATTGCCTAAGGCGAAGCATAGGCAACATATAAGTATGGTAATGTTTTTCATATCATTTTTTTAAGAAAGTTGTGACACTAAGATACAAAAAATAGAGCAGAGGTAAGAATTCCGTTACAGTTGATTATTCTTTTAATTTAGCTGAAAGTATTTTTGAAGTGGCTTCTAAAAGATCAAAAACATACTCAAAATCGCTTATGTCTCCATAATAAGGATCAGGAACATTTTTATCGGAAACTGAATTATTCTCCTCTAGGAACAGTTTCACCTTACCAATGTCATCATTATTTCTGGCGAGACTGATAATGTTGTTATAATTAGAAGCGTCCATAGCGTAAATATAATCGAAGGTATCAAAATCTGAAACCCTAAATTGCCTTGCACTCTGTCCACTTATGTCAACGCCATGTGTTTTGGCAACCTTGATTGAGCGATGATCTGGGCTATTGCCTATGTGATATGCTGCCGTGCCAGCTGAATCAACATAAAAACTGTCTTTAGGAAGCTTTGATTCTACGATACCATGTGCTAAGGGCGACCGACATATATTGCCGAGACACACCACAAGTATACGAGTCATTATTCTATTTGGGTTTAGAGCGCTAATTTTTTAGCCAAATCTTCAACATACTTTCTAAATTGTTTGTCAGTTGAAGATAAGTTATCTACTGTTTTGCAGGCATGAAGTACTGTAGCGTGGTCGCGCTGACCAATTTGTGAGCCTATACTAGCCAATGAGGCTTTAGTATATTTCTTAGCAAAGAACATCGCTAATTGACGAGCCTGTACGATGTGACGTTTACGTGTTTTAGATTGCAAAGTACTTACGTCCATTTGGAAGTAATCAGAAACTACTTTCTGAATATAATCTATGGACACTTCGCGTTTGGTGTTTTTTACAAACTTCTCTACGATATCCTTGGCAAGGTTTATTGTAATTTCCTTTTTGTTGAAAGAAGATTGCGCAATCAATGAAATGATAGCGCCTTCAAGCTCTCTTACGTTGGTTTTGATGTGCTTCGCAACATACTCAACAATTTCTTCTGGCATTTCCACACCATCCCGATAAAGTTTGTTTTTAAGAATAGAAACTCTAGTCTCAAAATCTGGTGTTTGTAATTCGGCAGAAAGTCCCCATTTAAAACGAGATAATAAGCGCTGCTCAATATCCTGCATATCCACAGGTGCTTTATCACTAGTTAAAACAACTTGCTTTCCATTTTGGTGTAAGTGATTGAAGATATGGAAGAACACATCTTGGGTACCAGTTTTACCAGATAAGAATTGTACGTCATCAATTATGAGCACATCTATAATTTGATAGAAATGGATAAAATCATTTCTATTATTCTTTTTTACTGAATCTATATATTGTTGTGTGAATTTCTCAGCAGAAATATATAGAACCGTTTTCTCAGGATATTTGTCCTTGATGTCCACGCCAATAGCATGCGCTAAATGTGTTTTTCCTAAACCGACACCACCAAAAATTAACAACGGGTTAAAAGAAGTGCCTCCTGGTTTGTTGGCTACTGCAATTCCTGCATTTCTTGCCAAACGATTAGAATCTCCTTCTAGGAAATTTTCAAACGTATAACTAGGATTTAATTGAGATTCAATTTTTACATTTCTAATTCCAGGAATTACGAAAGGGTTTTTTAACTCAGGACTTTTGTTATCAAAAGGGACATCAACATCTTGAGATTTTACAGCACTTCTGTTTGAGCTAGGGATCTTTTCTGTAAACGGTTGCTTGTTGCCATAAGTGTTTTCCATCTTTATGACGTAAACCAGTTTTGCGTCTTCACCTAGTTCTTTAGTAAGCGATACTTTTAAAATTTTAACGTAATGTTCTTCTAACCATTCGTAGAAAAATTTACTAGGGACTTGAATGCTCAACGCATTTCCAGAAAGTTTTACAGCTTGTATAGGTTCAAACCACGTTTTATAAGCTTGTGGTTGTATATTATCTTTTATAAAGGCGAGACAATTACTCCATACAGATTCCGCTGTGATCTCCATTCGTTAAGTTAAATTATTTGTTGTTAGTTAGATTAGCAAAAAAAAAGAGAACTAGGATTCTCTTGCAGTTTTGAACACGACAAATATGTGAACAAAATTCTTAAAAAAAAAATCAATATCTGTTGAATTTTAAGAAATTTTTCCTCATGTTTAAAACATTTGAAAATTACAAATTTTTTCCTAAACACAAGCATATAATTGAATTTTAACGAAACAAGTATTAGAGTGCGCTATGGCGAGACAGACCAGATGGGTGTTGTATATCATGCCAATTACGCTGTTTATTTTGAAGTGGGTAGAACCGAGTGGTTACGGCAATTTGGGCTGAGTTACAGTGGCATGGAGGCTGATGGTATTATGTTGCCTGTAATTTCACTATCTATAAATTACAAAAATTCAGCACGTTATGACGACATGCTTAAAGTAAAAACTAAGTTAAAAAAAATGCCTTCGGCCTCAATAGAATTTGAGTATGAATTAAGAAGTGAATCTGATGAATTACTGGCAACTGGATCTACTATATTGGCGTTTATAGATATGAAACGAAACCGACCGACGCGTTGTCCAAAATATCTTTTAGACAAACTGCAAAATTATTCGTTATAATTCACGTATCTCTACGCCAAAAAACTGATTAAAAAGTTCAAAAACCTTTAAACTGTCATTTTTTCTGACAGATATTTCCAACAAACAGCTAAGCTCTAAATTCTGCTTGTTTATTTCAACTTGATTTTCTTTTATCAACCGCATTACTTTACTAAGATTTTTATACTCAAATTTTAACTGATAAGTTGTCTTAATAGTTTTTTGAATAATTTTTGCAGAGTCTAATGCCAATTGCGCCCCTGTTCTGTAAGCATTTATTAAACCACCAACACCAAGTTTTACTCCTCCATAATATCTTATTACTACTATAAGAATATTGGTAACATTAAATGATTGTATTTGACCGTAAATTGGCATACCAGCTGAGTTATTTGGTTCACCATCGTCATTTGTCCTGTATTTTACCGTTTCAGTGCCTATTTGATACGCGTAGCACCAATGTCTAGCTGCATAGTGCTCTTTTTTTAAGTTTTCAAGGTGAGATTTTACCTGGTCTTCACTACTAACGGGAAAAGCAAACCCAAGGAACTTACTGTTTCTGTCTTTATAAATGTCTCCCTCAGCAGGTTTTGCTATGGTAAAATATACGTCGTCATTTTGCATAAAAGTATTGCGAATATAATAATTGAATAAAAGAAAAACATATGTGAGCTATAATTATATATAATAATATCCTTGTTAGGAAATTGTGATGTCAGCGTCTAAGAAAACATGCATCTTATAATTAGGCCAGAGTTTTCAATTCTTATAAAGGTTAGTTATATTTGTTTAAAAAGCGCCCTATGAAAAAGATTACTTTTGTAGCCCTATTGATTGGGCTTGTTCAACTTGCATATACGCAGGAGACTGTTGGATTAGTGTTTGATGACGTTAATCTAGAAAAATCAAATGGTTATACATTATTTAATGCACTTTCTGATGATAGAGTGTTTCTCATAAATAATTGTGGTGAAGCTGTAAAACAATGGGATTTCTCAGGCCAAATAAGTACTAATTTTTATATTCTAGAAAATGGGAATATCCTGCAGTCTAATAGATTTAATGCAGATATAAGAGATTGGAATAACAATATTCTGTGGAGTATTGATTTTTTTAATGATTTAGGTTTTAGTATCCATCATGATATTGAGCCCTTACCAAATGGGAACTTTCTAGTATTAGTTAGAGATACTTATACGAATGCAGAAATGATAGCACAGGGTAAGGACACATCTTTTCAGGAAGCTATTTTTGCATTGGATAAAATTGTGGAAATACAACCCGTTGGCACCAACTCGGCCAACATAGTGTGGGAGTGGAAGTTTTTCGATCACATGGTGCAAGAGTTTGATAGTAGCAAACCTAATTTCGGCTCTGTTGCCAATAACCCACAACTGTTACATATGGATTATGATAATAATAATCCTGTTGATTATACACATACCAATTCGGTAGATTATAACGAAGACTTGGATCAAATCATTATTTCTGCAAGACATACTCACGAAATTTATATAATTGACCATAGTACAACAACTGCAGAAGCGGCATCTCATTCTGGTGGTATATATGGCATGGGTGGTGACTTTCTTTGGAGATGGGGAAATCCTGAAGTATATGATAAAGGTACTATAAACGATCGTAAACTAGGCAGTCAGCATGATGCTAAATGGATTCCTGATGGACCACATGAAGGCAAAATCTCGGCATTTAGTAATGATGGCTATGGCACTGATTTAACCGCTTCGTCTATTCATATCATTGATCAAAATGACACTAATGGTGTATATAGTCTTTCGGCAGGAGAGTTTTTGCCAAACGACTACTTCTGGTCTTATGATGGTACAATAATGGGTGAAGTAATGCAAGGCTCATCGCGTTGTGGTATGCAAATTATGTCTAATGGGAATGCGCTTATCAATGAAACCGACAAGGGCAGGATTTCTGAAGTTGATGGTTCTGGTAATGTAGTCTGGGTATATATAATTCCAATTGCAGATGGATCTAATATAAATCAATTTGAGGACCCAGATGGAAATAGTGCGTTTAGAGCACATCGCTACCCTGAAAATTATGTTGGCTTTACAGGCTTAAGCTTTAATAATACAGGTATCATAGAGAATGTGAATTCTATTTCTGAGAATTGCAGCAATCTTCTGTCAGTTGAAGACTCCTATTTCAACGACTTAAGCGTTTACCCTAATCCAACAAATGGCATACTGCATTTTGATTTCAGTAAACCTCTAGACCAAATAGAAGTTTACAGTATTACCGGTAAGATGGTATTGGGCAAAACGAATTCCGACTTTATTAATTTAGAAAGTCTAGCCAAAGGAATGTATATGGTTAAAATTTCTACAGATAGTAATTCTGAATTTATCAAAGTGCTTAAAAATTAAGCGGTTAAAGTGTTACTAAACCTATTGAAACTAAGGCAAGTATAATCCCTAACCAATTTTTTACGGATATATGTTCTTTAAAAAGAAAAAGGCCTATTAAAGTTGAAATAGCAACAATGGCCACATTGTTGATTGTAAAAACAGAGGAACTCTCAAACCCATCGACGCGCAATGCTTTTAAGATGTAATGCATGGAAGCGTAGTTTACAATACCTAGAATAATACCAAAGGGTATGCTTTTTAATTTAAAATGGTCTTTTGCTACTATAGATTTGTAGCTTAAAATTATAATGCCGATAATACCAGCTATCCCAAAAATTATAGCTAAAAATAAGGCTTTATTCCCATCTGGTGCAAAGTGATTTACACTAGTGTCAATGATTCCAGAACCTAAAAACAATATAATAGGTAAATAGATGGATTTGGTTAAAACCACATCTGACTTTGGTTTAATTGAAGTTAATAATACAGCTATTAGTGCTAGAATTATTCCAATCAATTTTTGTAAACCAGTACTTTCGTTGTAAATAACAAGTCCGAATAATACTGGGATTATAACACTCATCTTACTTGCAACTGAAGCTACTGAGAGTCCGTTTTTTTGTGCGGTAAGCGCCAAAACATTGAATATTGCGATAAACATAAACCCTAATGCGATTGCTACAATAAACCAATCTGCATTGATAATATTTAGATTTATTGTTTCATCATACAGAGCTATGCCAGTTGTAAAAGCTATAACATAGTTTACAACAATAACTTGCAATGTGTTAACATTGTATTTGCTTAGAATTTTGAATACAACAAATATTGCAGTAGAGGATAAGATGCTAAGGATTAAGTAAATCAAAAGAGGTCTTTTTTTATTTCAAATAAGTTGGCTATATCTTCTTTGGTTTCATTTATATTCCAAATGTTAAATCCCATTGATGCTGCTGTCTCGGTATTTTCTTTTGTGTCATCTATAAATAGACATTCAGTAGGATTAAGATTATTTTCTTTCATAACAAACTCAAATATATCTGCATTGGGTTTTCTTAGGTGTATTTCTTGCGAAAGATAAAACTTATGAAAACAGCTTTTAAAATCTTCATAGAACTTTACATTTGATTTAATAAAATCAATATGCATATCATTGGTGTTGCTCAATAGTATAAGCTTGTAATTGCCACTTTGAGCCAAATCTCTCACAAAATCCAAGCGATGTTTCGGGAAATCCTTTAGGATATAATTCCACGCTTCTATGATTTGATTCTCGTTTAAATGCGGAAATTTTTTCAAGTAAAAGGCAATAAAATCTGTGGTGGAAATTTTTCCAATTTCATAATGAATATTTGCAGAAAGCATGTCGTCTTCAAAAGTTTTCAACCCAAAAAGCTCTAATGCATTTTGCATTGCACCTTGCTTGTCTAGGTTGATGAACACATCACCAAAATCAAAAATCAACGTTTTTATCATATTCATTTTCCGTGTAAACGGAAGTCTCATTATCTGTTCAAAAAAATTTTTAGTGCGTCTTTATTAATTCTGGATTCCGAAATGAGTTTTCCTGTAAATAGCGGAGCTTTAACACCTTCTTTAAACTCAATATTTCCGGTAAAAACACGTGCTTCGTCCCATAGGTTTTCAGCGATAAAAGTTTGAAGCGTTTTTAAACCACCTTCAATAATTACAGAATTAATGTTCTCTCCATGTAAAAGATTGCAAATCTGTTGAGCTATTGGTTTTTCAAAATCAATAAGATTGTTCGTTATTCTAATGGTTTTTACTTTATCGGCAAACACATTAAAATCAGAATGTAGTTTCTCATCTTTATCTAAAACAATTCTAATAGGATTTGACCCTTTCCAATCCCTAACAGTTAAGCTTGGGTTATCTTCAATCACAGTATTTGTGCCAACTAAGATAGCTTGTTCTTCTGCACGCCATTTATGGACTAACTGCCTAGAATACGGGTTGGTAATCCAAACTGGTTTCTTTTCATTTTTTGTTTTTGGTGCGATAAAACCATCACGTGTTTCAGCCCACTTTAAGATAATATAAGGACGCTTTTTGTTATGAAAGGTAAAGAATCGCTTATGATGCGCTTTACATTCCGCTTCCATAACACCAACGGTTACTTTACAACCTGATGCTTTAAGTTTTTCAACACCTTTACCAGCAACTTCTGGGTTGTCATCAATGCAGCCAATGACTGCGGCTGGAATTTTATGGGTAATGATTAAGTCACTACAAGGAGGTGTTTTACCGTAATGACTGCAAGGTTCTAACGTTACATAGATGGTGCTATTGCTCAATAGCGATTTGTCTTTTACCGAGTTAATGGCGTTTACTTCAGCATGGTTGCCGCCATACGGACTTGTAAAACCTTCACCAATAATAGTATCATTGTAAACAATTACAGCACCAACCGCAGGATTAGGTCTCGTGGTGCCCAATCCGTTTTTTGCGAGTTGTAAACAGCGATTTATATAGTATTCGTGACTGTGCAATTAAAGTTTAATTTTTACATTTTGAGTTTCATCGACGTTATATGTGGAAGAATAACCAAATACTTTATACTTTATTTCTCCTTTATACTGTACTTCTAGTTTTTGGGATATTAAACTGCCCAATAAACCTCCTAGACTTTTTTTATCAATAATGCTGTCTGTATCAACAGCAACAGTAAGCGGAATTTTAAAGTTGTTTTTAGAAGGAACATCAAATGATTCCGAAACAATATTTGCGACTTCCGTATCGTTAATAAAAACTTTTAAATCATCGGTTTTTAGTGTGCCACCAACGTCATTCGGGTTAATGAACAAAGCATCTGCACTGAGTGTAATTTTATTAATGTTAGAATCAACAACTTCTATATTTTCCAGTCCTAAAAACTCAGGCTGCTTATTTACAGTACAGTTAAAAACCAGTGAACAAAACAGCGAAATCAATAAAATTCTTTTAAGCATAAAACGGTAATTATAACTATCTTCATACCGAAAAAAAGTCAGTATAAATTTCATAAATTAAGTGAGTAAAGATACTATTGTTATTCGAGAAATAGAACAAAAGGACGACCCTAAAATAGCTAAGGCCATTCGGTCTGTGTTAATCGAATTTGGTGTACCTAAAGTAGGTACAGCTTATGAGGATAAAGCATTGGATTGTATGACTGAAACTTACAGTAAGCCTCGAAAAGCGTATTTTGTGGTTGAAAAAGGAAACACCATTATTGGTGGCGCCGGAATTTCTCCTTTAGACAATTACGATGGCAACGTATGCGAATTGCAGAAAATGTACTTTATGCCAGAAGCTAGAGGTAAAGGTTTGGGTAGTAAAATGATGGAAAAATGTTTGGCTTTTGCAAAACAAGCTGGTTTCGATCAATGCTATCTAGAAACCATGCCATATATGGACGATGCCAGAAAACTGTACAGAAAGGTTGGTTTTGAGAGCATTGACAAACCTATGGGAGATACAGGTCATTACTCTTGTTCCGTCTGGATGCTTAAAGATTTATAGTATTGAAAGCACTCGACCTTAAACATATCTTCCACAAGGAGTTAGATGCCATCTATGGTAAAAATGAAGTTGAAAGTTTCTTCTTTCTATGTACCGAACACTATCTTAATGTTCCTAGAATACAATTGACTTTAGAGCCAGAATTCACATTCACTAAGCCTGAAACAAACACCTTTTTTAATGTTCTCGAAGAATTAAAACAACAAAAACCAATTCAATACATTTTAGGAGAAACAGAGTTTTATGGTTTAAATTTTAAAGTAAATGAACATGTACTTATTCCACGCCCAGAAACGGAAGAATTGGTTGATTGGATTGTTAAGTGTCATTCTGAGCGAAGCGAAGAATCTCAAATAAAAATATTAGATATAGGTACAGGTTCTGGCTGCATAGCCATTAGTTTGGCAAAGAATTTACCACATGCAAAAGTTTATGCTTTAGATGTAAGTAAAGAAGCATTAGCAATAGCCAGGAAAAATGCCGAAATCAATAAAGTTGACATTGAGTTTATTAAAGCAGACATATTAAACGAAATGTCTTGGAATTTAGAGTTTAAAAACTTGGAATTTGACACGATAGTGTCCAATCCACCATACGTTAGAAACCTAGAAAAGATAGAAATAAAACCCAATGTATTAGACAACGAACCACATTTGGCGTTGTTTGTTGAGGATGAGAATCCCCTTCAATTTTATAAAGCAATCACAAAGTTTGCTGTTGAAAACTTAAAGCCAAAAGGTCAATTATTTTTTGAAATTAACCAGTATCTTGGCGATGAAACTAAGCAATTGTTAATAGATTCAGGTTTGTGTGAAGTAGAATTGAAAAAGGACTTGAACGGCAACGATAGAATGTTAAAAGGAATAAAATAACAAGAAAATTAAAAGCAACAGTTTCCTTCCATTGGAAGGATTAAGGAAGGCCTATGAATAGTATATCAGTATTTTGTGGAAGTAGCGAAGGAAACGACCAAAAAATTATTTCAACAGCCTATCAGCTCGGTAAAACTTTAGCAGATAGAAATATAGCATTGGTTTATGGTGCCGCAAAGATTGGTATAATGGGTAAAGTGGCTCAGGGGACCATTGATAATAATGGAAAAACGATTGGTGTTATCCCTCATTTTTTAAAAACCAAAGAAATTGTTCATACACAGCTTACCGAACTGATTACTACGGACAACATGCACGACAGAAAAGTAATCATGTATGATAAAAGTGACGGTTTTATTATTATTCCAGGTGGCTTTGGTACTATGGATGAGTTTTTTGAAATCACAACATGGGGACAATTGGGTTTGCATACTAAACCCATCGGAATTTTAAATATCAATGGTTACTATGATGCGTTAATAAGCCAATGCAAAACCATGGTGGAACGTGGATTTTTAAAACAAGAAAATCTAGATGCAGTAGTCATTGATGATACTATCGATGGTTTACTGGAAAAAATGAATAACTACGTGCCATTACCAGCACCAAAATGGTTGAATAAAGATAGACTCTAAATGAAAATATAACAAAAACAAAAACCCAGATAAAACTTTTACCTACAATGAGACTAATAAAACCTAAACAGATCTCTGGAGAAATAATGACTTTATTGGATGAAGCCGATAAAGAAGTCATTATAATATCACCTTATATTAAAGTATCGGAATGGAATAAATTACTTAATACATTTAAAAATCTTCAGAATAGAAAAGTTGATTTAAAAATTTTTTATCGCGAAAATGAAAGTCAGACTTTCAATGAAGTAAAAAAATTAGGAATAAAGGCTTATCCAATTAAGAATTTGCATTGTAAGATATATTTAAATGAGAAACAAGGAGTTGTTTCTTCAATGAATCTTTATAAGTATTCAGACGAAAACTCATTAGATATTGCGTATAAAACTGAAAACAAGTTGGAATTTGATGAATTGTTAGACTTTTATAAGCGTTATATAGAGCCAAATTTAATTCATAGAACAGTTTCTTTAACTAAATTTATTACAAAATTAAAGAGACTGCTAAAAAAGGAATTGGATTCAAAATTTGTAGATTTAATTAAGATTGATAACAACCAGGTTAATATCAAAACTTCAAGTAATAATTATTGGTTCGGTTTTGATTCTGAGAATAGAAATAATATTTTTTGGCTTGAAGGCATAATAACATCAACACATTTTGATTATGCAAATCATATTGGAAATGAATTTAAAGAAAATTTTGGTCTTGACGTAGAATTGATTGGTAGTGAAGAATCACGAGGATATAATTATGTTAAATATCAAGAATCAGAAAAAATAATGTCTTCATCCTTAAGTGAAATTTATGAAATTGATTCAGAAAAGTTTCTTCCAATTATAGTTCAGTTCATAGAAAGAACTGAAAGTTTTAGAAATTTATTTGGTCAAATTAAATATCAAACTTGGTAATTTAAATGAGCACAAAACAAAAAATAAACGAATTAAGAGAAGAACTTCGCCAGCACAACTACAATTACTACATTCTCGATAATCCTACGATTACCGATTATGAGTTCGATATTAAGCTAAAGGAGCTTCAGGCTCTAGAGGAAGCGCATCCTGAGTTTTTTGATGCCAACTCACCGACACAGCGTGTAGGAGGTGCAGTGACCAAGAACTTTAATACGGTCGTTCATGATTTTAGAATGTATTCCTTGGATAATTCGTATTCCAAAGAAGATTTATTGGATTGGGAAAAACGCATCAAAAAAATGGTGGATGGCGACGTGCAGTACACTTGCGAGCTTAAATACGATGGAGCGTCAATGAACCTCACATATGAAAATGGTAAGCTGCTGAGAGCAGTAACACGTGGTGATGGAGTACAAGGTGATGAAGTAACGACCAATGTAAAGACCATTAATACAGTACCACTTCAATTAAAGGGTGATTACCCAAAACGATTTGATATTAGAGGAGAAATCATTCTACCTATTGAAGGGTTTTTAAAAATGAACGAGGAACGTATCGCTAATGAAGAGGAACCTTATAGAAACCCAAGAAATACAGCATCAGGAAGTTTAAAATTGCAGGATAGCGCAGAGGTAGCTAAACGACCATTAGAATGTTTGTTATATAGTATAAAAGGAAACAACTTAAATATTTCCACACAGTTTGAAGGGTTGCAAAAGGCTAGGGAATGGGGTTTTAAAGTGCCAAAGGAAGCAAAGTTGGTCAACTCGATTGATGAGGTTTTGGCGTATGTTGAATATTGGGATAAGCATCGCCACGATTTACCATACGAGATAGATGGTGTTGTAGTAAAGGTAAATAGTCTTTATCAACAAGATGAGTTAGGTTATACGGCAAAAGCACCACGTTGGGCAATGGCGTATAAGTTTAAAGCAGAGCAAGTTTCTACAAGACTTAATGAAATAACATATCAAGTTGGCCGTACAGGAGCAATTACTCCAGTTGCCAATCTAGAACCTGTACAATTGGCAGGTACAATTGTTAAGCGAGCATCACTGCATAATGCGGATCAGATTGAAAAGTTGGATATTAGGGAAGGAGATGAGGTGTTTGTGGAAAAAGGCGGTGAAATTATTCCTAAGATCATAGCGGTTGATTTAACCAAGCGACCAGAGAATTCCCAGCCTACAGAGTATATTACTAGTTGTCCAGAATGTGAAACAGAATTGATACGGCCAGAAGGAGAGGCTAAACATTATTGTCCTAATTACAATGGTTGTCCACCTCAAGTTGTGGGACGTATTCAACATTATATATCCAGAAAGGCTATGGATATTGAAGGGCTTGGAGGCGAGACTGTGGCTCTTCTGGTTAAGGAAGGGTTAATTTCTAACTATGCTGATTTATATGAGTTGACCGTTGAAGAAGTGATACCTCTGGAGCGTATGGCAGAAAAAAGTGCTGAAAATTTAGTGAATGGTATTGAAGCTTCTAAGCAAATCCCTTTTGAACGCGTATTGTTTGCCTTGGGTATTCGCTATGTCGGTGAAACGGTTGCCAAAAAATTGGCAAAGCACTATAAATCAATTGATGCACTGATGCATGCTTCAATCCTAGATTTGGTCTCTGTGGATGAGATTGGTGAGCGTATTGCAGAAAGTGTTGTGGAATTCTTTTCGTCTGAAGAAAATAAAATAAATATTGAGCGTTTAAAGTCATTTGGTGTGCAGTTGGAAATTTCAGCGGATAAGTTAGCTAATCAAACCGATAAGTTAAAAGGGTTATCGATTGTGGTTTCTGGTGTTTTTGAAACTGTGTCTAGAAATGAGCTTAAAAAGCTTATAGAAGATAATGGAGGTAAGGTATCCTCGTCTATTTCTTCTAAAACAAGTTATCTGGTGGCAGGAGATAAAATGGGTCCAAGCAAACGTACAAAAGCCGAGAGTTTAAACATACCAATAATCTCAGAACAGGAATTTTTAACTTTATTGAAGTAAATACTTACAAAAAAATATGCATTTCATCGATAAAATGTATTTTTTTATCGTTTATATGTATAATAATTATATATTCGCTTTATAAATAAGGGATTAATTAATGTTTGTAAATAAATTATTAAAAGTAATATTATTGCTTTTAGGTGGTGTCTTCATAATTCTTCAAGGCTTAGCTTATGAAAAAGAGGGTGCTGCGGTAAGTGCGTTTATGCTTGTTTTATTGACCATTCTATATTGTAGATGGACAACTAATAAGTCATTGTTCTTCTTTTGGTTTTTGGTCGCTTTTACGGCTGGGCAACTTTTAAGTTACATCTCTTGGTATGGGCCAGAGATAAAAGTAGGAGAGGTGGATTATTATTATTATGGTGCTAATGTCTTATATATTATATCCTATTTATTCCTAATAGTAAAAATTGCATCGTCATTTAAGTTAAGAGATATATTTAAAGAATTGTCAATACCAATAATGATTCTCTTGCTTTTGGATGTGTTTTGTGTTGTACTGGTTACGGATACGACTAAAGGAGCTCTCACAGGATATGAATATACATTGGAATTTACCTATAATGCAGTGATTATGGCCTTGCTTTCTGTGGCGTTAATTGATTATATGTATAGAGATGATAGAAAATCCATGCTGTTCTTAATAGGATCTATTTTTATTGTGTTTTCTGAAATTATTCAGCTGGCATATTATTATGTGTTAGAAGACAAAAGCTTGATTTTTGTTTACTCATTATTTTTAGTAGTTGCGTTTATATTCTTTTATCTACAGTCGCAATTACAGCTTTCTGAGCCACAACCAAACTATATAGATGAGCAATTAGAAGCTTAGTTTTTTACCGATAATAGGTATGGCTTTTCTTTGGGTGTACAAAATAATTGCGCTAAGAAGAAACGTTGCAATGGCTGTGTAAAATAATGTGCCTCCATCTCCCTGCACTTCAATTCCCAATTTTGTAAGATGCATTACAATAGCGCCACTCATTAAACCTAGAGCCAATAATGCACCAGTCCAAATGGTTTTTGGTATTAAGAGTAAAATACCAGCTATGAGTTCTAATATGCCAATACCTATTCTTCCGTAAGGTTCTAAACCAACAGTTTCAAATATATAAACACTGACGTCATCTGCAGTAAACTTAAAGCGAAGCGTTTGAATTAGAATTATGGCTACAACAATTCGTAGTACTAAAATGATTTTGTCAGATTTCATAATTTCAATGGTTGAATTGAAATCTTAGACGATTCTATTCTTTTAACTTACAAAAGAACTTATACAATTATTGAAGCACCATCTGATTTTACAGGTTCACCTGGTTCAAAATAGAAGTCAATTTTACCTAGGTACAAACCATAAGCACCAACCTGATTTATAAGTACATTTTTACCTGCGCTATTCTTTTCTATAGTTGGTTTTGGTAAGAAGGTGTGTGTGTGACCACCTATTATAAGGTCTATATCTTTTGTAGCTCTCGCTAAGTTCAAATCACTAACCCTCTCTGGTCTATTTCTATAATGATAACCAATATGAGACAAGCAGATTACTAAATCGCATTTTTGTTCTTCCCTTAGAATACGAGACATGTCTTGGGCAACCTCAATTGGATTATGGTAAACCGTTTCCTTATACATATTTTTATCAACAAGACCTTCAAGCTGAACACCTAAACCAAACACTCCTATTTTAATACCGTCTTTTACTAAGATCTTATAGGGTTTTACATGTGTGTCCATTACTGTGTTCGAAAAATCATAATTCGCAGAGACAAATTCAAATTTAGCATGTGGTAGTTGCGCATATAATCCATCTATGCCATTATCAAAATCATGATTACCAATGGTCGCCAAATCGTAATCTAACATGCTCATTAACTTAAATTCTAACTCACCACCATAATAATTAAAGTATGGAGTGCCCTGAAAAATATCACCAGCATCAAGCAAAAGTGTATTAGGATTTTCTTTTCTAATAGATTCTACTAAAGTAGCTCGTCTTGCCACACCACCTTTATTAGCGTTACGCTCATGGTCTGGTCCAAAAGGATCTATATGGCTGTGTACGTCGTTTGTATGAAGTATGGTAATCTTTTTGGTTTCTGGCCCAAAGGATTGCAAACCTAATCCGCCCAAACCTAGTAATGCTGTTGCTGCCGTAGATTGCTGAATAAATTGTCTTCTTTTCATGTTTAATCCTCTAATTTTATAAAGCGATTATCGCGTTTCGGGTTGATCGTATCTTTCTTTTTAAAATAGTCAATAAGTACGTTGCGTATTTTATAATCCAATACGTATAAGCTGTCGTTGGGATGAAAAAACGTCATTCGATCACCACCATTATATAAATAGTCGTTTGTAGCGACATGATATATGGCGTCTTTATCTATAGGTTTTCCATTTAAAGTAGCAGAACTAATTTCAAAATCCTTTCCAAGTTCCAATTGTAGGTGATTAGAAACGGGATGAGCACGCTTGGCTTGTGCTAAATATTGCATCATATCCAAAACTTGTTCTCCTTTCATCGCTACCACTACTACAGAATTTTCAAAGGGCATAACCTCAAAAGCAGTTCTAGTTGTAACATTTCCTTTGGAAATTATAGAACGAATCCCACCATGATTTAAGAGTACTAAATCAATATTTTTTCCTGTACGTTGCTTAAAAACAGGATTGCTTTCTTCAAAAACAGCGTCAGCCATGAGGTTACCAATAGCAGTATTTAGTTCACCGTCAGTTTTAGAATAGGTTTCTGGTGCGTAGGATATTATACTATCTAGGTTCTTATTTACGTTTTCCCTGTAGGGTTTAATAAAATTTTCAATTGCGGTATCCGAAGCGATATCGGCATTGATTTCTATACGTTTACCTTCAATTTTAGAGATGTGCGTTTCGTTATGGCACGAAAAAATGAACAGTAAAATAAACAGTTTAAAAAGATGTTTAATTATCATTGAATAACTTCTATATAGTTAACGGATATTTGCAAGTGCTTTTAGTAAATTTGCACAAAGTCTAAAGATAAATGTTTTTAAAAGCTTTTAAGGAAAAATCGAACCGAAAGTACATTAATAAATTGTTAGATATTCCAAAAGCGGCTGTAAATAACAATAAGGTTAAGACTATCGCGGTTTTGCTTAATGCTAATGAATATGATGATTTTGAGTCGTTTAGACTGTATTTTAAAGAACTGAATTTAACATCTCCAAAGCATAAAGTTGTTGCTTTTGTTAATGATGATAAATATGAATCTAGTCAATGGGAAACGTATTTTAGTCCAAAAGACTTCGGATGGAAAGGCAAATTGAACAATATAGATTTACAGTCTTTTGTTGATGAAGATTATGATGTATTAATCAGTTTTTATAAGCAGGAAAGTTTAGAATTGAATTTAATAACAGCACTTTCAAAAGCAAATTTTAAAGTTGGATTGGCCAGAAATGATGAACGGTTGTACGATTTGATTATAGATCTTAAACCAAAAGAAATAGAAACGTTTAAAAAAGAATTTAAGAAATATCTCAACATTTTAAATAAAATATAATGACCAAATTTATAGGTACAGGAGTAGCATTAATAACACCTTTTAAAGCAGATCTTAGCATAGATTTTGATGCTCTAGAACGATTAGTAGAACATAATATTGAAAACGGTACGGAATACTTGGTAATTAGTGGTACTACAGGAGAAAGTGTTACTATTACAGCAGAGGAGAAAAAGGAATTAACAAAGTTTATCATAAAAGTTAACAACGGAAGGTTGCCGTTGGTCTTAGGCATAGGCGGTAACAATACTAAAACAGTAGTTGATGAAATTAAGACAACAGATTTATCTGGTATTGACGGTATCTTATCTGTATCACCATATTACAGCAAACCAACCCAAGAAGGATTGTATCAACATTTTAAGGCCATTGCTGAAGCAACTTCAAAACCAATCATTTTATATAATGTTCCAGGTAGAACGTCTAAAAACATGGAGCCAGAAACAACTTTACGTTTGGCAAAAGATTTTGACAATATCGTTGCGGTAAAGGAAGCAGGTAATAATGTACATCAGTATTTAGAATTGTTAAGAACGAAACCAGATGATTTTTTGGTAATATCTGGCGATGATGATTTAGCCCTAGGAGTAGCCTTAGCAGGTGGTTCTGGTGTTATATCGGTAATTGGGCAGGCTTTACCTAAAGAGTTTTCAGAAATGATTAGATTGGGAATCGCAGGTAAGGCAAAGGAAGCTTACAAACTTCATTTTGATTTAATGCCAATCACCGGACTTATATTTTCTGAGAACAATCCTTCAGGTGTAAAAGCTGTTTTAGAAGCCTTAAATATATCTAAATCACATGTTCGTTTACCATTAGTGGAAGCGACGGACGGACTAAAGAAAAAAATTACTGATGTCCTTAAAGTTTTAGGCAAAAGTTAAACTTAATCTAAATTACATTTCGCAATAAAAACTAAGGTTATTTTAGCATATAATATTTGTTTTTTAAATCCGTTAAAAATGCATACTTTTGCATCCTGTTTAAAATTTATGAAAAGAGGACTTTACATACTATTCACAGCCATTATATTGGTATCTTGTAGCGACTTTCAGAAAACGTTAAGATCTGATGATGTCGCTGAAAAGTTTAAAATGGGTACTGAATTGTTTGAAGCTGGCAAGTGGAGTAAAGCCCATAGGCTATTAAATCAGATTTTACCTCAGTATAGAGGTAAGCCTCAAGCTGAAAAGTTGACCTTTATGCATGCTATGTGCTCTTACCAAATGAAAGATTACTATATAGCAAGTTATCATTTTGATAAGTTTACGGATATTTATCCGCAAAGTGAAAAAGCTGAAGAAGCTGCGTTTTTAGCTGCAAAGGGTTATTATTATAATTCGCCTGTGTATTCAAAAGAGCAGAAGGAAACAGTAGAAGCTATTGAAAAACTGCAATTGTTCGTTAACGCTTATCCAAATTCACAGTATCTGTCAGAGGCCAATACACTTGTTAAAGAATTGGATTTTAAACTAGAGAAAAAGGCTTTTGAGATAGCAAAACAGTATGATTTAATTAGAGATTATAAAGCTTCAATTAAATCATTCAATAATTTTTTACTTGAGTTCCCTGGCACTACATTGAGAAATGAGGCCATGTTTTACAGGTTTGATGCTGCTTATAATTTAGCAATATTGAGTATAGATGAACTGAAAGAAGAACGTTTAAATAACGCTTTAGGTTACTATAACGCATTAAAAAAAGCTTATCCTAATTCAGAGTTTTTAGAAGATGCTGATAGGATGAAAGAGGAATTACAACAAGAGTTAAATACATTTACTACAAAAAGTTAATCATTATAAAGATGGATTTAAAGAAGACCGATGCACCAGTTACTACAGTAACTTATAACAGAAACCAAGTTGATGCTCCAACGGATAACATCTACGAAGCTATTTCTGTTATTGCAAAGCGTGCAGAACAGATTAATACAGACATAAGACGTGAGTTGATTGACAAGCTTGAGGAGTTTGCAACTTATAACGATAGTCTTGAGGAGATTTTCGAAAACAAAGAGCAGATTGAAGTATCTAAGTTTTACGAAAAACTACCGAAACCACATGCACTTGCAGTGAAAGAGTGGTTAGATGATAAAATTTATCACAGAAATACTGAGGATACTCAGGAATAATATTTCATGTCTATTCTAAAAGACAAAAACATTTTATTGGGCATTACCGCTGGTATTGCCGCGTATAAATCTGCTAACTTAGTAAGATTATTTATAAAAGCAGGCGCTAACGTTAAAGTAGTTATGACGCCTGCTTCTAAAGATTTTATAACTCCACTTACATTATCCACCTTATCCAAAAATCCAGTCTATTCGTCTTTTGTAGATGAAGAAGATGAGGGACAAGTTTGGAATAACCATGTCGATTTAGGTCTTTGGGCAGATTACTTTGTAATCGCTCCAGCTACGGCCAACACCATGGCCAAAATGGCAAATGGTGTTTGTGATAACATGTTGTTGGCAACATATCTTTCTGCTAAATGCCCTGTGTATTTTGCACCAGCTATGGATTTGGATATGTATAAACACGAATCCACTAAAACTTCATTTGAAAAGTTAACCTCTTACGGAAATAAGATGATTCCTGCTGGTACTGGCGAATTGGCTAGTGGTTTAGTGGGAGAAGGCCGAATGGCAGAGCCAGAAGATATTATTGACTTTATTGAAAAAGATATTCTGAATCAATTGCCTCTTAGAGGAAAAAAAATTCTTATTACTGCTGGCCCAACTTACGAGGCTTTGGATCCTGTACGCTTTATAGGAAACCATTCTAGCGGTAAAATGGGATTTGAAATTGCAAATGCAGCTGCTAATCTTGGCGCTGAGGTAATTCTGGTCACAGGACCCACACATCAAAAAAACGCACATAGTTTAGTTAAGGTTATGCCTGTGGTTAGTGCAGAAGAAATGTACAATGAAGTACATAAACATTTCAAGAATTCAGATATAGCGATACTTTCAGCAGCTGTTGCAGACTATAGACCAAAATCTGTAGCAGATAAGAAAATAAAAAAGAAAGATTCAACGTTTAGTGTTGAGTTAGAGAGGACGAAAGATATTCTAAAATCCTTAGGAGAAATTAAGGAACATCAATTCTTGGTTGGCTTTGCACTAGAGACTAATAATGAACTAGAGCACGCAAAAGGAAAATTAAAATCTAAGAATTTAGACCTAATTGTACTTAATTCTTTACAGGATAAAGGCGCGGGTTTTGGAGTATCCACAAATAAAGTTACATTTATAACATCGTCTAACGATATTATTGAACATCCGCTTAAGTCAAAGGCAGAAGTTGCTAACGATTTAATGAATCAGATTTTAAAACAATTACATGCGTAAGATATTAGTTTTATTGGCCTTTTTACTATCATCAACAGTTGTTCTTGCCCAAGAATTAAACTGCACGGTTAATGTTATAGCTCAGCAAACAGGTAACGACAATAATGTGGTTTTTAAGACTTTAGAAAAACAACTTAGCGAGTTTGTCAATAATACACAATGGACGGAAAAATCGTTCAGCGCAGAAGAGCGCATTAATTGTAGTATGGTTATAAATGTAAATAATTACGAAAATGATAGATTTAGCGCTACGCTTCAAGTATCATCTTCTCGACCAGTATTTAATTCAACATACAGTTCACCAGTATATAACTACAATGACAGGGATTTTAACTTTCAATATTTAGAATTTCAGAATTTGGTATATAACCCACGTCAATTTGAGTCTAACCTTGTTTCGGTATTATCGTTTCATGTATTTATGATTTTAGGTATGGACGCAGATTCTTTTGCGCTCAACGGAGGTGACGAATATTTTGCCCAGGCACAAACTATTGCTAATTATTCTCAGCAATTAAATGGGCAAGGGTGGAAGTTAGAAGACGGCTTACAATCGCGTTTCGCCCTTATAGATAATTTATTGTCACCAACGTTTAAGGAAATGAGATCAACCATGTATAACTATCATATAGATGGTTTGGATATTATGGCAGATGATGCAAAAAAAGGAAAATCCCAGGTTGTTTCAACACTATCAGAACTACAAAAGATTCATAGAAGACGACCAAATTCCTATTTAATGCGTGTGTTTTTCGATGCGAAATCAGATGAATTAATGGATATACTTTCTGGTGGTCCAAGTGTCAATATTACCGAAGCCGTAGATATTTTAAACAAGATTGCACCGATGCACTCCCAAAAGTGGAGAAACATTAAGTTTTAATTTTTACATCATTACGAACTTGCTTGTACTGAACT
This sequence comes from Winogradskyella ouciana, assembly GCF_965284585.1. Taxonomy (NCBI): domain Bacteria; kingdom Pseudomonadati; phylum Bacteroidota; class Flavobacteriia; order Flavobacteriales; family Flavobacteriaceae; genus Winogradskyella; species Winogradskyella ouciana. The sequence continues at coordinate 2,438,009 of NZ_OZ260095.1, forward strand.
TGTTTCAGTAACTCAGAATCGATACTTTTGTAATAACTAATTACAAATTATTGCTCACCTCACTTTACATAAAAAACTACGCGCTTATAGACGAACTCAATGTTCAGTTTAATAATGGGATGACCATAATTACTGGTGAAACTGGTGCAGGTAAATCCATTCTTTTAGGTGGCTTGTCATTGGTTTTGGGAAAACGCGCAGATCTTAGTCAGGTAAAGAATACGGATGAAAAATGTATAATCGAAGCAACCTTCGATGTTGCCAATTACAATCTAAAAGCACTTTTTGCATCTTTAGACTTAGATTACGATGTGCAGACCATTATAAGGCGTGAGATTTTACCATCAGGAAAGTCGCGAGCCTTTATTAATGACACTCCTGCGACCCTAGACAGTTTGGTTGCTCTAAGCTCATATTTTATTGATATTCATTCACAGCACCAAACACAGCAATTGATGCAAGACGACTATCAATTTAAGGTCATTGATGCATTGGCAGATAATGGTGCAAACTTAGAATTGTTTACTAAACAATTAAAGGCGTTCAGATCATTACAAAAATCTTTGGAAGATCTACAAACTTCTAAATCAGAAATGCTCAAGGAGTATGATTATAACTTGTTTCTGACTAAAGAACTGAATGAGATTGATCTAGAATCTGTTAATCTTGAAGATTTAGAGTCGCAATATGAGCAGCTTAACAATGTTGAAACTATTGGAGAAAGGCTAGGTAATACCAGAGCTATTTTAAATACCGAAAATCAAGGTGTTATCGACCAATTAAAGACTGCAAAACAAGAACTGAATAAAATATCTACATTTGGAAAGGCATACGAGTCATTATTAGAAAGAGTTTCGAGTGTAACTATTGAATTAGATGATATTTTAACAGAACTAGACAATCTTGAAGAACAATTATCCTCGGATCCTCAAGCACTAGAACGTATTAACGCACAACTTCAAATCATTAATAATTTACTTCAAAAACATGCTTCGAGCAATATTGAAGAATTAATAGAAATAAGGAAAGAGTTAGAATCCAAAATTTCGAATACAGAAAATCTCGATGATGAAATTGCTGAAAAAGAGCAAGAAATTAAAAGTCTTAATATAGAATTGAATCAAGTAGCAGCAAAGGTTCATAATAATAGAGAAGAAGTTATCCCTCTATTAGTACAAAAGTTGGAGGCCATTTTATCTGATTTAGGTATGCCAAATGCTAAGTTCAAAATAGAGCTTGATGATTTGGGACATTTTACGTCAAACGGAAAAGACAGCCTAGAGTTTTTATTTACAGCAAACAAAGGTTCAAACTTTAATGAATTGAAGAAGTCTGCTTCAGGTGGAGAATTATCTCGGATTATGTTGGCGATAAAGTCCATTCTATCTGAATATATGCAGCTACCGTCCATAATGTTTGATGAAATAGATACAGGAGTTTCTGGCGAAATTTCAAACAAGATGGGTGACATAATGAAGCAGATGAGTGGCAAGATGCAAGTCTTTACCATTACGCATCTGCCTCAGATTGCTGCAAAAGGAAATACACATTTTAAGGTGTTTAAAACAGATATGGATAATACAACGCATACACAATTAAAGCGATTGGATGAAGACGAGCGCATTGTGGAAATTGCTCAAATGCTAGGAGGTGTGAATATTACCGAATCTGCTATGGCACACGCCAAGCAATTGCTCAATTAAATATTTAAAATTCAAAGTTTAAAATTCAAAGTTTTGTTAACTTTGACTATATTTCAAATAACTGACAAACAACTAACAACTATGGCATATAACTTACTTAAAGGAAAAAAAGGAATCATTTTTGGAGCATTAGACGAAAACTCAATTGCATGGAAAACTGCAGAACGCGTCCATGAAGAAGGAGGTGAATTTGTACTGACCAATGCACCTGTTGCTATGAGAATGGGACAGATAAATGCCTTGGCCGAAAAAACAGGCTCTCAAATCATTCCGGCAGATGCCACATCTGAAGAAGATTTACAAAACTTGGTAGAGCAATCTATGGAAATTCTTGGTGGTAAATTGGATTTTGTATTGCATTCCATTGGTATGTCTATTAATGTAAGAAAAGGAAAGCACTATACGGACCAAAATTACGCTTGGACACAAAAGGGAACAGATGTTTCTGCAATGTCTTTCCATAAGGTAATGCAAACACTCTACAAGGCGGACGCTATGAATGAATGGGGAAGCATTGTAGCCTTAACTTATATGGCTGCCCAACGCGTTTTTCCAGATTATAATGACATGGCAGATAACAAAGCGTATTTAGAAAGTATTGCACGTAGTTTTGGGTATTTCTTCGGAAGAGATAAAAAAGTACGTGTTAACACCATTTCTCAATCACCAACTCCAACAACGGCTGGTAGTGGAGTAAAAGGCTTTGATGGCTTCTTAGCTTACGCAGATAAAATGTCTCCTTTAGGTAATGCAACAGCTATGGATTGTGCCAATTATACCGTTACCTTATTCAGTGACCTTACAAAACGAGTAACCTTACAGAACCTTTATAACGATGGTGGTTTTAGCAATATGGGAGTGAGTGATGCTGTTATGGATACCTTTGTAGATAAACAGTAATTAGAATTCTAAATTTATCCAAAAGCTGTGTTGCAATTTGCATCACAGTTTTTTTTGTTTATAACATGTTAACAGTGATATATTTAACAGTATTTTAACGTTGTTATTTACATTTCATCGATTTGTGGTTAAGGCATAATAATCTTCTAGATAATTAACATATTTTTAATGAATTACTAACTTAAAATATGTTTTTATGAAGAAAATTACTTTACTCGCAAGCTTTTTATTATTGTTTGCGATGGGTTATGGGCAAACCTTTCCCGGAACTGGTACACCAGCCGATACTCAAGGACCTGGAGGTGGTACAGCCGCGACTTGTGGTACTGCTAATGAATTAAACCTTACTGTTACAGTTACAGGAGTAGGTGTTTTGGGCGTAACCAATTTATTAGATCAAGTAGATATTGATATTACCCATACCTGGTCTGGAGATGTTGAATTATTTTTAATTGCACCAGATGGCACTACTATTGTAGAATTGACGACTGATAATGGTGGGTCTGGAGACGATTATGCGGGTACTCAATTTAGAGATAATGCAGCTACTTCAATTACAGCTGGCTCTGCGCCATTTACAGGTCCGCATATGCCAGAACAGCCGCTATCAACATTTGATGGGGTAGATGCAGACGGTACGTGGACTTTAAATTTCTGTGATGATGCAGGCGGTGACACAGGAACTTTTAACAGTTGGTCATTGACGTTTGCTCCTGTGCCAACTTGTACTCCTCCAGCAGGTACAGCTACATTAGGTACTGTTGATTGTGGTGCTGGTACTTTTGCAGTGGATTTTGACGTTACGGATTTAGGAGACGGTAGTCCAGCAATTTTTGATGGTACAAATACTTTTCCTGTTACTGGTACAGGTCCTTTCTCTCTAGGAGGATATACAACAGGAACACCTGTAACATTTACTTTGCAACACGGTTCTGACCCAGTGTGTGATGTTAATTTAGGTACTTTTCAAGACACATGCCCTCCTGTAGAGGATGTTTTATGGGAGCTATAAATATCCCTGTAACAACGGATATGTGTACTGGTATTACTACAGGAAACAACACTAACGCTACAGATTCAGACTTAGATACACCTGCACCACCTGCTGCAACATGTACATCGTACGGTGGTGGAGATATATGGTTTAGTGTAACCGTACCAGCTAGTGGTAATGTTACTATATCTGGTGATATTTCTAATTGTTGTTCTTTTTTATGGTATGAAGTGTATGAAGGGGCTGATTGCTCTGGCTTAACGTCGATTGCTTGTTCCGCTACTTCTGGAAATGACCCTTCTGCATATGAAATGGCGCTCACAGGTAGAACTCCTGGTGAAACGCTTTGGATTAGAGCGTGGGACTCTCTTAATGATGATGGGCCAGGCGATTTTAATTTCTGTGCTTATGAACCAAGTTGTGCTGCACCTACGGTAACTATACCAACTGACCCAATTGATTTTACTAATTGCCCTGCTACAGTTGATGTAACGATTTCTATTGATGATTTGGGAGATTCTAGTACTTTAACTATTTCTGGTGAGGATGATATGGGTAATCCAGTTGGTACTGGTGGTACTGCAACTGCTACAGGATTATTCACAATTACTGGCGTACCTGTTCCACAAACTGCGTTTTCTATTAATATTGAACACGAGTCAAATGCGACATGTGATGTTGTTCTTGGACCTTTTGTGTTAGATTGCCCTCCACCTAACGATTTATTTGCTGATGCTATTGCGATATCATGCGGATCATCAACTTTGGGCACTACTTTCTATGCAACACAAGATGAGGCTGGTGCACCAGATGTAGCTACTGTTGAAGCAGACACTCCAGCTGATAATGACTCTCCGTGGGTTTGGTATTCTTTTACCGGTAGCGGTGTAGCAGAGCGTATCACTTTATCAACTTGTAATCTAGGCTCAAGTTTTGATACTGAGATTTTTGTTTATACGGGAACTTCAGGGGCATTGACTTGTATTGATGATGGTTACGATGAGTGTGGCTCACCAGACTTTTTTGCAGAAACTTCTTTCGATTCTGATGGTACAACTACGTATTATATTGCCATTGGTGGTTGGAATGTAGGTAATGAGGGTGATTTTGAGTTATCTGTGAGTTGTGCTACTTTGGGTGTTAATGATGTAGAAAGTGAAGCAGCATTTACTTATTATCCTAACCCAGTAAAAAATACATTAACATTAAATGCTCAAAATAATATTGAGAATGTGACGATGTATAATATGTTAGGTCAAGAGGTATTAAGCGCTATGCCTAATGCTCTTGATAGCGATTTAGATATGTCTCACCTGCAGTCAGGAACTTATTTTGTTCGTGTTACTATTGGTGAAACAAGTAAAACAGTTAGAGTAATTAAACATTAATTTGATATATATTTATGAAAAAAGCTGCTTTTAAAAGCAGCTTTTTTCATTTACGTAAATTTAAGCTAATGAAATCATTATTACCTTACTTTTGGATATTAGTATCTTCGGTTTGTCTAAATGCACAAATTTCATTTTCAAACTTGGCAGAGAACTATGGTGTAGTTGTTAACTGTGGCAATTCTAATTTTGGTAGTGGTGTAAGTTTTTATGATTATAATAATGATGGTTTTGACGATTTAACATTAGCATCGGCAAATAATTATCCGATTCGATTCTTTTTAAACATTGGTGGATTTTTTGTAGAAGAGCAATTTAATTTTGATCATATAGGGACTAGCAAACAAGTTAATTGGGTTGATATAGATAATGATGGTGACGAAGATTTGTTTATCACGAGTAACACAAGTTCCAATAAATTATATCTCAATGATTCAAATTTTAACTTTGTTGATATTTCTGAGAATGCAGGAATACTTCAAGAGATAATGTTTACTTATGGATCTTCTTGGGGAGATTACAATAATGACGGTTATTTAGATTTATTTTTAAGTAATAGAAGTGAGTCAATACCTAACGTGTTGTATAAAAATAACGGCGATAATACATTTACAATTGTGAACTCAGAAGCAGGAATAATAAATTTTGGCAAACTTTCATTCTGTGCGGCATTTTTTGATTTTAATAATGATGGTTTTCAAGATTTGTATGTTGCCAATGATAAATCTATTTATAGTAATGATTTGTATAAAAATAATGGGGACGGAACTTTTACTGAAGTAGGGTTAATCACTGGTGCTGATGTTAATATAGATGCCATGTCATTAACAATTGATGATCATAACAATGATGGTTGGTTAGATATATATATTACAAATGAGGCAGAAGGCAATGTGTTTCTTAAAAATAATGGAGACGAAACCTTTACTGATATAGCCCCATCGTCTCAAACATCAGTTTTTAGCGAATGTTGGGGTGCCGTTTTTTTAGATGCTGACAATGATAAGGATTTAGACTTATATGTCAGTAGTGATCATGATGGTACAAACCCAAATTTTTTGTCATCAGCTTTTTTTCAAAATAATGCCGATAGTACTTTTTCTTTGTTAAATAACGCGGTGCCCAATGATTATGCTAAAAGTTATTCTAATGCAATAGGCGATATAGATAACGACGGATTTCCTGAAATAGTTGTAAATAACGATAGTCATAACAATATATTTCTGTGGAAAAATCAGACAGAAAATTCAAATAACTGGTTAAAGGTAAAATTAGAAGGGACTGTGAGTAATCGTAATGGTATTGGCTCTTTTATTGAAATTTCTATAAATGGCGAAAAACAATATCGTTATACACTCTGTGGTGAAGGGTATTTATCACAAAATTCCGCTACTGAAATTTTTGGAGTGGGTACAGTTGAAAACATAGATTACGTAAAAGTAAAATGGTTAAGCGGAATAGAAGATGTCATATATAACATTTCTTCAAATCAATTATTAAACATCACTGAAGGTTCAACTTTATCATTGGATGATGTAGAAAATGAAGCAGTATTTACTTATTATCCTAACCCAGTAAAAAACACATTAACATTAAATGCTCAAAATAATATTGAGAATGTGACGATGTATAACATGCTAGGTCAAGAGGTGTTAAGAGCTAAGCCTGATGCCCTTAATAGTGATTTAGACATGTCGGATTTAGCAAACGGTACTTACTTTGTTAAGGTAACTATTGCTAACACTACAGAAACGATTAGAGTAATTAAACAATAATTTCTAAATAATAGTAGACATTTAAAAAGCCGCTATCGATTAGCGGCTTTTTTATTATCTTTAAAGATATATTATATACCTGTTATGATAGGGAAGAATGTTAATAACCATTTAATTAGTTTAATTATAGTGCTTGCAGCTTCGCCCTATAATCTATTCGCCCAAATTTCCTTTAATAATTTTTCTACCGAAGCTGGTATTAATGTTGTATGTGGTAATACATATTTAGGCAATGGAATTAGTTTTTATGATTATGACAATGATGGTTGGGATGATATAACTATAGCATCAGCAGATGGTGACCCAATACGCTTTCTAAAAAACATTAATGGTAGTTTTGTAGAGCAAACCTTAAACATAGATCAAAATAATTGGCAAAATAGACAAGTTAATTGGGTTGATATAGATAATGATGGTGATAATGATTTATTTGTAACAAGCGATGACACTCATGTTAGGCTCTATGAAAATATGGGTAATATGATTATGAATGATATTACTAACACAAGTGGAATGTTAATGGAAACATTTTATGTTTATGGTGCATCTTGGGGAGATTACAATAATGATGGGTTTTTAGATGCTTTTTTAAGTATTAGAGACTACGACACACCCAATATTCTGTACAAAAACAATGGAGATAATACATTTACACTGGCAAATGCCGAAGCTGGCCTTCTAAGTGAAGGTATGTTGTCTTTTTGTTCGGCTTTTTTAGACTATAATAATGATGGTTATCAAGATATATATGTTTCAAACGACAAACCAAATACTCATAATCTATTGTATAAAAATAATGGTGACGGTACTTTTACGGAAGTAAGTCAAATTTCTGGATCTGATGTTTATATAGATGCAATGAGTGTAACCGTAGATGATGTTGATTCAGATGGGTGGTTAGATATTTATATTACAAACGATGATTCCGACAGTGTTCTGTTACTAAATAATGGTGATGAAACCTTTACTGATATAGCAGTTTCTGCACAAGTTACATTTAATAGCTTAGGTTGGGGAGCTGTTTTTATAGATGCTGACAATGATAAGGATTTAGATTTATACGTTAGCGGAGAAACTAACGGTACTGTGCCTGGTTATTTATCTTCGGCTTTTTATATAAATAATAATGATGGCACTTATAGTATAAGTAACTCATCGGTTCCTAATGATTATGCGAGTAGCTTTTCAAATGCCATTGGTGACACTGACAACGATGGGTATCCAGAAATAGTTGTTAATAATATCAACCACGATAATATTTTTCTTTGGAAAAATAATACAGAACCTAATAATAATTGGCTCAAGGTAAAATTAGAAGGAATTCAAAGTAATAGAAATGGTATAGGATCTTTTATTGAAATCTCTATTAATGGCGAAAAACAATACCGCTATACACTCTGCGGTGAAGGTTATTTATCACAAAATTCTGCTACTGAAATTTTCGGACTAGGTACTGCTGAAAACGTAGATTACGTAAAAGTAAAATGGCTGAGCGGAATAGAAGACGTCATATATAATGTTTCTTCAAATCAATTATTAAACATCACCGAAGGCTCAAACACCTTGTCAATGGGAGAATTTGAAACTCAGAACACTCTATTGTACTATCCTAACCCAGTAGAGAATACATTGACATTAAACGCTCAAAACGCTATTGAAAATATCGTTCTATATAATATGCTGGGCCAAGAAGTACAAAGAGCGACACCGAAAAATGTAGAAAGTATATTAGACATGTCTACTTTACAAGAAGGAACTTACTATATTAGGGTAACTATCGCAGATATTACTGAAACGGTTAGAGTAATTAAACAATAGATATCAAAATTTAAATAATGAAATGCATTTTAGAATTACATTCTCTTTAATACTATTTTTTGTATTAAGTGATGCTATTGCACAGATAAGTTTTGAAAATCAAGCTACGGAAATCGGAATAAATGTTACTTGTGGAAATACGCTATATGGTAGCGGTATAACATTTTATGATTACGATAATGATGGTTGGGATGATATAACTATTGCTTCAGCTGAGGGTGATCCAATACGATTTTTAAAAAATATTAACGGAAACTTTGTAGAGCAAACCTTGAATATTGATTCCAACAACTGGAAAAATAAACAGGTTAATTGGGTGGATATTGATAATGACGGAGATAACGATTTGTTTGTCACTAGCGATAATAGTAGCAATAAGTTATATGAAAACCTTGGTAACATGATAATGGAAGATATCACCTTATCTTCGGGTATATTAACAGATGTGCTTGTTACCTATGGAGCATCTTGGGGAGATTATAACAAAGACGGATTTTTAGATGTTTTTTTAAGTAATAGAAGTACTTCCATTCCTAATGTTTTGTATAAAAACAATGGAGATAATACATTTTCGCTTGTAAATACTGAAGCTGGAATTATTAATATTGGTACGTTGTCATTTTGTTCAGCGTTTTTTGATTATAATAATGACGGTCACCAAGATATTTATGTGGCAAATGATAAAATAGAGAACGCAAATACACTGTATAAGAATAATGGTGATGGTACTTTCACAGATGTTAGCGTGGAATCTGGTTCTGATATTACAATTGACGCTATGTCTGTGACCATTGATGATTATAATGCTGATGGCTGGATGGATATTTATATAACAAATGACGTTCCTGGCAATGTGTTTTTAAAGAACAATGGTGATGGCACATTTACCGATGTAGCACAACCTACAGGCACAACATTTAATAGTGTGGGTTGGGGAGCTGTTTTTTTAGACGCTGATAATGATACTGATTTAGATTTGTATGTAAGTGCCGAACACAATGGCTCTGTCCCTGGTTATTTATCTTCGGCATTATACGAGAATTATAATGATGGTTCGTTTAATATCACCAACTCTTCAATACCTAATGATTTTGCGATAAGTTATTCAAATGCTATTGGTGATACCGATAATGATGGCTATCCAGAAATAGTAGTTAATAATATTAATCACGACAATGTCTTCCTCTGGAAAAATAATTCTCCATCAACCAATAATTGGCTAAAAGTAAAACTAGAAGGAACAGAGAGTAACAGAAATGGAATTGGTTCTCTAATTGAAATATCTATTAATGGAGTAAAACAGTATAGATACACATTATGTGGTGAGGGCTATTTATCCCAAAATTCTTCAAGCGAATTTTTTGGATTGGGTAATGCTACAGTTGTGGACTATGTTAAAGTTAAATGGTTGAGTGGAGTGGAAGATGTGATTTACAATATTGGAGCTAATGAGCAAATACATATTGTTGAAGGTTCCGCATTATCCATTAATGATAATGAATTGTCGTCAATGAAAATTTATCCAAATCCTGTTAAAGATAGATTTATGATTAATTCAGAAGTTGATATTGATAAGGTGTTGATATTTAATGTGCTAGGTGAGGAGGTCTTAAGGATTTACTCGACTGAATTATATGAAAATATTGATATAACTCATTTACAAGCAGGTACTTATTTTGCGAAAGTTACTTCGTCTAATCACTCTAAAACAATTAAAGTCATTAAATACTAATGGATGTACTACGAATTGAATTAAATATTCTTTTTATATTTAATTTAAAAGAATAAAATCCCCTGATGATTAGAATTATCTTTTTCTTATTGATTCTACCATGTCATTTGGCCTTTTCACAAATCAATTTTGTAGATAGGGCAGATATATTGGGTATAGATGAGCACACTGGCAACTCGGTTTTTGGAGGTAGTGGCGCGAGTTTTGTAGATTTTGACAATGATGGATTGGACGATATAACATTAGCTACAGGAGCAGGTGTGCCTGTGCAATTTTATAAAAACATTAATGGTCAGTTTTTCGTAGAAACGTCTTTTTTTACCAGCCCTAATACATACAACTACAGGACAAGGAGCGCATGCTGGGTCGATTACGATAATGATGGTGATAAAGACTTTTTTCTCACTAGCGACACTGATGGCAATAGGCTTTTTAGACGAGAAAATAACACTTTAGTTGATGTTACGGTATCTTCAGGTTTCCCATTGGATAATTTATACACCTATGGAGCATCTTGGGGAGATATAGACAATGATGGCTGTTTAGATGTTTATTTATCAAATAGGATTGGAGATACGACCATTACAAACTATTTGTTTAAGAATAATTGTGATGGCACTTTTTCTGAGGTTACAAATAGTATTGGGTTAAATAACTTACCAGCACTTAGTTTTTGCTCAGGATTCTTTGACTTTAATAATGACGGTTGGCAAGACCTGTATGTAGCTAACGACAAGTTTAAACCCAATTACCTATATAAAAACAATGGAGATGGTACTTTTACGGATGTCAGTCAATCATCTGGTACAGATGTAGTAATGGACGCCATGTCAGTTACCATTGACGATTTTAATGCTGACGGTTTTTTTGATATTTACATTACCAATACACCAGAAACCATAAGTACACCGCAACCTGGTTGTGTATTGTTTAAAAATAATGGTGATGAAACATTTACAAATATAGCATTGAGTTCAGGGACTGATTTGGATAGCTTTTCTTGGGGATCAAGTTTTTTGGATGCAGATAACGATAGTAACATAGATTTATACGTAAATACTCAATATAGCGGAGAGAATATGTACGCTACGTATGCATTTTATGTAAATAACGGCGATGAGACATTTGATAATTCCACCATTTCAGGATTTCAAACAAATGCCTATAGAAGTTATGCTTCTGCAATAGGTGATTATGATAACAATGGAGTAGTAGAAATTCTTGTTAATAATGATGTTGACCAAGAGCCATCACTTTGGGAAAACATCGAAGTACAGAGTAATAATTATATTTCAATAGATTTAGAAGGTACAGTTAGCAATATAGATGCCGTAGGATCCATTATTGAGATTTCAGTTAATGGAACTAAACAATACCGTCATGTAATGTTAGGCGAAGGGTATTTGTCCCAGAATACCGAAACAGAACACTTCGGGATTGGTAATGCTACAGTTGTTGATTATATAAAAATTAAATGGCTTAGCGGTATTGAAGACATTATCTATAATGTATCACCAAATCAAAAGATAAATATTGTTGAGGGCACGTTTTTGTCTATTAATGAATTTAATGATCATTCTATAATCAACTACTATCCTAATCCCGTAACTGAAGAATTATTTATTAATTCTAAAAAGAAAATAGATTCACTAGAAGTTTTCGATATCACAGGTAGAATAGTATTTGTGTCATATCCTTTGGTAAATAATACTAAGATTAATTTATCTTCAATAGAAAGCGGTAATTACTTTACTAAATTGACCAGTGACGGTAAGTCAGAAATCATCAAATTCATTAAAAAATAGAAGTTGAGGCTCTATTGTTCATTTTATTATAAAGTTATGTGATAGCTTTAATTACCTTTGTGTTTTGCGCAAACTATGTTTATCTCATTTATAATTCCTGTATATAATAGACCAGATGAAATTAAAGAGCTTTTAGAAAGTTTTTTAGGCTTAAAGGGCGATTATAAGTACGAAATAGTTATCGTAGAAGATGGCTCTAGAGAGACTTCAGAGTCGATTGTGAACAGCTATAAGATGGAATTAGATATTTCATATTATTTTAAACAGAATTCTGGCCCTGGCGATTCTAGAAATTTTGGAATGCAAAAAGCCAAAGGGGACTATTTTATCATTTTAGATTCTGATGTTATTTTACCTTCAAATTATTTATCTGAAGTAGATACTTTCTTAAATAAGAACTATTACGATTGTTTCGGTGGGCCAGATGCCGCACATCCTTCTTTTACCAATCTCCAAAAAGCGATTAATTTTGCTATGACGTCTTTTATTACCACAGGCGGAATAAGAGGAGGTAAACAACAGGTGGAAAATTTTCAGCCAAGAAGTTTTAATATGGGCTTATCTAAAAAAGCGTTCTTGGATTCAGGTGGGTTTGGTAAAATACATCCTGGCGAAGATCCAGATTTATCTTTACGGTTATTAAATTTGGGTTATAAAACAACATTAATTAAAGATGCCTTTGTTTTTCATAAACGACGCATATCCTGGTCTAAATTTTATAAGCAAGTACATAAGTTTGGCATGGTAAGGCCTATCCTTAATCAATGGCACCCTCATTCCAAGAGTTTAGTATATTGGTTTCCAACTCTATTTAGTTTAGGCTTTTTAGTTTCAATATTGCTACTGGTTTTTAAGATAGCAATGCCATTTTATGCTTATCTTTTTTATTTTATAATAGCATTTTTAGTATCATTAATTGTGAACAAAAATATAATAGTGGCTTTTCAGTCTATTGTCGCAATTATAGTACAGTTTTTTGGATATGGTTTTGGGTTTTTTAAGTCAACATTCAACTTGGTGGTTTTGAGAAAACAGCCTCAAGAGGCATTTCCTAATTTGTTTTTCTAGATGACCTATGAACTCTAAGAAAAAAATGAAAATATCTGAGTATCTAAAGCGACGAAACGTTAAGCGCTTTAGTCTATTTGTGGTTATTGCTTTTGTGTTTCTTATTTTTTCTAAACTTTCTAATGATTACAAACAGACTATAAACTTAAAAGTAAACCTGATAAATATTGACGATGAAATTATTCTGAATAACGACTCATTAAACACCATGGAAGCTTTAATAGAAGCCAAAGGGTTTGCCTTAATACCATTTGTTTTTAAGGATTCTAAAGAGGTGGTTTTGGACGCAAAGACAGATATAGTGACAATGCCAGAATATTACATTTTTGATGTACAAAAACACAGGTTTTTAATAGAAGGACAACTTGGCTCTGCTTACAAAGTATTGTCCCTGAAACCAGATACTTTGCTGTTGTCTTATTCAACAAGAGCATCAAAGTATGTTCCTGTAGTTTTAAAAACTAATGTTGATTTTGCTGCCGGATATGATATCATAGGCGATTATGAATTAAGCATAGATAGCGTTAAAGTTGTTGGGTCATCAGAGAAAGTAAATGAAATACAATCAATATCTACAGAAGAGCTAACGCTACAGGACGTCAATTCTAACATTAGCAGAAATTTAAATTTCGAGAGGTTACAAGATATTGAGGTCTTTCCTAAAAATATAACCGTAAAAGCAGAAGTCAAACGTTTTACAGAGGGCACAATTGAATGTCCGATAACAATAATAAACAAGCCAGATAATGTTGAAATTAATTATTTCCCAAAGACGGTGACAATTACATATTATGTAGATTTAGATAATTATAATGCTATTGACGCTTCAGATTTTAGAGTAGAATGCGATTATGAGGCTTTAGTAGATGACCAATCGTTTCTTGTTCCAAAAATTGTTAAAAAACCAGAGTTCGTTAAACGTACAGCTATGAAGCAAAAGCGTATAGACTTTATTAAATTATAAGATGATAGTAGTTGGTCTTACAGGTGGTATAGGTAGTGGTAAAACCACTATAGGCAAAGAATTTCAATCTTTTGGCATACCTGTATACATTGCGGATGAGGAAGCAAAGGCATTAATGAATCGCTCTAAGGTCATAAAACGAAAACTAATTCAATTATTTGGTAAATCTGCGTACAAAGACGATATGCTAAATAGACCTTATCTCGCTTCAAAAATTTTTAATGATAAACAGCTTTTAGTTAAGATGAATGCTATTGTTCATCCCAAAGTGGCCTCACACTTTAAACGCTGGTTAAAAAAGCAAGAAAGTCCTTATGTTATAAAAGAAGCTGCAATTATTTTTGAAAACAACATGGAGAATCAATACGACTATATTATTACTGTTGTTGCTGACGAAGATTTGAGGATAGAAAGGGTAATGCATAGAGATAATGCTTCTAAGGAAAAAATAAAGGCGATAATAGAAAATCAATTGACTGATGATGAGAAGATTGAGAAATCAGATTTTGTCATTGTTAATAACGATTTAAATGTGGCAAAGCAACAGGCTGCAGAAATCCATGAATCTATCCTTAAAAAAATTAAATAACCTTACTCTGCTTTTGTTAATGTAAGGTTAAACCTAATTTGTGCTAAATGTTAAAATGTTAAATTTGGCTGATGGGCAAAAAGCTATTCATCTTATTGGTGGTATTAATGAGTCTATCGCTCATTGGTATAATCTTTGTGCAATCATTTTTTATTAATAATAGTTTAGAAAATGAGGAAAAGAATTTTACGTTAAGTGTTACACGAGCGCTCAGTTTTGTGTCGAGGGATATAGAAGAATTTGAGCTCAAGAAATACACTAGTTTTATTCAACCTTTTATTGCAGATAACAAAGTGCCGGATTCAACAATACTCAGGCAATTGTATATCACTACAGAAGATGACGTTAATGACGAAACCATAATTCATAGAAATACGGTTTTAGAGGAACGCTTTAAGGTGCCCTCATTGTTCTTTGAAATTGATGCAGACAGCATAGATGTTCCTAGTTTTACTAACGAGCGTGTGACAGAGTATTTTAGTAATAGAAGGCTAAGTGAGAATGATCTGAGTATAAAACCACAACGACGTTTGGTAGAATATTCTAGATTACCAGAAATTGAAAAGCAAATATATGAAGCCACTTTTAAGACGCTTCTTAAAGATGTGCCAATTCATAGAAGGGTATCGATACCATTTGTAGAAAACATGTTAGAACGGGAGTTGCGTAGCGAAGGTATAGATCTAGACTTTGATTTTGCGATATATGATGATGACCTGGCGACTAAGATTCAAACGTTGAATTTTGATAAAAACCCAGAAACAACCGTTGGGATACCAGTCTTTTTAGACAATAACAACGAAAGCAATTATACGCTTTATGTAGATTTTCCCAATAGAAAAAAATACCTGTTGTCTTCAATAATGTGGATGGTGGTATTGTCTATTGTTTTTACGGGTATTATCATTTTGGCATTCTCTAGCGCTATTCACCAATTGATAAAACAGCGAAAAATATCGCAGATAAAGACTGATTTTATCAATAATATGACGCATGAGTTTAAAACGCCAATAGCAACTATAAATTTAGCGTTAGATGCCATAAGAAACCCTAAGATAATTAGCGACCAAGATAAGGTAAAGCGTTATTTAGGAATGATAAAGGATGAGAACAAACGCATGCACGCACAAGTAGAAAACGTGTTACGTATTTCTAAGTTAGAAAAGAACGAACTTAATATTAGTAAAGAGCGTATTGAGTTACACGACTTAATTGAAGATGCTATTACACATGTAGAATTAATAGTTGAGGATAGAAAAGGTTATGTAAAAACACATTTAAATGCTGCCATGTCATCAGTTTTGGCTAACGAAACACATTTTACAAATGTGATAGTCAATATATTAGATAATGCCATTAAGTACTCGGACGATGTACCTAAAATTGATGTTTATACCGAAAATATCGGTAATAATGTTATATTAAAGATAGCAGATCAAGGAAATGGTATGTCTAAGCAAGTTGCAAAACGTGTGTTCGAAAAATTTTACAGAGAACATACAGGTAATGTACATAATGTAAAAGGGCATGGGCTTGGATTAGCTTATGTAAAACGAATAGTAGATGATCATCAAGGTCATATATCAGTAGAAAGTGAAAAAGGAAAAGGCAGTACTTTTATTATAAAGTTGCCGTTAATATCATAAAAACGAATCATGGAAGAACAAAACAAGAAAATTCTTTTGGTAGAAGACGATCCAAACTTTGGAACCGTTTTAAAAGATTATTTAATGATGAACGATTACGACGTTGTCCATGCCAAGAATGGAATGGAAGGTTTTGAAAAGTTCAAAAAAGACGATTACGATCTTTGTATCTTAGATGTAATGATGCCTTATAAGGATGGATTTACACTGGCAAAAGAAATTCGTGAGAAAAATACAGATGTACCGATTATCTTTTTAACGGCAAAAGCCATGAAAGAAGATGTGCTTAAAGGCTATAAGGTTGGTGCGGATGACTATCTAAACAAACCGTTTGATAGCGAAGTCTTATTAATGAAGATAAAAGCCATTATGCAACGTAAAGCAACAGATTCTGTTGCAGATAGTAAACAGTTTGAATTTAAGATTGGTCGTTTTGACCTAAATTCTAAACTACGTTTCTTAAAGTTTGATGGTGGTGAACCAACAAAATTATCTCCAAAAGAAAACGAACTGTTACGTTTGTTGGCACTACATGAAAATGACTTAATGCCAAGAGAGTTAGCATTGACCAAGATATGGAGAGATGATAACTACTTTACTTCACGAAGCATGGATGTTTATATTGCTAAGCTTCGTAAGTATTTAAAACCAGATCCAAAAGTTGAAATATTAAATATTCATGGTGAAGGATTTAGATTGGTAGTTAACGGTAACGACAAATAAAAAAAGAAAAAACCCAACTTGTTAAGTTGGGTTTTTTTATAGCTGTTTTTCAATATAGCTAATTATTTTATTCACATCGGTTTCATAATCAAACCACGCTATACTATCGTCTTTTTTAAACCATGTTAATTGCCGTTTGGCAAAACGTCTGGTGTTTTTCTTTATTTCTGAAATTGCAAAATCCAAGGTAGAATTACCTTCAAAATATTGAAACAATTCCTTGTAGCCAACTGTATTCAGTGCGTTTAAATTTTTATAAGGCAACAAACTTTTAGCTTCTTCCAATAGTCCGTTTTCGATCATTATATCAACACGCTGGTTGATCCTATCGTATATGATTTGGCGCTCTGCCTTAAGCCCAATGCTTATGGTTTTAAACTGTCGCTTCTTTTCAGGATTGGTTAAAAATGATGAGTATGGTTTCCCAGTGCCAATACAAATTTCTAAGGCTCTAACCAAGCGTTGTGGATTATCAATAGCAATGGTTTTGTAAGCAACTGGGTCTAATTCTTTAAGTTGGTTTTGTAAAGATTCTATTCCAATATCTTCAAATCTTTTATTGAGTTCTATCCTAATATTTGCATCTACATTAGGAAAATCATCCAATCCCTTAGTAACGGCTTTTACGTATAAACCAGAACCACCAACCATAGCGGCGACAGGATTATTTTGGTGAATATCTTTAATTGCAGAAATTGCATCACGTTCAAAATCTCCAACCGTATAGATATCTTTAATGGATTTATGTTGAATGAAATGATGGTTTACTGCGCTCAATTCTTCAGCAGATGGTACAGCGGTACCAATATTCATTTCTTTATAAAACTGACGAGAATCGGCAGAAATTATTTCGGTATTAAAATGTTGAGCCAGTTTGATGCTTAGAGCTGTTTTGCCAATAGCTGTAGGCCCAACTATGGAAATGAGTGTGTTAGTCATAGTGTAACTTACATCCGCATTTATGGCAGAACTCTGCACCATCTTGATGTTTTACAGCAAGACAATTGGCACAGCACTGTGTGTTAAGTGTTACTGTCTTTAACTGCGTTTCTTCTTCTTTAGTAATTTTATCCTTGCTGTTAGAGGCCTTAGTATATTCAGCAGAAACAATTCCGGTAGGCACAGCAATAATACCATAACCCATAACCATAATCACCGCTGCAATAAATTGCCCTAAAGGAGTCACAGGTGCAATATCTCCAAAACCAACAGTAGTTAAGGTTACAATACACCAATAAACACTTTTTGGGATATTTGTAAAGCCACTGGCAGCTCCTTCCACTAAATACATTATGGTACCAAAAATTACAGAGGCAATAATTACGGCAAATAAAAAGACCGAAATTTTTGCTCTACTGGCTTTAATAGCACTTGCCAATTGGTTTGATGCACCTAGGTAACGTGCCAATTTTAAAATTCTGAATATTCTCAATAGACGCAAAGCACGTAAGGCAACAAGTGCTTGAGACCCTACGAAAAATAGTGATAAATATTTAGGTATAGTTGATAAAAGATCAACGATACCATAAAAACTTGTAATATACCTTATAGGCTTGTTTACTGTAATAATACGAACTATATATTCTATAGTAAACAATATGGTAATAACCCATTCACTTACATTTAAAAAAGCGTGATACTTTTCATCAAAACTGCTAATGCTTTCTAGCATTACTAAAACAATACTAGCGAGAATAGCAATGAGCAAAATGATATCAAATAATTTTCCAGCTCTAGTATCAGCTTCATAAATTATTTCATGCAGTTTGGTTTTCCAAGTATGTTTGTTGTCGTTTTCCACGTTTTAAAAATACAAAAAGAAAAGTTTAGATTTTCTCTAGGACTATTACCGTATTATTTTGTGTCTCAACAACAGTATCCATAAACGTTTTAAGGTAGTCATAAAATTCTGGAGCATAGATAGCCTTATCAAATTTTACTTTAAAATATAATGTTAACTGATTGTCTTTATTTTCAACATTAAATAAAAATGTACCTGATTTGTTTGGTAGTGCATAGTTAACAGAACCAGGAATCTCTAAAATATTTAAATCGTCTCCCAAGTCTATATTCATAATATAGGTATAGGTATCTTTATAACCAAAGTCTATTGGGTAGGTGCGCTCTTGTAATTTAAATGGGTTCTCTTCAAAGAATTTTACTATAAAAGGATTTAAATAAATTTTATTACCAATAAACTCTGGTTCTAAGGTAAAGTGTATTTCCTCTTCAAAATCATAACTGTTTTTTTCTAAGTCAGAAACATTATGCTCTTCAATACTGATTTCCGTATACTTATCAGCTCTCTGTTCTTTGTATGTTTGAGAGTTTTCAGTATACATACGTTTTAGATCATGGGCTTGATATCCTGTAGACTTACTTTCTATAACACCTCCAAAAACATCTTCTTCAAATGAGTTAATTTGTATGGTGTGTAGCCTTGTGGAATAATCTTTTATCTCAATATCCTCCCAATAGCTACCATCTTCTAAATCCATTAACCTTCCATATTGATTAAGTACTCTAAACGGTAATTCGCCAAAAGACAAGTACGGTTCAGTGGCATCTAAAAAGTAATCTTTGCCATCTATGGTGGTTTTTAAAATTAAATAGTTGAAATCTGTTAAAACGGGATAGATTTTGGTAGCAAAACCATTGCCACGAGTAGACACTAAAATAGGATAGACTTGGAAACCTTCGGAAGATAATAGGTTTTCCAAAAGCAAATTGATTTCAAAAGCATTTCCAATTTTTTCTTTAACTGTATTTTTTACAGACACTTCATGTCTCTCATATTTTTGATTCCATTTGTAATTATCCAAAACAAATTGATGAATGGCCTTAGCTTTTTCTAAATTATCAGGCATTGAAGTTATATCGTCTGGGAGTATATTTTTTGCAAGACTTTTTTTGCTGATTTGCCTTCCGAAATCTTTGTCCGATTTTAGTTCCTTGTCAACATCTGCCCAAGTTTTTGTGAGCTTATCAACACTTCCATCAAACCCTCTTATCACGCTTAGTTCGTATTCAATTCTTGCTATATAGTTGAGCGGTGTAGTAGTGAAGCCTTCTGGTTTATAAGCAGGAATATTTTTCATTACATATTTAGCTATAGCACAGTCAGCACCAACATCTCCTCTTAGGTCAATACAGTTCTTTTTTAAGCTTGTTTCGTTAACCTCTAATGGTATAGAACCTACAAGCTTTATGTTGTATTCGTAATTACCTGGGATGCTGGTGTTATATTCACTATATAATACAGGATCCGGACCTTGAAAATACCAAGGCTGGTACTTGGACATAAAACGAGATTGTGTTTCATAGCTGTAAGTAATAACACTTCCAACTTTTACATTGGGTAAGACAAACTTTACTAAGGTGTAATTTTCATTTTCTTCTTCAAAAATGGCATCTTGGGTTAATTCAGTTTTCACTGTTTTACCATTTTCTAGGTTATAGGTAGCGCCTCTTATTTTAAGAATTTTTTCTTTAGAGGATTTGCCTTTATAAAGTTTTACTTCAACTTCACCACGTTCAATACCTTCTTTTCTTAGGATTTTTATTTTTTGCTCAAGCTGAAACCTAAGCCAGAATGTTTCTTCATCAACAAAACTATTACCATAATCATATATGACCAGTGCATTTGCAGTTGAATCTTTTGCATAAGATGTATATTCTAAGTCACTTTTAGAAACCTGCATAGCTACATTGTAGTTTTGGGCAAAGCAAAATGAGGAAAAAAGAATTGTAAGCAGCGTAAATTTTAATTTCATGCGTTTTGTAGTTCTATGATTTTTAGTCGTTTATTTCTGCGCATATAGCTCTGTATGATATGCTGTGTGTCCCTATTATTTTGCATCGGTGTGATAAGTGATTCAAGTATTTCGCGATTGTTTATCTGGTGATTAAGATCAAAAAAACCAATACCTTTAAAAATACCATCTTCAATAAGTACTACACTTTTTTCATGCACATCTCTCCCTTTATCAATAAGTATCATATTTTTATTATCATAACTGTTTTTTAGGATGACTTCATTAGCTCTTTTGTTGTAATCTTCAGGTGTTTCACCACCTATGCAAGCACCATGGCAACTTTCAATTCCATAATTAAAACAACTTGTTATAGATTTGTCTATGCCACAGAGTTTGTTACACAGCTCGTACACTTCAACCATTCTGTTAATAAAAGAAATACCACTTTTTCTATTGGTGAACGTCGTTATTGGTTTTTCGTTAGGCTTAATATGACTAATCCTAAGATTAACGTATCCATTTTCATCAACAAAACTATAAAGACCTTGAGTAAATCGATTACGTTTTAAAGCTCTATTTAATATAGGTTTGTTTTTCTTTATTTCTTCACTTTCCTTTAGGAGAGCAACGAGTTCACTACCGGTTTTTTCATAAGTAACAGCATTGACCTGTACTTGTATTTTCTTCGATTTAGAATTTTTATTAGTGAAGTGTTGTATAATTCGTTTTCTAATGTTGTTACTCTTGCCAATATATATAATATTGCCTTGCGCGTCATGGATATAGTATACTCCTGTATCGCTTGGTAAATCTTCTGTTATTTCTTTAAGATTCGGTGCTAATTTTGACTTCTGTTCAATTTTTACAGCATCCTTTATAATCTTTTTGCTAGTATCCTTATTCAACAACATTTTAAATAACTTCACAGTAGCCATGGCATCTCCATTCGCCCTGTGCCTATCACTTACAGGTATACCTAGCGCTCGTGTCAGCTTACCTAAACTGTAGGATTCCATATCTGGCATAAGCTGTTGTGACAGTTCTACTGTGCAAAGTGTTTTGCGTTTAAAGGGAAAACCAAGACGTTTAAATTCTGTTTTAAGAATGCGATAATCAAAATCGGCATTATGAGCCACGATGATGCAGTCTTCCGTGATTTCTACAATGCGTTTGGCGACTTCATAGAATTTAGGCGCATTTTTGAGCATGTTAGAATTTATACCTGTAAGATTAACAACAAAGGGTTGAATTTCACGCTCAGGATTTACTAAGGAAATAAATTGATCGGTGACTTTATGACCATCAAATTGGTAAACTGCTATCTCTGTGATACCTTCTTCATTATACTTACCACCTGTGGTTTCTATGTCTAGTATTGCGTATATAATTCTAAAATTGGAAGTTTACTAATAAAGCACTAAGTTAAAAAAGTAAATGCTATCCGTATAAGAATATTAATTATAATTTCTAGCTCCAAAGATGCTACTTCCAACTCTGATCATATTACTGCCGCAATCAATAGCTAACTGGTAGTCACCGCTCATGCCCATAGATATAGTTTGCAGTTGGCAGTTTTCTGTTTGCAGTGGTTTTAGCGCATCAAAGGTGGACTTTAAAAACTTAAATTCACTTTCTACTTGTTTCATGTCATCTGTAAACGTCGCCATTCCCATGAGGCCAACAATCCTAATATTTTTTAATTCTGAAAATGCTTCAGATTGAAGTAGGGAAGAAGCATCCTTAGCTGACATCCCAAATTTGCTATCTTCTTCAGCAATTTTAATTTGAAGTAAACAATCTATAACCCTATCATGACTTTTGGCTCTTTTGTTGATCTCTTTCAATAGTTTGAAGCTATCTACACCATGAATTAAACTCACAAACTCCGCCATATACTTCACCTTGTTGCGTTGTACATGACCAATCATGTGCCATTCAACATCCTTTGGCATGTCCTCATACTTATCAACCATTTCCTGAATTTTGTTTTCTCCAAAAATGCGTTGACCAGCGTTGTAGGCTTCCATTAAATCACTAACGGGTTTAGTTTTTGAAACGGCCACAAGAGTGACGTCTTCTGGTATACTTGATTTTATATTTTGTAAGTTCTCTTTAATACTCATAAATTGTTATTCCGCTTCTTAGTTTAGGTAATATATAAGTGCTTTTAGGTGGCATTTTTAAGCCTTCATCAGCAATTTGTTTCATTTGCTCAACATTAGATGGGCACATACCAAAACCAACCACAAAGGCGCCACTGTCCACACTGCTTTTTATGGTAATCATCTCGTGCTGACCATTGACATACTCTATGCGATTGTCATTACGAAGATCTTCAATACCTAAAATGGGTTGCAATATAGTTTTGTATAATAATTGCGCATCTAGCTCATCTAAAGCGTTGTTGAACTGGTAATTGGTCTTCCTTAAATATAAAGAATAAAACTCACCATCTAAGTACATGCTAAAATGATGAGGTTTAGAAGGTTTGTATGGCATAATACCTCTGTTTTCTATTCGATAACACTCATCTAGTTTTATAAGAAACTCCTCTTTAGTAAGTCCATTTAAATCGGTAACCAACCGGTTAAATTCATGAATGACCAAATCCGATTCCGGAATTAAATACGACATAAAGAAATTGTAAGATTCACTTCCATTATGGTTCGAGTTCTTTTCTTTTTCGTCTTTATACAACAAATACGATGAGGCAGATCTATGATGACCATCTGCTATGTAAATGGTTTCCATTTGTTCAAACTCACCTTGAATTGTCCTAATGGTATCTTCATTATCAATTTTCCAGAGATAATGCGTATCTCTGTAGGTCATTGTAAATTCAAAAATGGCATGACCTTTTTGAGTATTTTTAATTATGGAAGAAATTATATCATTGTCTGGGTAGGTGAGGAGTACTGGCTCTGCATTAAAACCAACGGTTTTAAGGTAGGTTTTAAAGGTTTGCTCACGTTTGGCAATGGTATCTTCGTGCTTTTTAATGACATCATTTTCGTAATCTTCAGCACTTGTTGCAGCGATAATGCCGTTAAATTCTTGTCCGTGTCTATTTACGATTTTATAGACATACAGTGAAGGTTTTTTTTCTTGAACAAATACACCATCTTCCTTAAATTCCTCGTAGCGATTTTTTACCAACCTATACCGTTCCTTCCCGATCACTTCTTGAGCATACTTATAGCCAGGATTTACAATATGAAGAAAACTATAAGGATTATAATCCATTCGAGATTCGCGCTCATCTACTGTGTAACTCTGGTAAGGACGCGCCGCAACCAAGCCAACTATGGCTCTTGTTGGTTTTACGGCTTTAAATGGGATAATTTTTGCCATGCATTTAGTATTCAGTCTCAGTATTCAGTCTCAGTTGATAAAATTTGACTGAAAACTGTGACTGTGACTGTTTACTTAGAAAATTGCTTAGAGACTTTCTCAGCCTTTCGACTTTCAGAATAATCATAAAAACCTTCACCAGATTTAACACCTAGTTTGCCAGCCTGAACCATATTAACTAATAATGGACAAGGTGCGTATTTAGGATTTTTAAATCCATCGTACATTACATTCAAAATTGATAAACATACATCAAGACCTATGAAATCCGCCAACTGTAATGGGCCCATTGGATGTGCCATACCTAGCTTCATAACGGTATCAATCTCTTCAACACCTGCAACTCCGTTGTAAAGTGTTTCAATAGATTCGTTGATCATTGGCATTAAAATACGATTGGCTACAAATCCAGGATAATCATTAACTTCCGTTGGGATTTTACCTAAGGTTTTAGATAAATCCATAATGGTTTTTGTGACGTCATCACTTGTGTTATAACCACGAATGATTTCAACCAATTTCATAATTGGCACTGGATTCATAAAGTGCATCCCGATAACCTTTTCAGGTCTTGAGGTTGCAGCTGCTATTTGTGTAATGGAAATGGAAGACGTGTTCGTTGCCAAGATGGTGTCATCACCACAGATGTCATCCAATTGCTTAAAGATTTTGAGCTTTAGATCTATATTTTCTGTTGCGGCTTCAACAACTAAATCGACATTCTGTACTCCATATCCTGAATCGGTAAACGTTTCTATGTTACCAAGGGTTTCTGCTTTATCAGCTTCAGAAATTTTTTCTTTAGCAACCATTCTATCAAGATTTTTAGAAATGGTAGCCATGCCTTTTTCTAGTGAAGCTTCGCTAATATCAATAAGGTTAACTTTAAATCCAGATTGAGCAAAAGTGTGGGCAATTCCGTTTCCCATTGTTCCTGCTCCTATTACTGCTATGTTTTTCATTTATAATGTATTTGTCATTGCGAGACTTTTCTAAAGTCGTGGCAATCTGTTTGTATAATAATTTAAAATAAAAATTGAGTTTCAATTAAAAAGATTACTTCAGTCATTCTTCCTTCGTAATGACGTTTTGTTTTAAAACTGATTTATAATCATATTCGCTACACGCAACGCTTCTGTACCATCGTGTAAAGTCACAACTGGCTTTGTGTTGTTGTTAATCGCATCTGCAAAAGTTTCGAGCTCGTCTAAAATGGCGTTGTTGTTTTCAATTTCGGGATTGTCAAAATAGATTTGCTTTTTTACCCCTTCCGCATTTTGAAGAATCATATCAAAATCACCTGGATTTTCAGGTGCATCTTTCATTTTAACGACTTCACATTTCTTTTCAAGAAAATCAACCGAGATATAGGCATCCTTTTGAAAGAATCTTGTTTTACGCATATTTTTTAGTGAAATACGACTTGCGGTAAGATTGGCAACACAACCATTTTTAAATTCAATACGTGCATTGGCAATATCTGGCGTTTCACTTACAACAGAAACTCCACTGGCAGAAATATGCTTTACAGGCGAATTTACCACACTAAGGATAATATCAATATCATGAATCATTAAATCCAATACCACTGGCACATCTGTACCACGAGGATTAAACTCAGCTAAACGATGGGTTTCAATAAACATCGGATTTTCAATCTTATCCTTTACACCAATAAATGCAGGGTTGAAACGTTCTACATGACCAACCTGTCCTTTAACTCCGTGTTCTGCAACCAGTGTTCTGATGGTTTCAGCTTCTTCAACCGTATTGGTAATAGGTTTTTCTATAAATATGTGCTTCCCTTTTTTAATGGCTTTTTTGGCACAATCGTAATGTGAAAGGGTAGGAGTTACAATATCTACAACATCAACAGCATCGATTAAATCATCAATGGAATCAAAATAGGTGTATCCGAATTCCTCAACAACGCGATTGGCGTTTTCGGGATCGGCATCATAGAATCCTACAAGCTCATATTTAGTAGATTGATTAAGTAATCTCAGATGAATTTTACCAAGGTGACCAGCACCAAGAACACCAGCTTTTAGCATGTTTTTCAGTTTTTAACAAAAATAGGCGTTTTGAATCAGAAATTTAAAAAAGAAAATATAAAATACTGTGAATTCAATAATTCAAATTTAGGATTGGATTTTGCTTTTCTTTCAATTAATTTAGCGAGAAACTAAACTAAGATTTGAAAGATACATTTAAGCATCAAGGGATGCGACAGCAATTGGTTGAAACTCTGATAACAAAGGGCATTAAGGAAGAAGCAGTTTTAAAAGCCATTGGTAAAATTCCGAGACATCTTTTTATGGATTCTGGATTTTTAGACCATGCTTATGTCGACAAAGCGTTTCCTATTGCTGCAGATCAAACTATTTCCCAACCTTATACGGTGGCTTTTCAGTCGGAATTGTTACAAGTGAAGCCTGGTGATAAAGTTTTGGAAATCGGAACAGGAAGTGGTTATCAATGTGCTGTGTTGATTGAGCTTGGAGCTAAAGTTTATAGTATTGAACGACAACAAGAGCTATTCAAAAAAACTTCTAAATTCTTACCAAAAATAGGCTACAGAGCCAAGAAACTCATTTTTGGCGATGGCTACAAAGGTTTACCAGAGGAAGCACCGTTTGATAGTATTATTGTTACGGCTGGTGCACCATTTGTGCCTAAACCATTATTGAGTCAGTTAGCAATTAACGGACGCTTAGTAATTCCTGTTGGTGATGACGTGCAAGTCATGACCTTATTTATTAGAAAAGGCCCAAAGGAATTTGAAAAACATGAGCTTGGCGAGTTTCGATTTGTACCTTTATTAGAGGATAAGAATTAAAATATGAAAAAAATTACACTTATAATCACTTTGTCAATTCAATTTGGGTTTTCCCAAGGCTATACAGAATATTTAACCGGTAGCTCAACGGATTTAGTGGTAACTCCAGATTCAGGAATCTGTATGATGGGAGGCGCAAGCGAAAGTGATGAGGCTATGGTTTGGTTTCTTAACAAAGCCAATGGCGGTGACGTGGTGGTTTTGAGAGCCTCAGGAAGTGATGGCTATAACGATTATTTCTATTCGCAATTGGGTGTAGCTATAAATTCGGTTAGGACTTTTGTGGTTGATAATGAAGAAGGTGCGACAAGCGGTTATCTTTTGGATAAGGTTGAAAAAGCTGAAGCGATTTGGTTTGCCGGTGGCGACCAGTATGATTATGTTAGTTTTTTTAAGGATAATGAACTGGAAGCTGCATTAAATAATTTTGTAAATATAAAAGGCGGTGTGATTGGAGGAACAAGTGCAGGTATGGCAATTTTAGGGAGTGCTTATTTTTCAGCGCAAAATGGAACTGTGACCAATACTCAGGCTTTGGGAAATCCATATCATAGCAGAATGACATTGGGTTATAATGATTTTTTAGAGATTCCGTTTCTTGAAAATGTAATAACGGATACGCATTATGACGATCCTGATAGACGAGGAAGACATAGTACCTTTTTGGCTCGTTATGCAACGGATAACAATTCAAGAGCATTCGGAATTGCCTGCAATGAATACACTGCTGTGTGTGTAGACGTCGATGGTAAAGCTTATGTATTTGGCGATTATCCTACGTATGAAGAGCACGCTTTTTTTATTCAAACGAATTGTACCACATCATACTTACCTGAAAACTGCTCACCGAATAATCCACTCAATTGGATGCGAGACAATGAAGCCTTAAAAGTCTATAAAGTACCAGGAATGACTTCAGGAGAAAATTATTTCGATTTATCCGATTGGCAAAGTGGTAGCGGAGGCGAATGGCAGAATTGGTATGTGAATAATGGCACTTTTATGACAGCAACAACCGTAAATCCTAATTGTAATGACTTGTTGAGTGTTGATGATGTGACTCGTGAGACTGCACAGGTGTACCCTAATCCATTTACGGACCAAATTACTGTTGTATCTAATTCGGAAAAGTTAAATTATGAAATGTTTGATGTTTTAGGAAAACAGGTTAATGTCAATACGGTTTCAAACAAAATAGATACCACATCTTTAGAACATGGTATCTATTTTCTAACTGTTATAAACGAAACATCTCGTCAGACGTTTAAGCTTATCAAAAATTAATCAACAAACTTTTTATACGCTTCTTCTCCACCAACTATTGGTAACACCAGCTTTGTTTTGTCTAACTCAATTGTCAGTTCTGTGCCTGGTTGTGGATGCAGTGTAAACTCCTGATCACTAGAAAAAATCATTAACCCTATTTGTTGGCCAGCCTTAATAATTTGATCATCTGGTTGCAAATCGAAAGTAAGATTGTAAGAACGGCCTGGTACCAAATCCTCTTCTTCTGTTAGCGATTTATAGTTCTTCGGGTCTGCCCATCCACGTGTAATGATGTTATCGGTAATTTTCACATCACTTCCTTCTTGCCATGGCAACGAAACCAACCAAACAGATAGATTTGCAGCTGATTTGTTGCTAGAAAGCGTAATGCTCACTTTAGGTACACCTGATATATGGAGGTCGTTTTTTAATACTGGGGTTGCGTATAATAACCTGTTTTCAGAACTTTTAGCAGTTGCCAAATCTTTTCCAGAAAATGACACATCGTCGATTAAGGTTTCTCCAACTTCTGCTGTATCATCTAAGGATAACCCTCCAACACCATTACCACCTGGTGTAAGCCTTAACGTAACGTGTGTGGCACTCGGATTTGGATAATCTGCATATGCAGTTGGTTGTTGCCTGTCATCATGTTCTCTTACGATATGAGCTTTGTGCTTTTCTTGATCAACACCATTATCTACACCATGCAGATACTTAGTAAACCATTTGTTCATCATTGAAGTAGGGGGTGGTCCACCATGGCCGTTTTGGTGATAATAAATTTGTGTTGTTAAGCCTTTGTCCTTTGCTGCTTTATATATTCTGTAACTGTGTTCTGGCATCACGTTCCAGTCGTTAAAACCATGAGACATTAGCATTGCGGCTTTCATATTATCCATTTGGTTCAAATAATCACGACCAGCCCACCAATCATTGTAATCACCAGTCTGTCGGTCCATATTGTCCATCATTTCGGTATCTCGTACTACTTTATTGTTGTGTGCACGCTTATCTTCATCTCCACTATGTACAAAATCGTATAGTACATCGATATCTTCACCTAAATAACCACCTGGCGAACGTACCAATCCGTGCGAACGATAGTAATGATAATAGGAAGTATTTGGAGCAATAGGAATTATGACTTCTAAACCTTCAACACCAGTTGTGGCAGCAGCTAATGGTAAAGTTCCGTTATAAGATGTACCTGTCATACCAACTTTTCCTGTAGTCCAATAAGCTTTCACTTCTTCATTGCCATTACGCTCCTTATAACCTTTTGCACGTCCATTTAGCCAATCGATTACCGCTTTAGGAGCTAAAGATTCGTTTTTACCACCAATGGTTGGCGCTCCGTCAGATAAACCTGTTCCAGGTGATGAAGAGTGAACGACAATATAGCCTCGTGGCACCCATTTTCTAATGTGCGAATTTGAAATGATTGGTCGTTCACCGCGTCGCTTTACTTCTGGGTGAAAACGTTCTTTTGATTTACCTCCTAGCTCATGTTTTATATCCCACATTGTCCCAGGCGCATCGGCTGCAACTCCAGCAAAGTATGGGCTGGTGACATAAATGACAGGAAGTTTTAAACCTTCTGTTTCGGTTTGTTCTGGTCTAGTTACCGAAACATGCATTCTGTCTTTTTCTCCATCTCCATCGGTATCAAATTCGGTTTCAACCCAAAGATCGTGTCTTAACCAATTATCTGGGTAATTGAAGGCTTCTACGATTTGAGCTTCTCCATCCTTAAAAATGGGCTTAGCGTTTTCTGTAGTGGTTTGGGCAAAGCTTAGGATTGAAATTGCTAATGCTATGATTAGGCTTGAAGTGGATTTGAATGTCATTTGTGAATGGTGTTTTTTCTTGTTATAAAAGTAAGGAGTTATTGTTAGACCACAAATAGGTTTTTAAGACTAATTCTACAAATTTCGTCATTCCGCACTTGATGAGGAATCTATTTTTAAGGTGGATTCCTGCCTTCGCAGGAATGACAATCAACATCATCAATTCTTAGGCAAATACTTCTCAGGAATTGGATTCTCTTTAGACTCTTGCATCCAGTAGATATTGATAATCCACCAGCGTTCTCCATCGTTCATTAATTGGATGCTATTGATGCCTCGCATAAAAGGCTTTTCGTCGTCTTTGTTTTTAAAGGATTCGTAGGTGCTGAATACCTGGGTAATGTTCCCGAAGGTTTGTGTTTCTCGGTTAATTTCCACCTCGTGAAAGCCGTTTTCAAACAGCCATTTTCCAGAGGATTTTATATAATCATCTGGTGTCAAATAGCGTGCTACCGTCTCACCTTCTTGGGTTTTCCCTGTTGGAATTAGCTTCGCGTTTTTGTGAAACAGATGTTTAAACAAATCCCAATCGCGCTCAATCCCAGCATCACCAGAGATAACCGAATATAAAGTTTCGATGGTGCTGTCTAAAGTGGCGACTTGTTTTGAGTAGTCTTTGGTTTCTTCTTCTTGTGCTGGAAGGCTAACTGAAGCAAATAGAAATAGTAAAAGGATATATTTTTTCATGATTATTGATTTTATTCATATGATAGATTCCTGCCTACGCAGGAATGACAACTTGATAAAATTAAAAGAATTTCAACCCAAACAAAATTGCATCACTTTGAAATCCGCTTTGGTACGAACGAATATAATCCACTCTTAAGAAACGCCATTTTCCCCAACCTATATTATCGACTCCGATACTGTATTCTTGGTACGGTTTAAAATCTGGTGTGGCCAGCAAATGTGCTCCGACAACCAAGTTAAAGTTGAGCTTGTTCAGTAATGGTACTTTTCCTAAAATGAAACCGTTAAAATCGTGCTCAGCATGTGCTTCTAAATAAGCGTCATTGGTACTGCCAGCATAATATGGTAAGTTGTTGAAGACATTGGTGTAATTGCCTTCTGTACTCACATGGGTTTGGTTACCGTTAAAATGTTGGTAATCCATAAAGGCGATATCATCCGCATTAAAAAACTTGCCTGCTCTTAGGTTGTATCTAAAGCGCCCTTTATCAGCCACGTTAAAAGATTGATACAACCTTGCTTTGACTTGGTCAAAATTATAATCGCTATTGGTGGCACCAAAGCCTTTTTCGTAACTCAAAACCAGAGTAGGGTAGGCGTCATTTCCAATATTGAATTTACTATCAGGATAACTGAGATACTCTTGCCCAAAATTGATTTGCGCCGTCACATTGGCTTTTAGAATATTATGGGTTTCAAAAGGAGCCACTCCATAAGCGGTTTCATCCAATGGATTATTACTCGTGTACATATCATTATCTTCATTAATAAAGACTTGATCTGTAGTGTTGAATAGCGCTTTTCGTCTGTCGTAGCTTAAGGTGGTGTAAAACCTAAAACCATTAAACAACTCTTCGGAATAGCTGAGTTGAAGAAAACTTCTATCATACAACTTCATATAGTTGTCTTCAAAAAACAAGGTGCTAACACTATTGATAAGTGGTGATATTGGTTCTGAAGGATTAAACTGTTCTGCGCTCACGCCACCTGAAAGCGTTAAAAACCGTCGGCTTGTATTGTTGAATTTATAAGTTAAGGAACCTGTTGCTCTTAAGCGTTTATCTGAAAATCCATATTCTAAATTAGCATTGGCTCTAAAAAAGCGTTTAAATTCGTCATAATTTTTGATGTAGAACAGATTCGCTTTTGCTGTGTAGCCTTGAACCGTATTAAACTGAGGAACTGTTGGAATATCCCACCCAGCTCGAAAATCCTTATGCGAATTTTGATAGGTGTAACCCAAGATACTTCCTAATTTGAATCGATTGTTTGCTCGATCAATAGAATCGAGATAGGGTTTAGATTCCTTCACAATTTGAATACTATCTTTTTTGATGTAATCCGTACGTTCTTCAATAGTTAAAGGTACTGGTCTTAGAGTTTTCCAGAATAGTGAATCCTTCTTATTGGCCTCGTTTTCAAAAGCCACAATTTCTCGCCCGAAATCTGCTTTAGTAAGTCCTGTATTAAATTCATAATCACTGTAAACTGCCGTAAAACGCCCATCACCTTTTATGCCCAAAAATTGGTATTTAAAATCGATGCTCTGCGAAATCACTGCCCACATATCAATAGCTTCAGAATACGAAAAACTTTGCTTCAGTGATATAACATCCACCACAGGAATACGAGCTTGTACACCAGTGATATCCAGTTCTAAAGCATAAATAGTCCATTGGTCCTCAACTATGTAGATGGTTCCGGAAAAGACTGGGTCGTTTTCACTTTTAGGAATCACGTTTATTTTATTGATAAGATTGCCACGTTCGTCATAGAACACGCCTTCTAACTTGTATCGATAATAGCCAAAGGCGTTATTGGCAATAGGAGAAACGATTTCATTGCCAAATTCAACCGTATTATTGTAAAAATTGTAATTCACATCAATGGCAGTATTAAAACTAAAACCGTTATCATCTCCACTGACTTTTGAGGCTGTGATTTTTTCCTTGAGCTTGTCTGGTCTTAAGAATTGGATTTTGGATATGGTTTCAGAAAGATATATAATGCCGCTACGTGTAGAATCCAGCCCACCACCTAAATCCCCAACTTCCTGGCCTAATATTTTTTCGGGAGCGTCCTTGATTTTTATTAAACCTCTGGAATAGAAATTGGCTTCAAAAGATTGTATTTTTTCAAGATTTTCCTTTCGATTTGCTATAGCTTGACGTATAATGGCATTGGCAGGATTGTCTTCTGCATCTATAACCACTTCACCTAGGGAAACCGATTCCTCTTGTAGTGTGACATCAATGGTATAGGGAAATTTCTCAACAGCCACTTTTTCCCTCACGGTTTTGTAGCCTAAATAGGTATATATAATAGTATAAGTCTTGGGCTCTGTAATATTGAGCTCGTAATAGCCATCGTCATTACTGGTAGTACCTTTATAGGTGTTTTCGATAAGGATATTTACAAATGGTAAGGGCTCGCCTTTGGTGTTTGTGATTGTGCCGACAACTTGTGCCGAAGCCATAAAACTGATGATAAGAAAGCAAACACTGAGTAATAGTCTGTTCATTGAGTTTGATTGATGGTTAATATTTAGACACGGATTCCGCGGATTAGCACGGATTTCATATACTTAATTAAAATAGACGCTTAAAAATGAAAAATGGTTGCCTGTGATTGTTAAATTCAGTTTCAAACATAGATTAAAAAAACACTGCTGAAAGTTATAACAATCTTAAAGTTATCGAAAACTTTTCTTAATGCGGTCTAAGTTACGCTTGTTGTCGCGGTCTTTAATGGTTTCGCGCTTATCGTAGAGTTTCTTTCCTTTTGCTAATGCAATTTCCAATTTTGCCAAACCCTTATCATTGATAAAAAGTCGTGTTGGTATAATAGCATTACCCTTAATGTTGACTTCTTTTTCTAGCTTTTTTAGCTCACGTTTATTGAGAAGAAGTTTGCGCTCGGCTTTTGGTTTATGGTTGTAGTGGTTACCAAAAGCATACTCTTGAATGGTCATATTTATCACAAAGAGTTCACCTCTGTCGTTAAATTCACAAAACCCTTCAGCAATTGAAGCCTTACCAGCTCTTATCGATTTTATTTCTGTGCCAGTAAGTACAATTCCAGCGGTATATTTATCCAATAGCTCGTACTGGAATTTCGCTTTTTTGTTGAGTATGTTGACCTTTTTTTGCATGGATGGCAAAGGTAGTAAAGTAAGTTTGAAGTTTGAAGACAGAAGTTAGAAGTTTTCTCGCAGAGGCGTAAAGTATTGAAGAGTGGAGTGTAAAGTATATAGTGTAAAGTGGGATTTGATTTGAAGGCTAAGCATATTGTAAACTTATCTTTATTTTTGCGACTGAAAGCACTTAATACTTCTATATGAAACGATTTTCAATTTTATTTTTTGCCCTTTTGATTTTTGGCTGTAAGAATGAGCCAAAAGTTGAGAACTTATCCGCTGATGATATAATCAATAAATCTATTGAAGTAGCTGGCGGCGATAGTTTTAATAAATCGGAAATAAACTTTGACTTTAGAGATAGGCATTACTATGCTAAAAGAAATCATGGAGACTTCTTATTGATGCGTGTTACTATTAATGCAAACAACGACTCAATTTATGACGTTTTGACTAATGCTGGTTATGAACGAAAATTGAATGATATGATTAATGTGGTCGTTCCAGATTCGATGATTACTAAATACTCAGCTTCTGTAAATTCAGTGCACTATTTTTCTGTGTTGCCTTATGGTTTAAATGATAAAGCCGTAAACAAAACCTTAATTGGAGAAGAAGAAATTAAAGCTAAAAACTATTACAAAATCCAAGTCACTTTTGATAAAAATGGTGGAGGAGAGGATTATGAAGATGTTTTTTTGTATTGGATTGATAAAGAAAGTTTTAAAGTCGATTATTTAGCCTATTCGTATAACGAAGCTGACGGAAAAGGAATGCGATTCAGGGAAGCCTATAACGAACGTTATGTCAATGGTTTGCGTTTTGTAGATTATAATAATTACAAACCCAAAGATAAATCCATAAAACTTCAGGATTTGGGAAAAGCTTTTGAAAACAACCAGTTGGAACTGCTCTCTAAAATTGAACTCGAAAATGTTACGGTTGATCTAATCGATCTTCAATAGCTCTGAGGTTTTAGAACCTTCTGTCACAGTAACTTTATAGAGACTTGCATTGTCATCTTCTTGCATCATTTCGTATTTCTTTTCGCCTAAAATAGCATTTGTAAACATTGGAGTAGTATTACTATGACCAACGATTAAAACGGTTTTCCCCTCGGTTTGCGCCATAAATTCCTTGGCATCCATATTACGTGGATCATAAAAGGTGAGCTCTAAGTTTTTTGACTTTGCTGTTGGAGTCGCTGTTTCTTTGGTTCTGTTGTAGTTTGTGGAATATACAGCATCCAAAGCTATACCTTCAAAATGTTTGGCCCATTTATCGGCACGTGTTTTACCTGCTTCCGATAAATGTGGATCTTTATCCTCCTTATCTGAGGTATCTTTTTCAGCATGCCTTATTAAATAATAGGTTGTGGTTTTTCCTAAATGTGTTTTCTCTAAAGGCCCTTCCCAAATGACTTGCTCTATCATCCATTTATCGTCTTCCTTGGATAGTAACATATAATCTACACCCCAAAAACCAATAACCTTTGCTGCTGCAATATGATTGCTTACCTCTAAGATTTCTGCTTTTCTAATCACATCATCACCCTTTTGCTGATTGTTTTTCTTTATACGCTTAGCAAAATCAATAGCCTTGTCAAAAGTCATCTGGTCATAATATTCGTATTCTCCAGACTCTTTGTTTTTCCAATAGCCAAATTTATACAATCTAGACTTTAAGGCTGCTTTTAGTTTAAGCGTGTCTCCTTTGTAAAAGCCATCTAAATAATTGTTTAAAGTCGTTTCAATTTGTGCTTCGTCTGATGAATCTTGTGCAAAAACAGAAAATGAAAATAATAGCAAAAGTGTAGCGAGAAGTGATTTCATAATGAGAGAGATTGATTAATACTCTCAAATATAAAGTAGAATCGCTATGTTTTTTTTAAATGTTTGTTAAATAAGTTTTATGAGGCCTTGAAAATATTGGCTTCATTTGACATGGCAACACCAGAGGATGTTCCTATTCTGTGCACACCAATTTCAATATACTTTAAAGCCGTTTCAGCATCTCTAATACCACCAGAAGCTTTTATCTTCAATTGGTCCTTAACACTCTTCTTCATGATTTTTACCGCAGTTAACGTAGCACCACTTGTAGAGAAACCCGTTGAGGTTTTTACAAAGTCAGCTCTGGCATCAATACATATTTCACAAGCTTTTACAATTTCATTTTTAGACAGCTCGCTGATTTCTAGAATAACTTTTAAGGTATTTAGTCCAATAGCACGTTTTACATCGCTTATATCTTTTAGAACGGCAACATGATTTTTACTTTTAAGGCGTCCGATATTTATAACCATATCAATCTCTGAAGCTCCGTCTTCAATAGCTTTTTTGGCTTCAAAAATTTTAGCTTCGGTGGACATGGCTCCTAAAGGAAACCCGACAACCGCGCAAATTTTAACATTAGATCTTCCCAAGGCTTGTTTTGCTATAGGGACATAGCAACTATTTACACAAACAGAATAGAAGTTGTGTTTTAATGCTTCATCACAAAGATTAAGGATATCGGCTTCGGTCGCTGTTGGACTCAACAATGTATGGTCTATGTATCTATTTAATTCCATTTATTTATAAGTAGGGTTTTGACAAAAAAATAACTATAGTAATTCCCTTACGGTTTGAGGGAATACCAGACAAGCTTAATCGTGTCTTAAGTAATGTTGGAATTAAATAGCTCGGTAAAATTAACGATTTATCCGTTAAAATGTATGTTAAAACTCATATTTTATTGTGCATTTCATCGAAAAGTTCAATCTGAAACCTTAATTACCTGAGAGTGAATTATTAAAAATGAGTAAACTTTACTCAACTACTGCTGTCACTGTATAGCCAGCATTTCTAAGTAGATTAATCACACCGTTTTTACCCGCTAAATGCCCTGCGCCTACACCAAAAAAAGTAGGTTGTTCTTTAGCATATTCAGTGATTTTTGATATCCAATTCTTGTTTCGCTCATCTAATAGAATATCTTGATGCTCCGAAACGGTAAGATTGTTTTCATCATTCATCAGTTCCAATAGCTCTGTAATGTTTTCTTTTTTATAGATGTCGAGCATTTTGGCAAAACTTGTTTTATCATATTGAAGATTGTCTTCTGCCATTCTAACTAAATCGGCATATTGGTCCTTTAACGGAATTTCGTCAAATACCTTGAGTTGGTCTTCAACGGTTTCCAATCCTTTAATGTCTTCGTTCTGTTCTTTGGCGACTTTCATAAACTCAAGCTCAAAAGATTGCATAGAACAATCGAGCATTTTTGGATATAAACTAGAACTCAAGAAAAAGGGCTTTACGTTTTCCATAAGTTTTAATGGCATGCCTAACTGGTTGGTGAGCAGCGAGTCAATGGCTTTATATTCATCATCAGAAACATAATCTTTTATGCTTTCACCTTCCGAAAGATAAATGCCAGACATTAATTTTGTTTGCATGGTTGGGTCGTCCATGTCTAATTCTAATACAATTTGGGATGTTTCATCGAGAGCTCTTTTAACGTCGTCTTCTAGTGTAGCATCACAGGTCAGATGAATTGTGCCAAAGAGATAAGATGGGTTTTCGAGACCGTTGCCTTCAATTTTCCAAAGCGTCGAGTTTTCTAATTTTTGGGCATTAGTAGAAAAGATGGATATAATGGCTACAACAAGTATAGATAAAATACGTTTCATTTTAAAGGTTTTGAATTGTCTATAGGTAGCTTAAAACTTGGTTTTGTTACAAAAGGAAAGCAACACGTCAAACTACCGATAGCGACTCGGCTTGAAATCAGTGTTGCTTTAACCAACCAATCATAATAAAGACTGATTTTAGGCTCAATTGTTACACAATGGTTTAACTTGATGTCTTTTAAATTTTGGAAAGCGGATTGTACTTTGTAATAAGCGGTAAAACGTCTATGATTTATCTGCAGTCTGTTGGCTGCTTTCTTTTTCCAGAATACTTTGTACCCAAGTAATGGCTTCGGTTAGTGTGTCAAAAATCTCGTAAGGCTTATCGTAGAAGTTACGTTCGTATTCAGCATTTTTTCGCATCACATCCGTTTTGGGAATCATAGCAATGGCAACCAGATTGGGTATGGCTTCTGTTTCTGCATAAATTAAAGGGTTAACGGAGTAGGACTTTACCCGATTGGAAACATAGACCATGTCTTTTCCACTAAAATATTCCTTAATAATTTTGTTGAGATCCTCGTTATGTTTTGGCTCAACAACAACACCTTCTTTTATTTGATTGATTAAGAAATCATCAAAAATAAAGCATTCTGTATCTTCAGTACTAAGATATTTAATGATTCCCATAAGTGATTTTTTGAGTATCCTCAAGATACAAAAATAAAACCTATAAAAAGAAAAGCAACGCTCATTTTCTAAAGAAAACTCACGTTGCTTCTATCAACCAATCAATCAAAAAAATCGTTATTCGGTGTCCTCAATGACGAGGTCTCCTTGATTTCTAAATACTAATTTATCGTCAAACTCATCTAGTAGAATAATACTATCCGTTGTCACTCGTCCTGCTAGAATCTCTTTACTCAGTTCATTTAAAACTTCTTTCTGAATCACACGCTTTACAGGTCTAGCTCCATACTCAGGATTGTAACCTTTATCAGCCAAGTACGCTTTAGCTTCAGGTGTGGCATCAAACGTGATGCCTTGTTGTGCAATCATTTTAGACACACCTTTTAATTGCAGATCAACAATATCTACAATGTTTTCCTTTGATAAAGGAGTAAACATTATGGTGTCATCAATACGGTTTAAGAACTCTGGCCTTACGCTTTGCTTTAACAAACCAAGTACATCAATTTTTGCACCTTCAATGGCTGTCTGAATATCTTTAGTCGCTTCAAAGCGCTCTTGTATTATCTGACTTCCCATATTAGAGGTCATAATGATTATGGTATTCTTAAAATCCGCAATACGACCTTTGTTATCCGTTAAGCGACCTTCGTCCAATACCTGTAATAAAATATTGAAGGTATCTGGATGCGCTTTTTCAATCTCATCCAATAGCACTACGGAATACGGCTTACGTCTTACAGCTTCCGTCAGCTGACCACCTTCGTCATAACCTACGTATCCTGGAGGCGCACCAACCAATCTACTGACTGCGTGTCGTTCTTGATATTCACTCATATCAATACGTGTCATGGCATTTTCATCATCAAACAGATATTCGGCCAATGCCTTTGCCAGCTCTGTTTTACCTACACCAGTTGTACCGAGGAACAAGAAGGTTCCTATTGGTTTCTGTGGGTTTTGTAAACCAGCTCTAGATCTACGTACGGCATCACTCACAGCTTCAATTGCTTCTTCTTGTCCGACCACACGTTTGTGCAATTCGTCTTCAAGTTTTAAGAGCTTTTCACGTTCGCTCTGTATCATCTTCGTTACAGGAATTCCTGTCCACTTCGCTACAACATCAGCCACATCTTCATAGGTCACTTCCTCTTTAATCAAGGCTGTTTCCTGTTGTTCTGCCAATTGCTTTTGGTAACCTTCAAGTTGCTCTGTGGCTTCCTTTATTTTTCCGTAACGGATTTCTGCCACTTTACCGTAGTTACCCTCACGTTCGGCACGCTCAGCTTCAAGCTTATAGTTTTCTATGTCTTGTTTTATATTCTGAACATTTTCAACCAATTCCTTTTCAGATTTCCACTTGGCATTCAATTCGTTACGCTCTTCTTTAAGATTTGCCAATTCAGCCTTTAAGGACTTTAATTTGGATTCATCCTTTTCGCGTTTAATGGCCTCGTGTTCAATTTCGAGCTGCATAATCTTTCTATCCAAAACATCGAGTTCCTCTGGTTTGGAATTGATTTCCATACGCAGTTTAGAAGCGGCTTCGTCCATAAGGTCAATCGCCTTATCCGGAAGAAAACGATTGGTGATATATCTGTTGGAAAGTTCCACAGCACCAATAATTGCTTCGTCCTTAATACGTACCTTGTGATGTGTTTCGTACTTTTCCTTGATACCACGTAGGATTGAAATCGCACTTTCCGTATCTGGCTCGTTGACCGTTACCTTCTGGAAACGACGTTCTAAGGCTTTATCCTGTTCAAAATACTTTTGGTATTCGTCTAAAGTTGTGGCACCAATAGCTCTAAGTTCTCCACGCGCCAAGGCAGGCTTTAGAATGTTAGCGGCATCCATGGCACCTTGTCCACCACCTGCACCAACAAGGGTGTGAATCTCATCTATAAAGAGTACGATGTCACCTTCACTAGTCGTCACTTCTTTGATGACCGCTTTTAAACGTTCCTCAAATTCACCTTTAAATTTTGCACCAGCAATCAATGCTCCCATATCTAGCGCAAAAATTTGTTTATCCTTTAGATTTTCAGGCACGTCACCATCGATGATTCTGTGCGCCAAGCCTTCTGCAATGGCGGTTTTACCAGTACCAGGTTCACCGACCAAAATTGGGTTGTTCTTGGTACGACGCGATAAAATCTGAAGTATTCTACGAATCTCTTCATCGCGACCAATAACAGGGTCCAATTTTCCGTCTTGTGCCAATTGGTTAAGATTTTTGGCGTATTTGCTCAAGGAATTATAAGTTTCCTCTTGACTTTGAGACGTTACGCGATCTCCCTTACGCAATTCTTCAATGGCTGCGTTCAGACCTTTTTCCGTTACGCCTTGGTCTTTTAAAATCTGTGCAATTTTACTCTTGGACTTAAATATAGCCAAGACCAAATGCTCAATGGAAACAAAATCATCGTTCATCTTTTTAGCGATGATGGATGCTTCGTTAAGTGCTTTGCTCGCTTCGCGGGAAAGCATAATCTCTCCACCAGAAACTTTAGCAAAGCTCTCTAGTTCCTTGTCTAAAATCTGTTGTAGTATAGACACATTAACATTCAGCTTTTTGAGCAAAAATGGTAATACGTTTTCATCAACATTAAAGAGCGCCTTAAAAATGTGCTCATTTTCTATCTGTTGATGACCAAAGCCTTGGGCAAGCTGCTGCGCCTGCTGTATGGCTTCTTGTGATTTAATTGTATAATTATTAAAGTTCATCTTTTTATTATGCCTGCGAAAGCAGGTATCTTTTTATCGTTTAACTTGATTTTTGTTGTTATTGCGAGCCTGCCTTTCGGCAGACAGGGACGCAGGACGCGGCAATCTCTTGATGAGATTCTTCGCTAGCGCTCTGAATGACAACCCTATATTTTTTTATAATGTTTTTCCTATCTTTATTCAACAATCTTACCAATACTAAAAGGTAAGAAAAAAACGACAAAATGTCTGATTTAATGTAATTTATAATGACGTTTTGTCAATTTGTAAGTTGTAATTTGTGTTACGACTACATTATAAAATAGAAACTATGTTTAAAAAAATATTCGGGTCATCTGAACCCAAAGAGGAAAAAATATTACCATGGATACCGCTGACCAGTACTGAACAGCTCAGTACCATAGAAGACCAATCCAAAACCAAAACCCAGTTGATATTTAAGCACTCTACGCGTTGCGGTATCAGTAGAATGGTAATGAACCAGTTTGTGTCTGATTATGATCTGAACTTAAATGCCGATTTATATTACCTCGATTTACTAAGTTATAGAGACGTGTCTAACGAAGCAGGTCATAAATTCCAAGTCCTGCACGAATCGCCACAACTATTGGTGATTAAGAATGGAGCAGTGGTGGCACATGCGTCTCATGGTGGGATTAATGAGATAGATTTAGCTAAATTTATTTAAAATTATGTAGTTCTCACATAGATATTTTAAACAAATCAATTTAAACTACAAACCAAACCTATACCATAAGAAGGTCCTGTAAAGCTATTGCGTCCATCTAGTAGGTGAGCATAAGTAATATAGCTTCCAAAGTTTTTGAGAATGTTATAATATAGAGTCGCACCCACTTTATGATAACTCACTCCAAGTTCCCTAAAGTTTTGGGGAGCGGGAGTACCTCTATAATCTATGCCTCCTATGGCGTATTGAAAATCGTAATATACATCATAATACCAGTTTTTTGTTGCTTTACCAGCCTTAAAAACAAATGGTATGCTGTTGGGTACTTCTTCTAGTTTATAGCTAAAACCACTTTGTACTGTAACAAACCAGTTAGAGTTCCATTTGTAATGTGCCATGGCTCTGGTATCTAGTATTGTGGCTTGTTGCCCAATATCATTTAATCCGCCAATTTTATAGTCGTTAATCGGAGTAGAAAATCCTAAACCAGCACTAAGCTGTAACTGTCCATTTTGAGTGGTTTTGTTATAGAACCTATATTTGGAAAACAATGAAATGTCCTGTAAACTTTTGTTAGTGTCACTTTCTAAATAAGGTAAACTCACCTGCACATCTAGGTTGTCCAATACACCATGCGCCGCAAAAACACTGATATAGGTTAGTGTTCTGTTGAGTGATGAAGGTTCTCTGCCTATGAGATAGCTTTTGCTGTCTTCATAACCATAGCCTAATACTAATGTGGTATTACCTTGTCCGCGATAAAAGCCATCAATTCTACCTTGGCAATAACTGCTAGCAGATAATAACATAAAACACAACAGGACAATAACTTTCATAAAAACGGTAAACTAAGATGTACAAGATATACGAAAATTTTGTTGTCTTAGTTTTGTTTTATAAAATACGCACCAAATCAAAACCATAAAAAACCTCCCGTTTCCGAGAGGTTTTATTTTGTTAACCATTCAATCTATAAGAACTGATAATGTTCTTTAGTTTTAATTTTAAATCTTCACCAGAGTCATAGACCATTTGGGCATCCGTTGGGAAACGTACTTGTCTTTGGTTTAAAAGAACTCTGTCGTCTCTATTTAAGGCTCTTCTGTCACCTCTAAATCGTCCAAAAACGTTTTCAAAGGTGAAGCCACTATCTATGGTAAAGGCGTCAATCACCTGGTTTTGTTTTAAATCCGTGTAAACTACATCTGCAATCACTTGGGCAGACTTGGTTTGTAAGACTTCAAAAAAACGAGCTCTTACATTAACGATTTTATCGACTTTAATATCATTACCTAAACTGTCTTTGGCTACGTTGCCGTTATCATCCAACAAATATTCCCAACCATCTACAATTTGCCTTTCTCTCAGCATTTGTCTTTCATTGATTCGTTCTGGCGAAATATTGATTTGCTTTATCTGTAATTCCATGGCATAATCGTAATCTATATTATTATCTGCGTTAGCGTGATAGCTCGTCCAGAACTGATTAAGACCATAGGTGTTAAAATCTAGCAACTCAGCTTCCAATTGTTGAGGTATGATTTGATGTGTTTCGTTTTTAATGGACACATGTACATAATCCATACCTGTAAGGTGCGCTTCTTGCATTAAGGATCTCACATCCTCAAAATTTGGGTTGATGTTATTGACATAGTCAAACAACCTATAAGCCTCTCTTGCATTGAATTTATCATTGATGTCTAACAGATCCAATCCTTTATCCATAAGATAATCAGAGGTTTTATATCTGTAGTCAACCAAAGCATTACTGTAATCGTTAAATGTAAAGCTTATGGTTCTGTTACCAATCTTTAAAGGCATGATGCGTTTTATAGCGTTTTGCCTTGCTTCTAAATCGGCATAGCTTTCGTAAATGGTTTTGTATAACTCAGGATTGCCATCTTGCTTTAAATGTGCAATACGTGCCAAATCCTCTGCCAAGACTTTATCATAAGCATCCTTAAGCATCACCACATAAGCTTGCTTACGTTTTTTGTCTTT
Source organism: Winogradskyella ouciana (assembly GCF_965284585.1). Taxonomy (NCBI): domain Bacteria; kingdom Pseudomonadati; phylum Bacteroidota; class Flavobacteriia; order Flavobacteriales; family Flavobacteriaceae; genus Winogradskyella; species Winogradskyella ouciana. The sequence goes on from NZ_OZ260095.1 coordinate 2,481,720, forward strand.
GTTGTTCTCTAGTTTTCTTAACGCTTCAGAAATAGCTTGGTCATAATTACCATGACTGATGGCGCTTTCAATTTGTTTTTTGGCACTACAAGATACGAGTACCGAAACAAGTGCTGTTAAAAGTAAAATTCGTTTCATAATCTTGTGTTTTATAGGTTATACGAAGTATAAACCAAGTACTGTGCCAGACTTCGACTGGCTCAGTCTACAAACTCAAAAATATAACACAAAAAATACTTTAAATGTATGATTATTAGGTGTATAGATTGGGAATGATTTTCTTGATTAAATTTTAATTTCTAGGAAATTGTGTATAGTTTTTGGAAAGCTCTGGAAGTGTTTCTTTTTGATTAAAGATGAGTGCTTCTTTCTTTTTTCTACTCCATCCTTGGAGCTGTTTTTCTCTGTTAAAAGCTAAATCAATTCGCGGAAATGTTTCAACATAAACCAACTTTACTGGAAGATATTTTTTGGTATGATTTGCGCCTTCTCCTATTTGGTGTTGGTGAAACCTCAAAGCTAAATCAATTGTGCTTCCGACATAGTAACTTCCGTTGGAACATTCTAATATATATATATGTAAAGCCTTTGGGCATAACTAATTATTAATTATGTTGACTTCGACAAGCTCAGTCAACGGCTTATAAAATACATTTTCTGATTTGCGATAGCTGAGCCTGTCGATTTTTTTGGTAGCTGAGCCTGTCGAAGCTATTTCTTTTTCTTCGGATTAAAAACAGGCAATAACTGTGTTTTTACTTGACCAAATCCAATACGTACATCGTCATTTTCGCAATAGCCTCGCATAACTACCGTATCGTAATCATTAATGAATTTACGTTCTGTACCATCTTTTAGTTTAATAGGTTTAGAACCTTTCCATGTGAGCTCTAACATAGAACCATAGGAATCTTCAGTTGGGCCAGAAATGGTTCCGCTACCCATCATATCACCAGAATTTACAGGACAACCGTTAACCGTGTGGTGTGCCAGTTGCTGTGCCATACTCCAGTACATATATTTAAAATTGCTTTTACAAATTATAGTTTCTTTACCACCTTTAGGAATGATACCAGCTTCTAATTTAATGTCGAAACTATGCTTTCCTTTGGTTTGTAAATAGGGTAGAGGCTTTGGATCTTGTTTTGGGCTCTCCACTCTAAAAGGTTCAAGTGCATCAAGAGTTACAATCCATGGTGAAATTGATGAAGCAAAGTTTTTCCCTAAGAAAGGTCCTAAGGGTACGTATTCCCATTTTTGAATATCTCTTGCCGACCAGTCATTAAATACGACGAGTCCAAAGATGTATTCTTCTGCTTCTTCAATAGGAATTGGCTCACCCAGTTCATTGGCATCAGTGGTGATAAACGCCATTTCCAATTCAAAATCCACTAATTTACTTGGTCCAAAAACAGGTTTGTCCGCTCCTTCTGGTAACGTTTGTCCTTGCGGTCTGTGAATAGGAATATGCGTTGTAATAATTGATGAACTACGACCATGATACCCAACAGGTAAGTGCAACCAGTTTGGCATTAAGGCGTTGTCCTTACCACGAAACATAGTACCTACGTTAGTCGCGTGTTCTTTACTCGCATAAAAATCGGTATAATCACCGACTTGCACTGGCATTTGCATTTCGATTTCATCCAATCGAAAACAAATGATCTCTTTGTGCTTGGTGTTGTTTTTTAATTCGTCATTTTCAGCATCAAAAATTTCAGCAACACGATTACGAACCGCTCGCCAAGTTTTTCTACCATCAGCAATAAAATCGTTTAATGAATCCTGAAGAAAAATATCGTCTGTTAACGGAATGCCTTCAAAATAGCCCAATTGATGAAGCGCACCAAGGTCAATGGCTGTGTCTCCGATTCGTGTACCTATGGTAATGATATCTTCTCTTGTGAGGAAAACTCCAAAAGGAATGTTCTGAATTGGGAAATCGGAATATTTATTTACGTATAACCAAGAGGCTCTATTTGGATTATTGGCTGATAATGGCATATATAATTGTTGATTAAATGTTATTAATTTCTATTCAAACCTACATAATTTTTGATATTAAAACTAATTGTATTCCTTATTTTTGTTGCTGATTTAATAAAGACTTTATTTATGCAACGCGACGAACAAATTTTTGAACTCATAGAAGCCGAAAGAGAACGCCAAACCGATGGTATAGAGCTTATTGCCTCTGAGAATTTTGTCAGTGACCAGGTGATGGAAGCTGCAGGTTCTGTATTAACCAACAAATATGCTGAAGGTTATCCTGGTAAGCGCTACTATGGTGGTTGCGAAGTGGTGGATGAAGTTGAGCAAATTGCAATCGATAGAGCTAAAGCTTTATTTGGTGCGGCTTACGCTAATGTGCAGCCACACTCAGGAAGCCAAGCTAATACAGCTGTTTTTGCAGCATGCTTAAAGCCTGGAGATACTATTCTTGGATTTGATTTATCTCATGGTGGTCATTTAACACATGGCTCTCCTGTGAATTTTTCAGGAAAACTTTATAATCCGACATTCTACGGTGTAAAGAAAGATACAGGATATATTGATTATGATATGTTGGCAGATCAGGCGGAAAAAGTAAAGCCAAAAATGATTATTGCTGGTGCGTCTGCGTACTCGCGAGATATTGACTTTGCCAAGTTTAGGGAAGTTGCTGATAATGTTGGAGCCGTGTTATTGGCTGATATATCGCATCCTGCTGGATTGATTGCCAAAGGCATTCTAAATGATCCGATGCCACATTGCCATGTGGTAACGACAACGACACATAAAACCTTAAGAGGGCCAAGAGGTGGAATGATTATGATGGGTGAAAACATCGACAATCCATTTGGAATTACCTTAAAAAGCGGAAAGCTTAGAAAAATGTCAGGCCTTTTAGATTCTGCTGTATTCCCAGGAAATCAAGGTGGACCGTTGGAGCACATCATTGCAGCCAAGGCCATTGCTTTTGGTGAAGCGTTAACCGATGACTTCTTACATTATATGCTACAGGTGAAAAGCAATGCTGATGCTATGGCGAAAGCGTTTGTGGTAAAAGACTATAATTTAATTTCTGGTGGAACGGACAACCACATGATGTTGATTGACCTTAGAAATAAAAATATTACTGGTAAGGATGCTGAAAATGCTCTAGTAAAAGCAGATATCACAGTGAACAAGAATATGGTACCATTTGATACGGAATCTCCTTTTGTGACCTCAGGTATTAGAGTAGGAACTGCTGCGATTACAACGAGAGGTTTAAAAGAGAACGACATGAGCTATGTGGTGGATTTGATTGATGAGGTGATTACCAATTACGAAAATGAAACGGTATTGGAAGGTGTTGCCAAAAAAGTGAATGAATTAATGGGAGGGAGACCTTTGTTTACTGCTTAGAAAATATTTAGAGACAGACCTCACAGGTTTTCAAAACCTGTGAGGTCTAAAGATTGTTAAAAAAGCCTTTCAACTTAGTTTGAAGGGCTTTTTAATATTGTGAAGTATGTTTATGATTAGTTATTAAATGATAAAAAATAATTTTAGTCGCACGTTTTTAACTTATCCAGTGATTAACAGTAAATCGGGCAATGGTATCTTTCTTTTTATTGATTAAATAATAGTTGTTACCACCTGAAAAATTCGTTTCATACTCTTCTATTCTTATTTTTTCTATGTCAGATTTTGTTTTATTGTCGAAAGCAGAAAAGTTGATTTCTCTTATCAAATCAAAAATTAAATAATATGTTCTTTCGGTTAGTTTTTCAGAATTCCCATTTTTAATGTTGAGCAAGTCTTTTTTAAGCTTTTCAAGATTTTCAATTTTCCAGGTTTTGTCTGAATACTTTAAAATGTCATTATCAACTTTTGAAATGACATCATTTAGGCAAAAATTAAAATTAACTTCATCATGATTGAGCTTTAAATATTTGGTGCAATCTAATTTTGATACCTTTTGAGTTGACCAAATTGACACAATATTAAAACTACTGTCAAAATTATCGTCTGAAGTTCCTTTTAAGTCTATCCTTTTTTGAATAACAGTATCGCCTTTGTATTCATAAATAATTTTCAAGCTATCTCCAAAAACTTTTGTTTCAGTTCCGTACTTTTTATCCGGAAAAACTGTTTCGATATTATTTTCAGAATTAGTTTTTGACTGACAACTAAATATGATAAGCAATACTAATATTAAAAGGAAATTTTTCATTCAAATTGATAAATAAATTAATCCTCAAAAACCACACTCTCATAAGCACCAGCATCAGATGGATTGGTACGAGCGACATTTAAAATATCAAAAGGTACTTGGCTAGTGAACGTTGCATTACCAATACCATTGGCACCAGAATCTGCACCAATACGCATTAGGTTTTCAAAAGGGTCTTCAAAATCTGGGTCTTGGTTAAAGACATTGCCATCGTAGAACGTGGTGTTATTAAACTCGTAGTTGCCAGTTCCGCTAAGGTTATCATTATCAAAGCGCAAGAGGCAATTGGTGAACTTAAAGTTAAAAACTGCGCCTTCGTTTTCCAATAAAAATTCAGGATTATCATTACCGTAAATGATACAGTTGTTAAAATTGGCTTCCGTTAAATCGTTAATAACTATAGCGTCTTCTTCAACAAAGGTGAAGTCATTGAGGAGTAGGGCAGGAAACTGTCTAAAACTACTATTCCAATAATTAGCTATGGTGCAATGTGTAAAGTTGTATTTGCCTCCTAATGTTCCTGCAAAAGAAGATTGTCCAGAGTTATTAATCACCACATTTTCTGCTGAAATCGATGTTGCTCTCCCTAAAATTCCAAACCCACTGGAATTATAAACTTGTGAATTGGTAATGGTCAATTTATCGTTTGGTGCATCTTGATCTCCTTCTGATAGAATACCAATGGTTGCATTTTTTATGGTCGCATAATTGATGGTATTGTTTTCACTACCATTAAACAGCCAAATAGTTCCCCATTGACCTGGTACATCTTCAAAAAGAGGCTCTAAACGATCACCAGAAAGAATGACTTCATTTTCCAGAACTTCTTGATCTGTGCTTAGTTCTCCATTGATGCTTAAACTTCCTCCATCAGTGACAATGATACCAGAATCTGCATGAAAATGTACGCGTGTACCTGCTTCTATGGTTAGTGTTTGTCCATCATCAACACCAGCATAACCGTAAATCACATAAGGTTTCTCGTTGGTAAATGTGAGTTCGTCATTTTCTAAGAAGCGACCTTGGAGTGTGGTTTCGTCATCATCGCCATCTCCATCGACATCAAAAGTTAAGGTTTCTATAATACCAGTGGTTTCATCCCTTGCAGGATATATAAAAACAGCATCCTTTACCAAAGTCACCAAATCTACATCTTGTTGGTTACTGCCCGAATCAAACAAGATTCGATCTGTATATAAAAACTGAATATCGGACGCAGAAAGTGTTTCAATATCTATGGTGGTTTCAATAAAAATAAAAAGGCTATCATTTGCCAAAAGCTCTACATCTTCAAAAAATTTACCTTCTTGTGCGCCTTCAAGTCCTGTTGTGCCATCAACGTTCATTCTGTAAAAGGAATTCACGCCATTTTCCAATTGAATCGTTGGGATGACAATATCATCATCACTTCGGTTATACACTTTTAAATTGTACGTGCTAGAACCAATGTTGGTAAAAACAGTATCTAAATAAACGGTGTCTTTTGCGAACTCGAGACTTCCGGTACTTGGAGAGAAATCAAAATCCTTACGGCAAGAACTCCAAAATAATAATACAACTAGGCAAATAAAGAATGATAGCAGTCGCTTCATAAACAAAATAATTATGGCTTAAAAATATAACTTTTGAAGTTAGGAATTATTATGATGTAAAGATTAAATGAACTAAAATGTCACTCTAAGCGCAGTCGAAGAGCTAATAGGTTTAATAAACATTAAGGCTTCGACTGCACTCAACCGGACAAGTTCAATCTTTAGAGACATTCTCCTCACCATATTCCTCAAGCAAAATGAGAAATAATTGACTATTTAAAACCAATGCTTCTAAAAGCTCCATTTTCTTTTCATCTTTTAATAATTCAGAACTGATGCCTTTGGCAGAACAGAAGTCGTAAAAGAGCTTGGTTTTATCTTCTGGAATATTTAGATTTTCAGTAACAAGCCTTTTATTGAAAAATGAACTTGTGCTGAAAAGTGAGTCCATCAGTTTATAGGTTATTGGTGTGTACTCAGGTAATTTTTCCTTTTTTCTTTTAAAAAGCTTAACGACCTGGCCTATTAGGTAAACAAAATCAACTCCATACGTGGCACCAGCTGGTTGATATAAACCTGGATTGTTCTTTATATCCTCTTTTATTAAATTATGAAGCTCTGTGTTGTAGGTTTCAACTTCAAAAACAGGTTGCTCGGGTTCTGCCTTCACTTCAACCTCGTCTAACGCGTTTGTAATTTTTTTAAGTTCAAAAACATTAGGTTCTTCAAAATGAGTTTGGGTTAAAACCACGGTTTTTTGATGGTAAAAGATGGACTCAAAAGCAATGGTATCGCTAGCCTTGGCGACGATACTAAAGTTACCGTCTTTGTCTGTAACCGTAAGCCTGTTCTGGGTTTTGTTTACTACTTTAATGTCTTTGACCGTAGATTTTGAATCGTAAACTTTTCCTTCTAAGGTCTGCCCAAACAATAAAATATTGAAGAGTAATAGGCTTAAGACTAAAAAGAATTGACGCATAGCGATGGATTGGTGCAATAAAGAAAAGCTTTTAAGGCAAAACACAAGGACGTATTAAAAAAACTTTAACCTAAATTACTGTTAATTGAAAAGCGCTGCGATTTCTGGTGTAATGCGTGTTGGCCTCTTGGTTTTGGCATCCATAAAACACCATTTGGTTTCAGACGTTGTAATTAGTTTACCGTTATTTTGATTAAAAATTTCAACATGACGATTGGAAGTGACACCTTCTGACTTTGATACATAGGTTTTAATATTGAGCTGGTCACCCAAAACGGCCTGACTTTTATACTCAATATGATGGCTCACTAAAACCCAAAAGTAATTATCTAAAATATTTGGTGTGGTGTTTTTTAGCCAGTGTTCTTCAGCAATGTCCTGTACCCATTGTACATAACGCACATTGTTGACATGGTTGAGCTGATCTAAATCGTCTTTTGTAACGGTTATGGTTTTTTGAAATATTTGCATCAAATAGTTATTGATGCTTAAAGATATTATTTCTTTGAGAAAAGACTTTTAATACCAAATAAGAATTTGCCAAAAGCTGTACGTTCTCTTTCTCCATTTTTAATGGCTTCTCGTTTGGCGATGCGTTCAGCCTTCCATTTCGCTCTTCTGGCCTTATTTCGCTCTTTCCATTTTTGATGATGTTCTCTAATAGCTCTGGATTTTTCTTGTTCAGCTTCAGAAGCCACTAATTCTGGTTCATCATAACTCATATTGCAATGGTTAGTGTATTGTTGAACAGCAGTAATACCACCAACGATAACTTCACCTAATAGCAAATCTTCATCTAGTTCAATTACTATGTTGTAAGTGTTGGAGTTTCCGATGGTAATTTCAGTTGTTTTCATACCTACATAAGAGATAGTTAAAACATCACCTGTATTTACCTTTATGGAATACTTGCCATCAAAATCAGTTTGAGCACCTGTGTAAGTCCCTTTAATAATTACCGAAGCACCTGGCAGTGGCAAACCATCGTCTGCTGTTGTAACGATTCCCGAGACTGTTCTTTGATTTATAACTGATGTTGCGATTTTCCCTTTTACTTGGGGTGTATTTAAAGAATCAACTTTTACAGTTCTTGGTTCGCCTTGTGCATGTATATCTTGATGACCTAAAGCCATAAATGCAAATAGACCAGACGCGGCTAAGGACAAATAGTTGTTTTTGTCTTTTCTGGCTAAAACCATTTCCCTATTGAGTTGTTGTGTTTTAAATCTGCCACAGAGATTGTTTTCGTTTTCAAAAGTCTTTATGACTTGTTCATCTGTTTTAGATGTGAAATCAATAACGGTTTTGTTGCAGGCAGCACAGTGACGACCTTTTTCTCTAGGTGTCATTTTATTCCAATCTTCATGGCAAGGCTCTGGAATACTAATGGAAATAGTTTTTTTCATGGTTGTTTGATTTATACATCAAAGAACCAAAAGCAAAGTATAACATAAAATGTAGAATGAGTGAACTGTCCTTTTTGGTGAGTGAAGTTTACTTTTCCTTTATTTTAACTTCAAAGAGTTTGTCCCAATTTTTACCAGTGACAAAGATAGTTCCGCGTTCAGGATGATAGGCAATACCGTTAAGTACATCTAATTCGTCATGCTGCGTCACTAGTTTTTTAAGCGGTTCAAAATCAATGACACCTTCTACACCTCCTGTTTTAGGGTTAACGATAACTACACCGTTTCTATGATAGATATTGGCGAAAATTTTTCCATCAATCCATTCTAGCTCGTTGAGTTGAGGTATTTTCCCTTTTTCAGTGTAGACCTGGACGTAACTCTCTTCGGTCAGCGTTTTAGGGTTTATGTACCATATTTTTTCTGTACCATCAGATTTATAGAGTGTTTCGCCGTCATTACAAATTCCCCAACCTTCCTTGCTTTTTCCGTAGTTAAATGAACTTAGCTTTTCCAAAGTATTTACATCATACACAAAGCCTCTGTTTTCTTTCCATGTGAGCTGATAAATTTTGTCATCAAGAATAGTAAGTCCTTCACCAAAATAGGAATCGTCTAAATTGACGTTTTTTAAAACCTCACCAGTTTCATAGTTTACTTTTCTAAGTTTTGATTCTTTATACTGGCCAGTACTTTCATAGAGTTCACCATTATGAAACTCAAGCCCTTGAGTGTAAGATGAAATATCATGAGGATAGGTATTAACAACTTCATAAGTATATATGGTCGGAATGACATTGTTATAAATCTTAATTGGCATGGATACCGTTGCAGATTTATCATCATAAGTTACCGTTGCAGAAATTGTCTTTTCTCCTAAAGTTATGTTGTTGAGTACAGCATCTTCAGTAATAGGTTCACCATCCAATTGATAATCAATGCTAGTGATATTAAGTTGTTTCGGATTATTAATGGATAAACTTAACGTATCTCCAAGTGTAAAAGCTTTGGCTTTAGATTTTATAGATAAACCTGTTTGTTTAGAAGCATTGGTGTCTCCGCAATTGGTGAGTGCAAGGCTTAAACAAATGAGAACAAAGTATTTATATAACTGCATATGTTTAATGAATATTTTTGGCAAGTTATTAATAAAAATTCAGTTTAAAAATCATTGTTAAGCCCAAACAGGGTATTAGAACTTCGTGAGGAGAATTAAACTTACAATAAAACAGGATTTTTTATAATTTTCAGCATAGCATTGCTATGGTTAAACTTAAAAAATTGTGTAATGTTCTGTATTGCAGTAGGTTTAATTTGCAGTAGATTTTCTAATATTTTGTTTGGGTTATAGTATTAAAAGGTTGTATCTTTGCAGCCGGCAAGTCCTACACAACCAGCTCCTGCTGAATCCCCCAGGACGGGAACGTAGCAAGGGTACGCGGTCGTAGCGGTGTGATGTAGGTAGCTTGCCTTTTTTTTGTTTATTCTTGCGAAGGCAGGAATCTCTTCATTTAGTTTCCGAATCCATCAGTATTTCATATCATCATTCTAAATTTTTGCTATTGGAATTTTGTATTTTGCAATTTGAATTTTTATAAATTATTATGTCTAAAGTTGTTTTAATCACAGGTGGTTCTTCAGGAATAGGAAAATCGGTTGGCGAATTTCTTAAAACCAAAGGTTTTGTAGTCTATGGAACAAGTCGTAATCCTGATAAATATCCTGACAGTAAATTTCCTATTGTAGCTTTAGACGTTACCAAAACAGAAAGCATAAAAAGTTGTATTGCTGAAGTCCTAAAGCTCGAAAACAAAATAGATGTCTTAATTAATAATGCTGGTGCAGGCATTACTGGTCCTGTAGAGGAAATTCCTGATGAAGAAATCAAACGTAATTTTGAAACCAATTTTTTTGGGCCTATCAACGTGATTAAGGCTGTTTTACCAAGTATGCGTGTGCAAAATTCTGGATTGATTATAAACATTACATCCATTGCTGGTTACATGGGATTGCCGTTTAGAGGTGTTTATAGCGCGAGTAAAGGTGCTTTGGAAATCATTACTGAAGCCTTTAGGATGGAGCTCAAGGATTTTAATATAGAAATGACCAACGTGGCACCAGGCGATTTTGCTACCAATATTGCCGCAGGTCGTTATCATGCGCCTGTATTGGAAGGTTCGCCATATAAAGATAAATACGGACATTCTTTAAAAACAATGGATGCTCATGTTGATGAAGGTGGTGATCCTAATGAAATGGCAAAAGCGATTTACAACATCATTCAGACTTCTAAACCCAAAATTCATTATAAAGTCGGTGCCTTTATGCAGAAATTTTCTGTTGTTTTAAAACGAATCCTTCCAGATAAAGTTTATGAAAAAATGCTGATGAAGCATTATGAGTTATAGTTGATATTTGGTACGCTATTTGAGGTATGTTCTTCAAATCTAGCTATTATGAAATCTAAGAAACTCTTCCCCTTACTGCTCATTACTGTTTTGTTTTTTGGCTGCGATGATTTTTTAGACTGTGTAGCAGGTCGCAATCCAAGTTTGCCAGATAAGACATTTCCCATTGCTTCTACCAGTACTTATTATTATGTAGATATTTCAGCTGAGATAAAGAATGAGCCAAGGGATAATAACTACGATTATTTTTTTGAAATTAATGAAGCCGATTTACCAGAAGGTGTGGGTTACTTTATAAATAACAGAATTATTAGCTTTGAAGGACTGCCTGTGGAAACAGGAACTTTTGAAATTGAGGTTTACTTATATGTAGAAGGTCCAGTTAATGTAGAATACGATGATGATGGAGATGCCTACTATACGGATACTTTATGCAATCACAGTACACAGAAGACATATACCTTAATTGTTCAATAACTTGTTAATATATTTTGACTATTTCTTTGAAGTCAACCTAACGAATAGTTGTAAATTTGCAGCAACTAAAAACACAACAATTTTCTATGAAATTTTTTATTGATACAGCAAACTTAGACCAAATTAAAGAGGCTCAAGATATGGGCATTTTAGATGGCGTAACAACAAACCCATCTTTAATGGCGAAGGAAGGTATTACTGGTACGGATAACATTATGAAACACTATGTAGATATTTGCAATATTGTAGATGGAGATGTTTCTGCTGAGGTTATATCTACCGATTTTGAGGGCATGGTTAGAGAAGGTGAAGCTTTAGCTGAATTACACGATCAAATCGTTATTAAATTACCAATGATAAAGGATGGTGTAAAAGCTTGTAAATATTTTTCTGATAGAGGTATAAAAACTAATGTTACATTGGTGTTTTCTCCAGGACAAGCAATACTTGCCGCAAAAGCTGGTGCAACTTATGTATCTCCATTTATTGGTCGTTTGGATGATATTTCTACAGATGGTTTAAATCTTATTGCAGAAATTCGTCATATCTATGACAACTACGCTTTTGAAACACAAATTTTAGCAGCCTCTATACGTCACACTATGCACGTTATTGATTGTGCTAAATTGGGAGCAGATGTAATGACAGGTCCTTTAAGCTCAATCGTTGGCTTATTAAAGCATCCTTTAACGGATATTGGCTTAGAGAAATTCTTAGCAGATTATAAGAAAGGAAATTAGAAAAGAACTGATTTATATACTTATAAAGCATCTTAACGTTTAGCGATAAGGTGCTTTTTTTGTAGAAGTCCTTCAAGGGTTTCGTTAAACTCAGAGCTAAAGATATTGGCATTAGGATGCAATATCACAGCATTCTCATCAACAATAATAGCTTTATTTAGATAGTTTACGGCCAATGTCTTACGTGCTGCTTTAGAATCCTTGAACTTAAATTCATTAATTGTAGGAAAATCATAATTGTTGATAATGTTTTTCCAGAATTTATCGTCATTATCGTTAACGTTAATGGATATAAAATCTACCTGTGGAAACATCACTTTTAACTCCGCAACTATATAATGACTGTTTCTATACTGGCTTTTAGAGTTTGAAGACCAAAAATAGATGATGGTCGGTTTATTAATAATAGATCTTAGATAGTGCTCTGTATCATTATAATTAACTACAGCCAAATTCGGTAAAGGATTACCTTGTCTCAAAAGGCGTAATGAAGACACCAAATCTTTCATAGATGCCTTATCCTCTTCATTAGTACTCTTTGCTAAATAATAATCAAGTAATTCGTTAGCTTCCGCTTCTGTGTGGTTGTAACTGACGTAATCTTTGGTCTTGTATTTAAGTAAGTTGTTTTTTATGGCTTCATCAGAAACAATACTATCAACTAAATCTAATTTAGACTTGTTATACGCTAGAGAATGTCTATCAAACTTACTGTGATATGGATTGTTTTTGTAATAAGTTTTTATGGCCAGATTATCAATATTGGAAAATAAAAAACGATTGTAAGAAAAGAAATGACTCAAATGATTAGCATTGTAATCTATGTTATCTCTATGAGCATAAAAATCTTCTGGTAAATCTTTAATGTGAATAAGTTTATTGTTCCCAAAGTAGGCAAAAGGATAAATTTCCTTGTCTGCATAGCTATTGTAATTGATATTGGCTTCAATTATGGATTTAAAAAACTCGGATTCGTCGTTATATTCTAAAAACTGATAAAATTCTTCCAATTGTCGCTTTCGTCTTTTTTCAACAAATTCATTGAAAGCCTCAGGTTCCATTTTAGAGTATTTCACTAATTTTTTGGCCTCAGACTCATTAGAAAGGTAAGTTTTTATAAGATAATTGTTCTTTTTTGCTCCTTTCCCCGTAAACACCAATGATTCGTCAAAATCATAAGTGTTAAGTCTAAACATTATACTATCAGAGGGTTCTAATAATACCGTTTGATATTCGCCACCATGTCTAATTAAATATAGGCCAGACTCTAGATTTTCTATTTTATGTATAAATCTGTTATTTGCGTCGAGATTCAGGGTGTCAAAGACTTCTCCCTGAGTATTGTGAAGTATTACACTTTTATTTTTTGGGTTTATGATTTCACCACCAATATAGGCATAGTCATTATTTTCTCCACTGCTAGATTTACATCCAAGGACAATGGTTAGCAAAAGTAATGATAAAGCTATGTGTCTAGTCAACATGGGGAATTTCATCAATTTAGTGTAACAAAAATATGTGTTGAAACCTTCATGCCTTGTTAATGCCACGTTAAATCTTGTTATAAGGTGCTTTTATTTCGCTTAATCGCTTAAATTTTCTACTTTTGCGCCAAATTTTAAAACTATAAAATGTTATCAGTTTCTAATCTTTCAGTACAGTTCGGAAAACGCATCCTTTTTGATGATGTCAACACTACATTTAACAATGGAAATTGTTACGGTATCATTGGTGCCAATGGTGCAGGAAAGTCAACGTTTTTAAAGATTTTAGCAGGAAAAATGGATCCAACATCTGGAAACGTTCATCTTGAGCCTGGTAAGCGTATGTCTGTTTTAGAGCAGAATCACAACAAACACGATGAGGATACGGTTTTAGAAACCGTTTTAAAAGGTAACAAACCTTTATACAAATTAAAGACCGAAATCGATGCACTATACGCTGATTATACAGACGAGAATGCTGAAAAGATAGGTGAGCTTCAAGTAGAGTTTGAAGAAATGAACGGGTGGAATGCCGATTCTGATGCTGCAGCATTATTATCCAACTTAGGCATTAAGGAAGACTTTCATTATACCTTAATGGCAGATTTAGATGGTAAGCAAAAGGTACGTGTACTTTTGGCTCAGGCTTTATTCGGAAATCCGGATGTATTGATTATGGATGAGCCTACCAACGACTTGGATTACGAAACTATTACTTGGCTGGAAAATTTCCTGGCAAACTATGATAACTGCGTCATTGTGGTATCTCACGATAGACACTTTTTAGATGCTGTTTGTACACATATCTCTGATATTGACTTCGGAAAGATTAACCATTATTCTGGTAACTATACGTTTTGGTACGAATCGTCTCAATTAGCAGCAAAACAACGTGCACAACAAAACAAAAAAGCTGAAGAGAAGAAAAAAGAACTTGAGGAGTTTATTCGTCGTTTTTCTGCTAACGTTGCAAAATCCAAGCAGGCAACGAGTAGAAAGAAGATGATCGATAAATTGAACATTTCGGATATTAAACCAAGTAGCAGACGTTATCCTGCCATCATTTTTGAGCGCGAACGCGAAGCTGGTGACCAAATTTTACATGTTGAAGGCTTATCGGCAAGTTTAGATGGTGAAGTATTGTTCAAGAATATTGATATCAATTTAGCGAAAGGTGATAAGGTTGTTGTGTATTCCAAGGATTCGAGAGCCACTACGGCTTTTTATGAAATCATTAATGGAAAGCAAAAAGCGGATTCTGGTAAATATAATTGGGGAGTAACAACAAATCAATCTTATTTACCATTAGATAACAGTGAATTCTTCAACAACAAACTAAGTTTGGTGGATTGGTTACGTCAATGGGCAACCTCTGAAGAGGAACGCGAAGAGGTATACATCAGAGGATTCCTCGGAAAAATGATTTTCAGTGGAGAGGAAGCCCTTAAAACTTCAGACGTATTATCTGGAGGAGAAAAAGTACGTTGTATGCTAAGTCGTATGATGATGATTAGAGCTAATGTGCTTATGGTTGATGAACCAACTAACCACTTGGACTTGGAAAGTATTACCGCATTTAACAATGCCCTTAAAAATTTTAAAGGAACTGTATTATTAACCACGCACGATCACGAGTTTGCACAAACTGTTGGTAATAGAATCATTGAGCTCACGCCAAACGGAGTCATTGATCGCTATATGACTTTTGATGAATATATGAGTGATAAAAAGATTAAAGAGCAGCGTGAGAAGATGTATGCTGTGACGGCTTAGTTATCTATTCTAATTAGTTTTATATCTTCTGAAAATTCATTAGAGTCATAATCTTGATATGTTCTATCAATCATACGGCTTATAATTAATGTTGAGTCTGTAACTACTTTAATTCTCCATTCTAGTTCTTCTCCTTTCTTATAATTATTTAAGCACATAAATAAATATTCGTTCGAATTGTTTATTTCATATTTAGATTCATTTACTAAATAATAATTACTAACTATTTTGTTTTCTGAAATCTCATAAAATGGTGGCCAACTGTAATCTTCTTTAGGATATGGAACAGTGAATGGAGGAAAGAAGTCTTCGGTTTTTCCACGATAAATATCCTCAACCCATTTGCCATAAATTTTTTCTTTTTTCCATTTCGGCTTTCTTAATCTCATTTCAAATTCTACATCATTATAACTTACATTAAAGCATTTAAAAGTAGAATCATTTAGTTGCTTAATTCCAATTGCTATTCTATCTAAAATTAAAAAAGTTGAATTATCGTAATATGTGATGCGCCAATTGCGCCTTTCTTTGCTAAAGTTTAAGTATTGGTAAGTTGAATCGGTAAATTCAACGATTAATGAATCTTTTTCCGATTCATAGTATGAGACAAACGTTTTGTTCTTGAAAGTGTTTTCTGTAATTAAATGTTTGCTATCATTGTTACAGTTGAAAAATAATAAAAAGAATGCAATAAAATATGAGAATTTTTGCCTCATGCCTCCATCTCACCCTTAACCCGTTCCACAATAGCAACCGCTTTATCCAATTCGTCATTATGAACAAAGACTTCCTGAAAGCCTTGGTTCATGGAGCCATAGCCAGCTAAACGTTGCGATTCGCCTTCGTCTTTAATAATTGGAATAATCCCAGTATTCTCTAATTCGCTTTTTAAACGTGTTACAACAACGAAGTTACCGCTGTAAACTTTTGTATATTCTGAAGTACTCATAACTATAGGTGTTAAATGATCACATTAAGTTACAACTTTTTGGTAAGATTTCCTACATCAAGAATCATTTAATATGCATTAATGTTATTCAAATAATCTATATCATAAGTTTTGACTATAAAAACATTAGATAAAAAGATATAGAGACTTTATTAGATGCTCATAATTTCATAAATTTATAGACAACGAAATTAAAACTGATAAAACCAAATACAAATGGATAATAAGAATACTGAAACCTTTGAGCTTAATGAAAGTACAGCTAGTAATTGCCCTTTTTTAAGTGGCAAACAAAATGCAGTTGGTGGAGGAGGAGTAAAAAATAGAGACTGGTGGCCAAATGAACTTAAACTAAATATCTTAAGACAGCATGCAGCAAAGTCAAATCCGCTAGGAGAAGATTTTAATTACGCTGAGGCTTTTAACAGTATAAACTATGACGAATTAAAACAGGACGTTTTAAACCTCATGACCGATTCCCAAGATTGGTGGCCAGCAGATTATGGTCACTATGGTGGTTTTATGATTCGTATGGCTTGGCATAGTGCTGGTACATATAGAGTTGGAGATGGTAGAGGTGGAGCAGGTACTGGCAATCAGAGATTTGCCCCAATTAATAGTTGGCCAGATAATGGCAATCTAGACAAAGCCAGATTGTTATTATGGCCAATAAAAAAGAAATATGGAAACAAAATTTCTTGGGCAGATTTAATGATTTTAGCTGGTAATTGCGCATTAGAATCTATGGGATTTCCAACGTTTGGTTTTGCAGCAGGGCGAGAAGATATATGGGAGCCAGAACAAGATGTTTACTGGGGAAGTGAAACAGAATGGGGAGCAAATGAAGCGCGTTATGACGGTAAGGATTATAACACTAGGGATTTAGAAGATCCTCTTGCAGCTGTAATGATGGGTTGGATATATGTAAATCCTGAAGGTCCTGATGGTAATCCAGATCCTATGGGCTCTGCTAAAGATGTAAGGGAAACATTTGGTCGTATGGCAATGAATGATGAAGAAACTGTAGCTTTGGTTGCAGGTGGTCATACGTTCGGTAAAGCGCATGGAGCTGCAGATCCTAACCAATTTGTAGGTGCAGAACCACATGGAGCACCTATTGAGCAAATGAGTATGGGTTGGAAAAATTCATACCAATCTGGTGTTTTAGAAGATGTTATTACTAGTGGGATTGAAGGAGCATGGACACCAAATCCGACTAAATGGGATGCCGACTATTTTGATGTGCTATTAAATTACGACTGGGAATTAACTAAGAGTCCGGCAGGTGCTCATCAATGGAGACCAACGGCTGAGTCTAAAGCGAGAATGGCACCTAAAGCTGGTGATCCAAACGGAAGACAGGAATTGATGATGACAACGGCAGATATTGCTTTAAAAACTGATCCTGCGTATTTAGAAATCTCTAAGCGCTTTCATAAGGACCATAAAGCATTCGAAGATGCTTTCGCTAGAGCTTGGTATAAATTAACCCATAGAGATATGGGACCAATTGATCGATACTTAGGACCTGAAGTGCCAAAAGAAGAATTGATTTGGCAAGACCCTATCCCAAAAGTAGATTATACATTAACAGATTCTGATATTGAATCCTTAAAGAAAATGATTCTTGCATCTGGTTTATCGATTTCAGAAATGGTAAAAACAGCTTGGGCTTCGGCTTCAACCTATAGAAATTCTGACAAAAGAGGTGGTGCTAATGGTGCACGATTACGTCTAGAGCCACAACGCAGTTGGAAAGTGAACAACCCTGAAGAATTAAATAAGGTTCTTAATGTTTTAGAAGGAATTCAAAATGAATTCAACGGAACAGTTTCAATGGCTGATCTTATTGTATTGGCAGGTACAGTTGGTGTAGAAGAAGCAGCAAGACATGCAGGACACAATATTTCCGTGCCATTCTCTCAAGGAAGAGGTGATGCCACCCAAGAGCAAACAGATATTGAACAATTTAACTACTTAAAACCATTAGGTGATGGTTTTAGAAATTATCAGAATTCTAATGTAGATGTTGCTGCTGAAGATTTATTAATTGATAAAGCAAATTTAATGTCACTTTCTATTCCAGAAATGACTGTACTCGTTGGAGGTATGCGTGTATTGGGAGCTAATTTCGATGGTTCTAAACATGGAGTGTTTACCGAAAATGTTGGGCATCTTACTAATGATTTCTTTAAGAACTTAGTAGATATGACTTATACCTGGAGTGCAACTTCAGAAGATGAAAAATATTTTGAAGGAAGAGATCGTAGAACGGGAGAAGTAAAGTTTACTGGTACAAGAGCTGATTTAATCTTTGGATCTAATACCGAATTAAGAGCGGTAGCTGAAGTTTATGGTGCAAATGATGCTGAAGAAAAATTTGTAAAGGATTTTGTTGCTGCTTGGACCAAAGTAATGGATGCAGATCGATTCGATTTAAAATAAGACCGATTAACAGTTTATGAATAAAAAAGGAATGTAATTTTTTAAATGCATTCCTTTTTTAATGTGTCATTTCTGCCTTTCTACTTACTAAGCTCAAGATAAACTACGGCAGGAATCTTATAACCTTTTAAGAAAATATAAAATTATGAACGAACAAGAATTATTCTTTAACACCATAAAATCCGGAAAAGAGGAAAATGTAAGGTTGCAACTTAAGAGAAATCCAGAGTTGGTTAACATAAAAGATTCAAGAGGGTTTACGCCATTGATTTTTGCTACCTATTTTAATCAAGAGGCTATTGCTAAAACACTTCTGGAGTATAACGCAGATGTCGATGCTAGTGATTCGGCTGGAAATACGGCTTTAATAGGTGTGTCTTTTAAAGGCCATACAGGTTTGGTAAATTTATTGCTTCGGAATAAAGCAGATGTCAATGTTCAAAACAATAATGGAGAGACAGCTCTGATTTTTGCAACCATGTACGACCAGCCACTTGTAGTAAAAATGCTCTTAAATAAAGGAGCGGATAAGTCTTTAAAAGATAATAATAACAAAACAGCACTGGATTATGCTGTTGAAAAGGGATTTAAGAATCTTGAAGAAATTTTGAAATAGAAAAAGATTATCAGAAATAATGTTGAAACTGTCATTCTGAATTTATTTCAGAATCTTTATGGCTAAAGTTTCAATTACAATTAGAATCTGAAACAAGTTCAGATTGACAATGTTTATTTCTGATAATCTCTTTTAAATGAATTAACTATGATAAATTAATTCACATGCTTTTCCAAAAACTCAGCAACACCTTCGTGAGTGGCTTGCATTCCTGTTTTACCTTTGTTCCAGTTGGCTGGGCAAACCTCACCATTTTCTTCAACAAATTGTAAAGCATCTACCATACGTAAAGCTTCATCAACATTTCTTCCTAATGGTAAATCGTTCACTATTTGATGACGAACGATACCTTCCTTATCAATTAAGAACAACCCTCTGTAAGCGATTAATTCGCCTTCAGCTTGTAACATATCATTTTCATCATAGTAATAATCACCAGCCAAGACATCGTAATTCTTAGAAATAGTCTTGTTAGTATCAGCAACTAAAGGATAGGTAATACCTTGGATGCCACCTTTGTTTTTTTCCAATTGTAACCAACCAAAGTGCGATTGCTCTGTATCTGTAGATACGGCAACAACTTCAGTGTTACGAGACTTAAATTCTTTCAGCTTTTCTTGAAATGCGTGTAATTCCGTTGGGCAAACAAATGTAAAATCCTTTGGATAAAAGAATAGCACAACGTGCTTTTTTCCTATAAATTGATCTAAAGAGAAATTTTCTTCAAATTCGCGACCGTTAACAACCGCTTGTGCATTAAATTGAGGTGCTTTTTTTCCTACTAATACAGCCATTTTTTTAATTTATTTTTTATGTTAAAATTTAAATTCGGCTGCAAAGTTACGCATCAATATAGGATTGACAATGAAGATGTATTTTAAATATTTATTAAAAGATATAGTTAGTCTATTTGCTTCTTAATTGTTTGATTTTAATTTTGAAAGCTGCGAAAAGTAAAGTCATAAACGGACTAATTATGCTAAAGAAAGCATAAGGGATATATGCCGTGGCACCTGCGTAACCAAATAAAACCTTTGAATGGTAAGCTCCGCAGGTATTCCAAGGAATTAAAACCGAGGTTACAGTACCGGAATCCTCAAGTGTTCTACTTAAATTTTCTGGTGCCAATCCTCTGTCTTCATAAGCTTTTTTAAACATTTTACCAGGAACAACTAATGCTAAATATTGATCAGATGCTGTAAGATTTAATGCAAGGCAACTGGCAACAGTACTGGCAAATAATCCAAATACACTTGTAGCCATTTTTAGTAAAGAGTCCGTAATTCGAGATAAGGCACCTATGGCATCCATAATGCCACCAAATACCATTGCACAAATAATTAACCAAATGGTGCCTAGCATACCTTTCATGCCACCAGAAGTGAAAAGGTCATTAAGTTCTGCGCTCGAGGTTGTAACAGCCGTGTCAACCGTTAAAGCATTCATTACTCCTTTGTATGCTGATTGGAACGTTAGTGTCTCTGCACCAGCGATAGTGGTTATGATTTGAGGTTGCGCAATAATTGCAGTTATTCCGCCTAATAAAGCTCCAATTAACAAAGCAATAAGAGGAGGAGTTTTTTTAATTATCATTAGGATTACTATTACTGGAACAATAAAAAGCCAAGGACTAATATTAAAAGCACCATCTATGGCATTTAATTTATCATTTATTTGGGGTGTCCCAGAAGTGTTAATATTAAGACCGATAATAATAAAAATAATAAGTGTAATAACTATGGTAGGTATGGTAGTAAGAGCCATGTACTTAATGTGAGAAAATAACTCTCCGCCAGCCATTGCTGGCGCTAAGTTGGTGGTGTCACTTAATGGTGACATTTTATCTCCAAAATAGGCGCCAGACAGTACAGCTCCAGCTGTCATTCCTATATCTATTCCAAGTGTTTTTCCAATACCAATCAAGGCTATGCCTATTGTTGCCGATGTGGTCCATGAGCTTCCTGTTGCTATTGAAATAATTGCACATATGACCACACTAGCAGCAAGAAAAATTGTAGGATTTAGAATTTGTAATCCATAATATATCATTGTAGGTATTATGCCACTGATTAACCATGTACCAGCAAGTGCTCCAACCATTAAAAGTATGAGTAATGCACCAGTTGTGGATTTTACATTTTCTGCAACCTCTTCGAGCATTCTTGTGTACTTGACCTTGTTAAAAAAGCCAACAATAGCCGCAACTGCGGCACCCATTAAAAGAATAAATTGATTACTTCCACTTAAGGCATCATCACCATAAACATATATATTGTAAGCCAATATACCTACTAATGCAAAAACAGGTATTAATGCTTCCCAGATATTAAGCTCTGTGTTATCAATAATATTTTGGTCTTCAGTGTCAATTTGAGATAAATCGTTGTCTTGCATTATAATTCAGTTTAGTTTTGTAATGTTACGACATTCTCTTTTTTATCACAAATAATATGTGCAATTCAAATGCTTATTCACTTATACATATAATATTTAAAAGATTTTAATATAGGGTAATTGAACTTTAGTTTGTCTTATTAGAACATAGGTTAAGTTATTAGCTTAAACTTTACATAATAAAATGATTTTAAATTATGTATTTGGCTTATCGATATGCAAGAAATGTTTAAAAAGATTATTCCTGTAGTTTATCGAAAAAATGTGACAAAAGAGTATACTATCTGTGTCACATTAATAATTAGACCATAAAACTGATAAGTTATGATCGCTTCTGTATATTTTGTGTTGTTTTTTGTAATAATACTAGCATTTTGTATATACTTAATTGCTATTGGTAGATCTACGGTATTATCCAATGATTATTCTTATCCTCAAAATAATATTCATTTTCTCAGTCGTAAAGTACAATCAGTTAGTTTTTCAAGATTAAAATTACACTTTGAGGGAAACCAGATTAAAGGTACTGAAGTATCAAGTTTTAAAAACGAAACTCATATAGAATTGCAAATAAAAAAGGAAAATCGTCATCTTAAAAGAAACTTGAAGACCTTAAGTTATATAAATTTTTTAGAAGCAAATTCTGATGTTGTTCACAATTCTAAGCGAGATGAAGAAATAAAAAATTTAAAAACGAGTGTTCAGCGTCAGATTATAAAAAATACAGATTTATTGAATAGATACAGGTTAAACAGTTAAAAATCCGATTAATTATTTATTTTCTAAATTGTATTTTTACGGGTCTGTATGGATTCATTAACTCAGATCATTTTAGGTGCAGCTTGTGGAGAAGCTGTCCTTGGTAAAAAAATAGGAAACAAAGCGCTTTTGTTTGGCGCTATTGGTGGTACAATTCCAGATTTAGACGTCTTTGTTGGATCTTTATTGTACGGCAATGAGATTGACGCCATGTTGTTTCATAGAGGGTTTATGCATTCGGTATTATTTTCAGTTTTAGCAGCTTTTTTATTAGGTTGGTTGGTACATAAGCTTTATAATTCAGGAAAACGATTACATACCACAACACAAAAAGACTGGACCAAACTTTTCTTTTGGTCATTATTCACCCATCCGATTTTAGATTGCTTTACACCTTATGGTACGCAATTATTTGCACCGTTTTCAAATTATCGCGTGGCTTTCAATAATATTGCCGTTGCAGACCCTTTATATACGGCACCGTTTTTAATTTGTTTGATTATTTTGATGTTTTTCAAAAGAAAAAGTAACCGAAGACGTTTATGGTTAAAATTAGGAATCGGTATCAGCTCGTTTTATATGCTATTGACCATCTTCAACAAGATATATGTTGATAATGTTTTTGAAAATTCGCTTTCTGATAAAGGCATAAGCTATTCAAGATATAGTACACAACCTGCCATTTTAAACAACGTGCTCTGGTATGGTATCGCAGAAACCGAGGAGGCTTACCAAGTTGGTTTTTATTCTTTGTTTGATGCCTCTAATCGTTTTTCTGATTGGCAAACCATTCCAAAAACAAGAGCGTTGACAAAAGCGGAATACAATGACATTAGAGACTTGGCATGGTTTAGCAATGACTATTTTAATGTAGAATTAACAGCTGATGATAACTATTTATATAAAGATTTAAGATATCCACTGGTAGAAACTCGCAATGGCTACAAGGCGGTTTTTAATTTAAGATTGTTCAAAGATGGAGACCGATTGAACATGAAACCATTTGCGCCAGAAATGGAGGATTTTGAATATACTATGGATGCCCTTTGGCGAAGATTGAAAGGGAGGTGATTAAGACCCGACAGGTTTAAAACCTATCAGGTCTGGACTTTAATTATACCATTTCAGCTTCAAGAATATTCAACTCAATCATACAGGCTTTCATCATGTCATAGGTACGTTCAATATCAGCATCTAATCCAATTGAAAAACGTATCAGTCCATCACTTAATCCCATAGCTTCTTGTTCATCTTCTGGTATTTCGGAAGATGTAGAGCTTCCTGGAGCACTGAATAAGGTTTTGTAAAATCCTAAACTCACAGCTAAATATCCTAAGTTGCGTTCTTGCATCAATTCCATTAAGCCATTAGCTTTGTCTAATGTGCCAACATCAATGGTCAACATTCCTCCAAATCCGTATTTTTCGTTCATCATGGATTTAAACAACTCATGTGATGGGTGAGAGGCTAATCCTGGGTAAACGGTTGTTAGTCCGTCTTTTTCAAATTTCTCAGCCAAATACGTTGCATTTTGGCTGTGTTGTTGCATTCTAATGTGAAGTGTTCTTAAGTTCTTCAATACTGAAGCAGAGCGCAAACTATCCATTGTTGAACCTAACAACATGGCTGCACCATCATTAACATTTCTCAATTGGTCAATAAATTCTTGTGTTCCACAAACCACACCACCAACGGTATCAGAAGATCCGTTAATGAATTTTGTTAAACTATGAATGACCACATCTGCACCCAAATTTACTGGTAAAATCGATAATGGAGAAAAAGTATTGTCCACCACTAATTGTAGGTTGTGTTTTTTTGCTAATTCAGCTAGACCTTTGATATCTGCTACTTCGAGTAGAGGGTTGCTAACAGACTCACAATACAACACTTTTGTTTTTGGTGTAATGGCAGCTTCAACGGTTTCTAACTTTGTGATATCCACAAATGAGGTGTCTATGCCTAATCGAGGTGCGAAGTTCTTTAGAAAAGCGTAAGTGCCGCCATAAATCGTTCTACTGCTTACAATGTGTTCACCAGAAGCACAAAGTTGTAATAACACTGGTGTTATGGCTCCCATTCCAGAAGCTGTTACCGTCGCTGTTTCTGTGCCTTCCATAGCAGCGAGTGCTTCGCCTAAATATAAATTTGAAGGCGAGGAATGACGTGAGTATAAGTAACATCCATCTGCATTGCCTTCAAAGGTATCGAACATCGTTTTTGCCGATAGGAATGTATAGGTTGATGAATCGGATATTGATGGGTTAACACCACCAAATTCTCCAAAATATTGTAAATCTTGTATGTTGTTTGCAGGTTTAAATTTCATAATTTTAGTATTATTGGTTTTAACAAAAGTCATTATATATAGACTAATAATCAATAGTTAAGCTATTATTTAGAAAATAAAACTATATTTATTAAGTGTTATAGTTATATATTCTTATTTTGTAATCATAAGAGCGTTGTAACAGAAAAAATATAATTATGATGTACGATGAAATTGATAAAAAACTATTAAAGCTATTGCAGCGAGATAGTAAGCAAACTAATAAGGCACTTGCGTATGCATTAGGTTTATCGGTTACAGCGGTTTACGAGCGAATTAAAAAGCTTGAAAACAATGGTACTATTAAAAAATATGTGGCATTAGTTGACCAGAAGAGTGTGGATAAAGATTTTGTGGTATTTTGTAGCATTAAATTAGTTCAGCATACTCAAGATTATGTTGTTAAGTTTGAAAGGGAAGTGGCAAAACTTGACGAGGTGTTGGAATGTTATCATATTAGTGGAGATTATGATTATCTTATCAAAGTTTTAGTTGAGGACATGGAGGCGTTTAGGGAGTTTATGGTAAAAAAATTAACCACAATAGATCATATTGGCAGTACTTATAGTATGTTTATGATTAACGAGGTAAAACACACCACAGCAATTTCAATATAGCTTATGCAAAGCATTCGGTATAGACTTATAGAGTTTTTTGTGATTTTTGTATTGGTTCCCACAAGCTTTGCTTTGGAGTTCAATATCTGGATTAAGATGGCCATAGGTTGTCTGGGCTTTGTATATGTGGTCTATGTACTTCTTAAGGTGGAAAACAACAAATTCAAGATTAGGCAACACATCAACTGGAAACAATTTTGGATGCGTACCGCAATAAAGCTAATTTCTATCAGCATGTTGACAGCGATATACATGTATATCTTCGATGTAGAAAACTTATTTGTTGTCATAAAGAATAAACCCATGTTCTGGGCTTTGATATTGTTTATTTATACCATTTTTTCAGTCTATCCCCAAGAATTGATTTACAGAACGTTTTTCTTTCAACGTTACGAATCTTTGTTTAGAAATGACGCCCTTTTTATTTTGGTGAATGCTGCACTATTTTCCTTAGCGCATCTTTTCTTTAAAAACACGCTGGTGATGGTGTTGACTTTTATTGGCGGAATTCTATTTGCACTTACCTTCAAAAAAACAAAATCCACGCTTTTGGTGTCTATTGAACATGCCATTTATGGTTGCTGGCTGTTTACGGTTGGTATGGGTGAAATGCTCGGATTTCCTTCTTAAATCGAATTTAACTCCAAGTTAATTCTTTGCTAATGATATAAATTGATTGGTATATTATCTATATCTTAATATGACTATTTAAATCAGTCATTATGAAACTATCACAACCAATATCGAGAAGAGCCGTTGTAAAAAGTTCAATTTTTGGGGCACTTGCTATCTCAATTCCTAGTATTACATTCGCCAAACAAATTTTATCTTATCAAAAGAATGATGGAAAACTGTTTCATCGTTACCCTTCAATAGATGATGAGATTGTTAATGAGGTAGTCGGTAAGTCGCATTTTGACCTTGACCGTGTTAAGGAATTGGTCGATAAACGTACTGAGTTGGCTCGTGCCACATGGGATTGGAGCTTTGGAGATTGGGAATCTGCCATTGGAGCAGCTTCGCATGTAGGTAGAAGGGATATTGTGGATTATTTGATGAGCAAAGGAGCTCGGCCAACCATGTTCACTTATGCGATGCTTGGAGGTTATAATATTGTAAAATCAATGATAGAAATGACACCAGGAATTCAGAAACTTCAAGGTCCACATGGTATAAGTCTTTTGCAACATGCTGAGGTTGGATTAAGGATGAAGGACAAAATGACAAGTCAACAGATTTTAAATTCCGAAAAACTTATAGATTATTTGCAAATGTTGGGCGATGCTGATGGTGAGACGTATGAAAAACTGGATGAAGATCAAATGCCAAAATATTTAGGTGATTATCGTTATGGTGATGGAGAAAATGAAGGGTTTTCGGTAAAAGTGAATATGCGCAAAATGTTATCTCTTGGCAAATTGGGCAAGTTTGGTGGAGGTCTGTATCCTGTAGGTAATAACAAGTTCTTGTATAATGGAATAAGTTCAGTATATATAACATTTCAGGTTGAAGATGGTATCGTTAAGTCTTTAACTATCAATGAACCAGGCCTTACTTTAGTGGCAAAAAAGGTCTAATAGTTTATAGTTATTTCTAGATTTTATTTCCATTGCCTTCCGACAAAACATTTGTATTTTTGCATCTCATTTTGCAATACAATGAGAATACTTTTTATTCTTCTACTTTTAGCAGTACTTAATGGCAATGCCCAAGAACATCCAATGGGTATTAAAATAGGTGGAAACATATCCAATTTATCTGGCGATGGTACTGATAATTTATCTTCAATGGTGAATTTTCATGCAGGATTTTTTATGGAGATAGATGCAGCCAAAGATTTTAAAATTCAGCCAGAATTACTTTTTTCAGTATATGGATTTAAGCTCGATAGTGAGGGGAATACATCTAATGTTAGACTCAATTATATAATATTGCCAGTTATGGCCAAATATTTTGTTTCAGAAAAATTCAGTTTCGATGCTGGTCCACAAGTTGGTTTGTTAGTAACGGCTAAAAACGGAACAGGTTCCTTGGCAGATGTGAAATCAGATTTTTACGATAGGGATTTTGGTATCAATGCAGGAGCAACTCTTGTAATTTCTGAAAAAGTTAGTGCTTCGGTGAGATATTATTTCGGATTAACCGATGTCACTGCAATTGATAATAAAAATTTTAACAGAGCATTTCAATTAGCATTTCAATTTAAAATAAACTAAAACATTATGAAATCATACGATGTATCAATAATAGGTTCGGGTCCAGGTGGTTATGTGGCAGCAATCCGTTGCGCGCAATTGGGCATGAAAACGGCTATTATTGAAAAATATTCAACACTTGGAGGAACTTGTTTAAACGTAGGCTGTATTCCTAGTAAGGCCTTATTGAGTTCTTCGCATCATTATGAAGAAGCTACAAAACATTTTGAAGATCATGGTATTGAGATTCCTGGTGAAATTAAGGTAAATCTAGAAAAAATGATAGCTCGTAAGCAAGCCGTGGTAGATCAAACCATAGGTGGCATTGATTTCTTAATGAAAAAAAACAATATCGATGTTTACGAAGGTTTAGGTTCTTTTAAGGATGCAACACACATTAAGATTGATGGTAAGGATGCTGGAGAAATTGAAGCAAAAAACACCATTATCGCTACAGGTTCTAAGCCATCTAATTTACCTTTTATAAAATTAGATAAAGAACGCATCATCACTTCAACAGAAGCTTTAAAACTAAAAGAAGTGCCTAAACATTTAATCATTATTGGTGGTGGTGTTATTGGTCTGGAGCTTGGTCAGGTTTATAGACGTTTAGGAGCAGAAGTCACAGTTGTGGAGTATATGGATAGAATACTGCCAACCATGGATGCTGGCTTATCTAAAGAATTGAATAAAGTCTTTAAGAAAGCCAAATGCAAAATGATGGTTTCTCATAAGGTACAGTCTGTAGAGAATAAAGGCAAGGAAGTCATTGTAAAAGCTGAGAACAAAAAAGGTGAGGTTGTAGAATTTAAAGGAGATTATTGTTTAGTCTCTGTTGGTCGTCGTCCTTATACAGACGGGTTGAATGCTGAAGCTGCTGGAGTAAAAATCAATGATAGAGGACAGGTTGAAGTAAACGATCATTTACAGACTAGCACCAAGAACATTTATGCTATTGGAGATGTGGTAAGAGGAGCGATGTTAGCACACAAAGCTGAAGAGGAAGGTGTCTTTGTTGCCGAAACTTTAGCAGGACAAAAACCACATATAGATTATAACTTAATTCCTGGCGTGGTGTACACATGGCCAGAAGTTGCTGCTGTAGGTAAGACCGAAGAAGAACTTAAGGAAGATAAAGTTGAATATAAGGTTGGGCAATTTCCATTTAGAGCGCTAGGTCGTGCAAGAGCTAGTGGTGATATAGATGGATTTGTGAAAATTTTAGCCGATAAAACCACAGATGAAGTCCTAGGTGTCCACATGATTGGCGCGCGTTGTGCAGATTTAATCGCAGAAGCGGTTACAGCTATGGAATTTAGAGCGTCTGCTGAGGATATTTCGAGATATTCGCATGCACACCCAACGTTTGCAGAAGCTATTAAGGAAGCGGCTTTGGCTGCTACTGATGATAGAGCTTTGCATGCTTAGCTTAAGTTAATTTAGTTATCTAAAAAGCGAACTGGTCACTGAGCGAAGTTGAAGTGTGGTTCGCTTTTTCTATCTTCAATGCTTTATGATTACAACTCTTGCATCAAATCTGCAATACGTAACCGTTTAGAATAATCCCCTTCATTAACATCACGCACAAAACAATAGGCGCTAATCTCTTCGTTTTTCACCTTTTCTGTAAGTTCTTCAACGGTATTTGGGCCAAACTCTTCGGATTTTGAGATGTAATAGAATTCGTGTTCGTAGATAATGTTGCTTACTTTCTTTTTGTACTTCTGCTTTAGGTAAGATTGAATATCTTCAACGGAATTGAGTTCATTCTCGTAATTCGTCGTATTTATATACATTGCAAATTCTTGTTTGTCCTGATGATTCAAAACTAAGATATCGTCATCCTTAAAATAGGCTTTAACTGTAATGATACCATCTTCTGTTTCTATGGTAAAGATATTTTGGATATCTATATCCCATGACGTTTTTATAGAAGCATCCTTTCGTTCAATTTCTAGAATGTTATCTTTTCTAAAGGTGTAAATAGCTTTCTTCTTAGAAATACCATTCACCAGAACCCACTGCTGATTTATTAAATGAGAATCGTGATGCCGATCAAAATCAAAAGGTTTTAGATTAGGAATGGTATTGTGTAGATAATCGTTCATTATAAGCGGTTAATAAATAATAGTAAGGGCTATTATAACGTTAGATTTGGTCTTTTATTCATTTAAAATTAAAATTTTTATAGAGGTTTCAAAATTTTTCACCTGGAACTTCGATTAATGGTTATAGCTTTCCGACAAACTGTAACATGCTCATTAGTAAATGATTGAATTTTTGAAAGACACTAAAGTTGAAGCGATAAATTCTCTTAAAAAGAACAATTCCCTCTATAATTCAAAGTCCGCATGTTTCCAACTGTTTTTAAACAATTCAGTTGTGGCTTCTATTTGTGCTTTGTCATCCGAAGTTTTGTAAGCATTTAGCATACCGTGATAAGCCCAGCCATTATTGGGATAATTCTTTAAATCTTCTTTGTAAACCTCAATGGCTAAGTCTTGTTGACCATTAAGCACAAGTGCTTTCCCTAACTGATGTCTGATGGAGAAAAACCAATCTGGCGGTTCATTATAGTTTAAAGCGTCTTCCATTTTAACCGCTTCTCTCAGTAAAACAATACTTTCTTTTAAATGTTTTGGGTTCTCTTTTGCTTTGGCAAGTAATAATTCGGCTTTTAAAACTTTTTCAGCTATTTGAACTAAATCATAAACTGTATTAATATCCCAAATCGTAACGTCTTTTAAACTTTCATCTTTTGCTAAAGTTTCTAAAGCCGTAAGTTCTGCTTTTGCACTGTCTATATTGTCCTTCCCTAGATGTGCCATGCCTTCTGCATAATGACGAATAGCTTTAGGATATTTTAGATTGTAGGTGTTTAATTTCATGTTTAAAATTTCGTCCCACATTCTAAATTTTACAGCAACATAGTAAGGTATAACGTAATAATGTTGTAGCGTTCCCCAACCTGGCTCTTTCATAATGTCTGGATGTACATGTTCAGAAACTTTATTAGCACCTACCATTGCCCAATGACTATTACCTTCTAGTGTTGCAGTAGCTGCCATAAAATGATAGTTATGAGGGTAATAACCTAAAGGGTAAGCACCCTGAGCATGGCAATTGGTGACATAAATACTATCCGCTTTTGCAGCTGCAATGTTTGACAATGTGCCTTTGTGGTATTCACCAGTCCTTATATACGTATGCGAAGGCATATGTAGCAAATGACCAGAACCAGGAACCAATCCATTATCGAATAGTTGAGCAGAAGCATCTGATTTTTCTGGTGTGTTGGACATTTCAACTGAATGTATATAAAAGTGATGAGCACCTGGATGCTTTGGATGTTTTTCAATGGTGCTTTCTAATATTGAAATAATTTCAGGCGTCCAAGGACGTGCATTTCCCTCTTTATCAAATAAATCCCAAGGATGTAAATTCATCATGGATTCGGCATAAAGCACTGATATTTCTGAATCATTTGGGTACTTGTCATATAAACTAGCTAAAGCCTCTGAATATTGAGTGTCCAATTGGCTTCTGTCCTCTGGAGGTTCTTTAGAATAGCGCAAAGCCATTGCGTCAATAAATAGCCTTTCTTTTTCCGAAACATTTACTGATAATTCTTTCGCTTTCTGTATAGCTTCATAAGCGCGCTCATAGTTGTCTGGCTCCATACCTGCATTGTAATTTGGGCCAAGAACATAGGCAAAACCCCAAAACGCCATAGCGCAGCTTGGATCTAGTTTAGTAGCATAATAAAAAGAACGTGCAGCTTCAGCATGGTTAAAAGCATAAGCCAAAGCCATACCTTGATTAAAATAGCGTTGAGCCAAAGTGTCTTTCGTGGTAATCGGATAATCAATAACATCATAGCCATCTAGAAGAGGTGCAATATTATCTTCTGTGTACCATTTAAAATCTGTTACTGGAGGTACGCATGAATAATTTGAAGCAACCTTTGAACCAATTTCAGTATTTATTTTGTCTGCATTTTTTTTACACGAAAAAAAAAGAACTGCAATGGTGAGAATTATGATAATTTTTTTCATCTTGTATGGGATTGAAATTTAGCAGTTTACGAATATACATTTTATATCTTGATGAGGATATTCACTGAACTATAATTTAATTAAAGATTTGTAAGAAAAATTGCAGAAAAAATGTGACCTCATTATAAAAACTGTGTCTTAACCTTAATAACCAACGTTAACAGACTAAAAAATCAATTGACAACTGAAGCTGTTCATAGCCTAACCGATGAAGCGCTTGTAGAAGCTATCGTAAAAACCAACGACACTATGTTGTTTGAGGTGCTGTACGATAGATATGCTACAATGGTTTATAATAAGTGCTATGGATTTGCCAATGGAGTTGACGAAGCCAAAGATCTAACACAAGATGTTTTTTTAAGAGTCTTTATAAAGCTGGCAAGTTTTAAAGGGAAGTCAAAATTTTCTACTTGGTTGTATGCTTTTACATACAATCATTGTGTAAATTATGTGACCAGAAATACCGCCAAAAAGATTGAAAAAAAATCGGTAAGTTCAGAAAGTATTGACATTCAAAATATAGGAGAGAATATTGATTCTACGCGTGAGTTCGAAAACATGCGACTAGAGCAGTTAAAGCTAGTAATGGAATTGATTTCGCCTGATGAGAAAATGATTTTATTGCTAAAGTATCAAGATAATTTATCTATTAAGGAATTATCTGAAGCTTTAGATATCGGTGAAAGCGCCGTTAAAATGCGCTTAAAAAGAGCAAAAGAAAAATTGGTACGTAAGTACGATAATTATACGAAAGATGGAAAATCCATTTAAGCAAATAAACAAGCCTTTAAAGGAAGTTCCGCCAGAACTGAAGGCAAAAGTCATGCACGATATTGCAATGGCCAAGCTGTTTATGGAATTGGCTGAGTTATTTTCGTATAACATAGGTCATATCATTGATAGTGTAACCAGCAAAAGAAAAAAGTAATACTTAATAAACCCTAACATTAAAATTAATAAGTATGGACAAAGTGAGTGAATTTTCAGAAGTAGCAATGAAATCTCTAACCAATATATGGTTAGAGATCACTGAAATTTTTCCAAATATAATAGGTGCACTTATAGTGCTTATCATAGGATGGATTGTTACTAAATTGGTCGTTAAACTAATAAAGAAAATTTTAAAAGTTGTCAAGGCCAATAAGCTAGATGATAAGTTGAACGAAATTGAGATTATTGAAGGCAAAAAACTAAACTTTGACACTGTTAAGGTAGTTTCTAAAATAGTTAAGTACCTGATGTATATCGTAATTTTTGTTACGGCATCAGATATTATGGGATTAGAAATCATCACAGAACAGATTAGTGACCTGCTATCTTATCTACCGCAATTATTCGCTGCTTTAGTCATATTCATTCTTGGATTGTTGTTTGCAAATTTTGTAAAAAATGGCTTAAAATCATTATTTGAGTCTATGGATTTATCTGGAGCTAAAATGATCAGCCAGGTGGTCTTTTTCTTAATACTGACCTTTATTTCTATTACTGCATTAAACCAAGCTGGGATTAATACTGAGATAATCACCAATAACATAAACATGATCATTGCTGCATTTCTATTGGCATTCGCCATTGCTTTTGGATTTGGAGCAAGAGAAGTTGTTGGGAAATTGCTCAGAACTTTTTACGCCAGAAAAACATTTGAAGTAGGTCAAAAAATAATTTTCAATGATCAGACCTATACCATTGATGAAGTAAAAAGCATCTCAATAATTCTAAAAAACGAAAATGGAAGACTAATAGTGCCAATAAATGACATTACGGAAAATCAAGTACAAATGCAGGACCAACTATAAGGTTAGGGTTATAGATTTTATTTTATAATAAAATGCGGTCCTGCTGTACTTGACTTCTAAGAAGCACTTTTCATTGATTTGATAAGTGCTTTTTTATTTTATATTACTTTTCACCAGACACCAGACACCAGACACCAGACACCAGACACCAGACACCAGGCACCAGACACCAGACACTAGACACTATTTCCGCTTTTTGTTTCTACGATTATAATTTTTATCACCACGGGTTTTAGGCTTTTTATATTTCTTGGCTATTTCACGTCTGTAAGAACCACCTAAGTTCTCTTTTTTATTCTTTTCCTTTTTCTCATGGAATGCTGGCCCAACGTCATCATCAGATCTACGTTTTATAGGATTATTGTGCTCACGTATTTGCGGCCGTTCTTCCTCAATGAGTTCAGTAGAAATTTCAACGTCTTCAGGAATGTCGATGGTTTCAATTTTCATGTCCATCAAGGCTTCAATACGCTCTCTGGCTTCTTGTTCTTTTTCTGTTGAAAAAAGCAAAGCATTACCTTCTTTTTCTGCACGACCAGTTCTACCGATGCGGTGCATATAGTTTTCAGGATAATCTGGAGTGTCAAAATTGATAACATGCGATACATCGTCAATATCCAAACCTCTGGCCATAACATCCGTGGCAACTAATAATCGATGTTCTCCCTCACTAAACTGTTCAATACTTCGTAACCTATAGTTCTGGGTTTTGTTGGAATGAATAACACAGCTATCACCAGGAAACAGTTCTTCAAGCTGATCAAAAAGACGATCCGCCATCTTTTTATAAGCCACAAAAATCAATACTCTTGAAAATTCATCCTTGTCTTGAAGCAGATGTTCCAGAATGTTGACCTTGGTGTAAAAATTAGGAACATCGTAACGTTGCTGTTTGATATTCTCTAAAGGAGTACCAGAAACAGCAATTGAGATCTTGGTCGGATTAATGAAAAAATCAGTTATCAATTCATCCACATCTTGGGTCATAGTGGCAGAGAACATAATGTTTTGTCTGCGTGGAGGTAGAATATCAAAAATATTCATCAGTTGATGTCTAAAACCTAAGTCTAGCATCACATCCACTTCGTCAATCACTAATTTCTGAATTGATTTTAACTGCAATACACGACTAACTGCCAAATCGTATAATCGACCAGGCGTAGCTACAATAATATCCTGACCTTGCGCCACAGCTTGTTTTTGTGTGTTGATGTTAGTACCACCATATACACCCAAAATACGATTGTTAATGTACTTCGACATTTTTTCAATCTCTTCCACAACCTGTACCACTAACTCTCGTGTTGGCACCAAAACTAAAACCCTTGGGTTGTCTTGTCTCGAATACTTAAGATGTCGTAGAATCGGAAGCATATAGGCAAAGGTTTTACCAGTACCAGTCTGTGCAATACCAACGACATCCTTACCGGAAGCCACAACATTGAAAGCCTCCGCCTGTATCGGAGTTGGGCTCTCAAAGCCTAAGTCTTCAATAGCGTTGTATAAAGGGGTGTTTAAGTTTAAATCTTGAAATGTCACAGTTTATTTTTAAGCGACAAAGATACGTTTTCAGAATTAAAGGCCTCTTAGTATTCAAAATCCAAACTGGTTTTAAATTTTTTTACTCCAAGTTTAATTTTCGGTAAATTGCACTAATTATTTTTCTATTGAGAACAACACTTAAGCATTCACTAAAACATCCTGAAAATTTCAAGCAACAATTGCTGGTTTGGGCACAGCAATTCGATGATGTGGTTTGGATAGATTCTAACAATCATTCAGGCAAATACAGCAATTTTGATGCTGTTTTAGCGGTAAATGCCTTTACATCCATTAAAACGGATTATGTTGATGCTTTTGAGCGACTTAACGAATACCAACAATCAACTAAAGATTGGATTTTCGGTTACCTCACTTATGATCTTAAGAATACTACAGAAGCGTTAGTATCCAATAATTTTGATGGCTTAGCATTTCCAGATTTATATTTCTTTCAACCAAAAAAACTCTTTTTGCTTAAAGGAAATGAAGTCGAAATTCAATATCTAAAAATGGTGGACGATGAGATTGAAAGTGATTTAGTAAAGATCCAAGAATCTAACAATCTAACAGTCCAAAAATCTAATGATCTAATAAAAATCAAACTCAGAATCCATAAAGACAACTACTTCGAAAAAGTCAACAAAATGCTCGCTCACATCCAAAGAGGCGACATCTACGAAGCCAACTTTTGTCAAGAATTCTACGCTGAAGACAGTCAAATCAACCCATTAGAAACGTTTAACAAGCTTAATGCGATATCAAAACCTCCTTTCGCAACCTTCCTAAAACTAGAGGATAAATATTTGTTATCAGCTTCACCAGAGCGCTACATCAAAAAAGAGGGTAATAAGATCATCTCCCAACCTATAAAAGGAACGGCAAAGCGATCAGCGGAAAAGAAAGAAGACGCTGAGCTAAAAGAAACATTATCAAAAGACGAAAAAGAACGTAGCGAGAATATTATGATTGTGGATCTAGTACGAAACGATCTATCACACACAGCAGAGAAGGGAAGTGTAAAAGTTGAAGAACTGTGCAAAGTCTATACGTTTTTGCAGGTGCATCAAATGATTTCAACAATTTCTTCAAGAGTTTCAGAAAATATTAAGCCTATTGATATATTGAAAACCACTTTTCCAATGGGAAGCATGACGGGAGCGCCAAAGATTTCAGCAATGAAAATTATAGAGGATTTGGAAGAAACCAAACGTGGCTTGTACTCAGGTTCGGTTGGCTATTTTACGCCAAATGGTGATTTCGACTTTAATGTGATTATACGTAGTATTCTTTATAACGAGACAAAAAAATATGTGTCTTACTCCGTTGGTAGTGCCATTACAACTAAAAGTGACCCATTAAAAGAATATGAAGAATGCTTGATTAAGGCCAAAGCTATGCGCGAGGTTTTGGAGAATTAGTTTTTAGCCGCAGTGTTAAGTATAAAGTAAAATTGCACTC
The DNA here is from genome assembly GCF_965284585.1 of Winogradskyella ouciana. NCBI lineage: Bacteria > Pseudomonadati > Bacteroidota > Flavobacteriia > Flavobacteriales > Flavobacteriaceae > Winogradskyella > Winogradskyella ouciana. The sequence goes on from NZ_OZ260095.1 coordinate 2,517,875, forward strand.
AGTATTACTAAGCTTTGCGTCTTTGCGCCTTAGCGAGAAACTTCACGCTTCTCACTAAATCCCTACTCAATATGTGTTCTAAAACTTTTCTTAACCCTATCAAAAATTAATTTTACACGGGAGTTACTGATGTTCTTTATTTTGGCAATGTCTTCAAAATCGAGGTTTCCAAAAATATACAAATCCACTATGTTAGAGATGTTTATAGGTAGCCAATTGTAAAATCGCCCAAATACTTCTGGAGATCGTTTTGCAGGTAAGTTGGAAACTTCAAAAGCTCTAAGTATTGAGGTCTCCTTGTCTTCGTATAAATAAAGCTCATTGTCTTTTTCTCGTTGGTACGAAATGTCGTTAAGCTCAGTATTTAATATTAAATCCATATCTGCATCTATGGTATAATCTTCACCGAGTTTTGCGATTTCTCTTTTCCGCATTTCACTGGTACTGATAGTGTTTTTATGAAATACCTCTTTTTTAAAGAGTTCATTCATATAATCATCAACCAGCTTAAATAATTCCAGTTTTACAGCATGGCGTTCAGCATCGATATTAAACCCATTATTGTAGAGCTGTATAATGCATTCATCAATAATTCCGTTGGAAGAATACATGTTTTTTGGAAGAATACCAGAGGTTTCAGCAATATAAATTCGGTGTTTTACGTAAGGGTGTAAGTGACTTACTGCAGAAAGAACTTTTTTATCAAAGGTAATTTTTGCAGATTTGGAAGAGAGTTCTTGTAATGTGCTCATAACCTTTTGTTTTTGTGTTCCTTAAAGTTATCTATAAATAATCATATTTTCAATGATTTTTATCATTTTAACGTATGTAATTGCAGCACTAATTGTATATCGTATCTTTACGAAATGCTTAAGAATTTTAAAAGCCACTTACAACAAAAACTACCTTTTCTGCTGGAAAGCAAAGTAATCATTGCCATTTCTGGAGGAATAGATAGTGTGGTATTGGCGCATTTGTGTAAAAAACTGAATCTCGATTTCTCACTCGCACACTGCAATTTTAATTTGCGTGATGAAGAAAGCGATGCAGATGAAGCCTTTGTTCTGGACTTAGCTGAAGATTTAGATGTTGAAGTCTTTGTCCAGAATTTTGATACCGAAGCTTATGCCAAGGATTTTAAACGTTCCATCCAAATGGCAGCTCGAGAACTGCGCTATAATTGGTTTGCTGAATTGGCAGAGCAATTGAAGTTCGATTATATTTTAACAGCACATCACGCAGACGACAATCTCGAAACCTTTCTCATCAACTTCACTCGTGGTACAGGGCTGAATGGCTTAACGGGAATCCCGATGAAGAATGAAAACATAGTTAGGCCAATGTTGCCATTTTCAAGACAGGAAATTGAAGTTTACGCAAAAGAAAACCAAATTAAATGGCGAGAGGATAGCAGTAATTCTTCAAGAAAATATTTGAGGAACAAGTTACGTCATGAAGTCGTGCCAATTTTAAAGGAAATCAATCCGCAGTTGTTGGATAGCTTTCAAAATACATTGGACCATCTCAATGATACAGCAGATATTGTTGCAGAAAGTGTTGATGCCGTTGCAAACAAGGCAATAGTTTCATTAGATGAAGATGATGTGTTTTTCAAGGTTTCAGAATTTAAAAACTTGAAGAATCCAAAAGCGTATTTATTTGAACTTCTAAATGAATTTGGATTTACCGAGTGGAACGATGTTGTTAATCTCTTGGATGCACAATCTGGAAAGCAAGTGTTTTCCAGCACACATCGTTTGGTAAAACATCGTGACTATTTGATTTTGTCTGAGAAAAAGTCTAAAGCAACCGAAAGTGTCACTCTGAGCGAAGCCGAAGTTAAAAATAGTAGAGTAAAAATACCTTTAGGAATCTTATTTTTTGATGAAGCAGATGCTGTGAAAGAAAACAGCAATACGACTATATATGTTGATAAGAACAAATTGAATTTCCCTTTGGGACTAAGAATTTGGAAAGAAGGGGACGTATTTCATCCTTTGGGAATGAAAGGCAAAAAGAAAGTCAGCAAATATTTAAAAGATGAAAAATTGTCTTTAATCGAGAAAGAAAAAACATGGGTATTGACCTCAAATAATGACATAGTTTGGATAGTTGGAAAACGAGCAGATGAACGTTATAAAGTGACTAATGAAACAGATCAAATTTTAAAAGTAGAATTGGTTAATCCGTGAGAATCTGTGTAACCTGCCTGCCGGCAGGCAGGTCCGTGTCAAAAAATATGAAACTAAAAGGAAACATAATAGACATCCCAAACCGTAAAATCTTCAAAGGAGAAATCACCATTGAAAACGGTAAGATTAAATTTATTGAAGAAAAGGACTGTGAAGAAAATCACTACATCCTACCAGGTTTTGTAGATGCACACATCCATATTGAAAGTTCTATGCTAGTGCCAAGCGAATTTGCTAAAATAGCTGTAAAGCATGGTACAGTCGCAACCGTTTCCGATCCACACGAAATTGCAAATGTGCTTGGCGTAAAAGGTATTGAGTTTATGATTGAGAACGGTAAACAAACACCATTTAAATTCAATTTTGGAGCGCCAAGTTGCGTGCCAGCTACAAACTTTGAATCTGCAGGAGCTGTTATCGATTCCGACGCTATTAAAACCTTAATGGCAAACCCAGATATTAAATATTTGGCCGAAATGATGAATTATCCAGGAGTCATTTACGATGATGCCGAAGTACTTAAAAAACTGGAATGGGCAAAACACTACAACAAGCCCATTGATGGTCATGCGCCAGGATTGCGAGGAGATGATTTAACCAAATACATTTCGGCAGGAATTTCCACAGACCACGAATGTTTCACCTATGAAGAAGGCTTAGAAAAACTTCAAAAGGGTATGAAAGTCATTATCCGAGAGGGTAGTGCTGCCAAAAACTTTAAGGCACTAATTGACTTGCTCGACAAACATTATGAAAACATGATGTTCTGCAGTGATGACAAGCATCCAGATGATTTATTACTTGGGCATATTAATGAGTTATGCGCAAGAGCAGTAGAAAAGGGAATCGATATTTATAAAGTGCTTCAAGCCGCTTGTTCCAATCCTGTAAAACATTATAATCTCGATGTTGGTTTGCTAAAGATTGGTGATGATGCAGATATGATTGTGGTCGAGGATTTAAAAGACTTTAAACCGCTTCAAACATATATCAATGGTGATTTGGTTTACGATAATGGAGTCTCAAAAATTAATCATGTTCAATTTGAAAACTTAAACAATTTCAACACAGATAAAAAAGAAGTTTCTGATTTTAGGTTTGAATCCAATGCGAAACAAATTCGAGTTATAGAATGTTTAGATGGTGAATTGGTAACCAATGAAATCATTGAAGATTCTAAGATTGAAGACGGGAATCTAGTTTCAAATATTGATAATGATGTCCTAAAAATGACCGTTGTCAATCGCTACCAGAACGATAAACCAACAATAGCATTTATTAAAAATTTCGGATTGAAAGAAGGAGCCATAGCAAGTTCCGTTGGTCATGATTCTCATAATATTATCTCTGTTGGAGTATCAGATGAAGCCATTTGCGAAGCAGTTAATCTTTTAATTGAAAACGAAGGTGGAATTTGCGCGACAAGTCGTAGTGATGAGAAAGTCGTTCCATTGCCTGTTGCTGGCATTATGAGCGATCAAAATGCAGAAACTATTGGCAAACAGTATTCCGAATTGGACAAAATGGCAAAGGCATTAGGCAGTAAGCTTCATGCTCCTTATATGAGTTTGTCCTTTATGGCACTGTTGGTTATACCTTCTTTAAAACTGAGTGATAAAGGATTATTCAATGGAGGCGATTTCAAGTTTACTTCTGTCGAAGTTTAAGCACTAAACTAAAAATCATTCAACATTACGCTCGATTTATTATTGACTTTTCAATAATAAGCTCATATTAATATATATTTCATATATTTGGATAGAGTGCGGTTAGAAATAGTCAACCCTTTGGCAAATTTTCTACAGCATTCTTATTTTTTGTTCAAATATTAATAAAATTAATCTGATAAGCTGATGATGAATGTAAGCGAAACACTTTCCGAAGTAAAAAATTATATAGATGGTAAGTTTGAAAGAAATGGCCAAAACTCTATGGATGTTTTAAGTCCATTAGATGGAAGTAAAATTTCCTCAATTCCTTTATCCACAACTCAAGATGTAGATTCTGCCGTGCAAGCCGCGAAAAAAGCGTTTCCATCTTGGTCTGAAATGACCTTTAAAGAACGCGTTCAAATCTTTTTCAGATATCGCACTTTACTCGAAAAAAACATGGAAGAACTAACCGAGTTAGTTCAACTAGAAAATGGTAAAACCTATGGCGAAGCTAAAGCTGAAGTTGAAAAAAGCATGGAGCTTTGTGAGTTTGCAGTTTCCATTCCACAAATTATTACAAACGAAGTGCAAGAAGTCAGTAAAGGTGTAGAATGCCGTATTGAACGCAAACCTCTTGGTGTTGTAGCGTCCATTACACCTTTTAATTTCCCGAATATGGTGCCACATTGGACATTACCAAATGCTCTTGTGCTAGGAAACACCATGGTAATGAAACCATCGGAATTGGTGCCACTAAGCACAGTTCGTATGGCAGAATTGCTTAAGGAAGCTGGACTTCCAGATGGTGTGTTTAATATTGTTAATGGCGGTAAGGAAGTGGTTGAGGCCATTTGTGATCATGAAGAAATTAAAGCAGTGTCGTTTGTAGGCTCTACTAAAGTGGCGAAAATTGTATATAAACGTGCAACTTCAAACTTAAAACGATGTGTGGCTTTAGGAGGCGCAAAAAATCACTTACTGGTATTGCCTGATGCCAATCCAGAAATGACAGCTTCAAACGTTGTGGCTTCTATGTCTGGTTGTGCAGGTCAACGCTGTATGGCAGCTTCTGTAATGGTTGGTGTAGATAAAGTGCAACATATTATTGACAGAATGGTAGAGGAAGCCAAAACCATAATTCCAGGTGAAAATTTGGGTTCTGTTATTACAAAAGAAGCGAGAGAACGCATAGAAGGCTATATCGCTGAAGCGGAAAAAAATGGTGCTAAAATTTTGCTCGATGGTCGTAACGCTACTGTAAAAGGAAAAGAAGGAGGCTATTACGTTGGACCAACCATTATTGATTATGTAACTACTGACATGTCTGTAGCTCGTGAAGAAATTTTCGGACCCGTAATTTCAATATTGCGTGCTAAAGATTTAGACGAAGCTATAGAGATAGAAAACGGTTCCAATTATGGTAATGCAGCAGCTGTATTCACACAAAGTGGAGGATTGGCAAAACAAGTTATGGAACGCGCAAGTGCTGGAATGATTGGCGTTAATATTGGAGTTCCAGTGCCTAGAGAACCATTTTCTTTTGGAGGTTGGAACGAATCAAAATTCGGAGTTGGTGACATTACAGGTAGAAGTTCCATAGAGTTTTGGACTCAAAATAAGAAAACAACCATCAAATGGAATCCAGAGGCAAAAACCAATTGGATGAGCTAAAGTTCCTGCGAAGGCTGGAATCTCATAATATTTAACTCTAAATTTCAATCAATTCAACTTAATGAGTAATCAACAAATCATAAAAAATAACCTCGACTACACACTTTTTTCCTGGTCTAAGCAAGGCGGACTTGAACCAATAAACGCATCACATGCCAACGGCTCTTATGTTTATGATAGAGATGGAAAAAAATACTTAGACTTTTCTTCTCAATTAATGAATGTTAATATTGGTCATGGAAACCAACGCATCACTGATGCAGTTGTAAAACAAATGCAGGAAGTAAGTTATGTGTATCCAGGAATGGCAACTGATGTTCGTGGTCAATTAGGCAAAAAACTCGCTGAAATTACACCAGGTAACCTTGCTAAGACATTCTTTACTCTTGGTGGAGCAGAAGCCATAGAAAACGCTATTAAATTAGCGAGAATGTACACAGGACGACATAAAATAATCACACATTATCGAGCCTATCATGGTGGCACTTATGGTGCTATGACAGCAGGAGGAGACCCAAGACGTTTTCCTTCAGATAGTCAAGCAATGCCAAATGTGGTACATGTTGAAAATCCTTATGCATATCGTTGTCCGTGGAATTCTAAATCTATTGAAGAATGTGGTGAACGTGCCATTGCACACTTAGAACGCGTTGTTCAGTTTGAAAATCCTGGTAGTGTTGCTGCTATTTTATTTGAAGGCGAATCTGGTTCATCAGGATGTATAAAATATCCACCAATGTATTTAAAACGTGTTCGAGAGCTTTGTGATAAATATGGAATTATGATGATTGATGATGAGGTTATGAGTGGTTTTGGTCGCACAGGAAAAATGTTTGGTATAGATCATCACAATGTAACACCAGACATGATGTGTTTGGCTAAAGGCTTAACTTCTGGGTATTTACCTCTTGGAGGTGTTGTGGTCACTGATAAAATTGCAGAATATTTCAATGACAATCCTATGGTAATTGGATTGACCTATTCTGCACATCCTACATTATGTGCTGCAGCATTGGAGAATTTAAAAATCATTGAAGAAGATAATTTAGTAGAGCGAGCAGCCGAAATGGGACAATATATCGAAGCTGAAGTCGAAAAACTAAAAGCAAAACATCCATCAATTGGAGACTTTAGAAATACAGGATTGCTTGGTTGTATAGAATTGGTTAAAAACAGAAAAACTAAAGAACCTGTTACACCTTGGAATGCTAAACCAAGTGAGATGGAAATGACTAACAAAATGGCTGCAAAGATTAGAGAATTGGGCATGTTTACGTTTGTACGCTGGAACTGGATTTTCATTGCGCCTCCTCTAAATGTAACAAAAGAAGAAGTCGATGAGGGCTTAAAAATAATCTCTGAAGCCATTGCAATTGCTGATGAGTATGTCATTCCTGCGTAGGCAGGAATCTCATGAAATTAGACCTCACAGGTTTTAAAACCTGTGAGGTCTAAAGTATAGAAACAGAAAAATAATAACGCATTTATTCCTTCCCTTAGGGAAGGTTAGGATGGGAAAAATAGCGTTCCATTAAATGAGCAAAGACATTGTAGAATTACAAGAAGATGTATCTAGCTCTTCACTTTATAGTGAGGATTTAGCTCCTGTACCTACCAACCAAAGAACTTGGAGTAAATGGCATTTGGCTGCTATTTGGGTTGGTATGGCGGTTTGTATTCCAACGTATCTTTTAGCCTCTTACATGATTAAGACTGGCTTAAATTGGTATGAAGCTCTTATCATTATAGGTCTTGCTAATTTAATAATCACTATCCCAATGGTACTCAACGGCCATGCAGGCGTAAAATATGGTATTCCATTTCCTGTGATTGGTCGAGCCGCATTTGGCACTAAAGGTGTTCACTTGGCTTCGGTCACAAGAGGAGTCATTGCCTGTGGATGGTTTGGCGTACAAACTTGGATAGGTGGATTGGCGATTTATGCGATTTTTAATGCGATTACAGGTTCGACAGGAGAGTTGGGTTTGTCTATTGGCAAATTCGTGAGCTTCGGTATTTTCTGGTTCATTAATATGTATTTCATCTGGAAGGGCACCGAAAGCATCAAATGGCTCGAAACCTATTCGGCTCCCATCTTAATTATCATAGGTATTGTTCTGATTTATTGGAGTTATAATAAAGCGGAAGGGTTTTCAATTGTATTAGACCAAAGTGTTCAGCTTGAAAATACTGCCGCAACTATAACTCATGAAAATGATACTTATTTTCTAAATCTTAATGCATTGCATGATAAAGAAGGAAACCTGAAAGTTTCAGAGTATAATATCGTTTCCAATGAAAATACAACATGGGAAACTTTTACAAATCAACCTATAGCGATTTCTAATCCTGAAAATGTTAAGGTACAATTCAGAAACACAGAAGGAGAATCATCAGTGTTATCCAGTGTTGTTACAGCAAATATTGTCGACCCAAATTCTAAGGAAAGTAAATTGTGGCGTTATATTTTATGGCTTACTGCTATGGTTGGTTTCTGGGCTACTATGTCCATAAGTATAGCAGATATTACGCGTTATGCATCCACTCAGAAAGATCAAGTTGTGGGACAGTTTTTAGGGCTTCCGGCAACCATGATGCTCTATTCTTTTGTTGGGATCTTTGTGACTTGCGCAGCAATTATTAACTTTAAGGATATATTGATAGCAGATGATGCACCTTGGGATCCAGTATCGTTAATTGCAAAATTCGAAAATCCAGTCGTCGTTATTGTAGCGCAGGTGTTTATGATAATAGCTACGTTGAGTACCAATATAGCGGCCAATGTTATAGCACCATCTAATGCATTTTCAAATCTATGGCCTAAAAAGATTAGTTTTAAAACTGGTGGAACCATCACAGGAATTATAGGAATTTTAATTATGCCTTGGTGGTTATTAAACGAAATTTCAGGATTCTTGATTTTTGTAAGTGGTTTGTTGGGTCCGGTTCTTGGAATTCTGATTGCCGATTATTTTTTAGTCCGAAACAAGACAATGGAATTGGCTGAACTCTATAAAGAAGAAGGAATCTATTCCTATAACAAAACAGGATTTAATAGGGCTGCAATGATTTCATTAGGTATTGGTGTGTTTGCCGCACTGATTGGTTATTGGGTGCCTGCATTGAGTTTCTTGTATTCACTATCTTGGTTTACAGGATTCATCATTTCGTTTGTCCTGTATTATTTATTAATGAAGAAAAAGTAAAATGTCTATACTGATTAAAAATGGTCGTGTTGTTACGGCTTCCGAAAGTTATATCGCTGATGTGTACACAGAAGGCGAAAAAATTGTGGCTATTGGAAAAGATTTAAATTATAAAGCTGATAAAATTATTGACGCTTCAAATAAACTTGTTTTTCCTGGTGGAATTGACCCTCACGTGCATCTAGATATGCCTTTTATGGGAACCTATTCTAGTGACGATTATGAAACAGGAACTCGTGCTGCTTTGCATGGAGGTACAACAATGATTATAGACTTCATATTGCAAACACAAGGTGATACGCTTCATAATGCCTTAAAAACTTGGCAAGGCAAATCTAAAGGAAAAGCCATTGGAGATTATTCATATCACATGGCAATTACGGATTTCAATGATGATGTCGCAAAAGAAGTTGTTGAGATGATAGAGGAAGAAGGTATAACATCGTTTAAAACATTTATGGCCTATAAAGGAGCGTTAATGATTGATGATGGTCAAATGGTACAACTGATGAAGGTAGTTAAAAAACATGGAGGATTGGTTACTGTTCACGCAACAAATGGCGACATGATTGATTCGCTCATCGCAAAAAATAAAGCACAAGGGAATTTATCACCTTTATACCATTATTTATCACAACCAGAAGTTACAGAAGCGGAAGCGTCAGCACGTTTTTCAGATATGTTGCACTATACAGATTGTCCTGGTTATATTGTACACATGACTTGTGAAGGTGCGTTAAACGCCGTTAGAAAAGCAACACAACGTAATCAAAAAGTATTTGTGGAAACCTGTACGCAGTATTTGATTTTGGATGCTTCATTGTATGAAAAAGATTTTGATGGCGCTAAATGGGTAATGAGCCCACCATTGCGCGAAAAGAAAGACCAAGTAGCTTTATGGTCAGGAATCAATCAAGGATTGGTACAAGTAGTTGGTACAGATCATTGTCCATTTATGTGGGAACAAAAGAAAATGGGAAAAGATGATTTTTCAAAAATTCCTAATGGTCACCCAGCGATTGAGCATCGTATGGAACTATTGTTTTCTGAAGGCGTAAACAAAGGAAAGATATCACTGCCAAAATATGTTGAAGTGGCTTCAACCAATGCGGCAAAAATATTCGGCATGTATCCTAGAAAGGGAACCATTGCCATAGGAAGTGATGCTGATTTAGTAGTGTTCAACCCAAAAAAGGAACACACAATTTCAGTGGATACTCACCATATGAATGTAGATTATTCAGCCTACGAAGGCATGAAAATAACAGGAAAAACCGAAACCGTAATTTTAAGAGGACAAGTTGCGATCGAAGATGAAGAATGTAAATTGAAAGCAGGACACGGACAATTTATTCCGCGAGGAAAAACAAGCAAGACAGTTATCTAAACGATTAAAAATATCAATAAACAAACAGTAAGACAATGCCAAGAAAAGTAAAATCAGGATTGATACAAATGAGTCTTCCAATGACGGAAGGAGAAGGAACCATTCAAGAAATCATGGATGCTATGTACGATAAGCACATTCCGTACATTGAGGAAGCTGGAAAACAAGGTGTACAAATTTTGTGTTTACAAGAAATATTCAATACACCATATTTCTGTCCTGGACAGGATAAAAAATGGTATGCATCCGCAGAATCTGTTCCAGGGCCAACTACAGAAAAAATGCAAGTGCTTGCTAAAAAACATAATATGGTGATTATCGTTCCAATCTACGAAAAGGAATCACCAGGAGTATTGTACAATACAGCTGCAGTCATAGATGCAGATGGAACTTACTTAGGAAAGTATAGAAAAAATCATATTCCACATACCACTGGGTTCTGGGAGAAGTTCTTCTTTAAACCTGGTAATATGGGATATCCTGTGTTTCAAACTAAATACGCTAAGGTTGGTGTGTACATTTGCTATGACAGACATTTTCCTGATGGAGCAAGAGTTTTAGGTCTTAATGGAGCTGAGATTGTTTATAATCCTTCAGCAACTGTAGCGGGATTAAGCGAATACTTGTGGAAGTTAGAACAACCAGCACATGCAGCTGCTAATGGCTATTTTATGGGGTGCATAAATCGAGTTGGAGAAGAGAAACCATGGAATTTAGGTAAGTTTTACGGACAATCATATTTTGTTGACCCTCGCGGACAAATTTTTGCTGAGGCTTCTCGAGATGATGATGAGTTATTAGTGGCAGAGTTCGATTTAGATTTAATAGAAGAAGTACGCTCTACTTGGCAATTTTTCAGAGATAGAAGACCGGAAACCTATGGCAGATTAACTGATTTATAAGATATGGCAGAATATAAAAGACCGACCACAAAGGAAGAATTCGATAAGAATTTCAAGCAGAAAAAACCATTGATGAACGATACTGAAGCCTATTATGAAGCTTCACGATGCTTGTTTTGTTATGATGCACCATGTATTCAAGCGTGTCCTACGCATATTGACATTCCGTTGTTTATTAAACAGATTCATACGGATAATGTCACTGGAGCATCAAAAACGATTTTTGCTGCCAACTGGCTAGGAAATGCCTGTGGAGTGGTTTGTCCAACAGGTGTCTTGTGTGAAGGTGCTTGTGTGTATAATCATCAGGATGTGCCACCAATTCAAATTGGGAGACTTCAAAACTATGCAACAAATACAACCATTGGAGAAGACAAAGTCATTTTTAAAGCCGGAAAATCAAATGGTAAAAAAGCAGCAGTTATTGGTTCAGGTCCTGCAGGAATTGCTTTTGCAAGTGAAGCAAGAACTTTAGGTTATGAGGTTGATGTTTTTGAAGCAAAATCATTGCCATCAGGATTGAATGTTCATGGTGTTGCACCATATAAAATAACCAATGAAGAAGTTTTAAGTGAAATTGAATACCTTCAGAAACATTTAGGATTCAATATTAAATACAATTCGGCAATAGATTCCAAAGAACAAATAAAAGAATTAGAGCATAATTACGATGCCATCTTTTTGGGGGTAGGATTAGGAAACACAAGAACTTTAGGATTAGAAGGAGAAGACAAAGCCAATGTTGTAGGAGCTGTAGAGTTTATTGAAGAGCTTCGTAAAAAACAGCACAAAATGAAAGTCCCTCAAAAGGTTGTTGTGTTAGGAGGTGGAAATACAGCAATGGATGCAGCTTCAGAATCGGCTAGGATGGGAGCCAAAAAAGTAGTTTTAGCCTATCGAAATTCCAAAGAGAAAATGGGTGCCTATGGTTTTGAGTATGATTTAGCCATAAGTGCTGGAGTAGATAGTTTGTTTCATGTTACGCCTTTAGAGATTGTAGGAAACGGAAAAGTTGAAGGTGTGAAATTTGCAAAAACAGAAATTGTTGAAGGCAAATTAAAAACCAATATGAAAAACACTTTTGTAGTGCGATGCGATTTGGTAATAAAAGCCACAGGACAAGCAAAACAAGGACATTTATATGAGCTTATTGACAATCTCAAAGTAGATCATAAAACAAGAATAGAAACCAATGCTGAATTTCAGACTTCCAATCCGAAATATTTTGCAGGTGGTGACGCCATAAATGGTGGTGCAGAAGTGGTCAATGCAGCATATGATGGAAAAATGGCAGCACGTGGTATGCATAATTATTTGAATAAAGAATAATACCAGATGTCATCCTGAACTTGATTCAGGATCTCATTGTTGTAGAGCAAGTAAAATAGATTTCGCATCAATTTCGGAATGAAAAAAACAAAAATATGATAGACTTATCCATAAACTTCGCAGGCATTAAATCACCGAATCCGTTTTGGCTCGCATCAGCACCTCCAACAAATTCAGGATATCAAATAATGAAAGCTTTTGATGCTGGTTGGGGAGGAGCGGTTTGGAAAACGCTTGGTGTTCCGGTAGTAAACGTATCAAGTCGTTATGGTTCCGTAAATTATAGAGGTACCAAAATGATGGGTTTCAATAATATCGAATTGATTACGGATAGACCATTAGCTGATAACCTTCGTGAAATTGAAGAAGTTAAAAAATACTTTCCAGATCATGCAGTCATTGCATCTTTAATGGTGGAAAGCAGAGCAGAATGGGAGCAAATTATAAAAGATGTAGAAAATGCTGGTGCAGACGGTATTGAACTTAATTTTGGCTGTCCTCATGGAATGTGTGAACGTGGTATGGGATCAGCTGTGGGTCAAGAACCAGAAGTTTTAAAAACTATTGTTGGTTGGGTGAAGGAAGCAGCCAATATTCCGGTAATTACTAAGCTGTCACCAAATATTTCACATATTACCGACCCAGGATTGGCAGCCGTTCAAGGTGGAACGGATTCCATATCCCTAATCAACACTATTAAAAGTATTGTTGGCATCGATTTAGATTCTTATGCACCTTATCCAATCGTAGATGGAAAGGGAACCAATGGAGGGTATTGTGGTCCTGCTGTAAAACCAATTGCGATGCACATGCTCAAGGATTTAGCACAGCATCCAGAAATTGGTAAAGTGCCATTATCTGGTATTGGTGGTATTGAAACTTGGCGTGACGTGGTTGAATTTATTTTGTTAGGTGCGACCTCAGTTCAGGTTTGTACAGCAGTAATGCATTATGGTTTCGGAATTGTACGCGAAATGGAAGCAGGTTTACGCCAGTTTATGGAAGAGAAAAATTACCAAACTATTTATGATTTTGCTGGTAAAGCATTGCCAAATGTTACGGAATGGAAGCATTTAAATCTCAAACATAAAGTCGTTGCCGAAATAAATGAGGACAAATGTATTGGTTGTGATTTGTGTTACATTGCTTGTGATGATGGAGCGCACCAAGCTATTGCTTTGTCTGATGATCCAGCAATCAGAATTCCGAGTATTATAGAAGCAAATTGTGTTGGTTGTAATTTGTGCTCATTGGTTTGTCCTGTTGAGGATTGCATTACTATGGTAAAAAGAGATGATGGTAAAGAAAATGTTACATGGCACGAACGTACTGAAAATGATGATATTCCAGTAACTTTCGACGATGATAGAGCAGGAGGTAAAGGACATTTTGTACCGACACCTCAGGATGCTTTAAAACACAGGAAGTAAAACCCATTACACTTAATATGAGATATAACCTTTTTTAGATGATTCTTTAAAAGGTTTTTTTAATGGCAATACTTATCTTTAGGTTTTTAAAAATTATACCAAGATCATGATCAAAAAAGTTTTCAGCTTAATTTTAATCGCATTTTTACTTTATAGTTGCAAGGATGACAAGCATCAAGCTATAGATTCACCTGAAATAGCGGAAGGTGAAAACACCTACGCAAAGGACAACTACACCAAAAAAGAGGTGATGATTGCAATGCGCGATGGTATTAAATTGCATACCACCATTTATTCACCTAAGGACACTTCAAAAGAATATCCGATACTAATGATGAGAACGCCATATAGTTGCAGACCTTATGGTGAAGATGAGTTTAAGGCAAAATTAGGACCTAATAAATACCTTATGGAAGAAGGAAATATTATGGTGTATCAAGATGTAAGAGGTCGCTGGAACAGTGAGGGAGTTTACGATAATATGCGTGCTTACATTCCTAATAAAACAGAAAATCAAACCGACGAAGCCACTGATACTTACGATACTATTGAGTGGCTCATAAACAATGTTGAAAACAACAACGGTAAGGTTGGTACTTACGGTATCTCCTATCCTGGATTTTATGCTACGTATTCTTTGTTAGATGCGCATCCAGCGTTAAAAGCAGTATCGCCTCAAGCTTGTATAGGAGATTTCTTTTTTGATGATTTTATTCACAATGGTGCTTATTTACTGAGTTACTGGCGCGCCACTTCGGTGTTTGGCTATATGAAGGATGAGCCAACTACGGAGGCTTGGTACGAATTTCCAGATATCGGTACTGAAGATCAATATCAGTTTTTTGTGGATAACATACCGCTTAGCAAGCTTGATAGATTTTACGATTCCACCAATGTGTTTATGGAACAACTAAAAGAGCATGTCACTTATGATGAATTTTGGAAAAGCCGAGGCATCATTCAACATTTAAAAGACATTAAGCCAGCAACGATGGTCGTTGGAGGGTTTTTTGATGCTGAGGATTTGTATGGTCCATTCAACACATATAAAAGTATTGAGAATAATAGCGACAACTACAATACTATAGTTTTTGGTCCTTGGAGTCATGGTGATTGGGCGAGAAGTAATCCAAGACAAGTGATTGGGAATATCCATTTTGGGGATAGCATTTCGGATTATTTTCAGAAGAATATTGAAACCAAATTCTTTAACCATTTCCTTAAAGGTGAAGCTAATGGTGAAACTGGTTTGGCCGAAGCGCATATGTTCAATACAGGGACGAAAATGTGGCAAAGCTTTGAATCATGGCCACCTAAGAATGCGGCAAAGGAAAGCTATTGGCTACAGCCAAATGAAAGGTTAACTCAACAACCAAATCGTATGATGGCAACGTCTGATTTTATCAGTGACCCGTTGAAACCAGTACCATATTCTGAAGACATTAAAGTGGTCTTTACACCACGAAAGTTTATGACCGATGACCAACGTTTCGCTGCAAGACGACCAGATGTATTGGTGTTTGAAACTGACATACTTGAAAAAGACATTACGTTAGCCGGAGATATTTTAACAAAGCTAAATGTGTCTACCACAGGGACAGCAGCCGATTGGATTGTGAAAGTCATTGATGTGTACCCATCTGATATGGAAACACCAGAGGACAATGAAGATGTACAGGATCATCTAAAACTCAGTAACTACCATCTATTGGTAAGAAGTGAAGTTATGAGAGGTCGCTTTAGAAACAGCATGGAAAAGCCAGAGCCTTTTGTTCCAAATCAAAAAACAGCGGTAAATTTGAAGTTGCAAGATGTCTTCCATACGTTTAAAAAAGGACATAAAATTCAGGTGCAGGTGCAGAGTACGTTTTTCCCTTACATAGATGCCAATCCGCAGACGTATGTGGATAACATCTTTGAAGCCAAGGAGTCTGATTTTAAAGCACAAACGCATAGAGTGTTTAATGACTCTTCGATAGAGTTTACAGTCTTAAAATAGAGCTATCGTCACTTCGATTGTCCCCTTGAGGGGACTTTAGGGGTGTAAAGAGGGTTTTTAATAAATGAATTAAAGGGCTTGTTATTCCAATAATCCAATCCACATACAAACCGCCATTCTGGGCAAAGAAAAGCTTTACATCAACCGTATTTTCAGGTTTGGCAAGACGCGTGAAAGGTGTCGTACAAACACGAGAACGCATCACGTTACCAGATGGTGACTTTCTCGATTTAGACTGGAGTTACGCTGAGCAAAAGTCGAATAAGGTCATTGTTTTGCTTCATGGTTTAGAAGGAAATGCACAGCGACCATATATCACTGGCACAGCAAAATTATTTAACAAAAATGGCATTGATGCCTGTGCAGTAAACTTTAGAGGTTGTAGTGGCGAACCCAATTTATTGTATCGCAGTTACCATTCGGGTGCAACGGAAGATTTGGAAGCCGTCATCAATAGTATATTGGAGAAAAACCAATACGATGAGATTTATATCAAAGGCATCAGCTTAGGGGCTAATATGGCACTAAAATATGTAGGCGAACGTGATGATGTGCCAAAAGAAATAAAAGCAGTTATCGCCATTTCTACACCTTGCGATTTAAAAGGCTCATGTGATGCATTGTTGAGCTTAAAGAATAAGCATTATGCGATTCGGTTTTTAAAACATTTAAAAGATAAATTAAAACCTAAGTTATCACAATTTACTGATAATATTAATATTAAGGATTTTAATTCAATCAAAACTTTAATTGGATTCGATGAAGTTTATACCTCTAAAGCCCACGGTTTTAAGGATGCTTATGAATATTATGAGAAAGCGAGTTGTCTGCAATTTTTGCCGAACATAAAAGTGCCAAGTTTAGTAATCAACGCACTTAATGATTCGTTTTTATCTGCGGAATGTTATCCTGTAAAAGAAGCGAAACACAACCCAAACCTATTTTTAGAAATGCCCAAATATGGTGGACATGTAGGGTTTATCGACAAAAGGAATATTTATTATAATGAATGGCGTGGACTGGAATTTGTAAATTCTATCAATAAAGGTAAATTTGAAGTGTAATACATTTATAATGAAACATTTTTACACGTTACTTATTTTAATTTTTGGTTTGCAGCTTGGTTTTGGGCAGCTTGGGTTTGAAAGAGAGATTATTTTTGGTTTAAATTTTTTTATTGATGCCGACCCTTATTTTCCTGCTGATATTGATGGCGATGGAGATATGGATATGTTGTCAGCATCCACCTGGTACGAAAACTTGAATGGTCAGGGTAAATTTGGTGTGCGTAATGTATTTTCTGAAGAGTCGGGCGATTTAGTGTTTGCAGCAGATTTTGATGGAGATAATGACTTAGATGTACTTTCTCAGTCTGGTACTAAAGTAAGATGGTTTCAAAATTTAGATGGTTTAGGAACATTTAGTGATGAAATACTTATTGATTCATCGCTAGGTAATATTCGGTCAATAAAAGTAGGTGACATTGACAATGATGGCGACATAGATGTGTTAGTTGGTTCTCTAACTTTGGGAGAAGCACTATGGTATGAAAATTTAGATGGTCAAGGAAATTTTGGAGATGCGCAAATTATTTCTGATTCAATAAGTTCTTTAGTTTCTTTAGAGGTAGCTGATCTAGACGGTGATGGTGATTTAGATATAGCTTCGATTTCACAGGGCGATGATAAATTAGTCTGGTTTGAAAATACAGATGGCCAAGGAAATTTCGGTGGTGAGCAAATAATAGCACTAAATCTTACATATGTTTACAACAGTATCCATATTGCAGATATAGATAATGATGGTGATATGGATATTTTCATGAAGAATGAACTATATGAAAACCTAGATGGGCAAGGTACATTCTCCGGTGCGCAAGATATTATACCAAATGGTACAATTCTTAATTCAGCAGACATGGACAATGATGGGGACTTAGATTTAATAGTCAGCAGTACTCAACTAAAATGGTATGAAAATCTTAATGGAAATGGGGCCATGAGCCAAATTCCAGTAAGTAATATAGCCGATCATGATTCCGAAGGATTTCCTTTTATAGTGGATTTGGACGGAGATGGAGATTTGGATGTGACTACAAATAATCAGTGGCACGAAAACCTAAATGGCCAAGGAATTTTTGAATACGATGAGCCCAATATCATCATCTTTACGCCTGGGTTTTCTGATATATTATCCAAAGATATTGATAATGACGGTGATAATGATATTTTAACGACCAGCCTAAGTGATGGTAAAATTGCTTGGTTCGAAAACCAGGATGGCCTTGGTAGTTTCAATACGCCAAAACTTATAAAATCAAATGCAGATCTAGCGTTTACAGCTTTTATAGCAGATTTGGATGGAGATAACGACATGGACGTTTTAGCCTCATCAGACCATAGAATGGTTTGGTTTAAAAATTTAGATGGTTCAGGAAATTTCGGTCCAGACATTGTAATTAATTCAGAGGCTTATTTTGCCAGAAATATCTTTGTTTGTGATTTAGATGGCGATAATGACAATGATATTGTTTATTCCGTTGAGTCTGGGAACAAAATAATTTGGCATGAAAACTTAGATGGTGAGGGAGATTTCGGTGCTCAGCAGTATGTTGTCGAAAATGAAGAAGCTAATATCGTGCGTTCTGCCGATATTGATGGAGATGGAGACTTAGATATACTCAGTGGTTCGCACATTGGGATTTTTTGGTTTGAGAACTTGGATGGTCAAGGTGTCTTTGGGCCTAAAATAATCATTGATGATGATATTTGGACCACAAAAGCTTTCATAAAGGATATAGACAATGATGGTTTTTTAGATGTAATAACAAACAATAATAGTAACGGAAATATTGTATGGTTTAAGAACTTGGATGGAGTAGCAAATTTTGGAAACGGAAATGTCATCGCAGAAGGTATATCGTATAGAGACATGTCTGTTGCAGATTTAGATTCTGATGGTGATTTGGATATTGCCGTTGCCTTGTCTCAAGATGATGATATCGTATGGTTTGAGAATGTCGATGGCCTAGGTGCTTTTGGGCAAGAACAATTAGTTCACCATTTTGGGTCGCCGAGTGGTGCAGATCTTTACAGGTCAATAGTGTGTGAGGATATTGATAATGATGGTAAAGTTGACATAGTTTCAGACTACCAATCTAACTGGTATACGCACTGGTTTAAAAATCTTGGGGAATTAAGAAATGAAATTAATGGAGTGTTGTCATTAGATGTAAATAACAATGGTTGTGCAGATGGTAATATAAATCTCTCGGATGTACTTATAAGTACAGAGAGTCCATCAGAAAGTTTTGCCACATTTTCATCAGAAACAGGTGCTTATCAATTTTTTGTTGGAGAGGATACTTACACCACCACAGTTAATAATTTACCAAGCTATTATTCTATATCACCAAATTCTGCGACGTCCACATTTTCGGGTTTGCAAAACACCGATACGGTTAACTTTTGTCTGGAAATCTCGGCAGATATCAATGACTTAAATATTAGTATTTATTCGTCACAAACACCTCGACAATTTATAAATATTACATATTATGTGGTTTATAGAAATGTTGGCACTAATACGTTAGATGGTTCAATAACTTTTGATTATGAACCAGATAAATTAGAGTTCTTAAATGCAGGTACTGAAACCGTAGTGGATACTGGTAATAGTATTGTCTTAGAATTTGAAGATTTAGACCCTTTGGAAACCCGAATCTTACCACTTGAGTTTTTTGTCACTGCTACTATATTTGACACCATTACATTAACAGGTACAATTTATCCCGTTAATGGTGATCTTACACCAGATGATAATACTTTTGAACTATTCGAACCCGTAGTTGGACCGTATGACCCTAATGATATTCGTTGTTTACAAGGAGATGAAATATTAATTGATGATGTGGGCAACTATTTGAACTACATAATTCGTTTCCAAAACATAGGTACTGCTTCGGCTATAAATGTTAGGGTAGATCACCAATTAGACGATAAACTCGATTGGACGACAATGCAACTTGAGTCCCTAAGTCATCAAGGACGTGTAGAAATAACAAATGGTAATTTTGTACAATTTATTTTTGATGAAATAAATTTACCTCATAGTGATGAAGATGAAGAGGGATCTAATGGCTACGTGGCTTACAAAATTAAGCCAAAAGCAGATGTACAAGTCGGCGACATTATCAGCGGAGTAGCAGATATTTATTTCGATTTTAACCCACCAATAACAACCAATACGGTCAATACAGAAATCGTTGAGCCATTAAGTGTTGATGAGGAAGAGCTACAGAATGTAAAGTTGTATCCAAATCCTGCAAAAAACAAGTTGCAGATAACATCCAATCAAATTATTTATGGATTAACCATTGTTGATATTAATGGTAGGGAACTGAATTCTATAGAAATTTCAGTTTCGGATTATAGTTTGGATGTTTCAAGTTTGTCTAACGGTGTCTATTTTTTGGAAATTCAATCAGGTCAATCAAAATCCACTAAAAAGTTCATAAAAAACTAATCTGTCGTTCAGAGCTGTCAGACTGAGAACCTACGTGTTGCTGAAGCTTTAGCGAAAGAACAGTCGAAGTCTAAGTCAAGAATCTCGTTTACGAATACAAAAACCTTTCAAGATTATATTCTGAAAGGTTTTTTTTTATTCAAATCAATTTTTCTACATTTAGAAAAACGAAAAATACATGCTCAAAAAAGTTTTCGCCAGTGCCGTTTTTGGTGTTGAAGCTTCAACCGTAACTGTTGAGGTTAATGTAGATAAAGGTGTTGGTTACCATTTGGTCGGACTTCCAGATAACGCGATAAAAGAGAGCAATTATCGTATCGCAGCAGCACTTCAGAACAATGGTTATCGCATTCCAGGGAAAAAGATAACCATCAATATGGCACCCGCCGACTTACGTAAGGAAGGTTCAGCATACGATTTAACCTTAGCTGTTGGGATTCTGGCTGCATCAGGTCAAATAAAGGCTGAAAACTTAGAAGACTATCTCATTATGGGCGAATTGTCCTTAGATGGAAGTTTGCAGCCTATTAAAGGAGCATTGCCAATAGCTGTGAAGGCTAGGGAAGAAGGTTTTAAAGGTTTTATACTGCCAAGTCAAAATGCAAAGGAAGCAGCAATTGTCAACGATTTAAAAGTCTATGGAGTCGATAACATCACGCAGGTGATTGAGCATTTTGATAAAGATATTCATATTGAAGAAACCATTATAAACACACGTGAGGAGTTTTATAAAAACCTCGATTTCCCGGAATTCGATTTTGCGGATGTAAAGGGCCAGGAAAGTATAAAACGCTGTATGGAAATTGCAGCAGCAGGTGGTCACAACATTATTCTTATCGGTCCTCCGGGTTCTGGTAAAACCATGTTGGCAAAACGTTTGCCAAGTATTTTGCCACCAATGACGCTTCATGAAGCTTTGGAGACGACGAAAATACATTCGGTGGTTGGTCGGGTAAAAGCCCATGCTGGCTTGATGGCGCAACGACCGTTTCGGAGTCCACATCATACTATCAGCAATGTTGCATAATATGTTGTGTACAAATATATAATTCTTTTTATATTTACACAACATTATTTAAATTTTAGCGCAATGTTAGGAATATATTGTAGAATATCTGTAGATAAAGAAGAAGGTAAAGACCGTTCAATTCATGACCAGAGAGAATCTGGAATAGAGTTAGCCAAAAGAGAGGGCTTGGAATTTGAAACTTATATTGACCAAGGTTATTCAGGAAATTTACATTTAATAGAACAAAGACCCAGTTTAGCTAGAATGGTTGACGATATTATCGAAGGAAAGATAACTATTGTCTATGCTTATGACCAATCTAGATTAGAAAGAAATCCGCAAGTAAGATTTTTACTGAATAATATTTTTAGGGAAAACCAAATACAATTATACACGTCTACAGGAATAATTGATTTGAATGATATGGAAAGTGAAATGCTTGGTGATATGGTTTCCATAATGAACCAGTATTATGTAAAACTTACAAAAAAGAAAATTAAATCGGTATTACATCGAAATGCTAAAGAAGGAAAAGTTCATTCCAGTATATATCCTTATGGCTATACAAAGGATGAAAACAATTATTTAATAATTGATGAAGAAGAGGCTATTATTGTAAAACGTATTTATAGCGATAGTTTAAATGGAATTGGAACTAACAAAATTGCAGAGAATTTATCATCTGAAAATGTACCCACCAGATATAATAAAATAGGTGAGGGGGTAATTAGAACTAAGAATAAATATACAGGAGAAATAACTACTACTAAAAAATCTGATATAAAATGGTCAGGTAATAGTGTACGTGGAATTATAAAGAATACAATTTATAAGGGGGTAAGAAAATTTGGGGGTGAAATATATGAAAGCCCTATAATAATAGAGCCTAAATTCTGGCAGAAAGTAAATGAAAATTTAAAGAAAAATAGAAATAATTCTGGTAAAAAGGTCAATCATAAATATTTATTAAAAGGTGTGTTAGAATGTGGAGTTTGTGGTAGGAATATGTATGGTAGAACAAGAACTAATAAGCATGACCATTACTATATGTGTAGCTCTAAAAGATATAAAGACATAAATTGTGGTAACAGGTCAATTAATATCGATTTTATTGAGAAATTCCTTTGGGAGGTTGTACTTGAAGATGCTTATGTTATTGATGAGCTTGAAAAAGAAAACAAGGAAGATGATATTATTGATAAATTGAATGAAGAGAAAAAAGAAATTGAGAAACAGTTGTCATCGTTAAATAAGGAAATTTCAAAAGTGAATCAACTAGCAATAGATGGCTTCTTTAATGTAGGTGAGGCTATTCTCCAAAAGGAAAATCGAAATAAAAAAATAGATGAGTTTCAAATAATATTGAATAATTTAAATGAGGAAATTGAGTTTCAGTTAAAAGCAATTGAACTCAGGAAAACAGCTGGTTTTGATATAGATAAAGTCAGGACAGATACACCATTTAATAGACGAAAAGAGTTAATTTCTAAATATATCAATAGGGTCTTTATTAGATACGACAAATCAATAAAATTCTATTACATAGCTGTTAAGTTCAATACAAAATCAGGGCAGCAGAATTATGCGTTTTCGAGTAATCCACATAGAATGAAGAAGTTTATTCAAACAGGAGATTATGAAATAACAGATGAAGAGAAAGAATTGATAGTAAATGGTGTAGAAATCGATAATGACGTTTTAAATAACTATATGGAAAATTATACATCAGCTAGAAATCGAATAAACTCTAGAAAGTAAACATTTGTATATTTTTGAATAAATCTACCAACCAAAATAGCTAATGAAACAATTTGTTGTGTTCACTCCAAGTGAATTAGATATAGACGATATAGTAACTAAAAATAATGTTGATTTAGATATTGACTATTTGAGATTCTTAATTAATTATGTTTTAAATGGTCATGCAAATTTTATAGAAAGTTTTGATGAAGAATCGGGTGAAAGAAAAAGATTAAGAGAGCATTATGTCAAAATTGATTCTAAAAAAGATGTATTGGTAAGGGATGATAAACATAAAAAACATATTGAGTTTCTTATTTCAAATTTCAAGAAATATGATAGAAGGTTAAGCCGAAATACAACCGAACAAAGGGGTTTAAGTGCATTATATAGAAAAGGCTATGAGGTTGGTAAACGTTCCTATTCATATAGAGTTAACCCTTATTACACCAAAATGAAATTAACTCCTCATTATTTAAGTGATTGGAGATTGATAAATAAAATAAGGAGATACAGCACAAAGATTCCGCCAATAGTTATGACAGGGAAATATAAGTTTCTATTGAAGTATTTCCAGAATCAGAAATTAGAAATAGATTTTATTAGTGCTATTCAGCATTGTAATAAAAGATTTGAGAGTACTAAGGATTACGGTAAGTATTTAAATGAAGTTTATGAAATCGCAGATATACATAATAAAGTGTATAGGTTTTACTATACAAAAGAAACAGATTCTAGATTACATACTAACTTAACAATGTTACCAAGTGATTTTAGAAAGTATTTAACTTATGATAATAAAAGATTAGTTGAAGTAGACTTATCAAATTCAATTATATTCTTTCTTAATATGCTAATAAGTAATAATGTTTATTTGACCTCTCTAGAATCTAATAACTCCCTACTAATGTTCTGCAAATCTCTTGAAACCCTTTCTGTAAAAGAGATTGAGCTGTTTAGTGATTTAGCTCTCAATGGAAGTTTTTATGATTCATTTATGGGGGAAATTCAAGAGTATTATAGCATGAATGATTTAAAGATAATTTATAACGACCAGCTTGGCTATGATGATGAATATTTCGGGAATTATAAGCAAGTTAGAAGAATTGCAAAAAAGAAGATTTTAGCAATGATATTTGCTTCAACAAGTGCAGAAAGTTATGAGTTTTACAGACAAATTTTCTCCAATAAGTTTCCTGAATTGATGAAAATTATAAATGATTTTAAAAATTTAAAGTCTTCTGAAGATAAAAGATGGTATAAAAAATTATCACATATTTTGTTTCAAGTAGAGTCGGAGTATTTATTGAATGTGGTTGCGAGAGCTTTTAACAAAAAGTTCTATCGAAAAGCACCTATTTTTACTTTGCATGACTGTTTAATTACAACGGAAGATTTTGGTGGTATTCTGGAAGAAGTAATTAAGGACGAACTAATTAAAGAGTTTGGTATTGCCCCAGATGTGAAATCCAAATCTTGGTAGTTAACAGTAATATAGTTGTTTATTAGATTAATTCAATATTTTGAGGTCAAATAGAAATAAAAGAAAACAGCCAAGGTGGTATAGAATAGTGAGGTACTACCTTAATTGTCTTTGGTACTATGTTCTATTTCCTTTAGGGGTAGAGGAAGATGAATTTACCAAACAATGGAAAAACAGAAAAAAATGAAGTCTTACTCTGTAAAGAAAAATATGCTAACCAAACAAGTACCTTTGTTTTTATAAACACTTCAATTAAAACGATAAAAATGATAGAATAAAATATTATTAGGATAGAGTTAATTAACGTTTTTGGCTTTACCTCTGAACTTAAAATTTCATTATGGTGAATAAAATTATATGGGATTTATTACTAATGTCCAATATTATTTTTAACGAATTACAAAGCTTTTATTTGAGCAATAAAATCTTCAAACGCTTCCTTTTCGTTTAATTCTGTATTCCAATTTATGCCAAGGTCAAATTGCTTAGCCCATAAATCCATTCCAATTAAAGCAATACCCCAGCAAGGTGAATCATCAGATAATTCTAATTGATTCAAAGCAACAACCAACCTATCCTCTGTATTTGGATGCCTAGGGGCGTCTGTATTTGGGCGAAAATATAGCATAGAAAGGATTCCTAATGTAATCCCTACGTGAACTGCTATTTGATTTATTCTATTAGGAAAAATTCCCTTTTTTAATAATTCAATGGCTTCATAGTCCGCTTCCTTTTCAAATTCTATGAAATGTGAATTTTCATACTCGCCGGCGTTTATCTCATCAATATGCTTAATAGCATGTATATACTCATGGCAGAGTATAAACTTTATAGCTTCAGTATAAAAACCATTGGGTTGTTCTATAAAATCCCTGTATTCAGCTTGGTATTTTTCAGGGTTTGGCATTTTGTCAACATCCCATTTTGAATAAGACACAATTAACGACTTTGCATAATCAAATAAATCATAAGCTTTTTCTGTTATTTGAGCGTCAATTTTATATACTTCTTTTCCATTTAGACTGTTGCATCTAGGAAAATCAATTTCCTGAATATACACAGTCCATACAGTATGACATATACACCATAAATAAGAAAGAAATGTTTCATCTAAATAAATAGATTTGTTATCATTTCTAATGTAAGGTGTTCTTTCTATTCTTGTTTCTCCAAATACAATATTTATTTTAGAAGACAGCCCATTCTCATTGATTGCTTTTTTTAGCTCTTCTGCGAAATTAGGATGTGTATTAATAAACATATGGACGTTCATGTGATTAAGTACTCTAATAGGTTGAGTTCCTTCATGTATATGGGGATTATAATGATTAATTTCCCCTGTTGATTTAAAAATCCATTCCATAATGTATTATTATTTAAATTTCTTAATTGAGTTAATAATCCCAATCTACATGGCTATATGGCAGTCTATTTAACTCATCCCTATAAAACCTCCATTTAGGCATAAACTCATCCATAAACTTCACAAATCTCTCATTGTGACTTCTTTCCAAAAGGTGCACAAGTTCATGAACTATTATGTATTCTAAGCAAGTTTTCGGTTTTTTAGCCAACTCTAAATTTAACCAAATACGTTTTGCTTCAGTATTGCAACTTCCCCACTTGGTACGCATCTTTTTTATGCCATAATCAGAAATTGCTACGCCAATCTCCTTTTCCCATTTAGCGATAAGACTAGGAACAATCTTTTTGAGTTCTGACCTGTGCCATTCGTCCATGACCTCTGCCTTTTTCTCAATTGGTGAATCAGGTCTAACGAATAAATGAATATACCTATGGTCAACCTCAACTCTAGGTGCTAAATCAACCTCATGGACTTTTAGCAAATAACGCTTACCAAAAAAGTAGTGACTCTCTCTATTTATATACTCTCGCTTTGGTTCTCGCTCTTGTTGCTGAAGAGTTTCCTGCTGGTTCTTTATCCACTGCAATTTTGAAATAGCAAACACCCTAATTGTATCTAAATCCATTCGTTCTGGTGCAGCTATACGGACTCTACCATTGGGTGGATATACACTCAAATGGATGTTCTTTATATCCTTTTGGTCAACCTCAATATCAATATCTCCAAGTTTTAAATGTTGCATCAATATTCTACCTGTTCTTTAATTATCTTAAATATTCTCTCTACCTCATCCACATCATTCAAAATTTGATACAACTCATGCTTAACAACATTTTCTTTAGCATTATGACCTCTCCAATCAGCAGGACTGTTTGTTTTTAGTGCAGAATCTATTTGAATCGCCAATTCAAGATTATTATCCAGATTGTTATAAAGTGCTCTCATTCCTGCTGTTTTAACCTCTGGTGGTGTGTCATCCGTTTCGCCTGTATTAACATTTTTAGCCAACTCTGCAATTCGTCTCAAATACTCTTCATAAGAAATTGCTCCTTCTCGTCTTAGCTGTATTAATTCGTTTAAGAGCTTTGACATTTTTTCAAAAAAAGCAGGGTTAATGTGTTGTTCGTTAATAATTTTTCTCCTGACGTTGTTTTCAATAAGTTCTGCAACTGCGCCTCTGTTTTTCTGAACATCCTTAGGTAGAGCACCTATTAATTCTGCAACCCCTTCATTTGAGACAATATCTAAAAGGGACATCCCTTCAAAGGGTGTTATATCCTCTGGGTCATCTGCTTGAATATATGCATCTATTAAATGCCTCATATCTGCCTCATAGGTCTTCATGTCCAACGTCTCACCAGAAGCCTTTTTAATATGGTCTCTCAAGTGATAATAGTAATCAAGGTCTTTCTCTATCTCTTTTATTTCTTTAGGCGAATATCCTGCCTCACTGAGCTCTTCTTGAATATTTGCGTAAGCACGAATGAAACCTACTATTTTCTTGTAGAGTTGAGTTCGTCTTAATGCAGTAGCTTTTAAATCATCTTCATTTTCAGGATTTCCACAAAAGTACCTTTGGTATTCTAACGTTCCTTTAGGTGGTTCAACAGGCTCACAGAGCAAAGCCAATTCTTCTCTAGCATTATCTAAACGCTTTTTACCAGCATCTAAACGGTCTTGTAACATGATTTCAATATCATCAGACTCAAAATCATCCATGTCTAGTTCTGAAGTATATACTGAAATTGCCTGACCCACATTATCAAACATACCTCTATAATCTACTATATACCCATAATCCTTTTCTTCTCCAGCAACTCTGTTTGTTCTACAAATAGCTTGAAATAAACCATGGTCTTGCATGCTTTTATCCAAATATATGTAAGCACAACTTGGTGCATCAAACCCTGTTAGAAGTTTTGATACCACGACCATCACCTTCATATTGGCTGGTTCTGTCTTAAATTTGTTTTTAGCCCAGTCTATATAAGTCTCTGCTTTTGTTTTTTCAGGTTGAGGTACTACTTCTTTTAAAAGCTCCTCATATAGATTGTAAATAGCCTCTTTTTGTGTCTCAGTGTTAGCTCCTGTGTCCTCTGTTGTTACATCTCTTATATTTGGGTTGTAAGAAGTTACTAAGGCACATTTTCCTTTAAATGCAGTATTCTGAAAGAGTTTATAGTATTCACAAGCCTCATAAATAGAATTTGCTACCAGAATAGCATTAGATGAACCAAACCTCAATAATCTTTTTTCTCTAAAATCGAGCGTGATATCATCAACTATTTTTTGCATTCTAGAACGACTACTAAGCACATTTTGCATCGTACCCCATTTCTTTTTCAATTCAGCTTTTTGAAAGTCATTTAAGCCTTCTGTATTGACCTCAAACCACTTGTCAATTTTCTTTGGTGAACTTAATCTTTGGTCAATATCTCGTGCTTCATACATCAAGTCCAAAATCACCTTATCCTCAACGCCTTCATTGAACTTGTAGGTATGGATATATTTGCCAAAAACCTCTAAGCTTGTCTTCTTGTCTTTCTTGAGTAATGGCGTTCCTGTAAAGCCAATAAACACAGCATTAGGCAACATAGCCTTCATAGTTCTGTGTAATTTTCCGCTTTGTGTCCTGTGGCACTCATCCACAAATACGAATAATTCACCTGATACTTGAATAGGATTAGCCTCTAACTCTTCTATGTATTTATTGAAATTTGTAACGTCCTTTCTTCCAAATTTATGTACCAATGAACACAGCATTCTTGGTGATGGCTGTGCTAACTTATTCATTAAATCCCTGCCACTTTTAGTTCTAAAAATTTCTTCCCCAGCATCTGTAAACACTCCTTCAATTTGCTTATCTAATTCATCCCTATCCGTGATTACAGCAATCCGTGCTTTTGGATTGTTCTCTAATATCCATTTAGCTAGATATACCATGGTTAAGCTCTTACCGCTTCCTTGTGTATGCCAAATGATTCCACCTTCATATCTATTTACAAACTTCTGAGCTTCCTTAATGGCAAAATACTGGTGTACTCTCGGCAGTTTCTTAATACCTCCATCATAGAGTACAAAGTCATAGAGTAATTCTATCAACCGTTCTTTTCCACACATTTTAATGAGGTACTTATCCAGCATTAGTCTGCTATCATCATCTGCATCTTCCTTCCAACTGAAATAGAATTTCTCTTCACTACTTATTGTACCATATCTTAAGCCCTCTGAGTCATTTCCTGCGAAGAGTATTTGCATCGTCCCAAAGAAAGACTCAATAAAACGGTCTTGCATATTGGTTATATTCTGTCTAATACCTTCACCAATATTAACTATACCTCGTTTTAATTCTATGATTCCAATGGCAATTCCATTAATGTAAAGTATCACATCAGGTCGCTTGGTTTTAGAACCCACCACTGTGACTTCTTCAGCAATATAGAAGTCATTTTCTGTTGGGTCTTGCCAATTTATGAGCTTTATAGTTTCGTAATTATCGCCAACATTAACTTTTACTTCTATACCATAACGTAGCTTATTATATACTTTTTTGTTAGTGGTATATAAGCTGTCATTAAAATCAGTCGCTACTTGTTTGAGTTCAAAAATGGCTTTTTTACTCTGAGCCTCAGTATAACCTGCACGAAGCAAATACGATTTTAATAAGTCCTCTTCTATGTTACTATTATCAGGTCGCTCTTCCCAGTTACCTAAATAGGTATAATCCAATTCTTCTTGGAAAAGTTTTACAACTCGGTCTTGAGTAACACGTTCTATGTTGCCTATTTCGCTCATCGTTTCTAGCTGTCTATTCGTTTGTTATTGAATTTCCATGTTTCATAGACCAAATCCAGTAATATTTTCTGTCGCTTCTCAATAGCATCCTTATCCCAAGATGTGAATAAGAAATCTTTATCGATTCTAAATCGATTTAAAGCTGTATTAATTCCAACCTTAAATTCGTCATTGAGAAGTTTTACAGAAGTCACTGTAGAATTAATATATTCCCCTTGCTTCTTCGTAAACCAGTCACTAGATAAATCATTAAAGTTATTGACCGCCTGATTAATTTGGCTCTCTAACAAAATCACATTACCCAGACTGTACACGTAATCCGTGTAGTCATCCATATCCTCAAATTCATCCGTTAAGATTCCATCTTTTGGTGTCTGAGGTAAAATGTGTTCTATCTGCATCTTGTCCAAGAATTTCAAATCCTGTAATGGCAATCCTGCTTGTTCCAAAATGGTATTTTCAATCTTAGCAAAAATGAAACGTAATCTGTAGAGTGGATTGTAATGCGCATGGAAAATATTCAAAAACTCCGAACGAATTTTTGATGTTCTTTCTTTAATGTATGGTACTATAAAGTTTTCAACAACATTTGTTATATGGGTTAACCCTTTATCCTGTCTTAACTCATTTGCCCATTTTATAAATAGACTCTCATTGTATTTCGCTTGTATTCCAAGCGTGTTACTGTAAAAGAAAAAGCTTTCTATTTGTTTTGCTAAGTAATTTATCTCTTCATCAGTTGTATTGATATCTAAAGCTAAAAGAAGGACTAAATGCTGTCGAGATTTCACTTTATTGATATAACCAATATTGGCAACTTCAGGATATTTGCCTTCGCTATCTTTATGCTGAGTAGCGTTAACCAAATCTGCATATCGCTTTGATATCTTCATGAGCTCTTTGGCAAACGCAGAAGGATTATTTTGGTAATCCGTTGCTTTCTTACCTTCAGCAGAAATAATCCAAGAGTAAATATCATCCTCTCGTATTATTCCATTGTGGTAACGTGCCATTAAAAAGTATCTAAGGAAACGTAAAGGGCTATTTTCCTCACCGCAAGACTGGAGATTATCGGTTATTTTCTTCCATGTCTTTTTGATGTAATCAAACTCATCCTCATCGGCTTCAATAAACAATAAGTTCTTAACCAAATCCATGGCGTTGAGGTTTGTTCCTCTTTGGTTTATGGTTTCAAATATCTTTAGAGCACTACTTAAATTTTCTGGTTTTATAACTACGATTTCTATATGAGTGAGAAAATAACTAGCATAGTCCAGTAATTGAGTTAAACCTTCCTTTAAGTATAACTCCAAGTGGGATTTTACACGATTGTAAGCCTGTTCCATCAAATAAATGGAAGGACTTTTTTCTTCCTCAAACTCTTTACTGAGGATAAGTGTATTTAAATAATCTTTACTCTCTTCATATTGCAATTCAAGTCTGTATGTAGATTTCTTGGTCTTTAAATCAAAGGAAAATAAGAGCCCTTCAATTGATTTTAGATATTCCTCTCCTATTGTATCCAATTCACCCTTAAGCGGTCTTAAAATGTCTCTAAACGCACAAAGCGTTAAGACAATAGTAGTTAATCGTTGCTGACCATCAATAACATCATATTTACCTCTATTTTCAACAATGATTATTGAACCAATAAAGTAGCTTTTTTGCTCCTCTGAATCCGGATTAAACTCATTGTCTATGTCAATAAGAAATTGCTCAACTTGGTCATCTGGTTTCCATACATATTCACGTTGGTAATCTGGAACTAAAAAGAAAAAATCTTTTAACTCTGAAATACTTTTTACTTCTGCTTTTATATCCATAAACTATTGTTCTCTAATTTTTACACTAATCTAATTTTTCCAGTGAGTAATTGTTGCATCATACCTTGTTTGGCTAATTGATATTTTGAAAGTTTTTGTTCTAGAACATCAATTTCATCATCGATATCACGCAAAGTATTTGCGATTTCCACTTGTTCATCAAACTCTGGTAAGTGTACTTGATAATCTTCTACTATTCCTTTATTCAAATTTGATTGAGTTCCTTGCTGTCCTTGGCTAATTAGGTCATTAACTTTAAAAATCAAGTAATAATATAGATATTCGTTATATAATTTTTCTGATGTTGTAATACCCAAAATAGCTTGACTAGTCGTGACATCTCTTGTTGCGATACAACATTTCCCAATTGAAGCATACATTGCCAACAGAACAGTTCCTGAATTAAATATGCGAGCCGAACTATTATTTAAACCCTGTTCACTAATTTTCTTTGTTGAGTTAGAAATGTACTTACCAGCCCCAGAAATATCTGAAATTGAAACCCAAACAATATCTCCATCGTAAAATTTTGCATTAATTGTCAATGGTGTACCTCCACTATTCATGCTAGCAATATCTCCCAATCTGATATATCTCCATCCATTCTTAGGTGTCAGCAGTTTCTGCATCACCCCTTTTTTAATGAGTTTATTCTTAACTATCTTTTTTTCAAGAGCTTGGATAAGGGTGTCGGTATCATATAAGACTTCAGTTATCAACTTTTGCTCTTTGATTGAGGGATAGACACATGGTAAGGTAATTAGAGCGCTTTTTGATAACTTATAACGCCCTGCTCCTTGTCTAGCCAAATAAGGTGTAATATCGCGATGCTTAAAAAAATAATAAAACCATTCTGTCGTTGTCTCGTCATTTTTGCCTTTCAGTAAATGTGCATGATTATTTACATTAAATCTTCCTTTTGCTAATTGGGTCATGGATTCGTTTTTCCATTTCAAAAAATGGTCACCATCCTCACCAATAAGTGCATAGGTCCCATCTACTCTATATTCATTAATATAATCTTGGATTTTAGTTGGACCATAATAGGGATACGGTCCTTGGATACTTTTTCTAATATCTCCGCTAATAGGAAGTCTCAAATTGTTATGAATTAAAAAGCAATTACCTACTTCGTTTTGATTCCAATCACAAGGTATTATTCCTAAATCGGTTTTCTTATATTTCTTAGCTGTCAATTCTCCCATGCAAAACCTTTTTTGATGAGGTAATTGTATCTACTGCACTTCAAGTTGACACTATTTTGATTATTCTTGGTCATAGTATTCTTATTTTTCCTGTGAGTAATTGTTGCGCCGTGCCTTGTTTAACTAATTTGTATTTTGAAAGCTTTTGCTCTAAGTTTCCAATTTCAGCATCAATATCCAAAAGTTGGCGGACAATAAGTTTTTGTTCATTTTCATCAGGCAGTGGTATGGGTACTTTTCTCAATACAATCATTCCAACTGAACTTCTGGTTGAACCACTCATAACTTTCGAGAAATACTGTTTTATATAATCGGATTTTAGAACGTATCTCAAATAATCTGCATTAACATATTTACATCTTAGAATTCCTAAAGTCGGTGATATTGTATAGTCTCCAATATCATTTCTTAATTTTACTACTTTTCCAATTGATGCGACTCTTCCTAAACCAATCAACCCTTCATTTAAATTATATCGCTTATTATGTTCTTTAAGAACTTGATAATCTACAATTCTAGGATTCTCCGTTATTATTTTCCCATTCTCGTCAAAATCACCAATTCCCAAAAACGGAATTCCAACTGCTGTCTTTGCCGGTGCTCTATGACTAGGATGAGGGTCTATCACATCACAAATATTTTCAATTAATTTAATATCCCAATTTTCTTTAGGTTTCAACAACCGTTGCATTGTACCTTTTCTAATGAGTTTTTTCTTGGTTATCTTTTTTTGAAGGGCTTGAATAAGGGCATCAGTATCAGATAGGACTTGGGCAATGGCTTGTTGTTCTGATTCTTTTGGTATAGGTATTGGAACTTTTCGCAGAACAACCATACCAACAGAACTTCTGGTAGAACCACTCATTATTTTATTGAAGTAATTCTGGATGAAATCAGATTTAAGAATATGCTTTAAATAATCAGGGTTTACAGATTTACTCCTGAGAATTCCCAGCGTTGGCGAAATGGTATAATCCCCAATATCATTCCTTAAACTAACCACTTTCCCAATAGAGGCAACCCTACCTAACCCAATTAAGTTCTCATTTAAATTGTATCTCTTGTTATGGTCTTCAAGTACGTCAAAACCAACAATTCTAGGATTAGTTGCGACTATATTTCCAAGTTCATCAAAATCACCTATCCCTAAAAAGGGAACACCTGTTCTAGTCCTCTTCGGTGCACGATGACTTGGATGAGGGTCAATTACATCACAAATTTCTTCTATGATTGATATCTCCCAACCCTCTGGAATAAATCCTACTTCAGATTGCTTATTTTTTGCCGCTGTTAATTCCATTCAAATCCCATTTTTTCAAGGTGACTATTGACCGTAGCTTCTAATTCTTCTAACATCTTATTCGTTTTTGGCAATGGTGTCCCATAACGTTCTGCTAATTCCTTAATGCGGTTGGTTAAACGTTGGCTTATTTGGTCTATCTCTGAGCTAATTGTTTTATGTAATGTGGTCAACCATTTATCATCTACTACTAATACTTTTATTTCGCCTTCGGTTAGTTCAGGGTATTTGGCATATAGCTTATCGTCTAGCTCCTGTACCTTGTCCTTAATCAACTTCTTAAGCTCCGTTTCCTTATCTCTTAAGTCTAGGTATTGAAAGATAATGGTGAGCTCAAAAATGTACTCCTGTGTTTTATCTTCTTCTATTTTTACCTGTAAGGATTGCTCAATGGTTTCATTTAAATGCTTAAGGTCTTTTTTTGCCAGTGTAATACTATCGTTTGCATCAAGCCACGCCTTAAGTACTTTGGCATTCTCAGTTTCCTCATCCATTGCCTTATAAGCTTTTTGAACATTGGTTTTGGTTGGTTTACCACTTTTACCTTTTAAACCATCAAAAAACGGATTGAGACTGAAGCTATTGAGCTCTTCTATGAGCTTTGGCAAACTTTCCTTAATATTCTCATTGGTTTCATACAAAGCAGGAAAATACTCGTTGAGTGCTGCCTCTTTAAATTCTGCTAAATTTTCCTCAGCATCCTTTTTCTTAGTCACACCAAACAAGGCAGACTCTTCACCACTGTGTTCTTCTTCTAATTCTTGGTATTGAGCAACAGTATTTTCTAGCTGTGCATTAAGGTCTTCTATTTCTAATTTCTCAGCTTCAAAATAGCGATTTGTAACAAGCTCTTTAGGTATGAGGTCGCATGTCCAACCTTTGTCAACCATTTGCTTTTTGTTGTTCTCTTTATAGATTCTATAGGTTTCTGCCTTCCATCCATCATAAGATATGATATAGACATCATCCTGCATGACCTCATGCCAGTAGCTTAGTAAATACTGGTATATATCATACCTATCTACCAACGGTTTGCCCTTATACAGTTCTAAGATATTATCTGATATATCTAAAATGATTTGCTTAGGGTGACAATTTTTAACTAATGCTTTTGCATAGGCTTCCGTTTCTGAAGCCCAAGATTGATAAAGCGTATCCATATCATCCATAAAAGACACAAACTCTGGATGCTCGTATATGGTAGCATTAATCTGGTCATTAGGAACTGTTAAAGCAGAGTAACCTGTCCTGTCCCCTGTGAACAAGTCATTTTTAAGAGAAGGGTATACTTTCCAATATTTTTCCAAATCGTCAATATCTACATTAGGAATCCCTCCATTAAGATGTGCATCTATATCTTGAATATCCTCTTTTTCCTGACCATCGATATATCGAGGGATGTTTAAGTTGTATTCATTCTTCTCAATACTTGAAATAGACACCACTTTGCTGTAGCCTTTAATTACAGTTTGGTTGTTAAATACATCCGTAATTCTTCTGATGTCCTGCTCTCGCAGTCTGTTTTTGTTACCATCCTTAACAAAGCCATTGCTGGCATCAATCATAAAAATGGCTTTACGGTTTTGAGCATTCTCTTTATCTAAAACAATAATACACGCAGGAATGCCTGTACCATAAAACAAGTTAGCTGGTAAACCTATAAGTCCTTTTATATAGCCTCGTTTAATTAGGTTCTTTCTTATTTCAGCTTCAGCATTGCCCCTAAATAAAACTCCATGAGGCAAGATGACCGCACCCTTACCTTTACGCTTCAACGAACGTAAAATATGCAACAGATAAGCAAAGTCTCCATTTTTAGATGGTGGGATTCCAAACCCCTCAAAGCGATTGTATTTTCCATCTTCAGGTAAAGATAGACCAGTACTCCAACGCTTATCACTAAACGGTGGATTGGCAACCACATAATCAAACTGCTTCATGCTGCCATTTTCATCTTTAAATAATGGCTTTGCGAGTGTATTCCCTTGTTTAATCTCCGCAGTAGGGTAATCGTGAAGTATCATGTTCATTCTGGCTAATGCAGATGTAGCAGAGTCCTTCTCCTGACCGTACAAAGTTACTTTAGTATTAGCTGCTGTACCAATTCTTAAAAGCAATGAGCCAGACCCACATGTTGGGTCATAAACGGTTGTATTAGCACTTGACTCTACATCGTGTATGCCAATTATCATTGCCATGATTCTACTCACCTCAGCAGGTGTATAGAATTGCCCTTTACTCTTTCCACTCTCTGTTGCAAAGTGCCTCATAAGATATTCATAGGCATCTCCTAGAATATCATCTCCTTCAGCACGGTTTTTACTGAAGTCTAGTTCGGGCTTTTCAAAGATTGAAATAAGATTTGTCAATCGCTCAACTTTCTCTTTTCCCTCACCGAGCTTAACAGGGTCATCAAAGTCAGGCATATCCGAGAGTTTATTAGCTTCTTTTAAAGGTGCAATTATCTTTTTATTGATTTGGTCACCGATATCTGTTTTACCCTTGAGAAGGGTCATATCTTTAAAACTAGCTCCTTCTGGTATTGTAATTGGGGCATAAGGCTGGTTAGCCCACTTATCACTTATGTATTTTATGAAGAGCATTACCAACACATAATCCTTGTATTGGCTGGCATCCATACCACCTCTTAATTCATCGCAACTTGCCCAAAGGGAACTGTATAGTTCTGATTTTTTTATAGCCATTAGATTTTATAACTGTCTCAATATTAAACAAATAAAGCGTCTCTAAGGAGTCGCTTGTTATTAATTATAGGGTTTTCGTAAAGTTACAATTCTAAATGAGATATTAAAATTTCTTTAGTTATTTTTACGAACCAAAATAAAAACTATAAGAGGAAAGACCTTTTAAATATACGGAAGCGTTAAACTGTTGTTCAGTAAAGAAATCGCCAATTTTTAAACAGTAAGAATAACAAGTGAAATGCTCTCGTCCATAATGGGCGTGAGTTAGTACTTGTTTACTGTAGGTTTTGGCGAACCTCTTTACTGCAAGGCTTGAAACCTCACGCTTCTTTTTTTTTAATGAATTAATCTTTTTGCCTAGAGGTTTGGTGAAGCAGTAAACAATTCTTTATGCTAAACAAAATCTTAAACTCAAAGTATTTACCTTATTTGGGTGAATTAATCCTGCCAACAATACTATCGAGCCTTTTTGCTTTCTTTGTTTATAGTGTTGAAATTGATAGTTATGATTACTATGGAGACGAGATAATATTTGCTTTTAGTTCACTACTATTTTTCATTGTTTTAGTCGAATGGTTTAGACGAAGAAAGTATAAAAACGAAAGTCCATACTTAATTAGATATTTATATGTACCAATATTGGTTATTGCTTTTCTTTTAGGTATTTGGTATGTAAATATGTTGGCACAATAAATAAAGACTTGCTTTATATGATTACCTCGGTTGTCAAAAAGCTAAAAACCTTGCAACCCTTTTGATAACAGCATTGTCAATAGGTAAATACCTAAATCACTTTACTGTCTTAAAGTTTTTTTCTCTCTCTTTGTCTCATTAGGGTTTATATATGTTTAACCCCCATGTTGCCAAAGGGAAAAGTCGATTTTTCGAATAGGGGTGGGGTCTCAATTTGAATTTTTGAATTAAGATTTTTGAAATTTTAGTTTTTATTCTTTGCTCTTAGTGAGTGTTAACAATACCTATTTGTCAATTTTTACCTGATATATGTTTTTAACGTATCAATATCCCATGGCAAAGTATAAAAGCTTTTGAGAATATTTCTTTAGGTCTTGTTTTTGCTAGGACTTTAAGCATTTTAGATAGTGGTGTTTATCTTTTGCCAAGAGTCAATTTCAATTTCCGTAGTATATTTTTTTTACTTTTTGTACAGTACTTAAACTAATATCACAAAGTTTAGCAATGTTTCTCAAAGAATGGTTTTGATTTAGCAGTTTTATTGTTTTCTTATGCCTCGCTAAAAATTCTTTTTTAGATTCTTTAGAACCTTTGACTCTTCCTTTGTAAACACCATTTATTTTAGCTAACAATATTCCTTCTTTTTGACGTTCTAAGATAGTTTCTCTCTCCATTTCAGCAATACTTCCCATAACTGAAATAATGAGTTTAAAAGCGAAGTTTGGCTTTCCTGCAATGTGGCTTTCAATACCTAAATTATCAACTTTTAAAATGATTCCATATTGCTCAAATAGCTCTAAAGTTGAAAGTATATCAATTAAATTTCTACCAAGTCTATCAATACTATGCACCGTTATATAATTGATTTTACCGCCTTTTATTTGCTCTAGAAGGTCTTTGGCTTTCTCTCTTGTTTTAAAGGCTGTAGCACCACTTATAATGTCTATAAATACGGCTTCGTTTGGATGTTTTTTAGTGAGTTGCCTCTCGATTTTTTGAGAGGCAGTACTTATTCTTATATATCGTGCTTTCATTGTGAAATTATTAATAGTTTCTAAAGTAGTAGTTGTTATCTGTTGAGTAGTCCATCATTATATCTCTTGCAGTGCTTTCCCAATTAATATGTATGTAGCTTGGAAGGTTTTCAATAGTGCTTCCAGTTTCTTCTAGTAAATTCTCTACAAACTCAATATCACTTGAATATTCTCCGCAATAGCTTTCCTCTATACGCTCAATAAGTTCGTTAATGTCATTAGAGTACATTCCAAACACGTTACAATAACTGTTAAATACCTCTACATCATAATAAGAGTGTTTTAATGCTTCAATAACATTGTAAATTTCTTCTGAAATATAAGATTGACTTATTAGTCCTAAACTTTCAAATATTACATCGCATTCCCAATCCTGAAACATGTATTCAGGGTCTATTTCATCTCTATGTATCTTTCTAATAGCATCTTTTAGTTCTTCAAAACTGTCATACATTAATAAGTCCAGCCATTTACCAGCAATACTTCCGTTATTGTACTTTGCATACGTTCCTACATAAATTTTTAAGTTCTCCATAATGTTTATTTTTATTATTTACATTTATACTTATGGTTCATGTATTGAAAATAGGCTGGGTTCAATCAGTACACTTTAAACTCAGTATTTTGGCTTATCTCTTTGCTAGTACTGTGTTTCAGGATGGGTATAGTCTATTTTCAATAAAGCACACATTATACAGAACAACAAACGTTGCCCTGGTTGGAGGCGGAAGCTATCCGCAACCAGGTGAAATTTCATTATCACACAACGGAGTGTTATTCCTAGACGAATTACCAGAGTTTAAACGTGAAGTTCTGGAAGTAATGCGTCAACCTTTGGAAGACCGAGAAGTAACCATATCAAGAGCAAAATTTACGGTAACCTATCCATCCTCTTTTATGTTGGTGGCGAGTATGAATCCGAGTCCTGGTGGTTATTTTAATGATCCAGATGCGCCAGTGACGTCTAGTCCTGCAGAAATGCAACGTTATCTCAGTAAAATTTCAGGACCTTTGTTAGATCGAATAGATATTCACATTGAAGTGACTCCAGTACCTTTTGAAAAACTATCTGACGATAGAAAAGGCGAATCTTCAGTGGATATAAGAAAACGTGTGACTAAAGCAAGAGAAGTACAGACCGAACGCTTTAAAGAATTGGAAAATGTGCATTATAATGCGCAGATGAACACCAAGCAAATCAGAAAATATTGCAAGTTAGACGATGCGTCATTACAGCTTTTAAAATCCGCCATGGAACGTTTAAATCTCTCTGCTAGAGCTTATGACAGAATTCTTAAGGTGTCGAGAACCATTGCCGATTTAGAAGGTTCTGAAAATGTTTTGGGTGCTCATATTAGCGAAGCGATACAATACCGAAGTTTAGATAGAGAGGGTTGGTTGGGGTAAGTTTAAAATCAAATAAAATCAAATGAGTTTATGAATTATGCTGATTATCCAGTTGTACTGTTAGAAAATGTACAAAATACTTTTCAAAAATTAAGAAATAAAGTCAAAGAGAATGATGATATTCTCAGGATAGTTAAAGATGAAAATTTAGAATTGAAAATTGAGTATACTAGAAAAGGTTATGACTTTAAATTTAGTGTTGCAAATCCGAACTATTCAAATAACCACGTCTCTTTTAAGGTTTTACATTTGCCAAGTAGTAATAGGGAAAAGGGTTTATTTAATATGCCAATAATATCTTCTTCAAAAGAAGAAATATTGAACAGATTTAATCACTGGCTAAATATTCTAAAAAAATATGAGAACATAAGCATTCATCCTAAAGATAAAGTTCTAAGAGATTATGAAAATAGATTCTTTCAAGTATTCAGTTTTTTGGATGATAAAAGTGATGATAAGGCGTTATCTTTTAAGAACAGAACTTTACTAAATATTTTTATAGATAAGACCATTGGGTTTTTAGTTGCAGATGATTCAATTGAAGATAGTGAGGAAAAAAATGAAATCATTGAAGAATTAAAAGAGTTAAATAAATATCTTCCTCAATTAACACAAGGTCAAATTAAAAAAAGGATTGCTGTTTTATATAGTAGAATTTATTTTCAAGGTGTTGATATTATTAATTGGATTGTAAAAGAAGGTAAAAGTGTTGGGTTTGGACAAATTCTAATTGAAGGTTTTAAAGGTTTAATGGGCGGATAATATATAAGTGAAGCTATTCAGTATCGAAGTTTGGATAGAGAGGGTTGGTTAGGGTAACTGTTTTCTATTTACATGTCACATTGAGCACAGTCGAAATGCTATGGAGCAATTTTGATAAAATTTAAAAGAATTATTATGAAACATATAGTCCTGTTGCTTTGCTTTTTTATTTTTTGTTGTAATACCAAAAAGGAAAAGAACGCTGACAACGTAACTGCCAAAATTGAAAACGAAAAAATACCAACCTTAAACCTAGAACAAGCCAACCGTTTAGCAGAATTACCACTTGCTTGCGTTGGTACTGAATATCCTAACAAACTCGGTCAAACCTTAGGAAGCGATGACGATTTAAAATCACCAAAAACATTACATCCAACCTTTTACGGTTGTTTTGACTGGCATTCTGCTGTTCATGGACATTGGAGCATGGTGAGCTTATTACGTCAGTTTCAAGATTTGGAAAAGCAAACCGAGATGCAGAGTTGGTTGGTGCAAAGTATTTCAAAAGAAAATATTGAAAAAGAAGTCGCCTATTTCCACGGTAAGCACAATAAAACTTACGAACGTACTTATGGTTGGGCATGGTTGCTCAAATTAGCTGAAGAACTACACAAATGGGATCACTCTACAGCAAGGGAAGTGGAAAATAACCTCCAACCGTTAACAGATTTAATCGTCAATAAATATTTAGAGTTTCTACCCAAACTTAATTACCCA
The DNA here is from genome assembly GCF_965284585.1 of Winogradskyella ouciana. Taxonomy (NCBI): domain Bacteria; kingdom Pseudomonadati; phylum Bacteroidota; class Flavobacteriia; order Flavobacteriales; family Flavobacteriaceae; genus Winogradskyella; species Winogradskyella ouciana. The sequence continues at coordinate 2,559,206 of NZ_OZ260095.1, forward strand.
ATCAGAGTGGGAGAGCACCCAAATACAGCCTTCGGGTTAAGTTTTGCCTACGATTATGCAGTAACAGTAGGGCATTCAGAGCTGAAAGCTGTCATTGAAAAACGAGCCAAGGATTTTTATATGGATGATCAAGATTGTCCGTTGGAATGGGAGCCAAGTGGATTCGATTTTTTATCTCCTTGTTTGGAAGAAGCGGCTTTAATGAAGCGTATATTGTCTAAAGATGAGTTTATGGCTTGGGTAAACGATTTTTTGCCACAGCTAAATAACGAAGATTTTGATATCGAAGTCGGTAAAGTCTCAGACCGAACGGACGGAAAACTCGTGCATCTCGATGGTGTTAACTTTTCAAGAGCATGGAGTCTCAACGAAATTGCCAATGGTATTCCTGAATTTGATCATCTCAAAAATTTAGCCAACAAACACATTAATTATTCCTTACCAAGTATTGTAGGAGATAGTTACGAAGGTGGGCATTGGCTAGGTAGTTTCGCTATTTATGCCTTGAATTCCATAGATAATGATTAGGAAATTCTTCAAAAATATAGGACCTGGTCCATTGGTAGCGGCAGCATTTATAGGTCCAGGCACTGTAACACTGTGTACCTTGGCTGGTGTCAACTTTGGTTATGCACTACTTTGGGCATTAGTGTTATCGGTTTTGGCAACTATTGTATTACAAGAAATGGCAGCTAGATTGGGTATTGTGTCCCAAAAGGGCTTGTCTGAAGTTATTAGAGAAGAAATAAAAAGTCCAATAGCAAGAGGATTAGCGATTGGTTTAATGTTGTCAGCTATTGTTGTTGGTAACGCAGCTTACGAAGCTGGAAACATTAGTGGAGGAGCTTTGGGAGTGCAAACGCTTTTCGGTAATCCTGAAATTGTCATTGGTAGCTCAAATTTCACGGTTATTCCCATTGTTATAGGTGCTGTAGCCTTTATTTTACTCTATATTGGAAATTATAAAGTGCTTGAACAAACCTTAGTTTCATTGGTGATTCTGATGAGTTTAGCATTTTTAACCACAGCTATTATTACAAAACCCGATATTTTGGAAGTGGCAAAAGGTATGCTCATTCCTAAATTTCCCGATAAGAGTATTCTCACCATTATTGGCCTCATTGGTACAACTGTTGTGCCTTATAATTTATTCTTGCATGCGTCCTTGGCAAAGACCAAATGGCAATCCAAGAGTGATTTACGTTACGCCAGGAAAGACACAATAATCGCAGTGGTTTTAGGAGGTTTGGTGTCGATGTGTATAATTATAACTGCTTCTGCTATTCCGCACCAAGATATTTCAAATGCATCAGATCTGGCCAAAGGACTTGAGCCTTTGTTCGGTGTTAATGCCAAATACTTTTTGTCCATCGGTTTGTTTGCTGCTGGCATTACAAGCGCTATAACTGCACCTTTGGCAGCAGCTTTTGTAGCGAGTGGCTGTTTGGGTTGGGAAGCAAATCTTAAGTCACCAAAATTTAGAACGGTTTGGATGAGTATTCTTGTTTTAGGTGTCATATTCTCTTCAATTGGATTTAAATCTATTGAAATCATCAAATTTGCCCAAGTCGCTAATGGTTTGCTGTTGCCTATTATTGCAGGATTTTTACTCTGGGTTATGAACAAACGGATTGTCCTTGGGAACTATACAAACTCAAAACTTCAGAACATTCTTGGAATTATAATTCTAATAATCACTATCTTTTTAGGTGTAAAAGGAATTTTAAGTGTTTTTAATCTTATCTAAATGTTTTGTTGAATAATTGTCCCATTGAGGGGACTTTAGGGGTGTTTTTATGAGTCTTTTAATAAAAATAGATATCAATGCTGACGTAGGAGAAGGTATGGGCAATGAGCCTGAATTAATGCCACATTTGTCATCGTGCAATATTGCCTGTGGTGGTCATGCGGGCAACACCTTTACAATGACTGAAGTCGTAAGGTTAGCTAGAGCACATAATGTTAAGATTGGCGCACACCCATCGTTTCCCGATAAAACTAATTTTGGAAGGAAGATTATAGAAATGACAGCCGCAGACTTATATACCAGTCTAAAGCAGCAAATTAGAGTACTTCAAAATGTATTGCGTTCAGAAAATGCTATGTTACATCACATTAAACCACATGGTGCTTTGTACAATTTGGCCGCAAAGGATGAGAAAACAGCAAATGTGATTGTTGAAGTTATAAAAAGTATCGCTTTGCCTTTAAAACTTTATGCGCCTTACTTTTCTGTCATTGCTAAAGTAGCGGAAGCAGAAGGTATTGAAGTGACTTATGAAGCTTTTGCAGATAGAAACTATAATACAGATCTTTCTTTGGTGTCTCGAGAAATGGATAATGCAATTTTAACGGAAAAGGATGAAATTCTTAACCATGTCTTAAGGATGATAACGCATCAAAAAGTAAGTACAGTTGATGGGGTAGAAGTACTTCTAAAAGCATCAACTTTTTGCGTTCATGGAGACACTAAAAATGCTTCAGAAATTTTAAAGTTTTTGAATGAAAAACTGCCCGAATATAAAATTCAAATCAGTTAAAAATTTATGCCTTATAATTTAAAATTTTCTCGCTATGGAGAACGTGCCATTTTAATTGAATGGCCAGCGATAATTGATGAAAAAATTTTAAAAGACATCTTGAATTTTAAAAATAACATCAAAAAATATATAATTAAACAAAAAGTTAAGGTAATCAATACATACAACTCAATATTAATAAATTATGATTTTACTATTGACAACATCAATGATGAAATTTCGAGTCTAAAAACCATGTATAATGAACAAAATGAGGTTGAATCCACTAACGCTTCTATTTGGGAAATACCTGTTTGTTATAATAAGGAATTCGGTCATGATTTAGAAGATTTTTCGAATCAAAAAAAGCTATCAAAAAATGAAATTATTGAACTTCATTCTAACGAAATTTACACGGTATATTTCATCGGTTTTTTACCTGGATTTTTGTACTTGGGAGGACTTCCTCCTAAGATCTGTTTAGATAGAAAGTCAACACCCAATCTCAATATTAAAAAAGGTTCGGTTGCCATTGGTGGGCGGCAAACAGGAATCTATCCGCAAGACAGTCCTGGAGGATGGCATATAATTGGTAGAACTCCAGTAGAATTTTTTATGTCCTCACAAAATCCACCTTGTTTTGTAAAAGCAGGAGATAAGGTAAAGTTCAGGCCTATTGAGGAGAGTGAATACTTAGACATTGAAAAACGTATGTCTAAATCAGCATATCAATTAAAACCCATAAAACAAAATGCTTAAAGTTTTAAAACCTGGGTTTTATTCAACAGTTCAAGATTTAGGGCGTTTTGGCTTTAGAAATTATGGAGTACCAGTTTCTGGTTTTATGGATGCATATTCCGCTCAGTTCGCAAACCTGCTACTAGGGAATGATATGGATTCAGCTTTAATTGAAATGACCATGATTGGTGGTGAATTTCAGTTTACAAAGCCAACTACTATAGTCATTTCAGGAGCAGTAATGAATACAAAGTTGAATAATAGTTTGGTAAAACAAAGCGAAGTCATAGGCGTGGAAAAAAATGACATTATAAGTTTTGGAAAGACTAAAACGGGATTTAGAACCTATTTAGCCATAAAAGACGGATTTAAAACCAATGAAGTTTTAGAAAGCCGAAGCCAGTACAGTCCCATTACAGAATTCAACACCATCAGTAAAGGTGATACGTTAAAATACGCGAGTAATGATAGCAGTTATAGTATATCCAAGGCATCAGTAAAATTTGATGATTCTGTAGTGTTAAGTGATATTCTCGAAGTGTATAAAGGACCAGAGTTCAATAAATTATCAACCGAGCTAAAAACGCAGCTTATTAATTCTGAACTTAAAGTTTCAAAATACAATAACCGCATGGCCTATCAATTAGAGCCACTTTTGAAAAATAATCTTGAGTCTATCCTAACCTCACCAGTTTTGCCGGGAACAGTTCAGCTTACACCAAAGGGCAATTTAATAGTTTTGATGCGAGATTGCCAGACCACTGGAGGTTATCCTAGAGTACTTCAATTAACGGAAAAATCCATTAATGTGTTGAGTCAAAAAACTACTGGAAACATCATAAATCTTAGACTAAAAGGCTGAAGTTGTAAGAAAACAATTAATAATAATTTTTTTTGTTAACTAATTTCAATAATTTAGGCTCAACTATTAATTAATTTGAAGACTTATTATGAAAAAATTAGGATTACTTATTCTTGGTGTATTACTAGGTGCCTTGGCGATGTATTATTATTGTTGTGGATCTATGGAAATGGAGAACGAATCTCCAATCACAGAACCAAAAGGGTTGATTACGCCCAAAGAGGCAAAGACTTTAGATCAAGCGTACAACATTAAACATCGCATTATTAATGATTCTCTTTATAAGAATTCTGCTGACGGAGGTGATAATCGTTCTTCTTGGTGGAAACTTGAGGATATTCAGAACTACATTAATTATGCAGAAAACCAGGCTGGTGAATTAGGTTATACCATGGATGGAATCCGTGTTTATTTAGGAGCGCATCCAAATTCTGGTGAAGAAACAGGATTAACAACGATGTTCTTTATACCAACTGGTTATATGAATAAGTCTCAAGGTAGCGTCTTTCCTATGTTTCAAGAGAGTGGAGATATACCAGGTGGTTCAGGGTTAAATCATGGAGGGAATGGAATGCCACCAGGCGCTAATTATCCACAGTAAAAAACTGACTAAGATGGAATGAATTTTAACGTATTCCTTTTCCATATATTAGAGTTAATTGCAGCCGTTGCCGGATCAATCTATTACATTAAAACTAGAGATTATAAAATAAAACCATTTGTATGGTATCTCTGGATAATGGTCATTGTTGAGACAATTGGTATGTACGGTTACATACTTCAGTATAATTTTGATAATGAGATATTTATTTGGATAAAAAACAGTGTTTTTTGCTACAATTCATGGCTTTATAATCTATTTAACCTAGCAACAATTCTTTTGTTTGGGGTGTTTTATAACAAACTGATAAAGAGTAAAATAGATAAAAATATTATCAAGCTAATTATAATTTTATATGTAATATTTTCGGTATTGTATTTTGTTTTTTCTGGCGGGTTTTTTATAAAATCAATACCCTATGATTTTCTTTTAAGTACATTTGTCGTATTCGTTTTTGTGATGCTATATTATAAGCAATTGTTGAATAGCGAAAAGATATTGTTCTTTTATAAATCGCCATATTTTTATATAAGTTCAGGGCTTTTATTATGGTTTTTATGTGTTACTCCATTATTTATCTTTGATGCATATTTCTATGAGATCAATCAAAGTTTCATTGAATTTAGAAGTTTGTATCTTCTAATTGCTAACATTTTTTTATACGTATGCTTTACATTTGGATTTCTTTATACAATTCAATACAAAAAACCATCAGCAACGAGGAAATTGCCTTAATTTCTTATGTCATTTTCTTTTTCCTGATTATAATTGTTGTGTTTGTTCTGTTTTTTATCATGTTTCAAAAACGTAAAAATCAATTATTACTTGATAAAATAAAACAACAAAAAGAGTTTGAAGAAGAATTGGCTAAAACCCAACAAGAGATTCAAGAAGAAACTCTAAAGCACGTAGGCAGAGAACTTCATGATAACGTTGGACAAATGCTTGTGCTGGCCACTATGCAAATGAAATCTGCAGTAAAAGTGGTTGGAGAAGAGGTTAAATCTAAAGTTGCTAATGCTTCTCAATACTTAAAAGAATCGTTAGACGAAGTAAGAGCTTTATCAAAATCCTTAAATAGTGATGTCATTTTCAATTTAGGGTTTGATGCCACAGTAAAGAATGAAATTGAACGCCTAAATAAGTCAGGTTTAATACAAGCAAATCTCACTATTAATGGAGATAATGTAGAATTTGAAAACCATAAAGACGAAATCATTCTCTTTAGGATTTTACAGGAATTTACTTCAAACACTTTAAAATATGCTGAAGCAGAACATCTGAATGTTGAAATTAACTATCACAAAGAATTTTTGAACATTGAGGTAGAAGATGATGGTAATGGTTTCGATTTAGCTACTGCAGAGCAAGGGTCTGGAATGACCAATATGAAAAAACGTGCAGAGTTGATAAATGCAGATTTTCAGTTAAACACACAGCCTGAAAACGGTACTAAACTCAATTTAAAATATCCATACCGAACACTCTAACTTTCACAAGCTTGCCATAAAGTATCCTTTGGCACAGGTGCGGTTATGATTACATTTTCTTTCTTTACAGGATGAACAAACTCCAGTCGTCTTGCATGAAGACTAATGCTCGCATCTTTATTACTACGATCAAAGCCATATTTTAAATCTCCCTTAATAGGGCAACCGATTTTAGAAAGTTGACAACGGATTTGATGGTGTCTTCCGGTTTCTAAATCAACTTCGAGTAAATAAAAATTATCTAATGCTTTAATGATTTTATAATGAAGAATAGCTTTTTTACTACCATCAACCTCTTTGCTATATGCTGTTGATTTATTTTTTTTAGGATTCTTTTTTAGCCAGTGGATTAATTGGTCTTCTGTATTCGGAGGTGGATTTTTTACCAAAGCCCAATACGTTTTATTGGCTTTTTTTTCTGCGAATAATTTATTGAGTCTTGGTAAGGCCTTACTGGTTTTAGAAAACAGCACAATACCTGTGGTAGGCCTATCTAAACGATGCACAACACCTAAATATACATTCCCAGGTTTGTCGTATTTATCTTTTATGTAATCCTTTACAACATCACTTAAAGGTTTGTCACCAGTTTTATCTCCTTGCACAATATCACCAGCACGTTTATTGACAACGATGATATGATTGTCTTCGTAGAGGACTTGAAGATTGGTTTTATTTGATAGAGTTTTAGACAAAATAGATTTTTAGATCAGTTAGATTTTTAGATTAAAGTAGATTTAAACTTTGAAATCATCTTAATAACTTCATCTAATTCAGAAAGAATTGATTCTAGTTCTATATCTGATATAAATTTTAAATCAGAAGAAATGAGCAATTGTGTTTCTATTTCATAAGCGGAACCAATTGCGATTTGTAAAAATCTAGCAAAATCTTTATTTGAGTGTCTTGAGGACCCTTCAGCAATATTAGAAGGTATAGAGACCGACGCACGTCTTAGCTGGTGTGTCAGTCCGAATTTTTCTGAATCAGGAAATTTTGATGTTATTTCATAAATTCTTGAGCAGAATGACCTACTTCTTTTCCAAATTTGTAATTCTTTAAATTTATGAGCCATTTTTCAGTTATGTGTCTAACAATCTAAAAGTCTAACAATCTAGATCAATACTGCTCCTTATCATTAGGAAAATCCTCAGACTTCACATCTTCTACATATTGAGAGATAGCGTTGGTCATGTCATCATAAAGATTCATATAGCGACGTAAGAAACGAGGGTTAAACTCATGCGTCATCCCAATCATATCGTGAAGCACCAGTACTTGTCCATCCACACCATCACCAGCACCAATACCTATAATTGGTATAGAAACGCTTTCTGCGACTTGCTTAGCTAAATCTGCTGGGATTTTTTCTAAGACAATGCCAAAACAACCCGCTTTTTCTAACATTATAGCATCTTCCTTAAGTTGTAAAGCTTCTTGCTCTTCTTTTGCTCTAACAGTATAGGTTCCAAATTTATAAATGGATTGTGGTGTGAGTCCTAAATGTCCCATAACCGGAATACCAGCATTTAGAATACGCTTAATTGAATCCTTTATTTCTTTACCACCTTCAAGCTTTACGGCATGTCCACCAGATTCCTTCATAATACGTATGGCAGAACGTAAAGCCTCCTTTGGATCACTTTGGTAGGTTCCGAAAGGTAAATCAACAACCACTAATGCTCTATCAATAGCACGTACAACAGATGATGCGTGATAAATCATTTGGTCTAATGTAATAGGTAAAGTTGTTTCATGCCCAGCCATAACATTACTTGCAGAATCGCCTACCAAAATTACATCAACACCTGCGCCATCAACAATTTTTGCCATGGTGTAATCGTAAGCGGTGAGCATGGATATTTTTTCGCCTTTGGACTTCATATCCACAAGGGTTTTTACGGTAATTCTTTTGTATTCTTTCTTGGCTACAGACATATTGATTAAATTAGTGATGTAAAAATAAAGAGATTTGTTAAACTTTTGTTTATTCTACGATAGAAATACGGTATCAGTCGTATTTTGACTAAAATTTTATAAGATGAAAAAACTGTTACTACTTGGAGCGTTCTGCTTCACATTGATTGTAAACGCACAAAAAACTGAAAAGGAAAATGTAAAAGCAACAATCGTTAAATTTTTCGAATCTTTCCATAAACAAGATACCACAAAGCTTAAGGCTATGGCAAAAGGCGATATAATAATGCAATCCATTTCGGTGGACAAAGAAGGCAAGACAGTTTTACAAGAAAGTGACTACAGCCAGTTTCTTAAGAATATCGCTAGTATTCCTAAGGACAGAACGTTTGAGGAAAAATTGTTGGATTTCAATATTCAAGTAGATGGAAACATGGCAAATGCTTGGACACCTTACGAATTTTGGTATAATGGCAACTTTAGTCACTGTGGAGTGAATTCCTTTCAGCTTATAAAGGTAAATGATGAGTGGAAAATTATTTATTTGGTCGATACAAGAAGGAGAGAAGGGTGTAAAAATTAGAGCGTTAGATTTTTAGATAATTAGATTTGTTAGACTTTTTTCTAGCAATCTAGCAATCTAGCAATCTAGCAATCCGACATATGAACACCAACAGCCAAACCACCTTCCGAGGTTTCTTTATACTTGGTATTCATGTCTTTTGCGGTTTCCCACATAGTGTTGACGACTTTATCTAATGGTACTTTTACATTTTTAGGATCTGTATCTAGTGCCAATTCAGCAGCATTGATAGCCTTAATGGCTCCCATAGAATTACGTTCTATACATGGAATCTGTACCAATCCACCAATAGGGTCACAGGTTAAGCCTAAGTGATGTTCCATCGCAATTTCGGCAGCTACTAAAACTTGTTCTGGTGTTCCTCCCATCAATTCGCATAGCGCACCTGCTGCCATGGCTGAGGACACTCCAATTTCTGCTTGGCAGCCTCCCATTGCTGCAGATATAGTCGCCCCTTTTTTAAAGATACTTCCAATTTCGCTGGCCACTAATAAGAACTTTTTAATGTGCTCAAAGTCTGCTTCATGATTTTCAATAACCATATAATACATCAATACTGAAGGAATCACTCCAGCACTACCATTTGTAGGTGCCGTAACCACACGACCGAGCGAAGCGTTAACTTCATTCACAGCCAAAGCAAAACAACTTACCCATTTTAATATTTGTCTGAATTTAACTTCAGTTTTTCTAATGGTTTGCAACCAGGCTTCAGGGTTTTCATATGTATAATCACCTATTAAATTTTTGTGCATATCGTAAGCACGTCTCCTTACATTAAGTCCGCCTGGTAGGTTACCTTCTGTGTGACAGCCTGTGTACATACATTCTAGCATTGTCGTCCAGATACGCTGTAATTCGAAATCGATGTTGCCTTCATCTCGTATGGATTTTTCATTTTCCAATACAACTCCAGAAATTGGTAAATTTAAATGATGGCAATATTTTAGAAGTTCATCTCCTTTTTCAACAGGATAAGGGAATGTACAGTAGAAAATAATTTTGTTGGCCTTAGAAATTTTACGTTCTTCCTGTACTACAAAGCCTCCACCAATAGAGTAGTAGGTGGATTTATAATTTCGACCATTTATAAGAGCAGTAAAAGTAAGTCCATTGGCATGAAACGGTAAAAACTTACGATTGAATTTTATCTGTTCCTTTGGGTTAAAAGGAAGTGTTTTTTCACCATTAAAATTTAAGGTATTTGTAGTTTTTATATTAGCCACAGTTTTGTCAATATCCTCAACCGGAACGCGCTCAGGATCGGATCCACTAAGACCCAACATTACAGCATAATCCGTGGCATGTCCTTTTCCTGTTAGGGATAATGAACCATAAAGATCTACAGTTATGTTTTCAACCTTATCAAAGCGGTTTTTATCTTTAAGTTCTTGTATCCAGCGCTCAGCAGCACGCCAAGGCCCTAAGGTATGTGAGCTCGATGGTCCAATGCCAATCTTAAGCATGTCAAAAACAGAGATACATTCCATTTGTGTTCTAAATTTCTATTGCAAATATACATTATGTTTATCTGGATTTTTTATAAAAAAACAGCCTTGATTTTTAATCAAAGCTGCTAGCTAATTTATATATAGGTTAAGTTAACGTTTTATAAATTCTTCGATTCCGTATGCGCTCATTACAGCATTTAAATCAGATAAATCTACACGGCCAACATTTTCAGCAGGTACCAAAACAACTCTGAATACTTGCGCATCTGTGTAAGAAGGGTCTAATGTCGAAAAGTCTATGGTTCCGTCTAAAAAGAATCGGACATCATTTTGTGTAAAATCAAAATTATAGACTAGAGTTCCATCCTCAAAATATTCCGTTTGAGGTAATGGTCGCCATATGTCCTGACCATTGTCTACTTCCCATGAAATATAAACTAGGGCAACAGCTGTAGGTCCAACCTCAAAACCATAAGGTTCTATAAGTTCATAGTTATCTTCAGGAGTAAAATCTAGAACAATTTCGAAAGCTGGCGGAACACCAACACCATCTTGGCCATCCTGGCCATCAAATCCATCAAAACCCGGAGGACCTTGAGGACCTTCACAAGCGGTTAATAATAAAGCAAATACTGAAATAAAGGTTAAAATACGTTTCATGATATCTAAAGTTTTTCTTTATAGCATCAAAGGTTATTCCAAAGTGATGCTCAATAAGAAATACTTTCTCAAAAAGAAATCTGACATCATGTCACATTTTTTGTCATGGCATAGAACTTGACCTATACTAGTCGAGTTAAAAATTAAAAACACAACAAAATATAGATATTAATTATGAGTAAGATTATTGGAATTGATTTAGGTACAACCAACTCTTGCGTTTCTGTAATGGAAGGTAACGAGCCAGTTGTAATCCCAAACGCTGAAGGTAAGAGAACAACACCTTCGGTTATCGCCTTTGTAGAAGGTGGTGAAATTAAAGTTGGTGATCCAGCAAAAAGACAAGCAGTGACAAACCCAACAAAAACGGTTTATTCTATTAAGCGTTTTATGGGTAACAAATATTCTGAATCTAAAAAAGAAGCAGAACGTGTGCCGTATAAAGTGGTAAAAGGTGACAACGATACTCCACGTGTGGATATTGATGGTCGTTTATACACACCACAAGAATTGTCAGCTATGATTCTTCAAAAGATGAAGAAAACTGCTGAGGATTATTTAGGAGCTGATGTAAGTAAAGCAGTTATTACTGTGCCAGCATACTTTAATGACTCACAGCGTCAAGCAACAAAAGAAGCTGGTGAGATTGCAGGATTAAAAGTAGAGCGTATTATCAATGAGCCTACTGCTGCGGCCTTAGCTTACGGATTGGATAAAAAATCTAAAGACCAAAAAATCGTTGTATTCGATTTTGGTGGTGGTACACACGATGTTTCCATTCTTGAATTAGGAGACGGAGTGTTTGAAGTATTATCAACAGATGGTGACACACATTTAGGTGGTGACGATATTGATGAAAGAATCATCGATTGGTTAGCTGATGAGTTCATGAATGATGAAGATATGGACTTACGTAAAGATCCTATGGCTTTACAACGTCTTAAAGAAGCAGCTGAAAAAGCGAAGATTGAATTATCATCTTCTGCACAGACAGAAATCAACTTACCTTATGTAACCGCTACCGCTAGTGGACCTAAGCACTTGGTACGTACATTGACACGTTCTAAATTTGAGCAGTTAATCGATGATTTAATCAAGCGTACTATTGAGCCATGTGAAACGGCATTGAAAGCCGCAGGATTATCTAAGTCTGATATTGACGAAGTAATCTTGGTAGGTGGTTCTACACGTATTCCTGCAGTACAGGAAGCTGTAGAGAAATTCTTCGGAAAAGCACCAAGTAAAGGTGTAAACCCTGACGAAGTTGTAGCATTGGGTGCTGGTATTCAAGGTGGTGTATTAACTGGTGACGTAAAAGACGTTCTTTTATTAGATGTTACTCCATTATCACTAGGTATTGAAACCATGGGTAATGTAATGACCAAGTTGATTGAAGCCAATACGACGATTCCGACTAAGAAATCACAAGTATTCTCAACAGCAGCAGATAATCAGCCATCGGTAGAGATTCACGTATTACAAGGTGAGCGTCCTATGGCAGCAGATAACAAAACGATTGGTCGTTTCCACTTGGATGGAATTCCACCAGCAAGACGAGGAACACCTCAGATTGAAGTAACGTTTGATATTGATGCCAACGGTATCATTAAAGTATCTGCGGAAGATAAAGCGACTGGTAAGAAGCAAGATATCCGTATTGAAGCGTCATCTGGATTAACAGAAGAGGAAATCGCTAAAATGAAGCAAGAGGCTGAAGCTAATGCAGAAGCAGATGCAAAAGCTAAGGAAACTGCAGATAAGTTGAATCAGGCTGATGCGATGATTTTCCAAACTGAAAAGCAATTAGAAGAATTTGGTGATAAATTATCAGATGATAAGAAGAAGCCAATTGAAGAAGCTTTAGAGGAATTGAAGAAAGCTTATGAAACTAAAGATATCGTGGTAATAGATCCAGCTTTAGAGAAAATCAATGAAGCATGGAAAGTTGCTAGCGAAGAGATGTACAAAGCACAGGCCGAAGCACAAGGTGCACCAGAAGGTGGACCAACGGATGCAGGAGCAGGTGCAAAAGGACAAGCTCAAGATGCTAACGACAGTAGTGATGTAGAGGATGTAGACTTTGAGGAAGTGAAGTAAGTTAGATTTTTCATTGACTAGGTCAAATCTTTGATTTCTGAATTTATTTCAGAATCTAGAATATAAAAACGCAATCATTAATTTGATTGCGTTTTTTTGTTGCTACAAACTTAAAAAATGTTCAATTTATAGTCATACACTCCCATTTAATCGGATTATTTGTGTTTTATTTAAGAAATAAGCTAGCTTTCGTCATCATTTAACCCAAATCGAATGAATAAGCTAATAATAAACTTCACTCCTACCGGAATGATACCCACTAAGGACATGACACCTCATGTACCTGTTACAGTCAATGAAATTGTAGAAGATGTTCACCGTGCGTACGAGCTAGGCATAACCATGACTCACATACATGCCAGAGATGAAAAGACTGGTGTACCTACTTACAAAAAAGAAGTTTACGCTCAATTGATAGAGGGTATAAGAAAATACGCGCCAGACTTAGTGATTTGTACATCGCTTAGTGGTCGTAATTTTAATACTTTGGATAAGAGAGCAGACGTATTATCTTTAGAGGGTGACTTAAAACCAGATATGGGCAGTTTAACCCTAAGTTCTTTAAATTTTAATAAGGTAGCGAGTATGAACGCTCCAAGTATGATTGAAGACTTGGCAAAAACAATGAAAGCTAAGGGAATTGTACCAGAACTGGAAGTATTTGATGTAGGTATGATTAACTTTGGAAAGTATTTGGTGAAGAAAGATTACATAAGGCCTCCATTATATTATAATCTACTTTTTGGAAATATTGCCTGCGCACAAACCAATTTATTGCATACAGGAGTAATGCTTAATGATATTCCGGAAGATGCTTTGGTTAGTATAGCTGGTATAGGTAATGGACAATTAATGATGAATTCTTTGGCTATTGCTATTGGTAAGGGAGTAAGAGTTGGTTTAGAGGACAATATTTGGTTTGATGCAGAACGTACACGATTGGCAACAAACACATCACTTATAGAACGAATACATACTATTGCCAAAGCCAATAACAGAGAAATTATGACTCCGTCAGAGTTTAGAGTTCAAATGGATATGGAGCCTGGCAATGGTCGCTATGGTCGTATTTACAAATAACCATTAATTTATGGAAGGAGACAAAAAAGGCTTATCCTATAGAGTTAAATGGATGTCCAATATCATAAAACATGGATTGTTTTGGCATGGTGTGCGTAATAATTTAGCCAAAATTGGATTGGATTTTATGCCATATTATTGGGTTAGGGAAGCTACCAGCCCTGTTACACCTCCAGAAATTAGGGGAGAAGATAAAGATTTTGAAATAACCACTTTTGGTGAAGCTGAAATTAATTACATAAAGAATACCATAATAGGTATTGAGCAGAAAGATTTATTGGCTGACCTTAAAAACGGTGAAATTTGTATAGGGTTAAAAAACAGAGAGGAGATTGCTGCTTATATGTTTATAAAGTGTAGGCCATTTACTTTTAGAAAACGTTCTTTTGATTTGCGACCTACGGAAAGCTATTTGCATAGTATGTACACTTTTGAAGCCTATAGAGGAAAGAACCTTGCACCATATTTACGCTATCACAGTTACGAGCATTTAGAGAAAAAAGGTATAACAAACTTTTACAGTGTTAGCGAGTATTTTAATAAGTCCACAATAAGGTTTAAGAAGAAATTGAATTCTAAGCCAATGAAACTCTACCTCAGTTTAGTGATCTTTAAAAAATGGACTATGAATTTTACTTTAAAAAACTATAGCTAAAATAGGCTCTATATAGAACTATTATTATGGAAAATAATAAAAGGGGTATTATCGATAGAATAAAGTGGATTTATAAACTCTCCAAACATGGTTTGTTTATGCAAGGTCTGCGTAATAATCTTGCCAAGATTGGCATAGATATAATGCCGTATTATTATTTTATTTCAACTAAAGATACTGCTGTGCTTCAGAAAATTAGAGGTGAAAAAATAAATTCTACGGTTACGGTTTTTGATGAGTCAGATTTAGAATTGATAAAAGCTTCAATTAGTGGCCTAGACCAAAAAGATTTTCATGAAGATCTAAAAAATGGTGATATATGCATGGGCATAAAGCACAATAATGAAATTGTTGCCTATTCTATGATTAAAAACAAGCCCTTTTATTTTAGAAAACGCTATTTCCATTTATCCGAGAAAGATATCTATATACATAGTCTATATACATTTGATAAGTATAGAGGAAAGAATATTTCACCCTACATGAAATACGAACGTTATGGGTTATTTGAAAAGCAAGGAGTAATTTACCACCATGCTATTACTGAATATTTTAATAAATCTGCTTTAAGAATACAATACAAATTAAAGGCTAAAACCGTCGCCCTATATCTTAGTGTTATATTATTTAAAAAGTGGACATTTAACTATACATTAAAGAAATATTAACTTCATGATATGTACCGTTTCTTTAAAAAAATAGCGTCAAAGTATTTCAGTAGTTTAAGAAAACGCGTTCTCGATTTCAATCATGTAATGAACTCTCGCAATAAAGTTAAAGCTTTAATGCGCAATATTGAGGTTTCTAAATTGAGTCCAAATGAAATTAAAGAAGCGAAATCATTTTTTAAGTCAAGAGGTTACAAGTTAAATCATACGGAATGGCATACGTTCTACAAATCCATGAATGGAGAATTTCATAAAGATTATATTCCATTAGGCTTATTTAAAACTAAAATTTCACCAAAGCTTAATGAAAAGATACAGTGGCCAGCTCTGTTGGATAAGAATATAATATATCGAATATTTAAAGGATTTGAACTGCCAAAACGTGTAGTTCAGAATATCAACGGCTTTTATTATATAAATGACCAACCTGCTACTTTTGATGAAGCTGTAAATGAAATATGTAAAAACGGAAACCAACTTATCATCAAACCAAGTATAGATTCAGGTGGTGGTAAAAAGGTTGTAGCTTTTGAGGTTATAGGAAATAAAACGTCACACAAAAATTTAAGTGTTGAGGACCTTTTAAAACTATATAAAAAGGATTTCATTGTACAAGAGTTTTTAGAGCAAAGTGAAACAATGCGTACACTCAACCCTTCAAGTTTAAATACCTTACGAGTAATATCATATCTAAACGGTAATGGAGTAAATATACTTTCTACTACTGCCAGAGTAGGGGGTTTAAATAGTCGCACGGATAATTACTCCTCTGGTGGCATATTGTGTGGTGTAGATGATTATGGAAGAATTAAAACCAAAGGCTATTCTAAAAAAGGGGTAGCTCTAGATCAAACATTTTCTGGTGTAAAACTCATTGGATATACTGTGCCTAATTATAATCTAGTTGTGGATATGGTAAAGTCCATTCACGTTAGAATTCCATATTTTAAACTTGTCTCTTGGGATATCGCCATTAATAAAAACAATAAGCCAGTTTTAGTTGAGTATAATACCTACAATCAAGGTTTAGAAGTTCAAATAGTAACAGGACCACTTTTCGGTAAGTTTACAGATGAAATCTTAGCAAAGGCACTAGAATAGTTTAATAATAGCGTGTATTTATGTCTTTATATCAACATTTTAAAAATTCATTTATTAAGCGAATACCTATTATTCAGCAACGATTAACGCAATTGCAATTAGAGATAAGTGCTAGACGATATATGAAAACTTTATTGGCAAAAAGAGATTTGCCAAAACTAAGTGCTGAAGAAATTAAAGAAGCCAAATCTTATTATAAATCAAGGGGTTATAATTTGAAAAACACTTATTGGCACAGGTATTATAAAGGTATAAATGGTGAGTTTCATAAAAATTATGTCCCTTACGATATTTTTAACCCTAGGATTAATCCTATGTTGAACCAGAGAAGACAGTGGCCAGCACTATTAGACAAAAACTTGACTTACAATTTATTTAGGGAGTTTAACCAACCTAGGCGTATTGTTCAGAATATTAATGGTTTCTATTATATAAACGACGAAATTGTCGATTTACAAGGCGCAATTGATGCCTGTGGAGCTGTTGAAGGCAAATTAATAATCAAACCAACCATAGATACTGGACGCGGAAAAATGGTTAATACATTTAGTGTCCTTAATTCCAAGACCACTTATAAAGATTACAGTATCGAAAAACTGTTCAAATTATATGGAAAAGATTTTGTGGTTCAAGAATGTTTAGAACAAAGTGCCGTGTTGAAATCTCTCAACCCTTCCAGCCTAAACACCCTTAGAATAGTGTCTTACTTAAATAATGAAGGAGTACATATATTATCTTCAGTTTTGAGAGTTGGAAAGTTAGGAAGCTCTACGGATAATTTCTCAACAGGAGGTCTCTTTTGCGGTATATTAGATGATGGCACCCTAAAAGGAAAGGGTTATAACCCTAAAGGTGAAGTAGTAAAAGAAGCTTCAACAGGTATCAGTTTAGCAGGCTGTAAAATACCCAATTATGTAAAAGTGCAAGAAATGGTAAAGTCAATGCATCATGTGGTTCCGTATTTTAAAATTATTGCTTGGGATATAGGAATAAGCAAAGACGATTTACCATATTTAATAGAATACAATACCCACAAGCTAGGTGTTGATTTGCAAATAGCAGATGGGCCTTTGCTAGGTGATTTTACAGATGAGATATTAGCCCTAGCCTTAAAACGTGCCTAAGCTTTTTTATAATTATTGATTACTTTTCTTCTTTTTCCGGAAGATAATGGTGGAATTTCATCAACATAAGTAATGACAACATTGGCATCGCTACCAAAGTCAGATTTTATACTGTTAATTAATTCATCTTCAAATTCAAAATTTTCGCCTTGTAGATTCAGTTTTACTTCATATTCTTTTTCCCCTTGTTGTATAAACTGATACTGCTTTAATAAATGGTAGTAATTGTAAAACTTGGTATAAACCACAAACGAAGACACAATATTTCCTTTAGAGTCATGGATAACATCCATTTTACGACCCTCAATTTGTTCTAATACCTCTACACCATCTTCATTTAAAGCAAGTTTTGCAATATCACCAGTATCATATCTAATTATTGGCATGGCATAATTAAACAAATCAGTAACTACAATTCTTCCAAATTCACCTGGTTTAACAGGCTTGTCATTATCGAGATTCAAAATTTCTACGTGGTAACTAGCATGATTAATTACAAAGTTGTTGGGTGATTGCAGCGTTTGCTGGGCAATCATACCCACTTCTTCGCTAGAATATCTTGAAAGTACTTGTGTGTCTAAATGCTTACCCAAGGTTTCTTTGGTGTATGGGTTTAAATACTCTGAGTTTGCAATAGCAGCTATTATGCCTGTATCTTTTAAAAAGATATTGTTTCTTTCTAAGTATTGGGCGATCATTTCATATGAAGACGCAAAACCTAACATGGTTTTTTTAGACTGCCTATCTTTTTTTATAAGATTTAAAAATGCTTCAATTCTTTCATCGGTCAATCTAGAGATATCAAACTGAACGGCATTCTGCAGCCAAGCTTTTAATTTACCCTTTTCATTGTGTCCTCTCCAAACTTCAAGTTCATAAAGTCTATTGCCAATTTCAAAACTGGCAGCGTTGAAGAAGTATATGATATCAGCATGATTTCTGTTGCGTTTCCCTTTGTTTTGATATAAGAAAAAAGGAACTCCAGTAGAGCCACTCGTAGAGACTTTAAAATTATCTGCATCCTTAAATTTATAGGACTGAAACTGTTCAAAGTTATCCTGAATGGTCGTTTTTCTTATTACGGGAAAATCTGAAATGGTTTTAGCATCATTAAAATTACCATAGTACGGAGTCGTTTCAACAGCGTGCTTAATAATGTTGTTGGTATGTTGATTCTTTAAGTCTTTAGCCTTATCAGAATTAGGATGCTTAACGCCAAGTTTAACTTCATTGAGTTGGTTTTTTATAAGCCCTCCTTTAAGGCCATCAAGTGTCCAAAAAAACTTATTTCTTAACGAGTTAAGAAGCATAAGGCACTTTTTTAACCAGAATTTTAGAACTCGCTTTTTTGTCCTTTATAGTATTTATAGGCACACCAAATGCTAACTTATGATCACCTATAGGCTTTAGAACTAATGCTCCTCCTCCTATAGTAGTATAATCACCTATGGTTATATTTTGTGCAACTGATGCGCTTAGGCATATTGTAGAACAAAACCCTATTTTTACATTGCCGCCTATTGTGGCTCCAGATGCTAAGCTCGAAAAATCAGACATTATAGAATCATGTCCTAGAGACGATTTTGTATTTAAAAGACAAAACTTCCCAACTTTAGCATTAGCGTTTACTATAGCTCCAGGCATAACTACGGTACCCTCAGGTATTATAATATCATTTGCAAGTATAGCGCTGGGATGTACTATAGGAATAAACTCGAGGTTAGGCGCAACGTCAATAATGTTCTTATATGCAAGTAACCGTGTATCATTATTGCCAATACCAATAACAATTCCGTCAATATCAAACTTTTTGATGAGGCTTGGCAGTAATTCTAAATTACCTAAAACCTTAAATCCATATACATCATCATTAATAGGCTTATAAGAATCTATAAAGCCCAAGAAATTGTGAGTATTATTCTTCTGTATAATATCCACAATCATCTTAGCGTGGCCAGATGCACCATAAATTAAAATATTTTTCATGTAGTAAGTTATTATAGAACCCTCTTAAGTGATTACCATTAAAGTTTGTTCATAGATTTGGATGCATGTCAAAGATATTAACAATTGTTAATAAATAGCATTTATAAGGCTAACAGTAAGTTTTTATCTATTAAAAGACATTTTATTGATGTATTTAAGGTTAATTTTACCTTCATATTGTAAAATAGAAGTTTCTTTAATTTAGAATATTCATGCCTTTCCATATATCATTTAAGGATAATGTTAGACCAAAAAATCTAGCTGTAAAACTGAGCTCTAAAGGAGAACAATCTGTTGTAAAAGGTCATCCTTGGGTCTTTTCAAATAGCATTGTAAAGATTAATGATGATGCAAAGACAGGAGATTTAGCAATCGTATTCAGCAAAAACAAGAATAAGGTTATAGGCTTTGGATTATACGACGATAAATCACCAATCCGTATTAAGATGATTCACAATGCGGAAACCAAAGCGGAAATTAATACAGATTTCTTTCACCAAAAAATAGAACTGGCTTATGACAAAAGGTTAGAGCTACTGCAAACTAATACCAATAGTTATAGACTGTTATTTGGTGAGAATGATGGTTTTCCAGGCTTAATAGCAGATGTTTATGATTCGGTTTTAGTTGTAAAATTATATTCCGAAATATGGCTTCCTTATTTAGAACCTATAGTAAAAAGTTTGCAACAAGTTTCTATGACAAAAACCATAGTGATGCGTTTGAGCAGGAATCTTCAAAACAGTAAAAATCATAATCTTGAAGATGGTAAGGTAATCTATGGTGATTTAGAAAATGAAGTTGTGGAATTTATAGAACATGGAGTTAAATTTACTGCCAACGTGATAAAGGGTCATAAAACGGGCTACTTTTTAGACCATAGACATAACCGAAAAAGAGTAGCAGAGTTAAGCTCACACAAAACAGTTTTGGATGTATTTTCTTATGCAGGTGGATTTTCTGTACATGCATTAGCTAAAGGAGCAACTGAAGTCACAAGTTTGGACATAAGCAAGCAAGCACTAGAAATCGCTTTAGAAAATGGAAGCTTGAACGACTATTCAGGACTTCATAAAACCATTGCAGGTGATGCTTTTACCGAAATGAAAAAATTGATTAAGAGAGGCAAACGTTATGATGTCGTTGTAATCGACCCACCAAGTTTCGCCAAACAAAAATCTGACGTGGAACTGGCAAAGAAAAAGTACGCACAGTTGGCATCACTAGGAGAGAAGCTCACAGCAAAGAAAGGATTGCTGGTATTGGCATCTTGTTCTTCAAGAGTTCTGGCTCAATCTTTTTTTGATTTAAACAATAGAGTGTTAAATGAACAATCCAGACTTTTCGAAACCGTTCTAAAAACCCAGCATGATGTTGATCATCCGATTTCATTTCCTGAAGGAGCCTATCTAAAATGTGGGTACTATAGATTTTTAGAGTAAAAAGTATTATGCACGCATAGCAATTATTAGTATATTTGCTCAAATCAATTTCAGGCATGAGTACTCAACTAACCCAACTCCTAAACATAAAATACCCAATCATACAAGCACCAATGTTCTTGGTGTCTAACGTGGCTATGGTTACTGAAGCTATGAAAGCTGGTATTGCAGGTTGTATTCCTGCGTTGAATTACAGAACACTTGAAGAGTTAAGAGCTGCTATAAAAGAACTGAAAGCAAATAAGGTTGAAGGAGGTTCGTTTGGCTTTAATTTAATTGTGAATAAATCTAATATTAAATACAAAGGACAATTAGAAGTCATTTGCGAAGAAGGTTGTGATTTTATTATTACCTCTTTGGGAAGTCCAGAGGAAACTATCAGACAAGCACATGCCGTTGGTATTAAGGTATTCTGCGATGTGACGGATTTAAAATTTGCCAAAAAAGTGGAAAGCCTTGGAGCAGATGCAGCCATTGCTGTAAATAATGAAGCAGGTGGTCATAGAGGGAATTTATCTCCAGAAGATTTAACGAGTTTATTGCATAAGGAATTATCCATTCCCATAATTTCTGCTGGTGGAGTAGGATGTAAAGAAGATATTGATAAAATGTTGAGTTATGGTGCAGCAGGTGTTTCGGTTGGAAGTCCTTTTATTGCTTCAGAAGAAGCAGGAGTTACTGACGAATACAAACAAGCCTGTGTGGATTATGGTGCTGATGACATTATAATGACCGAACGTATTTCTGGTACACCATGTACTGTTATCAACACGCCTTATGTTCAGAAAATTGGCACTAAAGCCACTTGGATTGAAAATCTACTGAACAAAAATCGAAAACTAAAAAAATGGGTGAAGATGATTCGTTTTTCCATCGGAATGAAAGCCACAGAAAAAGCCGCTAAAAAAGCGACTTATAAAACAGTGTGGGTTGCAGGACCAAGTATTGAGCATACTAAGGAAATCCTTCCTGTAAAAGACATTGTTGCGAAACTTATAAATTAAGCAGCGCTAATTCTTCCTCTAGCTTTTTCTTCTTTTGTTTTCCAGTAAAAATATTGAAGGTGTAACTGGCAGTAAGACCACCTAACATTGTAGCCACAAACTCGCTGGTATCAAACTTGCCACTAATAATATTACCGTCATAGAATTCTTTAGAAAACCCAGCTAGTGAAGAAAGCCCGAAACTATACCAAAATGCCTTACTTTTATTTTTTGTTTTAGAATATATTAAGGCATATGTTCCGCTAGATATGGCTGCACCCACTGCAAAATGTAAGCCATCATCTTCTAGAGTGACTTGCGATGAACTTAGATTAAAAAATGCAAAAGCAAGTAACGTAATAATAATTTTCATGATTGGTTGGTTGATTGAGCGTAAAGTAATCTTTTATAGATTAAACATTTACTATAATCGTTAGAGCTTATATTTATACGATTAAATGGTAAGACTATATTTCCTTTTTCATTCAGAGATGATGACATTTTTATTTCTCTACGATGCAGTGGTAAACTACAAAACCGCTCATTATGAAAACCCTAAAACTTCTTTTCATTTGTTTTTGCATTAATTTATCATTTTCCCAAGTGGGTATTGGCACAACAGATCCAGACGCTTCGTCAATGTTGGATATTGAAAGTACTACTTCAGGTTTATTAATCCCAAGAATGACCCAAGCCCAAAGACTTGCTATAGGGTCACCAGTCGAAGGACTTATGGTATATCAAACCAATTTAGAATCTGGGTTTTGGTATTATAAGGGAGGTACTTGGACGTACTTGTCAAAAGAGGGTGATGATGATTGGCATGGTCCAGGTAGGAATGATATTAATGGTGACTTATACAAATATGGTAAAGTGGATATTAGAGCCTCAGAAGGCTTAGCGGCAATAACAGTAGGATCGGATACTACTGAGCCTGTTGGTGATGGTATCATAGCCATTGGACCACACACAGCAATTACGTCATCCTCAAAATTTGTTATAGGGAAAGAGCGTATTCCAACTGCATATGATAGTACTTATACGTGTAGTGGAGTTTCTGGCTGTAGTTGGCAAGTTTACGCTAGCGAATTTTTAAATCGGAATGCTTTTGAAGTTTCGGCAATGGGCGAGGTGACCATAAACTCACAATATACACTCCCAGTCAACGATGGTAATTCAGGTGATATATTAACAACTGATGGTAACGGTAACCTAAGTTGGCAAGCTTCCACGTTGCCTCGTGCATTTTCAGCCTCAGATACCATAATGGATGATGAAACCTTACAACTCAAAACTTTAAAACGTTTACAGGCAGAACTTTCTGCTATTAAGAAAAAAATAAAGACACTAGAAACTGAAATTGTGCAAAAGTATTACCGTAAGGAGGAAAGTGATTAGTGTTGCTTCTGTTTTATTAAAACGATGACATTTTTGAATTTATACGATGTAGGTATAAACTATAAAACCACGCATCATGAAAACCCTAAAATTACTTTTCATTTGTTTTTGCATTAATTTATCATTCTCCCAAGTGGGTATTGGTACAACTAATCCTGATGCTTCATCAATGTTGGATATTGAAAGTACCACCTCAGGTTTATTGATTCCAAGAATGACAGAGTCAGACCGGCTTGCCATAGCATCACCAGCCGAAGGACTTATGATATATCAAACCAATTTATCTTCTGGTTTTTGGTTTTATAATGGCTCAAGTTGGAATCAACTCACTTTTGGTGCTTCAGGTGAATTTCAAAGTATTGGTGGTATAGTACAAAACACAACGAATGTTTTTAGTGATGATTTTGTATTTGGAAGTAATGTATTATCAGGTTCGGGCTCACGTTTCTTTTTTGATAAGAGTAAAGGTGCTTTTAGAGCTGGTGAAACTTTTGGGAATGAGTGGAATGATATTAATGTAGGAAATAATTCTATAGCTCTAGGTTCAGGAAATACAGCCTCAGGTGATGGAAGCTTCGCCTTTGGGCAGTTTGCGACAGCATCTGGCTCAGGTTCGGTTTCATTTTCTGGCAGCAACGCAGCAGGCAGCCAGAGTCTGGCAGGTATCAACAGTGCGACAACGGGAACTTTTGCAATAGCATTGCAAGGCGGTAATGCTACTGAAGAGTCCAGTATTTCAATAGGACCAAATTCATCATCAGAAGCTCAAGAGGGCATTGTTATAGGGAGCTCAAGCACGGTATCAGCATCAGCAACCAATGGTTTGGCATTAGGTTCATCCAACTCGGTCACTGCTGCCAACGGAACGGCCATTGGTTACAATAATACAGCCTCAGGTGATGGAAGCTTCGCCTTTGGGCAGTTTGCGACAGCATCTGGCTCAGGTTCGGTTTCATTTTCTGGCAGCAACGCAGCAGGCAGCCAGAGTCTGGCAGGTATCAACAGTGCGACAACGGGAACTTTTGCAATAGCATTGCAAGGCGGTAATGCTACTGAAGAGTCCAGTATTTCAATAGGACCAAATTCATCATCAGAAGCTCAAGAGGGCATTGTTATAGGGAGCTCAAGCACGGTATCAGCATCAGCAACCAATGGTTTGGCATTAGGTTCATCCAACTCGGTCACTGCTGCCAACGGAACGGCCATTGGTTACAATAATACAGCCTCAGGTGATGGAAGCTTCGCCTTTGGTCAGTTTGCGACAGCATCTGGCTCAGGTTCGGTGTCATTTTCTGGCAGCAACGCAGCAGGCAGCCAGAGTCTGGCAGGTATCAACAGTGCGACAACGGGAACTTTTGCAATAGCATTGCAAGGCGGTAATGCTACAGAAGAGTCCAGTATTTCAATAGGACCAAATTCATCATCAGAAGCTCAAGAGGGGATTGCTATAGGGAGCTCAAGCACGGTGTCGTCATCAGCAACCAATGGTTTGGCATTAGGTTCATCCAACTCGGTCACTGCTGCCAACGGAACGGCCATTGGTTACAATAATACAGCCTCAGGTGATGGAAGCTTCGCCTTTGGTCAGTTTGCGACAGCATCTGGCTCAGGTTCGGTGTCATTTTCTGGCAGCAACGCAGCAGGCAGCCAGAGTCTGGCAGGTATCAACAGTGCGACAACGGGAACTTTTGCAATAGCATTGCAAGGCGGTAATGCTACTGAAGAGTCCAGTATTTCAATAGGACCAAATTCATCATCAGAAGCTCAAGAGGGCATTGTTATAGGGAGCTCAAGCACGGTATCAGCATCAGCAACCAATGGTTTGGCTTTGGGTTCATCCAACTCGGTCACTGCTGCCAACGGAACGGCCATTGGTTACATTAATACAGCCTCAGGTGATGGAAGCTTCGCCTTTGGTCAGTTTGCGACAGCATCTGGCTCAGGTTCGGTGTCATTTTCTGGCAGCAACGCAGCAGGCAGCCAGAGTCTGGCAGGTATCAACAGTGCGACAACGGGAACTTTTGCAATAGCATTGCAAGGCGGTAATGCTACAGAAGAGTCCAGTATTTCAATAGGACCAAATTCATCATCAGAAGCTCAAGAGGGCATCGCTATAGGAAGCTCAAGTACGGTATCGGCATCGGCAAACAATGGTTTGGCATTAGGTTTATCCAACTCGGTCACTGCTGCCAACGGAACGGCCATTGGTTACAATAATACAGCCTCAGGTGATGGAAGCTTCGCCTTTGGTCAGTTTGCGATAGCTTCGGGTTCAGGTTCGGTGTCATTTTCTGGTAGCAACGCAGCAGGCAGCCAGAGTCTGGCAGGTATCAACAGTGCGACAACGGGAACTTTTTCAATAGCATTGCAAGGTGGCACAGCTTCTGCATCCTCAAGTGTTGCTATCGGAAATGGTTCTCAATCATCAGGAAATAATAGTGTAGCTATTGGTTTATCAACAATTGCTTCTGGTGACCGAAGTGTTGCCATAGGCAACGATGTAAGAGCCTATTCATTTTCCGAAACGGTTTTTGGATTTAATGAAGAGGTTTATACTCCTGCAAGTATTACAATTAGCGATGAAGATGACAGATTGTTTGTAGTTGCTAATGGAGATGCTACTCCTTCAATTCCAAATAACAATAATGCATTCACAATACTTAAAGATGGAAGAACAGGTATAATGCGTATCCCAACAACCAATATCTTAGAAGTCAACGGAAATGCTTCAAAAACTACAGCAGGTGATTGGTTGGCAAATAGTGATAGACGTTTAAAGAAAAACATCAATACGTTTAGAGAGATGGACGCATTGCAGAAATTATTGCAAATGCGAGGTGTCACTTATGAGTGGGACGATAACCAAACAGGAAATAACAGACCGGAAGGGCAACAATATGGATTTGTAGCTCAGGAATTGAAAGAGGTGTTTCCAGAAAATGTGAGTATGGATAACCAAGGGTTTTATCAAACGGCTTATGGTACTTATGATGCGCTTTATGTACAATCCATAAAAGCTCTAAACTCTAAGATTGAAAATTTAGAACAAGAGAATAAGGAACTTAAAGCTAAGCTTGATGAGTTATATGAGATGGTGAAAGCGCAGTATGAACGTGAATAAAACTAGGTGCGCTTAATGAAAACATAAATGTCATATTGAGCGCACGCGTGTCGCTAAAGCTTTAGCGTAAGAACAATCGAAATATTATAAGGCTTATAACACGAGGTTTTGACTGCGCTCAAACTGACACAGGAGGTTACTTTATCGGAATATAAAACTCAGTTTTTAATTTCTCTTCGGCTACACGTCTGGCATCACTTATATATTTTTCTCTACAAGGAGCATCTCTCAATTCATGATCTGTATTGAGCAACCATTCATTAAACATATAGTCATAGACGTCTGCAAAGTGCTTGTAACTGCCTTGGTAAAGAAAAGTGGCGAACTTTCCGCCTCTTAGGGTTTTTACACCAATATCTCCATTGGGTTTAGCATCTTTATGAATAATTAAACACGCATCGTAACGGATTTTATTAGGTTCCGTAATCTTTGGATCATCGTGAGGCAAGCCAATATGGCGAATACCTTTGGTAAACAATTGCTGTGCTTTTACCTCTGCCCAAAGTTTTTCCCATGCCAAACCATAGTCTAGATCTTGATAAGCGCCATACATAGTATAGTACAAACATTGTTGATCTTCTAGCTCTTGAATTTTTGGTTTTTTAATGTTGAGTTCTGTTTTCATGATGTTCTGTTTTTTGATTATGATATCTTTATTATTACGATACGCACTGGGCGAAATTCCAAAATGATTTTTAAACGCTTTAGATAGGGAAGACGGAGTTTCAAAACCTACACTATACGCAATGTCTTCAATGGAATTATCTGAATAGCGAATTAGTTTTGCTGCAGCCTCAACACGAGCTCGTGTAATATAAGCACCCAAAGGCTCACCCAACAAAGCACGAGTGATACGATGAAAATGATATTTTGAAAAATGGGACAACTCTGCCAAATGTGCAATATCAATTTTAGAATCTAAATGGTTATGTATATAATCCAATACACAGTTTAGGTTTTCCAGATAACGCTGTTTTGCTTTTGGTCGCTCTGCCATTGGTCTATCGTTTATGGATAACAAAACTAAAGGTATTGTTTGTGTTTTACTTTTCCAATCTTGCGCAATTGTCTATAAAATAAAAGCACTATAGGTGTGAATCATTAGAATAAACTCATTATCAAAAAGTTAGAGTTAATTGTATAGTGTGGTTGTCGATTAATTAACCTACCTTTAAAGGAATCAATCAACTTCCTCATGCTAAAGTTCTTTCAATATCGAAACAGAATTTTGTTCATACAAAATCAGAGGTCTGGTAGACCTTTGATTGAGATGGCCGTTTGCGGACTTACTTAATAGTAAAATAAAAGCTATGATTAAGTTTTTTAGAACTATTAGAAAAGAACTACTTACCAAGAACAAAATAGGGAAGTACTTACTCTATGCCTTAGGTGAAATCATACTTGTAATTGTTGGTATTCTCATTGCCTTAAATCTTAACCAACGTAGCGAACAAAAAAAAGCAGAAGCTAAAATCGATGCCATTTTTGAAGACGTACTTAAAGATTTAGAAACAGATATAAGTAGAAGCACAGCGTATATTGACATCTATCAAAGAAAGGACTCTTTACTAAGCTTAGTGCTAAACACAGACTTAACTTATAAAGACTATGCTAAAGAAGATAGTGATCCTATATGGCGAGCAGCCTTAACAATGGGTTTTTACACCCCATCCGATAATGCTCATAAAGTTTTAATGAGTAACATTGATGCCATTCCAGAAAAATATAGTCAATCAGTTTCTTTTTTGAATGAGTTGCATGGTACCAGAAGGCAATCAGTAGAACGTTTTAATAAACGACTGAACGACCATGTTATTGAATCTAATGATATTCTTGCAGAAAAGCCTTGGTATACCGAACCAGATCATAAAAAAAGTACAGAGGCCATAATGTATAGACTTAATGATTATCGCTATAAAAATAGAGTTAAAAAATATCATGGTATAGTTATTAGAAATCATAGAAGAACAATTTTGTTTTATAGAGCACATGCAGTTAGGTGTTATGAGGAAATAGCATCTGTCTTAAACAAAATGACAGACTCACTTGATTTTATTACTGATGAGGAAGTGCTAAACCGTTATGTTGGTAGCTATGTTAGAAGCACAAACCATGAATCTAAAGCAGAGATAACAATTAATAATGATGGCTTTTTAATAGTAAATAGAGAACATCCATTGCAAGAAGATGGATTAATTCATGTTAGTTCTGAAAGTAAGTTTTCAAGTGCTAATCCTATTGGTGGTGTGTTTATCTTTAATAAAAGTAATTCAGGAGATAATATCACCATGACTATTCACGAAGGTCATATTCCGGTAACCTATACCAAACTAAAACCTTAGAATTATGATAAAATTCTTTAGGAAAATCCGCCAAAACTTACTGAACAAAAATAAAATTGGTAAGTATTTACTGTATTCTATTGGAGAGGTTTTATTAGTTGTTATTGGCATTTTAATTGCACTACAATTAAATAATCAAAACGAATTAAGAAAGCAAAGAATTGTTGAAATCGATATTTTAGAAGGTATTAGAAAAGACATTTTAAGGGACACCATCGATTTAAATACCAATATTCGTGGAACTAGAAATGGGATAGAAACAGTTAGTTTTTTAATCGACCATATATTAAACAAAAAAGAATTAAATAAAAATTTTATAGCCGAACTACATTACATCACAGTTAGTAAATCGTTCATTATTTTACATGATTCTCATTTTCAAGAAGCTAAACAAAAAGGCCTATCCATTATCTCAAATGAGACCTTAAGAGATGACATTAATAATCTATATGAGTTTGATTATGAGTTCCTATCCTTATTAGTAAACAATACTGAAAATATTGATTATAGCAACATTTTAAGTCGTGAAATTGGACCCTATTTTGGATATGATGGAACAGATTTGACAATGACTAGCTTATCTTATAAAAAGTTTTTAGAGCATAGTGATAACATACTTTATCATATTAATAGTAGTAGAGGAGGTAAATATCAACTTTTATATATACATAGGAAAACATTAGAAGCTGCTTTAAAAGTTGCTGATAATATTAAAATTGAAATAGATGCACTAAAAACAAATTAACAAATGCACCTAACTAATGATAAAATTCTTTCGTAAAATCCGTCAAAACCTACTCAACAAAAACAAAGTGGGGAAGTATTTACTTTATGCTGTTGGTGAAATCATTCTGGTTGTCATAGGCATATTAATAGCGCTTTCCATTAACAATAAGAATGAAGAACGTAAAGCTGCAGATTATACAAATCTATTATTTAAAAAGACACTTAAGGAACTTAAATTTAATATAGAAAAGGCAAATACTAAGGTCGTCTATTTTAGACGTCAGAATTATATTTATTACAGAATAATTAACAAAAAGGCGACTAAAGAAAATTATAAACTTCATGGTTATGCATACTTGTTATTTAGTGGCAATTCAGTAGAACTTTCTGATGATACATTTCAAAAATTATTGAATTCCGACGAAAAATTAACCCAAGAGCAAGATGACTTGCTCTCTAAATTAAAGCTCGTCTACAGTAATTTTAAAGGAGAGGTAGACTTTTTGGATACTGAGATTTATGAATTCATCTTTGATTTGCATAAAAAATACAAAAACGAACAGCCATGGTACCCTAACTTTATTAGTTACCAGTCAATAAGTGACGATATGGTTAACTATTTCCTCACTGATCCAGAATATTTAAATGACGCGTCATACTTTTATACAATTGGTCCTGCTCAGCAAAATAATGGTGTAAAAAGATTCAGAGAAAGCGCCATTATAACCTACGCTCAATTAAGTCATCATTTAAAAATAACTCCTGATACAGCGATAGTAAAAGATTTGACTGGCTATAGAGATTATTTGGGAACATATACTAATGATAATTCTACGTTGCACATTAAAGAGGAGGGTAATCATTTCATACAAACTGTAATTGAAAATAACGATTCTACTAAGATTGAAAAATATCCACTATATCTTGATTCTAAAACCCTTTTTACGAATAAGCAATACTATGGCAATTTAACCTATGATAATGATAACGAAGTCAAGGGAATGGTCTTTTATAGAGGTGGTCGAAAGATAACTTGGAAAAAAATTAAATAAAGTCTTATGATAAAATTCTTTAGACGAATTAGATACAAGCTCATGGAACAAAACAAAACATCCAAATACTTTAAATACGCCATAGGCGAAATTGTACTTGTGGTGATTGGGATTTTAATAGCACTTTCTATTAATAATTGGAACGAGAAGCAGAAAGAAAAAAATCAAATTAGAAATATATATGCACGTATTGTTAAAGACTTTGAAAATTCTTCTAAAGAAATTGAACGCGACGTTGCAGTCATGGAAGCCAGGTTTTCTTTAATGGATCGTATTATTAGAGAAGAGGTTAATCGAGATTCCCTATTAACAAACACTGATTATTTTCAAGAATATTTTTTTTCAACAACTGGTTTTCCAGACATTAAGATTATTGACACAGGAGTACGTGTGCTCGAATCTAAAATAGAGCTTAATTACGAGCTTAATAATGAGTTATCTGAAGCCTTGTCATTGTTATATAGTCAACTTCTATTTGAAATCGAAATAGATGAGAAATTTCTAACTAATAAGTTTAGTGAATTAACGAGTCATATCCAATATAAAGGAATACGAGTAGATTATAGGATAAACAATAATAGATCCACCTTTGTAGATATGATTTTTGAAGATGACTTATTTAAAAGTCATTTTTTTGCATATTCTAGATCGCACAGAGCCTATAGTAGATTATTGAATAAATTTAAAACTCGAGGCACCATTTTAATGGATAAAATTAAAACAGAATACCATATAGAATAGTCAATATGACCACATAATTAAAGCAATGAATCATGATAAAATTCTTCCGAAAAATCAGATACAATCTCATGGCACAAAGCAAAACATCAAAGTACTTTAAATACGCTGTAGGAGAAATTGTACTTGTGGTGATTGGTATTTTAATTGCGCTCTCAATTAATAATTGGAACGAGGATAGAAAAGCTGCCGAAAAATCTGAAATCTTAATGCAACAGGTTCATAAAGAACTGGCTTTTAATATAGGAAAGGCAAATAATGTCATTGAGCAATATAGAGGTAAAGACAAACTAGTTTATGACGTAGTTAATAGGAATGTTAACTATGAGTACTATAAAAATCAAGATATGTCTGATATTATTATATTGAGTCAAGAAGCTGTTGAAATAGCAGATGATGCCTTTAAAAATTTAATTGATAAACAAGATGATTTTACCCTAGAGCAAGATTCAATTATTTCTAAACTAAAAGAAATTTACGGTACCAACAAAAAACGAGTGGATCTTACCGATGACATTACAACAAATTTAGTGTTAGAGTATCTTAAGAAATATAAAAATGAAAAAAATTGGTATTTCGATATGACTATGAGCGATCAATTAAATGATGAAGCCATAAACTATTTACTCACAGATTCTATTTACTTAAATCTCGTCGCAAATTTTCAACTCATAAATTTAAATAATCACAAAAGATATACTAAAGGGTTTAAGCAAAATGCTTTAGAGGCTTACGACGAATTGTCAGATTATCTCAAGATAGAGAAGGATACTTCTATAATAAAAAACTCAAAAGCATACGATCATTACCTAGGAACTTACACAAACCTTTTGTTCACTCATAAAATTATAAGACAGAACGATAAAATGATTATGACAGGATTTAGAAATACCAATCCTGAAAATCAATTCATTTTTACTTTTTATCCAGATTCCAAAAACACATTCACATTTAACAATTACTTATTTGGAGAATTATCCTATAACACAAACAATGAGGTTATTGGTTATTATTTATCTAATGGTAGATATAGGACGGAGTTTAAAAAGATTAAATAAGTGATATGATAAAATTTTTCCGAAAAATAAGATACAACCTTATGGCGCAAAACAAAACAGGCAAATACTTAAAATATGCCATTGGTGAAATCATTTTAGTGGTTATCGGAATTTTAATTGCCTTACAGATCAATACCCAAAATGAATACAGAAAAGATAGGGTCTATGAAAACCAGGCGCTTACAGAAATATATACTTCATTAAAACGAGATGCTCAAAATAATGACAACATCATGACCAACGTAAAAAGAAGAGATAACGCAATCAACTATATACTCTCTTTTTTAAACAGTGGAAAGATTGAAACGGATTCAATTTTTATGTATAACTTAAATCAATCCTGTTTAGATAATAAAATAAATTATGACAAAGGAGCCTATGAGACTTTAAAATCAAAAGGTCTAGAATACATTAAGAATGATTCTTTACGAAGTTTAATTGTTAAAACTTATGAGCTTTCATTCCCAAGAACCGAATTCTTTGGAGATGAAAAGAGAAGTGATTTAGTATTTGAAAAGAAAGGTATGTTATTGGAAAAACTATTGGATTTAGATATTATAGCCCAAGATAAAACCTTTTTTATATCAGAATCAGTAACCTTAAATACAACTGAAAAGAGAACCGCCCTAAAACGTTTGATGTATCAGCAAATCCAATTATCAAGACGTTATAAAGAACTACTTAACAGACAATTAATTTATATTAATAGACTACTAATACCATTAGGCAAAGAGCTTCAATAATCAGAAACTTGAAGAATTTCGATTATGTCATGATAGTTCAATATAAAAATTAGAAAAACTAAAAACATAATTATGAAAGTTTTTACAAAATGTCTCATGGGGTTTTTAATCCTCGCTGTTCTTGGATGTGACAAGGAAATAGAAGAAGGCGTAAAACAAAGCGACTTATCAAAAGACGTTGAGATGCTAACCGATTTTGGTACAATTATTTTGCGTTTATCTGATGAAACACCAAAGCATCGCAATAACTTTATCAAGTTAGTGAATCAAAAATTTTATGAAGGTATTGCTTTTCATCGGGTAATAAATGATTATGTCATTCAGGCTGGGAACCCAACGAGTAAAATGTCACAAACCTATAATCCTAAAGGTGATCCAGAATTATCATATACAATTGAAGCTGAGTTCAACAACAACCTTTTTCATAAACGTGGTGCTTTAGGAGCGGCCAGAAGCCCAGATATCATGAATCCAAGTCGTTCGTCCAGTGGTTTTCAGTTTTACATTATCCAAACAGGAAAACAAACGGATAGCACTATAGATAATCACACAGAAAAGATTAATTTTTTAACGGCTAAGAACAGTGTTTTTAATCAACCAGAATTTAAGCAAGAATTTTCTAAATATCAAAAACTAATTGCACTACCAGACGAAGAAGTAAGCGAAGATGATATTACCGAACTTCTTATGCTACAAAAAAAAGTAGATTCTTTAACTACTGTAGAACTTGAGAAAATGCAAAAATACAGCGTACCAGAAGCTCATAGAGACGTTTATAAAACCATTGGAGGTGTACCACGTTTAGATCAAAATTATACCGTTTTTGGTGAAGTTGTTATGGGAATGAATGTTGTTGATAGTATTGCACAGGTTAAGACTAATAAACAGAAGTATCCTGTCAATGGTATTCGTATCATATCTGCCAAAATGATTAAAAGAAAACTATATAACTAAAACACGTTCTTCAACTCTGTGTTTTATTGTTCTAATCTTGCTAAATTATATAAGGTTATTTTATAATAAAGGGTTAAAAGACAATGAGTTTATATGATTAATATATAACTTAGCTAATAAGACAGCTTCATATCTACCAACTAGATCTTAATTAAAACACGTAATATGAAAAAGTTGATTTTACTCTTATTCTATTTCTTTATAATAAATTCACTAGAAGCACATCCAGGAATCGGAATTGTAATGGATAATGAAGGAAATGTTTACTACACGGATTTGACCCATGTTTGGAAAATATCTAAGGAAGGAAAATTGACAATAGCAGTTGAAAATGTACACACTCATGAGCTCTATCTTGATTCAAATGGTAATTTATATGGTGAACACGAGTGGTACAATGGTGAAGCAACAGACACCTGGGGAAATTATGTTTGGTGCCTAAATAAAGAGGGTAATTTTGAAAAAGTCATTCCAGATTTTGAAGGGTTTTTAGACAACACAACTTTGATAAGAGATAACGAAGGTAATTCCTATTGGTCAAAAAAATCAGGAAATGGCGAAGTGCTGATGAAGCAGTCTGTAAACGGAGATAATTATAAATTCTCATCGCACCAATTTGATGATATTCGCTGGATGCATTTTTCTACAAATGACGAGAATCTTTATGTCGTTGATAATTTAAAAATTAAAAAAATAACACCTTCTGGAAATGTTGAGGTCTTAGCAGAGAACTTAAAAGAAAATGGAGCTCCATTTATGGGTGTTGGAGATCGTCATTACATTTTTGGATTATGGACGGACACGCATAAGAATATTTATGTTGCTTTATATGGAGCAGGAAAGGTTAAAAAAATTAACCACAAAGGTGAGATTACAACAGTTTTTGTTTCTGATGAAGGATGGTCACCAAGTGGAGGACTAATTGAAAAAGATGGTACTCTATGGATAATGGAATTTTCAACTAAAAATAAAACTCGAGTAAGAAAGGTTATGCCTAATGCAGAAGATATGATATATGGAAATTAATTATCTGTAACAAAACACCAACTACTACGACACATAAGTAAAACACCTGTCTACCAACAGGCAGAAGTTCAACAGTTTAAAAAAAGAAAAATTATGATACAGTATAAAGGAGCGCTCGTTTTAGGAGCACTAATCGGAGCAGCAGCAGGTGTACTTTTAGCGCCAGAAAAAGGAAGTGTTACCAGAGACAAACTTAAAAAAGAAGGTAAGGAGATTAAAGACCAGTTGGTGGACGATTTTACAGAAGTTAAAGACGATCTGTCCAAAGCCGCTAAGTCTGGTAAGGATAAATTTAAGGAAGACCTAAAGGATTTCGCCTCTAAAGCAAGTTATAAAACCGAAGAGGCCATTACCTTTTTAGAAAAGCAATTGGCCATTCTTAAAGAAAAGAATAAAAATCTTCAGCAATCAAGCTAACACTATGTCATTGCCTGCCTGTCGGCAGACAGGCGAGCGAAGACAATTGTTTTTCCATACAAGAATTTTTAAGAACTATAACTTCAGATAAACTCATATCAGTTCTAAAATCACGTATTTAGGTTAAAATTATAGTGTTATAAAACCTAACTTTATAACTTGAAAGCTAACACTATAATTTTACGTATCCATTGAAAATTAAACGCATCATCATCGTAACGCTTCTTATCATTGTTACGGTTTTTATATTTCTATTATATTGGTCGGTCGGTAATACGGACAAGATATACACTAAGGCCATTATCCAAAACATTGAGGATTTAGAAACCACCAACTT
Organism: Winogradskyella ouciana; assembly: GCF_965284585.1. Lineage (NCBI taxonomy): Bacteria > Pseudomonadati > Bacteroidota > Flavobacteriia > Flavobacteriales > Flavobacteriaceae > Winogradskyella > Winogradskyella ouciana. The sequence goes on from NZ_OZ260095.1 coordinate 2,595,075, forward strand.
TAGGGATTACGACTCCGTGGAATTGGTGCCAAGTGATTTGTACAAAGCCGATGATATTAAAAGATTATTTCAAGGAGAACAATACAGAGCGGCTTGGTCTGCCAAAGTAAAAGTGCCCATTGTGTTTTTAGATACGCTAAAAGGTGGTATGACCATCTTAAAAGAAGGCGGTGGCAAACAGACGCATTCCCTAAAACTAAAAGGTGCTGATAGTGTCACCTACACCTTACGTAGCGTCAATAAGGATGCAGAAAAATTAATCCCAGAATTTTTAAAAACATTAAACTTAGAAAATATTGTTGTAGATGGTATCTCTGCACAACATCCTTTTGCCGCAATCTTAGTAGCAGAGTTGGCTGAAAAAGCCAATGTGTTGCATACAAGTCCGCAAATGGTTTTTGTTCCAAAACAATCCAAATTAAAACAATTTAATGAGGATTATGGCAATCGTCTGTATTTATTGGAATATGAAACCGAAAGTGACATCAATTATACTAAGTACAACAATATTGTTGAGATTGTAGAGACTGATGATTTACAGGAAATGAAATTAGAACTCAAGGACAGCCTCCATGTAGATATTCCAGCATTGGTAAGAAGCCGATTGTTTGATATGTTGATAGGCGATTGGGACAGACACACCAAACAATGGGGTTGGGCAGTTCAAAAAAAGGATTCCATCTATAAAGCGATACCGATTGCTGGTGATAGGGACAATGCCTTTTTTCATTTAGAAGGTATTATTCCATTGATATTATCACGAAAAGAAGTGGTAACAGAACTGCGTCCTTTTGATGAGGATATCGATTATATGGAAGGCTATGTATATCCGTTTGATCGTTATTTTCTGCTGAATACTCCAAAAGATTTCTTTATACAAGAAGCTAATGCATTACAAGAATTGCTTACTGATGCTGCCTTAGAGGAGTCTCTAAACGTTTGGCCTCAACATATCAGGGATTTGGATGCTGATGACATATTGGGAAAAATAAAGAGTCGCAGAAATGATCTAAAAGCATATGCACTTAAATTTCATAACATTATACAAGACCAAGGCAAGGTAACAGAACCTTTAAATGGATCTGATGATATTAGCTTACCCAAAGAATTATTGAGCTGCTTTGAATGTTACCAATAATTTAGATTAGGCGCTGTAGGTTTTCTTTAATGGTGTTCCATTCTTCTTTTAAAATGCCATAACAACAAGTACTACGCCTAAAACCATCATTCATCACAGTATCCTTTCTTAAGATGCCTTCAAGTGTTGCACCCAATTTTTCCACAGCTATACGCGATTTTTTATTGCGCTCATCTATCCTGAATTCCACTTTTTCGAATTCCAGAGTTTCAAAAGCATATTCTAGCATTAAAAGCTTCATGTTAATATTAAGTCCTGTACCTTGAAAACGGTGTCCTATCCATGTCCAGCCGATATGCAACACTTTGTTGTTCCAATTGATGAGTCCAAAACGCGTAGAACCAGCATAAGCTTGCTTTTCTTTATCATAAACTAGAAACGGAATTGTGGTTTTATGGTAATAGCCATCCACAGCCACTTGTACATAGTCCCTCAGTTTTTCTGGTGAAGAAATATCTGATGGAGAATAGAAAATGAGATCTTTTTCTTGGGCAATGGATTCTAAATGTTTGTAGTTGCTCAGGTCTAAGAGACTAAGTTTTACTCTACTGTTTTCTAGGGTTGGTATGTTCATAAATCAAAACTAAAATATTCTTATTGACTTGAAATTCCGACAACGTCGGAAGCAACGATTTTCAGAAATAATGAGCCCAAAAGACTATTAAAACTATATTCAAGGATTGAAAGGTAAAATATAAATTGAAAATAAACTCATGATATATTAGTGAATGGTGCTTTGCAATTTCCTAACAAATCGTTTTGATTTTTTGATTCGTTTTGTATCAAGACAAAATGAATGAAATAAAAAGTTCTTAAATACAATAGCACTTCGACTGTTCTTACGCTAAAGCTTTAGAGAAACGCGTGTGTTCACATTTAAACACAATCGAAATTGCTCAATGATATGTTGTATTATAATATAATTAGATTCCTGCCTGCGCAGGAATGACAGACTCAAACCAAATTATTAATATAATCCACATTAACCACATGTTTCCCTTCAAAAGGAAGAATCGTAACACGATCTCCAAAAAGGTTAATAGCTCTGGCAGATTCTTCTTCAATACGAGCTGTATTCAAATACTCATCTTCAGTACCGTAAATCAATTTTACTTTTGTGTCTTCATCCAAGTACGCAAAATCTTCCGCTGTTAACTCTTTAGGAATACCACCAGAATGCAACACCAGTTGATGACATTGCAACTGTCGTTTAGCCATATATCGCATAGCAACACTGACACCTTGTGAATAGCCAAAAACAATAAAGTTGGCATCTTCAGGAATTTCCTCAGCTTCAAAAATGGCATCAAAATAATTCATAATGTTTTTGGTTCCGGCTTTGGTGTTGTCTCGCGTTAACCAATTAGCGCCAACATGCATTTTCGGCTGAATATAGTATTTGCTTGGAGCTTGAGGAGCGATGATGTAATTTTCTTCAGCATTTAATTCTTTAAAATATTTCAAAAAATAGCGACTCAAATAACCCATACCATGGCATACAAACCACACGTTTTTAGTACGTTCTGTAAGTTGGTTTAAAGTAGAGTAGGAGTTGCTAGTTTGGTAGGTGATTTCTTTTTCTTCCGAATTCATTATTCTTGGTAGTTTCAGTATTTTTGTAAACGACTTTAAAAATACTGTTTTCTATGCAAATATCTAAAGAAGAATTAATCGCCAAAGCCAATGCTGCGAGTAAAAATACCTTATTAGAAACCTTAAATATTGAGATGACGGACTATGGAGAAGATTTTCTTGTGGCAAAAATGCCAGTGACGCCAAGAGTACATCAACCCGATGGTGTTTTACATGGTGGTGCAACGGCAGCATTAGCAGAAAGTGTGGGCAGTTTCGCAGCTTTAATCTTTACAGATAGAGAAAAGTACTTTGTCAGAGGGTTAGAAATTACTGCCAATCACATCAAAAGTATTAGTGAAGGCTATGTCTATGCCAAAGCGACTTTTTTGCATAAGGGACGCACAACGCAGCTTCTGGATATTAGAGTCACCGATGAAGCCGATAACTTAATATCCATTTGTCGATTGTCAACCATTTCACTGCCAAAAAAGAAATAGTTGATGACGGTAGATTCATTTTTTGAAACTCTAGAAAATCAGTATAAAAATCAACTACCATTTGCGGTTTATAGCAGACCGATCAATTCAGTTATAAAATGTTGGTTGCAGTATGATGATGCGTTGCACACGACGTCAAATTTTACAGAAAGCGGTTTTGTCTTTGCACCTTTTGATTTGAATAATGACAGTATTCTTCTACCTCAGGAGCATTGCCAACATTACACGCTAGAAGCTTCTCATCTCGACTTAGAGACAGAAATCAACACCACTTCTATTGATGCTCAAGCTAAAGACAACCACTTAGCATTAGTTTCAAAAGGTATAGAGACTATTAAAAAAGGAGACTTAGAAAAGGTGGTCTTGTCTAGGCTAGTAAAAAAAGCCACGCAAACCAATAATCCTTTAGCCATTTTTAAACGATTGTTCAATACCTATAAAAATGCAATGGTCTATTGTTGGTATCACCCAAAAATAGGCTTATGGCTTGGTGCCACACCAGAATTATTGTTTAAGTTAGAAGGTAAGCAATTAACAACCATAGCATTGGCTGGTACGCAAGCAACGCAAACTGGAAAAGAAGTGTCTTGGAATGCTAAGGAAATAGAAGAACAGCAAATAGTAGTAGATTATATTAAGAAACAAATAGAACCATACTCTAGTAAAGTTAATGTAACAGAGGCGGAAACGGTTAAAGCAGGAAGTTTACTTCATCTAAAATCAAGAGTTACAAGTCGTATTAATGACACAACAGATTTAAAATCTATTATTGAAGCTTTGCACCCAACACCTGCTGTTTGTGGCTATCCAAAGGAAGCATCAAAAGAATTTATTCTTCATCATGAAAATTACAATCGTGAGTATTACACAGGATTTTTGGGTGAACTGAATTTGAAACATTCCAGAACCAGAAATACCAATAGACGGAATGTTGAGAATAATGCCTATACAGTAGTTAAAACACAGTCTAACTTCTATGTAAATTTACGTTGCATGCAGATAAAGCATGGTGATGCCTTAATTTATGTAGGTGGTGGAATTACCAAGGATTCCGTTTCTGAAAATGAATGGGAAGAAACGGTAAATAAGACCAAAACGATCAATAAAGTACTGGAATAAAGCCATTGATATTTCTTACCTTTGCAAATAGATGAAGCATTCTAAAATTCCCTTGTCCCAGACGGTAGTCACCTTATGCAAAACGCATAATATTAAGCACATTGTTATATCTCCTGGAAGTAGAAATGCACCTTTAACCATTGGGTTTACTCACGATGATTTTTTTGAATGCTATAGCATAGTTGATGAGCGCTGTGCCGCTTTTTTCGCATTGGGAATTGCCCAACAGCTGCAAGAACCTGTTGCTGTGGTTTGCACTTCGGGAAGTGCTTTACTGAATTATTATCCTGCAGTTTCAGAAGCATATTACAGTCGTATACCGTTGGTGGTAATTTCTGCTGATAGACCAAAACACCTCATTGGTATTGGTGATGGGCAAACCATAAAGCAGAAAAATGTTTATGGTGAGCATAGTTTATACAATGCGAACCTAAAATTAGACTTACTAGAAAACAAGCGTAGAAATAAAGATGATGAGTTGCCGATTCTTAAAAGTATAGAAAACAAACTCGAGTACTTTTTAGGTCTACAGAAAGATATACAGACCTATAACGAATCCGAAATCCATGATGCTTTAACTGTAGCGAAATTGGAATCTGCTCCTGTACATATAAACATACCTTTTGACGAACCATTGTATGATACTGTTGAGGAGTTAACAATTAAGCCAAAGCCTTTTAATTTAAAAAGCAGAATAGAGAAGATTGATGATTTTGAAATTGATAGTTTATTGGATCTATGGCACAGTGCTAAACGTAAAATGATTTTGGTAGGTGTGCTTCAACCCAATTCTATTGAAGAACAATGGATTCAGCAGATAGCGGATGATGACAGTATTTTGGTTTTTACAGAAACGACTTCTAATCTAAATCATCCAGATTTTTTCCCAAGTATAGATAAAATCATTGCACCATTAGAGGCCGAAGAATTTAAAGCATTACAACCAGATATTCTTTTAACCTTTGGAGGTTTGGTCGTTTCAAAAAAGATTAAGGCATTTCTAAGACAGTATAAGCCAGAACATCACTGGCATGTGGATATGTTAAGGGCTAATGATACTTTTTTTAGCTTGAGTAAACATGTTCAGTTGACTCCAAATACTTTTTTAGAAACATTTTTGTCTAAAGTAACACACCATACAAAAAGCACCTATAAATCGTCTTGGTTATCTGTACGAGAGAAGCGACGAAAACGCCATCAATCTTATTTAAAAACCATTTCCTTTTCAGACTTCAAGGCTTTTGATTCGATATTAAAAAGTATTCCTAAAGATAGTCAGTTACAGGTTGGTAATAGTTCAGCCATTCGATATACCCAGTTATTTCAATTACGAAAAGACATTAGTGTTTTCTGTAATAGAGGTACTAGTGGTATTGATGGTAGTACAAGTACAGCCATTGGGTCAGCAGTTTTGAGTAACCAACGTGTCACTTTTATAACGGGCGATTTGAGCTTCTTTTATGATAGTAATGCCTTGTGGAACAATTACATACCTAACAGTTTTAGAATTATAGTTATAAATAACGGAGGTGGTGGCATCTTTAGAATCTTACCAGGTCATAAAAACACTGAAAATTTTGATACTTATTTTGAAACCAAACATCCGTTAACAGCAAAGCAACTTTGTGAAATGTATGGTTTTGAATATCATAATGTATCAAATGAAGCGGCATTAAATGAAAGCTTAGATTCTTTTTATTCAGTATCTAGTCAACCTAAATTGTTAGAAGTTTTTACTCCTTCAACTGTTAATGATGAAATTCTTCTAGATTACTTTAAATTTATTAAGTAAACTTAAAGTTAAATCTGCCTAAGATGTGACTTGTCTATTTTTAATGTGTCTAAAAAATACTTACCTTTAGTGAGATAATTTATTTAAACTAAAACAATTATTACAATGAGTAAAAGAGACGAGTTAATTGCAAAATATGCAGCAGATTTAAAGGAAAAATGTGGTGTAAATCCAGATATGGATTTATTGACCAAAGTAACTGTAGGTTTAGGTCCTTCAATTTATAATGCTGATTCATCTACAGTATCAGGTTCTGATGAGAGTGAGTTGGCAACGGTTAAGAATAACTATTTAATCAAAAAATTAGGCTTAAAGGATAGCGCTGATTTAGATAAAGCTATTGCGTCTGTCATGGATACTTACGGTCAATCTAACAGAAACAAATATAGAGCTGTGGTATATTACTTATTATGTAAGCATTTTAATAAAGCGTCTGTTTACTAATAGATAGATTTTTAAATATAAAAGAAGCGTTATAATTTTAATTATAGCGCTTTTTCTTTGTACTAATATCAATACCTTTGCATCATGATACATTTAGGCGAATACAATACATTAGAAATACTTAGGGATAGAGAACCGGGTTTGTTTTTGGGTGATGGTGAGGATGGCGAGGTACTCTTGCCTAATCGTTATGTGCCAGAAGAATTTGAAATAGGCGATAAGATTGAGGTATTTGTGTATTTAGATAATGAAGAGCGACCAGTAGCTACAACCGACACGCCTTATATAAAAAAAGGTGATTTTGCTTTATTGCGCTGTAACCAGGTAACTAATTTCGGAGCTTTTTTAGATTGGGGTTTGGTAAAGGAATTGTTCTGCCCATTTAAGGAGCAAGCCTTTAAAATGAAAGCAGGTGGCTGGTATTTGGTACATTGTTATTTAGATGAAGAAACGGAGCGTTTGGTAGCTTCGAGTAAAACCAATCATTTTTTAGACAACAAGGAATTAACGGTCTCCCAATTTGATGAGGTGGATTTAATAGTATCGCATCCTTCAGAAATAGGAATGAATGTCATCGTAAACAAAAAACATCTTGGCCTAGTATTCAACGACGATATTTATAAAGACATTAGTGTTGGTGATCGACTAAAAGGAATAGTGAAGAAAGTACGCCACGATAATAAGCTGGATATTTCCTTAAGCCAAATAGGCTATAGAAATATAGAGCCAAATGCAGAACATATATTAAATGAGTTGCAAGACAACAGTGGCTTTTTGCCATTACACGATAAATCGAGTCCAGAAGACATAAAGGAGCACTTACAAATGAGTAAAAAGAGCTTTAAAAAAGCCATAGGGTCTTTATACAAAGAGCGTCAGATTACTATTGAAGCAGATGGAATACGGTTGGTTGATTAAACTAAGCACTTTTTCTTATAACTCTTTTGTGAATGGTGTCTAGACCTTCGTATAAGTTGTTAAAGCAAATGTCGTTCCACTCACAAAAACTACTTTCAATTTCTGCATTCATTCTTGTGGCACTATTATAGCTAACGATACCATACGCAGTTAAGTTTGGTAGAGTAGCTCTAGCATCTTTTATATCTAGTAAAGAAATAGAATAAGAGTTGACTCTATTTGCTATAATTCCGAAGGGCTTAGAATACCCAAAATGATTCAGAACATCATCAAGTGTTTGTCTCACTGATTTTAGATCTATGTGCGTCCCTTCATTAAATTCTACAACAGCCAAATGGTCAAAGAAGTGCACGGTACCTACGTCTGATTGTGTTTGTTTAACAATTTGAGATGCAACGTTAGAGTTTGCAATTGTCATTACTATATGTCTTTAATTAACAACTAAATTTTCAGCACTTTAAATAAGCGCCTATTATGTGACACATTAATTTTAAAAAGGTCACTTAAGATATTGAAAATTAAAACACTATAAGAATTGTACTATACAATAATTTTAGTTGTTAAGACAGGATTTCCTCAACCCATGCAATAGCATCATTAATATTCTTGAACGCTTGTCGGTTTGAGGTGAAAAAGTGATTTTCAATTTCAAATACTCTTTCAGTTAAAGTATTGTAAGTAACAATAGCATACGCTTTTAAGTTAGGAAAGGCTTTGTTGAAAATTGTAACATCATGTAGGTTTATGGAATAGGAATTATTTCTGTTGGCAATATAGCCAAACGGCTTATCCATAAAGTGATTCCTTATTTCGAGGCCAGCTTCATAGAAGTTAGCATAATTAAGATCTACACCTTCGTTGAAGTTGGTGATAACATAATTATCAAAGAGGTATAAATCGCCTATTTCAGATTTGTAAACACGATATTTTTTGCTCTTCAGGTTAAGTTCATTAATCATTATTGATTAAGGTTAGGGTTAATAATAAGGGTATGTAAATATATTATTGCACCTTAAAAAATCAAATAAAAATTACCTTTAATTCATTATTATTAATTCCTTATTTTTGTTGTCAAAATATTGAAAAATATGAGTCATATAGATTGGAAAGTTGCCAAGTCTTATGAAGATATAACATATCATAAAAGTAATGGAGTAGCCAGAATTGCTTTTAATCGCCCAGACGTACGAAATGCCTTTCGCCCAAAGACAACTTCAGAACTTTACGACGCATTTTATGATGCCAATGAAGATGTAAATATTGGCGTGGTTTTGCTGAGTGCTGAAGGTCCGTCATCAAAGGATGGTATCTGGAGTTTCTGCTCTGGTGGTGACCAAAAAGCAAGAGGGCACCAAGGTTATGTAGGTGAGGATGGTTACCATCGTTTAAATATATTGGAAGTTCAACGTCTTATCCGTTTTATGCCAAAGGCAGTTATAGCTGTTGTACCGGGTTGGGCCGTTGGTGGAGGTCACAGTTTACATGTGGTATGCGATCTAACCCTTGCCAGTAAAGAACACGCTATTTTTAAACAAACTGACGCAGACGTCACCAGTTTTGATGGTGGCTATGGTTCGGCATACTTAGCCAAAATGGTAGGTCAGAAAAAAGCACGTGAAATATTTTTCCTCGGAAGAAACTATTCAGCCCAAGAAGCTTATGAAATGGGAATGGTCAATGCGGTTATTCCACATGCTGATTTGGAAACGACTGCTTATGAATGGGCACAAGAAATATTAGCTAAATCGCCAACTTCAATTAAGATGCTAAAGTTTGCTATGAACCTTACGGACGACGGAATGGTTGGGCAACAGGTGTTTGCTGGTGAAGCTACAAGGTTAGCCTATATGACAGATGAGGCAAAAGAAGGAAGAGATGCCTTTTTAGAGAAAAGGAAACCCAACTTCGATAAGAAATGGATTCCATAATCTAACACATTTTGAATGAAAGAAATTAAACCATGGCTTTCTGCCATGCGACTAAGAACCTTACCGCTTTCTGTTTCAGGAATTATTGTCGGCACTTGTTTCGCCAGTTACAATGGTCGTTTTAACTGGTGGGTTTTAGTATTGGCTATTTTAACAACCATAAGCCTACAAATACTTTCTAATTTAGCCAATGACTACGGAGATAGTGTTAACGGAGCGGATAATGATGATCGTGTTGGGCCACGTCGCGCTGTACAAAGTGGTAAAATCACTCCAAATGAAATGCTCGATGCCATTAAGTTTAATATTGTAGTGGTCATTATTTTAACGCTGTCCCTAATTTTAGCTGCTTTTGGCCCCACTAATTTTTTGTTTTTATTATTATTTGTTTTTTTGGGTGGTATTTCAGTATATGCCGCATTAAATTACACCATGGGAGATTCACCTTATGGTTACAGGGCATTGGGAGATATTTTTGTGTTTGTTTTCTTTGGACTTGTGAGTACTATGGGCAGTTACTTACTTTACATGCAAACCATAGACCATGTGGTTATACTACCTGCAATTGCCTTGGGTCTGTTGAGTGTTGGTGTTTTAAACCTCAATAATATGCGAGATCTTAATGCAGATGCCAATGTTGGTAAAATTACCTTAGCTGTTAAGTTGGGTATTCACCGTGCCAAGCAATACCATTTTCTTCTCATTATAGGTGCTATGGTCATTACGGTAATATTCTCAATTCTATATTATGTAGCGCCATACAATTTTTTGTATCTACTCGCTTTTATACCATTGATCTTTCACATTAAAAAGATAAAAGCCGCTAAGCAACCTAATGACTTTGACAGTCAATTAAAGGTCTTGGCATTATCCACATTTCTCTTTTCGCTCTTGTTAGGTATTGGCTATATTTTATATTAAATTTAAGGACGTATTACTCCTTAAAATTTAAAACAGATGAAAATTACATTTTACGGTCACGCCTGTTTAGGTTTACAAATTAAAGATATACATATTCTGGTTGATCCGTTTATTTCAGGCAACGAAAAAGCTTCAGAGATTGATATAGAAAGTCTTAAAGCAGATTATATTCTAGTGACACATGCGCATCAAGATCATATTTTAGATGTTGAAGCGATTGCCAAACGTACAGGAGCTGTTATTGTTTCTAATTACGAAATCGTAACGCATTATCAAAACCTAGATTTAGAAGGACATCCTATGAACCATGGTGGCTCTTGGGATTTTGAATTCGGAAATGTAAAATACGTTAATGCCATACATACGTCGTCGTTTCCAGATGGTAGCTATGGAGGCCAACCAGGTGGTTTTATAATTGAAGGAGAACATAAAAACATTTATATCGCTGGTGATACGGCTTTAACGATGGATATGAAACTCATCCCAATGCAGACCAAACTCGATTTAGCCATTTTACCGATTGGAGATAATTTTACCATGGGAGTAGAGGACGCCATTATAGCCAGTGATTTTGTGCAATGCGATAAAATTTTGGGCTATCATTTTGATACCTTCGGGTATATTGAAATAGACCACGAAGACGCCAAACGTAAATTCTTTGATAAGGATAAGGATTTGATGTTATTGGACATTGGTGAGAGTGTTGAGCTATGACAATCAAGTTAATAACTCAATAATATTTTAATTAATAGCAACTTTAACTTAACCTTCCACTTTATAAAATTAAGTTCATATACGTTTAGCCAAGGACACCTATTTTAACTTAACATTGAACTACCTTTTTTGAGATGGAAAATCATTTGTTGGAGTTCAACCACTCATTCCGCAAATCATCAGAAACCTTCCCAGTACCATCATGCTTCCAACCAGGTGGCTTAATTAAATACTGTATTCTGTTCTTCACAGATTTTTTGCCTGTAAAGGCATCCTTAAACATGTACCACCACTCAATAAAAGCGATTTTAATTGGGTTATAGGTTTTTATATTCTTTACCAAACCGTAGGTTACTTTTTCGTCTTCTAATTCTGGTTGAAAAGTCCCAAAGAGTTTATCCCATATAATTAAAATGCCTGCATGATTTCTATCTAGATAAATAGGATTGCTACCATGATGCACACGATGGTGCGATGGTGTGTTAAAAACAGCTTCAAACCATTTAGGCATTTTATTGATGGCTTCGGTATGGATCCAAAATTGATACAGTAAACTAATGGACATTTGCAACAAAATCATGGCAGGATGAAAGCCCAACAACGGCAACCATAACCAAAAAATAAAGGTGTAAAAACCACCAGACCACGTTTGCCGTAACGCAGTACTTAGATTGTAGTGCTGCGAGGAATGGTGCACCACATGCGACGCCCAAAACAAGCGACACTCATGGGAAATTCGATGAAACCAATAATATGAAAAGTCATCTAGAAAAAACAATAAGGCAAAAGACCACCACGCTACAGGAATATCAAACAGTCTAAAATTGTCATAAATTAAAAAGAAGACCAGTAACACCAGAGCTTTACTGACAAAACCAAGAATCACATTACCCAATCCCATAGCAATGGATGAAAATGCATCCTTTGTCTCGTAAGACTTAATATGTTGCTTAGCAGTAACATACAATTCTAGCAGCATGGCCAAAATAAAAAACGGAATGGCGTACAGGATTATGTTCGGAAAATCTGGCATTGAATTTTCTTTAAAAATAGAAAATTTTTAAAACAATCGCTCGTCTAAAAAAAGGGAGTTGCGTATTTTTAACCTTTGATTTTTTGAAATTATTATTTATGAAATTTAAACTATTAATTTTAGTATTCTTTTTAGCCTTAAACAGTAGCTTTTCACAAGTTGACGAATCGCAAACCGGAGCGTGGTACATGTACTTTTTTAGCCATCAGTTTAAAGATAGTCAATGGGGATTTCAAGGGGATTTTCAATATAGAGATTGGCAAGGTCTCGGCGATATGGAGCAGTTGTTATTACGCTCCGGGATTACCTTTTCGCCTAAAGATGCTGGAGTAAAATTCACGTTGGGTTACGGTAACGTCACCACAGGTCAATTCGGAGAAAGCGATGAAACCTCTGGAGAGAGCAGAATCTATCAAGAAGCATTGATTCCTCAAAAGTTGGGCAATAGATTTTACTTAACGCATCGTTTTAGATACGAACAGCGATTTGTTGAAAATCAAGATTTTAGAACACGCTATCGTTATAACTTGTTTTTGAATGTGCCTTTAAATTCCAAGGAATTGAGTCCGAAAGCCGTTTATTTGGCATTATATAACGAATTGTTTATCAATGGTCAAATGGATATTGGAGACGGAAGGGAAGTGCAGCTATTTGATAGAAACAGAACCTATTTAGGTGTTGGCTATGTATTGAATCCGAAAATTCGTTTTCAGTTCGGTTGGATGAACCAAAAGACCAATGCTTGGGGAAAAGGGCAATTGCAATTTAGCATGCACCACAATATTTAAAATGATTAAAGCCACCTATCATAAATATATTCTAAACTTTAAAAGGCCAAGTGGCACTTCAAGAGGTGTGATGACTACAAAAGAGACTTGGTTTATTATTCTGGAGGAAAACGGAAAAAGAGGTATAGGTGAGTGTGGTATTTTAAGAGGCTTGAGCGTTGATGACAGACCTGATTACGAAGAACGACTGAAATGGGCTTGTGAAAACATCAATTTAGGTAAAGAAAACTTGGTCAGTGAGCTTGTTGAATTTCCAAGTATTCAATTTGGTTTGGAAACCGCGTTTAAATCTTTGGAAAGCGCAGATGAATTCACCTTATTTCCATCAGCATTTACGAAAGGGTTTGATAGTATTCCCATTAATGGTTTGGTATGGATGGGTGACGAGAGTTTTATGCGCCAACAAATCAAGGACAAAATTGTATCTGGTTTCGATTGCATTAAACTGAAGATTGGTGCTATTGATTTTCAAACGGAATTAGATATCCTTAAATCCATTAGAAAAGAATTTTCGGTTTCTGATATAGAATTGCGTGTGGATGCCAACGGCGCTTTTTCAAAGGATGAAGCTTTAGAGAAATTGAAACGTCTTTCAGAATATAAAATTCATTCGATTGAGCAACCCATAAAACCCAAGCAATTTGAAGCCATGGCAAAACTTTGTGAAGTCACGCCTTTACCTATCGCTTTGGACGAAGAGTTGATTGGTGTGTTCGCTAAAGAAGACAAAAATGATTTGCTTCAAACCATAAAACCGCAATATATCATCTTAAAACCGAGTTTGATTGGTAGTTTTAGCGGAAGTCAGCAATGGATTAACTTAGCTGAACAACTAAATATTAAATGGTGGATAACAAGCGCTCTTGAAAGTAATGTAGGGTTGAATGCCATTTCCCAATGGACCTATACGCTTAAAAATAGTTTGCCACAAGGATTAGGCACGGGAAGTTTATTTACCAACAACTTTGATTCGCCATTAACCGTAAAAAATGGTACTTTGCAATACGATAATCAACAACCTTGGAATTTTAATTTATAGCGATGAATTATATACAACAAGCCTACAAAGGCCAGCTTTATTTATGGATGTTTTTTCTAACAACGGTTATTGTTGGAGGCGTTTTCTTTATAAATTTTGTAATCTATTTAACCTATGATCAATCTGATCTAGATGCTGCTTACGAGCTTTTCGCAAATATACCTTCTAGCTTAAATTTGGCCATAAACTTAGCGCCATTTGCTATATTATTAGGACTATTGTTTCTATTAGTGAAATTTGTACATCAACGCAGTATATTATCCCTAACCACAGGAAGAAGCAAGGTGGATTTCGGTAGGGTTTTCTTTTCGTTTATGATGATAGCCGTATTTACTCTAGTAAGCTTTTTCGTAGCATATTCAATAGATTCCTCAGAGATCGTTTTTCAGTTTGATGCCAGCAAGTTTGCTATCCTCTTTTTGGTAAGTATTATTTTATTTCCATTTCAAATCGGTTTAGAAGAATACTTGTTTAGAGGTTATCTTATGCAACATCTCGGTGTGTTGGCTAAGAATAAGTGGTTTCCATTGATATTTACCTCAATACTATTTGGTATTGCACATAGTGCCAACCCAGAAGTTGGAGCTATAGGATTCTGGAAAATGATGATTTTCTACATTGGTACAGGATTGTTACTGGGTATAATGACCTTGATGGATGATGGATTGGAACTCGCATTAGGATTTCATTTAGGTAACAATTTATTGGCATCGCTATTGGTAACTGCAGACTGGACAGCATTACAAACGGATGCCATTTTTAGAAGCACCGCAGAACCATCAATGAGTATTATTGGTGAAATATTAGTTCCTGTTTTGGTAGTATATCCAATAATGTTGTTGATTCTATCTAAACGCTACGGATGGAACAATTGGAAAGAGCGTTTATTCGGAAAAGTAGTTCCTCCACAAAAAGAAGATTATAAAATTATTAAATAATGACACCTACTTTCAATAAAGTTCATAACCGATTTAAGTTTAATGGAATTCATTTTAATCATGGAGATTTAAATGAAGTTGCCTATAGCGTTATAAAAGAAGGAGACCCTTACGAAAAAGAAATAGGTAATTTTTTAATCGATTGGTTAAACAATGATGATTACTTGGTCGTTAAGACTTCGGGTTCCACCGGCCAACCTAAAAAGATAAAACTACAGAAACAGGCTATGGTAAACTCTGCCATTGCTACTGGTGATTTTTTTGGATTGCAACCTGGCGATAAAGCATTACATTGTTTACCTAGCCACTATATTGCTGGTAAAATGATGTTTGTAAGAGCTATGGTATTGGGATTGGAAATAGACTTTGTAGAGCCAAGTTCAAAACCGATATTTAATTACGAAAAGCACTATGACTTTTGTGCTATGGTGCCGCTTCAGTTAAAGCATACTATAGATTATGTCAACAATATAAAAACCATAATTGTAGGTGGTTCTATGGTAACCAAGCCATTGCTGAAAAAAGTTAAAGAAGCACCTTCAAAGTTTTTCGAAACTTATGGTATGACTGAAACCGTTACACATGTGGCTGTTAGACAACTGCAATCAAAAGCAGGTGACGGAGAACCATATTTTAAGGCGTTGCCTAATGTTGAATTTACCACAGATGATAGAAGCTGTTTGATTGTGCATGCACCTAATCTGGTTAAAGAGCCATTGGTGACCAACGATATTGTTGATTTACAATCTAAAACCAGTTTTAAATTACTCGGACGTTACGATAATGTCATAAATTCAGGTGGAGTAAAACTGTTTCCTGAGCAAATAGAGGAAAAATTGCAACCTATAATCAATGAGCGTTATATTATCGCTGGAGAAGATGACACTGATCTAGGTGAAAAGTTGGTTCTCATTGTTGAAAATTCAAAAGAATCCACAGAGCACATTCTTAAGAATATTAAGGAATTAAAAACATTGGATAAGTTTGAAATCCCAAAGAAAATCTATGTCATTGATAAATTTTCTGAAACCACAACAGGAAAAATACAGCGTAAAAAAACCATAAAAGCGGTTTTGAGTAGTTAACTCATTCATACGCATACTTCACTCATTTCCAGTTTTATTTTCTAGGTAAGGTGCATAGTTTTATATCAACTATAAACACCAAACCAATGAAACGACTATTCACATTATTACTTGCTTTGATGATGACATCGGCAAGTTTTGCACAGGAAAAAAACATTGAAACAGAATCAGTTACACTTGATAACCTTATTACATTTATAGTAGAACATTATAGTGTTCAAACCGACTCGACCGAAACAAAGAACATCACATTCCTTATTGAGACTTACGCTGATGATTTCAATACAGAAGATAAGGTAATTCTAAAACAAGCTTTTAAATTGTTGACTAAGCGAGTTACTGAGGACGATCTCATTAGTATTGTTACATATTCAAGTTTTAGTGGCATTGCACTTACTCAAGTTGAAGCAACTGACATAAAAAAACTACTATATGTTATTGAACATCCAAAGTCTAGTGTGAAAACTTTTGAAGAAGATGGCATTGAGCTCGCTTATGAGTTTGCAAAAGAAAACTTTATTGAAGACTCTGAAAATTCAGTAGTAATGATACGTATTCCTAATAGAAAAGATGAAGTTGCAAAAGCGGACTCTAAGGATTCAAATAAAACCACCAAAAAGAAAAGTAATGCTGTGGTCTTAACAGCTATTGCCTTATTACCAGAACTTATAGCTGTTATTAAAGATTGATATTAACAAAAAAACCCAATGCCATCGCATTGGGTTTTCATATTATATCTACAAGATTTTAGTTCTGAGCAGAAAGGTTTTTCATTTCTTCCTCAACCATTTCGTAGAACTGATCGATTTTTGGCATCACAACGATTCTTGTACGTCTGTTTTTTGCTCTGTTTTCAGCAGTATCATTTTCAACTAAAGGTACGTGGTAACTACGACCAGCAGCAACCAATTGTTGTGGGTTTACTTCTAATTCCTCTAATACTCTTACCACAGAAGTTGCACGTTTTACACTCAAGTCCCAGTTATCTAATAAAGGTGGCTTGCTGTAAGGTACGTTATCGGTGTGTGCTTCTACCATAGCTTCAAAATTAGGCTTGCTGTTTACTACTTTAGCAACTTTTCCTAAAATTTCCTTAGCACGGTTAGTTACAGTATAACTCCCGCTTTTAAATAATAATTTATCCGCGATTGAGATAAATACAACCCCTTTTTCAACATTCACCTCAATATCAGGATCGTTAAGACCTACTTCTTTCTTAAGACTTGTAACAATAGCAAGTGTAACACTGTCCTTACGAGATAACGCATCTTGTAGACGTGTAATTTTAAGGTTACTCTCTCTTAGACTTTCTAATGACTTTTCAAGGTTTTCTGCACCTTTACTGGTAAGCTCAGTTAAATCTTGTGAGCTTTTTATCAAGGCTTCATTGCTCTTTCTCATGTCAGCCAACTGGTCTTTCATTGTTTCGACTCTAGCATTAGCAGCAGCAGCATCAGATAGGCATTTATTTAGTTTTACAGTCGCAGAATTCAATAAATCTTGGGTTTCTTGATGTTTTGCTTCAAGCGCCGCGTACTCTTTCTTCGACACACAAGATGCTAACAACACCATTGAGCAAACACTTAATAACATTAGTTTTTTCATAATTTTGATACTAGTTTTAATTGTTAATTTTTAACATATCAAAATTATTGAAAAGAATAGTGGGCTGAACAATGATTAACAAAAATTTTAACAGTTTTATAAACAATTAAAATTTTTCTCTCTTTTTGATAAAATAAGCCCAAACAATCGAATTGATTCTATAGTAATTTGGCCGTTTTGGAAGTTGTTTTCGCTGACTTAAAATTTGTCTCAAATACTTGTAAAAAGATAGATGGGCTTTAAAAATAGCGAAAAAATATTTCGGCTTAAGTTGAAACAAAAATCGCATTGCGGCTATACCATCAAGCTTCATTCTAACAATAGTTCTTATAAAAACATTAGAATCTGTATTTTTTACGAGCGTGAATAGACTATTTCTAAAATTGAGATAGGTTTTTCTTGGATTGGTATTGCTCAATGTAGCACCACCAACATGGTAAACGGTTGAGGTTCCTACATACCTTGCCTTGTGGTTGGTGTTGAAAGCTCGCCAACATAAATCAATTTCTTCCATGTGGGCAAAATAGGATTGGTCAAACCCGTTTAGTTCCTTAAACACGGAATTTTTAATAAAAAAACAAGCTCCAGATGCCCAGAAGATATCTATGGTATCATTGTATTGGCCGTTATCTTTTTCAATGGTATCAAAAATGCGACCTCTGCAAAAGGGATATCCGTATTTATCTATAAAGCCTCCAGCTGCACCAGCATATTCAAAATAATCCTTGTTTTTGTAGTCTAATATTTTTGGTTGAATGATAGCAGTTTGAATGTTCGCGTTAAACTCATCAACAATGGGCTTTAACCAATTTTCAGTCACTTCAATATCACTGTTTAAAAGGCAGAGTAGTGGTTCTTCAATATATCTTAAGGAATCGTTATAACCTTTGGCATAACCACCGTTTTCTGCATTCTGAATGGTGGTTAATGTTGGGAAATGTTCAGAAACAAAAGAAACGGAACCATCCGTTGAGGCATTATCCGCAACATAGATTTTAGCACCATCAGAATGATTGACAACCGAAGGTAGAAACTGCTTGAGTAATGCTTTACCATTCCAGTTTAAAATTACTACTGCGATGTCTTTTGTTGTGTACATTTATACTGAGGTATAATCTGGAATATCTTTTAAAAACACGTAACGTTCTGCTTGCATATCCATTTCACAATAATAGTGATTAATTCCATTGGTTACCATAAGATAAGTCGCATCTAGTTGTAAATTATAACGTGCAATTTGGTCAAAAGTGCTTTGGTCTATGGTTATATTGTATGATTTACATTCAACCATAAGGTGAATACTCCCATCAGGATTAAACACCACAATATCGTACCGCTTTTTCAATCCGTTAATGGTCAATTCCTTTTCAACATTGATTAGAGATTTAGGAAATTTCTTCTCATTGATTAAAAAATGGACACAGTGCTGTCTTACCCATTCTTCGGGTTGAAGAATGATGAATTTTTTCCGAATGACATCAAAAATAGAAACTTTATTTTCTGTACTTTTGAGTCGGTATTCAAACTTAGGAAAGTTGAGGTCTTGCAATGCTTAAGTTGTAATATTTCAATCAAATTTAAGGACATAAAAGCAATATTCAATAGACAAACTCCAAATTCCAATAGTGTATGCTCATTTTTAGGAATTTAGAGTTTTAAACTTTGGAATTTTAGAAAACTTTGGACGAAGTAAAACAACTAGTTGGCGCGATTAAAAAAGGGGACATCAAGCCCATTTATTTTCTCATGGGTGAGGAAGCCTATTATATAGACAAGATTTCGGATTTTATTGAAGATAATGTGCTAGATGAAGCTGAAAAAGGTTTTAACCAAATGGTGCTTTATGGCCGTGATGTTTCTATTGATGATATTGTAAGTAACGCCAAGCGTTATCCAATGATGGCGGAAAAACAGGTGGTTATTGTCAAGGAGGCTCAAGACTTAAGTAGAACCATTGAACAATTGGCAAAATATGCCGAAAATCCGCAGCCAACCACAGTTTTGGTCATTAACTACAAGTACAAAAAAATAGATAAACGTAAAGCGTTATATAAGGCATTAAATAAACATGGAAGTGTTGTTTTTGAAAGTAAGAAACTATACGACAATCAAGTACCAGATTGGATAAGGCGTGTACTTAAAGGGCAAGGTTACGATATTTCTCCAAAGGCTGCCCAAATGCTTGTTGAGTTTCTAGGAACTGATTTAAGTAAAGTGAATAATGAGCTCGATAAGTTAAAAATCGTTCTCCCAAAAGGCACTCAGATTACTCCAGAGCATATTGAAGAAAACATTGGGATAAGTAAAGATTTCAACAATTTTGAACTTAGAAAAGCGGTTGGTGAGCGTAATGTGGTAAAAGCACACCAAATAGCAAAATATTTTGCAGATAACCCTAAGGATAACCCTATGGTGGTTACGGTTTCACTACTTTTTAGTTTCTTTTCTCAATTATTGCACCTTCATGGCATGCATGATAAGTCCCCTCGAAGCGTAGCTTCAGCCCTAAGAGTTAATCCGTATTTTGTAAATGAATATTTAACAGCTGCTCGTAATTATCCGATGAAAAAGGTGAGTGCTGTTATTTCGTTGCTTCGTGAGTTTGATGTAAAAGGAAAAGGTGTAGGTGCCAATGCTGTGCCGCAAGGTGATTTGCTTAAAGAGTTGTTGGTTAGGATTCTGGGTTGATACTTAACGAATCGTAACCCTGTTTAGTTTGAAAGGTCAAAGCCTATTCAACAATCAATCGTTTTGTTACGCCATTACCACTAGAACTTTCTTCAATTTTAATTAAATAGACACCAGAATTCAAATCAGAAATGTCAATTTGTTTCTTGTTGGAGGTTTTTACCAATTGCCCAGTAATGGAATAAATCTTTGTTTCAAGATTATTTTGACTTAAAGTAATTAGCCTCTTAGCAGGATTTGGATAAAAAGAAATAGATTCAGTTTCTATGTCAGAAGTACTTAAAGTTGAAGTATTAAAACTGTACAAACCAGCATTTAGTGAAGAATTTTCCTCAGCTGAAACATAGTACTCATCCACATTCAACGGAATGACACCTTCAATCTGTGGCGAATAATTTGCTGGCACGCTTACGGAAGTTTTCGTAACGCTCCCATTAGAAAACAAACCAGAATGAAAACTCTCTAGCTCAATTAAAAATGCTCCGTTTGCATCATAACCAATCAACATTACAGCATTACTCAGAATATTAAATGTTGCACCGGAAATTAGACCTTCTGCGGCTATTGTGTCAACCATAGAAAGACTGTGTGTTCCAGGTGTTTTGGGTAATTGATAGATGTTGGTGTTGCCATCCACCCAATTTTTTGAAAACACATATAAATTATTGTTATAATGAATTAAGCCTTCAGCATCAAAGTTTGTTGCTAAAGGGCTAGGTGTAAAATCGGTTTGGTTACTGTAGCTGAAATTAATCTCGTCTGCTGTTACTGACGTACTAGCAAAATAATCTACTATCGCTATACGATAGACTTTTAAATTGGTTCGGTCACCTTGGTAGTTTCCAAAATCACCAATGTAAATATATGTGTCATCATGTGTGAGATCTTCCCAGTCTGTGTTTGTGGCATTTGTTATAGTTACGGTTCTAGTCACCATACCAGTTGAGGTGTCCACATCAAACAGTTGGTTGGTTGTTGCAGAATCGTTGTGGGTTATAAGCGTGTTGTTTAAATACAGTAATCCTGAAGTTTCACTAACTGAGTCACTTAAATCGGTTTTTAGAGTGAATTGCTGTGCGCTAACACATAAAATGGAACAAAATAGAATGATATTAAAACATGCTTGCTTTACCATAGAACATTTTGAATAATGTCTAAATGTAGCAATTCTAAAGATTTGGGCATTAAAAATTACATAAGCCACAAGAATTTGGGGTAAAGTGTAAAAGTTAATGGACTTTAAAAATCTAAAACCCTATGGTAGTGCAATAACTCATCATCACTGTTGGGCAAGTTTCCTAAACCTTTTAAGCTAAAGCCCAATCGCTCTAATAGTTTTCGTGATGCAGCGTTCTCTTCTAAGGTATAACCGCTTAGTTCGGTTAATCCATAGTCTTGTTGCGCCACATGCATTAATTTATTGGCAGCTTCATAGGCGTAGCCTTTACCTTCAAATTGAGGAAGAAATGCAAAACCTATATCTGGATCTTCCCTGTCTTCTCTATGGTATATGCCACAAGTGCCAAGTTTTACGTTATCATCTTTTCTTAAAATAACATTGTTGCTATAACCATGTTTATTAAACTGTACAAGTACTTTTTCTATAATGTAGTTTTCTGCCTCTTCAACGGTTCTTACATTTCTGTCGCCAATAAACTGAATCCATTTTGGTGTATTCATTAACTCCAAAATAAAAGGTGCATCCTTTGTTGTTATTGGTCTAACATGAAGTCTTTGTGTATAAAATGAATTTCCTGAAGTCATTAAACATCGAGAAGTTTTTATTCGGTTGGCTGGGAATATGTTATTTTTACATAACAATATAGCATTTAATATACAGAATTATTACATGAAAATATTATCGAAAGAGCAAATTTACGAAGGTGACAAACTCACTACCGAACGCCAAAACATCTCATCTACAGATTTAATGGAACGCGCAGGTACCCAAATATTCAATTGGATTCATATGCGAATGCAAGGCGCACAAGTGCCTATTCATGTGTTTTGTGGTATTGGTAATAATGGAGGTGATGGTTTGGTTTTGGCTCGTCATTTAATTACACATGGTTATAATGTGGTGACTTATATTGTTAATTGTAGCGATAAACGGTCTAAAGATTTTCTCATCAATTATGACCGTATAAAGGATGTCACCAAGGAATGGCCAATTATGTTGAGTTGTGGCGCAGATTTTTCGGAAATTGTTATAGAAGAAAGAGATATAATCGTTGATGCTGTTTTTGGTATTGGGTTGAATAGACCACCTAACGAATGGGTTCAGAAGTTATTTCAATGGTGGAGATCTTCTAAGGCCTATACATTAGCAATAGATATTCCTTCAGGATTATATACAGACAAAGCTGTTGAGGATGAAAATGCCGTAGTTCACGCTGGTTATACCTTAAGTTTTCAATCTCCAAAATTGGTATTCTTTTTACCAGAGACAGCTAAATATACAGTACAATGGGAAGTTTTGGATATTGGCATTGATAGAGGTTATCTCATGCAAACTGAAACGGAAGCAGAGCTTATCGCAAAGTTAGAAGTTTTACCGCTTTATAAACCTAGGGATAAATTTTCGCACAAAGGTGATTTTGGTCATGTTATGATTCTCGGTGGAAGCTATGGAAAAATTGGCGCTGTAAATTTGGCCTGTAAAGCTGCACTCAGCTCTGGTGCAGGATTGGTAACGGCTTACGTACCAGAATGTGGTTACCAGAGTTTGCAAACATCGTTGCCAGAACTTATGGTGATTACAGATGAAAAACCCAATTTTATTAGTAATATTAATTTCAATATTGATCCAACAGTGGTCGGAGTAGGTGTTGGACTCGGAACAGAGGATGAAACAATAAGTGCTTTAGAAAATTTTTTGAAAACAAATAAAGCCCCTTTGGTTATTGATGCTGATGGATTGAATATTCTTTCAAAGAAAAAAGCGCTATTGAAATTATTACCTGAGCAATCCATTTTAACACCACATCCTAAAGAGCTTGAACGTTTGATAGGGAAGTGGTCAGACGATTTTGAAAAACTTAAAAAAGTTAAGGCATTCTCTAAAAAATACAAGGTTATTGTACTGATTAAAGGTGCTCATAGTATCACCGTATTTGGTGATAAACTGTATGTAAATACCACAGGGAATCCAGGTATGGCAACAGGAGGAAGTGGAGATGTGCTAACCGGGATAATTTCTGGTTTGGTTGCTCAAGGTTACGAGCAGTTGGCTGCCACTATTTTTGGTGTTTATCTTCATGGGAAGTCAGCAGATATTGCTTTGGAGGATTATGGCTACCAAAGTTTAATTGCAAGCCACATTATAGATTATATTGGTAAAGCTTATATCGATTTATTTAAACAACCCGAAGAACCACAGGAAGAGGCACAAGAAGAACAGCAACAAAAAGCGAAAAAACAAAGAGGGAGGCCTAAAAAACGATAGAGATTCTTGCTTATAGAACATAAAAAAAAGCCTTCATTTCGAAGGCTTTTTTTACTTATTCCACTAATTATATTTTCAATTCATTAAACATCTTCACCAATTTAGGATTGGATGGTCTTGGTGCATCCGCACTAACAATATTACCATCAGGATCAATTAAGATAAACCTTGGGATGCCTTCAATGGCATAGTCTTTTACAAATTGTGAATTCCAGTCGTTATCAGCCATTAATTGCACACCTCCAAGTTCTTTTTCCTTCACCATTTCTACCCAAGTATTATGAGCGGAGGCTTTATCAATAGAAGTACTAACAAATGCAATGTTTTTACCATGAAATTGTTTTTCTACTTCTTTTAGTGAAGGTATTTCCCTAATACAAGGTCCACACCAAGTTGCCCAAACATCTACATAGACATACTTTCCTTTTAGGTCTTCTAGAGATGTTGTGCCACCTTTATGATTTTCATATTCTACAAATTCTGGTGAAGGCATTCCTTTTGCCAGCTTCTTTACTTTGTCATACTTAGCTGTTAATCCTTCTTTGAATTTTTCATCAGAAGACATGGCCATTAAGCCATTGTAATAGGCTTCATTATGCTCATTATTTGGCGAAATATCATAACGTAATCTATTGGAAAGATCAGCCTTTAGAGCTGAAAACGTGTTGTTATTGATATCTTCAAAAACTTCAGATGGATTTTTGCTGTCACTTATTTTAGATGCGTAATGACCCTGTACCAGTCTTTTGTAACTGTCAAGCTTGGCATAATCTTCTTCGTTATTATAATCAACGGATTGCAATAACTTTATAAAATCCTCAGAAGGCTTAAATTCTTCTTTTTTTGCATAATAAGCATGGTAAGACTTATAGCTTTGAAGGTCTGCAAAATGTTCATAATCAATATTTTTCTTTTCTATAGCTTTGAGGCCATCACTTATGTTTTCTGCACTTTTAAGCAATTCTAACTTAGTGCTTTTTACTTCATCCATAGTAGCAAGAAATTCTGCTTCTTCCATAGCAAACACCTTTGCAAAATCTAAGTTAGATTTTTCATCAGCTAAAACTTTTTTGGCTAAATAGTTATTATTTTCAGATCCTATACCAGTAAACTTTATGCTTTCATCAAACTCTTTTGTATCTACAGTAACATTAATATCGTCACCTTGTTCTAAGTATAGATAAGCTATTTCCCTTCCGTGATCGAAAGTGTAAGTGCCATTTTCAATTTTTAGAGTATCAGCAAAGGTTCCATCGTCGTTTAGAGCTATTTCTTTTACTTTTTCTCTGCCGTTTAGAATAGTAACAACCTTATTAGCAGGATTTTCAATTTTACCTGAAAGTAATGCATAATCGATTTTTGGTTCTTCCTTACATGCAAAGAGGGAAACTGCAATACAAATGACAAATAATCTTTTCATAATTAATGTTTTGTTGAGTATCAAAAATATAAATTATAAGGAGATATTCAAGAGAATATGATTTATTAACAAATTGTTGTGAAACCAAAAAATATTCTCAATTTTGAAGGATATAACTTAGAATCTATGGATAACTATCATATCATTTCTTCTGAAACAATTGATATTGTTACGATATACAATATTTTTAAAGAAAATAAAAAATTAAAACTCTCTCAGAAGTCAATTGATAAAATAACAGCCTGTAAAGCTTATTTAAATGAAAAGCTAGCCAATAATAAAAAGCCAATTTATGGAATTAATACAGGCTTTGGATCGCTTTATAATGTAAAGATTTCAGATAAGGATTTAACGAAGCTTCAGGAAAACCTTGTGATGTCTCATGCTTGTGGCACTGGTGATCGTGTTCCAGAATCCATTGTTAAAGTGATGCTGCTTTTAAAGATTCAATCATTAAGTTATGGACATAGTGGTGTGCAGTTAAAGACCATTGAGCGGCTTATAGACTTTTTTAATAATGATATATTTCCTTTTGTATTTACACAAGGGTCATTGGGAGCATCAGGTGATTTGGCACCCTTAGCACATTTAGCTTTACCGCTTTTAGGAAAGGGAAGTGTTGTGCATAACGGTGAAAATTTTGAAGCTTCAGAACTTTTAACAAGATATGGTTGGGAGCCCATTAAACTTGAAGCTAAAGAAGGTTTGGCGCTCTTAAATGGCACACAGTTTATGAGTGCTTATGGTGTTTATTTGTTATTGATGTCTCACAAAACATCATATATGGCAGATATCATAGCCTCTATTTCTTTAGATGCTTTTGATGGGAGATTAGATCCTTTTCACGATTTGGTCCATGATGTAAGACCACATCCAGGTCAGAGAAAAGTTGCAAGGAGATTTAGTGAACTTTTGGAAGGAAGTGAACTCATCAATAGAGAAAAAGAACATGTGCAAGATCCATACTCGTTCCGATGCATTCCTCAGGTACATGGAGCTACAAAGGATACTCTGGATTTTGTAGAGAAAGTGATTTTAACAGAAATTAATGCTGTTACGGATAACCCAAATATTTTTCCTGATGAGGATATGATAATTTCTGGTGGTAATTTTCATGGGCAGCCCTTAGCTTTGGCTTTAGACTATTTAAAAATTGCTATGGCTGAAATCGGTAATATTTCTGAACGCCGAATATTTCAATTAGTTTCAGGGTTACGAGGTTTGCCAGCGTTTCTCGTAGATAATCCTGGATTGAATTCTGGTTTTATGATACCACAATATACAGCAGCTAGTATTGTTAGTGCTAATAAACAATTGGCTTCACCTGCTAGTGTGGACAGTATCGTTTCTAGTAATGGACAAGAAGACCATGTAAGTATGGGAGCCAATGCTGCAACTCAAGCTCACACATTAATTAGAAACGTAGAGCGCATTATTGCTATTGAGTTAATGAATGCTTCACAAGCCTTAGAATTTAGAAGACCATTAAAAACGTCTCCGTTACTTGAGTCTTTCTTGGAACACTATAGAAAGGTCGTTCCATTTATAAAAGAAGATCAGGTGTTACATAATGATATTGAAGCTTCAATACGGTTTATTAAAGAGGTTGATATAGAAGTAGAGGAGTTGTTTTTAAATAATTATGGTGTGGAAAAACATTGATGTTCACACTCTAGCTATTCTTTTCTATAAGTTCATTGGCCCAGCTAAAAGCGTCATCTAATTCGGTAAATATTTCAAAAGATTTGGTAAAAAACATTTGCTCAATTTGAGCATTAACCTTGGCTTTATAATTACTGGAGACCACGGCAAACCCTATTAGATTGTCAATTTTTGCAGTTTCATAGTAGATTTTTGGATCTACGGAATACGAATTGACTCTATGTGTTATGTAAACGAAAGGTTTGTCCGCATAGTAAGCGTCAGTTACTTCCACCAAAACATTGTTGTAATCTGGTGTAATATTTACTCCTTCTTTCATAACAACAACGACATAGTGATCATAAATCGTCATATCACAAAAGTCGAAGGTTAGGGATTCTTTCATGATTTAATAATTCAAAGGTTCCCTTAATATATAAAAAAACTCCTCAAATATTGAGGAGTTTTTAGTGTTTATTTTCTAAGTGTTTAGGACTCAGTAGTCTTGCTTGAAGATTTAATTTTAATCTTCAATTTATCATTTTTAGAATCCAAATCCATGGTAATGGTATCACCTTCATGGATTTTAGAATTGATAATCTCCTCAGCAAGAGCATCTTCCACATATTTTTGTATAGCTCTGTTTAAGGGTCTTGCGCCATATTGCTTATCAAATCCTTTTTCAGCAATATAGTCTTTCGCTTTAGCTGTTAATTTAAGTTCATAACCTAAATCTTTAATTCTGCTTATAAGCTTCACTAATTCAATATCAATAATCTTATTGATATCTTCTTTTTCTAGAGCGTTAAAGACAATGACATCATCAATTCTGTTTAAGAATTCTGGCGCAAAGGCTTTTTTAAGTGCGTTTTCAATGACTGCTTTGGCATAATCACTTTCTTGAGCTTCTTTAGCAGAAGTACCAAAGCCTACACCAGTTCCGAAGTCTTTTAATTTGCGCGCACCAATATTAGAAGTCATAATAATTATGGTGTTTCTAAAATCAATTTTACGACCAAGGCTATCCGTTAAGTATCCATCATCAAGAACCTGTAATAACATGTTGAAGACATCTGGATGTGCTTTTTCAATTTCATCTAAAAGTACTACAGCGTATGGCTTACGTCTAATTTTTTCAGTAAGCTGACCACCTTCTTCATAGCCAACGTATCCTGGAGGTGCTCCAATTAAACGAGATATCGCAAACTTCTCCATGTATTCACTCATGTCAAT
The DNA here is from genome assembly GCF_965284585.1 of Winogradskyella ouciana. Lineage (NCBI taxonomy): Bacteria > Pseudomonadati > Bacteroidota > Flavobacteriia > Flavobacteriales > Flavobacteriaceae > Winogradskyella > Winogradskyella ouciana. Next base: position 2,623,036 of record NZ_OZ260095.1, read on the forward strand.
GCGTACTAAGGCGTCATCACTATCAAATAACTCGCGAGCCAATACTTTTGCCAATTGAGTTTTACCAACTCCTGTTTGGCCTAAGAATATAAACGAACCTATTGGTTTATTAGGGTCTTTTAATCCAGCTCTGTTTCTCTGAATTGCTTTAACAACTTTTGCAACAGCAGTATCCTGACCGATTACTTTTCCTTTAATAAGGTCTGGTAATTGAGACAATTTATTGATTTCAGTCTGTGCAATTTTGTTTACAGGAATACCTGTCATCATAGATACGACATCAGCTACATTATCTTCGGTAACCACTTCTCGGTGCTGTTTGGTTTCTTCTTCCCATTTTTCTTGGGCTGAAGCAAGCTCCTTTTCTAATCTTTTTTCATCATCCCTTAGCTTTGCAGCTTCCTCATACTTCTGTTTCTTTACAACACTGTTTTTGGTTTCCTTAACCTCTTCTAGCTTCTTCTCTAACTCTAGAATCTGCTTAGGCACGTCAATATTTGTTATATGAACACGAGAACCTGCTTCGTCTAAGGCATCAATGGCCTTGTCTGGAAGGAATCGCTCAGTCATATAGCGATTAGTTAATTTTACACAAGCTTCAATTGCGTCATCTGTATAATCAACATTATGGTGTTCCTCGTATTTACCTTTAATATTATTTAGGATTTCAATTGTCTCTTCAACAGTTGTTGGTTCAACAATGACTTTTTGAAAACGACGTTCTAAGGCACCATCTTTTTCAATATACTGTCTGTATTCATCTAAAGTTGTGGCTCCAATACATTGAATCTCTCCTCTAGCAAGAGCAGGTTTAAACATGTTAGAAGCATCTAAACTACCAGTTGCTCCACCAGCACCAACGATTGTATGAATTTCATCAATGAAGAGAATAATGTCATCATTCTTTTCTAGCTCATTCATTACCGCTTTCATTCGCTCTTCGAACTGACCTCTATATTTTGTTCCAGCAACTAGACTAGCCAAGTCCAAAGTTACTACACGCTTATTAAATAAAGTACGCGATACTTTTCGCTTTACAATTCTAAGTGCCAATCCTTCGGCTATAGCAGACTTACCAACACCAGGTTCTCCTATTAAGAGAGGGTTGTTTTTCTTACGTCTGCTCAATATCTGAGATACACGCTGTATTTCTTTTTCTCGACCCACAACAGGATCTAGTTTACCTTCTTCGGCAAGAATGGTTAAGTCTCTTCCAAAGTTATCTAAAACAGGTGTTTTAGACTTCTTGTTTGTTTTGCTAGATTGGCTTCCACCAAACGGGTTTTGTTTTGCATCCTCTTCTTCTTCATTTGCATCATCATCTGAGAACGATTCTGACTTTGGCTCATCTAGGTAATCATCTTCGCTTGTAATCATAGATTTAAATTCTTCTTTAACGTTGTCATAGTCAACTTTAAGTTTGTTCAACAATTTAGTAGTTGGATCATTTTCATTTCTTAAAATACACAATAATAAATGTGCAGTATTTATAGAGGTACTCTGAAACAGTTTTGCTTCTAAAAAAGTTGTTTTTAAAGCACGCTCAGCTTGCCTTGTTAAGTGCAAGTTTTTCTTTTCGTTAGATGTTGTTGTTATATTAGGATTAGCAGGGCTTAAAATTTCAACTTTTCGTCTCAAATGATTAAGGTCTACATCCAATGAACTTAATATATCTATTGCCTTTCCGTTTCCGTCACGCAGTAATCCCAACATTAAATGTTCGGTACCAATAAAATCGTGACCTAAACGCAGAGCTTCCTCTTTGCTATAAGCTATAACATCTTTAACTCTTGGGGAAAAATTATCATCCATAGTAAATTCCTTTCTGCTTTAAAAATAGTAAAAACATATTATCTAAAGAACAAAAACCATACCTTAAATATTATGTGTAAACGAATAGACTAAAAAAGCATTTTAAATCAAAGCAAATATCAAGATACTTATTAACGAAAAAGATATTAAAAATTGTTAATAAAAACTCCTAAAAACAAGCCTTAAATTCTCTTTAAACACTACCAAATTGGTTATATTAGCACGTTTTGAAAACCTACAAAAAATCTAATTAATTTTATATATGGCAGAAGGAGAAAAACTCATTCCAATTAACATTGAAGATGAAATGAAATCGGCTTACATTGACTACTCAATGTCAGTCATTGTGTCACGCGCGTTACCAGATGTAAGAGATGGTTTAAAGCCAGTACATAGACGTGTACTTTACGGTATGCACGAACTTGGTGTTAGATCAAATACAGCACATAAAAAATCGGCAAGAATTGTTGGTGAAGTTTTAGGTAAATATCACCCACATGGTGATACTTCAGTTTATGACACTATGGTGCGTATGGCCCAAGAGTGGAGTTTGCGTTATATGTTAATTGATGGTCAAGGTAACTTTGGTTCGGTTGATGGCGATAGTCCAGCAGCAATGCGTTACACTGAGGCTAGAATGCGCAAGATTTCTGAAGACATGTTGGCAGATATTGACAAGGAAACAGTAGATCATAAATTAAATTTTGATGATACGCTTGAAGAACCAACGGTTTTGCCAACGCGTATTCCTGGTCTTTTGGTTAATGGAGCATCTGGTATTGCAGTTGGTATGGCTACAAACATGCCTCCGCATAACCTTACGGAAGTTGTTAATGGTACTATAGCTTATATAGACAATAACGACATTGAGATTGATGAGTTGATGCAACATATTAAGGCACCAGATTTTCCTACTGGAGGAACAATTTATGGATACGATGGTGTAAAGGAAGCTTTTCATACAGGTCGTGGCCGAATCGTTATACGTGGTAAAGCCAATATTGAAGAAGTTAATGGACGTGAATGCATTATCGTAAACGAAATTCCTTACCAAGTCAATAAAGCAGATATGATTAAGAAAACTGCAGACTTGGTAAATGATAAAAAGCTCGAAGGTATTTCTACCATAAGAGATGAATCTGATAGAAACGGAATGCGAATCGTTTATGTTTTAAAGCGTGATGCAATTCCTAATATTGTACTTAATAAATTATACAAGTACACCGCATTACAATCGTCCTTTAGTGTTAATAATATAGCTTTAGTAAATGGACGCCCACAATTATTAAACTTAAAAGAACTAATTCACTACTTCGTTGAACATAGACATGAGGTTGTTGTTAGACGTACTACTTATGAATTACGTAAAGCTGAAGAACGTGCTCATATTTTAGAAGGCTTAATTATAGCTTCAGACAATATTGATGAGGTTATTAAAATTATTCGTGCATCTTCAAATGCAGATGAAGCTCGAAATAATTTAATTGAACGCTTCAAACTTTCCGAAATACAAGCCAAGGCCATTGTTGAGATGCGTTTGCGTCAGTTAACTGGTTTGGAGCAAGACAAATTACGTTCTGAGTACGAAGACATAATGAAAACTATAATAGACCTTAAAGATATCTTAGACAAGAAAGAGCGTCGAATGGATATCATAAAGGAGGAGCTTGAATTGGTAAGAGATAAATATGGTGATGACCGTCGTTCGGTTATAGAATATGCAGGCGGTGATTTGAGTATCGAAGATATGATTCCAGACGAAAAAGTTGTCATTACTATTTCGCATGCAGGTTATATTAAACGTACTTCACTAACGGAATATAAAACCCAAAATAGAGGTGGAGTAGGTCAAAAAGCATCGACTACTCGTAATGAGGATTTCTTAGAACACCTATTTGTAGGTACTAACCATCAATATATGCTGTTCTTCACACAAAAAGGAAAATGTTTCTGGATGCGTGTTTACGAAATTCCTGAAGGAGCTAAAACATCTAAAGGAAGGGCTATTCAGAATCTTATAAATATTGAGCAAGATGATAAAGTGATGGCTTTCATTTGTACACAAGACTTAAAAGACCAAGACTATATCAATAGTCATTATGTCATTATGGCGACAAAGAAAGGTCAGGTTAAGAAAACATCTTTAGAGCAATACTCTAGACCTCGTACTAATGGAATTAATGCGATTACGATTAGAGAAGATGATACATTATTGGAAGCAAAGCTTACAACAGGAGAGAGTCAGGTAATGTTAGCGCTTAAATCGGGTAAAGCCATTCGTTTTGAAGAAGCCAAGACCAGACCAATGGGAAGAAATGCTTCTGGTGTTAGGGGAATTAGGCTGCAAGACGAAAAAACAGATGAAGTAATAGGTATGATTGCAGTAGATGATATGGATAGCAATATTCTCGTTGTTTCTGAAAATGGCTATGGAAAACGTTCTAGTTTAGATGATTACAGAATTACCAATAGAGGCGGAAAAGGTGTAAAAACTATTTCTATTACAGAAAAAACAGGTAACTTAGTATCTATAAAGAATGTGACAGATGACGATGATTTAATGATTATCAATAAATCTGGTATTGCTATTCGTATGGAAGTCGCTGATTTAAGGGTAATGGGAAGAGCAACACAAGGTGTAAAACTCATTAACTTAAAAGGCAATGACTCTATTGCTGCAGTAGCAAAAGTCATGAAAGATGACGATGAAGATGTTGAAGAGTTAGATTCTGAGTTGTCTGACAATCAGGCACCTAATGAGGATGGCACGGCTATTGATAATAATGAAACTGAAAACTAAAAATTAACAACAAAATTATTTATTACAAGATGAAAAAATTTATGACATTAATGTTGCTTTTGGCTATTACATCTATGTCTTTTGCACAAAAGAGTGAAGTAAAAGCTATTGAAAAAGCAGTAAAAAATTCAAATTTTGCTGATGCTAAATCTGCTGTAGCGGCTGCAGAAGCATTAATTGGAAATATGGATGATAAGACCAAGGCAAAATTTTATTTTCTTAAAGCTCAAGCACTATACGCTAATGGTGCCGGTACCGACGCAAATGTTGACGAAGCAATTGCTACTTTAGATCAGCTCAAGGAGTTAGAATCTGGAATGGGCAAACTCAGGTATACTGAAGAGGCTAACGAAATGAAATCCCAGATGTTCAATTCTTTTATAACTAAAGCTAATAATGCTTTTAATAATAAGGATTACAAAACAGCCGCAAAGAGGTTTGAGAAAATTTACAGAGTTTCACCTCAGGACACCATGTACTTATTCAATGCTGCATATTCTGCGGTAGAAGATCAAGATTATGACACAGCCTTAGATTACTTTATTCAGTTAAAAGATTTAGGCTATACTGGTGTTAAAATGAACTACTATGCTACTAATAAAGAGACTGGTGAAGAAGAAATATTTGCTGATAAAGCAGGTAGAGATTTGTCTGTAAAGACATTAAAAACCCATGTTAAGCCTAGAGATGCCCAGTCAGAATCTAGGAGAGCGGACATAGTAAAAAATATAGCCATCATTTATGTTACTAAAGGTGAAAATGAAAAAGCCTTAAGTGCTATCCAAGATGCAAAAGAAGATAATCCTAATGATTATAATTTAATTCTTTCAGAAGGTAATGTTTATCTTCAATTGGGTAATACAGATAAAGCTGCTGAGTTATATAAGGAAGCTTTAAATATGGACCCAGAAAATCCTGAATTAAATTACAATGTAGGTGTATTGGCAATGGAAGCTGAGCAATACGATTATGCAATTGAAGCTTTTAATAAAACCTTAAAGTATAAGCCAAGTTATTCTGATGCAGCTTTAAATTTGTCTGCTATAGAGATCAATAGAGGTAATGCACTGAATGACGAAATGAATTCATTAGGTACATCATCAGCTGATAACAAACGCTATGAGGAATTGAGATCTCAAAAGAATGAGCACTTTCAAAAAGCTGCAGAACATCTAGAAAATTATGTAGAGAAAAACCCTAATACCAAAAATCTTGATATTCTTGGTCAATTGAAGAATATATACAGTGCATTAGGTGAAACTGAAAAGTTTAAGGAGATGAGAGCAAAAGTTGAAGAAATTGAAGCTGGTTCTGGTGGAAATTAATCTTTGAAACTATAAAATTAAAAAGCGACTATTACCAAAATAGTCGCTTTTTTTATACAATCTTTTTAATGACTCTTAGCCTATGTGTATGTGAGTTTTTGTCAACATTATAGATACCGCTATGGTCTAAACGATCTATTCGCACTTTACCGTGTGCATGGATAATGTAATTGTTTTCCATAATAATACCTACGTGGATGATATCACCTTCGGCATTATCAAAAAACGCTAGATCGCCAGGCTCACTCTCTTCAATAAAACTTAAAGCCATACCTTGAGCTGCTTGTTGAGAAGCATCTCTCAATAATTTGTACCCATTTAGCTTATAAACCATTTGTGTAAAACCAGAACAATCAATTCCGAAGGGTGTTTTTCCTCCCCATAAATACGGAGCATTCAAATACAAAAAAGATGTTTGGATTATGTTGTTCTTTTCATTTTTTGATGTCAACCTATTACCATCAAATTTGTGCTTAAGAAGCTCTAAGCTATTTAAATCAGACCCAAGTGGAATTGGGTAGAGATTATTTGATGCATCGGAAACAAACTCTACTAAATCTTTCGATAAATTTATATCTGCTTCTAATAATAATTTGTACTGAGATTCTTCAATCTCTAGATACTGTTTATTATCTATCCACCCTTCATATTTGTCATAGGCAAAACGAATACGGCTCCATTTCTTTCGTTGCTCAAGCACTTTAAACTGATCACCATACAGAGCTTGCGTTACCATTTCACTAGTATCGCTAGGTTCTAATCGTATGGGTACAATTCCTAAATTGCAAATGCCGTATTGCATAGAAAAGTTTTAAGCGCGCTCTAAGACCATTGCAGATGCACCACCACCACCATTACAGATAGCAGCTGCACCAATTTTGGCATTATTTTGATGCAATACATTAATTAGGGTGACAAGGATTCTTGCACCAGAACATCCTAAAGGATGACCCAATGAAACTGCACCACCATTAACGTTTACATTGTCGTCGGATAATCCTAAAATTTTCATGTTTGCTAAACCAACAACTGAGAAAGCTTCATTAAATTCAAAATAATCAACATCTTTTAACTCAATATTTGCTTTAGCTAACGCTTTTGGTAATGCCTTGGCAGGCGCAGTAGTAAACCATTTAGGTTCTTGTGCTGCATCCGCATAACTTTTTATAGTTGCAATTGGTTTTAATCCTAATTCATTAGCCTTTTCCCTGCTCATCAGTACCATTGCTGCCGCACCATCATTAATAGTGGATGCATTTGCAGCGGTAACCGTACCTTCTTTGGTAAAAGCAGGACGTAAAGTAGGAATCTTTTCCATCTTTACGTTGGTGTATTCTTCGTCTCGATTAACTATTATAGGCTCACCGCGACGCTGTGGCACTTCAACAGGAACGACTTCATCATCAAACTTACCAGCATCCCAAGCTGCCTTAGAGCGCTCATAAGATTGGATTGCGTATGCATCTTGATCTTCTCTGCTAAACTTATATTCCGTGGCACAAGCATCCGCACAAACTCCCATGGCATGTTTTTCATAGGCATCTACCAATCCGTCTTTTTGCATACCATCTTCAAGTGTTGCAGGTCCAAATTTAGTAGCACTTCTTGCATGGTAGTAGTGTGGTATTGCACTCATGTTTTCCATTCCACCAGCTACAACAATTTCCGCATCTCCAAGTTGAATAGCTTGGGCAGCTTGAGTAATGGCTTTCATACCAGAAGCGCAAACTTTATTAATAGTAGTACAAGGCACTGTATCTGGAATACCTGCATAAATTGCGGCTTGTCTTGCTGGGGCTTGTCCTGTACCTGCTTGTACAACATTTCCCATCAATACTTCATCAACCAATTCAGGTTTTAAACTAATTTTATCTAAAGCTCCTTTAATTGCAGTAGCGCCTAATCTTGGTGCCGGAACACTAGATAAGCTTCCTAAAAAACTTCCTATTGGTGTTCTTACAGCAGATACAATAACTACATCCTTGTTCATTATATTTATGTTTTATTTAGTTGCTGCGAAATTAATCAATTTTTGAGAGATTTTAGAATGTAATTAGGATTATAGCAGCCTAAAATTTTATTATTTCTTACTTTTGATTGTGTATGAAGGAACTTCTCAACAAATGGTACAAAAATCATGCATTAGTATATAAAATACTATTGTTTCTGTCCACTACATTATTTATAGTCTATCTGTTTCCTAAGACAGGGAAGTTTAGATTTTCTTTTGAAAAAGGAAAGCCTTGGCAGTCCGAAAACTTGTATGCCCCTTTTAATTTTGCGATAAAAAAAGCACAGGAGGAGATTGAGAGCGAAAGGTTGGAGGTAGAAAACAACGCTTCGGTATATTTTGATTTAAATACTGAGGTTAAGGATTTAGTGCTGTCAGAATATTTAAAAAAATTCAATCAAACATTTAAAGACACATTAGATTTAAACACCAATGAATCTAGTCTATATAAGAAAGGAAGATCTTTTGTTGACTTGCTGTATTCTAACGGCATTTTAGATACGGACTATAATTACCCCAACACTAAGCCAGTGGTTTTAGTATCTTCAAACACAATTGAAAAGCAACTACAGTATGAAGATTTAATTGAAATCGGACAATTGCGACAACGTCTTGATGATCATTTTTCAGAATCACCATCTGCAGATCGTAATAAAATCATCTCTCTCTTTTTTGATATTGTAAAACCGAATATTACACTAAACGAGAGTTTAACCCAAAACGCCTTAGAGGAAGAACTTTCTCAAATTTCCCAAACCCGAGGTAGTATAGATAAAGATCAGCTCATTATTTCAAAAGGTCAAGTCGTTGAGGATGAAGAGTATATAATATTAAATTCCTTAAAATCTGAGTATGAATCCCAAGTTTGGAATACCGCAAATTATAACTGGGTGCTTGTCGCATACACCTTATTGGTTGCATTAGCGCTTTTAATGTTATTATTATTCTTAAGAAAGTACCGTATAGAGGTGTTTTTGAACAACACAAAAGTCACCTTTATATTTTTCAATGTAGTTATAATGATTCTGTTAACTACGTTGGTAATTAGCTATAATTCTCAGTATATCTATGTTGTACCACTTTGTATTTTACCATTGGTGTTAAAGGCATTTTTTGATGCTAGGTTAGGGCTTTTTGCACATGTGCTTACCGTATTGCTTTTAGGATTTATAGTACCTAATAGTTATGAGTATATGTTCTTACAGATAATCGCGGGAATTGTAACTATACTTACCGTTTCAGAATTATATAAGCGTGCTAATTTATTTATTTCAGTAGGTCAAATAACACTTATTTATATAATAGCATATTTTGCATTTTTTGTAATTCAAGAAGGACAGGTAACAAGCTTAAAATGGGAAACTTTCGGCTTGTTTATATTATGTGGTTTGGCAACATTATTTGTACAACCTTTAATATACATTTATGAAAAGGTATTTGGACTGGTTTCTGACGTATCCTTACTTGAGCTTTCAGACACAAACACAAAATTATTAAAGGAGCTTTCTAATAAAGCACCTGGAACTTTTCATCATTCTTTAAACGTGGCCAATTTAGCTGAAGCTTCTGCAAATGAGATTGGAGCAAATGCTATGCTTGTAAGGGTAGGCGCTTTGTATCATGATATTGGTAAGATGAAAAATCCAACTTATTTTACTGAAAATCAAAGTACAGGCATAAATCCGCATGATGAATTATCGAATCGCGAAAGTGCCAGAGTTATAGTAAATCATGTTATAAAAGGTATAGAGATTGCAAAAAAGCACAATTTACCAGATCGTGTGATTGATTTTATAAGAACACACCATGGTACAAGTATGGTGTATTATTTTTATATGAAGGAAAAAGCAGAAAATGAAGATTTAAAATTAGAGGATTATTCTTACCCTGGACCAAAGCCTTTTAGTAAAGAAACGGCTATTTTAATGATGTGCGACAGTGTTGAAGCCGCTTCAAAAAGCCTTAAAGAACCTACAACTACAAAAATTAATGACTTTGTAGAGAGTATAATAGACAAGCAAATGGAAAATGGTCAGTTTCTAAATGCCAACATTACATTCAAAGAAATTCAATCGATTAAAAAAGTACTAAAACATAAGTTGGCAAACATATACCACCTTAGAATTGAATACCCTGAGTAATAAAACAAAAAAGCCTCACTATTTCTAGTAAGGCTTAATGTGATCGCACTAGGATTCGAACCTAGGACCGCCTGCTTAGAAGGCAGGTGCTCTATCCAGCTGAGCTATGCGACCCTTCAAGGATTAACTACGTTGATCCTGAAAATAGGTTGTTGTAAAAAGCGTTGCTTTTTACAAAAGCTTCCAACAAATTTTTATGAAAATAAATTTTCAACAAAATCTTATTTAAGCTTTTTGTCGGGGTGGCAGGATTCGAACCTGCGACCTCCGCGTCCCAAACGCGGCGCGATAACCGGGCTACGCTACACCCCGAAAAATTGGTTATCAATTCAATATTGCGGAGAGACCGGGATTCGAACCCGGGCAACACTTACGCGTTGACAGATTAGCAATCTGCTCCATTACCACTCTGGCACCTCTCCAAAATTAAAAGAACATTTCTTAAAATTCCACAAACAACAAATAAAATTTCTTTTACCTGTTAAGCGGGTGCAAATGTAACTTTTCATATTAAAGAACGCAACAAATTTTTTGAATTTTTTGTCAAATTTCTAATGACTTTGATAACGACAATTATATACTTAAATTTATCTCATTATGTCTAAATATAAAAATGACAGGGCCTTCACTGACTATGTGCACAAGCATATGGCTACTAACATAATTTATAAACCATTGCAATGGACTGAAGTTCAGCTTAGAAAAGATTATGCCAAATATATAGATATGATGGACGGTATCGACTATGTGTTTAGATGCGGAAATGAAATTAAAACAGTTCAAGAACGCTTTAGGGATAAAAAATATAACAGTTTTTCTGATTTTACAATTCGATATAGAAGAGATGAAAATAAAATTGAAGACCGTCATGAGTCTGAGTACTATAAGATAAAAGCACATTATTTCACCTACGGCATCATAGATAGCACTAAAGCAGAAATAAATAAGTCAACAACCTTTCTTAAATATGCAATTATCGACTTACAAAAAGTCTATCAAAAGTTGGACGCTAGAGACATTTTTATTTCAGATAATGGTAAAAACAAATGTAGAATAGTTGATGGTAACCGTATTGAATGCCCTGTAAAATACAACACAGATGGCTCGTCATCATTTTTTCCAATTGATATTTCTTATTTGGTTAAACTTTGGGGAGATGACATTATTATTTCTCAAAAGGGGTTTTTATAACAGTTAAAATTTAACTCTATTTTGTCAATAGAATATGTCATTTTTCAATAGCTTCGTATTGCTATGCCAAAAGAAAATCAACTCATTAAATTCACTAAAAAAGGTATTTTTTGCCCACAAGGTAAATTCTATTTAGACCCATGGTTTCCTGTGGATTATGCGATAATTTCCCATGGTCACGCAGACCACGCACGATGGGGAATGAAACGCTATTTATGTCAGCACGATTCTAAAGCCATTCTCCAGCATCGCATAGGTGCAGATATAAACATTGAAAGTTTGGGTTATGAAGATCCAATAACTATCAATGGGGTTAAAGTGAGTTTTCATCCTGCTGGTCATGTCATTGGTTCTGCACAAATACGGTTGGAATATAAAGGCTATGTAGTTGTTTTTACTGGTGATTACAAAACTCAACCTGACTACATTTCAGCACCATACGAACCGGTCAAATGCCACACGTTTATTACCGAAAGCACCTTCGGTTTACCGATATACAATTGGAAATCAGAAAAAGAATTACAAAATGACTTGCAGAACTGGGTAAAAACAAATCAAGCTAATAATAGAACCTCAGTGTTTTTAGGGTATTCCTTAGGAAAAGCACAGCGTTTAATGTCCTTACTCGATGGCTGCGACGAAATTTATGTACATAGAGCCATTAAAAATTTAAATGAAGCCATAGAAGGTTCAGGAATAGACTTGCCAGAAACAAAATTGTGGTCGGCAGATTTGGACAAGAAAACCCTTCAAAATAAAATAATCATCGCACCACCAGCATTATTGGGTTCTCGGATGTTAAAACGTGTACCAAATGCAGCAACAGCAATATGTTCAGGTTGGATGCAAATTCGTGGTAATCGTCGTTGGCAAGCTGTTGATGCAGGATTTGCAGTTAGCGACCATGCAGATTGGAATGGTTTGATTGCAGCAGTTAAAGCCACAGAAGCCGAACAAGTTTATGTCACTCACGGTTCTCAAGCAATATTTTCAAAATATCTAAATGAAATAGGAATAAAAGCCGATGAGCTAAAAACCGAATACGGTGATGAGCAAATGGCTCAAGCTGAAAAGGAAACTGAAAAAGCTGAAACCGAATGAAACAGTTTTCTGAACTCATAAGTGCTATAGAAATCACTAACAAAACCAATGCAAAAATTGATGCATTGGTCAATTATTTTGAGACCGCACCAGACAAAGATAAACTGTGGCTAATCGCACTATTCACAGGAAAACGTCCATCACGTCCTGTAAAAACAGCATTGATGAAACAATGGTGCATGGAAATTACAGAACTGCCCGAATGGTTATTTCTGGAAAGCTATAGCACAGTTGGTGATTTGGGCGAAACTATTGCACTTTTATTGCCGCTACCAACGCATCAGCTCGATTTGACTTTGAGCGAATGGATGAAGGAACTCAAAGCGTTAAAACCGAAATCTGAAGGGGATAAAAAAGCATTTGTTCTCGAGGCATGGTCGGGTTTAGAGCAGCAAGAACGTCTTATTTTCAACAAATTGATTGGTGGTAGTTTCAGAATTGGTGTTTCCAAAAAAACATTGGTAAATGCTTTGGCAAAACTTACAGGTATTGATGCCAATCAACTGATGCACAGTATTATTGGAAATTGGGATATTGATTCTATTTCCTTTGAAGAATTAATAAAAGGCACCCACATCAACTATGATAATTCCAAACCTTATCCATTCTGTTTGGCTTATGCTTTGGAAAAGGAATTGCCAGAATTAGGTGAACCTAACGATTGGATTGTTGAGCAAAAATGGGATGGTATACGAGGACAAATCGTAAAACGAAATAACGAAATTTTTATATGGTCTCGTGGTGAAGAATTAGTCACACAACAATTTCCTGAATTGGTCGAAGTGATTTCAAATTTTAGTGATGACTTTGTGATCGATGGTGAAATATTGGCCATGAAAGATAATGCAGTACTGTTATTCAACGACTTGCAAAAACGCTTGAATCGTAAAAATGTCACAAAAAAATTGCTGGAAGAAGTTCCTATTGGTTTTTATGCTTACGATATTATGGAATTTAATGGCGATGATATCAGGGAGACACCATTTGCTGAGAGACGAAAAATATTGGAAAGAATTTTTAATTCAGTTGCGTTACCTGCACAACTTAAATTATCTTTTATTGTTGATTTCAATGAGTGGAATGACTTACATGCCATTAGAGATAATTCAAGAGCCATAAACAGTGAAGGTTTAATGCTAAAACAGAAAGCCTCTCCATACCACACAGGGCGAAAAAAAGGAGATTGGTGGAAATGGAAGGTTGACCCATTGACGATTGATGCCGTAATGATTTATGCGCAAAAGGGTAGTGGAAGACGAAGTTCAAAATATACGGATTATACATTTGCCGTAAAAAAAGATGACGCTTTAGTAACCGTAGCAAAAGCGTATTCAGGATTAACGGATAAAGAAATTACAGAAATTTCACGTTGGGTCAATAAAAATGCCATTGAAAAATTTGGACCAGTTAGAACCGTAAAACCAGAATTGGTGTTCGAAATCGCATTTGAAGGTATTGCGCTCAGCAATCGTCATAAATCTGGTGTAGCTTTGCGTTTCCCAAGAATTTCGCGCTGGCGAAAAGATAAGCCTGTGGAAGAAATTGATACCATAGAAAACGTGAAACAACTCATTACAGCACCTTGAGCAAATTCAACGAGAGCATAGGATTACAGATTATCCACAATTGGATGGCAGGGAAAGGGCAAGCGCCTTTTCCGTTTCAAACGCAAACCTGGCAGCGTTATGCCAATGGCTACAGCGGCATGGTAGTGGCACCAACAGGTTTTGGGAAAACGTTTTCAGTTTTTTTAGCTGTAGTTATCGATTACTTAAATCATCCAGATAAATATCCTAAAGGATTAAAATTGTTGTGGATTAGTCCGTTACGTTCATTAGCAAAAGACCTAGCAAAAGCCATGACCGAAGCCGTTGATGAAATTGGTTTGGATTGGTCTGTACAAGTTCGAAATGGTGACACACCAACAAATATTCGAAGAAAACAGGAACGTTTAATGCCAGATGTATTGCTTACCACACCCGAAACCATGCATTTGCTGTTCTCACAAAAGAAGAATTCGAGATGGTTTAAAAATGTAAGATGTGTTGCTATTGATGAGTGGCACGAATTGCTAGGTAATAAAAGAGGTGTGCTTACTGAGTTAGCATTGTCGCAAATACGAAGCTATTCACCGAAAGTTCAAATTTGGGGAATTACAGCGACGATAGGTAATCTTGAGGAAGCGAAAAGTGTACTTCTCCCTTGCCCCAATCTAAAAGTCACTCAAATAAAAGCAAAACAAAAAAAGAAAATTGATATTGTTTCGGTCTTGCCACATGAAATAGAAGTGTTGCCTTGGGCAGGTCATCTCGGTGCCAAAATGGTGGATAAGATTATACCAATTATTGAAAACAACACTACAACCTTAATATTTACAAATACTCGCGGCCAATCAGAATTGTGGTATCAATTATTACTTAATGCCAACCCGGAATTGGCTGGATTGTTAGCTATTCATCATGGATCAATCGATAAGAAACTGAGGAATTGGATTGAGGATAGCATTTCTAACGGCTATTTAAAAGCTGTGGTCTGTACGTCTTCTCTCGATTTGGGTGTGGATTTTAAGCCTGTGGATTGTGTGATTCAAATTGGTTCTGCTAAAGGCATAGCACGTTTTATGCAACGCGCTGGTCGCAGTGGTCATTCGCCATATGAGCGTTCCAAAATTTATTTTATTCCTACACATTCTTTGGAATTGGTGGAAGTTTCGGCATTAAAGGAAGCCGTAAAACAAAATAAAATCGAAACCCGCGATCCAATGGTAATGACGTTTGACGTGTTGATTCAGTTTATGGTAACCAACGCTGTGGGTATGGGATTTGATTCTGAAAAGCTATTTATTCAAATAAAAGAAACGCATGCATTTAGTTACATCACTAAAGATGAATGGCAATGGTGCTTACAGTTTGTCACTAAAGGCGGAAAAACACTGAGTTCTTATGAGGAATTTCATAAAGTAATTAAAGATGAAGATGGTCTTTACAGAGTAAAAAGCCGACGCATTAGTATGCTGCATCGTATGAATATTGGTGCTATTGTTAGTGAAGTGATGCTAATGGTCAAATTCTTTTCTGGTGGCTATATTGGTATGATTGAAGAGTTCTTTATTTCGAAACTAAAGCCTGGTGATAATTTTATTTTGGCAGGCCGAGTTCTGGAATTAGCACAAATTAAAGATATGACTGTTTTGGTACGTCGCAGTAAAGCGAAAAAAGCCGTGACGCCAAGTTGGTTGGGTGGTCGCTTGCCTTTGACGTCTCACCTGAGTCACTTTATGCGGTTAAAATTATCGGATGCGCTTGAACCTGGACGATTAGAAAAAGAACTTCGATTCTTGAACCCGCTTTTATCACGTCAAGATAATCATTCCCATATACCAAAAGATGATGAGTTTTTAGTTGAAATGATTGAAACACGAGATGGTCATCATTTGTTTATGTATCCGTTTGAAGGCAGATTGGTGCATGAGGTCTTTTCGGCATTGATGGCATACAGAATCAGTAAATTAAAGCCATTAACCTTTACAATTGCGATGAATGATTATGGTTTTGAATTATTAAGCGACCAACCGATTCCAGTGACCGAAGCCAATATTTCAAAATTACTAAGCAAGGAAAATCTAATGGATGATGTGATTGCGAGTATTAACGCGTCAGAAATGGCATCTCGAAAATTTAGGGATATAGCAGTAATAGCTGGTTTGGTAGTACAATCACAACCAGGCGCTCGAAAAAATAATAAAAGTCTGCAATCATCTTCAGGATTAATATTTAGAGTTTTGGAAGATTATGAACCTGAAAATTTGTTATTGAAACAAGCCTATACGGAAGTGTTCAACCAACAATTAGAAGAAGTACGTTTACAAGCTGCTTTTGAGCGTATTTCAAAGAGCAAAATCATTTTGAAACATGCCAAATCTTTTACACCTTTGAGCTTCCCGCTTAAAGTTGATAGTCTGCGAGGGACAATGAGCAACGAGAGTTTGGATAAACGAATTCAGCGTATTAAAGCACAAGCATTTAAGATTGATTGAGTTGTCATTTCGAGCATAGTGAGAAATCTCATAATTTTTTATTCTACTCAGTGAGGATGCAATGTCTCACATACGTTCGACATGACTAAATTACTTGGTTATTAAGAGTTTTCCATTTAGGATTAAATGTTGTAATCAATTTATTTTTCTTTTCACGACGCCATTTTTTCAATTCTTTTTCTCTTGAAATAGCTTCTCTCGGGTATTCAAATCCTTCGTAATATACCAAATAGATACAATTATATTTACCAGCAAACGATTTTCTAGAATTCTGACTGTCAAAGAAATGCTGATCTAATCTTCTTTGAATGTTATTTGTTATTCCGATGTATAGTGTGGTCCTGTAAGGATTTGTTGTTATGTACACAAAGTGATTATAAAGCATCCATAAATATAAATAAAAGCTTGAAGTCATTTCGAGCAAAGCGAGAAATCACATAATTTTGAGATTTGAATGGAGCTATATGTGGGATGTCTCACGAAAGTTCGACATGACTAAAATTGTGAAACTAAAAATCATTACCGAAAATATTACTGTTAAAGCTGAAACATTGACACTCACCAATCAACGCGCCATCTTTTGGAAAAGTGAAAACGCGCTAATTCTATCCGATGTACATATCGGCAAAACGGCACACTTTAGAAAACATGGTATACCCATGCCTGATGGTGTGCTTCAGAACGATTTAGAACGTTTGAAACAACTGGTTCTTTATTTTAACGCTCAAAAACTCTTGATTGTTGGTGATTTATTTCACGCGGAGGCTAACGTAGATATGGACACTTTTCAATTATGGCTAAATCAGTTTGAAGATTTACAAATCGTTCTGATTAAAGGAAACCACGATAGACTTTCAAAAAACATAGTTTCAAAGTTTGATTTTGAGATTGAAAAAGAATTGGAAATTTCACCTTTCACCTTTGTGCATGAGCATTTAAAAAAGCATTCAGAACAATTTACGATTTCAGGTCATACCCATCCTGGTGTACGCATAAAAGGCAAGGGCAAACAATTTTTAAAATTACCCTGTTTTCAAGTGAGTGGACATCAAATTATATTGCCTGCATTTAGCTTATTTACCGGGTTGAACACGCACTCTCAGCCAAAAGACTCAGTTTGTTATGCTTTTACAGAAACAGCTATTTTTAAGTTGTAGGTCATTTCGAAATAAGCTAAGCGATTGAGAAATCTCTCACGTTAGAATTCAAAGTTTCATTTGTGATGTCTCACTTTTGTTCGACATGACTTTGCTACTTGATTTATGCTTTTGAGCACACCAAGATAATTTTATTGTTTGTTAAGTCTGTGGTGAAAAACAAATAAATAGTTCCACCATCCTTCACTTTTAATTTTTTACGAATGTCCGCAACAGATAGCGGAAAATTCCGAGTAGTGATATTGGCTTTTTGGATTTTTAATTTAGAAAAAGCCTTGTTATTAAAAGGAATAACATTTTCAATATTAAAACGTCTTCCGGGAAAATCAATTAATGTTTCAGAAGTATATAAATGCGAATGTTTATGAAGTTTTTTTACTCCCAAATTAGAACTAACCGAATTAAATGCTCCAGCTTTTAAAATGGCTGCATTTGGCTCGTACAAATAATTAGAAGGTCGGGTGTATTCAACTTTTGCAGTAGATTCTTCTTCATAATAGAAGTCAAAAGTTTGTTGATTTTCTTTTTGAATATTGACGGTTTTGATTAAAACGGATCCAGAATAGTTGCGTTCTAATATCCATAATAATTCTTTCACTTCCTTATTTACTGCAACGACGTGAATTTCCTTGACGTTACTTATTTCTAAAAGTGTGGCAGAAATATCCAATAAAGGCGATGTTTTTATCATCACGTTTTCTGCATATTTTAAAAATAACCCCTGATACGTTTTAACGTTTGGCGTACAATCCGTTATTAAAAACACCTTGTTTTTGGAATTGTCCCGTCTGGAAGGATCGATGTAAATCCAATCGAACTGCTTGTCCAATTTTTTTAAGGTTTCAATTCCATTTTCATTTCTACATTCAGCATTTGAAACTTTTAATTGCTCAAAATTATGTGCTGTTATATCAGATAAATGTGTATTGATTTCACAATGGATCACATTTTCAACTTGCTTTGAAAAGTAATAAGTATCCACACCAAAGCCACCTGTAAGATCGATTAAACTTTTGCCAGAAACCAAATTAGCTTTGTATTTTGCTGTTATTTCTGAAGAGGTTTGCTCAATATTAAGTTTGTTGGGATAATAGATATTTTCAGTTTTAAACCAGGTTGGCAACTTTTTTTCTGAACGTTTTTTTGCTTCAATCTGTTCAATAACCAGTTTGGCATCAATACCTTCAAATGGTAAACCTTTCAACAATAAACTGGAAACATCTGAATTGATATGTGAATTTATAAATTCCTGTACTTCAATATTTAAAATAGCCTTGTTCAAACTATAGCTATAATCCTTTGGTAAGTTTATTCACTACTTTGTATTCTGACAAAAATTCTTTTAAAATAACCTTAATGGCTGTATAAGCTGGTATGGCTACTATCATACCCACAACACCGAATAAAATTCCAGCAATAATAATTATAAGGAAAATTTCTAACGGATGCGATTTTACACTTTTAGAGAATATAAACGGTTGGCTGAAAAAATTATCAATCAGCTGTGCCGCGATAAAGCCTATCATTACATAAGTAGTTTTAGGTAAAATCACCAAGCTAAAGCTTTCGCCTAGGTTACTAGACATACTTAGCAAAAGCATTAAAAAACCACTAACCAAAGGGCCAACATATGGCACTAGGTTTATTAAAGCGCATAAAAACGCTATAACAACTGCATTGTCAATACCAAAAATCAATAGCACAATGGTATAGATTACAAATAGAATAAAAATCTGAAGAATAAGACCCACAAAATAACGTGACAATAGGTCTTTAATTTTTGTGAATGAGCGCTTAGATCGCATTTCGTTGCCCTTAGGAACAAAGGTCATAATACCGTCTTCAAATAACCTACTGTCTTTTAAAAAGAAGAAGGAAATAAACAGAACAGAAAACAGACCAATACTAAAACTGCCCAATCCGCTAATTAGACCATTGAAGAAATTTGGAATCAATGAAAAATCTAGCTTAGACAGTAAGTTAGAGTCCTTAATAGATTGTTCTACGTCAATATTGTTGAACTCAAAATAGGTTACGATTTGCTGATAAAGGTTTTCAACATTGCTCTCTAGTTGTTGAAGGTTTAGTAACGATAATTTTTGTCCTTGATCCGCAATTAGAGGAATAAACATACCAATGAGTCCAATCAACAACCCAATAAAAAAGACCATGGTAACTACAACGGCAATAGTATTGTTGAACTTCAATTTACGTCTCAAAAACAAGACAATAGGTCTTCCGATGAGCGAAATCACAGCTGCAATCGCTATATAAACTATAACAACTTGAATTTTATAAAGAAAGAATAAAATCAGGGCAATGGCCAGCAATATGCCTAAAGCTCTTAAAATACCATTTGCGATGATTTTTGAATTCATTAGTTTTAATTTACTCAAAGATGCTGAAATAAATTCAGCAAGACAAATTTAAAGATTGAGTTGCTTTGTTAATTCGTAAAGCGCAATGCTTGTGGCTTGTACTACATTCATACTACTATTGTTCCCGTACATATTGATATGTAAAATAGCGTCACACAGCTTTATTACATGTTCTGAAATTCCAAAATTTTCATCACCTAATACTAATACAATAGATTGGTTGGTTTCTAATGTAAACTGACTGAGTTCAGTACTGCTTTCAGTGATTTCTAAAGCGATTATAAAATGGTTTGTTGCTTTAAAGTTTTTAATAACCTCATTAATATTCGCTTCAATGCTATGATTCACATATTTTTCTGTAGAGCGTGATGTTTTGGTCATGCGCTTTCCTAAAGGAATATTATCTCCACAGAATATAATTTGCTCAATACCAAAAGCATCGGCTGTACGGAATAGACTCCCAATATTTGGTGCGTTGGTAATGTTGTCACATACCAAAGTAATGGGATGTTTTACTTTTTTAAAGTTGGAAGTGTAATGGGTGAGTTGCATTTTAAGTAGTCAGTGTTGAAGTCTAGCTTCTAGTTTTCCTCTCTAAAGTCTCAATTCAGTTTTCAAAAGCGTACTTCACAATATTAGCTCCCATTTTCAGCGCTTTTTCGCGTACGTCTTCAGGGTCGTTATGGACTTCTTGGTCTTCCCAACCGTCACCTAAATCACTTTCAAAAGTAAATAAGAGCACAAGTCTGCCTTCATGAAAAATCCCGAAAGCCTGTGGTGATTTGCCATCGTGCTCATGGATTTTTGGTAAACCGTTTGGGAAATCAAAGGCAGTATTAAAAATAGCGTGATCCTTTGGTATTTCTCTCAATTCATTATTAGGAAAAACTTTTTTAAGCTCTTTTGTAATGTAAGGTTCCATACCGTAGTTGTCATCGATATGAAGAAAACCACCTGAGATGAGATAATTTCTTAGGTTTTCGGCATCATCATCGTCAAAAAACACATTGCCATGACCTGTCATATGCAACAGCGGAAATTGATAAATATCAGTACTACCAACTTCTACTGTTTGTATGTTTTCATTGATATTGGTGTCAATATTATCATTGCAATATTTTACCAAATTTGGTAGTGCTGTTGGGTTGCTATACCAATCGCCACCACCTTTGTATTTTAGTACTGCAACATCTTGGGAAAAAAGTTGGGAAGTAAAAAGTATTACAAATAAAGCGATTAAGTTTCTCATAAATTATCTATTTACAAAAGCTATGGAATGGCAAGCTGTAATTGCGGCTGTTTCAGTCCGTAAGCGCGTGTCACCCAAAGTTACTGGAATATAATTAGCTGCCAAAGCCATTTCAATTTCCTTAACACTAAAATCTCCTTCTGGCCCAATTAAAAGGATACAGTCCTCATCTGTTTTCAACTCTGATTTCAAAGATTTTTTGTCAGTTTCCTCGCAATGCGCAATAAATTTTTGACCTGAAAATTCTTGATTTACAAAATCCTGAAATGACATTGGAGCATTGAGCTTTGGCAAATAACATTGAAGAGATTGCTTCATAGCGGATTGAATGATTCTTTCAAAACGCTCTAGTTTTACAACCTTACGTTCACTATTATCACAGATAATCGGTGTGATTTCTTCAATACCAATTTCAGTGGCTTTTTCTAAAAACCATTCGTAGCGGTCGTTCATTTTGGTTGGTGCTACGGCCAGATGCAAGTGAAAATTCCGTTTGGGTTGTAAACTTTTTGAAGTAATATCCACATAACAATGCTTTGCGTCTGCTGAAATTAACTCAGCTTCAAACAGCCAACCTTTTCCATTGGTAATGTGCAATTGGTCTCCAACTTTTTTACGAAGCACTTTTACAATATGTCGGCTTTCGTCTTTATCGAAACTAAATAGACTATCGTTTTCAGATATATTTGGGTTGTAGAATAATTGCATTAATCGGTAGCTTCGGTATATTTTAAAACGGTAATCTCTTCGATAGGTTTGGCATCGTAAGTTTTAAGTACAATATAATACCATTTGCCTTCTTCAATGTCTAAGGTAAAGATATCATTGGTATTATGATTCTTTATAGCTTCTTCAAATTCTGGGTGCATTTTCCCTTCAGGAAACCATCCTAAATCACCACCACGATTGGCACTTATGTCCATGGAGTGTAGTTTTGCCAAAGCGTCAAATCTATAGCCTTGTTTGTATTGTGCCATAATTTTTGCTCTCTTTTTATTGATGTTCTCCAGGCTCATTTTATTACCGTCAAAATAGATATAGCTGGCTCTGTAGTGTAGCACCGTTTCTTTGTCAATAATTTTATAATAGGTGGTTTTATCCTCGCTTTTAACAACTTTTTTGGCACCTTTTGAGAGTTTAAAAAGGTCGTCTGCCAATCGTGTTTTGTGCTTTTCTTTATTGAAGGTATAGAGCTTACTCTTATTGGCTTTTTTATGGGTTTTGGCAAATGTTTTTGCTTCTTCCGTAGTGCTTATGGAATCTAATTCTTGTTCTAATGAGTCTTGAGAAAAACCTAAAAAAGGTATTAATAAAAATAGAAAGAAAAGTTGCTTCATGTTATATAGAGATTGATTGTACCACAAAACAAATAAAATTTAAAGTGAAATTGAGCTATAGTGATTTAGCTTATCAACAGATGTTTTAACAATTTAGTTTTTTGATTTGGTGAATAAATTTTTTATTTGGATTTTCAAGAATACTAAAAACGAAAATATTAAGGTTCGCTCTATAAACATTAATAGCAATAATAATGACGTTTTATACCAGATGGCATACCAGATGGCATCAATTTTTAAAAAATCTGATGTCCCATAATCTCTATGAATTGATGAAATTATTATTATATAACGCTCAAGATTTGCACCATTAAAAAAGTGAACAATTAATATTAACAAGATTAATGTAAAGTTGTAAAATCCTTTATTGTAAAATTTCTTTAACCATAAAAGGTGAATTAAAAGAATAACAATAAAAGGCCTTAAAAACATATACCAATATGCCCATGCATAAGTGCCTGTAGCTCGATTTTCTACTAAAGAATAATCATAATGACTGATATAATGAAGAATAAGATATAAAGCATAGAGAATAGCGATGAATCTGACTAGGTGAATGGAATGTTTAAAAAAAAGCCTAGTTAGTGTAATCCTAACCCTTGTTTTAAATAAATGAATGAAGTATAATGTAAAAACTGTAAAACAAAACCCATAAATAAGGGTTTCAAATATTAGTATAAAAATATCATCATTCATATCTTCAACCGAGCCGTAGCCATTACATCAAAATCGGCAAAATCCTTTTCCAGATACTTTAAATAGCCAACAATAGCAATCATAGCAGCATTGTCTGTGGTGTATTCAAATTTTGGAATGTATGTGGTCCAACCATGTTTTTTTTCGGCATCTTTTAAGGCTTTTCTTATTCCAGAGTTGGCAGATACACCACCACCTATGGCAATGTGCTTTATGCCAGTTTGCTTTACGGCAAGCTTTAATTTATCCATTAAAATACCAATGATGGTGTATTGGATGGATGCGCAAATATCATTCAGGTTTTCTTCAACAAAATTAGGATTGGCTTTCGTTTCGCGCTGCACAAAATAGAGGATTCCGGTTTTTAATCCTGAGAAGCTAAAATTTAAGCCATCAACTTTTGGTTTGGTAAACTTATAGGCTTTTGGGTTTCCGAGTTGTGCTCTTCTGTCAATTTCTGGACCAGCAGGATAGCCTAAGCCTAAAACTTTTCCGCTTTTATCGTAAGCTTCTCCAACCGCATCATCAATGGTTTCTCCCAAGACTTCCATTTCAAAATGGTTGGTCACTTTTACTATTTGTGTATGGCCTCCAGAAATGGTCATGGCCAAAAAGGGAAAAGGTGGTTTGTTGTGATTATCCTCAGCAATAAAATGTGCTAAAATATGCGCTTGCATGTGGTTAACGTCTATCAATGGAATATCCAAACCATAAGCCAAGGATTTTGCAAAGGAAGTACCCACAAGAAGCGAACCCATTAAACCAGGTCCACGAGTAAAGGCAATAGCACTTAATTGGTCTTTAGAAATTCCTGCCTTTTCTAGCGCTTGATGCACAACTGGGACAATGTTCTGTTGATGTGCTCTCGATGCTAATTCTGGCACCACACCACCATATTCTGCATGTATTTTTTGGTCTGCAACAACATTGCTTAAAATTCTGTCGTTACATAGTACAGCAGCCGATGTATCATCGCAAGAAGATTCAATACCAAGGATATAAATATTTTCTTTTTCCATAGTCGATATTAGGCACAATAATTGTTAATTTTACCAGATAAGGTAAAACATTGTACAATACGGCATTTTGTGTGGTACAAATGTAGTGAAGATTTCATCAATTCATAAGCGTAAATTCTATCAAAAGAGTACTCAAAATAATAGGAAAAATAGTGGGCATATTTTTGTTGCTGTTTCTTATTATTTTTCTAATTCTGGGAATTCCTGCCGTACAGACTAAACTGGGTCAATATGTAACGGATAGGCTCAACGAGGATTATAAAACAGATATCAATGTTGGTCGCGTTGGACTTCAACTCAATGGAGATGTAGAATTAAAGGAAATACTTATAAGAGATTATAAAAAGGATACGCTCTTTAGCATTGGTGAGCTCAACACATCGATTATCAGTTTCAGGAACCTTTATAACAACAAATTGAATTTTGGAGACATAGACATTCAAAATTTGATATTTAACCTAAGAACTTACGAAGGTGCAACGGATACAAACTTGGATGTTTTCGTGGCAAAGTTTGATGATGACAATCCACGAAAGGAAAAAAGTGAATTTTTGTTTTCATCGAGTGATGTATCTATAGAAAATGGTGTATTTAGACTTATTGATGATAATAGAGAAATTCCTAAAATATTAGAGTTTACAGAACTCAATGCCAATACAACTAATTTTTTGATTGATGGGCCAAATGTTAGCTCACGTATCAATACCTTCAATTTTAACCATAGCCAAGGCGTTAGGGTAGAAAATCTTACAGCAGATTTTGAATATACTCTAAGCCATATGAACTTTGGTAATCTTGATATTAAAACTAAAGGTTCGCAATTAAAAGGGGATTTAAGGTTTGGTTATAAGCGGGAGGATTTAAAGGATTTTACAAATAAGGTAAATGTTGATGCGAGTTTTAGGGATTCAAAAATCAATTTAACAGAATTAAATGCATTTTTTGATGAGTTTGGGGTTAATCAAAGTGCAAGTTTCAATGCTCATTTAACAGGCACTTTAAATAATCTAACAGCCAATAATCTTAATACCAGCACCACACGTAATACAAGAATTATAGGTGACGTCACTTTTAAAAATCTTTTTAGTAATAATGAAGAAGGTTTTACTATTGAGGGCGAGTTTCAAAATTTAGCCTCTAACTACAATGATTTAGTTGCCTTGCTTCCAAATATATTAGGGCGATCCATGCCTACTTTTCTTTCTAAGGTTGGAAATTTTAAAATAGTGGGAAAATCTTATGTTACTGCAAAGCAAATTGATGCAGATATTACCATAGATACCGATTTGGGTTTTATCGATTCAAATCTTAAACTTACAGAGATTAATGATATTGATAATGCTGTATATGTAGGTAATGTTGTATTTGATGAATTTGATATAGGTGCATTAATTGATGATCCGTCATTGAAAAAGGCTTCGTTAGATTTAGATGTAGACGGTAAAGGCTTTACAGTAGACAACCTAAGAACTGATGTAAAAGGCGATATTTTTAGTTTAGAATATAATGATTATGTATATCAAAATATAGTTGTGTCTGGTGATTTAGGTAATAAAGTATTTAATGGAGAGTTAAAAGCGGATGATGCCAATTTGCAACTAGAGTTTAATGGTTTGGCGGATTTCTCCCAAGAGCAAAAAAAATTCGACTTTAACGCTAATGTAGGCTACGCCAATTTAAAAACGCTGAATTTTGTAACTAGAGACAGTATATCAGAATTCAAAGGACTTGTAAATATGACCGCAACAGGCTCTACATTTGACAATGCCAGTGGAGCCATTAACATAACAAACACAACGTATAAAAATCAGGATAACACATATAACTTTCAGGATTTTGACATTGTATCTTCTTTTAATGGTAATGAACGTACGATTGCAATTAACTCTCCAGACATTATTAATGGAAATATAAAGGGGCAGTTTAAAACCAATGATATTTTGGATTTGGTTGAAAACTCCATAGGTAGTATATATACCAATTACATTCCCAATGAAGTAGAAGGTGGTCAGTATATAGACTTTAAATTCAATATATATTCTAAAATTGCCGCAGTCTTTTTTAAGGATCTAATATTAGGTAAAAACACGTTTATAGAGGGTAGGGTAGAAACAGACGAAAGAGGCTTTGAATTAACCTTTAATTCTCCCGAGATTAAATTTAGAGATTATTTTGCCAATAATATTAATGTATCAGTAGATAATAGTAATCCGTTGTACAATACTTTTATTGAAGTAGATAGTCTTGGAGCTGGAGTATATAATGCTTCAGATTTTACACTTATAAATGTTACTAAAAGAGACACTTTACTCGTTAAGACCGAATTTAAGGGTGGTAAGAACAATCAAGATGAATTTAATCTCAATCTATTTTATACCATTGATGAAGCCAACAAATCTATAGTTGGTTTTAGAAAATCTGATGTAAAGTTTAAAGGTTATGATTGGTTTGTTAATTCAGAAAAAAATAGCTTTAATAAAATACGTTTTGATAGGCAGTTTAAATCCTTTGATATTTTTCCAATAACCATAAATCAGGGTAATGAGGAGATAGAGCTTTCGGGTATTATTAATGATAAAGCCAATAAAAATATAAGAGTAGATTTTAAGGATGTACAATTGGTTAAGATTACGCCTCGTATAGATAGTCTTTCATTGAGAGGTATAGTAAATGGTAAACTAGATATTGTTCAGAATAATGGAGTGTATCTTCCTAAGTCAGATGTAGAGATAAGCAGTCTTTTTGTAAATGATTACGACCTAGGGAATTTAACAGCAAGTATAGAGGGCAATAACTCAATTACAGATTATAATGTAGATGTGTCTCTTGTAAATGATAACTTAACATCGCTATTGGCAAAAGGAACAATCGATGTCGCAGAACGCAACCCGAGAATAAACTTAGATGTCACTTTTGAAGAGTTTTTACTAGACCCACTAAATCCACTCGGAGAAGGTGTTATAAGTAATATAAGAGGTCTTGTTTCTGGTAATGCAAAAGTCACAGGTAGCTTAAGACAACCAAGTATAGATGGAGAATTATTGCTTGATAGAGCAGGCCTTTCCATTCCGTATCTTAATGTAGATTACGGATTTGATTTCGATTCTAAAGTCTCACTTCGTAATCAGCAGTTTATTTTTAATAATGTTGCCATGACCGATTCTGAGTACTTTTCTAAAGGTACGCTCAACGGCTATATTGAACACAATAATTTTTCTGATTGGAAATTAGGTTTAAGGCTAGAAACGGATAGACTTCTGGTGTTAAACACAGAAGAGTCTGAAGATGAGCTCTATTACGGAACAGCTTTTGTTTCTGGGAATGCAGCCATAAAAGGGCCAACAGATCAATTGGTTATTGATGTTGACGGAAGCACAGCACCTGGCACTGTGTTTAATATTCCCTTAAATGATTCTGAAAGTTTTGGTGATAACTCATTTATTCATTTTTTAAGTCCAGAAGAAAAGAAAGCTAGAATTAACGGCGAAGTTACCGAAGCTATAGAGGTTAAAGGACTAGAGCTTAATTTTGATTTAAATGTAAATCAGAATGCAACAATAGAAATAGTAATTGATGAGGAGTCTGGTAGCACTATAAGGGGTAAAGGCGAAGGTAACCTGGTGTTCTTAATCAACACTAACGGTACCTTCAATATGTGGGGAGATTTCTCAGTATTTGAAGGGGTTTATAATTTTAGATATCGTGGTTTAGTAGAAAAAAGATTTGATGTAGAACAAGGAGGGAATATTGTTTGGGAAGGTGACCCAATGAAGGCGCAAATAGATATTAAAGCTGTTTACCAAGGCTCGGCAAACCCATCGGTATTATTAGACAATCCAATAAATCAAAGCATTCCTGTTGAGGTTGAAATTCATCTTACGGGTCAATTGGAACAACCAGACCCACAATTCGATTTTAGGTTTCCAACAGTAACCTCTACGGTAAAATCTGAGTTAGATTACAGGTTAGCTTCTAAGGATGAGCGCGATAACCAAGCATTAATATTCTTGGCAACAGGAAGTTTTGCAAGCGGTGTAAATGATGTCAATTTTTCTGGTACTATAGCAGAACGTCTCAGTGGTATTGTCAATAATTTATTGGGAGGTGATAATGAGGATTTACGTGTTGGTGTAGACTTAGAGCTTGGTCAAGATACGCCAGAACTGCAAACCAATAGTAGAGTGGGTTTAACATTGCAAACTAAAATATCAGACAGAATTTTGGTAAATGGAAAAGTTGGTGTTCCTTTTGGTAGCGCAGCACAGACAACCATAACAGGAGACGTACAGATTGATTGGTTACTTAATGATGAGGGTACACTACGAGCAAAAGTATTTAATAGAGAGAACACTATTAGAAACTTTGGTGAAGAAATAGGCTATACCCAAGGTGTCGGGTTATCGTATAATGTAGAATTCGATACTTTTAAAGAGTTCATAGATATTATATTTTCCGGAAAAAACAAAAAGGATAAAAAGGCAAAAAAAGAAGAAGAAAAAAAGAACAAGGAAGAGGATTCTATGATGCCAGAATATATGTCCATGAAGAAAAAAGAAGACAAAAACTAAGTCCTAAACTACACTTTCCTGCTTTTTATTAAAATACTTATTAACGAAAACGTTTGAATTAGTTTTCGCTCTGTTTTTTTATCATAATAGCCGCTTTTTTGTTTGCATTGTTTCTTAATTTTACTTTCAAAAGAAATACGTTAATGTCAAATTCAATTAAAAAAATAGGAGTAATGACATCTGGAGGTGATTCTCCAGGAATGAATGCAGCCATTAGATCTGTGGTAAGGGCATGTGCTTATCATAAAATTGAATGCTATGGAATCTATAGAGGTTATGAAGGAATGATTGATGGAGATTTTGTGCAAATGGATGCGCGTAGCGTTAAAGGAATTATTAATAAAGGAGGCACTATCTTAAAGTCTGCAAGATCACAAACATTCAGAACAAAAGAAGGAAGAGCCAAAGCGCATGAGCAATTAAAAAAAGCAAACATAGATGCTTTAGTGGTGATTGGTGGTGATGGAAGCTTTACAGGCGCCATGATTTTTAACCAAGAATTCAACTTTCCTGTAATGGGAATTCCGGGTACTATAGATAACGATATTTTTGGTACTACGCATACTTTGGGTTATGATACCGCGCTTAATACGGTTGTAGAAGCTATAGATAAAATTAGAGATACGGCAAGTTCGCATAACAGATTATTTTTTGTTGAGGTGATGGGAAGAGATGTTGGCCACATAGCACTTAATGTTGGTGTTGGTGCTGGTGCTGAAGAAATTCTTATTCCTGAAGAAGATTTAGGATTGGACAGACTTTTAGAATCCCTAAGACGCAGTAAACAATCAGGAAAGTCTTCGAGTATAGTTGTTGTGGCTGAAGGTGATAAAATCGGTAAAAATGTATTTCAGCTAAAAGATTATGTAGAAGAAAATTTATCTGAATATGAGGTAAGAGTTTCTGTACTTGGCCACATGCAACGTGGTGGTTCACCATCGTGTTTCGATAGGGTTTTGGCAAGTAGAATGGGAGTAAGAGCTGTTGAAAGTCTTTTGGCTGGAGAAAGTAATTATATGGTAGGTCTTAAAAATGACCTCATACAGTTAACACCATTTGACCAAGCGGTAAAAGGAAAATCAAAAATTAATATGGAACTCTTAAGAGTTTCGGATATAATGACAGTTTAACAATAGAAAAATTAATTAATAGTAAGATATATGTCAAATTTAAAATTAGGAATCAACGGTTTTGGTAGAATAGGTAGAATTGTATTTAGAGCTACTGTAAACCGTGATGATGTGGATGTTGTTGCAATAAATGACTTATTGGACGTGGAGCATTTAGCATATTTATTAAAGTATGATTCCGTACATGGAAGATTCGATGGAGAAGTTGAAGTAAAAGACGGAAATTTGGTAGTTGATGGTAAATCAATTCGTGTAACTGCAGAGCGCGATCCTAAAAATTTAAAATGGGATGAAGCTGGTGCTGATATCGTAGCTGAGTGCACAGGTATTTTTACAACTTTAGAAACTGCTCAATACCATATAGATGGTGGTGCAAAAAAAGTTGTTATTTCTGCACCTAGTAAGGATGCACCAATGTTTGTTATGGGTGTGAATGACAATGAACTTAACGCAAGTCATACCATTGTATCAAACGCATCTTGTACTACAAACTGTCTAGCGCCTTTAGCTAAAGTTATAGAAGATAATTTTGGTATAGAAGAAGCATTAATGACCACAATACATGCTACTACATCTACTCAATATACTGTAGATTCACCTTCTAAAAAGAATTATAGGTTAGGACGTAGCGCTCTTAATAATATTATCCCAACTTCTACAGGTGCTGCAAAAGCAGTAGGCAAAGTAATTCCTGAGTTAGATGGTAAATTAACAGGTATGGCGTTTAGAGTGCCTACAGCAGACGTTTCTGTTGTGGATTTAACTGTTAAGACCAAAAATGAAACATCATTAAAGGAGATTAAAGCTGCTGTCAAAAAAGCGGCTGAGGGTTCTATGAATGGTGTTGTAGGTTATACTGAGGATGCCGTTGTTTCTCAAGATTTTGTAAGTGAGGTAAGAACAAGTGTTTTTGATGCTGACTCTGCGATAGAACTCAACTCTACGTTCTTTAAACTTGTAGCTTGGTACGATAATGAGTTTGGTTATTCAAATAAGTTAGTCGATTTAGCTCAGAAAATCAATAGTTTATAAAATGAATTTGAAATTCTGTAGAAGTTTGAACATCTCTTTTTCTACGGAATTTTGATATAAGAAAGCATATGATTTTAATTACTGACGGTGGATCTACTAAGTGCGATTGGATTGCTATAGATAAGAATGGAAAACAAGCAGCCGATAAAATAAGGACTAAGGGATTAAACCCTGCCATTATTGAAGAAAAAAAGCTCAGAAAAACCATTAGGAAGAATAAAGAGCTCATGGCTCTAGTTTCTGAAGTAACGCACATCTTTTTTTATGGTGCAGGTTGCGGAACCGAAAAGCCTCGTCTATTACTAAAGTCTGTTTTAGAAGATTATTTTCCTCAATCTCTAGTTGAGGTTAGGGAAGATACATACGCTGCCGTTAGAGCTTGTATTAATGCTAAAGACGAAGCCGCAGTGGTGTGTATTATGGGTACTGGTTCTAATTGTAGTTACTTTGATGGAAAACAATTGCACCAACGTGTAGATAGTTTGGGTTATACTCTTATGGATGATGCCAGTGGTAATTATTTTGGCAAACAACTCATAAGAGATTACTATTTCAACAAAATGCCAGAAGTAATTAAGTTGGCTTTTGAACACAAGCATAACTTAGATGCAGACTTTATTAAGTACAACCTGTATAAGCAAGCCAACCCAAGTGCTTATTTGGCAGACCATGCAGAGTTTATGTTTTTGAACAAAGATTCTGATTATGTTGTCAATCTAATAAAAAAGGGAGTTCGTCTTTTTACCGAAAACATGATACTTCAATTTAAGGATGAATTAAAGAAGGGGGTTCCTGTTCATTTTGCGGGCTCCATAGCTTTTTTCTCTAAAAATGAAATTGAAGAAGTTGCAGAAGAGTACGGTTTTAAAGTTGGGAATTTTGTTAGAAGACCTATTGAAGGACTCGTAGATTATCATGTTAAGAATTTATAGTGTTTAATAAGCTGTTAATAAATCTTAATGGTGCTATTGTAAAACTTATTATTTGGTTATATCTTTGTGCAGCAATAAAAAATGAAACGCAATTATGTTCGAATTTGATCAGTATTTAGGATTTTTAGCATTTTTAACCATATTAACTATTGGGTTTTGGTTAATGATTTTCCTTTTAACTTTTGTTATCCCTTACTGGGTATTTGGTTCGGCTATAGAGCGTTTTAAGGAAATTAGAGAAGAGAAGAAAGCAAAGCGTGAAAGTGTTTCACACTAAACATAACTACATATAAATTTAAGAGCGCAATTAGCGCTCTTTTTTTATGCTCAAAAATTAGGTAATTTAGTGAGCTAAATATCAACTTATGAAATTCCTATTCGTCTTCATTTTACTTTTTTCAATAAATCTCGATGCCCAGCAAATATTACCAGAGCGTCAACGCGCTGAAGTAGTAGATGATATTTTGAAGGATAGATTTGATAATCTATTGCCAAAATTGATGGATGACACGGGTTTTGATATGTGGATTTTAATTTCTAGAGAATACAATGAAGATCCAGTTCTTAAGACCATGTTGCCTGCAACATGGCTTAACGCAAGACGAAGAACAATTTTAGTGTTTTACAGAGACAAAGAGAACAATACAATTGAGAAATTAGCTGTGGCACGTTATGATTTTGGTGAGAATATTATTTCTGCTTGGGACAAAGAAAAGGAACCGAACCAATGGAAACGATTGATTGAAATTATAGAAGAACGCAATTCTAAATCAATCGGATTAAATTATTCCGATCATTTTAACATTGCTGACGGATTGGTAAAAACAGATTATGAAGCGTTTATGGCTCATTTGCCAGAACAATATAAAGCTAATGTGAAGTCAGCAGAGCAACTCGCTATCGGTTGGATTGAAACCCGAACCGAAACCGAAATGGTGATTTACAACCAGTTGGTAGATATTACCCATAATATTATTGCAGAAGCATTTTCAGAAAAAGTCATTACACCCGGAATTACGACTACAACAGATGTGGAGTGGTGGATGCGCGATAAGGTAACTGCTTTGGGCTTAGAAACATGGTTTCACCCAACAGTAGATGTACAGCGCACAGCAGAAGAATTAGGGAACCATCTCTATGCGTTTTCAAACCGACCAGAAGATATGGTTATTCTTCCTGGTGATTTATTGCATTGCGATTTTGGAATCACCTATTTAAGGTTGAATACTGACTGCCAAGAATTGGCTTATGTCTTAAAACCCAATGAAACTGAACCACCAAAATTTTTGATTGATGCGTTGAAAGACGGAAACCGAGTTCAAGATATATTTACCTCAAATTTTGAAACAGGAAAAACAGGTAATGTTGTCTTAAAAGAATCCTTAGATGAAGCAAAAGCTGAAGGTTTAAGACCTGCAATTTACACACATCCTTTGGGAACTTACGGTCATTCATCTGGTACCACTTTAGGGATGTGGGATTCACAAGGTGGTGTTCCTGTTAATGGAGATTATCCGTTGCATGAAAACACAGTATATGCCATAGAGCTAAATACAACAGTTACAATACCAGAATGGAAACGAGACATCAGAATTATGCTAGAAGAAGCAGGATTTTGGGGAAAAGATGGTTTTAGATATGTTAATGGAAGACAGACTAAATTATTAACTGTTCCTAGAGTTAAAGAACACTTAGGGATTAAAATTAATCTGGATGAATAAAGCGACCAGCTGGCAATCCTTTTCTTAAATTCTCTTTACATTGTCTATGTTGGGCTTCAAATGTCTTTAGACTAGTTCCTTTACAAATGCCGTAAGAATAATGGTATCTTAAAATCTCTAAATCTATGGCTGTTAAATGTTTACTGTCAGAATAACAATTTGCTACATAATTATCACAATCTAAATCGTCTTGTAGATAGAACCAACCTAGAGTTCCAAAAAATAATTCTCTAATCTTTTGAGTTGTTAATTTTTCTGAAAACATACGACTTTTTACAATTCTTAAATAACCACGTTCAATTTGATTTTTTCCATTCCATGAGATCCAATAATCAGATTTTTTTTTATTCTTTATCTCATTAAGATATTCGTAATCGGTATCATAGTAAATGACATAGTTAGAATCTTCTATTTTTTTAACTTTACTGATTTTAAGGCTATCTACTTCTTCATCTATTTTTTGAGCAAACTCCATAACATCACGTATAACCGATTTAGACATATTTTCTGAGAAATAGATTCTAATATCATCTTTCCAATATTTCATTGGTTTTGTATTGGATGAATCTTTATGTATGGGCTGAAATGCAATCTTCTTATACAATTCTAAAAAAGTAGAATCTTTATATTCATAAGGTACAGCAACACCTTTTGGAGATATAAAACGATCAACTCTTATCAATGTATCTCCATTTTTAATTATAAACCCTAAAGAGTCACTTGGCTTATATTTTTCCTTAAAATGATCTTTCGGTACTAAATAACGCTTTTGGATATTTTTTTCTTGACTATAAATAAATAGTGTTATTATAAAGTAGGTTAACGATAGGTATATTTTTTTACTGTTCATTTTTACAGATGGATTTAGCTTTATTATTAAATT
Organism: Winogradskyella ouciana; assembly: GCF_965284585.1. Lineage (NCBI taxonomy): Bacteria > Pseudomonadati > Bacteroidota > Flavobacteriia > Flavobacteriales > Flavobacteriaceae > Winogradskyella > Winogradskyella ouciana. The sequence goes on from NZ_OZ260095.1 coordinate 2,657,555, forward strand.
CTATTAAATCGGGTCTGGTAAAAGGTCTGGGGTATATTTTAAAATAGTGTGATCTCAATAAATTGATGTCAAATTCTGATAATTTATTGGAATTGAAGTATTTAGGGTGTAATAAACTTTCAGTGGGTAATGATTTTCTTGATACAAATGGACCTAAGCTCATGAAAAACATTTGTTTTAATTTTTTGAGCGATAACTCCTCATTGTTTAAAACACTCTCATCTATTAATAGAGTTCCGCTATAAAACTTGTTATTATTATCTGAGATAAGATTATAAGTCGCCTTGCTATATGGACTTAACTCATCAAAATCCTTACTGTCAGTTTTAAAATTTGGAATAAGCGTGTCTGAAACTTTTATTACATAATTAGAATCATCTAAGGATTTTGAAAATGATAACTCAAAATTATTTACACTGTCAATTTGTTTAAAGAAAGTGATAAAGTTTTTCTTTAATTTTCTGGGAATATTCTTATCAATGAATACAATTATTTTACTATTCCATTGTTTAGTTTCAGCTAGTTTTCTATTCTTAGGTAATTCAAATTGTATAGCGTTGATGAGGTCTCTTATAGATTCGTTTTTATTGAAATATTTACAAAATTTCTCAACATCTTTAATTTCAACTTTACCTCTTAAGTTTACTAATGTATCCTTATCTAAGATTATATGATCTCTAATTTTATCCTTTGATTCTTTATCTAACGATTTAATTGAAACATAATCCTTCTTTTCGTCAAAGTCTAATACAAGATTTGATTGTGAAAAAGATAGTTGGTATACTAATGTTGTTATAATTAAAACGAGAATTTTTTGCATTCCTAAATATATAAAAAAGTAAGAATTATAACACTTTTTTTGAATGCCTATAAAACAAATAAGAAGCCAATAACCCTACAAGGGTAAATATGCCCATAATACCAAAAGCATGTTGCAAGCCAACAGCACCGGGATTATCATCCAAGAAAAAGCCCATCAACAAACCAGCGAAAATATCTGGTGTATAGCCAACAACCGAAATAAAACCAACTGCAGTTCCTGTGACTGCTAAAGGAATTTTCGCTTCTTCAAGTGTAGCAAAGTATAATACTCTTGCAGAATACACACCAATTGCCATGGTACCGATTGATAATACAAACAGTAGAGTGGTACTATCATCTATAATCCCAAGATAAAATATAAGGCTTGTTATGGTCATTAATAAAAATCCTATGATTATCCATAACGAAGCTCTTGTTCTGTCAGCAAGTAAACCGATAACGACACCAATTACTGGTCGCATATATAAAAGAGACGTTCCAACTTTTGCAGCTTCAATTTTATTGTAATTCATAACTTGTTCAGCATACTTACTAAATAGATCAGTCATTTTGTATCCGTAATAGGCGCAAAGAATTATAATCATTAGTAGCCAAACCGCACGGTACTTCATTACGATTTTAAAATTCTCCATCGTCAGCAGTTTGGCATTATGCTCTAATTTAATATCCTCTTCTTCGTTAAACCTTAGTAAAAAGAAAACTATAAAACCTATCAGCATTACTGCGATTGAGGTATATCTAATGACTTCCTTAAACGCTACACGACGCTCTTCAATTGAGGTCAGCTCAATGTCTTTTGTGATAAACAGAGAGAATATTACTACTCCAGCGGAGCCAAAAAGTGCGGCAACCAATCCGCGACCACCATCTAAAAATCCAAATGCTATGCCTTGTTTGTTTGAGCCTCCCCAAATTCTGGTCGCTTTTATCATTGCTGCCCAAAACAAGAAAATAGTAGTGAAACCCCAAAATCCATAGAGGATATGAAGATTGACAAGGGTTGGGTAAGTTGACAAATAAAAGCCTCCTAAAGCAGTTAAAATTAATGCTACTGACATTAAAACATTCGGTTTGAATCTATCTGCCAACGGTCCGCCAAAAAGATATGATACCAATGCCACGGTTCCGTATGCTGCAAAACAACTACCTATTTGCGTATCGTTAATTGAAAAGGATTCTAAAAACGTAGTTCTAAAAATACGCTGTAATACAAACGGCAAAATAAAAACAGCCTCTGCTGCTAATATCAATAATAGTATTACATACAGAGGCTGTTTTTTGTTGGTGTCTTGCTGCATTTAAACCTGTAAAACTCCTAAATTGAAAGGTTTCTCGATAGGAGCGTGGTTGGCAGCTTCTATACCCATACTAATCCAGGTTCTTGTGTCCAAAGGATCAATTACACCGTCCGTCCACAATCTTGCTGCCGCATAATATGGTGAGACTTGGTTATCGTATCTCGATTTTATCTTATTGAATAGTTCTTCCTCTTTTTCCTTGGTAATAGTTTCACCTCTTTTTTTAAGTGAAGCCGTCTCAATTTGCAATAATACTTTTGCTGCGGAATTACCGCTCATCACAGCAAGTTCTGCACTTGGCCAAGCCACTATCAGTCTAGGGTCATACGCTTTTCCACACATGGCATAATTTCCGGCTCCATAACTATTGCCAATTACAATAGTGAATTTTGGAACCACAGAATTACTAACGGCATTAACCATTTTGGCTCCGTCTTTAATGATGCCTCCGTGTTCAGATTTACTTCCTACCATAAAGCCTGTAACATCCTGCAAGAAAACAAGAGGAATCTTTTTCTGATTGCAATTCGCTATAAAACGTGTGGCTTTATCTGCAGAATCATTATAAATCACTCCGCCAAATTGCATCTCACTTGGTTTAGTTTTGGCACCAGTGGTTTTTACTATATGACGTTGATTGGCAACAATTCCAACTGCCCAACCATCAATTCTAGCGTAAGCTGTAATAATGGTTTTACCATAACCTTCTTTGTATTCCTCAAATTCAGAGTTATCAACCAAACGCTTTATAATGTCTTTCATATCGTATTGGTCGGCTCTGCTCTTTGGAAGAATGCCATAAATATCTTCAGGATTTTCTTTAGGTTTTGCAGATTTTGAACGGTTATAGCCAGCCTTATCATAATCACCTATTTTATCCACTATGTTTTTAATAGTATCTAAAGCATCCTTATCATCTTTTGCTTTATAATCTGTAACACCCGAAATTTCGCAGTGTGTAGTCGCGCCACCTAAAGTTTCATTGTCTATAGTTTCACCAATGGCAGCTTTTACTAAATAGCTCCCAGCTAGGAAAATACTACCTGTTTTATCTACAATAAGTGCTTCATCACTCATTATTGGTAAATAAGCCCCACCAGCAACACAACTACCCATTACTGCAGCAATTTGAGTGATACCCATACTGCTCATCACAGCATTATTTCTAAAAATACGACCGAAATGTTCTTTGTCTGGGAAAATTTCATCTTGCATTGGCAGAAACACTCCAGCACTATCAACCAAATATATAATGGGTAATCGATTTTCAATAGCAATTTCCTGAGCTCTTAAGTTCTTTTTACCTGTAATAGGAAACCATGCTCCTGCTTTTACGGTGGCATCGTTGGCAACTACGATACATTGTTTACCTTTTACATATCCGATTTTTACAACAACTCCGCCAGATGGACAACCTCCATAATTTTCATACATGTCTTCACCAGCAAAGGCACCGATTTCAATGGACTTGGATTTGGGATCCAAAAGATAATCAATCCGCTCGCGAGCTGTCATTTTTCCTTTGCCATGATGTTTGGCGATACTTTTTTCGCCACCACCAAGTTTTACTTTGGCCAAGCGTTTTTTAAGATCAGAAAGTAGAAGTTTATTATGGTCTTCGTTCTTGTTGAATTTAATATCCATAGGCATTGCCCACACAAGTGGGTATCTATTTGTTGTAATTTTATTTTGCACGAATTTACAAAACCAATTGTTGTATAAAAAGTGAATGTTTTGTTAAATAATATTACATGGAAATATATTCCTTGGAATATAAATTTAATTTTCTTAAATTTGATAAACTAAAAAAACAACAGATGAAAAACATATTAGCCTTTGCAGGCAGCAACAGTTCAGATTCAATAAATAAGCAGTTATCTATCTATACAGCGTCCTTGGTTGAGGGTGCTAAGGCGACCATATTAGATCTCAACGATTTTGATTTGCCTATTTACAGCAAGGATTTAGAAGCGGAAAAAGGCATACCAGAGAATGCTACAAAATTTTTGGATCACATAAAGCAAAGTGACGGAATTGTATTGTCTCTTGCAGAAAATAATGGAGCATATTCAGCGGTCTTTAAAAACTTGTTTGATTGGCTATCTAGAGCTGAGCAGAAAAATTGGTTGGGTAAGCCAATGTTGTTAATGGCAACATCACCAGGAGCAAGAGGTGGGCAGTCTGTTTTGCAGATGGCTGAGGATCGCTTTCCTCGTCACAATGCCAATATTGTTGGTAAATTCTCATTGCCATCATTCAACGATAATTTTTCGGATGGCAAAATCATTAATGACGATCTAAATAACGAATTAAAAGAAGAGGTTAAACAATTTGAAAAAAGCCTATAATTATGAAAATTCAACAACAGGATAACGACAAAAAAGGAGAATTTTTTTATGAAGTTGATGGCCAAAAACTAGGTTTGATGACCTACAGCCATGCTGGAGAGGATAAAATAATAATTGACCATACTGAGGTTGATGAATCGCTTCAAGGTCAAGGAGTAGGTTACAAGCTAGTTGAAGCGTCAGTAGATTATGCCAGGGAAAACAACCTTAAAATTATGCCACTTTGTCCATTTGCTAATGCCGTTTTTAAGAAGCGTAGTGAGTATAATGATGTAAGATTTTAGATATGGGAAATTTTGCCAAAGAAATAAACTCAACATTCCCAAACAATAGAGTAAAGGCTTTGCTCAATATTGTGTATACGGCAAACTGGATTACGAGTTATCAAAACGAATTCTTTAAAAGTTATGGAATTTCACCACAACAGTACAATATATTGAGGATTTTGCGTGGTGCTGATGAACCTTTAAAAGTGCAAACTATAAAAGATAGAATGTTAGAGCGTTCACCAAATGCAACACGATTGATGGATAAACTTTGCTCTAAAAACCTAATTGAACGTTTACCATCTGAACATGATAGACGAGTGGTAAAAATAGCGATAACGGAACAGGGCTTGAATTTATTAAAGTCTATACCAAACGATTTAAATAGAGATTTAATCAAAAATTTAAGTGAAGAAGAAGCAGAGCAGTTAAGCAATCTTCTTGATAAAATGCGATAGAAAATTACAGAAATAAAAGAAAGGAAAATTATAATGAAAACAATAGTGCATAAAGCAGATAGTAGAGGGTTTGCCAATCATGGATGGCTACAGGCCAATCACTCATTTAGTTTTGCGAGTTGGTACCAGCCAGATAAAGTTCATTTTGGTGCTTTAAGAGTGTTGAATGATGACATTATTGCCCCTAAAATGGGTTTTGGTACGCATCCACACGACAATATGGAAATTATTACCATTCCATTAAAAGGTGAATTAAAACATCGTGACAATATGAAAGACGATTGGCAAAAAGTACTTCCTGGCGAAGTGCAGGTTATGTCTGCAGGATCCGGAGTACAACATTCAGAAATTAATGGATCGGTTGATGAATACTTGAGCTTATTTCAAATTTGGATTATCCCTGAAAAACGAAGTGTTGAGCCACGCTATGATCAGAAGACATTTAATGTAGACGATAGAAAAGGAAAACTTCAAACACTGGTAACTTCATTCAAAGATAATGATGAGGAAAGCTTGAAAATTCATCAAGACGCAAAACTTTCCAGAATTGATTTATCTAAAGGAGAAACTTATACTTATAATTTAATGACTAAAGACCATGGTGTTTATGTTATGAATATTTCTGGCGAAAGTGAAATAAATGAAGAAAATCTAGATTCTAGAGATGCCGTTGGAATTTCAGAAACGGATTCATTTACTGTAAAATCTATTAGTAATACTGAGCTATTATTCATTGAAGTTCCAATGATCGAATTATAAATATCGAAAGGTTTTAAGTTAGAAGCATCACAAATAGTGATGCTTTTTTTATTTAAAATGCGATATTTGTATTTCAACTAACTAACATAATTAAAACAGAACAAGAATATGGCGATGAATAAAAACACAGTATTGGCATGGGCAACCGTGCTAATGATAATAATGGGTGTAGTACTAATATTGATGGGAGCATACAGATATGATGATGTTGCCGGTTGGGGATTTGCAACAGTCGGCTTTGGCTTTTTTGCAATAGCATGGGTGTTTAATGCATTAAAAGGGAGAGTATAATGAGTGATGACAAAAAAATAATTTTTTCAATGTCTGGTGTAACCAAGACATTTCAATCTGCAAATACACCAGTTTTAAAGAATATCTATCTCAGTTTCTTTTATGGAGCAAAAATTGGGATTTTAGGTCTTAACGGTTCTGGTAAATCTACATTATTAAAGATTATAGCTGGAGTTGACAAAAATTATCAAGGAGATGTGGTGTTCTCTCAAGACTATTCTGTTGGTTATTTAGAACAAGAGCCTCAGCTAGATGATGATAAAACTGTAATGGAGGTTGTACGGGAAGGTGCTGCAGAAACCGTAGCAATTCTTGACGAATATAACAGTATCAATGACCAATTTGGCTTAGAGGAGGTCTATAGTGATCCAGATAAAATGGAAAAACTTATGAACCGACAAGCTGAGCTTCAAGATCAAATTGATGCTGCAAACGCATGGGAATTAGATACTAAATTAGAAATCGCCATGGATGCTCTACGCACACCTGAAGGCGATAAAAAAATTGGTGTATTATCTGGTGGTGAGCGTCGTCGTGTAGCCTTATGTCGTTTATTGTTGCAAGAACCAGATGTATTGCTTTTAGATGAGCCTACCAACCATTTAGATGCAGAATCAGTTCATTGGTTAGAACATCATTTAGCACAATACAAAGGAACGGTAATAGCTGTAACTCACGATAGATATTTCTTAGATAACGTTGCAGGCTGGATTTTAGAGCTCGATAGAGGAGAAGGTATTCCTTGGAAAGGAAACTACTCATCTTGGTTAGACCAAAAGTCAAAACGATTAGCACAAGAAAGTAAGACAGCATCAAAAAGACAGAAAACCCTTGAGCGTGAGTTGGAGTGGGTGAGACAAGGTGCCAAAGGTCGTCAGACTAAGCAAAAAGCACGTTTGAAGAATTACGATAAGCTGATGAGTCAAGACCAAAAGCAGCTTGACGAAAAATTGGAAATCTATATACCAAATGGACCACGTTTAGGAACCAACGTTATAGAAGCTAATGGTGTAGCCAAAGCTTACGGTGATAAATTACTTTATGAGGATTTAAACTTCAACTTACCACAAGCAGGAATTGTAGGTGTTATTGGACCAAATGGTGCTGGTAAAACTACCATTTTTAGAATGATAATGGGAGAGGAAACTCCAGATAAGGGTGAGTTTAAAGTAGGGGAGACAGCAAAAATTGCTTATGTAGATCAAAAACACTCCAACATTGATCCAGAAAAAACAATTTGGCAAAATTTTAGTGATGAGCAAGAACTCATCATGATGGGAGGTCGCCAAGTAAATTCAAGAGCATACTTAAGTCGATTTAATTTTTCCGGTAGTGAACAGAATAAAAAGGTGAGTCTACTCTCAGGAGGGGAAAGGAACCGTTTACATTTGGCTATGACACTAAAAGAAGAAGGTAATGTATTACTTTTAGATGAACCTACTAATGATTTAGATGTCAATACGTTGCGCGCCTTAGAAGAAGGTTTAGAAAACTTTGCAGGTTGTGCGGTTGTTATTAGTCACGATAGGTGGTTTCTGGATAGAATTTGTACACACATCTTGGCTTTTGAAGGTAATAGTCAGGTGTACTTCTTTGCAGGTAGTTTCAGTGATTATGAGGAGAATAAAAAGAAACGACTTGGCGGTGATTTAATGCCAAAACGAATTAAGTACAAGAAATTAGTGCGATAAGCTTAATGCATACCAACAAAAAATGCCCGCAACATGTGGGCATTTTTTGTTATTTCATTTTGTATCGGTAAAAGTCTTTATTAATTATCACCATAAAGATGACCACTGGTAAAATCTTTATAAGTCTCATCGACATCTTTAAACGCATTGGTCTCCATCAATTTCTTATTCTCAGCTTTCAACTTATACATCTTTATGATGGCTATAATTATGAATACAAGAAATATAGATGCTACGGCTATTAAAATCATAGTAAGTTGCGTGGTCGTCACTACTAAAGCCTTAGAAAGCAGTTTGTTAAGCATGATTAATAATATTAGATTTGGGTTCTATGGTGCTAATATAGAAAAAAAACATAAGGTAAATGCTTAGTTTTAAATAATTTACACTAATGTTTTTAACATTTTCATCGTTAAAGCGATTGAAATATTCGATAAACCGCAGTGTTTTCGGCTAAAAGAACGATTTGAATGACTTGTTAACAATTCAAAAATTTAACATATATGTTTTATTAATACCACTCTAAAAGGAGCACTTCAATTGAATTATCACCATCATTCACTATTTTTTTAAATTCACTAACATCGCTCATGCCTTCAGAACCCCTGTAGTGATAAGGATATACTGTTTTAGGTTTAAAATCTAACACTGCATCAGCAGCACTTTCAACTGGCATTGTATAAGGTAGATTCATACAGACAAAGGCTTTGTCAATGTTTTTAAGATTTCGCATTTCAGGGATGTCCTCAGTGTCGCCAGAGATGTATATACGTTCGTCATTAATGTTCAATACATAACCATTGCCTCTTCCTTTTTCATGGAATTTTAATGCTTCCTCACGTAAGTTATACATTGGGATAGCTTCAACTTCAATACCTTTAGAGTTTAATTTCTCACCATTGTTTAGCACTTTAACATCCAAATTTAATGAACTTGGTATTTTATCAGCTACTGCTTTGGGTGCTATTACTGATGCATTTTCTAAATCTAAAGCTTCTAGTGTTTTTACGTTTAAATGGTCACCATGGATATCGGTAATTAATACCAATGTTGGTTTGTTTTTGTTTTCAAAAGCTTCTGCACCTCCTGTTGGGTCTATATAAATAACATTATCTTCAGATTCTAAAATAAATGTAGCATGCTCAATGGGTATAATGTTTAGGCTACTTTCCGTTTTGGTATTTTCAGCCATTTTCTCATTTGACTCTACTGTTTCAGTAGTTGACTTTTCGTTTTTGCAGCAAAACGTAGTTAGAAGAATAAGTAATAAAAGGTTGATTTTTATAAATTTCATAATTGCATGTTTTTCATAAAGATACCCAACAATAGCGATAACTTAAAATTTGTAACAATTTTATAACAATCACTACTTATAATTTAGTAGGCAAAATTTTTATACTCTCATAAAATTACCGAAATTGCTTATCCATTAAATTGTTCAACTAAAATATATAATACAATATGTCTGATGATTTTGATTTATTAGAGACCAACTCACAAGAAAAAGCTGAAAAAGTAGATGTAAACTGGGGAAAAGCCATAGACCAAATGAAGTCTAAGTTGGCTCAAGAGGATGATCCAGAAAGTCGTCAGAAAATATTAAATGCCACATTGGACAATGTGGTTGATATGGCAGAGAAAGATAGAACGACACTTCTAGATGCCATTAAGGATTTAACAGACTATCAAGATGAAGTTGGTATTATGTTCGAAGGCTTTTCAGCATTAAATGCTGCCGAGCAAAAAATCATTGATGATGCTGTAAAAAGACTAGAGCGTGCTAAGGTTGAGCTAGAGGATGCCAAGGCTAAACCAGACACATGGTGGAACAATCTTTGGGGACGAAAAAGCAAAATCAGAAGTGCTGAAGAAGAACTAAGAGAAGCACAAAAACAGCGTGATGGTGCCGATAACAGAGCAAAAGCTATGTTTCAACAACGTATAGAAACCGCTGATGTACAAACACTTCTTAATGAATTGTCATTTAAAAGTCAGGCTGCCATTAAGCGTTTAAAGGATAGAGAGCTCGAAATAAAAGAAGTTGAAGAAAGTCTTAAAACTGCAATTGTAGAGGCAAGTAACAACCATACCAAAGCGCTTCAAAAGAAAAAAGAAGTAGAGGCAAAGCTCGAAGAGCAATATGCATTATTAAAGCAAGCTAGACAGGCTTTAGAAGAAGTGGCTGACAAGCAATCCACGGAATATTCCGAAGCATTGGAAAAAGTTACAGGGTTAGAGCAAAAGGTTGAGGAATTAGAAGGCCTTAAAAATGCTTACACAACTTTAGCTGCTTCTAAGGATAGTTTTGTACACAAGCATAACTTAACCATTAAGGTGTTGACGTCTTTGAGAAGTAATCTTCAAACGCATCGAGCAAAATTAAAATCGGACACTGACGAGCGACTCAAATATTATGATGGTTACGTTGTTGCGCTGAAAGCACGTACAGATCAAGAGTTTGCCGCAATCCTAGAGCATTTAGGTGTTAAGACCGATGAGCATATTGGAGAAACATTAGCAGCTATGCATACTGCAAGTGCTAAGGCACGTCAAGAAATGATGGATAATATTCCAGTTCACGAAAAAGTAATGCAAGGTGTTTACGGAAGTTATGCTGAAGCCTTAAAGGATATTAGAGCAAAAGATGCAGAAATCCAGCAGAACTTCGCTGATCGTTATGGTATTGACATGAAAGAGATTTTTGACGAATACTATAAAGCAGATCCAAACGCACCAGCGTATGGAGGTGAGCCAGCAGGTAAGCCAAAGCCAGAACCTAATGAAGATGACCTCTTAGGATAATTCAGTAATAAGTATAAAGTAACAAGTCATTACATTTAAGTTTCTAATAGAACTTGTTTACTTTACACTTTGTACTTAATACTTGTTACTAAAAAATGATCGTAACTCCATTAGATTCCGCAGTATTAGATTCCAAAGAGCAATATGTGTTCTATCACAAGATGTTAGATTTTACGCTCAAGGAACTCATAACTGCTGTTCAGGCAAAACAAATACTTAATCAACAAGAAATACTGTTGTTTAAGCAGTACACCGACTTGTTATTGTATTCTGTTGAAGCCATGCGTGTTAAGTATATGTATGATGATGAAGAAAACATGAAGGTGGATCTTACGGATTCTGGTTTCCCTAATTATTTAGAGTTCCGTTATTTGTTTAATGATTTAGAACTTAGGGAAGAATTTCTTAGCAAGCTTACTAATATCGATGTCCTTAAGGATGAGTTTTTAGACACCTTAATGCGTAAAAAAGAGCCTATTTCTAGGCGAAAGTTATTTCAAGCCGCATCAATAGTGTATTATACTTCTGCGAAGAAAGAATATATTTTCAATCGATTTGTTCAGGGAAAGATATTGGACGCACCTCAAGGTTCGCCTGGAGAATATATGGTAAGCTGGAGTTTTTATGAAGTATCGCACAACAGACCTTTTATTTGCTACATGTATTTTAATTATGATGGTAGAGACCCACTCAAGGATAGGGAAGATATCTATTACGTTTTAAAGACGGTTGCAGATAGAGAATTGAATATAGACACAATGGCGTATGCCATCGATAAAAGATTGCCTAAGGTAATGCCAAAGCTTATAAAACGTGTGGATTTAGGACCGATTCACAATGTGTTTGCAAAGGACGAGAACGAAGTCACTCATGCTATTTTAGATGGTATTGCCAAAAAAAATATTCCGCTGGAATCTTATGCTATTTCATTCAAAATTGATGAAGTGAGTTCCAAAAGTGAATTTAAGGAAGGTAGTTTCTTTAGCAAGCAGACCTTTCAAAGATGGACAGGTTTATATAGAAGACGTTATGTCTTTGCACCACACAGAATCATACAATTATTGTATAACAAAACACCAGAGATTATGAATAAGCTAGAAATTCCGCCTATTCAGGTTTCTGATTTGAAAATTGAAAAAAAGTAACGTCATAACGAGGAACGAAGTTATCTCTTCAATTGAAACAGATTACTTCACTTTGTTCGCAATGACGAAATAAATAATAAATGGAACACAATTCAACATTCCCAATAAAACTTAACGAACTCGATATGCTTCGTGATGAAGCTACGTCTTATCTAAAATCCATACAATGGGAGCAGAGCCAACGTGCCAAAAACAAGAATAATGACGGCAAAGACGAGTCCATTTTATTGTATTTATCAAGAGCTAACAAAGGAAGCAATGTTAACGTAACGTCGGTTTCTAAAACCATTCTGGGATTGAAGAAACGTTTATTGCCAGAGTCTGTAGCGATTCCTATTTATCTAAATCAATCATTGTACGCCGTTCAAGAAGGTATTACCTTGGGTATTTGGGTTAAGGATAGTTATTACGATGCTTCTGGTTTGTCAACACTTAGCGAAAACAAATCGGCATTGGACAGTTCGGGAAAGCGCGAGTACGAAAGTAAAATGCACACGGCTACGGCTTTTATGTTGTTTGCTACGGCTTATAAAATTCTTCACGATTTAAAACCACACGCTTCAGATGATTTATCGGTGATGAAGCAGAAGTTTGCAGGAATTCCTGAAGTGTCGTTTTTATCACCTTTAAAAGGAATTTCATGTCAACTGTTTTATTACGATAAGTATTTAGGGCATCCAGATATCATAAAAACGGATAAAGATGTCATCGATTTTACAGTGGTTTATTTTGAGGCTTTAATTGATGAAATTCAATTACGAAAAAGCACTTTGGAATATACCGATACCATTGAAGACAGAACCTATAAACTAGAAAAATCAGACTTTGCGGTTGACGGTTGGAACAATGTATTTGCCGGAACAGCCGTAAGTGTCGAGTTCAATAAAGTTCAATTTGAACAAATTGTAGGTAATAAGGATGCAAAGCACTTCGCCAGACGATTGACAGAACGTCTATTGAGTTACGATTTTGAAGCTAAGAAAAATCCATTTCAAGAATTGGGCGGATTTATGCCAGTGTTTATGGGTTATGGAATTCCAGGAACAGGAAAAAGTATGCTCATTGCTGCCATTGCCACACGTTTGAAGGCACACAGTGAAAATTTGGATATTCCATTTTTGTTCCACCCAATGCCAGATACGTTGATTTCAACATTTCAAGGTGGTTCTGCAGAGAAAATGGTAGAATGGATGAAACCATTACAAGATCCAACCCGCTTGATTTTTGCACCAATCGATGATGCGGAAAACAATCTACAAGAGCGTACAGTACAAGGTGTTTCTGCTGGTGTTAAGGAAGTGATTGGTGTGTTTTTAAGATATACCGAAGGTGCATACGCTGTAAATTATGGAAACAGTTCCATAGGCTTATTTACCAATTTGCCCGAAATGTTGGATAAGGCCGTGATTTCTCGAGTGCAAGGTCGTTTTAAGATCGATGGAGCACGAAATGAAAAAGATTTTGTGGATCAGGATTACCTGTGGTGGAGAAAGCTGGAAGAGACGATGCCCAATTTTATAAATATGGACAATCCAGATAATTATAAATATCTCGATGCACAGAAAGTAGCGAAGAACTTAGGTGAAATTTTGGAAAAAATAGAGAAGCCAACTGAAGAACGTGTTCTGAACACTTTTGATAAAGTTGCTAGCAAGTACAAGGATGATGAGCACATGTTCTACGCACATTTATACACTGAGATTCAGAAGATATTCCCGTTCTTTTCATCTCGTGATGTGAGGAACATTCAAAAAGCAGTATCATTGAGATTAACGGATTTTGATTTGGAGCCAGATTGGTTTGAAAATCCTGAAATTTATTTCAAAAAGGATTACGACACCAAATTCAATATGCTGCAAGAATTAATGCGTGCCAATATGAAAGGCCTCGACTTCAGTGACATTAGACGACAAGAAGTAGTTAGGTATTTAGATAATGTGGCAACCATTGCAGATACGGACTTTAAGCGCAAAGTGGATGCGAGAATCAACCAATTGAATATTGAGGCTGAGGCAAGAGAACAATTTGGGAAAAGAGATTGAGCATGAGTAACCGTATTAAAAACATAAATCGAAAAATTCTGTCCGATAAGTACTTTACCTTATCCGAAGTTAAATTCGATTATCAATTAAAAAGCGGTGATTGGGTTAAAAATACTTGGGAAGTTTTAGAACGTGGCAATGCAGCAGCTGCCTTGCTCTACAATATGGAAAAGCAAACAGTAATCTTAGTAAAGCAGTTTCGCCTACCAGCATACATGAATGGCGTAGAAACAGGGTTTATGTTAGAAGTGCCAGCAGGCATATTGGAAAATAACGATGGCTCAGCAGAAGACGCGATGAAACGCGAAATACTGGAGGAAACAGGATATAAAGTCCCGAAGTTGACCAAAATCTATGATGCTTTTGCCACGCCAGGAGGCAGCACTGAGCGATTTTCGTGCTTTGTTGGAGAATATTCAGATGAGATGAAAGTTGAGAATGGTGGAGGGCTTGATGATGAAAATGAAGATATTGAGATTGTTGAAATGCCTTTTAAAGATGCTATTGAGAAAATTAATTCAGGAGGAATTATTGATGCAAAAACGATAATGTTGTTGCAGTATGCTCAGATTAATAAATTGATAATTTAAACCTAGATGTCCCACTGAGCGCAGTCGAAATGCTTAGGTAGGATTATAAGATTTCCACCTTCGTGGAAAATGAATATGGACAAACTAAAACAAGCAAATCTATATAGAAGTGAGCTCATTCCCGTGAGCGGAAAATTGGTGGAGCGCTATAACAAGTGTCTCAAAACTTTGGGTTTTAAGGAAACCAAGCTAAAATCCTTTTCCATTGATGGAGTGGGTTGGAGCCCAGAAGTTGCAGAAGAGCGAAAGGATGTGCATTATCTTAACCATGGAGATGCCAATCCACACGGTATTATTATTTCGCCTTTGCAAAGAGGAAAACCTGTCTATTTGCCGTTTCACTCATTTGATAGGGAAATGATGCAACATGTGTTTAGAACCCATGGCAGAAAGATTAATGATATTACAAGAGATTCGGCTATTTGTATTGATTTCGATCAAGATATAGATGTGTTTTACGAACCATTGGATGTTTTAAAGTATGACGATGTCAGTATAACATTCCGGCTTATAGATAATCTCGAAGACAAACAAAAACAGCAATTGGCATTGGTCGATAAATTCCGAACAGGAAATAACTTTATTGACGAAAGCATTCACCAAGAATTACTGGATTCTGCCAAGACTTACGGAGATTTACGTGATAGGGATTTAAACCTACATCCATTACATTTTTCAACTGGGTCGTTTTTTACTAGAGCCTTTGGAGGCATCTATTTGCTTAGGGATTTTATAAAACCAATTGTTGTATTTGAGAGCAAAGACGCTTATAAAGAAGCGATAAAAGATACCGTTCATGATGTATTGATTTATCATATTGCACAACCAGAATTAATCGACAAGCTAAAAGATCATATTATTATTGAATGTGATTTGGAGTACATGGTCAAAACACCGAATTACGATCGTATTAAGAAGTTTGAATTATTTAGCGCCCTTAAAGATTGTGAACACCCAATAAAAGATATCTTAACCAATAAGCCACTTTTTAAAAGCTATTTGAACAAAATAGATATCAAAGCGCGTAAACAGGTGATGGGAGTAGAGTTATATCTAGAAAAACTAGAGCGCAGTAATGCCTACAAGTTGGAGGATATGGTTGATCAAGCTATGTATTTTGCATTGCACCAACCGCATTCATCTTTATCAGCAGAACATCGTGATTTAATACATAAACTGCTCATAAATATTGCACCAAAAGATGTTTTGTTTTTGTATTGGTATGATAAGGAACAGTTTTACAACAGTTACGAAACTTGGGATGACTCTTTTAAGGATTGGGTAATAGAAACGATTAGTAACAATATTTGATAAAATTAGACTAATTTTATAATAGTTGTCATTCCGCACTTGATGCGGAATCCATAAAATGAAAGGAAATTACCATCAATATTATGTTTACATTCTTTCAAACAAGAAAAATGGAACTTTATATGTTGGTGTTACAAATGATTTAGAAAGAAGAATGGTTGAACATAAAAGTAAACTTGTTGAAGGGTTTACATCAAAATATAGTTTGACAAAATTGATGTATTTTGAGCCTTATCAATATGTCTATGATGCTATTAAAAGAGAAAAACAATTAAAGAATTGGAATAGACAGTGGAAAATAGATTTAATTGAAAAGGACAATATTAATTGGATTGATTTATCAATAGATTGGAATTATTAATGGATTCTGCGTCGTAGCGCAGAATGACAAAAAACTAAATTATGGGAATAGAACTCGTCATTTTTATAGCAGCTATATTGTTCGGAATTTTTCTTTACTGGAGAGAATCTAATGGTAATGGAGCCTATCGCTTTCTAAACAAGGTTATGAACAGCAAGGAACTACAAATGAGTACTAATAATCCTAAGGGATTTGTCTATAAACAGGCCTTTTTACCACGATTGATTTTTGTAGTTGCTTTGGTACTGGTAGCAGCTTTGGTAGTCGAGTTTTTAACACCTCTTGCTGTGTTTTCGAGTTATGATGGTATTTCTGCATTTTCCTCATTTGCTGTGGGTACATTGATAGGTACTTACGTGGCAAGTTTTGTCATAAAGTCTTCTGAAGTTATTGAAACCCAAAGTGAATCACTAGAAGATAAATTTGATAACGTCGTTGAAAAAGGAAAGGATTTCATTGAAGATCTAAAGAACAAGGATAATAAGGCTGTTGAAGAAGCCAAAGAAGAAATAAAAAACGAATCCGAAACCAAAACGAACGAGAAGAGTGCGAGAGAGCGATTAAAAGATAAGGGGTTGATGTGATGATGCGTCATTACGAGGAATAGAATAACGAAGTAATCTTTTAAATTGAAACTAAACTAATAATAAAAAGATTGCCATATCCCGAAACTTCGGGATTCGCAATGACAAAAATATACCATGATAAAATCATACTGGAACAAAGGAGCAAAACAAAAACGAATCACAATTTTTGTCGGTTTACTAATCCTTATTTTATTGTTCTTTTTTAGGGACGATTACCAACCTGTACTATTATTTTTCAGAAAGTACATCTTCATCATTCTCATAAGTGTTTTGGTTCTTGTTTTAGGATTAAGGAAGTTTAGAAAAATTGCCAATACTGGTGGTCGTTTGGGTATTCTAGGATTACTGATTTTATTTTTTGGACTGTTATATTTTCTGGGTTGGAATCAAGGTCTTTATGACTACATGAAAACCTATAACGTCTTCAATAATCTAAATAAGGTTGAAATAGATGAATTGCCATTAACCCAAAACGAGCGCATTCAGCCATTGCGAAACGTTCATTCCATGGCAAAAGAACGGGTTGCTGAAACTAAGGATGTGTCATTGCCACATTTGGTAAGAATTGGCACTGAGAACAAATGGACTATGGCCATTCAGCCGAGTGAAAAGTACATCATGCAGCGTATTAATGATAATACAGAGGAAGTCTTTTCTGTGAGTAGTACAACGCCTTTTCCGAGGTTTTCCAACGAAAATCGTATTCCTGTGACCTTTTCAATAGGCGAGTCGTTGAAATTTAGCCGAAACACCTACAATGCCGTGGTGCAACGCTTTAACCCTTGGATGTTGTTTAATTACGAGCCAAGCGATACGTTTTACATGAAGAATGATAATGGGGATTGGGTGCAAGTGGTTAGTTTAATCAAATGGAAGGGCTTCTTTTTTCCATATCCAACTTTTGGTGGAGTTATGATTATTGACAATGGTGAGCACGATTTTAATGACTATCTAGAGCGCATTACCATTGGAAAAGGAACATTTGTAAGTCCGGATGATATAAAGAATTACCCATTCCTAAATAAGCAGAATACACTTGCTGAAAAAGTATCGCAACTTCAGGCAGAGTCACTAAAATTTCTCGGAGGATTCAGCGATCCATTACCTTGGAACATGGAAACAGCGGTTAAGATTCCATTGATGCCTAAAGACCAGAATCAACAACCTTATGTAACGGATTTTGATTTTGCAGGAAGTAATTCTGATGCCTACAGCGGACTCTACCATTGGTTTGGATTAGAACCCGTTGGAGATGACCGCACCAGTTTAAGTTACAGTGTTTTTATTCCAGCAGACGGTACGGATAAAATGTATTATTACGACCATGCGTCTAAAAAAGAAGGCTTTGCAGGCGTTTCCGCAATGCCATTAAAAGTGAAAGAATCCCGAAAAGAATACGATTGGAAAGCCAGTACACCAGTAGAATTCAGACCGTATATAAAAGACATTGCAGGTAGAAAACGTATGTTTTTTCTTGGTACGGTTTCTTCCATAAGTGATACCAATGCACAACAATTTGATGGTTCTGCTACACCAGATTTAGTATTGATTGATAGTGAGTACAGTGATGTGATTTGGATTGATGTAAAACATCCAAGCACATGGGACGAAACCGTTTACAACCAATTAAACGAAGCCTGGAGAGCCAGTGAAGGTATTGGCTATTACTACCAAGAACAGCCAAAGGATGAAGATATTATGGAGCGCCAAATGGATTCGCTAAAAGCGATACCAAAAGTCAACGATAATTCTAAACAAATTGAGGCTTTACAACGTCAACTCGATTCTTTAAAGGCTATTGAAAATTAGATTAAAATTCTAACAACATCTTAATATCAGAGCGTTGATAAGGACTGTTGGGCTCAAGATCCAATTCCTTAAAACCATATTTTCTATAGAGATATATGGCGTTTTCTAGCTTTGTTGCAGAATAGAGTAGAAGTGCCTTAAGGTTTTTAGACTTGGCAAAATCAATACAATGCTGTAATAATTTTTGACCGATTTTTTGTCCACGCTCTTCTGGCAGTACTGCCATTTTGGTAAGTTCTAAAATTCCGTTTTCTTCTGTAGGCATCAAAGCCACTGTACCAACAACCTTATTTCCCTTTATGGCAAAGAAAATATAGCCTCCCTTGTTAATAATGTATTTATCGGGTTTGCTTAGAACTTCTTCATCATATGGTTCTACATAAAAGTAAGTTTTTAACCATTCAATGTTTAAATCGTAAAAGTTTTTGGCATATTTATTATCGTAATCTATAATCTCAATTCCCATGTGATCTTATAAAATCTGTTATTAAATAGCTGATGAGTTTTCCAACTGTAGTTTCAGTTTTCTTAGTTGGTGCAGCTTCGCAAATATGCAGATAACTTGCATTAGGGTGTTTGGCAACGATATGAACAAATTGCCTGGCTTGCTTTACGCTAAAGCCGCTTGGTGTTGCCGCACTACTGGGTATATTGGCAATGGCATCACAATCTAGTTCAATTCCAAAACTACTACCAGAGACATGGTTTAAGGCCTTTTCCAATTCAGAATTGTAATCTAAATCGCATCTAACCTCTAGCGCTTCATAAGTATTGTATTTTATATCCTTAATCTTCTTTATGGTTTTAAATAACTTATCTGAAGTATAGTTTTCATGTAATCCAAATATGAAATAATTTTTTAAAAACCCTTCGGCATAGGTATAACTAAAACCATTACCGCTATGTCTCCCTTCTTCTGGCCTAAAGTCGGTATGCGCATCAAAGTTTATAACATTGACTTTGTCATTTTTTGCCAATGCCAGACCTTTTATATTTCCATAGGCATTATTATGTCCTCCGCCTATAATTATTGGTGTCTTTCCTGCTTTAATAATTGACGATACTATATGAGAGACATCATTATCAATATGTTCAACAAAATGTCTTGCCTTTTTTATGTTTTTCTTCTTAGAAACATCTAAATTAGTTAGCTCTTTTCTTTGAGTATCATAATCTAAATGACCTAATATTAGAACACGACTGGCTTTTGTAAAGTCATTATTTTGTGTATTTAACAAAAATTTAATCACAGTGCTCCAAGCTTTGTATGTACCTGTATGACCGAGGTTTGCAAAGACTCCGATGTCCTCAGAAATCCCAAAAATAACATAGTCAACGTCTAAATTAACAATGTCATCGTATATGTTAGTGAGGTTAGGTAATAACTGAATATGTTCTCCAAATTTTGATTCTCCTTTACGAGCTTTTAAAAGTGTATCGCGATCTTTTGAAGTGAATAAAACGAGATTTTGCATTTTGGATTAATATTTACAAAAATAAATGTACAGCTTTTACTTTAAACTCAAACTAAATAAAAAAACAAGAATTACAATAACTTAAAAACTAAAATTTATGGAAAATTCGCAAAAAACAAGTACAGGTTTAAAAGTCGGATTAGGAATTTTATTGGTATTATTTTTAGGAACAGCTTTTTATGCTTCTAAGCTTTATACAGATAATAAAGAAACCGAAAAAACACTCATTACAGAAAAGGAACAAGTAATGAACGACCTTAACATAATGGCCGCACAATATGATGAAGCCATTGCTGAGAGCGAAATTAAAAATCAAGATTTAATTGCTGCTAGAGAAAGAATTACAGGCTTAATGGATTCTTTAAAAGTATCTCAAACAAGTGTAAATAGCTTATGGAGATACAAAAAGAAGTTTATGGCATTACAGGAAGAAATGGATGTCTTAATGGCTGAAAATGATAAACTGAAAGTTGAGAACGAATATTTAGCAACATCCTTAGATAGTACTCAAGTACAATTAGCTGAGCGAACAGTGTTTACAGATTCTTTATTAGTTCAAAATACAGAATTAGCTACTGTAGTAGAAGATGCTGCTGCTTTGCAAACTGTTGGTTTAATTGGTATGGGTGTGATAGAAAGAAGTAGTGGAAAGCAAATACCAACTGAGCGTGCTAAGCGTAGTGACAAAATTAAAGTTTGTTTTACGGTTGCTAAAAACAAATTGACTGAAGCTGGCGACAAAGAATTGTATGTTCAGGTAATCGACCCTAAGAACAACGTATTAGGTGCTAATGAACAGATTCAGTTTGAAGACCAGGTTTTAAACTACAGTTTAATTAGTCGTTTTAACTACGAAAACAGAAACTTAAACATTTGCGAATATATTAACGTACTTGAAGACTCTAAGTTTGAAGAAGGTCGTTATAAGATAAATGTATTTAATGATAAAGAGTTGATTTCTTCTTCAGAATTTGTAATGAAGTAAGAGTTGATTATTTGATTGATTGATAGTTAAAAATCCGGAAGCGCTTGCTTCCGGGTTTTTTTTGTGCATTATTTTTAAATTTTCATAGGGTAAAAGAATTATAAAGTGTCTTAAGGGTGAATTATTAATCCAAATTATTACACTATGAAAATGATTACCAAAAGAGGTTCAAAAATAGCTTTAGCCTCTATAATAGTATTAGTTGCCCTCGGAATTTCTTATTTCTCTATTATAAACCAAAACATAAAATCAGAATTAGAGCAAGAGAAAATCGCATTGATCAAAGAACTAGAAAATATGTCTAATTCTTACGATGAACTTTTGGAAGAACGGAACTGGAAAAATGACGAACTACTTGATGCTAAGTTAAAAATTGACAGGCTCGTAGATTCTTTAGAAACCACTACAATAACCTTAAAATCTTTATTGACACTTAAAGACAGACAATTAGAATTACATACTACACTTAAGGGGTTGATTAGAGAAAATAATGAGTTGAAGCAAGACAATGGGCTTTTAGTACAATCTCTAAATATTAGGAAAAATGAATTGTCTAAGGCTCATAATCAACTAGTGTCTTATCAAGACCAAAACTCACAACTTCAGGAAGAGAAAGAACAACTAAATAAGAAAGTTGAAAGTATGGCTTTTCTTAATATGGTTCACCTTAATGCTAGAGCATTTAAAGAACGCTCTTCGGGTAAACAAATTGAAACCAATAGAGCTAGAAAAACCGACAAGTTTGAAGTTTGTTATACCATTGCCAAAAACCCTTTGGTAAAAGAAGGCACAAAGGAACTTTATGTTCAGGTTATTGGTCCTAGACAGCTCGTTGTATCACCAAAATATAAACGCTTTAAGGAAGAACGATTTGAATTGAACTATTCCTTCATTACAGCATTTGACTATAAGAATGAGAATATAAATAAATGCGACTATTTAGATATAGAAGATTCTGAAGAACTCTCAAAAGGTATTTATACAGTAAATATTTATGATAGACAGAGTCTAATTACGAGCTATAGATTAGAGTTGAAATAACAGTTTATTGAGATAATGCTATATCCGGAAGTTCTCTTCCGGATTATTTATATCCTTTAATTGACCGTTGATAATAACTTGCTCAACAGGATTGTGAGCAAAGGCATAAGGAATTTCGCTATAATGATTTAGAGGTTTTGTGATAATGAGATTAGCCTTTTTGCCTCTTGTAATGCTTCCATACAGATTACTTATTCCCATAGCGTAAGCACCATTTATAGTCGCTGCATTTATTGCTTCTTCTGGTGTCATTTTTAACTTTACGCAAGCGGCACTTACAATAAAATTCATATTACCACTGGGAGCGGAACCTGGATTATAATCCGTTGCAATTGCTAATGGAAGTCCTGCATCAATAAGTTGCCTTGCTGGTGTATAAGGAATACTTAAAAAATATGAGCAACCAGGTAAAGCCACTGGTATAGTGTCGCTATTTTTTAATGCTTTAATATCATCTTCATTCAGTTCTTCCAAGTGGTCTACAGATAATGCATTGTGTTTTACGCCTAATGCAACTCCACCAAGAATATTAAATTGGTTCACATGAATTTTTGGTCTCAGCTTATGTTTTAGGCCAGCCTTTAAAATGGCTTCTGTATCATTAATATCAAAATAGCCTTCTTCACAAAAGACATCTATATAATATGCAATATTCAGTTTGGCTGCTTTTGGGATTAACTGTTCTGTAATTAATTTAATGTATTTATCTTTTTTAGCACGATAAGCTTCGGGTATTGCATGAGCGGCTAAAAGGGTAGGTGCTATTTTGGCTAGGCTTTCCTGCTTTATACGTTTTATAACACGTAGCATTTTCAATTCGGCATCAACAGTAAGTCCATAACCGGTTTTAATTTCAAAAGCTCCTGTTCCCATTTTTATGAGTTCTTCCATTCGGTTTATGGATTGCTCATATAAATCTTCTTCAGAAGTGTCTTGAAGTAATTTTACAGAGTTTAAAATTCCACCACCACGATTGGCGATTTCGGCATAACTCAAGCCATTGATTCTGTCAACAAATTCTGATGTTCTATCACCTGCATAAACTATATGTGTATGAGAGTCGCACCAAGAAGGTAAAACAATTTTGCCAGTGGCATCAATAACGGTTTCTGCTTCAAGACCATCACAGTATTTCATTTCACCGTATTCTATAATGGTATCGTGCTCAACGTATAGGTAAGCATTTTCTAACACTGGTAGTGTTTTCATGTCATTGCCCTTTACAAGTGTAACATTAGAGTCGTGGACTTGTAAAAGTTGCTTAATATTGGTGATGAGTATAGACATGGGTTTGCTTTTTTGTAAAGTTCTTTCTTTTTTTTGAATAAAAAAAACGCTAGCTGATAGAACTAGCGCTTAAGATTTTAAAATATTTATATCTCTATTTTTTTATGAATTTTGAAGCAAATTTCCCATTGATACTAATGTTATAAATACCATCTGCTAATTCTGAAACATCTAAAGTCTCATTAGAGTTATGAGCTGTAGTCATAATATTTTTTCCTAATATATCTGTGATAGTAATATCAATTATGCTTTCGTTAAACCCTTCAAAATTTAATACGTCTTTGGTAGGGTTAGGGAAGATACTTAACTGAGAAGTAACAAAATCATTGTCTGACAGAGTTTCTAATCTATTTTCATACCAATCTACGGTTTCACTAAAGAAGCCGACACTCGCAATATCCTTGTCTCCATCACCGTCAAAATCAGCGATTGTAATTCCAAATACTTGGTAATTGTGGTCTGCAATTAAAGCCTCAGTATTAAGACCACCAAAATCTGTACTTTCAAACCAAATAAGGGCATCGTCTGCACTTCCTCCGTCCGTTACTACCACATCATTGTAAGTGTCATTATCAAAATCGGCTACGGCAACAACGGCAGGTCTGTCAATGATAGTTTCATCAGAAATCATAGTTTCTATAGAAGGGCCGTTCTTTACTTTGCTATACCAAGCTACCTCACCACTTGTGTTGTCAGATTTCACAATATCCAAAATACCGTCATCATTGACATCAGCGAAAGCTGCAACAAATAAAAACGGATTGCCGCTATCAACAGTTACAGTATCTTTTATCCAAGAAACAGTCATTGTTCCACTCTCTATATATTGGTTGTAATAAATCTCAATAGTACCATCGGTTGTTCCATCAATATACCCAACAATGGCATCTAAATCACCATCATTGTCAAAGTCATCAAAACTTAAATTCCCTGGTAGGGTCACATTTGCTATTGTTTGTTTAGCACCAAAAGTACCATCACCATTCCCTGGAAACCAAGATGTTGTGGCACCATCGTATTCAGCAACTGAAATATCTAAATTACCGTCATTATTAATATCGACTGCAGTAACCTGACCTGCACCATCAGCTGTAGTCGATATGGCAACACCTGTTGCAAAACCACCAGCTCCATTGTTGGCATAAAACATTACGGTGTCGTTAGAATATGAACTCGCTACGATATCATTACCGTTTACACCATCTAAATCTGCTATGACCATACCTCCAATACCAAATAAAGTACCAGCATCCGAAACTGTTGGCATTATTGTGAAATTTCCACTACCATCATTCTGATACCATTTAACTACATCTGCAGAAAAATTATAAGTACCCATGGCAATATCTATGTCTGAATCTCCATCTAAATCACCAGATGCTATAACGTATGCATCTGCTCCTGTAGAAGGATCAATATTTTGTATAGGATCCCAAACGGTTTGGGAGTTGACCGTGAATAAAACACAGAAGATTGATATTAAAGTAAGTAAAGTTCTTTTCATAATTTTTTTAGATTAGTTTTTACTAATGTAAGAATTTATTTTATAATATTATTATTCTGCTTGACATTCAATAACTTACATTTACTTTAAGCTACCAACCATATCTTCTGGTTTTACCCATTCATCATACTCTTCAGCAGTAACATAACCAAGGTTAATGGCTTCCTCTTTTAATGTGGTTCCGTTTTTATGTGCTGTATTTGCTATTTCGGCTGCTTTGTAATAACCAATCTTAGTATTTAAGGCTGTTACCAGCATTAAGGAGTTATTCAGTAACTCTTTAATCACTGCGTGATTAGGCTCTATACCTTGTGCACAATTCTCGTCAAAACTTACACAGGCATCACCTATTAATTGCGCAGATTGTAAAATATTAGCTGCCATCATAGGTTTAAACACATTAAGCTCGTAGTGACCTTGCGTACCACCAACAGTAATGGCAACATCGTTACCCATCACTTGCGCACAGACCATAGTTAAGGCTTCGCTCTGCGTTGGATTTACTTTTCCTGGCATAATAGAACTGCCAGGCTCGTTTGCAGGAATAATAATTTCTCCAATACCAGAGCGTGGGCCAGAAGCCATCATTCTAATATCGTTAGCTATTTTATTTAAAGAAACCGCTAAAAGTTTCAAAGCTCCATGAGTTTCAACAATTGCATCGTGTGCAGCAAGTGCTTCAAATTTATTTTCTGCCGTAACGAATGGCAATCCTGTAAAATCAGCAATATATTTGGCAACCAAGACATCATAACCTTCTGGTGTGTTTAAGCCAGTACCTACTGCAGTACCTCCAAGTGCCAATTCACTTAGATGTGACAAGGTACTCTCTAAAGCTTTTAAGCCATGGTCTAATTGTGAGACATAACCAGAAAATTCCTGACCCAATGTTAGCGGAGTCGCATCCATAAGATGTGTTCTACCAATCTTTACACAATCTTTAAACTCTTGGGATTT
This sequence comes from Winogradskyella ouciana, assembly GCF_965284585.1. Lineage (NCBI taxonomy): Bacteria > Pseudomonadati > Bacteroidota > Flavobacteriia > Flavobacteriales > Flavobacteriaceae > Winogradskyella > Winogradskyella ouciana. The sequence continues at coordinate 2,683,384 of NZ_OZ260095.1, forward strand.
GTTATGAAGCGTATTTCTTAATTGAATCACTCCAGGAATGGTCGTTTCCACCACTTTTTTATAAGCCGCAATATGCATCCCAGTAGGGAAGGTGTCATTTGAGGATTGGGATTTATTAACATCATCGTTAGGCTGAATGGTTTTCTCACCCTCACCAATAACTTTACCAGCCAGTTGTTGTGCTCTATTGGCAATGACTTCGTTAACATTCATGTTGCTTTGTGTCCCAGAACCCGTTTGCCAAATCACCAAAGGAAACTGATCGTCGTGCTTACCATCTAAAATTTCATCACATACCTGCGCAATTAAATCGCGTTTATCTTTGTCTAAAACACCCAATTCACAATTGGTATAAGCAGCCGCTTTTTTAAGATAAGCAAAGCCATACACTACCTCTAAAGGCATGGATGCAGGTGCACCAATTTTAAAATTATTACGAGAACGCTCGGTTTGCGCTCCCCAAAGTTTATCTGCTGGGACTTTAACCTCGCCCATGGTATCTTTTTCAATTCTATACGTCATTGGTCTTATTTTTAATGGATACTACAAAATTACGGATTTAAGCCATTTTTGGAAACGGAAACAAGGCTTTTATTTTAATGCTGATAGCTTAAAAAATACGTAATGCTGCGTATGGACATATGGAGATTAAAATGGTAACTTGCTTACCTTTGTTGAGCCTGTTTCTTTAACAGACGATAAAATCAACCTATAGTTGCAATATTAAAGCAGAATCGAGATACTGAAACTTTAACAAAAAGTTGTTTCAAAATGAATAAAACATTTTTTATTATCGGATTTATTGTAATAGTTGTGATTTTTATTTTTCAATCTGGATTAAAACCATCTTCACCTGACTTAAGTAGTAAAAAAAGACCGAGCGATACACAAAAACCATCCAAGCTGATTGAGAATGATAAATTAATTTTAGTGAAAAATATAAAACTGGATTATTTAAAACAGGCTATTGAACAATTTTGTAATATTTATAACCAAGAGACATATATTGCTCAACCTAGATTATTTCTTCTTAACAATAAATTCGTGATTACATTCCCTTATGACATTGATTTTGAGCGATACTGTTATTTTATTAATTATTTGGTTAATGCTCATGACTTAAGTTTAAAATCTGATTATAAACCTGATGTTAAAGGATGGTATTCGACAGAGACTGGAGATGCTTGGATGAGGGAAGACTTAGTAAATAAAAAAGTTATGATTTTTATTCCTGATTGGGACGAGGAACATGATAATGTATATTTAACAACTAAGGACAATATTGGTTATAAAATGGGATTCGCAATTGGACACACAAGTCAAAAACTGGATAGACCAGTAAAAAGATTTGAGGAAAATCCTATTGAACTAACTAAATTAACAGATAGGGAAACGATTGATTTTGAATAAGTTACTGCAATTAACGAAATTAACGGCGATTACGGAGGTTCTGACTATATCGGTATCCACTCGGAATTGCTAAAGTCTAAAATAACCTAAAAATTACCATATATGAATCTTTTACTGTCGGTTATACAATAGATATATAAGCCTGACACAAACCTATCCCACAATTTTCCCATCCACCATAGTCAATTGCCTGTCTGCCATTTCTGCGAGTTCTTGGTTATGGGTAACAATAACAAAGGTTTGTTTAAATTCGTCTCGTAGTTTAAAGAATAAATTGTGAAGTTGTTCCGCAGATTCACTATCTAAATTCCCAGAAGGTTCGTCGGCAAAGATAATTTTAGGTTCATTTATTAAAGCTCTGGCTACAGCCACACGCTGCTGCTCACCACCAGACATACTGTTGGGTTTATGTTGTAAACGCTCTGATAAACCTAAATAATCGAGTAGTTCCTTAGCGCGTTGCTCTGCTTTTGCTTTTGGTGTATTATTTATAAAAGCAGGAATACACACATTTTCTAAAGCTGTAAATTCTGGCAGTAATTGGTGAAATTGAAAGATAAAACCAATATGGTTATTTCTAAATTTTGCTAATGCTTTATCGTTTAAAGATGTTATGGATTGTCCGTTGATAGTGAGGTCGGTATCCGTCTTATAATCGGGTTTGTCTAAAGTGCCCAAGATTTGCAATAGTGTAGTTTTACCAGCACCAGAAGCACCCACTATGGATATAATTTCACTTTCAGAAATGGTTAAATCTACACCTTTCAATACATGAAGGTCGCTATAGGATTTATGAATATTTGTTGCCTTAATCATAGTGTTAGCGAAAATACTATTTTAATACGATTATTGCATCATGTTTTACGGTAGTGTATTAAACGGATTAAATGGTCTATTGTTAAATCTACTCGCTTGCCCAGTTTGAGCAGGTGTTTTCTTTTTAAAAACAGATTTAATACCATTAAAATCTATAAAGTACTGCACTCTAACAGAGAGTGTATGCTGCATCGGCTGATCAAATAATGTATTTAAACTTTCCGAATAACTGTCTTCCGACATGGTATCAAAATTAAACAACTGATTTCTATACAAAGCTGTTAAAAAACTTCCTGGTGCAAATTGCCATGAATAGCTCAAATCTATATTCCACGTACTAAAGTTTATATTTGGACTGTTACCAATATTATCTACAGTGTAACCAGATGCTGTAGTTAAGCGACCATTGTCTAATAAGGTAAATAATTCATCGTCATAGTTTACAGTATCCCAATAATGTCTAAACGTTAATGCCAATGAGTTAAAAGGATTAAAAGTATAGTTTGCTGAAATACTATTGGTTAATCTTTTGCGGTTTCGCTCGCCAAAAATAGGCTGGTTATCTACTCTTGTGGCATAACCTCTGGATCCGTTGGACATATTAAGATTCATGCTATATACCACTTGGAATTTATCGTTAAACCTGAATCTAGGACTTAAATTTAGGTTGTACCCAAATAAATCCCTTCCATCTTCAAATATCTTAAATATGTTAGCATTAATATCATAAGCAAATTTTTTGTTATAATTTGAAGAGTAGTACCCACCACCAGATACAATATCTTCGTATATAAAAAATCTGCCATCCCTAGACTCAAAATAATCGTATTGTTTGCCTGGTTCAATATTCATATTAAACCCATAATTATTCAAAGCTTTGGTCTGTGCATTGTAGTTTGCTCCAAAATTTATACCTGTAAAGGTTCCTGGATTAGCTAGGTTTTTGTAATTGATATATGCACTTATACGGTAGTTATTAAGATTGCCTTGGGGCTCAAAGATTCTATAGGATACATCTGCTCCAAAGTTATTGTAGTTATTTCTAAAGATAAGTCCAAGATCATTAATATCAAACTTTGTGTCTGCAAAGCTGTGGTCAAAACTATATCTAAAATTACCATGTGCTTTTCCTATAAAAAAGAACGTACTGTATCCGGTTTCATTATCATCAAATTGACGGTTAACATTGCTCATTTTAGCTTCGCCAATTATTCTATACGTGTTACGTTTATTCTGTATGCTGGTAACTAATGCTGTTGCATTAGCATCTCTAAAACTTCCTTCTCTCAGTACATTGGTATTGATTAAACTAATAGAAGAGTTACCATTAAATTGTTGGTCTACAACAAGAATATTGTAATTGGCAAAAGGCTCTACGACTTCATTACGTTTTTCATTAGTGGTTGTATTTGTAATTGTTGCCTCTGTTTTTTCGGTAATGGCATTAAAAATTCCAATACCCAATCCTTCTTTTGTTCGTCCGGAAATTTTTATCGCATTTAAAACCTTTACCTCACTTGGCACATTTGCTACTTCGTCATCAGATAGATTTAGTCTGCCACTTGGTCTGTTACCTACGCGTCTTGAAAAGAACAAATTACCTTTAGAGAATAATTCTACACCTTCGGTGAAAAACTGCCGTTGCTCAGAAAAGGTTTGCTCAAATGGCCCAAGGTTTAGTGTTACGTTATCAAAACCAGCTTGGCTAAAGTCTGGTACAAGAGTAGCATCTAATGTAAAATTGTCTGTAATACCATATTTTACATCCATACCAAAGGTTAAGTCGGTTTCGGTTTCCCCATCAAAATCATTTATAATTCCTGTTGAAAAAGGGTAGAGGTTAAGCCTCACAGGTGGTTTAATGTTTTTTAACCCTGTTAATTCTCCATGGTAGATGCCAATATTTCCTTTTGTTGGATCAATTGGGTTCCATGTGTATTGCGACCGTTCTCTTCTAAATTGTCTATGGAATTGTAATCCCCAAGTTGGTTCTTCCTGATCTGTAAATCGTAAAGCACGATATGGGATTTTTACTTCTACAATCCAGCCATCATCAACAATTTTAACGGAACTTTCCCAAACAGCATTCCATCCAAAATCTTCACCAATTGTAGGGTTTGCAATAGCATCAGCTTGCTGACCCGAGCTAAAGATGAAGAACTGTGTATCGTTTTGAGCATCATTGTTTGGATTGATTACGATACCAAAAAAATCATTTTGACCAAAATTATCTCTACTCGTCAACTGTTTCATGATTTTTGTAGGATCATCGTAAAGATAGGCTCCAATATAAATGGCCTGGTTATCGTAGGTCATTTTCACCTCGGTTCGTTCCTCAGGTGGACGTTTATCTCCAATTTCTGGTCTAAATGAAATAAAATTAGTGGCTATCTCAGCATTTTGCCAAGCGACATCATCTAAAACGCCATCTATTTTAGGAGCTTGTTCTGCTCGATTGATGTTTAATGATTTTTTTTCTTCAGGAAGGATGACCTCGTCTTGGGATATGGCAATGCTTGAAAAACAAATAAATAGCAATAGTAGAATTGAACGTAAGTTCATAATGGATTGATGATTGATGATAGTTTAGTATATTGTTAAAGACATAATTATTTTGCGGTTGTTACACTTCAACTTTGCAAAACTAACTTGTCAGGTTACGCAACGGTCTTAACTAAAAGTTAAAAAGCCTTAAGTTATGTTAATGGAATTTTTCTGACGAAGCGACAGGTGCCATATTTTGGAACACTTCTTGCTCTGTAATTCATAAATAAAATATGAAAAAATACCAAATACTATTTCTAGGTCTATTGTTTGACGCATTGGGCTTTGTATCTTTCATCATACCTGGTGTCGGAGAATTCTCTGATATTATCTGGGCGCCAGTTTCAGGTTGGTTAATGACCAAATTATATAAAGGGAAAGAAGGAAGAATTGCTGGTGTCATCACTTTTGTTGAAGAGGCTTTGCCTGGTTTTGATATCATACCATCATTTACTCTAATGTGGATTTACACCTATTTCATTAAAAAAGAAAAACCTAAAGATAACGCATAAAAAAAGCACTCATTTGAGTGCTTTTTTTTTATAAGGTATAAGTAATTCCCAAATTAACATTACGCCCCATATTCAAAATACCATCTGGCTTAAGGCGCGATAAATGGTGAATATATTCCGTATCTAACAGATTAGTGGCAGATAGTGTTACTGCCATATCATTCTTTAAAAACTCAAAAGAACCACCAATGCCAACACTTAAGAGGTTGTAAGCATCTGATGCAGTTTCAAAAGGGTTCGTGTTATTTTGTGCGAAAGTTGAGCGCAACTTTACAAAAACATAACTGTCTTTAACCGATTGAAAATCGAATTCTACCCTTACCGTATTTGTCAATGAATTAGCAGGAATAAGCGGTAAATAATCATCATTATCCAATTTGCCAGTAACGGTTTCAAAACTGCTTTCAAAATGCAACCAATCTAAAGGGTGTGGATGTAAGTGTAAGCCAAACTCACCACCATAAAGTGTGGCATCTTGTTGCTCATAAATGAAAACAGGGTCGTCTTCTATAAATTCACCATTAGGATTTAAGTAGATATAATCGTTGACTTTGTTATAGAACCCATTTGCAAATAACTCAACATGCTCGTTCTTATATTCCAGAGCTAAATCTACCTGTAAATTTTGTTCATAATCAAGATTAATATTTCCGATTTCATAACGGTTTGTACCTTCATGTGTACCATCAGAGGCTAATTCTGCTAAGTTTGGCGCCCTAAAGCCAGATGCCAAATTAAGTCTCGCTGTTACTCTATTAAAAATATCTGTCTTAAAGCCCAAAGCGCCGTTAAACGAATTAAAGCTTTTTTCGGCATTGTTCTCTATAGCTATATTTCTGTAGTCATAACGCGCACCCAATTGCACATCAACCGTTTCAAAATGAATATGAGAAGTTGCCAGTACACCAAAATCATTAGTTGTTGCATTCGGAATTAGAATCTCTTCACCATAATTTGTGTTCACCTGATTCATGCCTTGCACACCGACGATGGTCTCAAAACGCCCAAGTTCAGGCAGATTATATTTAACGTTATAGCTAAAGGTTTTTAGCTTCATGTGAAGGGCTGGCTCAGTAATCTCTTCATCTTCATCATGTTCGTCTTCGTGATCTTCTTCATTTTCGTGGTCGTCTTCATCATGATGGTGATGCTCTTCAAACTCTTTTCTATTATTATAGGTATAACCTAAAACAACATCTAAGCTCGAATCTTCAAAAAACAATGTAGATTTAGAACTGAAAATATGATTATCGATATTTTGATAAGGCAATAATGGAGCTCTGTTTGTGGATTGAATACCAATTTCTTCTGGAAGTCCAATTTTAGCATTATTCAAATTATAACGGAACTCTGTTTTAAATTTTGATGCCTGATACCCTAAACCTGCTTTAAAATCCTGTTCCCTATAGCGTGAATTTGTTACTCTATAACGATTGGTTTCATAATCTGAGTGTTCAGTAAGACTACCTCTAAACAAAAATTTAAAACCATCCTTAGAGGCTTTGTAGCCAGCATTTGTTGCATAACCTCTTGTATTACTAAAGTAATTTACTGAAGCATCTGCTGACGATTCATTTGCATTAGCAAAACGTTCTGGGTTTAAGTATAACACACCACCTAAGGCATCACTACCATACAGTAGAGAAGCGGGTCCTTTTATAACCTCTACACTTTCTATACCTGCATCGTTAATGCCAAGACCGTGCTCGTCCCCATATTGTTGGTTTTCTAACCTCACGCCTTGCGTGTAAACCAACACACGATTGGAGCTTAAACCTCGTATTACGGGTTTACCTATGCTATTCCCTGTGGTAACACTCTCCACACCAGCAATATTAGTAATGCCTTCCGCTAAGGTAACGGCTCCAGAAGCCTTTAATTCCTTTATTTTCTTTTGTTCTACCTTCATCACGTTTTCACTTTGTAACTTGTGAAAAGGTGTTGAAATGATGACTTCTTCCATCTCTATTGCAGATTCCGAAAGCACTATAATAAAGTCTTCGGACATCGGAATCTTTATCTGCAACGATTTAGTTTCGTAACCAATACTCGAAACAACGAGTTTAAAGGTGCCAGAGCTTATATCTATTGAGAATTCACCGTTCTCGTTTGCGGTAGTTCCGTTTTCAAGTTCTGGGAAGTAAATTGTGGCAAAACTGATGCTTTGTTGTGTTGTATTATCTATGACTTTGCCTGTAAATGTATGTTGTGCATTGATACCAAAGCAATATAAGCTTATGGCCAATGCCAATAATTTTTTCATGATGTAATGATTTAATAATTTGGTAAAAAAATTTGTATCCTGTGTATATTAAATCAGTTGAGGAGGTCCTCTGAGTGCAGTTTGTAATTTTTGAAAGTTACTAACAAACTCATACTGAGAGTTAGTTATTTTATAATTGTCTTCAAAAACCTTGAAGTCTTCTAATTTTAACTTGAAATAAAATTGACTTGTAAGCTTAAACTTGTAGAAATCACAATCTAAATCTAATTTGTGAAGATGTGTGTTTAAGTTATTGTCATTCTCACAAACTTCATGCTCATGATGATTGAAAACATGCGACAACTTTACTGCTGTTGGCAACAACACTGAGAGTGCTAACGTAAATGCTAGTACTTTAAAAAGGTATGTTATAATGGTCTTAATTCTCAATCTACAAAACGCTTTAAACCAAATCGTCTCAACATTTTCTTTTCAAACTCCCAAAAGAATTTAAATTGACCAAAAAGCCAACCAAAGAAAACCAAAAGGATTTGATAAAAAATTAGCCCAATAATAATGAATAAAATCCAATAGAGCAGAGGATTTAAGTTTTCTTTAGTAATACCTATTAACTTCATTATTGGTCTACCTATAAGCATAGACGATGAACCGGTTATGGCAAAGACTATAAATACTCGGATCATTTCCCATTTATAATCGAGTATCCACTTGTTTTCCAGTTTTTTGAAAATGAATAAGGTTAGCTTCAATAGACTATAAAAAACAGGGACTGTAGCTACAATTGAAAATGCAATAGGGTAGTCCTTTAAAAAAGCATTAGAGAGTTTAAAGGCAGAATAGCCTAAAGCAAGTAAACCAAAAAAGGGAAACAACAACTGCCAATTGTGTTGTATTTCCCATTGTTTTTTGAATTTTTCCATAACACTTTTTAAGTGCTGCAAATTTAAGCTAAATTCTAGGAACGAAAGATGTTAACCTTTGGTTATATTTTAACTGAAAATATAAAAAATAGTTATAGAGTTTATAGTTAACATCATAACCATAATCTGTGCGTGTATCGTAATCTATCCGTAGCTGATATAAATTTGGGTCATAGACCATGGGTTGTAGATTCCTTTGGTTCCACGATTGTACCAATAAGGCATTACGAGACTCTAACCATTGTTGGGAGTGAAACCCTCTTGGTCTGGCTCTAGATTGCAGCCAAGCATTAAAACCCGGTTCAATGATTATAATTTCGTAGTCACTTTCGTCACTACTAATGGAAACCGTATCGTTTTCCACTAAACCACTATCATTACTGTTGTTGATAGTTTGGTCATTGTCGTAAGATTTGCAACTTGCAATAAGGGCTATAAATACGATAAATGGGATGATTTTTTTCATATTACTAAAGATATTAAAAATTAATGAGTGTTGTTTATATTTTAAATTCTATTTAACACTACAAAGCAAGGTAAAATCAACACTATTTTATAGCCCCATTTTGTAAACTGGTCGTTTCAATGAGTAAACAATCCTTTTTTTAGTCTGTTGAAGAATAATAACAAAAAAAGCAGCTCCAATAGGAACTGCTTTTTACATATCATAGTATTTGAATACTATTTTCCGAATAGACCGCCTAAAAGACCACCGAGTCCGCCTCTTTTCTTTTTTCCAGCACCTAGTACCATACCAGCAACATCATCGATGACACTACCATCACCATCGGCATCTAATATTTTCTCAAGAAAACTTTGCTCATTGCTAGTCTTACTTCCTCCTAATAAACCTCCTAGTAAGCCACCTAAATCACTTTGTGAACTTACATTGTTCTGACGAGCTTGTTTACCTAAAACACCCATTAATATTGGAGCAGCAACTTTAAGAATATTACCAACAGAACTTGTATCTAATCCTGCTTTCTGACCTAACACTTGCTCAACACCATGACGTCTTTGACCCAAAACATGGCCAAGAATTTTATCTCCATCAGTTTTTACGTCTTCATCGACTCCACCTCCAAAAAGACCACCTAAGTTGTCTAAGATACTTCCGTCGTGTTTGCTATTTAATGCACCCATTAAACCTTGAGCTCCTTCTGGCGTAGAAGCATTGCGCTCCATAGCTTTCATAAGAACAGGCAATGCCATGGTTAAAACACTACTTGTTTTATTTTGGTCTGTTCCTGTAGATCCAGAAACACCACTTATGATGGTTTTTCCTAAGTCACTGTTTAATAAGTCTAAAATTCCTTCCATTTTGTTTTGTGATTACGGTTAATAAATTTAGTATTTGAAGGTACAAAAAAAAGTCCCACAGTTGTAGGACTCATATTTTTTGCTTTGGTCACATTTTTAAGACTTAACTTAAAATACTTATGATTTGCTCAGCTAACTCCACGCCAATTCTATCTTGTGCTTCATTTGTTGCAGCACCTGTGTGAGGAGTTAATGAAAGAGAAGGATTCATTAACAACTGAATTTCTGGAGCTGGTTCTTTTTCAAAAACATCTAAAGCCGCTCTAGCCACTTTTCCGCTTTCGAGAGCTTTGACAAGCGCCACTTCGTTTACAACTCCACCACGTGCAGCATTGGCGATGATTACACCATCTTTCATTTGGTTAAACTCTTTTTCATCTATTACATACTCTTTCTGAGCAGGTACATGTAGCGTCAAGAAATCTGATTGTTTTAAGACGTCTTCTTTAGAAATGGTTTCAATTTCAAATTTTAAGTTTTGTCCGTCAAAAAACTCTAGTTCCAAATCTGCTTTTTCAATAAAAGGATCAAAGGCAACAACTTTCATTCCTGCTCCGATAGCTACTTTTGCTGTAGCTTGTCCAATTCTTCCAAAACCAATAACTCCAAGTGTTTTTCCTTTTAGCTCAGTTCCTTTTGCGTAAGATTTTTTTAAACTTTTAAAATTAGTATCACCTTCTAGCGGCATATCACGATTAGAGTTATGAAGAAAACGAGCCAAGCCATAGAAGTGTCCAAATACCAATTCGGCAACAGAATGCGAAGATGCTGCTGGTGTATTGATAACATGTAAACCTTTACTGCGTGCATATTCTACATCAATATTGTCCATACCAACACCACCACGGCCAATAACCTTAAGGTTAGGACAGTTGTCGATAATATCCTTTCTAACTTTTGTGGCACTTCTTACCAAAAGGACATCAATGTTATTGTCGTTAATGTAATTTTGTAATTGCTCTTGCGCAACTGTAGTTGTTATGACTTCATATCCAGCAGCTTCCAAGGCATCAATACCGCTTTGTGAAACTCCGTCGTTTGCTAATACTTTCATTATTCAGTTTTTTGTCATTGCGAGGAAGAATGATGTGACAATCTCATTAAAGAGATTCCTTTACTTCGTTCGGAATGACGATTATTATTATTTTAATTTATTAAGCTCTGCAAACTGCAAGTGCTTACTGAAGGCTTTCTTAAGCCTTACTCTCAAGTTCGCTCATAACTTCCACCAGTACTTTTACGCTATCTAGCGATAAGGCATTGTACATAGAAGCTCTATAGCCACCAACACTTCTGTGGCCATTTAATCCGTTTATGCCAGCTTCTTTCCACATGGCATCAAAAGTTTCTTTAAGATTTTCGTTTTCTAGAGTGAAAGTGGCATTCATATTAGAACGATCTTCTTTAACGGCATAACCTTTGAATAAAGGGTTCAAATCAATCTCAGAATAAATCAATCGCGCTTTTTTGTCATTTTCCTCTTCAATAGCTTTTATGCCACCTAAATCCTTTAACCACTGCAAGGTCAGCATACTTGTATATACTGCAAATACAGGTGGTGTGTTAAACATACTGCCTTTGCTAATGTGAACCTTGTAATCCATCATTGATGGAATCTTACGAGACACTTTACCTAAAATATCTTCCTTCACAACAACTAAAGTAGTACCTGCAGGACCCATATTTTTCTGTGCGCCAGCATAGATCAAATCGAATTTAGTAAAATCCAATTGACGTGAAAAGATATCACTACTCATATCACATACCATCGGGATTGGTGATGTAGGAAAATGTTTCATTTGCGTTCCGAAAATGGTATTGTTAGAAGTACAATGAAAATAATCGTAATCTTCAGGGATGTCATAACCTTTTGGGATATAATTAAAATTAGCACTTTTGGAGGATGCTACTTCATATATATCGTCATAGATTTTAGCTTCCTTAATAGCCTTATCCGACCAAGTACCAGTATTTAAGTAACCTGCGCGTTTTTCTAATAGATTTAAAGCGACCATCAAAAATTGAGTACTCGCTCCACCTTGTAGAAACAACGCCTTATAGCCTTTGCCCTCTAATCCTAGAAGTTCCAACGCCAATGACCTGGCATTTTCCATTACATCTACAAAAGGCTTACTACGGTGAGAAATTTCTATAAGGGATAGTCCATCATCAAAGTTTATCAGGGCTTCTGATGCTTTTTCAATTACTGTTTTTGGCAATACACAAGGACCTGCGCTAAAATTATGCTTTTTCATTTTATCATGAATTTATTTCAGAATCTCCTAAATATCCTGAAGAGTCATTTTTTAAACAGCTACAAAGGTGCTAATTTATCAGGGATTAAGTATTAATAAATTGATAATTTTTAGGTCAAATTTTTAACAAGAATTCAACAGTATCCACATTATCTGCATAATCCCAAAGCTGTGGTTTTTGGGTCTCACCAAAATCCACCTCGTTTTTCATAAAGCCGTCAGCCACGACACATTGAATTTTATCTGAATCTGATTTGAGTTTTTTCTTTAAATCATCTTCCGAATCGTAGGTTTCATAAAATACAGTAGCAATAGGCGAAGCATAGCTTGGATCTTCCTTAACCATTAGAAATCCATTTTCAAGCATATCAAACTCGCTCATTAAATAAACAGCCTTGTTGTAATCATAGTTGTTGGCATATTTTGCTTCGTGGATAACATGGTGCCATTTATAAACCGCCTTAAAAAACGCATCGAAATTATAGTTCTTTGGGACAAATAGTTTTGAGACATTTCTACAACCTAAACCGTAGTATCTAAACATATCATCGGATAAAGCTTCTAATTGCTCATGAGTTTCATTGCCTGTAAGTACTGCAACCGAATTTCGGTTCTTTCTTATAATAGAAGGCTTGTCCTTAAAGTAATATTCAAAATAGCGTGCCGTGTTATCACTACCTGTGGCGATCACAGCATCAAAATTCTCTAGTTTGCCTTCAGTGAATGTGATTTTATCTTTAAAGCCAGGTTCAACAACTTCTAAATACTTTGCCAAAAACGGCAGAAGATGCTTATCGTTAGAGGACTGTTTTACTAAAACCTTGTGCCCAGAAATTAGCACGGAAAGGAAATCATGAAAGCCAACTAATGGAATATTACCAGCCATAATTATGCCGATGGTTTTTGGTTCCGATAGGTTGAAGTTATACTTTGATATCCATTGCTTAATGTTATTCTTTGTCAATGCCTTACACCAAGACTCCAAACTAAACAAGATGTTCGCTTCGGTAAACCAGCCATTGTGTTCTTTTGCTAATTTAATTTGATGTTTAAAACCCTCAAAAAACAAATCGTTTGATGTAACAGTGTCATCTTTTGTGATACCATCGGTTTTAAATTGACATAAAAACCGTCCTAATTTTGCGAAAGCGTTAATTCTTTGTTGTAAATCCATGTAGTGTTTGGTAAACCGCCATTTTGGCTCTATTTTTGCACTTCGTATTTTGTAGCGTGCTACAAGAGAGTGCAAAATTAAGCAATAAAAAGAAGAATTAAATTATGGCAATAATAATCACAGACGAATGTATTAATTGTGGAGCTTGTGAGCCAGAATGCCCAAATACTGCTATTTACGAAGGTGCCGACGATTGGCGCTATTCTGACGGTACAAGCCTAACAGGAAAAGTAGTTTTACCCAATGGAAAAGAAGTAGATGCAGAAGAAACACAAGAACCTATAAGTGATGAAATTTATTACATTGCACCAGATAAATGTACGGAATGTATGGGCTTCCATGAAGAGCCTCAGTGTGCTGCGGTTTGCCCAGTGGATTGCTGTGTGCCAGACGAAGATATTGTAGAAACAGAAGAGGAGTTGTTAGGTAAGCAGAGCTTTATGCATCCTGATGAGTAAATGATTAATTACTAACTATAAATGAATATTAATCCTGAGCCTTTGGCTTGGGATTTTTTTATTTTAGCCAACAAATAAAAATTTTATGAAAGCAAAAGTTACGTTAGTTTTAATATTTAGTATTCTCTTTTTATCTCCAGCATTAGCTCAAAAGAAACTTAAACTTGGTTTAAATGTTGGTGGACAGTACACAGACCTAAGAGGCTTTGAACGTCAAGTGAAAAGTGATTTTGAAATAGGTTTAATGTATGGGATTAATATTGAATATTTATATAGCGATAAAATATCAATAGTGACAGGATTTAATTCTGAGAGATGGACGAAGAAAAAAGAAATAATATATTTTGATAGCCAGGCAAATGAAGATGGTAAAGACACTTTTAAAGAAAGTCATGATTTTTTCAATATACCTCTGTTGTTCAGATATAAATTTGGTAAAAAAATGCAATTTTTTGTTGATGGAGGTGGATTTTTAAATTATTTTAATAAAGCAAAAGCAAATGAGTTTGAACCATTGTTTATAAATTTTGAAGATTTTAATTATGGTCTGGCATTTGGTATAGGTACCACTTTTCGATTTAAAAATAATACAGATATTACTTTACAATTTAGAAATGATATTGGTTTAGCTGACGTGAATAAAAATAAGGATATTAAAGGAGGTAATATTAAAACAAACACTTTTAGACTGATTGCTACGTATAATTTCTGGTTGTAAAAAATGTTATCTGTTTTAGTAAAATTTTTGTGTTCTCTACTTTTAACTCAGTACCTTCTTTATAGCTTTTTCTCAAAAAACACGACTAGTACTAAATAATAGCATAAATTAACCAAAATGAAAAAAGGAAATAAGTTATCTATTGGTATAGCAGTGGGAGTTGCTATAGGGACAGCAATAGGTGTTGCAACTGGTAATCTTGGATTATGGCTGGCAATAGGTGTAGCCATTGGTGCAGGTTTGGGTTCCGCCATGCAGGCTAAGGATACTAATGATAACGAAGATAACTCCTAAGGTATTTGCGCAGCTTTATTGAAACTTCCCTCAACACTTCGCTTCAAACTTTCAGGTTCAATAATATCTGCACAGTACATAAAGGTTATATATCATCTTGGAAACCAATCTTCATTAAATGACATAAACGTTATTCTTTAATGGTAATAAATGTAATTTGCTTACATTAAAAAAGACTTTTTTTGTTAAACGTTATTTAAATGTCTAGACAACCTATAATAATAACAATGAAATCATGACATCTGCGACAATCATAGGTTGTGGCATCATTGGCCTAACCAAAGCGATTAAACTACAGGGAAGCGGATTTAAGGTTACCATAGTAGCTAAAGAAGGTTTTGAGAATGCCCTATCTAATAAAGTAGGTGCTATATGGTTTCCTTTTGAGATACAGCCGAAAGAAAAGGCCAATCGCTGGGCAACACTTGCTTACAGGGAATATCAAAAAGACATAACGAAGGATAATGGAGTGACGTTTATACCATTTATAACTGCTTATAATGATGATAGTGATACGGATTGGATCCAACAGTTGCCCAAAGGATCTGTTAGAGAAGCATTGCCAAATGAGTTGCCAATAGGTATGGAAAAAGGATTGATGTCAACCGTTCCGTTAGCCGAACCACAATTGTATCTGCCTTATTTGTTTTCGCGTTTTAAACATTCTGGAGGCATTTTTAAAAAACGTACTGTTTCAAGTCTAGAGGAAGCATCAACTTTAGACAAATTAGTGATAAATTGTACAGGTTTGGGAGCTAGGCAACTATGCAATGATGTGGACTTACTGCCGATGCGTGGCCAGATTTTACGCTGTCATAAGATGAATATACCGTCTTATACAGATTCTACCAAAAAAGGGGCGCTGAGTTATGTTATTAATCGTAGTGAAGACTGTGTTATTGGAGGTACAGACTATGACAATGATTGGAACACCAATGTAGAGGCCAACGATACACGCTTAATTGTTGAACGTCTCTTAAATGGTGGATCATCTCAAAACGAACCCGATATTATTGAAGAAATCGTAGGATTAAGACCTAAAAGGCATGCCGTACGTTTTGAGTTTGATAGCCGTTTTCCCAATATGTTTCATAACTACGGCCATGGAGGTGCAGGATTTACCGTAGCTTGGGGCTGTGCTATTGAGGTTGTAGAGCATGTAAATAACTAATAACTTCAACTGCAATTTTACATCAAATTATTTCAAATCCTTTTACATAAAACTATTCTAGTAATTAACTACATTTGCACTCGCAAAAATAACTTTACATGAAAGCCGGAATAGTAGGATTACCAAACGTAGGAAAATCAACCTTATTCAATTGTTTATCTAATGCCAAAGCGCAAAGTGCCAACTTTCCGTTTTGTACCATTGAGCCTAATATTGGCGTGGTCAACGTGCCAGATCCAAGGTTGGCAAAATTAGAAGAATTGGTAAACCCTGAGAAGGTAGTACCTGCAACCGTAGAGATTGTAGATATTGCTGGTTTGGTAAAAGGAGCAAGTAAAGGTGAAGGTTTGGGAAATCAGTTCTTGGCGAATATTAGAGAAACGGATGCGATACTTCATGTGTTGCGTTGTTTTGATAATGATAATATTGTACATGTAGATGGCTCCATAGATCCTATACGTGATAAGGAAACCATTGATATGGAGCTGCAGCTTAAGGATTTGGAAACTGCAGAGAAAAAGCTGGACAAAGTAAAGCGTGCCGCTAAAACTGGGAACAAGGAAGCGCAAGCCGAAGAAGCTGTTTTGCTTAAAATAAAAAATGGATTAGAGGCTGGTATTTCAGTTAGAGCTTTAGAGTTTTCAGACGAAGATTATGTAGAGTATGTAAAGCCGTTGCAGTTTATTACTGATAAACCCGTAATGTACGTTTGCAACGTAGATGAAGGTGCTGCAACAACTGGCAATGCATATGTTGAGCAAGTTCGTGAAGCCGTTAAAGACGAAAATGCAGAAGTTTTGGTTTTAGCGGTTGGTACAGAAGCAGATATAAATGAGCTCGACGATTACGAAGAGCGCCAAATGTTCCTTGAAGACATTGGACTCGATGAACCTGGCTCTGCCAAGTTAATAAGATCTGCTTATAAATTATTGAATCAACAGACCTATTTTACGGCTGGCGTAAAAGAAGTAAGAGCTTGGACGGTTGCAATTGGTGCTACTGCACCACAGGCAGCAGGAGTCATTCACACTGATTTTGAAAAAGGCTTTATTAGAGCAGAGGTGATTGCTTACAATGACTATGTGTCTTATGGAAGTGAAGCCAAAGTAAAGGAAGCTGGTAAAATGCGTGTGGAAGGAAAAAACTACATCGTTAAGGATGGAGATGTAATGCATTTCCTTTTCAATGTGTAGATTGATGTTCAGTTGTTGACTCGTTTTATTCGTTTTTCGTAAAATGAGTTAAACTATTTATGTAACTACGTTTATTCCGATAACTACAGATTTTCAATACTGATAACTTGTTAATTACTTTACACCAACCATATTTCATTTTTTAAGCTATAGTCTTATATTAGCGTTCTATCAAAAATTTCGTCCTAATTCTATGGCAGAACAGACTAACTATACTGAAGATAACATACGCTCACTCGATTGGAAGGAACACATCAGAATGCGTCCTGGTATGTATATCGGAAAATTAGGTGATGGTTCTTCACCAGATGATGGTATCTACATTCTTCTTAAGGAAGTTCTCGATAACTCTATCGATGAGTTTGTTATGGGAGCTGGTAAAACCATTGAAATCTCAATACAAGGAGAACGCGTCATTGTACGCGATTATGGTCGTGGTATTCCACTAGGTAAAGTTGTAGATGTTGTGTCTAAGATGAATACTGGTGGTAAGTACGATTCTAAGGCTTTTAAGAAATCCGTCGGATTGAATGGTGTCGGTACCAAAGCGGTTAATGCGTTATCCACTTATTTTAGGGTAGAATCTACACGAGATGGCAAATCTGCTTCAGCAGAGTTTGAATTGGGAGAGCTAAGAGACGAAGAGTTTTTAGATGATACGTCTCGTAGAAAAGGTACTAAGGTAACATTTGTTCCGGATGATAGCATTTTTAAAAATTACAAATACCGAAATGAGTATGTTATAAAAATGCTGAAGAACTATGTGTATCTCAATCCTGGGTTGACCATAGTTTTTAATGGAGAGAAGTACTATAGTGAGAATGGACTAAAAGACCTCTTGTCTGAAAATATAAATGAATCTGATTTGCTCTACCCAATAATTCACCTTAGAGGTGATGATATTGAAGTGGCTTTAACTCATAGTAAAACGCAGTACAGCGAAGAATATCATTCGTTTGTTAACGGACAAAACACAACTCAGGGTGGTACACATTTAGCAGCTTTTCGAGAAGCGCTCGTTAAAACCATTAGAGAGTTTTTCGGTAAGAACTATGACGCTTCCGATGTTAGGAAATCTGTCGTTACGGCTATTGCCATAAAAGTAATGGAACCTGTTTTTGAAAGTCAGACAAAAACAAAACTAGGCTCTACAGATATGGGTGGAGACTTACCTACGGTAAGAACTTATATCAATGACTTTGTTAAAACCAATCTCGATAATTTTTTACATAAGAATCCTGATACGGCTGAAAAGATTCAGCGTAAGATTCTTCAGGCAGAACGCGAAAGAAAGGAATTGTCTGGCATTAGAAAGTTGGCAAAAGAGCGTGCTAAAAAAGCAAGTCTTCACAATAAAAAATTGCGCGATTGCCGTGTTCACTTTGGTGATACTAAAAATGAAAGAAATCTAGAAACCACGTTGTTTATTACAGAGGGAGATTCTGCTTCTGGTAGTATTACAAAATCAAGGGATGTCAATACCCAAGCGGTTTTTAGCCTTAAAGGAAAGCCCTTGAATTGCTATGGGCTGAGTAAAAAGATTGTTTATGAGAATGAGGAATTTAATCTCTTACAAGCGGCTTTAAATATTGAAGAATCCTTAGAGGACTTAAGGTACAATAATGTAGTAATAGCAACTGATGCAGACGTTGATGGTATGCATATTCGTTTGTTGCTTATTACCTTCTTTTTACAATTTTTTCCTGAGGTGATTAAAGAAGGTCATTTGTACATTTTACAAACACCATTGTTTAGAGTTAGAAACAAGAAAGAAACAATATATTGTTATTCTGAAGAAGAGCGTGTTGAAGCCATAGAGAAACTGAAACCGAAACCAGAAATAACAAGATTTAAAGGTTTGGGTGAAATTTCTCCTGATGAGTTCAAACACTTCATTGGTGACGATATAAGATTAGATCCTGTAATGTTAGATAAAGAAATGTCTATCGAAGAGTTATTGTCCTTTTATATGGGAAAAAACACACCATCTAGACAAGAATTCATAATCGAAAACCTCAAGGTAGAACTTGATGTGGTTGAGGATACGGTATGAGAACTGACAATAGAAAAGTAAAAAATACAGTTGTTTCAATATATTTTATATTGATAGTTTTTGCAATATTGTTTCTAACGGTGTTTAAATCCCTTGACTTTTTAAAGGATGAAATATTTTTTGTGCTCATAGGTTTATTTATCGTTTTGGTAGTTTTTCATTCCATTGCAGGTTATTTTGAATACGATAGCGATGGGAGTAAAATAATTGTACTCAATAAAGGATTACTTTTGACGGAATACATCAATTATAGGGAGCGAAAGCTAGAATTTGACCGTTCTGAACTAGCGGGTTATAAAATAAAAAACTTCATTATTTATAAATCTCTGGTATTACTTGTGAAAAAATCTAATGGTAAATCCATTAAAGAACGGTTTAATGTAACCCTTGTAAAAAAAAGAAAATTAAAGTATGTGAAGCAGTCACTTAGAAAAAACTTAAAAGAAAACCTAAAGCGAAAACAAGGATAGATGGCAGAAGAACATGACGAATTGTTAAATGAAGATAATAGTAACCAGGAGACGATTACCAAGGTTACCGGAATGTACAAGGATTGGTTTTTGGATTACGCCTCTTATGTAATTTTAGAGCGTGCTGTACCAGCCATAGAAGATGGCTTTAAGCCTGTGCAACGACGTATAATGCACTCCATGAAAGATTTGGACGACGGTCGTTATAATAAAGTGGCTAATATTGTTGGTCATACGATGCAGTACCATCCACATGGTGATGCCAGTATAGCAGATGCCATGGTGCAGATAGGCCAAAAAGATTTATTGATAGATACCCAAGGAAACTGGGGAAATATTCTCACGGGTGATAGGGCTGCAGCTTCGCGTTATATCGAAGCAAGGCTGTCTAAGTTTGCCCTAGATGTGGTTTATAATCCAAAAATTACAGAATGGCAGGCCTCTTATGATGGAAGACGTAAGGAGCCTATCAACCTACCAGTGATGTTTCCTTTGCTCTTGGCGCAAGGAGGAGAAGGTATTGCTGTGGGTCTATCAACCAAGATATTGCCGCATAATTTTATAGAGCTCATTGATGCGTCTATTAAGCATTTAAAAGGAAAACGCTTTACTATATTACCAGACTTTCCAACTGCAGGTATTGCAGACATTACTAATTATAATGATGGTTTGCGTGGCGGAAAAGTAAGGGTGAGAGCAAAAATTGCCCAGCACGATAAAAATACTTTAGCAATTACAGAGATTCCGTTTGGCACAACCACATCATCGTTGATAGACTCTATCTTAAAAGCTAATGATAAGGGTAAGATTAAAATAAAAAAGATAGAGGATAATACTGCTGCAGAAGTGGAAATATTAGTTCACTTGCCTTCAGGATTGTCGCCAGATAAAACTATTGACGCCTTATACGCCTTTACAAATTGCGAAACCTCAATTTCGCCACTAGGCTGTGTTATTGAAGATAACAAGCCTTATTTTGTTGGTGTAACGGAAATGCTACGTCGTTCTACTGATAATACGGTTCAGCTTTTAAAGCAAGAGCTAGAAATTAAGTTAGGTGAATTTGAAGAACAATGGCACTTCGCCTCACTAGAGCGTATTTTTATTGAAAACAGAATTTACCGCGATATTGAAGAGGAAGAGACTTGGGAAGGGGTTATCAGTGCTATAGATAAAGGGCTTCAGCCATATATTAAACACTTAAAGCGCAAAGTTACTGAGGAAGATATTGTAAGGTTAACCGAAATTAGAATTAAGCGTATATCTAAGTTTGACATTGACAAAGCGCAGCAAAAAATTGATGCTTTAGAAGATCAGATTGCTGAAATGAAGCATCATTTGGCAAATCTTATCGATTATTCTATAGCCTATTTTGAAAGATTAAAGAAAGATTACGGTGAAGGCAAGGAGCGTAAAACCGAATTGCGTGTCTTTGATGATGTAGATGCTACTAAGGTTG
This sequence comes from Winogradskyella ouciana, assembly GCF_965284585.1. NCBI lineage: Bacteria > Pseudomonadati > Bacteroidota > Flavobacteriia > Flavobacteriales > Flavobacteriaceae > Winogradskyella > Winogradskyella ouciana. The sequence continues at coordinate 2,704,375 of NZ_OZ260095.1, forward strand.
TAATTAGAAACACAAAGCTCTATGTCAATAGAGAAGAAGGTTTCGTAGGTACCTCATTGCGTAGAGATGAATATGTTTGTGATTGTAGCGATATTGATGATATTATTGTCTTTACCCAAGAGGGAAAGATGATGGTGACCAAAGTAGATTCTAAAACCTTTATTGGTAAAAATATTATCCATGTTGCTGTATTTAAGAAAAAAGACAAGCGTACCATTTACAATATGATTTATCGTGATGGCAAAAAAGGGCCTTCGTATGTCAAACGCTTTGCGGTTACTAGTATGACAAGGGATAGAGAATACGACCTAACCAACGGTAATAAAGGTTCTCTGGTATGGTACTTCTCTGCAAATCCTAATGGAGAGGCCGAAGTCGTTACCGTTTTATTGCGCCAGGTCGGAAGCATTAAAAAACTAAAATGGGACTTAGACTTTGCTGATATCCTTATAAAAGGACGTTCGTCTAAAGGTAATTTGGTAACCAAACATTCAGTAAAGCGTGTAGAGCTAAAGGAGAAAGGTGTTTCTACGCTCAAGCCTCGTAAAATTTGGTTTGATGATGCTGTTCAGCGCCTCAATGTAGATGAAAGAGGTGAGCTCATTGGCGAGTTTAGAGGCGAAGACCGTTTATTGGTCATTACACAATCTGGAATTGCGAAAACGATTATACCAGAATTGACGACTCACTTTGATAGTGATATGATAGTGCTAGAAAAATGGGTGCCTAAAAAACCGATTTCAGCTATCTATTACGATGGTGAAAAAGAACGTTACTACGTAAAACGCTTTTTAATAGAACAAGAAGGTAAAGAGGAATCCTTTATTTCTGATCATCAGGATTCGCGTTTAGAATTGGTTTTTACGGATTGGAGACCAATGGCAGAGGTTGAGTTTACAAAAGAACGTGGCAAAGACCGAAAACCTAATATGGAAGTCAATCTTGAAGAATTTATTGCTATAAAAGGCATTACTGCACTTGGAAATCAATTAACTAAAGACAAGGTGAACCAAATAAATAGGTTGGCTCCGTTGCCTTACGAAGCACCAGAGGAAGTACATGCAGATGAACTCGAAGTTGTTGACGAGGAAACAGTTTCAGTAGACTTAGAGGTTACCAACACTTCTAAAAACACGGAAAAACCTAAGGAAAGTCTTTCTTCAAAAGATGATGAAGGTAAGGGTCCTGATATTGACGATAAAGGCCAAGCGACATTGTTTTAAACTCAAGCTTTCTTTTTAACCGTTTTAAAGTTTAGGAATTCTACAAAAAGTGAGAAGGCAATTGCAAAATAAAGGTAGCCTTTTGGTATGGCGCCTACTGAGTTGCCAAAGAATTCTGTGTGCGATAAGTGTGCCGCTTCGGTAATTAACATAAAGCCGATGAGAATTAGAAATGCCAAACCAAGAACCTGCATACTTGGATTGCGATCAATAAACTTACGTATTGGGTTGGCAAAACCAATCATCACTGCAATAGAAATCATCACAGCAATTATCATTAATACAAGGGTATAGTTATGGTTTGGGTGTAAACCATTGGTCATACCTACGGCCGTAAGAATAGAGTCGACTGAGAAAATAAAGTCAATAATTAGTATTTGAGTAATGGCTTGATTTAAAGACTTTATGACCTTAGACTTTACAGCTTTTTCATCATGAGCTGGCGTCTCAACTTTTTCACGTATTTCCTTTGTGCTCTTATAGATAAGAAATAACCCACCAGCAAATAGTATAATGGCTTGCCAGCTTATTGATATGGACAGCCAGCTAGACTCATGTATATAGAAAGGCTCACTGAGACCAATAAGGAACGATACAAAGAAAAGCAATATTATACGCTGAGCCATTGCTAGAACAAGACCTATATTGGTTGCCTTGCTTCTTTGTTCTTCCGGTAGTTTGTTTGCGGCAATAGATATAAAAACAATATTATCTATACCTAAAATAATTTCTAGGAAAGTGAGTGTTAACAAAGCTATTATGGCATCAGAGGTCAATAAAAAGTCTAGCATATTCCTTAATTAATTTTTGTGGCAACTCCTTTCTCTACATACATTGGTTTATTGGGCTTTTTTACGGCCAGCTTATATTCAAAAGTGTAAGAATTACTGGTGGTTGACAATATTTTCATGTGAATCTCATCTTTCTCTGAATTGGTTTTTGGATTTAATTTTTTGAGTACAAACTCGCAATCGTTAATCCAACGGACAGAAGATGTGTCCACTTTTCCTTCGTAATAATCTATATTGAGTGTTTCGGTTCTAATAAATCTACCTGTTTTTTCAATACCATCAATAGTATAGTTAAATTCAAACTCACCAGTTTTAAACTCATCACAGTTACGTTCTACAGAATAACACCCTGTTAGTAGCAAAAGTGGAAGAAATACGCGCAGAAGCTTCATTGTAAAGTTTTGTGCAAAGGTAAAGAATAACGAAGTTAATTTTATGGCTTATAACTTTTAAAAGTACCGTCTTTGTAAAAAATCACAATTTTTTCAATATCTGAATTGCTAACTGGTTTTTCTTGCGAATCTTCACTTTGAATTTGAAGATTGGAATTTGGAGTCTCAGAGATTGTATTAGTTTTTGGGAAATTGCCTTTTCCATTCAGCAACCAATACAATTCTACATCCGGATAGGAGTGAAGCACTTTCATTACAAAATCTAAACTCGGCTTATTTCTACCAGAGAGAATGTGGGAAATACTAGAGCGCTGCACACCAATTTTTTCGGCGAAACTTGAAGCAGTTTCATCGTAAAAATCCATGACTTTTTGAAGCCTAACAGTGAATTCACTAGAGTTTATCATTGTAAACAGTAATTGTTATTAAATAACGGTACAAATGTAAACATTAGTATTTCAATAATCAATATCTAACAAAATAAATGATTAAAAAACTTAAACTTTAACTTTGATTTTTTGTATTAAATTACTGAAAACAAATAAAATAAGATTTAAAAATAATAATCATTAAATTATTCTCAATCTATGTGGTTGGTCTTAGTCAATCATTATGTTTAGTTGTATAACATTGTAACATTTTTAAATAAATTTATTGTTTACAATTGTAAAAACACAAATGATTACATTTGTAACCCAGAAGTTTCTCTAATGAAATTAAATCATCTTAATAGTCTTTATTCTCTAGTTAAAAATCCAGAACTATTTGGTCGCTACATCACAAATTCACATATAGAAAAGTGTTTAAAAAAGCTTCCTAAATCTGTTACTTCAGTTGTCGGATATTCAGTTTTAAACAAATCCATTTACAGTTTAACTTTTGGTACGGGATCAAAAAAAGTGTTATTGTGGTCTCAAATGCACGGCAACGAATCAACAACCACCAAAGCGCTGTTCGATACTTTTAACCTCTTTTTAACCAATAATGAGATTTCAAATACAATTTTAGACTCATGCACTTTAATGGTTGTTCCTATTTTAAATCCCGATGGTGCCGAGCGATATACACGCTTAAATGCCAATGATGTTGATTTGAATAGAGATGCTCAAAGCTTATCACAGCCAGAAAGTAAAGTGCTGAGAAAGGTTTTTAATGAGTTTAAACCCGATTATTGCTTCAACCTTCATGGCCAAAGGACCATATATAATGTAGGCGATACCAGTAACTCCTCAATATTATCGTTCTTATCGCCATCTCAAGATGCACAACGCACGTTAACCGAAAATAGAAAGGTTGCAATGGGCATCATCTCCGAGATTAATCAGTTGCTGCAAGAGGAAATCCCTAATGGTGTTGCACGCTATGATGATGGCTTTAATTTAGACTGTGTTGGTGATACATTTCAAAACTTTGGTGTGCCAACAATTTTATATGAAGCTGGTCATTTTCCTAATGATTACAGTAGGGAAGAGGTAAGACGTTTGGTTTTTATAGCCATACTGAAAGGATTAGACGTCATTGCATCTGGTACTAAAGACCTGAATTGTGAGGATTATTTCAACATACCCGAAAATGGCAAACAGTTTTATGACGTCATTATCAGAAATGCTTGCCTAACAGATGATTCTTCTAATTTAAAAGATATAGCCATACAGTATAATGAGAAATTGATTGACGGAAAAGTTGAATTTATACCAACTATAGAGAAAATTTCTAAGTTAGATGATTTTTTTGGGCATAAGGAAATTGATGCCGAAGGATCTATAATAAAAAATGTAAATGATTTAGAAATAAAAGTAGGTTACGAAAACGATTTCGTTTTGATAAATAATGAAAAAATCTCATTAAAACCTTAAAAAAACTGTTTTTAGATACGTATTTGTTAATGAAAATCCTTTATTTTTGCATAAAGTTTAAAGATTTACAATTATGGCGAAGTTTAAATTAGACGAAGTTGACCACCAAATTCTCGATATGCTTATCGATAATACACGTATCCCATTTACGGATATTGCTAAAAAATTATTGATATCTGCAGGTACTGTTCATGTACGTGTAAAGAAAATGGAAGAAGCAGGAATTATAAGAGGGTCTTCATTAACTTTGGATTATAAAAAATTAGGATATTCATTTATCGCCTATGTTGGTGTTTTTCTGCAAAACACCTCTCAGACCAAGTTTGTTCTAGAACGTGTGGAAACCATACCTTATGTTACAGTTGCACACATAACTACAGGAAAGTTTAATATTTTTTGCAAGATAAGAGCTAAGGATACTATGCATGCTAAGGAAATTATCTTCATGATAGATGATATAGATGGTGTTTACAGGACTGAGACTATGATTTCTTTAGAGGAAAGTATTAACGATAAAAAACGATTAATGCACACCATATTTAACGAATTATAATAAGCCTATTAATTTTATAGAGAAGCCCTTAGTATATTTGCTAAGGGCTTTTTGTTTAAAAACTTTTGATGATGATTTCAGAAACTATAAATATTAAAGAATACAATCCATACTACAAGGCTTATATTGATAAGGCTTCTGATGTTGATATATTAAAAGGCTTAAAATCAAGTTTTGATAGCGTTATAGATTTTTATTCGAAGCTGCCTTATGAAAAACATGATTATGCTTATGCGGAAGATAAATGGACAATAAAAGATACTTTGCTTCACATTATTGATACCGAAAGGGTCTTTTCATATAGGGCTCTACGTATTTCAAGGGGAGATAAGACGCCTTTAGCTGGCTTTGAACAAGATGGTTATGTAGTGAGTGGTAATGCTAAAAAGCGTTCTTTAGAAAACCTCATAGAAGAATATAAAAGCGTAAGACTTGCTACCATATCTCTTTTTCAAAGCTTTGATCGTGAAACACTTTTAAAAATGGGTGAGGCCAGTGGCTTTCCAATTTCAGTAAGAGCACTGGGTTACATAATTGTGGGTCATGAAAATCACCATATACAGGTGATAAAGCAAAGATACCTTTAGGAATTATAATCTTTAAAAGCTTCGAGAATAAGGTCGTTATTTGCTTCGCAATCAATTTTTGGTTTTCCGATAGATTCTAAGAGCACAAAATTTACCTTTCCATGACTGTTCTTTTTGTCATGCTTCAAGAAGTCAATAATAACGTCCTGATCTCTTTTTTCAATATTGACTTTTGAGAATGTTTTTAAAATGCCTTCCTTTATTTTTTTAAATTCATCAGTCGATAAACCACAGACCTTTGTTGATAGGTATGATTCTAGCACCATTCCTATAGCGATTGCTTCACCATGTAACAACGGTGTTTTGTCCGCGTTGCTTAAAAAATAACTTTCGATGGCATGTCCCAAGGTGTGTCCAAAGTTCAATGTTTTTCTTAGGCCTTGTTCTTTTATGTCTTGAGAAACTATGGTATTTTTAATAATTACAGAATCATATATCAATTTGTCTAATTCTGAAATGTCCATATTTTCAAAATTCACCAAATTTTCCCAATAGCCTTTATCATAAATTAATCCATGCTTTAGCATTTCCGCATAACCAGACACCATGTGGTTAGGAGGTAAGGTCTCTAAATAAGACGTGTCAATTAAAACCATACTACCTTCACTGATAATGCCTATTTGGTTTTTTAACACACCAAGATCAACACCTGTTTTTCCTCCCACAGAAGCATCAACCATGGCCAGCAAAGATGTAGGAACATTTATATAGTCTATACCTCTCATATATGTACTTGCCACAAAACCTCCAAGATCTGTTACAACTCCACCACCTAGATTAATTAGTAGGCTCTTACGATCAGCTTCGTATTCTGACAGAGCTTCCCAAACACCTGTGCAGATATCTATGGTTTTATGATCTTCTCCTTCTGGCATTTCCATAACCTCTACAACAATATCTTCGGATTCTAATTGAGATAAAAATTTTGGCAGACAATATTCATGGGTATTAGTATCAACAAGAATGAATATTTTAGAAGGCTTAGAAGATTTTATATATGAGCTTAATTCTGAGTAAACCTTTGAATTAAAGTGTACTATAGCATTTTTTGTAGTGATGGATTTCATACCAAAAAAGTTCCTAAATTATCGCTGTGAAAATACTCCCTTTTTTTAGAAAAAAATAAGCTTTGGTTTAAATATATTTGCATTAATATTCTATAGCCTATGATAGATCGGTCACTATTTGAAGACACAGCTACGGCCTTTGCGTTAAAATCTGATTCTGAATTAGAACGCGCTTACTTTTTATTTAAAATGATTTCCTCGCAACCTTTGGTGCGTATAGGTACTGCTGCAACTAATTTTGCTCTTAAAGCCAATTTGCCCGTTGAAGGCTTAATTCGTTCTACGGTTTTTGATCATTTTTGTGGAGGTGTAAATGAGGAAGATTGTTTGCCAGTTATAGATAAGCTCTACACTAAAAGTGTGAGTTCTGTTTTAGATTATTCAGTAGAGGGAAAGGAGACTGAAGCACAATTTGATAACGCTGTAGAAAAGATATTGAAAATCATTAATTTCTGTGACGAAAGAGAGGCTATGCCAATAGTCGTTTTTAAGCCCACTGGTTTTGGAAGGTTTTATCTTTATCAGAAGAAAACCGAAGGAAAAGATTTGACAACAGACGAACAAGCCGAATGGGATAGAATAGTTGCTAGGTTTGATGCGGTTTGTAAACTCGCCAAGGAAAAGGATGTTGAAGTATTGATTGATGGTGAAGAAAGCTGGATGCAAGATGCAGCAGATGATTTGGTTGAGGATATGATGCGTATTTACAATACTGAAAACACCATTGTTTATAATACTTTGCAGTGTTATCGTTGGGATAGATTGGATTATCTTAAAGGTTTGCATCAACGTGCTAAAGAAAATGGATTTAAAGTAGGCATGAAAATTGTCCGTGGTGCCTACATGGAGAAAGAACGTGCTAGAGCAGAAGAAAAGGGTTATGAATCTCCGATCTGTGAAAACAAAAAAGCCACAGACGACAACTTCAATACTACCCTTGTTTATATTTTAGAAAACTTAAAAGACATCTCGGTATTTATTGGTACTCATAACGAAGAAAGTTGTTACCTCTCTATGGAACTTATGGAAAAGTACAATATCAATAAAGAAGATAACAACGTTTGGTTTGGCCAATTATATGGCATGAGTGACCATATTAGTTACAACTTGGCGGCTAAAGGCTATAATGTTGCAAAATACATCCCTTTTGGACCAGTTAAGGACGTTATGCCTTATTTAATAAGAAGGGCAGAGGAGAACACTTCTGTGGCTGGGCAAACTAACAGAGAATTATCTTTATTAAAAACTGAAAAGAAAAGGCGTAAACTATAAATGCCTCATCATAAGACGAGGCATTTTGTATTTGAAAAGTTATTTGCGCTTAAAAATCTTCTGGTACCATTTCTTTTTGTTATCAGGATTATCTCCATAACCATAGCCATAACCGTACCCTTTAGCTCCTGGTTTAACTCCGTTTAACAGCATCGTCATATTTGGTAAACGTTTTTCTTCATATAATGTTTTTGCAACATGTACTAGATGTCTTTTGTCAACACCATCAGCACTTACAACATAGATAAACATATCTGCAAAATTTGAGATTAATAAAGTGTCGCTTACCAACCCAACAGCAGAAGTATCTGCTATTATATAATCATATTTTTTCTCGAAGTACTTAAAAAGTTCTTCAACTCTGTCACTCATCAATAACTCTGATGGATTTGGTGGGATTGTGCCAGAAGGAATTATATCTAAGTACGGATTATCTTTATGTTTTAAAACTATGTCTTGTGCTTTTACAGAAGAGTCAGCCAAATAATCTGTTAATCCTTTTTTAGGTTTTTCTTTTATATAGAGATAATCTAAGATTTTTGGTACCCTAATGTCCATTTCAACTAATAAAACAGATTTTTGTGAAAAAGAAATAGAAGTCGCTAAATTGGTACTGGTGTGTGACTTACCTTCTTGAGCTTTAGTTGACGTAACAAAAATCTTTTTAGCCCTACCATTGATACCTTTAAGCATGAAATCTACATTAGATCTAACAATTCTGAATGCTTCTGCTTTTGGTGAATAATCAGCTTTTTTAACAAGTCTAACATTTTTAGAGGACTGAGGTATGTCGCCTAAATATGGAATGTCTAAAATACTTACTAAGTCATTTTTTTGATAGAGTTTAGTATCTAACATATCAGATACATATATCAATCCGAGCGGAATCATAAGACCAAATATTAATGCTGCTAAATACGTAAGGGTTGGATTTGGCGCGACAGGCCTGTATGATGAATAAGCATCATCAACAATTTTAGCATTAGGTTGGTACATGCCTAATCTAATTGCAGATTCTTCACGCTTTTCTAATAAATATAAATAAAGAGACTCCTTTATATCTTGTTGCCTCTGTACTCCTCTCAAAGTTCTGGCTTTTGATGGCGCTACATAGAGTTGACCACTAATTCTATTGCTTTCAGAATTCAAATTATTTAGTGTAAGCTCAGACGTTTTTTTCATACTGTTCAATGAACTTTCAAGATTGTTTTTTAATTGATCAATCTGATTGTTCAACTGAACCACAACAGGGTTTTTCTCTGTGGAATTTTTTAAAACCCTATCTCTTTGGGCAACTAATTCATTATGACTTTTAATGATTTGAGATGTATTAGAATCTCCAATACCTACATTTGCGGGCAACATGTCACTAAACTTACTTTCATCATTCAATTCTTCTTGTAAATAAGAGATCATCTGAATATTTGTAGCAGTTGTAGAAATCTGTTGATCTAATTGTTTTTTTGCTTGTAGATTCAGATTGGTTTGCGAGCCAAGGTCAGTAAGGTTGTTCTTTTGTTGTACCTGTTCTGCAGTAGATTCTACCTGGCCTAATTCCTCCTGTACTTGTTCTAGACGTTTATTGATAAACTCTGAAGTTACTCTAACAACTTCTTCTTTATCGTGTAATACGTCGTTGTTATATTCTTTAATAAGTTGATTTAGAAAGTCAACTGCTTTTTGGGCTACTGTTTCTTTTAATTCTAACGTAATAACACTAGAGCCTTTTTCCGTATATGCACTGACGCTTTTTTGAAAGTAACTAACAAGCCTAGATACAGGTGTGATGGTTATTTTTAAATTTCTTCCTATTATAAATGAGTCTGATTCTAAGTTGGGAACTAGAACGATGCCTCCATAATTGGTGTCAATTTTATCACCAAATGCATATAGTTTTCCTTCAGATTCATTTCTATCTATAAAAGACTTTCCATCATCTTTAAAAAGTATAAATTCCGAATCTGATTTTACTTTGATAAATATATTAGCTCTTACATTATTAATGATAGAATCGCTTTCAAAGAAACTGAGACTTATAGGTGGGTCTTCATATAGTTCTTTTTCTTTTATTTTACCTTGATTAAAAATGCGAATATTGAGGTTAAGCGTTTTAATGATGTTCTCCATCAAAGTACGCGATTTTATAATCTGAATTTCGTCCTTTATTTTATCTGTACCACCTGAAAACAAGCCCTCGCTACTAATTTCCTCGATGCTCGGCAATTTGGTTGCTTGTTTTTCATCTCGTATTTTAATTGTTGCAGAGGCTTGGTACTCATAAGTTGTGTAACGCAAATAGGTATAGCCTATAGCAATGGCTATAATAACAGAAAGAGCAATCCATTTCCAATAAGAAAGGAAGAGCTCTACTTTTTGTTTTATATCTGCTGTTACTGAATTTGTTTTAGATTCCATAAAGAACTTAAAGGTAATATATTATTTTACTAAGAATACTGCTACAATGGTAGTAAGTGTACCGATAGCAGAAATTAATACTGAATTATTTTGGTTATATGTAGATGAACGAATTTTTGCATTGTTCGGTTCTACATAAATAACATCGTTTTGTTGAAGGTAATACACAGGTGAGTTAACTACATTAACTGTAGTTAGATCTATTTTAGCATATTTCTTTTTTCCATCAACCTCTCTTACTAAAAGCACATTTTTACGCTTGCCAAAAATTGTTAAATCATCAGCCAAACCTAGAGCTTCAAGTATTGTTATTCTTTCGTCTTGTATGGTAAACGTGCCTGGATTTCTAACTTCACCTAAAATGGTTACGGTAAAATTGGCCAATCTTACATTTACGATTGGGTCAGTTACATATTCGCTTATTCTTTCGGTTAACATGTCCGTTAACTCTGTTCTTGTTAAGCCTGCTATTTTTAAAGTTCCCAATACAGGAAACTCAATATTGCCATCATAATCTACAAGATACGTTTGTTGTTGTAGCCCACCTCTAGCATTAACAACATCAGAGGTTCCTCCAGAAACCAATGAAAGGTTAAAAGGCCTTACAGTGTCTGGGTCTAAAGCAGCGACGTTAATAGTCAAGATATCGTCTGGCTTATAGATTAATTGCTTAGGTTCGGACATTGTTACATCTCCCTCTAAGGGCTCGTCTTGAAAGTAAATAATGTTTTTACGTGAACCACAAGAAGACAACATTAAAAAGGCTAATATTGGAATAATAAGATTACGAGTTTTCATTTTTTGTTTTTTAGGTATAGTTTATAATTTGGCTTATTTTTTTGTGTCCAATACTTCATAAGTTGAATTATTGGATATATATTCTGGTATTAAATGTTTTATCAATGATACTATTTCCAGCGGTTGTGTTAGAGTCTTAATAGTTGTAAGCTTATTGATTTGTTTTTCAACCTCATCAATATCTACACGTCTAGACTTAGCAATCATTATTTTTTCATGATAAGTTTTCTTTGTGTTTTCACCATCGGCCAAAAGCTCCTCATAGATTTTTTCGCCAGGTCTAAGTCCTGTGATTTTTATATCTATATCTTCAGGATAACGTAATCCTGATAGGATAATCATATTTGTGGCCAAGCTAAATATCTTTATTGGTTCACCCATATCAAAAACAAAGATCTCGCCACCATTACCCATTGCGGCTGCTTCCAATACCAATTGACAAGCTTCTGGTATGGTCATAAAGTAACGTGTTATATCTTTATGTGTAACAGTTAATGGACCGCCTTTTTCAATTTGTTTTTTAAATAGAGGTATAACAGAGCCATTTGAACCTAGCACATTGCCAAATCTTGTAGTTATAAACTTAGTGTGTCCTTTACCCTTAAGACATGTTACATAAAGCTCAGCAATTCGCTTTGTTGCACCCATAACGTTAGTAGGGTTTACAGCTTTATCTGTAGAAATTAAAACAAACTTATCTACACTATGTTTAACTGCTATATCAGCTACGTTTTTTGTGCCTCCAATATTAACGCTAACAGCTTCATATGGATTGTTCTCCATAAGAGGAACATGCTTGTAGGCAGCTGCATGAAACACCATTTTTGGTTTATATTGATTAAATATTTGGTCTATTCTAGATTTATTTCTTACGTCTGCAACTATAGCATCAATATTTGTAAGACCTTGTTGTCTAAACTCTTGTTGAATATCATATAGTGCAGATTCTGCATTGTCAACAAGTATTAATTTTTTATAATTATAAAGACTTATTTTTCTGCATATTTCACTACCTATTGATCCTGCGGCGCCAGTAATCAATATAACTTTATTGTCGTACTGCTCTTCTAAATCTGGATTTTTAATATTGATAGGGTCTCTACCTAGCAAGTCTTCAATTTTAACCTCTTTTATCTGACCAACACTTAAGTCACCATCTATCCAGCTTTGTACTGGTGGAACAATCTTTACTTTAAGCCCTAAAGCAAATAAGTTTCCGGTTATTTGTAAAAGCCTTGTAGGATCAATATTTTGAATAGAGATAATTACATCTTCAACTTTATGTTTTTTTATAAACTTCTCGTCAATCTCATTGATGTTGTGAACCTTAAGAAGGTTTATTTTCTTTCCTATTTTACGCTCATCGTCATCAATAAAACCAACAACTTCCAAACCGCTTTTGGTATCATTCTGAATGGCGTCATAGGTAAGCATCCCTGAATTACCAGCGCCAAAAATCAATACGTTTGAAATAGTCTTAAAATCTTGAGTTATTTGATTGTAAAGAGATTTTATAAATAATTTGGCTCCGATTAAAAACAGGATATTTAACAATAAATGAATATAAATAACTGAACCAGAAATATTAAATAGAGTGTCATCCCCTAAAAATTTTCTACTTAAAAAAGTAAAGCAAATAAGTATAGTTGCCAATATATTGGCGCCTATAATAACATTGACAATATCTTTAAAGCCAGTAAACCTTACTACTCCTTTATGGGATCCCACAGCTATTAAACTAATGGCAGCAACAACAGCAACATAAGGTATCTGTTGTAAAATCAATAGTATATCAAAATCAAACTGAAAGTTATACCGTATTACATATGCCAAGAAAAACATTGCCACAACAATAGACACATCAAATAATAGCACTAGCCATTTTGAGGCATATCGCTGTGAGATTTTATGTAAGAAATCAACTAACATACTGCAAAATACGTATTTATGGCAGAAATTACTCTATCCAATTCTTCATTAGTAAGATTTGAGCCACTTGGTAAACATAGCCCTCTATCAAATAATTCATCAGCAACACCATTTATATAGCTAGGTGAATCTTTAAAAATAGGTTGTTGGTGCATAGGTTTCCATAATGGTCTAGACTCTATATTTTCTTTTTCAAGCGCAAGCCTTAAGTCTTCTCTAGTTTCTTTAGAATCTAATAAGACAGCTGTTAACCAACGGTTAGAAAAATGACCTTCTGGCTCTTGTAAAAATGTTATGTTATTATTGTCTTTCAACGAATTAAGATATAACTCGTGGTTAGAGCGACGTTTTGCCACGTGGCTATTTAAGATTGTCATTTGACCTCTGCCTATACCAGCTACAATATTTGACATTCTGTAATTATAACCTATATGAGAATGTTGGTAATGCGGTGCATTATCTCTGGCCTGAGTCGCTAGGAAAACTGCTTTTTGTTTTTGCTCTTTTGTTTTTGTAACCAAAGCACCACCACCAGAAGTAGTAATAATTTTATTTCCGTTAAAAGATAAAATTGATAAATCACCAAAAGTCCCACAATTTTGACCTTTATATTGACTGCCTAGGGATTCTGCACTGTCTTCAACTACTGGAATATTATATTCTTTAGCTATTTTGTGTATTTCTTCAACTTTATAAGGCATACCATACAAATGCACAGGGATTATGGCTTTAGGCTTTTTTCCTTTAGTCATTCTGTCTTTAATGGCAATTTCTAATTGTTCAGGGCACATGTTCCATGTATCCCTTTCGCTGTCAATAAAGACTGGTGTTGCACCTTGATAAGCTATAGGGTTAGCTGAAGCCGAAAACGTTTTGCTTTGGCAGATTACTTCATCTCCTGAAGAAACTCCTAATAAAATGAGACTTAAATGTAAAGCAGATGTGCCTGATGCTAATGCTGCAACATGGCAATCTTCATTAAGATAAGATTGTAAGTCATTTTCAAAGCCATTTACATTTGGACCCAAAGGCGCTACCCAATTAGTGTCAAAGGCTTCTTTTATGTAAGTCTGTTCGGCACCACTCATGTGAGGTGACGACAACCATATTTTAGGTTTCATAAGCAAGAATTGTTAAGTAATTTGCATTACTATCTCAATTTCATGTCTTAGAGGGATTTGGGACACGATTTAAAATCGGTTTAAATATGCGTTAATAATGTGTCACACCCCAAATAAAGACGATAAAAAGCAAATATTTACGTTGTTACATAAAGCTACTATTCTTCACTTAATTATTTTGAAATAAATGACTTAAATTATGGTTAAAACATTTATTTTGTGCTTTTGTATGTTATAGTTTTTGTTAAAAATCGGACCAATTGTAAGTATAAACTTTACCGAATTTTTAAGTTATTCATAGCTGCTATTCTCAATAAATCCTAAATGAAAGTATATTTGAATTGTATTATTTTTTGCCATAAATCGATAGAATGAATATTTTAATTACCTCAGTTGGTAGGCGAGTGTCTTTAGTGAGGGCTTTTCAAAAAGAACTTAAAGGTTTTTTTTCTGAAGCTAAAGTTTTTGCGTCAGATGTTAGTCCTATACTATCAGCCGGCTGTCAGGTGGCGGATGAATATTTTGAAGTGCCAGCTTTAGACGAATCTTCCTACATTGAGTTCTTATTGAATTTATGTGACGAGAATTGCATTAAGCTAATCATTCCTACAATAGATACAGAATTACTTCTTCTTGCTAGTAAAAATCACCTGTTTGAAGCCATAGGTGTAAAGGTGCTCATTTCTTCACCAGAGTTTGTAAAAAAATGTAGGGATAAAAGAATTATTCATAAATTTTTTAAATCTAACGGTATCACTATCGCTAGAGAATATGAAAAGGATAAGTACGAATTGCCGCTTTTTATAAAACCTATTGATGGCAGTAGAAGTGTAAATACATTTATTATTAACAAAGAAAAGGATTTAACAGCGGAGCATTTTTCCAACGAAAAACTAATGTTTTTAGAATACTTGGATCATGATATTTATGACGAGTTTACTTGCGACTTATATTATGATAGGCACAGTAATTTAAAATGTGTTGTGCCTAGAAAAAGGTTGGAAGTAAGAGAGGGTGAAGTTTACAAGGCTGTTGCCCAGAATAATGCTCTTGTGGGTTATATAAAAGAAAGATTGAATTATATTGAAGGAGCGACGGGCTGTATTACTGCTCAGTTTTTTCTCCACAAAGAGGATGATGATAAAATCTATGGGATAGAAATCAACCCAAGATTTGGAGGTGGATATCCTTTGTCTTATTTAGCTGGTGCTAATTTTCCAAAATGGATTATTGAAGAGTATTTGTTAGGTAAAACCATTGAGGACAAGTTTGACAGTTGGGAGAATGATTTATTAATGATTAGATATGATGATGAAGTTTTAGTCCATGGATATAAAGGTTGATAAGCATACAGTTATAGTTTTTGATTTAGATGATACGCTATATAACGAAATAGAATATTTAAAATCCGCGTATAAGTTTATTGCCAATGACCTAGATCCTGCAAACAGAAAATCGCTGTATAGAAACATGTTTGCTAAGTACAGAGAAGGCGACAATGTTTTTCGGTACTTGGCTAATAACTATAAAGCTGAAGTAAAGGATCTAATAGAAACTTACCGTAATCACAATCCTAAGATTTCGTTATTTGATTACGCATACGAAACTCTTACAGACATAAAGCGTAAAGGAGGGAGCCTCGCAATCATTACAGATGGTAGAGTAAAAACCCAAATGGCAAAAATTGAAGCTTTAGGGATTAAGGACTTGTTTAGTGAAATTATTATATCTGAAGCCTTGGGAACAGAAAAACCAAATGAGCAAAACTTTAAGGTTGTAGAAGAGGCCATGCCTGCTAGAGTATACTACTACATTGGAGATAACATTAGTAAGGATTTTGTCTCCCCTAATGCAATGGGATGGAAAACAATTGGTTTAATAGATAATGGTTTAAACATTCACTGCCAAGTAGATGAAAATTTAAAAGAAGAGTTTTTTCCAAAATTCCTTATCGATTCTTATAAAGAACTCAATATAGTTTGAAACTAATTTTTATGCTTGGGAAGGTTCACTTTTGGTTCCAGTAAACCTAGGCATATCTACCTCATCAGAATTGTTTATATCCTTACGATTAATTACTTTGTCTATAGTCTTGAACAGAATCTTCAAGTCAAGTAAAAATGACTGGTTTTCAACATAATAGACATCAAAATCAAACTTTTCTTCCCAACTTATAGCATTTCTACCATTGACTTGTGCCCATCCGGTTATGCCTGGTAAAACATCTTGTCTCTTTGCTTGCTCTTCATTATATAAATCTAAATATAAAATCAATAACGGTCTAGGGCCAATAAGACTCATATCGCCTTTAATAACATTAATCAACTGAGGGATCTCATCTAATGAATATTTTCTGCAGAAATTACCAATTTTTGTTACTCTCTCTACGGCTGGCAAAAGATTTCCCTCACTGTCTACAGCATCAGTCATGGTTTTCAATTTTATAATTGTAAAAGGTTTGCCATTTATACCAGCTCTAGGCTGATAAAAGAAAGGTTTTCCTTTATTAACAATAGCGAGGATTACAACTAGAGTTATTAATAACGGTGATATTAATATAAGGCCGATGAGGCAAGCGATAAAATCTGCAATTCGCTTAATAAAAAGTCTATATATTTTTTTCATCGTAGTAGGATTTTTGTTGTTATCTAAGTTCAATTAATATGGGGTGCAATTCAGTTTAATTTAAACTCTCGTTTATAATAGCTATTAAATCGTTATTGATAATATTTACGTCAAACCGTTCTTCAGCATATTTTCTACTGTTAATACCCATTTCCTTTATTTTGTGGGGATTTGTAATAAAATATTCCATTGGCTTTATAAGTGCATCTAGATTTTGTGGTTCAATTAAAAATCCATTTACACCTTCTTTTACAGATTCTCTACAGCCTACAGAGTCAGTAGTAATTATAGGGTTTCCACATGCACAAGCCTCTAGTGAAGTCCTAGGTAGTCCTTCTCTGTAATAACTTGGTAATACAAAAATATCTTTTTCATGTAAGTGCTCTTCAATATTTCTTTGCTCGCCATGAAAAATAATTATGCCTTCTTTATGCAATTGTTTAAGTTCTTCTTCACTAATTGCAGATGGTGATATTTCTGGAGCGCCAATTAAGTGAAACTCTGCTTTAGGATATTTTGCCTTTAAAGCTTTTGCGGCTTCCATGTACAATGCAACGCCTTTTTCTTTTATAAGTCTTGCTATAAATAGAAAGCTGACTTTATCTGAAGGACTTTTTTCCTTAAATCTAAATTTGTCTAGGTTAATGCCCGAGCCACTGACAAAACCTGCTTTTTGGTTTTTTGAAATTACATTTCTATCTAATAAAAGTTGATGATCATCAGTATTCTGAAAAACGATGCATTTATTTTTTCTAATCGATAATTTATACAATGTTTCATTAAAACGTTGGAGTAGTCTAGCTTTAGAGGATAGGCCCGTAAACGTATACCCCAAACCAGTAATTAACGATACTACAGGTACATTACACATATTAGCAGCCATAGAGCCGTAAATTACGGGCTTAACGGTATAAGGAAAGACTAAGTCTATTTTATTTTCTTTTATGATAGACTTTAATTCTCGTATAGATTTAAAATCTTTTATGGGATTAAGACCTGTACGCTGTAAGTTAAACTGAACAGGAGTAGCACCAAGCTCTTTAATGCGTTCACTGTTTTTCTCTGCAAAGCTCGGAGCAGCAGCAAAAACCTCAAAACCGTAATCTACAAGGCTTTTGATGAAATCCCCTCTAAATCTAATGAGTGATCCGTCAAATGAAGCTATAAGTAATATTCTTTTTTTCTCCATTTTGTATTAGCTTTTTTTAAGAAAATTAAATTTATACCATTTTTGAAAACAGTAGAAAGACCAAACTCTAAACGTACTATCTTTTTTACTTTCTAAGTGATCTTTTACGAGGTTGGTTATTACCTCTACGTTGAAAAGACCTTGTTCTTTAAGAAAATTAGGATCTATGTAACTCTCTAGTTCCTTTCTTAAGCTTTGTCTTAACCAATCGCCAGTTGGACTACCGAATCCACTTTTACCTTTTTCTAAAAATTCATCAGGGAACTGATCTCTGAAAGCTTCTTTTAGAATATACTTTTTATTCCAACCTTTCATTAAATAATCTTCTGGTAGTATATTAGTAAATTCCCAAATCTCTCTATTTAAGAACGGAGCTCTACATTCTAAAGAAGTCATCATACTTGTTCTGTCTACTTTAGCCAACATACCGCCTTCTAAGCTTAAAATTTTATCCACCAACCTAAAATCGGTTAAGGACTCAATTTTTTGTTTCCCGAGAACATCTTTATATTCTTGAAAAAGATTGCTCTCAAAATGCTCTGGCTTTAAAATTTCTTTTAATAGATTGCTTGTATTAGCTAGAGAAATAATATCCCAATAGAAATCACCTTCATAATCAATAGCATTTAATAATTTGTTGATTTTAAAATTTCTACCACGCTTATCATCTTTATCTACAAGGTATTTGTTACTTAACTTTGATACAACTTTGTGAAGTCCTTTTGGCATAACACCTGTGTATCGTTTGTTCATTTTACCTATATAGTATTTGTTGTAACCGCCAAATACTTCGTCACCACCATCACCAGTTAGTGCTACAGTAACGTGCTCTCTAGTTTTTTCTGAAAGTAGGTGCGTGGGTAAAGCTGCAGTATCTGAAAATGGCTCATCAAAATTCACTAAAATCTCGTGGATATTATTTTTAAGGTCGTCTTCATCAATGATAAACTCATGATGGTTACTGTTAATCATTTTGGCAACGACTCTAGACTTGTCAGTTTCATCATAAGATGCCTTTTTAAAACCAATTGAAAAAGTGTCAATTTTTTTATCTGTGGTTTGCGATAAGCATAATGAAATTATTGATGAATCCACACCACCAGACAAAAACGTACCTAATCCTACATCTGCAATAGATCTGCTGTCTACACTATTGTAAACCAAGTCTTTAGTTTTTGCTTTGGCATCTTCAAACGATATGTTAGATGTTTTTGGCTTTGGTTCTACGTTTATTTTATGAATACTGGTTTGATGTGATGCTAAATCGTATTCTATATAATGATTAGCTTCTAACTTGTGAATGTTTTCATAAATAGTATGTGGAGCAGGAATATAGGTTAACCTAAAATAGAGATTCAATCCTGTTTTTGAAATATTAGGCTGAAAATCAATAGTATTGATAATGGATTTTAATTCTGATGCCCAAATAAACTCCTTGTCCGTATGCGTGTAATACAATGGTTTTTCACCAAAGAAATCTCTGGCAATAAACAGTTTGTTCATTTTTTTATCATAAATGCTGAAGCCATACATGCCATCTAGCCATTGGAAGGATTCAACACCATATTTTTCGTAGGCTTTTAAAATCACTTCAGTATCACTAGAAGTGTTAAAAGTAACTCCTTCAGCCTCGATCCTGGCTTTTATTTCTCTATAGTTGTAGATTTCGCCATTAAAAACGATAACAATTTGTTTATCATCTGTAAAAATAGGCTGTTGCCCAGAGGATAAATCTATAATGGATAGTCTACGCATTGCCATACCAACGGAGAAGTTATTGTTTTCTTCCGAAAACACACCATCTTCATCAGGACCTCTATGAATGATAAGATCATTCATATTATTAAGAATGGAAGTTAACTCATTCTTGTCTCGGTTGGTCTTGGCTATAATGCCATTAATTCCACACATATCTTTGGTTAATTAACTTTCTATAAATCTTTTAAATTTAGAATAAATATTCTCTAAATTATATTGCGTAGCGCGCTCTAAACTAAGCTTACTGTATTTCTCTCTTTCTTGCGGGTTTTGATGAAAATAATCCATGGCTTTGCTTAAACCTATATGGTCATCATTGTTGACAAGCAACCCATATTTTCCAATATGAAATTCGCCATTTTCAATTGAGATATCCTCGTTTTCATTCAATAACTCTAACGGACCCGAAAGACAATTAGAAGAAATACATGGTAACCCAATAGCCATAGCTTCTAACAACGCATTAGGAAATCCTTCTGTAAATGAACATAACACAAAACACTGACTAGATAATAAATGTTCATTGACATTCTTTACGCGACCACCTAGATTTACGCTATTTTCGAGATTGGCTTTAACGATTTCTTCCGAAAGATAATCTCGTAAATCTCCACCACCTAAAATTGTAAAATCATAGTCTAAACTAGAATTTTGAATGGCTCTAATAATCATTATCTGATTTTTTCGCTTATTCAGTGTGCCAGCGGTAATTGCTTTTAATGTTTCTGTTTTTGTATTGAGACTGCTAGGGTCAATGGTTTGTTCAGGCAGTTCAATAGGGTTATAAATAACCTCCATTGGTATTTTTACACGAAAATTATCTCTTAAATCATTGTTGATGTGTACCGAGTTAGAAAACAATTTAGTACATCTATTATAAAAAACAGGGTAGAATAATTTTGAAATGTAAAACGACAACTTACTTGTTACATTATCGGAAGGAAAACCTCTCTCGCTAATAATGGTTTTTACTTTTTTATTAAAAGTAGAAACAATTCCATTAATTAAATTCGGAAACGCTAGAAATGATATGGAAATGTCAATTTCATTACGCTTTACGAAACGATAATATTTTATAATATATCTAAAAGTATCTATGAATTTTAAATAAAATGCTCTGTCTGGTGGGTTGTCAGATAGTATTTTGGTAGTTACTCCATCTGGAATAGGAAAATGAATAGTATTATGGAAAAGCACCAAAGTAACATTGTAGTCCTTCCTCAATTCTTTTAGAAGAAGACTTATTACTTTCTCAGCACCTCCGCTACCTAGAGTAATACTAAGTATAGCTATATTTTTTTTGGTCTTTGGGGCCATTATTTATTCTAATTACCTATTTTGAAACAAATGTAATTGCTTATTAACTAATGATTTAAATCAACAACACTTAAATCTTGTAGGTTGTCTTGTTGATGTTAAAAAACAATTCGTTTTGTTTCTCGGTCAAATATAACAGTTAATGGCAGTATATTTTCATTTCTTCGATTTGTTGAGCATTTTTCGTGTTTAATAGCTTAATTCTAGGCATTTCTTAATTTTTCCCAGTTTAATCCACTAAAACATGGGCCTTGCACCATTTCATTAAATGTAATTCCGTTATGTCCGCCATTAGCTTCTATTATCTCTACCTCATTGTCCTTATTCACAATTATATCCCAACCAATACATCTTACAAATGGTATTTTAGAGTGCATTTGTTTTACCTTGCTGATGCACTTTTTAAATTCTGGCAGTACCATACCTGAAAACTCTAATTTATTCCCTGGTATTTGGTCGGTGGATACTGTATCGGCAAAATAAGCCTTTTTATAGAGGCTTCCATCGCTCATGATAATAGGAATTCTAAATTGACTGTAAGAATTAACGTGGGTATCCTTGCCTTGACCGAATCTAAAATAACCTGCTCTTACTTCGATTTCACCGACATCATTGCAAATTGAAGTTAAACGAATCGTTGATACAGAATTTTCATGAAACTGTGTGTAAAAAGGATGCTGTTCTATAAACCTCTGAAAGACACCATTACCTAATGCTTTAATCTTATCTAGATCAAAAGAATTCTCGTCAAAGAAGTAAATTCCTTCTCCTTTCCTAGACTCTTCTAATTTGTAAACTATTTTTTCGTTTAATTGAAACAACCTGTTTTTTAATTCATTTTCATTTATAATATTTAAATCTGCATCTAAAATTATATTATTGATTAAATAAGAAAGGTTTAAGTTGCTCGCATCATTAAGAAGATGATTAATAACAGTATTTCTATTACAGATTCTTCCATATTTTCCATTTAATTTTGGTAAAACAACTTCGCCATAATAATTGTCTGGTATCCATCCTTCTCTAAATTCATTATTATATGCAGTATACACAAAAAGCCATGGAGCATATCTGCTATGGCCAAAAACATCCTTAGCATATTCAATACAGAGCTTTTTCTTGGTAGGGTCTAGTCTTCCTTTTTCGGCCTCTACAACGTTTAATAATTTTTTAGCTTCAGCGTTATGTCCTAGATGATACATATACCATTTTCCTTGTTCAACCATGGATTTGGCGGTAGATCTTAATTTCTCCATTTTTTTTAGTTTTTTTTGCTTAACGAAGGGCTAATTTGTCTTGTGCAATTTTTCCCAGTTTAGTCCTTTAAAATTAGGTCCTTGAACAGTTTCACTAAATTTTATGCCACTATGACCACCATTTAATTCAATAAGTTCAACATCGTTATTATTATTGACAATAACATCCCATCCGATACATCTAATGAATGGAACCTTGCTGTGCATATTCTTTATTTTATCAATGCACTTATCAAATTCTGGCAATATTTTTCCTGCAAATGCCACATCATTATCTGGTAAATGCTTAGTTGGTTTCCAGGTAGGGTAGTAGGCTGTATCAAAAAGCTCACCAGTTTTAATATTAAAAGGTAATTTTAATGCTGATTTTGATATAACATGGGAATCGTTTTTGCGTCCAAACCTAAAGTAACCTACTCTTGGTTCTATATTACCTTCATCATCACAAACCGAAGTTATCCGAATTGTAGCCACTGATGTATCAGTAAATTGATTATAAAAAGGATGTTGAATAATATATTTTTGAAAGACTCCATTACCTAGTTTTTTTATGGTGTCTGTATTGAAGTCTTTTTCTTTAAAGAAATAAATTCCTTGTCCTCGTTGAGAATCTTCAATTTTATAAACAACTTTCTCGTTATCCTTAAAAAGATGTTTTTTTAACTCTTGTTCGCTTAAAGCATTGTAATTAGTGTCTATAAATAATTGATTTACATAATAACCTAAATCTAAAGTGTCCATGTCTCTTAAGAGACCATTTAGTACTGCATTTCTATCTCCAATGACTCCATAATTACCATTAATGCTAGGTATTACAATTTGACCGTAATAGTTATTGGAAATCCAACCTTCTTTAAATTCTCTGGCAAATGCGCTATAAACAAATAGCCAAGGAGCATATTTTTTATCACCAAACACATCTTGGGCATATTCTATACAAAGCCTCTTATGATTTTGATTAAAAGGTCCTTTTTGTTTTTCGACAATTTTTAGAATCCGATGAGCATCTCTATTGTGTTCGTTATGATAAAGATATGTTCTGGTTTTTTTAATAACGGATTTAGTAGTCTCAATTATAGCTCTCATTTAGTTGGTTTTAGCTAAGACCATATTAAATATTGGTCTATTGTTTGTTTTTTAAGGCTTCTAAGAATAACTTTTCATAATCTCCAATTATCTTATTTTTACTGAATTTTTTATACACAGATTCCCTAATTATTTCTGGATCCCATTCTCGTTTATCATTAAGCTTTTGTAGATATTCTTCTTCATCTTCAACGAGGAATCCGTTGACCTCATTTTCAACTATTTCTTTGGTACCGCCTGGAGAATTAAACGCGATAACAGGAACACCCACTACACAACTCTCTAAAAGGGCATTGGGAAACCCTTCGGAATATGAGCCTTGCAAAAACATATCATGTGCTACCAAGTGCTCAAATACATTATTGGTGTAATTGATATATTTTACTTTATCCTCTAATCCTAGTTTTTTTATCTTTTCTATTATTAAATCATAATAATCACCCTCGCCAATTATGGTGTATTGAAATGGAAAGTCAACTTTTCCTAAAGTGTCTAAGATTCTTAAATGTCCTTTGGTTTTACTTAACCTACCTACGGTTATATATTTTTTAATCTTATGACCATTTAAATGTATTTTTTTAATTCCATTAGTGTGTGTGATAGGATTATTGATTATCTTAACTTTATCACGGTCAACGTTATAGCCCTCAATTATACTTTGCCTCATATCTGAGGACTGACAAATGATATAATCGAGTTTTTTAAGACCGAAAACAAAATAATTGAATATTGAACCAATGAACGATTTTTTCTTTGGTGTTTCTGTTTTCTTCTCGTTTGGTGCATTTAGAATACTTGCATGACGCCCAATAAAAACAATCTTTGGAAAAAACAAGCCTATATAGCCCATGATTGAATTTAAATGAGAAAGTGAGCTTATAACTATTTGTGGTTTGTGTTTTCTGATCAAGCTGAACAGTTTAAATACACCTCTTAACACTCGAGTTTTATTAAGAAAAATTACAGGTATTCCTTCTACTTTAAATTTACTTTCACTTTCTAAACCTATAATTATTAATGTAGTATCAAATCGATCTTCATCTAAATTTTGAGCAATGAATGACATAACTCTTTCCGCTCCGCCAGCATAGAGTGTAGGCAATACAAAAAACGTTTTAATTTTATTTTTCATGTAACTCTGTTAATGTTAATAATTCACCAAATTTTTCATCACATTCTTGCTGCCAAAATTTTCTAAAGCCAGAAGACTGATGCAATGTTAATTCACCAAAATAGGTTTTGCCCTTAACGGAATAAAAATCGACTCTCAGGTAAATAAAGTCCTTAGCTAATTTTTCTGCTAATGCAATCATTTCTTCTAAGTTTTCTGGTCTTGGTAAATCCCTGCCGTTTGGTCTTCCCCAATTACAAGGTAAGAGATTCCAATTGGTGTCGTATAGATTTCTGCCACGTGTAGGCAAGTGTCTATCTACATCTACGCCAAAAAACTGTACTTTACCATTAAAACAGTGAATTTTATAATCATCAGGTAAGTTTCCGTCTTCTGTGGTCAACAGTTTTTCTACCACAATCCTTGGTTCAATATTTTTATATTGCCATTCTCTAGTAGCGTAATAGTGGTTTTGTTTTAAAAGTCTTTTAAAGCGTTTTCTGGTTTTCTTCCAATCTATTGTTGATTTATCCTGTACCACAACACCACCAGAACTATCGTGATTGCATTTTATAATATGATCTACATCTGGTAGGTTTTCTGGTCTAATATCTTCTGGGTTTTTCGTATGAAAGAGTAATGGGATTAAATATTCTTCGCCAATTTTCTCTTTAATATATTCCCGTACTTTGTACTTATCTGCAATTATGGTATGGATATCCTTTCTGTTATAAACCTTTAACCAGTTAATTTTTTCGTTTAGGGTTTTGGGGTTTTTTAAATCCAACGAGTAACCCATGTGCTTTTTAAAACTATTCTTTACTAAGACGTCACTAGGTATCATTTTGAGAATAAGCTCGTATATCTTGTAAACTGGTCTTACCGCATAATAACCAAGATCAGATTTGTAAATATCTGATACCTTCTTTCTGAAACCTTTTTTTCTTAAATCAGTACTCATTGATTTGGGCTAAATGTGTTTTATTATTTTTTTTATATCAACACTACCAATAGGTTTTGCCGGTACTCCAGCGAGAGCAACATTTTCTTGCTCACAAGATTTGTTGACTACTGCATTTGCACCTATTGCAATGTTATTTACAATTTTTATATCTCCATAAATTTTAGCACCAGGTGCGATGTAGACATTATCTCCAATCTGTGGTGCACCTTTCTCACCACCAGAAGCACCTATATTAACACAAGCATGTATTCTGCAATTGCTTCCTACCTTTGTGTTTCTATTAATTACTATAGTTCCATAATGCACAATAGATAAACCTGGACCAAAAACATTAATAGGGATAGAGAAGCCAAGTTTTATGGATATTTTCTTAAACTTATACTTTAAATACGCAACATATAGTTTATAAATACCACTGTTCTTACAATTGTTATAATACTCTAATTTACGCATGGTCTTTTGAAACTGCCATATGTAGTTAGGTGAGAGGTAGGTCATAATTTTACTACCAAAACCTTTGGACTTAATACCAAGGGCTCTTTTGTCTTGACTGATATATTTGTTATAGTCTTTTTTAGAACGTATCATGCTTCTATTAATTTTTCCTCTTCCAATTCCTCCTCTTCATTATCTATTTTATATATCTGATATTGAATCCACATCGCGGCAAAAGTCATATAGTAAAAAGTGAAAAAGTTATGATTTGCCAGTAAAAATACTGCTAAGGATATGGTCATCATTATAAGATAAGGGGCTTTTTTAAAATGCATAAAACTTTTAAAGAAGAGCCTGGCCATGTAAACTAAAAATAATAAAAAAGGTATTATACCTGCTTCGCCAATAATCATTAGGTATGAGTTATGAACTCCCATAGAATTAATTTTACCTGAAAATGTACCATAACCACTACCAATTATTGGAGATTCAAAAATCTGATCGTAAAATTGAGCCCAAGTCTCTGTTCTAGAATCTTCACTTATCTCTTCACTTGATACTTTTCGGTCATCACTTACAAGACTCTTTAATTGTTCAAATCTTGGATTGTTAAGACCTACGACCTGATCGATAAATAAAAGTGTTGAGAAAATTAAAAAGGCGATTCCGAATATCCTGACATTCTTTATACTTACTTTAAGAGAGATAAGATTAAGCAATACCCAAATAACAATAAATGTTCTTGAAAATGTCAACAATCCCATTAAGGTAAATACAAATTGACCTAGCAATTTTAACGTACTGCTTTTAAGCCCATAAATTATTGAATATCCATAAATACATATAAATCCGGCAACGTTTGCATTGAGGTAAAAACCGGCATAACGACCATAGTCGTTGGTAAAGGACATGGCTTCAACACCTATACTTAACGCACCTATAAGAAAGAATACAAATAATTCTAACGTACTGGTATTCTTTGCCAATTCATATCCGCCAATAACAAAAATGAAATACTTAATAAGCTCCATCATAAAAGCCATAGGAGCACCTTCATATTGCAACGCACCAATCATAAAATACAATAAGGCGATAATGATAATCCACCAGTTTGGTGTTGTTTTCTTTTCTAAAGCATAGTAAACCACCAACATAAAAATTGTAGCATAACTAAGCATTGCACCTACACCACCACCATAGGTAAAGAGCCCTATTGATGGAAGGTTTAGCAAAACAAGTGCTAAGGTTATGTACTTTATAATTTTCATCTCGTCAAACTATATGCTCCTTTATTAGTTTTTATTTAAATATGCGAATTTATCAATGCTTCCCATTGTGAGACTACATTTTCACTCTTGTATTGTTCTGTGGTCTGCTTTGCATTTTCTGAAAACTTATGCTGTAAATTTTCGTCACTAATCAAATCAGATAATTTATTTGTCAATGCTTCTTGATCATTAACCGGAATTAGATAACCATTTTCTCCATCATTTATTAAATCTGAGGGTCCAAAATTGCAATCCGTCGAAATACTCGGTAAACCAAAGTGCATGGCCTCCATGAGGGCATTAGGGAAACCTTCGGTCTTTGATGTGAACACAAAAATTGAGGCTTCATTATAATACTTGTCTATGTTCTTAACTTTTGATATGATTTCAATTTTCTCGGATAAATCATAGCTTTCGATGAGTTTGGTCAACATTTCTTTTTTGTTACCATCACCAATAATTTTTACTTTCCAGCCTTCGGGTTTTAGAGTATGGAAAGCTGTTATCAATTCATCATGACATTTGTTTTTATCCAAGCGTCCTACCGATAGAATTATTTTTTCCTGTTTTGTATTAGACCTTCTCAACTCAGACAATTCTGAAGAAATTGGATTAGGCAATATAGTAATTTTGTGCGCCTTAATTTTTTTCTCGTATAGCTTTTTTATGCCTTTGGTCTGAAGCACCAATGTATCTGCCATTGGATATACGTAACGCCTTAATATTTCCCAAAGCTTTGGAACATCCTCAACCAATGGGTTGTTACGTTCGCTAATTACTGAAGGAATACCATTACGCTTAGCTGCGAGAACAGTTAGGATATTCGCTGATGTTATAAACCCAATTAGAATATCTATTTGCTCTTGTTTTGAAATCTTGGTTATGCGATTTACCAAAGTATAATTCAGCTTTAGAGAGTCTATCATTGACTTTGGCTTCTCTGCTTTTTCAAGACAAGGTATAACGTTGATTCTGTCATCCAAAGCGTAAAAAGGTGTTGATTTTGAAAATGTGATAATGGTAATATCGAAGCGTTCAATGAGTTCGTTACTCAAAGTAGATATAACACGTTCTGCACCTCCTGAAGAAAGTTTACCGATTACAAATCCTATTTTCTTTTTACGAACCAATATCTTTTATTTTCTAATTAATTTTTTAGCGACTAAGTCCCTCATTCTGTAAACAAATACTTTAAAACCATTGTTGAAAACAAAGAGAGTTCCTCCGTAAATAACCGATACAATGGCTGTTATTTTGGCGGCATAAAATGTCCAGTCCAAAAAGTTTGAAGCCTCTCTATCGTATGTCATAAAACTGCTGATGGTATGTACTATAATTGCTGATATACAAAATATAGTCACTAGAGGTAAAACACCTTTCCAGTATAGCCATACACTTTTATGGAATCCGTTTTTGTATAAAAAATATGGTTTCCAGATCACCACCATCAATATAAGGCTGACCAGAGTACCAGTAATAACCCCATCTATTCCCCAAATACTTCCGCAAACGAATGAAATTCCAAGATTTAAAATTGCTTCAGAAGCTGCAGCCCAAGTATCTTGATAAAGCCCATAGGCGTTTTTAAAACGCTCTACTGTAGAACTGATTTGATATATAAAGAAGTTAGCGATCAATAACAGAAGCGTGGTTTTTGCCATAATATATTTTGCTCCTAACCATAGCAATATAAATGGCTCCATGGTAAAGTACAATATCATACTAAAAAAGCCAGCTATAAAAAACTGAATAGCCATGAGTTCCCAAAACACCTTTTTAATATTTTGTTGATTGTCTTCGGCAATTAGGTTGCCCACGGCAGAGCCTGTACCAGCAAAAGCCATCTTTACCAAACCTCCCAATTTAGTTAGAATCAGTTGGTAGTTCCCAAAGAATGCCACACTCTCTAGAGTCACCAATACAGCTATAAGGATATTGTCGGTACCATTCTTTACAAACGAGCCCATTTTATGAACAAATACCTGCTTTATCTTTTTAATGATGTCTGGATACTCTTTAATAATCTCTGCTTTTTCAGTAGAGTTTATAATGAGCCACGGATATTCCTTTTTTACTTTCTTTCGCAATAAAACACTGTAGATAATGCTGAAAATTAACTCCAGTACGATATACACATAAAAATCCTTGAGATATATAGCCACAATTGCTTGCAGGATGACTCTAACTATAATCAGGGTTTGTACATAACCTTGAATGATGTACCCTTTTTGATCGGCTCCCAATAAACTCTGATGATAGTTGGCAAAATAACTCAGTAGAGTAGAGAACAAGAGGGTGTAAAAAACAAAATAGATTAAAACTAATGTAAATGAAGTATCATTAAATATTAATGGAAAGAATAATGAAGTAATTACGCCTACACCAATAATGATATAGCCTATTCTTTTATACAAAACACCGAGTAATGCGATAATTTTGTTTATTTCCTTATGGTTTTTGTCAAAAATTGGTTTGTAAAGTGTAAAACCTATTGCTGTACCTATACCAAGTTCTGCCAAATTGAGAAACCCTAAAACACTTCGTAATGTAGTCTCTAAACCAATAAATTCGTCACCAAGATTATCGAGGAAAATTTTTCTAGAGAAAAACTGAACGAATATCGATGCAATAAAGAAGAATACACCAACTTTCGCGTTTTTTAAAGATTTACTTACTCTAGACATTTACAAGCATTTCGCTATTAAAGCATTACTAGCTACAAGGATATAAATTTTACTTAACTAATAAAACTTATGTGCCTTCTTAATTGTTACTCAATTCTAGAAAATATCGGTATAAAATATTAAGGGAATTCTTTTAGTTTTTGTTTCCGTCGTTATACCTCTGTTTTTTTGAAAGTTGAATTTCATAAAAAACAAATAGGTTGAAAACATTTTTCCAGGAACAATCTGCACCTTAAAATAAGACTGTGATTAAAATTTTAAATCACTTATAATTAGATTGTTACTTTGATTCCATAATTCATAAATAACGATATGTCTAGTAAATTTGGTTAAAGGCAAAGATGAAAAAAACAATCTTTCTGAAACACTTTTTTTGATGAAAAACATTATTTTACGTCTAAAATCAATTCATGCGATTAAAAGTATATAACTTAGGTGTAAGACCACGATTTTTGCGGATTGTGGAAAAATTCCTTCAATCCAAAGGAATGTTGATTGTGTTCCTGATTTCAGCTTCACTGATGTCTTTTGGCCAAACCGTAAAAGTTTCGGATTTTGGGTTTAACACGGACGATAACAAACCTGCGTTTTACAAAGCAATAAGAACTAATGACACCATAATAATTGATAAACAAAATAGTGAATGGTTGGTGTCTCCACTAACATTAAGGAACATAGAAAACAAGACGATTATTTTTGAAAAAGATGTAATCTTTAGAGCAAAGCCTGGAGCTTATACCTCTACAAGCGACTGCTTATTAAAATTTGTTGACTGTAAGAACGTTTCTATTATTGGCAATGGAGCTCTTCTTACCATGAATAAACAAGAATATGTTGATGGTGAGTGGAGGATGGGTCTAAGCTTTATGGGTTGTAGCAATATCTCTGTAAGTGATTTAACCATTTCGAGCTCTGGTGGAGATGGGATATATATAGATGGTTATAAGGACAAGTTATATTCTGAAAATATTAGGATTGACAGCATTATCTCTACCAATAACAAAAGACAAGGTATTAGTATTATCAGTGCTAAGGACGTTTGGGTGAAAAATTCAGTATTTACCAAAACAAAGGGTACGTTGCCAGAAGCTGGTTTGGATATAGAGCCTGATAAGGAAACCGATGTTGTTATCAATGTCAACTTTGACCATTGTTCTTTTACCAACAATAATCATTCTGGCATCGTTTTGGGACTGGACAATTTAACGGATCAATCCAAGCCTGTAAGTATAAATTTCACCAACTGCTATTTGAGCATGAATCACGATGAATCCAACCGTTATCCTGCCGCTGAAATTATTGTGTCCTCAAATGCATTTAATCCTGTGAGGGGAAAAGTCACTTTTAAAGATATAGTTGTGGATAGCAGCAAATGGGGATTGATTTATTCTAGAAAACCAAGCAAGGCCTACCAAGTGTCATTTAAAAATCTCAGCGCCAAGAATATTTGTCTGCAAAAAGATGGTATGAGTGTCATTTATTTGGAAGTTCCGGATTATTATAAGTCCTCAGGTCCACTAGGTGGTTTTTCTTTTGAAGATGTTTATGTAAGCTTTAATACAAAATCTTTATTCTTCACCATTAGAGGGTCGAGTTTGGGAACGCTCAATGGTGTTAAAAATGTAACAGGAAATATTACGGTTAAAAGCCCGAACCTTGTGGAATTGATAGAATATATTAAATATGACCCGAATAAGAACAGTAATTTTGATGTTGAGTTTACGGTAAAGGGTGGTGATTAATCACCATTAAATCAAATCTTAGTTAAATCCGAACTCATCATACCATCTACTCAGTACAAAAAGCTTCCAAATATTAGGTGTGTGTTTGGCCTTACCGCTCATGTGTTCATCTAAAAGCGTCTTGAATTTTTCAACATTAAGGTTCGGTACCTTGTTTAAGAAATCGTCATTAAGTGCGGTAAGAAATTCATCTTTAAGTTCCTTACGCATCCAATTACCAATTGGTACGGCGAAACCTCTTTTGGGTTGGTTAAAAACCTCTTCAGGAATATAGTCTTTCAATAAATCCCTCAATATTTTTTTCTGACGGCCTTTTTCATATCTAAAGTGCATCGGAAGCGTTCTGGCATATTCCACAACTCTATAATCCAAGAAAGGACTACGCACTTCAACCGAATAGGCCATGCTCGCTCTATCCACCTTAACATTACTGTCATTTTCCAGCCACAGTTTTATATTAAGGTCAGCTGCCTTTTGAAGAAATATATCAGACCATTTTTTATAGCCTTGGTAATGCTTCATGTAATCTTGGTTCTTTTTCTTTAAAAGCAAACCTTTTCTCGAAAAAATATTTTCGATAAAATCGTTTCTGGTTTTAGTGCTCAGGGCATTTCTAACTCTATGTGAATTCATGCCAAAAAGCTTTAGCAACGTAGGATGTGACAAAAACTTTCTAATTGGATAAGGAATATCAATGATTTTTTTGTTTCTCACCAAAGAATCAAAATAAGGATAGCCAATAAAACTCTCATCACCACCATCACCAGATAATGCAACGGTTACATATTGCTTTGTAACTTTATTGAGTAATAAGGACGGTAGGGCAGAACTATCTGCGAAAGGCTCGTCATAAACTTCTGTGAGTTTTGGGATGAGTTCTAAAATATCATCAGGACTACAAATCGTAGTCGTATGATTAGAGTTTATAATTTCAGCATACTGCTCCGCGATTTTACTTTCGTCATATTTTGGATCTTTAAAACCTATGGAAAACGTATTGATTTGTGTTGGTGATACTTTTGAAGCAATACTAGAAACCAATGCAGAATCTATACCACCTGAGAGAAATGATCCAATAGGGACATCGGACTGTAATCGAATTTTAACGGCATCCTTCAACAGTTCGTGCAATTCTTTTTTGGCATCTTCATAAGGAATATCCTTGATCTTAACCGGTTTTAAATTCCAATACTCTTCAACCCTCAGTTCATTGGTGTTAAAGTTAACCTCCATGTAACAGCCAGGAGGCAATTTGTAAATGTCTTTTGCTATAGTATACGGGCTTGGAACGAACATACAATCCAAAAACATGGATATGGCTTCTTCATTGATTTGTTTTCCTTTTAACATTGGACGTATCTGACTGCATATTTCCAATTCACTTCCATTCCAGTAGTAATAAAAGGGCTTAACGCCCATTCTGTCTCTGGCAGAAAATAGAGTATTGGTTGTAGAGTTGTATATACTAAATGCAAACATGCCATTGGTCTTATCTAAAACAGACTTTCCCCAATGTTTAAAACCAATTAAAAGGACTTCGGTATCACTTTCTGTTTTAAACTCATAGCCTAACTCTATAAGCTCATTTTTTATATCCTTATAGTTATATATTTCACCATTAAATACAAGAGCAAGATCCTCATAAAACATCGGTTGATTAGATCTTGGATCTAAATCCAATATGGCTAAACGAAGGTGACCAAAAGTAATATCACCGACTTTGTCTATACCAGTAAAATCGGGACCTCTAAAAGAAATTGATTCAAGCTTTTCTTTTACGACATTGTCTTCAAAAGGAATATTGGTTAAATATATACCACACATGTAGTTTAGTTTTTTGTAAAACAAAACAATTTTCATTTAATACCAATATGTTTTTTTCAAAAAACGTTTAAATGGCTATGAAAGCGTATGATGTGCTATTAACTTTTATGCTCATTCAGTATTTCGTGTCTAATTTCGTACGATTTTCGTTTTTATTTGTAATAATCTTCTTCAGGTTGTTAAAGTTGAATTTTGAACGTCTAAAAGGTGTATTTCACCGTATATAAGTCATATTTTAACGAAAGCGATTATGATTGTATTAAAATACTTACAAAACATTGCTTTATATCGAATAATAACGTATTTAAACTTGGCTACGTAATTTATTTATATATATTGCCTGCCCTTAATGAAAACTAAAAAATAGTTATGAGTACCCCAAACAACCTAACTAAGACCCTGCTGGGTATTGTCTTTTTTTGCTTAACTTCTTTAAATTTGTTCGCTCAAATACCTGCTTTTCCCGGAGCTGAAGGCTATGGTAAATATACCGTAGGAGGAAGGGGAGGCCAAGTAATTGAGGTTACCAACCTTAATGATAGTGGTCCTGGTTCATTTAGAGCTGCATGTGAAGCCTCTGGTCCCAGAGTTGTAATTTTTAAAGTAGGTGGAAGGATAGACCTTACCGGACCTACAATTAAAATCACCAATCCTAACATAACAATTGCAGGTCAAACCGCTCCGGGAGGTGGTATTATGCTTACCAGAGAAACAATTGATAGGCCTATTTTGGAGATTGATGCAGATGAGGTTATTATTAGATATATGAGATTTAGACGGTCTACATCTTATAGAAGTGGTAACAATGCTGACAATGTCTGGGTCAATAGTGGTAATAATATTATTTTTGACCATTGTTCTTTCGCCTGGTCTTCTGACGGTAATTTAGATATTGCTAATTATGATGGTCAGCCAGGAAGACCTCCACAAATTGAATGTTCTAATATTACAATTCAATATTCCATTTTTACAAACTCTTATGGTGGTAATAATAAAACGTTTCTAGTTTCAAGAGGACCAACAAATATAAGTTGGTTTAGAAATGCTTGGTTAAGTACGGCAACTCGTAATCCTTCTGTTTCCACACCAGTTAACGAAGCACCTACGTGGGACTGTTACTATGAACATGTCAACAACTTCCACTACGATTACACTAACGGACCATCTTATAACAATAACGACCCAAGTACGGATGCTGGTATTTACTATGTAAACGTTATTAAGAATTGGGCCAAAGAAAATGGTAACCCTTCACCTACGGTAGCTAACACCAATATTTCAAGTAGACGTTGGTTGCGTGCATCTACAGTTGGTAATGGCATGGAAATATATGTTGAAGATAATATTACACCATACAGACCAAATGACAGTTACGATCAATGGGAAATAGGCCAAAACGGTGGAGGACAAGCAGATAACGATGTGTTAATTCCTGAAAACTTAAGAAGCTATACAATAAATAATACACCAATAATTACAGATAATGTTGCTCTTTGGGATGCTATGGATATTTGGGATAATTTAAGAGACCATGTAGGCGCTTCCTTACCATTACGAGACGCTGAAGATGCACGTGCAGTTAATGATGTTGATCTAGGTATTAGTACAGAAAATAAAGTTAATAATGTTTTTCCAATTATAGTTAATGGTATACCCTATCCAGATAACGATATTGACGGTATGCCTGACTCTTGGGAAATAGCGGAATTTGGAGACTTAAATAGCGATGGTGTAATAGATACGGACGGTGATGGTTATACCGATTTAGAAGAGTTCTTAAATCAAACCGCCAATGGTCAAATCCCTGATATTCCTGCTGTAGCGGTAGAGGTAAGCCCAGAAACGGCTACCATAAATATACCTGAAACCATTAGCTTAACTAAGACTTTCACTCCAGTAAATACAACTAATCAAAGTGGTGTATGGACGTCTAGTGATCCTTCAATTGCAACGGTAGATACTAACGGTTTGGTTTCTTCAGTTGCCGAAGGTGAGGCAATCATTACATTTACATCTAATGATGGGGGATTTACAGACCAATCTACAATAACTGTTACTAATATTGTTATTCCATTAGAATCCATTACGGTTACACCAGATACAGCAACTTTAGACGTAGGTGAAGCGGTGCAATTAACCAAAGAGCTATTGCCTGAAGACACAACTGATACTTTAGGGACATGGACGAGTAGTGATGAGTCCGTGGCAACAGTAGACGATACTGGTCTTGTAACCGCAATAAGTGAAGGAGAAGCAGTTATAACCTATACTGCTAGTGATTCAGGTATGACTGATAGTTCAGCAATTACAGTTATTGACACATTTTACGGAACCTATGAACTTTACAATGCAACAACGGATCAATTGATTCAGAATATTGTAGGTGATGCTGATGTTAATCTGGGTAATGAATCTAACGAAATAAACTTTAGAAGTATTCCTCAAGGAGGAGATGATAGCCCTGATGTAGAAAGTGTACAAGTAGTTTGGACAGGTCCTACAAGCGGAACTTGGGTAGAAAGTGGACCAATATATGCTGGTCTTCCTGGAGGTCATGTAGATTTTGATTTTGAACCTTATGTTGTTGAAGCTGGCACATATACTTTTACAGTAACTTATTATAGTCAGGATGGTGCCTCTGGTAACATCGTAGCGGTTGATAATTTTGCCCTAACGTTCTATTTTAGTACGCTACCAGTTGCAAATGCAGGACCAGACCAAGAGATTTGCGATGGAGATGCAGCAACATTAACAGCATCTGGCGGACCAAACTTTTTATGGGACAATGGTGAAACTACGGCTACAATAGTTGTAAATCCATTAGTAACTACAACATATACAGTTTCAGTTTTTGATAACGAAGGGAATATTGATGAAGATAGTGTTACCGTTACTGTGAATCCTGTTCCTGTTGCAGATGCAGGTGCAGATGTAACAATTTGTGAAGGTGAAACAACAACTTTAACAGCTAATGGTGGAACCACATATTTATGGAGCACAGGTGAAACTACAGCTACAATAGATGTAAGCCCAACTTCAGATACTACATATACAGTAGAGGTTACTAACAATAACTGTACAAGCACGGATGATGTTACTGTATTTGTTTATAATGCACCAGATATTACTGTTAGTGATGACATAGTTATTGTTGAAGGAGAATCTTCAACACTAGCAGCCAATGGTGGAGACAATTATACTTGGAGTACTGGAGAGACAACTCCTTTCATTAATGTAACTCCAACTGCCACTACTACATATTCAGTGACATCACTTGGTGTAAATGGTTGTTCAACTACTGTAGAGGTTACAGTAACAGTTGTACCAGAAGTGATTGCAGATGCAGGTGAAGATGTGGTAATTTGTAGTGGAGAGAGTGTAACATTAGATGCATCAGGTGGTGTTACCTATACTTGGAATACAGGAGGAACAGGTGCTAACCCAACGGTAAGCCCAACTGTTACTACAACTTATACAGTAACAGTAGAAGACGCTTATGGCTATACTGATACAGACAGTGTAACGGTAACTGTAAACCAAACACCTAACCTTACGGTTACTAATGATATAACTATTATTGAAGGTGAGACTATAGAATTAGTTGCAAATGGTGCGTCTGAATATTTATGGAATACAGGTGATGTTTCAAGTTCTATTACCGTAAGTCCATCACAAACCACTACCTATACAGTTACAGGGACAACAGGAACATGTTCTGCTGAAGCACAAGTAACTGTAACCATTGAAGGGCCTTTTGAAGCTTCAGCTGGTGAAGACAGACGTGTTTGTGAAAATGACACTTATGAAGTTGTTTTAACAGCTAATACAGGTGACAGTTATTTATGGAGTACGGGAGAAACTACTCAAAGCATAACTGTAAGCCCATTGTCAACTACTACTTACACGGTAACAGTTACGGAAGGCTCTCAAGAAGATACTGATGACGTAACGGTTTTTGTAGATCCAAATCCAAATGTTGTAATTGTAAATGGTAATAGCGTTAATATTATGAATGGTGATTTTGTTACCCTATCAGCAACAGGTGCTAATACCTATCAATGGAACAATGGTGCAACACAGCCAAATATTGCAGTAAGTCCATCACAAACAACAACTTACGAAGTACGAGGCTATATTGGTGATTGTTATGACGAAAAACAAGTTGTAGTCAATGTTATTCCTGAGGTTGAAGCTGATGCTGGAGAGGATGTAGAAATTTGTCTAGGAGAAACAGTAACCTTAACAGCAACGGGAGGTGATGAGTACGAATGGAGTACTGGTGAATCGACACAATCAATTCAGGTGTCACCAAATACTACAACAGAATATACAGTTACGGTATTTAATGCTTTAGATTTTGACGAAGACTCTGTAATGGTTTTTGTTGATGATGATTGTGATGAAGAAGGAGGCGAAACAGAAGTCCCTGAAGATCCTCAAAATTTTTCTTTTGATGTGTTTCCTAATCCAGCTAAAAACTATGTAAATGTTAAACTATCTGGCTCAGTAGCTTTAAGTAGGGTTCATTTATATGATATTACAGGTAAGCTTATTCATTCAGAAATTATTTCAAATGACAATTTGAGTATGTCAACAACAACGAGAATAGACGTAACCATGTTGCGACCAGGCATGTATATTATTAAGATGAATGATATAGATAGGGAAATAACAAAAAGATTGATAATAAGATAAAAAGAAATAAAAGTTAGTTTTTATTATAGTGAAACGGCGCTAAACTCATAATTGAAATGAGATTTTAGCGCCGTTATTTTTTAATACTGTTTTCTTTACTGTCCTATTGAAGAATATTCAAAACCAATGGTGTTCATTTCAGCCTTATCCAAGATGTTTCTACCATCAAAAATGAATGCTGGTTTCTTCATGCTTGAATAGATCTTTTCCCAATCGTAGGTTTTAAACTCGTCCCATTCTGTCATAATAGCAATGGCATGCGCATCTTTAACAGCTTCATAAGGATCGCTGAAAGTAGCCACAAGATTTTTGTTTTCTTCTTCCGAACGGGTTTCTAAATAATTTAAATCAGAATATACCTTTTTAGAAGGCACTTTAGGGTCATAAACCGCAATATTAGCCTGCTCACTCAAAAGATGGTCAGCAACGTAGATAGCGGCAGACTCACGTGTATCATTGGTATCTTTCTTAAAAGCCCAACCAAGCATTGCTATTTTTTTACCTGAAACGGTATTGTATAATGTACTGATTAAATTATCTGAAAAACGTCTTTTTTGATGATCGTTTAAAATAATAACCTGCTCCCAGTAATCTGCTACAGCGTTTAAACCATAACTTCTAGCAATATAGACAAGATTGAGTATATCTTTTTGAAAACAAGACCCACCAAAACCAATTGAAGCATTTAAAAACTTTGGACCAATTCTAGAATCCATACCTATAGCTCTTGCCACTTCATTAACGTTAGCTTCAGTATGTTCGCATAATTCTGAGATTGCATTAATGGAAGAAATACGCTGAGCTAAAAATGCATTGGCTGTAAGTTTTGATAATTCTGAAGACCAAACATTGGTTCTTAAGATTTTCTCTTGTGGTACCCAACTTGCATATATGTTGGCCAAACTTTCTATAGCTGATTCTGATTCTCCACCAATCAACACTCGATCTGGGTGTAATAAATCTTGTATTGCAGTACCTTCTGCTAAGAATTCTGGGTTAGAAAGAATTTCAAACTTAACGTCGCTACCAGTATTGTGTAAGATACTTTTTATCGCTTGTGCAGTTCTTACAGGTAACGTAGACTTTTCAACCACAATCTTATCTGTAGTGGCAACTTCAGCAATGTTTCTTGCACAAAGCTCCACATATTTTAAATCGGCTGCCATGCCTTTTCCTTTACCATAAGTTTTTGTTGGAGTGTTGACTGAAATAAAAATCATTTCAGACTCTTTAATGGCTTTATCGATTTCAGTTGAGAAAAATAAATTCTTGCCTCTGGTTTCGGCAACGATTTCCGCAAGTCCAGGTTCGTAGATAGGTAACTTTGATACGTCTTCATCATTCCAAGCGGCAATACGCTCTTCATTAATATCAACAATAGTTACCTGTATATTAGGATTTTTCTTTGCAATTACTGCCATTGTTGGACCACCAACATATCCGGCACCAATGCAACATATCTTATTTATCTTCATAGTTTTAAGTTTATTTGACTTGGGTTAAATCCTTTTAGGATGACAAATTTGTAGGAAGAATTTTAATTCTTCTAAATTAATATACCAACGACCTTTTTTAACGATAAACACCTCTTCTTATTCATAACGAACAGAAACTATCGATATAATGTACCTTAACTGTAATAGCCTTTGTACCAATCAACAAAAGATTTTACTCCTACTTTTATTGAGGTGTTTGGTCTGTAATCATAGTCCTCAATCAACTGATCTACATCGGCCCAGGTGCGTTCAACATCTCCAGGCTGTATAGGTAGCATATTTTTTTCGGCAGTCTTATCTAAATTGACTTCAATTTCCTTAATAAAATCCAAAAGCTTTAC
The DNA here is from genome assembly GCF_965284585.1 of Winogradskyella ouciana. Lineage (NCBI taxonomy): Bacteria > Pseudomonadati > Bacteroidota > Flavobacteriia > Flavobacteriales > Flavobacteriaceae > Winogradskyella > Winogradskyella ouciana. The sequence goes on from NZ_OZ260095.1 coordinate 2,744,170, forward strand.
AGAGTTATTATTACCTATGTTGTAAACCTTGTAAAGTTCATTATTATTGACTCTTTTCGTTACTGGCTTTTCAATGATTCTAACTACACCTTCTACAATGTCATCTATATAGGTAAAATCACGTTCCATTTTACCATAGTTAAATACCTTTATTGGTCTGTCATTTACAATAGCATCTGTAAATAAGAACATAGCCATATCGGGTCTTCCCCAAGGTCCATAAACCGTAAAGAACCGTAAACCAGTTGTTGGAATGTTAAACAAATGACTATACGTATGTCCCATCAACTCGTTGCTTTTTTTCGTAGCTGCATACAAGCTAATAGGATGGTCTACATTATCATCTGTAGAAAACGGTATTTTCTTATTTAGACCATAAACACTAGAGCTACTAGCATATATTAGGTGCTTAATATTGTTATGCCTGCAACATTCAAGTATATTTAAAAAACCAACAAGGTTAGAATCAATATAAGTTTCTGGGTTTTCTAGGCTATATCTTACTCCAGCTTGTGCAGCTAGGTTACAAACAATATCAAACTTTTCATCTTTAAATAACTTCGGTAGCGCTTCTCGGTCTTCTAAATTCATTCTAACAAAAGTGAAATTAGAATTGGTACTACTTTTACAAATGTTATTAAATTCTTCAGCATCATCTCTAACTATACCTAATTCCTTTAATCTGGAAAACTTTAAATTAACATCATAATAATCGTTGATGTTGTCTAGACCTACAACTTCATGACCTTTCTCTAATAATACTTTGGAAGTGAAAAAACCAATAAAACCGGCAGCTCCAGTAACTAATACTTTCATATTTTAGAATTTGCTAATATAATTTTGACATCAAAGATGTGGATTTTAGGTGAAGCCTCTAAATTTTCAACCATAAAATCACAGATTAATCGTTAAGGTAATTGATTTTTAGAATTTTGGCGAGGGAATCACAGTTTTGCACCGTCAGTTCTAAATCTTGCTCTTTATAACTATTATCGATATGGTAAACCTTACAAGAGTCTAATTTTGTCTTACTTTTTGAAAAATCCACACTGCCGTATTTAATTAAATTAACCACAGTAATCGAATCTAAAGAATTTTCATCTATAAAACTTGAGGCTTCATTGGAATAAGACATTGGCTTAGAGCTTATATTCTTAACTGTTCTCGCATTTGGTCCATAATCACAAGAGGCATCTTTTCCGTTTAGAAAAAACATTAATATAATAAGGCCTATAGCAAAGCCGCCAAGGTAATAGCCTAAGCGATGTATAAATTTCATATTCAGAGGTAATTAAAAGATCAATAGGTTAGCATCGTTATAATCTAAACCAAACCATTCTGCAACGGATTTGTTAGTTAAAATGCCGTGGTAAAAATACAACCCATTTTTTAATCCTCTATCAAAACGCAATGCATTTTCTATACCACCATGTTCGCCAATTTCCAGTAGGTAAGGTGTAAAAATATTACTGATGGAAACAGAAGCGGTTCTAGAGTATCTAGCCGGAATATTTGGAACACAATAATGTGTTACTCCGTTATAATCAAAAGTTGGATGATCGTGAGTGGTAACTTCACTGGTTTCAAAACAACCTCCCATATCTATACTAACGTCTATAATTACCGAGCCGCGCTTCATATGGTTCACCATATCTTCGGAAACCACAATCGGAGCTCTATTGTTTCCTCTTACAGCACCAATAGCTACATCGCAGCGTTTTAAAGCTTTTACTAAGTTTTTGGGCTGCATGGTTGAGGTGTAAACCGTTCTTCCTAAGTTATTCTGAATACATCGCAGTTTGGTGATGGAACTATCAAACACTTTTACGTTGGCACCAAGACCAATGGCAGAGCGCGCTGCAAATTCACCTACAGTTCCTGCACCTAGGATTAAAACTTCTGTGGGAGGTACACCATTGATGTTGCCCATCATTAATCCGTTACCTCCATTAACATTAGAGAGCAACTCAGAAGCAATTAAAATTGAGGCTGTACCTGCAATTTCACTTAGAGAGCGTACTGCTGGATAAGCACCATCTTCATCCTTTATATACTCAAAAGCCAAGGCAGTAATGCGCTTTTTTGCCAAAGCTTCAAAATAAGTTTTGTCTTGTGTTTTTATCTGGAGGGCAGAAATTAATATTGTTTGTGGATTGATAAGTGATATCTCATCCAATGAAGGCGGTTCAACCTTAAGAATAATAGGGCAGGAGTACACCTTTGCTTTATCCTTGGTGACTTCAGCACCTGCTTCGCTATAATCTTTGTCCTTAAAATTGGCTCCTTTACCTGCGCCAGACTCAAATAGCACTCTGTGTCCATTGGCGGTCAATGCCGACACAGCATCTGGTGTTAGGCATACACGTTTTTCTTGAAAATGGGTTTCCTTTGGGATACCAATAAAGAGTTCACCTTTTTGTTTAAGAATCTCTAGAGTTTCTTCTTGCGGTAATAGTTGGGCTTTGGTAAATGGCGATAGAGATTTACTCATTAAATCAGTTAATTGATATAGTTACTGCAAGATAGTAAAAACACCGTCAAGCTCAGTAACAAATTAATCTAACTTCAAATTACGAATAATATCTTAATGTATAAAATAAGGTGGTTTAAAAATATTGTTTCACCTTGTCCCAAATACCTTTAGGTTTGATCATAAACTCTTCCTCAAGTTCTTCCATAGTCTTATCGGCATCGTTTATTTTGTTAAACATTTTGGCTCTAATTAAGTATATCGAAGGAAAAATTATCGCCATTAATGGAAGAAGCCAGACAATATCAAATTCATCCATATATCTAGTGTCATTATTTAAAGCACTAATACACTGGAAAGAAAACATTGCAATTGGTACTAATAACGCATGATACCACCAATGTCTGCAAGTAAAGAACCAAATAAGTGATAATAATAAAGGTATTACTTTCATGGCAAATACCCACATGGCTACGTTAGCGCTTCCATATTCCATACTAACATAGGTTCCAAAAATCGTATCCCAGTTGGTTGTGTCTGGAACATATTCATATAGATAAAACAAAAAGGGAGTCGCTGCAACAAAAGATGCAACAATACTCCCTATAAGAATCTTTTTGTTATAAGATTTTTTATCCGTGTGGCGGAACTTTAAGTTTTCTTTTGTCAACTTGTGTTGTAGTCTGTCCATCTAAGTCAATAATGTTAGTTGCCTGTACAGTAAATAACATTCCTCCGAAGATCGCAATTGCTAGTACTAGTTTTTTAGCTTTCATAATTTAAGGGATTTAATTAATTAATACTACAAATGTATAGTGCACACATCGCCTGCAAAAATCAAATTATGTTAAAATCCAATAAATCTTGAGTTTTTAGTTACGGTTTTTCCGTAACTGCAATACTCTTTCGGTAGAATGTAGGTGAAATTTTAGTCTAAAATTTCTGTTTCTGTCATAGCATTATGTTCGGTTAAAAGTTTATTATCTATAGTTAATTTGAGGGATCTAATATTATCGTCTATACTAGTTATAGTAATGTTTTGAGCATCTTCTGGTAATAATTCTTCAATACGCTCTGGCCATTCTAAAAACAACCAATGGTCACTAGCTAAATAGTCTTCAATACCAAAATTATAAGCTTCGTCCAAAGATTCTATTCTGTAAAAATCAAAATGATAAACTTTATCATTTGGTATGCTGTATTCATTTATAATAGAAAATGTAGGGCTTGTGGCTACATCATCACTATCCATAGCTTTTAGCATGGCATTAATAAACGTAGTCTTACCAGAACCCATTGTACCATCAAACAAGATGGTCTTGGATTTTAAATGTTCCAAGATACTAGCGGCAATGGCATCTATATCCTTTAAATGGTATGTAAGCTCAATGGTATTCACTACAATCTATTATATTATAGACTACAATGTTAGCAATAAAAAATTGGAAATCCTAGGAAAAAGTGCATTTCGTCGGATTTTTGTGCCTTTAACGGATTTATTTCGGATCCATAACCACAAAAGGAATAATCATTTCCTCTAAGGAAACACCACCATGCTGATAGGTGTTTCTGTAATAGCTTACGTAGTGATTAAAATTATTTGGATAAGCCAAAAACAAGTCTCCTTTTGCAAAAATGAAAGAGCTACTCATAGTTAGTGCTGGTAAATGCACAGACTTTGGATCTTTTACCGCCAAAACATCTTTATCTTGGTAGGTTAGGCTTCGCCCAGTTTTATAGCGCAAATTTAAACTTGTATCTCTATCTCCAATAACTTTAGAAGGTGCTTTTACATTAATAGTACCATGATCTGTCGTTAATATCAATTTAAAACCGAGCTGTTGTGATAATTGAATCATTTCCAATAACGGTGAATTCTTAAACCAACTTTGCGTTAAGGATCTATAGGCCTTATCATTTGAAGCCAGTTCCTTAACTACCTCCATTTCGGTTTTTGAGTGGGAGAGCATATCCACAAAATTATAGACAATAACATTTAAGTCATTATCTTTTAAAGTTTTAAAATTCTCAACTAGTTTTTTACCAGATTTTAGGTTGGTGATTTTATGATACTCATATTTAATATGGTTGAGTCCCAAGCGTTTTAACTGTTCTCTTAGAAAATCATCTTCATGCATATTTTTACCGCCCTCGTCGGTATCGTTTTTCCAATATTTAGGAAATAGCTTTTCCATATCTGCAGGCATCAAGCCAGAGAATATAGCATTTCGAGCATATTGTGTTGCTGTTGGTAGAATACTGTAGAAGGATAACTCTGAAGCCTTTTTATAATAATTATTTACAGTCGGCTCAAAAGCCTTCCATTGATCATAACGCAAATTATCTATTACCACTAAAAGTGTTGGTTGCTTATCACTGAGTTCTGGCACTACTTTATCTTTAAACAACGTGTGCGACATTACTGGTGCATCTGCATTGGGTTGAAACCAGTCTTGATAATTTTTCTCTATAAATTTTCCAAACTGTAAATTGGCTTCTGTTTTTTGGGACTCCAGAATGTCGGTCATGCCAACATCTTCGATATCTTCTAGTTGAAGTTCCCAATAAATAAGCTTTTGATACAAATCTGCCCATTCTTCATAAGAATTTACCATAGATAAATCCATGGCAATTTTTCTAAATTCCTGTTGATAGTTAGAAGTGGTTTTTTCTGAAACCAAACGTGAGTGGTCCAGATTCTTCTTCAAGCTTAATAAAATCTGATTAGGGTTTACAGGTTTTATCAAGTAATCGGCAATCTTGTTACCAATAGCTTCCTCCATAATATATTCCTCTTCACTTTTGGTAATCATTACCACCGGAAGGTTGGCACGGCGTTCTTTAATTTCATTCAATGTTTCAAGACCAGTAAGGCCTGGCATATTTTCGTCCAAGAACACGATATCAAAGTTAGTATCATTTATAATCTCTAGTGCTTCAGTACCGCTTTGGCAGGGAGTTACCTTGTATTGTTTCTGTTCTAAAAAGAGAATATGTGGTTTTAATAAATCAATTTCATCGTCAACCCAGAGAATATTTATGTTGTTCATGTATATTTGTTTTCTAATTAGTGAATTTTTCAGTTTGAAGTCTAATAATAAACTTAAAATCTTTAACGATCCAATTTACGGATTTATTACCATTCCAAATTCGTTAATTTTCGACCTTATTCAGCATAAATATTTTCAAAGACTGCGAAGAATTACGCAAATGGGCTTGTCTTATTTGGTATATCCAGGTGCTCACCATACACGTTTTCACCATGCACTGGGAAGTATGCACTTAATGCAAAAAGCTATCAATGTGCTTCGTTTTAAGGAAGTTACGATTTCTAAAGACGAAGAAAACGGTTTGTTAATTGCCATTTTGTTGCATGATATTGGTCATGGTCCATTCTCACATGCCATGGAACATAGCCTTGTAAATGACATTTCTCATGAAGAAATTTCGCTGCGTTTTATGGAAGAACTCAATAAAGAGTTTAACGGAAGTTTAACGTTAGCCATTTCAATCTTTAAGGGTGAGTATCCAAGAAAATTTATGTGTGAGCTCATCTCTAGCCAATTGGATATGGATAGGGCAGATTATTTAAAACGCGATAGTTTCTATACTGGTGTTGCTGAAGGTAACATTAATAGTGAGCGTTTAATTACCATGCTCAATGTGGTTGAAGATCGTCTGGTTGTAGAGGAAAAAGGAATCTATAGTGTCGAGAAATTTCTTGTGGCAAGACGTTTTATGTACTGGCAAGTTTATCTACACAAAACAGGCTTAGTTGCGGAGCAATTACTCACTCGAATTTTAAAACGCGCCAAGGAATTGGTTCAAGAAGGAGTTAAGCTAAACTGTAGTGACCCATTATTCTATTTTCTAAGCTCGGAAATAAACTTTAAAAGTTTTAAATCCGAAGCCCTCGATATTTTCGCTAAGCTAGACGACTATGACATCGTTGCTGCAATGAAAGAATGGCAATATAATGAAGATTTTGTGCTTAGAAATTTGTGCGAAATGATTATAAACAGGGATTTGCTAAAGATTAAGATAAAGAAAAACCCTATTAAAACTTCGGATCTTGTTGCACATTCGAGCGCATTAATGGAGAAGTACAATATATCAAAAGTTCAGGCAGATTATTTTGTGTTTAGTGGCGAGATTACCAACATTGCTTATCAGAATAAAAAACAGCATATCAATATTTTGCTAAAGTCTGGGAAAATAAAGGATATTGTAAAAGCTTCTGACCAATTAAACCTAAAAGCTTTGAGTAAACCTGTGACTAAATATTATATGTGTTATCCTAAGAAGAAAATGTGATGTATTTTTTCTATTTTTGCGGATAGCAACCATAACCTTAAACCCAATTAGTTGAAACATTTGTATTTAGAAAATATTATTAATGCTAACAATAATGTGGAATGTTCCATGTGACCGTTGAAAAACAATAGATTTAAACACATGAAATTCACAGCAGAACAAATCGCAGGCATTTTAGAAGGTACAGTTATAGGTGATCCTAATATAGAAGTTTCTAAACTTGCCAAGATTGAAGAGGGAAGTAAGGGTTCATTGACTTTTTTAGCAAATCCAAAGTATAAATCTTATATCTATACGACCCAAGCGTCTATTACAATTGTTAATTCAGATTTTGAACCAGAGGAAGAATTAAGTACTACCTTAATTAAGGTAGAAGATGCTTATGGTGCATTTACTAAGTTGCTAGAATATTATAACCAGATTAAACTCAATAAATCTGGAGTGGAGCAACCAAGTTTTGTTTCAGATTCTGCTAAAATAGGAAATGATATATACATAGGTGCATTTACCTACATAGGTGATAATGTGAAGATTGGTGATAATGTAAAGGTTTTTCCAAATTCCTATGTAGGCGATAATGTAAGTATTGGTGATAATACTATAGTGTTTTCTGGTGGTAAGATTTATTCCGATTGCGTAATTGGTAACAACTGTGTTATTAATTCTGGTGCCATTATTGGAGCAGATGGTTTTGGTTTTGCACCAAATGAAAAAGGAGAGTATTCTAAAGTACCACAAATTGGTAATGTAATTTTAGAGGATTTTGTAGATATTGGTGCAGGCACTACAATAGATAGAGCAACTTTGGGCTCAACTGTTATTAGACGAGGTGTAAAATTAGATAACCAGATACAGATTGCCCATAATGTAGAAATTGGAAAAAACACGGTTATTGCTGCCCAGACAGGTATTGCTGGTTCTACCAAAATTGGTGAAAACTGCCAAATTGGTGGGCAAGTAGGTATAGTTGGTCATATTACCATTGGTAATAATGTTAAGATACAAGCACAGTCTGGGATAGGGCGACATGTTAAGGATAATGAAGTACTACAGGGCTCGCCTGCATTGACTTATGGTGATTATAATAAGTCTTATGTATACTTTAAAAACCTACCTAAGATTGTTAAAAATATAAATGAGATTGAAAAGAAAGTAGATGGCTATAATTAAAACTGAAACAAAGCAAAAGACCATTGAAAAAGAAGTTACTCTAAAAGGAGTAGGACTTCACACAGGTGCTGATGTAACATTGGTTTTTAAACCAGGAGCAGAAAACACAGGTTTCCTATTTGAACGTGTAGACCTAGAAGGTAACCCTAAAATTGAAGCCGATGCTAATTATGTTACAAATACCCAACGTGGTACATGTTTAGAGAAAAACGGTGTAACTATTCAAACATGTGAGCATGTCCTTGCGGCTCTAGTAGGTCAAGATATTGACAATGCTGTTATAGAACTAAATGCCTCAGAGCCACCAATCATGGATGGATCTTCAAAGTTTTTTGTTGAAGCATTAGAGAAAGCTGGAATTGTTGAGCAAGATGCTGTAAGGGAAGAATATGTTGTTAAGGAAGTGATTTCCTATACCGATGAAAACTCTGGGAGCGAAATTATCCTAATGCCTTCAAACTCCTACCAAGTTACAACTATGGTAGATTTTGGGACCAAAGTATTGGGTACTCAGAATGCTACGATGAATTCGGTATCAGATTTTAAAGAAGAAATAGCAGAAGCTAGAACATTTAGTTTTTTGCACGAAATTGAAATGCTTCTCGAAAACGGTTTAATAAAAGGTGGTGATCTTAATAATGCCATTGTTTATGTGGACAAGGAGTTATCTCCAGAAACCATGGAAAAGCTAAGAGTAGCGTTCAATAAAGATAATATTGCTGTTAAACCAAACGGTATTTTAGACAATTTAACCTTGCACCATCCTAATGAAGCTGCGCGTCATAAACTATTGGATGTTGTTGGCGATTTGGCACTAATAGGTACACGTATTAGAGGTAAGGTCATTGCAAATAAACCTGGGCATTTTGTCAATACTCAGTTTGCAAAGAAAATGTCAAAGATTATTAAGAACGAAAGACGTAACAACGTACCTCAGGTAGATTTGAATTCACCTCCTTTAATGGACGTGAATCAAATTATGAATATGTTGCCGCACAGACAGCCGTTTTTATTATTGGATAAAGTTTATGAGTTGACTGATAATCACGTAATAGGGTTAAAAAATGTCACCATGAATGAAGAATTTTTCAAGGGACATTTTCCAGGAGCACCAGTAATGCCAGGCGTTTTAATTATTGAGGCGATGGCACAAACAGGAGGTATTCTTGTACTTAGCACAGTGCCAGACCCAGAAAATTACTTAACCTTTTTCATGAAAATGGACAACGTTAAGTTTAAGCAAAAAGTTGTTCCTGGTGATACCTTAATATTTAAATGCTCATTAATCACACCAATAAGAAGAGGTATATGTCATATGCAAGGTTATGCTTATGCCAATGGTAAATTGTGTGCAGAAGCCGAATTGATGGCTCAAATTTCAAAAGTTAAGTAAAAATGAACCAACCACTAGCATACGTACATCCTGGGGCAAAAATTGCTAAGAATGTCGTAATAGAGCCTTTTACTACAATTCACAACAATGTAATAATTGGTGAAGGTACATGGATAGGAAGCAACGTTACCATTATGGAAGGTGCGCGTATAGGTAAAAATTGTAATATCTTTCCTGGATCAGTGATCTCAGCAGTACCACAGGATTTAAAATATAATGATGAGGACACTACGGTAGAAATAGGAGACAACGTTACCATCAGAGAATGTGTTACCATAAACAGAGGTACAACGGATAAAATGAAAACTGTTATTGGCAGCAATTGTCTAATTATGGCGTACTGCCATATTGCTCACGATTGTATTGTTGGCGATAATTGTATTTTTTCAAACAACAGTACGCTAGCAGGACATATTACTGTAGGTGATTATGTGGTGTTGGCAGGTATGACTGCTGTGCACCAATTTTGTTCAATAGGAAACCATGCCTTTGTAACTGGTGGTTCTTTGGTTCGTAAAGATGTGCCACCTTTTGTAAAAGCTGCAAGAGAACCATTATCCTACGTAGGTATTAACTCTGTTGGTTTGCGCCGAAGAGGGTTCACTACTGAAAAAATAAGGGAAATACAGAATATATTCAGAATACTATATCAAAAAAATTATAACAATACACAGGCTTCAGAAATTATTGAAGCCGAAATGGAAGCCACACCGGAGCGCGATGAAATTCTTCAATTTATTAAGAATTCGCATAGAGGTATAATGAAAGGCTACTTTAAATCAAATTAATTTTAATCTTCCAAAGCTTCAGCTGAGGAGGGAACGACTAAACAACATTATGGCAAGTACATCAGATATCAGAAATGGATTATGCATTAGATATAACAACGATATTTATAAAATCATAGAATTTCTTCATGTAAAACCAGGCAAAGGGCCAGCGTTTGTAAGAACGAAACTAAAAAGTGTTACAACAGGGAAAGTATTAGACAATACCTTTTCGGCAGGACATAAGATTGATGATGTAAGGGTAGAAACGCACAAGTTTCAGTATTTATATACCGACGGAGAATTCTATCATTTTATGAATGAAGCTGATTACACACAAATCCGATTATTGGAATCTGCTTTAGACCGACCAGATTTAATGAAAGAAGGAGAAATAGTTACCATTCAAATTAACACGGAAGACAACATGCCTTTGTCTGTAGAAATGCCAGCAACGGTAATTTTGGAAGTAACCCATACTGAACCTGGCGTTAAAGGTAATACGGCTACAAACGCTACCAAGCCTGCAAAGGTTGAAACTGGTGCAGAAGTAAATGTGCCGTTGTTTATCAACGAAGGAGACAAGATTAAGATAGAAACTGAAAAAGGCACTTACAAAGAGCGTATAAAGGAATAATAATGGTCATTGAGGCTCTCTAAATGAGCATTTTATTATGAAATTTCCAAAACAACACACCTTAAAAGAAATAGCAAATCTCATCTCCACGAAATATGTTGGTGCTGATGATTTTCCTGTTTTGGGTATGAATGAGATTCACGTTGTAGAACCTGGAGATATTGTTTTTGTTGACCATCCAAAATATTATGATAAAGCTCTTGAATCTGCGGCAACTATAGTTTTAATAAATAAAGAAGTAGATTGCCCAGAAGGAAAAGCGCTTTTAATTTCCGATGATCCTTTCCGAGATTTCAACAAATTAACAGAACATTTCAAACCTTTTAAATCATCAAATATAGCTGTTGCATCAGATGCAATAATTGGTGAGGGCACTGTGATTCAACCCAACTGTTTTATTGGTAATAATGTTGTAATTGGTAAGAACTGTGTTATTCATTCTAACGTCAGTATCTATGATGATACCGTCATAGGAAATAATGTTACAATTCATGCAGGAACCGTTTTGGGTGCTAGTGCATTTTATTACAAAAACAGACCAGAAGGTTATGATCAGTTAAAATCTGGTGGCCGTGTTATTATTGAGGATAATGTAGATATTGGTGCAGCATGCACCATAGATAGAGGTGTAACAGGTGATACAACTATAAAAAAAGGAGCAAAAATTGATAACCAAGTACAGATTGGACACGATACAGTAATTGGTGAAAAATGTCTAATTGCTTCTCAAGTTGGGATTGCTGGATGTACAATTATTGAAGACGAAGTAACGATTTGGGGACAAGTAGGGATAACAAGTGGTGTGACTATCGGCAAAAAGGCGGTTATATCTGCCAAGGCAGGTGTGAGCAAATCATTAGAAGGTAACAAAAGTTATTTTGGTATCCCTGCTGATGACTTTAGATCAAAATACAAAGAGATTGCCTCAATAAGAAAAATTCCAGAGATACTTAAAAAATTAAAAGATTTATAAATGTCACCAAAAGAAATTGTTTTAGCATTTTACAATTCAGATTTGGCAAACGATTCAAGCGTTGTTCCAAAATTTTTTCACAAAGACTGTGAACTGCATTGGAGCAGCAGTCAAGGATTTATGCTGCTAAAATATGATGATCTTCTAGATTTTTTTGGAGGTACAAGACAATCTTATAACAGTATTCGATTTGAATTTACGCATGTGTTAGAAATAGAATCAACAGTAGTTACAAGACACACCTTATTTGCCCATACTATTGAAAACCCTGATACTGAAATTGTACTGGCGCGCTTTTCAACAATTTGGGAAATTAAGGATGGAAAACTTTTTAGAGCCTACGAAATAAGCCAATTAGCAAATGAGGATAATGCTCAAAGTATGGCTTCCTATTCAGAAAGAAAAATATAGAAAGTGCACGAGTTTAAATATCAAAACTCTTATTTTTGCACAACAAATAATACTCAAAACTTTAAACAATAATATCTAATGAGCGTTTTAGTTAACAAGAATTCTAAAATCATTGTACAAGGATTTACAGGAAGTGAAGGTACATTCCATGCCGAACAAATGATTGAATATGGTACTAATGTTGTTGGTGGTGTAACACCAGGAAAAGGTGGGCAAACCCATTTAGACAAACCCGTATTTAATACAGTTGCAGAGGCTGTAGAAAAAGTTGGTGCTGACACTACGATTATTTTCGTTCCACCTGCATTTGCTGCAGATGCTATTATGGAAGCTGCTGATGCTGGAATCAAAGTGATAATTACTATTACTGAAGGAATTCCTGTTGCAGACATGATTAAAGCTGCTGATTATATAAAAGGCAGGGACTGCCGTTTGGTAGGACCTAACTGCCCAGGTGTTATTACACCAGGTGAAGCTAAAGTTGGTATTATGCCAGGCTTTGTGTTTAAGCAGGGTAAAGTTGGTATTGTATCTAAATCCGGAACCTTAACTTATGAAGCTGCTGACCAAGTAGTAAAGCAAGGCTTAGGGATTACAACAGCGATTGGTATTGGTGGTGACCCAATCATCGGAACAACAACTAAAGAAGCTGTGGAGTTATTAATTAATGATTCTGAAACTGAAGCTGTAGTTATGATCGGTGAGATTGGTGGTCAGTTAGAGGCTGATGCTGCAAACTGGTATAAGGAAAGTGGAAGTAAAAAGCCTATCGTAGGATTTATCGCTGGTGAAACGGCTCCTGCTGGTCGTACAATGGGACACGCTGGTGCAATCGTTGGCGGAAGTGATGATACAGCACAGGCTAAAAAGAAAATTATGAGAGAATGCGGAATTCATGTTGTAGATTCACCTGCTGAAATAGGAAAGAAAGTTGCCGAAGTATTGGGCTAACAATATTATATATTTGTTGTCACTCTGAACTTGATTCAGAGTCTAATTACAATTAGGGTAATAGATGCTGAAACTAGTTCAGCATGACAATAGTTGAGTTTTAAATATAAGTTTAAATATCTCAGAAAACTGTTAAAAACCTTACAAAATCTTGTGAGGTTTTTTTATTTCTTGCAACTTGTATTTGGTATATTTGAATATAGATTATTAAAAGAAAATCCAATGTCAGGTTGAACGCAGTCGAAACCTATTTAAATATAATTTTAAAACATCTCGACTACGCTCAATATGACAGAATCTAACCAAAATATTATGAAACTATTAGAAGGAAAAACCGCAATCATAACAGGTGCCAGTCGTGGCATTGGAAAAGGTATAGCTGAAGTTTTTGCAGATCATGGAGCTAATGTAGCCTTTACGTACAGCTCATCTGTAGAAGCGGCAAACGAATTAGAAAAAGAACTCAACGACAAAGGTATTAAAGCTAAAGGTTACCAAAGTAATGCAGCTAGTTTTGATGAAGCTCAGCAATTGGCTGAAGATGTTTTAGCGGAGTTTGGTTCCATTGATATTTTGGTTAATAATGCTGGTATCACTAAAGATAACTTGTTGATGCGAATGGGAGAAGAAGATTTTGATAAGGTGATTGAAGTTAACCTAAAGTCTGTGTTCAACATGACCAAAGCGGTACAACGTACGATGCTAAAACAGCGTAAAGGTTCAATCATTAATATGAGTTCTGTTGTCGGAGTAAAAGGTAATGCAGGCCAAACTAATTATGCAGCATCAAAAGCTGGCATCATCGGTTTTTCAAAATCCGTGGCACTAGAGCTTGGTTCTAGAAATATTAGAAGCAACGTGATTGCTCCTGGTTTTATTGAAACCGAAATGACTGCAAAACTCGATGAAGAAACTGTAAAAGGTTGGAGAAATACCATTCCATTAAAACGAGGAGGTACACCAGAAGACATCGCCAATGCTTGTGTTTATTTAGCGAGTGATTTAAGTGCTTATGTTACAGGACAAACGCTTAACGTTGATGGAGGTATGTTGACTTAAACTTATTACTTATGAAGTATTTAATATCAATTATTATAGTCTTACTATTTTTTGTTTCTAGTCATTCTCAAATAAGTATAGGTCCTACGCATTTTGGTAAAGAGAAAGAGTTTGAAAATAATGAACTCGAAGTTTTTAAAAATACTACAACAATTTTTGTATTACCAAACACAGTTGACCAGGATACTTATAATAGTATCTTATCTAAATATTGGGATGTTACGCCTTTTGAAATTGTAAAGCCTGAAGACTTTAAAATTGAAGATTATTATATGGGTAAATACTCATTTGCACATCTCTTATATCAATCAACTCAGAACGTAGGGCAAATATTTGCGATTGATATATATACTTACAATGAGTCTCTAGCGTCAGAATTATCTAGCGAGAAAAAGATTAGTGAAAAAAAGAAAAAAAAGATTTTAAGGAAAAATAAATTGCGTATTGCAAGAATAAATTTATTCCCGACGTATGATTTTTTTCTAAATCTCGCTGAAATGAATTCAAGTGGTAAAATTGATGAATCTGATATATTAAACTATATGTACAATAATGATTCAATGCACAATTTCAGTTCAGGTCTTTTTCAAAATTACATTCAAACTATAAATAACAAAATAATAAATAATGAGACTTATTGGGCTTATGAAACTGATTACTCTGAAGAACTAAGTGCTTTAAAAGAAAACATACTTTATGTACCTAAATATATAGAAACTGAACATTCAGGAAAGCAAATTTATGATAAAGCTGAAAAGCGATTTGAAAGCTTTGATGAAGTGATTTCTAAATACGGATATAATTATAAAATCATAGACGATGATATTTTGAGTGAAAAAATTCTTAAAGGAGAAGAGTTTTATTATCTAACCTTTTATAGAATGGGTTGGGCGCAAAAATTCATTAGCATAACAAATTCGAAAACAGGTAAGGTTATCTATAGACATTACATTCCTAATGCAGCTTCAACATTGAGACTTAAACAAAGGCATTTTGAAACATTAAATGAATCAATCGAAAAAAACTAGAGACGAGTAGAGTTGAATAATACTGTATTATTTTATATCGTTATTGCTGGAGTAGCAGCGCTTTTATTAGCGCTGTTTCAGTATATGTATAAATCGAAAGTTAAATCTAACTTAAAATATAGTCTCACTGCACTTAGAGCTATAACAATCTTTGGGATATTACTATTACTTATCAACCCAAAGTTTGAATCCAATACCTATTATGATGAAAAACCGACTTTAGTCGTAGCTGTGGATAATTCTGAATCCGTTTCGTATTTAGAACAAACTCATAACGTGAATTCAGTATTAGAAACGATTGATAATAATTCAGAATTAAACGAGCGTTTTAATATTCAAAAATACAGCTTCGGAAAGGAGGTCAATAGCTTGGATAGTTTAAATTTTAATGAGCGTCAGTCCAATATTTCAGGCGCCTTAAAACAATTTGGCGAAGTTTATGCCAATCAGACCGCTCCTATAGTTTTATTAAGCGATGGTAATCAAACTTTTGGTTCTGATTATAGTTACATTTCAAAATCCGTAAAACAGCCCATATATCCTACGATTTTAGGTGATTCAACTGTATATTCTGATTTAAATATTAAGCAGCTTAATGTTAACCGTTATGTCTATTTAAAAAATCAATTTCCTGTTGAAGTTATAGCAAACTATAATGGCTCCGAAACCGTTAACACTGAACTTAAAATATGGTCAGATAATTCAGTAGTCTATAGAAAGGCCATTCAATTTAGTGAATCTAAGACTTCAGAAATTATTTCTACAACTTTAAATGCAAGTAGTGTAGGAGTAAAAACATATCGTGTAGAGCTGACTCCACTTACTAATGAAAAGAACACGATCAATAACTCAAAGAATTTTGGTGTAGAAGTCATTGATCAAAAAACAAATATTGCTCTAGTCTACGATAGACTACATCCAGACTTAGGTACCTTAAAAAAATCTATAGAAAGCAATGAACAGCGCAGTGTTTCAATTTTAAAACCAAAAGATTATCTGAGTACAATCAATGATTTTCAACTAGTTATTTTATATCAACCAAATAATAGCTTTAATTCTGTTTTAAGTGAGATTACTAAGCAAAAATTGAATTCTTTTATTGTTACAGGAACAACAACCAATTGGAGTTTATTAAATAATTCTCAAACCTTTTTTAAACAAACCATTACCAATCAAACAGAAGATTTTCAGCCCAACTTAAATAGAAATTATAACACATTTATCATTGACAATCTAACATTTATAGACTTTCCACCGTTGAAATCAGAATTTGGTAATCTCGAATTTTTGGTACCACATGATGTTATTCTCACTAAATCAGTCAATGGTATAGATACATCTCAACCAATGTTGTCAACTTTTGAAGCAGATAACACTAAACATGCTTTATTGGCTGGTGAAGGTTTATGGAGGTGGCGATCACAAGCTTATTTAAACTCCGAAAGCTTTAATGATTTTGATAATTTTATTGGTAAACTGATTCAGTACTTAGGTTCAAATAAGAAGCGTAACCGAATCAATATTGACTATAAATCATTTTACAACGGAAATGATGATGTTATTATATCTGCACAGTACTTTAATAAAAATTTTGAGTTCGATAATAGTGCAGCGCTAACAATAGTGATAAAGAATAAAACTGACGATAGCGTTCGGGAAGTGCCACTATTATTAAATGACGGAAATTATAGAGTGGACCTAAGCGGTATTGAATCTGGCGCTTACGATTTCACCATAAAACACAATACTGAATCTGTTTCTGCTTCAGGTAGTTTTGAGGTTTTGGAATATAACGTAGAGCAACAGTTCTTAAATGCAGATATTGATAAGCTTGAATCATTGGCAACTGCCAGCTCCGGGAAAGCATTTTTCAGTACTGATATTAATGGTTTGATAACAGATTTACTTTCAGATAATAGGTATGCAACCATTCAAAAAAGCACTAAAAATATCGTACCTTTGATCGATTGGAAATATCTACTCGCATTAATAGCATTGAGCTTGTTTATTGAGTGGTTTATTAGAAAATATAACGGATTAATTTAAAATAACTATAATGGAAAAATTACCAAAAATTGGATTACCGATTTTAATCGGAATCATAGTAATAATAATAGTCATAGCTAAGTCAGCAGTCACTATAGACTCGGGTGAAGCAGGAGTGCTTTTTAGGACTTTCGGTGAAGGTGTTGTAATAGACGAGCCACCAATGGGAGAGGGATTTCATATTGTTGCACCTTGGAACAAGGTTTTTGTTTATGAAACAAGAAGACAGGAAATCTTTGAAAAAATGAAAGTGCTATCGTCAAATGGATTAGATATTCAATTAGATGCTTCGGCTTGGTACCAGCCAGATGAGAAAAATCTTGGAAGATTGCATCAGGAAATAGGTGAAAATTATTTACAGCGAATTATTCTACCTACAATTCGATCAGCAGCGAGAAGTGTGGTCGGTCGCTATACACCTGAACAATTGTATTCAAGTAAACGTGATGCAATTCAAAAAGAAATTTTTGAGGAGACCAAAAAAATTGTTGACGGACAGTACATTGTTTTAGACGAAATTTTAGTGAGAGATGTAACACTACCGCCTACAATCAAACAGGCTATTGAGCGCAAGTTAAAGCAAGAGCAAGAGTCGCTAGAGTATGAATTTAGACTTGTTACAGCAGAAAAAGAAGCTCAGAAAGTTAGAATTGAAGCACAGGGTAAAGCTGATGCCAATAGAATTTTAAGCGCTTCATTAACTGATAAGATTTTGCAAGATAAAGGTATAGATGCTACTAACAGATTGGCAGAGTCACCAAATAGTAAAGTGGTTATCATTGGCTCAGGTGAAAGCGGAATGCCAATTATTTTGGGAAATCAATAAATTACCTTTTGAAATATTAAATATTTGCTAAAAATTTAATTTCTATCGTTTTTTATTAGGATTAATAAATTTTATTTAGCAATATTTGTAGCAACAAAACGAAATATGACACTTATTCAATTACATCATCATTTTCATATAATCGCTCAAGCGAGGTGAAAATGTATTGAATAAAATCAACATATATTTTAATAACCCGTTTGAGAATTCAAGCGGGTTTTTTAGTTCTAAAATACTCATGAATTCTTAGACCATACTAAAATTAAAAATGAATAAATTAAAAATTGCAGTTCAAAAATCGGGTCGTCTTCACGATGATTCCATGAAAATTTTAAAAGAAATAGGAATTTCCGTTGATAATGGAAAAGATCAGCTAAAAGCTTCTGCACGTAACTTTCCTTTGGAAATTTTTTATCTAAGAAATGGTGATATACCACAATACTTAAGAGATGGAGTAGTGGATGCAGCAATTATTGGAGAAAATGTTTTGGTAGAAAAAGGTGATGATATTTCTATTATAGAACGTTTAGGGTTTTCAAAATGTAAAGTATCCATTGCTGTTCCTAAATCTTCAAATGCCAAAAGTTTGAAGGATTTAGACGGAAAGCGTATTGCAACGTCGTATCCAAATACAGTAAATCAATTTTTAGATAAAGATGGGGTAAAGGCTAATCTACACATCATTAATGGCTCTGTTGAGATTGCACCCAATATTGGACTGGCGGATGGTATTTGTGATATCGTATCCAGTGGAAGTACTTTATTCAAAAACGGACTTAAAGAGATTGAAGTACTATTAAAATCTGAAGCGGTTTTGGCAACGTCTCCTAGAATATCTGCTGATAATCAAACTTTAATAGACAAAATTCAATTTAGATTACAGTCTGTTATAAAGGGAAGAGAAAGTAAATATGTGCTTTTGAATGCGCCTAACGAGAAGTTAAACGACATTATAAATCTGCTACCAGGCATGAAGAGCCCAACAGTATTACCATTGGCTACAGAAGGATGGAGCTCAGTACACTCCGTTATCAATAAAAATGATTTTTGGAATGTTATTGATGAATTAAAAGCAAATGGCGCTGAGGGAATTTTAGTTTGTCCAATTGAGAATATGGTCTTGTAATATGAAGTTAATAGAAAATCCAAAGAAAGAGAATTGGGCAGAGATTCTAAAGCGTCCTACACAGACTGTTGACGATATTGAAAAAACGGTGAATGAAGTTTTTACGACTGTCCGCAAAAATGGTGATAAAGCTGTAAGTAAATTCACCTCAAAATTTGATGGAGTAAAATTGGAATCTCAAGTCGTTAGCAAAGCTGAAATTAACGAAGCCGTAAAATCAGTTTCTAATAATTTAAAGGAAGCTATACAATTAGCAAAAACCAATATTGAGAAATTTCACAAAGCACAAAAAACAGATAAGGTTTGTGTTGAAACTATGAACGGAGTGGAGTGCTGGCAGGAAAAACGACCAATTCAAAAAGTTGGTTTGTATATTCCTGGCGGTACGGCACCTTTATTTTCAACCGTTTTAATGTTGGCCATTCCAGCGAATATCGCAGGTTGTAAAGAGATTGTGTTATGTTCTCCACCGAACAAAAACGGGAAATTAGCTGATGAAATTTTATATGCTGCTCAACTTTGTGGTGTTACAAAAATCATAAAGGTTGGTGGCATACAAGCTATTGCTGGTTTAACTTTTGGAACCGAAAGTATTCCGCAAGTCTATAAAATATTCGGTCCAGGAAATCAATATGTAACTGTCGCCAAGCAGTTGGCGACTAAATATGGTGTAGCGATAGATATGCCAGCTGGTCCTAGCGAATTATTGGTTTTGGCAGATGATTCTGCGAATCCTGCTTATGTAGCTTCAGATTTATTGAGTCAGGCCGAACATGGATCTGATAGCCAGGTTATTTTGGTATCGGATTCAAAAAAATTAATAGAAGATATTAGCGGAGAAATTGCCGAACAACTTAAGCAGCTGCCAAGAAAAGCTATTGCTGAAGAGGCATTACAAAATTCAAGAGCATTTTTAATTGAAGATGTTGATACTGCCTTAGAATTTGTGAATGAGTATGGGCCAGAACACTTGATCTTTGCAACAAAGAATAATGATTTTTTTATTGATAACATAATTAATGCAGGCTCTGTATTTATAGGTAATTACACACCTGAAAGTGCTGGTGATTATGCGTCAGGTACCAATCATACCTTACCAACCAATGGGTTCTCAAAAGCCTATTCAGGTGTCAACTTGGATAGTTTTCAAAAGAGTATGACCTTTCAAAGAATATCAAAGGCAGGGATTCAGAATATTGGAGAAGCAATAGAATTAATGGCTGAAGCCGAAGGATTGCATGCACACAAGAATGCCGTAACCTTAAGACTGAATGATTTAAAGAATAAATAAACTTCATTTCGAGTGATTTCGAAAACGAAAGCTTTAGTAGAGAAATTGTATCGAGAATTTATAAAATGAAAGATTTTAACTTAAATAATCTCATTAGAGAAAATATAAAAAACATTAAACCTTATTCATCCGCTCGCGATGAATATAAGGAAGCAACTGCAGATATGGTTTTTATTGATGCCAATGAGAATCCATTTCAGACAAATGTCAACAGGTATCCAGACCCACAACAATCAAAAGTTAAGAAGCGTTTAGCAGAAATTAAAGGGGTAAATCCATCTCAAATATTATTAGGAAATGGAAGCGATGAAGTATTGGATTTATTGTTTAGAGCGTTTTGTGAACCAAAGCAAGACAACGTTATCACATTGCCACCAACCTATGGAATGTATCCTGTATTGGCGGATTTAAATGCTGTGGATGTTATTTCTATAGAATTAGATGACAATTTTGAACCCAAAGTATCAGAAATTTTATCTGTTCAAAACAGCAATTCAAAACTTCTATTTTTATGCTCGCCTAATAATCCTACAGCTAATAGTTTTAATGCTAGTAAGGTTGAAGAATTAATTGAAGGATTTAATGGATTAGTAGTTATAGATGAAGCCTATATTGATTTTTCATCCCAAGAAAGCTGGTTAAGTAGGCTTGACGAATTTCCAAATTTAATTATAACACAAACCTTGTCAAAAGCCTATGGTTTGGCTGGTATACGATTAGGAATCTGCTACGCTTCAGTAGAAATTATTTCAGTTTTAAATAAAATAAAACCACCGTATAACGTTAATCAATTAACTCAGGATAAGGCTTTAGATCGATTAATAAGTTTAGATGAAGTAAATAAAGAAGTAAATTCTATATTGAATGAACGGGAACTACTTGTATCACAATTATCAAAAATATCAGTCATTAAAAATATATATCCTTCAGATGCAAATTTCATTTTAGTCAAAGTAGATAATGCTAACTTGCGTTATAATCAATTGATTGAAAAAGGCATTGTAGTAAGAAATAGAACAACACAGCCTTTGTGTGAGAACTGTTTAAGATTTACTATTGGAACTGAAGAAGAAAACAAAACATTAATTAAGGCATTAAACCAACTATCATGAAGCCTGTATTATTCATAGACAGAGACGGAACTCTAATAAAAGAGCCAGCTGACGAACAAATCGATTCGTTTGAAAAGCTGGAATTCTACCCTAAAGTATTTCAATACTTAAGTAAAATTGCAAAGGAATTGAATTTTGAAATCGTAATGATTACCAACCAAGATGGTTTGGGTACAGAGGTTTATCCGGAAAATACTTTTTGGCCAGTTCATAATTTCATTTTAAAAACCTTTGAACAAGAAGGCGTTGTTTTTAAAGAGCAGTTTATCGACAGAACATTCGCAAAAGATAATGCACCAACTCGCAAACCTAATACTGGGTTGTTGACCAAATATTTTTCCGAGGACTATGATTTAGCCAATTCATTTGTTATTGGTGATCGGCTTACAGATGTAGAGTTGGCTAAAAACTTAGGAGCAAAAGGGATATTCATAAATGATAACACCAATCTAGGCACTGACGAAGTGACTGTTAGTGATTCAGAATTAGAAAACTATATTGCTTTAGAAACCAACGACTGGGAACAAATATATAATTTCTTAAAATCTACTGAACGCATTGGAAGTATAGAACGAAACACCAACGAAACCAAAATTAAAATTGATTTAAATCTAGACGGCATTGGAAAAAGCAAAATCGATACCGGAATTGCATTTTTCGATCACATGCTAGACCAAATCGCTCGTCATGGGCAGATTGATTTAAACATTAAAGTTGATGGAGATTTAGAGGTCGATGAACACCACACCATTGAAGATACAGCTATAGCTTTAGGTGAAGTGTTCGCAACCACACTAGGAAACAAGTTGGGTATAGAGCGCTACGGTTTCTGTTTACCAATGGATGATTGCTTGGCACAGGTAGCAATTGATTTTGGTGGGAGAAACTGGTTGGTTTGGGAAGCAGATTTTAAACGCGAAATGATTGGTAAAATGCCAACGGAAATGTTTTTTCACTTCTTTAAATCCTTTACGGATGGCGCAAAATGCAACCTAAACATCAAAGCTGAAGGCACAAATGAACATCATAAAATTGAAGCAATTTTTAAAGCCTTTGCAAAAGCAATAAAAATGGCGGTAAAACGCGATGTAGAAAAAATGATTTTACCATCAACAAAAGGTGTATTGTAAAAACACCTTTTGTAAATAACAAATTTCAAATAATTAAAATTTAAAGAGAAATACACATTTTGAACATTATAATTATCAATTACGGTGCAGGAAACATCAAGAGTATTCAATTCGCTTTTCAGCGTTTGGGTATAGATGCCATATTATCTCATAATCCAGATGAAATAATAAAAGCAGATAAAGTCATTTTTCCTGGTGTTGGTGAGGCTAGTTCAGCAATGAAAATGCTTAAGGAAAGTGGTTTGGATGAACTAATTCCACAATTAAAACAACCAGTTTTGGGGATTTGCTTGGGTATGCAATTGATGTGTAATTATACAGAAGAAGGTGATACTAAAGGACTTGGTATTTTCAATACAAATGTAAAACGCTTTTCAAATAATGTTAAGGTTCCCCAAATGGGTTGGAATACCGTTAAGAATCTAAAGTCAGATTTGTTTAAAAACATAAGTGAAGGGGATTATATGTATTTAGTACATAGTTATTATGCTGAGAATTGCGACGAATCAATAGCAACTTCAGATTATGAATTGGAATATGCTTCAGCATTAGAGAATGACAATTTTTTTGGAGTACAGTTTCATCCAGAGAAATCCTCTAAAGCAGGAGAGCAATTGCTTAAAAATTTCCTGAATCTTTAATTTTAAGATTATCTCCTTAAGGGGAGTTTAAGGGTGTTTAGAAAATAAAAAGAAATATTAACTAAAATAAGATTCCTGCCTGCGCAGGAAGTAGACATGAGAATAATACCAGCAATAGATATCATAGATGGCAAATGTGTTCGTCTTACCAAAGGAGATTTCGACACAAAGAAAATATACAATGAAAACCCTCTAGAAGCGGCCAAGGCTTTTGAAGCTTCGGGTATTGAGTATTTGCATCTAGTTGATTTAGATGGAGCTAAAGCTAAGCATATAGTAAACTATAAGGTTCTAGAACAAATTGCTTCTAAAACAACACTAAAGATTGATTTTGGCGGTGGTTTAAAATCTAATGAAGACTTAAATATAGCTTTTAATTGTGGTGCTAGACAGATTACAGGTGGCAGTATTGCTGTAAATGATAGAGAAACTTTTGAAGGCTGGTTGTCTAAATACGGACCGCAAAAAATAATTTTGGGTGCAGATAGTAATGACGGTAAAATTGCCATTAATGGTTGGCAAGATAATAGTAAAGAGGAAGTTGTTTCATTTATAAAAGATTATCAGAGAAAACGTATTAAGTACGTAATATGTACAGATATTTCAAAAGATGGAATGTTAGAAGGTCCTTCTCTTAATTTGTACAAGACTATAATATCAGAATGTAGTAATAGTAGTGGAGCTCAATCCATAAAACTTATAGCATCTGGTGGCGTTTCTGGCATTAATGATTTAGAAGATTTAGAAGCTATTGGTTGTGAAGGTGTGATTATAGGAAAAGCCATTTACGAAAATAGAATTAGTTTAAAAGAATTAGAGAATTTTATAATTAATAATTAAAATATTCCTTCCCTTTGGGAAGGCTAGGATGGGCTTATGCTTACAAAACGAATCGTACCATGCTTAGACATTAAAAACGGAAGAACCGTAAAAGGTGTCAACTTTGTTGATTTGCGTGATGCTGGTGACCCAGTAGTTCTGGCAAAACAATATGCCGATTTAGGTGCAGACGAACTGGTGTTTTTAGATATTTCTGCAACTCAAGAAAAACGCAAAACCATGCACGATATGGTGTTAAAAGTCGCAGAGCAAGTTAATATACCATTTACGGTTGGAGGTGGAATTTCATCGGTTGAAGATGTAGATGACTTATTGCATTGTGGTGCAGATAAGGTGTCAATAAACTCGTCGGCAGTAAAGCGTCCGGAATTAATCAATGAGCTTTCTGATAAATTTGGAAGTCAGTGTATAGTCGTAGCAATTGATGCCAAGAAAATAGGAGAGGAGTGGATTGTTCATTTAGCTGGAGGAACTATTCCGACAGACCTAAATCTCTTCGACTGGGCAAAAGAGGTTGAAGAACGAGGTGCTGGGGAAATCCTGTTTACTTCAATGAATCACGACGGAACAAAAGCAGGATTCGCAAATGAGGCATTGGCCAAACTATCAGAATTGGTAAATATTCCGATTATTGCATCAGGAGGAGCAGGAACGATTCAGCATTTTGCAGATACATTTATAGACGGAAAAGCTGATGCTGCATTAGCCGCAAGTGTGTTTCATTTTGGTGAAATACCAATAATAGAATTAAAAGAAGAATTAAAGAAACATGGTATTCCTGTAAGAATATAAACACTAACAAACAAGTTTGTAATGAACATAGATTTCAATAAAAACCCAAACGGATTAGTACCAGCAATCATCCAGGATGCTAAAACTAAAAATGTGCTCATGTTGGGTTACATGAACGCTGAAGCATTTAAAAAAACAAAAGCTTCTGGCTTAGTTACGTTCTTTAGCAGAGCCAAAAATAGACTTTGGACCAAAGGCGAAGAAAGTGGTAATGTTTTAAACCTTGTGGATATTAAATTAGACTGCGATAATGATACTCTTCTTGTATTAGTAAATCCAAACGGACCAACATGCCACAAAGGATCTGACACCTGCTGGAATGAAGACAACAAACAGTCTTATGGATTCCTTACGACATTAGAAAATACAATCACCTCAAGAATTAAAAATGCCGATTCCCAAAAATCTTATGTAGCATCATTATTTGCCAAAGGCATTAATAAAGTCGCTCAAAAAGTAGGAGAGGAAGCAGTGGAAGTAGTAATTGAAGCTAAAGACAATAATGATGACTTGTTTTTAGAGGAAAGTGCCGACTTGTTATTTCACTATTTAATGTTGTTACAAGCAAAAGGGTTTAAGCTTAATGATGTAGAGAAGGTGTTAAAGTCACGAGAAAAGTAATTAGCGAGTAAAGGTCATTGTAGAAACGACATTACCTTTTTTATCATAATATGTCCATTCTCCAATAGGACGTTTCCAATGCGTGTATTGACCTTTTAATTTGATGCTCCCGTCTTCATAATAGAATGTGATAGGGCCCTCAACACGATTGTCTTTATAGGTGCCTTCACACACTTTTCTTCCGTAAGGATCAAAGTCTATCCATTTTCCATTGCCAATACCATCTACATATTCTTGCATAGTCATATAATTACCATTATCATATTTTCCATATAACACACCTGTAAAAGGTTCGTCTGATCCTACTTCGTAATATTTTGAGCCGTATTTATAGGCTTTTTGGTATGTGTCGCTCATAGCGACCAACTTTTTTACTTCTGCCTCTTGAGCGCATCCATAATTAAACAGTATTAAAAAAATGGTGAATGATAAAATAGTTTTCATGGTAATGTTTTTTATTAATTACACATTAATAATAGGTTTGGATGAGTTAATTCATAATTTCCTAGTATAATTTCAAAATTATAAATGTCACTTTGCTATCTTCAATAAAATAACGTTCTTGTTAAAATGTTTGACAAGCGTTTTTACTACCTCATAAAAATACAATACTTAGGCTATCGTTTTCATGGTTGGCAAAAACAACCCGATGTAAAAACGATTCATCTAATGATAGATAGAACCTTGAAGTATATTCTTGGTGAAACGCGATTTAAAACTTTAGGTGCAGGTAGAACGGATGCCATGGTTTCGGCAAATGAAGCGGCTTTAGAACTTTTTATTTACAATGAGCCTATTGAAGATTTTGATGAATTCTTGGAGCTCTTCAATCACAATTTACCTCAAGACATTAGAGCATTGTCTATTGAAGAAGTTAATAAGGACTTTAATGTTATTCAAGATTCTAAAGTAAAGGAATACCATCATGTTTTTTCAGAAGGCCAAAAAAACCATCCATTCTGTGCTCCAATATTAACGACAATTTTAGAGCCTTTAGATGTTGAGCTGATGCAGCAAGGTGCTAAATTGTTTGAAGGCACCCACAATTTTAAAACCTATTGCTACAAAGCCACAAATAAGGGTGAATATACAAGGACAATAGAGTCTTCAATTATTGTAGATAACAATATCTACGTTGCAAATTTTTTCCCAAAGAAGTCATATGTATTCAAAATTAAAGGAAAGGGTTTTATGCGCAATCAAATCCGACTGATGTTTGGTTGTCTTATAAAATTGGGTAGAGGAGAGGTAACTCTAGACTATATTAAAAGTACGTTGCAAAATGACAGTACTGAAGTGATGGATTATATTGCTCCCGCATCAGGCCTAATCTTACATTCCATCAATTTTGAATAAAAAAAGGAACTAGTAAAAACTAATTCCTTCTTAATTTGGTTGGTAATTTTTCTAATTGATCCAACGCTTACTAGCGGAATGCTTCGCAAACCAAACCAGAAAAGCAGCAAAAATAATTATAATGTAAGCCATTATCTTGTTCGCACTGAAGTCTACTCCATTTAAGTCGGCGATAAATAAGAAATAAATCATCTGTATGGTTGCAGCTATAAATGAAAGTATTAAGAATAACTTTGCTATTTTTTTTCTAATTAACAATAATAAACAACCTAAGGCGCCAGAGAAAACTGCTATAGCAAATAGGGCTGTGTACCAAGCGGGTAAATTATTCATAACTTCAAGCTGATCAGTGGTATATGTGTCTGTGTAAGCTGCTGTTTCGTATGCTTGACTTAAGTAACCATGTACACCCATTCCATTCCAGATAAGTGCAATAACACTGACAATCCAAAACCAAATTGGAGGTTTGTTAACTGATGTTGTCATAATAATATTGATTTAATTTAGTTAGTTTTTAGCAGAATTATCTACCATTAAGAATAACAATTTATGAAAAATTTTTAGAACGTTATTTGTTAATCCAACTTCAATAAACAAAAAAAAGGGTGAAATAAAATTTCCACCCTTCTTTAAATACCATTTATATATAGTTAATCTACTACATGTAATTTTGGTTCCTTGTCAACAAATTTGCCGTTGACAGATTCTCCTAGAATTATAACTTCTTTTGATCGTTCGTACATCTTTATAGCACGATGCATCTGTAATTTGGTGCCACTGTAAAGCTTAACACCTGATTTTGAACCTTTGTTGCGGATTTCAATATAATATCCGTCTTTTAACTTTGTTGGTCTTGTTGCTGGTCTACCCATAAAATAAATGTGTGTTTTAAAAGTTGTGCATAATACTGAAAATTCTTTCAACATACAAGTTTATTTTTAACTATTCCAAACTGAGATATTAACATGTTAAATCACTTTAACAATTAGTGCTTTCATTAACAAAACTTTAAGTTAATAAAACAGGCGCATCGTTAAACCTTGTTAAGTCGCTTGACAGGCTCTACTGTAACCATATATTAAGATTGAGCAAATATTGAGCAAATCAGTTTAACCAAAAACAAAATTCATATATGAACTATTTAAACATAAAAGACGAAAAACTATTACCAACAGTTGTAGAGCTAAATACATTATTGGCGGATTATCACATTTACTATCAAAATCTTAGAAATTTTCATTGGAATATTTTAGGTGAGAATTTCTTTGAACTGCATGATAAATTTGAAGAATTATATACGGATGCAAGAGTAAAAATAGATGAAATAGCAGAACGTATATTAACGTTGCGCTACCATCCAATGAGTAAACTTAAGGATTACTTAAAATCAGCATCAATTGAAGAGGCAACTTCAAAATTAACAGATAAAGAAATGGTAACAATGATTTTAGACAATCATGCCACATTATTATCACAGATGTCTAAAGTCATAGACAAAGCCGAAAATGCTAAAGACGAAGGAACCATAGATTTAATAGGAGCTTACATTAGAGAATTAGAAAAAAGTAGTTGGATGCTAGATGCCTTTACAAAAGAAACCGCATCACAATTAAATGAGAGCGTTTTAGAAGCATAAGAGTTAAGACTTTCTAAAAAAAAGTAGTTAATTGAATAAAATATTAATAAACAAATGAAAGAACAATTTAATGAAGCCCTCGGTAATCTTATTGAAAAGTTACAAGGCTGGTTTAACACAACCATAGAATATATACCTAATTTTATTTTAGCAATTTTAGTAATGGTAGCAGCTTTTTTTGCTGCTAGATATATAAGCAAAATTGTAGGTAAATTGGTATCTAAGAAAATTGAACAAGATTCAATTAAAAATGCCATAGCAAGAGTATCTGCTGTTGTAGTTGTGGCCTTAGGTTTATTTATAGCCTTAGGAGTAATGAACTTAGGTAAAGCATTAACCTCATTACTTGCTGGTGCTGGTGTTGTAGGTTTAGCTATAGGTTTAGCATTACAAGGCACTTTGGCCAATACATTTGCAGGGCTAATACTGTCTTTTAGAAAGAAAATTCGTATCGGTGACTGGGTAGAAACTACGGGATATTCTGGTGAAGTAATGGATATAAATTTAAAAGATTTTACTCTAAAAGAATCAGATAACAACATTGTTGTTATTCCTAATAAGACCATTTTAGATAACCCTCTTAAAAACTACTCACTAACTACAAAGATGAGAGTCTTTTTAGAATGTGGTGTAGGGTATGAGTCCGACCTTGAAAAAGTAGAGCAGTTGACAAAGGAGGTAATTGCAAATACTTTTGACCAAGTTGAAAAACCTGAGGACGTAGAGTTTTACTACACTGAATTCGGTGGTAGTTCTATAAACTATCTTTGCAGATTTTGGATTGATGCCGAAAGTATGCTAGAGAAGCTTAAAGCTAAGACCAAAGCTATAATTGAGATTAAAAAAGCTTACGACAAGGAAGATATTAATATCCCTTTCCCTATAAGAACACTTCAGTTCGATAATAAGCTAAACGTTAACACTTCAGACTTAAAGGAAGCTTTCAACAAGAACTAAAAGCACAAACAGGCTTTTGCACTTATATAAATGAGCAAAAACTTATAGTATAAGAGCAAAGGCCTTTTCTAAATCATAGTCATATTATGTTTATAAGATTCTGATAGCCAGAGTTTTTAAAAATTCTAATAATTAAAAATATATATTATGTTACGTTGGACAATCACATTTATAATCATTGCAATCATTGCTGGGATCTTAGGATTTGGCGGTATAGCAGGAGCATCTGCAGGAATCGCGAAAATTCTATTCTTTGTATTCTTGGTGTTATTTATAGTATCTCTTTTAAGAGGCTCTACAAAAAAAGCCTAGAATTCATAGTTCGGTAACCATAATTAATTATTAACACAAAACAGAAAACATGAAATTTAAAATATTAGCATTGGCACTTGTAGCTTTCATTGGCCTGCAAGCCCAAGAAAAAATGGAAAAAACAAAAAAAGAAAATAAAGATAAAATGGTCGTTACCAAAACCAAAGTCATCAACGTAATGGAAGATGGTGAGATGGTGCAGAAAAAGGTAATGATAAAAACAACAAAAGAACAGGATATCAAAACCGATCCTAATTATGAGGGTACAATTGATGCTCCAAGAGTTTTTCCTGCTACAAAAGTTTCTAAAGTCATATATATAGACAATGATGAAGATCCTTTTTACGATACTCAGTCAGAATTATCTTTTTATCAACATAATGGTAAAACCTATAGTTTTAACCCTACCAATTCAGGTTTTGAAATTTTGGACAAAGAAACCAATCAGAACTTGGCAAATGCAAGGTTTTCTAACAATGCAGATGTATACTTATTGGAAACTGGTGAATATTCAGGAATTGGATACTTTAGAAACGGTATGTTCGTAATAGAATATTACGATGATAAAGGAACGTTGATCGTTAAAAAGTTTAACGATAGTAAGCTGTAATCAGTACCATTATATATTTTCAAAAGCCATCAAGTTGATGGCTTTTTCTTATTTTTATGCAAACCGAAAAATCTATGAGCACAACTATACCAAAAGAAACCCTTACATTTTTTAAAAAGCTAGCTACGAACAATGATAGAGACTGGTTTAATGAGCACAAACCAGAGTTTAAAGCCATTGAGACTAAGGTAAAAGCAGCTTATAACTATTTGGGTGAGTTGATGAATTCGCATGATCAGATTGAAAAAATAAAAATCTTTAGAATCTATAGAGACGTACGGTTTTCTAAAAACAAATTACCTTATAAAACCCATTTTGGTGGTTCGTTCGCAAGGAAAAAACCAGAATTAAGAGGTGGTTATTATTTACATATTCAGCCCAATGACGAGTCGTTTATAGCCACAGGTTTTTGGGAACCAAACAAAGAAGACCTTTTGCGTATTAGAAAAGAGTTTGAAATGGATGATAGCGAGATGCGAGCTATCCTAAATGATAAAGCTTTTAAAGAAACTTGGGGAGGATTTGTTGGTGATGAACTAAAGACAGCACCAAAGGGATTTGATAAAGAGCATCCAGCGATAGATTTAATCCGTAGAAAGCAATTCATATTTACAAAGAAATATAAAGACAAAGAAGTTATTGCTGAAGGCTTTTTAGAAGAGGTCAATGACGATTTTAAAAAAATACGACCTTACTTTGATTATATGAGCGATGTACTCACAACCAATCTCAATGGTGAATCTTTGCTTTAAACAGCCTGTAAAACTTCTGGCTTTGTAAAAAGCTGAACGCTATCAATAAGGCGTTCTTTTACAATATTCATCATGCGCTTGTTCAATGCAGATGAATTTTCAATGTACAACGCATATTCCTCTGTGGTAAATTGACCTATAATCATTCCTTTTACAGAGTTTCTAAACTTCATATCCTTATGTATGGTATTGTCAATATAAGCCAACTGTTTCTGCAGTGTTAAATCGTAAAATACATTCTTGCGCTTAACAATATAATTGTTAAATACGGCAACGATCAAATCGTGCTGCATTTTAATAATCGGACGCAGTGTTTTATTCTGAAATAACTCTTCAGAACTCATAGAATCATAAATTTTTGCAGAAAGAATAACAGGTCTAATGGCCAGTAGATTTTCAGTTCGGGTTGACATGGTTAAGTAATTTATTTAATTCGGAATTAAATTTAAGTATTAACTTACAGCTATAGCTTTAAGCTCATTTATGTTGTTAACGGTGTTATTAACATTGGTGATTTTAGAATAGGAAAATCCTATATCTTTTAATTCATAAATAGCCTTTTAACTTTATCTTTGAGTAAAACTTTTAAATATGAAATTCGGAAGTGTTGATAATCCAGGTGATATTGATTTTACCTTACCTCCAGACCATCCTGACACCTTAAAGACCTTGCGGAAAAACCCATCGGACAAGTTTAATGTGTTTGTTGGTTGTGCTAAATGGAATAAAGCCGACTTAAAAGGTTTTTACCCAAGAGGCACAAAAGATGAACTGGAATACTATTCGCATCAATTCAATTCCATTGAACTCAATGCTACATTTTACAGAATTTTTCCACCAGAACAGTTTGAAAAGTGGTACGATAAAACACCAGATAATTTTAAGTTTTTTCCAAAACTGAGTCAGGAAATCAGCCATTGGAAGCGTCTCAACGAGGACATCAATCCAGTTGTAGACAACTATCTTAACAGTGCCATCAATTTAAAAGAAAAGTTAGGCTGTATATTTTTACAAATGCACAGCAACTTTGCACCTAAGGATTTTGATCGTGTGGTGAATTTTGCTGAAAGTTGGCCAAAAGAAGTACCATTGGCTATAGAATTTAGACATACAGATTGGTACAATGACAAAACTATTGCTGAAGATTTATATCAATTGCTTGAAGAAAACAATATTTCCAACGTAATTGTAGACAGTGCAGGCAGAAGAGATTTAATGCATATGCGATTAACCAACTCTAGAGCATTTATACGCTACGTAGGTGCCAACCATAAAAGCGATTACACCAGATTAGATGATTGGATAGAACGTTTAAAAATTTGGAAAGACAATGGCATTGAAGAAATCGATTTCTTTGTCCACCAAAACATTGAAAAAGAATCACCTTTGCTTTCAGCTTATTTTATAAAACAGCTTAATGCTAAACTCGGAACCGATTTAAAAAATCCTGGTGAGGATGACCAGCAAGTGTTGCTTTAGTTCAAGGCAAGTAATTGCCAAACGATTTAAATAATGAATTTAATTAAACATACAGAACATATTTCAGTAATTGAAAATTTTTGGACATCAGAGAGGTGTGATGAATTCATTTCCAAAAGTGAAAGGATAGGATATGAGCCTGCTATGGTTCAAACCGAAAGTGGGCAAAAATTAGTTGAACACGTAAGAAATAATCAACGCATACTGTTTACCGACTTTGAACTGGCTGAAAACATTTGGAATGACATAAAAAACTTCGTGAATCCAAAACTTGGAAAAACTAAAGCAATTGGACTAAATGAAATGTTCCGCTTTTATAAGTATGAGCAAAATCAGGAATTCAAAAAACACCGCGACCAAAGTTATATTCGAAATGAATTTGAATCGAGCTATTACACAATGATGATTTATCTAAATGACAATTTTGTTGGAGGCGAAACGACTTTTGGGAATTTAAAGATAGAACCAAAAAAGGGAAGCTGCTTAATATTTTTTCACGATTTAGAACACGAAGGAACTAAATTGACTTTAGGAGAAAAATATATTCTCAGAACTGATATTATGTACAGATTTGAGGAATAAAAACTAGCTGTAATAAACAAAGTAAATAATGATATTATAACCGTCACTTCGAGTGAAATTTTCGTTTTTTAGAAAATTTTTTATCGAGAAGCCTTATTAGTGAAGTTCTCGATATGAATTCCTTACCAGAAAATCACTCGAACAGACGATATAAAAAACATCACATGAGATTCCACACCAGAAAATGGGTAAAACCCGAAGACCTAAATCCCAATGGCACCTTGTTCGGAGGGCAATTGTTAGCTTGGATAGACGAAGAAGCTGCTTTATACACCATTATTCAATTAGAAAACTCCAAGATTGTCACCAAGTATATTTCAGAAATCAACTTTATGGCATCAGCCAAAAAAGGAGATATCGTTGAGATCGGCATCGAGGTCACCAAATTTGGCAAAACATCTATTACCATGAAATGTGAAGCCAGAAATAAGATGACAAGAGAAACCATCTTAACTGTAGATAACATTATTATGGTTAACCTTGGTGAAGACGGCAAACCTGTACCACATGGTAAAACGGAAATTGAGTTTGTTAAGGATCGATTAAAAAATGGTTAAGCTTGTGGGTTTAATGAGAGCTCATAAATCTCAAGACCAAAGTATTTAACAGAAGCCAAAACGTGGTCAAAAATATCTCCGATAATATATTCATAGTTCACCCAGCGCTGGTCTTTACTAAAGGCATAAATTTCCATTGGGATGCCTTGTGGAGTAGGCTCTAACTGTCGTACCATAAAAGTCATATCCTTGTTAATGGCAGAATGATTTTCAATATAGGTCTGTAGATACTTTCTAAATACACCAAAATTGGTGAGATTTACACCATTGATAAGCAAAGATTTGTCAGCACCACTTTCCTTATTTTGTGCTTCTATTTTTGTAGAAATGGAATTTAGATAATCGGTTACCAATTGAATTTTCTTCAATTCCTCGACATCCTCCGCAGTTAAAAATCTAATGGTTGAAACCTTAACAATTACGGAACGTTTAATGCGTCGTCCACCAGAAGCCATCATTCCTCGCCAGTTCTTGAACGAATCCGAAATTAAGGCATAGGTCGGTATGGTTGTAATGGTCATATCCCAATTCTGAACTTTTACTGTTGCTAAATTGATTTCTGTAACATCACCATCAGCGCCATATTTTTCAAAAGTGATCCAATCGCCAATACGCACCATATCGTTAATGGAGACTTGGATGCTTGCCACAAAACCAAGGATGGTATCCTTAAAGATCAAAATAATAACAGCGGATGCAGCACCAAGAGACGCAGCAAATTTTAGGAATGAAATGCCTGTGACTATGGCTATAATGGAAAATAGTCCCAATAACCATGCAAAAATCATAAAGACCTGTATATAACTATCAACAGGTTTGTCCCTATATTGTGGTAAGGTTTTTAAATAGTCTCTAATAGAGTGAAGAAGTCTTCTAATGATTTGTAGCGCCAGCACTATCGCGATAACTTTCAATGTGTTTTCCACTATTGATTCTGTAAATTCAAAATCGAAAAAAACCTGAGGCACAAATTCAATTAAAATGATGAGCGGAATAATATGTGCAACCGCTCTTGGAAGCTTATTTCGGATTAAGATATCATCAAAATCGGTTTTGGTACGTTTAGCGACTCCTGAAGAAAATTTCCAGAGTAATCGCTTGGTGACGTAATCCACAACAAATGCTATTAACAAAAGTGCCAATAATAAACCCAGCATATTAAGATAGATGGCTGTGGTTTCAGAAAAACCCTTGTCTATCAAAAAATCGTAGATAAAATGTTTAATGTTTTGCATTTGATTTCCTTAAGAATTTCTTTTCTACATAAAATGTGGCAAAAGGAATGATAGAAGCCAGTAATACAGTGCGCAATGTTCTATTGTTCCATTTCATATCTTTACTGATAAGAATCGCTAATACAATGTAAGCAATAAACAATAAGCCATGTGGCATACCCAATAATTTTACATACTGCGGATCATTGCCAAAATATTTTATAGGTGTTGCTACAAATAATAAAAGGATATAAGAAACCCCTTCGAGTAAGGTAACAATTCTAAAAACAGGAAGTAGCTTTAACATAATTTCATTTTATGCAAAAGTACTTTAGAATGGAGGAATAACCATAGTATTTTAACAGCTTTTAAGAAATAAATTGCAACTACGATTCAATTATTTATCTTTAAAGTCTCAACTAAAAAACACTTATCCCAATATGAAAAATTTCTTCGCCATAACGCTTTGCACATTAGTCGTTTTTTCATGTGCTACAACTGAAAAAGCATCTAAATCAAAAACACCACAAGCATCAACGGCAAATGCACAAACACCAAAAAAGAAAAACGGAAAGATTAAGGATTATGATAAGGTGATTACCAAAGATGCCAAAACTGACGAAGGATTATTCGATGTTCATTTGGTAGGGGAGAAGTACTATTACGAAATACCAATGGAATACCTTAATACGGATATGCTATTGGTGAGCAGACTGGCAAAATTGCCTTCAAATTTAGGTGGAGGCTATGTAAATGCTGGTACAAAAATTAATACCCGAATGATCAATTGGGAACGCTTTAAGGACAAAATACTCATAAAGGAAAAATCATCTAGCGCTGTAGCTGCAGATAGTTTGCCAATTAATGTGTCGGTTAGGGCCAATAATTATGAGCCGACCTTATATGCCTTTGATATTGCAGCATTTTCTAAGGACTCATCTGCTGTAGTGGTTGATGTTACCAAATTTTACGACTCAGATGTTAAAGCAATTAGCGGCTTGCCTTCGTCCTTTAGAAAACAGTATAAGGTGCGAAGTCTTGATAAATCCAGAAGTTTCATTAATTCCGTGAGGAGCTATCCTGAAAATATCGAAGTCGTTCAGGATTTTACCTATAATGCAGCCGAACCGCCAAGTAACTCTAGTGCTGAGACCATAAGTATGCAAATTAATCAGTCCATGATTCTATTGCCCGAAGAACCAATGCAACCACGTTATTTTGATGAGAGGGTAGGTTGGTTTACACTCAGCCAATACGATTACGGAAGTGACGAACTTAAAGCAGATAGAAAAACCTACTTAAGACGTTGGAAATTAATTCCAAAAGACATTGAAGCTTATAAAAGAGGTGAGCTTGTGGAGCCTGTAAAACCGATTGTGTATTACTTAGATCCTGCGACTCCTGAAAAATTTCGTTCATACATGAAGGAAGGTATAGAACTTTGGCAAACAGCATTTGAAGCAGCAGGCTTTAAAAACGCCATCATTGCCAAAGACCCGCCAACAAAAGAGGAAGACCCGGAGTTTAGTCCAGAAGACATTCGTTACTCGGTAGTGCGTTACGTAGCAAGTACGACGCGTAATGCCACAGGACCGAGTGTTTCTGACCCTCGAAGTGGTGAAATCATAGAAAGTGATATCATTTGGTATCACAACCATTTACGCTCTTACAGAAACCGTTATTTATTGGAAACTGGTGCAGCAAATCCATCTGCAAGAACACTGAATACGCCAGATGATGAAATCGGTGAAATGATGAAAATGGTAATTGCCCACGAAGTTGGGCATACCTTAGGTTTACCACACAACATGAGTGCCAGTTATGCCTATGATGTTGAGAGTTATAGAGATGGTGACTTTACTCAAAAAAATGGTATCGCAGCAACCATCATGGATTACGCACGCTATAATTACATTGCACAACCAGGTGATGAAAATATTAGATTTGTGAGACAATTGGGACCTTATGACGATTATGCCATCAATTTTGGTTACCGCTATATCCCAGAAGCAAATTCAGCTGACGATGAAAAAGAAATATTGAATCGTTGGATTATGGAAAAAGCTGGTGATCCAAAGTATAAATTTGGCAAACAAAGTAGCCGTTTTGACCCAACTGCACAAACTGAGGATATTGGCAATAACAGTATAAAAGCCAGTACATACGGCTTAAAGAATCTAAAATATGTTGCTAAAAATTTACCAAGCTGGACAAGTGATCAAACCGATAATTATGAAGATTTAGAGGAACTTTACGGAGAGCTACTTGGAGTATGGAGTCGCTATGTTGGCCATGTGGTTGCCCATGTTGGTGGAGTAGTAGAAGACACTAAAAATCCGTCACAAGAAGGTATGGTTTATAATCCTGTAGATAAAGCCTATCAAAAGGATGCGATTCAATGGTTGCACAAAAATGCATTTGAAACACCTGAGTGGTTAATCGATAGATCAATTCTTCAAAATATAAACTATGCAGGATATACTGAGCAACTAAGACGCTTGCAAAGCCGTCACCTGAATAATTTATTGAATTTTGAGCGCATTGGTAGACTTATTGATCATCATACCATGGATAGTGATAATTATTCTGCTTTAAATATGCTTAAAGATATACGTTTAGGCTTATGGAAAGAGACACGCTCTGGAGCTAACGTATCAGTTTTTAGACGTAACTTACAGCGCGTTTATTTAGATAGAATGGAGTACCTAATGACAGAAAAATTAGACCCTAGACGTAGCAGACAGTATTTTGATGTGAATCAGTCTGATGTAAGGGCTTTGGTAAGAGGAGAGCTTAACCAATTGAAACAAGTATTAAATTCAGCAGTTAGAGCATCGGTTAACACGGAAACCAAATACCATTATAGAGATTGTATAGAAAGAATTAATAACCTTTTTGAACCAAAATAAAATGAAAAAATATTTATTCATACTAACACTATTGTTCGGATTTACGGCGACAAGCCTAAGTTGTGCCCAATCTAAAACAACACAAAAAGAGAAGTTTCAATCTACATACAATGAGATGAAAGCTTTGGTACAGTCCAAAGATTATAAGTTTGTCGGAGATTTTGTGTACAATAATAAAAAGAGAGAGAAATTAGATAGTGCTACGAATAATATAGCTGTAAACCAAAGTGAAGTTTCAGGATTTGCATCTGCTTTATATGCTAAAGATGAAGCAATTAATGTTAATGGAAAAATTACAAATTACAACGTTAACTTTGACGATGATGCGCAAGAAATAGCGATTGAATTTACTGTAGACGACATAAAAGTTTATATAGACATAAAACCAAATGGTAATGCATTTTTAGCCATAAAGTCTAGTGTTAATAACATTACACAGGTAGGTAAAGTTCAAAGTAGATAAAATTGTATATTTGCCACAAGTTTATTGAAGATACCACACCACACTAGTAACATTTTCTACGTTATCTTTTCTGGTTTTTAATACGATTCATTGTTAAGTAAATTAACTTGTTTGCATTATATATTTTCATAAGCAAGCATATATTAATTTTTAAAACAACGAATGGGTAGATCACAACAGACATTTAGTAAAAGCGAAAAAGAAAAAAAACGATTAAAAAAGCGAGAGGAAAAGCGTAAGAAGATGGAAGCGCGCAAACTCGAAAAAGAAGAAAGCGGAATCACAGGTATTCCTTTGGCATATGTGGACCACAACGGAAACCTTACGGATACTCCACCAGATCCTTCAATGAAAATCAAGGTAAAAGCCAAAAACATTGTACTTGGTGTGCCTCAAAAAGAAGATTCTGACGAAGAATTTGACCCAGTTAGAAACGGTAAAGTATCATTTTACGATAGCTCTAAAGGGTTCGGATTTATTATAGATACAGAAACTAACGAAAAGCATTTTACGCACGTCAGTAATATTATAGACGACATTGCTGAGAACGATAAAGTCACTTTTGAACTTGAAAAAGGTCAACGTGGCATGAATGCCGTAAAAGTGAAAAAAGCATAACAATACACTTTGAAAATAACATAAAGCCATTATCTTAGATAGTGGCTTTTTTACATCTAACAAGTTTATGAATCCAAGAATAGTTACCATACAAGAAAAAAAACTCATTGGCATGAAAAGTCATATGCTAAGGCATCAGATGGAAAGTATTATTGCGCTTTGGAAACAATTTATGCCTCGAAAAGAAGAAGTTGGTAATTGGAAAAACAACGAGTTGATTGCAATGCAAGAGTATGAGGATTATGGTAATTTTAATAAACCTTTCGAGATTTGGGCATGTGCCGAAGTTTCAGAAATTAATAATATTCCAGAAGGTATGATGTCTTACACCATTCCCAGCGGTTTGTACGCTGTATTTCTTCATAAAGGGATGGATGCTGGAGCAACGTATCAACGTATAATGACCGAATGGCTACCAAATTCTGGGTATCAAATCGATGACAGACCACATTTTCAAATTATGGGATCAAAGTACAAAAACGGAAGCCTGGACTCTGAGGAGGACTTTTATGTGCCGATTACTGATAGTCTTAACTAATAGAATTCCTATAGAGCATTAAATAAAACACCTTTAAAGTCCCCTCAAGGGGACAATCGACTAATTTAAATGTATGAATTGTCCCCTTGAGGGGACTTTAGGGGTGTAATTCCAATAGATACTTATGGAATAAAATTTAAAAACTCACCCGATAATCACAACCAACTTTGTAATTACTACAGCCAAAAGCGGTTTTACCTTTTAGTATTTTACCCGTTTTGCATTTTGGGCATATGTCACCAGCTTTTACAGCTGCTTTCTTAGTGGTTTGTTTGGGCTCTAGCTTTAGTTTAAAAGCATCATCAAAACGCAATAAACCTTCAACGGATTTTCCATTTATCTTAAACCCTTTTAAGTTTACGGTAGAACCTTTACTTAATAAACGTATATATTGATTTTCAGAAATGGTTTTCTCACCAAACTTAAAAGGCAAGGTAAAATCACAAGACTTGCCATAAAGATTACAACCATAAGCCGATTTTCCTTTTATAAGCTGACCAGATTTGCATTTTGGACATTTGCTGCCCACTAAATTTTTAGCTTTTGTTTTTCCTTTCGATTTCGACTTCGATTTTCCTACGGGTTTATTATTTACTGCAGAAATCCGTGTTTGCACTTTCTCACTTCTTACCTCATAGACCAAGGCATCAACCATGCGTTTCATACCTTTAATAAAAGCATTGGCACTAATTTTACCTTTTTCAATATCCTTTAATTGCTTTTCCCAGGTTCCGGTTAGTTCGGCAGATTTTAGCAATTCATTTTGTATGGTATCAATAAGTTGAATACCAGTTACCGTAGGTAATATCTGCTTTTTGTTGCGTTTTATGTACTTACGTTTAAATAGCGTTTCAATGATATTAGCACGCGTGGATGGTCTGCCAATCCCGTTTTCTTTCATTAAATCTCGTAGCTCATCATCATCCACTTGCTTGCCAGCGGTTTCCATGGCGCGCAGGAGAGAGGCTTCCGTGTATTGTTTTGGTGGCTTGGTTTGCTTTTCTAAGAATGAAGGCTCGTGTGGTCCTTTTTCGCCTTTTGCAAATGTTGGTAAAATGGATTCCCCTTTGTTTTTAGAAGTGTCTGATTCAAAAACAACGCGCCAACCTTTGGACAAAATCTCTTTCCCTGTAGTTTTAAAATTGACATCAGCTGCTTTTCCAATGACTGTAGTATTAGAAACTTTACAATCGTCATAAAAAACCGCTATAAAACGCTTAACAATAATATCATAAACTTGCTGCTCATTATATTGCAAATGGGTCTGTATTCCTGTTGGAATTATAGCATGGTGATCGGTTACTTTTTTATCGTTAAACACCTTAGCGGATTTCTTTATTTTTTTAGTCAATAAAGGCGCTGTAAGATTTGAGTAATCAGTAAGTTTAGTTAAAATACCTTTTACTTTTGGATAGACGTCATTTGGTAAAAATGTGGTATCAACTCTTGGGTAAGTCACAGCCTTTTTTTCATATAGCTTTTGCGCAATTTTTAAGGTGTCATCTGCCGAAAACCCAAACTTAGTATTACAATACACTTGCAAGCCTGTAAGGTCAAATAGCTTAGGAGCATATTCAGTACCTTTCTTTTTGGTGATGGAAACAATTTCAAATTCGTGCTCTTTTACTTTGTTGGCTAAAATTTCGCCATCTTCCATCTTAAGAAAACGACCTTCTTCATAACTAAACAAGGTATCTCTATATAAGGTTTGTAGTTCCCAATAAGGCTGTGGTACGAAGTTTTCAATCTCTTTAAAACGATTGACTAACATGGCAAGCGTAGGAGTCTGTACACGTCCTACCGAAAGCACCTGTTTGTAACCACCATGTTTTACGGTATAAAGTCGTGTAGCATTAATACCAAGAAGCCAATCACCAATAGATCTAGAAAATCCAGCATAGTAGAGGTTATCATAATCTTTTGAGGATTTAAGATTTTTAAAACCTTCTTTTATAGCTTCAGTGGTTAATGACGAAATCCATAAACGCTGCACTTTACCTTTGTAATTGGCTTCATTGATCACCCAACGCTGAATCAATTCTCCTTCCTGGCCAGCATCACCGCAGTTTATAACCACTTCGGCTTTATCAAAAAGTGATTTTACAATATTGAATTGCTTTTTTATGCCCTCATTATCAGCAACCTTAACCTGAAATTTTTTAGGAAGCATCGGCAAGTTGTTTAAGTCCCAACTTTTCCAATACGGTTTGTAATCTGCAGGTTCATATAAAGTGCAGAGATGCCCAAACGTGTAAGTTACCGCAT
Source organism: Winogradskyella ouciana (assembly GCF_965284585.1). Classification (NCBI taxonomy): domain Bacteria; kingdom Pseudomonadati; phylum Bacteroidota; class Flavobacteriia; order Flavobacteriales; family Flavobacteriaceae; genus Winogradskyella; species Winogradskyella ouciana. The sequence goes on from NZ_OZ260095.1 coordinate 2,786,016, forward strand.
AGCCATTGCCTTCAAAGTAACCATCACGCTTGGTGTTGGCTCCTAATACTGCTGCAATTTCTCTCGCTACACTTGGTTTTTCGGCTATACAAACTTTCAAAAGGAAGCTAATTTAATGAAGCCACAAAATAAAGAAAATTAAAGCTCTAAAATCAATTTCTGACCGATTTTAAGCGTCGATGTACTTCGGATTTTATTCGTCCTACAAATCGCCGCAATACTGGTTTGGTTACGTTTAGAAATACGCGATAAAGTATCACCTGGTCTTACCACATAAACTTTGCGCTCTTTTTCTAAACTCGCTAAAGCCTCTTCTTTAGTTGTAAAAAGCGTAAGCTTTGCTAAACCTCTTGAGCTATGGTAAAATGGCCTGGTCCACTTTCGGGTGACCCAAATGTCTTGGGATCGTATAGCATTGGTATTATCAAATTTAAACAAGTATTCCGGATGAATATATTCTCCCTTGTAATTTGCTACAAAGTGTAAATGACTTCCGGTAGAACGCCCTGTATTTCCTCCTTTGCCAATATATTCGCCTTTAAACACGGTATCATTTGCTTTTACTGCAATATGTGATAAATGGGCATAAGTCGTTTCTAATCCATTAAAATGTCGTACCACAACAGTTTTGCCATGCCCACGACTATATCTTGCAAATCGCACAATGCCATCGAGTACAGAAACTACAGTGTCACCTGTAATTAAATCGATATCAATACCTTTATGCGGACGTCCTCTGCGCCAACCATAACGAGAGGTTATTACTTTTTTACGCTGAATAGGCGAGGCGTAAGTAGAATCGTTAAACGTTAACTGAATAGGGAATTCTTCAACGTTATCTTTATAAGGATTGTAAACTGTGGTGTCCCAATATTCTGCTTTTATGTCAATATTAGCCTCAGAATTGCTCTCCTCAACAATCGGAATTTCAATATTGGGTGTTGCTAAACCTTTGCTGAAATCAGTTAAAGGCAAATTTAACTTTATGGTTTTTGGATTGGTTTTTTCTTGTGCTTTAGCGGTTATAATGCCTGTTATCAAGGCAATACATAAGAATAAATGTTTCATTAATATAAAATAGTATTGTAAGCGAAAACGTAAAAATACTGTAAATAGTATTTCCTTTTTTATGATAGATAAATACGTTATCAACAATACCACAGATGTTAAGAATTATTAAGCTATTGTTAAAGTATTGCCATTGCGTAGGCAGATTATTATATTAAGCTTTTAGAAATTTTAAAAAGAACACATGATTTTAAAACGATTGATTTTAGTAGCGATAATAATAACCTTTAGTTGTAACACTTCGGTAAGAGGACAAGCACCAGAAGCTGTAAAGAAAACATTTCAGGCTAAATATCCTGGAGAAAATGATCCAGATTGGCATAAAGACTCTCATGGTTATTACGAGGCTAATTTCAAAATAGATGGTATTAAATATAGAGCAGATTTTAACGCTGATGGTACTTGGGTGGAAACCGAAACCAGTATTGATGAAGATGATCTGCCAGATGCCATAAAAAAAGTCATTAAGGAGAAGTTTGATGATGAAAAAATTACCGAAGTAGAAAAAGTAGAAAGTGCTACCAAAGGCTTGTTCTATGATGTAGAGTTTAAGCAAAAAGGAAAAAACAAAGATGTGGAGTTTAGAGAAGACGGCACCATTTTGAATTAATTCTCAATAACGCGTTGGGCATTATGAGTGAATTTCGTTAAAAACAATTGAAATTTCAAGCTTTTTGTCTCTTGTCCTAAAGGATGAACTTGAAATTTCATCGATATTCCCTTAAGGGATAGGGCAAAAATCGATGAAATGTTAATAACGCACAACGGGTTCCCAATAGTATAATTTTAAAAGCATCAGAGTATGATGCTTTTTTTATGCCTTAAACTATTGTAGATTTGCAACTCCAAAAAAGCAATAATATATAGCATGTCCGAAACCAAGCCAGTCATTCAAGAAAAGAAAACCGATAAGGAACTTTACGAATATCAACAAGGAGCCATCCAGCAGATATTCGATAAGTTTGACAACGCACCAGACGATTACCACTTACTTTATCAATTGCCAACTGGTGGTGGTAAAACTGTGATCTTTTCCGAAATGGTACGCCAATATCTTAAAAATCACGATAAAAAAGTGTTGGTGATGACGCATAGGATAGAGCTGTGTAACCAGACCTCTAAAATGTTGACCAGTTTTGGCGTGACCAATAAAGTAGTGAACAGTAAAGCGAATTTAGACGACCAAGCTGAGTACTCTTGTTTTGTGGCCATGGTAGAAACGCTCAATAATCGTTTGAATGACAATATGCTGGATATCTCGGATGTCGGATTGGTAATTATTGATGAAGCACACTATAACTCATTTACCAAGTTATTTAAGTTTTTTGACAAGTCCTTTATTCTTGGAGTTACGGCAACGCCTTTAAGTTCTAATAAGGAATTACCTATGAAGGATAATTACCAAGAACTTATTGCTGGTGAAACTATAGAAAACCTTATCGAAAATGAGTTTTTGGCACGCTGCGAAACGTATGCTTATGATATGGGACTGACCTCGTTGGAAGTCGGCTCTAATGGTGATTATACCGTAAAATCCTCGGAAGATTTATATACGAGTCCGGCAATGCTTCAAAAAACGGTCGATGCTTATAAAAAACATTCGCTAGGGAAGAAGGCCTTGATTTTCAACAATGGTATCAATACTTCGATTAGTGTGTACTACGCCTTTAGAGAAGCAGGATTGCCAATAATGCACTTGGACAATACAGCGACTAAGAAACAACGTAAGCAAATATTGCAATGGTTTCATGAAACACCAAATGCCATATTGACGTCGGTTAGTATTTTAACCACAGGTTTTGACGAGCCTACCATAGATACCATCATCTTAAATAGAGCGACTAAATCCCTGACTTTATACTATCAAATGATTGGTAGAGGCTCACGTATTTTGAACAATAAATCCAAATTTACGGTTATTGATCTTGGGAATAACCTTTATAGATTCGGACCTTGGGGAGCGGATTTGGATTGGCAACTGATTTTTAAATCTCCGAATTGGTATGCAGACCGCATTAAGAGTGATGAAGCAATTGAAGCTAACTTTAAGCACGAATTGGATGATGAGATTAAAGAAGAGTTTTCAAAATCTGAAGAGACGTATTTTGATATCAAACAAACCTATAAGGATGCTGTAGCCAAGGGAGAATCTTCTAAAGTGGTTTTAGAACGTTCCATTGAGCAACATGCCAAAATCTGCATTGAGAATAGCGAGGATGTTTATGACGCCTTAGGTTTAGCTAAAATGCTTAAGGACGATATTAATATGCGTATTGAAATTTACGCTAAATGTATCAGTAAAAGCACACACAATTTCCTGAAATGGTTAAAGGACGATTATAAGAAAAAACTCAATTCTTACTTGCGTGCCAACTTCGATGAAAAATTTGAAGAAATCCATGGACACCCACCTGAGGATTAATATTTTAAGATGCTAATATTCAAATAGTTAAATAATTTAACATAAAGTATTAATTCATTGTTAAATCGAATGATCCAACGTTAAGGTTTCTTAATTTATTTGACTTCATGCGTCATGTCTGTTATATTATAGTATAACCATAAAACTTTAAAACACATGAAGACACTAATATACATCTTAGCTTTAGCATTCACTATACAATTATCTGCACAAGACCCTATAATGCAAAAGGACAGTGAAGCCTTAGAAAGTGTAGCGACCAGCATCACAAAAAAATATGATGATCAGCTAGGTTTAGACGGCAAGCAATTCACCTTATTTCAAAAGAAAATAGAGGAATTCTTGATAAGGGAAGAAAAGCTTCACGAAACTTATACTGGAAAAGAAAAATTAGACATGATCTACAATCTGCGTAAAGCAGAGACTATGGAAATGCGTAATATCCTTACACAACCACAATTTGATTTGTATAGACGTATTAAACCGCAGATACAACCTATAGCTATTACGGAAGTTGAAGAGGATGATGACAGCATGGAAGATGATGACAACAAGTAAGCATCTTGCCTAGATAAATAAAATTGCTTTGATTGACGATGGAATCTAAACCCATCGTCTTTTTGCATTTACGTTAAAACTTGTAGTAAAACTATCAAACTAAATATTTTTTATCCCTTAATTTTAGGGGAACATCAAAAAATATATATGAGTATATTCGAATCATACCGACTAGGTAATATAGAACTAAAAAATAGAATTGTAATGGCACCGATGACGCGTAATCGTGCCATTAATAATATCCCAAACGATTTAATGGAGACCTATTACGGCCAAAGAGCAGGAGCAGGACTCATCATTAGCGAAGGAACATCACCATCAATAAACGGAATAGGCTATCCACGGATACCAGGTGCATATTCACCCGCTCAGATCGAAGGCTGGGAGCAAATTGCCAAAACCATACATGATAAAGGAGGTAAGTTTTTTGTGCAACTAATGCACTGCGGTCGTATTGCTGCAGAAGAAAATCTACCAGATGGAGGAGAGGTACTAGCACCAAGTCCCGTAAAAGCTGCTGGAGAAATGTTCACAGACAGTAAAGGGCTTGTGCCACATCCTACACCAAGGGAAATGACTCTAAAAGACATTGAACATGCCCAACAGGAATATACCGATAGTGCAGAAATGCTGGTTGAAAGGGCAGGAGTGGATGGAGTAGAACTGCACTCGGCAAATGGGTATTTAATGGAGCAATTTCTCAATCCAAGATCTAACGTAAGGGAAGACGGTTATGGGGGCGATTTTACCAATAGGGCGCGTTTTGTCATAGAAACCGCAGAAAAAGTGGCCAATGTCATTGGTGCAAAACGTCTCGGTATAAGAGTGTCACCTTATGGAGCCTTTAATGATATGGAGCATAACTATGATGATCTGGTAGAGCTCTATTCTTATTTAGCACAAGAAATGCGTCGAATAGGTTTAGCTTATATACATATTGTGGACCACAGGGATTCTATGGACGCACCTGAGTTTAAAACCGATATTAAGGACACCATAAAACTCAATTTTGGTGGCACCATAATTACAGGAGGAGACATTCATAGCGTTGAAGATGCAGAACAAGTATTAAAAGATGGTTTTGACTTGGCATACATTGCAAGATCGTATATCAGTAATCCTGACTTGGTGAAGAAGTTTTTAAATAGGGATGAGATAAAAGAGCCTAATGCTGATTTATTCTACACGCCAGGTGCAGAGGGTTATACGGATTATTAAAATTTAAAATATAGATGAATTGAGCCTGACCTTTGCGTGAGGCTTTTTTGTTTCATTACCCTAAATAAAATTCCGTTAAACTTATATATTAGGATAATAAGAAATAAATTCCTACTTTTAAAATTACCTCACGTTACAGAACTTTTATATCATCTTATTGTTATCCCTAATTTACTCTTGAGCTCTATAGAGCAATACTATTGTGTAGATCTCAATATGCGTTCTACTTATTAAGTGGTGCTATACGCACTAATATGATAAAGTATATTTTATGTTTTAAGGAAAAATCTTTGGCTATGGAATACCAATAGTCTAGAAACTTCACATACACATAATTCATAATTCCCTTCCTCCTTAGAATCATTTATTAATCAATTAAATATAAAATTATGAGTGCAAAAGACACAAATGTTACTGTAACAGTAGATACAGAGGCAATTAACAGTAGTAATACTAATACTACAGTAGTATTCTCAGACGATTTAGGCGATCCATCAAGTCCAGGTGATCCAGCTAATTACGTTTCAACCATTTATAGAAATAAGAAAATTACATGGACAGCGGTGGCTAAAAATGGAGTAACACCAATATTCTTTCAGAATATAAAAAAAGATGGTGGCTCTACCCTCCTTAAGGATATTCGTAGGGGAGATGGAGCCAATAAATACACAGCTAAAATAAAAGGAGATAATTCAATAAATGATGGAGATGAAGAAAGCTATAGCATCACTATAGGATTGGCTGGCTATGAAGGCATTGCTGGCAATAATGAATATGGGCCTATTGCTTACCTAGGCAATAAAGTAGCCTATATGAACAGTTATGCAAATAATGTATGGCAAGTCGTTTCGGACGCGCCTTTCGAAATTCAAGGTATTGCAGGTGAAAATACTCATGGAGCAATTGTTTATTCAGGTAATCAGGTGGCTTATATGAACAGTTATCGAAATAATGTTTGGCAACGTCTAACGCCTGCACCTTTTGAAATTGAAGGTATAGCTGGTGATAATTCACATGGAGTTATAGCGTACTCTGGTAATCGTGTAGCCTATATGAATAGTTATGCTGAAAATGTTTGGCATGAGGTTGCTAATGCACCGTTTAATATAGAAGGTATTGCTGGCGAAAATACAGCTGGAGCCATTATTTATTCAGGAAATCAAGTCGCCTATATGAATAGTTATGCCGAAAATGTTTGGCATGAGGTGGCCGTTGCACCATTTAATATAGAAGGTATAGCGGGTAATAATTCTCAAGGTGTAGTGGCCTATGCAGGCTCACAAGTTGCATATATGAATAGTTATGCCAATAATACTTGGAATTCTGTGGCAAATGCACCATTTGTTATTGAAGGTATTGCAGGAAACAATTCTAGAGGGCCAATTGTTTTTTATGGTCCACAAGTAAAATATATGAATAGTTATGCCAATAATAATTGGATAGATGTGGCTCCTATGCCATTTAATACGCAAACTTTTACTGTTGATCCTAAGCTTAAAATGAAAGCCGATGGTACAAGATAAGGTCTATCTTAATAAAAGTAAGGCCTATTTTTGGATAGGTCTTTTTTTATTTTGCTTTCAATTTGCTTTTGGTCAAAACCAAAATAAAGCAGATCACCTAAAAAATTTATACAAAACAGGAGATTACAGTCTAACTGAATTTAGAATTTTAACTAAAATTACCGAATCTGAGACCAATCCAGACTCTATTCTTGCCTATGCCAATATTTTAATTGATAAAGCCGAAGCTGTTAAGCCTAAAGATTCATCTTTAGAAGCATTTAAAAATGGATATTTAGCAAAAGGCAATGCACTGCAATCTAAAGGGGATAACTCAAAAGCCATAGATGCATTTCTTAAAAGTCTTGATTACGCGGAAAATGCTAAAGACAAACGTTCTATGGGTTATCTTCAAATATCTATTGCAGACACCTATGCTGCTATGGAAAATAAAGAATATGCAGAAAAATATTATACTAAAGGAATAGCCATGTTGAGGAAGGTGAAGGATTCCATAAATCTTGCATCAGCATTATTGAATGCTGGTGATTGGTCTATTACCCATCAAAAATATGATGAGGCATTAGCCTATTTTAATGAGTCGAGCCTTATTTTTAAAAAATTAGATAATCCACTAGGAAGAGCCTATAACCTTGGAAATATTGGTATAGTACATGCTGAACAAAACAATGATTTACTTGCGGAAAATAACATAAACGAGGCCATTACAATTTTAGAAGAATTAGACGATTACTATGCGATATCTATTTACCTAACCTATTTAGCTGATATATATGCTGATAAAGAAAATTTTGATTTGGCGTTTAAATATGCAAATCGTAGTCTTGCTCTAGCAAAGAAAAATGGTTTAAAAAAAGAAATAAGCGATGCCAATCTAAAACTCTCAGAATTATATGAGAAAGCAGGTAATATAGAGCTAGCACATCGTCATTATAAAGACTATATTATCTATAGGGACAGTGTAAGAAATATAAAAGAAGTTCAAAGAATTGGTAATGCCATGACGAGTAAAGCTCAAACTGAAGCAGAGTTAGCCAATCAAAAACAAAAAACCCAAAACATACTAATGTGGGCATCTGTAGGTGTTCTGTTTCTTATAGGTTTACTAGCTTATGGCTTATTCAAACGTCACAAATTTGTAAAGGCCACCAATAAAATCATAGCTGCCGAAAAACAACGCTCAGACGATCTATTATTAAACATCTTACCAGAAGACACCGCCAAAGAACTTAAGGACAAGGGTAGAGTGGAAGCTAAAAAATATCCTCAGGTTACGGTGTTGTTTTCAGACTTTAAAGGGTTTACCAAATATGCCGAAAATCTCTCTCCAGAAGTACTAGTACAAACGATTGACCATTATTTTTCTAAGTTCGATTTAATTATGGAAAAATACGACCTGGAAAAAATTAAAACCATAGGTGATGCCTACATGGCTGCTGGTGGACTAAATTTCGACAATGAAAAACATGCCGAGCACATGGTATTAGCGGCAAAAGAAATGAACGATTTTGTGGCTACAGCAAAACTAGACGATATTACCGATGCTACATTCGATATTAGAATAGGTATTAATACAGGGCCAGTGGTTGCTGGAGTAGTGGGCACCAAAAAATTTGCTTACGATATTTGGGGAGATACCGTAAATATTGCGGCGCGAATGGAAAGCAGTTCTGAAGCAGGACGTATCAATATCTCGGAAGACACCTATAGATTGGTGAAAGATGCGTTTGATTGCGAGTATAGAGGTAAACTCGCTGTAAAAAACCGAGGCGAATTGAATATGTATTTTGTAAATTCATAGCATAAAACTTTACTATGGCACAAGATCCTAACAATTATTGGGAACAATTAGAACGTCTGGAAAAGCTCATAAGAGCCTCCGAACTTAAAGCAGGCGTGGTATTTTCATTTCACAGTTTAATCCTTGGGCTCTTTGTAGATCGCCTAGAGCGCTTTAAGGATGTATTTATGGAAAATACCGTACTTCTGGTGTTACTGATCTGTTGGTTTGTGCTCGTGGGTATTTCCATATATTTCTGTTTTAGGTGTTTTAGACCAGCCATGCATTTGCATTATGATAAAAATGTGTTCTTCTTTAAGGACGCTGCGCATCGTTTCGGTAGTCAGGATGAGTACACTGAAGAATTAATAAAAATCTGTGGTTCTGAAGATGAGCTTTATAAAGTTTTGGCAGAACAGATTCATGCCGAAAGCACAATAATTGATGAGAAATTTAATAATGTAAAACGTTCCATTACGTTTTTTGCCTTGAGCTTTCTGTTTGTCATCATCATAGTGTTGTATTGGGTAATGTTTGTGTAAACCTCTTAAATCCAACAAGATTTAGTATATTGGATTTCAATCCTTTATAGCTAAATAAATAGAATTAGGGAAGCTATAAACCGTATTTACCACTTAAATTAAACACATAAAAACATATGGCATCGTCACCTTCGGACTTTAATGCAGAATTAGTTAGTTTCTCCATCCTTTCCAATGGAAAAGAAATACCTGATGTAGTAGAAATTATTAGCATAGAAATACTACAATATGCCAATGCTGTTGATGAAGCCCTGATTATATTAAGAGATGACAGCACCATAGGTGATGAGTTTAAAGTGACGGATTCTAAAACTTTTGAATTTAATGCTCAAATTGAAATAAAACTTGGTTATGAGCATAAAAATGATAGCGTTTTTAAAGGCATAGTTGTACAGCAAAAACTCATTGTAGGTAAGGATAACAAGCCGCAACTACATGTTAGTTGTTTGCGTCATGACCATACAGGATATGTAAAACGTAAACTAGATTTTGATATAAATAAAAAACCTGTTATCAGTGTTACCAACGGAATTGATATCATGGATTCCGAACTTATAATTTCAAATTCTGACAAAGCACAACTTTTAGGAAACCTTACAATATCAGGCAACACTAAAGCCAAAGTGAATGATACTATTGGCATCGACGGATTTGGTAAACGGTTTAGTAAAAAAGCTATAATTTCTGGTTTGATGCATCAACTGCACGAAGGCCAATGGCTAACAAAGGTTTTGCTTAATGACCATACGGATTTAAATTAATAGCTCAATTAATAAAACTTAATGAAGAGCGATAGTGGATTTTTAGAGTAGAAGGTTTAGCACTACAACAATTCTATTTTACATAACATAAATTATAGGACATTTTATAACAATTAGCGTAATAGCGCTTTTGGGCGATATTTGACATAATCATAGTTCTAGCATCACGCAGTGTGCTATAACGTCAATGATTATGTACAAGCTAATTGTGGGATTGGAATTAGATTAAATTCGTTTTAAAATGAAAACATCCTCAGGATCTTCTCATTTTAAAAGTATTATATATCGTTTATGATTATGTTGAGCTAATTGTGGGATTAAAACTAAAAGATAAAATAAACCTCATAAACAATTGAAACGTCATTGCGAGCCTGATTTTTATCAGGTGAAGCAATCTCACTAGATCATGTGCTTTCAAAATTCCGTTATACGACCAAATCACGATAGATTTTCAAATACGCGATTCTTAGCTACTGGATAATTGAATTTGTATAGCTCAAAATGTTTACGCTCATTCCACCTATTGTTTTGCCAAAATGATATGAGGTCGTTTTGCCAACGCTTCATCTGGGTAAAAACTCCTTAGCACAAAAGAATAAGAATTTACTATTTTTTCACGATGATCAATCACTTATCGTTCTTCCAACAAGTGTAATGTGTTTTTTCGCCAGCCTCATCTTTATCGTTTTTCATTTCTTCATAACCTACTAAAAGCCTGAAACCTAATCTTGCAAATAGAATTACTGCAATGATTGTTATTATACTTAAATTATCCATATTTTCAATATATATTTTATTACATCGTTAAGGCATCAACACTTATTCCACCTAAAAAACAAAAGTTAAATTTTAATAACTTATAATTTTATTGATGTACCGTTAATACGGTGTTGCTGTTTAGTTTTTTTAAGGTTGAAATCACCTTTGATTTTACAATACCAATTCTTCTAAACAAATCGGGTTTATTATCTACTACACACATAATTTCGTCATTGTGATTAGAAGCGTAATCCTTTAATCTATATGCTGGGTTTAAAAATTCTAAAGCAATAGACTTGCTTGAAAGTTGCTTGAGACATTCTAATAATATTTCTAAATTTGACACTGCTTTGTCCGAAAGATTATTCTGTTCTTTTAGTACCAATATACCGATTTGAGTGTTCGTGTTTTCTAGTGCCTTGATAAAACGTTCTATTTCGCTTGTATTGATTTTGTGTTGAAAATCAGAAGCAATAGTCAAAGTAATACCTTTGCATGCTGTGGCATGTGGTGGCACAATTAAAACCGGACAAGACCTTACCCTTTCTAATATACTCTCAGTCGTTGAGCTTAATTGAGCAGTACCATTACCTGTTAATACCACAACATCAACACCTATTGTATCAACATTTTCTTTTACACCATCTACAATATCCCTATGTTCTGAAATTGCATGGAATGAATGTTTATCATTATTAGATTTTAAGGTATATCGTGTTACTAATTTTCCGAGTTTTTTTAGGGATTCTTCTTTTGGTTTGTCGAACCATTCGTCGTCAGCCTGAAGCATTTCAATAGCACTTAAACCAGAATTTTCATATCTATAGGTATTCAAAAAATAAAACTCACAATTTACCTTTTTGAAGAGACTGGTGATATAGTCAACCGTCTGATAACTATTAAGCGAAAAATCTGTTGGAATCAATATTTTTTTCATCATTTTGAATTTTAAATTAGTATTTTATTTGAATGCTGCGTATTTAAACTTGATTGTTCTCACCATTACCTGCGTTGATACTTTTTTAGTATCGTGTAAAATTGAATTTTAAATTTCTGATGCTCTTCTACCAATTTTAAATAGGTATCGCGTTTATGCTCATGCACCTTTAGCCTAGTGGCATCATATTCCGTTTTTCCGTATTCGTATTCTGTTTTCAGCTCTTGCTCGTACTTACAAAGATTAGCCATTGTGAGCACAATTTTTCTGCGTATGGCCTGGATGTTTTGTGCTACCGAAATCACTTTTACCAACTGTTTTTCAATGATGGCAAAATGGTCTAATTCGATATTAAAATCTTCTAGCATAGTCGTCCATAGATTTAACTCGTTTAAATCTTTTTTTATACACAAGCGTCTATGGACGTCTATTTTATATGCAGGAATTGTACTCAAATTTTATATTATTTTTAAAGGTTAATCAATTTTTGAAAGTGAAAATTTACCATGCACTTTATCAAAAAAAGCATCTTTTAACCTTCGGTATTTATCTAAATGATAGAGGTAGCTTCTGCGGTAACTCTCGTGCTCTGTGATGTACACCATATCGCATTGCGTGTCTTCGCATTCGGCAATATCTGTTCTAGAATTTGAATACCTCAGAAGCGCACTAAGCAATGTTTCATTTTCAATTTGTTTTTTTTCAAAACGCTCTACGATATCATGCTCATTGAGATTGTTTTTTAAATCCTTGTTACAGATATTTATGAGGTTACCGAGCTCCTTTTTAATGTATCTTAAATGATTAATCCAGTTATCCAGTTCCATAGTATTGATTTTGTGTGTTACATCAATACTAGTGTCGTGATTGAATATTTCTGTATTTAAAGTTTTCATAATTTTAAATTTTTATATAACTATATCTATACCACTGTAGGTTTCTTTCTGCTGAACCTTAGAAATTGTAATTTGCTGTGTGCCATTTGGAAAGTCCCATATAATAGAATCTCCTTCTGAGTAGCCAATCAATGCAGATCCCATTGGTGTTAAAACAGAAATCCTACTATTTTGAAAATCTTTATCCATAGGAATAACCAATTGCAGTGTTTTTTCCACACCATTATTAAATGTTACCGTTACTGTTGAGTTAAAACGGATAACATCTTTTGGCATATCTTCCTCGTCAACAATATGTGCTGTTTTTAGCTCTTCGGATAAATTCATTAAACACCTTTGTGTTTCATGGTCTTCAGCATAGCCTGATATATTGAGTATGCGCTTAAGGTAGACATACTCTTTCTTTTCTAAAATTAAACTTCCGTACTTCATGTTTTTATTCTTTTAAATTATTAAGGAAAAATCCCTCTTTGTATGTATGCTTTTTCAATGCGTTCTATAGCGATACAAAATGCTGCTGTACGCATATCAACACCTTCATTTTTAGAATAGTCAAAAACTTTATCAAAAGATTCTTTCATCTTTTTATCTAGTTTTTCCATAACCTCATCTAACTGCCAAAGCTCTCCATTTCTGTTTTGAAGCCATTCAAAATAACTACCTACTACTCCACCGGAATTGCATAAGATATCTGGAATGATAGTGATACCTCTATCCAACAATATTTTTTCCCCTTCAACATTTGTTGGTCCATTGGCACCTTCTGCGATAAGTCTTGCCTTAATCTTTGGTGCATTATCTGAAGTAATCTGGTTGCCTAAAGCTGCAGGTATACAGATATCACAATCTAAAGTGAAAAATTGATTCTTGTCAACAGGCTTGGCATTAGGGAAATCCACAATGCTTCCATCATTGATTTTACTGTATTTAAACAAATCTTCAACCTTAATCCCTTTTTGGTTTTGAATACTACCATAAGCATCTTGTACAGCGACTAATTTTGCACCATCTTTTTCCAAGAAATGTGCCGCCCAATAACCAACATTACCAAAACCTTGAACAATGAATTTTTTGCCATCTAGACTTTTGTTATTTTTTTCTGCCCAAAACTTAATCGATAGATATACACCATAACCAGTAGCTCTATCACGACCTTCCAGTCCGCCACTTCCATCTGGCTTACCTGTTACCACATGTTGGTTTGCTGTACGTTCTGCTGGTGGACGCGTACTCATATAGGTGTCTGCAATCCAGGCCATGGTTTGGCTATTGGTGTTAATATCTGGTGCAGGTATATCATGTTCCGGCCCAATATTATCTGCCAGAGCAAACGTAAAACGTCTTGTAATACGTTCTAACTCTCCTTTAGAATATTTTGTTGGGTCTAACTTAATACCTCCTTTTCCGCCTCCATAAGGCAAACCTGCCAATGAAGTTTTCCAGGTCATCCACATTGCTAATGCTCTTGCTGCATCTATATCTACCGTTGGATGATAGCGTAAACCACCTTTATATGGTCCTAATGCGTTATTATGTTGTACTCTATAACCTGTAAATATTTCCACTTCCCCATTATCCATTTTTACTGGAAAATTCACAATGATTTCATTGTTGGTAATGCTTAAAATTTTTCTGATGTTTGGATGAAGGTTAATTTGATCTGCAGCACTTTCAAACTGCTCCATAACATTATCCATCATACCTCTTACAGGTGCTTTTTTTGATTTTTTTGATGGTTTTTTTAATTCTGCTGTTATTGTTGTCATTTCTGATATGTTTTAGGTTGTTGCTTAATTGATTTTAGAATTTTCTTCTATTTGCAAATCTGTAAGGACTTGTTTTAATAGTATCAAATCTCAATTTATTTTGTTTTGTCCTTCGATTTATGAATTCGTATATAATTGCTTTAATTTCCATTATTTTTTGTTTTTGTATTTATTTTTTTAAAGTCACATTAAGCACAATCGAATTGCTATTAATTATCCAACTATCATACTGTTAGTTTTAACTGTGCCCAAAGTGACCATTTTTTAAGTTTCCAATAAGGTTATCGCTGAATAGACTTTCTTAATTAAATTCTATTTACAATAGATCTCTCATTGTATTTTTGAGTGATGTATTTGTTTCGTGATGCTTTATCAGATTTTTTAGTTCTTGAATTTTTACATCTTACTGCTGATATTATTGCGTTAAAAATCATAATCTTTAGTATTACATTGTTAAACTAATTCTAGTTTTCTTTCTTCATTCTCTTTTGGTTCTTGCACTGTCTCTAGGGTGGTTAAATCCTCAACCTCTTCGTCATACTCACTACACGACCAAACCTTATCTTTTTGCATCGTTAGTGCGCAGTTATTGCGATGTATGCAACTCGGACAGATATTAATGTGGTTCATAATTAAATGTATTAATGTTATTCACATACCTAAAGGCAATGCTTGTGCCAATTGCATTACCTTAATCAACCAAAAACCTCAAAACCCTTTTGCATAAAGGGTTTTGAGGTTATTAACTATTGTTCTATTAAATTTTATACCGATACTTATTTACCCACCTGCGTAAAAAGGTATCAGCATGCAATGACTAATCCGCTAATTTTTGGCGGATGGTTTTACGGTCTATTTGAAGAATTTCTGCTGCTTTAGTTTTATTATTTCCTGTAGCTCGTAATACTTTTTCTATATATTGTTTTTCAACCACCTTAAGTGGCACCAAAGCGTCCGCAGAAAAAGCTATGGTATGTTTTAAGTGGTCTGGTAGATGCTCAACATCTACAACCATGTCGCACATAATCACAGCACGCTGAACGATATTTTCTAGTTCTCTAATATTTCCTGGCCAATTATAACGGTTTAAGATATCCAAAGCCTCAGGTGTGATTTTCAAAAATCGGTCTTTATATTCAATGCCATATTTAAACAGAAATTTATCGACTAGTAATGCAATATCATCCTTTCGTTCACGTAATGGTGCAATATGAATTTCCACCACTGTTAATCGATAATACAAATCTTCCCTAAAGGTTTGCTTCTGTATCATATCTTGCAAATCGCTATTTGTAGCTGCTATGATGCGAACATCAACTTTTTCGGCTTTTGTTGAACCTACACGAACCACTTCTTTTTCTTGAAGCACGCGTAATAATCGTGATTGAACCGTAAGTGAAGCATTACCTATTTCATCTAAAAAAATAGTGCCACCATTTGCGGCTTGAAAAAAACCTTCTCTATTGGTTTCAGCACCTGTAAACGCGCCTTTAACGTAGCCAAACAGTTCTGCTTCCAACAAGTTCTCTGGAATACCACCACAGTTTACCGCAATAAATGGTGCTCTCGAAAATTTACCTTGATAGTGAATGGCTCGAGCCACCAATTCTTTACCTGTACCACTTTCACCTTTTATAAAAACAGTTGCCTTGTTATCTTTTACACGCTCTATAACCTGTATAACGTCATTTATTTTTTCTGAATTGCCAATGATTTCTCCATAAGGTTCAGTTCTATGTTCGGAAGTGTTTTTAGGTTGTATTGCCTTTCCTTCTGAAGCAACTAAAGACTTGTCTAATGCAGATTTCAATTCATCTTTTGTGAAAGGTTTGGTTAAATAATCCACCACTCCAGACTTAATAGCTTCCAAAGACCCTTGAACGGATGGATAACCAGTAACTACCAATTTTGGTAATTTAGGATAGTGCTCTGACACAAATTTTATGAGCTCAAAACCATCAACCTCTGGCATTTTTAAATCGGTAATCAATAAATCTATTTGTGTGTCTCGCAAAATTGTGACCGCTTCTTTTACCGAAATAGCTTTAAAAACATGATAATTCCATGATTGTAAGTGACGCTGCAAAAGCTCTAGAATATTAACATCATCGTCAACAATAAGTATATTTTCTTTTCGTAATTGCATAATCAATTTAGTCTTTTGGAAGTGTAATTGTAAAGGTAGCACCTTTTTTTGTGTTATTTTCGGCTGTTATTGTGCCTTTGTGTGAGGCGACAATGCCATGCACAACACTTAATCCCAAGCCTGATCCATCTCCCATAGGTTTAGTTGTGAAAAAGGGTTGAAAAACCTTACTTAAATTGTCTTTTTTAAAACCAGGTCCTTCATCGGAAATTTTCAAGACAATATTGTTTTTTGAGCTAAATGTATTAATGGTTATTAGACCGTTTTTAGGTGAAAAGTAAATGGCATTCATCAATAAGTTGAAAATAATCTGTGTTAATTGTATAGGGTCTGCTCTCAACCATAATTCATCTTCTTCAGTTTTCACGATATACTTTACCTGCTCTTTCTTAAATGTGGCATCTAATAGTTTAATCGCATTTTTTATGTGTACTATGATGTTGACACGCTTCATTTCTTGTGGCATCTCACAAGCAAAAAACATTAGTTTTTTAACCACTTCCCTAGAGAATATAGCATTCTTAATTATTTTATCTATATCTGAAATTGCTTTGGAATTTGATTTTAAATCGACTTTGAGCAATTCTGAAAAGCCAAGAATATTTGCTAAAGGTGTGTTTAGCTCATGAGCAATACCTGCAGTAATTTCGCCCAAAATACTTAAACGGTCCGCATGCTCCATTTGACGTTTAAGTGATGCTTCGTTTTTTTGGATTTCTATGCGCTCAAAAAGGTTTCCTACTTTAAGTGCAACATTATCCAACAGCAATTGTTCTTCTTTTAGAAAATTGATTTTTTTTGATTCTGAAGTATTCAAATGCACTATAATAGTGCCTTTTTCTGTATTAAATATTTTGATACTGGAAGCAATAGTTAAATTATCTCTTGAAAAGGAATTCGTTGTAATTGAGACCGTATCACAATCAATCAATATATCTGTTTTTTCAGGATACTGAAACGCTTTTTTTAGACTAAAAGCAATTGCTTTTAAAGTATCTTCAATAAGTTCAAAATTGGTATTAGCAATAATAGAAGATACTTCATAGAGGCAAGTTAGCTCTTTGATTCGTTCTTTTAATGCATTTTTGGTGGTATCCATTTTGCTGTTATAGACGTGTTGATTGTTCTGCTTTTGCATAGCTAGATTTTCTTATCCTGTAAAATACGACAAGCTGAACAATGATACCCATAAAAACTAAAAAACCAATTTCAAGATTAGACATTAGATTATTAGTATCCAAGCTCTTTTGTGCAATACCGACTTTAAGTTTACTTTCTGAAACTTGAATGAGTGCCAGGTTATTTAGATCTGTTTCAATAGTGTTTAAATTATCTATTAACTTTTTATTGTTTAATTGATCTTCCGTTTTATTCTCATTACGTTTTAATGTTTCAAAATTCTGCTTTAAATCATTAAACGTTTTAGATTCTTTGGGTGTGAGTTTGGTTGTTGAAAATACATCAATCAAGGTAGCAAATTCTTTATTAAGCTTATTTTGATTTTCAGTAGTATTTGAATCGAGAAGCTGCAATCGTTTATTGTGCATAATATTGTTCATCTTATAAACATAATCCTGTGCAACCACTCTATCATTATAAACTGTAGTTAATGTATCTTGAACAGTTTCAAAATGTCTTTGGTCAATTCTATTTGTGGCGAGAACCAATAAAAAAACTGTGGCAAGCGCAAAACCAATATTTACACGGTTTGAAGTAGATGTTTTTTTAGTCATAACTACTTATTTTTAGTCATTAGAAAATAAATGTAAATGGTATAATCATAATTTGTGCCTTTAATAGTCATATAACATAAATAATTGATTATTAGTATTTTAAACTATTGTATCTAAAATACTATCGGGTAATATTTACCCGCTTGCGTAAATATTACCCAAAAATAAACCTAAATCTGAAATATAAAATTCTCATATGAACACTCTTAATATGATATTTTAAAAGATATATTATTGTTGAGCAACGCTAATTGCTATCATAAAACTTATTGTGAATCTTGTTTCATGACAACAGTTCTATGTGGGAATGGTATTTCAATTCCTTCTTTATCAAACCGCTTTTTAATACTTTCTAAAACATCAATTTTTAGTTGAAAGCTATCGCTGAAATTTCTTCCCCAAGTCCATGCTCTAATTGTCATTGAGGAATCATTTAACGCTATAAGAGCTGTTCTAACTATTGGTTTGCCATCTTGTATGTCTTGTTCTGTACGGTTGTCTAATATAAGTGGATGTTTTTCACATTCTTCTTGCATGATTTTTTTTGCCAAATCTATATTGCTATCATATGAGATTCCAATCTCAATACGCTCGCAAGTTTTTAGTTCTCCCATATCAAAATTAATGAGTTTTTCTTTATTGATTATAGCGTTTGGAATGACAATCATCTTATTTTCAAAATTACGAATTACTGTATGACGTAGCGTTATATCACTAACCCTACCAATCATTGTATCTGTGACTTTTATTAGGTCACCAACCCTGAAAGGTTTAAATGAAATTATGAATATACCACCTATAACGTTAGATAAAGCTTCTTGCGATGCAAAACCAGCAATTAATGCCAAAACACCTGCTCCACCCAAAGCTGTTTGAGTTAAACCTTTTAACGACGGGAAGGCTAAAAGACAAAGTATAATTCCTGTAAAATAAATACCAAAAAGAACAATGTATCTTAGAAACTGAAAACTAGTTGAATCTTGCTCCGTTTCCTTCTTTTTTTTAATATCGTGCTTAAACCACATACTTGAAGTTGTAGCAGCAATAATGGTTAGCGACAAAACAACACCTATATAAAGCGCTATTTTGAAATTATCCGCCAAGGTGCTTTGTTTACTTTCATCTACAACTAGATAGGTTAAAGCTATTAAGCCTAATACAATCCATAAAGTATTAAGTATACGTTTTAATAATTTTAACGGCTTTGATATTTCTCCTGGAAACTTTTCCTGTTGCTCATTAGCGAGCCAACGGTGTAATTTATTGGTTAAAAACCGTAAAATAAAAATTACAGCTATGACTATTATCCCAAAAATAATATCTAGTTGATGTGTTTCTAAAAAATCTGTCATAGTTTATAATTTTAAAAAACTAAATACTTCTATATTTTTATTGAAGATTCTTATTCCTTAATTGAAAACATTCACATAATAAAATACTCGATGTTTGTATAAATAAAAGAACCAATAAGTATTCCTATTTTAGCCAAATCTATCTGGTCTATTTAGTTTTTGAACTAACTTAAAAGATGCGTAATCGGCATAAATACCATAAGCATTTACTAATAGACCTTTTACAGAACCATCTGTTGATGAAATGGCATATAAAACACTTTCATTATCTACATCTGACATTTCTTGAAAACGGTGTTTTTCATCGATTTCAAACTCGTCTGGTTGCAATTGACATTGATTTTCAGGGCACTCTATAAAATTTTCTTTCATATTAAAGTTATAGATATAGCCTTTATTTGTAAGGTCGTTTATTGCTTCAGATAAACTTGTATATTTTCCCATTTTATGTTTGCTTTATTTGATGGTTTCACTATTTTAAATAAGAATTAAACATCCAAAGTGTTTTTTCCGTTTCTGAAATGTAGTCACTCATTAAACTTACTGTGCCTTCATCATCTACATCTGCTGCAATAGCAAGTATTTCGCGCTCTTTTTCCACTAAAGTTTTAAAATTATTTATTACTACCTGTACTCCTTTTGTACCATCCGATACGTTTTTTTCTTCTTTAATCTGTGTGGTTTTTAGATAGTCTGAGTATATATGTAATGGTACAGCTTCTAGCGTTAGAATTCGTTCTGCGATTTCGTCAATTTTAACGAAGGCATCTTTGTATAATTCCTCAAACTTATCGTGTAACTCAAAAAACTCTTTTCCTTTTATATTCCAGTGAAGTCCTCTAAGATTTTGATAGAAAATTTCATAATCTGCCAATAAAATATTGAGCTCTTCCGCTAGTTTCTCAGCTTTGTTACTGTCTAATCCTACTAAATTTTTCATTTATTTAAGTTTTTATCCGTTAAAAAATTTTACGCTATTGCTAACTTTTTATTGTTATTATATGATATTAGCAATGCCTGTACCTAAATATTATCAAGACATATCATAAAACTGTTAAACACTAAATATCAAGTGTTTACGTAAATCGCAATGATAATTTTAATAATAAAAATTGGGTAATAAATACTCGATTGGGTGATAATTACCCGGTTTATATATATAATTCTATGACATTGACCATATTCGTTAATTATTGTATCTAAAAATCCATTCCACACACATTTTCCTCCACTTCTCTGCCCTTGCTTAAAAAGAGTGTTTCATTAACCGATTAGAGAATTATTTGAGAAGAAAAAAATAAAGAAAAGTATTATTTAACATGCGCTTTTAACCAAAGCCCATGTTGTACATAACGCAAGTACATTATAGGACAAATGCTATTGTTGATTATTTAATGATAGTGTACCATTTGTCAACTATAATGATATTATGTAAAATATCCCAGAAGCTTTAGTATTATTGGTTTTAATGTGCAGTACTTGGGCATTAAACTAGAAACGGTTTGCTTCGCAGAGTTAAAAAAGCACATGTCCTATAATTTGCCGTTATGTCAAATGTCCGCTGTCAAACGCTCATTGCGTTGATAAAATCAAATTACTATTGTAATTTATTTTATATGCAATTTCCAGCCGCTTGCCAGCCGCACAATAAAAGCTAACTTTTGATTACTATTTAAAAATCACGTAAATGATAAAAATGTACGTGATAAAAAATTTTAGACGATTCTCGTGGATTGCCACAAGAGCATAAATTTTAAAAAAATAAAATTCTATGCACTTGTTATATTTTGAATTCCAAATTGACTTTTTTTAAGTTTCTAATATCTTTTGTCTTGAAACAAAAGAAACAAAAATTCAAGGCTGCATATAATTTTGGAAACAATTAACGGCTCATTCACTATATTTTAGGAAACTTTTGAACTAGCTAAGATTGCTTTGAAGTTCCATTTATAGTTAGACTTCTTTACGTTATGTATTACTAAACCCCTAAAATATGTACGCTCATTTCACCTATTGTTTTAACCAAAATTTTATGAGGCCGAGCTAAATATTGAAATTCTATTTTACATAATAATACTAAATAGCAACTTTCTGCTTATTGGATATATCAATTGGCAAATCTATATCTTCATGATTGTTTTCCTCAACTTCAATAATCAAATTAGAAGCAATTAATTCAACAACATGAGCATTAACCGCATTACCAAGAGCTGCAAAACAGCTACCAAGATTTTCTGGTAATGATATTCCATTTAAAGATTGTATTCTTGCGCCTTCAATTGGTGTAATATACCTATTTTCCCAGCCAATAACAGGTATTTGAGTACTAACAGTTACCAAAGAAGGAAAAAAATCAGTTTTTTTAACTCTAACTCCAGAACCTCTAAATTGTAATATATATTTAGATAAATCTCTCTCTCCTCCTTGAACATTCCATTCAAATTTTTGCCAACTAGACACACCTAAATCTTTAATTTTTTTCACAATTGGCTCCAACTCCACTTTATACTTTTCATAAAAAGCTCTATTGCTTCTTATGTAGTGCTTTTTCCAATTTGGAAATTGAATTGGTTCTTTTGTCTCCTTATGCAATTGATTTTTCTTTGCATAATTCGGTAAATTTTCAAATTTTTCTTTTCTAGTCATTCCTTTCAAAGGAATTCCAAACTTGCCTTTACATCTCCCTAAGGCATTAGAAGAACTTCTATATGGTATTTCATTTTCAAAAGGATAGGTTGCTCCAAATTCCATACTCCAAATTGGGAAACTAGGTAAGCTATCTTCTAAAGGAATTTTATTAATAAACTCTTGCCATAGCTTGATTACTGATATTTTTTCATTTTCAAGTTTAGTTGCTTCTTTAGGGTTTACGTCTAAAAATTCTAAAATTGATTCTGTGGATTTTGAAGGTTCTGGCCAATTAAAATGTTGTAAACCATTTTTAGAGCCAATTATAAATATTCTTTCTCTATGTTGAGGAATACCAAAATTATGAGGAGATAGAATTTCATCATCAATGAAATAACCTAATTTATTTTCAAGTTTATCTTTAATATACTTCCAGGTATTAAAATTATCATGACTTTTTAAATTTCGAACATTTTCTAAAATGAAGAACTCAGGTTCATGGTATTCAATAATGTCCACTAATTTATCAAAAAGATTACCATTTTTTTTATCATTAAGTCCAAACTGGTCACCTGCTTTTGAAAATGGCTGGCAAGGAAATCCTGCACATAAAATATCAAATTTAGGTATTTCACAAATGTCAACTTTTGTTATATCTCTATTTACAGAAATATTAAAATTCTTTTCATAAAGTAAAGCTAAATTTTCTTTTTTCTCACTTGCAAAAACACACTCATGACCAAGATTTTCAAGAGCTACGTGAAATCCACCTAAACCAGCAAATAAATCTATAAACCTCATATTCCTTGAGTAATTTTATCATTACACCATTTAGACACTTCACTTCGTAAACTGGGTTCTACATTCTTTTCATACAAGAAATTATATATTCTTAATCTATCAAAAAGCATCCCAAAACTTGAGGTTCTTTTATTCCAAGTCTTTTGTTGAACAAACTCCACAGTAGAAATTGATTGTATAATATTTTCTGGAAACCAAACTAAATAATTAGTCCAATTGTTCATGTTTATTGCCCTCTTCTTTGCCCAATGCTTCCCAGCTGCACATTGTTGTAAAACATATAAATTAGAACTCCTTTTATCTTGAAAAGATTTATATCCTAAAACATCTACACCATCATCTTTATATGAGGAATCTGCCTGCATATTTCTAGTTTCATAACATAATTTTTCTATTTCATCTAAATTCTCATTAAATCCTTTTCCAGCAGGGAAACCAAAAGTAAAGACTTCACCATTAAGGAAATTTTTAAGTGCCTGTGCTGAAATTTTTTCAAATAAACCGGTTCCGCCAGAATTATCATTTGCCCCATTAAATGAATAATATAAACATAAAAAATATTCAGGAATTTGATCCCATGAAAAATTTGGAGTAATCTTATTTCCTTTGACTTCGTAGATAGGTTTATTGTATAAAAATGTTCTCCATTCTAAAGTGGTTAGCCATCCATCAATAGTTTGTTCATCTACTCCAACTGCTAAATCACTTATTTTTGATTTACTTAGCGGCTGATTGTTTTTTAGTAGATTCAATTCAAGCCATTCAATCTCTTTCCCAACTTTGAAACTAATATATTGTGACATTATTATGATAAATTACTTTTTAAAGCTGCAATCAATTCCTCTAATTCTGCAACTTGTTTTAACAACTCATCATCGTTTTTATATTTATATGCAAATTTTAAAGAAGTTTGTATCGCTCTATTTGCACTTACTAATTTTTTAGATAAATAATCTCTTTCACCACCAGTTCTTTCATATGCTCCTTCCAAATCTTTAAATTGAATTAAAAACTCTACGGCTTCAGGTTCTTTTACCACATGGCTTAACGTATTAGTTATTTTTCTAGAATCTGTTAAAACAGGTTGTTCATTAGTTTCTTTATTTCCATAAATCCATGTCAGTAAATTTTTAAACTCATCCTGTTTATTTGATTCAACTAATTCATTTTCTAGGTCTACCTTTGCATAAGAGTCAACTCCAATATAATCTCTGATTGAGGCGGAATTATATGCAACTGTTAATAACGAAAACTTATTTATAATTGGTCTAACATCAAAATCTTCAAGATTATTCTTTGCCTCTAAAAATAATTTATATGTTATGTATTGTTTCCTAAGTTTATCGGATCTATCGCCAACAACTTTTTGTACTTGTTTTATTGAATCAGCTATTGAGAGTCCTTTTTCGAGTTCTTGATCGATAACACTAGCTGTGTAAGCTGCTTGAGCAAATGCTTCCCATTTTAGTAATCCTGCAATATGTCTTACTCCAAGGTAAGATGAAACATCCTCTCTTTTCTCATAAATTATACAAGGAATGTTTGTTATATCTAATACAACAGAATCATTATTGGTTTTTGGATAAAATTTATCAATTCCTAACTTTTTCCTTAAAGTTGTATCGGTTATTAGCTTTATTGCCGAAGTTCTTCTATTTCCTTCAACTACGGTAAAACTAATCTCATCATGGTCAATTAAGTTACTAATAGCATCAGCTAAATCATCAGGATTTTGATAAGTCGAAAACGAAAAATCTGCAGGTATTTTATTAGGTACTACTATTATTGGTTCTTCGTCAAAATATCCATTTTCGACTAAAGACATTGCCACGACTTCAGTGTCAAAATTTTCATAAAGAACTGAAATTAAATCGAATTGAGTCGCCTCATCTGGATTTTCTAAATAAGGTACTAAACGAGGGTTCTTTTTATCAACTTGAATTAAATCAATTTGAATATCTAATTGTGGTCTTCTATTTCCTTTACCTGCAAAAGTCATTGATTAGCGTTATTTATAACAAATATAAAGATATTATCCAATTTTTATCTTATTCGATAATCATATAAGTTTTTTAATTTCCTCTAATGAATATGCGGGCTTTCTTTTATGTAACATGGCATGACAATTAGGACAGACAGGTACTAAATCTAAAATAGGGTTTAACTCATATTCAGCACCTATTGAAGATATATCTATTATGTGATGAACGTGTATAAAATGTCTTCCAATCTCACCATATTTTTTCTCAAAGTCAAAGTCACAGATTTGACATATGTAGCCATAATAATCAATACATTTATTTCGAGCCGCTGTATTTCTTTCGAACACATTGACATATACTTTTTTTGACTTACCTTCTAAAAATTTTTCACTTTTTTCTATTTCGTCTGGAAAAACTAGTTGAGTTTTATTTTCTAGTTTTTCTAAATACTTATTATAAATTTTTCTTCGTTTTAAAACTCTAGTATTAGATACGTTTTCATAATAATCTAAATGAGCGGATAAGGAAATTAAGGCGTTTTGCAATCCTTTTTCACCTTCATTCTCATAGATTTTACTTAAATAATATTCAGTACCAAAGACATTTGAATTTCTTGTCATAAGTTTTCCAGTCATCATGCATTGATAGTTGTAAACATAATCTGATGCGGAATTTCGATTCATTCCGAAATCTACTAACTCATCTAAACCTTTTTTTTGCGTTATTCTATTTTCATAAATACTTTTTGCTATTTCGAATGATTTTTTAATATGTTCTTGTGTGATTTTAGCCATTAAAACTTTTATTTTAAATATAATTAAAATTCCCATTCCACACACATTTTCCTCCACTCCTCTGCCCTTTCAGAAAAAGAGTATTTCATTAACTAAGTAAAGAAAATAATAGATCAAATTTTTCTAGAAACTATGTCTTAACATGCGCTTTTAACCAAATCGAAGATTCATGAGCTCAATAATTTAAAATAGAAACCTTGTGAATAAAGCCCATGTTGTACATAACGCAAGTACATTATAGGACACAAAGCAACAATTAGCGTAATAGTGCTTTTGGGCAATACTTGTTACATAATTTATCATGAATGTTTTACAATCCCTTTGCCTCAAGCAAAATCTTAACAACACGACTATGCGTTATTTCCAATAAATTCCATTGATAACCTTCAAAATCGGTAGTGTTCATAAACTGCACCACAACAGCATCAATATCCTTGTGGTATTCTGCCATACATTGGTAACCTGGTGCCAAGCCTCCATGATTGAATTCATAAATAGACCTATAGATGTCCATTTCTTCTTCATCAAGCAGTGAACCATCGTTTAAAGCTCTTAAAAAAACACCGACATCTTCTGCTGTAGCTATCATCATGCCGTTATTCTCGTCCTTAAAGTCCTTATCAATACCGACATAATAACCACTCATAACATCGTCTAGATTTACCTCGTCAATGGATCCAAATGTATTTTTCAGTCCAAGTGGTATTAAAATTTCTTTTTTGAAATACTCTTGACGGCTACCTCCGGTGACTTGCTCAATGATTCTAGAAAGCAATAAGTAATTGGTGTTGGAATAGCCGTAATCTTCGTTCGGTTCAAAAGTCGCTGGTAAATCGAGTGCATAGTCTAGCACATCGATATTGGTGTTGGGTTGGTTTGCCCAAAATTCAGGATTGTCCGTAAAATTAGGAATACCACTTCGGTGTTGCACCATCATACGCAATGTAATTTTATTGGCATTTTCAATTCTTCTTATAAGTTCAGGAAAGTATTCAGTTAGTGATTCATCCAAGTCGATACGCTGTTCATGAGCTAATTTGGTAATAGCTACAGCGACATACAACTTGCTTATACTTGCTATTTTGAACAAAGCGTGTGGTTTGGCAGGAATTTTTTCTTCTTTATTATGATAACCAGCTGTGTAGAATGCTGGTGGTTTACCGGCTTCATCTACATATACAATAACACCATCAAAGCCATAACTTAAAGTCTGGTTGACTTGTTCTTGAACAGTGTTAGGCAGTGGTAATAGCCACGCCTTAACTAAAATCCAAGGTACAAACCATAAGGATATAAAAGTCCCAACAAATAATACAATTCTGAATATCTGTTTTCCTTTTGAGGGCTTTTTTTTGGTGCTTTCCATAAATGTATACCGCTGATTGTAATTTGGGGTTCAAATATATCTTAGATCAGACAATGATTAAATTGTGAATTACTGAACTGTAATAGGTTAGGGATGAATTGAATTTCTTCTCTATGCATATTAGACCTTACGCTTTATTCTTCTGAAACAGTTCCTTAAATAAACCACGCGCTATTAATAATTTCATGATCTCATTGGTGCCAGCATAAATTCTGGCCACTCTATTATCGGCATACATACGTGCAATAGGATAATCCCACATATAGCCATAACCTCCAAATAACTGTAGGCATTCGTCAACGACTTTACCATGCATTTCAGTGGCCGCATATTTTGCTATAGAAGCATTTGCGGCAGTGAGCTGATGAGCAGAGACCAAACGTGTACAACGGTCTATAAAGGCTTGGTTGAGTTGTAATTGAGTGGCACATTCTGCAAGTATAAATTGTGTGTTCTGAAATTGTGCAATGGGCTGTTTAAAAGCAGTTCTTGTAGAGGTGTACGCTATGGTTTTTTCTATGGCTCCCTCTGCTCCACCGATGGCAGCAAGTGCCACTGACAAACGTTCGCGTGCTAATTCTGTCATCATAATTTTAAAACCTTGGCCCTCTTCACCCAATAGGTTGTCTTTTGGGACTTTTACATTATCAAAAAACAATTCGCAGGTATCTTGAGCTTTTAAGCCTATTTTTTTAAATGGCACTCCTTTGGTGAAACCATCGAATGCGGTTTCTATAATTAATAAAGAGACGCCTTCATTTTCAGTTCCTGAATTGGTTTTCACGGCAACGATGGACATATCACACATATAGCCATTGGTGATAAATGTTTTTTGTCCGTTGACCAAATAATGATCACCTTTATCTTCTGCTATTGTTCGTATAGCTTTAAGGTCGCTACCGCAATTGGGTTCTGTCATGCCAATTGAGGTAATCATTTTACCAGAAGCCATTTGAGGTAAGTAGTTTTGTTTCTGGGCTTCGGTGCCGTATTTTAAGAGATATGGTGCTACGATATCAGAATGTAGTGAGAAGCCTGGACCAGTTATACCTTCTTTGTTCATTTCTTCGATGAGTAAGGCACTAAAACTAAAATCCAATCCGCTGCCACCATAGTCTTCAGGCATATCGATACAGAGTAAACCCAATTCACCTGCACGTTCCCAAATAGTGCGATTGACCATGCCGTTTTCTTCCCATTCATCGATTTGATCCATCATTTCATTTTGTATGAAGTCTTGAATCATACTCTGCATCATTTTATGTTCTTCTGATGCATAGATGTCGCGTTCTAATAGTACATTTTTTAACATGGCTTTGAAAAGGTTAATTCTATCTAAAGATAGTGCCTTTTTATGTTTTAATCTAATCTCAGTAGTTTACTTTAAACGAGAATTCATCAATTGGCAATTATGTGTTCAATACGCTTTTAATGATTTGGTTATAAGCTCTGTTCAGTCACGCTTAAAGATAAAAAAAGCACCCAATGGATGCTTTTGTAAACTGAACTTAAAATTTTACTATTCAAAATCTATACGGACTTCAACAGTACCTTGTATGTCTCTTAGGTTGCTTTCTAATAAATTTGGTGTTTCACCATTAACAGTGCAAGAGCCACCTATACCACTTTGACAGCCACTACCCAAAATAACTATATGGTATTGCCCATTAATAATACCTAATTCGTAACCTGGAATCCAATTTGGTGGTGGTGCTCCAGGATCTGGAATGGGTTCACCATTTTGCCACGTAATTTGAAAACTCAAATGTGGTGCTGTCTCACAGGTATAGGTCAAGGTATATTGACTTGCGGTTGGCTGAACCGTAAATACTGCCCAAGCATAGACCTGTACATTGCTAAATTGTGGGCTAATATCTATATCGTACTGTTTGTACAATAAGGGATCTACATTAAACACCATAGGGAGCTGCCCTTCGGGTTCATTACTGTCGTCACTAGAACAAGAGAAAATAAAACTTGCAGTGAGTAGAAGTACTACTAATTTTGTTGTGGTTTTCATAATTTTGATTTTGTTTATATAGCATCGATCAAAATCAAGAATGTCATCAAAAGTTATTTTCTAGACTTCCCTACGCAGCACTACCATAGTCAAACTCTGCAAGACACCACGACTAATTCTGCATACAATTTACAAACCCATAAATCTATGTTAATACAGTCCATGTGTATTCATTTTTCCTTATTTTAATGACAACTAAAAAACGATTATGATACAGACCATTTTATTAAAAAATAGACCTAAAGGAACACCAAGTCCAGCTGATTTTGAATTCATTAAGGAAGAGGATAATCTAACTGTTGAAGATGGGCAACTACTTTTAGAAACGCTTTATGTTTCCGTTGATCCATATTTAAGAGGAAGAATGAGTGACGCCAAATCTTATGTAGAACCATTTGAACTCAATAAACCCATTCATTCTGGTGTTATTGCTAAAGTTCTCGAATCTAAAAATGACAACTTTAAGGAAGGCGACTATGTATCCGGAATGTTGGACTGGAAAACAAAACAAGTGTCGAGCGGCAAAGGACTTCAAAAAGTAGATCCTTCCAAAGCAGATTTAAGTGCATACTTAGGTATTTTGGGTATGACTGGCTTAACGGCTTATTGTGGCTTAATAGAAATTGGGAAGCCAAAAGAAGGCGAAACATTAGTGGTGTCTGGTGCTGCAGGTGCTGTTGGTAGTGTCGTTGGACAAATAGGAAAAATTTTAGGACTCAAAGTGATTGGTATTGCAGGTTCCGACGAAAAAGTTGAGCTGCTAAAATCTAAGTTTGGTTTTGATGCTGGCATCAATTACAATACTACCGAAAATATGACAAAGGCTATTGCTGAAGCTGCACCAAATGGTGTGGATGTATATTTTGATAATGTCGGAGGTCCTATTTCTGATGCCGTACTGTTTAACATTAATAAATTTGCCAGAACGGTGAATTGTGGTGCCATAGCGGTGTATAACAATACCGAAATCCCTAAAAGTATTAGTGTAAGACCATTTCTCATAAAAAACAGTGCCTCTATGCAAGGTTTTATAGTGTCTAATTTTGAAGACAAATTCCCACAAGCTATTAAAACCTTATCAGGTTGGTTAGCAGATGACAAGCTCACCTATTCTGAAACAATAGTTGAAGGTTTTGAAAACATTCCTCAAGCCTTTATTGATCTGTTTGATGGTAAGAATAAAGGGAAGATGGTAGTAAAAATTTAAATATCAGGCTAATAAATTACACTAGTAAAGGGAATTAAAAATGTAATCATCTTTTAATTCCCTTTTTTTATGTTCATAAAGTTGAAAGTAATAATTAATTACACCTCCCGACGCAATACCTCCAAAGGCGAACTATTCAATACACCACGAATATTGCTCAACCCTATCCCTAATACCAACAGTGAAATGATAGGTAGAAATACCACAAACGGAATCACTGAGGGCACAAACGGTTCGTTAAATACAAATAGAGCTAAGAGCATCGCACTGATTAAAGCTAATACAATACCAACTAAACTACCAACCAAGCCCAGCAATAAATATTCTAAGGCAGAGATTTTAAGGATTTGCTTGTTTTGGGCTCCTAGAGTCCTTAAAAGAACACTTTCCTTGATGCGTTGATATTTACTTGTACGGACAGAACCTATCAATACAATGATGCCAGTAAGAATACTGAAGAACGCCATAAAATTAATGATCCAGGTGACCTTGCTCAAAATATCTTCAACAATAGTGTAAACTTGTCGTAAATCAATAATCGTGACATTAGGGAAGTCCTTAACCACAGCTTGTTGCAAACGTGCTGAACTGGCTTCATTTGGTGCATTGGTCGTTAACACATTAAACTGTGGTGCTTTCTCCAATACTCCTTTTGGGAACACCACCGAAAAATTAAGCTGTAATTGTCCCCAATCTACCATACGAATACTTCCTACAACGGTTTCCATAAGGACTCCTTGTACATTAAAAACAATTTTATCGCCAATAGTGACTTGAGCATCTTCGGCAACATTATCTGAAATGGAAATCGGAATCACCTCACCTGCCGAAACTTCGGAAACCCACTCCCCTTCCAGAATTTCTTCTGAAGCTATTAAGCTATCGCGATAAGTCGTTCTGAACTCATGATTAAACACCCAACGCCTCATACGTATGGTCGTATCCTGTTGCACCTCGTTAGCTTCCATACCTTTTACGCTATGAATGCGCATGGTCACTAAAGGAATATTATCGATGACCTCCAAGTCATTTCCAGCGATGGTATTGCTAATGGCCTCTCCTTGTTCGGGTTGAACGTCTAACATAATGATATTGGCAGATTGTGCTCCGCTTCCAACCTCGGTTTTAGCCAGCAGAATGTCCTTTGTAAAATATAAGGTGCTGATTAAAAAGGTGCCCAAACCAATCGCTACAATTAGTACCAAGGTTTGATTATTAGGTCGATATAGATTTAAAAGACTTTGCCTTGTGGTATAACCCAAGGATTTTGGAAACCATAATTTTATCAGTTTCATGATTAAAGTAGCGACGCCAGCAAGTATGGCAAAAGTAATCAGCATACCTATGACAAACGCAATAGCATAAGGTATATGCTCTAAAAGCCAATAGGAAAATAAGAATAAGAACAAATTAATAGCACCAAAAACAGCAAATCTGGTCACTTTCGGCTTATTGGAATTGCTCGTGTCACTAATACGTAAAGCTTGTAATGGTGATACATACCATGTGTTGAGCAAAGACAACAAGGCAAAAAGCACAGCCATTAAAAAGCCAAGCACAATTCCCATTATGACCGGTTGAGCAGTAATGGATATATTCACCTCAAAAGGTAAAAATTCCTGTAAGATATACGGAAAGGATTCCTGAATTCCTATCCCGATAAGACCTCCAATACAACCTCCAATAATTCCAATACCTGCAATTTGAATGAGGTAAATCAGAAAACTTTGGCGTCTAGAAGCACCCAAACATTTTAATACCGCAATATGTTTCAGTTTTTCACGAATATAAATATGTACCGAACTTGCAATTCCGACACAGCCCAAAAGCAACGCTATAAAGGCAACGAGATTCAAAAACTTGCCCATGTTTTCATAACGACGTCCCAATCGCCTGCTGGTACTCGTATGCGTGTCCAAATCAGCCTTCTCGGCATCGAGCATGGGTTCGAGTACCTCTTCCAGCTGCAATAAATCGGTTTGTGCATCTGCTTTATAATAGTATTGGTATTCTTTTCGGCTTCCAAATTGAAGCAGTTCCGTGTCTGGCACCAATCCAAACGGAATCACTACAGGTGGTGCAACGGATGACATCACCGCAGAGCTACCAGGTAAACTGTTCAGCGACCCAATAATTGGTAGCGTCAACTCCCCTACTTTTATGGAATCGCCTGGCTTAATATTATACTGAAGCATCAATGTGGCATCAACCAGAGCTCCGTTGTCATCTTGATACGTCGAAGATGCCAATTCGGGTTGGGTTTTCATTTTTCCATAAATCGGAAATGCTCCTTCCAATCCTCTAACACGCACCAATTTAGTACCTCCATTTTTCGGGAAAGCAATCATAGATACAAAATTCACTTCCGTAGCCACAGGATTTAAGGAATCGATAATGGCTTGGGCACGTTCGTTGGGTGTTTCGTCAATATCAATAAGATAATCAGCTCCCATGAGCGATTTAGATTGCTGCTGAATATTATCCTGAAGGTTATCTCTAAACAATTGAATCGATACCACAGCGGCTATACCCAATACAATAGATGCCATAAACAATACAAGTCGTACACGACTGGCTTTAGCATCTCTCCATGCCATCTTAAACAACCATGACATGTTGGTTTTTGATGTTAATATGTTTGACTTCAATGTGCTGCTGTAGGTTGATTGGTTAGAATTTGCCCTCCTTTTAAACGAAGGATTTGTTGGGTGCGATTCGCTAAGTCCAGATCATGGGAAACGATGACTAAAGTTGTATTGGACGCTTTATTTAAATCGAACAATAACTTAATGACCTTTTCTCCAGTTTCCTCATCAAGGTTACCTGTAGGTTCATCAGCAAATAAAATGGATGGTGAATTACTAAAAGCTCTCGCCAAAGCCACACGCTGTTGCTCACCTCCCGAAAGTTGTGACGGATAATGATGAAAACGGTCTGCCAACCCAACCTGATCCAAGAGTTCCATACCACGCTTAGCGGCATGCTTTGCTCCTTGCAATTCTAACGGCACACTAACATTTTCTAAAGCTGTAAGTGTAGGCAACAACTGAAAGTTTTGAAAAATAAAACCTACTTCCCTATTCCGTAATTGGGCACGTTGATCTTCATTTAAAGTGTTTAGGTCATGGCCACATAGTTCTACACTTCCAGAATTTGGTGTATCCAAGCCTGCGCATAATCCCAACAAAGTGGTTTTACCGCTACCTGAAGGCCCAACGATGGAAAAGGTCTGCCCTTGTTCCACATCAAAACTAATATTCTGTAATACTGTTAATTGTTTGTTACCGCTGGTATATGTTTTCTCAAGACCATTAATCTTTAATATCTTTGACATAAATAGTGACGTTTATTGTATTGCTTATGAATCTGGCTCAAAATAATCAATTGGTTTCAATTCTTCTAAATTCTGTACCGCATAAAATCTTAAAGTTTTGTTATTTTATAATGTTGTGTATGTTGATGGTTTCCTGCGGAAATAATAACAACAAACAAAACACCAAGGATTTAGATGATGCGGTTGTTGAAGAGACGGAGAATTCAGAAACCACAGACAATAAGACTATCCTATTTTTTGGTGATAGTATCACGGCTGGTTATGGATTGGAAACCACTGATGACGCCTACCCAGAGGTAGTACAGCAAAAGATTGATTCGCTCGATCTAAATTATACGGTCGTCAATTCAGGTGTGAGTGGCGAAACTTCTTCAGGTGGTAGAAGTCGTATCGATTGGATTCTCAATCAAGATATTGAAATATTTTTACTGGAACTTGGTGCTAACGATGGCTTACGAGGTGTTCCACTATCAGAAACACGTAATAACCTACAAGCCATTATCACTACCGTAAAACAAAAAGACCCAAACATAAAAATCATATTAGCAGGCATGGAACTGCCACCAAATATGGGCCAAGATTACACTTCAGGATTTAGAACCATGTATGCAGAACTGGCAAAGAAAAACGATGTGGTTTTCATCCCATTCATCTTAAAGGATGTTGGCGGTATCGCAGAACTTAACCAAAGCGATGGCATCCACCCTACGGTTAAAGGGCACAAGATTATTGCCAATACGGTTTGGGAGTATCTAAAACCTCTATTATAAACCAGACTGTCATTGCGAGGGCAAAGGACGAAGCAATCTCGCTACCCTACCCAAACGGCATTGCGAGGAACGAAGCAATCTCTCCTTTCAAACGAATAGACAAGGTGAGGTATCACACTGAGCGCAGTCGAAGTGTAGTTGCTAGGCATCTAATAATCCAAGAACCAAAGCACAAAAAAAACGCCCTACCAAATAGATAAGACGTTTAAGTATTAAGGTATCTTAATCAGATTATAAAATCTCAACCACTTCAAGGTCAAATACTAAATCCTGACCTGCT
Organism: Winogradskyella ouciana; assembly: GCF_965284585.1. Taxonomy (NCBI): domain Bacteria; kingdom Pseudomonadati; phylum Bacteroidota; class Flavobacteriia; order Flavobacteriales; family Flavobacteriaceae; genus Winogradskyella; species Winogradskyella ouciana. Next base: position 2,820,659 of record NZ_OZ260095.1, read on the forward strand.
AAAGGATGATTTGCATCTAAGATGATATCCTGATCTTCAACTTTTATAATTCTAAACTGTTGCTGACCACCATCTGCACTAGAACCAACTAAGCCCATTCCAACTTCAGGGTTGATATCCTCAGGCAATTCTGATTTAGGTACTTTATGATAAAGAGATTCATCAACCTCACCATAGGCATCCTTCTTTTCTACGGTAATCGTTTTCTTCTCATTTACTGCCATATCAATAAGTCCTTGTTCAAAACCTGGTATCAATTGTCCTTTACCCAATTCTACTTTTAAGGGCTCTCTTTCCAAAGAACTATCAAAGACTTGTCCATCGTTTAATTTTCCAGTGTAGTGGACTTTTACCACATCATTTTCTCTTACTTTACTCATAATTATTACTTTGTATTAATAAAAAACGCTGCAAAGGTATGGGCTACATAATGGTTAAAAGAATGAAACGGGAATAATATGGGATTTTATAAAAAACTTAACGTTTAGGACTACTTCTAATTGCAAAAATGCCATTACGTGATGTCTCACTAATTATTAATATACTTAGCTGGTCTAAGCATTTCAAAATTCAATAATCATAGAATTTAATTATCGTAAACACACTTTACAATCACCTAACTTATATACTATATATGAGCAAATAATAGTTGTATTAGAGCTAACCATCCCTTGAAATTACAGGTACCTTGTCTTAAATCAAAAACAAAAAACTATGACATTAGAAGACAAAGTCCTGATAATTACAGGAGCATCAAGCGGAATCGGAGAAGCAACAGCAAAAAAGCTGTCACAAGACGGTGCAAAAGTAGTGCTGATGGCACGTAGCGAAGATAAACTCAAAACTCTTAAACAAGATATTGAAAATAATAAAGGAGAGGCCTTGGTAGTCTCTGGAGACGTTACTAAATCAGACGATTTTAAAAACGCCGTGCAACAAACGGTTGATAAATTTGGCAAAGTGGACGGACTCATTAACAATGCAGGCTTAATGCCCTTATCCTTTGTAGAAAAATTAAAGACCGACGAATGGGAACAAATGGTAGATGTGAATATTAAAGGCGTGCTCAATGGTGTCGCTGCGGTATTGACAGAACTCAAAAAAAATAAAGGTGGTGATATCATCAATATTTCGTCCATGGCAGCACACCGTTACTTCCCAGGTGGAGCAGTCTATTGCGCCACAAAGTCGGCAGTAAAGATGTTTTCCGAAGGTCTGCGCCAAGAGCTCTCACCAAAATATGGCATTAACGTTACCTCTATTGAGCCAGGTGCTGTGGATACCAATTTAACAAGTACCATTACTGATGAGGACATCAAGGAAAAAATGAAGGAAATGCAAAAGATGACCACCTTGGAATCTGAAGACATTGCCAACGCCATTCACTACACCTTAACACAACCAGCACGTGTGAATATTAATGATGTGTACATTGTACCAACCGAACAAAAATAAAATACCAAAAAACAACTATGGAAACTGAAACAAAACAAAAATCATTTAAAACCATTAATCCGCTCAATGGAAAAGAACTCTCGAGTTATAGATATATGACCGACGAACAAATAGAAACTGCGGTACAAAATTCTCATAAGGCATTTTTAAAATGGCGCCATAAATCTTTTGAAGATCGTGGTGAGATTATTAAGTCTATCGGAAAAGCCTTAAAGGATCATAAAGAGGAGCTATCCCAACTCATGACGGACGAAATGGGGAAACTCTTAAAGCAGAGCCATCAAGAAGTGGATTTGTGTGCCGCCATTTGTAACTACTGTGCAGACAATGCAGCAGACGTATTACAAAACGAAGAACGCGAACTCTCCAATGGTGGCCGTGGCATCATTACCTATCAGCCCATCGGTATTATTTATGGTATTCAACCGTGGAACTATCCGAGCTATCAGGTTATTCGCTACGCCATAACCAATCTTATGGCTGGTAATTCCGTGTTTTTAAAACATGCCTCCAACGTTACAGGTACGGCCAAAATGTTGGAAGCTATTTTCAATGAAGCAGGCTTGCCAAAGGATTTATTTCAGGTATTGGTAATAGAACACGAACAATCCGATGACCTTATTAAACACGATTTGGTAAGAGGTATAACATTAACAGGAAGTCCAGATGCTGGAAAGACCATTGGCAAAAAAGCAGGAGCCGAGCTTAAAAAGTCGGTTCTCGAATTGGGAAGTAACGATGCCTATTTAATTCTTGAAGATGCCGATATTGAAAAGGCCGTTAAAAAATGCGTGATGGGTAGAATCTATAATAATGGTGAAACCTGTATTGCGGCAAAACGGTTTATTGCTGTAGAAGCTATCTATGACGAGTTTAAGAAAGGCTTTGTAAAAGCTATGAAAGATTTAAAAATGGGAGATCCTAATGAAAAAGACACCAAATTAGGGCCTATGGCGCGTAAGGACTTGCGAGAAACATTGCACGATCAGGTTACCAAAAGTGTAGACAAAGGGGCCAAGATTTTGTGCGGAGGCGAAATTCCTGATGGTGAGGGCTACTTTTATCCTGCAACCGTTATAGAACAGGTGGAGCCAGGACAACCCGCTTATGATGATGAGCTTTTTGGTCCTGTAGCATCATTGATAAAAGCAAAAGATGATGAAGATGCCATGCGCATTGCCAATGATAGTCGTTTCGGATTGGGAGGAGGAATCTTTTCAGAAGATAAAGAACGTGCTGTTGAATTGGCGGAAAAACATTTTGATACAGGTATGGTATTTGTCAATTCTTTCGGATTGGCAGAACCCAATATGCCCTTTGGTGGTGTAAAGAACTCAGGTTTTGGACGCGAACATGGAGGCTTTGGAATGAAGGAATTCGTGAATATTAAAGCCATTCTCATTTCAGAATAAGTAGAGTCTTTGCAAGTCTCAACAAAAGCAGTTGCTTAATTGAGGACGAACTTATAAAGTATTGTTAATCAATTTGATAAATCAATAATTTATTGTATATTAAGACTATCATATTTGGGGTGCTTAAAGTTAAACAGCTGAGAATATACCCATTGCACTTCGTCGGATAATGCCAACTGAAGGAATGTATGATAAAGTGAATTTAGACCACCTAATCTAAATTCACTTTTTTTATGCCTTTTCAACATCCTTAGGATCTTTTTTTACACGCAAAGGAATATCCTCTTCGTTGCCATAGAGTTTCAATTCCTTAATATCTGCAGGGAGGTTAAAGCCTTTATCCTCTAAAGCTTCTTTTACTTTCCGAATAATAATACCTTGTATAACAGCCGCAGATTTACGATAGTCATAGGTGTCAACCCAAAAGAAAACCTTAAGATTAACGGTACTGGCAGCAAGCTCGTCTTCGATTACAAAACTTTCGTGGTCATCATCATTCTGAACTATATATTCATTACTGTCTAAAATATCAACGATTACCTGCTTGGCGGCATCAATATCATCCTCATAACCAATACCTACAATAAAGTCCTTTCGGTAAAAACCATCTGCAGTATAGTTTTCAACGGGCTTGGTAAGCACATCACTATTGGGAATGTAAATATCTCGACCATCAAAGGTCTTAACATGTGCATACCTAAAATTCAGAGCCTTCACTTTCCCAAAGTGATTATCAATTTTTATGGTATCGTTAATATTAAATGGTCTGTTAAAAGCAAGGATAATACCTGCCAAAAAATTCTTTCCAATATCCTGAAATGCAAACCCTAAAATAATCGCGGCACCACCAGCAGCAGTAAGAACGCCTGTGGCAACACCACTTAATCCGGCAACCTGTAGAGCCAATAGTATAGCAATGATGACCAAGATAATTTTTATGGCTTGCGCTAAAAACCGAGCCATTAATGGATCTTCAGCTTTTTTAAGAATACGTTTTCTATAGAAACTGGTAATAAGATTGGCAATAAGTACACCAACAACAATAATCAAGATACCCAAGGCGATGCGTGGCAATAGCCCTAATAACTTTTCATAATAGTCCATAACGGAATCCCATATGGTGTCAGAAGCTGTTTGTGAAATAAGTAACATAGTGTGCAAAGTTTTTATTTGATTTTATAAAATCGTGAATAATGGGTTGAAGAATTAACTTGAAACATTTTAAAAAGAACACATTTCCTATTACAAATAAATGAATATGGCATAAGCGTATCATCTTCGGGTTTAATTCGGGTCTTAAGCGGGTCATATTCGGGTTAACTATCGATTTTTCCTACATGGAATTACTAACGTATCCATTCTTAATACATAGTATGCGAAAAGCACAGTTATAAAAACTGTGCTTTTCAATTATTAATTAATCAAAGACCTAATTAATAATTCGGCTAACTAATAAAACTAACCTTGCTTCTTATAATTAACCATCCAACTAACGTTGTACTTATCGGAACATCTGCCATAGCAGGCATCCCAAGACATTTCTTGAAACGGTGTGTGTATGGTACCGCCTTGGCTAAGCTTGTTAAAGATGTCTTTCGCCTTATCCTTACTTTCCGCATCAATACTCATATTAATATTAGTGCCATTGGTCAATGGAGTATCTGGTGATGCATCATAGGCCATAATGTGAAAACCATCACCTTTAAGTTCAGCATGCTGTAACTTATTGCGGTAGCTTCCTGGTATGTCTGCTTCTACGTCGTTATAAGTTTGTTCGTTTACAATGTTGCCTCCCAAGATAGATTGGTAGTGCTCTAATGCATTTTTACAATCTCCCTTAAAGGCTAAATATGGTTGTACTTTCATAATATTTTTATTTTAAATTGTTAGACTATTTATGCTTCACCTCTCGCTGGGTAATCTTCCTTAAGGATATAATCTATGCCACCTAATAAATCATTAAAGCTAGGTCTTCCAAAAGGCATGGACTGTATGGATTCCCAATATATAGTTTGATCAGGAGCTAATAGAAACAGTCCTGGCTCAGTAAAATACTCTGGCTCACTATCCTTAATACCTTTGGAGATAAACAATCCCCAATCTCTAGCCTCTTCAATAGATAACCCATATCCAAGAGGTATATCTGCAATATCCCACTCATTATAAGTGGCTTTGGCTACATCTTCCGTATCAGTACTGATGGCAATAACATTAACACCACGTTCAATAAACTTCGATAACTTCTTTTGTAGTTCTTCCAATTGCTTTTTGCAAATAGGACAGTGTTTGCCTCGATAGAATAGTATAAGTGAGAAATTTTTAGGAGACTGTTCACTCAATTCCCATAAGGTATCATTGACTAGGTTTATTTTTATTTCAGGAGATGTTTCTCTAGGTTTTATCATACTTTATATTTTATATTAAGACTTAAAATAGCTATATAGTAGCATTACATTTAACGCAATAGATTTAGATTTTAATTGATATGAATAATAAACAAAAAAATCCCACCGAAGTAGGATTGTTAATCTTGCATTTTTTAGGAAATTAGTACTTTAAATTATCCAAAAAGTCATTAATACGGTCTTTGGTTTCACCAGTACGCTTTTGAATTCGTCCTAGAAGCTCGTCTTCCTTACCTTCTTCATAGTCTAAATCATCATCGGTAAGTTCGCCCCATTCTTGTTTTAATTTTCCTTTAGCAATGTTCCAATTGCCTTTTGCTTTATCTTGCCATGGTTTGCTCATAATCAATTAGTTTTTAAAGTTGTGATAAACCAATATGATTTATCTACCTTAAATTTAAAATGAATCGTTAGCTTCGATTATCGCTATCAAATTAAAAATTGTTGCAAATGAAATAGAGGTTTACATTCCACGCTTTTTAAAGTCCTTTTCAATGGTTTCCATAACCCATTTGGTAAGTTTTCTCGAGACTTTACCAATAACGATGCCACGAGATAGCCACCAGAAGAATCCTGAAAATTTCGTATTGAGTTCAGCTTTGAGAATAGCTTTGACTCTATTTTTAATTGGTTTCTCTAATGCTCTAAAGGCTTTTGCATTAAACTTTGGAAAATCCTGAATTTCATATTTTGTAGGATTAGGATCATCATTTGGATCTAACTTACTCACATCTGGTATAATGGGCATATAGGTCTTGCCGTCCACTACTCTACTGAATTCCTCAATAGCCGATGCGCTGATACCATGAAATAAATTATTAGGATCAGTAGGCTTACATTCTGTAAAGAATACACCTCTTAAAAAGTTTCTGGCATTTTTGCGGCCAAGAAAAAAATCGTGCTTCCTAAATTCAATATCCAAAAAACCTCCAAAACCTCCGATACCTCCTGTTGCCAAAGGTGGATGGTCCACTTCTTCATCAACCTGGCCCAATTTTAATTTCCTTGGAAAAGCCATAATCTTAAAAATTCCTGAGGCGAAAGTGTCACTCTGTTTGTTTCGAGCCTGATTTAAAATTGTAGGCACCAAATAACCCACTATATCCATAATACTAGTCTTTTTATAATCTGGTGTTGAATTAATGATCTCATCTTCAAAATTTGGAAAGGGATCAATCAACACTGTTCCGTATTTTGGGTTTTTGGCATCCTCAGGGCCGTGGTTTTCTTCAAGACAGCGTAGCACTTCATCGAAAGGTTCATTATTTATGGCACCACCATCTACTGCAGTGAACTGAAAGTCCTTTTTCAAGTCTTTTTCAAACTCTAAATCCATGCTCGCCGTAAAAGCCTTTCGTTTCTTTAAACTGTTCTGTATGTACTCGGTGGGAAATTCAGTATCAAAATAACGAGGTGCCAATCCGACAGGGAATGCTCCTGTAGCTTTTGTCACCTTAACTAAGAAGTCCCTGTTAGATTTAGAATCTGAAGTTGGGGATAATGGTCTAAAGGGCAGAAATTGATTCTTGTCCTTAATTTCATCATAATTCACCTTAAAATGAGCAACAATATCATGATTGCTGATGCGATGTCCTGGAGTTGAATCTAGAAACTTAGATTTTATCCTACTCAACTTAATTTTGTAATCCACAGGGCGTAAGCTCGTTACCGTCAGCAATATTCTTAAGTCCTTAGAAATATAACTTGGGAAATTATCTTTACTCGCATCTTGTGGTAGTTGCTCAAAAACCTTCTCGGCAATTCTGTCTATAGGTTTTGAGTTCAGTAATGATGGTGCACCTTTATTATCTTTAATATCAGAGTTAGAGAGCATTTTTTTAAAAGTGGTTTCACCACCTCCACTTCCATCGTAGAGACTTTCATCATCATCTAAAAACACCCAACTGTCGTAAAGGATATTTCCTGTTTTGGTACTCGACTTTTTCTTAACAGGTTTAAGGTTGCCATCACAAAGTGCCAGAGCAGTAATCATAGTTACCATACCTCCAGCTGATGCTCCTCCGATGGCATCGATGACAACATTGTGATTAGGAATATGCTCTTTTTTTAATTGTTTTGCCTTTTCCCATTCTGATAAAGCCTCCAGGATATAATCCATGAAACCCGCTGTGTAAGCTCCGGCTGAAACAGCACCAGCCATAGTTAAACCTAAATGAAATGTGTTTGATTGAGACATAGTTGTTTACCTTTTAGTTTATAACAATACAAGCATATCTGCAAATTAGATATGAAATGTGTCAATAGAATTAATAACAGGGAATTATTAAGGGATAGCTAAAGATAAAATTTTTTAGTTTTATTTTTTCTCAAAGCGTAATGTTTATATATAAAAAAAGCCCTGAATAGTAATTCAGAGCTTTTACGGTTAATTAATGTATGCTGACTTATGAGTTCGGTTCAGTATGCTCAGGCAATACAATATCTTTACTGGCAACCAACATGCCATCTTCTTTCTCTATGTTTAAAATTCTTGCTTCTTGTCCCTTTTTAACCAAACGCTTTCTACATCTTTTTGTCAATAAAGGATCTTCATCAAATAGTAAAGATTCTAATTGTACTTCTGGTTTAGAAGCCTCTTTTATAATCGGAAAGATTTGTTGCATTTGATTATAGCGTCTATCATTACCAGGAACAAATGTGTAGAACGTATACCTACCATCTTCATCTGTCTTTACCCAACTTCTATGAAATACATAACGATTATCACCAGATTGTCTTAAATCAAAATCACCGTTTTCATCTGGTTGTTCAATAAATATAATGACATCCTTAGCGGGAGTTACACCGTCACTTTGGTAAATGACACCAGTTAGTTTTAGTTTATTGGTTTTAGATCTAAAATCTGGAATTGTATCTGTGTTACTCAGCAGGTCTTCTGCTCTATCGTAAATAGGACTTTCTTGTGCAGATATTGGATTAACAGCACTATAAAAACAGATGAGGCAAAATGCTACAATAAGATTTTTCATGGGTGTTTAAGATTTGGGTTGCACCAAAATTGCTTCAAAAAATCTCTAATTCCCTAAAAATCATATAAATGCCAAATTTTTGCGATAAAATGAAAATAAATGCAAAAATCAACGATGAAATACTATAGTTGAATCAATAAAAAATTATGAATTGTGATTTAAAAAATAATTATGAAAGTTCTCCAAAAGCAATAAAATCTGAAGAAAAATATGCTTGTTTTTTTGATTTTTCTATAGTGAATTATACTTTAATTTTCGAAAAAAACCGCTAAGTATTTCATCGGTAAAATATGCACTTAATCCACTAAATACGCAGTTTATCCATGAAATATGTATTTAAAGTGTTAAAAAAATTTCATGAAAAAACATGAATTTTAGTTGTTTTTCTTAATATTTTGTATAGATTTGTCTCCGTTAGTCCAAATCAAAACTATAAATATGAAAGCAAAACTTACTTTATTTAGTGCAATCTTTTTCCTTATGATAGGTCTAGGTCATGCTCAAAAAAATGAAGAATCTAAAAAGAAAAAAGACCAGTCACAAAGTATTATAAGTGGCAAGGTTAATATTTCTAAGTACCATAGCCGCGAGCAATTAGATGAAATGTCTAAAGGTGAACTATTGACTCTATATATAGAACGTATAGAAGTCATTGTAAATATTCTACCTAATATTGCATTTGCTACCAAACCTGGCGTTACCATGGCGTCTTTAGGGATTCCTGAAACCAAAGAAAATAAGAAAGCATTAGAAGATAATATGGAAGCTTCTGACAACTACTTTGAAAGTACTGTCGAATATCAGACCAAAATACTCCCCTATTCTGATACTAATGACTTAATAGCCGCAATTTTGTTCTATGAATCAACATTAAAGGCGTTACATACATACAACGATTTTAAGGAAGATTAAGTCACTAGAATTTTATAATTAAACCTCGCAAATTTTGTGAGGTTTTTTTTATTCTTTATTATATTTTCAAAATACTGATAAACAGTGAATTAAACTTACCCTGTTCTTGTCTTAAAAACCTAATTTTTTGTAGGAAAAAGATTAAAGTAATATAAAATATGTGTATTTCATCGATATTTTCTTGTATTTCATAGGTTTTATTCCTATGTTTGAGGCAATTAGTTGAAAAACCCAAAAATATCTAACATAACGAATTAAACGACTATGAAAAATTTTATTCAAACCGCGCTTATTTTTCTACTAGTGTTTAGCACTGCTTTTGCACAGCAGGAAAAAGGAATAATTGGCTATAGTAATTGGCTAAATTCATGGACAGAATTTAAACCTAGTCAACCAGACTATGGTGAACCTACTCAGATTTTGAGTGGTAACATTACAAAAGACACCAAGCTTGTTAAGAGAGATGTGTATTTACTATTAGGTGATGTATTTGTTACCGATAGTACAACATTAACAATTGAACCAGGAACTGTAATCATTGGTGATTTTGAGTCTAAAGGTTCTCTAACAATAAGTAATGGTTCTAAAATAATCGCTAATGGAACCCAAACCGATCCTATTATTTTTACATCAAGTAGAAGCAATAAAAAGCCAGGTGATTGGGGCGGACTTTTTATTCTAGGCGATGCACCATTAAACACTTATGGGAAACTATCTTCACTTAATTACGGACTTCGTCCATCATCAACTGAAGACATAGGCTTTGGTGGCTATAATTCTGAAAGCAATTCAGGTATCTTAAGATATGTGAGAATTGAATTTGCAGGAAAAAGAACCAAGCAATATGGGTACTTTAATGCATTGACATTAGCTGGTGTAGGTAACAAAACCGTTATAGAAAATGTAATGGTCAGTTATAGTGCTGGCAATTCATTTAACATCCTTGGTGGCTCAGCAATTTTAGAACAATTAGTATCATACAGATCTAGCAGAAACGATTATGAATTTAATTACGGTACACAATGCCAGCTAATTAACTCTTTAGCAATTAGATCACCTTACATCTCTAGTGCTGATGGATCACGTTGTATGGTTGTAAAATCTTACGATAATAAAGAAGATGCAGACACTTCTAAAAGGCAAACTTTTGTAAATGCAGAAAACTTAACGTTGGTGAATATTTCCAATGATCTAAGATCTGATATTAAAGTTGGATTGGTGCAAGAAGCCATTTACATAGGTGCTGATGCATCATTCGCCATTAACAAGAGTGTTATTTCTGGATTTTATCCAGCAGTAATTTTTGATGACCAAATTCAACTTAATAATCAAAACCTTGAAAAAATACAGTTTACAAGAACTTACTTTAATAACTGTAAAGGAAATATCTATAGAAAAGGATATACAAATAATGACGATTTAGAGAGCTGGTATGGTAGTAGAGCTTTTGATAACCTTTACGCTAAAGGCTCTGATGACGAAACATTCATCGATGCCAAAGACAGCAGAAATCCTGATTTTAGATTACAAGTAAATAGAATTATTGCTTCAAATGATTTTATTGACGACGACGATGAAGATTAATCAAAACCGCTAGAGTAATTCAATTTTATTCTAGTGATTGATTTTTATTGAACAAACCCTCAATAAAATTTTCAAACAACAAATTATAACAGCTTATAGATTAGAAAAATACGAGAAGACGGAATGCTTAAAATTACTAATGTTAACGGATTAATTATTGGACTTTGCTTTACTGTTCTTTTATTTCAAGGACAGGCGAATGCGCAATTGGTAATTGGCCAACCTAATTTAGGTTTTAGCCAGGCTTGTGCAAGCGAATCCTTCAATTCTTATGATGTAACATTTGTTTTCTCACCAGAGTCTGCTGTCAATGCTTCAAATCAGTTTATTATTGAAATGTCTGATGCAGATGGTGACTTTTCTAATTCTACTACAGTTTACACATCCTCACCTGGATCGGTTACTGACTCACCTGCTACCTTAAATTTTTCTATACCGGAAACTACGGCAGGAGAGAATTATAGGATTCGTGTTAAAAGTACGTCGCCAGTCGCAACAAGTTCTTCTTCTGCAGCTTTTGCAGCATATTACAAATTACAGGATTCACCTTTTTCAATCAACAACTTGGTATCAACGGGAGCTTATTGTACTGGTAATAGCTACCTTCTTACTATCGATAACCCAGGAACCGGAAATAACGATTCACCACTTAACTACCCATCTTTAACATTTAATTGGTATAAAGAAACAAGTTCTACTACATCAGTATTTGTAGCTGAAGGTCCTTCCCTATCGGTAAGTGAAGAAGGTACTTATTTTGTAGAAACAAATTATGGTAGCTGCACTTCAGATTCATTTTCTAACCGAGTAACCATCAGTGAAGCCAATTCTTCGGGAGAGGCTGAAGCAACTATAGCTTCTAGTTTGGGTAATCCTTATTGCCCAGAGCAAGGGCTTACTACACTTAGCACAATTGGTGGTAATAGCTATCAATGGTTTAAAGACGGAGTGGAAATTCCTGATGCAACAAATCAAATGTACCAAACTGATGAGTCTGGTACGTTTTCGGTTCAGGTAGATTTAGGAGATTGCTCAGCTTCAGGTTCTATAGATTTAGAAAGTGAACTTTTTGAAAGTGAAATCAATGTGGATGAAGTCAACCATTTAATTGATGGAGAAACGCTTTCAGTAGAAATAACAAATACAGCCATAAGTCCAGAGTTTCAATGGTATTTCAATACCCAAATCATTGCAGACGCTAATGATAACACTTATGATATTACAGAATTTGGAGATTATACAGTAGTCATATCTGAAACTTCAGGTTGTGAAGGCTCAAGGATATACGAATTTACCGTTGTGGAAGGTATAGATCCATTTCCAGATGTAGAAAAAATACCAAATGTAATTAGCCCAAACGGTGATTTTACAAACGATACTTGGGTTCTACCCTTAGAATACACTACGGGAACCAACACGGAAGTCGTGATTTTAAACGAACAAGGCAAAGTGGTTTTTCAAACCATAGACTACCAGAATAATTGGCCAGAAAACGATTTAAACTTAACCAGTATAAATCAGGTGTTCTACTATATTATTACAACAACAGACGGAGAAGTAAAAAAAGGATCAATAACAGTAGTGAAATAAAATGAAGACACATCTCACCATATTGTTCCTGTTATTCTGCTCTATGCAGATACTGTTCTCCCAACAAGATGATGGCGTAGTTTCTTTTGATTTACCAATAAGAAACTCTTTGGTTTTTAATCGTTATGCCATAAACCCTACCTTTTCTTTTGTTAGAGAACAAAACAAATACATAAGTTTTAATAACAAACGCGAATGGATACAGTTTGATAATGCCCCTGAAACATTTGTTGGTAGTTACTCAGGTCGTTTCTCTGAAAATATTGGCGCTGGTATTGCAGCATTTCAACAAAACTATGGTGTATTAACCACCTTTGGAGGTTTATTGAATTTTGCATACAACGTTAAATTAAATACAGACAGCAATCTAACTTTTGGACTTAATGTTGGAGCTTATAAAAGTGGTATCAACACAGGTAATGTGGTTACAAATTTTGATGACCCATCGCTACAAAATGTACCTGAAAACTTTTTGCTTACGGTTAACCCAGGAATTAATTATGGAACAAGACTCCTAGACTTTGGGATTTCAGTAAATAACTTAGTGCTTTATAATTTTGAATCATCAGAAATGATTAAAGATGATCCAAAACAAGGGATTCAAGCTCACGTAATGCACACAGGTTTTTTTGATGGCCAAGGATTTTTTGAGAAAGCTAAATTTTCGGGAATTTTAATGTCAGAGTTCAGAAAAGATGAAACGATCATTTCTGGTTTAGCCTCACTTAATGTTCCTAAAGGAATTTGGTTTCAAGTAGGTTATAACAGTCGCTTTGGAGTTTCTGGTGGTTTAGGTTTGAATGTTACTAAGAATATTGCTCTAGAATATAATATTGAAAAAGCAATTGGCGAATTTGTAGATTTTGGACCTTCACATGAATTTACTCTAGCTTATAGATTTATAACCAAGAAGAAATATGATTATAGTGGAGATGAAAAAGTAAGCGGATTATTCTCTAAAAAACGTAACAAACCAATCGTTGAGGCCTCAGAAGAAGAACTTGCAGGAATAAGAGAACGTGCTGCTGAACGAAGAGCTCAGGCAGAATTGGATAAGGAAACAGAACTAAAAGCTAAAAAAGAAGCTGAGGCTAACGCTCTTGCAGAAGCAAAAGCACAACAAGAGGCAGAGGAAAAGGCCAAAAGAGAAGCTGAAGCTAAAGCAGAAGCTAAAGCTAAGCAGATAGAAGAGCAAAAAGCTAAGGAGGAAGCCGAAGCAAAAGCGAAAATTGAGGCTGAAAAAAAAGAGAGAGAGCGTGCAGAGGCCAGAGCTAAAGTTTTAGCAGAGCAAAAGGCTAAGCAAGAAGCTGAGGAAAAAGCCAAACAATTAGCAGAACAAAAAGCAAGAGAAGAAGCTGCGAAGGAAGCTAAACTATTAGAAGAGCAACTGGCAAAAGAAGCAGAAGAACAAGCTAAAGCAGAAGCCGAGGCCAGAGCGAAATTGCTTGAAGAGCAGAAAGCTAAGGAAGAAGCTGCAGAACAAGCAAGATTACTGGCAGAGCAAAAGGCAAAAGAAGAAGCTGAAGCTAAGGCTAAGCAGTTAGCCGAAGAAAAAGCTAAGGAGGAAGCAGAAGCTATAGCAAAACAGTTAGAAGAGCAAAAAGCAAGAGAAGCTGCTGCTGAACAAGCAAGGCTATTGGCCGAACAAACAGCTAAGGAAGAGGCTGATGCTAAGGCTAAAGAATTGGCAGAACAACAGCAGTTAAAAGAAGAAACGGATGCTAAAGCTAAAGAAGCATTAACTACTAAGCCAACAGATGAGATTGGTAAAGCAATGGTTGCTTTAGCTGAACAAACAGAAACGACTAAAGAACAACAATCTAAATTATTGGATGAGTTTGAAGAAATAGTGGAAATTAAAAACGAAGACTTAAAAGATTTAAAAGAAGAAAACGATTTAAGTGACCAAGGTATAACAGTACAACCAAAACCTTTTAAAAGTGTTACGGCAGAAAATAACAAGCTAAATGCTATTAAATCTGATCTTGATGCAATTATAGAATCAAGAAACAAAAAGATAGATTCGTTACAAACACTTTATGAAGAAAGATATAAGACAACTCAGTTAGATGAAGTCAATCTCTTCTACAAGAGAAAAATTGAAGGATTGGCTAAAGACCAATTGAAAGCTGTTGAACTTAGACAAGAGTTAGACACAAGACTAGAGACAATTAGAATCGCAACTGAATTTGAAAAAAGAAGAAGAATTAAGCGTGCTGCTTATGATAATGAAGCAGATAGGTACGCTCAAGATAGAGCTATGTTACAGAATATAAAGCGTACAACTAAGCCTGCACAGGTTCCTTATACTTCTGAAGATTTTGATTTTGGTGAACCGCAAAGTGATAATATCAAGATATTAAAGAATGTTAAAAATGCTGATAATGGATACTATCTTATTATAGCAGTACATAGCGATATTAAAAAACGAAATGAATTTTTAACCAAGGTAGTAGCTTCAGGGCGTGTAGATGTAGATTTCTTCTATGATGTCAATACTAGTAACTACTACATATACTATAACAAGTTTGACAGCATTAATGCTGCCAATAAAGTTATGGAAACTAAAGGAAATAGACCGTATAATGTAAACATGACCCTCGTGAAAATAGAAAATTAAATAAGTTAAGCTGTTCTTCACTTTTTTATTGCCCCAAGAAAAAGTGAGGAAGTAAAATTAAGTATCATGAAAAAACCTACTTTTTCAAGAACTATTATTATAGCACTAATGGTTATGTGCTTTGGTATGGCGTCTTTTGCGCAAAACTATGTGCCTTTTACGCCAAGGTTCAACCAAGATCTAAAGGGAGACATTGTATTAATTGGTAACAATATTTTGGGACCAAATAATGATCCTTTTAACGACGGAACTGTTTATAATCACAATGTCGATATGCAGTATATCGATATAGATGGAGACCCTTCAACGTTCAGTTCCTCCAGTGCAGATTTAGAAATTCCCAACCCAAATTGTTATAGGATTATTTACGCAGGCTTATATTGGGGAGCTGTAAACCCAGGCGATGAACCTATAACAGAAGTAAGATTTAAAGGCCCTGTTGGTGGATATAATGACATTACAGGTACTCTTATTTTTGATGCCAATGGTACTACTATTGATGGTGGTGATAGTTTTTCGTATGCCTGCTTTGCAGATGTTACCGATATTGTAACAAGTTATGGTCCTGGTGTAGATTTAGGAACTTATACTGTGGCAAACGTTTCTTCTGGTTTAGGAGAAACAGCCAATTTCAATCCTTACAACGGTACTGGCCAGTCTGCTGGTTGGTCACTTTTTATAGTTTACGAAGACCCAACGCTTCCTGGAAAATCCATTACAAGTTTTGATGGTTTTAGTGCTATTAGTGTTCCAGGAAACAATCCAACACTAGATATTCCTGTTGATGGATTTAGAACTGTTCCTGCTCCTGCTCCGGTTAGAGCAAACTTTGCTTTTGCAACCTTAGAAGGTGACAGTCCTATTTTAGGAGATAGATTACGATTAAATGGTGTAAGCTTATCTACAGCAGACCGTCCTGTGGCTAACTTTTTCAATAGTTCTGTAACACGATTAGATGCTACTCCAGTAAATAACCGTGTGCCAAACAGTACCAATACTTTAGGGTTTGACACAGGTACAATAGCTATACCTAATCCAGGCAATTCCGTAATTGCCAATGATGCAACTTCGGGAACCATTCGTTTGGAAACCAGCGGTGATACTTATTTCCCTTACTTCTTTGCCTTTGCGGTTGAAATTATTGAACCAGATATTGTACTCACAAAACTTGTAGAAGACGATGCAGGAAACGATATTGGAGGTCAACTAGTTGGTCTTGGCTCCTCATTAAATTATGTAATAGGTTTTCAAAATGTAGGAAATGATCACGCAACTAATTTTCAAATTAGGGATATACTTCCGATAAATATTATTTACAATCATCCTACGGATTTAGTATTACCTCCTGGTGTAACTGTTAATAGTTATAATCCAGTTACACGAGAACTTATTTTTGATATTGACAATTCACTAGTCGAAGAAAACGATCCAGTATATGAAATTAGAATAGAAGTACAAGTTGTTGATACTTGTGGTGAATTAGCTGATGCTTGTTCTAATATTATTAACAATCAGGCCTATGCTACATATAATGGATTTTACAATCCTACTTTTCAGATTACAGACGATCCAAGTTTAAATAGCAATACAGGTTGTTTAATATCTCCACAAGCCACTAATTTCTTGGCAGATTTAGACTGTGAATTTCTTGAAGAGGTTATACTTTGCGGTGATAGTGTAGAATTAACGGCTGCTAATGGCTATGACTCTTACTCATGGTCAACAAGTCCATCTGGTACACCAGTAATAGGCAATACTCAAACGATTACAGTAACTTCTACAGGAACATATTATTCATTTAATAATGCTATTGCACCATGCCAGTCTATAGAGCAGGTTTACGAAGTACAGCTTTTTGGTGGAGATGTAGAAAATCCTGTTATTCCTTATGCTGATGAAGTTGTTATCTGTCCTAATGATGGTAAAGAATTACCGCTTATCTTTTTATGTGGTGCAGATGATTCAAGATTTATAGAAACCAATATTTCAGATTCCACATCTATCATATGGGAGCAGTTAGACGAATCTAGCTGTGCCGCAGTTTCAGACACGGATTGTGCCAACGAAGATCCAGGCTGTACTTGGAACGAAGTTGCTACTGGCCCAAATTTCTTAGCGGATACATCAGGGCAATTCAGATTAACGATTAACTATCCTGGTGGATGTTTTAATCAATTTTATTTCAATGTATATCAAAACTTATTGGTGCCAACTGTAGTTGCAACCGATATTATTTGTACTACCGATGGAAGTATTACTGTAAACGACGTCCCTTCTGGATATGAATACAGTATCGATGGTATCAACTATCAAACAAGTAACGTATTTACAGTTACAGTTGCTGGAACATATTCAGTATATGTGAGACAGATTGGCGTGCCAACCAACCCTTGTATTTTCACTGTTCCAGATGTTCAAATTAGGGATAGAGATTTTACGGTGACCTCTACGGTTTCTCAACCATTGTGTTTTGGTGAGAAAGGAAGTATTCAATTGGCTGCAAATGATGTTGATCCTCAATACACGTTTACATTGGAAGAAAATGGAACCATTGTTAATACTGTCGGTCCAATCATAGATAACACTTACACTTTCGAAAACTTAAATCCTGGTACTTATACAGCAACAGTTGAAACTGAAAACGGATGTTTACATTCTGAAGATATTACAATAGTTGAGCCTCCTTTACTTACAGTTACTGCGGCATTAACAGTGCCTTTAAGCTGTACAGAAGGTGAAATAACCATATATCCTGAAGGTGGAACGCCTCCATATTTTTACTACATAAACAGTACTACGGATTTTCAAACGGTACCAGAATATGTAGTGACTTCTGCTGGTATTTATGACATTACAGTAGTGGATTCCAATAACTGTAGTGCCAGTACAACGATTACGGTTGATGAAATACCAGCTCCTGAATTTACTATCCTAACCACTGATATTTTATGTGGTGGCACAGGCGATACAGGAACTATTACTATAGATGTAACAAACCCTAATGGTAATAGTATTGAATACAGTATTGATGGTGGAACGACGTTTTCAAATTCATCCGTATTTACAGGATTGACAGCAGGGAATTATGATGTGGTATTACAATACACTTCAGGACCTGCCGTATGTACAACGACTTCACAAACTGTAACCATAATCGAAAACATAGCTATATCAGGTACGGCAGAACTCTCTGCACCATACACATGTTTAAGCAATGGAACAATAACAGTTACAAGTGTTTCAGGAGGAACTCCACCTTATGAATATAGTATCGATGGAACTACATTTCAAACAAGTAATGTATTCAATGATTTAACTCAAGGTACTTATACTATCACAATTAGAGATGATAATGATTGTACAGCGATTACCAATGAAATTACTCTTGATGCTCTTAATCCACCGACAGATTTAGAATTCTCAAGCACACCTGTGACATGTCCTGCAATGACAAGTGATGTTACAATCACAAGTGTAACTGGAGGAACAGGTGTATTGGAGTATCAAATTATTGCTCCGGCTTCAGCAACAACTCCTTATCAAACATCCAATGTATTTGCCGGATTAGCTCCAGATACATATACATTTCAAGTACGAGATGAAAATGATTGTATTTATAGCGAATCTTTTACCATAGACCCAATCCCTTCTCCAACGGTGAATGTTGTTTTAACTGAAGGATTGGATTGTACCGCAACACCAGATGCAGAGCTAACAGGAACTATAACAGGTACCGCACCATACACCTATGAAGTTTCTATTGATGGTGCGCCTTATACATCATTAGGATCTACAGGTACTACATTTACTTACAATACAGCATCAGCCGGAACATATCAATTTTTAATAACTGATGCCAATGGTTGTAGTGCTGAATCGTCTGTAATAACGGTTAACCCTATTACTCCTCCAGCCTTTAGCGCTGTAGTACAGAGTCAGCCTATTCTTTGTAATGGAGATAGCAATGGTGCCATAGATATTACAATAGATAATACAACTGGTACACCACCATTTGCTATTAATGTCAATAATGATACTACTGGTACGGATTATGGTACACAAACATCAAGTTTGCCAGCTGGCACTTATACCATTACGATTACTGATGCCAATTCTTGTACCGCAACAGAAACTATTTCAATTAACGAACCAGATGCTATAGACTTTGATCTTAGCAAAGTAGATATTACCTGTAATAATCCAGGTGGTTCATCATTAGGTTCTATTACAGTTGAAAATGTAAGTGGTGGTACAACGCCATTCACTTATTATATTTCAAATAATTTTAATGATGTTATTGCAGGTAATCCATATAATGCAGCATCAAATGAAGATCATACGTTTAACATCATTAACTTTGGGATATATACCATCAATGTTGTAGATGCTAATGGCTGTAGTTTGTCACAACAAATTACGATAGCTTCTCCTCCATCAGATTTAGATATCAATGTCAATGTTGCTGTGCCAGATTGTACTGTAGGTGGTACAGCCGAGGTCACAGCAATATCTGCCGTTGGTAGTGGTAGTTATGAATTCGGGATATTGGAATTCAACACTATACCTTATACGTCAACATATTTCCCACCTGATACACCAGGTGGTAATGTGAGAACATTTACTAATCTTATACCTGGCGTGGTATATACGTTTGTAGTTCATGACTTAGTAACAAATTGTTATTATGTCGAGTCTGCGGATTCAGCCATAGATCCCGCCTCACCATTAACATCTACAGTAGAACCACATAACGTAAGTTGTCTAGGTGCTGATGATGGAAGTGTTACTTTCACTATTGATAACTTTGACAGTACCACAACTTCTGTAGATTATTCTATATATACCGCTTACGACAATCAATTGGTTGATGGTCCAACAAACTTACCAGTAACTTTTGGTGTGCCGGAAACCGTAACAACACCAAATCCTGGAACATTAACACCTGGACAATATTATATTGTGTTTACTGAAAATGGTACAGGATCGTTTAACGGTTGTAACTCAGCTTCTCAAATCTTTGAGATTTTAGAATCTGCTGAGCCATTGGATTTAACAGTTTCAGTAGATCAAAATGCGAATTGTAATCCAAATTCAGGAGTTATAAGCGCTATAGGTCAAAATGGTACTCCTCCTTATCAATATCAAATTACAACAACAGCTACTCCTCCACTCGCTTCAGATACAGGTTGGGATTCAGCAAGCACGTTTAACGTTGATGCTAGTAGTTATTATGTACATGTTTTAGATGCCTACGGTTGTATAGTTTCGAGCCCAGTGACAATAGTGGATATGGACGACTCACCTGTGATTTCTGCAACAGTGAATAATCCGTGTGAAATTACAGATGGTAACTACGAAATTGAAGTTACTTTAGATACAGCAGGTACTGCGCCTTATAGCTATAGTATTGATGGTGGAGCATTTCAAACACAAACAGCACCATTTACCATTTCAAATTTATTTGCAGGCACACATACTATTGAAATACAAGATGCGAACGGTTGTGGTAATTTAATTTCTGTTGATATTGACGAACCTATTGATATTGCTGCAGATGTTACGGCATTACCGTCATGTAATAATGATGATGGTGAAATTACGATAACAGGTTCTGGTGGTTCAGGTTCTTATACTTATAGTATTTCTCCTAATCCTGCTTCAATCAGTTTAAGTGGAAACACGTTCAATGGTGTACCATCAGGAATTTACACTATCACAATAACCGACACAGTTTTATCTTGTACTTCAGAAACAACGGTTTCAGTACCTGAAGCTATACTTCCGATGTTTACCTTAACATCCTCAAGTGTAACATGTTTCGGTGATAATACAGGAACTTTTGATATTAATGTTACAAACTATACAGGTGCTTACACCTATGAAGTTTTCGATAGTTTAGGTACTTCGGTTACTGGTGTGGTGAATGCTAACACTTCTACCAATCCATTAACGGTTACAGGAATGCAAGCTGGTACGTTTTCAGTAGTCATTACAGAAACAGATATACCGTTCTGTTCTAATACAGCGAATATTGTGATTTCATCTCCACAAGAAGCTTTAACGCTAAATCTTTCTGAAACCTCTAACGTAACCTGTAATAACAACCAAGGAACCATTACTGCTATTGCAGATGGTGGTTGGGGAGATTATGAATACGAACTAACAGGAAATACTACTGCTGCCTACTCTTCAAATAATACATTTACGGATTTATCTGCAGGAACATATACTGTAAACGTTAGAGATGCAGAAGGTTGTATTGACTCAGAGACCATAACTTTAGCCGAGCCAAATCCTATTACAGCAACCTTTACACCTAGTACAACAGAGCTTGCGTGTTTTGGCAACCAAGATGCAAGCATTACAATTACAACGGTATCAGGCGGACAAGGCAGTAATTATACATATACACTTAACACTATTTCACCTGTGGTTAGTTCTTCTGGTCCACAAACGTCGAATGTATTTAATGATTTAGGTGCAGGAACGTATTCGGTAACCATTACTGATGGTTTTGATTGTGAAATGACATCTTTGGATATTGTTATTGTTAATCCTACTCCGCTCGATCTTGACTTAGTTAGAGCATCAACTCAAACATGTTTAACAGAATCGACATTGACATTAAGTGCTTCTGGAGGAACAGGGCCTTATGAGTATAGTGATACAAGTAACTTTGCAACGACTTTAGGCAGTTTTGCTTCGTCAACGACATTCTCGGTTTCGGAAGGAACTTACACATACTATGTTAGAGATACCAATGGTTGTATTTCTAATGCATCAAACGAAATTACAGTTGATCCACTACCTGAGTTAGTGATTAATCTAGAATCTTCTAATCCAACCATTAATTGTGCTGGTGATAACAATGGATCAATTATAGCCACTGCTCAAGGTGGATTAGGAGATTATAGTTATACGTTACAAGATGGTTCAGGAAACCCAATTTCTGCAACTCAGAATAGTCCTGGTCATTTTACTGAACTTGTAGCCGGAGATTATATCGTTATGGTAGAAAGCGGTGATTGTAACACTACTTCTGCTCCAATAAGCATTACAGAACCTTCAACTCAGTTAGAAGCTACGATTGAAGTCAGTGATGTTACCTGTGCAGGAAACGAAAACGGTTCTGTTGAGATCACAGCTACTGGAGGAACAGGAATAATTAAATATGCCATTTCACCTCAATTGAACCAATTTTTTGAAACTAACATTTTTGAGGATTTAGCACCTGGTGATTACGATTTAATTGTTCAGGATGAATTAGGTTGTTACTTAACATTCAACTTTACGATTTCAAGTCCAGAACCTGTTATCATTACCATTGTGGCAGATTCATTATTCCCAGAAGTCTGTGAAGGAGATGCCAATGGTGAATTCAGTATTGATATTTCGGGTGGAAATCTTCCTTACAATGTGAGCTTAGATAACTACGATGGTCCTTACACTACTGGAGGTGCAACGCAGACTGTTTTCGACTTTACAGATCTTGTAGGCGGCGATCATATCGTTTACATACGTGATGCCGAAGGTTGTGAATCCGAATGGAATATTACGTTTCCAGAATCCGTAACCATCAACCCAGAAATTGTAGTTGAAGCGATATGCGAGGATAACATTCAGAGCAATATGATTACTGTAACCGTGGATGATTCTATTACAGATTTATCAGACCTGGATTATTCATTAAATGGTGGCCCATACCAATTGAGTAATGTATTTACAGATGTACCAGTAGGAACGGATCATTATATAAATGTAAGACATACCAATGGTTGTATTCAAACTACGGAATTCTTTGATATAGTAGCTTACGATGATGTTGCTTTGGCGTTGTCTGAAGGTGAAATCAACGAGATTATTGCTAATGCTTCAGGTGGAACTGGTGACTATACTTTTACCATGAACGGTGAAGATTATGGTAGTGACAACACCTTCTTAATTTCAGAAACTGGGGTTTACACCATCGTTGTAACCGACAGTAATGGCTGTAGTGCTGAAGCGCAAATTGAATTAGAATTTGTCGAAATCTGTATCCCAAACTGGTTTACACCAAATGGTGATGGAGAATACGATACTTGGGCACCTGGCTGTACAGAAAATTACCCGAATCTAACCTTTGATATTTTTGATCGCTATGGACGTAAAGTCGCAACATACCATGTTGGACAAGTTTGGGATGGTAGATACAACGGACACGAGTTGCCAACAGGTGATTACTGGTTTGTAGTAAAAACAAACGACCCAAATATTGATAAAGAATTTGTTGGACACTTTACACTTTACAGGTAATCCTTAATTAAACCTACTTAAGATGAAAAAAATAATTTTATATATCATATTTCTAACAATATCTTACGGTTATAGTCAGGAGTTGAATTTACCTGTTTGGACACAATATTTGGCAGATAACGATTTTGTTATTTCCCCTACTTATGCCGGTATTGGTGATAACCTAAAGATTAGAGCCAATGGGTTAACACAATGGGTAGGTATTAAAAATGCACCTGATAACCAATCTATCTATGCTGATTTTAGAATTTCTAATCGCTCAGGTGTGGGTGTTTCGGCATATAATGATAAGAACGGAAATACACGTCAAAAAGGACTTAAACTATCATTTGCGCATCATTTGATTTTAGACTGGAAATCTAAACAATATTTGTCCCTAGGACTATCTTATAACATCAACAACTTTAGAATAGATGTAGAAAATTTTAATACCACTTATGAAATTCCAATATTGGATCCGGCAATTAATGGAGACAGAGCCATAAGCAATAATAATTTTGATGCTGGATTTCTATATAGATGGGATAATTTCTATTTCAGTGCCAACGCTAACAACCTAATATCCAAGGATACTGAGGATTTTACTGGTGGCATTGAACCAAGACTTTTATTAAACTATCAACTTTATTCAGGTTATGTTTACACACCAAAACATAATAAGTATGTAGAATTTGAACCTTCAGTTTTCTTTCAGTTTTTTGATAGTGATAATAGATCTTCTACAGACATCAACTTTAAGTACAGAAAGTTCAATAGAGATGGAGATTATTATTGGATAGGTGCCTCATACCGTTTTCTTAATGACCAATTCTTTAATCCTTTAAACTTTGGCCCTATGGCAGGTATCTTAAATAACAAGCTTTACTTTGCCTATTCATACCAATTAACGTTTAATGACTTATCTGGTTTTAATTCAGGTACACACGTTATTACAATTGGGCTGAACCTATTGCAAAGTGCAAGTAATTGTCCTTGTACAAAAGGTACTAGCCAGAGTTATTATAGATTATAAAGTGAATTGTTTTTTGCCATAAACAATTTAATTCAAAAAGCAGATGTTTTAAAGGCATCTGCTTTTTTCGTTTGATTTACCTCTAAACAAATCAAATCAGCAACCATTATTATCATTTCAGTCAAACAGATTTCTATTTCAGAGTTATATTTTATCGTTAAAATAAAACATTCAAACCATGAAAAGCGATAAAAAGAAAAACAGTGATAAAAAGGAAAACAATGAAGATTATAATCCTGAAGTAACCATGGATGACGTTATTCATTTAGGAGAGCGCGTCAGCGAACAACGTAATGATAAACAAGGCGACGATGCTCAATTAGAAAGCAGGAAACGTGATGTAGATTTCACTGGCAAAGATTTAGATGTGCCAGGAAGAGACCTTCCTAAAGACAGAAACAAAACGAACCTTAAAGACGAAGAAAATCAACTGTATAGTCAAGGTAGTGGACATAACGATCACCTTGAAGACGCAGAAAACAAACAAAAATAATTTAATATGCCATTTTTAACAAACGAAACAGAAACACAGAACATAGATATATTTTTCGAAGACTACGGTCATGGACAACCCGTAATACTCATACACGGCTGGCCATTGAGCCATAGGGCTTGGGAACAGCAAATATGGGCGATCGCAGAAGCTGGCTTTAGATGTATCGCTTATGATCGAAGGGGATTTGGAAATTCATCAGCTCCGTTTAGGAGTTATGATTATTCTAGTCTTGCTTCAGACTTAAATGCCATTATTACACAATTAGAGCTCAAAGATGTTGTGTTGGTAGGCTTCTCCATGGGAGGCGGTGAAGTTGTGAGGTACTGTACAGATTACGGTACTGATAACATAGCAAAAGCGGCTTTGATAAGTTCAATTATTCCATTGGTAGCAAAAAAAGATGACAACCCAAATGGTGTGCCTAAAGAAGATTTAAATGGAATTATGAAAGCTTTGCAAGATGACCGCGTAGGTTTTCTTGAAGATTTCCATAAAAATTTCTACAACTATTCTGAAGATAATGAAACAGTGAGCAAAGCACATTTGCATTACGATTGGACCATAGCATCGCACGCTTCACCAATCGCAACCATACAAGCAGCAAAAGCTTGGGCTGAAACGGATTTTAGACCTGAGTTAAAAAATGTCGATGTACCAACGTTAATTGTTCATGGAGATGAAGACAATATAGTTCCGAAAGAAACTTCGGGAGACCAAGCTGCGGAAAGCATTTTTAACAATACTTACGAAATCATAAAAAATGGACCTCACGGTCTTAATATTACCCACAAAGATGAGTTGAATGAGACCCTACTGAAATTTTTAAAATCATAAACTATTAGCGAAAAGTAAAAAGGAGATACGAATCGTATCTCCTTTTTTTTATTCTAAAATGTCCGTTTAACTACGTCAGTAAATTAAATCTTTTCAATGTCTCCATTGTATTGTATAGTGGTTCTGTTAGATCCGTAAATTGCCACATTAGCCTTTTTACTAGGATATAGAAGCATTTTTATGTTAAATTGTTCTGTAGCATTTCTAACCTTAAAACTTATAGTAATAGTTTTCTTTTTGTCATTTTCAGACACACTGTATGCTTCTATAATATTATCAAATTTAATACTAGTATCATTGGCATCTGCATAAGACGCTGTTCTTAATTCGCCAAAATAGGATAGTTTAGCTTTTGCGGAATCTTGACGTATTTCAAGAAAATCGTTATTAGCACTAAGGGAAAATCGACCATTAGCATTTTCTGTTTGACGCATTAAAGCATTAGTGACCGTAATAACATCATTAGTTTGAAAGGGATAAGCCGTTTGTGCATCAAACCTAATTGTTTTTGTAGCCACCATGGTTTTTAAATCACTAAAAGCTCTGGCTTCAGTGGCAAGTTCGGCTTCACTTTTAGAACTTCCACAGTTAAAAATCAATAAGGCAATAACACCTATTAAAAATCTAGTTCTCATAATTTAAAGATACTATTTAATAGTATTTTATTCTACCAAAAATCTGTTAATTCTTTAGACCTTTCAAAATTTTACTTATGGCCTTTAAGAACAATAAAATCAAACTTCAATTCATTTTAAATGCTTTAAGATTGTCGTTTAATCGTATATAGATTCACTATTATTCCAATTCATAGGATTTATCTTCAATTAGTCGATTAATGTCAGTAAATCATCAATTAATGGTTAAATTTCAATGCTCTAAATGAATAAACTTAAATTAATATGGCTCGTTAAAATATGTGCCTTCACCGTTTTCTTGGGAAGGGCTTATCAGTTATATTTTTTTGGAGCTCCTTTTAGAGCAATACTATGGGACGAAAGTTTATTGACTCCTGTCGTAGAAGGATTGACTAATTATTCTTGGCAAGAATATGCAACCAGTTCTAGAGTAAATAAGTGGATTGATGGATTTACAAAGTTTTCTAGTATTATATTTTTATTGTCTGCAATATTTAGTTTATTCTGGGATAAAATAAGTTACAATAAGCTTAAAAAAACAATAGTTTGGATTGCATTGGCAATTTTGTTACTTATTGGTATTTGCATGGTAAAAGATAAAAACTACGAGTATTTGTTGTTTTTTGAATTGTTCATACAATTTGCAGCACCAGTTTTATTGTTACTGAATATTAGATTAGATATAATTGAAAACAAAAAGATTGTCAATGGCTTAAAAATTGCCATTGCATGTACGTTTATAGCACATGGTCTTTTTGCAATGGGACTGATTTATCTGCCTGGATATTTTGTGGATATGACCATAATGATATTAGGACTAAGTGAACCTCAAGCTACTACATTTTTATATGTAGCTGGTGTTTTAGATTTAGTGATGTCAGTTTTAATTTTTATACCTAAACTATCAAAATATGCACTGTGGTATATGGTGTTTTGGGGATTGACTACAGCATTTGCGAGATTGTTTGCAGGTTTTAGTTCAAACTTTGTAGAATCATCATTGCACGGCAGTGTTTATTTAGTTGTTTACAGACTATCACATGGCCTTTTGCCTTTAGTAGTCTTGCTAATGGAAAAAAAATTGAAAAAAGAAAAAATACCTACAAATGAAAACTAAATTACTATTAGCCAAGATATTCTTTCTAGTTTTTTGTTGTGCTTTTGCCAACAATGACAGATATCGTATCATTTTAGTAGATGATCCTGCAACAACTATAACCATTGCTTGGGATCAAACCTCAGGAACAAATCCCATGGTACATTATGATACCACAGATTATGGTGTCAATTATTTGTCTTATGCAAATTCGCAAGCCGTTGATAGAGTAATTGTTGCAAAAGGTATGGATAACCGATTTGTGCGTTTAACTGGGTTAACACCAAATACAAATTATTATTTTGTTATAAATGATAGTGAAGGAACGAGTGACCGCTTTTGGTTTAGAACTGCACCTAATGACAATAGTAGGTTATCATTTATTGCAGGAGGTGATTCAAGAAACAACAGAACACCAAGGAGAGCTGCCAATTTGCTGGTTAGTAAATTAAAACCACATGGAGTACTATTTGCTGGCGATATGACAGACGATAGCACGGATGTTGAATGGATAAAGTGGTTTGATGATTGGCAAGATACTATAGCAAACGATGGTAGAATGTTCCCTATCATACCAGCACGTGGTAATCATGAAGATGGCTCAGAAATTTATGATTTGTTTGATACACCATTAGATTCTTACTACGCTATAACATTTGGAAATAATCTTTTTAGAACATATACCTTAAATTCTGAAATATCGGTGCTTGGTAGCCAGCGTACTTGGCTAGAGAATGATTTAATTGCATCTTCTGGAGTAACATGGAAAGCAGCACAATATCATAGGCCAATGCGACCGCATACCGGTTCTAAAGTAGAAAATAATATGATTTATAATGCTTGGGCTCAATTATTTTATGACCAGGGAGTACGGTTGGTTGTAGATTGTGATTCTCATGTTGCTAAAACTACATGGCCAGTAATGCCATCTTCAGCAGCTAATAATGATGAAGGCTTTGTTATAGACCAAATAAATGGTACTGTTTACACCGGAGAAGGTTGTTGGGGAGCACCATTAAGAAACAATAACGATGAGAAAAGTTGGACAAGAAATTCTGGTAGATTCAATCAGTTTAAACTGATATTTGTTGAGTCTTCAAAAATTGAAATTCGAACAATAAAAGTTGATAATGCCGATTCAGTTGGTGAAGTGAGCAATACAGATCCATTTACATTACCTAGTTTGTTAGACGTGTTTTCTCCTCCAACTGGAGCAGTAGTTACAATAAGTAATTCTAATGATGTAAGCTGCCCAGAACTGTATAGCCCATGCGATGATTATGACGCAGATACAATTTATGATGAAGAAGATGGTTCATGTAATTGTGCAGGTTTTGATAGCCTTACAACTACAGAATATATTAAGGAAATAGCTTCCTCAACTGATGACGCTGAAGAAAATGTTTCTTCTGGTGCAATGAGTCTTACTAGTAGTGATTTAGAATTAATAAATGATGGTGGAGATCAGATAGTAGGACTTCGTTTTAATGAGATTGAAATCCCTGAAGGAGCCACAATCTTAAGAACCTTTATTCAGTTTTCTGTCGATGAAATCATTGATGATCCGGTAAACCCAGTTACTCAACCAGCAACAAGTTTAACTATACATGGAGAACTAGCACCTAATAGTAGCACTTTTTCGTCTACTGCTTATGACATTTCATCACGCACAACAACAATAAACTCTACAGATTGGAATGATATCCCAGCATGGGGTACACTCGAAAATGATGGGTTTCATCAAAGAACTCCCGATCTGAGTGACGAATTAACCGAAATTATTACTCAAACGGGCTGGGAATTTGGAAATCCTGTGACTTTCATCATATCTGGTACAGGACAGCGTTTTGCTAATTCCGTTAATAGCAGTGGTAAGCCTCCAAAGTTAATTGTATTATACGATTCTAATTGTCCACTTAAAAAAATTGAAAAAGGTGCTACTAACGCATGTAACGAATTGGACGATACTTATTCGCAAGATATTATTGTTACCTATGTAAACCCGCCTTTAACAGGAACTTTAGAAGTTAACGGTCAGTCCTTTACTATAGGAACAAGTCCTCAAACTGTAACACTAACAGGGTTAAATGCCGATGGTTTGGATGTAGATGTTAGCGCTTTTTTCAGTGATCTACCAACTTGTATAGTTTCTGAAGATAACTTATTTGAAGCACCTAGCGCTTGTAGTAATGGAGGTATACCAGATAATATACCAGACGATAATTCAAACCTTGCTTTACTGACTGAAGCAATAGTTTCTGGCTCAGTTTCTGGAGGACGAGGTGTTCCAACCGAGATATTATATGACCCTGTTATTGACGATTATCGTACTGCAACGAATTATAATGAATATGGTGTAAATAACAATCAAAATATTGGTACTCCAGATGTAGATGAAGGTATGAAATGGCAGGTTAATTGGCCCAATGTTAAATATATCAATTATATTACCTTTGGTGGTACCTACCCTAATCAGCCTCAGCCAAATACAAATTGGAGAATTAGTTATCGTAGGGATGGTCTGTGGACTACTTTAGATGAGGGACAAGGTGGCTGGATTGACTCTGGAATTTTTGAATGGGGTGGCGCAAATGTCAATCCTATAGAAGCTGATGCACTGAGAGTTCAATTATATAGTGATGGATTAAATGATGTTATAAGTATTCACCTAAGAGCAAGAGGTGGTGTATCTAATAGTGTCAATGACAGTTCTACTACACCCAAAGCGACGTTAATACAATATTTAGCTCCTGGCAATAGCTGTGGAGTTACAGTTCCTTCTGGTTCTATTTTGTATTGTGGTGGTGATTGGATATACAGTGACGGTCCAGATGAGACTTCGGGAAGTTTAAATACAATTATTGCAGACGGTACATATACTGTTGATGCCGACAAGGAAGTTGAAGTAAACAATCTTGAAATATATAGTGGTGCAACCGTAATTGTAAAAGAAGGAGCCAGTCTAATAGTAAAAGGTAACCTTACTAACAACGGAACGCTCCAATTAGAATCCATTTCTAGTAAATATTCTAGTTTAATAGTAGACGGCACTAGTACTGGCAACGTGTTTTATATGCGACATGTTAATAATGCAGCTGGTGCAGGTACAACAACCGCTGCTAACGACTTAATTAGTGCACCTGTAACTGGTGAGACCTTTGGAGCATTTAGAGCTGCTAATCCTAATATACTATCCGGTACTATTGGTGGTAATCCAGCATTTTTATTTGGTCCTTTTGATACATCAACCGTAAGCTTTGTAAATTACTCTTCAGCAGATGACAGTAGTGTCCTAGCTGGTGGCAGAGGCTACAGGTCAGGATCGACTGATGGTGGCACTTATACGTTCAATGGAGTTGTTGAAACAGCTTCTGTTGATGTACCTGTAGTGGCTGGAGGTGCAAGTAATTGGAATCTTATAGGAAATCCATACCCAAGTTATTTAAAAGTCCAAGAATTTTTAAACAACGTTGCTAATTCTGGGTTAATTGATGAAAATGCTGTTGGAATTTATGGTTATGACGGCACCGCTGCTGACGGCTGGACAATTTATAATTTGGCAACCACAAACGCCACAACAGTCATTGCACCTGGTCAAGGATTTTTTATAGACGCTGAAGCTTCAGGTAATATTTCTTTTACTCCTAGTATGAGAAGTAAAGGATCTGATGATGATTTTATAGCTGGTCGAAATGCAAGCCCACTCACCTACTTTAAGCTCAAAGCAAGTACTAATAATAATTCTTATCATACAGATTTTTATTTCAATGCTAATGCAAGCTTAGGTTTAGATCCTGGTTATGATGCAGCTGTTTGGAATGAGACTCCACCAAGTTTTGCACTGTATTCAAATTTGGTGCAAGAGAACACAGGTGTACCAATGGCCTTGCAAGCATTAAATACTAATGACTTATCTGACGTTGTTATTCCATTAGGTGTTAATGCTAATGCCAACGAGACTTTAACTTTTAGTATTCTAGAATCTACACTTTCTAGTACTGTAGAAGTTTATCTTGAAGATTCTGAAACCAATACTATTGTATTATTGAATTCTGGAGATTATGTATTTACACCGTCAACCAATATATCTGGTACTGGGCGTTTTTACCTACGCTTCAACTCAAATGTTCTAGGAACTACAGATCAACTATTAGAGCAACTGAAAATCTACACTAACTCTATTGAAAATACCATTGTAATTAGTGGGCAATTGTTAAGTGAAACAGATTTTAAGCTTTATGATATTAATGGAAGGATTGTTGGCTCTACTGAATTAGATATAAATACTAATATGCAATCAATAGATGTTTCAAAGTTAAGCTCTGGTATATATATAGTAGAACTGTTGTCAACTACAAATGAAAAGCGAATGCAAAAACTTATAATACACTAATTAAAAAGCGTACTTAAACAGTACGCTTTTTTTGCAAAACCAATCAAATCATCATCAATCCAATCATTATTGTTATTCTCTTTTAAGTCTGAATTTTATTTTTAATTCTTTATACCATTCAGGCTTTTTTCCATTGGGATAAGTTTCATCATACATCACCAATTCTAGAGTATTATCCTCTAGCCTCATTTTGTAAAATTGTTGGCCTCCCTCAAACCCGGGAACTTTTGCTATATCTGCTGTTGCACTAATAATGTTGTCTTCGATAGTGTAGCTTCCTGTATTAAAAACAATACTCCTAAAGGCATTGATTATTTCTTCATTTTCTGGTTTTGATAAGTCTTTGAAAGGCTTTCGTTGCTGCATTCTGGGGTTATACATTAAAGCATAATTTTCATCAGTGAATATAAAGCGTCCATGATAATTTTCTTTCATAATATATGTGGTGTCTTTATACTCATAATGAATTTCATATAGTTTCCAAGATCCTTTAATCTTATCGACTAAGTCTTCTTGAGATATTAATACAACATGGTATTAGAAACAAAAGCAACAGGATAGACTTATTTAGTATTTTCATAGCATTAATTTTAATAAGGCATAGCTTCATAAGGTGTATAAGATTCTAGACTATTGGGATTAGGGTAAGTATTATTAAAAGTAACAGGTATAGACTGATAAGGATACTCCCATCCATTAGAAGAAGTAACCACAAAATGTAAATGAGGATAGCCTGCCAAACCTGCAGCACCGCTATAACCAATAAGTTGACCTTTGTTTACAACGTCGCCAACTTCCACTTCTGAACCGTCATTCGTTATATGCATATACTGCACATAGATATCACCTGTTTTTATCACAATCAGATTATTGGGAAAGTTATAATCAACACCATTTTCAACAACATAGATAACTTCGCCTCCTATACTAGCAGTAATTTCAGAACCAATAGGCATATTAAAATCAACAGCATACTGGTCTGGTCTTCCAACACCATGATATGAAGAGCTGCAGGCGCTTAAACCAGTATCATAGGTTTTTCCGACAGGAAAAGGAAGCACAAAATTTGATGCTGCCCAATCTGGAAATAATGAACTTGGACAAGCTAAAGAACCAAAATCATCTTGCATGCTATCATTTGCTACACAATTAATAAAAGTTAGGTATATAAAAATGCAAAGTACTTTCTTCATAATCTTAAAATATTGACTCAATATCAGTATAATATGGCTTACTAGCGCAAGCACTTTGATTGGTAACCGTTAACAATAATTATATTTTACATATAGCTTTCACTCTTAATCCTATTTTACTGATTCCCATTTGATTACAGTCAACGTTTTTAATTAACCTTTATCGATTTGTTTGATTAGTTATTCATAATAAGATTACTTTAGTACTGCTATTAATTAATACATCTAATGAATTACTTTTCCAAAAAACCTATTGGAGTTATAAGCTTTTTTATAAAACCCAAATCAAAACGATTAAAATTAACTTTTGTAATCTTTTTTTCTCTTTTGCTGTTTGGTTACCTGCCTTATTTTACTGGCTCAGGTTTATCATCAGCAAAAGCTATTGCGCCATACTCTAATGGAGTGTTTCCGCAAGCAATAGATACAGACTTAGATGCAACCTATAGAGTTGCATTTCCCAACCTTACGTTTTTCTACCCAATAACCTTTAGAATGGTCCCTAATCAAGACAAAATTGTATTAGGACAACTCAATGGTATCATATATTGGTTTGAGAATGATGAAAGTACAATGAACAAAAATCTGTTGCTCGATCTTTCTGCTGAAGTTGGTTTAGTGTCAGATGGTGGATTTTTAGGGTTGACCATACATCCAGATTTTGATGCGGCTGTAAATCCTCAAAACTATTTTTATATCTATTATGCAACTAAGAATGGAAATGGTCAGGATTCCCCACCTTTTGGTGGATACACCAGTCAAGGTTGTTCTTACAGTGATAATGAATATGAAGGCAACTATTTAATTCTAGAACGATTCGAAGTAAATCCTACTACGATGACTTTTGTCAATAACTCCAGAACCACACTATTAAAAAACAGAATGTATGGCACAACACACTATGGTGGCGGCATGGATTTTGGTGATGACGGATTCCTATATCTCACTACTGGTGATATGGCTTCATGGAAAAGATCCCAGGATATTATAAATAATCTCGCTGGTGGAGTTTTGAGACTAGATGTAGATAAAGACCCAACAAAAAGCCACCCACCAATAAGAACTAAGCCTAATGATGCTGGTTACCCTGGTGAAATAACTGGTGTTGAATATTGGATACCAAATACAAATCCTTTCTCTGATACTACACCTGGTTCTACAAGCAATATATATGGGCAACCTAATTTAACGACTTCAAACCCAAATGATGTTTATGCACCTGGTGATTTCTTTGAAGAGTACTATAGTATTGGCCTAAGAAATCCTTTTAGGATGACAAAAGATAGTCAAACTGGTACTTTTTATATTGGCGATGTAGGTTTAAATAATCGTGAAGAAATAAATGTACTTGGTGTAAACTCAAATTTTGGATGGCCACTCTATGAAGGTGATATTACTGGGCCTGGCTGTTATTCAGACCTGTTCAATGGAATGGATCATCAAGGACCATTAGTTGATTTTGGTCATGATATAGTAAACTCAATAACTGGCGGATATGTTTACAGAGGAACTGGCATCCCTGAATTATTTGGAAAATATATTTGTGCTGATTACGGAGGAGGTGATGAAATATTTTCTGTAGATGTAGGTTCTGGTGATTATGAGCAAATTGGAACATTCTTACCCGAAGATATTATTTCTTTTGGTGAAGATGACGAAGGTGAACTTTTTATATTAAGACTAGGCTTTGCCACAAATATCTATAAACTTATTGATGATGATTTAGATTATGGCCCACCGCCACAAACACTTTCGCAAACAGGTATTTTTTCTGATTTAGCAACACTAGATGTCATTGATGGTTATGTGCCTTACGAACTCTATGAATCTTTCTGGTCTGACGGAGCTTTAAAAAAACGATGGATTGCTGTTCCTAATAATGACGGAATACATAGTGGGCCTAACGAACAAATCAAGTATTCTGAATATAGTGACTGGGAATTCCCACCAGGTACTGTAATAGTTAAGCATTTCGATTTACAAATAGATGATAACGATCCTTCAGTCACAAGGAAAATAGAAACAAGGGTGTCTGTTGTTGATGAAGTTGGTGAACTATACTTTTTAACTTACAATTGGAATGATGATGAAACCGAAGCTTATCTACAAGCCTCAAGTTTAGATGAGCCTGTTGACATTGCAACTACTACTGGAGGAACAAGAACACAAACTTGGCATTTTCCTTCAAACTCAGACTGCATCAATTGTCATAATCATGCGAATAACGGTGTACTTGGTCTAAAATCAAGATACTTAAATACCGATTATACTTATGATGAAACTGGTCTTACCGCAAATCAATTGGTAACATTGAGTCATATAGGTGTTATTGATGAATCCATTGTAGATTCTGACACACCAAATATTTTCACAAACAAATCCCTACAAGATTCAAACGCTACTTTAGATGAGAAAGCAAGGTCTTATATGGACTTAAACTGTGCCTATTGCCATAGACGCGATAACAGTATTAGAACAAATTTCGATCTAAGATCTTTTAATAACCTCGAGTCTACTGAGTTATTAACAAGCGGTATTTTAACGCCCTTAGGTATAGATCCTAACGAAGAAATAGTATTTCCTGGTGATGCCTCTAAATCTATATTACATCACAGAATGAATAGTGTAGATGTGGCCGTAATGATGCCACCAATATCAAAAACTATTATAGACCAACCAGCCGTAGATCTTATAGAGCAATGGATTAACCAGCTTGATGGAGACAGCATGGATACAGTTAATAATCCAAATCCGTTAATTAATTTAGCGCTACTGCCTTCTGCAGAGTTAAGTGGATATGTTGCTCCCGGTGAAGGCCGAGGCACACCGTTGGATATCCTTTACGATCCACTGGCTATGGAATACAAAGTTACCTCAAGTTTTGCTGAATATGGAATTCCATATAATGGGTCAGGTAATAATCTAGGAACAGTAGATGCTGAAAATGGATTTTATTGGCAGGTTGACTGGCCAGAGCCAAAATTTGTTAATTACATAACATTTGGCGGTTCTTATACAAATCAACCACAACCCTATACTATGTGGAGAGTAAGTTACTTGAGAGATGGTGATTGGATTACAATTGAAGAAGGTCAAGGAGGTTGGATAAATAATGATACTGGTCAGAATTTCATCAACACAGCTATTTATGAATGGGGAGATGAAAACCAAATCCCAATATATGCTGAAGCAATACGGCTACAATTATATAGTGATGGAATTCATGATTTGTATCGTATTCACTTAAGGGGAAGAGGTGGCAGTACACAGTCAAGTGATGATGCAGACATAAACACAGAACCAAAAGCATCTTTGGTTCAATTTAAACCGTTTAATAACCCTACTTCAATAGATAATATAGTCGTTGGTCAACAAACACCTTGTGATGCCGCTGATAATTCATATTCTCAAGAATTAATCGTAACCTATACCAATCCACCGGCAACAGGGTCTTTAATTGTAAATGGCCAATCTTTTCCAATATCTGCAAGTCCACAGACTATAACATTGACAGGGTTGGATTCTGATAGCAATGGTGTAGAGGTTACGGCAGAATTCACGGATGGTTATAACACACTTTATAGAAGTAATGGTGTATTGTTTACAGCTCCTGATGATTGCAGTAATCTAATTGTAGGTGTTGATGAAAGTATGACTATCAATGGTGATTATACCGTCTCTTCTACAGGAAGCATTCAGATTTTAGAAGGTGGCAGTTTAACAGTTAATGGAAATTTAACTATCGACGGAGATGTGACTTTAAATTCTATATCTACCAAATATTCTAGTTTAATAGTTACAGGAACAACAACTGGAACTATCAATTATAAGAGATATGTCAATGCCTTTAACGGATCAACAGGAAACGATTTAATATCGCCTCCATTGAAAAATGAAAACTTTGGTAATTTCGCTGCGGACAATCCAAATATTTTTGAAAACCCAGGCGATCCTGACCAGAAATTATATGGTCCATTTAATGAAGCAGCTGGTAATTATGAGATATATTCAGTTTCGGTCAATTCTAGTACAGATCTAACATCTGGTGTTGGTTATAGAGCAGCAAGGGATAGTACTGAGGATGGAACTTATGGTAATACATTCACCTTTACTGGAGAAATAGAAACAGGAAATGTCAATGTGCCTCTAACAGCATCTGGAGCTTCATTTGACGGCTGGAATTTAGTTGGAAACCCATATCCTTCGTATATAGATTTTGATATCTTCTTTGCACTTAATGGTGATGAATTAGATGTCGCTTCGTATAAAGCTATTTATGGATATGACGGTAATGCATCAGATGGTTGGACCATATTAAATAATGCTACCACAGGTAATTTGATAGCTCCAGGACAAGGGTTCTTTATAAAAAGTAAATCTGGTGGAGGCACAATTACTTTTACACCTGCAATGAGAACGTCTGGAAATACTGACGATTTTATACAAGGACGAGAGTCTTCATCCGCTCATCATGGTTATTTAAGGTTAACAGCAAATTTTAATACATCGTCACATTATAGTACAGATTTCTATTTTAATGACAATGCGTCCCTTGGGCTAGATCCAGGTTATGATGCATCATTCTTTAATAATAGTATACCTGCATTGTCAATTTACTCTCATTTGGTTGAAGGAGATTCAGGTGTTGCTTTAGCAATTCAGGCATTAGAAAGTAATGCAATAAATGATGTTACTATTCCACTTGGTTTTAACGCTAGTCAGGGACAGAATATAACCATTAATATTGGAGAAACTGATTTAGACCCTTCCATCAATGTATATTTAGAAGACACCGTTAATAACACCTATACTTTGTTAAATGACAGTAGTTATAGTTTCACTACAGATACAGCTTTAAATGGTATTGGTAGGTTTTATCTAAGGTTTGAAGGAGACGCTTTAAATATTAATGAGACTCATCTAGATGCTTTAAAGATATTTACCAATCAGAATGATAGAAGCATTGTTATTAATGGTCTGTTAGAGCCAAAAACTGATTTTAGACTGTATGATATTAATGGCCGTATGATATTAAATAACTCTTTAAATTCTGCAAGTACTAAGCAAGTGATTAATGTAGAACATCTAACAAGTGGAGTATATATTATTGAAATTACATCAAATAAAAACAGAAAAAGAGTACAGAAACTGGTTGTTAACTAATGTAATAGAATATTTTAATTCCAAAAGCACGACACTATGGTCGTGCTTTTCTATTTGGTATCACTTTAAATTCATATAAGTTAATCATCTTTTTAAATAAGCTAAAAGCATTTTATTTAAATATTTAAATTTGAGTAAACCTCAAAAAAGATAAGATGGAAATTATATATGAATATCATGATGTAGAGTCTAGTGATAGATTAGAAGCATTTACAAAGGAAAAATTGGACGTCATTAAAGAACGTTATGATTTTGTCATTAGAGCAGATGTGTTTTTTAGAACAGAGAACACAAGCAGTGATGAAACCGGAAAAAAATGCAGTATAAGGCTAAGCGCACCAGGTCCTCGCCTATTCGCAGAATCATCTCATGACAATTTTACTGATGCCATATCAGAAACTGTGGATGAACTCATTAGACAATTGAAAAAGAGAAAAGAAAAAATGAAAACCTATTAAATTATGGGAGTGATAAGTAGAGATAAAAATCAAATTAATTGCATTTATGCTAGTGTATCTGACTTTGGTAAACAAATACCAGGTTATCTAAAGTCTAGCGATAAAGACATACTTCTTAAGGATATTTCTAAAACAATGCCAAGCACTACACAATGGCACGAATTGATAGAGAATGCCAGTATTGATGCAAAAGATATTGTAGATTTTTCGCAAGTTGAAAATATATCAGAACAGTCGGATCTAGATC
Source organism: Winogradskyella ouciana (assembly GCF_965284585.1). NCBI lineage: Bacteria > Pseudomonadati > Bacteroidota > Flavobacteriia > Flavobacteriales > Flavobacteriaceae > Winogradskyella > Winogradskyella ouciana. The sequence goes on from NZ_OZ260095.1 coordinate 2,859,446, forward strand.
AATCTGGCTACGTTAATGTTATAGAAAACAATCCAAAAGCACTTAGCGGTGCCTTTATAGTTAATGGAGACAAAACCAGTTACATGAAAACCGTAACAGAAGTCCTAAAATATTTTGATGTAGATAGTGCAGGATTGGAAAAAACCTTCCATACAGAAGATCCTACAATTAGTAAAACAACAGATGACGATAAATTCGTTTGATTTAATATTATATTTAGCGCATAATGAAACAAGAAGCATTATTGCGTTATCAAGGATTTAGCAAGACTCCTCTCCTATGGAAAGAGTCTTTTCCTTTTCCATTTAAGCAACTTGACTTTAACTTAGAGCACACCACTCTTGGTAAATCTCTATTTAAGGAAAATATACGTTTAGGTAAACTGGTAGAGGAATTTACTTTTGCCCAGTTAAAACAGCATCCTAATGTCAATTGGATTGCCGAGAACATTCAAATACAAAATGGTAAGGCAACTGTTGGAGAAATAGACGCCTTGTTTCATTTTAACAACCAACCCATACATTTAGAAATTGCCTATAAATTTTATCTGTATGATACATTGAGTGATTATGATAAAACGCTCTCCTATTGGATTGGTCCAAACCGAAAAGATTCACTAGTTTATAAATTGAACAAGCTAAAGAATAAACAATTTCCATTGCTCCATAATCCAAATACAAAAGCTTATATAGAGGATTATGGGCTTAATGTTGATGAGCTCACCCAACTTATATATTTTAAAGCACAGCTCTTTTTACCATACAATAAAAGAAGCATTCCTATAAAACCACTGAATACTAATTGCGTTAATGGATATTATTTTCCATACAACACATTAAGAAGTTTTTCAAGATTAACATTTTATATTCCTGAAAAGTTGGATTGGTTAGTTGTTCCTCATAAAGATGTGGATTGGTTGAATTACGAACAAGCTCAAATAGAAATTGAAAAACACATCAACCAAAAGCGTTCTCCGATGGTTTGGATACGACATAACAAAGATGAAATCCATAAATGTTTTATAACTTGGTGGTAGTGAAACATAGTTACTTCAAAATATATAAACCTTATGGCTATTTAAGCCAATTTGTAAACAATCAGAACAAAAGAAGAAATAAAAAGCTACTGAACGAACTGCATGAGTTTCCCGAAGGTATTATGGCTGTTGGCAGATTAGACGAAAAATCGGAAGGCTTATTGCTGCTTACCACAGATGGTAAATTCAGCAACCATATCACAAGCTCTAAAATTGAAAAAGAATACCATGTTCTGGTTGATGGTGTCATCACTCAAAACATAATAGAAGAGTTGACAAAAGGTGTAGAAATTTCAGTGAATGGGAAACCGTATCTCACAAAAAATTGCAAAGCCAAATTATTGAATGACACCTCACATATCGTTGAGCGTTTTGTTAGAGACAGTAAACATGGACCTACATCTTGGTTGAGTATTACGTTGACAGAAGGAAAGTTTAGACAAATAAGGAAAATGACTGCAAAACTGGGATACCCTACGCTACGTTTAGTACGAGTACGTATAGGTGATTATAAATTAGAGACTATGAAACCAGCCGAAGTTATAGACATTAGTTGTTAGAAGCTTGGTCTCCACTACTCTTGTCCTCTTCAGAAGTTTTTTCTTCAATAGTTACCTTTTCGTTGTGAAAAACAATAATGGCCTTAACGCCTGTGAGTAAGTTCCATTCTTTGGAAGAAATGACTTTTCCTTTATCATCATAAACAATAAATTCAGCAGTGTTAGGACCGGATTCTCCTTGGTTTAAAGCTTCAATTTCAATGGTGTTTTTACCTTCAGACAAATTAACCTCTACGCGTCTGTAGTCACTTCTCAATAATAAATTATTTTGAACAATGTAGCCATTAATATATATTCTTACACGGTCACCATCAGGATATTCGTGATCTCTACAAACAATATTCACAAATTTGGTATCTACACGATGCTCACCAAGAAACTGATCAGACATAGTTTTTATGACGCCACCCTTTTCTAAGTCCTTACTCCAGCGCTTTTCAAAAATCTCACCTGGATCCTTAAGCCCATCTTGTTCGGTCATTGAAAAAGGCTTTTCAGACTCCTTAAAAATGAATTTCTTTTTTTCTTCAGACTTACTGCTAGACGTGTCTTCTTCCTTGTCGAGTTTTGGAGCAACCTTTATCTTAACTGGTATAGAATCTTTCTTTATCTTAGAAGGTTCAGCCGGAATACGAATAGATTTGTTTTCCTTATCCTTAACTTCTTTTGCCTTTTCCTTTTCTTGAGAAAAAGACATACTGCCGCATAATATGCAGAAAAAGAGTAATATGAGTTTAATTGGTTTCACTTGTATATTAGACGAGTTTATGTTTGTAAACTTGTGGTACAAAAACCATACCTACTTCAAAATAAACGTATAAAACTGTAATTCCTTACAAAAAAACGTTAAAACTTACCGTTGAAACTTATACGGAGTTTACGGTTATACTCCTCAAACAACCAATCTTTATAATTCTGAGTACTGTTCATTATACAGTAACAGTATTGCTTTATACGGTATGCTATTTCATCCTGAAGATGTTTGGTTAAATCCCTAGCATCAAAGACATCTTCACTGTTCTCAATACATATTTTTGAGTGCTGCTCAATAGAGCGTTCTATAACCGTAAAGGACTTTTTACCAGAACCTATGACCTCTTTATATTCAGCTTTTACATCAAAATCCAGGGATTCTGAGTTTTTAAACTTCTCTTTTAGACTGTCTGGCATTACGTAAACAAAATCACGCTCTAAGTCTTCATCATCAACAATATTCTCTAAATATAAATCAGGATATTTAAAAATATGTTTCCAATCCACGGGTTGGCTCCAAGGTCCAAAACGAGCTATGTTATTTCCTAAATCTATAACCTGAAACGTCGTTCTATCCTTATAAATTCTACTTCCACGACCAATCATCTGAAAATACAAGGTCAATGAACGTGTCGCTCTATTTAGGATAATGGACTCAACAGAAGGCTCATCAAAACCTGTGGTTAAAATACTAACGGAAGTCAACACAGCATCAGGTGTATGCTTAAACCATTTTAAAATATCTTTTCGCTCTTGCTTACCAGCTGTGTTATCTAAATGGCGAACATTATATCCCGCTTTTTTAAACGTGTAGTAAACTTCCTTAGAAGTGTAAATACCATTGTTAAAAATTAAGGTTTTCTTTCCTTTGGCCAATTCCTCATAAGCCGCAAGTAGTTTGGTCTGCATTAAACTATTGGTGTATAATGCCTCCGAAGATTTTACGGTATAATCACCATTAATGCCAATCTTTAATGTGGTTAAGCCCACATCGTAATGATAAACATCTGCATTCGCCAAAAACCCGTTTTTTATTAATGTAGAAATATCGTCACCAACAATTAGCTTATCGTAATTGTCTTTCATTGGTAACTTTATATTACTACTCAGAGGTGTAGCTGTAACTCCAAGAATAAAACAGTTTTCAAAGAACTTAAATAGTTTTCTGAATGAATTGTAATGGGCTTCATCAATAATAACTAAACCTACATTCTTTAATTCAAAATCCTTGTCTGAAAGTCGATTGTTTAAGGTCTCGACCATGGCGACAAAGCATTGGTACTCGTCTTGGTCCGGTAAGGTCTTAACCTTGCTGTTAATCACTTTATTCTTAACCTTGAAGCCGGATAGCACATTAGAAGTTTGTTTGCACAGTTCAATTCTATGGGTAAGGATAACCACCTTCTTTTTATGCGTCTCTATATAACGTCTAACGATTTCAGAAAAAATAACCGTCTTACCACCACCAGTTGGTAATTGGTAGAGTAGATTAAAATCATCGGACTCTTCTTCCATCACATCAAAGATGCGATTGAGGTCTTTGATTTGGTAATCGTAAAGTCGCTTTTCTGTTATAGTTTCGTTTATCGTTTCTGTTGACATAAAAATATTTCCCTCCGAGGTTAATTTTGCAAAAATAGCATATTGTAAGGGTTTTTGGAATGAATTGTTAATAACCTTTAACAAGATTGGTACTGTTATTGTGCTTAAGAAAACATTAACATTTTAAATATTTTATATTATGAAATCATTTCGAAGACATTCTGCGACGGTCAACGCAGGATCCATGGCAGACATTGCCTTTTTGTTACTCATTTTCTTTTTGGTAACCACGACCATCTCAGCAGACAAGGGCATTTTAAGACAATTGCCTCCAGATGACTGCCCAACTGGTGATTGCTCGGACGTTATCCGCGAGAGAAATTTGCTTAGGATCTACCTAAACAGTAATCAGGAAATTTTTATCAATGAGAATGTTGTTGATCTTGATGAAATTCAAGAATTGGTAAAAGCATTTGTAGATAATAATGGTTTATCAAATTGTGATTATTGCGAAGGAAACAAATTAGCCGAGTCATCAGAACATCCGACTGAAGCTGTAATTTCCTTGAGTCATGATGCCTTAACAAAGTACCATTTGTTTATCTCTGTACAGGACGAAATAAGCAAAGCTTTTTACGATTTAAGAAAACGGTACATTAAGGAAACGTTTAATAAAACACCTGAGAAGATTACCGATGCCGAATTTAAAATGGTGAAAAAAGCCTATCCGTTTATTGTTTCTGAAGTGATGTTAAAACGCGATTAATGGATTGAATCTTGTATGGGAATGCAATATTCTATGTTTACCTTTCTTTTGCCCCAATTTCTTGCTTTTTTTACATCCACTCCCATATAAATATCGATGCGTTTTCGCCAACGTCTGTTCATTTTATCTTTTACAAGAAACAAACTATCGAAGCCTTCAATTTTTACAACGGTGTTATGCACCAGACCAGAATCCAATAAATCTCTAGACACAGCAATATATCTAAGACCTGGCTTAAGGCTGTCACCAAACGCGGTAATATTAGGATTGGAATTGGTTTGGTATGCCAAGGAATTATAGGCTGTTGCAGTAACTTCAAACGAATTAAAAACGCACTTCTCCTCTACTTCGTTTTTACAACAAACTAAAAACACAATTAATAGTAAAGGGTACAATCGCTTTCCCATTCAATAAATATACGCTTTATAGTTAAAATTTGTTAAATCATTACCTTGTTATACAAAGTACTGTAACATTTTAATTTATTGGTCGTCTATTAAGTAGAAATCAATTAAATTAAAATCAATTAAAAAACGAGAAATCATGAGAACTTTAAACAGCAATCAATTATCAAGTACATCAACGGAAACTAAAAGTTTCAATTGGAACAGTAAAAGACGTTATAGATAATAACGTAATTCATCAATCAGCGCTGAACTTGTTTCAGCATCTAAATCAAATCAATTATGAGAAGTTTATCTAAAATTGTCAATACATCTAACAGTTTAGATGATGACTTAGAAACTATTAAATTATGAATTGGATTAATCGCCCAATTGAGTTTAAATAAGAAACCAATACAGTAAATGTATTGGTTTCTTTGTTTTTGGCTATTTTTATTGAAAACTAACTCATATGAAAACCAAACTACTCCCTTTTATTTTTATACTATCAATTTGCTTTACCAACTGCAAGTCTGAAGTCTCAGAAAAAGAACAACTCATTGCTAATGCTAAAGAGATACATGAACGTGTGATAGCACTAGATACACACTGCGATATCAACGTAAAAAACTTCACGGACTCTTTAAACTATTCCCAACGATTAGATAATCAGGTAAATCTCCCAAAGATGAAAGAAGGTGGATTGGATGTCGCTTGGTTTATTGTTTATACTGGTCAAGATTCTCTTACCAAAGCTGGTTTTGAAAAAGCTTATAATAACGCCATGTCTAAATTTAATGCGATTCACAAACTCGTTGATGAGATTGCGCCCAATGAAATTGAATTGGCCTTGACTTCTGATGAGGTTAGGCGTATTAATGCCAAAGGTAAAAAAGTAGCCATGATTGGTATTGAAAACGGCTACCCTGTTGGTTTAGACATTAATAACGTTGAAAAATTCTACAATCTTGGTGCACGTTATATGTCCTTGTCACATAATGGTCATAGCCAACTTTGTGACAGCAACACTGGTGAAAAGGATGATGAATGGTTGCACAACGGGCTAAGCGATATGGGAAAAAGAGTCGTGGCAGAAATGAATCGTTTGGGTATGATGATAGATGTATCGCATCCTTCAAAAGAGGCGATGCGACAAATGGTGGAATTAAGTAAAGCTCCAATAATTGCCTCCCACTCTTCCGCGAGAGCATTGTGCAATCACAGCAGAAACTTGGATGATGAGCAATTGGGCTGGTTAAAAGAAAATGGTGGAGTTGTACAAACAGTAGCTTTTAAATCTTACCTCAATACCGAAAAGTATGAAACGCGTAATGAAGCCTTAAAAGCAGTTGAAGCAAAAGTGATGGATTCTTTAGGCACACCAATGATAGAACGTAGCGAAGCAAGAAAATTACCTGAAGCTGAGCGAGAGGCTTATTATAACAATTATGTAAGCATGAGAAGTATTGTAAGAGAGAAAGCTAAATCCATGCCTAACCTCCCTCCTGCAGTTGATGTCGGAGATTTTGTAGATCATATTGATTATTTAGTAGAGAAAATTGGGATTGACCATGTAGGTATCAGTAGTGATTTTGATGGTGGTGGCGGCATTGAAGGTTGGAGCGATGCTTCAGAAACCTTTAATGTAACTTTAGAACTGGTAAAACGTGGTTATACAGAAGACCAAATAGAACAATTGTGGAGTGGTAATCTATTGCGAGTTTTGGATAAGTGTGAGGCTGTGGCTAAAAAAATTCAAGCAAAGGGATAATTTATTACAACTCATAAAAAAAAGCCAGCAGTAGCTGGCTTTTTTTATTAACAGTAATCTCAAAAATTAAGAAATCTTTATTTGTTTTAAAGGTTTCTTTTTGGCTTCTTCTCGTTTTGGTAACATTACCTTTAAAATACCTTCTTCGTATTTGGCTTCAATCTTATCTGTTTCAACAGTTTCTGGCAATGAGAATGTACGCTTAAATGATGAGTAACCAAACTCACGTCTCGTGTAGTTTTCATCGGTATCTTCATTTTCCGTATTTGACTCAGCAGAAATGGATAACAATTGATTGTCTATATTGACATCAAAATCAGACTTTTTTAAGCCTGGCACGGCCATTTCCACTATATATTCCTCATCTTTATCTAGCACATTAACCGCTGGTAATGTAATACCAGTATTAAAATTTGAAACAAACTCGTTCCCAAAACTCTTGTTGAAAATATCATCCATCCAAGATGATAAGCTCGGTAGGGATCTAAAACCTAAACTTGTATTTGAGTCACTACCATTGTTAGAAGTTTTAACTAAATTACTCATAAGTTTTAAAATTTAAATTAAACATTTATTTCGCTTATTTAAATGCAAAATAAATGCCAATCAAAAATGACTGAAAAAATTTCATAAAAACTGACATTTTTTCAGTTAACTTACTTGTAAACAGATGAATAAGTGATGGTTTTAATAACTCAACAACTCTCTCAAAACGCTCTCAAACTTTCCTTTGGCTAAGTACTGATCTTCCAACTGCCCAATAAAAGGAATCGGTGTTTCCATACTCGCTACTCGTTTTACAGGAGCATCCAGGTGTTCAAAGCATTCTTCCATAAGCATGGCAGAAATATCACTGGCAATACCGCCAAATAAGGAGTCTTCTTGCAGTATAATGGCTTTGCCTGTCTTTTTTACGGAATTTATTATAGCGTCCTTATCTAAAGGTTGCAGTGTTCTTAAATCGATTAAATCTGCAGAGATATCAGAATTATTTTCTAAAACTTCTAAAGCCCAATGTACACCAGCACCATAAGTTATAATAGAAACGGATTCTCCTTCCGTTAATAATGCTGCTTGTCCAAATGGCAAAGTGAAGTAATCCGTTGGTACATCTTGCCTTATACTTCTGTATAAAGCCTTGTGCTCAAAGAATAACACAGGATTTGGATCATTTATAGCCGTAGCCAATAATCCTTTGGCGTCATAAGGAAACGCTGGATACACCACTTTTAAACCTGGTGTTTTGGTAAACCAAGCTTCGTTGGTTTGTGAATGGAATGGTCCTGCAGCTACTCCTGCTCCACATGGCATTCGTACAACAACATCCGCATTTTGTTCCCATCTATAATGTGATTTTGCCAAATAATTCACAATTGGGTTAAATCCAGAGGTTACAAAATCCGAAAATTGCATTTCAACAACTGATTTTATTCCAGCAATGGATAATCCCATACCGACTTCTACAATGGCAGATTCGCAAATGGGAGTATTGCGAACACGGTCTTTTCCAAATTGCTCTACAAAGCCTTCAGTAATCTTAAAAACACCACCATATTCGGCAATGTCCTGTCCCATAATGACCAAGTCATTATACTTTTCCATGGACTGTCTCAACCCTTCTGAAATGGCATCAATTAAACGTAATTCCTTTACATTTGAATTAGATTTAATATCTTGATATTCAAATTGTTTATATACGTCATTTAATTCAATGGTTTCATTCGGAATAATGTTCTCTTCAGCATAAGCAGAGTCTAAGGCAGCATCTATTTCTACTTTAATTTCTGAAGTATATTGGTCTTCGATCTCAGCAGACAAAATCTTTTTACTGAATAGATAGCTTCTGAAATTTTCAATAGGATCTTTAGCTTCCCATTCGCTCATCAATTCTTGCGGCACATACTTTGTACCACTAGCCTCTTCATGTCCACGACGCCTAAAAGTTTTGAATTCAATTAAGATTGGCCTAGGTCGTTTTCTTATGCTTTCAGCTAGTTTTTTAACCTTAGAATAAGTTTCGATGATATTATTGCCATCTAGAATGAAAGATTCCATCCCATAAGCCTTACCTCTATCGGCTAAATGCTTACAGTGGTATTGTTCGTTTGTTGGTGTAGAAAGTCCATAACCATTGTTCTCAATGCAGAAAATGACTGGTAATTGCCAGACTGATGCTACGTTCAACGCTTCATGAAAATCCCCTTCACTTGTACCACCTTCACCAGTAAATACAGCTGTTACTTGTCCATTTTTCTTTAAAAGATTTGCTAAAGCTATGCCATCTGCAACACCAAGTTGTGGGCCTAAATGTGAAATCATTCCAACGATATTATAGTCTTGTGTCCCAAAATGGAACGATCGATCCCTTCCCTTGGTAAAGCCACTCGCTTTGCCTTGCCACTGGCAAAACAAACGATGCAACGGAATCTCACGTGTTGTAAAAACACCAAGATTTCTGTGCATCGGTAAAATGTACTCGCTGGGTTTTAAAGCCATGGTTACACCTACAGAAATCGCCTCTTGCCCAATACCCGAAAACCATTTAGAAATTTTCCCCTGACGCAATAGGATCAACATTTTTTCCTCTATTAATCGAGGTTTAAGCATATTGTAATAAAGCTTCAAGAGTGCTTTATCGCTCAAATTACGTTTATCGTAGTCTATATTGCTTTTGGTTATTGTGGGCATAATTGTTAGTTCAAGTATTGCATCAAATGTAAATAAAATGCGTCAAAATTGCTGTATTAGTATTTAATTTCTGAATATTTCATTTCTGATTTTTTGGTACTATTTTCCTTACCTTTGTATATTGACGAAAATTAAAACCACATAGCAATGGATAGAATACCTAGCGTAGATTTAAAAGACTTCTTGTCTGAAGACCCAAATAGAAAACAAAAATTTATTGATGAAATTGGCAAAGCCTATCAAGATATTGGCTTTGTAGCATTAAAAGGTCATTTTTTGGATGACGAATTGGTGGATAGATTATATGGAGAAGTTAAGAACTTTTTCGACTTACCATTAGAGGTAAAAGAAAGCTATGAAATACCAGGCATTGGTGGTCAACGTGGCTATGTGTCGTTCGGTAAAGAAAGTGCTAAGGGTAAAAAGGAAGGTGACTTAAAGGAATTCTGGCATTTTGGACAATATGTAGAAGATGACGAAGAACGCAGAAAAGAATATCCGGAAAATGTTGAAGTAAAAGAACTTCCAGAATTTAATAAAGTAGGTAAGGAAGCTTACCAGATGCTTGAGAAAACTGCAAAATATGTGTTGCGTGCATTGGCCCTACATTTAGATTTAGAGGAAACTTATTTTGATAACTATATCCATAACGGCAACTCTATCCTAAGACCAATTCATTATCCGCCAATTACACAAGAACCTAAAAATGCGGTAAGAGCTGCTGCGCACGGAGACATTAATTTAATTACCCTTTTAATGGGTGCCCAAGGACGCGGACTGCAAGTACAACGTCATGATGGTGAATGGTTAGATGCTATCGCAGAGCCGGATGAATTAATGATCAATGTTGGAGATATGCTATCTAGGCACACTAACAATAAGTTAAAATCTACAATACACAGAGTGGTTAACCCACCAAGAGAACTTTGGGGAACTTCGAGATACTCCATTCCTTTCTTTATGCATCCAATAAGTGAAATGAAATTGGATGTTTTAGATAGTTGCATCGATGAAGACAATCCTAAACAATTTGAAGATATCACGGCTGGCGAATTCTTAAATCAACGTTTGGTTGAGCTTGGACTGATAAAGAAGTAAGCAGTATATAGTGTAAAGTAAAATAGTCCATAGGATTTTTTTGACTTTACACTTTACACTTAGTAACTCGACACTATAACAGAATGGATCTACAAGACCAGTTAAAGAATTTATTTCCAGACCATGTACCGGACCCCTCAACAGAAGAAGATGCTAAGAGTGATATTTGGTTACAAGATGAGCCTATTATCTGCAAATATGAAAAGCGAAAAGGTAAACCAATCACTATATTAGAAGGATACACTGGTGCTACAGACGATTTTAAAAAACTTGCAAAAGAATTAAAGACCAATCTTAGTGTTGGTGGTAGTTTTAAGGATGATAAGATTATTATTCAGGGTGATTATCGAGATAAAATCATGGATATTCTAAAAGATAAAGGGTTTAAGGTTAAACGTGTTGGTGGTTGATATATGTCTAAAAAAGTACTTCATATCACCAATGGCAATACGCTCACAGACTATTTAAGGGAATTAGATTTTACCGATGATATTTTAACGTGGCAAGAAATGTTATGTGAAGGACCTACGATTCCCGCTATCGATTCGGAAGAATTTTTTGACTTAAGATCAAAATTCCTAAAAGAGTTCTATGATATTGAAGTAGATACAAACGAGCTTAAAAAAGAGTTGTCTAAACTAGATAATGTTGATGACTACTCAGAAATTAATCTATGGTTTGAATATGATTTATTTTGCCATATTAATATGATTGGAGTCATTAACCTTCTGCATCAAAAAGAAATAAATAAACCGCTCTACCTTGTTTGTAGCGGACGTGTGGATGGCGAAAAAAACCTAAAAGGTCTAAGCGAGTTAGATGCAGATCAGATAAAAGAACATTACGATAACAAGGTATTGCTCACCCAAGAAGATATTGATTTGGCTAAAGCCCTCTGGAGAACCTATTGCGGCACAGATCATAATATTTTAAAGCCCTATATAGTTACCAACTCTAACTTTAAGTACATGACCAATTGCTTAAAGGCGCATTTAAAACGTTTTCCACACCAAAAAAGTGGACTCAGTGTATTAGAAGACAATATTCTTAGACTTGTAAGGGATAATGATATAAAATCCAGACACCATTTATTGGGCTACAGTTTAAATTACCAAGGCTACTATGGGTTTGGTGATTTACAACACAAAAGAATGATTGATAAGCTTTCTATATTTTTTGACGAAACAGAAACCAGTATTAAACTCAATCGAAAAGGTCATGAAGCTTTACTGAGGCGTTATAATTTTGCTTCAGAAATGAATAACAACATGACCTACGGAGGTGTAAAGCGATTAGAATTTCAATTCAATGTAGATCAAAATAAGCTAGTTAAAACCATATTGCATGCCAATTAAAGACTCAGAATTAATTTTAAATCCAGATGGCAGTGTCTATCATTTAAATCTTAAACCAGAAGATATTTCTGATACCATCATTTTTGTCGGTGACCAAGATCGTGTAGAGAAGATTACCAAGCACTTTGACAGTATTGAGTTCAGCACCCAAAAGCGCGAATTCAAAACACAAACGGGATATTATAAAGATCGTAGGATTACCGTTATTTCTACTGGTATTGGGCCAGACAACATCGATATAGTTTTAAATGAACTCGATGCTCTGGTTAATATTGATTTAAATTCACGCCAACCAAAGACTGAACTCTCTAGCCTAAATATTATTAGAATTGGCACCTCTGGTTCCTTGCAAGCAGATATTCCAGTGGATGCCTTTTTAATTAGTACACATGCTTTGGATGTTAATGGCATGTTGCATTTTTACCAAATTGATGGCATTAGCAATCCTGAAATTGAAGATGCTTTTATTGCACATACAGGATGGGATAAAAACAAAGCCAGACCAATCATCATCAACAACAGCAAATATCTCGAAAAATACTTTGCAAGCGATATTGTTTTTAAAGGCATGACAGGTACTGCAGGTGGTTTTTATGGACCACAAGGACGTGTACTGCGATTACCATTGCACGATCCTGATTTAAACTCAAAACTCGATAATTTCAGTTATAGGGATTTTAGAATCACAAATTTTGAAATGGAAACCTCTGTAATCTATGGGCTTTCAAAATTATTGGGTCACGAAGCCTTATCGCTTAATGCCATAATTGCCAATAGAGCCACAGGAGATTTTAGTAAAGACCCAAAGAAGACGGTTGAAAAGCTGATTTTATATGCTTTGGAGAGGATTGTTAATATTTGATGGTTAGGAAATCGATAAAGTAAACGGAAAAGAAATGACCCATCAAAGTTTAACATCACTAGTTATAAGAATTGCAGGAATTTATTTATTCACTAAGATTTTTGACCATTTTGGTTCTTACTTTTTTTCAATTTATGGAGCCGCAACAATGGCACGATTTGATGAGTTATTGGCTGAACCGATAGACAAATTCTACTTTACCGGAACCTTTTTGACTATAGCAAATATTATTGTTTCAATATTTCTATTCGTAAAAGCAGAATGGATTTCTAAAAAACTAGTAAAATCAGAAAATGAAATTGCTGTAGATTTGAATCCTAAATCATTAGCTAAAGTTATTTTATTGACCGTTGGAATTATTTGGCTAGCTAAATTAATGTATCTATTTCCTGACTTTATTGATTACATTGGTAAATTATTTTCGAGGCTAAATGGAAATGAAGACGTTGAGCTAACTGATTTTGCAATGCCAAATTATATTCTTAAAACTATTTTGACATTAATTATAATTTTCCGAATTGAAAACATATCAAATTGGATTATGAAAAAAATATAAAAGCTTTGAGTAAATTATTAAACCATAATTATACCAAAGTAATTAGTATATAACATAAAAGACTCCTACCCTAGTAGGAAGTAAACATGAAAAAAGTAAATATAGGAGGCGTACCAGAGCATTTTAATTTAGCATGGTACCTCACTTTAAAAAACGGCGAATACAAAACCGAGGACATTAATCTAAGATGGCACGACTATTATGGTGGTACGGGCGATATGTGCAAAGGTTTACGCAATGGTGATATTGATATTGCCGTTATCCTAACGGAAGGCATCATAAAAGATATCATTGCCGGGAATCCTTCTAAAATAGTACAGACTTTTGTAGAAACTCCATTAATTTGGGGTATTCATGTGGCAGAACATTCAAAGTTCAAAACCACTGAAGACATTAGAGGCACAAAAGCTGCAATTAGCCGTTACGGGTCAGGTTCTCACTTAATGGCTTATATCAATGCCCAAAAAAATGACTGGAATTTAGACCAAGATCTTAATTTTGAAGTTATTAAAAACCTAGATGGTGCAGTAGAAGGTCTTACCAATGGAGATGCTGATTATTTTATGTGGGAAAAATTTACCACAAAACCTTTGGTAGATGATGGCATTTTTAGAAGAATTGGAGAATGTCCTTCTCCTTGGCCTTGTTTTGTCATAGCGGTAAGGGATGAATTTATTGAAAACAATGAAGACCATTTAAAGACCATTTTAGACATTATTAACCAAACTACTCTAGAGTTTAAATCCATTCCCAGTATTGACAGAACTATTGCCAATCGCTACGAGCAAGAATTAGAGGATGTACAAGAATGGTTATCGCTCACAGAATGGTCCCAAGAACTTATTGACAAAAAGACCCTAAACAATGTACAAGACCAACTTTTTAACCTAGATATCATTCCTAAAAAAGTCGGATATTCCGAGTTGATTCATAAACTCTAAACTTAAATTAAGCTAAAAAAGCAGCTAGTTTTCAACAATTTTGTAAGTTTTTTCAAAATATTTGTAAAATATTCTAAATCGCCAAAACACCAGTAAATACCGCTTAAATGTGTTAATTTCTGTTAAAGGTTTTAAAGTCAAATCTTACAGTTTTTGTTCATAACTTTCAGTATTTCAAATTTTTAGTTACATTTGTTTTAACCAAATCGAAGCTATTAACAATATAATGAGCCTAATATGATTCTAACCATTACGCTGATCTTATCATTTTTAGTTGCTGTTAATTTTTTATTATTGATTTTTAGTTGCAACAAGACGTCTAAACAGGTGGAGAGCAAAAAGCCACGTGTTATAAGAACTCAAAAGCCTACCACTACTCTAGTTTCCAGTCAATTACAGACTCGCCAGCTCGCTGCAACAGGGAGTTAGTTTTACTAAAATGCTTATTGCCAAACCAATAGCCTCTATTTGCACTTAATGGAGAGGGATGACCTGTTTCTAAAACTGAATGTAACGCCGTATTGATTAATTTCTTTTTCTTTTTGGCAAATCCTCCCCAAAGAAGAAAAACCACATTTTGCTTTTCTTGGCTAATAAGCTCTATAACTGCATCTGTAAATTGCTCCCAACCCTTTTTTTGATGGCTACCAGCTTGGTGTGCTCTAACCGTTAACGTAGCATTTAACAATAAGACTCCTTGGTCTGCCCAAGGTATAAGGTTACCACTTTTTGGATATGTAATGCCCAAATCTTGTTCAATTTCTTTAAAGATATTAATCAGTGAAGGAGGATGAGGGATACCATCATTAACAGAAAAACACAATCCATTGGCCTGTCCTATTCCATGGTATGGATCTTGACCAATAACGACAACCTTAACATCATCAAAAGTACAATGGTTAAATGCATTAAAAATCTCTGAGCCTTTTGGATAACATGTATGGTTGCGATATTCACTTTTCACAAATTCGACTAAATTTTTAAAGTATGGTTTTTCAAATTCTGGTTTTAAATAGGGTTTCCAACTTTGATGGATATCAACATTCATAAACAATAAAAGTTTATTCAAAAATAAGGATTACAATACTAAAATTACACGTTAGGCATATCGTTACATTTAAACTAAATTTGCATCTTTAGAAACGAAGTACAGTCCATGATACGTATTCATGAAAAGACCTTAAAGGATCTTGAGTTTTTTACGGTTTTAGAACAAATTAGTGAACATTCTATTACAGCTTTAGGAAAAGAGGCTGTCCTGGCTTTGCTACCTGTTGAAGCAGAGTCTCAGCTTATACGTGAGTTGGACTATGTGAATGAGTACTTGTCTTCTTTCGATAACGATAATCGCATTCCCAATCACGGCTTTGAGACCATATCTAAGGAACTCAAACTTCTTGGCATTGAAAACACCTACCTTGAAGTTCCTAGCTTACAGAAATTGGTAAGCATATCTCTTACCGTAAATAGCATTGTTAAGTTTCTAGAAAAATTTAAAGAATATTACCCAAAACTTCATCAATACAGTCAACATATAGAAGTAACCACAACAATCATAGAACAGGTAGATAATGTTGTTGACCGTTTTGGAGATATCAAAGACGATGCCTCTCCACAATTAGCGGCACTGCGACAAGATATTAATAAACTTAAAGGGAAAATAAACAGCAGTTTTTCTTCTGCCTTGAGCAGATATCACGGGCTTGATTACCTAGATGATATCCGTGAATCTGTAGTTGAAAATAGACGTGTTTTAGCGGTTAAAGCCATGTACCGTAGAAAAGTTAAAGGTGCCATAATGGGAGGTAGTAAAACGGGTAGCATAGTTTATATTGAACCAGAGACAACGCTGCAACATACCAGAGAACTCAATAATTTACAATATGAAGAAAAGGAGGAAGTCATTAAAATTCTCAAGGAGTTAACAGATTATATCAGACAGTTTCTTCCACTTTTAAATGATTATCAGTCCTTTTTAACTAAAGTCGATGTGATTTCTGCCAAGGCAAAATATGCAAAGCGTATTAATGCCATTTTACCAGAAATTACAAACGAGCGTAATATCCATCTGCGAGATGCCTACCATCCTCTACTCTATTTAACCAACAAAGAAAAAGGTGAAAAAACATTTCCTCAAACTATTGATTTAAGTGAGAACAATCGAATAATCGTCATCTCTGGGCCAAACGCAGGTGGAAAAAGTATCACTTTAAAAACGGTTGGACTGTTACAGGTAATGCTACAAAGTGGAATGTTGATTCCTGTTCACGAGCGCAGTAGAACTTGTTTGTTTGACAGAGTACTTAGTGATATAGGAGATAACCAATCCATAGAAAATCATTTGAGCACGTATAGTTATCGCTTAAAACAGATGAATTACTTTCTCAAAAAGGTAAACAAAAAGACGCTGTTTTTAATTGATGAGTTTGGTACTGGAAGTGATCCTGAACTTGGTGGAGCTTTGGCAGAAACCTTTTTAGAAGTATTTTACGATAGAAAAGCTTTTGGCATCATCACTACACACTACTCTAATCTAAAGCTTTTGGCAAATGAATTACCCAATATGCAAAATGCCAATATGCTGTTTAATGAAAAAAGCCTAGAGCCTATGTACAAATTGGCAACTGGCCAAGCTGGTAGCTCCTTTACGTTTGAAGTCGCTCAAAAAAACGGCATTCCTTATAGCTTAATAAATAAGTCCAAGAAAAAGATAGAGCGTGGAAAAGTACGTTTTGATGCTACTATAGCTAAGCTTCAGAAACAACGAAGTCGATTAGAAAAAACCGAGCAATCCTTAAAAGCCAACGAAAAGAAAAAACTTTCTGAAGCGGAGAAACTGGAGGAAACAAATACTAAGATCCAAAAGAAATTAGAGAGCTTTCAAGAGTTATATGACAGTAACCAACGCTTAATCTACTTAGGCCAAAAGGTTAACGACTTAGCAGAAAAATTTCAGAATAACAAGAAAAAGCGAGAGCTGATGGCTGAGTTATTCAGATTGGTTCAAATTGAAAATTCTAAACGAAAGAAACTATCCACAAAACAAAAACGTGCTGAAAAAGCAAAGGAAAAACAGATAAAACAAGAAGCTGAAAAGAAAGTTGAAGTTATTAGAAAAAAGAAAAAGGCTGCCAAGAAAAAAGAGGTTAAAGTAGAAAAACCAAAACCTATCCTAAAAGTTGGTGACCGTGTACGCATGCATGATGGCAGAGCTGTGGGAAGTATCGATTCTATTGAAAAAGGAAAAGCCAACGTTAATTATGGTATGTTTACAACTAACGTTGGCTTAGATTTATTAGAATTGGTTGAGGCTAAAAAATAATACCTACTACCAGAGTTGTTTATTTATAACCATGGTATCAACCGAAAAAACACTATAGCTTAGTGATGCTATAAGTAATAGCAACCTGTTGATCTGGATCTGAGTT
This sequence comes from Winogradskyella ouciana, assembly GCF_965284585.1. Lineage (NCBI taxonomy): Bacteria > Pseudomonadati > Bacteroidota > Flavobacteriia > Flavobacteriales > Flavobacteriaceae > Winogradskyella > Winogradskyella ouciana. The sequence continues at coordinate 2,877,185 of NZ_OZ260095.1, forward strand.
GAATAAAATCTCAAACTCCTGAGTGTTTCCGATGTTATTAAGATCTATAGTTGTGCTTGCACTGCCTAAGTTATCATCTGGATTTGAATTATCTCTTTCTCTGAGTTGACCTTCCATAAAAAACATACTGCTAGACATTTTACTTCTATCAATGCTAAATGATGCAGTTCCAGTCAATTGGCTTTCACTAGGCGTAACAGATATGGCTTCTGCTTCTGCTAAAGACCATAAGGTCTGTACATTAGTATTATTACCAATAACTAATCTTGATGCTATTGTACCATAAACTTCCAAAGTATTATTTTCACTTGAATTAGCTATAGCGGCAGCTCTAATTTTCACCAATTCAACCCTAAAAGAATCTACTTGCGCTTGTCCTCCACCATTATCATCATCGGTACTACAACTGAAAATTGATAATAATGCAAATGTCATAATTGTGATTAAAAATGTCCTTGAAATAGTGTGTGTTGTTTTCATTTTTAAAGATTTTTTGTGGTTCTTAATTAATTTGTAGATATCTTAATTTGGAAAGTCTGCAGCCTTATCCAAAATAAGACCCCACAAAATGTGTTCTTGTCGACATTAGCGACAGTTCAAAGCTAGCCACGAAACGATATGAAAACTAATTTTTGATACGGACAAACAGTGGACACTATTATCAACAAAATATATGCCCTTAATCAAAACAAACAAATTCTTGATTTTTAATGCTTTGATAATCAATTATTTAATTTTTCGATTAAAATAATTTTTGTGGACATTTGGTGGACATAATGCTCTAGAAAAAAATATAAAAAAAGTGACTTTTTACCATTGTTATTTGGTTATATAATTCTGTAATTATGAATTTATTGATGTTTTAGACAGTAGTTTGGTTCATTTTAAATCGCACATAAATTACTTAATGATAAAATTTAAAAAACTCAGAAACTATTTTAATCAGGTCATTTATATAGACAGACCTTCTAGCTTGTCTAATGTACTTTACAACTCAACATTTAGTTAAAATTTTATAACTACCTTAGTTAAAGCTAAATAACCATCTCATGAAAAGAACAATTTTCATTTTAATATTCGCTTTATTAACGCAATTAGGGTTTTCCCAGCACAAAAAATTAATAGACAGTTTAAAACTTGAATTAAAAAAAAGGACCACTGACGATTCCATTAAAGTCTCTATTTTAACTAGGCTTCATGAAAAGTTAATGTTTTCTAAGCCAGAAGAAGCGAAACAATATGCTCTGGAAGAACTAAGAATTTCAAAAAAAATAAACTACAAACGAGGACTAGGTGTTGGCAATTTGCACTTGGGGAACTACCACTCCAATAGAAGCGAAAATGACTCTGCTTTATACTACTACAATAAGGGGAAGGCATATTTTAAAGAGATAAAAAGTACAAGGGGAATTATCTTTACAAATCATTCAATATCTAGTATAAAACAAATTAATGGTGAACTAGATGAGGCCATTGCTCTTACAAAGGAAACTCTAAAATCCATACAAGATAATGAGGAAGATGGTGAATCTAAAACCAAATTTATTGGGGCACAACATAGTGCGTTAGCTAATATCTATATTGAAAAAGGAAGCTATAGAATTGCATTAACTGAAGCTCTTAAAGCCTTAAAATGTTTTGAAGTGATAAATCACGAATCAAGAAAAGCAGATGTCTTAAAACAGATTGGTGATATTGAATCTGCTTTAGAAAATCACAAAGCTTCAATTGATTACTTTAAGGAAGCTATAGAAATTTACGAGCGGATTGATGATAAGATGTACGCTGCTTACGCTCATAATTCTTTAGGGATCTCCTATCAAAATCTAAAAAACTATGAAGAAGCAAAAAAACACTTTGACATAGCTATACAGTATTCTAAAACGGTGGAAGACAAACTTTCGCTTTCAAATAGTATGCATAATTTAGCTGAGTTAGAGATAATCAACAAAAATTATGCAGAGGCTAAAACGCTCTTGGTGAATGCTAAGCAAATATCTGAAAAAGAAAAGCTGCAGTTAAGTTTGGTCAATATTTATAGTGGATTGTCTAAAATCGATTACCATACCAATAATTTTTCTGATGCTCTAAATAATAATGATAAGGCCATAGCACTCAGCAAGTCCATAGGTGCATTACCACATTTAAAAGATCTTTATAATTTCCGCTCAGAGATACTATTAAAAACCAATAGAGCGGAAAGGGCTGTCCATTACTTAAAAGAATCTCAAAAACTAAATGATAGCTTATTTAATTCTAAAAAATCACAACAAATAGAAGAGTTAAAAACCATTTACGAAACTGAAAAGAAAGAAACCGAAATTGCACTACAGAAAGAGGAAATAAAAAGTTTAAGTCAAGAAGTAGAAATTAGTAATCTGCGAAAAGGGCTTTATTCTGGTGGTATGTTTGCCTTTGTTGCCATATCTGGTTTACTGTTTTTTGGATTTAGACAACGTATAAAAAAGAATAGGATTGCTCGCGAAAAACAAGAAGAAATCTACAAACAAGAAATAGAATTCAAAAAGAAAGAACTAGCCTCACAAACACTTCATTTAGTACAGAAAAATACGTTTATTCAAGAGTTAAAAGAGAATCTAGAAAAAATCAAGGCATCTCCAGAACTGTTTAAAGTAGAGTTTAGACGTCTCGTAATGTTGCTAAAAAAAGAAAGTGCTGAAGACAAAGACTGGGAGGTTTTTAAATCCTATTTTGCTGAAGTACATAATGATTTTGATGAAAAGATTAAATCCATTTCTAATGATATCACGGAGAAAGAAATTAGGCTGTCCGCATTTATAAGAATGAATTTATCTACCAAGGAAATTGCTTCAATGCTCAACGTACTTCCAGATAGTGTTAAAAAATCCAAATACCGATTAAAGAACAAACTTTCTTTAGGCAAAGAAGACGATTTAACGCAGTTTTTAAATACTTTGTAACTTTAGGCTTATCTTTGCATTGTGATAGAAAAAGTACCTCAAAATAAGCAACTGATACTGTTTGATGGTGTATGTAACCTATGTAATAATAGCGTACAATATGTTATAAAGCGGGATGATAAAAATATGTTTTTGTTTGCACCTTTGCAAAGTGAAATAGGTGAATCTATAATAGATACTTTTAATATAGACACTAATAAGACGGATTCCATTTTACTTTATAACCCAAAGACCAATTCAATTAAGCAAAAATCTTCTGCGGCATTAGGTATAGCCAGGCACTTAGGTTTCCCTTCAAATTTATTGGTGGTATTTTATATTATACCATCCTTTATAAGAAATTGGGTTTATAATTATATAGCCAAAAATCGTTACAAATGGTATGGAAAAAAAGACGATTGCATGATACCGACACCAGAACTGAAATCTAAATTCATCTCATAAAAAAGCCTTTTAGCATCCATTCTAAAAGGCTTTTTTAAATTAACAACTTACTTAAAATTAATTTAATCTAAACAAAAAATTTAATTTCAATTCTATGGGTTTGAGGGAAAATAACGAATTGAGTTAATAGCACATTTTTTGTTACCATAAAGATATTTCATTATAAAACCACAGAGGAAAAAACTCGATATAAGCCCAATAATAATTGATTAAAAAGTTAAAAGTGCAGATAATATCTATGAGGTGCATTCAAGAAAACCTTGCTAACTAATTGAAATATATCTTTCACTTTATACAATTGTGCACTCACTCATTTCAGATTTAATTAAGTTTTGGTTAGCCCTAGTTTTGAGAGAAACAAATACAAAACCATTATGAAAACCTTATCCCAATTTTTATTCATTCTATTGTGTACCACATTTTTATATGCACAAAAATCTAGTAAAATCACTGATGTTACAGTCTATTTAGATGGTGCAGAAATAAATAGAAACGCCAAAATAAATCTCAAACCTGGTACTACTGAGTTTACTTTTAACAAATTATCACCACAGATAGAAGAAAGTAGTATTCAAGTATCCGGTCTCAAAGGTGCTTCTATTTTATCCATTAACTATGGGATTAACTATTTATCTAAACAAAAGCCAAATGACTCTATTGAAGCATTAAAAACAGAACTAAAGTCACTAGATGATAGTATTCAAAACGAATTTGATTTAATATCTGGATTTAATGAAGAAATGAGCTTAATTCAAAATAATAAAAGTCTAGGTAATGAGACAGAAGTTGTAAGTATAGAACAGCTAAAATCTTTTGCTAAATATTACAGAACAAGAACGACCGAACTGAAAATGGCAATCCATAAATCGAATAAAATAATTGAAGAATATAAGGAGAAGCAAAATGACATAAGACAACAATTAGCAGAGTTAAATGTTGATGAAAAAGTACAGACTGGCGAGATAACCTTAAAACTAAACAGTGACAAACCATTAGACCTAGATTTAAAAATATCTTATAATATTAAAAATGCTGGCTGGTTTCCTATATATGATTTAAAAGCGGAAAAAATCAATAGTCCCATAAATCTAGAATACAAAGCACATGTGTTTCAAAACTCAGAATGTGATTGGACCGATGTAAAACTGGTATTATCTACGAGTGATCCTAATACAAACAATGAAAAACCAATAGTAAATCCAAAATACTTAAACTTTATCAGCGCTTACAGTAATTACCAATCGCAACGTGCCACAAGAAGCTATAATTACAAATACAACCCTTTGGTAAAAACAGTTTCGGGTGTAGTTACTTCTGCAGATGACGGTTTGCCATTGCCTGGAGCAAGTGTTTTAGTAAAAGGAACAACTACTGGTGCCCAAACTGATTTTGATGGCAGATACGCATTAAATACTACCAACGGAAACACCTTGCAATATTCTTATGTAGGTATGAAAACCGAAGAACTCCCTATACATTCCAGTATTATGAATGTGGCATTAGATTCTGATAATACTTTAGATGAAGTCGTTGTTATTGGTTATGGTACAACTACCAGTAGAGCTTATGCAGGCACAACATCTGTAGTAAAATCTGAAGAAATTGTAAATGGCTTATATGGTGCAGCATCAGGAATAAATATAAGAGGTGCTAGTACTTTGGAAAGTAAAAGCAATATCCTATATGTTGTTGACGGTGTTCCTGTAAAAGCTAGCGCAGCAAGTAAAATTAATCCAGATAGTATAGAGTCAATTGAAGTTTTAAAAGACAATCAAGCCACTGCAATTTATGGTAGCAGAGCCGCAAATGGTGTAATAATTATTACCACTGGGAATACTTCACAAAGAAGAACTAATGAGTTAGGTGTTGTTATAGACACAGGAATAACCAATACACGCTTTGAAATTGACAAAGCATATAGTATTCCATCAGATGGTGATGTAACTGTTATAGAAATCGATAAATTCAGTGTACCTGCAAAATACAATTACTTTGCTGCACCAGTTTTAAATGAGAATGTGTTTTTAACTGCAAAAGTTGGCAACTGGGAGCAGTACAACTTACTACCAGCAGAGGCTAATGTCTATTTTGAAGGCAGCTACTCAGGTAAAACAAATATTAATCCTGGTGCCACAACAGACAGTTTAACTATTTCGTTAGGAGTTGATCCAAATATTGTTGTAAAGCGTACTCAGAAAAAAGACTTTAAGAAGACCACATTTATAGGGAATAATAAAGTTGTTTATAAGGGTTTTGAAATTGAAGTTAAAAATAATAAGCAAGCCAATATTCAGTTAACACTTATAGATAGAATTCCTATTACACAAAACAAGTCCATAAAACTAGATGATATTGAAACTGGCACATCTGAGTATGATAAAGAAAAAGGATTATTAAAGTGGATTATTGATTTAGCATCTGGTGAAATAAAGAAGGTTGAGCATTCTTATTCTGTAAAATACCCAAAAGGAAAACGTGTTAATCTTTAACTCATTAGGATAAAGACTTAACTTATCAAAAAAGCCAATACACTCAGTATTGGTTTTTTAATGCCTACATCTAGACTACTTTAGATATAGCTTATTTTAAGTTAATGGTTTTAAGCTTAGTAATTTTAAGCCTCAAAGCGAGATGATGTTGGTTCGACCCTAGCTTCTGTTAGTTAGGAATGAGTCGGACTCTATTAAGAATTAAGTCTAACTTCTTGATAGTGTCAATGAAAATGATAGACAGAAACATTTAGCTTTGAGGTTTTTTTATAAGGTTCCTAATCTGCTGTTAAACAAATAGTCGTCATACATTTCTTTGTAATACACCTTCTTTTCAATGGACTCAATTACCGGAGTACAGAAATCCTCATCATACATTTGATTGGAAATATTCAATCCACCAGGACTAAAAACATTGATCTCCATGAGTTTGTTACCCACAATATCCAAACCTACTAGAAACATTCCATCCTGAACCAATTTAGGTCTTACAATCTCGGCAAGTTCCTTAATTTGATCTGTCATCTTCGCAGATTCTGGTCTTCCGCCAGCATGGACATTACTTCGAATATCTTTTGAGGTATTCACACGTTGCATCATGGCATATTTTCCATTGACCTCTAATGGTTCACCATTCATTAAAAATACACGAGTATCACCATTAGTTGCTTCCTTTAAATATTCTTGAGCAATTACAAAACCGTCCCTAGCTATGGCATCTATAGTTTGTGTGAGATTATGCTCATTTTTTTTATCCATCAAAAACACATTGGTTCCGCCAGAACCTTGAAGGGGCTTAAGAATCATTTTTTGCTTTTGCTCCTTAAAGAACTCCTTAATCTCATCGTGGTCTCTAGATATAATAGTTTTTGGTCTTACAACTTCAGGGAAATGCTGAAAATACATTTTGTTTACAGCTCCTGCCAAACTCAATGGATGGTTGAGTACCAACACACCATTACGCATGGCAATTTCACCAAATATAAAAGCTGCATTCTGTGCCCAATCACGTACACCAATTTCATCCGCAGGATTGTTTCTTAAAAACAAAACATCCAACTCTTCTGAACTTATGCGTGTAAACTTTTCTTTCTGAACGGCTTTAAAATAGGTTTCCTGTGAGTTGAATTTTGATTCACTTATGGTTTTACAGCGCACAGATAAGTGCCCTTTAGAGGCATAAGCCAATTCGCCAACACCAATAAAATAGACATCGTGACCGCGTTTGTATGCGGCATAACCCAAACCAGGTGTGGTATAATTTGGTTTTTCGGTGGTGTGGTCATTTATTATAAATGCAAGTTTCATAGCTTTTGTTGTGTTAATTTACCAAGTCTGTAATATCCATACCTTTTCGCAATTTCTTTAACCGTTTTTGTACACTTTTGCGCTCTAAAAATCTTGGCAGTTCAGCTTTAACCAAAACTTTTCTGTATAGTAATTCTTCTATAAGGTCAATATGTGTTATGTTGAATTTACCAGTATAAAGATGCTCTAAGGCACCTCCTTTCTTTATATAGTCCATTAAATCAATGAGTCCTGCAAGGTAAACCGCATCTTTTGTAAGACCGCCTCCTCTATAAACACGCATTGAGATATAATAAGAAATACGTTCGCTAAATGAATATTTATCACGCAATAGGTTGAATGTTTTAATGAAATTTGCACCATTAACCATAGATTCCACCGCAATAACGCGGCCTGCCAATAGTCGTAAACGGTTTACTGTTAATCCTCCAACCAGATATTCAGCAATTACCGCTAACCCTTCCTGCAACTGGTCATAACCTTCAAAACCTTCATACATTTGCCTAAGCGGTTGGCGTCTTCCATTACAGTAAGTTAAGATATGTGTGCCTACTTCATGTTGAATTAAAGCATCACATCTGTTGGCATCAAAACTTATCTCGTCATTAATAAGAAGTTTTGTTTTAGACACCATAATACCAGCAACATCATTTCGTATTTCTAAGGATAAATCTAGATCTGGGAATTTGTCGTTATAGTAATCCAATTCTTTTTGGGCATGCTCGGCAAATTCATAGCAACTATAGCGCTTTTTACTCTTCTGTTCTTCACGTTTTGGATAGACCGCTAAAATATGCTTGGCCTGCTCTAAAACTTTCTTCTTGATGACTCCATATAAACTCTCACCAACAAACCTAAAATTCTTTGTGCCACGCTCTTCGAGCATCGTTAATTGCTTTTCAATTTCAAGTCGTTTTCCACGTAGAATAAAGGCTATGGTCGGATCATCTACTTCATCGATTGGTATATTGTAAAGTTTTCGTTTTTGCAACTCAGGATCTAATGCAATCAATCGATATTTGAAAGAAGGTATTTTATCAAACTTGTTTTTCTTAAAGTTTTTCCATTCTTCATTACTGTTTACAGGAGTTGTTCGCAATAAAAAGGACATGCCTTCACTTACTTCAGCTAGTTCTCTGTCGGATCTTAAAGTAACCTCGTCAATATTTGTTTTGCCAAGCATTAAAAAGTGCTCAAAATCATCTGTAGTCTGCACTCTTATAAATTCAAAAACAGCACGTTTAACGGTTTCAGAGAATACCGAATAGTATTCTCTAAAAAACAAGGAATAGAGTTCGTTGCTTTCAGTATTTTTATATAAAATGGGCATGGTCACTCCGATTACCAAGGTTCCTTTTTTCTTAGATTCATCTATATCGAAAATAGGCACTAGGTGTTTAGGGTGCCGTTTGTGCGTATCATCAATTTCTACATCTATATTTGGGTAGAAGTCCTGTAAGGATTCAAACCCATCCTTTAAAGCTGCTACAGTAGCCGGAGCTTTCTCTTTAGGGCAAGAGATATGGAAAGTATTACTTTTATCGTCTTTTTCTGGCCAAAACTCCAAAATCAAGAACGTTTCAAATTTATTTGATACAATAATTCTAATGGCTTCGAGTAAATGGGTAATATCCACATCATCACTAACAATTAGATATGAGGCTTGTGTTTTAATGATTCGGGAGAAGTAAACATCCAATTCACTGTATCTATATACACAGATAAAAGGTAATAATTTGTCTATATGAAGAAGACCGTTTTCTGGTAAAGTTGCATTCACGGGTTTTCCTTCTGATATATGGTTACATATATCCTCTATGATTGAGGAATCTATATTATGCAATTTTGTGGTTTCCATTAATTAAGAATACGAATTATAAAAATTTAGGGCATGCTCTTTTAAAAGAAATTTTAACTGTTCTTCTACAGCACTAACGACTTCTGGATAAATAACCTGATTGTACTCATCGCAATACACCTTGGCAATTTCGGTAGCCAAAACTAGGGTGTTTTTAAAGTTTGTAGTAATATATTTTAAAAAATAGCCATTACCTTGAAACGTGTCGTTAATTTTAGCGGTTTGTTTGATATTATGAGAAAGTTCTATAGTTGATAGGGCTTGTCTCCAAGCTTCTACCTGGTCACCAAAGCGCTCATTGTCAATATTAGAGGTGCCTAAATTCCAAGTTGGCACTTCCCTATCCCAACGTTTCCAGTTATAGCTGTGCATATCGTACACTATACAAATACCATATTTCTCTTCTATTTTTGAAATTAGAGCATGTACCACTTTATAGAAACTGGCGTGTTTCTTTAAACTTTTTTCTTTTTGTGCTTCTGGCAAAGGCTGTTTCCATAGTTGCTTTCCCCAAGCGGTTTCAAAAACTGCATTTTCAGGGTCACGGTTGAGATCATATTCGAAACGCGAATCGCAACCAGCAATGAGAATAGGATGCGAAATCACCATGTTTTTGGTTTCAGGATCCTCCTCGTACCAACGCTCATATTCGGTATGGAGACAATTCTCCCAAAGTTCTTTTCTAAATTGATGGCCATCATGCACCGCGCCACAGACATAAGGAACATATTCATCAATTTTTAATGTGAATGAATAGTCCTCGGAAACGGCACTAAAGGTTTCTTCGGCTTCAATTTTTGAAATAATCTTATCTATCGGTAATCGTTGCATCACACCGTTTTAAATAAGCGCTTTAATGATTTCATCATATTACGCTCTAAAATATTAAACTCACCATCTGAGAAAAACAATATTTTGATATCTGCCAAAAGCATATCTATATCATCTTTACTGTAATTATGTTGCTCTAGACTGACCATAATTTTTTTAATGCCCTGATAATCGTTGTCTGCATCAAATTCATCATGGATTTCCTGAAATGTTTCTCTATCTACTTTAGATAGAATAACGTTTCGTTCATTGTTGTCTTCCTTAAAATCTGAGTTTGCGGCAAACAACAAAATGTAAGCTACAAGTTCATCTCTTGTCCAGTCGATTGTTTTCATTTATAAGTCAAAAATTAAAATTTACTGCTAAGTGTAACTGAAGACTGCAATGTTACGCTTCATCAACCGTTTTACGCAATCTTGTACGTCTGTCAAAAGCTTGAAGCTTATCCAAGACCTTGCTTTCCAAAAAGTCTATAACCTTCTCTTCTACTTTTCGCTTGTTCTTATAGACTTTATTAATATAGGTAATACCACCTGGCGACATTACATTAACTTCAACCAGTTTGCCGCCAATAACATCTATACCAACAAAATACAAACCGTCTTTTACCAGTTTTGGGCCTATTTGCCTGCACAACGCTTTTTCATCTTTTGATAAGCTATGCCTTTGTACACTTCCGCCTGCAGATACATTAGACCTGTGGTCGTCTGAGCCTGGTACGCGTTTCATTGCGCCAACAGGTTCTCCGTTTAGCAATAAGATTCTAACATCACCTTGGTCAGCACCTTCTATATAATCTTGAAGAATCACATAGTTAGATTCACCATCACCAGATGAAATATAGAAATCAAGCAAAGAGTTAATATTATTCATCGCTGATTTTTCAATTAAAATCACACCAGAGCCACCAAAGCCATTCAACGGTTTTAATATCATCTTATCTGCCTTAGACTCTTTAATCTGCTTAATCAGATAATTTTTGTTCTTAGATACATGTGTATTCGGAATAATATTACTGTGTGCGTCACCAAAAGCCGCAGTGTAAAGTTTATTGTTCGCTTCACGCATGCCTTGTAAAGAATTCACAATAAACACATCGTCCTTAACGGAATCCAAAAAATTGAGCATTATAGGATCCAATGGCGGATTTGCCCTAAAGAAAATAGCATCAAAACCTGCCAAAGGCAACATCTCTTCTCTTAGCTTTGCCTTATTATAGAATGACTTTAGCGTCGATGGCACCTTTTCCATACGACCAATAACATTACAAAAAGCGTTTGTAACACTGTCTCTAATCGTAAGGTTTGCTGGAGTACACATGGCCACACCATGACCTCTTTTTGCACATTCTTTAATTAAGGCTAAGCTTGTATCGTTCTCTGGATCAATGTTTTCCCATGGATACATTATAAAGCAAATGTTCATTTCAAAAGTTTTTGGTTGTTTTAATGACTTGTTTAAAGTTAAGGACTTTTACTGAATTTGAAAACCTTATGAATCTAAATCAAATGTTTCGGTTGGATCCTTTTCAGAATATTCTAACATATTTTCGCCATCAGCAATGATAGAACATACCGTAGCGTCACCAGTAACATTTACGACTGTTCTAAACATATCCAGAATACGATCTACAGGAAAAATAATGGCAATCCAAGCAGGATTCAATCCAACAGAACTCAAAACTATGATGAGCATTACCAAACCAGCACTTGGCACAGCTGCAGAGCCAATAGATGCCAACGTAGCTGTTAAGACTACTGTTACTTGTTGTCCTAAGGTTAAATCAATCATGTGCATTTGTGCCAAGAAAATAACCGCAACCGCTTGGTACAAACTTGTTCCGTCCATATTGACTGTTGCTCCAATCGGCAATACAAAACTGCTTATCTTTTTATTGACTCCAAGATTTTGCTCCACACATTCCATAGTCACCGGAAGTGTTGCAGCACTGCTCGATGTTGAGAATGCTAAGGTTTGCGCAGGACTCATGGATTTAAAGAAGCCTGTATAAGGAATTTTCTTTACAAAGAGTTTAAGAATCATAGGATAGATAATAAATATCATCAGTAATAGACCAGCTAACACTGTCAATGAATACCAACTCAATCCTTTAAATATTTCAACAACTTTGCCTATATCATCTCCTGCCATTTTACTCACAACACCAGCTAATAACGCAAATACAAAAAATGGAGCGGCTTGCATGACGATATCTACCATTTTTAGAAATACCTCATTAACACCGTCGACTAATTTTAATACTGGTGCAGATTTATCTGTTGGAATAAATAATAGACACACACCAAAGAATATGGCAAAGAATATAATTTGAAGCATTAAACCATTGTTAGACAGTGAATAGAAAAAGTTACTTGGCACAATATCTACCAGTGGTTGCAATGGTGTTGTCTCTTTTCGTTTTTCAACAGTTTCCATCTTATCTGCAACGGCTGCTTCTTGAAGTTCGCTTTTGGATAGTTCTGAAATTTCCTGTGCACGCTCCATAAACTCTGGATCTTTAAGGTAGTTTACACCATCCTTTATTTCATAACCCTCGGAATCTGCCCAAATTTCATAACTGATTCTGTTATCAATTCTACTTTGTTCATCAATAAGTTTACCTGGTTTTACAACATTAACCAGCAACAATCCCAATGATATGGCCATTACAGTGGTAAGCAAATAGATACCTAAAGTTTTTCCTCCCATTCTACCCAAGCTAGATGGGTCACCAATATTGGCAACTCCACTAATGATAGAGAAGAGCACCAGAGGCACAGCGATAAGCTTTAAAAGATTAATAAAAATGGTTCCGAAAGGATCTATCCAATTAATGGTAAATTCGCTCCAGCCCATTGAGCTCGATAATAAAGCCCAAATGATACCGAGTACCATTCCTATTATAATTTTCCAATGTAATGCTAGTTTTTTCATAGTATTGTTGTCTTTCGACTGCGCTCAAGATAAACTCCAGCGGTAATCTTTTTATATTTAACTTATAACGTTCAGATTAGTTCTACCAATCTTTTGTTTCCTGTCGTCTTAACAGCGTATAATCCGCCAAAACCAAAGCCGCCATAGCTTCAACAATAGGTACTGCTCTTGGCACAACACAAGGATCATGTCTACCCTTGCCCTGCATTTCTACAGTTTCACCTTTGCTGTTTATAGTGTTTTGTTTTTGAAGTGTGGTTGCTACGGGTTTAAACGCAACTCTAAAATAGATGTCCATACCATTGCTAATCCCACCTTGTACTCCACCAGATAAGTTAGTTTGCGTACTGCCATCTTCATTAAACTTATCGTTATGGTCACTGCCTTTCATTTTTGCTCCACAAAAACCACTACCATATTCAAAACCTTTTACAGCATTTATGGATAACATAGCCTTACCCAATTCGGCATGAAGTTTATCAAAAACAGGTTCTCCCAATCCTGCTGGTACATTTTGCAACACACAGGTAATGGTCCCACCAATGGTATCTCCCTGTTTTTTCACCTCTTGTACCTTAGCTATCATTTTCTCTGCAGTGGCTTCATCAGGGCAACGAATAACATTGGATTCAATTTTAGAAAAATCTAAATCTTGATAAGGTTTATCAATAAAAATATCACCAACTGAAGATGTAAAAGCATCAATTTTTATACTGCTTAAAAATTGCTTTGCAATGGCGCCAGCCACTACTCTACATGCGGTTTCCCTGGCAGAACTTCTACCACCACCTCTATAATCTCTTACGCCATATTTTTGGTCATAAGTATAATCGGCATGGCTAGGACGATACACGTCCTTTATATGTGAATAATCTTTAGATTTTTGATTGGTGTTTTTTATAATGAAACCTATTGGAGTTCCTGTGGTCTGACCTTCAAATAGTCCTGAAAGAAATTCGACCGTATCAGGTTCTTTACGTTGTGTGACAATTTTTGACTGACCTGGTCTGCGTCTATCTAACTCATTCTGAATGGCTTCAAAATCTAATTTTAAGCCCGAAGGACATCCATCTATAATTCCGCCAATGGCTGCTCCATGCGACTCTCCAAAAGTGGTAAGTTTAAATAATTTTCCGAAGGAATTTCCTGCCATTAAATCTTATTTTACGCTAAAGTAAATCTAATATTACAGAAACAAAAATACCAATTGCTGTTTTAAGGCTGTCATTGACATTTATTCTTATTATTCAACGTTAAGTTTAGTAACATTCCCGTAACATTTTCCTCACGGAATATTAATTCTCTAATTACACTTAATTAATAGTTATGTGTGTTCTTTGCAGTACTAACAATTTATTTTGAACCTAAAGCGAAAAGTAGAAATAGCGGTCATTTCTGACGTGCACCTTGGTACATTTGGGTGTCATGCAAAACAGTTATTGACCTACCTAAATAGTATTGAACCCAAAAAGTTGATTCTTAATGGAGACATTATAGATATTTGGCAGTTTAAGAAGCGTTATTTCCCAAAATCACATCTAAGTGTCATTAAAAAAATTATGGATTTTGCTGCAAACGGTACAGAAGTCATTTATATTACTGGTAATCATGACGAAATGCTTAGAAAATTTGCTGATACTGAAATTGGCAATATTTCCATTGTCAATAAGGTAGTTTTAGAGTTGGATGGGAAAAGAGCTTGGTTTTTTCATGGTGATGTGTTTGACATTTCCATTCAGAATGCAAAATGGCTAGCTAAGTTAGGTGGTTGGGGTTACGACCTCCTTATTCTTATAAACCGTTTTGTTAATTGGTGCTTAGAGAAAATGGGAAAGGAACGCTATTCACTCTCAAAAAAAATTAAAAACGGCGTAAAAGGTGCCGTTAAATACATCAATGATTTTGAAAATGTGGCCACAGATCTGGCCATAGAAAATGGTTACGACTATGTGGTCTGTGGACATATCCATCAACCAAAAATGCTTGTTAAGGAAAACAAATACGGTAAGACAACATACTTAAATTCTGGTGATTGGGTAGAAAATTTCACGGCTTTAGAGTATCAATTTAAACGTTGGAAAATCTACAATTACAGTAAGGACAAGCTTTCTCCTTTTTTTGCTGATGAAGAATTAAAGGACATGGATGTTAAGGATTTAATTGCCGCCATTACGATTGTAGAACAGCCGAAGAAAAAGAAGAAACTAGATTAAAGCTTCTTTAAGAATTGTTATGGGATGCTTGGCAGTTCTCCCTGTACCATCCTTTATCTGGTGCCTACAACTGGTTCCATTAGCGACCAAAATGGTATTATCCGATACTCTTCTGACAGCAGGAAACAAAGTTTGTTCTCCAATTTGCATACTGATGTCGTATTTTTCTTTTTCGTACCCAAAACTGCCTGCCATTCCACAACAACCGCTAGGAATAATGGTAACCTTATAATTTTTTGGTAAGTTCAACACATCAAAACTGGACTTTTGATTGGCCAAGGCTTTTTGGTGACAGTGCCCATGGAATTTCACAGTCTTAGACTCTGTTGTAAATTGCTCTGAAGAAATGTTACCGAGTTCTATTTCTTTCTGAATGAATTCCTCTATCAAAAACGTATGTTTTGCAATGGATTTTGCAGCGTCTATATCATCAGCCAATCTTAAATATTCATCCTTAAAAGTAAGTATGGCTGAGGGCTCGATTCCTATTAGATTTCTTTCTTCACTTACTTTGTTTTTAAAGTACTCAACATTGGTATTGGCAATTGCTTTCGCTTCTTCTAAAAAGCCTTTAGAAATAAAACTTCTTCCACTTTCTAAATCATTAATAAACAATACGTTGTAGTTTAATTTTTGAAGTAAAAGTTGAGCGTCTAAAGCAATATGGGATTCTAGATAATTAGTAAACTCATCGACAAACAAATAGACCGTTTTAATAGCGTTTTTTGAAGTACTTTCATCACGATTTTGTTGTCGTTTTATTAACGGCTTTGACACCTTCGGAAAACTACGCTTTGGATGAATACCAAGCGCTATTTTCATAAAACCAGCAACGAATTTTGTTTGGAAAAGTGCATTATAAAAACCAGGCGCTTTTGAAGCTATTTTGTTGTATTTAGTTGAATTTGCAAAGAACTTATCCTTAAACTTAAAGCTATTTTCTTTTTGATATTGATATTGAAATTCGGCTTTTAAACTTGCCACATCCACACTACTGGGACATTCACTGGCACAGGCTTTACAACTTAAACACAGATCAAAAACTTCTTTAAGCTCGTTATGGTTAAATTTATTGGCCTTTTCTGAATTGGTTAAATATTCGCGTAAGGCATTGGCTCTAGCCCTTGTGGTGTCTTTTTCGTTTCGTGTGGCTCTGTAGCTCGGACACATGGTGCCGCCAAACTCTGGTAGCTTTCTACAATCACCAGATCCATTGCACTTTTCAGCTTCACGAAGAATACCTTGCGAAGAAGAGAAATCCAAAACGGTTTCAACTTTAGGTTCTTGACGATCTGTTTCGTACCTAAGATTTTTATCCATGGGAAGTGCATCCACTATTTTACCAGGATTAAAAATAGTATTCGGATCAAAGACAGATTTTATACGTTTTAAAATCTGATAATTAACATCACCAATCATAAATGGAATAAATTCTCCACGTACAATACCATCACCATGTTCACCAGACATTGAGCCTTTATATTTTTTGACCAATCTGGCGACATCAGTCGTAATTTTTCTAAACAATTCTACATCCTCAGATTGTTTTAAATCTAAAATCGGTCTAAGGTGCAACTCTCCTGCTCCTGCATGGGCATAATATACTGGACTTTGGTTATAAGAATTCATTAGTTCCGTAAACTCAGAAATGTAATTTTCTAAATCACTTAGAGCTACTGCTGTGTCTTCAATACAGGCCACCGCTTTTTTATCTCCTATCATGTTACCCAGCAAACCCAGTCCTGCTTTCCGTAGCTCCAAAGCTTTGTCTATTTCCCTTCCCACCAAGACTGGCGAAGTATAAGATAAACCCAATTTTTCAGCACTGGCGATAAACTCATACAAAGCAATATCTAAGGCGTCTTTAGTTGCTGCTTTTAGTTCGCACATCAAAATCGCCTTTGGCTCACCCTGAATAAATGCTCGGTTCTGCTGCTGTTGCTTATTGTGCTTTGTAAGGTTTAAAATGGTGTCGTCCATCATCTCGCAAGTATGCAGATTGTGCTTCATTAGGGCTTCAACACTTTTCATACATTTTGAAACACTATCAAAATGAAGGGCTACCATAGCGTTTTCAGACGGAGGTAATTCATCGAGCTGCAGCGTAATTTCAGTGGTAAATGCTAAGGTGCCCTCACTTCCGGTTAAGAGTTTGCACATGTTGAATTCTGTACGTGAGTCTGATAGTACTTCAGAATCTATCAATGCATCTATGGCATAACCTGTATTTCTACGATGGATCTCAGGTTTAGGAAAATTATATTCTATCTGTTTTTGAACAGCCTCAGATTTTAAGGCATCATAAATAGTACTGTAAATATGTCCTTCAAGTGTCTTTAGCTTCAGTTTTTCTTGAAAATCTGCTTTTGAGATATTAGAGAATTCGACTTCACTGCCATCACTTAGTAATGTTTTTAAACTTACAACCTTATCGCGTGTTACACCATATTGAATGGATGTGGTTCCTGAAGAATTGTTACCGACCATACCACCAATCATACAACGATTAGATGTTGATGTGTTTGGTCCAAAAAACAAGCCGAAGGGTTTTAAATAATTGTTCAATTCGTCCCTAACCACACCTGGTTGAACGGTTGCTGTTTTTTCGGTTTCATTAATATCTAAAACCTTATTAAAATGTTTTGAAACATCTACAACAATACCATTGCCTACGACCTGCCCAGCTAAAGATGTACCAGCTGTTCTAGGGATTAATGAAATGTTATTTTCATTCGCAAAACGAATAAGTTCTTTAAGGTCATCTTTATCTTTAGGAACTGCTACAGCAGCAGGCAAGATTCTATAAACAGAAGCATCAGTAGCGTATAAATTTTTTATTAAATCGTCAGTAAGTAGTTCGCCCTTAAGCTTTGATTTTAATTTAAAATATTCAGTATCAACAACCTTAGGCATACGTGTTAAGATAAGTTTTAAATGAGTTATAAAATTGTCATAAAAATAAGTCTTCTTATTCAATTTTAACATAATTTAGTCGTTATGTTAAGATAGAGCACTTTTTAATGCTCAATTGATAAAAAAACTTAAAACTCAATGATTATGAAAAAATTATTTTTAGCAACATTCGCAGTTTTTGTAGGATGTGCCTTTATGAATGCACAAGAAATAGCTGACAATGCCATAGGGCTTAGGTTAGGCGATGATGACGGTTTTGGTGCCGAAATTTCTTACCAGAGAGCACTTGGTGACAACAATCGGCTTGAATTGGATTTGGGTATAAGAAGCGGTAACAACTATGATGGTTTTAAATTAACAGGGCTTTATCAATGGGTATGGCAATTAGATGGT
This sequence comes from Winogradskyella ouciana, assembly GCF_965284585.1. Lineage (NCBI taxonomy): Bacteria > Pseudomonadati > Bacteroidota > Flavobacteriia > Flavobacteriales > Flavobacteriaceae > Winogradskyella > Winogradskyella ouciana. Next base: position 2,895,510 of record NZ_OZ260095.1, read on the forward strand.
AATTTTAATTGGTATGCAGGTGCTGGTGGAGGTGTTGGCTCTTATAGCGTAGACGTACCTGGTAATGACGATTTTGACGACACCTTTCTTTTTGTAGCTGGAGACGTTGGTATAGAATATAATTTTGATATCCCATTACAGCTATCTCTAGATATTAGACCAGAACTCGGTTTTGGTGATTTTAGGGATGATGTTGGTATTGATTTAGCTTTAGGTATAAGATACCAGTTTTAAAACCATTATAATTTTATAAAATCTAACCACCTTATAACTGAGGTGGTTTTTTTATTACTTTTAGCTTCACAATGAGGAAACTAGCAATTATTGGATTAGGTCCTAGAGGTCTATTTGCTCTCGAAGAGCTTTTAAAGCAATTAGCCCAAACTAAATCCAAAATTAAAATTTTTGGATTTGAATCTACAGATTTTCCTGGAGCCGGACCTGTTTGGAATCCTAAGCAACCTAACTCTAACTGGATAAATATCACAGAGCGACTGTTGGATCAAATAAAAGAGCGACCCGAAATTAACCTATTTGGCACTACGGTTTCAGCCTTTCCTTCATACCATGATTGGTGTGATTTTTCTCTTAAAGCATTTGAAAAAGATCGTTTTCCTCCCAGAAACAAACTTGGAGAATATCTTAACCAAAGATTTGAATCCGTGCATAGCGCCATAAAAGACAACCAAATTTTTGAACTTATAAAGGCTAAGGTGCAAACAATTGACTGTGCGGACGATGGCTTTGAACTAAATTATGGCGGTGAGACCCTGCAATGTCACGATGTACTTTTAACCATTGGCCACCAACCTACTAATATCTCTGACCAGCTTAAACAATGGAAACAATTCGCTAAAAACAAAACGGCATTGAAAGTCTATGAGGATACGTATCCTGTACAACAGTTTAAAGCGCTTAAAAACAAAACAAACATGTTTGTAGGTATTAGAGGGTTTGGACTTACCATGGTTGATGCTATGAGATACCTCACCATAAACAATTATGGGAATTTCAAAATTATGGATGAGGACACCTTACAAACCTGTTATTATAAGGTCAAACCTCAAAACTTAAAACTGATACCGTTTTCATTAGACGGATTGCCACTGGCTCCTAAGCCATATAATGAAATTACAGACAATTGGTATAGTCCGAGAAATGAAGAAATAGAGTCGCTTAAAAATGCTATTATAACAAGCGCACAATCTAATCCAACGGCATCAAATATTAATTTTCTACTGCAACCTTTTAGCAAAATTGCGACTAGAGTGTTTTTTGATTTATATGATAAAAGCGTGACGCATCAATCTACCAAAAAGGAAGTAGAGACATTAATTCTACATTTTCTCGAAAATGATGACTATCAACATCCGTTGATACAAAATGATTCCATCGACACCTACAACCTAATACAAAAATATATCCATATGGCTTTGGGAAAAGCTCCCGTTACATTAGATTTTTGTGTTTGGCAAGTTTGGCGCCATTGCCAGCCTACTTTTTATAGAACACTGTCCCATTCTAATTTAGATGACGAACTTATGGAAGATATCATTGCATTGGATGAGCGCAGTAAACGGTTTACCTATGGTCCTCCCATTGAAAGTATGCAGCAAATTTTAGCTTTGGTAGATGCTGATGTATTGTCTCTAGATTTTGTTAACGACCCAGCAATTGAAACCATTGAGAATGGTTGGAAACTAACGAATTCCAATGGTAAAACTATTTCCGTCCCAGTTATGATAAATAGTGTTCTAGACTCACCGAAATTAGTAGATGTTACTTCACCACTTGTGGTAGATATGCTTAAAAATGAATTCATTAAACCTATTCATAATGATTTAGGTATTGCGACTGAGAACGATGGTCATGTAAAATCCAAAATTAAAGATAAAACATTAACCATATCTGTTTTAGGAAGGTTAGCTAAAGGTAGCGTTTTGGGAGTGGACGCTATTTTGGAATGTTTTGGACCAAGGATTAAGGATTGGGCAGCGGGTTATGTAAAACATTTATAAGCTATTGTGGTTGTTTTTCACTTAGATATTTCCAATATCGTTTTGGGACATGACGAATGTGAAGTTTCATGTTTTTTCTAGACCCAATATTGGTAGCCTTAAAATAATCTTGCCATAGTTTTTGAAATTCAAACTCTTGCTCAGAAAAATATTCAGAATCGGTTTTAGTAAAATCAAAATTCGTAGGGAAATCCATATCTATAATCTCTACTTTTTCTAGATCATAAAATAATCCGTAATGGCGTTTTATGTCATAGATCATCCATTTTTGATCCGCATAGCGCCGTTTAAAATGTTTTTGAATTAGAGGTAACACATTAAAATCGGGCTCTATATTGGCAAAGAAAATATGGTCTTTTGTTAATCTAAATCGCACAAACGCTTCCATTCTATGCTTTTCTCTACCTACCATTTTGGCGGTTTGCGCTACTTTTAACACTGATGGATGCGAATAGTCCTTATCAATAGGGTTACTTTTTGAAAAAGCATATTGTATATAATCCAATAGTACATCCTCGATCCCTGGCTGTTCGCTTAAAAAAGCATAATATAATTGGTATCTGCCACGAGAAGACAAACGAGATTTTAAACCTTTCCATACACGATTGGCTTTTGTCTCCTCTGTAACAATGTTCTCGTTTTCTGAAAATAAAACATTTTGATTTTCAAATTGATTTTGAATGGTGACATGTTTCAATTTTAATTCGAAAACATGGAACACTGCACTTAAAAAGCCATCAAAACTACCATCATATATGAGGTTTTTTGCTTGCATCTAACCAAAAAGACTTAACTGGTTACTCAAGCTTTTTCTGTATTTGCTTGTGGAATTTTGTAAAATCAATCCTTTGATTTTTTCCGAAGTCAAATCCCGTTTTTCAAATTGATTGCTATCACAAATAATAAAATACTGCGCTCTATTTAAGGACACTCCAATTTTTTTGAGATGTTCCCAATTTAAACGTCTAAATCGTCTAGCATTAATAATTTTATGCACAGATTTCATCCCTAGGCCAGGTATCCTTGCCAGCATCCGCTTATCTGCTGTATTAATATCTACAGGAAATTCGTGCAGATTACGAAGCGCCCAGCCTAATTTAGGATCAACATCCAAATCGAGATGTTGATGCTGTTCATTAAGTAATTCACTAACATCAAAGCCGTAGAAACGCATCAACCAATCGGTTTGATACAATCGGTTTTCTCTTAGCATTGGTACATCACTCCCAATCTTAGGCAATCTATCATCATAGCTTATAGGAACATAGCCCGAATAATAGACACGTTTTAGATTGTAATTTTTATAAAAATGATTTGAAGTTTGCATGATTTGAAAATCGTTCTCACCACTAGCACCAATAATCATCTGTGTGCTCTGACCTGCTGGAGCATATTTTGGGGTACTTTTTATAATTTTCTTTTCAGCTTTGTATTGAATGATTTCATTTTTCACCTTTACCATAGGCTTTATGAAGTCTTCGCGTTTTTTGTCAGGTGCCAATTTTTTAAGTCCAGATTCGGTAGGGATTTCAATATTAACGCTAAGTCTGTCAGCATACAATCCGGCTTCACGCATCAATTCATCTGATGCACCAGGAATGGATTTTAAATGGATATAACCATTAAAGTTTTCTTCTAGCCTAAGCTTTTTGGCTACAGCAACCAAACGCTCCATGGTATAATCTGCATTCTTAAAAATTCCTGAACTTAAAAAGAGACCTTCTATATAATTTCGCCTGTAAAAATTAATAGTAAGATCCACAACTTCTTGCACCTTAAAGGCTGCACGTTTAATATCATTACTTTTTCTGGTGACACAGTAAGCACAATCGAATATACAGTAATTGGTGAGCAGTATTTTTAATAGTGATACACAGCGACCATCTTCGGTGTAAGAATGACAAATACCCATACCTGTGGCATCACCCAATCCTTTGGTGGTGTTAGATCTATTGCTTCCGCTCGATGAACACGATACATCGTATTTTGCTGCGTCTGCTAGTATTTTAAGTTTTTCTTGGGCGCGTTGAAACGACAATTTGAGGACCTCCGTATTATATTTACAAATATACCAATATTTATAGTATTAAACTGCTACAATATGTAGCTTTACACTAATATATTTAGAATAAAATTTTATGGGATGCCATAAATTTTTATTATACTATTGCATATGTTGAAAAACATTACAACAATCCAAATAATACTTTTATTATCGCTAAATTTTATGAGCGCCCAACATCGTATTCCCGAGTCTATAATTAATGAAGTTAATACTGCATTATCCTACTATCCAGCATTAGAAAATACATCTATAGAATTTAGATTCAAAAAAAACATCAAAAAATCAACCATGCAGGCTAGACCTACATTTGGAAGTTTTTTTAGAAGTAGAAAAAATAGAAAGTATGTCATATTGATTAGTGAAACTTTTAAGATTTCGGATAAGGAATTTATGACACGTCATATCCCTAAGGATATTTTTATTGGATGGATTGGCCATGAACTTGGACATATTATGGATTACCAAAATCGTAGTAAACTCAACTTAATATGGTTCGGAATAAAATATTTGCTGTCAGATAATCACATTGTTGAAGCTGAACGTGCCGCAGATAGTTTTGCCGTAGCTTTTGGTATGGAAGATTATATTCTAAAGACTAAGGATTTCATACTGAACCATGCCGAAATTACACAAACCTATAAAGATAGAATACAGAAATACTATTTATCCCCAGAAGAGATTATGGAGTTGGTAAAACAGCGAGATGAAAAGGCTAAAGACGATTAATCGTCGTTAACAAATGTTTCCCATTCCTTAAACTTTTCTTCACTCATTACACGTTCCATTTTTACTTGGCCACCTTTCTTTTTGTTTCGTTCGTTCCAATCATAGAAACGTTCTGGCGACACCACTTTCACCTTTACTCCATGTAACGCTTTACTCCTTGCCACTTTATAGTTTTTATTCGCACTTTTTAGAGCGTTATCCAGAGATTCTGCTATAGCTTTTTCATCAGGATTTTTTAATTCTGAGCCTAAATACCAAAAGTGATAAAACTCATCATCCTCACCTCTTTTGGCGCAAATAGTATATTCTGGGATAGTGGTATCATATTGTTCTTCCAATTCTCTCATGGCAGCATCCATTTTATTAACGGACAGCTGAGAGCCCACTGTATTTAAAAAGAATTTTGTTCGACCTGTTATTTTAATTTCGGCACGTTCTACATTGGTGAATTCTATAGTATCACCTATAAGATAACGCCAAGCACCACTTACGGTACTAATGATTAAAACATAATCTTGTTCTAATTCTACATCTTTTAAGGTTATAGATGGAGCATCTTTAGTAAGGGAACCATCTTGATTGATGTATTCTGGTTGAAATGGCACAAATTCAAAATAAATACCATTATCGGTGTTTAGCTGCATGGCATCTGTTTCTGGTCTTACTTGTGTTGCTATGTAACCTTCAGAAGCTAAGTAAGTATCAATAACAGTAACAGGTTTACCCATTAGCGCATTGAAACTTTTTTCGTACGGTCCAAAAGCTACACCACCAGAAGTATACACCTGTAAGTTAGGCCAAATCTCGTGGATGTTATTAAGATTATGGTAATTGATAACCTCTTGGAGCATTAACTCTATCCAGGAAGGAATGCCACTTAACGCACCAATATCCCAATCTTTTGCACGCTCAGAAATGCGCTGTACACGTTTATCCCAATCGTCAATTTTGGCAATGTCTTCACCTGGTTTATAATATCCTCTAAACCAGGAAGGAATATTACTGGCACTAATGCCGCTAATTTCACCTTCGAGATGTTGGTCTCTTTCTTCCAGATCGGTTGAACTTCCCAACATCATAATTTCCTTTTCAAAAAAATCGGCTGGAAAATCAAAATTCTTTAAAGCAAAGACCTGCTTAATCCCAGCTTGACGAATAGCTTCAATCATTTCATCAGTTACCGGAATCCGTTTGCTTGTCTTTCCTGTGGTACCTGAGCTTAATGCGTAATATGTAGGACTACCTGGCCATGTGACATCAGTTTCACCATCGTGAAGCTTGTGCCACCATTCTTCATTGATTTTATTATAATCAAAATAAGGAATGTTATCGGCAAAAGATTTCTCTATATCAGAACTTTTTAAAAGATCCGCAAAGTTATAATGGGTTCCAAATTGGGTATCTTTTGCTTCTTTTAGAAGATGTACTAATGTTTCGCTTTGAGCTTCCTGGTGATTGACCTCAGAAGATAAAGCATCCTTTAGGTGAATTACACCTTTTATAATATTACCAAGTATTGCCATTTATTTCATTAAGGTTTAAGCTGCATATTTTCTACAAAGCTCTGCACATTCTCTACAGGACTTTTCGCAGACTTTACAGTGTTCATGATGATGTGCACCACAATGGTCCGCACAATACTCACAAATTTCCGCACACAACAAAGCGTACTGTTTTGCATAAGCACTATCGGCCGCCATCATTTTTATACAAATATAACACGCATCGATACATTGTACGCAACATTTAGGACAATCATTCATACTTTCCACACCTGCCATTTCTACAAGACAGTTCTGACAATCCACTAAGCATTTTTGACATGCTTCAATACAAGATTTAACTATACTTTCCATATTAGAACTATTTTTATTGATTTACGTAAAATTCAGAATTCAAATTAAATTTTAATGTTTCAAAAGCCAATAATATTAACTCATAAGCAATACTTCTTTCATAAATTGAAGCGAAGCTTAACAGCATGCATTTCTAGGCAAATTTTAACACAATACATAAATAGATTATCTCAAATCAATAAATCTTAGGAAACTATGTAAATAATCAATATTTTAAAAAGTATTAACCAATACATCGACCAATGACACTGAAACATTTTTTGAAAGGATTTGGAATTATTGCTATTTTAATTACCATAGCACCGATTTTTGCGGTGGATTATTGGTGGATAAGGGTTTTTGATTTTCCGCATGTGCAGCTTACCTTCTTGACAGCACTGGCTTTAACTGTTTATTTTATAAAATTTGATTTTAAGAATGAAGGGGATTATGCCTTTATAACCATTTTAGTGGCATGCTTTATTTTTCAGTTCATCAAATTTTTCCCTTATACTACTTTCGCAGATGAGGATATGTTAAAAGCTACCGATAATGCCAAAAATTCATTAAGTGTTTTAACTGCCAATGTTTACCAGGATAACGAAGATATGCAAGTTATTATCGATGCAATTAAGTCTTCAAATGCAGATATAATGGTGTTTACAGAAGCTAACAAGCGTTGGAGAAATGAGATATATAATGCGATTAAAAACGATTATGACTATAAACTAGAATACCCTTTAGACAATACCTATGGTATGTTACTTTATTCTAAATTAGAGCTTGTAGACCCACAATTGAAGTTTTTAGTCGAAGATGATATTCCGTCTATACATACCAAGGCGCTTACTAGGTTTGGGGATACGATTAAAATTCACGCTATACATCCTACTCCACCTATGCCACAGCATAATCCAAGATCTACGGATAGGGATGCTGAAATGATGATCCTTGCCAAAGAGGTAATGAACACATCATATCCAACAATTGTCATTGGTGATTTTAACGATGTACCTTGGTCTAGCACCAATCAATTATTTAAAACAGTCAGTAAAACGTTAGATCCTAGAATAGGCCGAGGAATTTACAGTACTTACAATGCCAAGAAGTTTCTGTTACGCTGGCCGTTAGATCATATTTACTGTACTAAGGAATTTAGATTTAAGTCTTATGAAGTATATTCTGAGACGTCTTCAGATCATTTTCCTGTGTATGCCGAATTCTCTCTCGAACCAGAACGCGCTTCTGAACAAGCACCTGAAGATGTTAGCCAAGAGGATTTAAATAGAGTTAACGAACAAATTAAAAATTTTAAATCACAATGAAAGATTGGTTTTACTCAGCAGATGATAATGTCTTAGCTATTTTACTAACTGCTTTTGGCACTTATATTGCGCTAGTTCTATTAACACGCATAAGTGGCAAGCGAAGTTTCTCTAAAATGTCTAGTTTCGATTTTGCCATGACTGTTTCTATTGGTTCCATATTGGCCACAGTGGTTATCTCAAAATCAGTTTCACTTCAAAGTGGTATTGCTGGTTTAATGTCTATTTATGCCATACAAATGGGTGTTGCACACGCCAGAAAATGGGAAGTCATAAGAAAATTTATAGATAATAAACCAACACTCTTAATGAAAGATGGTGAAATCATAGAAGGTAGTTTAGAAAAATGTAAGGTTACCATTTCCGATTTAAAGGCCAAATTGCGTGAAGCCAACGTCATACAGCTATCTGAAGCTAAAGCCGTTGTGTTTGAATCTACTGGAGATATTTCCGTATTACATGGCTCTGATGATAGACCCATTGATGAGTGGTTGCTAGATTTTTAGCAAAAAAGTATTCTTCTAAATACCTCTTTTAAGCTCCATATAATAAATATAAAACTTAAAATTTATGTAGCTTTGCGCTGTTGAAAATTATCCTATAAAACAGCGTTATCATGAAAAACACAGCATTAACCGAAACACATAAAGCACTTGGTGCAAAGATGGTACCTTTTGCAGGTTATAACATGCCAGTACAATACGAAGGTGTTAATATAGAACACGAAACCGTACGTAATGCTGTTGGTGTTTTTGATGTGTCGCACATGGGAGAATTTCTCATTGAAGGCCCAAATGCTTTAGAGCTGATTCAGAAAGTGTCTAGTAACGATGCTTCTAAACTTACCATCGGAAAAGCCCAATACAGCTGTCTACCAAATGATGATGGTGGTATTGTTGACGATTTAATCATTTATAAAATTAAGGATGAAACCTACCTACTGGTCGTTAATGCCAGTAATATTGAAAAAGACTGGAACTGGATTTCCTCAAAAAATGATGTTGGTGCTGAGATGCGCGATTTAAGTGATGAATATTCCTTATTGGCCATACAAGGTCCAAAAGCCGTTGAAGCTATGCAATCCTTATCGAGTCACGATCTATCGGAAATAAAATTCTATAATTTCGTTGTTGGTGATTTTGCAGGAATTGAGCATGTTATTATTTCCGCAACGGGTTATACTGGTAGTGGAGGATTTGAAATATACTGTAAAAACGCTGAAGTAAAACAAGTTTGGGACAAGGTTATGGAAGCTGGTGCAGATTATGGCATTAAGCCCATAGGTTTAGCAGCAAGAGACACACTTAGATTAGAAATGGGTTATTGCCTCTACGGCAATGATATTGATGATACCACATCTCCTATTGAAGCCGGTTTGGGCTGGGTATGCAAATTCACTAAGGACTTTACCAATAGCGAAGCGCTTAAAGCAGAAAAAGAGCGTACACCAGAACGCAAATTAGTAGCGTTTAAGTTAGATGAGCGTGGTATTCCACGTCAAGGTTATGATATCGTTGATGGTAATGGTAAAGTCATCGGTAACGTCACCTCTGGGACTATGAGCCCAAGTTTGGGCATTGGTATTGGTTTGGGCTATGTGCCAACCGTATTTTCTAAACCAGATAGTAAAATTTTTATTCAAGTACGTAAGAAAGCCATACCTGCAACCGTTGTAAAGTTACCGTTTTACAAAAAAGCTTAACCATTGTATTAGAAGGAAGATTGATTAATGAAGAAGACAATAAATACTAAACATCGCATATTAATACTTGGCGCAAGTGGTTACCTAGGCCATGCTATTTATAAGGAATTGGGCCCTTACTTTAAAACCTTCGGCACCTATCGCACTCCGAGAAGGGAATTTGAGCAGAACAAACAATTCTTTCATTATAATGTCGAAGAGGACGATGTCTATGAAATACTAGAAGTTACCAAACCTACGGTTATTATCTCAGCGTTACGTGGCGATTTTAATGCACAGACCATAGCCCATCAGCACATTGCAGAATACGCTTTAGAATTTGGCAGTAAAATCATATTTCTTTCTTCTGCCAATGCCTTTGATGCCTACAGTAAATATCCGAGTTACGAGCAAGATAAAACCCTAAGCCATAGTATATACGGTCATTTTAAAATTAAGATCGAAAATATGCTACTGCGATTGCCAAAAAAACAAGTTGCCGTATTACGGTTACCTATGGTTTTTGGTACTAATTGTCCTAGAATTCAAGAAATAAAACAGCATATTTCTGAAAAAGAACCTGTTGAAATTTTTCCGAATCTTATCATGAATGTGACTCTCGATAAAAAAGTGACACAGCAAATACACTACATCATTAACAGGGAAAAACATGGTGTGTTTCATTTGGGAAGTACGGATTTAGTACATCATGATGAATTTATTAAAAGCATCATTGCGCAGATTTCAAGTACCAAAGTATTGTTAAAACATGTGTTTACCACTAATGAAGATCGTTATCTCGCGGTTTTACCGAAATTCAATAAACTGCCTAAGCACCTTCAGGTGACTAGTGATTTTGTTTTGGAAGAACTTTGCAAATAGTTTGCAGTCTTCAGTTGGCAGTATGCAGTATGGTTAGACAATATTTTAAAATCAATACTTATTCGTCACGCTTCACACTTCCTGCTTCCTGCCTCCTGCTTCCTGCTTCCTGCTTCGTGTAAAATAAATACTTTTTAATTGTTGTAACCTTATCAGGATTTAATTAATTTTAAGCATAAATCCAAATACATGAAATTAGACGAATCCACCATTGAAAAAAAATTACTTCGCTTCCCAGATTGGGAATATCATAACAATGCCATACATGCCGAATTTGAATTTGATAACTTCAAGGATTGCTTTAGTGCCATGAGCCGAATTGCTTTTGAGTGCGAAGCACAAAACCACCATCCGGATTGGAGCAATGTTTATAATGTATTAAAAATATCGCTTTCTACGCATGATGCTGATGGTGTTACCAATAAGGACTTTAAACTTGCCGAAGCCATTGAGGCTATCGTAGAAGTTGAGGAGTAAGCCCCTTTTGTCTTGTAGACATTTTCCCCTAAGGGGAAGTTACAATGCTCAGTTTGCAGTATGCAGTTCTTTAATTGAGAATAGGTTCTTAATACATTCAATATTTTTTTAAATTTGCTTTGCCTTCAAAACAACTTTAGGCATTTTAAATAACTTATAACATAACTAGATTTCCGTTCCTGCCTGCCGGCAGGCAGGTTCACGGAAATGAAAATATAATTTTCAATGGGAAGAGCTTTCGAATTTAGAAAAGCAAGAAAAATGAAACGTTGGTCAGCCATGAGCAAGGCCTTTACGCGTATAGGAAAGGACATTGTAATGGCTGTAAAGGAAGGTGGACCAGATCCTGATAGCAATTCGAGATTACGTGCAGTGATTCAGAATGCCAAGTCCGTAAACATGCCCAAGGACAATATTGAGCGTGCCATAAAACGTGCCAGTGATAAAAATCAAGGGGATTATAAGGAAGTAATTTTTGAAGGCTACGCCCAACACGGTATTGCTGTGCTTATAGAAACGGCAACGGATAACAATACACGTACGGTGGCCAATGTGCGCTCTTACTTTAATAAAACCGATGGTAGTTTAGGCACCTCTGGTTCAGTTGTTTTTATGTTTGACCACACCTGTAATTTTAAGATTAAAGGTGATGACCTGGATTTCGAAGAATTGGAACTGGAACTCATTGATTATGGTGTTGAAGAAATTTTTGAGGACACCGACGAAAACGAAGATGGCGAAGAAATTACAAGCGTAATGATCTATGCACCTTTTGAGAGTTTTGGAAACATTCAATCTTACCTAGAGGAAAACAATATTGAGATTATATCTTCTGGTTTTGAACGTATTCCACAAGTGACCAAAAAATTAACGCCAGAACAAGCGGAAGATGTAGAAAAGCTTTTAGAAAAGCTGGAGGAAGATGATGATGTGCAGAACGTGTATCATACTATGGAAGAATCAGCGTAATATGCTGTAGCAGTTAATCGATGTCTAAATTTTCATTCAATCATATAGCACTATCGGTAAAGGATGTTACTGCTGCTGTTGAATTTTACCAAAAGGTCTTTCAACTTAAGGACATAGAAAATACAGCTTCAGATTCTAAAACGCGCTGGTTAGCTTTTGATGATGACATACAATTGCATCTCATCCCAAGACCCAATGCCGACATTAAAACCAATAAAGCGGTACATTTTGCTGTATCCACTGACGATATCATTGCTTTTACAGAACGTTTGGAAGCCTTAAAAATAGACTACTCGGATTGGGTGAACTCACCAAACAAGGACTACATCAGAAAAGACGGAGTAATTCAGGTGTATTTTCAAGATGTTGATGGCTACTGGATTGAAGTCAACGATTTTAATGAACAATAACCTTCTACCCTACCGTTAAAGAGAATCCAAAGGACTAGTAATTTTAGATTTACTACGAGGAGTCACTTTAGTATAAACCTGTGTGGTCTTTATAGAATTATGGCCCAATAATTCTTGAATAAAACGCATATCTGCACCAGATTCCAATAGATGTGTAGCGTAGGAATGCCGTAACCCATGGATACCGATTTCTTTTTTTATACGCGCTTTTTTCATGGCGTTTTTAAAAACCTGTTGTAAACTAGATACAGCATAGGCACCACCATATTGTCCTTCTAAAAGATATAGTTTTGGTCGGTACATTTTGTAGTATTCCCTTAGTGCAGGCAAAATACTTTTGGGCAATGGTACATAACGATCCTTTTTGCCTTTTGCACCCTTAACATGCACCACCATACGTTTGCTATCTATGTCATTTATTTTTAGACCTACTACTTCTGAGACCCTTAATCCCATACCATAAGATAATTGCAATGCTATTCTATGCTTTAAGTTTGTGGTGACCCTAAAGAGTTTCTTAACTTCAGATTTACTGAGCATTTTTGGCAAGGTCTGTGGTTTTTTTGGTCTCGGAATATCAAAAAACATCTTTGGTCGGTGCAGTACCTGCTCAAAATAAAATTTAATGGCATTGATTTTTCCGTTCATCTTTCGTTCGCCCATTTTCTTTACTTTAATACAATAGAGAAAATAATCCTTTAACCGTTTAGGGTTTAAATCGCCAACATAATAATCGTCGAGCAAATTGAGCAAGTGATAAAATTCGGCGAGGTAAATGCGCTTGGTACTTTGGCTATACCTTTTTAAGGTGAGTTGTTCATTTAAATCCAAATAAGCCTGTTGATTAACCATGTGAAGTCGCTTTGCCTTTTCCGCTACCGTGTTTTGTGGTTTTAGGTTTAGCGCTTTTCTTACCGAAGGTAAATCTGGTAAGTACCATGATTTTTTTGAGGCACTCCATCGTGCTGACGGAAACCGTTGACGTAGCGCATTTTTTAGGGCTATATCGTAGTCAAATTTTACAAGGATCACTTTTTTTTGATTATGGACGGCGACGTCGAAGGTATACTTATTAAAATCCATACAGGTATTTTATATAATGTGTGGTATAAAAATAACAAATATGTTATACAATACACACGATATCATAATTTTATTTACGTCTTTGGTGCTGGGTGTTTGCAAATAATTCTTATATTCGGTAACAGAAACGTATATACAGAGTTATATACGAGTTGTATGCAATTACGAGAAACGACTAAATGAATGAAATTTATTTATTGGAATACAAATAACATTAAAGAATTATTACAGATTGTAGATATATGTAATTCAGAAAAACCGGATATATTTTTCTTGTCAGAAATTGACGAATCTAATTTAGAAGATGATAAGGAATTATTAGAACAAAATGATTATGTCCATTTTTTAAATCCTGGAAGTTCAAGAGTTCAAATAATAGTAAAAAAAGAACTTAATATTGAACTTGGATTACAGAACAAATATTACACGAATGTAAAATTACCAGATTTTGACCTAGATATAATTTCTTTGCATTTACCATCACAAATGTTTCAGCACTTTGATGCATTAAAAGAATTTATTCGAGATTTTAGAAAAGATATTGACTTAAATATTGGAATTCCAGATGAGAAAAGAATTCTGTTAATTGGGGATTTTAATGTCAGTCCATTTGACAAACCTATGATTGATTTTGACGGTTTTTCTGCTACTAATAGTATAAACTCTCGAGAAAGAATCACACATTTAGGAAAGAATAAAGCATTATATTATAACCCTACTTGGAAATTATTTTCAAATTCTAGTTTTCCAGGGACAAAATATTTCAGACGACCTTCGGGTTCTTCTTATGATATTTTAGAACATCACTTTTTAGACCAAGTAGTTATTAGTACAAAATTAAGTAGAGAAATTAAAGATGAAGAAATTAAGGTAATTGAAAAATCATCAAAATATAAATATTACAACCAAGGCTCAAATGTAATTCTTGAATCAGACCATTTACCTTTGAGCTATAAAATATCAGTATAAATTATGGAATGGAATGAATTTAAAGAATCAGAAAAAGAATATCCAGAAGACATTGTAGCTAAAACTATAGATGGTTTTTCAAAGGCTACATCACATTTATGCGAAATTCAAATAAGTCCAGTGGAAAGTTTTGTTGGAGATTTATTCGTTGACTTTGAATTTAGAGTTCTTTTATTAAGTAATACAATTAAATCTTACAAATTCGAGGTTTTCAGGTTTGGTTACAACGTAGACTTATTTCCTGTTTTCTCAATAATAGATGAGAATATTTTTGAGGAGTTAACAAAAAAGAAAATGAAACGTAAACAAAAAACAATTCAATCGAATGAGATTGAGTTTCAAGAATTCTTAAATGGAATATTTGGAACGAGCAGATTTAAAGAAGTTGTTTCAGGTCTTATGAAAATAAGTAGAAAACATTTAACTGAATAAATAACTGCATACAACAATGGCTATAAGTAATCGCTTGTTCTCGCTTACTTCTGAAAATCCTCGCGGATTTTCAGTTTTGTGTGTACTTGCAAAGTTAAGTGCTAAACCACGCAACTACTCATAGCCGAAACCGTTGTAAGTAATGCAGAAAAACCCAGAAACTGAATGAATAAAACAATATTTGAAATAACCAAAATGGACTGTCCTTCGGAGGAAAATCTAATCCGAATGAAATTAGACGGAATTTCAAGTATTGCGAATTTGGACTTTGATATTCCAAACCGAAAACTGACTGTTTTTCACAGCGGAGAAATTGACCAAATCGAAAAATCAGTTATCGAACTGAATTTAGGCGGAAAAAAAATCTCAACGGAACAAACCGACCAAACGGAATTTAAAGAAAACACAAACCAAAAAAAGCTACTTTGGTCTGTACTTGCAATCAATTTTGCTTTTTTCATTATCGAAATGACAACAGGAATTATCTCAAAATCAATGGGACTTGTTGCAGACAGTTTGGATATGCTTGCCGACAGTTTCGTGTACGGAATTAGTTTGTTTGCGGTTGGAGGAACTATAGTTAAGAAAAAGCGAATTGCAAAACTTGCTGGATATTTTCAAATAATACTTGCGATTATTGGATTTGTGGAAGTTTTAAGAAGATTTTTTGGAGACGAGAAACTTCCCGATTTTTCGACAATGATTATCGTTTCGATTTTTGCACTTATCGCAAACGGAATTTGTCTTTACATTTTGCAAAAGTCAAAAAGCAAAGAAGAGGCTCATATGAAAGCGAGTATGATTTTTACATCAAATGACGTGATTATCAATTTAGGAGTAATAATTGCTGGAATTTTGGTAAATTGGTTAAGTTCGAGTAAACCCGATTTGATTATCGGAACAATAGTTTTTGTGTTGGTAATTCAAGGAGCATTTCGGATTTTGAAATTAAGTAAGTAAATGAAAAAAGCACTACTTACAACATTGTATATAAAAAATAGCGCAAGTCATTGCTAACACTAAGGTTTGGGCATATTTGGAAAGTCGCCAAATTTTTAAATTTGACGATTTCCAATAAAAAGATAAATAGTAAAATTTAAAAATTCGGCTTGTGTTCATCCGAAAAGTTATCGCTTATTTTCAGCGCTACTTTTCATATACGGAGCCGTTAGCTACCATTAAGAAAAACCAACAATATGAGTTACTTTGGATTAAATTCAGTCGAAGAAGAAGAACGTAGAAATAGAGCATTTCAGATGCTTTCTGCTATGCGAGAAGCTTTGACTATTTCGAAAAGAACACGACAAGCAATTCCATACAAAAGAGCTCTACAACTCGTTAATGATTTTGACCCAGAACTTTTTAAAGATTTTCAAAATCTATTAACAAAGACAAATGAAAGTGAAATTGTAAAATATTACAAACAAAAAGCGGAAGCACTCTCATTAGAATCTGGACATACAATTTCGCCTGAACAATTAATTCAAAAGGATTTAGATACTGAAATTAGAATTAGAAATGCTGGAGAAAACACTAATCTAATCCAACGAAAAGTTTTTGAATTAGAATCGGCTTTAGAATACTTTCAACCAGAAGATATTAGCGAAAATTACATACTAAATCACGATTTTTCATTAACTCACAAACACGAGTTTTTTAACAAGAAAATTTATGATTCTGCCAAAGTAAAAGATTATGAATTGACAGGAAACAGAGTTTTAAGATTAAGATTACTTCATCCAGACAAAGCTGAAAGAATAATAGGCTCTGATTTAGTTTATGAACAATTCGATTTAAAATCACAAAAAGTGAGATTTATCCATATTCAATATAAAACTTGGAACACAAAAACTCTTTATTTTTCACAAGGGAATATGATTGACCAAATAGAGAAATTAGATAAGAATATATGTAAATCTGGATACTGTCAAAATGAGAAAGGTTCTAAATTTTCAAGTAATTATAGATTTCCTTATTGTTCTGCTTTTTTAAGACCAACTTCTTTTTTAACAAAACCTGATGCATCTCTAATTTCATCTGGAATTCATTTACCAGTTTGTATGGTCAATAAAATTAGAGAAACTGATAAAAAAGTAGATGTAAAAAACTCAAAAGGAAAATCTGTTGGACATAGAATATTTGAGGAATTATTCATTGACAAGCATATTGGTTCGAGATGGTTAACATTTAACGAATTGGAACAATTTTATAAAGAAAAAGGAATTACATCTGAAACTGGACGAATTAGAGTTCACGCTCAAGAAGTCATAGACACATCAAAAACGAAAGAAAATAACGGTAGCTAACACCGTATAAAATTAATTGCTGGTGCAAGTCTACTTACGAAAATCCTCACGGATTTTCTATTCGGTTTGTATTTGCTAAATTAGTTGCTTAAACCACGCAACTAATCTTATACAAACACGTTGTGTGTCATTTGACAACCGCAAGAAAAACACATTAACTAATTGAAAAGTACAGTTCACGCATTGTGAATTTTGAATTTGGAGATAGTCAGTTAGATTTGAGAAAAAAAATAATGAACAAACAAATAGTCTACATATTACTTCTTTTCACTTTTCAAACTTTAGTTGGACAAAACAAACTGTCATATCTTGAAAAGTCGGAAGAACCAATCGACTTCTGTGGAAAACTAAAGAAAGTCAAACCTCTTGAGGGAACTTTTGCTAAAATTTGGCACAATGGAGGAATTTATAGCACACTAAATGGAAGTGATAATATTAAATGGCCTAATCCAGAAATTAAAAAAATAGCTGGAAAGGAATATTGGAAAGACTTTGAACCACAAATTGGAGATATTGGCGAAATAATTTTCGTTACAAAATCAAAATACAAAGAGATAATTTACATCCTAAAAATCAAAGATTATTATGTCCCAATCGAGTGTTCATATTTGGTAAACACGGAAATTTTAGATGTTAAAGAAGCTGAACAAAAAAGGTGGGATGAAATAACTGATTATGGAAAAGGAGATTGTAATTTCAAAAAATTTGGAATTAATGAAACTTGGAATCGAGCTGGAATAGCGGAAATTGATAAAATGTCGGAATTGTTTGCTTGTGAACTGAAAACGAAAGGAATTGACACTTTGATGTTGGTTAAAAGGATTTCAGATAATGGTTCTTCACCTTACGAAAAGGAATACGTCTTATGGAAAGAAAATGGACAAGGACATTTAAAGATTTTTGAGAATAACGAAAAACATAAACCGACTCAAACCGAGTCTGAAAAATTTGACTGGGATGATTTAATCAACTTCTATGAAGAAAACAATCTTTCATCCGAAATAAAAAAACCAGAATCAATAATTAGTCATTGTACCAACTTAATAGTTCAATTTTACAATGGTTCTGACTTTTACGCTTTTGGAATGCAATTGGTTTGTAAAGAAGAAGATGAAAAATTAACAAATGTTCAGTTCATTAGACGAATTGACAATAAACTGAAATAAAAAAACGCCACACAACAAAGAACTGAGTTAAAAAACAAGCAATTTTAAGCTAATTTTGAAACATAGTTTTCATCGTATGGCAATCCGCTTTTTGCAATAGCAAAAGCTTGTTTCAACAGTTTATTCGCCACTGCTATCAATGCCAGTTTTTTACTCTTTCCCTTGGCCACAATCCTATCGAACAATGCCTTGCAAGCCTTATTGTAATTACAGGCTGAAAAGGCTGCCAAGAATAATAAATTTCTCAGCTTTTTATTCCCAACCTTACTGATCTTGCTCCTGCCTCTTACACTACTTCCCGATATTTTTATTGTGGGTGTGATACCTACATAACTGCAAAGTTGTGAGGCACTCTCAAACTTCTTGAATCCATCTGTAACCACTATTAAAAACAGTGCCGTCTTCATACCGATACCTGGTATGGTTTGCAATAACGTCAATTGTTGCTCTTGATCTTGTTTTACTAATTCAAGCAACCTAAGCTCTAATACTTCAATCTCTTTCTTAAGATGTTTTAAGTTTCTCTGTAAAGATTTATAAACGACTCTAGATGGAATATCCAAGGTTGTTTCACCATGAAGCTTGTTCTTGGTCGCCGTGCTCTTTTTTACATACACATCCAATAATCTAAAGAGTTGCAGGCACTCTGCCTGTACATCTGTTAAGGCATTATAGAGCGGAACTTCGTTCTTTTGACCATATTCACAGATCCACTTAGCATCGCTCTTATCGGTCTTTACCTTGGCCAGTTTCATCTGGATAAAACGTTTTACACATAAAGGATTAACTACTGATACCTCAACTCCTTTCTTGTATAAATATTGAGCCAACCTGTAATGGTAATAACCGGTTGCCTCCATAACAACCAAAGCTCTTTCAGGTAAGCTTTTCAGTAGCAACTTAAACCCTTTCTGGTCATTTGCCATTTGAAGGTGACCAGCACTCTCACTGTAAACATCGAACACTGATTTGCTAATGTCAATACCGTAAATTTCTTTATCTTTATTCATAAGAACTGATTTTTGGAAAGAACGAGCTACTACTGTTTCAACAACTTAAAATCGAGATCTAAAAGTCTCACAGAACTGAACGAAATAAGAGTAGAAAAAGAGAGAGGATTATCAATGTTGTCGAGATCTAAGTCTCACCGTGTATAGTAACCTTAATTCTCTCTTTTGTTCTTTCTGGTTTATTAACCTAATTTAATCAATTGTAAACTTAAGACGTGTAAAATTAATTGCTTTGGTCGTTGCCTACTTGGAAAATTCCTTCGGAATTTTCTCGCGTTCGTTTTTGTTTACTAAATTAGTTGCTTAAACACGCAACTAACCATACACAAAACCGTTGTGGGTAATACGAGAAAAACGAAATGGCAGGATTGACAAGCGAACAAATTAGATTTTTAAAAGAGCAAAAAGTAGAGCCGAAATATGTATTCGATGCTGACGGACTTTCAAAATCTGAATATCGCGTGATTATGAAAGAACTGAATAAATTGGTTGCATATAATGTTACACCTTGCCAAAAAGAGGGACATACTTTACGAACAAGAAGTGGACATTGTTGTCAATGCGATACGGCGAAATTAGGATTTCAGAAAAGAAATGACTCTGGCGGAATAGTCTATATTGCTGGAAGTTTGACAGGAGAACTTGTGAAAATTGGATTTTCAAAAACAGTTGAAGTAAGAGCGGAATCACTTAATCGGACTAAATATGCTGGATTTAATGACTGGAAAATACTTTATGCTCTGAAAAGTAAAAACGCTGGACGAATAGAAACTAAAGCGAATTCGTTACTGCACAAATATGCTTTTTCTGTTGACTATGAACACGACGGACATTGGCAAGATTCATATGAAACTTATCATTGTGCATATTCAAAAGCAAAAGAATTTGTAAAAAAAGCTTTTCAATCGGAAAATTATGAGGTAGAAATTGAGAGAAATAGTCCGACTGAAAAATATGAATTTAGGAATTTAAAGAAATTATAAAACTGGAAAAAGTACTACCCACAACAATGTATAACCGCAATTACGGCGGATTCGACTACGTCCGAATCCACTCGGAATTGCGAGCGTCAGTGCTTAACCGAAAATTAAAGCATATTAACCCGTAACTGACGGTTATACGAGACCGTTGTACAACATTTTGACCAAACCAATAAAATGATAGTAAAATATAAAAATTCCGTAATTGAAATAACAAATGAATCTGATTTGGATTCAGCGGAATTTGGTCAGAAATTTAAGAAACAATATCCAGCCGATTTAGGAATTGAATTGGAATATGAACCTTCCTCAAAACACGGAATTCGAATTACAGAAAACGGAATTGAAAAGTGTAGCGCATTATTATTGGAATCTGGAGGAGGAACTGGAATTTCTGAAAATTCATTTCTAATTAAAAACGACCGAATTTACATTTGTTGTTCTGACCAAATATATTCTCTGAATTTATCGGATTTGTCTGCTAATTGGAGAAATCAATATGACGTTGCAGCTTGTTTCGGAATTTATGAATTTGACAAAGATTTTATCGTTCACGGAGAAATTCAAGTGAGCCGAATTGATAAAAATGGAGAAACTAAATGGAATTTTAGTGCGAGAGATATTTTTGTAAATCCAGATGGAAAAACTGAATTCAAAATTATCGAAAACCGAATTGAATTAATAGATTGGGAAGGTTATAAATACGAACTGAATGCTGATGGAAAAATATTAACTGAAATAAAAACTGCGTAGAACACCATGTATAATTCATTACGGCGGAATTTCCTATCGGAAATTCCCTGCACTTTTGCTATCTTTCGGTTTACGTCGGAATAACACTGCGTGTCATTCCGTAACGAAACCATACACAAACACGTTGTAAACAATTATGAAAAACGCACTTCTGACCTTAATATTGACATTTGGAATTTTGAGTTGTAACGCTCAAAGCCAACGTGAAAAGGAAGAAAAAATACGTTCTGAAATCAACGCCGAATTTTACCAAAACTCATCGAATTGTTCGGGAGGAATTGATGCTGTTTCGGACTTTAATAGCAAAACGGAATTCTGGAATATATGCAACCTGAAAAATGGAAACCGAATAATAAAAATTGAGTCACACGAAAAGGAAACGTATTATCAAGAAGTCTACTTTGAAAAAAATGGAGAGTTGGTTTACGCAAAAGAAACGGAAAATTATATGCCGAAAAACCATTTCACTCAAATGAGCTGGAATTGTGAATTTTATGCTGAAAACGGCGAATTAATTACTCTAATGTCACTTGGACACGGAAAAACGGAAGACGAAGAATGGAATCCTGATGTCATTTTTGAGATGTATAAAAACCGACTAACTGAATTGAAACGAATAAAAAAATAACTGTTTACAACAATGGCTATAAATAATTGCTTGTCCTCGCCTACTTCTGAAAATTTGCTGCGCACAGTTCGCACTTCGTGCTCGTGTCTTGCGGATTTTCAGCCTGGTGTGTACTTGCAAAGTTAAGTGCCAAACAACGCAACTAACCATACACAAACACGCTAGCCTTCATTATAAAACTACTTCAAAATTAAATAGCATACCTTTAGAGAAACCAATCTCTAATGTTCAAATTCTTTCGATTATCGAAACGGCATTTTGCAATACAAAATCAAAGGTCTAGTAGACCTTTGGTTGAGATAGCCGCTTGCGGGCTTAACCAAACCACTGACTGAAACTATGATTAAGTTTTTTAGACGAATTAGATACGACCTTTTGGGAAAAAATAAAACCGGTAAATATCTTAAATATGCCGTTGGTGAAATTGTGCTGGTCGTTATTGGTATTTTAATAGCACTAAGTTTAAATAACTGGAAGGAAGATCTTGCCGACCAAGGAGAAGAAACAAGAATACTTGGAGGATTAAAGCAAGAATTCGAAACCAATCTCGCTGAAGTTAGCAGAAACATTAAGTTAAATACTTCGACAAGAGAATCGACTATAGCTCTTATCCAACTTATTCATACCGATGAACCTTTTGCGAATCAACGCTATTTAGATAGTCTTTTAAATGAAGTTTACATGTTCGGGTCCTTCGATGCGCAAACAGGATTGGTCAATGAAGTCATCAGTTCTGGTAAATTATCCATTATAAAAGATACAGAATTACGGAGTAGATTAACTGGCGTTTCAGGGCTTTTAGATAATCTTGAAGAAGATTATATAATTCGTAATGACTATTATTATAATCATATCATTCCATACTTAAGCAAGTATGTTTCGATTATCAACCAAGATAAATTCATGAATTTTTCAGGGTGGTCTGAATCTTATGAATCAAATAAATTAGATGACTCACCTTTTAAACAGAAGTATATGGACATTGATTTACTTCAGTTTGAAAATTTATTTGCAATACACAAAGTGAATAATGACTTCGTTAATCTAGATGAGTACGATTTGAAAGAATTTTTTACTCAAACTCTCGAAATTATCAATACTAACTTAGATCTTAAAGAATAAGAAAAATGAAAGCATTAACCAATGATTAAATTCTTTAGATTATCGAAACGTCATTTTGCTTTTCAAAATCAAATGTCTTGCTTGTCCGAAGAAGCACTGTGGCAAAAATTCTAGCTTCTTTTTCACGATTTTTTCTAGACTTCTAAATAACATAATTCTGAAAAACATAAGCGATCAAAAATTCTTATGATTTGCTTTTTACTAACTCAACAATTTCCCTGTAGCACATAAAATTGCGAATCAGTATAGCAAATTCTGGTTTTAACACAAAGTGTTAATTAAGTCAACTTTTATAAATAATTACTATAAATTAACTGTCGTTTAGGATTTTTACCTTAAAAATTATTACCGATTCTAACTTGTTATATTATGAAAAACTTATGCTCTATTGTTCTTCTGCTCTTAATCATAGTGTCTTGCAAAGAGAAAGAAACCGAAGTAAAAACCACGTCTGAACCCGAAGCCACCACCGAAATTCATTTTTTTGCCAGTGACAGTATAAAAGTCTATGGCGATCTCTACGAAAAAGATAAGTCCGCTCCTACCCTTATCATATTTCATCAAGGAGGTTCTAATACCAGAGCTGAATATAAGTCCATAATTCCTAAGCTCAGAAAAGAAGGATTTAATATTCTTACTATAGACCAGCGCGTTGGTGGACAATATTATTATGGTGGCTATAACAGGACCGTTGCAGAGATTCCCAAAAACGAATATGGCTATTGTGATGCCTATCCAGATATGGTCGCAGCGTTAAACTATAAAAAAGATTCTGGTTTTACCGGAAAGACAATCCTTTGGGGAAGTAGTTATAGTGCTACTTTAGCTTTAAAGCTTGCCGATAACAACCAAAGTGCCGTTGATGGCGTTTTGGCGTTTTCACCAGCATCTGGTAATCCTATGGAAGGTTGTCAACCTAATGCACATATTGAAGCCATAAAAGTACCCTTATTGTTAATGAAACCAGCTTCTGAAATGGAAAGCGAGCGTTCGCAAACCCAATTGAAGCTTGCCAACGAAAATGGCCATAAAACTTATGTAGCCGAAAATGGTGTTCATGGTTCCTCAATGCTCGATGAAAACCGAATTGAAGGCAGCGCTACTGAAACCTGGAAAGTAGTCATGGACTTTTTATCTCAGTTTAAATAACATGCCCAAAACGCTTTACCGTATTTATGTTATAGAATTATCTAAGCGTGTATATACTGAAAACACTAAGTTTAGAGTGGCGAACCCACAATATAATGGTGTGCTTGAATGTCTCTATGTGGGCATGACCAGTAAAACTCCCAAAGAACGTTTTGAGCAACATACATCAGGTTATAGAAATAAGAAAGGGTATAAAATTTCTTCGAATATTGTAGAGAAATACGGTCTGTACTTAAGACCAAGTCTATACAATCATATTGATCCTTTTTTAACTAGAGATGAAGCGCTTAAAGCGGAAAAGGAAATTACATTGGAATTACGTAGAGCACGCTATGCCGTATGGTCTAATTAATAACCGATAATTTTTCTAACGTTTCTTCATAAATACGCTCATACATAGGTACTACACTATGCAAATCGAATTTTTGGGACTGCGCCTTGGCATTCGCTTTAAACGTATTTAAAACCTCAGGATCCTTTAAAATATGAATGGCATTGGCAGACATTTCATTTACATCATTTACATCACTTAGATAACCTGAATACCCATCTTCATTAACTTCTGGCAATCCACCCGTATTTGAAGATATTACAGGCACACTACTTGCCATAGCCTCTAAAGCAGCTAAACCAAAACTCTCGGTTTGTGATGGTAATAAGAACAGATCACTGAAACATAAAATTCTATCAATCTCATGACTGTTTCCGAAGAAAACCACCTTATCCTTAATACCTAGTTCTTCCACCATGCGCTCTGCTCCTTCTTTCTCTGGGCCTTCACCCACCATCATAAGTTTGGCTGGTAATTCTTTCTGAATGTTGTAAAAGATTTTAATCACATCCGGGATTTGCTTCACTTCGCGCATATTACTAATGTGAGTGACAATGCGTTCCTCATCATCTGCCATCATTTCGCGCTGACAATCCGTAAAATTATGCAGGTGCTTTTCTAAATCTATAAAATTAGGCACCACATGAATGTCCTTTTTAATATCAAACAAACGCATGGTATCCTTTTTAAGACTCTCTGAAACTGAAGTTACGGCATCTGATTTGTTAATACTGAATGCTACTGCAGGCTTATAAAATGGATGACTTCCTACCAGTGTAATATCGGTTCCGTGCAATGTGGTTACAATGGGTACAATAATGCCTTCATCATATAGCATTTGCTGAGCCATATAAGCTGCGTAGGCATGCGGAATGGCATAATGCACATGCAATAGTTGTAAACCATGTAGCTTTACCATATCCACTAATTTACTGGATAGTGCCAGTTCATAAGGTTGATAAAGAAACAAGGGATACTCTGGTACATGCACTTCGTGAAAATGAACATTGTTACTCAGTAGTTCTAACCGTACAGGTTGACTGTAGGTTATAAAATGAATTTCATGACCACGCTTAGAAAGCTCTAATCCTAATTCTGTGGCTACTACTCCACTACCTCCAAAGGTTGGGTAACAAACAATTCCTATTTTCATCTAGACGTTTAAATTTATGTCACCTTGAGCGCAATCGAAAGGTCTATTTTATGTTTTGGTCAATTTAGGTTTCGACTGCGCTCAACCTGACAGTACTATTCAATATAAAGTCTAAAGTTATAAGTTTTAGAAATGTTATCCTCTACTTTAAGGACTTTTTAACTTATAACGGTTGCCTTTAAATCACTCAATTATCGCTTCGTATATCAAGCGCTGAATTTCGGTTCTAATGTTTTCTCTCAACAATAAGTTTTTACCAGCTTCAGGATAAGTTCTGTTGGCCAAAAACACATACACAAGCTCTTCATCAGGATCTGCCCAAGCGTAAGTCCCAGTAAACCCAGAATGTCCAAAACTTTTCATCGATAAACAGCCACAAGTTGGACCTTCATCTCCTAATTGTGGTTTATCAAAACCTATACCTCTTCTATTATCTCGTTCGCAATAATAGCAGGTATTGAACTTGTCAATGGTTTCGGCTTTTAGATAACGCTTTCCGCCGTAAAATCCCTTCTGTAAATACATTTGCATAATCTTAGCCACATCATTGGCATTGCTAAAAATACCAGCATGGCCACCAATACCTCCTTGCATTGCCGCTCCCATATCATGCACGTAACCGTGTACTTTTTTGTAACGATAATAGTTGTCAACCTCGCTTGGTACAATGTCCTTTAAACTAAAAACTTCTCTTGGGTTGTAAGTGGTGTAATTAGCACCCAACGATTTGTAATAACGATCTTGGGTAATCTCGTGTAAGGATTTGTCATAAAAACTTTCGAGATAATTTTTAAGAATGTAATACGGTAAGTCGCTATAGCGATAACGTAATCGTGAAAGCAAATCGCTTTCCTTAACGATTTCCTGTATGGAATCTTTATAGTCGCTACGCAGAAAAAGTGAATTGGTAACTTCGATATTAAACTCCTTACTACGCTTACTTCGATAATATTTTGGATCTGGTTTTTTAGTCACAGAATCTAATGTTGCGTAATAAAATGGAACCCAAGGTCGTAATTGTGCATAATGCGACAACATTTTCCTTAAGGTGATATTCTTTTTGTTGGAGTCCTTAAACTCGGGTAGCAAATCACCCAATTTAGCATCTAGTGAAACGGAACCTTGCCCTTCCAATTCCATTAATATAGGTAAGGTTGCCAATATTTTAGTGAGTGAAGCCACATCATAAACATCATCAAAATCTACCTTGTTCTTTTTTGAATACGTATGGTAACCAAAGTTTTTATTGTAAATCACCTTTCCTCTTCTGGCTACCAGCAGCTGAATACCTGGAGTCATTCGATTATTTACGGCATAATTGGCAATCGAGTCAATACGGCTTAATTTTTCAGAATCCATACCTACGCGTTCTGGTAAACCATAGCTTAAACTCATTAAAGCATTATAAGATTCGCCAGTACCAACCGGAAAAAATGCTCCTGTACTTACAGGCAGTTTCCCTTTGGCTCCAATAGCTCCAAAAATAAGTTGCGCAGATTTCTCTTGCGCGATGCTGCTATTCTGATAACTCATTACAATAGCATTGATATTTTCTATGGATCGTAACTGATTCAAGGCATAAGGCCTTGCAAAAACATCTAATACAACGGTATTGGTTCTTGCTATTTCATATAACCAAGCTAATTCTTGTTGTGAGAACTTATAATCCTTCCAAGGATTGTCATTTGATTTATGAAAACCAATTACAACGGTATTGTAATTCTGTAATTTTGAGATAACACCATCTAGCTTATCCGCCTTAACATGATGTACTTTAGTGTATTTTTTTAGCTCGTTAAAGAAGATTGAACCACTGGCATCACCCAACTCCACGTAGGCTATCTTTTTGGTTTGCAAATCACGAAACGGTAATAAGGCCTTTTCATTCTTAACCACCGTAATGGCATTTTCCATAAGGTTTTCGTAGAGCACATCGTCCTTAATTCGGTTTAAATCAGAGCCAAGATTATACATACCGACTGGTGAATAATTATTCAATCCGACCTTATACTTAGCCATTAATATTTTCTTTACCGAATGTGATAAGCGCTCTTCTGTTATAATGCCTTCATTATAAGCTTCAACAAACTTGGCGATACCTCGCTTTGGATCTTCAGACATCAACATTACATCATTTCCGGCTAAAAAAGCCATTAAATCAATCTCTCCGCCTTTTGACAGTGTTTTTGTAGTCAATCCATCAACACCCTTTTCTACATAATCTGCTGCGCCTTTCATGGTAAGGGCATCTGTAAATATTAGTCCGTTAAAGCCTAACTCTTCTTTGAGAATATCGGTAACAATATGCTTAGATAATGACGACGGAAATCCTCTACGAGATTCTAGACTCGGAATATTAAGATGAGCCACCATGACGCTAGACAAACCTTGTTTTATGAGTTGTCTATAAGGATATAATTCTATGGAATCTATACGCTGCTCACTAAATGATACAGTCGGTAACGTTTTATGCGAATCGTCTTCTGTATCTCCATGACCTGGAAAATGCTTTGCATTGGCCAAAACACCTGCACTTTGCATGCCTTTCATAAATGCTAATCCTTTGTCAGTGACGTTATCCCTATCTTCTCCAAAAGAGCGATTGCCTATAATTGGGTTTTTAGGATTGGTATTGATATCCACTACTGGTGCAAAATTAAAATGCACACCCAAGCGTTTACAGTGCTCACCGATTTGTCGTCCTGTCTGTTCTACCAATTCATTATCTGAAATGGCACCAAGGGTCATATTCCAAGGAAAGGCATACGTTGAATCCAGACGCATACTCAATCCCCATTCTGCATCCATGCCAACTAAAAGCGGTATTTTAGAAACAGCTTGTAACTTATTATTTAACTGTGCTTGTCTGTAAGGCCCACCATTGGAATAGATCACTCCACCAATATGTTCGTCTTTAATTAAATCAATGACAGCATTATTGACTTGGTCACTGTTTTTAGACATCACTTGCACCATATAGAGCTGGCCAATACGCTCCTTTATGGACATGGAATTGTAAACACTATCCACCCACTTTTGTTGCTGTATGGGATCTTCTGAAAGTAATGGATTATTGGTGAGCTCTTGCGCGAAAGTAATTTGAGCACAAAGAAACAAAAGGATAAGGGACAAATGGCGCATAAAAATTCTTTTATCGTTTTTAGGTTAATTAACGAATACTATGCCAAAATAGCATAATTAACAAGAAGTAAAAAAGACTTTAGGATAGTTTTATAAACCGTGTAATTAACAGTTTGGTTAACTATCCATTAAATCAATATGCCTATCATGGTAACCCAATAGATACAGCACACCGTCTAGACCAATGCTCGATATGGAATTTTGCGCATTGTCCTTAACTTTGGGCTTGGCATGAAATGCAATCCCAAGTCCTGCCAAATTGAGCATTTCCAAATCATTGGCACCATCACCTACAGCAATGGTTTGCCCGATATCTATACCCATATTATCGGCAAGTTTTTGAAGATATTCCGCTTTTTTAGTACCATTGACAATATCTCCGAGATAGTGTCCTGTGAGTTTGCCGTCTTTAATTTCGAGTTGATTGGCATATACAAAATCAATGTCTAATTTTTCTTGAAGATAATGCCCAAAATAGGTGAAACCACCAGATAAGATAGCCGTTTTATAACCGTAATTATGAAGTGTATCTACCAGGCGTTTAGCACCTTTTGTTATCGGAAGGTTTTCGGCAACCTCTTTTAATACATCTTCGCTTAAGCCCTTTAAAAGCTTCATACGTTTTTCAAAACTCTCGTTGAAGTCAATTTCGCCTTGCATCGCTGATTCCGTAATAGCACGCACCTCTTCTCCCACTCCTGCACGTTCGGCAAGTTCATCTATAACCTCTGTTTGGATTAAGGTAGAATCCATATCAAAGCAAACCAATCGTCGGTTACGCCTAAACATAGTATCTTCCTGAAAGGCAATATCCACATCGAGCTCTTTTGAAATTTCCATAAACCTAGACGTGAATTCAGACTTATCCTTCAACTGTCCTCTAATGGACAATTGTATGGATGCCCTAGGATATTCCTCTTCTTTCACCAAGGATGTTCTACCTGTAAGGCGCTTAATGGAATCGATATTGAGATTTTTCTCTGAAATGATCTTCGTGACCTCAGAGATTTGCTCTGCCTTTAACTTTTCACCAAGAATTGTAACGATGTAGCGATCTTTACCTTGCATGCTCACCCAATGCTCGTAGTTTTCAAGAGATATTGGTGTAAACTTTGCGGTTATGCCCAATTCGTAGGCCTTAAATAACAGGTCTTTTAGTACGGCTGCAGATTTTTTCCCTGATTTTATTTCAAACATCATCCCAAGTGACAGGGTATCGTGGATATTAGCCTGACCAATATCTAAAATTTTAGCATCGTATTCTGCTAAAACACTGGTTAAACCAGAAGTTAAGCCTGGTTTATCCTGTCCTGAAATGTTTAAAAGAAAAATATCTGTTGCCAAAGTATGGTGTTTGTGATTTATTGGTAGTAAAAATGGCTATTCTAACTGAAAAATAAAAATATTTCGAAATGCGAAAAGCATAATAATTGTCTTTGTTTGCTGAGAATTTCTCAACATCGGCCAATTACTTAATGAATCTACTATGCCAACTTTCGCTAGCAGGCACTTCCCAATTGTCTTTAAATTCTGCAATATTGGTCACCAGATTATTAAAGACTATGGTGTTTTTAGAAACTGAACGGTTCTTTGCCATGGTTTTAAAGTCAACCAGAGGCTTATAAGCTACAAACTCACCTTGCTTAAAGGACACGTTCATTTTATCCATTAAATCTACGTTATACTCCTTTTCCAATTGCTGAATAAAGTGCACGGAAGCATCAATAGAACAGCCTGTAGCATTATTCAAGTTTTGGTTTAATGCAATAACTATAAAACGCTTATATACAATTTTATAACCAGCTTGTAAATCTTTACCGTGAGCTGTCCATGCAGTAATAAAAGTTTCGATTTTAGATTCTAGTTCTGCAATCTCTTCTTCAGTAAATGAACGGTTGGCTTGGTATATCCAAACACGGGATTCTTCTGGTAATGTATCAAAATCAACTAACATAATCGGTGTCTTTTTCTAATGGCAAAAGTACAATTTTACATCCAATCCTTGGCTTGGGATTCTACTCTAAAAAGTAGATAATCGTATATGCTTTTTGCTTCAGATTCATTGACGTAAGGAATCGTCACGGATTTTGACGCTGTAAAAATGATTACAGAAGCAATTTTCCGACGTTTTTGAAAAATGGATTGTCTTAATTTAACCGCTTGTATCTTATGGATTTCAAGAATATTGGTTACAGTATCCACAAAACCACTACCTAGCGTTACAAAATCCTCAGAAATGATATAATATGCTTTCTTATAGGATATATAGACAAAAAGTGTCGCGATTGGGATAACAATACAATTAGCCCATAGGGCTTCATACCCAAAAAACAGAGTTGCCAATAGATTTATGGCACTTGTAAAAATTAACATTCGCAATGCCAATATTCTCATATAATACGGTCTTGGTTTGTAACGTTCACCGTTAAAACTATAGTTATCAATAAGCTTTTCTATCAAGTAATCCACCTGCGGTCGCTCTAAAGCGATAATATTGAAATTCTTTTGTTGTTTTTGGTTTACCATAGTTTGCTTAACATACAACGTATGCAAACCAAAATAGCGTTTTACACGATTGGTCTTAATAATTAAATTTTGAATGCGACTTGGTGTTAAAATCAAGGACACTTTATTGAAAAGCCCTTTGTTTATTTCTACGGTTTTTTGGTGCTCAATGACCTGAAGGTTAAAATTGACAATAATGAGTTTTACTATTGAAAACAATACGGAAATGAGCAATACAAAAAATAGAATGATAAGGTTTGTTAGCAACAAATTAGCAATCATAGCTTCATCAAGCGTGATGAAGTCCTCTACTTGATCGCTTAAATTTAAATTTTCTATAAAGTCCCGAAATTGGTAGTAAAGTCCAATGACAAATGCCGCTATGATACCAAAACTCCTCAGATGATTCTGCGATAAACCTGCCAGCAACAGGCGTTTCATGGATATCTTAAAGTACACTTGTGATGGTTGGATGGGCTGTTCATCAACTTGTTGAAGATGGATGCTGTCTTTATTAAATAATTTGTCTTTGAGCAGAAGAGCCGTCGGCCTATCCAATGCGCTAATTTCAATTTCAGATTTCTTGTCTCCCGCAGTTTCAATATTTACCGATACCACGTTGATGATCTGTTGTAAGAAATTCTGCTTTATATAAACATTTTGGATTTTAGACTTAGGGATAATGGTATTGTCCTTGTTGATTATGCCTCTGGATAAATGAAAATCATTCTTGGTCAGATGGAATTTAAAATTGAGATACTTTAATATAGCCACTACCAAAATGATGATAAGTAACCCAACAAAGAAAAGTGAAATTGTAGTGGTTGTGACTCCCATGAGTGTTTTCTTGCGCATAAGCGAGAAGCCTATGGCCAATAAAGCCACAAAGAATTTTTTAAAAAACTGAAAGAGATTAAAACCAAATATAACAAGAATCCCTTTTGAGGATTGTCGCATAGGCTGTGAAAAATCAACGTTATCCATTAA
The DNA here is from genome assembly GCF_965284585.1 of Winogradskyella ouciana. Taxonomy (NCBI): domain Bacteria; kingdom Pseudomonadati; phylum Bacteroidota; class Flavobacteriia; order Flavobacteriales; family Flavobacteriaceae; genus Winogradskyella; species Winogradskyella ouciana. The sequence continues at coordinate 2,927,613 of NZ_OZ260095.1, forward strand.
TCTTTGCACTAATAAAATCGTTGATTTGTTTGGCTTCACCAACAGAAAGACCACTGATTTTCATGTCACTTCCCGACTCACCAGCTGAATAGATTTTTAAGCTTGCAAGAGCAAGGCGTCTTTCTAACCAGCTTCGGCTGACTTCTACATGCTGAATTCTTATAATCGGTACTGTTGTAAGGTAGTTAATGATTAGGCCTTTAGCATAAACGACATCGTGTTCTCTAATTGCATATTTTCGTTTTTTAAATGCCAATAAAGACACTATCAAATTCAAGATGCAAAATCCTATGGCGAATAGTATGACATACTGAAAGTTATCCTGAAAGCCATCTTCTTCAATTAATTGTTTTAAAGCAAATAAGGCGCTAAAGAGGATACCGAATAAAATCAGCTTGTTAAACGCAATGATTTTTAAATACTGTTTGGAGATGGGTTTTAAATCTACAGTATCGATTTTTGGCAAATCGTCAGTAAATATTTGGGAATTAGAAAATTGCATAATTAAAAACTATGAGTTTGCAATCAATTCGGCTATATCTAATACAGTAACTTCATTTTCCTTTTCTTTGGCTTTTACACCATCGGTCATCATGGTATTACAATAAGGGCAACCTGTAGCTATAATATCAGGTTTTGTTTCTAAGGCCTGTTCTGTTCTCAAGACATTTACATCCATGTCTCCTTTTTCAGGTTCTTTAAACATCTGTGCTCCACCAGCACCACAGCACATTCCTGTACGTTTATGACGTTTCATTTCCAAAATATTGCCATTGGTATGTTTTAGAACATCCCTTGGAGCTTCATATTCACCATTACCCCTTCCCAAATAACAAGGATCGTGAAACGTAATGCGCTTGCCTTTATAGGTATTGCCTTCTATGGTCAATTTTCCTTCACTGATCAGTTGCTTAATGAATTGCGTATGATGAACAACATCATAATGCCCACCTAAACCAGGATACTCATTTTTTAGGCAATTAAAAGAATGCGGATCGCAAGTCACAATACGCTTAACTTCGTAAGCATTGAGCACTTCAATATTCATCATAGCCTGCATCTGGAACAAAAACTCATTTCCTGCACGTTTGGCAACATCACCAGTATTACTTTCTTCCGCACCTAAAACAGCAAAATCTACATTGGCTTTGTTTAATATTTTCACGAAAGCTCTTGTAATCTTTTTGGCTCTGTCATCATAACTACCAGCAGAACCCACCCAAAATAAAATCTCAGGTTGTTTGCCTTCTGCCATATACTCTGCCATGGTTGGCACTTTTAGTTCTTCGCTCATGATATTTATTTTTTTCCTTTTGTAGAATACAAAGCTGGTATTAAACCGAAACCTCCACCTATTAATCCTCCTCCAATCAAATAGTTGTATGCGTTATCTTTCAATGCTATCATTAATATCGTTCCTGAAATTATCAATGCTATGGCGACAAGCATAATTATTTGTCTTTTATTCATCTTTCCAGTTTAAACGGTCTTGCTGATTATAAGGCCAAGGCGCTCCGTTGTTCTCTATATTGGTCATCATAGTATTCAGTTCCATTGGCGCGGCACTCTGCTCCATAACCAAATAACGACGCATGTCCATGATAATGGATAATGGATCTATACTTACTGGACAAGCCTCAACACAGGCATTACAAGTAGTACATGCCCAAAGTTCTTCTGCTGTAATATAATCACCCAACAGCTGTTTGCCATCATCTTTAAACTCACCGTTATTGGCATCAATATTTTTCCCTATATCTTCTAGACGGTCACGTGTGTCCATCATAATCTTACGAGGAGATAATTTTTTACCTGTTAAATTTGCAGGACATTCCGCAGTACAGCGTCCACATTCAGTACAAGTGTAAGCATTGAGCAATTGAATTTGGTTTAAATCCGTGGCATCACTTGCTCCAAATTTCTCTGGCACTTCCTCTTCCGCTCCTTCGGCTGATGCCGCAAAAGGATCTGCATTAGGATCCATCATAAGCTTTACCTCGTTGGTAACGGCTTCAAGATTGTTAAACTGCCCTTTTGGTGTTACACGTCCGTAATAGGTGTTCGGGAAAGCCAAAAGAATGTGTAAATGCTTGGAAAAATATAAATAATTCAAGAAAATCAAAATACCAACAATGTGCAACCACCAAGCTGTACGCTCAATAATATGAAGTGTTCCTTCAGACATGCCTTCAAACCATGGTGTAATAAATTGCGAAATGATGTTTCCTTGACCCATATTCTGAAAAGGTGTATCGGTAGCATTCATAATTAAAAACAGGCACATCAACACCACTTCAAAATAAAGAATAATATCCGCATCACTTTTTGGCCAACCTTTAAGTTCGTTAGCCATAAAGCGTCTTAGCTTTATGATGTTTCTACGAATCCAAAATGCAATCACCGAAACTAAAACAAGAACAGCAAGTATTTCAAAGGCACCAATTAAAAAACCGTAAACAGATTCTGGTAACACTTCTAAACCGATACGATGAGTGCCGAAAAGGCCGTCAATGATAATCTCAAGAACTTCAATATTGATAATAATAAAACCGACGTAAACGATAATATGAAGAAAACCGGCTATTGGTCGTTTTACCATTTTACTTTGACCAAGGGCAATGCGCGCCATATTTTTCCAACGCTCCCCTTTGTTATCACTGGCATCAACTTCTCGACCTAATTTAATGTTACGGATAAGTTTCCTAATATTTCTAGTAAAATAGCCAATACCCAAAACCAGGATGGCGGCAAAAATAATGTTTGGTATGTACTCCATACTTAAATTGAGTCTAATTGTTATTTAACTGCTCTTCTGTTGGTTCTTCGTAAGGGATTTCCCGTTTAGACAAAATACGTCTGTATCTGGCAGGATGCAGTTTTATATCTAATAGCAGCAATTGCATTTCTTTTGAAGCAGCTTCAAGGTTATTGTATAATCCATCATCGTTTAAAAGCTTACCTAGTGTGCCCTTGTTGTTATCTATACTCGCCATTACACCTTGAATACCAGTTAAGGTCTTATTGAGGTTCTCAACGGTTTTAGTCAAATCAACTTCTTTTAACTCAGCTGACAATTCGCTTAAATCCTTACTTGTTTTTTCAAAATTTTCGAGTACCGAAGCAATCCTTTCGTCATTATCTTTTATAACTCCTTGTATGGAATAGGATAAATTTTTGAATGACTTTAATGTAGAATTCAGTTCGGCAATGGTCTTCTTTAGGCCTTCTTCAGATTCATCAATCACCAAGGCATTAAGATTGGTCATTAGGGTATCTGCAGAACGGATAGTGCTATCTAGATCATTACTGACTTTAGAAAAATCCTTTTCCAAGGCAGAAACGATTCCTGGTTTCACTTCAGATGCTATAAAATCTCCTGGCTTTGCCAATTCTCCATCATTGGCATCAATAATGGCTAGCGCATTGCCTCCCATCAATCCGGTTTGGTAAAGTCTGATTTTACTGTTCTTAGAAAACTTTAATTTAGGATTAACCGAAAAAGAAACTCGTGTTTTACCGGTTTCAAAATCATAAATGATATCCTCAATCTTACCTATTTTATTACCTTTAATGGTAACTGGTGAGGCTGAACTCAGTGCATTATATTCAAATTCGGTGTAGTAGGTCTGTGAGTTTTCGAATATATCTTCACCCATTAAGAATGAAAATAAATATATAAAAAGTGCGATACCAGATAATACGAGTATGGCTGTTTTAACTTCTCTTGAAATTTTCAATGGGCTAAGCTTTGATTCAAAACAAAATTAGGAATAAAAATATTAATAATGTTTCTAATTAGTGGCAGATTTTAAAGCTTCGGAAACATCTATTTGTTTGCCCTCTTTAAAGGCAACCACAAAGCTAGAGGAATAGCCTTTAGTCTTGGCTTCCTCCTGTAGTCTTTTGGCTTTGTTAAAATCTGAGGTACTGCCATAAAAATACTTGTAGAGTTTACCAACCTTTTCTTTGCTCAGGTCCGAAAGTCCTTTAAAATTGTATGATTTTGGTTCTAAATCCCTAGAGCTGGCTGCAATCTGTACCTTAAATGTTATGTCTTCATAAATTAAGGGAATGTCTTCCAAGGCTTCTACCGTTTCTTGACTGGCGTCTAGAATACTACTACCAACGTTCTGATCCAATTCCTTTTTGTAAACAATTATAGCGTCTCTTATAGCATTGGCAATAGCTGTTTGGCCTTTACTACTATTGAGATAGGCTCCTTCATTTTTATTGGTTATAAATCCGGTTTCAATAAGGACACTAGGCATATAGGTATTGTGCATTACCCAAAGACTGGCCTGCTTTATGCCTCTACTCTTTCGTTTAAGTTTACCAGAGAAGTTATCTTCAACCTTACGTGCCAAATTAATGCTCTGCTCAACATAGACTTCTTGTTCAATACCGATGGCAATGGTAGATTCTGGCGAGCTTGGATCGTAGCCAGCATAGTGTTCCTCGTAGTTATCCTCTAAAAAAATCACTTCATTTTCTGCTTTGGCAACAGCCATATTACGTTCAGAATTTTTAGCTCCCAATACAAAAGTTTCTGTACCATAGGCTTGCGAATGATGCGCATTACAATGTACAGAAACAAATAGGTCTGCATCGGCTTTGTTGGCTATTTTAGCACGGTTTCTCAACGTTACAAACACATCTGTCTTACGTGTGTATATCACCTTAAAATCAGGATTCTTTTCGAGTTCCTCACCTATTTTAAGTACAATCTTTAAAGCAATATCCTTTTCCTTATAGCCATTTTTTGTAGGTCGACCAGGATCATGTCCACCATGGCCAGCATCTAAAACCACTACGAACTTATCCTCTTGCGCCTGTAAAGAAGCAAAGCATGTTAAAGAAGTGATAAATGTGAGAACTAAGGATACTATTATATATTTTCGCTTCGTTTGCATATTTAATCTAACGGTTTATAAACTCTGATTATTACACACGTATAGTTGTGAAACAGTATTTTTAAACTTTATTATTTTAATAAATTAATCACAAAAAAATAACTGTACTTTTGGCGTTTCAAAAACCGAGCCATACTTTTACAAAAATACATCTAAAAGGATTGCGTACAAATAGTCTACACATACTTTTTGCCTTGAGTTTTACAGTGTTTATCAACACTTTTAGCTTTGCCCAAGAATTACCAAAAAAGAACACTACGATTCCTGCCAATCAAAAAAAGGACTCTACTCTAGTCGCCAAGGACACTACCAAAGTAGAATTGGATTCCTTATTAAATAAACCCATTAATACTAAAGCGACGGATTCCACCGAACAGGATTCCGTAAAGCCAGAAGGCTTTTTAAAGGATATTGTCACTTACAAGGCAACAGACTATGTGGCTATAAACCAAAGGAAACAGCAAATTCGTCTCTATAACGAAGCCCAAGTACTCTACGAAGACATGGAGATTAAAGCTGGTGTTATAGTGATAGATTATAGTAAAAACTTAGTGTATGCTGGGCGTATAAAAGATTCCACTGGCTATTCGCAAAAACCTGTTTTTACACAGGGAGCCAATGTTATAGAACCCGACTCTATTATTTTTAATACGGATTCGAGAAAAGCTTTGATTTATAATTCCGTAACCGAACAAAGTGGCGGAACTGTTATTGCTGAGCGCACAAAACGAGAAAACGATTCGGTATATTTTATTTCTAGAGGGAAATTCACCACTTCAGAAAACCTAGACGATCCAGAGTACTACATTTTAATGAATAGAGCCAAGATCGTACCTAATAAGAAGATTGTGACTGGGATGAGCCAAATGTACATCTACGATGTACCCACACCAATAGCCATTCCTTTCGCATATTTCCCAATGACCAAAAAGCAAACTTCAGGAATTATTTTTCCATCCTTTGGTGAAGATACAGGTAACGATAGAGGGTACTTTCTACAGAATGGAGGGTATTATTTTGCCATAAGCGATTATGTGGATTTGGCAGTACTCGGTGATTATTATACCAACGGAAGTTATGGACTTCGTTTAGAAAGTAATTATGCCGTAAGGTATAAGTTTAGGGGCAACGTAGCCTTTAGATACGAAAACCTTTTAAATAGCGAGCGTGGTTTTCCGGACTTTAGTCAAAGCACCATATATAATATTCGGTGGTCACATAACCAAGATGCTAAGGCAAATCCAAATTCCAGATTTTCGGCTTCGGTAAACCTGGGTAGTAGTCAATACTATCAACAATCCATCAACCAGTTAAACCAAGCTAATTTCTTAAATAATACCTTGGCGTCTTCGGTGTCTTATTCTAAAACTTTTCAGGGTGAACCGCAGGTGAACTTAAGTTTAACGGCGACACACAATCAAAACACCAATACGGAAGCCATAAATTTAACCTTGCCGACCATGCAGGCTTCGATGACGAGAGTGTATCCATTTGCACCAAAATCGGGCACCAAGAAAGGCATTATACAAAATATCAACTTTCAGGTGAATGCGAGAGGTGAATATCGCATTAATACAACGGATTCCCTATTTGGGAAAAGTGAAATGTTTGAAGATGCGGTGGCTGGTATGCGCTATAGTATTCCCGTGACGACTAACTTTAAGCTCTTCAATCATTTTAGTGTGAGTACAAACGCAAATTTTGAAGAGACCTGGACCTTAAAAACAGTTAGGCGTAACAACATTTTTGTTGGTGAGACTTCAGAACCTATTAACATTAACGGCTATGATCGTTTTTTAACCTACAACTTTGGAGCAAGTATCGGAACCACCTTATACGGAATGTATAATTTTGAAAAGAAAGGCAAAGACCCAAAAATACAGGCCATACGGCACGTAGTGCGTCCGTCTTTAAGTTATTCCGTAAGTCCTGCTTTTGACCAATATTACGAAACCTATGATGTTATTGATGCCGATGGTACCACAATAGATCAGGTGGAATACACGCGTTTCGAAAATTCGTTATTCGGAAGACCTGGCAACCGCTACTCCAGTAATATAGGTCTTTCGGTTGGTAACAATATTGAAGCCAAGGTGCGGTCTAAGGATTCTACCAAAACCGAGTCGGAAAAAATCTTCTTGCTCAATAACCTTAACTTTTCCACGGCCTATGACCTTGCAGCAGATTCGCTGAATATTAGTCCGGTTCGTGTAAATGGCGGAACCCAGATTCTCAATAAAAAGATGAACATTAACTTTGGGATGACCTTAAACCCTTATGCCTTAGATAGCAACAATAATCTCATCGACAAATTTAATATCAATAATGGAGGGAGTTTATTCAGGCTGACCTCTGCCAATATAAATATAAGCTACTCATTAAATAACGACAGTTTTTCTGGCAAGGATACGACTGACGAAGAAGATGAAGAAGCCGAAAGACGAGCTGCAACCTCTAATAGCAGAACGGATGATCTCTTTGGTAAAACACAGGATTTTGCCGATAGACGCCTCACAGATAAAGACCGAAGCAAAGGAGGTGATGACGAAGAAAACAATGAGTTCTATAATTATAAAATGCCTTGGAACTTACGTTTGGCTTATGCCGCCAACTACACCAATACAAGACGCGAAGACCGAGTATCGTCACACTCATTGATGTTTTCTGGAGATGTGGAACTTTCGCCACGATGGTCTGTAGGTGCATCATCAGGTTACGATTTCTTGAACAATGGATTTACCTTTACACAATTGCGTTTTGAGCGCGACTTATTGAGCTGGCGTATGAATTTTACTTGGGTACCATTCAGTGATCGAAGCTCTTGGAATTTCTTTATTGGTATTAAGTCTAACTTACTGAAGGATTTAAAATACGATCAACGTCGCCAACCAGACCGACGATTAGGTAACTAGCTCTCCTTTTACAAAAATGAACTGTCATTGCGAGGTGTCACACTAAGCGCACGCGTGTCGCTGAAGCTTTAGCGTAAGAACAGTCGAAGTGAACGAAGCAATTCCTCTAAAAAAATGGAACGTCATTGCAAGGACAAAGGACAAAGCAATCCCACCATACCATAGAAATAATTTCATTAAATTTGAAACAAACAAAACACCTTCCCTAACGAAGGCACAGACGGAATGAAAAAAATAATAAATACACCAAAAGCACCAGCACCAATCGGACCTTACAACCAAGCCGTATTGGTAGGCAACACACTCTATACCTCAGGGCAAATCGCTTTAAATCCAGTGACCATGGAATTGGTAATGGATTCCATTGAAGTAGAAACCCACCAAGTGATGGAAAATATGAAAGCGGTTTTAGAAGCTGCTGATATGACTTTTGAAAACGTTATTAAAACCTCCATCTTTATTAGCGACATGAACAACTTTTCAAAAATCAACTCCGTTTATGCCAAATACTTTGACGAAGCCACAGCTCCAGCTAGAGAAACTGTTGAAGTGGCTAATTTACCGAAGTTTGTTAATGTGGAGATTAGTATGATTGCGGTGAAATAGACGATTGCAATAAACGGTCTCGGTTATGGTTTCTTTATGACACGAGCAAAACGAACAAACCTATCCGCCAAAGGTATAGCAGACAGGCTGACGTAAGCAATTATAACCATCCTAAATTTAGATTTGTTATTACTTTTTAAATTATACTATTCAACGACTTCAAATGTTTTAAGCATATTTTTACTCGATGCATTAGGTACTTCAGATATTAGCGCATAATTACCCGGCTCTAAATTTGCAGAGAAATATCCAATACTACCCTCTGGCATATCATTTACGCCACCAATAAAAGTAACACCGTTTGGAGCTGGTTCTATTAATCCTTTTGGATCAGCCCAATTCATCCAATTTTCTAACTCTTTAAGATTGGCATTTTCATCTAGCTTAACAAGATTAATATCGTGTCCAACAAAATTTTCATGTGTTATTTGGTCTTTATACAATACCGAAAAGATGTGCTCACCCGGACTAATTGAGTCATTAAAAACAATTCCATCCGTACTCGAAATACTAATGTCAACATCAGAAGTCAGTGGTTTATTCCCTGAATCTGCATCAGTAACCACAATATCTTTTGTCATACCCATTGAAGTGTGGAACACACCATTACTCATTTTTACATAACATTCAATAATGTATTTCCCAGGCTTTACATTAAGTGTTGTTTCTCCTGTTTGATTTGGAGAAAGTAATCCAGAACCACCAACAAACACAACCTCACTAAACCATTCTGGAAGTTTTGAAAACTCAGCAAAGCCTTCTTCAGTTTTCCCTTCCATAATGAGTTTCATGGCACTATCAAACACTGGGGCGACTAGGTTTTCTGCATCATCTGAAGTCTTTCCTTCAGGATACTTATCTATGAGAAAAAAATGTGTTTGAGGTGATAGGTTTTTATATCTAAAGGTATTCCACCCCGAGGAAATTGTATCTGGCATTTGAAAATCCATCTCCTCTGTTATAATTTCTATAACATTTTCTTGTTCTTCAACAATAGTGTCTTGTTCTGTTTCTTTTTTATCATTTTTACAAGACTGTAAAGACAAAAATGTAGATAAAACGATGATAAACAGCCCTATTAAGGAAGTTTTTGCATTATAATTTTTAAAAGTTCTCATAATTTTATGTATTTGGTTAATTGTTATTATTGCCAATGCTTAGATAATTAACTTTCTCGCGGCAAGCTAAATGCATTGTTGTACTGTGTTACTTAATTTTATTTTCCTTGTTGTCATAATCTTCATAATTTTTGCCATAATATTTAGATAAAATTGGTTGCCATGAATAAACTCTGTTAGCTCCTGAACTTGTGGAAAGGCAGACTCTGATTAGCAATAAATTATATGTTCTTGCAGGCAGGCTTTCTGGTTTTACCTTTGGAAAGTAGTTGTTGCCTTATCTGTGGTTCGTTTTTAATTAAACTTCCCTTCATCTACATCCTTAATAAATCTTATTACCGCTGGGAAAAAAGTTTCAGGATCATCAAATTGAGATAGATGGCTACCATTGGTGGTAATACTGCGACCATTTTGCACTTCAGATGCCATCCATTCCATATATTTTGGATCCATAGTGTCGTGTTTAGCACCTAACATTAAAGTCGGAACTTTAATGTCTTGCAGTCTGTCAGAAACGTCCCAATCACTCAATGTGGCTTCATCGGTAATGCCAAATTCACTCGGTCCTTGCATATAGACATAAATTTCTGAGTTGAGATGTTCAAATAAGAGGTGTACTGATTTTGGCCATTCTTCCAAAGGTTTGCGTAAAATATGCTCAGTATAAAAATGTTCCATTAAGAGTTCTTCGTATCTCGGATTGGCATAATCTTTATTGGCTTCTATTTCTTTTATTTCTTTCAGGACATCACTTGGTAGTTGTGGCCCTAATACTTCTTGTGCATAGGTATTGTATTCAGGAACACTAGCCACCATATTTGAGACTATAAGCCCTTTTAAATTATCTTGATATTTCAATGCATATTCCAAGGCTAATATTCCACCCCAAGACTGCCCAAACAAATAAAAGTTGTCTTTATTAAGATTTAAAGCTTTTCTTACTTGTTCTACTTCTTCAACAAAGTGTTCGGTAGTCCAAAGCGTGGAGTCATTGGGTTTATCACTATAGTAGGAATCGAGCTGGTCATAATAAATGTATTCAATACCTTCACTTGGTAAGTAACCGTCAAAATTTCCAAATTCTTCATGAGTTCCTCCAGGACCACCATGAAGCAACAATACACGCATTTTAGGATTATTTCCCATACGTTTTGTATAGACATTAAAAGTGCCTTTTGGAGTTTCGATTGGAATCATTTTAATTCCACCCGTAACCTGGTCATCACTATTGGAATAGTCAAGGTAACTACTCTTCTCTATTGCTTTATTACTATCCTGCTTATCAGTACAACTCATAATAAGAAGTAGGATAATAAGTGTTAAAGATGTGAAATGTTTCATGACTGTGTGAGTTTTTGATTAGTATTTTCGTTCAATAATATGAATGTTATTGCTGTCAATATCCACAATGTGAATAGTTCTTTCACCATTTGACATGGTTTCCATTTCTGGAAGGTCATAGTTTCTACAACGTAGCTTTAGCAAAGTAGTAATAAAGCAAAACTGTCCATACCATCTTCATATACAGGTAAATATACAAAGTTTTTATATCCCGATTAATTTCATTGTTTTTGAAATTCCGTTTTGAGTACAGCATTGGACTATTGGATTTTTCTTAATCATTCATTAGAGATATTTGTGGCCTGTCTCGCAATCATTATCCATTGTCCATCTTTATACATCCAAATATCTGTAAACCGTCTTTTTTCCGTAGTCCCAGCTTTACCAGTTAAACCTGTAGGCATTACAGTTTCTAAACCCATAACTATGCCTATGTTTTCAACAATTTTTATGTTGTCAATGCTTTGCTCATAGGAGGTATAATCAATATATCCTAGCTTAAGAGCTTCCATAGCCATATTTAAGTCAACCACAGTATTACTCGGTGCATTTACAATTAATTCCTTGTGTAGTATTTTTTTAATTAGGGTTGAATCTTTTTCAAGAATTCCCTGTACTTGTAGCTGTTCCATTTCTTTTATGTCGTCTATTGCAGATGAAGTACTTAAGTCGTCAGTAGCCATGAACTCAGTCACTACAGAATTTTTATCAGATGCCATTTCGCAAGTCCAACTATCTATCCACCATCGTCCATTTTCATAATGAAGTTGAATACTATTTAGTCCTCTAATATCGGATTCAATTTTTGGGTCCGTTCGTATTTCAAAGGCACTCCAAACTTGTGCAACATTCCCAAATTTGCTGACTTCTCTTTTAAGTTCCTTTTCGTAAAAATCCGTTTTTGGTGATAAGCCCATTGGTATATATTCCGATTCAAGAGTATGGGATTCGGCTTTTCCATTGTCGTCCAACCTTGTGATTACTGCATGTTCTGAATGTATGTACTTATCGCGTTCAAATTCCCAAGGATCACTACTAGAACCTGAAACAACATCGTAATAGGCATGTATTATGGCATCTATTGATTTTACGTCGTCTCCATATTTTTCGTCGTTCGTCTGCCCGAAAACTGAGTTGAAAGCAAACATTAGGCTTATGGATATTAGTATGATTTTGTGCATATTGGGTTGGTTTATATGTTTTGCTAATCGTTTCTAGTCAGAAATTCGACTTTTAATAAATTTTATCTGTCCGTTATGATTGGACTCATGTTCGCAGACATGAAACCACTTCGCATAATTGTTAGTTTCACCCAAGGTTCCTCTTTTTATAGGAAAAAAAGGCTCTGATTGCATTAGCCAACTATCGTCAAGTTCCTTGAATTTTTCGATGGTATAACTTCTTACAGACTCGAGTTTTTCTAAATAAAAAGAAATATCATTGCCTTTAATAATATCACGTGCACGTTCTCCAAGAGAGGATGCAACATCCCATTCATCCTTAATGGCTTGATCCCATTCGCCCCACGGAATATTTTCAAAAGTATTTAATTGATAGTACTTTTCAGTAGCTGCCAAATGAAAGAGCATGGCTCCAATGGAATTAGATGTAGCGTCTATTTGAAAATCTAACTCTTCTACAGTGAGGTTTTTCACTTGCCGCACTACCCAAGCTCTCATCATTGTCATCATAGAAAGCATGGTTCCTATATGCGTTGTAAATCCTTCTTTGGGACCAATGAGATATAAATCATCTGGATTGGATTGATATTCATTTGATGCCACTCCAACATTTGGAAGTAATAAAGCTCCAGCAGTAAGCAGAGCCGATGAGCCAATAAATTTCCTTCTAGAGGTTTTCTTTAATTCCATTTGGTATGTATTTAAATTGCATCTAACAGTTTAATTTATTGGTAGTTGCAAGGTTAGTTACTAAAATAAGGAATATAACCCAGATTAAAAATACATATACCCTTTTCAGTAGTGATGCCATATAAGCAGTACTTGGGTAGTCGAAACCGCCGACTAGAGCAAAGCGACTGACAAACTCCTTAAAAATTAAACAGTAGTGAGTAAATGGTGATACATTGTTGCCATTAGCTTTTATTACAATCAGTTTCTCATTTTCAACTCGAGCATGTATATGGCCTAAAATCTAATCAGTAACTCTGCGCCATCCGACTGCCAATCCGTTTTCCACTTCCATTCCAACACCTTTCGCAGCGACCTTTCCTTCAATCAGCCAAGAAACATCGTAGAAATCTCCTTTTTTTTCTATAACAAGGTCATATTCATCTGAAAAATCTCCATTCTCAAAAAAATAGCGAACATGATACTTTCCAACATACCCGTCTTCTTTTGGTCCACCAGTTGCAATTCCAGGACCACTATAAGCGTTGCCGTAATTCCATCTTGCGAATAATGTTCCAGGAGTATCACTTTCTGTATATAGTACAAAACCTATATTTAACGGCTCTTTCTTATCGGATTCTTTATCATTTTGCGAAAAAGAAAAGATCGGAAGAATAGCAATAGCCAAAATCAGTAATAATTTAATTGGTGCTTTTAATTGTCGGTTTTTTGTCATGGTAATTTTTTTTAAAGGTTAGTATGCTGTTCTAAGTACTGCCAACGGTCTCGTATAACCATCAGTTAATGCCAAATTAGCGATTATTTTCGGGTTAACACCAGCCTTAGCAATTCCGAGTGCATTCAACCTGCCCTGAACACGGGCACTGAGCTTGTCGAAGTGTAGCCGAAGAATAGCCGAGAACAAGCATTTACTTATACCATTGCTGTGCATTCGCTATCTAATACAACTTTTGTTTCTTACATGTCTAAGTCGCTCAATTCTATAATTTCATTTATTACTGCTTACAATCGTTTCAAATCATTAGATTCAACAATATCAAGGTAGTAAATATGCCTTAACCTAACCCAGTTTTCAAATTCTATACTCGTTAAAAAAGATAAATCCGTGTTTGGTTTTTTGAGGCCAAAATCAATACTGACATGTTTTTGCATATACTTATTATAATCTTTAGCATATTCTATTGCAAAGTTTTCGTCATCTTTAAAATCTTCTTTAACAGTTTTCCATGATTGTAAAAGTGACCTTAATTTTTTATTTGAAATGATTTTAAAAGAATTGTTCTCTAATTCAGTGATAGTGCTTTCAATAGGATCGAAAGTGTCAAAATAGTAAGTTTCATAGAGGTTTTTTGAAAGTGTATCAAGATCAACGGTTTTTACATCAATTGGCATTTCATCTAATACTTTTTGCAAGGCCTCAAGAATCTTCGTGTTATTGTCATTTATTTTTGTTAGCTTCTCTTTATTTATTGTAAACTCCTCTTTAAGTTGTGTTAGAAATCGTGTTTCTTCTTTATTGATTTTTCTATTTTCATTCCAATCGTTAATCTGGATAGCAATCAAAATCCCAATAACAACAAGAACAATTTCGCCAATAGCATATTTAAAATACTTTCCAGTTTTTCCTTCGGAGAGCAAGTTTTCGCGAATTTTTCTAAAGAACTTTATCATATTTTATCTAATTCTTCTTGCATAAGTTGTATAACTTCATCAGTTTGTTGTAAAAGAGATATTGTCCGCTCTTCAGTCCTCTTGATTCTCCAGTAATGATTATTCATGATGTTTGAAAATTCAACCTGCTGTAAAATTACTCTTGGATCTATTGAAAAACGCGATTTGAAATATCGTGGGTCATCACGTGAACCCTCATAATCAACGTCATCCCAAAGTATCCATTTGTTTAAATATGAAGTAATTGTGGTAGAAAACTGTTGCGCCCATTCATTTTCCTCCCGCTCAAGATCCTTTAAATCAGAAAACCACTTACTTATTTTTCTTCTTATCTCTGCGTTAGAAATGATATTTATATTTCCAGAGTTTAGAACATCTGTCGAAATTTCACACCTTCTTGTGAAGCCTATTTCCCCAAACCAAAAATTCACTTGTTCGATTTCTAAATTTGATTTTTGAGGACCGAGTTGCATCCGAATGCTGTCACCATACATTCTCATTTCAATGATTAAATTTTTACAACTTTCTATTGCTGATTTATTAAAATTGAATTCACTGAAAAGTGATTTAATACTAGCGTTCTCTATTTTTTTTAATTGTCGATTTTCATTCCAATTATTAATGCTCAACGCAATTAGAATACCAATAACCACAAGCACAATCTCACCAATGGCATACTTTAAATACTTGCCGGTTTTACCAGTTTCCATAAGCGTATAGCGTATGTGTCTAAAGAACTTTATCATTAGTTTATTTTATGTTATTTAATATGGCATCAATTTCGTTATTGGTATCCGTTAATTGATTTTGATACCAGCGCATATGCACAAAATGGTGATACATATCATCCAAGAGTGCTGAAAGTTGGGCATCACTCATGCTTTCATTAATGCCTGTTCGTCGTTCATGGCGGTATTTTTTACTAAGAAAATCCCATCGGTCATCACTGATGTTGCCATTATCAATTAAACGCGCATAGGTGGTGTTATAAAGTTTAATGAGTGCACTGGTAATAGCTTTGTCTTTAAATGAATTGATTTTATTGCCTGAAACGGCCGATTCAAAGGAACCAGAAATGGGATAAAACGTACGCTGGCTTGAAAAATATATTTTAAATAACGAATCAACCTCAATGGCGTTTTCAGTATGAAGCTTGGTTGACGCCGCATTTAAATAATTAAAGACATCGAGCTTTGGTTGCTGTCTTTCTATTACAAGATCAATATAGTCCTTGTCCTTTTTTAGATCGGCTTTGATGCCTTGTAGAAATTCCTTTTCAGCCAAATGTTGCTTTCGGTTGAGATTCCAATTATTAATACTCAACGCAATTAAAATACCAATAACGACAAGTACTATTTCTCCGATTGCATAAATCAGATACTTACTGAATTTATTTTCAGATAGCAGTTTTTGTCTAATTTTTCTAAAGAATTTTATCATATTCTATTTCCCGAGAAAGCGGGAATCTTATTGGTTGGTTATAGTTTCTATTCCGAAGCTTCAGCATAGGGATAATGAAGCACAATAGTTGTTGTTTTTTTAGTTTTTAAATGACTTTTACAGTTTATTTTTTTCAAGTTCCTCAATCATATTGCTATTGTATTTAATTAGGTTTCTTAGTCTACCTAGGGAATTTGACATATATTGAAATTCATCTATCATTGATTGATAAAACCTTTCATCTTCAAATAATTTATTTGGATTCGATTGATACATAACACTCCACTTATCATCTCCATTTCTCTTTACAAAAAGTTTTTGCAAAATTCCTCGTTTTATGGCCTCCTCTTCAGATTTTTGAAGTTTAGGTTGATATTCTTCTTCAATAGCTTCTATAAAATTTGCTGTTCTTGGTAAGCTTTGAGAATAGTATTTATTGATAGCTTTAAGAAGGTCCTTGTTGGACATTTTATTAATACCGAGCGCAACTAAATTTTCATACGGACTTCTGTCATAGGTAAATCGTATTGTTTGCCTTGCAGTTCCTATTAAACCACCAAATGATTTACCAAAAGGTAGTTCGCCTTGTTCCTTTAAATCTAGTATTTTTTGAATAGCACTATCCTTTTCCATCAATCGTTTTTCAAGCATTTCAAAAATCTCTTTGTCATTTTTAAGTGAGACGAGCATTTCATCTAAAATTTGTTTTTCTATTATTTTGTCTTTACGCTCTTCATTCCAATTATTTATTTGCAGCGCAATCAGAATACCGATAACCACAAGTATGATTTCACCTATGGCATATTTAAAATACTTTGATGTTTTGTTTTCCATAAGTAATGATTTACGAATATGTCTAAAGAATTTAATCATAATTATTCACCTTTTTAAGCAGGTCTTTGGATTGTCTATGAACACGCTCCATAAAATAAACATAGCCTCTCCAATGTGTAGCCATACGGGAAAAGGTATTTATAAAAATAGTGTTTTGGCTCATCGACTTTATATCGTAACTAAATGTAAGATCTAAAGTCTCTGGGTTAGTGTACGTGCGAATTTCGGTATTGAAAACTTCGTGCTGATTTTCTATATTTCTACTTAATTTTTCGTAAACCGTTTTTACTTGTCTGGTATAGCTGTAAAACTCGGCCAAGTCGTTTCGTAGGTCAATATCTTTGATAAGGCCTAAATCCCCGCTTTCCTTCATTTCTTCGTAGGTAAGCATATCCGGTAACTGATATGTGGTTCTGGGAAACCAGAGTATACTGTAGTCTATGGTCTTTTTTTCAGACGTTGTTAATTCTGTACCTCTCTCAATAAGTTTTTGTGTTTCTGTTACAGCCAGAAGTATAGACTTATTTTGTTCAAGTAGTTTTTCACTCAATTCTAACGAGCGCTCTAAATCTTCAGAAATTCGTGTAATGTAATCTTTAGCTCTTTTGTTATCCTTTCTCTGCTCATTCCAGTTATTAATTTGGAGAGCAATTAAAATACCAATAACCACAAGTATAATTTCTCCGATAGCGTATTTAAAGTACTTTCCTGTTTTGTTTTTCTCCATAAGGTCGTATCGTATTTTTCTAAAGAATTTTATCATGGTCTATTTCACGAGAAAGCGGGAATCTTATTGCTTGGTTGTAATGGCGTATTAAGGTTCAGGCTCTTGCCACCCTCTTCGATACCTATATAAATGGTTTATCACACTTATTATGCTAATGACGCAATTGCTATGAAAAACTATATGGTTTAAACAAAAACAGCTCATGTGTTTTAGATGAGCTGTTCCTAATTACACTAAGTTATAAACCGTTAATTGGCATCTTTATAAAATGTAATGGTTGGAGCACCCATAACACCTGCTTCTTCCATTAATTTTTTGAGTTCAGGATCATTAATTCTAGCTTTGGCTTTGTCCATATCTGACACCGCAAATACGACGTGTACCATGTTTGGGTCATCCACACCTCGTCCAAGAGCTAAATCATTTAAGCCATTAGCGGCTCTCGTCTCTTTACCTTCACCATCATATCCTTTTACCCAAGTATCAAAATCATTTACCTTATGTGTAATTTCTAGTCGGGTTCCGCCATCTTTTTTATGCTCTGTATTGTATCTTAAGATATTCCAGAAATGTATTTCGGGCTTCGATAAAACTCCAAGACTGTCCATTACTGTTTTTAATCTAGGGTTGTCTATAAATGATTTCGCATCATCCATATCTGATGGTGCCAAAACAATCTTAACATCATTAGGTTTCTCTATTGATCTCTCAACAGCAACAAAGGACAAGCCACTTGCATTTCTTGCTACAGAGTCTGCATCAAATCCTCGACGCCAAGAATCATAATCTTTAACCGTATGGTATACTGTAATAACATCCATTGGCAGTGTAGGCGCGTTGTCTAGTTCCTGATTAACTTCCGTAGTTTCAACCTCTGTGGTTTCTTCAATGATGGTTTTTTCGGTATTGTCTTTGCAAGATGCAAAACTTAACGTTATAAGTAATGCAATGAATAAATGGATTTTTCTCATGAATATTGATATTTAGTTTGCCTACTCTAAAAGGTTTTCGGCTTCCCCAATTGATTTGATATTAGTTGAAATGCCTAGGGTCAAGTCATGAGAAGTTGGGTGTCTGACATCTAATTTAGTGAAAATTTCACAGATGAAAATTTAATACACACATTGAGTAAACTAGTATAGGTCAGTAAATAACATAAGGATTATTACTGCTATAGTATTTTTTCTGACAGTTGTACCTTTTATAAGGTTAATCCTACTTGAGTAAAATAGATACAAGGTATTACTTTCAGTGCGATTGTATGTTAACTATTTTAGATATTAGTTGTCAGTAATTACATCAATTTCGTTGATAATTAAATGTCCTAATTCAGTTAGCTGATCATATTGTTCAATCATCGTATCAAATTGCCAGGCAGCTAAACTAATCACATTCCTATAAGCTGGTTTGGCCGTATATTCTTTAAATGCCTGGTCATATTCCGACTGAGGTGTTGCTTTTGTGGCTAGAGAATCTAATGACATAAATGCCGATGCCAAAATAAGTGACCTATCGAATTGCGTATCGAGATAATTCTCTTGGTGAACTGTATACTGATTGTAGCTCTTCTCATTTTCTGCGATAACATCCACCAAGTTGTAATATTTTGCCATAAGTGAATCGAGTTTGGTATTATTGATTTTACCGTAGTATGCAGAATTTTGCAATGATTCATAGCCTCCAGAATTTGGCTTAAAGTAAAAATCGACAAAAGCAGAACCACTTATCTTAAACAAGAAAAGATTATCATTTTCGGTCTTTTCTAAGATACTGTTACGCGCTTTTTTACAAAGGTCAGCAATTTGTTTCCTTCCTTGAGACAACAGTTTAAGTTGTTCTATATCTTCTGCTGTATGGGTTTTAATCTTCACCAAATATTCATCCAGAGATTTTTTACCTTTTATAGACTGATTCCAATTGTTAATCTGTAATGCAATTAAAATTCCAATAACCACAAGTATGATTTCGCCAATAGCGTATTTAAAGTATCTACCGGTTTTACCTTCTAAAAGCAAGTTTTGTCTGATCCGTCGAAAGAATTTAATCATATTCTTTTTTCCCGAGAAAGCCGGGATCTTGTTGGTTGGTTTCTCTAAAGATATGATTTTTAATTTATTGGAATTACAAAATCATAAAGCCAACTGTTTTATATAGGGACTGTTGCGGAATCACAGACAATGGTAATCCGCCTTAGATTAAAGATAATAGATTGCAATAATCCAAACACGCCTTGGTGAGCTACTGCTTTAATGCAATGGATTCCCCAGGACTGAGCTTCTCAATACCACTCGAAAGTCTAATCCAGACGGGCTCGTTATCTAAAGGATTTACAATCTTATTATGGTCTATCTGAACATTTTCAATGGCTAGTAAATAATTGGTAAGCTCCCCATGGCCTACAGACCAAATATCATTATATGTTCCAATGGTTTCGCAAAAAGTAACCATGTTATCCCACCTTTCCTTATTTCCGAATTCCCACGAGTGTCCCCAAACATAAAAGACCGATAATTGTTGACTATTTAATTCCAAATATAAATCTAGGTAATCTAGAGCTTTACTATCATGACAAGTAGGGTGCCAAATCATATAATTGTTTGGGAGATCAAAAGTGTGCGTATCATCAACAGTTCTTCCGTTTTTAATTCCTGTAGAAGCTATTAAATTGGCAATACTATCATTGGTACTGCCAAAAGGATACGCCATACTGATAATGTTTCTCTTGGTCAGTTTTTCCAAAACCTCCAAATCCGTATGGATTTCTTCAAGTATTTCTTCTTTAGAAATTGCGGTAAAATTTTTATGCAACGCTCCGTGTGCAGCAATTTCATGATTTTTGTAAATAATCAATAAAGAATCTTTTGGCACATAGCGCTGATAAATAGTATCTCCATCTTGTTGTGGCCATCCTCTAGTGACTCCTAAGTATTTCGAATTTAAATTAAAGGTGCCAATAAGATGGTTTTTATCAAACAATGCTGCTAGTTCTATATCTTGAATAGTGCCATCATCATAACTCAATATTAACGCCTTTGTATTTCCATCTGGATAAGTAAAAGCAACAAAGCTCGGTGGTTCATAGCATGACACCAAAAGAGAAATAAATGCAAAAATCATGAGTACGTTACGAGTCATTCTTATAATTGTTAGCGGGCTTATTTACACTCTTTCTCAAATTCTTTACGAATCGCATAGATGACAGCTTCCTTTGATATTTTAGGTTTTGAATCTTGTTGACTATGCAATAGTGCCCTATGAAGTACATTAATTAATGCGCCTCCAGTGAGTTCATAATTTTCAGAAGATTGTCTAATAAACTCTTCATCAAGACTGTATTCTTTTGAAAATATGCGTTTCCAAAGCATATACCTTTCTTCTTTATTTGGCATTTTAAACGGAACTAGTAATTGAAATCGGCGCGAAAAAGCTTCATCTATATGGCTCTTAAGATTGGATGCAATAATAATCAATCCAGAAAAATCTTCAATTCTTTGCAGAATATAGGCGATTTCTTTATTTGCATGACGATCATTGGGAGAAGGTGCTTTTGTGCGTTTACCAAAAAGGGCATCAGCTTCATCAAAAAATAAAATCCATTTATTATTTTCAGCCTGATCAAAAACTTCAGCTAGGTTTTTTTCTGTTTCTCCTATGTATTTTGAAAACACCATGGATAAATCTATCTTATAAACAGGTTTGTTGACGGATTTTCCTATTATCGAGGCTGTTAAAGTCTTTCCGGTACCAGATGGTCCATAAAACAAAGCACGATAACCAGGTTTCAACCATTTATTAAGATGAGTATCCTCTTTAATGTTTTTCTCTAATTTTAACCACATTAAAATTTCATCAATATCATTCTTTACGCTTTTGGACAAAACTAAATCTTCCCAATTTAATTCAGTCGTTAATAATCTTGCTGGTGTTAAATAGTCCAAATTGTTGATTTATAGCGTTTAAGTTCTATGAAGAACGGTTGTTGGTGTAGCTTCTAGCTTAATCACACGTTGTGTTATTACGCTGTGGACTAAAGGTAGCGAATAAGATTGAATTTATAAGTTGAAATACAGCCACAATGAATTATAGTCATTGTTATACGGCGTTTTTATTTTAATTCAAATTTCTGAATTCTATTGCCTAAAATATCTCCAACATAAATACTCCCATCATTATCAATTTGAATGTCGTGATATCTTGAAATCGGACCATCATAAAATCCAGTTCTGCCGAATTGCAATTGTAGATTAATATCTAAATCAAAGCGAAAAATATCAGAGCCTTTTACAATAGTATCATTTACAGTCAGATAATCTATTCCAAACAAATGGTTGTTTTTATTATCGATAGTAACAGAATATAATTGTTCGGTTATTTTATTCTGCCAAACCGCAATAAAATTTCCATTAGCATCAAATTTTTGAATTCTGTTGTTTTCTCTGTCAGCAACATAAACATTGCCCTCTTTGTCTAAATCAATTCCGTGTGGAATATTAAACTCTCCCTGATTATTTCCGAATTTTCCCCATTCAAATAAGTATGTTCCGTCTTTTGAAAATTTAATAACTCGACTATTGCCATATCCATCACTCACATAGAAAGAACCATCAGCTGTAACGGCAACATCTGTAGGAAGATTAAAATGTTCAGAATCGTTTCCTGAAACTTTTGCTTCCCCTAATGTCATTATTAAATTTCCACTCGAATCAAATTTAAAAATTTGATGAAGACCACAATCCGTAACCCAAATATTATCTTCCTTGTCAACTTCCAAACCGTGTGGCATTATGAATAAATTGTTTCCCCAAGAATTCAGTATTTCTCCAGTTTTTGAATCTATTTTTGATATGGTATTTTCTTCAATCACCGGAAGGTGTGAAATAGGCATTGTCTCCCAAGTTCTACCAGAACGATGAAAGGCAATTATATTCCCTTCACTATCAAGTCCCAATCCAGTAGGACTTCCCAAAGTAAAATTATCAGGTAATTTAGGCCAATCATTGACTAAAACATAAGAATCAGATTTTTTAGTTTCTTGTTCAGGTCTGCTTTTTTCAGAGTCCTTACAGCCAAAAATCAGAAATGCAGTGAGAAAAAAAAGAATGCTATTTTGTTTAATTTCCATCTGTTGGTTTTGGTTGGTTTAAATGACGTAAAACGGTTTTGGCTATGCTTTCGTTATTTTTATTATTGTTTAATTTCATTTTCAATTCCATCAATTACATTTTTAACGGTTTCAAGAATTTCGGCTTCTTCGTTTACGACTAAACTTCTATTCCAAAGCGATAATTGTAATGTCTTTAGAAGGTTGTTGTCTGTCAAAAACGTATCGTAATTTTTTATTTTTAATTTGTAAACCTTAATCGTATCTGAATGTTTAAAGCCATAGTTTGTAGGTTCATTTGTATCAAGAAACAAATACTTCATTTGATAAGGATACAATTGTTCAGTAATATTAAAACTGGTATTTTGAACACCTAATTCATCTCCTAAGCGTTTTAAATCTAGTTGAAATAAGTTTGAGATAGAAATACGAAGAGTGTCGTTTGATATTGTACTTAGACCAATATTTTTAAGGTTTTCAAAAGCACTTGTTTTTGGAATTATCTTAAAATCACCTCCAGCATCAGCGAATAATCTATATATAGAATCAGAATATAATTTTTTATTAGAGATATCAAAGATAAGTTGTTGAGTAGATTTAAGGATTTTTTTATGTTCGGAAATTACTTTTTCAATATCATTTTTAGTTTGAACCAAATCACTTTTCAATTCTTTGTAAATCTGCGTCTCAAGTTTTCTTACTTTTCTATCCTCGTTCCAATTGTTAATCTGAAGTGCAATTAATATCCCAATAACAACAAGCACAATTTCTCCAATAGCGTATTTAAAATACTTTCCAGTTTTGTTTTCCATCAGCAAGTTTTGTCTAATTTTTCGAAAGAACTTTATCATATTCTATTTCCCGAGAAAGCGGGAATCTTGTTGGTTGGTTTCTCTAAAGATATCATTTTAATTGAATTAAGTTGTTCAAATAATGAAGCACAACGTGTTTGGCTATGGTTTCGTTGCGTGTTTAAGAACTAAAGTAGCAAATAAACCAGAGATAGAAAGTCCGCGAGGACTTTCGTAAGTAGGCTATAACTAGCAATGAATTATACGCATTTTATGCACATGTTTTTTAATTAAACTGGTCTAAAAGAGCTAAACTTCTTACTAGATATTGCAAGCTGTGATTTTCTTCATATGATGTTTTAGGGGAACTATTAAAAGCAATTATTAGCCTTTTACTTGGTGAAATATATTGAGCCTGACCTCCAACACCATGTTTTATGAAATCTCCATCTTCAAATACAACATCCCAATGATAGCTCTGAAACATGGCTCCCTGTCCCTCATATTGTTGAGACCACACTAAATCTCCAAAACCGTCCTTGGAAAGAAATAAATCATGATTACCTTTTCTAATTTCCTTCAAATACCTGTCAGAAGCAATTTTGATATCGGCATCCTCAGTAAATGCCAAACCATACCTTGCCATATCTCTCAAAGTCATCATCATGGGGCCATAACTTCCGGAAATACCCGTGCTTGCCATTGTAATCAGAGCATCTTGCTCCGCTCCAATTTTTGACCATATCATTGAGGACACAAGTTCATGATAGGGAGTGTCTGTGATTCGTTCAGCTATCATAGCAAGGAGTACAGAATTGGCACCGGTATAATCATAAGTTTTCCCAGGAGGCTCCGCTATTCCAAAATCTTTAATGACTTGTAGAAACTCCTTTTCAAATCCAGAATTGGGTTCAGGAAACAAACCCGTATGTTCTAAAAGTTGATAAAAACAAGACTCAGGATTGGTGATTGCTTCCATATCGGGTAAATGTTCCCTACAATTAATCCCTGAAGCCATTCGCAGTAAATGTTCAATTGTAATATCCTCAAAACCTGCATCTCTTAGCTCTGGTAAATATTTGGTAATGGAATCCTGTTCATGTAATAGTCTCTGGTCTGCAAGAATTGCAATTACCGTACCCACAAATGATTTGGCAATGGATGCGGTAATATGTCTGTCATCTGGATTCATGTCTGGATATTTTTCATATATGATTTTTCCTTTGTGAAGAACAATCACCCCATTTATAGCCTTACGAGCACAAATGTCATCTAAGGTAGTTTCTTTTTTGAAAAAGGTACTCGTTAACAATTCTTGTCCTAATGTTTCTGACAGATTTTCTTCTAGTTGTTTGGTTTTTGTATCTCTCTTACTTATAGTAACGGTAGGTAAATAATATTCAAAATGTCTGTTGAGTTCGGCAATATCCGGACTTATCAAAGTAATCCAATCTGGGGATTTAAAACTTATCAGTTGCTTGGCAGGGTCGGGCATTTGCCTTGAATTTACTGCTGCTTCAATCCTGTCTTTTAACAACTGATTTTTAGTCTCTTTTTGACAGCTATAAAGCATTACTAATGCAACAAAGAGAAGGCTATATTTTTGTAAATAATTAATCATTTCGTGAATTGATGCGTCCATAATTATTAAATCATTTCAATATTTTAATTGTGCATAACGTGCTTGTGTAACGCGTCGTTGCGTGGGTTGGCACTAAAATAGCTAAATCAGGATTAATTTACAATGCGGAATATAAAAGTGTTTTGGTAAAAATTTAATAAGTTTTTACTTGTTTTTTACTCAGTTCTTTGTTGTAAAACGTTTTTAAAATATTTTTATAGAGATGATAAAATAAGAGTTAAAATGACTTAATGATTCAATTCCAATTGTAAGCTTATTTTTAATTAATCTTTTAAAACCCAATTAAACACTCGCCCACCACTTCCATAACTACTTCCGTGAATTGATCGAGTTTCTTTAGTTAATAAGTTAATTGCAAAAATCCTTGGACCCTCATTTGGTATTAGTGCTTCAATGTAAAAATCGTTTGTTGGTTCATAATATATAAAATTCCATGGCTGTGAATTAGTATAACTACCTGTGTTAATATATTCAAACCAGTTTGTATTTAGTCGCTCTACTGTAAAATTAGCAAAATCTATATTATAGATATCATCTGCTCTAGCTACATATAATTGATTTTCAAATTTATTATAGCATATTTCAGAAAACAACTCATCTACGTAATCAATAGTTCCTGAAAGCGTATGTGAAGTTAATGTGAATGTTGAAGCGTCTACAGAATGTAAGGTAATAGCGTCATAACTATTTTCAACAAAAATGAAAGAATTAATTGACTCAATAAACAGAATATTGTTATCTGAAAAACCTATAGTATTAATATTAGGAAAATCATATTGTACCAATACTTCACCGTTAGAATTTATTTCATTAAAAGATAGACCTGTAAATGTATTTTCGTATCGATTAATGTAATAATTTTTATTTGTAAGTGTATTTGTTACCACTGCAAAATCATTAGAACATACCGAGCCTCCTGATGTGGTATTACAAATTAAATTCACATTCCATTGATTTGAAGTATCATTATATCCAAAATATCTTAACTTAGTATTTGTTTGGTCTGATAGATGGTTAAAACCATAAAATGTATCTTGAGAAGGGTTATATGTAAAACTATATAACTCATCATAAAACACATTTGCTGAGTAATTAGCTAATAGCATATAATTATCTATATTATAATTAAAAGTTCTAATTAATCCATCTTGAAAAAAATACAAACCCTTATGCATTATTTCTGCAATATTTTGAAAAACAGTTACTGTTTCTGAAATTATTGTAACAGATACATCGCTACTAACTGCATTAGTTGGTACAACTAGTCTAATTTGAGAATCTGAAACTTCTAATATTTTAGCTTCTAAAACAGTATCTGAAACATCCATAAATGCAACAGTCACATTTTCATCAGAGTTACCAAATCCACTTCCTACTATAATCATTTCATAACCAGGTCTAGGTAAACTTGGCATCACATTATCTATATAAAAATTTTGATTGTTTTGTGTTGTATCAATAATAAAGTCTTCAGTAGACAAAGCTTCAGTACCATTTAATATTAACTGTATATTACCAGAAGTTGCGTTATTTGGCACAACACATGTTAATTCATTTTCTTCAATACTATTTATTTGTGAATCTACTCCATTAAATCTTATAATACTTGAATTTATCACTTCATTAAAACCAGACCAAGTTACATTAATAACATCCCCTGATTGACCAGTTAAGGGTGAGATGTTTGTTATTTCGAATAAAATTTCTTCTGATGCAGTATCATCAGTTTCAGACGAACAACTGTATAGAAAAAAAAACAGTAAGATTATAAACAGTAAATTATATTTCATGTTATTTTTTTAAAATTAATAGACTTGTGCTTTTAAGAATACACAAAAATATAAAATATTTGTAGAGCTCATGATTAAGTTGTTTGTCAAAATGTTTGCTAACGGTCTAGTATAACCGTCAGAGACGGGTTAAATTAGCGATTATTTTCGGTTTAGCACAGACGTTAGCAATGCCAAGTGGATTCGCTTGAGCCTGCCCTGAGCGCAGTCGAAGGGTAGTCGAATCCGCCGACCGAGCGAAGCGACCGATGAACACTTTAGCCATGATACTATTTCGTGCATTAATTGCCGTTATACATTGTTGTGCTTTCGTTATTTTTTAATTTCTTTATTTAATAAATCAATTATTAATTCAATTCTTTTTTTCAAAGCCAATGCCTGCATATTCGTCGAATTACTTTGAGCAATGGCATTAGCCATCATAGATTCCAGTTGCGAATTTTGCAATATTTCTTCCGAACTTGGTGTGTTCTTGGATTTCCCGACAAATAATCTTCCATCTATATCATTACTTTTTTCTACGAGATAAATCGGTGTTCCACTGGATTCGTACGATGAGTGTACCATATCTCTAAAAATTCCGAGACTTATTTGATAAGGAATATTCAAATCTGTTTTTAGAATTTGCCATTGAAGTTCCATCTCTTGTAAAGAAAGTATATCAGAAGTCCAGCTTGATAACAATTTACGTAAGGGTTTATTCTGTATCAATCTAATTTTACCCGACGTGATAAGGTCATTTTGAATGGGGTCAAAAGTAGGGTCTAATCCCAGGTATCTTATTTTATGAATTAGTGTATCTCTATTAATATCAAATTCCGAGTTATCTATATAGCGAAGCACATCATTAGAATTTTGTATAATTGAATTTCGCATATCAATTTTTTGCTGAAGTTGGGAAAGATTTAGAACGTATTCTTCTTTCAAATCCTTAAGAATTTCTTGTTCCAGTATCCTGTTCTTTCTGTTCTCATTCCAATTATTGATTGATAACGCTATCAAAATTCCAATAACCACAAGTACAATTTCTCCAATGGCATAAATCAGATATTTGCTGAGTTTATTTTCAGATAGTAGTTTTTGTCTAATTTTCCTAAAAAATTTAATCATTGGTTATCGGTTTCTGATAATAAAGCAAAACGGTCTCGTATAACCGTCCGTTACGGGATTAAAGTTAATAATTTTCGGTTAAGCACCGACGTTAGCAATTCCAAGTGGATTCGCTTAAGCCTACCCTGAGCGCAGTCAAAGGGTAGCCGAATCCGACGACCGAGCGAAGCGACCGATGAACACTTTAGTCATCATACTATTATGTGAATAAATTGCGGTTATACTTTGTTGTACAACGTTTTTATTTCCAAAACTCCCAAAACTTCTTGTTGTTACGAGAGTTCCATTTTTCAAATCTTTGGTCTAATTTTTCTTTAATCAGAGCGTAATTTTGTCGATTGTCTTTAACCTCATAAATACTATCCAATTCGTTCGCTAAAACCTTGGCATAATCACCAAAATATTTGTCAGTTGCGTAGTAACTTTCGGTAAACCTGAGTCCGATTTCATTTAATTCTTGATTCCAAAATTTTCCGTCACAATAGTCAAATAAAAAGTCTCGACCTGTTATTTCTCCTGATTTTACTTTTTCAATTGCGTCTTTTGATTCGGTCAGATGAAATTCACTAATTAGATTATTGTCAATTATCCAATTCAGATACATTCCAATATGAGTTCCACTATTTTCTTCGGGAAGATTATCGGGAAAATCATTTCCATAATGCCAATCTGCTCTATCAATACTTGCCATTAGGTTTTTTTAAATGTTGTACAACGGGTTTTGTGTATAGCTTTCGTTGCGTGTTTCAGTAACTAATTTAACAAATACAAACCGAATAGAAAATCCGTCAGGATTTTCGTAAGTATGCGAGTACTAGCAATGAACTATACACGTCATAAGTTTACAATTGATTAAATTAGCTTAAAATTGCTTGTTTTTTAACTCAGTTCTTTGTTAGCAACAGTTATTTTAAAAATCAATTTGTATAATTTCCAAAAGGCTTAAAGTTCCAACTGTCAAAAAAACTACTCCAACTAAAATAATTAAAATCAGACTGAAATAATTAAAATCCCGTTCAGTTCCGATAACAAACTTTTCAGGATTCTCTTTGTCATACAATACAGAAACAGATTCATCAATTTTATTCTTATAAGTTCTAATTTTACTCAAATCAGTTGACGCATAATAATATGGTTTTTTCTTGATTTGATTCCCTTTTTTGGTTTCAAATTCAATCGTTGGGGTTTTATGTCCGTCTTCGTCAGATTCATAGGATAGTATTTTTCCATTGCTTTCAATTCCGTTTTTTTGAATATCAACTATAAAAATCCAAGATTTTATTCCGATTAAAGTTGCCAAAGAACCAAGAATTAAAAAACAAATTACAGGCTTGTAAAACATAAAAAAGACAAAGAGAATAAATATCGGTATTGCGTATTCTTTTTTGTTTAATAATTCCATTTTTATTCTTGTTCGTAAAGTTTGTCGTTAATTGTTACCAACGTCTTTGTATATAGTTTTGTTGCGTGTTTAAGTACTAAAGTTAGCAAATAAATCACAGATAATTAGTCTGCGAGGACTTTCGTAAGTAAGCCACAACTAGCAATGAATTATACACGTTGGCGTAACCAATTATTTTATTCGTAAGCATAAATATTAATTGATTTACAATCATGTTCATTTCCGTAAATCATTAATGGTTTTTCAATTTCTATTCCGTCAAATGCTTTTATTCCGATTTCGTCAAAAGCCTTATTAAGTAATAAATAAGTTTTGAACTTTACACAATTTAGCAAACTTTGATATAGTTCAGTTTCGCATACTTGGTCGTAAATATCTAAATCCTCTAAAATTTCATTTATTAAAGACAATTCTCTCCATATTTTAGAATAATCCACTTTTCCAATTCCAGCATATAATTCTTCTTGAAAGTTAAATTCAAAATATTCAGGTTTTTTTAAAATCGGATAATCTCCTTTTCCAAAACCACAAAAATAGGCGCAAGGTTCATAATCATATTCTAAAAATATTATTTGATTTTTGTAACCTTTGTTTTCAGAGTCAATTTTGTTTTTCAATTCTGGAATAGAATTTAAAATATCAGTTTTAAATTCTGCAATGATTTCTTTTTCATCAAATTCCATTTTTTTTGCATTCTCAAAAGCTGAAATCAATTCAGTATTCTTTTTTGCTTTTTTGAAACTTTTAATTTCCTCGTTATCAAACAAATTTGTTAAAAATCCAAGATTTACATTGAATGATTTTGGGTTTTCATTTATTAGTTCATTGAACATTTTTTCAATCGAAGTGTTCTTAATTACTTCTAAATTAATGTTGAATAAATTCGTAAGATTCGATGTTATTTCTGCGTTCATTTTAATTGGTTACAACGGTTGGTATAACCGTCAGTCACGGGATTAAAGTTAATAATTTTCGGTTAAGCACCGACGTTAGCAATTCCAAGTGGATTCGCTTGAGCCTGCCCTTAGCGCAGTCAAAGGGTAGCCGAATCCGCCGACCGAGCGAAGCGACCGATGAACACTTTAGTCATGATACTATTTCGTGAATAAATTGTGGTTATACATTGTTGGCAACTGGCTCTTATCTTAAAAATTTAATTCTTGGAATATAGATTACATCTTTTTCATTACTAATTCTTAACGTATTTAGTAATATAAAAATCAGATTAATTAAATACATACCTCCAATAACAATGAAAATTATGCTAAGAGTAAGATTTTTTAAAATCCCGATTTTTGACGTGAGAAACAATACAATTGGAATAAAAAACAGAAGTAATGTCCAAGTTATTTCAAAATTGATTAGATCTTTACCTAATTTATTGATGTTTTTAATTTTACCTTTTCTTGATGTCCATAATATGAATGGCACTAAAATTCCTAGCAGAGGAAAGAACAGAAAAGTAAGGGCAGAAAGATTTAGAAACGTCAAATACCTTTTGTCTTCTTTTATAGACCAATCAATTAATTCATCTGGATTTACATTCAATGCATTCGATAATCGTTTAAGTGATTCACCAGTTGGATTTGTACCTCCATTTTCAATCCTTTGAATAGTTCTCAAACTTAGTCCTGATTCGTCGGCAAGAAACTCTTGCGACATCCCTTTTTGTTTTCTTAGTTCTTTTATTCTTAACCCTAAGCTATTCTTATTCATTTTCTAAATTGTTAGTTTTCTTTATTGCACCTTTTCTGTTACTCATTATAGCTATTGTTATTGACCCTAATATAAATCCAGGGATGATTTGAACCAGAGAACCATAACCTACCTGATTTAATAGAGCTTGTCCAAAATTTTTAAAATAAAATCCATAATGAGTGCCAATTTCCCATTTAGTGTCAATCCACCACAGTACCGCAACAGGAAATCTTGAAATCGGTGAATAAATCAGTAAACTCAATAATAGTAAAAGATAGGCATGTTTTTCATTATATAGCTTTATTCCCCAATAAATTGCAAACCCTAGTGTTAGCCAGAGCAAACCAACAATAAAAATTGCACGCTCTGGCAATTTGGCAAGTTCAAGGGAAAAGCGAATAGGAGTTAAAACAAATGCAATCAATATTGCCTTTTTGGCGAGGCCTAATGCACGAAGAATTATTGATTTCTGATTGATGTATAATTCTGTTTTCATTAATATAATTATGTTTATATGTCTGAAACAAAAGTAAAACAGAAGTATTGACATTGATGTCGTCATGCTTATGACATTATTACGTCATCTATGTTCAATGTAATAATAATCGATAAAACAGAGCTTATTTTCCAGCTTGCATACAACGGTATTTTATAACGCTTCGTTGCGTTGTATCAGATTTAAAATCACTTAAGAATTCAACATTTCTCGCCTCCGCGTATCATTCCGATGGAAACAAATCTAGCAATGAGCGTTATACGTTGTTGTAGCACGTTATTTGATTTTCAAAATTCGAGGGTCTCCATCAAATTCTTGATTATTAGTTAATCGGGTTTGGCTTTTAGTATCTAAATCATAAACATAGATTTCCCAATTGTCATCTTTGTTAGACCCATAGTATAATTTCTTCCCATTATTTGAAAAACGAGCGATGAGTTCCATTCCAGAGCTTTCCGATATATTTTTAATATCGCCACTTTTTAAGTCTTTCAAAACAATATCTTGGTTTCCTTTATTAAAACAGTCTGAACTATAAACTAAAAATTTTCTGTTTGGCGAGAGTTCACCTCGTTCATTGTTCGATTTGGAATCGGTTAACTGATGTGTTTTTTTAGAATCAACTTTGTATTCAAAAAGTTCATTGGTTCCCAAATGATTACTTGTAAACACTACACTTTTTCCATCATGACTCCAACTTGGATAATTAGCTACTCCATCCAAATTATCAGTTATGTTGATAGTTTCATTTGTTATTGAGTTCAATATAAAAATATCATTTTTGCAGGGGTATAATTCTAATTCGTACGAATAGAGAATATTTTTATCGTCTAATGCGCAGTTGGTTGGGTGTTTAATAATAGATTCTTTCTTTGTTTTTAGATTCAACTTTACTCTAAAAATAGAATCTTCAGTTTGTCTTAAGAAACTAATCTCATTTTTATTAATCCAAGTCGGTCCCCATTCTTCAAAATCGGTTTGAGTTAATGCTTTCTTGTTTTCTCCATCAATATCCATAATGAAAACATCCGAATTTCCGTTTCTACTTGATGAGAAAAGCAAGCTCTCCTTTTCTTGAGTGCAACTCAAGATAAGTAAGATTGAGAGTAATAAAAAGGTATTTTGTTTTATCATTGTTAATGTTGCTTGTAATGTGCTACAACGTGTTTCTATATGATTTCGTTGCTGTAAATCAGCTATAATTTTCCGCAGTAACCGAAAGATAGCAAATTGTATTGACACGAGTCACTTTTAGTGGCGAACTGGCGAAGCAATTCCGATAAGGAATTCAACCGCAATGAATTATAGCCGTTGTTGTGCTTTCGTTATTTAATATATTTTATCTGGATGTCGATCTTCAATTGATTTTATAATGTTATCTGCTTTAACTAATAAATCATTAAAAAATATCTTATTGTAGTGACAAGACCTATATATACCCAGAAGCAATTTGTGTACTTTTGGATTTTCTAAAACATCTTGTATGTAATTTTTAGTAGTAATATTTTTTGATTGATATGTCTTGGCGTCGAATAAATTGCCTGATGTCAAATTGATTATTCTTTTTTGCAAACGTACATCTTTAGGATACTCGTTGTAATTTTTAATACGAGAATCATAGCTATTATAAAATTGATTTAAATCATCAATCAAAGAATTGTCATTAATTAAAGTACTTTGTCCAGATGTTTTTAATTCTGAGAATGTATTTTGAGTTCTGTCCACAGTTAATGGCCATGAACTTCGTGACCAGTCATTTGAAAATGCAAGTGTATCTTTAATAAATTGATTCTGTGATTCAAATATTTTCAAAAGATTATCGACAGCATTTGATTGTTCATCTAACCTTTCGACAATCTCATTTAGGATAGTGATATCAGTTTTTAAGTCATTATAGACGAGTCTTATTAATTCTTTTCCTTTATTAACAGACTTTCTCTCTTCATTCCAGTTATTAATAGATAATGCAATTAAAATCCCAATAACCACAAGAACAATTTCTCCGATAGCATATTTAAAATACTTTCCAGTTTTGTTTTCCATAAGCAAGTTTTGGCGAATTTTTCTAAAGAATTTTATCATATTCTATTTCCCGAGAAAGCCGGGATCTTGTTGGTTGGTTTCTCTAAAGATATGATTTTTAATTTATTGGAATTACAAAATCTTGAAGCCAGACAATCTCGTACAACCCTTAGTGAAGGTTACTATGTATTAATTCTAAGTTAGACAGAGTCGTTAGCAGACTCGAGTAGAGTCACCCAATCCTAAGCCAATATCCACACATGGCAATTCAGCAATAAACCCTTAATTTTGCAACCAAACACTACACACTATTGAAACTCAAAAAAACAGAACTCAAAACCTTTTTAGATGAAAAGGTCAATCTATACAACAACCCAAAGTTTATTGAGAGCGACCCAATACAAGTGCCACATCAATTCTCAACAAAAGAGGATATTGAGATTGCAGGCTTTTTAACCGCAACCATCGCTTGGGGAAACCGCAAAAGCATTATCAACAATGCAAAGCGAATGATGGATTTATTGGACCACTCCCCTTTTGAGTTTATAACCCAGCACCAAGAATCAGACCTAGACCGCTTTGAGGGTTTTGTGCACAGAACCTTCAATAGCGAAGATGCAAAGCAATTTGTAAAAAGCCTACAACATATTTACAACAAACATGGTGGATTAGAAACTGTATTCTCAAAACACGCAGAAAAAGCATCCCTTCAACAGAGCATCCATCAATTTAAAAAGGTGTTCTTTGAGATACCACATCTAGAGCGCACCAAAAAACACGTCAGCGATCCGTTAAAAAACTCAGCAGCCAAACGCATTAACATGTACCTCCGCTGGATGGTAAGAAACGACAACGCTGGTGTGGACTTCGGCATTTGGAAAAGCCTCTCACCTACCCAACTCAGTTGCCCATTAGATGTGCATTCCGGTAACGTCGCCCGAAAATTGGGCCTACTAAAACGAAAGCAAAACGACGCCAAAGCCCTAGCAGAATTAGACACCAACTTAAGACAACTAGACCCAAACGATCCCGTAAAATACGATTTCGCCCTATTCGGATTAGGTGTTTTTGAGGGATTTTAATTTTAGTTGTTTATCTTTAATTTTTAAAAAATAGATTCTGAAACAAGTTCAGAATGACAAAATATAATAAGAGAAAAAATAACAGTTTGTCATGCTGAACTTGTTTCAGCATCTCAAAGAAACATTTTATTCACATGAAACTAAAACTATCGTTGTTCGCACTTATTTGCACGAGTCTTTTATTCTCCCAAGACCTAAAAATCCCTATTGACACAGCATACGTCACCACAAATTCCGTGACCATAAAAGGAAAGCAAGTCAACTACAGAGCAGAAACAGGCTTTCAACCCGTTTGGGATGATGAGGGCAAAATGATAGCATCGCTTTATTACACCTACTACAAACGCACCAATGATAGCAAGGACAACAAACGACCAATCATTTATTCTTTTAACGGTGGTCCAGGGTCAGCTTCGGTTTGGATGCACATCGCCTACACTGGCCCAAAAATCCTAAAAATTGATGATGAGGGTTATCCCATTCAGCCTTATGGAGTAAAGGACAATCCCAATTCCATATTAGATGTGGCAGATATTGTGTTTATCAATCCAGTGAATACAGGCTATTCACGTAAGGTAGCAGATAAAGAAGGAAAAATGCCAGACGATAAACTGTTCTTCGGCATTAATGCCGACATTAAATATTTAGCCAGTTGGATGAATACCTTTACCACACGACATAACCGTTGGGAATCGCCAAAGTATATCATAGGCGAAAGTTATGGTGGCACACGAGTGATGGGCTTATCCTTAGAACTACAGAATAGCCAATGGATGTATCTCAATGGCGTAATATTAGTATCACCTGCAGATTATAAAGTATTGCGTGTAGGTGGACCATTAGCTTCTAGCTTGAATTTACCTTACTACACAGCAGCTGCATGGTACCACAAGGCCTTATCTCCAGAACTTCAGAACAAAGACTTATTAGAAGTCTTACCAGAAGCTGAAGATTTTGCCATAAACACATTAATGCCAGCCATAGCCAAAGGTTGGTCATTGCCTGAAGCTGAAAAACAAGCCGTAGCCAAACAGATGAGTCAGTATTCTGGCCTATCGGAAAAAGTAATCTTACAACAAAATCTAGATGTACCTAACCGTTATTTCTGGAAAGAACTCCTAAGAGACAAAACCGGCGAAACCATAGGACGACTAGATTCAAGATACATTGGAATCGACAGGGTTGAAACAGGCACGAGTCCAGATTACAGTGCAGAGCTCACCTCATGGCTACATAGCTTTACACCAGCTATTAATTACTACATTCAGAATGAATTGAATTTTAAGACCGACGTAAAGTACAATGTCTTCGGAAATGTAGGTAACTGGGACAGAACCAATGATAACACCAGAGAAGATTTACGACAAGCCATGGCTCAGAATCCATACTTGAAGGTCTTAACGCAGTCTGGTTATTACGATGGAGCTACAACCTATTTTGCTGCCAAATACTCACAATGGCAAATAGATCCAAGCGGAAAGATGAAAGATCGTTTTTCATTTAAAGGCTACCGAAGTGGCCACATGATGTATCTACGTAACGAAGACTTAATACAAGCCAACGAAGATTTACGAGAGTTTATTAAAAACTCGGCATCAAACGGTAAATCTGCGAAGTATTGATTAGATTTTAGATTCTGAATTAAAAACAAACTTATATCCTTGGCATGCTGAACTTGTTTCAGCATCTAAAACTTTAAGCAGTACAGCACATCCTAGATTCTGAAATAAATTCAGAATGACAAATTAAGTGATTATTGAATAACGATAGAAATATAGAAACAAATACTAACCTTTGTCATGCTGAACTCGTTTCAGCATCTTAAATAAAGTAAAATGCCAAAACGCGCTTACCATAACTACTGGGTCTATATTGTTAACAACAAACCAAGAGGTGTTTTATATACAGGATTCACTGGAGGCATTGACGATAGAATGGAAAAACACAAGGATGGTATTGGGAGTTATTTTGCTTCTAAGTACAGACTAAAGCGCTTGGTCTATTTTGAAGAATATCAATATGTGGAAGATGCAATTAAAAGAGAAAAACAAATAAAGAATTGGAGACGTCAATGGAAGATTAACCTTATTGAAGAGTCAAATCCAAATTGGGATGACTTATGGAAAAATTTAGATTCTGAATCAAGTTCTGAACAACAAACCAAACCTGAGTGAATTGCATAATATGGCAATAATACCCAATTCTATTGTCATGCTGAACTCGTTTCAGCATCTTTAACCCTATCAGATTCTGAAATGAATTCAGAATGACAAATCAAGGTAGTATTGGATTACAGCAGAAATGTAGAAAGAAACATAAATCCTTGTCATGCTCAACTTGTTTCAGCATCTTTTACCATATCATATACAAGATTCTGAAATGAATTCAGAATGACAAACTGTGGGATTACTGAAAAACGACAAAAATGTAGTAACAAATATCAATCGTTGTCATGCTGAACTTGTTCCAGCATCTTACACAAAAAAAGGCTTCCTCCTAAGTTTCGGAAGAAGCCTTTATAATTAATTTCAATAATAAGTTTACCCTTTCAACCAAGCAGCCCTTAACGCCTTTTGCGCTTCAGTAGCATTTGGGTCTTCAACTAAGGATTCACTCTTTGCTGTAGCTTCAGTTAAAGTGCCTTTAAGTTCCATAGCTTCACCATTGCGCTCAATGTTTAAACTATACTCCTGCCCTACTTGCCATGCAAACATACCTCCAACTACTTGCTGTGCATTTTGCAAAGTTAAATCTGTACCATTCACCTTTTTTATAACATCACCTGCTTGAACTCCTTGGGATGCCCAAAATGAATTCTTTAATGCCATAGGCGAAAAGAAAATGGTTCCTTTGTCTGGGTCTGCATCAAAAATAATGTTCTGTCCACCTGCAAAGATGTAATTTGTTGGCACTTCAGTTTCACCCATAGTTAAACCTACCATTTCAAAAAACGCGTTATAGTTGATGGGTACATCTCCTTCAACATGTGTTTTTAAGAACTCACCAACACTTGGGTAAGTCATAGCTGTAATTTCATCTATAATCTTATCATCTTCAAATGGCTTTTCTTTACCATATTTAGCTGATAATTCCTTCATTAAAGACAACATACTTCTATTGCCATCACTTTCTTTACGCATTAATATGTCAATACACATACCGATTAAAGCACCCTTCATATAGACGTTGTAATAATTAGATGCATACGGCTCTTCCAATACGTTTTCACTCATAATTGTGAAACTCATGGCATCATCTAAATTCTTTGACGTGGCTATTTTAGACATTATAGTGTTATAGAAAGCACTAGGCTCAATCAACCCTTCATATACCTGAAAGTGCTGTGCGAAGTATTCCGTCACACCTTCGTACATCCAAAGATGCTTAGAGAACGTAGGCTGGTTATAATCAAAATAGTGTACATCTTCTGAATGTACCGATAATGGTGTTACAATATGAAAGAATTCATGCGCTACCACATCAATAATAGAAGCAGCCAAACCTTCTTTACTTGAAGATTCAGGTAAAACTACTACTGTAGACGTGTGATGCTCTAAAGCTCCCATACCTTTTGGCGCGGTTTCAGAACCGTCTGATAAGTATAAATAAATATCGTAACGTGCCGTACTGTTGACGTCTCCCAAATATTCTTTTTGGGCTTGCATCATTTTGTAAACCGTCTCTTTCTGGCTTGCAGCTGTATGTACATTATTTGGTGAATAGACGCTCAAAACAATCTTAATATCACCAACCATAAATTCTTCAACATCCAACTTACCATACATCATTGGGTTATCGGTAATATCAAAATAACGCTGTGCGAAGTAACTGCTTGTTATGGATTTTCCATCTGGGCTAGACTTCATACCTGTATTTTCTAAAGCTGAAGTTCTTACAAAAGTTGCTGGTGCCGTAACATCCAATGCATATTGGTTATTCTTTAGAGAATCGAAATATCCTATAAATCCATGAAGGTTTAATACATAATTGTCATCTTCGATATTAGTACCTGCAGGAGAAAATGGATTTTCACCTCCTATACCTCCACTCGATTCTATATCGAACGTATCATTAACATAATAGGTAAGCTTATCTAATTTAGTAGCGTCAGAAATGGTCCAAGTATTGGTATCTACTTTAGAAACTTCCAATTCATTGCCATCGTAATCCAATGCCTTAAGGTCATCGACATACTTTCCGAAATCACTAACAGAGTATGTTCCCTGAACAACTCTCGGTAATCTATAAGTTACCGTTTCCGCAGTAAAACGACCAGGATCAATGGTTACTGGCACCTTGTCATCTACTACTGCTGTTAAATCTAAAGCTGTTTCAATAGGATTGTTTACCGCTAAATCATCTACTTTTGGCTTTGCTGAACCACAGCCTACCAAAATTACGCTTAAGCCAAGTATGGCTATATAATTCTTCATGTTTATCTTATTATTTTTTTTACTAGACGCACAAATCTACAATCTGTTACTATTATAAACCTAAAGGTTTTGTTAAATTCGTGCCATGTCTAAACCGCTTGTAAGCATTTTAATCCCATTTAAGAATACGGAAGACTTTATTACTGAATGTTTAAAGTCCATCATAAATCAGTCTTACACAAACTGGGAGGCCATTTTTGTCAATGACCATTCTGAGGATTCCTCGCAACAAATTGTAAAAGAATTTTCTAACCAAGATTCCCGAATAAAGCTTTACAACAACAATGGTAATGGCATCATTGAAGCTTTAAGAACGGCTTTTAAGCATTCGTCAGGAAGTTATATCACCAGAATGGATAGCGATGATATTATGTCATCTGATCGTTTAGAAATCATGCTGAACAGTCTTTTAAAACATGGAAAGGCGCATCTTGCCGTCGGACAAGTGAAATACTTCAGGTCAGATGGTGTTAGCGATGGTTATGCACGCTACGAACGCTGGATTAATAAATTGACTGCAACAGGAAGCAATTATTCTGAAATCTATAAAGAATGTGTTATTCCGTCACCATGTTGGATGTTGCATCGTGATGATTTTATAGCTTGTGAAGGCTTTCAACCCAATCGCTATCCTGAAGATTATGATTTGGCTTTTCGGTTTTATAAAGCAGATTACACCTGTATTCCTTGTGATAAAGTCCTACTCCATTGGCGCGATTACAGTACACGTACATCGAGAACCCATGAACATTATGCCATTAATTACTTTTTGGATATTAAGGTGCATTATTTTTTAGAGTTGGATTACAACCCAAACCGACCCTTAACTATTTGGGGAGCTGGTAATAAAGGGAAGACCGTGGCGAAGCTTTTAATTGAAAAGAAAGTTCCGTTTTACTGGATATGCGATAACGAGAAAAAAATAGGCAAACATATTTACGATCAAGAGCTTTTTAATTTTGATTATTTATTGCAACTAAACCATCCTCAGAGTATTGTAACCGTTGCCAATGACCATGAACAGCAAGAGATTAGACAGTACTTCACTGATAATGGCATGAAATCTATGATTGATTATTTCTTTTTCTGTTAAAATTCTCAAAAGCGCAATACTGTTATCGTTTTGCATTTTCTATATTTGAGCTTTAGACCTGCAAGGTTTGTAAAACCTGCTAGGTCTCCTAAAATTCGATGAATGCAGTTTAAACACCCAGAATTACTTTACGCCTTATTTTTACTGGTCATTCCCATTCTTATTCATTTATTTCAGCTTCGTCGTTTTCAAAAAGTTCAGTTTACCAATGTAAAGTTTTTAAAGGCGGTAAAATTACAAACACGTAAGAGTTCACAATTAAAAAAGTGGTTAACCCTTTTATCTCGTATGCTACTGTTAGCCTGTGTAATTATCGCGTTTGCCCAACCTTTTATTCCTAATACAGAAGATTTTAATGAAGCTCAGGAAACAGTCATCTATTTGGATAACTCCTACAGTATGCAAGCCAAAGGTAAAAATGGTACATTATTGAATGAAGCTATACAAGACATTATCAACACCTTACCAGAAGATGAGCCCATATCGCTCTTTACCAATACCCAAACCTTTAGAAATACAACGGTTAAAGCACTAAAGAATGATTTAATACAGTTAGAGCATTCCCCTACTCAACTTGATTATGATGCCGTGTATTTAAAAGGCAGGCAACTATTTTCGGATGATGGTTCTTCAACTCGTAATTTGGTTTTAGTATCAGATTTTCAGCAAAAAGCAAATAATTTGACCTTTGAAGCTGACAGTACATTGAATTTAAAATTAGTTCAACCAAAATCTACACTTATAGCTAATGTGAGTATAGATAGTGTTTATGTTACTAATACAACTGCGGAAACACTAGACTTAAACGTAAAGCTATCCAACCAAGGTGAGGCTTTAGAGAATGTAACGGTTTCATTATTTAATGATGATGCTTTATTAGCCAAAAGCGCAGTGGATATTGATAGTGATGCTGAAACCACGTTCACCATATCTAATGCTATGGCTATTAATGGTAAATTGGTTGTTGAAGACAATGGTTTGCTGTACGACAACGTCTTTTATTTTAATATAAATGATAAACCGAAAATTAAGGTTTTAGCTGTTAAAGAAGAAGCAGAAGACGGTTTTCTAAAACGCATTTATACCGATGATGAATTTGAATACCAAGCTTATAATTTTAACGCTCTAAATTTTAATCTCATCCCAGATCAGAATTTAATTGTGTTAAATGAGATTGAAACGATTTCAGAAGCTTTAAAAACAGCAATAAATGCGTTTAAAAATGACGGAGGAAGTATTTTAATAATACCTTCAAATAATGTTGATTTAAATTCTTATAATCAATTAATTAATAATTTAAATATTTCTTATTATAATTCTTTAAATGATAATGAGAAACGAATAACAACCATTAATTATAACCATCCACTTTTGGCCAATGCTTTTTATTCAAAAGTGACCAATTTTCAATACCCAAAGGTTAGCAGTTCCTATCAATTTTCTTCAAATTCCAACAGTGTTTTATCTTATGAAGATGGAAGTTCTTTTTTAACAGGAAACGCTGGTTCATATGCATTTTCGTCTGCACTGAATAAAGAAAATTCCAACTTTAAAAATTCGCCTTTAATTGTTCCTGTGCTATACAATATTGGGAAGCAAAGCCTAAAGTTATCTCAACTTTACTATTCCATTGGCCAACCCAATACCATTGCCGTAAATGCTGTGTTGGGTCAGGATGATATTTTAACTTTATCCTCAGATGACGCTTCTGTGATTCCCCTGCAGAAAACCTATAGCAAATCAGTAGTGATGGAAACGGAAGACTACCCTAATACTGCAGGCATACTTAATGTAAAAAACAAAGAACAAATTATACAGAATCTTAGTTTTAATTACAACAGAAACGAAAGTAACCTCAGCTATTATGACTTACAAAACATATCCAATACTGATGTAAGTAGCAGCTTAGCATCTACAATCAATGATATAAAAAGTAGCACAAATGTTAATGCGCTATGGAAATGGTTTGTTATTTTTGCACTGGTATTTTTAATTATAGAGATACTTCTACTAAAATATCTTAAATGAACGCACTCATAAAATCTGCCACTATCGTTGATTCTAAAAGTGATTTTCACAACGAAACGGTTGATATTTTAATTGAAAAAGGTCGTATCGCTAAGATTTCCAAACGCATTTCAAATCCCAATAATTACAGAGAAATAAAATTAGATAATCTACACGTATCCCAAGGTTGGTTTGATAGTAGCGTATCTTTTGGAGAGCCAGGTTACGAAGAACGCGAGACCATTGAAAACGGTTTAAACACAGCTGCGAAATCTGGTTTTACTTCGGTTGCACTGAATGCCAATTCCAATCCTGTAATTGACAGTTACGCTGATATTACGTTTGTAAAGTCAAAAGCACAGAGCAAAGCGACGAGCCTATATCCTATTGGTGCTTTAACCAAAAGCAGTAATGGAAAAGATTTAGCAGAGCTTTTTGATATGAAAAATGCTGGAGCTGTGGCATTCTATGATTATCAAAAACCTATATCCAATCCTAACTTAATGAAGATTGCGTTACAGTATGCGAGTAATTTTGGTGGTTTGGTCTGTTCATTTCCTCAAGAATCAAAAATTTCTGGAAAGGGAGTGGTCAACGAAAATATTAATAGCACACGCCTAGGCTTAAAAGGTAATCCGGCTTTGGCAGAGGAACTTCAAATTGCCAGAGATTTATTTTTATTGGAATATACCGAAGGTAAATTACATATCCCAACCATATCAACTGCACAATCTGTCGAGTTGATCAGAGCTGCAAAGCAAAAGAAACTCGATGTAAGCTGTAGTGTTGCCATACACAATCTAGTGCTTACTGATGATAGTTTAGAAGGTTTTGACACGAGATATAAGGTACTGCCACCTTTGCGTACACAAAACGATTGTGATACTTTAATTGAAGGTTTAAAAGATGGCACTATTGATATGGTCACAACGGATCATAATCCGATTGATATAGAGGATAAAAAAGTGGAATTCGATTTTGCTAAATATGGGACTATTGGTTTAGAATCTGCATTTGGAGCACTACAGACTGTTTTTACTACCAAAAAAACCATTGGTCTATTAACGCAAGGCAAAGAACGGTTTGGCGTGAAGGAATCAATAATTAAAGAAGGTGAAGCTGCGGATCTATGTTTGTTCAATCCAAATGTTAATTATCAATTTGATAAATCTGACATCACTTCAAGATCTAAGAACAGTGCATTTTTAGGCAAGGAATTAAACGGGAAGACTTATGGCATTATCGCTAATAATAAAATTGTTTTAAAATAATGGATCAAAATACAATTGAAGAAGGTAAGCCCCTAGGAATTGTTGCGTATATAACGATTATTGGCGTCTTAATTGCTTTCTTTATGAATCAAGAAAAACGAAACCCTTTTATTTCTTTTCATGTTAGACAAGGGCTTGGATTATGGATTCTCTTCATGATAATGGGATATGTCGTAAGCTATTTTAATAATTGGAATATCACCTATTCTTGGTGGATATTTTTCTCTGTCCTTTTTATTTATGGAATAATTGGCGCCATATCTGGCAAAATGAACAAAATCCCAATACTTGGCAGCGTGTTTCAAAATTTATTTAAATCCATCGGACAATAAGTATGGCAGATTTACATTACATCAAAAGACCTTCTAAACTAAAGGAAAATACACCTCTAATGATTATGTGCCATGGTTACGGAAGCGATGAAAATGATTTATTTTCTTTTGCATCAGAATTGCCAGAAGAATTATTTATCATTTCACTGCGAGCGCCCTACGCGATGCAACCCTTTGGCAATGCATGGTATGCTATAAATTTCGATGCTGAAAAAGGCAAATGGAGCGATGATGAACAAGCCACTGAGTCGGTTGATAAAATTGCAGATTTTATAGATTATGCTTGCAAAACATATCCCGTGAATCCTGAAAATGTAACGCTTTTAGGATTTAGCCAAGGTACCATTCTCAGCTATGCTGTGGCGCTTAATTACCCAACAAAAATTAAAAATATTGTGGCTTTGAGCGGTTACATCAATAAAGGTATTTTACCCGATTCAATTGAAGATAGTGAGGTTTCGCATCTCAATTTTTTCTGTTCTCATGGGTCGGCAGATCAGGTAATACCTGTGGATTGGGCAAGAAAAACACCAGATTTTCTTAAGGCTTTAAACATTAACTATACGTATAAAGAATATCCCGTTGGCCATGGTGTTGCACCTCAGAATTTTTATGATTTTAAGGATTGGCTGAAAGACTATATTTAAAACATTGAATCGTAACTAATTGAGCTTCTACTGCGCTCAACCTAACATTTATTAAGTCTTATGTTATGCGACCTTAGGATACATAAAATACTCAACAAGCTTATACTTTAAATCGTTGTTCTCATCAATTTCATAGGTGATAAAGATTTCTCCCCAATATTCACCATCAGTAAAGTTTGCAACAATCCATCTATGATTTAAGATTCTAACTTTATTAATTAGTAACTTAGAATCTGTCATGGATACAAATGGTACAATGGGATGGTCATCACCTTCGTAATCATTCATATTATAAAGTCCTTCTTTAATCGCATTAATTAATTGTTCGGTGTTATAACCTTGTGCAACAAAATAATCCAGAGCATTGTCATTTCGATCTATGTTAAAGTAATTCAATTCAAAATTTTGCTCTTCCAAGGCTTCGATGGTTTT
The DNA here is from genome assembly GCF_965284585.1 of Winogradskyella ouciana. Taxonomy (NCBI): domain Bacteria; kingdom Pseudomonadati; phylum Bacteroidota; class Flavobacteriia; order Flavobacteriales; family Flavobacteriaceae; genus Winogradskyella; species Winogradskyella ouciana. The sequence continues at coordinate 2,972,392 of NZ_OZ260095.1, forward strand.
TTCCTGTTCTGCAATTTCAGTCTTAAAACTATCAATGTCATTTTCGTATTTGTCGATTATATTTTTAGAATTTACATATTGAAAAATAATGAGCAATGCCGAAAAAATAAACAGGTACATAAATAATTTACTCTTCATAATATCTTAAATGGTTATTTGTAGGTTATCGTATGCCAGAAAAACGTTGTTTGGCAAGTTTTGTTGTACATCATCATGAAAACCCATATGATGGCTAATATGAGTTAAATAAGCACGTTTTGGTTTTACTCGTTTAATAAAATCCAAAGCTTCTTCAAGGTTAAAATGAGATAAATGAGGCTTTATCCTAAGTGCATTAACAACGAGAACTTCTAAGTTGCTAAGCTTATCTGCCTCCATATCAGGCACAAAATTCATGTCAGTGAGATAGGCAAAATCCTTAAATCGGTACCCAAATACTTGTAATTTGTGGTGCAATCCATCAATGGGAACTACATTAAGGTTACCAAGCTCAAACGGTTTGTTTTTAACTTCGTGCGTCCTAACACTCGGCACACCAGGATATTTGGCCTCGGAAGTGAAAATATAATCAAAACGTTTTTTCAAGGCTTTAAAAACTCGCTTGTGAGCGTAGAGATCAATATCACCTTGTCTAAAGAAAAATGGTCTTATGTCATCCAAACCCATGGTATGATCTGCATGCTCATGCGTAAAAACGATACCATCAATTTTAGCAACATTTGCCTTGAGCATTTGTTGTCTAAAATCAGGACCGCAATCAATCACATAACTAAAATTGTCCCATTCTATCAAAACCGAGACACGTAATCTTTTATCCTTTGGATTATCACTTAAACACACAGGATGTGTGCTTCCGATTATTGGAATCCCTTGTGAGGTTCCGGTGCCTAAAAATGTAATTTTCAAGGGTGTTAAGTTTATAACAAAAGTAAGCTTATTTTTTTGTTTGCGATACTAAATTAATACCTTTGCTAAAACGATGCAAACCCAATATCCATGGAAGAAATAACGTATATAGGCGACTCGGAATTTGAAAACATTCCCTCCCTCAAGGACAAAGCCTTACGTATTAATCTCAATAAAGACATTTACGGAACTTTTGCCGAAATAGGTGCAGGCCAAGAAACTGTACGCCAATTTTTTAGAGCAGGTGGTGCTTCAGGTACCATTGCAAAAACAATGTCTGCATATGACAAAGACTTTAGTGATGCTATTTATGGTATTGAGGATGACAAGCGGTATGTAACAGAAGCTAGACTTCAAAAAATGCTCAATCATGAGGTTGAACTAATTGAGCAACGAATCGTTAGGGAAAAGCATCCAAGCAAGATCTTCTTCGCTTATGCCAATACAGTTGCTACAATTGATTTTGCAAAGAAATACAAAGGTCATGGTTGGGTTGGTATAAAATATCAGGTAGCACCTGACCAAGCTTATAATGATATTTTACTTCACATTCGCTTTAAAGAAAATGATGCGCGATTACAACAGGAGACACTTGGTAAACTAGGAACTAATTTAATTTATGGTGCCTTTTACAAATACAATCAACCACGAAAATTATTACGCTATTTATATGATCATTTAGATAAAGACCAACTTGAAATAGACACGATAAATTTCTCTGGACCTGTTTTTAAGGATGTAGATAACAGATTAATGAGTTTACAGCTAGTTAAAAACGGAATGACAGATGCTGTAATGTTTGCACCAGATGGAAACAATGTACTGCCTGCTCGTGTACTGTATAAAAAGAATATCCTTGCTTTAAGAGGTAGTTTTAGACCTGTTACCAAAGTGAATATGGATATGTATGAGAAATCATACGATATGTTCATAAAAGAGAATAAGGTTGATAAGGACAATACTCAAGTCATTTTTGAGATTACATTATCCAATTTAAGAGCAGAAGGTAAAATTGATGAGCAAGATTTTATGGATCGTGCAAAATTATTATGCTCTCTAGGTCAGACGGTTTTGATATCCAATTTTCAGGAATATTATAAACTGGTTGAATATTTCTCTCAATATTCTAAAAACCGGATGGGACTTGCAATGGGTGTTAACAATCTCATTGATATTTTTGATGAAAAATACTATCGCCATTTAAGTGGTGGAATTCTAGAAGCCTTCGGTAAATTATTCTATAAAGATTTGCGTGTATATCTTTACCCAATGCAAAACGATGATGGCAGCTTAACCAATAGTGAAAACCTTAAGGTACACCCTCGTATGAAAGAGCTTTACAAGTTCTTTAAATACAATGGTAAGGTTGTGGATATTACTGATTTTGATACCTCAAACCTAGCCGTATTCTCTAGAACGGTCCTTAAAATGATTGCAGATGGCGAAGATGGTTGGGAAGAAATGCTCCCTGAAGGTGTTTCAAACTTAATTAAGGAAAAGAGTTTATTTGGATGCGAATCTGAAGAGGTGATGCATAAATAAAATTGCAAAATCTAAAATTTTTAAAGCGACTCTTTCATTAGACAAAATATTGAAAAAGTCGCTTTTTATTATTTTAACAACAATCTACTCTGAAAGAATCTGAGATGTATGCGCTTTGGTCTTCACCTTAGTAATCACATCTTCTATTATACCATTTTCATCAATAATAAAAGTGGTTCTATGAATACCATCATATTCTCTGCCCATAAACTTCTTTGGTCCCCAAACTCCAAAGGCTTCAATTACGTTTTTGTCTTCATCTGCCAAAAGTGAATATTGAAATCCATACTTATTTTTAAAATTAGACTGACGTTTGGCACTATCGGCACTTACTCCTAAAATTTCATATCCTTTTGACTTAAACCTATCGTAGTTTTCATTAAGGTTACAAGCTTCAGCTGTACATCCAGGTGTGCTCGCCTTTGGATAAAAGAAAACCACTAACTTTTTACCTTTATAATCTGATAAAGAAACCGTGTTGCCTTGTTCGTCTTTTGCTGAAAAATCAGGCGCTTTATCTCCTTCTTTTAAATGTGTCATAATTGCTTAAATTTGTGTTTCTGTAAAAATACAGCGAAATGACCAAACAAGAAAAGGTAAACTTTGTTATCAATACTTTGGATAAATTATATCCGCAAATTCCCATTCCATTAGACCATAAAGATCCTTATACCTTATTAATAGCGGTATTGATGTCTGCACAGAGTACTGATGTGCGTGTTAATCAAATTACACCGTTGTTATTTGAACGCGCTGATAATCCCTATGACATGATTAAATTGAGTGTCGAAGAAATTAGAGAAGTTATAAAACCAGTAGGGTTGTCTCCAATGAAAAGCAAAGGTATTTATGGCTTATCGCATATTTTAATTGATAAACATAATGGCAAAGTTCCACAGACTTACGAAGAGCTAGAAGCCTTGCCAGCTGTGGGTCATAAAACAGCTGCAGTTGTATTGTCACAGGCATTTGGGATTCCTGCATTCCCTGTGGATACGCACATTCATCGTCTAATGTACCGTTGGAATTTAAGCAATGGTAAAAATGTAGTACAAACCGAAAAAGATGCCAAACGCTTGTTCCCAAAAGAACTTTGGAATGATCTACACCTTCAAATTATCTGGTATGGTAGAGAGTATTCCCCAGCGCGTGGCTGGGATTTGGAAAAAGATATTATTACCAAAACCATTGGGCGAAAATCGGTATTAGACGAGTATTATAAAAAGCAAAAAAAATCCTGATTCGTAAAAATCAGGATTCTTTTCCAACTTAATTTAGAAGTGCTTCAAACTTCAATTTATTATAATTTATAACACTTAAAGCCTTTGAGTAATTCAAAAGGAAACTCACGGTTTCATCTTTTGGATGCAGGTTGTTTTTTTTTGGGGAAGCGTTAGAGTAAATTTTTTCCATATTACCAGTTTTGGATTTGTTATATGGATTAAAAACGCACCTTAAAACACTTTATTGTATCAATTCGTTAAAACGATATTATTTTGTTCTATAACTTTACGCATATTAATGAGCGCATAACGCATTCTACCCAGCGCTGTATTAATGCTTACACCTGTGCGCTCTGAGATTTCCTTAAAGCTCATATCTTGGTACATACGCATCATAAGCACTTGTTTCTGATCTTCAGGAAGTTCCTCAATAACACGTCTTACGTCAGATTCTACCTGCTCCTTTATCATGCTTTTTTCAGCATTTAAGCTAGAATCGCTTAAAACAGAAAAAATGCTAAACTCACCAGCATTGTCAAACTTTGGCATTCGGCTGTTTTTCCTAAAGTGATCAATGACCAAGTTATGGGCAATACGCATTACCCAAGGTAAAAATTTACCTTCTTCGTTATATTTACCACGCTTTAAGGTTCTAATGACCTTAATAAAGGTATCCTGAAAAACATCTTCTGTGATGTCTCTATCATATACTTTAGAATAAATAAAACTATAGATTTTCTGTTTGTGCCTGCCTATCAATATGGCAAGGGCGTTCTCGTCTCCTTTAATGTAGTTGCTGACCAACTCTGCGTCTTGGATAAGTTCTTTTTTCATAATATTACTCTTAGTAGTAAGAAGCGGACTTCTTAGCAAGGGGTTAAAATTTTCTAAAGTAATATTATGCTATACGCAGTTGTTTTTTAAATGATTATGCTTCAAATATAACAACAATCATTCCGAAAAAGCAAAAAATATTACCAAATTTTAACATTTTATCGGAAAAAATGTTCCTTTAATAGATGGATAAGATGTAGTATCTTTGCGAAATTAGATTCTCAAAAATCCTATGAACACTACTATTTTAGACGTAAATCCGAAAGAAAACATCATCATAAAAGGTGCAAAATTGCATAATCTCAAAAATGTTGATGTTGTTATTCCTAGAAATAAATTAGTGGTTATTACAGGGTTATCTGGCTCAGGTAAGTCGAGTTTAGCATTTGACACCTTATATGCTGAGGGCCAGAGACGTTATGTTGAAAGTTTGAGTAGTTATGCGCGTCAGTTTTTGGGACGATTAAATAAGCCAAAGGTAGATTACATTAAAGGCATTGCTCCTGCTATAGCCATTGAGCAAAAAGTGAATTCAACAAACCCACGTTCAACCGTTGGCACAACTACCGAAATTTACGATTACCTAAAATTATTATTTGCCAGAATTGGTAAAACCTACTCTCCTATTTCTGGAGATTTGGTAAAAAAACATAGAGTCACTGATGTCATAGATTATATTTCAAAATTTGAGGAAGGTTCAAAACTATTATTGTTATCACCTATTATTTTAGAAAAAGACCGAACAGTTGAAAACAAATTGCAAACACTTCAGCAACAAGGTTATGCAAGAGTTAAAGTTAAGGATGAAGTTTTGCGCATCGATGATGCATTGAAGCAGAATATTAAATCAGCAAAAGACCTTTATCTCGTTGTAGATAGAATTGTTTATAAAGACGATGAAGATTTTTTAAATCGACTGGCAGATGCCATTGAGACCGCTTTTTTTGAAGGAGTAGGTACATGCATTGTTGAATCGCTTTCAGACGGAAAGCAGACTACTTTCAACAATAAATTTGAATTGGATGGCATGACTTTTCTTGAACCCAACGCTCACCTATTCAGCTTTAACAACCCTTATGGAGCTTGTCCTAAATGCGAAGGTTATGGTGATGTTATAGGTATAGATGAAGATTTAGTAGTGCCAAACACAGCATTGTCGGTTTACGAAAATGCTATTTTTCCTTGGCGAGGTGAAAGTATGAGCTGGTACAGAGATCAACTGGTGAATAATTCACATAAGTTTGATTTTCCTATACACAAACCTTATTTTGAATTGAGTCCAGAACACAAAGCATTGATTTGGTCTGGTAATCAATATTTTGAAGGATTAGATAGTTTCTTTGCCGAATTAGAATCTAAAGCTTATAAAATTCAGAATCGTGTGATGTTGTCGCGTTATCGTGGCAAGACCAAATGTAACATTTGTAAGGGCAAACGCTTACGAGAAGAAGCTGGTTATGTAAAAATCAACGATGCCACGATTACGGATTTGGTGGATTTACCATTAAACGAACTGGCTGAGTTTTTTAAGAATTTAAAGCTAAACGAATACGATGCTAAAATTGCCAAACGTTTACTGACCGAAATCAACACAAGACTCGAGTTCCTCTCAAATGTTGGACTAAACTATTTGACACTTAACAGAAAATCCAATACGCTATCTGGTGGTGAAAGTCAGCGCATCAACTTAGCAACATCGCTTGGAAGTAGTTTAGTGGGATCCATGTATATTTTAGATGAGCCAAGTATTGGTTTGCATCCAAAGGATACGGAACGCTTAATTTCAGTTTTAAAATCTTTGCGCGACTTGGGCAATACCGTTATCGTTGTTGAGCACGATGAAGACATCATGAAAGCTGCCGACGAAATTATTGACATTGGCCCTGAAGCTGGTACGTTTGGTGGTGAAATCGTGGCCACTGGAGAATTTAAGGACATTTTGGTTTCAGATACCTTAACGGCAAAATATCTGAATGGGCAATTAGAAATTAAAGTGCCTGAAAAACGTAGAACATCAAAATACAACATTGAAATCATTGGCGCACGCGAGAACAATCTTAAAAATATAGACGTCACTTTTCCATTGGAAATGCTCACCATTGTTACTGGTGTTTCTGGTAGTGGAAAAAGTACTTTGGTGAAGAAGATTTTATTTCCTGCCATACAGAAGAAATTAACTGGGTTTAGTGATAAGGCTGGTCAGTTTACAGAAATGAAAGGGAATCATAGTAACATTCAGCATGTGGAGTTTGTAGACCAAAATCCAATAGGTCGCTCGTCGCGTTCTAATCCTGTGACTTACATTAAAGCCTACGATGACATCAGAGCGTTGTTTGCATCACAAAAATTGAGCAAGATTAGAAACTATGCAGCAAAACATTTTAGTTTTAACGTCGATGGTGGACGTTGTGAAACTTGTAAAGGTGAAGGCGAAGTGACTATTGAAATGCAGTTTATGGCAGATGTGCATTTAACTTGTGACACTTGTAACGGTAAACGTTTTAAGAAAGAAGTATTGGAAGTCACTTTTGAGGGTAAGTCTATTGACGATATTCTTAATATGACGATTGATGATGCTATAGACTTCTTTAAAACCTATAAGCAAACTAAAATTGAGAAAAAGTTACAGCCACTGCAAGACGTAGGTTTAGGCTACGTTACTTTGGGACAGTCCTCTTCTACTCTTTCTGGTGGTGAGGCACAACGTATAAAGTTGGCAACGTTCTTAGGAAAAGGTAGCAAAAGCGACAACGCTTTATTCATCTTTGATGAACCTACGACAGGCTTACATTTTCATGACATACAGAAACTATTAAAATCCTTTCAAGCATTAATCGCAAAGGGACATTCTATAATTGTTATTGAGCACAATATCGATTTGATAAAATGTGCTGACTATATCATTGATTTAGGACCTGAAGGTGGAAAACAGGGAGGTCATCTAGTGGCTTTTGGTACTCCAGAAGAACTCGTAAAGAACGACAGTTCAATCACTGGGAGATACTTAGTTGATAAGCTTTAACCTAGATATTAGTCTAAAATTAACCTAAAAGGATAAGGGATAAATTATTTCGTTTAATTTTCATTTTGTAAATTGTAAACAGCTATTAACCAATTTTTTACAAAATGAAAACATTAACTTCCATCCTATTACTTTTTATAGTGTGCAACACGTCTTTTGCACAAACAGATTGTAAACCCTATGTACCTACAGAACAAGGCACAAAATGGGAATTGACAAACTATAATGCCAAAGGGAAAATTACCGGAACGGTCAATTATGAATTGGTTGATAAAATCGTGGACGGTAATGAAGTGACCTTTAAAATAAAAACAACAACTTTTGACAAAAAAGGAAAGCAAATTTTTGAGAGCGAATACGAAGCGAAATGCATTGATGGTGTTTTTGATCTAGATATGGCCGTTAAAATGGATGGAAGTCAAATGTCGCAGTACGACGGAATGGATGTAGAAGTAGATGCTTCAAAATTTGAAATCCCTGAAATGGACGCTAGTCCAGGTACTGAACTAGAAGATGGCACTTTAAATGTAAGTATAGGATCTTCTGGTGCTATCGGATTTAAAATGACAATAGAAATAACCGACCGCAAAGTAGAAAAAAGAGAGACATTAACTACAGAAGCTGGTGAGTTTGATTGTATTGTTATATCACAAAACATCAGTACTAAAATGATTGTTAAAGTAAGAGCCTCTTCTAAAGAATGGTATTCAGAAGGTATTGGCTTAGTGCGCTCTGAGTCTTATAACAAAAAAGGCAAGTTAATGGGCTATAGTGTTTTGACTAAAATGGAAAACTAGTAGAACAGAAACGCAATTACACCAAGAATTCCAAAAGATAAAGGCAAAACAAATAATAAAAATAAAAAGCTCACCAAACCGCTTTTTATAAAACTTAGAAACCAGTTTTGTCCATAAAATTTAATTATTGCTAGAAGCAAATAAATAAATGTAGAAAATGCTACAAGCCAGTCTATCCAATCTGGTATAGGCCAAAAACGGTTAACGCCAAAAATAATACTGAATACTACAAACAAAAACGAGAAATAATAAAAGCTAAAGACTAAATGATGCGAATATCTTCCTTTGTTAAAAAAGAATAGTTTTAACAAAAAGGCAAAAATTGGCAACAAAAAGAACATAGCTAAAGGTATACTATCGATAAAGGTTTGATAGATTTGACCCAAACCCATCGTTCTGTAAAACTTTAATCCTTGCTCATAAAACTTCCTGGTTAAAAAACCATCATCTTCATCCATTCCCATGGCCTTATAAAGCTCTTCATCTGTTGCGCCTTTTGCAATTAGAGAATCCAACTTTTGTTCATTAAAACTAAATGATGTCTCTATATCGTCTTTTGGAATCTTAATATTCGATATGGAGTCGAGTGCCTTTAAGCCCTCTTCATCTAAACCTATATTTACGCCATTTTCTTGAAGGGGTTTAACAAATTCGTTTACGTTAATGGAGTCTTGAGGAATGACACTATCACGTTGTGCAAGTTTTTCAGATCTATTCTCTAAAACCCTTTGCATATTCTTATCTAATTCTTCCCTACCCTCACGTACATAAAAATTAAAAATAAAGAAGAAGATAACAGCAACAAACAAATACATCTGAGCTGGATGCAAATACAACAACCGCTTACCCTTTATAAACTCCTTAGCCAAATAACCTGGCCTAATCATTAATGGAATAAAGCTTTTTAAAAATCTTGCATCAAAGGAAAAGTAATTGCTGATGGTGTTATAGAAAAGCACACCAATAGTTAGCTCATCATTGGTTTTTTGTCCGCAATGAGGGCAAAATTGAAAACCTTCATCGTAAGGTTGCTCGCAATTCTGGCAAGTGGCTTGGTTAGTATCCATAATTGGTGGTTAGTCTGCTTTAAAAGTAGTAAAATTTATAATATGGTTAGCTATAATTTAGAAGACTTAGCATCAATTTTGTTACAAAGCTTGCCTTAAAATGTTTTGTAAGCGACTGTGATTAAACGATTTGTAATCTTGGCACGCTAATTGGTTTTCTACAGACATATAGCGTAAGCCTAAAAGTTCTAAACGAGTTAGAGCTAGGCAAATCTAAAAACCTATAAAATATGAAAAGGCAAGTACTTTTTTTGGCAATGGTGTTATTAGGAGTAACATCAGCCACAGCGACAACAGCAGGAGATGCTGTTTTAAATGGGGAAGATTTTAAAAATGCACGCTATCGTTATGCACAACCTATTTTGTTTGTAGAACGTGGTGTAGAGTTTTTGATTTTTCCTGATGGAAGCTTCGACTTTAATACGGAAGCATTTTCTACAGTCCCAGGCAATCACTATTACAGACGTAATAGACGTGGCACAAATAGAACTTACGGAGCACCAGGCACAAGATACCATAGAGGTGAAAGAGGTGTTTTGGTACAACACGATAGATTAGGACGTGTAAGACGTATTGGTAACGTATTTATCAATTACGACAGACAAGGCAGAATTAAACGTGCTGGTTCTGTATATATGAGTTACAGAAGAGGCCAACTAAAACAGGTTGGTGGCTTACAAATTCTTTATAATAGATATGGAGAGGTGATTGGTACCCGAGGACAGGTAAACTTTAGCAACCAAGGTTGTGGCTTTTGTGGAATTTCTGGCTGTACCCTAGATCACTTTGATAGTCACTCTTTCGATGATGATGATTGGGACGACGATTGGGATGATGATGACGACCATTACTATTACAGAAAGAATGGTAAAGTAAAGAAGCAGAAGAAAGGAAAATTCAAAGATTTTGATTGATATGTTAAACCATTAAATTGTATTTGATGGCTATAATAACCCTGAATATATCCCCAAATAGTTCAGGGTTTATTTTTTTGAAAAATTACCAGACTGATACATGAGTTTTTCTAGGTTTTTATATTTCCTGAAAGATTTATAGTGCTTACAATAATTGGTGTGATAAGTATGATTATTAATAAAATCCACTTGTATATTATACCATTCCTGTGGCGTTAGTTCTTTATTAAAATACTTAAGCTCTTTGTACAACAATTCACTAACCGAAAAAAAATGTTTAGTGCCTAGATATTCCAGATCGGCATCAGCTAAAATTTCTTCCAAATGGTTTTTTGGATCCTGAGGGATTTTAGTAGCCATAATCATTCCGCATACAGAATCGATGTCTTCTGTAGAAAAATGAAAACCTTTCAAATCCTTTGAAGCAATTTCACAACCAATCTCTTCATGATTTTCATGTGATTTAATAAACCCTACATCATGATACAAGGCGGCTATCTTTAAGAGTAATAAATCTGATTTAGAAATATTCTCTTTTGAAGCTATGTAGATAACCTTCTCTAAAACATAGCGCGTATGTTCTACACTGTGATAAGTTAAATAGCTTGGTAAATTTTTCTCTAAAAGCTCAAATACATGAGCTTGTATTTTCTTAAAGGGTACTTTCATCAACGAGCACTTTTTCTACTTAGAATGCCGCCACCAACTTCTCTAATATTTTGTACAAACATAAATGCTTTAGGGTCTTTTTCCGCAATGGCTTTTTTAATTTTATGCATTTCCAATCTTGTAACTACCGTTACAATAATATCGCAATCTTCTTTTACTCCATAAGAACCAGGTAAATTTCCTCTTTCACCTTTGTAAACCGTAATAGCTTTATTGAAATCATTTACAATAAGCGATTTAACCATTTCAGAATTAGGAGATATAATATTTAATGAAATTAATTTCTCTATCCCATTTACGATATAATCTGAAACCTTTACCGCAGTAAAAAAGGTAATTATAGAATACATGGCTTTGTCCAGGCCTAAAAAGAAAGCAATGATTAAGAAAATAGTGGTGTTGATTGCGATAATTATCTCAGCTGTTGAAAAACCCAATTGCTTATTTGTGTATTCAGCTATCACCTCCAATCCATCAATGACTCCTCCACTTCTAATTACAAAGCCTATACCTAATCCAACAAAAACACCACCAAAAGCAGCGACTAAAAAATGATCCTTTGTGATTGCCGGAACGGGAATTAAATTAAGCGCTGCACCTAACAAAATTAGCGCTACTAAAGCATGTACAGCAAAGTTTTTACCAATTTTCCTATAGCCCATAAACACAAAAGGAATATTAAGGAGAAGCAATGGTATCCAAACATCGATATGATAAATTTCGTGCAAAAGAATTGAAATTCCCAAGAGACCACCATCTAAAAAGTGATTAGGAATCATAAATCCTTTTATAGCCACAGTAGCTGCTGTTACACCTATGAGCTTCAAAAACAATGATTTTATACTAAATACCTTACGTAATTCAATGCTATTATCTTCTAAGTCGCTCATGGTAAGTTTATTTATAGATGGCTAAAGTATAAATTTTGAAGCATTTACCTTTATGATTTGTTAAATATCAGTGTATCAAATAGTTAAATATTTTGGCACGCTGTTTGTTTATTACTAGATGAATTTAATTTTAAAACCCTTTAACTATGAAACGGATTCTATTTTTATTTGCAAGTATAGTGGCTTTTGGCACTACTGCATTCGCAACTACAACCACCACAACAACATCTGAGGCTGATGCTTCTATTAATAATTATGTGAGAGGTTATGGGAATTCTTTCATATTTACTGAAGGAGGCATTGAATTTTCGGTTTACAGAGACGGACAATTCGATTTTTATTTACCTGATTATGGACCAGACGTCAGTGTTGGCATCGATACACCAGGTTTTACCTTGAGTTTTAACGCAGGTTATGATTATAACCCATATGTGCAGTATGATAGATTTGGTGCAATCATTCAAATTGAAAACACACCAATCTTCTATGATTTCTATGGAAGGGTTAATCAAATCGGTAACATTTTTATCACTTATAACGGATTTAACAGAATTAGTAGAATTGGTGGATTAAATGTTTATTACAGAAACAATACATATTGGAGATGTGATGGGTTCATCAACGTTTATAACAGAGCATACGTTTGGAGACCTTGGCATAGATTTTACATTATTCCACCAGTAAATTACTGTGTTGTTAATGTGCGTCCATACAGACAATTTTACACACCTGTTAGACATATCTATTACAGACCATATAGAAACAACGTGAGATATTACAATGTTAACAATGGAAGACGTGGCAACGCACAAGTAACTAGAAGAAACACTAGTGATAGATACGTACAGACTCCAAGAAATAGAAGAGAGCGTACTATACAGAGAACGGTTACCCGCAGAAACACAGAAATCACAAGAACTAGAACTACACGTCTTGCAGAAAACTCGTCTACCAGAACATCTAGAGCAACACGTGGCAACAGTACAAGAGCAACTCGTGGTGACAATGCTAGGACTACAAGATCTATAAAACGATCTGATAAAGGCACTACCACACGTTCTAATACTAGAGTGACTAGACCGAGTAATAGTACAAGAACAAAAAGAAATACTAATAATAATGTGACCAGAACACGTGGTTCTGTGTCTAAAAAAGTAGAGAGAAAAAAAAGTACTTCGGTAAGAAAACCGAAAACCAATAACTCTCGTACATATAGCAGAACGACAACGCAAAATAACAGACAGCGAAGTACAGTTCAAAATAAGAGAAAGTCATCTTCAGCATCGTCTAGATCTAAAACAAGTAGAAGAAGCAACCAAAGTTCTACCAGATCTAACTCAAGACGAAGCAGAGGATAAAAGATAAAAACATGATTTTTTTGGTTGGTTAGTAGAAGTCCCGTATGATGTATGCCTCAGAGCACCTTACGGGATTTCTCGTTTATATAAAGTACCTATAGTCTTAGGTACTTTTTTATTTGGGTAGAAATATCTTCTGAAACATCCAATTTATAAATCAAGATAAAATACAGAAGACCAACCAAAGCAGACTTAAGACCAATATTTACTATTGGATGAAACGGAAAGTCCCAAAAATACATGAGTCCAGAAAGTAAGATTAAAATGAGAAAAATCTTTACAGACGACCATGTAAAAGGCTGTACGTTAAACTTAAGCTTTACAAATACAACTTTAACCGTATTATAAATAGCAACAGCCAGAAATGTTGCAAATGCCGAGCCGTCTATACCGTAAACTGGGATAAAAATAAAATTCAAAATTATAGCGATTATCGCTAAAGCGACACCAAAAAGTAACACCATTCTGTAATAATCACTATTAAATAATATGGCATTATTATTCCCTAAACTATTGTCATACAATTTAGCCAGACTCACAATTAGGATTACGAAAAGTCCACCTGTAAATTCTTCCGGCAGTATTTCATATAGCTGATTAATATTTAAGACAATCAATAGAAAAATAAAACCACTGATGACCAATAGACTCACAGAACTACGCTTGTATAGATCTTCTAAGGCTGATTTGTTATTTTCATTGAGATACTTCGCCGTTAAGGGCATCATTATTTGATGCATTGAGCGTTGCGGTACTGCAATTACGGTTGCGATAAAAATGGCTACACTATAGTAAGCTACTTGCTCAATATCCTCTATCATCAAGCCAATCATAAATTTGTCGATATCTAAAATGAGCATGGCTACAGAACCAGCTATAATCATAAGTCCAGCATACTTTAATATAGCTGGTAACTTTTCGATTTTTTGAAATTTAAATTTTGGAAACCTAACAGAATAGGCATACAGTTTCATAATTAGCATTCGTAAGACATAAACTCCAACCAGTGCCAAAATAAATTGCTCAACACTTAACCAGTCTAGATACACCGCAAACAATAAAACCATAATGCAAACACGATGAAATATTTCCTTCATCACATTACCAAAAACGGTTTGCAATTGCACTTTAGACCAGGCGAAGAATATTTCAAAATAAGCCATGGCAACGGCAAGAATAAAGATGTGCCACACATAATCTTTAACTATAGGGTTTTCCCTAGACAATAAAGTTCCTATGGCTTCATAAGAAAAACAACCTATAAACACAGCAGGAATAATAAAGGCCAACGGCAAAAATAACATTAAGGTTAAAAAGCTATTGATGCTGTTTTTAGATTTAAAAGACGAATAGAATTTAATAATCGCATTATGAACACCAAATGCCGTAAACGGCATCATAATGTTAGCAGCAGATAGCAAAAAGGCAACTAGCCCATAATATTGATCGGTTAAAAAGTTAGTGTAGAGGAACAAGGTATTAATGGCACCAACACCAAAACCTATATAAGTGCTTATTGTATTTTTAAAGGATTGATTTAATACGATGCCCATAGCATCACAATTTACAATTTAAAAACACCAAGTTCCAAAACTCTAACGCACTAAACTTACCAATTGCTCTGTAAGTGCCTTTCTATGATATTTTTGAAGTCCGATACCATTCACTTCTAGGCTATTTTTTTGGTAAGATTCAAAATAGCTCATGATCTGATTTTTTAATTCCTTTTTTTGGTTGTAGTTAAAATAAGTCCCTGTATTTGTGGATGTAATGATTCGCTCCACATCAGCGTCTTTAGGACCTATGGCTAATATTGGTGTTTCGGAAATGAGATATTCAAAGATTTTTCCCGGAATAATGGCTTTGGTGTCTTCGGAATCAATTTCAATTAACAATAATAATTGAGATTTCATTTGAAACTTTATCGCTTCCTCATGGCTTACATAACCAACTACATTTAAAAACTGTTCCAATCCATGTTGATGAATAGATTCTACAACATCATCACTAACCACACCTATTAAGTTGAGCTGAAAGGCTCCTGAAAATGCTTCAATTTCATCAACCAATTCAGAAATCACTTGCCACAAAACCGCAGGATTTCGCTCTGAAAGTAATGAACCTATATGCGATAACGTAAACTTTTTATCCTTCCCTTCTACCCTTATGGAATGTGAATCGTATCCGTTAGTGATAACGGTAATAGGCTGTTTGGTCTTAGTTTCAAATTCGTTCTTAGTATGATTACTGGTTACTATTATTTTATCCGCTAAGTTTAAGACTTGAGCTTCTAAAGCACTGTGTTTTGCTTTTGATGCTTTTGTTAACTTTAGTTCTTTATGATAACCAATGGTAGTCCATGGGTCTCTGAAGTCAGCCATCCAATTAACATTCAATTTTTCTTTTAGTTGAAGGCCAATTAAATGTAGGCTATGTGGTGGCCCAGTGGTAATAATGGTTTTAATTTCGTTTTCACCTATATAGTTTGAAAGAAAATCAACCGAAGGATTTACCCAATTTTTACGAGCATCTGGTATAAAGTAATTCCCTCTAACATAGAGCATCAGTTTTTCTATTAATGATTGCTTTTTGTTTTTTGGAATTACACCAGAACTTATTTTTTTAGAACTCTTTTTTGATAGGACATTAGCCAAACCATACGGTTCTTTTATAGGCTGTTTTAAAACAGTTACATTATTTGGAATTTCATCAACTAAACTCTCATCAATAATTGGGTAGTTTGGATTTTCAGGGCAGTAAACAATGGGCTCAATACCAAAATCAGGTAAGTACTTTACAAATTTTAGCCATCGTTGTACGCCTGGTCCTCCAGCTGGTGGCCAATAATAGCATATTATTAAAATCTTTTGTTTGCTCATTTCTGTCATTCCTGCGATGGCAGGAATCTATTTAATTTATTCAGAGTGTAGATTCCTGCCATCGCAGGAATGACAATTAGTTGTCTTTCTTTTTAAAAGTATAGAATATTCCCAACAACAATAAAATTCCTAAAACAGCAGAACTTGCCAATGCTATAGTACTACCGGTTTCTACAACTTCTGGTTCAAACTTAAATTCTATAGTGTGGTTGCCTTTTGGTACTTCCATACCTCTAAGAACATAATTTACACGAATATGTTGTTTTAACTCACCATCTATATAGGCATTCCATCCATTATCATAATAGATTTCAGAAAAGACCGCAAAACCATCGTTTGGGTTGTTGGACTCGTATTTTAAATAGTTTGGTTTAAACTCTTTTAATTGAATAAAGGCTGTTGAATCAGCTTCATATCGGACAGTTTCTGGTTTACTGCTAAATTCAGACATTGTGGTAACAGCAACTGATTTTGTGTCTAAACTATCTAAGGCTTTAATTTCAGCATTTGCATTTGATAATTGCTTCAATTTGCTTACAAACCAAGCATTACCATTAGCATCAGTATTAGTATATGGAAATATGCGCCCTTGATCTTCGGCAATGATATATTTGGTATTCAGCATATTGAGGACATTCATATTATTGTTGTAAATATGAAACTCCATTAATTCATTATAACGGCCTAATTTCGCTGCATGGTAACCAAACAGAGAATTATGAAAATATGCAGCACGTCCTGGCTTTCGCTGTCCATCAGTAGACATATCTAAAACCCTGAAATGACCATCATCCTTTAATATCTCTTTATCTGCAGAAGTAGGTTGATATGGTTTATCGACCTGCAAAGCAGATACAAACTTGTCGTTATTAACATATTGCTTATCAACACTTACCAAATCAAAAAGTATTAATGCAGCAAATACAACAACTACAAGAGTTTCTGATAGTTTTTTCTTTAAAAAGAAATAAACGGTTCCTGCAGAAAGTAAAACCAGAATTAATGTTCTTATGGTATCCGTAGTGAATAATGCTTTTCTATCTTTTATAATAGCATCTAGCAAGGGTTCTGGTATTCCTTGGTCATTTGGACTCTTAAAATCAAACAGTGTCGATTTAAATAATAGAAACACCAAACATAATCCTCCTGTGATTATAACCGTGTTTCTTAGTGCCTTTAATTTTTCTTCATCTTTCTGAAAATCATTGAACAAGCGTACCAGTGCAAAAATCCCTAGAATAGGAATACATAACTCCAAAATCACCTGAATAGACGTCACTGCTCTAAACTTGTTATACAGTGGCACATAGTCTATAAAGAAATCTGTGAGGATGCCTAAGTTCTTTCCATAAGACAATAACAAGGACAGAATAGTACCACCAACGAGCCACCACTTTAATCTTCCCTTTACCAAGAATAAGCCCAAAACAAAAAGAAAAATAATAACCGCTCCCACATAAGCTGGCGCTTCTACAATAGGTTGGTCTCCCCAATACATTGGTGCGTTTTTAGAAACCTCTAAAGCTTCAATAGGTGAAGCACCCATATTAACGTAAGTCTTATAAGTTTCAGAATCCTTTCCTATGTCCTCCGAATTGCCTCCACCCATAAATTTTGGAATGTAAAGGTTAAATGTCTCAGCAAAACCATAACTGTATTCTGTGATGTAATCTTTACTTAATCCAGTAGAGACTTCTTTAGGTGAACCATCCGGATTTATAGTTAATTCGCTCTTACCACGTGTGCTTTCTTTTACGTACTCTTGGGTCGCCATAATATTAGTGGCGTTTAAGCCAACAGCCAAAATAGCAGCTACAGCCAACAATCCAACGGATTTAAAAAAGTGTGGCAATACTTTTTTTCGGTAGGCATCAATTAAATAAGCTATTCCGAGAACAATAACCAATAACAAGAGATAATAGGTCATCTGAAAATGGTTGGCAACAATCTCTAAACCTAGTGCAACAGTTGTGAGCAGAAACCCTACAATGTATTTTTTTCTGAATGTGAGAATGATTCCTGATAACACCAATGGCATATAGGCTATTGCATGTGCCTTTGAGTTGTGACCGACACCGAGAATTATAATAAGATATGTGGAAAATCCAAATGCCAGTGCGCCAAGTGCGGCCAGCTTAAAATCAACCTTTAGCGATAGCAATAAGATGTAAAACCCTATAAAGTATAGAAATAAATAATCTGCTGGTCTTGGTAAAAAGCGTAAAGTTAAATCGAGTTTTTTTATGTAGTTATGTGGGTATTTTGCACCTAATTGATAAGTTGGCATACCTCCAAAAGCACTATTAGTCCAGTAGGTTTCTTCACCTGTAGCTTTGGCGAACTCTTTTTGCTGCTGAGCCATGCCTATATAATGCATTATATCGCTCTGAAAAATCTTTTTACCTTGTAGAACCGGACTAAAATAAGCTAATGACAATACCACAAACCCAATTAAAACAAGGAGATGTGGTAAAAAACGTTTAAAGGAAAATGACATGAATATCGTCTATATAATTGAATCTGAAAAGTAGTTATTTTTTTGATAAAATTACTGCTTAATCAAAAACTATATCAATCAATTTCTTCGTAATCGATATATTCTCCCACTTTTTCGTTAGAGGATTTATTCTGTTCGGGCATTTTATCTATAACCGTCTCCCCTTCGCGTCTTTTCTTCTCTTCGCGTTGTTGAGACTGATTTTGAAAACCACCAAATTGTTGCCCAAATTTTTCTTCAGCTTTTTTTGCCACAAAACGCATAAGAAACGGAGCAAAAAGTCTGGTTAAAATCTTTAAACCAAACCAAATAAGCAAAATAATTAATATAGTTCTTAATAATCCCATTGCCGAAGCTTGCTGTATCATTTAAAAATAAAGTAATATTCAAAAATACAATTATTGGTATTTATAATCCGTTATTATTCCTTAAAAAAAGTATAAAATATATATATTTGAACTTAAACCAAAAGCTAATGCGAATACTCAAATCAATTTTCGTTTTATTATTACTGCTAACCTACAACTCTACACAAGCGCAATATACCGAAGTCATAAACTCTAATCGCCCAGGATTATCTGAAAGTGCTTTCTCTGTCGGAACCAATGTTGTTCAGTTTGAAGCTGGCGCTTTTACCGTAAAGGAAGAGCATGTGCCATTAAATTATGAAGTATCTGGTTTTGGTTTGGATTTTTCAGTACGTTACGGGTTGTTATTTGAGCAATTGGAAATTTCCTTGGATGGTGTATATCAGAATGATAACATAACGTTCAACAGTGCTTCAGTTCCAGTTGAAGATAAACGCTCTAATTTTAAAAATTTCACATTCGGCGCAAAGTATTTAGTATACGATCCTTATAAAAATGCCGAAGAGGCTAAACCCAACTTATATAGCTACCATGCCAACAGAAGCTTTCAATGGAAATCTTTAATACCAGCTGTCTCTGTATATGTTGGCGCCAATTTTGACACCAAGAACAATCCATATACAGCTCCAGACGTAGAAGGGTTCAGTCCAAAGGTGATGATTGCCACCCAAAATAATTTTAACGGTGGTTGGGTTTTTGTCATGAATTTAATAAAAGACAGAATTGGCTCTGATTTTTCAGACTTTCAATACATTTTTACACTAACCCATTCCTTTACTCCACAATGGGTTGTGTTTGGCGAAGCTCAAGGTATCAACAGCGATTTTTATGCAGATAACATCTTTAGGTTTGGCGGTGCGTATTTATGGACCAAAGATTTTCAGCTCGATGCCAATATAGCTTTTAACACAAAAGACACGCCTTCAGTATTTAATATTGCTTTTGGTGCCTCTTACCGTTTAGATTTTCACCAAGACAAGAAAATTGATAATGGTAACGGCAATACTGGAAATTTCAAAAAGAAAAGAAAAAGGGATAAGAAAACTGACGATTTTGACTCTGACGGCATATAAGCGACTGCATGATTACAATTAAAGAAGCCACCACCAAAAAAGACCTAAAGGTATTTGTAAAGTTTCCTTTCACGCTTTACAAAGATTCAAAATATTGGGTTCCACCAATTATCAGGCAAGAGCTAGAAACCTTCGACAAGGATAAAAATCCTATTTTTAAAGATGCTGAAGCTCGATTTTTCTTGGCATATAGAGACCATAAAATTGTTGGTCGTGTGGCAGCTATAGTAAATTGGCTCGAAGTCAACAAACAGCAAATAAAAAAAATGCGTTTTGGATGGTTTGACTTTATTGATGATCTGGAAGTCAGTAAGGCTTTATTAGAAACCGTTGAACGCATTGGCAGAGAGCATCAGCTTGAGTATGCCGAAGGTCCCGTCGGTTTTTCCAATTTAGATAAAGTTGGAGTTATGACAGAAGGATTTGATAGTATAGCACCAATGATTACGTGGTACAACCACCCTTACTACATTAACCACTACTTAGAGAACGGCTATAAAATTGAAAAGGAATACTCTGAAAGTAAGTTTCCTTTCGAAAATGTAAAACCTGAGACTTTTAAAAAAGCGCAAGAGCTTATTAAAAGGCGTTACAAGCTTAAAGCACTGAAGTTTACAAAAACTGAAGAGGTCATGCCTTATGCTGATCGAATGTTTGATTTATTTAATAAAAGTTATGCCTCTCTCGCTTCATTCGTCGAAATTACAGACCTTCAAAAAGCCTATTTTAAAAGTAAATTTATAAGTTTTGTAAATCCCGATTATATAAAGTTTGTTGTTGATGAAAATGACAATCTTATTGCATTCGCCATAGTAATGCCTAAGTTTGCTGAAGCGTTACAGAAAGCAAACGGTAGGTTATTTCCAGTAGGTTTTAGTCATATTCTTAAAGCCAAAAAGAAAAGTAAGGATGTTATTTTTTACTTAATTGGAGTGCATCCAGAATATCAGAACAAAGGTGTACATGCTGTAATCTTCAATGAATATTATGAAACCTTTACTAAAAAGGGTATACAAACCTGTTACAGAACACCAGAATTAGAGGATAATGAGGCTATACACAAAATCTGGAAACATTTTGACCCTGTAGTTTACAAACGGAGAAAAACACTGAGAAAAGACTTATAACAAAAAAAGGCTTTGCAAATTGCAAAGCCTTTTTTATATCTAAAATTGAGTAATTATTATTCTCCCATTGCTGCAATTAAAGCCGCAGACATTCTTTTATATGTTCCATTTACCAAACGATCTCTAATCGCATCAAAAGCGTCTAAAGTTTCCCTTACATCCTCTAAAGTATGTGTTGCCGTTGGAATCATTCTAAGTAAAATCATTCCTTTAGGTATTACAGGGTAAACCACTATAGAACAGAATATTCCATGATTTTCACGCAAGTCTTTTACCAAGGCCATAGCTTCAGGAATACTACCTTTTAAGTAAACCGGAGTGACACAACTTTGTGTCGTTCCTATATCAAAACCACGCTCTTTTAAACCCGATTGCAACGCATCAACGATGGTCCACAGATTCTTTTTAAGTTCTGGCATTGTGCGCAACATATCTAATCGTTTTAACGCACCAACCACCAATTGCATTTGTAAAGACTTTGCAAACATCTGAGAACGTAAATTATATTTTAAATAATCTATAATTTCTTGATCAGCAGCAATAAACGCTCCTGTACTTGCCATTGACTTAGCAAATGTTGCAAAGTAAACATCTATGTCATCTTGTACACCTTGTTCCTCACCTGCTCCTGCACCAGTTTTACCTAACGTACCAAAACCATGAGCGTCATCAACAAAAAGTCTAAAGTTAAACTTCTCTTTTAGTGCAACGATTTCCTTTAATCGACCTTGTTCACCACGCATACCAAAAACACCTTCAGAAATTACTAAAATTCCTCCGCCAGTTTGTTCTGCCATTTTTGTAGCACGCTCTAGGTTTTTTTCTAGGCTTTCTACATCATTGTGCTTGTAAGTAAAACGCTTGCCCATGTGCAAACGAACGCCATCAATAATACAGGCATGTGCGTCAACATCGTAAACAATAATATCGTCTTTTGAGACTAAGGCATCAATGGTAGAAACCATACCTTGATAACCAAAGTTTAAAAGGTAAGCAGCTTCTTTGTTTACAAATTCGGCAAGTTCGCTCTGCAGTTGCTCGTGCAAATCCGTGTGACCAGACATCATTCTTGCTCCCATCGGATAAGCTGAGCCATATTGCGCAGCAGCTTCAGCATCAACTTTTCTAACTTCGGGATGGTTAGCCAATCCCAAATAATCATTAATACTCCATGTTATAACTTCTTTGCCCTGAAATTTCATTCTGTTAGAAATCTCACCTTCGAGCTTTGGAAACACAAAATAACCTTCTGCTTGAGCAGCCCACTTTCCTAATGGCCCTTTATCTCTGTAAATCTTTTCAAATAAATCCTTCATACGCTACGGTTGCAATAAGCCTAGTTTTCTTATGCCGAATGATACATAAAATAGACTTTGAATCTTAGTTAATTTAATCTTGTTAGTGTCCGCAAAATTAGGTAATAATATTATGACAGCATAATTTATTTAATTTTACTATCCACTAAGTTTTGAACATAAAAAAACCTACCATATTTCTATGATAGGTCTATTGTTAGTTAGTTCCTTTATTTTATATACTCTATGGTGGTCGAAACTTCGTTTTTACTATCAAAAAAGCCTTGATCTGCCATCCATTTATCACTGTAAACTTTACTCATATAACGAGAACCATGATCTGGAAATATGACCACAACCTTGTCAGAAGGTTTAAATTCACCTTCCTCATTAAGTTGCTTTAATGCTTGCATTGCCGCACCACTTGTGTAGCCTACAAAAAGCCCTTCAGTATTAGAAATCTCACGTGCGGTGTGAGCGCTTTCTTCGTCAGTTACCTTTACAAACTTATCGATTAAGTCAAAATCTGTAGCCGTTGGGATTAAGTTCTTACCTAATCCTTCGATTCTGTATGGGTAAATCTCTTTATCGTCAAACTCACGGGTTTCATGATACTTTTTCAATACAGAACCATAAGCATCAACACCAATAACTTTTACATTTGGGTTCTGTTCTTTCAAATATTTAGAAATACCAGAAATAGTTCCTCCTGTTCCGCTACATGCTACTAAATGCGTAATTTCACCATTGGTTTGATTCCATATTTCAGGACCAGTAGTGTTGTAATGCGCATCAATATTCAATTGATTAAAATATTGATTAATGTATATGGAGCCTTTAATTTCTTCATGTAATTGCTTAGCGACTTGGTAATAAGACCTAGGATCATCTGCATTAACATGAGCTGGGCAAACATAAACCTTAGCTCCCATAGATCTTAACATATCTATTTTATCTGCGGAAGACTTTGAACTTACAGCAAGAATACACTCATAACCTTTAATAATACTAACCATAGCTATACTAAAGCCCGTATTACCAGAAGTTGTTTCTATTATAGTGTCACCAGGAGTTAAGATACCTTGACGCTCAGCTTCTTCTATAATGTGCAATGCGATTCTATCCTTGGAAGAATGACCTGGATTAAATGCTTCAACTTTAGCAAAAAAATCACCATCAAAGTCAGAGGTCATTTTATTTAATTTGATAAGAGGTGTACTACCTATAAGCTGTAATACATTATCAAATACATTTTTGTTTTTATCCATAAATGTTAATTTCTGTCTTCTAAACATTTAGTTTAGACACATAAAACCTTGCAAAAGTAACATTTTTTTTTGAACTAACTTGAAATACCTTCCAAATCTAAGAGAAATGCAAATTCCTCTGCGTCTTCCTTAAGGCTTTCAAAACGGCCAGACGCACCGCCATGACCAGCATCCATGTTAGTTTTTAGATATAATTTATTAGAATCTGTTTTTATATTCCTCAGTTTAGCAACCCATTTAGCCGGCTCCCAATATTGTACCTGAGAATCGTTAAGACCTGTTGTAACCAGCATATTAGGATATGCTTTTGACTGTAAATTATCGTAAGGCGAATAGGATTTAATATAGTTATAATAGAGAATATCGTTTGGATTTCCCCATTCATCATATTCACCAGTTGTTAAAGGAATTGAATCATCTAGCATTGTTGTTACCACATCCACAAAGGGCACAGCTGCAATAATGCCATTATACAATTCTGGTGCTTTATTAATTATCGCTCCCATTAGCAACCCTCCTGCACTTCCGCCCATGGCGTACAAATGTTTTGAAGATGTATAACGTTCTTTAATTAAGTGGATAGAACATGCTATAAAATCTTTAAACGTATTTTTCTTTTTTAACAGTTTTCCGTCTTCGTACCACTGGCGCCCAAGGTACTCACCACCTCTAACATGAGCTATAACGTAAATAAAACCTCTATCCAACAAACTTAAACGTACAGAAGAAAAATAAGGGTCTACAGTAGAGCCATAGCTACCGTAAGCATACTGTAATAAAGGATTATTTCCATCTTTCTTAATTCCTTTTTTGTAAACCACAGACATCGGTATCTTGGTTCCATCCTCCGCTGTGGCCCAAATGCGCTCAGAAGTATAATTTTCTTTTTTGAATTTTCCGCCCAAAACCTCTTGTTCTTTAAGAACTGTCTTAGTCTTAGTACGCATATTGAATTCTATCACCGAGGATGGCGTTGTTAGGGAATTGTAACCATAGCGCAACAATTCGGTATCAAAGTCCACATTGGTGCCTGTATATGCGGTATACGTCTCATTATCGAACGGTAAGTAATAGTCTTGAGTTCCGTCCCACCGTTTTATTCTTATTTCATTGAGCCCATTACTTCTTTCGCTTACCACTAGGTAATCTTTAAAAATATCTATGTTCTCAATAAGGACATCCTTTCTATGTGCTATGACTTCTTCCCAATTATTTATTTTGCGATCTTCTTCTCTGCATTTCATTAACTTAAAGTTTGTCGCTTTGTCCTTGTTGGTTAAAATGTAGAAATGATTCTTATAATGAGAAATACTGTACTCTAGTCCTCTAACTCTTTTTTGAAAGACTTCAAATTTTCCGTCGGGTTGGTCTGCATTAAGGATATGGTACTCGTTGGTTAATGTACTATAACAAGCGATGATGATATATTTTCGGGATTTGGATTTGTACACTGTAACACCAAAAGTATCGTCTCCTTCTTGAAATATCAATTCATCATCTTTTTCTCCTAATTTATGCTTATAAATCTGATATGCTCTAAGCGTAACCTCATCTTTCTTAGTGTAGAAAAGTGTTTTATTGTCATTTGCCCAGCTTGAAGACCCTGTAGTATGCAAAACTCTATCATTTGCAACTTCTCCCGATTCAATATTTTTTACATGTATGGTGTAATTCCTTCTCCCTGTGGTATCAACTCCGTATGAAACCAATTTATTATCAGGGCTGACACTAATGCCTGCCAATTTAAAGTAACTATGGCCTTCTGCCATTTTATTACAATCAAATAATACTTCTTCAGGATTGTTCAACGAATCTTTCTTTCGAGAATAAATTGGATAACCCTTTCCTTTTTCAAATCTAGTGATATACCAATAGCCGTTATACTTATAAGGCACTGAAGAATCATCCTCTTTGATTCTGGCTTTCATTTCTTCAAACAAATCTTTTTGAAAACCTTTTGTATGAGCCATTTGCGCGTCACAGTACTCGTTTTCTGCATTAAGGTAGTTGATGACCTCAGGATGATCTCTGTCTTTCATCCAAAAATAATTATCAACACGCAGATCACCATGCTTTTCTAAGTGATGAGGAATCTTCTTTGCAATTGGAGGTTTTACATTAGAATGTTTTGTCATTTGTTTTTAAGAAAAAATTAGTCTAAAAGTGGCGCAATTTAGTAATTTTGCATCGTATTAATTTAAAAGGCTATAACTATGTTTGGAGATATGATGGGAATGATGAGCAAATTAAAAGAAGCTCAAAAAAAAGTGGAAGAAACCAAAGAACGCTTACACACTGTTTTAATAGATGAAATAAGCAATGATGAAAAGCTTAAAGTTACAATAACTGCCAATAGAACCCTGAAATCCATATCAATTGATGACGAGCTTCTTCAAGACAAAGAAATGTTAGAGGATTACTTAATCCTAACACTCAATAAAGCGATAGAGAAAGCAACGGAAGTTCATGAAAACGAAATCGCTGCTGTAGCTAAAGAAGGCATGCCCAACATTCCAGGGATGGATATGTTTAAATAACCCATACTTTCACTTTCTTTTTTATAATTTAGGTATATGCACATGTGTATATTTAAGAAATAATATTTTATAAATTCCTCTTCTATATAAACACAATACTTTACTAATCAATTAGTTAAGAGGCAAGTAAATTCCCATCCAATTACTTATTTTAACGACGAAATGCAATGTGTTTTTATTAAAACAGGAAGATTGGTATTTGGTCTAAAAAATATTACTAAAAAAACGTTAAATTATATATTTGAGTTATTATTAATGCTATTAACCAATTTATAATTATGAAAAAAATCTCAAAATTTTTATTACTTGCGGTGCTAGTAATTTTTGCATCGTGTCAAAAGGAATCAACTGAAGATCAAGCTTTAGAAGAGCGACAAGCTGAGTTACGTTTTGACAAAGATGGAAACGTTGTGTCTGACGGTGAAGAAGACAAAGAATTAATTTTCAATGAAAACAGTGAAATTCTGAATGACAATACCCTAATGAATGTTGGTATGTCTAACTTAAGCACTGGTGGCTCAGTGGCTCAGGTTTACAATGTCATTGATGCAGACAGAGCACCTAACAGTAACGATGGACAACCTATATCTAATATGTGGTGGTCTATTACCGGAACAGACTATGATAGTCCTTCGTCATATTACAGTACTGTAAATGATGATAACATGGTTTTTACTGAGTATACAGACGGTTCCGCTCATTTAGTAGGAACTACGGTTTCTGGTACATGTGTAGTAGACGTTGACGTTTGGTTTATAAACAAAAAGACATGGGCTGAATGGCAAGCCATCGGTGGTGGTCACAAAAAAGAAGGTACTGCTGGTGATGCATCTAATTCTGAAGACATGAACTTCTATGTTATAGACGAAACTAGAAGTACATTAACTGCCAATGGTGGTGATTGTGATTTAACTGGTACTTTTGGCTTAACTCAAAGACCTGACCCTAACGATCCTAGCACTCCAAATTTTGGTGCTCATGTAGGTCCTGGTGGAGCGAACTACGATTCAAACATCGGAGCTCTAGGTTTAAGTACTTGGGGCTGGATAACGGATCTATCTACAGGTGAACTCCTTTACATTATGGATTTCAACTTCAGATTAGAACTTGATGAAGAAGAGTGTAATGACTGTATTGGTGATGTTACTGACCTAACTTTAAACTGGGATTGGCACAATGATTACAGAGTAAGAGTATATCAACGTTACGAAAACACATGGTGTGCTACTAAGATATTTGATAGTGTAGTTGGCGCAAATGAAAACTTTACTATCAACGGTGCTAACGCTGACGGTACTTTTGGTAAGTACGTTTACATTTATGTAGGTAACTGTTATTATACCAAGATTAAAACCAACTGCTGGTTGAATATTGGACCAGGTTACAGACGTGGAGTGATAGAAGTAGTAAGCGGACATAGTTCTCAGGGTGGAGAGTTATGTGAGTATGACCCTCCTCAGTACTGGTGCTGGTGGTGGTAGAAATATCCCTAATAAATATCCCTAACACTAACATTAACATACAGTATTAATAATACTAAGAAAAGGAGACAATAATTTGTCTCCTTTTTTTTATACTATCTATCTTAAGTTTTTAAAACGGAAAATGGCTGTCGAAAGAAATTATTTAAGCAACGGATTGAACAACCTAAACAAAACATAAAACAAGTTCTTGTTGTTAAATAGTTTTGTCAAAATGGTATAGGTCACCCCTTTGTAATCTTTGCCAACAAAACTATCCATAGGATAAGCACCAGTAGTGGATAGCTCATTCATTACAAGCTTTACTCTGTCTATAGTTATTGTAGATTTCATCATTCTTACCATCATAAAAAACACAAAAGACTGTTGTCTCGTTCTTAAGCGTTTAATACATTTTGGATTTGTATTGTTTTTTTCTAAGTCTTCAATTATGGACTCAAATACTATAGCGGCATTTCTGTTATCATCTATAACTCTCAAATAATGTGTCGGCTCCTTGCTCTTCATGGCAGAATCTTCAACAATTAAATGCCTATGGGCATCTATCGGAAATTTGGCCATTCTATTTGCCTTTAAAAATAATTGTGGTGTTATGATAGCATCCTCCATCCATCTATCTTCTATAAATCTGATCTTTGTTTCTTCAATAAATGATCTTTTAATAATATACCACCAAACTTCATTTTGATATCGATTATTAGCTATATAATCTACACCATTACATACCTTAGAGCTCTGTATATTCTTAGCTTGTGGGCTTTCACTAAAAAAATTTGGGTCAGTTGTTTGCTTGGACAAAAAAGTTAATATATCCAGTGAATTATTTATTGCTTCATTAAGAATAGACTGTAAAACATTTTTAGCCAAATAATCGTCTGGGTCTATAAAGTAAATATATTCTCCTTTTGCCAAAGACATACCCATGTTTCTTGCACTACCCACTCCACCATTGGTTTTGGTGAATACATTAATATTAGAATATTCTTTTTCAAATTTTAAAGCAACTTCTAAACTATTGTCTGTAGAGCCATCATTAATTACTAGAATCTCATAATCTTCTGGTTTTAGGTCTTGTCTTAGTAAACTATCTATGCATTTACCAAGGAAATGTCCAGAATTATAAAGTGGGATGATAATACTTAGCTTCATATATACCTTAAAAGTTTAATAGTCTAAACCTGTAAAGCAACCTACATGGAAACAATATTGTGTAAAATAAAAACTTGTTATTGAAAATATAGATTAGAGTTTTATGTTTAAGAGAATTATAGCGTTCTCCTATGAAGTTTTTTATTGGATAGGCATCAATCGCTTTAAGCTTTTTAAGTATTTTATTTATTTCACTGATTGAAATTCCCGATTTAATTAATGTATAGAACATTACATATACATTAACATCGCGCCAATGCTCTACTTTATGAACTACATCATCCAATTTTGGGTCATTTTTTTTGGCAATATCAGAAGCTAATAAATTATAACGATCAAAAATCTCCATATAGTTATCAATCATTTTAGCTAGATGTTTCCTTTCATTGCTATTCATAATCGAGGTTGGCACTATTACATACCTATGAATATCTATGGGCAAATATAGCATGCGTTCAGCCATATGAAGTAACCTAAGGGTGAAAGGCCCATCGCCTAGTGGATTATTTTCATCAAAGCTCAATGCATGTTTTTTCATAAAATCTCTTTTTATGATATACCACCACACAGTGTTAGCATGGTATGCATTATTTGCCAAAAAATGATTACCACTTTCCACCTCTACGCTTAGCTTTTGATCATTCTTTGTGGATGCATGCAAATCTTTTCTAGGTGTTGAAATATAATCAAAGCCCAAAACATCAACTTCCTTTTCAAACGCTATATTAATAATTTTACCCAATGAATTATGAACGATATAGTCATCCGAATCTAGGTTATATATGTACTTACCTTTAGCTAATTGCAATAACTTGTTTCGAGTAGCATATAGACCAATATTCTCATGAGCGTAAAGTCTTATGTTATCGTGCTCGTCTGCATAGCGCTTAGCGATTTCATATGAGCTATCCGTAGAACCATCATTGAGTACAATTATTTCATAATCCTCAGTAGGAATGTCTTGATTAATCACACTGTCTAAACAGTTGCCGATGTGATCTTCGACGTTATACATTGGGATTAAAACGCTAAGTTTCATGGTTAAAATTTAGGTAGGACGAAAGTATAAGTATTACACAACACCTCTAAATATTCTCGTTAATGTGTTGAAGATAAACTTTCAAAATCAGAACGCACTTAACAAATTTAGTAACTTCTTGTGCATTTGGTCTGTGTAGTCTAAATGTGTAACCATACGCAACTTATTACTTCCCATACCAATAATATGAATGTTTTTGTCTTTCAGTCTATTTAAAAATTGTGTTTCGTCAATATCATCATTCAATTCAAAAATAACTATGTTGGTTTCAATAGGCTCTACTTTCTTAATCTGATTTAACTGTGAAAGCACCTCTCCTATTTCCTTAGCTTTTTTGTGATCTTCTGTTAATCGTTCAAAATGATTATCCAAGGCATAAAGCCCTGCAGCAGCTAAATACCCAACTTGCCGCATACCTCCTCCAAGAATTTTACGTACTCGTATTGCACCTCTCATTAAATCTTTATTACCTATTAAAACTGAACCAATAGGACAACCTAACCCTTTACTTAAACAGACAGAAATGGTATCAAATAACTCTCCATATTGCTTAGGGTTTTCATCTTTTGCAACTAAAGCATTCCATAGCCTTGCTCCATCTAAATGATAGCCTAAATTGTGCGTATCTGCCACTTTTCTCAACTTCTTCAGTTCTTCAAAATCCCAACAAGCTCCACCTCCTTTGTTTGTGGTATTCTCTACAGCAATTAAAGACGTTAATGGACTATGATAAAAATCTGGTGGGTTTATGGAAGCTTCTGCTTGTTCTGCGGTAAACATACCTCTGTGGCCATCAATTAACTTACAAGAAATTCCACTGTTAAACGATGCTCCACCTCCTTCATAGTTATATATATGTGCATACTTATCACAGATAACTTGTTCACCTGGATTGGTATGCAACTTTAGTGCCGCTTGATTGGCCATACTACCCGTTGGAAAAAACAAAGCCTCATCCATACCAAACATATCTGCCAATCGCTTTTCCAAAGCATTTACTGTAGGGTCTTCTTTATATACATCATCACCAACTTCTGCCCTAAGCATAACTTCTAGCATGCCTTTAGTTGGTTTTGTAACGGTATCGCTTCTTAAGTCTATGATCATGTTTTAATTTGAATTATAATTACAAATACCACTACCAATTGGCGATCCATCTGGTATTTTTGGTGATGCCTTTATCTTGAATTTTTCTGGATGCTCATAGAATTCATTAATCATAAAATTGTATTGCATCTTCTTTTCGTCTAACGATAAATTTCCTTGGGCAATATTGCGTATAGCATTGTTTGCTATGGCTTTGGTTTGAAAATAGCTTTCATCATTCACAGCTAAATTCATTAAATACTTTAAAACATTTACATTTATTTGTTGCTGAATTTCCACTAAATAAGCGTCTTCAAAGGTCTTTTCAAAAGTTTGTTTTATAACATTATCAATCACATCATCTAAACTCAATTGATTATTATCCAAACTCTTTTGTAGCACCAATCTATTGGCGCGCTGTGGATGTAACAAATATTTTAAGGTCATATCGCTCGCAGTATTTGCAGCACTGAAAGGGTCAAAAGCGACACCCGTTTTTCCTTTAAAGGATTCTCGAGAACGGTTATAACCAAAAGCTCTAGGTGGAAATAGGTTCAATTTGTTTTTAGGAATTGCCAAAGTTTCAGGATTTAAAGTTTTTAAAACCGCTGCTAAAGTTGCCTTTTGAATTTTTAAATCAACTGGCTTAACCGTGAATTGCCCATCTTCTTTTACAGCATAGTTATAATCTAAACCTCCAATAACCTTAGTTGCCGCTTCTACCTGATAGCGATGATAAAAATATAAGGGTACAAATACATCCTCTAAAACGGAATATGGCTCATAACTTCTAATATTATCTTCCGAAAAATTTGAAATTGCTTTTTTACGCAATTCTAATACATTATTTAGCTCATCTGCTGCAGATTTACCGTTATCCCATAAATGTGCTAATGCATGTGCTCCACCTGCAGCCCTCGCATCAGAATCCGTTATAAATCGTAATCCTGAATCTTGTGCTCCTTTCAATATTTGTTTTAGTGCTTTTTCTTCATCTGCATTTTTATCAAATTCAGAATAACTATAAGCCACTGTTACCTTATCCCACTCACCTATTCCAGTAGCGTAAGCATTGCTAAAATCAATATCTCCATTATTGAGTGAAATCTGAGGATGTGGATAATCCATGACCGATGCTCTTTCGTTGGTACTTGCCGCAAAATTATGTGCAAACCCTATGGTGTGTCCTACTTCATGAGCACTCAATTGACGTATTCTTGCTAAAGCCATGTCTAGCATAGGTTGATAATTAACATCACTTTCGGCAAAGGGTTTGTTCATTAAGGCTTGTGTAATCATGTAATCCTGTCTAATACGTAAACTGCCCAAGCTTACATGGCCTTTTATAATCTCACCTGTTCTTGGGTCAACAACACTCGCTCCATAACTCCAGCCTCGTGTACTTCTATGCACCCATTGAATGACATTATAGCGACAATCCATAGGGTCTGCCTCCTTAGGTAGCATTTTAACCTGAAAGGCATCTTTAAAGCCAATAGCTTCGTAGGCTTCGTTCCACCAACGTGCTCCATCCAACAATGCAGAGCGTACAGGTTCTGGCGTACCAGGATCGAGATAATAGATTATCGGCTCTTGTGCTTCACTGATTTCAGCATTTGGGTTTTTCTTTTCTAAACGATGTCTTATAACAAATCGTTTTCTTATATCCTCTTGAATTGGCGCAGCATAATCCATATAAGAGATGGATATGGCTCCGCTTCGAGGGTCAAACTCACGTGGTTTGTAATTGTCGTCTGGTAATTTTATAAACGAGTGATGTTGTACTACAGTCACTAAAGACGATGTAGGAGTAACACTTCTTAAGTTTCTGCCTGTTGGTTGACCTTTAAAGGTTAGCATGGCCTCAAATTCAACATTTTCAGGAAATGCTTTGGTACGTTCTAATGACAAAGCACTTTTTGAAGCATCAATTTTATAGGTACCTTCTTTCCTTTGCTTTAGACGGTTAGCTACTCCATGAGTGTCTTCCATTAAAAATGGTGTAAAATCAACGATGAAATGACCTTCCTCTTCTGAGAGGATTTTAAACCCAAACAACACGGACTTAGCAAAAGCTTGCTCAATACTTTTGCGTTCCAATTCATTATCCGTATTGGCTCTATATTTTAAATTAGGTTGAATTAATAACAGTTTGTTTCCTGCTTTTTGAAAATACACCAAACGCTCATTGCCCAATTGTCCTCTATCCAATCCAATATCATTACTACCAACACCTGATGCCAATGAGTTCACATAAAGAAATTCCTCATTGAGCTTTTCAACCTTTAGAAAGATTTTATCTGTGCTTTCTTCGTAGTAAAAATCAAAAAAGCCTTCATAAGACTTAAGGTCCTTTTTGTTTAAAATCTGTGCATTTAACTGTAAACATGCCAGTAAGAAGATTAAAGGAAGGTATAGTTTTTTCATATTAAGAATATTGAGTCATAAAACTACGGAATTTCTAAAAAACCGATTGAAAATTATGGCACTTTAACGAGGCATATTATATTTGCAGAAATTACGACTACTTATGATTACATCAGATCAAATAAAAGATCTTAATTCCCGTCTAGACGCACTTAGACAGTATCTTTGACTTAGATGCCAAACTTATAGAAATTGCCAACGAAGAAGAGCAAACTTTTGATCCTGATTTTTGGAATGATTCCCAAAAAGCACAAAAGATTATGCGATCTATCCGTGAAAAGAAAAGTTGGGTTGAGGATTTTAACTCTGCAAAAGAGCTATATGATGATTTAGAGGTCATCTACGAATTTTATAAAGAAGGTGAAGCCGAGCTTGAAAATGTAGAAATCCGTTACGGAAAAGCCTTAACTGCCATTG
Organism: Winogradskyella ouciana; assembly: GCF_965284585.1. Taxonomy (NCBI): domain Bacteria; kingdom Pseudomonadati; phylum Bacteroidota; class Flavobacteriia; order Flavobacteriales; family Flavobacteriaceae; genus Winogradskyella; species Winogradskyella ouciana. The sequence goes on from NZ_OZ260095.1 coordinate 3,006,257, forward strand.
AGAAACTCGAATTTAAAAATATGCTTTCCGAAGAGGGAGACAGTTTGAGTGCTGTACTTCAAATTACTGCAGGTGCTGGTGGAACAGAGTCTTGTGATTGGGCAAGTATGCTTATGCGCATGTATTTAATGTATGCTGAAAAAAGTGGTTACAAAGTAAAAGAACTCAATTTACAGGAAGGCGATGTTGCAGGTATTAAAACCGTAACTTTAGAGATAGAAGGTGACTATGCCTTTGGTTGGCTTAAAGGCGAAAATGGTGTGCATCGTTTAGTACGTATCTCACCTTTTGATAGTAATGCCAAGCGACATACCAGTTTTGCATCTGTATATGTATATCCATTGGTGGATGATTCCATTGAGATTGAAATTAACCCTTCTGATATTGAAATCACAACGGCTCGCTCTAGTGGTGCTGGTGGACAGAACGTCAACAAGGTTGAAACCAAAGTTCAATTATTACACAAACCAACTGGGATTCAAATTCAATGTTCTGAAACGCGCTCTCAGCATGATAACCGTACCAGAGCTATGCAAATGCTTAAATCGCAGTTGTACGAAATTGAACTACAAAAGCAAATGGCACAACGCGACGATATTGAGGCTAGTAAAATGAAGATTGAATGGGGAAGCCAAATTAGAAACTATGTGATGCACCCTTATAAACTGGTAAAAGATGTACGATCAGCCCATGAAACAGGAAACGTCGATGCTGTTATGGATGGAGATATTGAACCGTTCTTAAAAGCTTACCTTATGATGATGGGGCAAAAAGATACGGCACAATAATTGCACAAAACAAACAAATATGATTACAATATACCATAACCCAAGATGTAGTAAATCAAGAGAAGGTCTTGCACTTTTAGAAGAGTCTAGCAAAGAATTTGAAGTTGTGAGATACCTTGAAAACAAATTTTCTGAAGCGGAATTGAAAGTTTTAATTTCAAAATTAGGAATAGAACCTATTGATTTAGTTCGTAAAAATGAAGCCGTTTGGAAAGCTGAATATAAAGGAAAAACGCTTACAGATAAACAAATCATAGAAGCAATGGTCGCTAATCCCAAATTAATTGAACGGCCAATTGTTATCAATAAAAATAAAGCTGTGGTCGGAAGACCACCAGAGTCTATTTTAAATATCATATAAAATGAAAAAGATTGTATTAATCACCTTTGCACTGTTTTTGGGTCTCAATACCTTTGCACAACGTAGAGATCGTATGGGTAATCCAGTAGTTAACCGTGAGCCTACAGAGAAAGATATTGAAAACTATAAACGTAAAATAGAAGAGCGCAAAGAAGAGTTTATTGCTAATTTCTTAACAACGCTTGAAGCTGATGAATTCCAAAAGGAAATCATCAAACAATATCTTAACTCTTATTTTGATGCCAAACAAGAGGTCTTAAAAGTAAAATACGAGCGAAATTTTGATCGTGAGGAAGCTGTTAAAAAACTAGATAACTCACACTTTAAAGAGCTAGAAGAACTCATTTCCAAGGATGATATGGCCAAAATAAAGGAAATGATAAAAGGAAATTTTGACGAACAAGAGGTCAAAAAAGAAAAAAAGAAAAAACGTAAAAAAAGAAAGAAGGATAAAGGATAATAGACCATTCTAATACCACTATAAACAATCCGTATTTTCCTTTAACAAAAGATTAACCTATCTCGCCACAAGTAAAAGTATTTTTGCGCATCAAAACGTAAAAACACCAATCACTTTTATGAGACAATTTATTTATTCATTTATTTTTACAGTTTTAACCTGCACGTCTTTATATGCACAAAAAGACATAAAAGTTGAAGGGAAAGTCGTTGAAGAGGGCTCAAATATACCTTTAGAATATGCTACTGTAACCTTTAAATCTAAACCAGACAATAAAATTATAGATGGAGGAATTACCGATGTTAACGGATACTTTAGCGTAGAAATACCTTCAGGTACTTACGATATTTCTGTAGAATATATTTCATACAAAGCAAAAAATTACCTTGACAAAACTATTAATGACTCCATTGACCTTGGTACAGTAAGCCTTGCATTGGATGTAGAGTCTCTTAACGAAGTTGAGATTGTTGCAGAACGTACATCGGTTGAGATAAAGCTCGATAAAAAAGTTTATAACATTGGTAAGGATTTAACTACTGCTGGTGGTACCGTTAGTGATGCACTAAACAATGTACCTTCCGTGTCTGTGGATATTGAAGGTGCCATTAGTTTGCGTGGTAATGAAAATGTTAGAATTTTAATCAATGGTAAACCTTCTGCACTTGCAGGCTTTGGTGACACTAATGTATTAAGTCAATTACCTGCAGAAGCCATAGAGCGCGTTGAGGTGATTACGTCTCCCTCTGCAAGGTATGATGCTGAAGGTACAGCAGGAATTTTAAATATTATTCTTAGGCAAAAAGAAACCTTAGGGTTTAATGGCTCATTTAACTTTACAATTGGTAATCCTGATAATGTTGGGTTGAACGCTAGTATAAATTACAGAACCGAAAAATACAATCTCTTTTCTAACCTAAGCTGGCGTTATTATGACGCTCCAAGAAACAGTTTTAATGATATCACTTATTTTGATCGCGTAGTCGATGGAGAAACCATAGAGCCAGAATATCGTAGAATACGTGAGGACCAAGAAGTTGAACGTCTTAACAGAAATTACAATGCCAATATAGGTATGGAGTATTTTTTAAGTGAAAAGTCATCCATAACAGGTAGTATTTTTTACAGATTAGGAAGTGACGCAGATTTATCATTAAACAATAGTGAGCGTTTTAATAATGGTGTAATTGTAGAAGAAACTCTACGTCGTGAAAAGGAAACTGAAGAAGATAATAGCTATCAAATAGCTATAAATTATGTCAAACAATTTGGTGAGGATAGAGATCATAAGTTAACGGCAGATTTTCAATATGAAAATGATGCTGAAGATGGTTTTACCTTTCTTAATGAAGACTATATAACCACAGACCAAACCGACCCTGAGCCATTTCAGATTGAACAAGAAATTACCACAGAGGATCAAAAGGAATATCTTATTCAAGCAGATTATGTGTTACCTATTGGCGAAGATTCTCGATTTGAAGCAGGTTTTAGAAGTAACCTAGAAAATGAAGTCACCAATTACAGATTGGAGCAAGAAAACCTAGAAACTGGCGAACTAGTTGTAAACGACACCATCACCAATGTTTTTGATTATGATGAAAATGTCCATGCCTTATATAGCCAATATGGTACTAAGTTTGGGAAGTTTTCATTCTTATTAGGTCTTCGTTTAGAGCACACACAGTTAAAAGGTGATATCGATTCTAGATTGTCAGATGAAGAATTGGTAGAAGCTTTTGGTTTTCCAATTCAAACAAATTTTGATAATAACTATTTAGGCCTGTTCCCAACGGTAAATTTAATTTATAATTTAAGCGGGTCAGAATCCGATAGTGAAGAAAGTATTACATTAGGTTACAACAGAAGAATTAACAGACCAAGAGGCTGGTTTATCAATCCGTTCCCAACGCGTTCTAGTAGAACAAACGTGTTTCAAGGTAATCCTAGTTTAGAGCCTGCATTTTCTAATGCTTTTGATATTGGTTATTTAAAGCGATGGGATAAACTCACGTTAACATCTTCTGTGTACTATCAAGTTGAAACCAATTCGTTTGAGCGTGTACAGGAAAACACAGGACAGCAAACCACGGATGGTATTGACATCATTAGAACAATTCCTATAAACCTATCTACAAACAAAAGAACTGGTGCAGAACTAGGGTTTTTGTACAATCCTAATAAATGGTTGCGACTGAATTCTAGTTTTAACTTCTTCCAGTTTGAAACTGATGGTGATTTTAATGGTGTGGATTATAGTGCTAAAAACACAAGCTGGTTTGCGCGATTCAGTTCTAAAGTTACCTTACCCGCAAAAATTGATTGGCAGACAAACGCCTTTTACAGAGGTGCGAGACAAGATGCGCAATCAGATACAGATGGCATATTTTCTATAGATTTAGCATTTAGTAAGGAATTGTTCAATAACAACTTAACTGTTTCCTTAAACGTAAGAGACTTGTTAAATTCCAGAAAACGTCAATCGACTACAACGACAGACTTTTTTGAACGTTACAGTGAATTTCAATGGAGACAGCGTCAGGTTAATCTATCTTTAATCTACCGTTTCAACCAACAATTGAATAAACGCGATAGAAACGGAAGAGGTAACGGAAACAACAATGGTGATGACGACTTTGATTTCGAAGGCTAAGGTTTAGTTCATATTTAAATCATATAAAAAGGGGCGTTTTTTAAAACGCCCCTTTTTATCTTTATGGAATTGCCAAATTCAAATAAAATTTCAATCCAACTAAAAAGTTATCTCAATAAAAATTACGCCTTTAGCACAATTCTAAATCGTGCTTTCCCATCGTGCAGATGTTGTAAAGCCTCATTTACATTTTCCATTTCAAACTCTTCAACCGTTGGATAAATATCATGTCTCACACAGAACTCAAGCATTTTTCGTGTTAAGGCTATACTTCCCAATGGGCTTCCTCCAACAGACTTTTCACCACCAATCAAACTAAAAGCTGGGATTTCCATTGGTTCTAATACTGCGCCTACCGTATGCAATTTTCCCTGTGGTGCTAATGTTGTTAAAAAAGCATCCCAATCAAGTTTAACGTTTGTGGTATTTAAAATAAAATCCAATGTACCAGCTATGCTTTCCAAATCATCAGAATTTGTGGAATCCACCACATTATGCGCACCCATTTTCTTTAAGGCTTCGGTTTTGTCTTTATTGGATGTAAAAGCCGTGACTTCACAGCCCCAAGCTTTCAAGAATTTAAGTGCCATATGGCCCAATCCACCTATACCAATTACACCTACTTTATCCGTTGGTTGTACTCCGGACAGAACTATTGGATTGAAAACCGTGATACCACCACAGAATAAAGGGCCTGCTTTAGACATATCTGTACCATCTGGTAATTTAGTGGTCCAAGACCAATGACCTCTTACTTTGTCTGCAAATCCACCATGTCTTCCAACAATTGTAGCTTCAGAATCGCTGCACAAATGTTGTTTGCCGTCCATGCATTGATTACAGTGCATACATGAGGCCGAAAACCAGCCCATACCAACTTTATCTCCTTTTTCAAGGCCTTTTACTTCACTACCAACGGCTATAATTTCGCCGACAATTTCATGGCCCGGAACCAGAGGATATTGAGATTGTCCCCAATCATTATTTATCATACTTACATCACTATGGCACAAACCACAATAATGTACTTTTATATCCACTTGCTCTTTACCAATTTCTGGTAATTCGTAACTATATTTTTCTAATTTTTCACCTGCTGAATTAGCAGCATATGCATTTACGTTCATCTATTAAATTTTTCGATTTCCCTAAATGTAGTCAATACCGAAGAAAACTATGTTAGATTGAAGTTAATGTTTAAAGAAGTTTGAACTATTTGAATACGCAATCTCCTCAAAGTCCGAAATCACCAAATCTGCTTTTGAATAATCCTGACCCGTAGAGTGCTCACTTTTAAAACCGACACAAAAAATATCAGCAGCATTTGCGGCTTTAATCCCGTTGGTGGAATCTTCAATAACCATGCATTCAGAGTTTTTAAAACCTGTATACCTAGCTGCTTTTAAGAAAATTTCTGGATGTGGTTTAGATTTTTCTAAGTCTGCTCCACTGAATTTTCCGTTGAAATATTGGTTTAAGTTGAATCGCTCAAAAATTTGGTTGATGCCATGCATGGATGCTGATGACGCTACAACCAAGGTTACATCATTATTTCGGTAATCTTTAATACGCTCTAAAACACCATCTATTAGTGCTAAATCATTATCGTTTTCAAAGAGATATTTATAGTTGTTTCGTTTAAGTTGCACCAATTCTTCTGGTTGTTGCTTTAAATTGAAATGTTCTACCAGGCGTTTACAAATATTCATTGTGGATTGCCCTGTGAAAGATTCGTACAATTCTGGGCTTACGTCAATATTGACGTTATCAAACATTTGAAGATAGGCTTTTCGGTGTAGTGGTTCCGTGTCGATAATGACACCATCCATATCGAATAGTACGGCTTTGAGCATTGGTTAATTTGAATTTTTGACGAAGATAAAAAAGTATCCGTCAATGCAAGGACAAAGGATAAGACAATCTTTTTAAATGATGAGACTGCTTCATACCTCAAAGTGAATTTAGTTAATCAAGGGTTTTTGGAATTTAGATTTTGAGATTTGATTTTTAGTTTCATAATCTATTCTCAATTATACTCTCAACTACTTCAGGATTTAAAAGCGTACTCGTATCGCCTAATTGATCGGTTTCATTAGAAGCAATTTTTCTAAGGATTCTTCGCATAATTTTCCCTGAACGTGTTTTTGGTAATCCATTGGTGAATTGAATTTTTTCTAACTTAGCGATGGGTCCAATTCTATCTGTAATAAGTTGATTGATTTCCTTTCTCAGATTATCATGATTTCTGCTCTCTCCTGAATCTTTCAAAGTAACATAACCATACAATGCATTTCCTTTTACATCATGAGGAAACCCAACGATAGCAGATTCTGCCACAGCTTGATGCTCGTTTATGGCATCTTCAATTGGTGCAGTCCCCAAATTATGACCAGAAACTATGATAACATCATCTACGCGACCTGTAATTCTATAATAACCAACCTCGTCTCGCAATGCACCATCACCAGAAAAATACATATTTTCAAAAGCTGAGAAGTACGTGTCTTTATAGCGTTGATGATTTCCCCAAATAGTTCTGGCAATACCTGGCCAAGGAAATTTAATGCACAAACGGCCTTCTACTTGATTGCCTTTTATTTCTTTACCGTTTTCATCCATTAAGGCAGGTTGAATACCTATAAATGGTAAGGTCGCATAAGTTGGTTTTGTGGGAGTTACGTAAGGTATTGGAGTAATCATTATACCTCCTGTTTCAGTTTGCCACCAAGTGTCCACTATTGGGCTTTTCTTTTTACCTATGTTTTCGTTGTACCAATGCCAAGCTTCCTCATTAATGGGTTCTCCAACCGTCCCTAACACTTTTAAAGAGGATAGATCAAACTTTTCAACGAGTTCTGTGCCTTGCTTTGCTAAAGCCCTAATGGCAGTGGGTGCTGTGTAAAACTGATTGACTTTGTGCTTATCTACAATCTGCCAAAAGCGCCCAAAGTCAGGATAGCTTGGTACGCCTTCAAACATAACCGTTGTGGCACCATTTGCCAAAGGACCATAAACAATATAGCTATGACCAGTTATCCAACCAATATCAGCTGTACACCAATACACATCATCATCTCTATATTGAAATACATTTTTAAATGTATAGGCAGAGTAAACCATGTAGCCAGCACTGGTATGCATCATACCTTTTGGTTTTCCGGTTGAGCCTGAAGTGTATAGAATAAATAATGGATCTTCAGCATCCATAATTTCGGCATCGCAAACTTGATGAGCTTTATCTAATAAAGGTTGTAACCAATAGTCACGACCTTCTTTCATGTCTATATTGGAGTTGATTCTTTTCGCAACTAAAACAGATTCAATATTTGGACAATCCTCTAAAGCGTCATCAACAATCCCTTTTAAATCAATGGTTTTCGCTCCGCGATATGAACCATCTGAGGTGATGACCATTTTGGCATCACAATCATTAATTCTAGTAGATAATGCAGTTGAAGAAAACCCAGCAAAAATCACAGAATGAATTGCACCAATTCGCGCACAGGCCAAAACCGAAATCGCCAATTCTGGAATCATTGGTAAATAAATGCAAACCCTATCCCCTTTTTCTATTCCTTTTTCCTTTAAAACATTGGCAAACTTACAGACACGCTCATGCAATTGTGTATAGGTAATATGTTCAGCCTGTTCATTAGGATCATTGGGCTCGAATAAAATCGCTGTTTTCTTTCCTCTGGCTCTAAGGTGTCTATCCAAACAGTTTTCCGTGATGTTAAGCTGAGCACCTTCAAACCATTTTACTTCAGGTTTTGTAAAATCCCAACTTAAGACATTAGACCATTTTTTTCTCCAAACAAAATGCTCCTCGGCTATCTCTTCCCAAAATTGTTCTGGCTGATTAACGGATTTCTTATAGACCTGGAAATACTCTTCAAACTGTTTAATGTGATAGTTACTCATAGTAATTCTTAATGCTGTATGGCTTCTTTTGCTCCACTAGGTATTCTTATATCTTCAACAATATCTTGAACCTCTTGAGGTGGTGCTTTTGTAAATTTCATTATTGTGATTGATACTATAAAATTAAGCATCATAGCGATAGTACCAAAACCTTCAGGAGAAATACCAAACCACCATTCGCTTTTATCTGGCAATTCCGCATCAAACCAACCTAATTTATACTTCATCATATACAACAGCATACTCACAATACCGACTAGCATACCTGCGATAGCTCCCTCTTTATTCATGCGTTTATAAAAGATGCCCAAAATAATAGCAGGGAAAAATGAAGCAGCAGCCAAACCAAAAGCCAAAGCCACAACTGCTGCGACAAATCCTGGTGGATTAATACCGAAATAACCTGCAACACAAACTGCTCCTACAGCAGATAAGCGTGCTGCAACCAATTCTCCTTTTTCTGTTATTGAAGGCTTAATGATTTTTTTAATTAAATCATGAGATATTGAAGAAGAAATTACTAATAACAATCCTGCTGCTGTTGAAAGTGCAGCAGCCAATCCACCAGCAGCTACCAAAGCAATAACCCAGTTAGGAAGTTTGGCTATTTCAGGATTTGCTAAAACCATGATGTCTCTATCTACATATAATTCATTATTGTTATTAAGGTTAGGCTGATTAAAATCCCATTTACCATCATCTCCCTTTAGAAATGCATCACCAGCTAAATATTGAATATTACCATCTGAATTTTTATCGGTAAATACAACTAATTCTGTTCCTTCCCATTTCTTAAACCATTCCGGTACTTCTGCATAAGGTTGATCAGAAACCGTTTCAATCATATTGGTTCTTGCAAAAGCCGCAACAGCTGGTGCAGTTGTATAGAGAATAACAATGAGTAATAAGGCTATACCAGCAGATTTTCGAGCATCTTTTACTCTTTTTACCGTAAAGAATCTTACAATTACATGTGGCAAACCTGCTGTACCCACCATTAAAGCTAAGGTAATTGCAAATATGTCTATTGTTGATTTTGATCCTTCTGTATATTCGGCAAAGCCTAGTTGAGTGCTTAAGCCATCTAATTTATCCAATAAATACATTCCCGAACCATCATTGAGTTCTCCTCCAAATCCTAATTGTGGAATCGGGTTGCCTGTCATTTGAATGGATATAAAAATAGCTGGCACCATAAAAGCAAAAATCAGTACGCAATATTGTGCCACTTGGGTATAGGTAATACCTTTCATGCCTCCAAGAACTGCATAGAACAAAACAATGAGCATTCCTATGATGACTCCTGTGTTAATATCAACTTCTAAAAATCTTGAAAACACTATACCAACTCCACGCATTTGACCAGCCACATATGTAAATGACACTAGCAATGCACAGAACACAGCAACTACTCTCGCAGTTTTAGAGTAATAGCGATCTCCAATAAAATCGGGAACTGTAAACTTTCCGAATTTTCTAAGGTATGGTGCCAAAAGTAATGCTAGGAGTACATAACCACCTGTCCAACCCATGAGGTATACAGCTCCGTCATAACCAGCGAAAGAAATAATACCTGCCATAGAGATAAACGATGCCGCACTCATCCAATCCGCAGCAGTAGCCATTCCGTTTGCCAAAGGTGAAACACCTCCACCAGCAACATAAAAATCTTTTGTGGATCCCGCTCTAGACCAAATAGCAATACCAATGTAGAGTGTAAATGTTATGCCGACTAAAATGTAGGTCCAGGTTTGTACATCCATATCGGCGATGAGGAGTAGTTTATTCATCATAGCCGTATTTTTTATCCAGTTTATTCATTAATCGAACATAAACAAATATGATAATTACAAAGACATACATCGAACCTTGTTGTGCAAACCAAAAACCTAATTTAAAACCACCTATCTTAATTTGATTTAACTCATCTTTCAATAAAATGCCTGCACCATAAGATACCGCAAACCAGATCGCCAGTAAAATAATTACATATTTGATATTATCTCTCCAATAGCCTTTAGCGTTCTCCCTATTCTTCATGTTTTGATAATTTTTGGCGTTTAGTGTAGGCTTTCAATTCTTTTATCACTTTTGGAGCTAATATTATGGTTGCTATCATAGTTGGTATAGCCATTAATGCAAAAACACCATCTATGAGATTAATCATCATACTTAAACTTGTAGTTGCGCCAAGTACAATACTTAAAATATAGAAATAATTGTAGTAGTGCTTTTTATCTGTACCTAAAAGAAACGACATGCATTTTGAACCATAATATGAATAGGAGAACAATGAACTCATACTAAAAACGGTAATGCATACCAATAGAGCATACTTACCATAAGTAGGCATCACATTGCCAAATGCCGCTGCAGTAAGACTCACTCCGTTATCTGAGGTTGTTTCCCAAACACCTGTTGTTAAAATCGCTAAGGCAGTTAGTGTACAAACCACCAAAGTATCAATAGCTGGTCCAAGCATAGCAACTAAACCTTCGCGAATAGGCTCGTTTGTTTTTGCAGCACCATGAGCCATTGGAGCTGTACCAATACCAGCCTCATTAGAAAATGCACCACGCTTAATTCCGTGCAAGATTAGTGCTCCCAAAACTCCACCTAAAAAAGTATCATCTTTTGGATAGTAGTTGGCTGCAAACGCGTCAGTAAAAATTAGTTTTAAATAATATAGTAATACATCACTATGCGATACCAAAATAATTATAACTAGTACAAAATATAAAAGCACCATCATCGGTACCAAACGTGATGCCACAATACCAATTCGTTTTATACCTCCTAAAATTACCAGAGCCGTAATACTCACTAAAGCAAAAGCTATATAGAGATTAGATGAAAAACCTACTTCTACTCCATTCGGTATTAACAAGATATCATTAATGGCTTGTGTTAATTGGTTGACATTAAATACGGGTAGCGCACCTATTAAACCACATAAACTAAAAAATACAGCTAAGGGTTTCCATGATTTTCCTAAGCCTTCAACAATAAAATACATTGGCCCTCCTTGCACCTCACCTGCGCTATCTTTTCCTCTAAATAAGATCGCTAAGGTTGATGTAAAGAACTTAGTACTCATACCTATTATGGCACTTACCCACATCCAAAAAACTGCTCCAGGACCACCTATAGAGATAGCTACAGCAACTCCTGCTATATTTCCCATACCAACGGTTGCAGATAGCGCAGTTGTCAATGCCTGAAAGTGTGAGATTTGCCCAGGATCATTTGGATCATCATATTTTCCTCTAAGCACACTAATAGCATGACCTATGTACCTAAAAGGCAAAAACTGAGAACGAATCAATAGGTAAAGTCCACCACCAATTAATAAAATGAGTAACGGTAAACCCCAAGCTAAGGACGAAAAATCTTTGAGTAATTGGTTGAGAAACTCCATAGATTATAAATGTACTAAACCCAATAAACTTATAGTAGATTGTTTATAACTTATTTTGAGTTACCCAGCTAACTCATTGATTTTAAATGCGGAAAAACTTAACCTCGTTCACCAGTGCCGAACTTGTTTCAATATTGAACGATAAGCACAAGACCTAAAAACAAATCTAGTGTGAAATAAAGAAGATAAATTGTCAAACGAATCTACATTACAGGTAGAGTATTTAGTCTCACAACTTAGTGATATACCAGATATAACAATAAAAAAAATGTTTGATGGCAATGGTATTTTCCGCAATGGAAGAATGTTTGGGATGGTGGATTCTAAAGGGTAATGCTATTTAATAGGCAATAATACATTATTAGAAGAATTTGCCAACAAAGGGGCAATAAAACATTCTAAGATGCTTTATACCTTCATTCCGATAAAGGTTTTAAATGATGCTAAAACACTAAAAATTTGGGCTGAGAAATCAATATCCCAAACTATATAATTTACGAAGTTTAGCTTGCCATCTTTGGGTTTCTGCTATTTATGAGCCTCTTAGTTAAGCGCTTATATTTTTCATCAATCAGATCATTTTTGTAAATGAATTTCTTTTTCAAATTTGCGCGCTTCCAGCTATCTTTTGTCGTTGCATTTTCTTCAATCAGTGATTCAACCAAGGGAAGGCTTTCTTTTAGATCCTTTAAACGAATGTAAGTGATGTTCTCTAATAGCGCTGTTTTTTCGGTAAAATCGAAGTAAAACTTAACTAGCTTATCTATAATTTCTTGATTTTTTTTGCTGTGAACGCCAATTTCAAAATCCCGCAGGTTTACGCCCACTTTTTGTTTCCAAAAATGCTCAAGCGGAATATCGAAATGAAACTTTAGCATATTAGGTTTATTCCAATAATTAATTACTGAAGTTACCCAAGAGGAAGGAGATCTTAAGACACAGATATAGTCTAGGTCTTTGGCAATTTTATGATTTACCAGTTCTTCGACATAAGCGCTCCATGATCCTGAACATTCTAATTTTAGGTTTAAGTAATTTAATCGCCTGGTGAAATACGTATCGAAATCCTCATCTAACGATTTATAAGTTGTATAGTGGATGGGTTCATGTTTCGCAATGTTTGAGCTAAAGCAACTCGATAGATAAGTGGTACCCGTTTTATAAGGTGAAATGCAATACACCGTTTTTTGGTTGGCCTTTGCATGATTATGTAGCTTCATCTTAGATAAAATAAACCTGCTTTGCATTTCTCTTATAAATTTGCCGAGAGGGGTTTTGAGCAAATAGAATTTAATTTTGTCAGAAGTTGTCATATCTTCACGTTGTTTAAATCAACGCCAAATAACAACACAAATTAGAGTAAGGTTTGTATTGAATTATTAATTTGCACAACCAATCAAGGTAAAAGGTTGTACTAACGGCATTAATTGTTAATAGGGATTCCTATTTAACTAAAAAATGCCTATATGACCTCATTTTATCGACTAAAGTAGGTCTATACTTGATATAAGGTTAAAACTTAAACATATTTAATCGTTATTTTTGTAGGTTTTATCCTACATATCGTGCGCTTAAATAGAGCTAATTGAAGAATCTAACGTTATTAATTTGTATAAATTTTAGTAATCAATGAGACATATAAATAAATACTACGCCTTGTTTTTTCTGTTTATTCTTGTCGGTTATTATGCCCAAGGACAGAATAACCCTAATCAACAAAGAAGTATCATCATAGATAGCATCTTCTCAAAGGCATTGAATGAACAAAGACAATTTTTTGTGCAATTTCCTCAAGACTATGATGAAAAAAGTGATAAGAAATATCCTGTTGCGATAATTTTAGATGGTGAGTTTTTGCTTCCGACGGTCAATAACTTTCAAGGCTACTATAGTGGTGGGTTTACACCAGAAATGATATTGGTCGGAATATCTAATCTCAAAAACAGAACTAGGGATTTGACAACATCAACCATTACGGAAAATTATGGGATGCCATATAATAGAGAAAATGGTGAAGCCAGTAATTTTATAAAGTTTATTGAAGATGAATTTATTCCGCATATAGAAAAAATCTACCCTGTTACAAATTACAGAACTTTAATTGGTCATTCATATGGTGGTTTATTTACTATTTACACCTTTTTATACCATTTAAATTTATTTTCTAACTATATCGCTATAGATCCAAGTTTAGATTGGGATAATCAAAAATTGGTTAAAGCATCTCAAGATATTATTGCTAATGAAAATTATGAAGGGAAGTCATTATTTATGTCATTAAATGGTCAACTTCATATGCAAAAACCAGAAATTACAATTGACAATGTGATGCAAGATGATTCTGATTTTACTTCATTTCCGCGATCTAATATTATGCTGAAAAACATTCTTGAAGAAAATGAAGGTAATGGTTTAAATTTTATATGGAAATTTTATCCAAGGGATTTACACGGCACGATTCAATTTCCATCAATTATGGACGGCTTAATATCAATATTTCAATGGTTTCAAATGGAAAACACTCAAAAGTTTAATTCATTTGAAACTTCTACAGAAGAACTGCAAGCCATAATAAAAAACAGAGCGGATAAACTTTACAAGAATTTTGGATACCAAGTACCACCTTATCCAGAAGATCTCCTTATTGTGTTAGGAGATATGAGTACGGACATGAAAAAGAATAAAAAAGCAAGAATGTTTTATGAGTTTGCCGTTGAGTATTACCCTTTAAGTGCAAGAGCTCATACATCAATGGCTGAATATTATGAAAACAATAATGATTTTGAGAGTGCATTAGAATATGCTCAAAAAGCTTTTAGCATAGATTCTAATAACTATTTAAAAAAGAAAATAGAGCGCCTCAAAGGGTATTAGTATTCTTAGATTCTACAATTAAGACATCATAGCAATTAAAATATTATAGATATTCCAAAATTATATCTTTGTAGTTCAACCAATCGTTAATTGAATAAAAATCGTCTTTATTTTATAGATGCCGTAAGAGCATTCGCCATTTTAATGATGCTACAAGGGCACTTTATAGATACATTGCTAGATGTATCATATAGAGACGAGTCCGATACTGCCTTTAAGGTTTGGAAATATTTTAGAGGTATTACAGCACCGACCTTTTTTACCATTTCAGGTTTAATATTTTCTTATTTACTCATTAAGGCCAAGAAAAGCGGAAGTGCAGAAAAACGTATGCGCAAAGGTTTAGTCCGTGGCTTTATGCTAATTGGTATAGGCTACTTATTAAGAGTCCCGATTTTTGAGTGGTTGTTTGGGGTATTCAATAGTTATTTTTTGGTCATTGACGTGCTTCAGTGTATAGGTCTATCCCTTATTTTAATTGTTATTATTTATAGATTAACCTGCAAGAAAACTTTAGTGTTTTCTATTTTAATGTTGCTGTTTGGCTTGGTAATTTTTATCACGGAGCCAATGTATAGACATTTAGAATTACCTCATATACCTAAATTGTTTTCTAACTATTTAACCAAAGATTATGGTTCTATATTTACCATTTTACCTTGGTTTGGTTATGTTGCCTTTGGTGGCTTTATCTCCACATTGTTTTATCGTTATTTAGAACGACCAAGGTTTAAATTGGCAACTGTTTCTGGGTTTTTTATCGTTGGTCTAGGTTTAATATTTTATTCTTCATGGTCTTTTAATGAGCTCTATTACTTATTGGATATCAAACTTTTTGAAGATGTTGCTTATTACAACTATCTGTTTACCAGACTTGGCAATGTACTTATTCTGTTTGCTTTGTTTTATTTGGCCGAAAAGTATGTTAAACAACCACTAATCTTAAAGATTGGGCAAAAAACACTCTCTATTTATGTTATTCATTTTATAATCATTTATGGAAGTTTTACAGGTGTTGGATTGTATCAACTTATTGGTAAAACCTTATTGCCATGGCAGGCTATTAGTGGTGCTTTAGTGTTTTTGGTTTCAGTATGTTTTATCTCATTTTATTATGTAAAAACCAATGCCTTTGTCTATTCTGTCTTAAGAAAAGTTGTAGATAAGATTAAAACCTCCAAACAATAAAATTCTATATGTTTTCCTTACCTTTATTACAATCAATAATTTAGTGTTTTATGAAGTGTAATCTTTATTTAGTTCTATTGACTTTATTGCTATTAACCTCATGCAATAGGATAGCCAATAAAACAAAAGAAGGCATTAACAAAGGTGGTGAAGTAGTTGGTGAAACTGCAACAGAGTTTTTTGAAGGTGTCTCTGAGGGTGTTGATAAAACACTGGAATGCGATGTTAAATTATCTAAACACCTAACTAGTATTGGACTAAAAACAGGTGTTTATAATGTAAATAGTGGCACTAACGGTAATAACAATCAACTCACTTTATATTTGATTTTTGATAATGCTATCAATGAAACAATTGTAGCCAAGGCTTATAATAAAAATGGTCTAGAAATAGGAAGGGCAAAAACTACTATAAATGGAAATGAAGGTGATGCTGGGTATTATGATTTTGAGTTTGATACAAGAACAGATATAGGTTTTAGAAATAAAATTGTTATTGAATAAAAAAGGCTCCCTAATTAAAGGAAGCCTCTTTCTCTTTCATAGCAACTAAATCAATCAATCAAATTTAAAACCTTAATTGCTAGTATATAGTATCATTTATGACACTGCAATTATATATACGAAAATATTATAAGGTCGGTTTTTAATTTTTAAAATGATATGAAAGAATGAACCCTTTAATCGAGACATTCTATAAAGCATTTAATAATCTAGATGCAAGTACTATGTGTTCTTGCTATCATGAAGACATCGTTTTTGAAGATCCTGCATTTGGAAGATTGGAAGGCGAACGCGCCAAAGCCATGTGGCAAATGTTGTGCGAATCGCAAAAAGACAAAAACTTTAAGGTTGAAGTCTCTAATATAAACTCAAACGACACTGAGGGTTCTGCACACTGGGAAGCGTATTATATTTTTAGTAAATCGGGCAGAAAAGTCCACAATAAGATTGATGCCCAATTCGAATTTAAGGATGGATTAATCATTAATCATAAAGACAATTTTAATCTACATAAATGGGCACGACAAGCTTTAGGGTTTAAAGGCTTGGTCATCGGTAGAACCCGATATTTTAAAAACAAATTGAAAGCGCAGACCAATCGTCTTTTAGATAAGTATATAGACGAAAAAAAGCTATCTCGTTAGGACCTAGATAGCTTTTTTTAAATTGCAATGTTTCTTTTTAGGGACTTAATAGTTTACTTTATGTTTCATTGCATTATATATAAATCAAATCTTATGCCAAAAAAAACTTATATTTACTTAAATTTAAAAAAAAGAGCTGATTTTTACTATTCTATTATGCAAAAAGCAAAGAAAGTGGATAAAACCAACGTTAAAGCCGTTTTTATCGATTAACTGTAGGCTTTAACCTTGCCTTCTACACCTTCATAAAAGGACTTCATATACTTAAAATCGGCATGAATATCATCTGATGGGTAAAAAGGTTCTGATACTTTATTCTGCTTGTTCTTAAAGTCTAACGTGAACATTATGATTGGTACTTTCGCTTCCTTTGCTATATAGTAAAATCCGGTTTTCCATTCTTCAACTTTCTTGCGTGTACCTTCTGGTGCCAACGCCAATCTAAATTCTTCCTCCTTCTTAAAAAGCTGTGCAATGGTCTGTACTTTATTTTGACCTGGAGTACGGTCTAAGGCTCTACCTCCTACTGCCTTAAAATAATAACCAAAAGGCCATTTAAACAATTCCTTTTTTCCAACGAAGTTAACTTTTAAACCCACAACTTTTCGTAATAAAAGAGCGATAGGGAAATCGTACCAGCTCGTATGTGGTACCGCTATGATTACTGCTTTCTTAACAGTATCCTTAGAGAAGTTTGTATTGCCGACAACTTTCCAACCTAAAACCTTAAAATATATATATTTAGCCAGCCAACGCATCTTACATTAGTTTGTAAAGCGTCATCAATTTTTCTCTGGTGATTTTGTTTTTCCAGTTTTTACCAATGGCATTTTCCCATAAGGGTTCTAGGCTTAAGGCAACATCAATCATAATATTAAGCTGTTGTTCATCTAAATCTGCACAAATACCTTGAGGCAATTCAATATTATGCTTCGCCTTCATTTTTTTAAACATGGCTACACCTTCAGGATAAAATTCCTCTAAGTGATCAAAAACAATACAATTTCCAATACCATGTTTTACACCAAGTAAATAACCCAACCCATAGCTAAGGGCGTGTGCCACACCAACTTGAGAATAGGCTATACTCATTCCACCATGCCATGATGCCATCATGAGCTTATCCTGGGAATCTTTCTCACTTAAATTATCTCCAAGAAATATATCTTGGCAAAGCTCAAAAGCTTTCTCTCCGTAACTCTGACTAAAGGCATTTAAGTATGTTCCATTAAGCGATTCTACACAATGTACAAAACAGTCCATACCAGTATAAAACCACTGGTCTTTAGGAACATCTTTGGTTAATTCTGGGTCTAATATAACCTGATCAAAAGGTGTAAAGTCGCTATTAATACCCAACTTGCGTTCTGGGCCAGTTAAAATTGTGGTTCGGGAAACCTCTGCGCCAGTCCCAGAAATTGTAGGAATTCCAACATGGTATATTGCTGGATTCTTTATTAAATCCCAACCTTGGTAGTCCTTGGATTCTCCCTTATTTGTTAACATTAGGGATACAGCCTTGGCGATGTCCATAACAATACCACCTCCAATACCGATAATACCAGATGGCAATTCGTTGTGCCCAAGAATAATATCTTCAACATATTGATCTATTTGAGATGTTTTAGGCTCCTCCTTGGTAGGTACGTAAACGATTTTATCCTTGTAAGACAATGTAATTCTAGAAGTTAACCAATGATTGCCTTTAAAAACATCATCAACATAAAATATAAATGGTGCATTGCGTCCTTTTCGCATTGGCGCTAAAATTTCATCTAGCTGATTGAAGCTTCCGCGTCCAAAAACAACTCTAGACACCATTGGATAATTCTTATATATCATTTACTCTTTAATCTTTAGCAAAAATAAAAACAAACTTCGTATTAACTAAGTATTTAAATAAAATTGAAATTTTTCTGCAAAAAGTCCGACATGATAACCATCAACCAAGGCATGATTAACATGAATGGACACATTCATTATTAACTTTTCGTTTTCTTCTTTAATCTTGGAAAAAGCAATTTCTGGCACTGACTCTAGGTTGCCAGAACTTGGTTCTTTATGCCCTGTGAAATGAAACCATGGCAACGCCGAACAATGGATACAATCCTGACCATTGACAGGTGGATATAAGTCATCAGAACTTTGAATGCGTGCTTTTTCTCTATTGTAGTTGTCAATAAAAACATTTAAATCTTCATCATAATTTATAAACGAAAATCCGAATGTATGATCTTCTCGAGCTATTGTCGCAGAGGCATGAATCGTTTCATAGTCAACAACCTGATTATCTATAATACGATAACGAAAGTTATCGACTGCGTTTACTGCCTTCATACAATCGTGTAAATACCTTGTAAAGAAACTGACTTGATTCTTTTTTGAAAATTGACGTGCTTTTGTGACATCAAAAGGGATAACAACACCAAAATATGGATCCTTTAGCTGTACAAAATGATTGTAAAGATTTTTTCTATTCCAAGATTCTGTATCGATAATCCTCATTATAGCAACTCTAAAATATTGGTTAATTGCTTTACAGTTTTGTAACCTTCACCATTAGCTTCTTTAGTTGTCACTTCTTCGTGTTGCCATGTAGTATGAAATGGCACATGAATAGCTTCTGCACCTATATTGATTAATGGCAGAATATCGGATTTTAAAGAATTACCAATCATTAAAAATTCTGATGGTTTTATTTCCAAATGCTTTAAAAGCTTCTCATAATTTGCTTCTTGCTTTTCGCTCAATACTTCAATATGATGAAAATATTGGAGTAACTGAGATTTTTCCAGTTTTCGCTCCTGGTCTAACAAATCTCCTTTAGTAGCCACGATAAGTTTATATTTTTTAGAAAGGGCTTTTAGCACTTCCTCTACTCCGTCCAACAACTCTATAGGCTTATGAATCATATCCTTACCTAAATCGAGCATTTTACCAATGATCTCATTGGATACTTTACCGTTAGACAATTCTAAAGCCAATTCAATCATAGAAAGCATAAAACCCTTAACTCCGTAACCATAGGTTGGAAGGTTTTTTATCTCCATTTTAAATAGCTCTTGGTCAATCTTATTAGGTGTTTCGTAATGCGATAACAATCTACCAACCTCTTCCTCAGCTTCTCTAAAGTAAGTTTCGTTTACCCAAAGGGTATCGTCTGCATCAAAACCTATGACTTTTATGTTTTTGTAATCTATTTCCACAGTCGTTTTGCTCTTTCTAAGTCTTCTGGTGTGTCTATCTCCACTCCTTGCACTTCGGTTTCTACCATTTTTATTTTCTTTCCGTATTCTAAATAGCGAATACATTCTATCTTCTCCGTGGCTTCAATAAAGCGCATTGGTAGTACGGTAAAATCTAACAAAGCTTCTTTTCTAAACGCATATATTCCTTTATGCTTAAAATAGCGTGCTCCTGCTTCCTTGTCTCTTGGATATGGAATAGGACTTCTGGAAAAATACAGTGCAAAGTTGTTCTGATCTACAATAACCTTTACTGTATTTGGATTTTGGATTTCTTCCCAATCTGTAATTTCAACCATTAAGGATGCCAAGTCTATTTCCTTTTCCACATCATCCTTAAACACTTCTAAAACCTTGTGCAGGCTTTCGCGCTCAGTAAAAGGTTCGTCGCCTTGTACATTCACCACAATATCGCAATCTACATCTGCGACAGCTTCAGCTATTCTATCGCTTCCAGACTCGTGCTCCTTTTTGCTCATTATGGCCTTTCCTCCATTATTCACAATTTCATTAAAAATAATATCGCTATCCGTCACCACGTAAACCTCGCTAAAAAGTTTTGTAGCCACTGTTGCTTCATAAGTTCTGAGAATCACGGATTTTCCTGCTAAATTCTGCATTAATTTACCTGGGAAACGAGATGCACTGTAACGTGCAGGAATCATGGATATAATCTTCATATATCTACTTTATCAGTATTCAAAAATAAGGCTTTAAGATGATTTTGGTTGTTTAGACTTTAACTTTTTATACAGTTTAAAAACAATATAAAAAATGAATATCACTAATATAATAGCCAATACAGGAAGGAATATAGAAACAATAGACATTATAATTGATGTCCCTGTTTCTACTGTTGAAACTACCGGATTACCGATACCTGCTGTAGAAACCGTAGAACCTAATCTGGTAGCTCCTGCTGAGCTTTTTATGGCTGCTGCTGTTCCTCCACCTGCTATAATAGCCAATGCCCAAGTAATTACAGGACTTAAATCTGCAACTGTTGAAACCATAACTGCCGTACCAGCTATAGTTGCTAACGGAATGGCGATAGCATCCAAAACGTTGTCAACTACCGGAATATAATAAGCCAATATCTCTACCAAAGTTGCTATGCCAAAAGTAATCACTGCAGTTGTTCCTCCAATCCAAGACCACGACTCATTGAGCTCCCAAACATTAAAGTATGCTGCTAAACTCAACGCAAACAATGGTAGAAAGACTCTAAAACCAACTGACGCAGCAAGTCCTATGCCTAAACAAATACTCAAAATAGTTTCTATCGTCATCGTTTTAGTTTAATTCATTTTCTACAAACATATCGTCTTTAAAGCCAATTAAATAGAGCTGTTCTTTAGCTCGAGTTACTGCTGTATATAACCAACGCACATAATCTTTATCCATTCCGTTGGGAAGGTATGGTTGCTCTATAAAAATAGTATTCCATTGCCCTCCTTGGGATTTATGGCAGGTTATGGCATAAGAAAACTTAACCTGCAAAGCATTAAAGTACTTATTATTCTTCACTCCCAAAAATCGTTTATAGTTAGATTTTTCGTTAGCGTAATCTTTTGCAACTTCTTGGTATAGTCTATTGGATTCTTCATAACTTAGTGAAGCACTTTCTACATCAATAGTGTCTAAAAGCAATACCGTCTCAAAAGGTCGCATTCGTGGATAATCTACCATCTTCACTTTTACCTCTGCGAATTTAAATCCGTATAACTCTTTAATACTAAATATTTCCAGAACTTCTACAATATCGCCATTGGCAATAAAGCCTGCTTCTGTGGTGGGTTTAATCCAAAAATAATTATTCTTTACGACCATTAAATAATCACCAGCTGACAGTTCACTTTCATTAAACAAAATTCGTTCCCTGATTTGCTTATTATATTGGTTAGCACGTTTATTACTCCTTACAATTATGGCGGTTTCTTCATAGCCTTCGTTACTATAGGCATCATTAATGGCATCCATAATTTCATAACCATCAACTAACCTTACGATGTCTTTGTAAGGGTTAACATTGAATTTAAA
The DNA here is from genome assembly GCF_965284585.1 of Winogradskyella ouciana. Lineage (NCBI taxonomy): Bacteria > Pseudomonadati > Bacteroidota > Flavobacteriia > Flavobacteriales > Flavobacteriaceae > Winogradskyella > Winogradskyella ouciana. The sequence continues at coordinate 3,028,352 of NZ_OZ260095.1, forward strand.
ACTGTCATAAAAACTGGTTTCCAATACTGCTCTAAGCTCAGTAGCATTTTCTAAAATACCAGAGTCTTGTTCTTGTCTTACAACTTCGTCGAGTTCAATTCCCGTAACGTCTTTATTAAAATTAAGACTGAGTTTGTCAGCGTCTAAAGCGGGACTCAAATCAGACTTTACTGGTGGTAATTGCGCTTTATCACCAATAAGCAATAGTTTACATTGATGCCCAGAATATACATATTGCATTAAATCATCTAATAATGACCCATTTTCAAATAACTTAGAATCCGATGGTACATCTGGTATCATAGACGCTTCATCAACTATAAATATTGTATTTCTGTGCTTATTGGGTTGCATTACAAATTTTACTCCACCACCTTTATCTTTCTTTGGGTAATAGATTTTCTTATGAATAGTAAATGCTTCTTTTTTAGAATAGTTTGAAATTACTTTAGCTGCTCTTCCTGTTGGCGCCAATAAAACGGCACTTTTTTTTGTCTGCCACAAATGCGTGACTATAGTGCCAATAATACTAGTCTTTCCAGTACCAGCATAACCCTTTAGTAAATAAATGGAATTAGATGACTTATCAAAAACAAATTGCGACAACTGCATCAGCACCTTATCTTGCTTGGATGTTGGTGTAAAAGGAAACTTAGATTTTAATAGTGAATAAAACGCGGAAGCATTAGTAATCATAAAGAATTAAATATATAGCAAGATAGCATTATTATATATTCATCAATCATGCTTTTTGATATTTTCAATGATTTTTATTTAGATAATTTTTACCAACAAAAAAAAATTGTAGATTTGCGATAGACCTAATTAATATACTTTAACATGAATGTGATTATTTCAATTGTAGTTATTATTTTATTAACCATCGGTATTGTATGGTTAATTGACAAATTTGTACCTAAGAAATTAAAACCTGTTATTAACATAGTGCTTTGGGCATTGATAATTTTTCTAGGGTACCTTACATTTATGTCAGTATATGAAGAGATAAAGTTTAATAAGCTAAAAGTTAAACGTTACGCCGTTGTTATAGATCGTTTAGTTGATATTAGGGATACACAATTAGCATACAAAGAAGTTAATGGCGAATATGCTGGTGACTTCAATAAATTAATTGATTTTGTAGAAAATGGTCAAGTACCAATTACCCAAAGACGCGATACTTTAGTATTGGATGAAGAAAAAACACGTGCTTTTGGTGGCGTAGAAACCATGAAAACTATTACATTGATAGATACCTTAAGCTATTACACTGTTAGGGATTCTATATTTAAAGGTAATAATCGTTATAAAAACATGGCAGATGTAGGTGTTGGTAAGCCAGGTGCTAAGTTTAAACTAGAAGCTGGTAAAATAGATGACATCCCTGTTTTTGAAGCCAGTGTAGATAAAGCTGTTGTTTTATATGACCAAGAAAAATATCTTATTGAAAAAGAAAAGCAAGCAGTCTCAATAGCCGGTGTAAAAGGAGAGACTGTAAAGATTGGCTCAATGGAAGAAGTAAACACCAGTGGAAATTGGGGTAAAGATCTTTCAATTAAGGAATAAATTTTGAAACAAAATAATATTAAAGAACTGTCCATTCAAGTAAATTTGAATGGGCTTTCTTTTTGCATTTTAAACAGAACTTCAAATACCATTGAATTTCTTAACCATATAGCTTTTAAAAATAAGCTGACTCCTTTTGATGCGCTTAATCGTCTTAAAACCGAATTGAGTTCTAACACTGTTTTTTCCGATGAGTTTGATGCGGTTACTGTTATTCATCAAAATGAATTATCTACACTTGTGCCAAAAGATTTATATGACGAAAACCATAAGGCAGACTATTTAAAATTTAATGCCAAAATCCTAAAGACAGATTATATAACACATGATGAGATTGTAGTTAATGATTGTGTGAATATCTACATTCCCTATGTAAACATCAATAATTACATTTTTGAAACCTTTGGCGAGTTTGTTTACAAACATTCCTCTACCCTTTTAATAGATACGGTTTTACAGAACAAGAAAACGAAAGATGACCCTGAAATTTATATTAATGTAAATACATCAACTATTGAAGTTTTAGTTGTAAATAAAGGTCAACTGCAATTATTTAACGCTTTTGAATATCACAGTAAAGAAGACTTTATCTATTATATCTTATTTGTTTTTGAGCAATTAAAACTCGATGCAGAAACCGCTAAAATTTATCTTTCCGGTAACATAGAAAAAGATGATGAGCTTTATGGTGTAGTTTACACATATATTAGACATGTAGAAATCATTACTGTTGATTTTAGCTACAAACTTTCGGAGGCCATTAAAAATGAAAAACTTCATCGGCACTTTTTAATTTTAAACTCATTTTAATGCGCATTATTTCTGGTTTATATAAAGGCAGAAAGATACAGGCTCCAAAAAAACTGCCTGTTAGGCCTACTACAGATATGGCAAAGGAAGCACTATTCAATATCTTAAATAATCAATATTATTTTGATGAGATTTCTGTGTTGGATTTATTCTCTGGCACTGGTAATATAAGTTATGAGTTTGCCTCAAGAGGGACAGAACAGATCGTTGCTGTTGATGCTAATTATGGCTGTATAAAGTTTATTAAAGAAACAGCAGAAAACTTTGAAATGCCTATCAGAACTACAAAAAGTGATGTTTTTAAGTTCTTGGAAAATTCTAAACAGCAACATACCATCATCTTTGCAGATCCACCTTATGATTTTGAGGTTGAATTGTTCTCTAAAATTCCACAGCTAGTATTTCAAAATAAGTTATTGGAAGACAATGGAAGCCTTATAATAGAACACTCAAAGCATACAGATTTAAGCCATCTCGACCATTACTCACATTCAAAAAGTTATGGTGGCAATATGTTTAGTTTTTTCAAGTAAATATACCTGTTTTTAAAACCAGGTATTATCTATCTTTTTCATTCGTTGGCGATTACCTTTATTTGTAGTCTAAATCCTAAATTTAATTTATCCTTATATTGCAGTACTTCAATTCTGAATTTACTCAATGAATTCACATATAAACTGCCTCGAGTTTATAATGATTTTTAATATTAATGTTGTGGTTTTAAGCTATTAACTAAAACCAAACAATTATGAAAATTTTTAAAAAAGGGATGTTGGCCCTTATGACTGTTGTATTCGCATTCAACTTTTCCAACGCACAAGATGAACAACCAACAATGTTCGCCGTACACACCGACAATGTTAAATTTAACATGATGGCACAATACGAAGATTCGGCCAAACAACTAAAAGACAATTGCGAAAAGTACAATATTAAAGATGCGAGTTGGACCGCAATAAGTGTTGAAGATGGTCGCTATGTCTATGTCACTCCGATTAAGAGCATGGCAGATCTCGATAAAAATCCTATGGGAGATTTAGCAGAAAAAATGGGTGAAGAAGAAATGGGGAAAATGTTTGAAAAAATGAACGAATGCTACGATTCCCACAGTGATGCAATCGTCCATTTTATGTCCGATTTATCCTACTTACCTGAAGGCTATACTACACAAGGGAAAAATTATAGAGAATATCACTTTCTTTATTATTCGCCTAAGGATGCCAAAGAAATGAGTGAAGGTATGGAAAAAGTAAAAGACATGTTCAAAGCCAAAGGAGTTAAGAATGGCTACGAAGTATATCACAGTGGTTTCGGAAGCGAAGAAAGCTATTATATGGTTGCGATTGCAGGTGAAGATGGCTTGTCCATTGCACAAGGTGGAAAAGAAAATGATGAACTTTTAGGTGATGATAAAGATGCTACGTTTTATAACGTTATTAAGCTAACGACAAAGTATGATCAGGTAGAAGCTACTGTTAGACCAGATTTGAGCTATGCACCATCAGATGAAGAGTAATCAAAATCTAATCCTAAAACCATTCAAATGAAAAATTTATTAGTTATTGGGTTGTTTCTTTTAGCAATGACCTCTTGTGAAGAACACAAACAACAATATTTTGCCGACTCTGACGAAACTAAAACCTTAGAGGCAGGAATAGCCGCTTACGAAAGCGGAGATTGGGATACATGGAGAAATCATTTTGCTGATACAGCAAAAATCTATGTCAACTCTAAAGAACCCGTGACATTAGATGCCAGAGTTAATGAACTAAAAGCAATGACTGGTGCTTTTTCTTCTTATGGCTTTGACAAAGAAAAGGACCATATGGAAATGGTAATTGATAAAAACGATGAAACTTGGGTCTATTATTGGGCAACACACAATGGCTCAATGACTAATGGTACCAATTTGTCAATACCAGTGCATTTAGCGGTTCAGTTTGTCGATGGTAAAATTACCAAAGAGCATATTTACTTTGACGGCACCGAGATGAACGCTGCAATAAGTGCCATGCAAGCTGAAGCTATGGAAGAAACCGAGGTTTCTGAAGAACAGTAAAACTGACCATAATTAAAAAAACCTTCTAGTTCTAGAAGGTTTTTTTATATCTAAGCAAATCTATAAGCCGAATTCTGTATACTTTTCTTTTTAAGAAAAGATCCTTATCATTTATCTGCGTTTACTGTTACCAGCAAACTTTAGCTGCCTACCCTCCAACAATCGAGCGTGCCGCCCTCAAACGTTGGTTTACATGACATTGCACCACATAGAGTTTACCTGGTTTCACTACAGCATTACCTGTACATACTTTCTGTTGCACTTTTCCTAACCTCACGGCTGGTGGCTGTTAGCCACTATGTTGCACTATGGTGTTCGGACTTTCCTACCTTGTGCTGAAGTAAATTCAGCATAAGATCGATAAGGCGATCTACTTGGCGCAAAAGTACATAAATTGTTAATAACTCATATTAAATTCTAAGCTTCATAAATGGCTATTTAGAGGTTATTCTTAAATTTGTAATTCAGTTAATTTTTCAATGGAACATTTCGTAGTATCGGCCCGAAAGTATAGACCACAGACCTTTAAGGATGTTGTGGGTCAGCAGGCTATTACAAATACATTGCTTAATGCCATTGAAAACAACCACTTAGCTCAAGCCTTGTTATTTACAGGTCCACGTGGTGTTGGTAAAACCACCTGTGCTCGTATTTTGGCAAAGATGATTAATAGTGATGGTGATACTAAAGAGGACGAAGACTTTGCCTTCAACATTTTTGAGCTAGATGCTGCGTCCAACAACTCAGTTGATGACATTAGAAACCTAACAGACCAAGTTAGGATTCCACCACAAGTTGGTAAATACAAAGTATATATCATTGATGAGGTACACATGTTATCTGCGGCTGCATTTAATGCGTTTCTTAAAACGTTGGAAGAGCCACCAAAACACTGTATTTTCATTTTAGCGACAACAGAGAAGCATAAAATCATACCAACGATATTATCGCGTTGCCAGATTTTTGATTTTAAACGTATTACGGTTACCGATGCCAAAGAGTATCTTAAATATATAGCTGAAGAACAAGGTATTAATGCCGAAGATGATGCATTGCACATTATAGCGCAGAAAGCAGATGGAGCCATGCGTGATGCGCTTTCAATTTTTGACAGAGTTGTTAGTTTTTCTGGTAAAAATCTAACCAGACAAGCTGTAACCGAAAATCTTAATGTACTCGATTACGAAACTTATTTTGAAAGCACAGATTTAATCCTGGAGAATAAAATACCAGAACTGTTGGTGCAATTCAATACCATTTTATCAAAAGGATTTGATGGTCACCATTATATAGCTGGTTTGGCGTCTCACTTTAGGGATTTAATGGTTTGTAAAAATCAGGCAACCATTGATTTGTTGGAAGTTGGAGAAGAAACTAAACAAAAGTATGTAGAACAATGTCTAAAAACGTCCGATTCGTTTTTAATGCAAGGCATACAACTGGCCAATGACTGTGATTTAAAATATAAAACCAGTAAAAATCAACGTCTGTTAGTTGAACTGACACTTATGCAATTGGCCTCTATCACTTATGATGGAGAAAAAAAAAACAGTAGGCATTTCATAATTCCTGCTTCTTATTTCAAAGCCAAGGGCATTAAACCTATTCCTGTTGATAAAACTTCAAAGGAGGAAAAACTTGGGCAAGAGCAATCCACAGTTGAAAAAATTACACCGAAAGAAGAAACGCAAACTGCTGTCGCTGAACCTGTAGTTGTACCAAAAATTTCAATAGATAAAGCTAAGAAGACAACCTCTGGTCTATCTTTAAAAAGCATAAAGGAAAAGAAAGAACATCAAATACGTCAATTAGATGTTATTATTGATGAGGAAGACTTACCAAAAGAGCCTGTTGATCAAGAAGCATTGACTAAAGCTTGGAATGCCTATGCAAAGTCTATAGATAAAAAGGGTGAAAAGATTTTAGCTTCCATTTTACAAATGGATAGCCCAAAATTACAAGGTACCACCATTCACCTTACCTACTCTAACAACACTAACAAAATAGAGCTAGAACGCGCACAATATCCTTTATTGGCACATTTACGGAAAACCCTCATGAACTTCGACTTACACCTAGATATAAAGGTCAATGAAGAAGTAGCAAAGAAATATGCGTTTACACCAAGAGAGAAATACGAAAAATTAAAAGAGAAAAATCCAAACATAGAATTACTTAAAAAAACCTTTGGTTTGGATGTTTAAGTTGAAAACAATAAAATGCTAGGCCTAAAATTACCAACAGACCCAAGATGGGTTAATATCGTAGAAAAAAATATTGAAGATATTTTAACCGATCATGCGTATTGTGAGCAAAAAGCTGCAAGCACGGCAATTTCGCTTATCGTAAGTTTTCCTGAATATACTGAGCTAGTACAAGAAATGATAGATTTAGTCGAAGAAGAAATAAGCCATTTTAAGATGGTGCACGACTTAATTCTTGAACGTGGTTGGATTTTGGGCAGAGATAGAAAAGATGACTATGTTATTGCCTTGTTGAAATTCTTCCCAAAAGGTGGTAGTAGAACTACACAATTAGTACACAGACTCTTGTATGCTGCATTAATAGAAGCCAGAAGCTGTGAACGTTTTAGATTACTATCGGAAGAACTGGAAGACAAAAAACTGGCCAAATTCTACAGAAAACTAATGATCAGTGAAGCCAACCACTATACCATGTTTTTAAACTTCGCAAGACAATATGGTGAACGCAAGGAAGTGGATAAAAAATGGCAGCAACTTCTTGATTATGAAGCCGAAATAATGAGAGGTTTAGGGAATAAAGAGACTATTCACGGATAAAAAAAAAGCCTCAACACAAGTTGAAGCTTTATTACAAGGTTATTCTTTTAAATTTTTATACCAAAACCAAATTGCATCACATGGTTTTTGGCTTCCAAGTCAGTTAAATCTTCATCAAGTATATTAGTTAAACCATAAGAAAATCTAGCATCAACAAAAAGTTCGCTAGTAATCATATACTCTGCTCCAATAACTCCAGAAAATGCAAATGTTGAAAAACCGTCGTTATTTTTCCAGGTTTTTAAAGCTATCTGTGGTCCAGCCATAAAAGACAAACGCTCTGATGTAGAAAGTTTCAGCAAGATAGGCATTTGAATATAATCTGCTCTTATACTTTCATCCTTCCCACCTTCAGCAGACCATTGCAATTCCGTTGTTAAAGAAACGTCTTCAGATAGACCAAAATCCACAAAACCTGCAAAGGCAAAACCATTGCGGTGTTGGTTAACAAAAGTTGCGTCTGGTTCAAAATCTAGGTTAGATACATTCAGTGCTCCCCTTACACCATACTTTACATCTTGAGATAAACATATAGTAGTAAAACACACCAATACTGAGGCAAGTAATATTTTTTTCATAATCATCAATTTGAGACTGCCAATATAGATTTAAATTTTCGAATTTTGAATAAATTTATTGATTTTTACCGACAATCAGTTAAATTTTGTAATATTTTTCATTCAAAATTATACAATTACACTCGAAACGGTTTCATAATATATACTTTTTATAATACCATCAGACAACCCGATTTTGGGTACGTATATATCTTTTGCTCCGCTCCATTTCATCGCTGATAAGTATATTCTGGTTGCAGGAATAATAACATCGGCCCTATCTTGATTGAGGTTTAATTTAGTAATTCTTTCTTCATAAGAATAACTCTGCAATGTCTTATAATAACTTGTTAAGTAAAAATAGGTTAACGGTTTTCCTAGATCCTTTCCAGATATCTTGAATATCTTATTGATATTACCACCAGAACCTATAAGCTCAATTTTATAGTAATCTTTAGTATTATCCTTAATCCAGTTTTCTAGTTCAACCCAAGTTTCATTTTTTACAATATCATTGAGTAATCTTACCGTACCTATCTTAAACGATCTCGATTTTATCTTTTCGCCGTTGTGAATTATGGAAAACTCAGTACTACCACCACCAACATCAACATACAAATAGGTTTTATTAGGATCTATAAATGTATGTAAATCCGTTGCCGCTATAATAGCAGCTTCTTCTTCCCCATCAATAATATCGATGTTAATTCCACAGGTATCTAATATTTTCTGTGACAAAGGTTGGCTATTATTAGCTTCACGCATTGCAGAAGTGGCACAAGCCTTATATCTTACCACTCCATGAGACTTCATTAACAAACTAAAGGCTTTCATCGTATCTATCATACGTTCTTGGTTGTATTCTGATATGCTACCATTCATAAAAACATCCGCACCCAACCGAATTGGTACTCTGACCAATGAGTTTTTCTTAAATACTACGTTTTCATCATTTTGCTCAATGATGTTAGATATTAATAATCTTACGGCATTAGACCCGATATCTATCGCAGCATATTTCTGAATCTTCAGCATATTATCCTTCTAATTTGTTTTTATAATAATTATAGGTATCAAATTGCGCTCTTACTTTTGGTTTATTATTCCTGCGATATGTATTATCTTGAGTTTCATTAATAATACGCGCTTTAACATTGTCTTGCCAGCATATTTCAAATAATTCCTGCAGCTCTACCTTTATATCTTTATCATAAATCGGGCAACTTACTTCTACTCTATTATCTATATTTCTTGTCATCCAGTCTGCTGATGAAATATAAATTTTTGGATCCTCGTTATTTCCAAAAATATACAATCTCGTATGCTCTAAAAACTTATCAATAATACTGATGATTTCAATATTTTCGCTCATACCTTTAACTCCCGGAACCAAACAACAAAGCCCTCTTACTATCATTTGTATTTTAACTCCTGCTCTGCTAGCTTCGTAAAGTTTATCCACCATTTTATAACTGCTTATACTATTCATTTTTAATTTGAGATAAGCTGGTTTACCATTTTTGGCATTCTCAATTTCTTTGTCAATTAATGCAAAGAACTTTGACTTGGTGTAATGAGGTGAAGTAATAATGTGTTTATATCTATTTACCTTATAGTTAACCTCAAAGAAATTAAATACTTTATTTAAATCCTTTAATATTTTTTGATTGGCAGTTAGTACTGTGAAATCCGTATATATTTTAGCTGTCGATTCATTAAAATTACCGGTACTAACAAATCCGTATCTTACAACTTTGTCTCCTTCCTCGCGCTCTATAACACACATTTTGCTATGCACCTTTAAACCTGGTACACCAAATAACATATTGACTCCAGCATCTTGCATTTGCTCTGCGTAATTAATATTTGCCTCCTCGTCAAACCGCGCTCTTAACTCTATGGATACAGTAACTCTCTTACCATTTTTAGCAGCATTGATTAGTGAACTTGCAACGTGAGAGATTTGGGCTAATCTATAAATAGTTATTTTTATTGTCCTTACCTTTGGATCTAAAGCAGCTTCTCTTAAAAATTTTACGATATAAGAAAATGTGTGGTAGGGAGTATAGATTAGATAATCTTTTTTAGCAATAGTTTTAAAAATACTCTCTTCAAAACTAAGACCTTTAACGGGTAAAGGTACAATTCTCTCATAGAGCAAATCTGTACGGCCTAAACTCGGAAAATCCATATAATCTCTACGATTGTGATAGCGACCACCAGGTATTATACTATCCTTTTTATCTATTGACATACGATCTAACAGAAAATTAAGCGTATCACTATCTATATTTTTATCATGTACAAATCTTACAGGGTCACCACTTTGTCTATCTTTTACACTAGCAGATAACTTATCAATAAAACTCTTACTGAGGTCACTATCAAAATCCAACTCACCATCTCTAGTGATCTTAATCATGTGGGCAGATATCGTTTCATAATCAAAAATGTTGAAGATTTCATTGAGAAAATGACGAATAACATCATCTACTGTAATGATATAATTTGCATCGCCTTTACTTGGCAACACAATAAATCTATCCATCGTTTTAGAAATCTCTATAAGCGCATACTGGTCTGGTCGATTTAAGTTAGACATTTTAACAGATAAATATCCTGCACTATCTTTTAGTTCTGGTAAATCAATGTCTTCATTCAATACAATAACAACTAGAGCTGGGCTAATTTCTTGGTAATAGTAATTCTTTATAAAATTGTGTTGCTCAGCATCTATTTCAGTTTCATTAATGATAAAGATGTTCTCTTTTTCTAGCTCTTGCTCAATCTCATTTAATATTTCTACACTTTCACTCTGTTGATCAATGACAACTTTGGTAATTTCCTCAAGTAATTCCTCGGCTTTTATACCTCCAAGTTCACTCTTACCACCTTTGCCTGCATCAAAAATTCGCTTAACGGTTGCGTAGCGTACTTTAAAGAATTCATCTAAATTATTAGAAAAAATTCCTAAAAACCTTAAGCGTTCAATTAATGGTACATCTTTGTCTGCAGCTTCTTGTAAAACACGAGCATTAAATTGCAACCAACTCAATTCACGGTTAATATATACGTTTTTGTCTTTTGTCATTTTTTCAATTCCTTGGGAATAATTACGAGTTCAGTGGTTCCTTGTTTAAAATCTTGCCAATTATCAATGTCAAAATTAAGCTTTACAAGTCCACTAGTAGGAAGATTATCAATAAATCTGTCCCCAAAAATATTGGCTATTGATGTAAAAGCATGATTATGACCAAAAATCATGGCACTATCAATAGTATTAGGAAGTTTTTTTATAAAATTAATTACACCTTCACCACTAAAATCATACAAATCCATATCAATAGTAAAAGAATTTTCTGACAAACCAAAAACATCCATAAAAATCCTACATGTAGATAGTGCTCTTTTAGCAGGACTCGTAAAGATTTTTTCAGGCACATCATTAGACCCAAGGTATTGATTGGCTACTAATTTACCATCATTTACACCTCTTGATTTTAAAGGCCTTTCGGCATCTGAGACATCATATTTCCATGAGGATTTCCCATGCCTAACAAGTACTATTGTTTTCATATTTTTCCGTTTAAAAGCGATTTTTATCGACAAAATGTTGCATAATTCCGTTTTAACGAGTATTTTGCCCCTTTAACTCTAATGTTTGTTTTATACTTTAGTTATAAGTTCTTTTGTTTGTGTAAAATTAATGTAAATGACCCCAAATCAAAAATATATTAATCCATTCAATATTTCATTTACCTTAATAATACTTCCCTCTATTTTTTTGCAATTAACAAAACATACAATGTTGCCAAATTTTTAAATGACTAATATTGGTCATTTTAGATTTAGCCACATTATGGACATTATACGTTATTATGTACAATATGAAAAACAAATACAATTGTATTTCAGGTATAAGTATAGCTAAAACGCTCATAGTAGCGGTATTAGTTATGCTTCCATACGTGCTATTAGGTCAGCAGTCACCTTCTATTCAAACTGGCGTTACTTTTCAATGGTCAGATAATCAAGGGCTTAATTTAAACCAACCAGCTACGATACAATCTGTGAGCATAGACGGAACCGTATATAACACTTTTGTTGTACCTACGAGCTACGAGATGACTCAATTAGGAGAAGACGGACATAGTTCCAACAGAATAAGGCGAAATGGTGCTTTTGTTGGTGGTAATAGTGGTCAAGCTAATTGGGTTCAGAATGCAACTGCTGCTTTTCAAGATAAAAATTTGAATCATTATTTTAATTCAAGTAATAATGGTGAAGATTTTTGTTCAGATTTCGATGAACTAGAAGATATCGAAGAAGACTGGGAAGATGGTGAGGGTCCTCAAAAACAAACTATCTTTTACAATCCAGCTATTCCATCCAATGAAGGTGGTGTATTGGCCGTCACTGAGCGTGGTGGCAACAATTGTTTCTACATAGAAGTTTGGGGAATACCCGTTGGTGGAGGTCCAGAACAAAAATTAGGTGAAACTTTTGTCAGAAATGTAGGTAATTATACAGGTTGCCTTTTCGCTCCTCCAATTGCTGGGTCTGATTACTGGCAATCCGGACGATGCAATGAAAATGGACAAACTATTGGAGTTGGATTATTTTATTTAAACGATATCGCTCCTACAGGTTCGCGAATAACTAAGATTGAATTTGTTGCTGCTACACGAGACCATGGAGATGGGAAATTTTTTATACTTCAAAAGTATGCTGTTGATCAGAATGAAACGGAATGTGTAGATGAAAAATTTAGTGGCGATTTAAACTATAATAACAATGTACCTAATAATTCAACTTACAGTTTAATTTCTGGTCCTACACCTGCTGGCCTAAACTTCAGTCTTGATTCAAATGGAATGTATTCTTATACACCAATGCCAGGTTTTACTGGTGATGTAACATTTGAATATGAAGTATGTTTACCTGCACCAAATAATACCGTTTGTGATTCAGCTACGGTTACAATAAATTTTGTGGATTTACCTCAAGCTCCAGAAGCTAATATAAGTTGTGGTTCTGTTAATGATGATTTTACTCTGTCTGTAACTAACCCTTTAGGTACTGAGTTTGAATATTCTTTAAATGGTGGAACATTTCAAACTTCTCCAGATTTTACTAACCTCCCTGAAGGTTCGTATACTATTACTGTAAGAAATACATTTACCGTATGTGAAAATACTAATGCATCACCATTTGTTTTAGATAACTTAGAACTTACTGGAACTGTCACTGACGTTTCATGTTTTGGTGATAGTACAGGTGCGATTGATATAACCGTATCTGGTGGTAATCCTCCATACACATATGCATGGAGCAACTCAGATACTACTGAAGATTTAACAAATGTAGAAGCAGGAACTTATACTGTCACCGTCACTGATGCCAATGGTTGTACAATATCTGATGATTTTACGGTTGATCAGCCAACTGAGGAGTTAACATCAATGGTTAATTCTAGCACGGATATTCTTTGTAGAGGAGATGCTACAGGAGCAATTGATATATTAGTTAATGGTGGCACAGCGCCTTACACCTATTTATGGAATACAGGAGATACAACAGAAGACCTTTCGGGTATAGTTGCTGGTAATTATTCAGTGACCGTAACAGATGCTAATGGATGTACTTCAACAACCCAAGTAACCCTAAATGAACCGTCAGCAGACTTAGAGGGTTCTATAACAAATATAAACGACGTTGATTGTTCTAGTGATGGTGATGGTAGTTTTACAGTTAGCGCAACAGGTGGTACAAGTCCTTATCTATACTCTATTGATAACGGAGTTAATAATCAAAATAGTGGACTATTTGAAAATTTAGATAATGGAACTTATAATGTTTTAATTACTGATGCTAATGACTGTACAACTACAGTTACTGCTGTTATTGGTGTTAATGATGTGGAATCACCACAAATATCTGTCCCTAGTACAATTAATTTAGAAGGATGTTCTACTTCGGATATTATTGCTTCGAATTCTGTTTTTGAATTTAATGATTCAGGTTCAGGCGATGTTCAAAGTACATTTGCAAGCAACCCAAATTATAATGCTTCGGATGATTTTAATATAGCTTCAATAACGTATATTGATGTGATCACTTCTACCAACAACTGCCCTATAATAGTTCAACGTACGTTTACTATAACAGATAACTGCGGCAACTCTGCTTCCGCTGTTCAAAGTATTACTGTTGATGATACAACGCCTCCAACAATTACCGCTCCTGCAGATGTCACTATTGAATGTACCGACGATGAGTCCTCTGCCAATACTGGTGTGGCTACGGCTTCCGATACCTGTGGTGATGTGACCATTACCGAATCTGACGTTGAGACGGCTGCTTGTGGAAACACCAAAACTATTGTTAGAACCTTTACTGCTACCGATGCCTGTGGAAACACAGCTTCCGATACACAGACCATTACCGTTGTGGATACAACACCACCTACGATCACGGCTCCTGCCGATGTCACCATTGAGTGTACCGATGATGAGTCCTCTGCCAATACTGGTGTCGCTACGGCTTCGGATACCTGTGGTGATGTAACTATCACTCAGTCTGATTCTGAAGTTGCGGCTTGTGGGAACACGAAAACGATTACACGTACTTGGACAGCTACCGATGCCTGTGGGAACACAGCTTCCGATACACAGACCATTACCGTTGTGGATACAACACCACCAACGATAACGGCTCCGGCTGATGTCACTATTGAGTGTACGGACGATGAGTCCTCTGCAAATACTGGTGTCGCTACAGCTTCCGATACCTGTGGTGATGTGACTATTACTGAAAGTGACGTTGAGACGGCTGCTTGTGGCAATACTAAAACGATTACACGTACCTGGACAGCTACCGATGCTTGTGGGAACACAGCTTCCGATACACAGACCATTACCGTTGTGGATACAACACCACCTGTGATAACGGCTCCTGCCGATGTCACTATTGAGTGTACGGACGATGAGTCCTCTGCCAATACTGGTGTGGCTACCGCTTCCGATACTTGTGGTGATGTGACCATTACCGAATCTGATGTTGAGACGGCTGCTTGTGGCAATACAAAAACCATTACACGTACCTGGACCGCTACCGATGCTTGTGGAAACAAGGCTTCGGATACACAGACCATTACCGTTGTGGATACAACGCCTCCAACGATAACGGCTCCTGCCGATGTCACTATTGAGTGTACCGACGATGAGTCCTCTGCCAATACTGGTGTCGCTACAGCTTCCGATACTTGTGGTGATGTGACCATTACTGAAAGTGACGTTGAGACGGCTGCTTGCGGAAACACTAAAACGATTACGCGTACTTGGACAGCTACCGATGCTTGTGGGAACACGGCTTCGGATACGCAGACCATTACCGTTGTGGATACAACACCACCAACAATTACCGCTCCTGCAGATGTCACTATTGAATGTACCGACGATGAGTCCTCTGCCAATACTGGTGTCGCTACAGCTTCCGATACCTGTGGTGATGTAACTATCACTCAGTCTGATTCTGAAGTTGCGGCTTGTGGAAACACGAAAACGATTACACGTACTTGGACAGCTACTGATGCCTGTGGGAACACAGCTTCCGATACGCAGACCATTACCGTTGTGGATACTACTCCACCAACAATTACCGCTCCTGCAGATGTCACTATTGAGTGTACGGACGATGAGTCCTCTGCAAATACTGGTGTCGCTACAGCTTCCGATACTTGTGGTGATGTGACCATTACTGAAAGTGACGTTGAGACGGCTGCTTGCGGAAACACTAAAACGATTACGCGTACTTGGACAGCTACCGATGCTTGTGGGAACACGGCTTCGGATACGCAGACCATTACCGTTGTGGATACAACACCACCAACAATTACCGCTCCTGCAGATGTCACTATTGAATGTACCGACGATGAGTCCTCTGCAAATACTGGTGTCGCTACAGCTTCCGATACTTGTGGTGATGTGACCATTACCGAATCTGATTCTGAAGTTGCGGCTTGTGGAAACACCAAAACTATTGTTAGAACCTTTACTGCTACCGATGCCTGTGGGAACACCGCTTCCGATACACAGACCATTACCGTTGTGGATACAACGCCACCAACGATTGACAGTTCAAATTCTGAAGATATCATTATCGAATGTGGTGTAACACCTGATGGAACGTTAGAAGCATGGTTGGATAACAATGCTGGTAATACAGCTACCGACACTTGTGGTACTATTACCTGGTCCAATGATTATGGTTCTAATACTGATGTTGATTGCGCCAATGGTGCTATTACCGTAACCTTTACGGCTACTGATGAGTGTGGCAATGCGTCTAGTACAACTGCGACATATTCTATCGTGGATACGGTTGCGCCTGTATTGACTGTTCCTGCTGACATGACCGTTGAATGTACGGAAAGTACAGAGCCATCTGAAACCGGTACGGCTACTGCAACGGATGATTGTGCGTCTCCTAACATAAGCTTCTCAGATACTGAGGTCGCTAACTGTGGGAATACAAAAACGATTACTCGTACTTGGACCGCTACCGATGCCTGTGGGAACACGGCTTCCGATACACAGACCATTACCGTTGTGGATACAACACCTCCTACGATCACGGCTCCTGCCGATGTCACCATTGAGTGTACGGACGATGAGTCCTCTGCAAATACTGGTACGGCTACCGCTTCGGATACTTGTGGTGATGTGACTATCACTCAGTCTGATTCTGAAGTTGCGGCTTGTGGGAACACTAAAACCATTACACGTACCTGGACAGCCACTGATGCCTGTGGGAACACAGCTTCAGATACGCAGACCATTACCGTTGTGGATACAACACCTCCTACGATCACGGCTCCTGCCGATGTCACTATTGAATGTACCGACGATGAGTCCTCTGCCAATACTGGTGCTGCTACCGCTTCCGATACTTGTGGTGATGTGACCATTACCGAATCTGATGTTGAGACGGCTGCTTGTGGCAATACAAAAACCATTACACGTACCTGGACCGCTACCGATGCTTGTGGAAACACGGCTTCGGATACACAGACCATTACCGTTGTGGATACAACGCCTCCAACGATAACGGCTCCTGCCGATGTCACTATTGAGTGTACCGACGATGAGTCCTCTGCCAATACTGGTGTCGCTACAGCTTCCGATACTTGTGGTGATGTGACCATTACTGAAAGTGACGTTGAGACGGCTGCTTGCGGAAACACTAAAACGATTACGCGTACTTGGACAGCTACCGATGCTTGTGGGAACACGGCTTCGGATACGCAGACCATTACCGTTGTGGATACAACACCACCAACAATTACCGCTCCTGCAGATGTCACTATTGAATGTACCGACGATGAGTCCTCTGCCAATACTGGTGTCGCTACAGCTTCCGATACCTGTGGTGATGTAACTATCACTCAGTCTGATTCTGAAGTTGCGGCTTGTGGAAACACGAAAACGATTACACGTACTTGGACAGCTACTGATGCCTGTGGGAACACAGCTTCCGATACGCAGACCATTACCGTTGTGGATACTACTCCACCAACAATTACCGCTCCTGCAGATGTCACTATTGAGTGTACGGACGATGAGTCCTCTGCAAATACTGGTGTCGCTACAGCTTCCGATACTTGTGGTGATGTGACCATTACTGAAAGTGACGTTGAGACGGCTGCTTGCGGAAACACTAAAACGATTACGCGTACTTGGACAGCTACCGATGCTTGTGGGAACACGGCTTCGGATACGCAGACCATTACCGTTGTGGATACAACACCACCAACAATTACCGCTCCTGCAGATGTCACTATTGAATGTACCGACGATGAGTCCTCTGCAAATACTGGTGTCGCTACAGCTTCCGATACTTGTGGTGATGTGACCATTACCGAATCTGATTCTGAAGTTGCGGCTTGTGGAAACACCAAAACTATTGTTAGAACCTTTACTGCTACCGATGCCTGTGGGAACACCGCTTCCGATACACAGACCATTACCGTTGTGGATACAACGCCACCAACGATTGACAGTTCAAATTCTGAAGATATCATTATCGAATGTGGTGTAACACCTGATGGAACGTTAGAAGCATGGTTGGATAACAATGCTGGTAATACAGCTACCGACACTTGTGGTACTATTACCTGGTCCAATGATTATGGTTCTAATACTGATGTTGATTGCGCCAATGGTGCTATTACCGTAACCTTTACGGCTACTGATGAGTGTGGCAATGCGTCTAGTACAACTGCGACATATTCTATCGTGGATACGGTTGCGCCTGTATTGACTGTTCCTGCTGACATGACCGTTGAATGTACGGAAAGTACAGAGCCATCTGAAACCGGTACGGCTACTGCAACGGATGATTGTGCGTCTCCTAACATAAGCTTCTCAGATACTGAGGTCGCTAACTGTGGGAATACAAAAACGATTACTCGTACTTGGACCGCTACCGATGCCTGTGGGAACACGGCTTCCGATACACAGACCATTACCGTTGTGGATACAACACCTCCTACGATCACGGCTCCTGCCGATGTCACCATTGAGTGTACGGACGATGAGTCCTCTGCAAATACTGGTACGGCTACCGCTTCGGATACTTGTGGTGATGTGACTATCACTCAGTCTGATTCTGAAGTTGCGGCTTGTGGGAACACTAAAACCATTACACGTACCTGGACAGCCACTGATGCCTGTGGGAACACAGCTTCAGATACGCAGACCATTACCGTTGTGGATACAACACCTCCTACGATCACGGCTCCTGCCGATGTCACTATTGAATGTACCGACGATGAGTCCTCTGCCAATACTGGTGCTGCTACCGCTTCCGATACTTGTGGTGATGTGACCATTACCGAATCTGATGTTGAGACGGCTGCTTGTGGCAATACAAAAACCATTACACGTACCTGGACCGCTACCGATGCTTGTGGAAACACGGCTTCGGATACACAGACCATTACCGTTGTGGATACAACGCCTCCAACGATAACGGCTCCTGCCGATGTCACTATTGAGTGTACCGACGATGAGTCCTCTGCCAATACTGGTGTCGCTACAGCTTCCGATACTTGTGGTGATGTGACCATTACTGAAAGTGACGTTGAGACGGCTGCTTGCGGAAACACTAAAACGATTACGCGTACTTGGACAGCTACCGATGCTTGTGGGAACACGGCTTCGGATACGCAGACCATTACCGTTGTGGATACAACACCACCAACAATTACCGCTCCTGCAGATGTCACTATTGAATGTACCGACGATGAGTCCTCTGCCAATACTGGTGTCGCTACAGCTTCCGATACCTGTGGTGATGTAACTATCACTCAGTCTGATTCTGAAGTTGCGGCTTGTGGAAACACGAAAACGATTACACGTACTTGGACAGCTACTGATGCCTGTGGGAACACAGCTTCCGATACGCAGACCATTACCGTTGTGGATACTACTCCACCAACAATTACCGCTCCTGCAGATGTCACTATTGAGTGTACGGACGATGAGTCCTCTGCAAATACTGGTGTCGCTACAGCTTCCGATACTTGTGGTGATGTGACCATTACTGAAAGTGACGTTGAGACGGCTGCTTGCGGAAACACTAAAACGATTACGCGTACTTGGACAGCTACCGATGCTTGTGGGAACACGGCTTCGGATACGCAGACCATTACCGTTGTGGATACAACACCACCAACAATTACCGCTCCTGCAGATGTCACTATTGAATGTACCGACGATGAGTCCTCTGCAAATACTGGTGTCGCTACAGCTTCCGATACTTGTGGTGATGTGACCATTACCGAATCTGATTCTGAAGTTGCGGCTTGTGGAAACACCAAAACTATTGTTAGAACCTTTACTGCTACCGATGCCTGTGGGAACACCGCTTCCGATACACAGACCATTACCGTTGTGGATACAACGCCACCAACGATTGACAGTTCAAATTCTGAAGATATCATTATCGAATGTGGTGTAACACCTGATGGAACGTTAGAAGCATGGTTGGATAACAATGCTGGTAATACAGCTACCGACACTTGTGGTACTATTACCTGGTCCAATGATTATGGTTCTAATACTGATGTTGATTGCGCCAATGGTGCTATTACCGTAACCTTTACGGCTACTGATGAGTGTGGCAATGCGTCTAGTACAACTGCGACATATTCTATCGTGGATACGGTTGCGCCTGTATTGACTGTTCCTGCTGACATGACCGTTGAATGTACGGAAAGTACAGAGCCATCTGAAACCGGTACCGCTACTGCCACGGATGATTGTGCGTCCCCTAACGTAAGCTTCTCAGATACTGAGGTCGCTAACTGTGGGAATACAAAAACAATAACACGTACCTGGACGGCCACTGATGCCTGTGGGAACACCGCTTCAGATACGCAGACCATTACCGTTGTGGATACAACACCTCCTACGATTGACAGTTCAAACTCTGAAGATATCATTATCGAATGTGGTGTAACACCTGATGGTACGTTAGAAGCATGGTTGGATAACAATGCTGGCAATACAGCTACCGACACTTGTGGTACTATTACCTGGTCCAATGATTATGGCTCCAATACTGATGTTGATTGCGCCAATGGTGCTATTACCGTAACCTTTACGGCTACTGATGAGTGTGGCAATGCCTCTAGTACAACTGCGACATATTCTATTGTGGATACGGTTGCGCCTGTGTTGACTGTTCCTGCTGACATGACCGTTGAATGTACGGAAAGTACAGAGCCATCTGAAACCGGTACCGCTACTGCCACGGATGATTGTGCGTCCCCTAACGTAAGCTTCTCAGATACTGAGGTCGCTAACTGTGGGAATACAAAAACAATAACACGTACCTGGACGGCCACTGATGCCTGTGGGAACACCGCTTCAGATACGCAGACCATTACCGTTGTGGATACAACGCCTCCAACAATTACCGCTCCTGCCGATGTCACTATTGAGTGTACCGACGATGAGTCCTCTGCCAATACTGGTGTCGCTACCGCTTCCGATACCTGTGGCGATGTGACCATTACCGAATCTGACGTTGAGACGGCCGCTTGTGGAAACACGAAAACAATTACACGTACTTGGACCGCTACCGATGCTTGTGGAAACACGGCTTCAGATACACAGACCATTACCGTTGTGGATACAACGCCTCCAACGATCACGGCTCCTGCCGATGTCACCATTGAGTGTACCGACGATGAGTCCTCTGCCAATACTGGTGTCGCTACAGCTTCCGATACTTGTAGTGATGTCACCATTACCGAATCTGACGTTGAGACGGCTGCTTGTGGCAATACAAAAACCATTACACGTACTTGGACCGCTACCGATGCTTGTGGAAACACCGCTTCCGATACGCAGACCATTACCGTTGTGGATACAACACCACCTACGATCACGGCTCCTACGGATGTCATCATTGAATGTGGAGAAGATGAGTCTAGTGCCAACACAGGAATATCTACTGGCACTGATACATGTGGTAGTGTGGTTATTACTGAAACTGATATGGAATCTGCTGCTTGTGGAAATACAAAAACGATAACAAGGACATGGACCGCTACTGATGAATGTGGTAATTCTACGTCTGCTGTTCAAACAATTACGGTAGTGGATACTACAGCACCTACATTTAATGAATCATTACCTGTTGACATAGAAGTGGAATGTGATGCTATACCTGAAGCAGCAACCTTGACTGCATCTGATAATTGTGGTGAGGTTACCCTCTTATTTAATGAGGATACTATTGCAGGTGCTTGCATAGGTGATTATATTATTGAGCGTACTTGGAAATTTACGGACAGCTGCGCTAATGAAATTGAGCATACTCAAATTATAACCGTAAGAGATACTACTCCACCTGCTTTGGTTACACCTTTTGATGAAAATATTACAGTAGCTTGTAATGATATTCCTGAAGTTCCAAACTTAGTATTCCAGGATGAATGTTCTAACGATATAGATGTTGTATTCAATGAAACATCTACTCAAGCAAATGATTTTGAGGATTATGAAATTATTAGAACTTGGACTGTAACTGATGATTGTGGTAATGTCGCTGACTTTACTCAAACTGTTTCAGTTGAAATAAGCAATGTTATAGAAGCCTCTGATACAACACGCTGTATTTTAGATATTGAATTCGATTTATTCGATTTACTTTCTGGTGATTTTGACATGAATGGAACCTGGACTGTAGAATCTGGAGATGCAACTATAAATGGAAGCTTATTTGACCCTTCTACAGTTATAGTAGGCAACTATGTGTTTAAGTATTCTATAACGGAAGGGCCTTGCCCTACAGAAGCTGAAGTTACTGTTGCCGTTGATGACGAGTGTACAGTATTACCTTGTAGTGATGAAAACAACGTTATTATTTCTAAAACAGTAACGGCTAATGGAGATAATAATAATGAATTCTTTACAGTCACTGGACTTGAATTCTGTGGATTTACAATAGAAGTAGAAATATTTAATCGTTGGGGAGCAAAGATTTATGAATCTAGAAATTACCAAAACGATTGGAACGGTGATGCACACGGATCATCGGTAGGAAATTCTGGAAAAGTCCCAACCGGAACCTACTACTATATAATTAATTTTAGAGATAGTGGATTAAAACCATTTGCTGGTCCAATCTACGTAGCAACAAACAAATAAACTTGACCGATGAAGTTACCTAAATTATTAAGTATTGTAATATTTATCTTGGGAGTGTCTACTGCTTTTGCACAGCAGCTACCCCAATTTACGCAATACATGTTTAACACCATCTCTATAAACCCTGCCTATGCAGGCAGTAGAGAAACATTCAGCGCTGTTGGCTTACACAGAAGTCAATGGGTTGGATTAGAAGGTGGTCCTGAGACACAGACTTTATCCATTCATACTCCGTTGAGAAATGAAAAGATTGGTTTAGGATTGTCATTTATAAATGATGAATTGGGTTATGAAAACTTTTCATACATATATGGTGATTTTTCATATACCATTCAAACTGGAGTAAACTCTAAATTAGCTTTTGGGTTAAAGGCCGGGTTTACACATTATAATTTAGATGAAGAGCTACTTAACGACCCATCTGTAGTAAATGACCCATTTTTTAATGATGTTTCTAACCGTTGGAGTCCAAATGTTGGTGCTGGTTTATATTGGCATTCGCAACGTTGGTATGTTGGTCTTTCAGCGCCAAGAATACTTAACACAGATTATAATAATGGGAGACAAGGTACATTAGATTATGTAGCGTTAGAACGTATTAGTTATTATATTACTGGTGGCTATGTTTTCGACTTAAGTGAAACGACAAAATTAAAACCTTCTGTATTATTAAAAGCGACCAATGGCGCTCCATTATCCTTTGATGTTTCGGCTAACTTTTTATTTAACGAAACCTTTTGGATTGGTGCAGGATATAGAATCAACGAATCCGCTGCTGCAATTGGTGGTATTGCAGATTTTCAAATTTCAAAACAAATGAGAATTGGCTATGCCTACGAGTATCCAATTTCAGATTTAAGACCTTATACAAGTGGTACGCACGAAGTGCTGCTTATGTTTGAAGTATTTAAAAGTAAACGTATAAAATCACCTAGATACTTCTAAAAGAATTGTGTTATGAAGACAAAGATTATAACTTTCATATTTATTTTAGGCTACTCAATTTCTTATTCGCAAACTAAGTTGGCCGATAAGTTTTTTGAAAACTATGGTTACATAAAGGCCATAGAGCTATACGAAAAAGCGGTTGAAAATGGTGACAATAGTGCGCATGTACTAACGCGTTTAGGAGATGCTTACTATAATAATTCAAATTCTGAAAAAGCAGCTTATTGGTATGGAGAAGCCTTGAAAGAACATAAAAATATAGATGCCGAATATCTTTACAAATACATTCAATCACTAAGAAGTATAGGTAAATATGATGAAGCCGATAAATGGTTTAAAGAATTAAGTGCTGCACAGCAAGGCGATAGCAGGTTGAAAGGATATAATCCTGATGAAGTAGATTTGTACGCCAAACTTACCACTAAAAATAAGGTTATTGTAAATATTGAAAACCTTCCATTTAATTCTGAAAATTCAGACTTTGGAGCTTACATTTTTGACAACACCTTATACTTTGCATCTGCCAGAGGTGATGATAATAAAGTATACAGCTGGAACAAAGAACCATTTTTAGATTTATTTGAAGTACCTCTTACGGACGATAACGGTGTAATTACCTATGGTTCATCTGCAGAGATTTCATCTAGCGCTATTAATACAGTATACCATGAAGCTTCTGTAGCTATTACCAATGATGGCAAAACTCTTTATTTTACCAGAGACAACATTAACAAGCGTAATAAATTAAAATACGATAACAAAGGAACGACACACCTTAAGCTTTATAAGGCAACTTTAGAAAATGATCAATGGTCTAATGTTGTAGAACTTCCTTTTAATGATGATGTGTATTCTACTGGGCATCCAGCATTAAGTCCAGATAATAAAACACTTTACTTTGTCTCTGATCGCGAAGGTGGTTTAGGACAATCAGACATTTATGCTGTAAAAATCAATGAAGACGGCACTTATGGCGAACCAGAAAATCTTGGAGAAAAAATTAATACAGAAGGACGTGAAATGTTTCCTTTTGTGGCAAAAGACAATACACTTTACTTCTCGTCTGACGGCCATTTGAACTTAGGTTTATTAGACATCTTTGAGTCCGATATTCTAAAAGGTATACGCACAGAACCTGAAAATATGGGATCGCCATATAACAGTGGTTATGATGATTTTGCATTCTTTATGGATTCAGAAACCGAAAAAGGTTATTTCTCATCCAATAGACCAAATGGCAAAGGTAGTGATGACATCTATAGCTTTAACGCACAACAATGTAAACAATACATTGCTGGAGTAGCAAGAGATAGTAAAACCAATATTATACTAACAGGTGTTATGGTGCGCTTAATTGATGAAACCGGAAAAGTTGTAGAAGAATTTTTCACTAAAGACGGTGGTGAATATACCTTTACTGTAGATTGCAACAAAACTTATTCTGTAGTTGGTAACAAGCCAGACTATAAAGAAGACCAACTAGCAGTGACAACGGCTTCCGATAATGAAAAAGTCAATACTGTAGATTTAATGTTAGAACCTCTGATTATTGATAACCAAATCGTTATTAACCCTATTTTCTTCGATTTTGACAAATGGAACATTAGAACAGATGCACAATACGAACTTGAGAACATAGTAGACGTAATGCGCAAACACCCTAACATGGTAATTAAAATTGAATCTCATACAGACAGTCGTGGTGGTGACAGGTACAACATGAAACTTTCTGACAGACGTGCAAAATCCACAAGAGATTATATTATCTCTAGAGGTATTGATGCAGATAGAATTGAAAGTGCAATAGGTTATGGTGAATCACAACTTTTAAATAAATGTGCTAACCGTGTAAAATGTACTGAGGAAGAGCATCAACTGAACAGACGTTCTTACTTCTATATTGTAAAAGAATAATTTTACCCTCAAAATTACTTAAGTAAAAGCAAGCTCTAACAGGCTTGCTTTTTTATTAATAAATTAATCTTAAATAAATACTTATAAGTAAACCATATATTATTTTTATTATATGAAAGTGGATAAGTATGTAAACGAATTAAAAAATCTTGGTTATTCAACAGTTGAAGATATTTATTCAACAAGAGAAATAAGTTCTATTATTAATTGTATTGAAAACACAGTAGTTAAGGACGAAGATCCTATTTCGAAAAATAAAAGTATATATGCTATTCGTCAATTATTAAAAGTAGTACCTGAATTAAAACACTACATTTTCAATGATAATTTAATTCATGTTTTAAACAAACTCTATAAGTCTAGGTACTTTATAACTAAAGCCATTTACTTTGACAAACCTCCGAAATCAAATTGGTTTGTTGCTTATCATCAGGATTTGAGTATTTCTGTAAATAAAAAAGTTGAATTGAATAGTTATCAAAATTGGACATACAAGAAAGGGCAATATGGAGTTCAGCCACCTGAAGAAATTCTTCAAAATACTATTACCGTCAGAATACATTTAGACGATACAAAAAAAGATAATGGTGCTTTAAAAAATATCCCCAAATCTCATTTAAAGGGTATTATCAAAAAGAATCGGAAGATTTGAATTTGAAAAGTGAAACCACCTGTGAAGTTAGGCTAGGTGGAATAATGTTAATGAAACCCTTATTATTTCATGCATCAAATAAAACCACAAACAATAAAAGAAGAAGAGTCATTCATCTGGAGTTTAACAACACTGAATTACAACAACCATTAGAGTGGCTTGAGTTTCAAAAAATAAACTAAAAAAAGCCACAACTTTCATTATGGCTTTTTCTTGCTATTAATCAACTTTTATTGCGGTTTAACGCTTAATGAAGATATTGGTAAAATACCACTTCCCTTCACTATTCTGTTCGGCTGAGATGTCAAAATCTGTATAATCGCCTTCAATATTTTCTTTGTGACTTGGACTGTTTAGCCAAGCATTAACCACTGATGCTGCAGAGCTAAACCCATAAGCTACATTCTCAGAAACAATGTTAGCATTAGCATTAAGCTGTAAACTCTGCTTTCTCTGAAAAAAGTTATCATGAGATACATTTTCCTCTTCTATCATATAATCTGTATGTGTAAACGCCACAGCTTTAACCGTACTGTGGTCATTGAGCGGAGATAAGCCTTCATTAATTCTATAAGCATTAATGAGCTCCATGATTTCAATTTCAATCTGTTTTGCTTGTGGTGCCACTGGCACTTCTATAGCATTGATTTGATCATCAATACTATCTGTTGAGCAAGATGTAAAGCCTAAGAGGGCAACAATGGCCATAAATGGCAATAGTTTAGTCACTTTCATAAGTAGGTTAATTAGGTAATTTAGATTTGGGGTCTAAATTGTTTATTACTTCCATTGGTTATTTAAATAATTGGGGCAAATAAATAACCAACTCATTTCATTGTGAATATACATTATTATTCGAATTTATACGTTTATAAGCGTTATAATTCGATAAAATGAATTATTTTGTAAGAATATAAGAATAAAAAGTTAAGAGAATTTGCATTTCATCGATAATGCAAGAAGAGAATCAAGGTGATAATCTTTCAATCTTCCAATCAAAGTTTGATTGTAATTGATAACGGATTCTATCGTGCAATCGGTTAGGTCTGCCTTGCCAAAATTCAATCTCAACAGGCTTTACCATATAACCTCCCCAATATTTTGGGCGTCCTATGTCCTTACCCTCATATTTAGCTTCAAGTGCTTTTAGCTTATCTTCAAGTTCAGATCTATCCTTAACAACTTTACTTTGATCTGAAACTATTGCACCGAGTTGACTTCCACGAGGACGTGATTCAAAATAACCATCGCTTAGATTTTCGGCAATCTTCTCTGCCCTTCCTTTAATAATGATTTGGCGCTCGGCTGCTTGCCAAAAGAACGATAGACATATATTAGGGTTGGCATCTATAGCTTTTCCTTTTTCACTATTATAGTTGGTGTAGAAAATAAAACCTTCGTGTGTGTACTTTTTAAGCAGCACTACTCTACTCTTTGGGTAGCCGTCTAATCCTAAGGTAGAAATTGTCATGGCATTGGTTTCACCAACATTGAAGTGTGTATCAACTTCTACAAACCAATTTCGGAATAACTCCATTGGATTAACAGGTACATTATCCAATAATAGTTCCCCTTTTTCGTAAGATTTTCTGTAGTTGCCTAAGTCTTTTTCCATATATGTACGAAGTTAGTTCAATATTTTGTTTCTGTCAAAAAAAGTGTAGATTTGAAAACCATCTTAAAAACCTAACTAAATTACTAAATGAGATTTGAAGACTCACCTCACTCAAAATCAATTGCTTACGATAAAATTGTTTTAGATTTTGGTTCTTATTATCTCTGTGGCGATTTCTTTATTATGGAAATCAATGAAGGTGAACATTTTAACGGGGAAAAGCTGAATACCCTATTGGATTCGCTTAGAGCTTATTACGGTACACATAAAACTTTAGCGTATATCGCAAACCGGGTAAATGCATATTCTATTGACCCTGTGCTTTGGTCTTATTTTGATAAAGATGATAGTATTTTAATAGCAACTTGTATTGTTAGCTATAGGGATTCTACATATATGAGCGCTAATATTGAAAAAAACATCGCTTCCATTCCTATGAAAAGAGCATTTAGCTTGGGCGAAGCTATTAATTGGGTGCAGAATTTAAAAGAATTTAATTAAAACTCAAAAGACTTACCATCTTGTGCCAAAAGCACATTATCAAACTCTTCTTTGGCTTCTGACTTAAACTCATCATAACCGTTATATCGCGTTGAGAAATGCCCCAGAATTAAAGTTCCCACATTCGCTTTTTTAGCTATAAGAGCAGCTTGTCTTGCAGTACTATGCTTAGTGGGTATGCAAAGGGCTTCGTTTTTGTCTATGAATGTAGATTCGTGATACAAGACCGAAACATTCTTTATCAATGGTATAATGGCTTCGTTATAAACTGTATCACTACAGAAGGCATAACTTTTTGGTGGCATAGGATCCTTGGTAACTGATTCGTTTTTTATAAGAACTCCTTCTTCATTTTCGACGTCAAAACCTTGTTTTAACTTACGATAATAAGCCACATTAATGTTAGCTCTTAAAACAGCAGCAATATCTAATTTGCGTTCGTTTTTCTTTTCCTTGAACAAAAATCCGTTGGTATAAATACGATGTATTAATGGAATGGTATGCACTTCCACATTGTCATCCTGATAAATCAGTTCGGATTTTTTTGATGTCAACTCATGAAAAATCAAAGGATAATTAGTCCATGAATCCGAAAGCTTTAACTGGAGTGTAATGACCTCTTTTAAGCCTTTTGGTCCATAAATATGAAGGGGAGTTTCTCGTGTTAAAAGCCTAAAAGTACTCACCAAACCAACCAAACCAAAATAATGGTCGCCATGAAGATGTGAAATAAAGATGTGTTTAATCCTTGAAAACTTAATTTTATTGCGACGCAATTCTACCTGAGTGCCTTCACCACAATCAATAAGAAACATGTGGTTCTTTATTTCCAATACTTGAGATGTAGGATTGGTATTGGTGCGTGGTGTAGCGCTGTGGCAGCCGAGAATGGTTAATTTCATAGTTTGTCGTTTAGTTGTTTAGTCATTTAGTTGTCTTTAATAATTCTACTTTACAACTTAACGACCAACAGCTTAACATTTTCAAAATCCTAAATCGCGTTCAATATCTTCCATTTCAATGATGTCGTAGGCTTCTTGCAAAGTAGGTACGACAACTAACTCATCTGGCATTTGGTCTAAATCCGCTTGATTGGTCACAATAACGAAGGATTTTTTTTCAGCGCGGTGGTTATTACTTAATCTTAAAAACTCTATAATATCTTTGAGCAAAATCTTTTCAAGACTAGATAATCTTACAATGAGGTGATAATCTTTATACTTATGATAACCAATCTCTATATTATTTACCAGTGTTTTTACTGAGGCTTTTTCTTGGGCGATTATGGTAATATTCCCATCTCTATCTACAATCATAACTTACTGTTTTATTTTGGCAGCGAGTAAGTAAATAACGGCCATTCTTATCGCTACACCGTTTTCCACTTGATCTAAAATAATGGCTTGCTTAGAATCCGCCACATCGCTGGTAATTTCAACTCCACGATTTATTGGTCCTGGATGCATGATTACAATATCCTTTTTTAAACCATCCAGCAATTCTTTATTTACACCAAACTGTTGCGTGTATTCTCTGGTGGTTGGAAAATAACTTATTTCCATGCGTTCATTCTGTACGCGTAGCATATTGGCGACATCGCACCACTCTAGTGCTTTTCTAAGATTAGTTTCAACTTTTACTCCAAGCTCTTTAATGTATTTAGGCAAAAGTGTTTTTGGTCCGCAAACCATAACATTAGCACCTTGCAACTGTAAAGCATAAATGTTTGAAAGTGCTACTCTACTATGTAAAATATCTCCAACAATCACTACATTTTTTCCTTTTACACTGCCTAATTTTTCTCTAATGGAATATGAATCCAACAACGCTTGGGTTGGATGCTCATGCGCTCCATCACCAGCGTTTATAATACTTGCATTGACATGCTTTGACAAAAACACACCAGCACCAGGATTTGGATGACGCATTACTACCATATCCACTTTCATGGACAAGATGTTATTCACGGTATCTATAAGTGTCTCGCCCTTTTTCACTGACGATTGTGATGCTGAAAAATTGATAACATCAGCGGACAAACGTTTTTCAGCAAGTTCAAATGATAATTTTGTTCGTGTGGAATTTTCAAAAAACAAGTTGGCAATAGTAATATCTCTAAGTGAAGGAACTTTTTTAATAGGCCTATTAATGACCTCCTTGAACTGATCTGCCGTTTCAAAAATCAATTCTATATCTTGTTCGGTAAGATATTTTATTCCCAGTAAGTGATTTACACTTAGTTCACTCATTTGTTTTAGTATTCAGTTGGTAGTATTCAGTCTTCTGTCTCTGTTTATTAACTAATTCCAACTGTAGTTTATATTTTCATTTATCAATTAAATACACAGAATCTTCACCTTCATTTTCAGCCCAATTTACTTTTACCTTTTGATTATCTATGGCATCAACCTGTCTTCCTTTATAATTTGGCTGTATTGGTAAATGGCGACTAAAACGTCTGTCTATTAAAGTCAACAATTCTATATTATTAGGTCTTCCAAACGATTGAATAGCTGTAAGTGCTGACCTTATGCTTCGCCCTGTATATAGGACATCATCAATAAAAACAACATTCTTATCCTCAACAATAAAATCTATTTCGGTAGTGTTAGCCTCAAGTGGTTTTTCTCCTCTTCTAAAATCGTCTCTAAAAAAAGTTATGTCTAGATGCCCTAACAGAATATTCCTAATGTTGTAATCCTTTGTGAGCATTTGTGCCAAACGATTGGCCAAAAATTTACCTCTTGGTTGTATACCAATTAAAGCTGTTTCAGAAAAATCATCGTGGTTTTCAATAAGTTGGCAAGCCAATCTATGTAGTGTGATATCGACTTCCTTAGAGTTAAGTAATACTTTTTGACTCATGCAGTATCCAAACGTTATTGGTTTGCAAAGTTAGGGAATTTGATGTAATTTTTAGATTTTAATTTAACAAAGGTTTATTGTGATCCCTAAAAATTAAAATGCTTATTAATGTCCCTACAATGAATCCCATAAATAAATAGATTTCAAATTTTAGATTGACAATATCAAATTCTGGAATTAAGCCATCAGGTAAATCGTATAGGGCCAATTCTTCAAACTGAACGTTAAGACCATAAATTCTCAGTCTCCAAAAGACTATTCCTGTTATTAGAATAATTGCGGCTGCTATTAACCCTTTGTAAATGAATTTGATGTTTGTAATTTTTTCAATAACTAAATAGAACAAAGGAATTAAACCTATACTAGTGGCAAATATTAAATCAGAATTAAACTGACCTGCCGTAGTTCTATTAATTAAAGTGACATTACCATTCTTTAGCAAAGAAAAAGAAAGCTCATAAAAACCTTTATGAAACCAAAAGCCCATAACAGCAAATAGAATTACTAAAATGATATAAACAATAACCTTCATAAGAGACAAATGTAAAATAAAAAAACCTCCCGAAAATCGAGAGGCTTTTATATTAAAAATTTAAAGAAAAATTACTTCTTTTTCCCGTCCATTTTATCTTTAAGTGCTTGTAAAGCATCATTTGCATCATCTAGATTTAAAGAGCCGACTTGTGAAAGGCAATAATGACTTCTCTAGAGTTAATGAGTTATGTTCGACTCTTTAATTTTTACAAATGTTGCTCTTATACAACTTTAGGATGAAATTTGAACATAACTATTTTTTATTATTGAAATATGTTTTACTAATGTATTCGTGATAATTGGCGTCGAATGTCCTAAATTCTTCTGAATCTAATTCTTCAGGTATTAAATATGGGTTTAGCTTTAATGCATAACAAATTTTAAAAAAATTTGTTAATGTTAAATCAGTCTCTTGACTAAAAAAGCGACTTATTGTGCTTTCAGAAATATGAGCAATTTTAGATAAGCTATACTTACTCATTCCATGAGTTTCTCCTTTCAATCGAGTACTCAGCATTGATAAAAATTGTCTTTTATTTTGGGTTGCAACCTCTTCCGCTACCTGTCGTTTGACCTTTAATTCTTCCTTTTTTTTCTTTTTATCCATACTACAAATTTACAAAATAACACAATAAAATACTTCCGTTTATGCAAAATATAAAAAAATTTATCGACAAACCTTTTAATTATAAGGATTTCAAGCTGTTGATAATATTGTTAACAACGTATCCTGAAAAATCGACTAACTGTAAGACTTATAAGTAATTTTATTAATGAAATGAAAGGAGGTGTAAAATGAAATGAACGAACAAAAAAAAGAGCCAAAGCCCTCGAAAAAGTTCTGGCTCAATTTAGGAAGATTAAAAATAATTATTGAAGCTGTCACTTCATTAATAAAATTAATCAAAATCTTATTGTAAATATAAGCTATTTACAATAACTAAAAGTAATAAAAATAATTATTACTGAAAAAGCCTCTCGATTCTCGAGAGGCTTTTATATTAAAAATTTAAAGAAAAATTATTTCTTTTTCCCGTCCATTTTATCTTTAAGTGCTTGTAAAGCATCGTTTGCATCACCTAAAGTCGGTTTAGCTTCTGCCGCTTGTGCTTCTGCTTTCTTAACAGCTTGCTTAACGATCTTAGCTTCTTCTTCTCTAAATACTGCTGTATGAGATGCTACCACACGCTTGAATTCTTTATTGAACTCAATGATCTTAAATTCTGCTTCTTCACCTTTACCAAGCTTAGAACCATCTTCTTTTTCTAGATGACGTTGCGGAACAAATGCCGTAATGTCTTCATTAAAATCAATAGTTGCTCCTTTATCTACCATTTCAGTAATGGCAGCCTTGTGAGTTGTACCTAAAGCGAATTCAGTTTCATATTTGTCCCAAGGGTTTTCTGTAGTTTGCTTATGACCTAAAGATAATTTACGTCCTTCTACATCTAACTCTAAAACAACTACTTCTAACTCATCACCTACGTTACAGAATTCTGATGGGTGCTTAATTTTCTTAGTCCAAGATAAATCTGAGATATAAATTAATCCGTCGATACCTTCTTCTAATTCAACAAATACACCAAAGTTTGTAAAGTTACGTACAATACCTGTGTGCTTAGAACCTACAGGATATTTCTTAGTAATATCTGTCCATGGGTCTGGTGTTAATTGCTTAATACCAAGAGACATTTTACGATCTTCTCTATCTAAAGTTAAGATTTGAGCTTCGATCTCATCACCAACCGATACGAAATCTTGAGCAGAACGTAAATGCGTTGACCAAGACATTTCACTTACGTGAACTAATCCTTCAACACCTTCTTCTACTTCAACAAATGCACCGTAATCAGCGATTACAACAACTTTACCTTTAACTTTATCTCCAACTTTTACATCTTCGCCTAAAGCTTCCCAAGGATGCTTAGATAATTGCTTAAGACCTAATTGGATTCTAGATTTATTCTCATCAAAATCAAGGATTACAACATTTAATTTCTGATCTAACTCAACAATCTCATTTGGATGGTTGATACGAGACCAAGATAAATCTGTAATATGAACTAAACCATCTACTCCACCTAAATCGATAAACACACCATAAGAAGTAATGTTCTTCACAATACCTTCTAAGACCTGTCCTTTTTCTAACTGACCAATGATTTCTTTCTTTTGCTCTTCAATATCTGCTTCGATAAGCGCTTTGTGAGAAACAACTATGTTTTTGAATTCGTGATTGATTTTAACAACCTTAAATTCCATAGTTTTATTTACGTACTGATCGTAATCTCTAATAGGCTTCACATCGATTTGAGAACCTGGTAAGAATGCTTCTATACCAAATACGTCAACGATCATACCACCTTTAGTTCTGCATTTTACAAAACCATTTACGATTTCACCTGTATCATGTGCGTTGTTTACTCTGTCCCATGCTTTGATTACACGAGCTTTTCTGTGCGATAATACTAACTGTCCTGTTGCGTCTTCACGTACGTCAATTAATACTTCAACTTTGTCACCGACTTTTAAATCTGGGTTGTAACGGAACTCATTAAGAGAGATTACACCTTCAGACTTTGCGTTAATGTCGATAATAGCATCTCTATCTGTAATGTGAATTACTTCACCTTCTACAACTTCGTCATCTAAAGTGTCAACGAAATTTTCAGATACTAATTTTTCAAATTCTTCTAACTTCTTGTCCGCTACTTGCTCAATTCCTTCTTCGTAATTGTGCCAATCGAACTCCTTTAAGAATTTTTCCGGATTTTTTTGCGCTTCACTTACGTGAGGTGCAACAGCCGTAGCTGTTTCTTTTGCTTCTGCCGCAACTTCGGCTTCCGCTTGTTTTGTTTCTTTTTCAGACATGTGCTGAATAAAATTTGTATTCTGTAGCATTAGAAAGACTAGCGAATGACTAACAGAAGTTTATTAATTTAAATTTGTTTTATTTCCTTTTCTACTTTCAATACTTCGCTAAAAAGGAGCGCAAAATTAATCATTTTCAATCAATTAACAAATTACTGAACCATTATTTAAACTACTTTACATTAAAATGATGCAATCATAACATTTACCATCGCAGTGCAAATGATACAATTTTTAATTTTGAGAAAAACATTTCACATGAAAAAGATTACTTTATACCTGTTAATATTAGTACCTATGTTAACCAATTGTAGTGATGATGATGCACCGATTAATCCTCTTATCAATTCAGGATTAATTAGCGAATGGGAAATAAGCGCACGTGGTATTAACAATGTTTCATCTACAGAAGCCTTATGTTGTGAAACAATAAAATTTATGGAGGATTCAAATGAGCGTGATTCAATTGGTAAATATACTTTTAATGATACTAGTGGTATTATTACAGATGGTGTTTTTACTTTAGATATTGAAAATAACAGATTACTATATACAACCGTAAATAATAATTCTTATACACAAGAGTATTCTTTAAATACAGATGTACTTGAAGTATGGTATTTTGAAAATGGCAATCGTATCTGGACACAATACGATAGATTATAAAAAGATTTCCTAATAGTGACTTTCCTCAAAAACCAGTGTCCTATAAATAGGATATACCATATGATGCCAAAAATTGGTATATTTACAAGAAGTATTAACACTAAATTAAAACAATAAATTATGGTTAGAGAAAAATACCAAGGCGTATTAGACTTAGGTGAAACACTAGGAATTCAAGATGGTGATGTAAAAGTGGAAGATGGTAAATTAAAAATATGGGGAACTGCAAAGACACAATATGAAAAGAACTTATTATGGGACGCTATAAAAGCTGCTGGTGGAGATAGTCCTTCTGATATAATGGCTGATATTAAAGTTGCTGACGAGTCTGTATATGCAAGACATACGGTTTCTTCTGGAGAAACTTTAGGTAAGATTGCTAAGCACTACTACGGTGATCCATCTAAGTACCAAAAGATTTATCAGGCCAATACTGATATTCTTAAGAATCCGGATTTAATTTATCCTGATCAGGAATTGATTATTCCTAATCTTTAATAGAAAGATTTACAACTTAAAAAGGCGACTGATCACTGAGGTTCTCGAAGTGCAGTCGCTTTTTTTTTATGCTATAGCTTTTGCTAGTTTTATCAAACTATCGAGTTGAGCTTCGATTGTTAAGTCTGAATTATCAATTTCAATAGCATCCTCAGCTTTCATCAATGGTGAATCTTCTCTTGTAGAATCTATATAATCTCTTGTCGTTACATTCTCTAGAACTTCATCATAGCTCAAATTATGTCCTCGTTCCAATAACTCCTTGTATCGTCGTTTAGCCCTTGTTTCTGCAGATGCGGTCATAAAGATTTTGAGTTCTGCATCAGGAAATACAACTGTACCAATATCTCTACCATCCATAACAATTCCTTTGCCCTTTCCCATTAATTGCTGTTGTTCTACCAATTTTTGACGTACTTCAGAAATTGTGGAAACCGGACTAACATATTGAGAGACCACAAGAGTTCGGATGTCCTTCTCAATGTTCTCTCCATTTAGATACACCTCCGCAAAACCAAGGTCTTCATTGAACTTAAACGTAATATTAATGTCATCAAGCCTTTCTATAAGTTTTTCAGAATGAAAGAAACCCTCACCAATTAAGTCATTTTTCAAAGCAAAGTAAGTCACTGCTCTATACATAGCACCAGTATCAACATATATGTAATTTAACTCTTTGGCTAACTGCCTGGCAACCGTACTTTTTCCTGTTGATGAAAATCCATCTATGGCTATGATGATTTTATTCATAATTGTTTAAAATTTGCATAGTGATTACTGTAAAGATAAAAACACCCCTAAAGTCCCCTCAAGGGGACATTCCTTTCAATTTAAATTATCGTCTTCCATCTAAATCAATTTGAAGCCCAAAGAAACTCGTATTAGAAGCACTAGTATATCTGGCGTGTGTATAACTAAATCGCATTTTATTCAACCTAATACCAACACCAACTGAAAGCCCTGAGAAATTTCTTTGGTCCACAATTCTTAATTCTTCTGCTCGTCTAAAGTTATAACCTAATCTTAAGTTAAAGCCACGTTCTGGCCACAATTCTGCTCCTAAAATTAAATGACGCAATGCGTTATTGAAAAAACCAACCTTTTCTTGCGTTTGATTGCCGTCTAAATCCGTGGTTGCTCTAGCTGGATTAGATACACCAATAGGCCATTTTTGTAAATTTTCCAGAGTAAGATGCCAACGTATTGGAACGTTTTCTAAGGTTTGGGACATTCCGAAATTAATTTCAAATGGCAAAGGTTCATTTTGACCTGCATAAGTCGTGAACTGAGTGCCAATATTTCTCACAGTTAAAGCGGCATGAAAGTCTAAATCTTCATTAATATACATAGCTCCTAAATCCACTGCTCCACCTATGGAATTATATTGTTCTAATAAGGATGTAATGATTTTTACATTGGCGCCAACATAGAAATCCGTAAATGGAATATTGTAATTATAGCCTGCTGAAATAGCCGCTTCGTTACCACTAAAGCTTCCTGTAGAAACTCCATTGACATCATAACCATCAAAAGTACCGTAATTGATATAGGTAACACCAAAATGAAAAGTTTGTACATGTCTATCCCAAGTATAGGCGTAAGCTGCGGTTCCGTAAGTTATGCCTCCTAAAAAACTAGACACGTTCACCGCCATTTGATTATGCATTTGCCAATTTAACGAAGCTGGATTGTAAAGCGCCTCCGTAACGTCGTGATCGAAATTAGTTATGATTTTACCTCCTAAGGCAGCTTGTCTTGGTGAGGATACTAAATTAAGAAATTGATAAGTAGATTCGCCACCCAATTGTGCAAACACTGGTAATGCCAATAGCATAATAGATAATTGGGTAAGCCTCTTAATCATAAACGATGCAAAATAACTAAATCTATCTTAAAACGATGATATGATTTTTTTATTTTTTGAGTGAAGTCCTTTTCTATTGTAATCGCAATATCTGACCAACTTTTATAAGATTACTGGTTAAGCCATTCAAGCTTTTAAGTTGCTCAACGGAAAGTCCATTTTTCTTGGCAATGCTGTAAAGCGTATCACCTTTAGAAACAGTCCATACCGATAAATCACTTTTACCAATATTAGAGTTAAAATTAGCAACTCTTAGCTCTTGACCAACCTTAATCAAATTTGACGTTAAATCGTTTTGCTGTTTAAGTTCACTTACTGTTAATCCATAACGATTGGCCAGACTATATAAGGTTTGTCCTTTTTCTACGATATGAAAATCGGAAGAACTTTTAGTTTTTGCTTTAGATTTTGAAGGTTGCGTTAAGACTTCAGGTTTGGCTTCTTCAATTTCAACTACATCAAAGTTTCTAACCTGAAGCTTTTGACCCTTTTCAACTAAGGTCGATTCTAAATTATTAACTCTTTTTAATTCCGTTAAAGTTGTATTGTATCGATTGGCAATATCGAGTAAAGTTTCCTTTTCTTCAACGATATGAAAATTGGAATTAATTTCCTCTTTCTCAAAATCATCAGCTTTCGAAACTTCAGGCTTTTTATCTGGCTTAGGATCTACCAAAGTAATTTCACCAGTGACCACATTAAGCTTTGCAGGTTTACCGTCTAGAACTACATCTTTATATTCAACCTTTTCTTCTTGTCCGAAAGCCAGTGCACCTGCCAACAGAACAACAACTATAGAAAGAATTAATTTAAAGTTTCTTTGCATTTTTAACTTTCTGATTAGTGATCGCGATATCTAAAACATCGCTCATATCCTTCACATAATGAAAAGTCAGCCCTTTTAAGTATTCGGGTTTAATTTCATCTATATCACGTTTGTTGTCTTCACAAAGTAGAATTTCTTTAATACGAGCACGTTTGGCCGCTAGGATTTTTTCCTTAATACCACCAACTGGTAACACTTTTCCTCTCAACGTAATCTCGCCAGTCATGGCAATGCTCTTTTTCACTTTACGTTGCGTGAATAAAGATACTAAAGAGGTTAACATTGTAACACCTGCGCTTGGCCCATCTTTTGGAGTGGCTCCTTCTGGTACGTGAATGTGAACATTATACTTTTCGAATACTTCAGGGTTGATTTCAAATTTATCTGCATTGGATTTAATATACTCCATGGCAATAGTGGCAGATTCCTTCATAACCTTTCCTAGGTTACCTGTGATAGAGAGATTGCCTTTTCCTTTAGATAAAATTGATTCAATAAATAAAATATCACCACCTACTCTAGTCCAAGCTAAGCCTGTAACAACACCTGCTACATTATTGTTTTCGTATTTATCGCGTTCTAACTTCGGGCTACCAAGAATCTCAACTACATCTTCATTAGACACTTTTACATTGTAATCCTCTTCCATCGCAATGTTTTTGGCCGCATAACGTACCATTTTTGCAATTTGCTTCTCTAAACCTCTAACACCAGACTCACGTGTATAACCTTCAACTATTTTTTCTAATTGAGGTTTTCCGATTTTAAGGTTAGAACTATCTAAACCATGCTCTTTTAACTGCTTTGGCAATAAGTGACGTTTGGCGATTTCAACCTTTTCTTCAATGGTATAACCCGTAACATTAATGATTTCCATACGATCTCTTAATGCTGGTTGAATGGTATTTAAACTATTGGCTGTAGCCACAAACATTACCTTAGACAAATCATAACCCATCTCCAAGAAGTTGTCGTAGAATTCGTTGTTTTGCTCAGGGTCTAACACTTCTAACATCGCAGACGACGGATCACCTTGATTCCCTGTTGATAATTTATCTATCTCATCCAAAACAAAAACCGGATTGGAGGTTTGTGCCTTCTTTAAACTCTGTATGATTCGTCCTGGCATAGCACCAATATAAGTCTTTCTATGCCCTCTAATTTCAGATTCGTCACGCAAACCGCCTAAAGATATTCTCACATATTCTCTACCTAAGGCTTCAGCTATAGATTTACCTAAAGATGTTTTACCAACACCTGGAGGACCATATAAACAAAGAATCGGAGACTTCATATCATTACGCAGCTTTAACACCGCCAAATACTCAATGATACGTTTCTTTACATCATCTAATCCAAAATGGTCGCGGTCCAAGATTTTCATTGCACGCTTTAAATCGAATTTATCTTGAGTGAATTCATTCCAAGGTAAATCCAAAAATAAATCTAGATAATTACGTTGAATAGAATACTCAGCAACCTGAGGATTCATGCGTTGCATCTTAGATAATTCTTTATCGAAATGCGTTTTTACCTTTTTATCCCATTTCTTTTTCTTGGCGCGCGCTTTCATTTCTTCGATTTCTTCACCAGAAGAGACTCCTCCACCCAATTCTTCCTGAATGGTTTTCATCTGCTGATGCAAGAAATATTCACGCTGTTGCTGATTCATATCGCTCTGAACCTTGCTCTGAATATCGTTCTTAAGCTCTAGCTTTTGATATTCGAGATTCATAAATTTTAAGGTCTCAAGCGCACGTTCCTTTAGATCGTTTATTACCAGCAGCTTTTGTTTTTCATCAACCTTTAAATTCATATTTGAAGATACGAAGTTGACCAAGAACGAATTGCTCTCAATGTTCTTTATGGCAAAACTTGCCTCAGAAGGGATGTTTGGGCTTTCCTTTATAATGTCTAATGATAAATCCTTAATTGAATCTATTATAGCAGAAAACTCCTCATTTTGGGTTTCTGGCTTAACTTCTGGCAAATCTGAAATTGTAGCCGTTAAATAAGGCTTCTCTTGTATAACCTTATTTATCTCAAATCGTTTTTTACCTTGTATGATAACGGTTGTGTTACCATCTGGCATTTTCAACACCTTCAAGATTCTAGCTACGGTTCCTGCTTTATATATATCATTTGCTGAAGGATTCTCAACCGCTTCATCTTTTTGAGCAACCACACCAACAACTTTTCCACCTTTATTGGCATCATTAATCAATTTGATGGATGTATCTCTACCAGCCGTAATCGGAATGACGACTCCTGGAAACAAAACCGTATTCCTAAGTGGTAAAATCGGCAAGGATTCTGGTAAAGTTTCATTATTTATTAACTCTTCATCTTCTGGTGTCATCAAAGGAATCAACTCTGAATTTTCGTCAAAATCCTGAAATGACAAACTGTCAAGTCCTAAAAATTTTTGTTTTCCCATAGTATATTTAAGCCATTCTGTCATTAAAATTTACAGACTAGCGTTTGTTTAAATGTATTAATAATTAACTTTATACTGAATATCAACAGATTAGAAGATATTCAAAGTTATTCACACTAGTATAATTTCAATTGTTATGCCATTACCTTTATAGAAATTAAAAGTTTTTTATGCAAACTGTAACAATCTAAGTT
The DNA here is from genome assembly GCF_965284585.1 of Winogradskyella ouciana. Classification (NCBI taxonomy): domain Bacteria; kingdom Pseudomonadati; phylum Bacteroidota; class Flavobacteriia; order Flavobacteriales; family Flavobacteriaceae; genus Winogradskyella; species Winogradskyella ouciana. The sequence goes on from NZ_OZ260095.1 coordinate 3,069,250, forward strand.
CAACCTCATCTTTAGAATAAAGCAATTGTTTTTTTGACATCAACCAATCAAGATATCGAACAGTTATTATTGCTTTGTAAATCTAGTGACCAACTTGCACAGTTGGAAATTTACAATAGATACAACAAAGCTATGTATAATACAGCCTTAAGGATTGTAAAGGATTCTTATAGGGCTGAGGACATAATGCAAGAGTCTTTTTTAACGGCATTTACAAAGTTAAATACTCTAGAGGACACCAAATTATTTGGGGCATGGTTAAAACGTATTGTAGTGAACAATAGTATTGCACACTACAATAAAACTGCCAAGCAAAAAGAAGTGCCTTTAGAAACCGTAATATACAAAGTTGAAGATGACAACGGCATTGAAGAATGTAACCAAAATACGGATAAAGTAAAACACATTTTAAAGGTGATGAAAACCTTGAAACCTAACTATAGTTTAGGATTGTCTTTACACCTTATTGAAGGTTACGATTATGAAGAAATCTGTGACATAATGGATATTTCTTATGCCAATTGTAGGACAATGATTTCTAGAGCAAAAGAAAGTTTACGTAAAAAACTAATGCAAACAGCCTAAATTTTAAAGCGATGCAAAAAGATACTTTAAACGATTTATTTGATAACCTTAAAGGAGAGTTTGATATAAACCAACCTAACGAAGGACATGAAAACCGGTTTTTAGATAAATTAAAAGCCAGTGATTCAGCTTCTGTTGATTCTGAAAAGACATCTGGCTTTAACTGGAAACCATTTTTAGCTATAGCAGCTTCTTTGGTCATTTGCTTTAGCGTGTTTGCAACATTACAAAGCGAACCCGAAGCTATGGATTTGGCAAGCGTGTCACCAGAAATGTCTGAAGCCCAAGATTTCTTCACTGCTACAATTCAAACTGAATTAAAAAAGCTGAACAACGAACGTTCACCTTTAACCGAACAGGTGATCACAGATGCTCTAAACAGAATTGAACTTTTAGAAAAAGAGTATCAGAATTTAAAAACAGATTTAAATGAAAGTAATAATGACCAACGTGTTATCTACGCTATGATTAGCAACTTTCAGAACAGGATTGATATTTTAAATACAGTCTTAGAACAAATTGAAACTATTAAAGAATTAAAAACCAACAACGATGAACCAAAAAATACAATTTAGATTAGCATTATTGTTCTTGTTAATGCCTTTTATAGCATTGGCAAACACAGGAAAAGATGCTACGAAGACAGAAAAAGAACGCAACATTAAAAAATCATTTAATGTGTCCCCTAACGCTACACTCAAAGTGAAAAACAGCTATGGCAACCTGGATATTGTAACATGGAATGAAAATAGAATTGATTTTGATATTACCATTAAGGTATCTGGTAATGATGCTGAAAAAGTACAAGAGCGTTTAGATGGTATAGACGTAGAATTTTCTGCAAGTAACGATTTGGTTTCTGCCATGACCAATATTGAAAAGAAGGAAAAAAGCTGGTGGAACTGGGGCAAAAAGATGAACCTTAAGTTAGAAATCAACTACGTTATTAAAATGCCAATATCTGGCAACGTGGATTTAAATAATGACTATGGAGCCATTAACCTAGATAAGCTAGAAGGAAGAGCAAAAATCAATTGTGATTATGGTAAAATCACCACCAAAGAACTCATGGCAGACAATAATGAACTTAGGTTTGATTATACCAACAACTGTTATTTTGAGTATATCAAAAGTGCTAAAATTAATGCAGACTATAGTGGTTATACCATTGCAAAAGCAGAAAATTTAGACATATATGCCGATTATTCAAAGTCGATAGTAGAAGTTGTGGAAAATGTAAAATACAACTGCGATTATGGTGCTTTAAAGATCGAAAATGTCAACAATGTTGAAGGAAATGGTGATTATTTAGGCTTGCGTTTAGGAAATGTTTTTAAGAATGTAGATGTAAAATCTAACTATGGATCCTTAAAAATTGACCGTATGGCTTCAAAAGCAAAAAACATAAATATTGATTCTGAATTTACAGGTATTACCATTGGGTATGACGCTGGCTACAATTTCAATTTTGATATAGATTTAGATTATTGCTCACTAAGAGATTCTGATGGTTTTAATTTCACACTAAAGGAAGCTAATCATTCTGAAAAGAAATATAAAGGCTACTACGGTTCTAAAAACTCTGGTAATATGGTAAATATTAAATCAGAATACGGAAGCGTTAGTTTTACGAAAAACTAAATCACGGCATCGAAACAAATAACCAACATAAAAAAACGAACAAATGAAAGCAATACAATCAATCACAGTATTAGTATTCTTACTATGTGTATCAACATCTTGTGCACAGTGGGATAAATGGGAAAAAGTTAAAGGTGATGGCAACATCACTACAATAACAAGAACTACAGGGTTTTACGATGGCTTAAAAGCTGCAGGGCCAATGGATTTTAAATTAGTTGAAGGTAAAGAAGGTACTATTACCATTAAGGGAGATGCCAACCTTATGGATTACATCGTAACCGAAGTTAAAGACGGGAATCTTGTGGTTAAAGTAAAAAAAGGCACTAATATAAAACCAACAGAAACTATTGTAGTCACCGTACCTTATGAGTCTATAAATTCTGTTTCGCTTGCCGGATCTGGTGATATAGAAAACTCAGGAACAATTAATACAGATGAGTTTGAAGTGTCATTGGCAGGTTCTGGTGATATTAACTTAAACATCAGTTCTAACACTGTAGAAAGCAGTATTGCTGGCTCTGGTGATATTGAACTGAGCGGCTCAACAAAGGATTTAAGTACTGAGATTGCCGGTTCTGGTGATTTTAATGGAAAAAACTTAAAAAGCATGAACGTTACAGCCAAAATCGCTGGCTCAGGAAACGTCAATGTGGTTTGTAATGGCAAACTAAAAGCAAGAGTTTCTGGATCTGGTAATGTAAACTATTCTGGCACACCAACAAGCAAGGATACTAAGGTTACTGGCTCAGGCAAAGTGAGAAATTAATAGCAAATCAATCAACCAAAAAATGAATGAGGACTGGCTTTGCTGGTCCTTTTTTTATTAAGCCTAAACTAATTTTAAAGAAAAACTATCAGAAGCTGATTTTCCTAATTAGACCTTAACCATTAACCCTACAATTTATTAGTATTTTTCATAGACATAAGTCACAGGCTCTACAATGGTTGATGTACCATCTACTGTACTAGTGGCTGTAAACCCATCATTTACTACAACAAATAAGCTATCAGCATTTCTAAAATGGTTTATCGTAGTACCATCAGAAAAAGTAATAGCTACCGTATTACCGTTTTGTGTCCAGGTAAAAGATATAGTTTGACTTATGTTAGTACAGTCTACAAAGAAGTCTTCACCTTCGGGACCTGTAGGTGTGTAGGTTATTTCAGCTATAGATCTATAGAAAAACAAACCTGTTCCATCACCATTAAAAGTAATGGTTTCGTTATCATAACAGTCAATTTCCTCTAAATAGTCAAAGGTGACTTCTCCATCGTTATCAATATCTAAGCCTTGATCGTTTAGCCATGAAATCAGCCTCCAATTACCAACAAGATCTAGAAAAACAGGCGCGCAATCACCGATATCATCAATGATAGCTTGTAATGTACCATCATCTCCACAGACTTCAATTTGATACTCCAATGCATCCACATAGACATTACACAAATCTTCAAGGGTATCATCAGTTGCGTTTTCATAGTCTTCTTGGGCAATTTCAGTTGCAGCTATGGCTTCATCACATAGATCTTCATCCAATACGCAGGTTCCTAACGCGTCAACTAGCGTTTGTAAACTGCCATCTTCATCACCGCAAATTTCTATTTGATCCTCTAAAGCACCTCTATAAACTTGACATAAAACGCTGTAATTATTTTCAGTAGCGGAAGAAAAATTTACGGCAGCATCTGCAGTAGCCTGCATCGCCAATAGGCAAGAATTATCTACAATTATAATCTCTCCCTCGTAAGGTTCGTTATGACAACCCACAAGGAACAGCATTACAATACAAAGATATTGTAAACTTATTTTCTTTAACATAGCATCTAAAGTTAAGCATTAATTTTGAATCTCCGCTTTAGGTACTCTAAAGAGCATGATAATTCCCAATAAAAAGAACACAAATAAAAACAGAATAGAATTACGCATGCTTCCAGTTATCTGGTCAATAAAGCCATAGATTAGCATCCCTATAACTATGCCTATTTTTTCGGCTACATCAAAAAAACTAAAGTAAGATGTGGTGTCTTCAGTTTCAGGTAAAAACTTAGAATATGTTGACCTTGCCAATGATTGAATTCCGCCCATTACTAACCCAACCAATGAAGCAGCTATGTAAAACTGAAGAGGAGTTTCCATAAAGTAGGCATAAAAGCAAAGTGACATCCAAATAAAGTTAACTGCAATTAGAGTTTGTATGTTTCCAAATTTTGCCGACGCTCTTGATGTTAATATGGCTCCTAATATCGCAACGAGCTGTATTACCAAAATACTTACTATTAAGCCAGTGGTCTTAGCCTCGTCACTTCCCCATGCAATTTCTTCTTCACCAAAATATACAGCTACTAACATTATAGTTTGTACTGCCATACTGAATACAAAAAAAGCATATAAGTAACGTTTTAATCTTAAGTTCTGTTTCAGTTGATTCCAAACTCCCTTTAATTCTTTAAAACCGTTGAAAATAACTGATTTGGTAACTTTATGGCCCGAAGAGGTTCCTTTTGGAAGAATGTAAAATGTGTATTGACTAAACAATGCCCACCATACACCAACTGTTATAAAGGAATAGCGCATCATCTGCATTTTATCTTCGCCAGTGTCTTGAGTCATAACCATAGCCAAATTAACAACTAACAATAAAACACTCCCTATGTATCCCATACTAAAGCCCTTAGCACTTATACTGTCTTGTTGTTCTTCGTAGGCTATATCTGGTAAATACGAGTTGTAATACACTAAACTTCCCCAATAACCTATAAGTCCCATGAAGTAAAACAATAAGCTGAAATGAATTCTATCTGGCTCTATGCTAAACCAATATAAACCAATACACCCAGCTGAACCTACATAACAGAAAAATTTCATAAAATTCTTCTTGTTACCAACATAATCTGCAATACCGGATAATATTGGAGATATAATCGCTACAACTAAGAAGGTGAAGGCCGTAACAAAAGTAATAAGGGCAGTACTCTTAAATTCGTATCCAAAAGCAGTAACTTTTTTTACTTCTGAAATAAATAGCGCTGAATAAAAAATCGGAAATATAGATGATGCTATTGTAAGCGTATAAACAGAATTTGCCCAATCGTAAAATGCCCATGCATTTAGAAGTTTTTTACTTCCTTTTTTAAGTTCTCCCATAGATAGTTTAATAAAAAAAGCCGCTCTTATTGAGCAGCTTCTAAAGTAGTTAAATTATATTAACTTAATATTAATTTATAGGTCTAAAACTTGTGACACCATATTTTTTCGCCTCAGCTTTTGCATTAGGAACTAATTCATTTAGTGTATTAATACGGGTGTCTGGATGTGGATGTGTACTTAAGAATTCTGGTGGAGACTGACCTCCACTATTTGCTTTCATACGTTTCCATAACTCTGGCGCTTCTTCAGGATTATAACCTGCAATTGCCATAAGAATTAGGCCAATTTTGTCTGCTTCTGTTTCGTGACTTCTACTAAAGGGCAATGCAAACCCAACTGTTGTTCCTATGCCGTATGCTTGCATCCACATTTGTTGTTTTTCTGGGCTTTCGTTACCTGCTGCGACAGCTACAGCAATTCCTCCAGCTTGTTGCAGTATACCTGTACTCATTCGCTGTTGACCATGATTAGCTAGAGCATGAGCAACCTCGTGACCCATAATGGCTGCAACTCCAGTTTCATTTTGAGCTATAGGTAATATTCCTGTATAAAATGCAATCTTTCCACCTGGCATACACCAAGCATTTACCTGCTCAGAATCAATAAGCTTATATTCCCATTTATAATCATCTAAATAGCCTTGATATCCATTTGCATTCAACCATCGTTCTGATGCTACAGCAATACGCTGACCTACTCTATTTATCATTTCTGCGTCCTTGGTGCCAGTTACCACTTTACTTTCACTAAGAACCTGGTTATATTGTGAAAAAGAAGAAGGGAACAATTGCTCATTGGAGACCAGTGCTATAGTTTTTTTACCAGTAAAGGGATTCGTTTTACAAGCGACAACTACTAATGTAATTACTAAAGTTAATATGGCTTTTTTCAAATTCATAGCTAATGGTTTTAAATAGAGTTACTAAAATACAAAAAACAGTTCGTTTATATTTTGACACTAAAATAAACTATAGGTCACTAAGATTTTGACTGATTTCCTTTTATATGTAACTCAGAAAAATTCTTATCCACTACAAAGGAACTCGTACCGTTAGACTTTAAATGGTTAAGGGAAATAGTTTCATTATCCAACTGGATTTCAGAAATATCAAAAGGCAAACCATGAATTTGTATTTTGAATGTTTCATAAGGCGTAATGAACTTTCCTTCTTTATATTGATTGATAATTAATTCATTTTTACGACCAGTAAGTGTGAAATTCCTTAAGCTATAACGTCCTTTTGTGTAATCGTAGCCATCATTGGCATCACTAAACAATTCACTTTCCTCCTTACCTTTTTTGTAATAGACATCTAAAGTAACCTCTTTAATTTCCTTTTCACCAACATATTGCTGTATGGGAAATTTTGGAATTATGGCACCCTCTTTTATAAAAATTGGCATGCTATCTATATCAGCATCAATCCACATTTCTTTTCCACCTTTTACGACTTCATCATCCCAGAAATTGTACCACCTCCCTTTTGGGATATACATTCTTCTCCCTTTAGCATTAGGCTCTAAAACAGGGCACGCCAAAATTTGTTCACCAAAAACAAACTCATCCGTTCTATAGTGGGTATTAACATCATCCTGATCATAAAGCACCAGAGATTTAAGTAATGGTGTACCGTGATCTACGTAGTTCCAGAATGCAGTATATAAATATGGCAGAAGTTGATATCTGATTTCAATAAATTTTCTAACAATGTCCGTTACATCTTCATCGAACGCCCAAGGTTCTTGGTCACCATGATCTCCTGATGAATGAACTCTAAAAAAAGGATGAAAAATCCCAAGTTGAATCCAGCGTGTAAACAACTCTCCCTGAGGTTGTTCTGCAAACCCTCCAATATCACTACCAGCAAAACCGAAACCAGACATGGACATTCGCTGCGCTTGGATATTAGCTATCCATAAATGTTCCCAATTTGCAATATTATCACCTGTCCATGTAGACGTGTAACGTTGTGTCCCTGAATATGCAGCTCTAGTGATAACAAATGGCCGTTTTGGGTAAGAGTATTTTTTTAAGCCTTGGTATGTTGCCCTTGCCATTTGCATTCCATAGATGTTATGTGCCTTTCTATGACTACATGGATTCCCGTCATAATCGTGACGTACATCATCTGGAAATGTTTTGTTTGGCACTTCCATAACAGCAGGCTCGTTCATATCATTCCAAACCCCTTTAATCCCAATTTCTTCTATTAATTCCTTAAATAAACCAGACCACCATTCTCTTACTTCAGCATTGGTAAAATCAGGAAAATGACATTCGCCAGGCCATACTTTACCTTTCATATACGCACCATCTGCACGCTTACAGAAATAATCTTTCTCTAACCCTTCCTTGAAAACGGAATAGTCTTTATCAATTTTTATTCCTGGATCTATTATAGCGACAGTCTTAAAGCCTTGCTCTTTAAGTTCTGACACCATTCTTTTAGGATCTGGAAAATAATCTTTGTTCCAAGTGAAGCAACGGAAACCCTCCATGTAATCAATATCTAAATAAATAGCATCGCATGGTATTTTTAGTTTTCTAAATGTAGAAGTGATTTCTTTAACCTTACTTTCAGGATAATAGCTCCATTTGCATTGATGAAAACCTAATGCCCACATAGGTGGTAAATGGTGAGGTTTTCCTGTTAAATCGGTATAACTTTCTACAACATCAGTCATTTTGGGACCATAAAAGAAATAATAATTCATCTCACCTCCTTGAGCCCAAAAACTTGTTACATTTCTACGTTCTTGCGCAAAATCAAATGAAGACCTAAACGAATTATCAAAGAATATTCCGTAAGCCTTGCCATGGTGTAAACCTGTGTAAAATGGAATGGCTTTATATATAGGATCGGTATCTTTTCCGTAAGCGTATGAGTCCGTCACCCAATTGGTGTAGCGCTTTCCTTTAAGATTTAAGTGATTTGGTTTATCACCCAATCCGTAGTAGCTTTCACCATCATTGGATACTTTACTCATTTTTACAATGTTTCCGCCGAACTCATAACTTTCTTCCCAATGAAATCCAATCTCATCTTGATTAATAAGCACATTGTCCTTAACATCATAAATAGATACTCTTAGACTTTCCTTAGAAATATCGCAACGCAACTTAGACGTTGTAACCACAAAGTAATCTTCGTTTTCGTCTATTTTTAATCGGTTATACCCAATACTAGCATACTTCGTTATGGCATATGAAAAATCGTTATCAAAGTTGCCAACGGTAGTATATCTAAACCTAAGAAGGCTATCTCGTAAAACTGTTAATTGAAGAATAACATCATTATCTGTTGTAAAATATAATTTATCAACGTCCTTTTCAAAGCCTATTATTTTAGATGGAAATAAATTTCCTTTTTGTTCTAATTCTGTATTTACAATCATTGTACGAATTTGAGGATTTGTGCATGTAAAAAAAAGGAAAAATCAGAACATGAGAAAGCGTAAACACTAGTATTTATAATGAATTGTTAACTATATCGATTTCGATGACTAATTTTATGAAAATGATAATTTTTAAAACCCAATAAAACGAATCATGCAGTTTTTTTATTTTGAATATTTTAATACAACTGCACCTAAAGGCGGTATATCTATTTCAACAGAATTGTCTCTAAATTGCCATGGATTGGCTTTAGTGGATTGTATTTTGTTTTTATACTCACCCGAACCGAAATATTTCTTAAGATCACTATTAAAAATTTCTTTTAATTTTCCTTTTCTCGGAACACCCATTTTGTAATTTTCCCTAGGTACAGGTGTCATATTACAAGCTATGACCAAATCATTGGTTTCGTCATTTCCTTTTCTAATGTAAACTAATACTGAATTTTCTGAATCGTTATAATCGATCCATTCAAAGCCGTCACCAGAAAATTGTTTTTCGTAAAGTGCTGGTTCGTTTTTGTAAAGTGTGTTTAAATCCTTTATTAATGCTTGCACCCCTTTATGAGGTTCATATTGCAATAAATGCCAATCTAAACTTTGCTGAAAATTCCATTCTTCACTTTGACCAAATTCTGCACCTTGAAACAAGAGATTTGTACCAGGATGCGTAAACATGTAGCAATATAACAACCTTAAATTGGCAAAGCGCTGCCATTCGTCACCAGGCATTCTTCCTAAAATAGAATGCTTCCCATAAACCACCTCATCATGACTCAGAGGCAACATAAAATTTTCCGTAAATGCGTATGTCATACTAAATGTTAAGTCGTTCTGATGATGCTTTCTGTAAATGGGTTCTTTTGCAAAATACTGCAAGGTATCATGCATCCATCCCATCATCCATTTCATTCCAAATCCCAGTCCACCTAAGGACGTTGGCTTAGACACCATAGGAAATGACGTCGATTCTTCTGCAATGGTCTGCACATCTGGAAATGCTCCGTAAACAGCCTCGTTCATTTCTCGCATAAATGAAATGGCTTCAAGATTTTCTCTACCACCAAACATATTTGGCTCCCACTCACCTTCTTCCCTACTGTAATCTAAAAACAGCATAGAAGCTACAGCATCTACTCGCAACCCATCTGCATGATATTGATCTAGCCAAAAAATAGCATTACTTACAAGAAAAGACTTTACCTCGTTTCGTCCGTAATTAAAAATCAAACTCTTCCAATCTGGGTGATATCCTTTACGTTTGTCAGGATGCTCATATAAGGCCGAACCATCAAAGAAACCAAGACCATGTGCATCTTCAGGAAAATGTGATGGTACCCAATCTAAAATAATTCCGATATCGTTTTGATGTAGTTTATCCACCAATAACTTGAATTCCTCTGGATAGCCAAAACGTGATGTTGGCGCAAAATAACCTGTGAGTTGATAGCCCCAAGATGGATCGTAAGGATATTCCATTACAGGCATTAATTCTACGTGTGTAAAGTTCATTTCCTTTACATAAGCCACTAATTCATCAGCAAGTTCTTTATACGAAAGAAATCTATTTTCTTCAATTTGCTTTTTCCATGAACCCAAATGAACTTCGTAAACGGAGAAAGGAGCATCTAGTGCATTGTGGTTCTTTCTCTTTTTCATCCACTTAGAATCTTTCCATTTATAATTATCGTCCCAAACTATGGAAGCCGTATTTGGTGGATGCTCACATCTTCGCGCATACGGATCTGCTTTTTCAGTTTTTATATCGTTATGATGACTATGGATTTTGTACTTATAAATGTTGCCTTTACCAACTTCTGGGATAAACCCTTCCCAAATACCACTTCCATCCCATCTTACTGAGAGCTTATGGTCACCTTCTAACCAATAGTTAAAATCACCTACAACGGATACCATTTTAGCGCTTGGTGCCCAAACGGCAAAGTATGTTCCCTTTACTCCATCTACAGTTGTTATATGAGAACCGAATTTTTCATAAAGTCTGTAATGCTTTCCTGATTTAAATAAATCAATATCAAAATCGGTAAATAAACTGTGTACAATTACTTCTGCCATAAATTAGTGGTTGATGATATTTGAAATTCCTTTTAAAGGAATGACTGCCCATAATGGACGTGAATTAAGCTCGTAACCCAACTCGTAAACTGCTTTTTCTAATAATGAATATTTTAATAAAAATATGCGCTCTTGCTCATATCCTATATTAATATTTGCGTTTTGAATCTCTACAACATAAGTTCCTAAAAATAAGCCGATAAAATATTGATATAGAATCTCGCCTGCTTCAAAGAGTTCGTCTTGACTTTGTTTATAGTTCTCTTGATTATTAAATATTGTTGCATAAATGGCATAATGAAACGACCTAAATAAACCTGCAACATCTTTTAAAGGCGGCTGTTTCACTTTCCTATCTCTAATAGTACTTTCTGGTTCGCCTTCAAAATCTATAATATAAAAATCTTCATCTTTTACCAATATTTGCCCCAAGTGGTAATCACCATGTACTCGCAGTCGTTCTCCTTTTAATTTGGTCCAATCAAAATTTACAAATCGTTTTCTAATGTCGTTTTTCTTTTCGAGAAACTCATTAGCTAGTTCCAAAGCCAATCCGTCTAACTTATGCATATTATTTTCTACAGCATTTAAACGATTTTGAAACTGATATAACAATCTATTTTTTAACCACACGGTATAATCACCATTAAAACGTGCCGGAGTAAAGGATGTGTCTTCAAATTCAGAGCCTAGTGCAATGTGCATCTCTGCAGTCCTCTTAGCTAGTGTTTGGATTTTATTGAACACATTAAGTCCTGCCCAATCTATTATTTGAGGTGGAATTTCCCTAATACTCAAACGCTTGAAGCGTTCTGTTTTGGGTAATTTATCTATTTGAATTCTTTTGTATTCTAAATTGCTAAATATTTTATGTAATTCTTTGAGCATATAGTCCCAAGCATCACCTTCATTGGGCACCAACTCGTTCATTAACGCAATGGTTATGTTAGTGTTTTCCTGATCTTTTATTTGCATACTTCCCAAGTATGCAGGTGTATTTTTAAATTCTTTCTTTTCAGACAAGAAACGGCTCATTTCATAATCAGGATTGCGATCTGCATAGATTCGTCTAAAGAATTTAAGCACACATTTATCGTTGTAAATTATGGACGTATTACTTTGTTCCATACCCATAAATCTCGAAGATTCGTACTCACAATCTTCAAACAAAGAACTCTTTTTATATTGAACTCTCGTCCTATCATTAGGAACAGCAGTTAATATCCTCTCAAAAACAACGCGCCTAAAGGCTTCAAGATTTATGGCATCAATAATAAAGCCTTCTTGATTTTGAATACTAATGGGAAGAATACGATCATCATTTGCAAAATCTTCATCCGTAACAAAGGCGATTGGTAGAAAATAATGTTGGTAAAAGGCCTCGGTAAAATTAACCTCTAAAATTAGTCCGTAATATACTTCCTCCTTTTGCTGGATTCTAAAATATTCTGAAAGTTCTATGTATTTTAGTTTGCTCGACTTGCCACCATACCAACGCTGCTTAACTATATATTTTTCTAAAACATCGGACAAAAAAACCTTTACAAAATCCTCATTTTCCATCAATTCTTCCCACGGTACATTAAAATTGTACGGTGTCTTAACATCTACAGCTAAAGGTTTTCTCGAAGACATTTCTATTTATTTATCTTAAAGATATGAAATGGTAAGGTGGGATGCAACTCAACAAAATTCCATTCGCTTTGCCAATTATAGCTACTTCCTGTAACTAGATCATTTACAGTTATTTGATGTCCATGTTGAACACCAAGCTCTTCTAATGGCAATTGGACATTTCCCTGTTGAGCATAATACTGCTCAAGGCTTATGATGATTAGAAGTTCGTCTGTTTTGGCATCATTCCACTTATAAAACGCAATTAAATTGTCATTTTCAATATGGCAGAACTTAATATTGTTGGTTTGTTGCAAAGCCTCGTGTTGATGACGAATTGCGTTTACTTTTGATATAATTGTGGTCAGTTTATTCTCAACATTCCAGTTGTAATGTTTTACCTCGAATTTTTCAGACATAAAGTATTCCTCTTTACCAGGAATGGCATCATCTATCATTTGCTCAAAAACAGGACCGTAAATACCAATATTAGAGCTTAAAGTTGCTGCCAAAACATATCGTTGTATATATTTAGACTCATTGGCTCCTTGTAAATGATATGGATTTATGTCTGGTGTATTGGGCCAAAAATTCGGTCTCATATATTCACGTTGATCCGTTTGGGTTAGCTCAGTCATGTACTCTATAAGTTCATGCTTTGTGTTTCTCCAAGTGAAGTACGTGTAAGACTGCGTGTAACCTTGTTTAGCTAATTGTTGCATCACCTTTGGCTTAGTGAACGCTTCTGCCAAGAACAACACATCTGGGTGTTTCTTTTTAACTTCGGAAATTGCCCAATTCCAGAAATAATATGGCTTGGTATGTGGATTATCTACTCTAAAGACATTGATTCCACAGTCTATCCAATAGAATAAAGTATCTAAACATTCTTGCCATAGGTTTTTATAGTCTTTACTTTCCCAATAAATAGGTAAAATATCCTGATATTTTTTTGGAGGATTCTCAGCATACTGCACGGTTCCGTCTGGTCTCCATTTAAACCAGTCTGGATGTGCCTTTACCCATGGATGGTCTGGCGCAGCTTGCAACGCATAATCCATAGCGATTTCTATATTGAGATCCTTTGCTTTTTTTACAAGTTTTTTAAAGTCTTCTATTGTACCTAATTGCGGATGGATATCCTTATGACCTCCATACTTAGAGCCAATTCCCCAAGCAGAACCAACATCACCATCTTTTGCTTCGGTGGTGTTATTTTTTCCTTTTCTATTGACCTCACCAATAGGATGCACTGGCGGAAAATACAATGTATCAAAGCCCATCTCTGCTACTCTTGGCAATAAACGTTCGCAGTCCTTAAATGTACCGTGTTCACCTTCCTTTTCTGACGATGACCTCGGAAAAAACTCATACCAAGTACTGAACAATGCCTTTTTACGATCTACATGTATCTGAAGTTCCTTTGAGGTATTGACTAAATGTTTTTCAGGATATTTATAGAAAATTTTATGAAGCCTTTCACTTTTTGCTTCAGTTACTGCTTTGTCATATTGATTTTCATCACCAAAAACATCAATACAGTGTTGTATATACTCCTTCTCTGTAACTGTTGCTTTTTTCAACAGCCGTTTAAGGTATTCTATCCCTTCTAGAAGCTCTGATTTAACGTGTTGATTGTCATCAATTTTTCGTTCTGTACCATGTTGCCAATTAAGCGCATAGTCAACCCAACCTTCAACCTTATAGCTATAAAATCCTTGTTTCTCTACAGTAAATGAAGCTTTCCATTCATCATTTACTGTATGATGCATCCTTGCTTCACTCCATTTGCGTTCTTTTTCGTGCTTATAAAGCACAGAAGCTGCGATAACATCGTGCCCATCAACTAAAACATGTGCGTCGATGTTAACAATTTCGTTTACGATACGTTTTATGAAAAACTCTCCGCAGTTTATTTGAGGTTTAACTGCATCTATAACTACTCGCTTTTGGTTATGCATAGTTTTGGTTGATTGTTATTATATCACGAAAGTACTATACATTCTCAATATATAAAAGACAATATGAGTTAAGTAAGCACTATAACGTTTGAAATGTCAACTATTTAGAAAACTTTTACAGAAATCTCTCAAATTTCAATATAGATCGGTCATTTAAGACAGCATCCCTTTCACTTTTTCATCACTAGTTATTTTAGACAGGTTTATTGCTGTTTCAATTAAAGCTAAATGCGAATAAGCTTGTGGAAAATTACCCAAAAGGCGTTTGGTTTTAAAATCCAAATCCTCACTAAACAGTCCTAAATGGTTACTGTAGGACAATAGTTTTTCGAAATGCTTTACAGCCTTAGCTTCTTCACCTATTTTGTACAAGCTATTGATATACCAAAATGTACAGATGGTAAAGGACGATGATGGCAACCCAAAATCGTCTTGATTTTTATAGCGATACAACAAGCCGTCGAAAGATAGCTCTCGCCCAATAGCCTTAACTGTACTTACATATTTTGGATGCTTGGCATCTATAAAGCCGTAAGACTCCATTAGCAAAACCGAAGCGTCTAAGTCTTCTGAGCCATAAGACTGTGTAAAGGCTTTTGCTTTATCGCTCCAGGCATTGACCATAATATCTTCTTTTATGGCTTCCTCTAGCAATTGCCAACGTGCCAATTTTGAAGTTTTACCCAATAATTTAGCTACTTTTATGGCTTTGTCAACCGCTGTCCAGCACAACACTTTTGAAAAGGTAAAATGTCTGTCTTCTGATCTAAATTCCCATATACCTTTATCTGGTTCTTGCCAGTGTTTATTCACTACCCAAACAATACCTTTGGTAATGTTCCAAAGAGCTTCTCCATCTTCAATATCGTTATTGAAATTCAATACTAATTGATGAATCATATCCATCAATATGCCGTAGATATCATTTTGCTTTTGCTTGTAAGCCGCATTCCCAATTCTAACAGGACTGGAGTTTTCATATCCAGAAAGGTGATCTAAGAATTCTTCGGTCAATTTTTTCTCACCATTGATGCCGTACATAATCTGCAGTTTCTCATCCTTATCTGGTATTAGATTGATAATAAATTTAAGATAGCGCTTAGCAATGTTCTTATGACCCAAAGTTGACATCACCTTTATTACCATAGAAGCATCTCTAATCCAACAGAAACGGTAATCCCAGTTACGAACTTCACCGATAGTCTCTGGCAAGGAAGTGGTAACGGCTGCTAAAATGGCGCCTGTTTTATCGTAACTCAGTAATTTTAGCGTCATTGCACTCCTAGCTATATGCGAGCCATAACGTTTGAAAGATGTGGTGCGCTCCATCCAATTCAGCCAATAGACTTTTGTACGCTCATATTCTAAAAATGCCATTTTTAAAGTTGGAACAAATAGTTTTTCATGGTATCCGACCAAAAAGAAATGATCAGAAGCAATCTCTAGCTCCTCCCCTTTAATTAGTTTTTCTTTATCTAAATCAGTGTATAAAAACAAGGTATCGTAAGCTTCATTATCGGTTAAGCTCACTACAAAATCATTTTTTATGTAGGTTTTGGTTTCCTCTTTGGCATATTCTAGTTTGGGATTGTAAATAACCTTTACCGTAGGCTTACCTGATATGTGTTTAATATATCTAATAAACTCTGGCGGAGAATGATAACTACCATTCTCCTTATGGTATCTTGGCATAAAGTCCCTCACCTCAAAAGCATCCAAACCATTGCTAAACCTAGTTACTAGAATAGCTGTGTTATCTACATAGTGTTGTTGTATACTGTAGCTGTCATCGACTTCGAATCCAAAAGATCCGCCAATGTTTTCGTCCAATAATTTTCCGAAAACGGAAGGGGAATCAAACTGAGGTAAACAGCACCAGTCCATTGAGCCATTTTTAGAAATCAAAGCGGCACTTCTGCAGTTGCCTATAATACCATAATCTAAGTTATTCATGAAATTTTTGTTTTTATAACGCTTTATTTTTTTTAAATTAACAAAATCCTGTCAATTAGCACAAAATATCTCAATGAATAAAACTATTATTGTTTCAAATCGCTTACCTCTTCAGGTTTCAATTCAAAAGAATTCATTAGAAATCTCACCTAGTGTGGGTGGCTTGGCTACAGGTATGAAATCGGTTCATGCTGATGGAAACGGAATTTGGGTAGGTTGGTCTGGCATACCAGAGAATGAGCTAAGCCCATCGCTTGAAAAAGAAGTAGAGAAAAAAATTAAGAAAGAAAAATGTGTTTCCGTGCCACTTTCAAACGAGGATATTGAAGATTATTATGAAGGATTTAGCAACAACGCACTGTGGCCATTATTTCATTATTTTATGGAATATACCAATTTTGAACAACACGAGTGGGAAGCCTACAAACGTGTCAACGAAAAGTTTGCTGAAGTAGTAATAGATAATTTAGACGATGGAGATACCGTTTGGGTACACGATTACCAATTGTTATTGCTTCCTCAACTCATTAAGGATAAAAAACCTAATACAACCATAGGGTTCTTTTTACACATCCCTTTTCCTTCTTATGAAATCTTTAGAACATTTCCATGGCGTGAAGAAATTTTAACCGGAATGTTGGGTGCAGATTTACTTGGTTTTCACACCTATGATTATGAGCGTCATTTCTTGAGTTCCGTAAAGCGGATTTTAAGGTTGGATGTTAATTTCAATAAAATAAACTATCATGATAGAATTATAAAGGTTGATTCTTTCCCTATGGGAATTGATTATAATAAATTTCATAATGCCGCATTAGAGCATCGTAGTGGTTCTCTTGAAAAATCTGAACTCAGAAAACGACTAGAAGAACATGTCACAGAAGATAAAAAACTGATTTTGTCTATTGACAGAATGGACTATACCAAAGGTATTCCCAACAGAATAAAAGCGTTTGAATATTTTTTAGACAACTACCCAAAATACAAAGAAAAAGTTAGGTTGGTGATGCTAGCGGTTCCTTCACGTTCCAACGTACCTCAGTATCAAAAGCTAAAGCGCGAAACTGATGAATTAGTAGGTAGAATTAACGGAAAGTTTGCTACAGTAAGCTGGACACCAATTTGGTATTTTTACCGATCTATGCCCTTTGAGGATTTGATAGACCTTTACATTTCTTCTGATGTTGCATTGATTACTCCCATAAGAGATGGCATGAATCTCGTTGCCAAGGAATATATTGCCACAAGAACCGAAGGTAATGGTGTTCTTGTTTTAAGTGAAATGGCTGGTGCTTCTAAAGAGATGAACGAGGCTTTATTGATCAATCCGAATAGCTTTCAAAATTTTGCCGAGAATTTAGAACGTGCACTCACAATGCCGTTAAACGAACAGGAAAACCGTATAAAGTTTTTACAAAAGCGCCTAAAACGCTATGACGTAGAAAAATGGGCCGAGGAATTTTTTAAATCACTACAGGAAACCGAGCAGGACAGAAACACCATAGTTACTAAAAAACTTACAGGTGACTACGAAAAGAGCTTTGTGGAAAAATTTAAAAGTAAAAAGAAAAAGATGCTACTTTTAGATTACGACGGAACACTCGTAGGGTTTAAGGACAATCCGCAAGATGCTAAACCAGATGATGAGTTATTTGAGTTGTTAGATCGATTGCACGAAAAAGCTACCTTGGTTCTCATAAGCGGACGAGATAAAGACACATTTCAGCGTTGGTTTGGCCATAAGTCATACAATTTAGTCACTGACCATGGAGTATGGTTATATCAAAATGAGGAATGGACCGCTTTAGAACGCTTAAAAACAGACTGGATGCAGAGTATTAGACCTATTCTAGAAACCTTTGTAGATAGTACGCCAGGAACATTTATAGAAACCAAAAACTATTCATTAGCTTGGCATTATAGAACAGCAGATCCTGAACTTGCCAAAATCCGAACCATGGAGCTTAACACCGTGTTAACCAGCATGGTAGCAAACAATGGTCTATCTATATTAGAAGGAAATAAGGTTATTGAAATAAAGAGCAGCAATGTTAATAAAGGAAGAGTCGTAAACAGACTGCTGATCGAAAACGATTATGATTTTATAACCGTCATTGGTGATGACTGGACAGATGAATATATGTTTGAAGAAGCTCCTGATTGGGCTTATACCATAAAAGTAGGCTTAACCAAAACCAAAGCAAAATATCAAATAAAGGATCCTAAACAGGTACGTCAATTACTTCAAAAATTGATTTGAAAATTAAATAGTGGTACCGTGTTTAATCACGGCATCCTTTTTTACAACTACAATACCATCTTTTATAACATACTGTTCTGTTTCAGTATCTTCGAGATGAGTACCACCATTTATTCTAACATCGTCACCAATGCGACAATTTTTGTCAATTATGGCATTTTTTATAAAGCAGCGTTCACCGATTCCCATTAAAATATCAATCTTTTTCTCTTCAATAGTCTCTAAGGATTCATAAGTATCGCTACCCATCATATATGTATTGATAATAGTGGATTCCTTTCCAATTCTAGAACGAATGCCAATTACGGATTTTTCTATGGTTGCAGCGTGGATTAAACAGCCTTCTGCAATAACCGCTTTATTAAGTGTGGTTCCAGAAATTTTTGAAGTAGGTAAAATACGTGCATTGGTATAAACACGATTATCTAAATCATATAAGTTGAACTTTGGGATTTCATCCGTTAAGCCAAGGTTAGCTTCAAAGAAAGAATCTATGTTTCCTATATCTGTCCAATAGCCTTCAAACGGATAACTCATTATTTTATAGTTATCAATATTTTGCGGAATGATTTCCTTACCAAAATCAACAGTACTCTCATCCTCCATGAGTTCAATTAATAGCTTTTTATTAAATATATAAATCCCTGTTGAACCTAAGTATTCACGACCTTGTTGCTTCATCTCATCGCTTACATCAGATTTCCAATCTACGATCACTTCTGCTGAAGGTTTTTCGACAAACGATGTAATTTGATTGCTCTCATCTGTTTTTAGAATTCCGAACGAAGTTCCATCCTTAGCATTTACAGGATAGGTACCAACAGAAATATCTGCATTTGCTTCAATGTGCGCATTAATCATCTCATTGTAATCCATTTGATATAACTGGTCTCCGGATAAGATCAAAGCATACTCAAAATCATGTTGAAGAAAGTGATGCATGCTCTGCCTTACGGCATCCGCAGTACCCTGAAACCATTTATCGCTCTTAATGGTTTGTTCTGCTGCTAAAACATCTACAAATGCCGAGCTGAAAAAACTAAAATGATAGGTATTTTTTATATGCCTATTTAGCGATGCCGAATTAAACTGTGTTAAAACGTACATTCTTTTAATATCCGAATTAATACAGTTAGATATCGGAATATCTACTAACCTATATTTTCCTGCAATTGGTACTGCAGGTTTAGACCTGTTTTCCGTTAATGGATATAATCTCGAACCTTGTCCTCCACCTAAAATTATGGATATAACTTTGTTGTTTATCATCAGTCGTTAATTAGTGATTGGTATATGGATTGCGTTTGTTTTGCTATTGCCTTCCAGTCGAAAAAATCCTCTACTCTTTTTCGACCTTTTTTTGCCATGGCATCTCTTAACTCTTTGTTGTTGATTAACCTATTGATGCCTTTTGCCAGATCTTTTGAAAACTTATCAGGATTTACAGGCTCAAAAGGCGCAACATTTTGTTGCTCTAAGTTAATCAATAATCCGGTTTCTTCTGGTATAACCACTTCTTTTATTCCTCCTACTGCACTAGCGACCACAGCTGTTTCACATGCCATGGCTTCTATATTAATAATACCAAATGGCTCATAGATTGACGGACAACAAAACACATCTGCATGAGAATATAACTGAATTACATCTTTTTTGTCTAACATTTTATCTATCCAAAATATGTTGTCCCTAGTTTTTGAAGCTTCCTCAACGGCATCTTCCATTTCTTTAGCAATCTCCTTGGTGTCTGGTGCTCCTGCACACAATACTATTTGTGTATCAGGATCTATATATTTAATAGCGTTCACTAGATGAACAATGCCCTTTTGTCTGGTGATTCTTCCAACGAACAGAACATAAGGTTCTGATTTATCTATCCCATAGGCTTCTAGAACATCGGTCTCTTTAACAACGACATATTCTTTGAGATCTATACCATTATATACCACTTCTATTTTTTGTTCATCAACATTAAAATGCTTGATGACATCTTCCTTAGTTTCTTCTGAAACTGCGATAAGGCAGTCTGCCATTTCAATGGCAGTCTTTTCGATCCAAGATGAAGCATCATAGCCTCTTCCCAATTGCTCGCGTTTCCATGGTCGTAAAGGCTCTAAAGAATGTGTAGTTACTACCAGAGGTGTACCATAACACAACTTTGCCATAATACCAGCAAAATGGGAATACCATGTATGGCAATGCACCACATCTGCATCTATTGCTTCGGCATTCATGTGTAAACCTGTACTTAAAGTTTTAAACACTGATTTTAACTTTTCATCACTGTTCTTAAAAATACCATCCTCAAAAGGGTAACCTTTTAAAGTTAGGCTGTCTTCACTGGTATCTTGATCTCCAAAAGCTCTTACCTCTATCTGCATCAATTCAGACAATTCTTTTGCCAAATATTCTACATGCACTCCTGCACCTCCATAAACATATGGTGGAAATTCTCTAGTTAGAAATAATGCTTTCATTGATTCGTTTCAGGTTAACATTCTAAAGGTTTAAAACTCAAACATAGTGCAAATTACTTGAGTTTACCTTGTATATTATAAAATTAATAAACTTAAATATACTAAAACGATTTCGTAAGTTTTAATTTATGTGTACGACAAAACAAACAATTAAAAAATTGTAATTTTACACTATGAAAAAGATAATATTTTTATTTACCCTTAGTTTACTCTTTAGCTGCAATTCTTCAGCACAAAAAAAAGACAAACAAGAAAAAGAAACTTTCCCTGTTACTAAAACAGAGGCAGAATGGAAGGAGCAACTTACGGACAAGCAATACTATGTTCTACGTGAAGCTGGTACAGAAAGACCCTTCTCCAGTCCGTTAAACAAAAACTACGAAGAAGGTGTTTACCATTGTGCGGCATGTGATACTCCTTTGTTTAAAAGCGAACATAAGTTTGACTCTGGTACTGGTTGGCCAAGTTTTGATAGAGAAATTGAAGGCAACGTTGCTTTTTCTACAGACTATGATATAGGCTATGCAAGAACCGAAGAGCATTGTGCAACTTGTGGAGGCCATTTAGGCCATGTGTTTAATGATGGCCCGAAAGAAACCACTGGGAAACGTCATTGCATCAATGGCGTAGCATTAAAGTTTGTGCCAGCGGAAGAGTAAATTTCGCACACAAGATCATATAATAGTGTTATAAAATCTATCTATGACTATTCGTAGTTTTAGTGGTTTTATAGCACTATTTTTATTGATATAAATCCAAAGGCATGGGAGATTCATACTTAACAAGCTGCATAAAACAATTTGAATATTACAAAAGTCTTGGCGATAAAACTTTTGAGCAATTATCATTTGCTGAACTTAAAACAGAATTTGAAGACGACTCTAATTCAATAGCCATTATAGTTAAACACATTGTTGGAAATATGTTGAGCAGATGGACCAATTTTTTAACCGAAGATGGTGAAAAAACTTGGCGAGAACGGGATAACGAGTTTATTGATACTTTTGAAACCAAAGAAGCTCTAACTACCTACTGGAATAAAGGTTGGGATTGTTTATTCAATGCCATTAAACCCTTAACAGAAGAGGATTTGGACAGTATAGTCTATATTAGAAATCAAGGGCATACAGTCACGGAAGCCATAAACAGACAAATGATGCATTATGCCTACCATATTGGGCAAATTGTTTTTATCGGTAAATTAATTAAAGGAGATAGCTGGAAATCGCTCTCAATACCAAAAGGAAAATCATCGGATTATAACAAAAACAAGTTCTCTAAAGATAAAGCCAAGCAACATTTTACAGATGATTTGTAGGCATTGGAATATCCTTGAATATAAGAAACCCTTTCAAATCAATGAAAGGGTTTTGGTGTTTTGATTAACTTAAATGTTATCTTTTATAGATTACTTCAGCGTTTCTGATGCTCGCATCTAAATCATTCATGGAGTTAACATAAGTATAATTATTATTAAAAACTCTGTCAACCTTTTTACCAATAATGATATGCTTAACATCCAAATCTGGCGCATTAATATCTACCTGATCTTGAATCCTAACTGTTTTATCACCTAAATCAGTATCCAATTTCTCCAATCTAGAGATTACATATAAGCGATTTTTACTTGCTCTTATTTCTTGTATCTCTATATCGTGCTCATTACCAGAAACTTCGGCCTCAACCATTAGAGTTCTTTCTTCTTTATCTTCACCAGGCATGTTAACATCTATGTATGGAACTTCTACTTCTTCCTCTTCCATTACCACCACAACTTTTGGTATCTCTACCGTTCTTATATTGGTTCCTACGTCCACATTTGCCCAATCTACATCGTACTCTGGCAATTCACCTGCGTCAGCATCTACATCTACATCCAACTCTGGCATCTCGCCCGATTCTTCTTTATCAATTTTACAGCTTGTTACTGAAAATGTAAAAGCTCCTATTGCAAATAATAATATTAATTTTTTCATTTTTTTAAATTTTAAGTTATTTAGTTGTGTGATTATGTTAGCTTATGTTATGGACTAATCACTTATCGCATAACATTATTGTAAAAATACTTTCATTAAAGCTTTTAGATTGTCCGAAACCAAATTAACATTTGCTCAAATGATAAAATTTGACATCTCTATATTTCAATATTGTTAAGGGATTTTCATATTTTTGCTACTCATTTTCAATATAAAATCACTTATGAGTAAATACGATATTATAGTTTTAGGAAGTGGTCCAGGTGGCTATGTAACTGCGATTAGAGCATCTCAATTAGGATTTAAAACTGCTGTAGTAGAAAAGGAAAGTCTTGGAGGTGTTTGTTTAAATTGGGGTTGTATCCCAACAAAAGCACTTTTAAAATCTGCTCAGGTTTTCGAATATCTTAAACATGCTGAAGACTACGGTTTAAAATTAAAGGATGCCGAGCACGATTTTGATGCCGTTGTAAAGCGTAGTCGAGGTGTTGCAGATGGTATGAGTAATGGTGTTAAGTTCTTAATGAAAAAGAACAAGATTGATGTCATTGAAGGGTACGGAAAAGTAAAACCTGGAAAAAAAGTTGAGGTAGATGGAAAAGAATATTCTGCAGACCATATCATTATTGCTACAGGTGCGCGTTCACGTGAACTCCCAAGCTTACCACAAGACGGCCAAAAGGTTATTGGGTATAGACAAGCAATGACACTAGACAAGCAACCTAAGAAAATGATTGTTGTAGGTTCAGGTGCTATTGGTGTTGAATTTGCATACTTCTATAATTCCATGGGAACAGAAGTGACTATCGTTGAGTTTTTGCCTAAAATTGTTCCAGTTGAAGATGACGAAGTATCAAAACAATTAGAGCGTAGCTTTAAAAAATCTGGTATCAAAATAATGACCTCTGCTGAGGTTACTTCTGTAGATACTTCTGGTAGTGGTGTAAAAGCTACAGTAAAGACCAAGAAAGGTGAAGAAGTACTAGAAGCAGATATTGTTTTATCCGCTGTTGGTATAAAATCAAATATTGAAGATATAGGATTAGAGGATGTTGGTATTGTGGTAGATAGAGACAAAATCTTAGTTAATGATTACTACCAAACCAATATACCTGGTTATTATGCCATTGGAGATGTAACTCCTGGGCAAGCGTTAGCTCACGTAGCGTCGGCTGAAGGTATTTTATGCGTAGAGAAAATAGCAGGACAACACGTTGAACCATTAGATTACGGCAATATTCCTGGTTGTACATACTGTTCTCCAGAAGTTGCAAGTGTTGGATTAACTGAAGCTCAAGCTAAAGAGCAAGGTATTGATGTAAAAATCGGTAAGTTTCCATTCTCAGCATCTGGTAAAGCGAGTGCAGGCGGAAATAAAGATGGTTTTGTAAAAGTGATTTTTGATGCTAAATATGGAGAATGGTTAGGTTGCCATATGATAGGAGCTGGTGTAACTGACATGATTGCTGAAGCTGTTTTAGGTCGTAAGTTAGAAACTACAGGCCATGAAGTTTTAAAAGCAGTTCATCCTCACCCAACAATGAGTGAAGCTGTAATGGAAGCTGTGGCTGATGCCTATGATGAAGTGATTCATTTGTAAGGACTTCCTATCCTTCCGAATGGGAAATAATTCTTATTTTAAAAACAAAAAGCGATTCATCTAATAATTGAATCGCTTTATTTTTACAGCTTATAACCTAAGCCTAGAAATACCATATTAGGTGCAAGTTCCTCAAAACCTAAGGTATATTTCATATGCATATCTAAGTTTTCAGTAAAGCTGTAGGCCAAGCCAAGATCAGCTCGCACTTTAAATTTGTTAGAAAAGAAGTCGAAAAAGTAATTTAGACTAGGCCCAACAAGTATGTGAAAGTTTTTGTCAATATCATACTCCAGATAAATTGGTGCATTTAGAAATTGAAAATCCCGTATGTGGATATAAAGTAACTCTGGTTGTAGGTGTAGCTTATCCTCAAATTCAACATCAAAAAATACTCCACCATAAAAGCCAACCTCCTCGCTTGGATTAGTACCAAAACTACCTTCGGTTACTCTAAAAAAAGTAAAATTCAGTCCACCTTTAATACCAAAATCAGTTTGAGCACTTACAAAAATCCCTGATAAAAGAAAGGCTAGAACAAGTGTTATCCTTCTCATGCCTTATTCTATTAAACTTTGTATCGCCAAATCATAGCTTCTTAACCCAAAACCAAGTATAACTCCTTTTGCATTTGGTGAAATATAAGACTGATGTCTAAATTCTTCTCTTGAAAATGTATTGGAAATATGAACCTCTACAACTGGTACTTCAATAGCTTTTACAGCATCGCCAATCCCTACTGAAGTATGTGTATAAGCAGCGGCATTTAATATAATACCATCATAGTTAAACCCAACCTCTTGTAACTTATCTATAATTTCACCTTCTATATTAGACTGATAGTAGTCAATCTTAACGTCATTGTGCTTAGACTGTAAGGTACCTAAATAGTCTTCAAAAGTTTTGTCACCATATATTTCTGGTTCTCTCTTACCTAATAAATTGAGATTTGGACCGTTGATGACTATAAGTTTCTTCATAAGATAAAGGTATAAAAACCTAATAAAAAAAGCAGCCAAGTTGGCTGCTTTTTATAAAACTCTAATAGTTCTAGAATCTTCTTACAACTCCAAACCATATATTTTTAAAGTCTAAATCTAGTCCAAAAGTGTTTCTGGCTTCTGCACCATCAAAATCTGCCTTTTCAGAAGTGTAAGACAGAGCACCAACCGAAGTAGTTAGAGCCCAATCATCATTTAAGAAGAAATTTGCACCTAAACCTACTCCAATACCAAAACCATTAAACTTTACATCATTTAATCCGTCATCTGTAGACATATAATTAATGCCCAATGAAGCATATGGACTAAACCTTTTTTCTGGCATACAGAAATATTTAAGAAAGGCACCAGCCATAATGGTACTTTCGTCAAAAATATCTATGTCATTAGCCTCTGCAGTATTAAACATATAGCCTAAACTTAAGCCACCTTGCAAGTTTTCATTGAAGAAGTAGCCAATTTGTGGCATAACGCCAAAACTAGAATCTTTTACATCATCCTGAGATGTAGTCGAATAGTTTAAGGATCCGCTTAAAGCAATATCTCCTTCTGCCCAACCAGTAGTAAAACTATCGTTATCTTCGCCGGTTTGTGCAAAAATAATTGAAAAGCTAAAAACTGATAATACGGTAAACATTAATAAATTTCTCATAATCTTTTGGTTTTAAATTAGTTACTACTAAATAAATGATTTTTTTGAAGAATTTATGGGATTTAGTACTAGTTATTAACAAATTAATAAACAAAATATATTTATCTTCTTAATTATCAGTCGCTTAAGTATGTTTTTAAAAATATAAATTAAGCTCCAAAACTCTATATTAACTAAATTCATAGTAATATATAGGATACCACGTGGTAAAAATTCTGGCATAAAAAAAAAAGGCAATTATTGCCTTTTTTTTATGTTGAGTTAATTAATGTTTAGAATCTGTATCCTAAGCCTACCTGAAAATAATTAAATTTTGCCTTAACATTAAAATCTTCAAATCCTTCTAAATCCCCATCTAATCTATCAGAAATACCAAAAGTATATCTAGTATCTATAAAAACATCATCTGAAATATCATACGAAGCACCAATAGCTAATCCTAGTCCTACTCTTTTCAATCCTTCTGCATCTTCTTCATTAAGCAGGTAATCTAATTGAGGTCCTGCATAAAGCCCTAATTCATTGTTTGCTTTAAATTTTGTAAGAATTGGTATTAGTAATACGCTACTGCTCTCGCCATCTTGACTATAGTTTGCAAAAGTAATTTCTGGCTGTAAAGAGAATTTATCACCTAATTCTATTTCAGCGAAAGCGCCAATGTAAAAACCGGAAACATTATCAGAACCAGAAGCACCATCAACTTTGACTTTAGAAATAATTGAAGAGTATCCTGCCTTTAAACCAAATTGTTGGTCTGCAGAAGCTGTGGTTTCATCTTGAGCGTTAATAGCAATTACACTAAAAAAAGCCATAATTGCAGATAAAGTAATTTTTTTCATTTTGATATCAGTTTAATTTTTCGAACACCAAATGTAAGATTTAGGCGACAATTGAAATATAACAGAATGTTAATATTTAATGTAAATAATCGAAATTCACATAAATAAAAAAAGAGGCCAGATGGCCTCTTTTATTTTATCACTACTGTTTATAAATGAATTGCAAATCCGATTAAAACCTGAAGTGCATCGTCATAAAAATCACTGTTCATAGATATATTATAGCGTAGCTTAGGCTCAATACTTACTTTTTGGGTTATGAACCAAGCATAACCTCCTTCAATACCAACATATGACGGATTTTCATCAAAGTCCTTGAAACTTGTACCGGTGAAATCTAAGCCAACCGGAAATTCACTATTAATGTAATACTTTGCACCAATTTTATAGCTAAATGATGAAAAATCATCTCCAAAATCGGAATAGCCTAAACCTGCCTTAATTGCTAAATCATCAGCTACAAAATAGCCACCTTCACCACCCACGGACCACATGGTTTCGCCATCAACAGACGTTAATGAAAAAGCAGTGCTTCCTGTTGTCCAAGAACCTGTATTAATTTCAATCTGCCATTTACCCTCTTGGATTGGGCCATGATCATCATCCCCTTGTGCATTTAAATTTAAAAATGCAAATACTGCAAAAGCAGCTAAAAATAAACTTCTCATAACTTTATGGTTTAAAAATTAGTTTATACTAAGTAAAGCATTTTTTAGAGATCTTTAAAAAAATTGATTTGAACTATTAACAATTTTGTAAACAAAATATTGTTAAAATTTCAATTATCAATTAGTTTATCTATTAAAAATAACTGTAAAAAAAAGGAGGCCATTTGGCCTCCTTTTTATCTATAATTTTAGATAGATTACAATCCAAACTCTACTCCCAGAGAAATTGCATCAAACGATCCTCCTTCAATACTTATACCTGTATAGGCGAACACGATATCTAATGAATCACTTACACCATACTGAACTCTAGGTGAATAGTAAAATCCACCGTCGTTACCATCAGGAGCAATACCGATTCCATAGCCTAAATTAGCACCTAAAGTAAACTCTTCAGATACAGCGAAGCGTCCTGCTGCACCAATAGGAATAAAAGTAGCGTCCTCGATTTCAAATCCAGAGATTTCATCACCAAAGTAGTGAGCTACACCTGCAGTTACACCTGCTTGAAAATCATCAGAAACTTCCCATAAGTAATTAAGATCAAGGTTAACTCCAAAAGTCCAACCATCTCCGGCGTCACCTATTGGTAAAGCACCACTGATACCAGCGTTAAAATCTTGTGCATTAACACTTGCAAAAGCAAAAACTGCAAAAGCAGCTAAAAATAATTTTTTCATAATCTTTAAAGTTTTAAAATTGATTAATACAAACTAAAGCCTTTTTTTTTAAATATTAAAGTTTCTTCACACAGTTATTAACATTTTTGTAAACACAGATATATATATTATTGATTTACAAATACTTATAAATTTTGTTATTAACAATTTATAATGAATATACGATAAATTGCGTAGTATTTTCACTTATTTGAGTTTATATTTTTCTATTTTTAGGCATGAAATGGTCCCAAGCGATTACTGATTATCAGCACTATCTCAAGATTGAACGTGGTCTTTCCAACAACTCCATAGAAAATTATAGCTATGACATTAAAAAATTGATCACCTATCTTGAAAATAATAATATAAGTAGCTCACCAACAGCTATTGACAATGAAATCATAAAACAATTTATCTATACCATTTCAAAAGACATAAACCCAAGGTCGCAGGCACGTCTCATCTCTGGTCTTCGCAATTTTTTTGATTATCTCGTTTTTGAAAACTATAGAAAAACCAATCCCCTGGATTTAATTGAATCCCCAAAAATCGGTAGAAAACTTCCTGACACTTTATCCATTGGCGATATTGACCTACTAATAAGCACTATTGATTTGAGCTACCAATACAATGGTGTAAATCTTGGAGAACGCAACAGAGCCATCATAGAGACTTTATATAGCTGCGGCTTGCGTGTGAGTGAGCTTATTGAATTAAAATTATCTGATTTATTTTTTGAAGAGGGCTTTATAAAGGTGACTGGTAAAGGTGATAAACAGCGTTTTGTACCCATTGGAGAAACCACCCAACGGTTTATCAACATTTGGAAAGACATAAGAAACCATATAGATGTTCAATCTGGTTCTAAAGATATTCTGTTCTTAAATTATAAGGGTAAAAAGTTAACTCGTGCTATGATATTTACCATTATAAAAAAATTGGTCGAGAAGTCTGGTCTGAAAAAAACGGTATCGCCACACACCTTTAGACACTCATTTGCTACGCATTTACTGGAAAACGGTGCAGACTTAAGGGCTATACAAATGATGCTAGGTCATGAAAGCATCACGACTACTGAAGTCTATATGCATGTGGATAGGACTCACTTAAGCGATGTTTTAAACAAATTTCATCCGAGAAAATAATATCTACTTTGATCTTAGAAATTTTACATCACATACTTACTCGAGTAATGAATAAAAATTTTACATAGTATGTGTTTTGTGCAGTATACATATAAAAAAAAGTGCCTTAAGAAATTAAGACACTTTTTAGTAAATCTAAATACACTATTATTCTACTTGGCTATATTCACCGCTCTAGTTTCTCTAATTACGGTTACTTTTACCTGTCCTGGATAGGTCATATCCGTTTGTATTTTCTGAGAAATTTCAAAAGATAAACTAGCTGCCTTATCATCAGAAACTTTTTCACTCTCTACAATAACACGTAGTTCTCTACCTGCCTGTATAGCATAGGCTTTCTTTACGCCGTTAAAACCAAAAGCTACATCTTCTAAATCCTTTAAACGTTGAATGTAAGAATCCAACACTTGGCGTCTCGCACCTGGTCTTGCTCCCGAAATAGCATCACAAACTTGAATAATTGGTGACAACATGGTTGTCATTTCTATTTCATCATGGTGGGCTCCAATGGCATTACAAACCTCTGGTTTTTCACCGTGCTTTTCTGCCCACTGCATACCAAGGATTGCGTGTGGAGTTTCTACATCAGTTTCAGAAGATGGTACTTTACCGATATCGTGCAATAAACCTGCACGCTTAGCCAATTTTGGATTTAAACCTAACTCTGCGGCCATAACACCACAAAGCTTAGCGACTTCGCGTGAATGCTGTAATAGGTTTTGACCATAAGAAGAACGATATTTCATTCGTCCTACCATTTTTATCAATTCTGGGTGCAAACCATGAATCCCTAAATCGATAACCGTACGTTTACCGACTTCTATAATTTCTTGCTCAATCTGCTTTTCTGTCTTCCTTACTACCTCTTCAATACGAGCTGGGTGTATTCTACCATCAGTCACTAACTTATGAAGCGATAAACGTGCTATTTCACGTCTTACAGAATCAAAACAAGATAATATAATAGCTTCTGGTGTATCATCAACTATAATCTCAACACCTGTAGCTGCTTCTATAGCTCTAATATTTCTACCTTCTCTACCAATGATTCTACCTTTAACGTCATCAGATTCAATATTGAAAACAGATACACAGTTATCTATAGCTTCTTCTGTACCAATACGCTGAATGGTATTAATGATAATCTTTTTGGCCTCTTGTTGTGCAGTTAGCTTGGCTTCCTCTAATCGTTCTTGGGCATAAGCCATAGCATCTGTTTTGGCCTCTTCTTTAAGAGATTCTACCAGTTGTTCTTTAGCTTCTTCTGCTGAGAGTTGAGAAATGACTTCTAATTGTTGTATTTGGCTTTTATGCGTCTTTTCAACTTCATCCTTCTTCTTCTCAAGAAACTCTAATCTAAAATCGTAATCTTTGATTTTGCCTTCTAAAGATTGATTGGATTTTTTT
This sequence comes from Winogradskyella ouciana, assembly GCF_965284585.1. NCBI lineage: Bacteria > Pseudomonadati > Bacteroidota > Flavobacteriia > Flavobacteriales > Flavobacteriaceae > Winogradskyella > Winogradskyella ouciana. The sequence continues at coordinate 3,100,314 of NZ_OZ260095.1, forward strand.
GCTTTCGAAAGTTCATTGGAAATTTGGGACTCTTTATCCCTAATACGTTTTTCTGCCTCAGCCATTTTCTTGTCGCGAGAAAGTATGACTTTTTCGTGCTCAGCCTTAAGTTCAATAAACTTTTCCTTAGCCTGAAGTATTTTATCTTTTTTTAATGATTCTGCATCTACTTTTGCTTGCTTTAAAATCGACTTGGATTCTTTCTTTGCATTTGCGATTAATTTAGATGCCTTTCCTTTTTCAAGGGATTTAGCGATTATATAGCCCAGTATTACGCCTAATACTACTCCTCCAACAATATATAAAATTGTGTTAGTATCCATGTTAGTTATTTAGTTTAGTATATAAAAAAAGCCTACATCAGTTTTGGATTCTGGTATAAACTCCTTAAAAACAAGTTTAGGGCTAACAAACTGATCAAGGATCCATTCTGAGATGGCTTGCTTTTACAATTTAAACTCACCCTTTTTAAAGAATTAACGTTGAGTTTATCAAAAAATATAACTAATGTAGGCAGTAACCTTATGTATTTTAAAGAACGTACGAGTTAGATGTGTTTTTGAAGCAGATCATTTAAAGCTTCTAACTTTTCCTGAACTTCCTCATTAACATACTCTTTATCTATTGACTTTTGCTCTACTTGAGCCGCAAACTGCAAAGCACACATTGCTAAAACATCTTGCTTATCTCTTACAGAGTAATTTTGCTCAAATTGCCCTATCATTGCCTCAATCTTCTTTGTGGCCTTTCGCAAACCTTCTTCCTGCTTTGGATTTATTGTTAAAGGATATACCCTGTTTGCAATAGAAAGTTTAATTTTTAATTGATCTGACATTCAGTCTAAATTTACAACTTTATTCCGAGATTTGACCTATACAATGATCAATATCCCTAATAAGTGCATTTATTTTGAGCTTTGTTTCTCGTTTATTTTCGTCACTACCAAGCATTGAATTTGCTATTTTGAGTGTCTCATATTTTTCTGCCCAAGAAGCAATTTCTTCTTGTTTGCTGAGAAGTTCTTTTTGTTGTTTCTCTAATTGATCCGTAAGTTTCGCATTAGTTTGCTTTAAAACCTCTTGCTTGTGTAAAATCTTACTGATCTTATTCTCTAAAGCATCAACAATTTCTTCTATTTTACTCATTAAAGTAATTCAATACTGTAGAAACAAAGTTAACATACCTAATGAAAAAACACAATTCTTTTACAATTATTTTTAATTCACATAACATCAAAACAATTAGAGCGTTAAGAAATTAACTTGATTAAAATAAACATTATACAAGTACAAAAATGTTTATTTTAACTCATCAACGATCAATATGACAATTTTATAAAATGTAATTGTGCATATTAAAAATAATACAACATTACCATTTGTAAATTTTAATCTATTTGATATTTTAGCTGTATTGCTTAGTCTATGAAAAAGTTTTTACTCTTCTTTTTAATTACCTCGTCTGTGTACGCGCAGTCAGAATACCCTCAAGATTATTTTAGAAACCCTTTAGACATCACCTTAGTGCTTTCTGGTACTTTTGGTGAGTTACGTTCTTCGCATTTCCATTCTGGCTTGGATATAAAGACTCAGCAAAAACAAGGATTGAAAGTTTACGCTGCTGCAGAAGGTTATGTGAGCCGAATAAAAATTTCGCATTACGGTTACGGAAAGGCCATTTACATCACACATCCAAATGGATACACAACGGTTTACGGCCATCTTCAAAAATTTTCTGACCGATTGGAAAAATACATCAAGGAATGTCAATACGATAAAGAAAGTTTTGAGGTTGAAGTTTTTCCAAGTTCTGAAGAACTCATTATTGCACCCAATGAAGTTATTGCATACTCTGGTAATACAGGCGGTTCTGGCGGACCTCATTTGCATTTTGAAATAAGAGACAACCAAGAACGTCCCATGAATCCAATGCTATTTGGCATTGAGGCAAAAGACTCTAAAAGGCCATTTGTGTCAGCAGTATTTGCGTATCCAAAAGATGAAAATGCCATAATTAATGGTAAGAATGAACGTGTACCTCTTCGTTTAATACCGCAGAAAAGTGGTGATTATGAGGTTGAAAAAATTACCGCTTTTGGCAATATAGGTTTTGGAGTGACTTCTTATGACAAACAAGATTTGGCGCCAAACAACAATGGAGTAAGCAATATTGAAACATTTTTTAATGGCAATAAAAGCCTGGAAATAGATTTTAAACGTTTCAGTTTTGACGAATCTAAGCACATTAAGCGTTTAATTGATTATGAATATTACAAAACCAAACGTTCTCGTATTCAAAAATTATTTATTCAGAAAAACAATCCGCTGAGCCTATACAAAGATGCGTATGATGATGGTTATATACGTGTTGAAGATAGTACTTCGTCTGTTTATAAAATAAGAATTCGTGATTTTGAAGGCAACGAAACTTGGGTGAATATTCCTGTAAATGGAAAGTATGAAAAGCCCAATGAAACATTACGAGACATTGATGCCAACAAGACATTGGTATACAGTAACCAACCGACAACGCTTCAATCTGGAAACGTTACCGTTAATTTCTATGAAAACACGGTCTATGATGATGTTTTTATTGATTTTAAAGTAAGCTCAGATACAATTCATCTTCATAAAGACAACATCCCACTTCAAAAGAATTTCTATATCAATTATGACCTAAGTAATTATAAGGTTGAGCATTTGGACAAAATTTTCATTGCGCGTTTATACGGTTATTACAAAAGACCAAGTTATGTACACACAAAGCGGAAAGGAAACATTTTGAGCGCTGGTAGTAAAACATTAGGTTTATATACATTGGTAATGGATACGGTTGCACCAACAATTGAACCAGTAAATTTTCAGAACAAGAAATGGTTGAGCAAATACCGTTATCTGAAAGTGAAAATTGATGATGAATTATCTGGAATCAGCAAATACAGAGCAACTGTAAATGGTGAATGGATCTTAATGGAGTACGACTATAAAACCAAGATGTTGGTGCACGATTTTAATGATAACATCGCTAAAGACACTAAGAACGAATTAAAGATAATTGTTACCGATAATGTTGGAAATAGTTCTACATTTGAAGCAACCTTTTTCAGAAAATAAATGAAATAACATTAAAATCTTGTCACTCTGAACTCGTTTCAGAGTCTCATTTTTTGTTTTTCATACTTTGAGATGCTGAAACAAGTTCAGCATGACAAAACTTGATCTTTATGATCTTTTTTAATGCTAACTATAAAAACTAATATTTGAAACGCTTACACTTTATTCTTCTATTTTGTTTGCTTTTTAGTGCAATTTCCTATTCACAGTCTGCAATTATAAGAGGTGTTATCTTGGATGAAGCCAATAACCCAATAGAAAATGTTAACATAAAAGCTTCTACTGGTGAAGGGAGTGCAACCAATAAAAATGGCTTCTACGAATTAAGAGTACCTTCAGATATTGAATTAACTATAGAATTTACACATGTTGGACACAGTCGTGTTGTTTCAAAATTCAATTTAAAAAATGGACAGGAATTAGAGTTTAATCCTGTAATGAAAGTTGAAGTAGAGCAAATTGCTGAAGTGGTCATTTCTACCAATACAAGGCAAAGCGTCGACGGAATTGTCTCTGTGACTCCAAAAACCTTAAGAACCATAAAAGGTGCACAACCTGGTGTGGAGAACATACTAAAAACCTTGCCTGGTGTTAATATTTCAAATGAGCTGAGTACGCAATATTCAGTACGTGGTGGAAATTTTGATGAAAACTTGGTTTATGTTAATGAAATTGAAGTGTACCGTCCGTTTCTTATTCGTTCAGGTAATCAAGAAGGTCTGAGTTTTGTGAACACGGATTTGGTTTCTAATGTTGATTTTTCGGCTGGTGGTTTTCAAGCCAAATATGGAGACAAACTTTCTTCTGTATTGGATATTACATATAGAAATCCTGTGGATTTTGGCATAAGAACAGATTTAAGTTTTTTAGGAGGAAGCATTGCTGCTGAAACGATTTCTAAAGATGGAAAATTTTCTGGTATTGCTGGTGTGCGCTACAGAGACAATAGTTTAATATTAAACAACTTAGAAACCGAAGGTAACGTAGAACCTGTTTTTGCAGATGCCCAGACCTATTTAACGTATCGTTTTTCGGATAAGTTTCATCTCAACTTCTTGGGAAATATCTCCTTAAACAAATACAACTTTCAGCCAGAAAATAGACAAACTAACTTCGGTACATTACAAGAACCTGTAGCGCTTTTAGTGTTTTATGAAGGTAACGAAGAAGATCAATACCAAACTTATTTTGGTGCCTTTAAGGCGAATTATTTTGTCAACGAAGATTTAACGCTAAAGCTGATTGCTTCAGCATATCACACTATAGAGCAAGAGTATTTCGACATTTTTGCGCAATACCGTTTAGGAGAAGTCAATACTAATATAGGTGACGAGGATTTAGGTGAAGTTGAATTCAGCGAAGGCATTGGTTCACAATTAACACATGCACGTAACGATTTAGATGCCTTTATCATCAATGCAGAGCATAGAGGTGATTACAAAATCGATGAAGAATCTACAGTTGAATGGTCGGTAAAATACACGCATGAAGATATTAGAGATCGTTTGGTAGAATACGAAATTATAGATTCGGCAGGCTTCTCTATTCGTCCACCGAATTTTAGCATTCCAAATTTACAACCTTACGAACCTTTTGAAGGCCCTCTAACAGCTTTTGAAAACATCAGAGCGTTGAATAGAGTTCAAATAAATCGTATGCAAGCTTTTGCCCAATATAGTAAACGAACAGAATGGGGAGCCAATGAAGTGTTTTACAATGTTGGTGTTAGAGCACACAACTGGACTGTGAGTGGCGAGGATATAGAAAGCAATACACAAACGGTTTTTAGCCCAAGAGCTCAATTTGCCATTAAGCCAAATTGGGACAAGGATATGTTGTTTAGAGTTGCAGGTGGTTTGTATTACCAACCACCCTTTTACAGAGAATTAAGAGATTCCTCTGGTGTTGTGCAACCAGATGTTAAAGCTCAGAAATCCTTTCATATAGTTCTAGGTAATGAATATAGCTTCAAAATGTGGGACAGACCATTTAAGTTAGTTACTGAAGCCTACTACAAAGGTTTAAGCGATGTAAATCCATACACTTTAGAAAACGTAAGAATTCGTTATAGGGCCAAGAATAATGCTAAAGCTTACGCTTATGGTTTGGATATGCGATTGAATGGTGAGTTTGTACCAGGCACTGAGTCATGGTTTAGTTTTGGCTATTTAAAAACCGAAGAGAATATTGATAATCGTGGTTACATTTCTAGACCAACCGATCAACGTTTAAAGTTTGGAGCATTATTTCAGGATTATGTACCAAACATGCCCAATTTAAAAATGTACCTCAATTTGGTGTACAATACAGGTGTTCCTGGTGGGTCTCCGAGTTATGCGGATCCATACGATTTTCAGATTCGATTGCGAGACTACAGACGTGCCGATTTGGGTATTTCCCTAGAACTGGTAAACCCAACCAAAACCTACAACGCTCGCTGGAAAAAGAAGTTTAGGGAACTTTCCTTAGGTTTTGAGATTTACAACATGTTCAACAACCAAAACTCTATTACCAATACTTGGGTAAGGGATGTTTATACCAAGCGTCAGTTTGCTATTCCTAATTTTTTAACACCTCGTGTTTTTAATTTGAGATTGTCGGCTAAGTTTTAATGAAAGTTGTCATGAAGCATTTTTTAAAATTGGTATTCTTATCATTGCTAGTATCGTGCTCGACAGGCGATGACATAAATTCTGAAGATAATTGCAAGTTAGTAAGTTATGAAGCAGCACAACTCTACTTTGACTATTTCCCAAGAGAGGATTTAGGTTTTAGAGTTGACAATTTTGACCCAAACTTTGAAGGTATTCAAATAGAATATGATGCCAATAATATTATTACTAGAATCATTGGCGGCCCAACACCGTTTCCTATGGGATCGAATTTAACTGGATGGATGATATCTGATCAAACCCAGTACGACATTGATTATTCTGAAAACGTTACAAGCATTACTTCAGTATTAGAATCTTTTTATGGGGACACAACTAACAATTATACCATTATTAATTCAAAAGTTGTAGAACGAAGTATAATTATTCCGCAAGGATTATTAAATGAAAAAGTTGATTTCACATATCAATATCAAGGAAATACTGTTTTGGAATACAAAGAAGACGATTTATACAGAATATTTCACCTTGAAAACAACAACCTAATAAAAATAGAAGAGTTCGTTTACCATGACATCAACAACCCTCTTCAAGAATCTGATATACTCTACGCAAAATACGAAACAATTTTTTCGGAATTTGACGACCTCCCTAACTTGATCCAAGGTAAATTCTTTATTGATGGTGCATTTTTTAAAGCATTTTCTTCAAATAATTACCACAAAGTAGAATTAAAATATTACTTGTTTAACACAGAAACTGAAGAGTTTGAACTAGACAACTCAAATACAAATTGGAGGTCTTATAATTTTGGTGTAAATGAAGATGGGTCTTCTGGGTTGTTCAAAACTGACTGCTTAGCTCAAAACTAAAATCAAAGTAAATTAGACCATATTTTAGCGCAATAACTCAAATTCTCGTTGTATTACACCTAAGGTATCATTAAATTTCATAAATTTGTAACTGTCTAATTCACTTTAGGTTACCCTACTAAGCTTTAGTTATAAATTTATCAAGCATGAAATTTTCCCTCATCACATGCCTAATGCTATGTTTTAGTTCGGTTTTTGCACAACTTAGTGTCAGAAACAACGCTTTTGTCTACGTTAATGATCAGGTTTTATACGTAGAAGATGATGTTAACCTCGAAGAGTCAACCACTAAACTTTATCTTAGAAACGAATCTCAATTAATTCAAGGAGCTGGTACAACTGGTAATTCTGGTGTTGGTGAATTAAGTGTTTACCAAAACGGAACAGTCAACCAATGGGCTTACAATTATTGGTGCTCACCTGTTGGTGGAATATTGACTGATAATTTTATAAATAATGATTTTAGGATTAATCAATTAGACGATCCTCTTCTGTCCACCATGAATCCAATAGACAGTAACAATAGTATATTTACCGCTTCGTATAATGGAACCGCAAGCCCTTTGACCATATCTGACCGTTGGTTATGGACTTATGTATCGTCTAGTGCTTATGCTGATTGGATTTATGCTGGTGATACTGGTGATGTAGATCCTGGATTGGGCTTCACTATGAAAGGAAGTGGAACAGCTAGTACAGGTAATACCACTTACGATTTCAGAGGAAAACCAAATAATGGCACAATGGCTAATCCTGTGGCTGCTGGTGATTTCACTCTGGTTGGCAATCCGTATCCTAGCGCTATGGACTCTGCAGCCTTTATACACGATACTCAAAATCAAGCAGCAATAACAGGCACATTGTTTTATTGGGAGCAAGATGCCAGTACTCCACAAACACAATCGCACGTTTTACAAGATTATGTTGGTGGCTATTCAGAATTTACTATCAATTCTTCTGGAGTTATCATCTCCAATACACCTGCTGTGTTTTATACTTATGATGAGCAAGATAATGTTTACTCTTTACCTCCTGGGCCACCAGCCACCGGAACTAAAATGGCTCAACGCTACATACCAATTGGACAAGGTTTTATGGTAGAGGGCAGTGTTGGTACATCTGGTATTGTGCGTGCCAAAAACGAACACAGAGCTTATGTAAAAGAAGGTGCGCAGAGTTATTTCTTTAGAAATGGTGATGCTACCAATACAAGTTCAGATGGCATTCAATTTCAAGAAAATGGACTTCCTATAGTTCCAGAAGATTACAAACGTTTTAGGGTTAATGTAGATTTTACGGTGGGTCAATCCCAATACACAAGACAGCTACTTTTAAATTTTCATGATACAGCAACAGCTGGATTTGATTATGGATTAGAGTTAAGCCGTTCAGATAATCACCCTTCGGATACTTATTTTACACTCAATGACAAAGCGTATTCTGCTCAAGCCTATCCTTTTGAAGATGCTTTGACTATTCCTTTAGTAATTGATATAGAACAACAGCAGCCTTTACGTTTCAGAATATTTGATATTCAGAATTTTGATGACACACAAGGCATTTATATTCACGACATTGAGAACGAGCTTTATGTCAATCTTAGGGAACAAGATTATGAATTAAACATTGAACCAGGCAATTACACCAATCGCTTCGAAATTATATTTACACCTGGCGAGGCTCTAAGTATTGATGATTTTGAAGTTAGCAAGCTTACCATAAGACAGAAAAATGACTTACATCAACTTGCTGTTTTAAATCCAAATGGATTAGACATTAAGTCTATTGAAGTTTTTGATGTTGCAGGCAAGCGTATGCTTAATAACCAATATGATTCTGTATCTAATCGCTATGAACTCTCTACAGTAGATCTAAGCGACGGAGTTTATATAGTCAATGTGATTTCAAATACAAATACGGTAAAATCTGAAAAAGTGATCGTTAAGAATTAACAAAATCCTTTAGAACATCCACCACATAATCTAATTCCTCTTTAGTATTAAAAACACTAAATGAGAAGCGCACGGACGGTCGCTTTAGTTTATCCTCATCCAGAATTGCCGAAAGTACATGGGATTGTTGATTACTTCCACTTTGGCATGCGCTTCCTTTAGAGCAAGCAATACCTTTAAGATCGAGTTGAAACTGTAGCATTGGTGCCTTCTCTGGAGCAATAGGCAAACAGACGTTCACCAAAGTGTATGTGCTATTTACTGTGTCTTCACAACCTCCATTAAAGCTGACATCATCTATATTTTCCTTTAATTGTGCAATGAAGTAATTCTTCAATTCAGAAATGTATTGTTTTTCGGTATCTAAATTAGCATAGGCAATTTTCAGCGCTTCGTCCATACCAACAATATTATGGATGGATTCCGTACCAGCTCTATAGCCTCTCTCCTGCTCACCACCAAAAATAAGTGGCTTCAATCCAGATTCTTTTCTTACGTAACAGAACCCAACACCTTTTGGGCCATGGAATTTATGTGCGCTTGCTGCTAAAAAGTCAATCGGGATGTCTTGCAAGTCTATTTTAAAATGTCCTACAGATTGCACACAGTCTGACTGAAACAAAGCATCGGATGCTTTACATAAATTGGCAACGCGTTCAATATTGAGAATATTACCAACTTCGTTATTGATATGCATTAAGCTGACCATAGCTTTATCTGAAGATTGCAATAAGTCTTGCAGGTGATTATAATCCACCAATCCACAATCATCTAAATTGACGAAACTTACTGTGATATCATATTCCTTTTGCAATTGCTCTACCGTATGTAAAACTGCATGATGCTCGATTTTAGAAGTAATAATCTCTGTAACTCCCAAATCCCTTACGGCACTTCGTAAGGCCAAGTTATCAGCTTCAGTTCCACCAGAAGTGAATACAATTTCAGCTGCAGACACATTAAAATAACGCGCAATGTTTTTTCTACATTGCTCTAAAAGTGCTTTGGAAGCTCTACCAAAACTATGTGTAGAAGAGGCATTACCAAAGTTATTATTGAGAACTTCGGTCATTCGCTCAACGACTTCTTTACGAAGTGGTGTGGTCGCTGCATTGTCTAGATAAACGTGATTCATATTGCAAAAATATTGTAAATAAAATTATTTAGTTAATGCAACGTTATAATTTTACAAATCCGTTATTTTTGTTCAAAATTGAAACCATGATGCGTCGAATCTATATCGTACTTTCTTTATTTCTTTTAACTGCTTGTGATGATGGTGATATTATCACTGTAGATTTAGAGTTTGATAAAGAACTAGACTACTGTACTAATAGCACAGAGTCATTTTTAATATATGATTTACGTGAGGATCCCAATGAATCTTTATCCTTGATTATTCCACGAAATAACGATCAAGAATTTCCGTTTACAGAAGCTACTCCCGTAGATGATCCTATAGAGTTTGAAATAAATATGTCAACCATTAGATTTATCTATAGAACCTACAATAGGTCTGTTGGAACTGACGAATTATGCGATTTGGTACCGCCAGCCGATTTGACCATTGTAGAAGATTATGAAGCTGATAGTGGTACTGCCTTTGTTACGGTTACCATTGACGATGATGATAACGATGGTATTCCGAGTGAAGACGAATACGGACCTGGAGGTTTAGCAGATCCTCAAGATACAGATGGTGATGGTATTGCTGATTATTTAGATGAAGACGATGACAATGACAATGTAAAAACAATAAATGAACTCGATACAGAAAATGCTGATGGCGACGATAATCCTGCAACCAATCCTTTAGATACAGATAATGATGGTACTGCAGATTATCTAGACACCGATGATGATGGTGATGGTGTATTAACTCGATTTGAGGATGAAGATTTAGATAAAAACCCTATAAATGACACTTCTATCACTGAAGGTGTTTCCATTGCTCATTACCTTAATGAATTAGAAGCTACAGATTACGGTGACCCAGGCTTAACAGATGATAACGAATATTCCAGAACGGTAACTGCAAGTTTCTTGATTACAGGTTTCGATTTTGATATCTTATCAGCAGACGAACTCGATCTTGGTACATTAACTTACTCTTTTCCTTTACAGGAAGAAGATTAGGGTGCTACATTCTGAAATATTCTAACCTCAGTGGCTCCTAGCCCATAGGTTTTATAATCAGCATCATAAAACTTTACGTTATTATATCTGCCGAATAAAGTTTCGAGCTCTTGTCGTAACACACCTTCTCCCACTCCATGTATAAAAACAACCTTAGGTATGCGTTTACGTATCGCAAATTCTAGCTGTCCTCTTGCTGTATCTAGTTGAAGATTCAGCATATCGAAATTGGTCATACCTTTAGTAGAATCCGTTAGGTGGTGAATATGCAAATCGACTTCAAATTTTGGTGCATTTCGTTCTTTAGGCTTTACGGTTGGTACTGATTTTCTCTTTACCGTTTCCTTCTCTTTTTTTACGGCTTCTATATCAGAATTATAAATGGCATTTTTTAGTGTTTTTTCAGAGTTTATAATCACTAGTTCTTTGGCTTCAAACTGAAGCTCAAAACCATCAACATCTTCAATCGTAACTGAGTTACCAGAGGTTTTTGTCACAACACCTTTTATGGCATCGTCAATAGTTTCAACTGTATCACCAACTTTAATCTTCATCTACCTTCTCGCTTTTTACAAAAGTTTCTTCCTCTTGCTTGTCATTTTTACTTGGAATATTTCGAGATGTTCTATAGATCCCAAACATCAATAAGATGATACCTCCCATTAATAAATAGGTGTTCTGCTTTTCTTCTGCTTGAGCATATATGGCAATAATTCCACCAGCTACAATACAAACAAAGTTTATGGTTCTTGAAATATTCATTTTAATTCTATTTTATGCAAAAATAAGCTTTAGAATAATTATTTAGAGCTAATAAAAAAGTATTTGCAAATCCCTATTTTAGCACTATGCTATTTTTGATTAAAGGAATAGAAGATTATATGTTGCCTTGCCTTAACAAAAAGTTGTTTGGCTTTGAGTGTATGGGTTGTGGGCTTCAGCGTTCTTTGGCTTTGCTAATAAAAGGTGAATTTATTTCTGCCTTTTATATGTATCCTGCAATTTATACGCTTATAGCATTAATTGGGTTTATTATACTCAATAGTTTTAAGAATTTTAAAAACGGAAATAAAATAATTACTATATTGGCAATACTGAATGTGGTCATAATCATAGTCAGTTATTTACTTAAACTTTATCTTAAATAAAATTCATTATGGAACAACAAAAACTCAATCCAGCAATTGTATATGTATTATCGATTATCGGATTATTATGCTGCTGTTTTGGCGGTGCTGGTGTTTTGCTGGCAGGACCAGCATACTTTATAGCTCAAAGTAATCTTAAAAAAGTTGCTGCTGACCCTGAAAATTATGATCAGAGTAGTATAAATGCAATGAAAACTGCTAAAATTGTTGCTCTCGTAATATTGATTATTAATGTGATTTATTTAATAATGACCGTTTACAGAATATATACTGTGGGATGGGATGAAATAATGCGTCAATCTGAAGAAATGATGCAGCAATGGCAACAATAACCAACTAAAACCCAATAAATGGACCAAAAACCACAAAGACCAAATAGCTATTTGGCATTAGCGATAATCAGCACAATCTTGTGTTGTTTACCAACCGGAATAGTAAGTATAATTTATGCAACACAAGTTAATAGTGCCTATGAAGATGGCAACTATGAAAAAGCTATGAGTGCCTCTAAAAATGCAAAAACTTGGGGAATTGTCTCTATAGTTGTTGCGGCTTTAGGCTTGTTGGTATATGTACTAATATTCGGATTGGCCTTTTTAGGCGCTGCCACTAATGGTGAATTTTAACAAAACTATATATATAGTACTTATAGTGGTAGTGTTGCTTTTAGCTCTACCACTATATTTTTTTATAGACCCATCAGTATCCGCATTTTTTCCAAAATGTCCGTTCCTAAGCTTTACAGGATTGTATTGTCCTGGTTGTGGAAGTCAAAGGGCTGTGCATAATTTTCTTCAAGGAAACATCATTACAGGAATAAAGCACAACTATCTAATTTTACTGCTGGTTTTAGTTTTAGCGTATCAAGCTATACTATTCCTTTTTAACAAATTTGGGTCTAAAACCTATGACAACCTTCTACATAAATCAAAAATGACCAAAGCTATATTAGCAATGGTCATTATTTTTTGGGTATTGCGCAATATTCCTATTGCACCTTTTAGTGAATTAGCACCTTAATCTTCAAACTCATTTAAAGTCTTAGTAATGATAGACACACAGTCTAACAGTTGCTCTCTGTTCATTACCAAAGGTGGTGCAAAACGGATAATGTTGCCATGTGTTGGTTTTGCCAATAAACCATTGTCTCTTAATTTTAAACAAATATTCCAGGCGGTTTCACTCTCTTCATCATCATTGATGACGATAGCATTTAACAAACCTTTACCCCTTACCAAGTTTACTATAGAACTCGTTTTAATATACTTGTTTAATTCCGACCTAAATAAGTTACCTAATTCAAAAGCATTTTCGGCTAATTTTTCGTCTCTTACAACCTCTAAAGCTGCAATAGCAACAGCTGCTGCTATTGGATTTCCTCCAAATGTACTTCCATGGTTTCCTGGTTTAATGACATTCATAATATTATCATTAGCCAATACCGCTGAAACCGGATATGCTCCGCCAGATAATGCCTTACCAAGAATTAATACATCTGGTTTTACTTCAGGCTCTGAAGAACAATTTTTATCTGTACAATCACAGTTGCCACAAGTGGCTAGTAATCGTCCTGTACGTGCAATACCTGTTTGAACTTCATCAGCGATGAACAGTACATTATATTTTTCACAAATAGCTTTAGCTTTTGTTAAATAATCTTCACTCGGAACATAAACTCCTGCTTCACCTTGTATAGGCTCAACTAAGAAACCTGCTACATTTGGGTTGTTTTGTAGCGCATCTTCCAAAGCGTTAAGATTATCGTATTCAATCTTAATAAATCCTTTGGTGTAAGGTCCAAAGTTCTTACGTGCTACTGGGTCGTTACTAAATGAAATAATAGTTGTGGTACGTCCATGAAAGTTGTTTTCGCAAACTACTATTTCTGCTTCATTTTCGTCAATACCTTTGACTTCGTAAGCCCATTTTCTACATAGCTTCAACGCCGTTTCCACAGCTTCAGCACCTGTATTCATTGGTAATAACTTATCGAACCCAAAATACTCGGTTGCAAATTTTTCGTACTTCCCTAACATATCATTGTAAAATGCACGAGAGGTTAAGGTCAACGTTTGTGCCTGATTGGTCATTGCACCAACAATTTTTGGATGACAATGTCCTTGGTTTACTGCAGAATAAGCAGAAAGAAAATCGTAATACTTTTTACCTTCTACATCCCACACATACACGCCTTCTCCTCTACTCAATACTACTGGTAACGGATGGTAGTTGTGCGCACCATACTTGTTTTCTAAATCGATCGCTTGTTGCGACGTTAATTGGTCTAAAACAGCCATTTTAATAAAATTTTAATTGTGAATAAAATGTCCATTCCTTCATCACCTTTATTCCTTCGAAGACTTAGCGTACCATTTTTGAAGTCATGGTGAAGCCTTGAAAAAGCAGCGTGGGAGAGAAATCATCCCTAGAGGCTGTAAAGTTACTAAATATTCCATTTGAAATAAAATCCTATTCTGAGATTTTACTACTTAACGAAGAAACCTGTAATTCTAATCGCTTAATTTCTCTGATAATGGCCTTTTTATCCATTTGCATCCAAGAAAACAGCTTCAACATACTCGAAGCCATTAAAGCCAAGGTTCCAAAAATCCCCCATTTAATGAGGTCATTAGTAGCTTCTGCATTGAAGAACTGAATTGCACAATAGATAAACAACCCGAAGAAAATGACCTGTACAATACTCATTAGATAAACAATCCAGCTATTTTTTCCTTCAAAAATCCCAAATATCATTTGCCAAACATTTTGTTCGTCTAAATCATCATAGAATTTAGCTTCTTCTGCTGTTAATGTCTCTTTTATTAATTTGTCTATGTCTTCCATATTAGTTTTCATAATCTTTATGTTTTAAAGTTTTTTTTAATTTTTCTCTTGCATGAAACAGTCTCGATTTAGCTGTTCCTACAGATATATTCAATAGTTCACTTATTTGTTTTAGGCTATAATTTTGAAGGTAAAAAAGTTTTACAACCTCATTTTGGTTTACTGGTAGCGCATTTATGGCTTTTAAAAGTATCTGTTTCTGAATCTGATTTTCGGAATAATGCTCTTCCTTACTTTCTATTTCCTTGTTATAACCAATAGTTCGTTTTTGATTTTTAGTTTGTTGCCGCAACCAATCTGTCGATTTATTACATACAATTCTATAAGCCCAATATTTAAACTGATTTGGATTTTTTAGCTTATCAATTTTATGGATTATGGTCGTCCAACTGTCTTGCGCAATATCCTTTGCCACATCCTTATCTTTTACCAACCAATAAGCCTTATTACAAAATGCCTTATGCCATCGTTTCACTAAAGCAGCAAGCGCACTTTTGTTTCCTGCTTTATAAGCTTCTATTAAATCGGCATCTATATTTTGGTCGGTTTTCAATTAGGCTGGTTTGGTTTGAAAGGCTTTACGTTTGTAATACGTTCTCAATTGTTTAACCCAAAAATTATAGGTTGTTTTCTTTTTATTGTTTTGAAAATGGTTTTCTACCTTGTCAAAAGCCTCTTCAATTAGAGCATCATGGAGCCAACGAATCACAAAAATCCATAAGAGTGAAGCTTTAAAATTGGTTTTCATTCGTATTTCATGCGTTATTTCAGTGGTGTGTTTATCAATTTCTGAAATCATTAGCTCGTGCGTACCATTGAAACCTTTAGGCTTTGTAAACTGAAACTTAATATAATCACCTTCTCTAAAATCGATAATAGTGTAACGTACACGACCATGACCTCCATGACTCCCAACTCTTAATCCATTTTTAAATCTAATAGCTGGCCAATTTTCACAAGGCCAAATTAAATCATCTTGGGTTGCCAATGTTTTAAATAATTGCGAGACCTTTGCCTTAGGTTGACCGATGGTACGCGAATGTATATTTATAGCCTTCATATTCTAAAGACGTAAAAGATTTGAAAAGGTTCAATTTTATTTCAAACTTTTTAAAGATAGTCCAAAATGCCACTATATTTGCATTCAATTTTTCTATACATGCCAAGAAGGGAACGCAACAAATTCGTAAAACGCGGACAAATTATTGAGATTTTAATCGAAGACTATGCCTTTGGTGGCAAGGGTATTGGTCGCATTAGAAATGAACATGGTGAGTTTGTAGTGTTTGTTCCCAATACCTTGCCTGGCCAACTGGTTAAGGCTCAAGTAAAAAAATCGAGCAAAAAATACGCAGAATGTAAACTGCTCGACGTTTTAAAACCTTCGGAGGACGAAGTTGAAATGCCTTATCAAGATATTCCTGGTGCACCATACATTCAGTTACCTATTGAAAAACAACACGAATACAAAAAGCAAAGTACCTTAGAATTATTTAAGCGTATAGGCAAGGTTACTGATATTGAAGATAAGCTTGATGAATTTGTTAGTTCACCAAACACCTTTCATTATCGTAATAAAATGGAATATGGTTTTTCAGCGATTGGGTACGATAGAGAGCTAAAAACCGATGTAGATGAATTTACATTAGGGTTTAAAAGACGTGGACTTTGGTGGTGTGGTGAAAACTTGGAAAAAGATTCTGGTTTATTTGATGCTGATGTTGAAAACCATTTAAAAGACATTAGGGAATATTGTAAAGCTACAGGATTGGCACCTTGGCATGCACCACGCAAAGAAGGTTTTTTTAGGTATTTCGTAGTCCGAAAATCGTACAAAACCAACAAGTTGTTATTTAATTTAGTAACGACCTCTCATGATTTAGAGCAATTTAACTTGAAAAAATTCGCTAACTTCTTAGTTGAATTGTTTGGTAACCGTCTTGCTGGTTTATTACATACCATTAACGATGAAATTGGTGACCGTACCATAGCTACTTCCGGAAGCATTAATCTTGTGTATGGTGAGGACAAAATTGTAGAAGAATTATTGGGCTTAAATTTTGAAATCAGTATGAAAAGCTTTTTTCAGACCAATCCTAAATGTGCTGAGAAACTCTATGGTAAAGTTGTGGAGTATGCACTTGAAAACAAAGAAGCAGTGGATAATTCGGTGGTGTTAGATTTGTTCTGCGGCACAGGCACCATAGGACAAATAATTGCTAGCAAGGCTAATAATACAAAAATCGTTGGTGTGGACATTGTGGCTTCGGCCATTGAAGATGCCAAGGAAAATGCGAAGCGTAATGCTATTGAAGGTTTAAAGTTTTATGCAGCTGATGTTGGGAAGTTCTTAACCGAACATCCTGAGTACACCAATAAAATCAGGACAATTATCCTAGATCCTGCTCGAGCTGGTATTGCACCCAAAACCCTTAAAAAAATAATAAACCTTAATGCAGAACGTTTGGTTTATGTATCTTGTAATCCTGCTACACAAGCGAGAGATACTGAGCAATTAATGGGCTCTGGTTATGAGGTAAAAAAGCTGAGTTTGGTGGATCAATTTCCGCATACGGCTCATATTGAAACTGTAGTTTTATTTGAAGCCCATAATGGGCCTTTGGCAAATCGCTCAAACTAAATTTAATGAAGAAAAAACAATTTTTACTTCTTTTTGCATTCCTAATGATACTGTCGTGCGAACGCGACGACATCTGTGCCGAAGGTACTGCAACTACACCTCGTCTTTTAGTAGAGTTTTACGACATAAACAATCCTGATGATTTAAAAAGTGTATCCAGACTAACAGTTCATGGTGAAGGTTTACCAGACCCTAATCCTCCAGTAGCAAATGTTGATGAAACGATTTTGTTTAATGAGAATACTACAGCCGTTGAATTACCCTTAATTGTTGGTATTGAAGATGATCTTATAACTGCACGATTCATTCTAGAAAAGGACACAAACCTAAGATTAGATGAAGACGACACCACACAATCTGATGTAGATATAATTGAAATTACATATACAACAGAGTTCGTATATGTCTCTAGAGCATGTGGCTATAAAAGTATATTTAATAACCTAGATGTTAATTTAGAGGAAGACAGCTGGATAAGTGCTGTAGAAACAATAGTAACGGAAGTAGAAAACGAAAATACAGTACATGTACGCATTTTACATTAAAAGCATGGCCATATTGCTGTTGTTCTCTACAATAGCTTTTGCACAAGAGGAAAAGAAAACCGTAACGGACACTTTGGTCTATAAGCAAAAGTATGGTTTACGACTAGGTGCTGATATCAGCAAACTGGGACGTACGTTTTTTGACGATAACTACACAGGCTTCGAGATTATGGGAGATTATCGTCTGACAAAAAAAATCTATTTGGCTGGTGAAATTGGTAATGAAGAACGGACCATAGAAAACGAAGTCCTAAATAACACCACAAAAGGAAGCTATTTTAAAGGCGGAATAGATCTTAATTTTTACAAGAACTGGCTCGATATGGAAAACATGATTTATGTTGGTTTCCGTGCTGGAGCTAGTACCTTTAGTCAAACTTTAAATAGTTACAGAGTATATGATGTCAATCATCAATATTGGAACGACGATTTATTTTCTGTTGAAGAAGGTGAAGAATTCAAAGGGCTTACGGCAATTTGGGCAGAAATACAGATAGGTATAAAAGCAGAAATGTTCAATAATTTTTATGCTGGCATCAACGTGCAGCTAAAGGGACTCGTCACAGAAACTGCACCAGATAATTTTGAAAACCTTTACATTCCTGGCTTTAATCGTACTTATGACAGTGGTCGTTTTGGTGTTGGCTTTGGGTTTAATCTCTCTTACCTAGTGCCAATCTTTAAAAAAGACAAAATTGTTATTCAAGAAAAAGAAGAGGAATAGCTAATGGCTAATGGCTAATGGCTAATGGCTAATGGCTAATGGCTAATGGCTAATGGCTAAATAAACAAATCCACAACTAAACAAAATATTCCCTATCTTTTCTTTATCAAAACCACTTCTATGGATAAAGAAGCTATTGCGGACTTAATTGATGCCAAGCATTCTGAATTAATCTCATGGTTAGAGCAACAACCGAGCGAACATTGGACACAAGGACCAGAAGGCAAATGGACGCAAGGTCAACAAGCACTGCACTTATTACAAAGCATAAAACCTCTTAACGATGCTTTGAGCCTACCTAAATATGTATTACGATTTAAGTTTGGAAAAGCGAACAGACCAGTTAGAGACTACAACGCTATTGTAAAGCGCTACCAAGAACGTTTAGAAGACGCTAAAGGCAAAACCTTTAAAGGCTCTCAAAACATGAAAGTACCAACGATTGCAGATAAGAAGTACATACTCAATAGACTTCAAACCGAAAGCAAGAAGCTGCAATACAAAACGAAAAAAATCAGTGATAAGAATTTAGACACGGTTATACTTCCACATCCATTAATGGGCAAAATGCCAGTACGCGAAATCATAATGTGGACAGCGCACCATGTGGAGCATCATACTAGAACTTTGAAAGAAAAATATTAAAATTTTGTCATGCTGAAATCAAAGATTCGATGTAGTCAATTTATTTTAGCATCTCTAATCTGAAGTGATACTAGATTCTGAAACATCACTTCGACAAGCTCATTGTGACAGTTCAGAATGACAACAACTCAACAACTAAACACCTCCCAAATACTCCAATACATTAGCTTCTATCCTACTCTGTATATCAGAAACATCAGCCTTTACAAAAGTCTCACCAGTTATATTCTCATAAAGTTCAATGTAACGGTCGCTAACGGTTTTAATATATTCATCGCTCATGTGAGGTACATATTGTCCTTCTAATCCTTGAAATCCATTAGATATCAACCATTGTCGCACAAACTCTTTAGAGAGTTGCTTTTGAGCCTCTCCTCTATCTTGTCGTTCTTGGTAACCTTCTGCATAAAAATAACGTGAGGAATCTGGTGTGTGGATTTCATCAATCAATACGATTTGTCCATCTTTTGTTTTCCCGAATTCATATTTGGTGTCCACTAAAATCAATCCTCTCGAAGCTGCTATTTCTGTACCACGCTGAAATAGTTTGCGTGTGTAATCTTCAAGCACTGCATAATCCTCCTCAGAGACTATACCGCGTTTCAGAATATCTTCTCTAGAAATATCTTCATCATGGTCTCCCATTTCAGCCTTTGTAGCTGGTGTGATGATGGGCTCTGGAAACTTGTCATTTTCCTGCATGCCTTCTGGCATAGGGACTCCGCAAAGCATGCGTTTTCCTGCTTTATATTCACGAGCTGCATGGCCAGACATATAACCTCTAATCACCATTTCTACTTTAAATGGCTCACATAAATGACCCACAGCTACATTCGGGTCTGGCGTAGCCACCAGCCAATTTGGTACCAAGTCCTCTGTGTCCTTCATCATCTTGGTTGCAATCTGATTGAGAATTTGTCCTTTATATGGAATACCTTTTGGCATTACCACATCAAAAGCAGACAATCTATCTGTGGCAACCATCACCAATTGCTCATCGTTGATGTTGTACACCTCCCTTACCTTGCCTTTGTACACACTTTTCTGGTTGGGGAAATTGAAGTTGGTATCTATTATTGTGTTGCTCATTTTTTTAAACGTTTATGCGTTTAATTGTTTATCTGTCCGTCAGTTCGAGTGTTTCGACTTTAGTCGAAATGTATCGAGAACCATCTACTGAATTCTGTTTGTTAAAACTGAAACTAATCTCGATTCTCAATACTCTTATAAGCCGCTATAACCTTCTTAACCAACTTATGACGAATCACATCCTTATCATCCAAATAAATCATACCAATACCATCCACGTTTTTAAGAACAAGCAAGGCTTCCTTAAGTCCAGATATGGTACGACGTGGTAAATCCACCTGACCAGGATCTCCTGTCAATAAGAACTTGGCATTTTTACCCATACGTGTTAGGAACATTTTCATCTGTGCATGTGTGGTGTTTTGGCCTTCATCTAAAATTACAAAAGCATTATCTAGAGTACGTCCACGCATAAATGCCAATGGTGCAATTTGAATGACTCCTTTCTCGATGTAATTCTCTAATTTTTCATGCGGAATCATATCTCGTAAGGCATCATACAGAGGTTGCATATAAGGATCTAATTTTTCCTTTAAATCACCTGGTAAGAACCCAAGGTTTTCACCTGCTTCAACCGCAGGACGTGTTAAAATAATACGTTTCACCTCCTTGCTTTTTAAGGCTTGTACTGCCAAAGCCACACCAGTATAGGTCTTCCCTGTACCAGCAGGACCTATGGCAAATACCATATCATTTTTACGGATGCTTTCAACAAGTTTTCTTTGGTTGACGGTTTGTGCCTTAATCAGCTTACCACCAACACCGTGAACTATAACCTCGCCACTTTTAGCAGAGGTATTGTAATCTTCACTACTATTGCTAGTTAAAATACGTTCAATAACATTCTCATCGAGCTTGTTATATTTGCCAAAATGTTTCATCAACATCATCATTCTGGTATCAAACTCTTCGAGCAAACTCTCATCACCATAGGCCTTAATTTTATTGCCTCTGGCTACAATTTTTAGTTTAGGGAAATATTTTTTTAGAAGTTCTATATTGGCATTTTGCGCACCGAAAAATTCTTTAGGAGTTATTTCTTCGAGTTCAAGGATAAGTTCGTTCAAAAGGCTACTGAATTTAGTATGTTAATCTGTTTTCTTTTCTTAGTTTTGTGTATCACTGAGACACAGACAAATCTAATAATTTTAAGACCTCAATTCTAAAAAAAATATCAACAATTAATTCATGGCTATAATCACTTTAACAACTGATTTTGGAGAAAAAGATCATTTTGCTGGTGCAATAAAAGGTGCTATTTATAGTGAATTGTTAGATGTTAGGATTGTAGATATTTCACATTCTGTGTCCCCTTTTAATATTTCTGAAGCGGCTTATATTATCTTAAATGCATACAGTAGTTTTCCAAAAGGGACGATACATATTATCGGAATTGATTCTGAGTTAAATCCTGAAAACAAGCACATTGCAGTTAAATTAGATGATCATTACTTTATATGCGCCAACAACGGGATAATGAGTATGATCTGTGCTGAAATTGCACCAGAGAAAATTGTTGAAATTAATATCCACGATAAAATAGAAACCAGTTTTCCTGTTTTGGATGTCTTTGTAAAAGTAGCATGCCATATTGCACGAGGAGGTACTTTAGAGGTTATAGGAAAAGTTATTAACACTATTAAACCCATTAAGAATTTAATTCCGTTTGTTAATGACGAAAAAAATCAAATCATAGGCAGTGTAATTTATATTGATAACTATGGAAACGTAATTACCAATATTACTCAGAAGTTTTTTGAAGAGGTCCAAAAAACTCGTGATTTTGAAATATCTGCACGTAACCATAAGTTTAAAAAAATATATAGTAAATACAGTGATATTGTAAATTTTGAAATTGAGGAATCCAAACGTAACGATGAAGGCAAAGGTTTGGTTGTTTTTAATTCTTCGGGTTATTTAGAAATAGCAGTCTACAAAAGCAATTGTACCACTGTAGGTAGTGCTTCTACACTTATGGGATTAAAAACCATGGATACAGTGACCGTTAACTTTACATCTTCTAAAAGTTGATCTAAATTTTATATCTGAAGTTCTCTCCCAATTTTCTGTAGAATATTTTAGACTAACAAAATTTACAAAATTCTTACAATTCAAAATTATTTTAGCCTTCAAAAATTTGTTAATCAATTAGTTACACTTTAACTTTTTTTAACAAAAAACCATTAACATTTTTTTAACGTATATCTATTAGACCCACTTAAATTTATTTTTTAATAATTTCTCATAGGGTAAAATAAGTTTAAGGTGTCTTATTGTTTTAAGAAAGCTATAAATCAAGATTTTACAACTAGCAATCCCTCAAGTTAATTGGTTTTTTGGCTTCTTAAATAAATTAAGTATCAAAAGTTGATACCTAATTAATCCTAAAACCAAGACTTATGAGAAAAATTCTACTTCTAGACACTTGCTCTATAATCTATGATTTTTACAAATCGGATGTTTTCGAAAGAAGAGCTGAAAAATTCCTCAAATTCCAATTCCCCAAATCCAACATCCACTTTACCTAAAATTTAAAATCAATTCAAATTCCTATTGAGATCGTATCAACTCATCCAATATGACGTTTTAGAAGATAAAATACTTTCTTACATAGTAAACAAGCGTTTAACCAAATTCAAATAATTATGAAAAACCATTACACTTTAATTTTAGTATTACTACTTAGTGTACTAACAAGTTCCATTGGAGCGCAGAACGGCAAAAGCGATTGGAGTCCTTTATCCGAAACTAAAAAAAGCCAAGTCCAAAATATTAGTTTCAATAAAGATAAAATGCCCACAGCATTCAATTTATATACTTTAAATATTGAATCTGTTAAGGACAAGTTACAGAATGCACCAATTAGAGGTGAGTTTTTTGGAAAATCCCAAAATATCATTAGCGTTCCTAATGTAGATGGAACTTTAGATTCCTATCGTGTATTAGATGCTCAAATTCTTCACCCTACGCTCGCTGCACAACTTCCAAATATTAAAAGTTATGTAGGTCGAAGTATAGAAAACCCTGGAAAGTTTATACGTTTCAGTGTGTCTCAAGCTGGCTTTCATGGACAAGTATTTGAACCAGGGAAATCTACCTTTTTCATTGACCCCTACACCGAAGACAAATCAGTTTATATAGCTTATAGACGTGCGGATTTAGTTGATAACTCTGACGACATCTTTTTGTGTGAAACTGATAACACAATGTATGAGAAAGCTATGAACGCTCCACCAAATAATGTATTAAGAGCGACTGATGATAGTAGAATTCGTCTTTACGAATTAGCGATGTCTTGTACTGGTGAGTATGGTGCTTTGTTTATAGGAAGTGCCACTACAGATTTTGACAGAAAATCAAACATTATGGCCCAAATGGTAATTACCATGACGCGGGTAAATGGTATTTATGAAAAGGAAATGGGAGTTACCTTTCAGTTTGTCCCAGACAATTTCGATATTATGTTCTACGATCCAGCAACTGATCCTTGGGATGGTGAATATAATGATAAGACACAAGAAGTAATCGATGCTACGATAGGTGATGCCAATTATGATATCGGTCATAATTTCAATACCGATGGTGGTGGAAATGCAGGTTGTATAGGTTGTGTTTGTAACTCAGGTAATAAAGGTAGTGGTTATACAGGAAGGTCAAACCCTACAGGAGATTCTTTCGATGTGGATTATGTTGCTCACGAGATTGGTCACCAAATGGGTGGTTACCATACACACAATGGTACAGGTACTTGTCTTAAAAGTGGAAATAACACAGAGGTTGAACCAGGAAGTGGTTCTTCAATTATGGGCTATGCAGGTATTTGCCCAGGTCAAGATGTTCAAAACAACTCTGATGATTACTTTAACTATGTAAATATTAGAGATATTAGTACTAACATACAAGGTGGTGTTAGTTCTGTGTGTTTTGATGAAATTCTTGTATCTAACCTACCTCCAACTGCCAATGCAGGTAGTGATTATATTATTCCTATTGGTACTGCATTTCAATTAACAGGTACTGGTAGTGATCCTGATACGGTTACAAATGGCGATGTATTAACATACACATGGGAGCAAAATGATAATGAAAATATGCAAACTCCATTATTGCCAAGCCCTACAGCTACCGAAGGCCCTATGTTTAGATCTAGACGCGGTACAACGTCACCAAGTCGTTATTTTCCGCAATTGAGTGATATATTAGATAATAATTTAGCGCCAACTTGGGAAGTAATTCCACAAGTTCAGCGCGATTTTGAATTTGCGCTTACGGTTAGGGATAATGTAATCTATGGTGGACAAACGGCAGATGATTTAATGCAATTAAGTACCGATCAGTTAGCTGGTCCATTTGTTGTGACAAGTCAAAATGAAAACACCACATGGATTCAAGGTGAGACTGAAACCATTACATGGGATGTTGCAAATACAGATAATATCTTAACTGTAAATTGTCAATTAGTAGATATCTACTTTTCTGCAACAGGTGATTTTACGGACACCGTAACTCTTGCAGCAAATACATTAAATGATGGTAGTGAAGATATAACCGTTCCAGCTACAACAACTAATTCCGGTAGATTGATGGTAAAAGCTGCTGATAATGTGTTTTTAGACGTTAATGACTCTACAATTATTATTGAGGAAGTAACTGTACCAACCTACTTTTTAACTGGTTTGGAACTTGCAAAAACAGTATGTGCAAACACAAATAGTACCACTTTCGATTTTAGATATACACCTTCAACAGGATTTACAGACACCGTAACATTTACTGCTTCTGGAAATCCAGCGTCTTCAACTGTAAGTTTTAGTCCTGCAACAGCAAGTGACACAGAAACCGTTGTGACAATGACTGTAAGTGGGTTTGCTCCAGACGCTGCTCAAGATTACACCATTGTTATAGATGGTGCATCAACGACAGAGAATAAAACGCAAGATGTTGTGTTAACTTTAAAATCAGATAGTTTTGTTTCGCCAACATTGACAAGTCCAGCGAATGCAAGTACTGATCAATCTACCTATCCTGTGTATAACTGGTCTGCAGATGGAAGTGGAGTAACAGAAGAATATGATATTGAGATTGCAAGCGATGCTGGTTTTAGTTCTATCATAGAATCTGCAACTGTATCTTCAAATGGTTACACTCAAACGACAGAACTCACTGAGCAAACGCAATACTTTTGGAGAGTAAAACCTAAAAACGAGTGTGGTGAAGGTTCATTTACTAGTGGTAATGCTTTTACAACGGGGACAAATTCTTGTATTACAGCTTCCAATAACACACCGGCACCTATTGTTTCAACGCTTACAACAACTAGTACTATTGAAATAGGTGATGATGTTTCAATATCAGATATTAATGTAAGCGTAGATATACTTCACCCATATATTGGTGATGTTATTTTAGAATTATTGAGCCCATCTGGTACATCGGTTGTCTTAATTTCTAGTCAATGTGGTGCCAACCCAGATATGGTAGCCACATTTGATGATGACGGAAGCCCAACAATTTCTTGTGCTGCAACATCTCCATCAATTTCAGGAACCTTAAAGCCTGCACAACCGCTTTCTGGTTTCAACGGTGAAAGTAGTGCCGGAACCTGGACATTGAATATTACCGATACAGGAATTGGTGACGACGGAACAGTGAACTCTTGGAGTATTGAGTATTGTGGTGTACAAGAAGAGACATTGTCCACACCTACTTTCGATGATACGAGTGTGGTTATGTTCCCTAACCCTACAAAGGAAAGTATCAGTATATCGTTTTCGCATTTTGACTCTATAAATGTTGAATTTCATGACCTACTGGGAAGAAAGGTCTTTGAAATATCAGATTATAGGTCAAATAGCTTGATCAATGTTTCTAAGTTATCCGCAGGAACTTATTTAGTAAAAATGTCTACGGAAAATAACAAAACCATTGTGAAAAAACTAATTATAAAGTAACCTTTGTTATTATTTAATAGCGGAAAATGCACCATTTAATTATGGTGCATTTTTTTATGCGCTTCTATTAAGATAAATCCATCTTAATTTTAATACTTTTACGTGATAAATCTAAAAAACCATCTTAATAGATGTTAGTAAGAATTGTAAAAATGAGTTTTGATCCTTCTAAGATTGAAGAATTCTTAGCTAATTTTGAAGCCAATAAAACAAAGATTAGAGCTTTTGAAGGTTGCAATTTTTTAGAGCTTTATCGCGATAAGCACAATACCAATATCTTTTTTACGTATAGTTATTGGGATTCTGAAGACGATTTAAACAACTATAGACATTCCGATTTGTTTAAAAGTGTTTGGTCTAAGACAAAACCTTTGTTTAATGCTAAGCCTGAAGCATGGAGTGTGGATAAATTGGCGAGTTTAGATTGACGAATTACGAATGACTGAATACTGAAATTAATGCTAGCAATACTTAAAAAAGAAATAAACACCTTTTTCGCCTCACCAATTGGCTACTTGGTCATTGGTGTGTTTTTATTATTGAACGGCTTATTTCTTTGGGTCTTTAAAGGAGAGTTTAACATTTTAGATAATGGCTTGGCGAGTTTATCGTCCTTCTTTTTGTTAGCACCTTGGATTCTTATATTCCTTGTTCCTGCAGTGACCATGCGTAGCTTTAGTGATGAAAAAAAACAAGGCACTTTAGAATTATTGGTCACCAAACCCATTTCGCATTTTCAAATTGTATTAGGTAAATATTTTGGTGCTTTTGCATTGATCCTTTTAGCATTGCTTCCAACATTACTTTACGTTTACACAGTCTCACAATTAGGAAATCCCGAAGGAAATCTAGATATGGGAAGTACCATTGGTTCTTATTTTGGGTTATTGTTTCTTATTGCAGCTTATACAGCTATCGGAGTGTTTGCCTCTACCATTTCAGATAATCAAATTGTGGCATTTATCATTGCGGTTTTTATCTGTTTCTTTATGTATTTTGGCTTCGAAGGGCTTTCTAATTACAACGTCTTTGGAGATCTCGTTTATATGGAAAACCTTGGGATGTCAGCACACTACAACAGTATGAGTCGAGGCGTGATTGATACACGCGATTTAATCTATTTTATAAGTATCGCTCTTGCGTTTTTAATATTCACCAAACTTAGAATTCAAAAGCAATGATCATTACACCATTCTTAGTCATATTTATGATTGTAGTGTTTGTGCTGCTCTTTTTGTTTTTGAATACAGTGGACAGGCGCAAATGGTTAACGGGTTTGATCAGTTTAATCTTAACTCCATTTGTCTATTTCTATATGTTTTATCCCTTTGTGAATATCGTAAGCAGCTATCATCATCAAAAATATTTCAATAGCGAAACTTGGGTAGAAAAACCAGCTTTACGCTACGAGATGATTGACAATACCATAGAGTCTGACACCTTAATTGGCTTGTCAAAATCCGAAATTGAAAATCAACTTGGAAAGTATGAGTGGCTAAGTTGGAATGATAAAAAACAAGCACATGATAACGATAAATGGAATTACGGATTAGGCATAGAACCTGGTGCTTTCAACGGTGAAAAGGAATGTGTAGAGCTTACATTTACAAACGATAAGGTTTCAGAAGTAAAACATTATCAAGAAGAAATTACATACGAGAATGAAGAAGAATAAAGCCCTAATTTACATACTCGGTGTTATCGTTGGCTTAATTGCCATAAATGCTATTTCAAGCAAAGTTTATGGACGTTTCGATTTAACTAAAGATAAACGTTACACACTTTCTGATGCTTCAAAAAACCTGATTACAGATATAGATTCTCCATTAATCATTGACGTGTTTTTGGAAGGAGAGTTTCCTTCGGAATTTAGGGTACTTCAAACCGAAGTACGACAAATCATTGAAGAGTTTCAATTGGAAACCAACAATATTAGAGTTAATTATATCGACCCTATTGCAGATGAAGCCACACGCGAACGCAATATTGAGGAATTGACCAAATCAGGCTTAGAACCTTATATAAATACAGATAACAGCACAGGCAAAGTCACACAAGAGATTATTTTCCCATGGGCTTTTGCGAGTTATAAAGATCAAACGATTAAGATTCCCTTACTGAAAAAGAGTATCACCCAAGGTTTACAAGAACAAATCAACAATTCTGTACAAGCTTTGGAATATGCCTTTGCTGATGGTTTTAGTAAACTGGTAAACCCTAAATCCCAAAAAATTGCAATACTAAAAGGCAATGGTGAACTTGGAGATATTTATATAGCCAATTTCTTAAAAACCATCCAGCCCTACTACAATATTGCGCCTTTTACTTTAGATAGTGTCGCTTCAAACCCACAAGGTACGCTAGACAATTTAAGACAGTATGATTTAATCGTAGCAGCTAAACCCAGCGAAGCATTTACGGAAAACGAGAAATTGGTTTTAGATCAATACACCATGCATGGTGGTAAAAGCCTTTGGCTAACTGAATCTATCATTATGGACAAGGATAGTCTGTATAATGATTCGGGTTCTGCTGTTTCCATCATGCGCGATTTAAACCTCAACGATTTCTTTTTTAAATATGGAGTTAGAGTAAACCCAAGCTTGGTAAAGGACCTCTTCTCTGCTCCAATAATGTTAGCGATTGGTGAAGGAAGCCAAGCGCAGTTGCAACCTATTCAGTGGCAGTATTCACCATTGGCGGCCTCCAACCCAAATCATCCCATCTCTAAGAATTTAAATTTGGTAAAGTATGATTTTGCGAGTCCTATGGACACATTGAAAAATCAGGTTAAAAAAACCATATTGCTTCAAAGTTCACCGAAGTCTAAGCTAGAAGGTGCTCCTACTAATATTTCTTTAGCTGATGTTACTAAATCACCAGATGAAAGCACATACAATGCAGGACCACAAAACTTAGCGGTGTTGTTAGAAGGTGAGTTTACCTCCGTTTATGACAAGCGCGTTCTACCCTTCAAAGTCAAGAGTTTTAAATCCAACAGCCCTGATACCAAAATGGTGGTAATATCAGATGGAGATGTTATAAAAAACGAGGTGATTAGAAACAGACCACAAGAATTAGGTTTTGACCAACTTACCGGAAAGGCTTTCGGGAATAAAGAATTTCTTCTTAACACCGTGAATTACTTATTGGATGATACAGGACTTATAAACATTAGAGCCAAAGAAATTAGTATCGCCTATTTAGATTCAGATAAGGTTAAAGAGAGTAAAGGTAAATGGCAATTGATTAATATTGCTTTGCCATTGGTGTTACTTGCATTATTTGGATTTGCTTTCAACTACTTTAGAAAGAAAAAATACACTTAGAATTTGTTAATAAGTTTGTTTTATAAAACCCATTGATTGGGATATATTTGTATGACAAATTCAAAAGTTAAAAATACACTTATAACGCATGAAATTTATTGTTTCAAGTACTTATTTATTAAAGCAACTTCAAGTATTGGGAGGTGTTATTAATAATAGTAATACATTACCTATTTTAGATAATTTCCTTTTTGAGCTTAGTAAATCCTCATTGACGATTTCGGCAAGTGATTTAGAAACCACTATGTCTTCTACAATTGATGTGGAAAGTGATTCTGAAGGCAGTATTGCTTTACCAGCACGTCTCTTGTTAGACACTTTAAAAACGTTTCCAGAGCAACCCTTAACATTTGTGGTTGAGGACAACAATACGGTTGAGATAAGTTCTAACCATGGTAAGTATGCCTTGGCCTATGCTGATGGTGCTGAATTCCCAAATGCTGTATCTCTAGAAGATGCCAGTAAAACAACGATAATGGGAGATATCTTAGCTACCGCAATTAGCAAAACTATTTTTGCAGCTGGTAACGATGATCTAAGACCTGTGATGAGTGGAGTCTTCTTTCAGTTTTCTCAAGACAACTTAACCTTTGTAGCAACAGATGCTCACAAACTGGTTAAATATACTAGAGATGATGTTACTGCAACTGAATCTGCAGAATTCATCATGCCGAAAAAACCTTTGACACTTTTAAAAGGAATTTTAGCTGGTAGCGATGATGATGTTTTGGTAGAGTACAACGAATCTAATGCCAAGTTTACTTTTGAAAACTCTGTACTGATCTGTCGTTTAATCGATGGTAAGTATCCTAATTACGAAGCGGTTATTCCAAAGGAGAATCCTAATAAATTGGTGATTGCAAGAACTCAGTTTTTAAATTCTGTGCGTCGTGTTAGTATTTTCTCTAATAAAACCACACATCAAATCCGATTGAAAATCGCAGGAGCAGAATTAAATATTTCTGCTGAAGATATTGATTACAGCAACAAAGCTGAAGAGCGTTTAACCTGTGATTACCAAGGGGACGATATGCAAATTGGTTTCAATTCGCGTTTTTTAACTGAGATGATCAATAACTTAAGCTCTGATGATGTACAATTGGAAATGAGTTTACCAAATAGAGCCGGTATCTTAACACCAATTGATGGTTTAGATGAAGGTGAACATGTCACCATGCTGGTAATGCCAGTGATGCTAAACAATTAAAAATTTTGCTAACTCAACAGTTGAAAAAAGGCTCACTAATATGGTGAGTCTTTTTTTATGCTTAATTTCTGTAGTAGTATAAAAATTATCCTATTTTTATCTGCGCTAACAACTTCCCCTTATAGAATTACTATTTTATGAAAAACCATTTTTTGGTTCTATTTTGTTTTCTATATCTGACTAGTTTCTCACAAAACGAGGAGAAGAAACCTTTTTCATTGGATTTTAGTCCTTTTTATGGCACTATTCTAGAACACAATCCAGATATTTCACATTTAATAACACATCATCCAACAGGTTTTGTTCTTAGTTATAATAGAAAAACCTATGGTTTTAATGAATGGGAGCGTCGTTACAACTACCCAGATTGGGGTTTTTCATTGACTTACCAAGATATGAAGAATGAACACTTGGGTGAAAACATTGGTCTATATGGTCATTTTAATTTTTATTTCCTCAATCGGAATTTGGTATTCAGAATTGGTCAAGGGATTGCCTATGCCAACAAACCTTACGACAAAACGAACAACTTCATAAACAATGCCTATGGATCGCATTTGTTAAGTACAACTTACCTAAAATTCGATTACATAAAAGAAAACCTCTTCAAAGGCTTGGGCCTAAATGCTGGGTTTACAATTATCCATTACTCTAATGCTAATGTTAAAGCACCAAATAACAGTACCAACACCTTTGCATTTTCCGCAGGACTGAATTATTTGTTCGATGCGGAGGAATTCCCGGATTATATTCCAGAAGGAGAACGCACCAAATATTCTGAGCAGTTTAAATACAACTTTGTGTTTAGAAGTGGTATCAACGAGAGTGACGTTAATGGTAGTGGCAGATTTCCTTTTTACGTGTTTACGGCATTTGTGGATAAACGTATCAATCATAAGAGTACATTTTTATTGGGTACGGAACTTTTCGTCTCTAATTTTTTAAAGGAATATATAAAGCACCAATCCATTGCTTTTCCTGAAAACGGAATTGAGGCTGATACGGATTTTAAACGCGTAGGTATTTTTGCAGGTCATGAGTTGCGCTTTAACAAGGTAGCTTTTATAACGCACTTGGGTTATTATGTGTATTGGCCTGTAGAATTTGAAAATCGATTGTATAATCGCTTGGGCTTAAAACGCTATTTTTCTGATACCCTTTTTGGTGTTATAAACGTGCATTCGCATGGTGCGAAAGCTGAAGCTGTTGAATTTGGAATTGGAATACGATTATGAAAAAGCTAATACTATTTACGTTCGGACTATTATTGATCGCTTGCGATACGGAAAATACATTGGATTGTTTTCAAACCTCTGGGAATATAATTCAAAAGGAATACGATCTTGATGGATTTGATAAGATCACAGTAATGCAACGCAGCCAACTTTTTATTTCCGAAGGAGACTTTGCTGTAGTTCTAGAAACTGGTGAAAATTTACTAAATGACATAGATATACGCGTATTTGAAGGACGATTGGTCATAGAAAACGAAAACGCTTGTAATATCACTCGAGATTACGGTGTCACCAAGGTATTTGTCACTGCACCTAACATAACCGAAATTAGAAACAGCTCAGGTTTAACCGTTATTAGCGAAAATACGTTGACCTACCCTAACCTTACCTTGCTTTCTGAAGATTTGGAAGAGGAAGATGCTTTCCACATCGATGGTGATTTTCAACTGGACCTTAATGTTGCCAACCTCACCATTACCCAAAACGGATTGAGCAATTTTTTCTTAACAGGTAACGTCACCAATTTAAACTTAAACTTTTTAATGGGTGATGCACGTTTTGAAGGTAGAAATTTAACGGTTGAAAATGCCGATGTTTACCATCGTGGCACTAACGATATTATTATCAATCCACAACAACAACTCACAGGAAGCATATTAAGTACTGGTGATGTCATCGTCGTAAATACACCTCCAATTCTAGATGTTGATGAGCTCTATACTGGCCAATTAATCATTGAAGATTAGCACTACTCCACATCATTCAAATCCCAATTGTATTCGATATAGCTTAATTCTACATTAGGATTAATCTTGGTGTCGGCATATTGATTAATGTAATCGATAATAGATTCCGATTGCAATAAAAAATCCTTTTTATACCATTTAAAAATTTCGGACACTTTGGCACTGTTTTCTGAAATATTGTTTTTATCAGAATTTATAAATTCCTTGGCAGCTCTATCCATCAGTTCATTCACATTTTCCGCCGTGTAGGCTTCTCGTAATAACTTCGGACAAGAAATTGAAGCGCAATTAATAGCAAAATGAATGCGTGGTTCGTTCATTTTCTGTAAAAATCCTTTTTCAATATCCGCAAGTGAAAATTCTTTCTCACCTATAAAGATGAAGTTTTTAAGAAATGGAGAAATCGTAGCATCGACTTTTTTAATGCTCTCTACAGGATAATTATCTACTATAAGTTTTATGGTATTGGCATTATAAACATTGATGAAATAAGCCAATTGTTCTTCATAGCTCCAGCTTTTATCTGGCATTTGTTCACTGAGATATTGCACATAGTCATTAAGTATTTTTTGGTCAGCCTTAAAACCTTCATAGGCCACAAGGCCATCTTCTCTTACATTTTGTTTTAAAAGCTTGTCCCAAACACTATGGTCTAGTGAATTTTTTATAGTATCAGAATAAGCTTGGTCAGAATTCTTTTTATAGGGAACGCCTTTTGTAGATATACAAGAGCTGAGTGTAAATAAAATAATTAAACCGGAATAAATTAGTGTCTTTTTCATACCTAAATATAGAAAAATAGATGATTAAGACTGTTATAGATTTTATAAATGAAAAAATAACTTTATTAGAGCACAAAAAAGACCCATCGCAAGATGAGTCTTTTTAATTCCATTTCTTTAATAACTAACTAACAAAATTAAGAGATAATGGATAGCTAGGTAATTCTCCATTACTAGCTTTTATAGCGTTTACAATTGGCATTACAAACGCCAATATTGCAATTAATATTAATGTTATAATCCCTAAACCGAATACAAGGATTAACGGAATACTAATGATGCTATATATTAAAATACTCAACTGAAAGTTTAATATAGACTTACCATGCGCATCCATTTCTTCCACTCTGTCTTTTTGGGTGGCCCAGATAATAAGCGGAACTACTAATCCACCAAAACCTGTGATATACGTCAATAACTGGGTTAAATGCGTAATTACTATAAGTTGATTATCGTTACGCTTTAATGTGTGATAATTTGATTCCATGATTTTATTTTGATTAACACCTATAGGACGTAAATTGGGTGGAAATGTTACAGAATTTGATCTAAACATTTTATACCGAGACGGAAAATATTTATATGGTAAGGATAGAATTAGTAGGCAAAAAACGATTTAAGGATGTCTTTTAAAAAATTGATATTAAGATTATATTAAACTTGATATCAATGTAAATTTAAAGCAACTACTTGTAATCCTCAACAACTTTTTTTATAGAATTGTGATACTTCTGTTTTGTTTCTAAGCTGTAGGCTTGAGCCAGATTCTGATCAGCAAAAATTCTAAATGGTGTAGCTGGATCGTAAAACTTTTTGTAAAGTGTAATTAGAAGTTTTACCCCTGTCGTACCTATAATAAAGGATTCTGAAATTCTTAATTTTTTTAGCTCAGAATTTCTAACAATAAATTTAGCCACTGACGTTGTAAACGTGCCGCAAGTTTCTGTTAAATCTATTACAAAAGGCATTGCTTTACCCTTGCATAAGGTCGTGATAGCCTTAATGTATAATTTTGCCTTGGTAGATTCTAATTTAGCATTAGGATCAGTATTACTAAATTCGCAGTACAGAATCTCCGTGTCGTCTGTCCAAAAAATGGCGTTGTTAAACCCTATTATATTACTCATATATCATTATTTATTTACTTGGGTAAAAAACCATATTATCCTTAATGCAAAACTTAATTGCAAATTCTCGATTGCTACAAATTTTATTATAGAAAAAGGGTTTTTTTATGAGACTAAAAAATAAAAGAATCACTTTTACTCCCATTGAACGCACCAAAAATATTTGAGATAGTATTAGGCGACGTACTTCACCATTAAATGCTAAATTTTTAAATAATTTAATTGCGTTGAAACAACTAACGCCTTTAAGGTCTATTAAAAAGGGCATGTATTTTCCTGGGGAAAGGATAGATATAGTATTATAGAAGATATCCTGAACATCTGTTTTGTTGTAACTCTCAAAAAAATTTGATTTGATTTTACAAAATATGATATCCTCTTCCACCCAAAATTTAATCCCATCTAATTGAATTTCATCTTTCATCTTCGCTAGGTTTGAAAAATAAATGCCAATTAATATACCAAACCATACAAAAGCAAAAAAAAAATAATTAAAATACTGATTATCAGTATAATAAAAAATAAATAGGTTTCCATGACATCAAAAGATCTAACGGTATATCATGAATTTTATTACGGATTTGTAGATAAAAACGGAATACCGTTATTATTTTGTAGGCTTTTTTATGCCTAGTTTTTGCATACGATCTCGTAAGGTACTAGGTTTTATATCTAAGACTTCGGAAGCTCCGTTTGTACCACTTATTTTCCAGTTACACTGTTCTAAAACCTGAAGAATATGATTTCGCTGCGCTGTATCTAACGAAAGGTCCTTCTCGTTAATAATTTTTGCCTTTTGACTAGATGATTCAAAACCAGGGATTTGTAAAGTTTCTGTACTTGACAATATAAACGCTCGTTCTATTAAATTTTCTAATTCTCTTATATTACCTGGCCAATCGTAGTCTTTGAGTTTATACATGGCTTCATCTGCGATAAATTTTATCGTCTTTCCATATCTACGATTAAATTTATCAACAAAGTGCTCTACTAAAATAGGTATATCGTTCTTACGTTCTCTTAATGAAGGGACAATAATCGGAAACACGTTTAACCTAAAGTACAGATCTTCTCTAAATTTTTTACTCTCAATCTCTTGTTTAAGATCCCTATTAGTTGCAGCTATAACTCTTACATCTAATTTTTTGATGTTTACCCCTCCTACAACTTCAATTTCTCCTTCTTGCAAAAATCTCAATAATTTAGGTTGCATATCTAAGGGTAGCTCACCAATTTCGTCTAAAAACAAAGTGCCATTATCTGCTAATTCAAATTTTCCTATTTTATCATTATGAGCGCCGGTAAAAGAACCTTTTTTATGACCAAATAATTCGCTTTCTATTAATTCTCTGGGTATCGCTGAGCAATTAACCTTAATTAATGGTTTGTTATTTCGACCACTTATATTATGTATCGCTCGAGCTAGCAACTCTTTGCCAGTACCAGACTCCCCTTGTAACAAGACTGTAGCATCGGTTGGTGCTACTTTTTCTATTTCGGAGAGCACATTACTAAACTCGGCACTGCCATATACCATTTCTTCAAAGTTGAAAACAAGGTCTAGCTCATTTCTAAGATAGACGTTTTCTCGTTCTAGTTGATTACGCAGTGCATTTAATTCTATATTAGCTTTAGATAATTGCTCATTGGTGGAAACCAACATTTGTTCTGCTAACTTACGCTCTGTACTCTCTACCATAAGAGAAACAATATTTGAGATTGAGGTAGCAAACTCTTGCTCCTCTTCTGTCCATTCTCTAAGCTCATCACCAACATGCTCAAAACATATAATGCCATAATGCCCATTAACGCTGTTTATAAAAACATCCATTAGAGATCTAATATTATTTGGGGCTAAATAATCTTTGGTAAATTTTTTTGTGACACTATCATTTTGGGCATCCTGAATTTTAATGGTGTGCTTTTTATTTAACTCATCAAAATAATTAGGATTATCATCGTAGGTTATTACGTAATTACTCTCGTATGTATCATTTTTTAAGACATACAATTTTTCGCAAAAAATTTCAGTTTTATCATTGTTAAAACACCATATGCTAACACGCGCAACATTTAAAGTTTCTGCAGATAATTTTGTTATTCTATTAAATGAAATGTTATAATCCTCTCCAACAAGATTAGCCAGTTCTAAGATTACTTCTTTCTTTTTATTAGATCTAATTGCGATTGACTCGAGCAATTTTTTAGCTTTTTCTTCCTCCGAAGCATCTTTAACAGTCCCAAATAAAGCAATAATTTCCCCATCATTATTCTTAATATTCCCAGCTAAGAACGAGGCTATAAATTTTTCGCCATTTTTTCTAATAAATTCAAATTGAAAGGACTGTGCTTCGCCTTTCGCAACTTTTTTGCGAGTTTCTGACATTTCTTCAAAATCCTCAGTTTTAGCAAATGGATAAGGTAATTTAAGTCCAATTAATTCTTCTTCATTATAGCCTAACATATTACATAATGATGCGTTTACCATTATTATTTCTGCTTCAACACTTACAATTAACAATCCTTCTTGCATGGACATTATAAGCTTGTCCGAAAACTCTTTTGCCAGTTTTAGATCTATCTCCGCCTTTTTACGCTCTGATATATCCTGTACGGTTGCAAAATTTGCGAACTTTTCACCGTTATCGTCATACAAGCTAGATACCAAGATCTGTACCGGGAAACGTCTACCATCTTTGTGCATATAGGTAGACTCAAAATCATTTTTTGCTTTGTCTTGTAAAAACAATTGATAACGCTCATCATTTTCTTTTTTAAATTCAGGTGGCAAAAATGGGTAAGGTCGTTTAAGACCTAATAGCTCCTCTTCTGAAAAACCTATCATTTCACAAAATGATGGATTTACACTAATAATTTTAGAGTTTAAATCTATTACAACCAAACCTTCGCGCATCGAACTTAACAAACCAGAAGAAAACTCTTTTACTCTTTGTATTTCTTTTAGGTTCTTTTTCCATTCTGTAACGTCCCTAGCGATGCCCAATACCTTCCCATCATTCTGTAATTTTGCCGAAATCTCAACATCTACGAGTGAATTATCTTTACATCTAAATTTTCTATCAAACAGAATGGCATCACCATCTAATAATTTTTGGTAATTGTCTTTATCCTGAATTATCTCTCCTTCGTTTATATCCTGAAGTTTTAGCTTAGAAAATTCCTCTCGGGTATAGCCAAAACTTACATGTGCGGCTCTATTAAATTCGTAAATTGTGCCATCTACAGAAAATGTAACGATGGCATCACTAGCCTGATCTATTAATGATTTATAAGAGGCATCTTTCTTTTTGACTTCTTCTGCAATTTTATATTTTTCTATTGCAATTTTGGTTAGACTTACGGTAAGTTTTAGTTCTTTTATTTCATCAAAAGAAGGCGAATTTACGGACTCGCTATATATGGCAAAAGTACCCAGAACATTATTATTTTCTGATAAAATTGGTAAAGACCAGCAAGACTTTAAGTTGTATTTAAGTGCTGCATCTTTATAGTCTAACCATAGTTTACTCTTACTTATATCTGTAACAATTATCGGTTTTTTTAGATAGGCAGCTGTGCCACAAGACCCTGCATTTTCCCCTATTAAGCCTCGTTTAACAATTGCGTTATAGGCATTTGGCATTGACGGAGCCGATATGAGATTAAGATGCTTACCGTCATTATCTAATAAACTTATTGCCCCATAGTCATCTGGGTGAAGTGATTCGTAATTTACAATTATACGCTCAAAAATTTTATCTAGAGGTGTATTTACAGCAATTAAGTCTAAAATTTCGTTTTTATCTATTAGCTGTTGCTCTGCTTTTTTGCGTTCTAATATTTCATTTTCAAGATCTAAATTTTTTTGCTCAAGCTTACTTATAAGACGCTTACTATAGAGGCGCAGAACTTCTTGTTCTGTAAAATCCTCTTCCTTTACAGAATTTTTTTTTGAAGGTTTTTTAGCCAAGAGCTCTTCAATAAGGGATGGAATTTTTTCTTGATCTTGAGGTTTTCTTAGAAAATAGTCTGCACCGAGTTTTATAGCAAAATCTTCATCTAACTTTTCAGTATAGGTAGATGTATAAAATAAAAATGGAATATCTTTAAACCGCTCTTCTTTCTTACAAGCCTGACAAAACATATAGCCATCCATTACTGGCATTAAGATATCTGAGATTATAGCATGCACTGAATGCTCATTTAATTGAGAAAGTCCTTCCTTACCGTCTTTAGCTTCAATGACATTATAACCTGCCTCACTTAATATTACTCTTAGTAAATATAAATTCTCATAGGTATCATCTACTATTAAAACGGTTTGCATTTGAGCCTTATGTCTTTATTTAGAATTAATGATTGATTTCATTTGATTTACAAAAGTTTCTGGATTTATAGGTTTCTCGATATAACCATCGGCTCCAGACTCAATTGCCTTCTCTTTGTCACCGCCCATGGCATACGAAGTTACTGCTATTATTGATGTGTCTTTTGGCAGTCCATTATAGCGTAATTTTAAACAAATCTCATAACCATCCATATCTGGAAGCTGTATGTCTAACAAAATAATTTCTGGATGATGATCGTGCGCTAGTTGTAATCCGTCTTGTCCGTTAAAAGCCTGCAGAATATTATAACCACTATTTTTGAGAAGGTAATTAAGCATATACATATTTTGCTCATTATCTTCTATAATAAGAATTGTAGGCTTCATAGCATATTTTAAAAACAATTAAATTTTTCTTTCCATTAAATATATTACTTTTTAATTAATTATTAATTAATTATTATCCAGATGTTCTAGTGGTAGTTTAAAAATAAAATTGCTACCCTTACCTTTTTCACTTTCAACTTGGATTGTACCGCCTAGTTTTTCGATTAGACTTTTACTAATCGCTAAACCTAAACCTGTACCGTCATGATTTCTATTAAGTCCGGCTTCGAGCTGTATAAAAGGCATAAATAATTTTACAATATCATCCTTACTTATACCAATGCCTTGATCTATAACTTCAGTAATAAGATAATCGTCCTCTACCGAAACTTTTACAGTTATAATACCATCTGTAGAGAATTTAATTGCATTAGAAAGCAAATTTAAGAGAACTTGCTCAACGCGTCTAATATCACTATTAAGAGTAATGTCTAATTCAGACAATTCTGTATGTATTTTAAGACCTTTTGCTTTGGCTTGCGGTTTTAAAAAGTCAATCGTTTTCTCTAGGGTTTCTAAGTAATTAAATGGAAAAAATGACACCTTTAATTTTCCTGCCTCTATTTTAGAAATGTCTAAAATATCGTTAATTAAGCCTAGTAAATGAGCACCACTATTTTTTACCATGTTAAGTTGCTTTTTTTGCTCCTCGTTTAATGGTCCTGCTAGTTCTTTAAGTAAAATCCCTGTAAACCCTATAATAGAATTCATAGGTGTTCTTAACTCATGAGACATGGTAGCTAAAAAAGCAGATTTCATGAGATCAGCAGACTGGGCTTTTACCTTTTCTTTTTTTAACTCCTCGGATTGCGCATTAATGTCTTCTAAAAGATTTAATAGTGCCTCCTTACTGTCGTTAAGCTCTTTGGTTCTTAATTCTACCTTTTGCTCAAGATTATCTCTATACTTAAGCATTTCATTTTCATTATTAACCCGCTCTGTGATATCAACAGCAATACCAATGTAACCTAGAGAATTATTATCGTTATCTATTAATTTTATGGCCTTTGCATCTAAATATGTAATCTTTCCTTTAGAATCCTGAAATCTAAATTCTGTTTTAAACTCCTCATCTGAGGCAATAGCTTTTTGCCACTCTAACAGTACACGCGCTCTATCTTCTATGTGTATAGCATTTGCCCATCCAAATCCCATGGCTTCGTCAAAGCTTATACCTGCATATTTAATCCATTCCTCATTAACATAATTGCATTCACCGGCATCATTAGTTGTAAAAATAGCAACCGGTGCATTAGAAGTTAGACTACGATACAGTAGCTCACTGTTTTTTAACACCTGTTCTATTTCTTTTCTCTCAGTTATATCTTGAGTCGTGCAAATAACTTTTATGGGGCGATTACTTTCATCGTTTACTACCTCACATTGCTCTTCTAAATACTTAATTCTTCCATCACCTAAATTTAAACGATAAACGATTTGGTACGGTTTATTTTTTTCTTTTAAATCCTTATAGGCTTGTTTTACTAAATCTAAGTCTTCTGGATGGACATCGCTTAAATGAGCGTCTATAAACGGCTTAAAACTTTTAGGGTTTTTCTCATAAATATTAAACATTTCATTAGACCAAGAAAATTTATTGGTCGCTAAGTTTATTTCCCAACTCCCAAGCTTAGAAATTTGTTGTGCTTTCGTTAAATTAGCTTTACTTTCTTCAATTTTAGCCTTGGTACTTTTATAAACTGTATTTAATTCAATTTCTTGTTGGTTTAGTTTTAGTGTTATTAACTTATTTATTCGTTCTGCTTGCCCTGCAAAATACCACATGCCTCTTGCAAATATAACAGCCAGAACAAGGCCAAAAATTGAATACCACAAAGCCGAATTAATTACGGTCCTTGCTGGGACGACATAGAGTTTCCATTCTCCATAAGACATTTCTATTGGTACAGCAAACTCCTGTAAATTGGTCATGTCATTTTCTAAAAAAAATGCTTCTTCACCAGTTTCAGTATTTACTCTAGATAATTGGTAGACATACTTATTATCGCCAAAGGTGTCTATGTTTAGATCTTGAAAAAAATTGGTCATGGTGGTAATAACCGCCGAAAAACCATTAAAATCTTCATTAGCATCATAAATTGGATGTCTGCTTATAATGCCCACGCCTCCTTGTTTTAAATTTACGGGTCCCGCAATAAAAAAATCTTTTCTTTCTATAGTTGCTAACGCACCACTTCTTGCCGTATTACTTGTAATAATATTAAAACCAATAACGTCATTTCCTTCTAATGGGTAAACGTGAGTTATAAATCCATCTCCATCCACAAGCTGCACTACATCAAAATACTCTTGCTTTTTTAAAAAATCTCTGGCAATATTATTAAAGTCTTCAGGTATTCCATTTTTTTCTACTAAATAGGCTAGGGTTTTTGTTGCCGAATAACTATTTATAACTAATGCCTGTAACTTTTCGTTTATTAATTTAACGCGCGTATTTATTTCCTTTTGTTGCTCGCTTTTATTTATATAATATTTTTGATAGGCTATGTACTGTGCAATAGAAAGTAATATTATGAAGGTAGTTACACCAGCTACTATTGGTTTTTTAAAAAAGAGATAAAGCGCATTACTTTTCATAAACTGGTCATTAGAAATAAAGTTACTTGTCTTTATTTTCGAGTAGTCTTTTAATTTTAGTTTTTAGATCTTTCATTTTTAATTCTCTACCCACAAATAATTTGTTCATTCGTAATAATTCTTCATTTTTAGAAATTACCTCTTGTGTACGTGCCTCAACTAATTCTTCTAATTGGGTCTTATAATTTTCAAGCTCTTCCTCTGCTAGT
Source organism: Winogradskyella ouciana (assembly GCF_965284585.1). Lineage (NCBI taxonomy): Bacteria > Pseudomonadati > Bacteroidota > Flavobacteriia > Flavobacteriales > Flavobacteriaceae > Winogradskyella > Winogradskyella ouciana. The sequence continues at coordinate 3,142,533 of NZ_OZ260095.1, forward strand.
CTGCGTTGAGTTACATCTCTTATAATACCAATTAAAATTTTATTACCATTCTCATCGATAAATCGTGTTTTTTTAGTGGATATGATTTTCTTTTCTTTTCCATCTATACTCAAAGTCTCTTCGTTTATATTTTCCACTCCTGTGTTTAAAACCTCTTTATCAACTTTTAGAAAAATTTCTTGCTCTTCCTTAGATACATGTTCTGCTAATGTTTTTCCTATAATTTCAACCCTAGATAGGTTAAAGATGGTGCAAAACGCGTCATTGACTAGCAATAATCTGCTATTTTCATCCTTAACAAATAGTGGATCTCCAATGTTATTAATAATACTATTTAAATATTGCTCGCTTTTAATAATTCGCGCTTCGGCTAGTTTTTGTTCGGTAATGTCTCTGATTACACCAACAAGAAATATATTGTCCTCATTATCGGTAAACCTGGTTTTTTTTGTCGATATATATCGCTTTTCTCCATTCTCACGTTTAAATTCAATAATATCTGTATGCTCAGTCCCTTTGGAGATAACATGTTTATCAGCCTTTAAATAGCGTTCTCTTTCTTCTAAAGACACATCACGTCCAAATTTTTTTCCAATAATTTCTTCTTTTGTGCGACTAAAAAACTTATAAAATGCTGTATTCGCCAATAAAAACCTACTCTGATCATCTTTTACAAAAACAGGATCAGCTATAGTATTAATAATATTTTCTAAATACACTTTATTATCTTCTGATATTTTCTCCGCTTTTTTCTTATCTGTTATATCTGTGTAATACACAGTTAGACCATCTTTAGTTGGGTATATTCTGCTTTCAAACCATTTATCTAATGGCTCATAGTAATCTTCTAAATAAATTGCTTTTTGTGTTTTAAAAGCTTTATAATAGGCTTTGTAAAATGGTTTACCTACTCCATCCGGAAATTCGGTCCAGATATGTTTTCCTATTAATTCTTCTGGTGTTTTATCTAAAAATTGAGCTGCTTGCTTATTTAAAAAAGTATATCTCCAATCCGTATCAAGCGATATAAAGCCATCAGAAACATTGTTTAAAGTGGTTTCAATCTGGGACGTTAATTTTTGTTCAATTTCCTTTTTTTCACTTTTTAAATCCTGGTATTGCTTCTTATATAAAAATATAGATAGAATATCACGATCTTTATTAGCAATGAAAGTAGATTCACTGGTGTCCGCATCTAAATATTTTAAATACACATATAAAAGACCTGCAAAAATAAATGCTGAAATTGACTTACCTATTATCTGTCCGCTCAATAGGGTGATAAATTCTGAATTGTCATACTTTAATAGAACATTAAATAAGAAGGCATCAAATACCAAAACGGTGAGCAACGAAATAAACAAGGTTAAAAAGAAGTATTCTTTTCTAATTTTTAAAACCAAAAACTGATAGATAATAACCAAAAGAAAAAAGTCTATAATTAATAATGAAGTCCCAGTAATAAAGTATTTATAATCTATAGCATATAATGAGGTGGAAAGTGCATCTGAATTTAGTACTGAAGCCTCTTGCAGGTGTGACACATTAAATAATAAGGACAACAGTAAATTAGCTATTACAACACCAAAAATTAGTGCTCGTGCACTGGCGACTCCTTCTTTAATGTAAATTAATAATAAGGCAAATAACGCGGCACTAAAAATAAGAATAGATCCAGGATAGATAATGATACCATCTAATACCGTAAAACTAATCATTGTCCCAGACGAAACTTGTAAGTACTGTAGTGATCCCAAAAATAGATAAAGGGGAGCCAGGCCTAATACATTTCTGTATCTAAATAACAACAGAATACTAGATGATAAAAGTAAAAATTGCAGTAGTATGGTTAAGTATATATTCATTGCATGTAATAATCAATTATAAATATGGATAAGGTCCTTAAATTCTAAATTGCCTTAAACTAATATAATAAAATCCTCGATTAAGGTTAAGCTTCTAAATTATTAAATATCTTATAATCGACTAAGTTTTTGGTAAGAATTCTTTTACTTCCCGATGCAATATTTAACTACCCTTATGTTTATTGATGTTAGTGCATTAGGGCAACAAATAGGGTACAAAAAACATATAAAAAGAGTAAATAAAGAGTAAACATCAATAAATTAAGCTACTAATATAGCATAAAAAAAACCGCTCGGTTAGAGCGGTTTCCAAATAAAAACACCAAGAATTAATTAGCTGTACCAGAGCCTAAATAAATACTGTTTGATACTTGACTACCATCAGCAGTAATAAACGCCATAAATAGCTCTACTGTATCTCCTGCATAAGTTGTTGGGATTGGAACAATTTGAGAACCTACTGTTCGGTCTGCTCCATCAAGTAAAGAAATAGATTCCTTTTTTGAGGGATTGTAAATCAATAACATTGCCTTGTCAGTAGCATTTGCATTACCTTCAGCAGAGTTATCATCCCATCCAAAAGTTACTTCTCCAGCAGTTGCCAAATCAGTCGTTGGGTTTAACGCACCAGATAAACCTCCTCGACTTACTAAAGCGTTTGGATAGTCAACAACAAAGTTAGGTTCTGTACCTGTAATCGCATTATTCAATACATACGACATCGCAGCATTAAATTCTGTTTTCTTAACAGCTAACCCTTTATATCCTAACTTAATAAAAGGCTTTACAGCCTGTAAAAATTCTAAAGTGGCAGTAAACTTGGTTCTTTGGTTTACTTGACCAACAGTTCTTGGATTTGCTACACTTGAAGGTTTAATTCTAATGTAATCAATTCCTTTCCAGCTTCCACCGATAACGTTTCCAACCTTACCTGAAAGCCCTCCTAAAATACCTTGAGCAATTTTACCCATAACATAAATAATTTAAATGAAACTTACTTTTCTTCGGACTTGGTACGGACTTAACACGAAGTTGTACCTTCCGATGAAATATAAGTCAACTATTATGCAATTATTTGGATAAGGGTTTTGTTGCTTTAGATTGCTTCCTTTTGCATCAGAAATAAAAAAATAAACATTTTTTTTACAAAGAAAAAGAGAAAAAAGAAAGCAGTACAATTGATGACGTGGACATACTGTCAAGTTTTTTGGGAAAAATATTGCTTAATTAAAGGGTTTTGAAAATAAGCACCTGCGATAGGTGCAATATTTTTTTCAAAACCCGTAGGGCTTGAACTTTATAGTATGATAGCGGTGGATGAAGGAAGGCATCTATCTTTGCATCCTTTTTGCTTCTTCCTTACTTAAATATGGATGTTTAAGACGCTCATACATTTGTTGTCTGAATGGTAAAGTTTCTTCCGTTGGATAGGTATTTAAATAGTTGTACATAGCTATAGCAATGTTTTTTGCAAAACGATTGTACTTTTTAATTGGAACAAAATAAATACCTGTTAAATGCTCAAAATTGTAAATAAAACCTTGAAGCGATAAGTTACCTTTTGAGTACTTATATGCTAATAGTATTTTATTCGAGGACAAATCTTCTTGTTCAAGATATTTGAAATTATCTACTATTAAGTCAAAATCAAAATTTTTTCTGAACTTCCAATGCCTACCGTTTTTTCTCTTATGAATCAATTTATCTTCTGCTTCATCAGATGTGACAAACGTATTAACTATAAACTTATGTTTTTTTAATTTACCCAGATTGGTTTTTGAAGATAGGATTAGATTAACAATACTATGCTTATAAAATGTATCAAAACGATTTAAGAAAAGAAAAAATCGGAATGCAGACATCGTAAAAATGAAGTTTCTTCTTTTTGCACCAGATTCATTAATATTATCATCCGTAAAATGAATATTGAACTCTTTTCTTTTATTATCAAAACCAATTGAAAGATGTTCTCCTTCATTCAAAGTGGGTGCATTAACGATAAAACCATTTTCATCAGAATAATTAAAACGTAAAAAAAGCTTTTTTAAATCTTCAATCATTTTACAAAGTTACTATTTATCCTTTCGAGCAGGTAATCTAAAAGGCGCGAGCCGACTGCGAGATGAGCAAAAGTGGTGTGGTAATAGCACGTTGCAATTTTGCAAAAGTGCGTACCACAGCAACGGTTTACCGCAAGGGTGGCGCAGTTTTTTGATTCAAATTGTGTTTAAGATAGATTTTTATTAGTAGTACAAAATATTAACGTTTAGGCAAGTGCAAGGATTGAAGGAAGCAATGTAAGGCTTGGGAATAGTTTTCATTTAAGGTTTGCCTTACTTATTATGATATAAGGATGTTGAGGAAGTGAAGTATTTACAAGAAATTACTTCTTTTAATTTTACTAAAGGCAAACCGTAATGTAAAAACTATTATACGGTGGATGGAATTGCTGACTGAATGAGTTGCTCTTGTGTACTGCTTGCAAAATAGGATAAACCGCAGTATGCATAAAAGTTCAATTTATCACATATTACATACTTTTAATTGAAATCTCAAATATGTTCTTTAGAACTGCGGTTATCTTATTTGCATACTTGGAATGTTCAAAAAATGTGACACCCGTAAACCCACATATTTTATTAAACTCAAAATTATAGCAAACACAGGAATTTATTAAAATATAAAAGATAAGTGAAATTCAACTATATGTGGGTTTTGCTTGAAGCGACCCGCAGGCTCGCATAACATTAAGCAGCGGTTGTACCCTTATAAATATTCCGCCTGCAATAGCAGGCTCCATATTGGGTACCTGCTTTTCGCAGGTAAGGGTACAAGAGTAGCTGCGGGTGAGGAAGAAGAGAATGTGTGAAATAAAACAAACAAATAGTGCCAATGAGGACGTGTCGCCGCAATGGTACTATTTGTGGTATATGCAAGCCTTTTGACTGAAAGAATGTGGTTGATTATAAGATTGCTTCGCTCTGCTCGCAATGACAATAAAATCGATAATTGGCTTGCAGATATGTTTTATGAAACAAAATGGAACGACTGACGAACACCTTATTACCTGCTCACGGATTATGATGTTAGCACTAATATTAAATTTGATGTGCTATTTCCAACTCATTCGTTGCAATCTAACTGCATTCAAAATTGCTAATAATGCTACTCCTACATCTGCAAAAACTGCTTCCCACATTGTGGCTAAACCACCTGCTCCTAATATCAATACAATAACTTTAACACCAAACGCTAAAATAATATTTTGCCAAACAATTTTTCGTGTGGAACGACTTATTTTAATGGCTCTAACAACTTTTGAAGGTTGGTCTGTTTGAATGATAACGTCTGCTGTTTCAATAGCTACATCACTACCTAAACCACCCATTGCAATACCAACGTTACTCGCTGCTAAAACTGGTGCATCGTTAATACCATCACCTATAAAGGCTATTTTGTTTTCAGGATTTTTCTTTAAAATTTCAACTTCGTTTAATTTATCTTCTGGAAGCAAACCACCTTTTGCATTTTCGATGTTCAACTCTTTAGCGACTTGTTGCGTAATGGAATCTTTATCACCGGAAAGCATCATAATATTTTTAATGCCTACTTTGTGTAATGCTGTAATAGTTTCTTTTGCATCTTCCTTTAATTCATCTGCTATGACTACATAACCTGCAAATTGATTATCGATTGCAACTAATACTATCGATTCTACAATAGATTCCGTTTCAGATGGAACATCAATATTATTAGTAGTCATTAAGGCTTTATTTCCTACTAAAACTGTTTTACCGTTTACAATCCCTTTTAAACCTTTACCTGCAATTTCAGACACTTCGGTAGCTTCAAAATCTTCTCCTTCTGCTTTATACTCTAAAATTGCTTTTGCAATTGGATGTGTGGATTGTTCTTCCATCGCCATTAGGTATTGCATAAATTCGGTTTCATTCCAACCGATTGCTTTTACTTCTTTGATTTTAAAAACACCTTTGGAAACGGTTCCTGTTTTGTCCATTACCAAAGTATTTATCTTGGTCATTGCATCTAAAAATGAAGCACCTTTAAATAAAATTCCATTTTTTGAAGCTGCTCCCAAACCACCGAAATAACCTAATGGTATTGAAATCACTAACGCACAAGGACAAGATATTACCAAGAAAATTAATGCTCTGTATAACCAATCTCTAAATACATAATCATCTACAAAAAAGTAAGGTATAAAAGTAACACCAATAGCTAAAAACACTACAATTGGTGTGTAGATACGAGCAAACTGTCTGATAAACAATTCTGTTTTAGACTTACGAGCTGTAGCATTTTGAACCAAGTCTAATATTCTCGCAATAGAACTATCTTCAAACTTGTTGGTTACCTCAACTTCAATAACACTTTCTAAATTGATTGTGCCTGCATACACTTTTTCTCTTGTTAAGATGGAAGTTGGTTTGCTTTCGCCTGTTAATGCTGCGGTGTTTAGAGATGCTTTTTCGGATAATAAAATACCATCCAATGGAATTTTTTCACCTACTCGAATTTGTATTTTCTCGCCAATATTTACAGCTTCTGGCGACACACTTATATAATCACCATCACGAAATACATTAGCTTCTTTTGGTCGAACATCTAATAAGGCTTTAATATTTCCTTTTGCTCTATTAACTGCTGCGTTTTGAAATAATTCTCCTACTGCATAAAATAGCATTACTGCAACACCTTCAGGATATTCACCAATAATAAACGCACCAATTGTGGCAATAGACATTAAAAAGAACTCGGTAAAAACATCGCCTTTTATAAGACTTTTCCATCCTTCTTTTACCACAGGAAAACCAACAGGAATATAGGCTACTACATACCAAAGAATACGAATCCAGCCAGAAAAATGAGGAAATGCTTCAAAATAATCTACAGCAATACCTACTATTAACATTACAAAACTAAAAATAGCTGGTAAATAGGTTTTTAAATTTGAAACCCTTTTAGGATTGTTATGATTATGACCATCATCGTGACTATGTTGGTTTTCTGAATCTGGCTTTAAATCTTTTAAATTAACTTTCTTTTTTTTCATTTATTTTAAATATTTCTTTAATATCATTTGGAATAGGCATCCGTTTTAATGGTGGTACATCTGCTCCTCCCGTATTACCAACAGGAATGTTATTTATAAATGATTTCCAACCACCAACTACTAAACGTAATAATTGACCAAAGACCTCTTTGGTGTTTTTTTGCATCAATCCGAACTGTAACATCAACCAATGCGAATACGTGTGCTCAATTGGATAGGATTGGCCTATAATATGACTACGTTCTAAATGATACCAAGCTGTATCAAAATCTTGTTCTTTCAATGCTTTTTTATAGCATAGCAACTCATTATTATAGAATCGTTTTAAGTATTTAGGAATTACTGTATTGAATTTCATTTGCTTATCGAATATAAATATTAAGACTTGACATTAAGACATAATCCAGTTTTTAGCCTGTTCTTTATCTTTTAAATCAAAATACTTTACCTCTGAACTTGTAAAAAAATCAGTAACTTTCGCTGCAAATTCCTGCCATTTTTTTTCACCTACAAAAGCCATTTTTCCATAATCGGAAATGTGTGCGCTATCTACCTTTATATCTTCCCAAAACCCTTTTAATGTATAACCTGTAAAATCTTCCATTTCAAAATAGAAATCTACCTTTTTACCTTTTTCAATAATATTATGGATAAGTGGATGTATCTTTTCTACATCACTTTTTGATATGTTACCACTAATTTTTGCTGATATTAAATTGTTTTTTTCTGTATTGATTAATTGTATCATTGTTTCTTAATTTTATTTATTGAATTTAAAAATATTAATAAATTAAGTGCAATGGAAGTGCATTTTTAGGTACTACACTTATCGCATATACCTTTAACCACCAAGTTGACGTTTTCAGACACAAAACCATTTGGCACTTTTATTTGAGGTATTTTATGCTCTGTTAAACAAACAGTTTCATTGCAATTATTACAATGGAAATGCAAGTGTAAATCGGTTTCAATTTCACAATTACATCCTTTTTCACAGAGCGCATATTTTGTAATTCCCGTACCATCGTCTATTTGATGGACTATCCCTTTATCTTCAAATGTTTTTACGGTTCTGTATAAAGTAGTTCTGTCTGCTTTTGCAAACGCATTTTCTATGTCACTTAAAGTAACAGCGACCTCTTTTTCTGCAAGAAACTTATATATAAGCAAACGCATTGCTGTAATACGAATTTGTTTTGACTCTAATAACTGTTCTACTTCTTTCATTTTACAGTTTCATTAAGATTAATATTTCTCGCTTTACTAAATGCTTCCCATCCTTCTTTTAGTGCATAAGGAACAATAAGAAGTGCTGCAATAGGGTCTGCCATCCACCAACCGAACTGATTGACCAAAAGCAAACCTATGAGTACAACAACGGTTTGGTATAGGCAAATAAATGTGTCCTTTGCATCTGCTAACATTGCTGGACTATCAAGTTTTTTACCGTATTTTCTTTTGAAATAAATAAGGATAGGGTTTACTACCAATGAAACCAATAAAATAATTAATCCCATAGTGCTCCAGGTCGCAGTTTCTTGATTTATAAGTTTTGTAACAGAATCATAAGTAATAAAAATACAGACTAATGTGAAAGATGCTGCAATGACGTAGAGTGTAATTTTCTTTCGTTTTTTTACTTTTTCTTTATCAATACCTTTAATCTCTCCGTGTAATCGCCAACCTAAAGTTGCTGCGCTTATCACCTCGATAGTGCTGTCCAATCCCCAGCCTATCAAAGCTGAACTGTTTGAAGCAAATCCTGCAATAAGAGATACGACCACTTCAATAACATCATAAATGACATTCCATATTTGAAGTACTCTTGCCTTTTTTAAATCTTGTTGTCTTGTTGCATCCATAATTAATGTGCGTGTTCTGCTTCCCCTTTTTTCATTTCTGCGTTAAGGTAATAAGCATTGTTATAAGCAAACTGTGTATTACTGTCTATGTTATCAGTAAATTGAACCGATACCCAATCACCATCTTTAGTGCCTAAAACAACTTCGATAGGTTTAAAGCTCCAATCGTCATTTTCTTTTTCTACTGAAAACACATAATATCTATCGCCTTCTTTTATAATTGCACTTTCTGGTAATGCTTTTGTTTGGGTATTATCTACTTGAATTTTACCTTGAATATACATACCAGGAATTAAGTTGCCTTTTTTATTTTCTATTTCTGCGTGAACGTGGACTGATTTTGGGTTGTCCTCAAAGGTTTTGCTTACGGAATAGATTTCTGCGATAAGCTCTGCATCTGGTATGGATTGTACCGTAAAGTTAACTTTTTGACCTTTCTGTACTTTATAGACATCTTTTTCAAAAACCATTAAATCGGCGTGAACGTGATGCGTATTTACAATTTCAAATAATTCGGTTTGTGGTTCTACATATTGACCTGTTTTTACTTCAACTTTTTGCACAAAACCCTCTATTGGACTTCGCAAGGCAATACGTTGTGCAATTGTACCATTACGAACAGAAGCTGTATTGATATTTAATATTTTTAATTGTGCTTCTAAACCATTAACCATAGCTTTTGATGCATCATACTCTGCTTCTGCCTTTTGAAAATTAGCACCAGAACCAACACCTGCTTCATATAGCTTTTGTTGACGTTCGTAATTCTTTTTCAGAAAATTACTATTGCTATATGCGTTTAAGTAATCAGTTTGAGCTTGTATAATATTGGGATGCGAGAGATAAGCCACAACTTCACCTTTATTGACTTTATCACCTTCAATCACTTCAATTGAAACAACATTTGCACCAATGACTGTGGTAATGGCTGCTTCGTTTTGTGGTGGCACTTCTAACGTTCCATTTGCCTCAACATAACCGCTCATATTACGTAATGCTAAAGTGTCGATTTTCATTTTTAAAGCATCGAATTGTTGTTGTGAAAGCATTACTTCTTCGCTTTCATTATGTGCTTCGTTAACTTCTGTGTTTTCTTCCTCATCGTGGGAATGACCATCATTCTCGTTATGATTTTCTTTATTTCCGCAAGCTGAAACAAAAATGGTTAACACCATTACGGTAAGAATTTTATATATTTTATTTTTCATTGTCTTATTGATTAAAATATTGTAATTGAAATGTGCTTTCTAAATAGTTTACTAATGCAGTCTGTGCTTCAAGTTCCGATTGAATAGCTTCTTTAATTAACTGTGTAAATGCAGTATAATCTATTTCGCCTTCTCTGTATGCCAGTAATGCACCTGATTTTTGCTCTTTTGTTAATGGTAAAACTTGGTCTTTGTAAAACTCCCAAGATGTTTTCCATTTCATATAATTTTCTTTAGCCTGAACAAACCTTGATTGTACTTCCTGTTTTTTGAACGCTACATTGGTTTCCGCTATTTCTTTATCAATTTTGGAACTTCTAATTTGTGCTTTGTTAGAACCTGATAAAAACGGAATGGAAATACCTGCCTGATAGGTGTAAAATCCTGAATTGCCATTGACACGCTGTAAGCCACCTTGAAGATTGAACTTTGGCAAATTATCTGATTTTGCAGCTTTATATTTGGCTTCTGCTTCATCTACAATGTTCTGCGACATACTGTACAATGGATGGCTTTCAATATTGGACATTTCCATATCATTGTCCATAGCTACATCAAATTCATCTGAAACCGTAAAAATTTCTTCTGAAACCAACCACAAATTGAATTGCTGTAAAGCAATAAGATAATCACTATAGGCTTGCGCTTTTTTATTCTGAATTTGAAACGCTTGATTTTTTGCTGCCGAATATTCTAATTTAGAAATGGCCTCCACTTCATAATTTAAAGCTACTGCTTGTTCGAATTTGGAATAAATGGAATCCAATTCCTTATACAATTCATAGTTCCGTTTCATTTGATAGCATTTTGACCACGCTTTTTTAACTTCCAATTCTAATTCCAATTCGGAAAGTTGAAAGGCTTTTTGCGCCAATTGAATGCGTTGTTCTTGCAATTTTCTTTTTGCACCAATGCCAAATACATCGATATTTGATTGACCAACACCTATGGTTGTATAGATGCCACTACCATTATTAACTTCTTCGCCACCTGTGAAAATTTGAGTCGTACCGAAATCATAGGCAGTCGCTTTTAATTGCTCTTGTTTTGTAATTTCCAATTGCTTTTGCTTCAATAATGGATAATTACTTTTTGCGAGTTTAACAGCTTCCTTTAATGAAATTTCTGGAATTGTATCATTCAACTCTTGCGCATTACTTTCAGTTGAAAAACCAAATAGTAATAATACCACAGCTGTTGCAGTAACTAACTTTTTGTTAGGCTTAAACCTAAAAGATTTGTTTTCTACCCAATGATATAAAATTGGTAAAACAAATAAGGTAAGCAAAGTTGAAGTTAATAATCCACCAATAACAACCGTTGCCAATGGACGTTGTACTTCTGCACCTGCTGATGATGAAATCGCCATTGGTAAAAAGCCTAATACATCTGTAAAAGCAGTTAGCATAATAGGTCTGATTCTTCGTTTAGTACCTTCAACAATTCTATCCTTTAGATTGGTTACACCTTCGTCTTTTAATTCGTTGAGTCCACTTATCATTACCAATCCATTTAATACCGCAACACCAAACAACACAATAAAACCAACACCTGCCGAAATACTAAATGGCATATCACGCAACCACAAGGCTACTACACCACCAATGGTTGCCATTGGAATTGCTATGTAAATCATTAAGGTTTGAGGTAGTGATTTTAATGCAAAGTATATTAGTATAAATATGAGTAATAAGGCGATAGGAACAACGGTTTGTAATCGGTTGCTGGCACGTTCCAGATTTTCAAATGCACCACCATAGCGAATAAAATAACCCGATGGTAGTTCCAATTGTGCATCTAATTTTGATTTTATTTCAGTTACTAAAGATTTTACATCTCGACCTCTGACATTGATACCTACATAGGTTCTTCTGTTGGTATTGTCTCTACTTATTTGCATTGGTCCTGCTTTGTAGCTTACATCTGCAATTTCACGTAAAGGAATTTGAGCACCTGAAGGTAAATTGATGTACAGGTTTTGAACATCTGTTATATCCTTTCGGTTTTGAGAACTTAAACGCACCACTAAATCGAAGCGTTTTTCACCTTCAAAAATCACACCTGCTGTACCACCTGCAAATGCAGATTGTACGGTTTGATTAAGCGTATTTATTTGAAGTCCGTATTGTGCTAATTTATTCCGGTTGTAATTGATGGTCATTTGTGGTAAACCCGTTGTGGCTTCCGCTTTCATATCTCCGATACCTTCAGTACCTGCAATAATTTTAGATATTTCTTCAGCTTTTTGGGATAGTATGTCAATGTCTTCACCATAGAGTTTTATAGCAATATCTTCACGTACACCTTCAAGCAATTCATTAAAACGCATTTCTATAGGTTGGGTAAATTCATAATTAACACCAGGAACGATTTCAACCGCTTCTTTCATTTCCTCAATCAATTCATCTTTTGTTTCTGCTGTTGTCCATTCACTTTTAGGTTTCAGAATTACAAAAACATCAGCTAAATCCATTGGCATTGGGTCTGTTGGGATTTCGGCAACACCTATACGACTCACAATTTTTTCAACTTCTGGAAATTTTGCTTTTACAATTTGCTCTATTTTGGTCGTAGTTTCAATAGTTTCTGTAAGTGAGCTACCTGGTTTTAATATTGCGTGAAATGCAATATCACCTTCATCGAGTTGTGGAATGAACTCGCCACCCATTCGAGTAAACATAAAGACTGTAATTCCGAACAACACTACTGCAATACCAATTACCCATTTACCTTTTCGCAAGGCTCTAACCAATAAAGGTTGATATTTGTCTTCAACCCAATGTACAAATCTATCTCCATAAGATTTTTTATCATTTTTTGGTGCTCTTAACACTAAAGCAGACATCATTGGCACATAGGTTAAACACAGTACCATTGCACCAATCATAGCAAAAATAAAGGTCAATGCCATTGGTTTAAACATCTTTCCTTCAATACCTTGTAAGGCTAAAATGGGTAGAAAAACGATAAGGATAATCAACTGACCGAAAAACGCAGCGTTCATCATCTTTTTTGAAGCATTAGACGCCACTTTATCTCGCTCTTTGGATGTAAGCTGTTTCTTTTTTAGTACTTGTGATGCAATGAGAAATACTGTACTTTCTACAATAATTACAGCGCCATCAACTATAATACCGAAATCTATTGCTCCCAAACTCATTAAGTTTACCCAAACATCGAACACGTTCATTAAAATAAAAGCGAATAATAAGGATAATGGTATTGTTGAAGCAACGATTAAACCACCTCGCCAATTACCCAATAAGAAGATAAGCACAAAAATAACTATCAATGCACCTTCAATAAGATTTGTGGTTACAGTAGAAGTTGTTTCTCCAATTAATTTACTTCGGTCTAATAAGGGTTCAATAATTACACCTTCAGGTAATGACTTTTCAATTTGAGCCATTCGCTCTTTTACATTGGCAATAACATCATTGGAATTTGCACCTTTTAGCATCATCACCAATCCACCTACAACTTCACCTTCACCATCTTGGGTTAATGCACCGTACCGTATGGCAGAACCGAATTGCACAGTTGCAATATCATTAATAGTTACAGGAATATTATTAACGGTTTTTACCGTAATTTTTTTAATGTCTTCTAAACTCCGTACCAAGCCTTCTCCACGAATAAAATTAGCCTGATGGTTCTTTTCAATATATGCACCACCTGTATTTTGATTATTGGCTTCAAGTGCATTAAAGACATCTGTAATGGTCAATCCAATTGCGTTTAAATCGTTTGGGTCAACCGCGACTTCGTATTGTTTAATTTTACCGCCTATGGCGTTAACCTCAACCACACCTTCTACCATTGCCATTTGACGTTGTACAATCCAATCCTGCATTGAGCGTAAATCTGCAATGTCGTATTTGTCTTTATACTCTGGTGCTACTTTTAAGGTGTATTGGTAAATTTCCCCTAATCCTGTTGAAATAGGTCCCATAGTAGGTTCTCCAAAACCAGCTGGAATTTGTTCTTTGACTTCATTTAGTTTTTCAGCTACTAATTGGCGAGGTAGATACGTACCCATATCATCGTCAAATACAATGGTAACCACCGATAAGCCAAAACGAGAGATTGACCTAATTTCCTGTACATCGGGAAGATTACTCATTGCTACCTCGATAGGATAGGTAACAATCTGTTCAATATCTTCTGTGCCTAAATTGGGTGCTTGCGTAATAACCTGTACTTGGTTGTTGGTAATGTCTGGAACAGCATCGATTGGCACTTTGGTCATACTCCAAATACCTGCTCCAATGATGGTAAGCGTAAGCAAACCAATAATGAATTTGTTATTGATTGAAAAATCAATGATTTTATTAATCATAGAAAATGTATTAATTCAGTTAAACTATTCGATACAATTCTGATATAAGAAATAGAATTACACGAAATGAAAAGAACCCTTTAGGCTCAAAATTGGATATAGTTATCCATTAAAAACTGAATTATACTTTAGGTGGTTGGAAAAGTGATTCCAAATATCTGGAAGTGAAGTTTACTTTATGTAAATTATATTGTTTTTTCTCTTCAAATTTTAGTTGATTGGTTAAAGCCAAATTATTGTTCGCAATAATTAATACCAAAGGGTGACAACATTGATTATGGGAATGGACTGGTGTATTCTCCTTATCTGGGTTATGATGATGCTCTTCATTTTTAGCATCGTTGTCAATGTAATCTTCAACTACATAATCAAGGAAAGAGTCTCCATAAACTTTATGGTCTTGATAATGGGTAATGAGATTTGAAATTTCTTTAATTGGACCACAAAAGTCCATATCTATGCTTATCCCTTGAAAAAAGAATAAAATAGACATTGATATGGAAACAAATATTTTCATAAAATTTAGACAAATATACAAATTAATCAATGCACAAGTTGTGCAAATAAATTGATTGGTAAATTATAAAAACCATAACGCATCTTTAGCATCATCTGGAACGCCATTATTAAATCGTGGTGCTATTTGTGCTACCATTTCAGGATATTTAATTGTGATTGGTACATTTTGTTGTCGAAGTGATTTCCAATACAATCTGCTAAACTGATATACTTGTGTTAATAATTCTAACACTACGTCTGCATCTTCAAAAGCATCTTCATCTGGACTGCTTACCTTAATTTTTATTGGAAACGGATAACCATCTGTATCTGCATATCTCTGTGAATTAGGGTAACGCGCATTATTAAACAGTAGGAATTGATTTTCGCTAATACGTATGTATGTACCACTTACAGGCATTAACTTTTTACCCCAATTGAGGTCGTAAGCAATAATATCTTCTGCTTCTGTTTTATTGATATTTAGAATGTAAAGCGGAATTTTTAACCCTAATGTATGCATCCCTCTAATAATTGGTTTTAGTTCCTCGTAACTCATTTCCTTATAAAAGTGAATGACTACTTTATCTGCTTCTGCAACCGATGTAAAATCTCTAATGGCTTTACATATACTTCCTGCCAATAGATCTGTTTCGCTTTGGTCAAAATACTCGAACTTTCTAAATAAGCCATTGTTTTGAAAACTAAAGGCACTTGCTATATACCGCCTGTTTTCGCCTTGATTGGTAAATGCACCAACACCAATTACTAATTCTTTTTTATCGGTTACTGCAAGTTTCCAAGGTGCACCACCTAATTTGGCGTGAATTGCCAATGCCATATTCTGTAATGAGAATTGGAAGTTGTATTGATTCTCGATATTGACCACCATTTTTTCATAATCTACAACCTGTGTAACAATGCCTTCATTTAAAAACAATTCTTTGATTTGAATATAGATGTCTCGGTCTTCGGGATTTGGTGTGAACTTATCGAAAGGACTTATATAGAATGCCGCATAACGTACATTATCGTGGTCGAAGGTTAAGCTCTCTAACTTTTCAACTATTTCTGGTATTGGGTTATTTTCGTTTGTAAACTCAATAAAATGTTCTTTAGACGTTGAAGCCTTGATGTTTACATAAGCCTCAATCCCTTTAAAATACTTTTTATCCGCAGTAACACCAGTTTTAAGGTTATTATAGAAGGTTTTAATTGCTTCTTTATGTGAGGTATGGTACACAAAGAAAAACTTAATGTTTTGGTTGTTTGGTCTTTTGTAAGGGTTGAGGTTATTCATTGCCAATTTAGGCACTAAATGGGTTTTCTTGTTACCGTATTGGTCTTTGCCAAATTCCAATAAACCTACTTGTGGGTCGATATGATTAATACGATTAAGTGGCACATCAATAAACGCATCAGTCTTAAACGGAAATATGGCTTTAAAATCTTCTGTAAATAGATAATTGGTAGCAAAATTATTAATAAGTGCTACATACTTTTGGTATTTGTTGGCTGGTCTTACAGGTTCCTCAATAGGTATATCTAATGCTCGTGCTAATGGCAAATTAAAAATTGGGTATGCTTGCTCAAAATGAATAGCATTGTAAAATTCTTCTTTTTCCTCTGTATCGAGGTCCATTTGGTAATTGAACGTTTTTTGACCATATACACAACGCTTTATTAACTCTGAATCCTCAATATCCTTAACTGACTTTGTAAGGACTTTTGAAGTACCATCGTAAGAGACAATTAACTCGGGTAAGTCTGTGAGTTTTGCAAACTGTATTTTAAATGAAAATTTATAGTAGAGGTTATAGTCTGCTGTATTCCCTTTTTTGGAAGGCATCCACACTTGTACATCGCCAACGAAGTTTTTTACTACTATATAGTCTTTAGATTTAAAATAGCTTCTTAATTGATGTTTAAGGAATTGCTTGTAAATTCTCAACTCTCTACCATCTACTAAATTTAGCTTAATGCTTGGTGCATCTGGTATTTCTGTTGTAAATGTTGTAAATATTTGGTCTATATTAGATAAGTCTGCGTCTGGAAACACCTCTTTAATCTGCCTTGAAAATTTAGATTTATGTATAGGATGACTACCTTCTATATCTTCTAAAGTTAAATAAATGGTAGGCGCACTATTTGGCCATTTAAAGTTAAGTATGTTGGTTTTGAGGTGTTCTTGCATAAACTATTGATTTTAATTTAATCCTCTTATTAATCTGCTTTATCAAGTAAATCTTTTGGTTTGTAATCTTTTGTACCACTTGGCTTTGAAGAATATCCTGCAAAGCCTGGGTAACCTGGGTAGCCTGGATAACCCGGATAACCTGGATAACCTGGATAACCTCGATACGGAAAATTTGATACTTTATAAAATCTATCGTTATCGAATATGCTGCCTAAATACTCACCTTCAGTATCGACAGCGTGTTCATCTTCCCAAGGAAACCAACCTATCCAATCAGCATCGGAATTATATAAATAGGCACCAATTTTAAATGCAATCCAATCACCATTTGAGTTATATAAATATTTCATAATTATTATTATTTTGTTAATCTATTCAAATTTTCTTCAGCTATTTTGAGGATTTCCGTACGCTCTTTTTCATTTTTGAGCATTAATACAATTTGTTCGGACATCCATAGCTTAATTAATTCGTTTTCGTCTTCTTTTAATGTTTTGGCAAAAGCAACTACTTGTTCGCGCCTTGCCATACGATTTCCTCGTTCTATTTTACTTAAATAGGCAACATCCATATTTAGGTTTGCAGCCATTTCCCTTAATAGCAAATTGCGTTTTTCACGCAATGAGCGTATATACTCTCCAAACTCCATAATAGAATTATTTAGACTTGTCAAATTTTGTCTAATTTAATTAAAGGAAACCAAAAGAAAAGAAAAAGATATTAGTAGTTATTAACAGATAATGAGGACATTAAGGATTTGAGGAAGTCATTTAAACGCATCCTTAAATCCTCGAAATCCTTAACTATGTCTTTGCAGGATTTGAATAGTTGTTGTGCGCTATTCTATGTATTAAACCTGCTTCAACAAATTTAGTAATATAACCTTCTGCGGTTTTATGTGGGATGCTCTGCTTTGTGGCTAAATCTAAATAATCTTGTCTGCTAAATTGGTTTGGCAAACTTTCTAAAAAGCGTTCTTTTCTATTTAAGCGTTTTGTTGCTTTTTGCTCAATAGGTAAGTCGTTAAACACTTTACTACTGTGTTTTACTAAAATTGAAATAATAGTTAGTGCATTTTCAAAATCTATATCCTCACATTCTTTAGTTGCGTTTACATCACCATCTTCCATAATGCGGAAAGCTGTGAATAGCATCATTATCCTAAACGCAATTAAGCCTAATCGCCTTATTGTTGCAATGTATTCTTCGGGTTGTAGGTTGATGTATTTGGTCTGTAAGGATTCAAAAAAGGTATTGAATTGCTGTTGTTGGGTTGTGGTTAATCGTATTTCAATCTCTGGGTTGTTTTTTAGCGTTTTGTACAATTCTAAAAACTCACCACCTAATTGATTATAGTAATCATCTAAACCCACTTTATTGCTATTTTGAAACACGTTTTTCCAAGTTGGTTTTATATTCATATAGTAGAACATAAAGCGACTAAACAAACCATTTTCTGCGTTGGGTATTAAGGTTGCCACTTGTTTAGGTGTGCCTGATAATACTGTTGACAAGCACGGTTTCTCAATATCTACATATTCTCTATCGGTTCTACGATAATAACTTATGGTTTCGTGATGAAAGGCTTTACGAAAACCATCAGAATAATTACCATAATCGCTTTTAAATGCTTGTGCTAATGTATCGCCTTCAGTTTCAAAAATTAATCCTCTACCATCATTATCAGAAATTAATTGATATACGCCTGTTACACTATTGTTAGCAGGAATGAACAGCATTCGTTCTGGTGGTTTACTCGGTTTTTCCAAGTTTTCATCTTTGCCTTTGTTCATATTGTAAGTAGCGGTTTCTGCTTGAAATTGCTGTTTTAGCACTTTGGCTTGTTCTCGTTTTAATTTGTGAACAGGCTCTACCAAATTTTTAATTTGGTTAAGCCTTCCTTTACCTGCAGATGCAGGTGCGGTTACAAATAGATATAAGTTGCTGAATACTCTACGTTGGTCATAGATTCCGAAGAGTTTAGGAAAACACGCACTAAATGCTGTTAATGCGCCTAATAATAAAATGTCTTTTTCTTCCTGTCCATTAGCAGGATTTACAACTTGTTGTAAAAACTGTGGCAAATTCTCATATACCGTTTCTGGTATCGTTGGCATTGCTTGCTCTTTTGTATCAACAACCGTTGCAACATTTGTTGCAACTTCGTTGTTGTTTTGTTGTTTAGTCGGTTTTATACCTGACTGATGTGCATAGTGATAAAAGGTAGCAATTGTAATTCCGTGTCCTTTTGCGTTTAAGCATTTATCGAATTGTGCATCACACTCTTTAGCATCGTAACCTGCATAATTTTTACTTATTCGGTGGAAATAATCTCTTCCTGTTTCTCTGTATTCTTCTGCTAAAGCAAAGCCTAAATCTCTCCAAGTGGCATAACTTCCTGTTATGTCTGTACCTGATTGCTCGATTGCTGAAATGTAGGATTCAATGTCGTTATCAGCAACTGCAACAACATTAGTTGTTGCTGTGTTGCTTTTTGGTTTTGTTGGCTCTTTAGGAACTTCTAACCAATCTTTTGGGTTAAATATTTTAGTCATAATGCTTGATTTCTTTTATGTAAGAAGGCTGTTGGGTCGTATGGTAAAAAACAAGCTCTGGAAACGTCTTTACCTGACTGGTCAACCTCAATGTTATAATTGTGTTTTATATAATTTGCTACTGCTGTGAAATATTCTGAATGTGATACTTCTGAAATATCTATTCTAATAATCCATTTTAAACCATCGCCAGATGGTGATATGAATAGCATTTCGGTTTCAAAATATTCATCATTTAAGAGCTGTGTTCTTAACTCTTGTAGATTTTCTAAATGGTCAAAATCAATGGTTAATAAATTAGAATGCTTTAGCAAATTTTTATCGCTTCGTTTTTCAAATGTTCCTGAAAGTGTTACGTAATCAAAGCGATTCGCTTTGAGTTTACGTGCTTCTTTTACATTGGTAATTGCTCTTAATTCTTCAGTAATCTTTTTGTATTTATTACTTGTGATTAATGCAAATACTTGATGTAGTCGCAAGGTTTCCGAAGGAAACACATTGCGAACAGGTGCTTTAAAAAAGCTACAGTTGGCATACCAGGTGTCGTCTGGTTCATTAAGCCATTCTAATTCGTCTTTTTCCTTGACTTCTAAATTTAGATGTAACTCTTGATTTATCTTCTGGTACAAATCTTCTTCATCGGTTATTCTAAAATGATATTGTGCAAAATCGAATACATCACCTTTAAAGGCTTCTAATTCTGTATCTCGATGTGTTGCTATAATACCATCAATATGAATCCGTAAGGTTTCTTTACCACCATTAAAAGGGTTTCGAGTTATCCCACAGTCCCTTCCTTTTACAGAAAGGACTGTTTGATTAGGATAATACTGTCTCAACACATAGGCATAGATTTTTAAACCATTATGTGTTTTGTCTAATATTGCTTCTCTACTTATTTCCATATCGCTTGAAATTATGGTTGTAGTAGTTGTCTTGAAGCAACTGCTCAATGTCAGCAACTTTATAGTAAAATTTACCTTTTACTTTGCTGTAAGGCAAAGTGCCATTGGTTCTTAAAGTTTGTAGCGTTCGCTTACTTATATGTAAGGTCTGCAATACATCTTGATTGTCTATCCACGTATCTTTTAATACTTCTGCTCTCGATTGTCGCAACAATTCGATACGTGCTTTTAAGTCCTTAACATCTTGCGAGAGCGCCAAGATTAAATCGATTATTTCCGTCATAACTTCACCGCTCCTTTCTTAATGAGGTAATCGGCAGCTTGCTGTTCGATTTCGTCTTGTGAATCTACACGGTTACTTAATAACCATTGTTCTAATTCAACTCTGTTAAAATAAATTTTCTTACCATTCGGTTTATAATGTGGAATGGTTCCTGTGCTTGTAAGTTTATATAAATGGGATTGTGATAATTCCAAAAACTTACACGCTTCGTTAAAACTCAATACGTTTTTTACAATAATGTTTCTGTCTAAAACGTGCTGTTCGATAATTTTGAGACGTTCTAATATTTCGTCCATAACTAATAAAATTTTAGTTTATAGTAAATGGACATCTGGCCAAATGTCATTCTTGTTTTTCAAGAACAGGACAAAGGTTTAAAATTGGCTTCGTGATTTTAGTAAGAGTGTAAAACAAGGGTAAGACAACAGTAAGATTTCTTACTATTCTTACTGTTTTTTATTGCAGTTGTTGGATAATTTTATCTATTTCTTCCTTTTCTTTTGGGTTGTGAACTTTGTTTTTGTGAAGATTATTCGCTTTTAATAGCGTACCGGTTTTAGTAACAAATTTTCCAGAACGTTCTATTACCGTAGGATTGAAACCATTGAAAAATGGTTTAAGTTTTGTTACGAGGTAACTAAACTGTGTCGTTTCGCATTGAAGATAAATTTGCGATTCTGTATTGGTAAAATCTTTTGCTAATAATAATGCGTGCAACTGTTCAATAGTTGTACGGTTATCTAACAAATCTATTTTTAGATTTATTTGTTTGAGCACAGTTAGCAAAGTTGAAGTATCGTTGCTTTTATATCCAAAAGAGGTCTTTGGTTTTGCTTTCGTTTTCGATGTTGTTTTGGCAGCCACTTTTTTAGTGGTGTTCTTTTCTATTAGATTTACATCAAAAGTTTCATCATTAAAGTATTTTTCTGCAATTTCAGCAATTGAGAATTTTGTGTTTTCGGAAAACTGACCGTATTGCTCTTGTAGTTCAGCATACAACCTTATTACAGATACTTTTAAGTAGTTTATGATATAATTGTCATCATTGTTGAAATCTGCTGTTATTCCTCTTTTATTGATATAAGTTGCAATGTCATTTAAGTACTTATCAAATTTATTAAGTAGAATGGTATAGCTGTATTTATTTTCTGGTGTTGTTGCATTTTTGGGAAATTCCTTTACAAATGAAGCTACTGTATTTTCTGTTTCATTAAATATTACCTTTTGGTAGTATTCTTTTTTCGCATTTAAAGGCTTTTTAAAGTTTACTTTAAAAACTGCGTTATTGGCTCTTGGATTCAATTTAAAATCAGACAGTAAGTATTTAAAATCCTTTTCTTGTCTATTATCTCTATGTAAGCCATTGGTTATAGAAACCAAACTTGAAAATATACTTCCTTTCATTATAAATCCAGTTGAATACGGTTAGCAGCATCTTTCTTTTTATCGTCGATTACTTTAGCATAAATCTGTGTTGTTCTTAATTCTTTATGTCCTAATAATTTTGATACTGTATAAATATCAGTTCCTAAAGTTAACTGTAAAGTTGCATAGGTATGACGCGCACAGTGAAAAGTAATATCTTTTGTAATACCTGCTTTCATTATCCATTTTTGCAATTTTAAATTAGACCAGGCACTATAATGTAAATCTTTGAATATTTTATCTGTTGGCTCTCCTTCCTCACCTAATAAATCTCTGGCTTGTTCTGATATTGGTAATGTTTCAGCTCCTTTCGTCTTCTTTTGTCTAAATCTGATATAGTATCCCATTTCTTTAGAATGTTGTATTTCTGACCAGATTAATTTTTCAATATCTGACCATCGTAATCCTGTAAGAGCCGAGAATATAAAAGCCTTTTTCAATAAAGGTAACTCACACTCTGTATTTGCTGCTTTTTGTAATTCATCAAGTGTTAAAAATTCTCGTTGAGGTTCACCTTGTTTAAAATACTCAACACCATTTGCAGGATTTACTTTTAAAATTCCATCTTTAACCGCTTGTTTTAATGCAGCGTTGAATTTTCCGTAATATGAATATTTAGAGTTTTGGGATAACTTTTTACCTGCTCTTCCCATAGCATCCTTATCTAAATAATCTTTAAACCTCTCTACAAATGATTTATCAATATCTTGAAAACTAACATCCGTTGGACAAAAGGTTTTTAAATGTTTCAACATACTATTCCAATTTCCATAATTACCTGCACTTGTATTCTTCTTCTCTGCAAGAGTTGTTATGTATGTAATGAAACTACCTTTTAATTTTTCTATGTCTTGAAATCCATAAATACCGTTTTGAATTTCAATTTGACGTTGCGCGCAAATCGTTTCTGCAAGTTGCTTCGTTTTCTTATTTACATCACGCTCTGTTTTTGTTCTTGGATTAGGCGTAAGATATAAGCGTAAATATTCAGATTTACGTTTACCTTTATGATAGTAATCTAAATACAGGCTAATTTTGTTGTTCTTTTTACGTTGTCTTAAAGTTACTTTCATAATAAATTAATTAAAGAGGTTTTCAATTTGCCAACGAGCAACTATATGTTTTCTGCCGAAAGGAACTGCTTTTAAGCGCCCTTGCTTAATCATTCTTTGGATGGTCCATCTACTAACACCAATTAATTGAGACGCTTCCGTAACGCTTAAAAAATCTTTGTTACTTACTGCATCTGGGTTATAGTGATTTACTACTTCTTTTTTCTCTTGTATAGTTTCTTCAAGAGTAGCCTGTACTTTCTCATTGCGTTTTCGTGCCTTATATGCTCTTTTAGCACAAGTATCACCGCAGTATTTAGTAACTGTTGTACGTGCTGTAAAGGCATTACCACAATGCTTACAAGTTTTTGGGATGTATAAATTACTGCTCATATATGGTGCTTTATGTAGCGTTATGGTGCAACGTGGGGCAATATGGTGCATCATTTCGCCAATCTCACTGCCAACAGATTTGGGCAACAAATCCATATTTAAGGCAACAGATATACAACAAATTTAACTAAAAAAGAGCAAATAAGCAACAAATAAAGGAAGATAAAATTACATAAAGTAAAGAAAAACAGGTAGTTAACAACAAAAAGAAAGATAGTTACTTCCCGATACAGAAATTAGCAAAAATGTTCCCAAGTAAATCATCATTGGTAATCTCACCTGTAATCTCACCAAAATGGTATAAAGCCTGGCGTATATCAATAGCCAATAAATCGCCTGAAAGACCAGTCTCTAGACCATGTTTCACTTTCTGGATTTCCTCGAAGGCTTTCAATAGCGCATCATAATGACGAGAATTAGTCACAATGGTCTCATTATTTCTAAGTGCACCAGTATTTATTAAATTGAGTAACGAATCTGTCAATTGTTCCACACCAAAGCCTGTTTTAGCTGAAATAGGAATTAGGTTTTTTACGTGAGGTGTAAGACTTGTGGTAAGCTCCGCTAAATCCGTATCTGTAATCTGGTCTATTTTATTCAATATCACCAGTAACTGTTTTTGCGGAAACTTATTCTTAATTTTTTGAATTTCAATTTTAAACGCTTCTACAGCTTCACTGCCAACTGCCAACTGAGGACTGCCAACTAAAAACATCACCACTTGCGCCTGTTCTATTTTTTCAAAGGTCTTCTTAATACCAATACTTTCAACCACATCTTTAGTGTCTCTTATACCTGCAGTATCAATAAATCTAAAACCAATACCTCCAATGGAAATTTCATCCTCAATGGTATCTCTCGTCGTTCCTGCAATTTCAGAAACTATGGCTCGGTCTTCATTCAGCAAAGCATTCAACAAAGTAGATTTTCCAACATTGGGCTCACCAACAATGGCCACCGGAATTCCATTCTTAATTACGTTGCCAACTGCAAACGAATCTATGAGTCGTTTCAAAACAAAGTTGATACGTTCAATTAAATCTTTAAATTGAGTTCTATCTGCAAACTCAACATCTTCTTCGGCAAAATCGAGTTCCAATTCAATCAAC
This sequence comes from Winogradskyella ouciana, assembly GCF_965284585.1. Taxonomy (NCBI): domain Bacteria; kingdom Pseudomonadati; phylum Bacteroidota; class Flavobacteriia; order Flavobacteriales; family Flavobacteriaceae; genus Winogradskyella; species Winogradskyella ouciana. The sequence continues at coordinate 3,167,298 of NZ_OZ260095.1, forward strand.
GATGCAAAATTCAAAAGTTCTTCACGCAGCTTTGCAATTTCAGAAGAAAAACCACCTCGCATTTGTTGCATGGCTATCTGGTGCGATGCTTCATTATCACTACTGATTAAGTCGGCCACAGCTTCCGCCTGACTCAAATCTAACTTGCCATTTAAAAACGCACGTAAGGTAAATTCACCCGCCGTTGCCATTCTGCAGCCTTGTCGTAAGAACAACTGAATAATTTCCTGCTGTATATATTGAGAGCCATGGCAAGATATTTCCACAACGTCTTCACCTGTATAGGAATTGGGGTTTTTAAACACCGATACCAAAACTTCATCCAAAGTTTTATCACCATCAATGATATGACCTAAATGTATGGTGTGCGTCTTTTGATTGCCAAGGGACTTTTGGTCTACGACCGACCTAAAATTTCTGTCAGCAATGGCAATGGCATCTCTACCAGACAATCGTATAACCGCAATGGCACCACTTCCAGATGGTGTTGCTAAAGCTACAATAGTATCGTTATGCATAGTTCTGTGCTTTGGTGCAAAAGTATTGCAAAATATAAGATGGTTAAAATGTAAGGCTTTGTATTTTAAGATTTAATTCACAAGGCTTTTACAACGATTATTCACCATTGTTTATATATTTGTACGGCTATAAATAGAAAAACTTATAAAAATGAAAAGAATACTGACTATACTTTTAATTGGATTATTGCTTGCGAGCTGTAAACAAGAGAATAGAACAGATTTTGTTATAAATGGTAATGCCGAAGGTGTTTACAACGGCATTAGAGTGTATCTAAAAAATTTAGATGAGCAAGGACGTGAGATATTTTTAGATACAGCAATTGTAATGGACGGTAAGTTTACCCTAAAAGGTTCGGTTGAAGAACCTAGTATCCACTTTATTTCAGTTGATGGTACACAAGGCAATGCTATCTTAATGCTGGAAAATAGCGAAATTGACGTAGAAATTAACAAACAGAATCTTTTGGAATCAAAAATATCCGGTTCTGAATCTCATGAAGGCTACGCCGCGTTTGAAGAAGGTATTAAAAAAATAAGGGAAGAAGGCAGAGAAGTTATGAAGCATTACAGACAGGTAAAACTGCCCGAAGAAGCTGCCAAACGCGATTCACTCTCTAAAGAACTCGAAAAGGTAAGCATCAAACTAGCAGAGCACCCTTTAAACTTTGTAAAGGAAAATAATGACATGTATTTTAGCCTTAACCTTATTGGTTTAGAGGCTAACAAACCAAAGTTTGAAGTGGCTAAATTCATGGAAGCCTATGATAATCTTTCTTCTAATTTAAAGGAATCAGCCAAAGGACAAGAAGTAAAGAAAAAATTAGATGCACTATATGAGGAGTATCAAAAAACCGCACATTTAGAAGAAGGTAAAATAGCTCCAAATTTTGAAGCTCCTACTCCAGATGGTGATATCATCAGTTTGAATGATATCAAAGGTAAAGTAACCGTAATAGACTTTTGGGCAGCTTGGTGTGGACCATGTAGAAGAGAAAACCCAAACGTGGTGAGAATCTACGATATGTATCACGACCAAGGTCTTGAAATAATTGGAGTTTCACTAGATGGTCAGAGCAGACAACAAGATCCTAAAAAGGCCTGGTTAGATGCTATTGAAAAAGACGGCCTAAAATGGTACCAAGTGTCTCACTTAAAGTATTTTAATGATCCTGTGGCAAGACTTTATAATATCCAGTCAATTCCAGCAACCTATATTCTAGATGCTGATGGAAAAATAGTAGCCAAAAACTTAAGAGGAAAAGCTCTAGAGAATAAAGTTAAAGAGTTGCTCGAAAAAGCATAAATACAAAATACAGAATAAAACTTAAAAGCTTGCCTTTGGCAGGCTTTTTTTAATTCAGTTTGCCCATTTTATAAAGTACAAACAGAATGATAATGGGTATGGCCAGAAGTCCTACATGACCCAAATCCGTTTTAAACAAACTGGGCACGAGAATAAGAGTTACGGCATAGCCACCAACAGCGCCACCAAAATGGGCATCGTGGCCTATATTCCCTATGCGATTTTTCATCCCGTAAATGGAATATAACAAGTAACCAATCCCAAAAACATAACCAGGAATTGGTATGGGTACAAAAAACATATACAAACTCATATCTGGTCGTAAAAGTATGGCTGCATACAAAATACCAGTTACAGCACCACTGGCACCAACAGCGCTATACCAAAACTCTTCTTTATGAAAATAGAGTGACAACAAATTACCAAAAACCAAGCTTGCGACGTAAATAATTATAAAGTTTAATTGGCCTAACGCAACAATTACAGTATCGGCGAAGAAATATAAGGTCAACATATTAAATAATAGATGTGTCGTATCTACATGTAAAAACCCAGAGCTAAACATACGGATTTGTTCACCTCGTCTTATACTACCAACATTGAATTTATACTTCTCGAAAAATAAGCGATCATCAAAACCTTTTAATGACATAATAACATTTGCAGCAATAATTGCAATGGTTACAGGATCTAAATTGTACATAAAAAATATCTATTGAATCAAATATAATATATTTGCGCTTCAGAAAGAACATGCTTTTATGCAACTTATTGCCTACATTTTAGTTTATCCCATACTTTGGTTGGTCTCAATATTACCGTTTAGGTTGCTCTATGGTCTATCAGACGTTATTTACTTTTTCGTTTACAAGGTTTTTGGTTATCGAAAATCTGTGGTAAAAGAAAATTTAAGATTGGTATTTCCTGATAAATCCGAAAAGGAAATTACGGATATCACAGGCAAGTTTTATCACCATTTATGCGATATGATGGTAGAAGCCATTAAATCGCTCACAATTTCTGAAGCCGAAATGCAAAGGCGTTTTAAATTCAGTAACGTAGAGGTGATTAACGGTCTTGAAGAAAAACAACGCAGCATTATACTCATGTGCGCACATTATGGAAGTTGGGAATGGATCTTTATTTTACAGACCTATGTAAAACATAAAGGGTATGCGGTTTATAAACGCTTAGAGAACAAATATTTTGATCGATTGGTAAAACGAATCAGGGCAAAATACAATTCGCATTTAATTACAACCAAGGAAACCTATGCTATACTTAACGAATCTAAAAGTAAAGGCGAATTAACCATTAATGGTTTCGTATCCGATCAATCTCCAAAAGTCAATAAAGCATTCCACTGGAATGAATTCATGGGCATAAAAGTGCCAATGTACACTGGTGCTGAAATGTTAGCAAAAAAACTCGACATGGCCGTAGTGTTCTTTGGAGTTAAGCGCTTAAAACGCGGTTACTACGAAACCACATTTAAAACCATTACCGAAAACCCTAGGGAATACAAAGACTACGACATAACGGACATCTTCTTTAAACTAGTTGAAGAACAAATCTTGGAAGCTCCGCAATATTATCTCTGGACACACAAGCGTTGGAAACATCGGGATAAAGTACCGCCTGAATTCCAATAGAATTCTTTAACCCAAATCAAACCAATCATCAACATTGGTCGCTGTACAAGGTTTGTCTATAAGTGTTTTATGAATAAACTCATTATTAAACCTTGAATATTCATAATCCTTTGCCCAATCTTCATGTTGCCCTGCTAAGGCAATAATGCTGTCACAAACAAATTCTATCTCTTCATTGGTGGTCGTTGGGTGAATGGACATACGTATCCAACCTGGTTTTCGTACCAAGTCACCTATGGAAATTTCATCAGTCAATTCTTTTGAAGTCTGTTGATCTACATGTAACAAAAAGTGACCATAAGTACCTGCACAACTACAACCACCACGTGTTTGAATGCCGAATCGATCATTCAATAACTTCACTCCGAGATTGTAATGTAAATCATCAATATAAAATGAAATCACACCTAATCTGTCTTTATGTTGACCTGCAAGAATATTGATATTAGAAACGGGTTCTAACTTTTTAAAGATAGTATCAATCAATTCATGCTCACGCTTCAGCATATTATCAACTCCCATTTGCTCTTTAAGCTTTATGGAAAGTGCTGTTTTTATAGTTTGAAGAAAGCCTGGCGTACCTCCATCTTCCCGATCTTCAATATTGTCAATGTACTTATGTTCGCCCCAAGGGTTCGTCCAACTTACAGTACCTCCACCTGGGCAATCTGGCACCATGTTTTTATACAACTCTTTATTGAATACCAATACACCAGACGTTCCTGGTCCGCCCAAAAATTTATGTGGCGAAAAGAAAATGGCATCTAAGTACGCATCTTTTTCTTTAGGATGCATATCCATATCGACGTAAGGTGCAGAACAGGCAAAATCTACAAAACAGACTCCACCATGTTGGTGCATTAATTTGGCAACATCATGATGTGGTGTTTGAATACCTGTCACATTAGAACCTCCAACAATAGAACAGATTTTAAGCGTACAATCTTTATATTGATTGAGTAACGTTTCAAGATTTTGAAGACTGAACAAACCATCCTCATCTGGTGGAATCACCTCAACCTTAGCTATAGTCTCTAACCAAGAGGTTTGATTGGAATGATGCTCCATATGCGATATAAAAACCACAGGTCTAATCTCATCCGGAATATCAGTATATTCCCTTAAGTTTTCAGGAACTTTAAGCCCAAGAATACGCTGGAATTTATTGATAACGCCAGTCATTCCATTACCACAAACAATTAAGACATCATCTTCATTAGCATTAACATGAGCTTTTATAATATGCTTTGCTTTGTGATACGCTTTGGTCATAGCCGTACCAGAAACGGTTGTTTCGGTATGCGTGTTGGCTACAAATGGCCCAAACTCGTTACAGAGTTTTTCTTCAATGGGTCTATACAAACGACCAGAAGCCGTCCAATCTGTATAGATAATCCGTTGCTCACCAAAAGGAGACACAAAGGTCTGATCTTGACCGATAATGTGTTTCCTGAATGGCTCAAAATAAGCTTCAAGTTCAGTGGTATGTTGTTTTGTAGCTTGAGAAATCATATTCAAAGTTACTAAATATTAGCGACAGCCTTAATTTCAGCAATAAAACGGTCTGCCAAAGAATCAGCTTCTTCTTGGGACTGTGCTTCGGTATATATCCTAATAATAGGTTCAGTATTACTCTTGCGTAAATGCACCCAACTATCTGCAAAATCAATCTTTACACCATCAATTGTTGTTAATTTTTCATGGCTGTAATTAGACTCCATCGTATTCAAAATTCCATCAACATCCAATCCTGGTATTAATTGTATTTTCTTTTTGCTCATGTAATAATTAGGATAGGTTGCTCTCAATTCACTAACTGTCATTTTCTTTTCAGCTAAAAGACTTAAGAACAAAGCCACTCCAACTAAGGCGTCTCGTCCGTAATGCAATTCAGGGTAAATGATACCTCCATTACCTTCGCCACCAATTACCACATTGTTCTTTTTCATGAGCTCAACAACATTCACTTCACCTACAGCACTGGCTTCATATGAACCTCCATGTTTTTCAGTGACATCGCGTAAAGCTCTGGTAGAACTCATATTACTCACTGTATTGCCTGGGTTTTTGCTCAATACATAATCTGCACAAGCAACCAAAGTATATTCCTCACCAAACATCTCTCCTTTTTCGTCCATAAATGCCAAACGATCCACATCAGGATCCACTACAATACCTAAATCGGCACGCTCTTTTACCACAGCTTCAGCCAAATCTCCCAAATGCTCTTTTAAAGGCTCAGGATTATGTGGAAAATGACCCGTTGGCTCACAATATAACTTTACAGGATGCACTCCTAAACGTTCTAACAACAACGGAATCGCAATACCTCCTGTTGAATTCACTCCATCAACAACAACCTTAAAGTTAGCATCCTCAATGGCTTTTTTATTCACCAAAGGCAGATCCAAAACTTCATCAATATGTAAATCGATATAAGCGTCGTTCTTTGTGATTTTCCCTAAATCATCAACTTCAGCAAAATGCATATCATTGGATTCTGCGAGCTCTAAAATTTTTTGTCCCTCTGCACCATTTAAAAATTCACCTTTATGGTTCAATAGCTTTAAGGCATTCCATTGCTTTGGATTATGACTTGCCGTTAAGATGATGCCTCCATCGGCATGTTCCATAGGTACGGCAACTTCAACGGTTGGTGTGGTGGATAATCCCACATCAATCACATGGATGCCCAAACCTACCAAGGTATTCATCACTAAATTCTGAATCATCTCCCCAGAAATTCTTGCGTCTCTTCCAACTACAACTCTATAGTTGTCTTTATGACGCTGTTGCTTTAGCCACGTCCCATAAGCTGCTGCAAATTTTACCGCATCGATTGGCGTTAAATTCTCTTCCACTGCTCCACCAATAGTACCTCGAATTCCTGAAATAGATTTTATTAAAGTCATATAGTTTTTATGTGTTTGTAATGATTTAGTGTATGGTCACATAAAACATCTTAATAATGTAATTGCAATAGTCAGATTATTAGTAGATGTTTCATTTTCAGCAAATATAAATAGTTAATACAAACTCGTTGAGCATTTTGAACATTTTCATCAATTTTTCCCTGATGCTAAAGAGAATATTCTTAATATTTTCGATTCATCCTTTAGGATCGAGGCAAAAATCTAAAATTTTAAATCATTTTTTACCTGAATTTACATCAAAATGCTCAACGTATAATCCAATTTTCTTAATTCGAATTTGTAAATTCGACGAATGTAAATCAAGACCATTTAAAGATTCCCGTTCCTGCCTGTCGGCAGACAGGTTCACGGGAAATATTATGAATTTTCTAGCCCACATATACCTTTCTGGTGAAAATGAACTCATAACCATCGGCAACTTTGTAGGTGATGGTGTAAGGGGAAACAAGTACAGAAATTATCCAAGGGAAATTCAAATCGGGATTCAATTACACAGGGAAATAGATACATTTACAGACGCGCATCCTATTTTTAGACGAAGTACCAAACGTCTTCACAAAGGCTATAGCCACTATAGCGGAGTCATCGTCGATATTTTTTACGATCACTTTTTAGCAAAAAACTGGAAACAATACTCAGCCGTTCCTTTAGAAGACTACGTCGATCACTTTTATAAAAGTTTGAATGACAACTTAGAGGTACTTCCTCCACGTTTTCAGCGCATGGTTCCAGTAATGATAGAAGGCAATTGGTTGCTGAGCTATGCAACCGTTGATGGTATTCAACTGGTATTAAATGGCATGAATCGCCGAACAAAGGGCGTCTCAAGAATGAATAATGCCACCAAGGAGTTACAAGAGCACTACGAAGATTTTGAAAAAGATTTCACAGAGTTCTTTGCTGAACTTATAGCCTTCAGCACTAAAAAACGCATAGAAATTGAAAAATTACATAACCTATGAAACATTGCTTTATACTTCTAATACTTCTCATCAGTCTTACGAGTTGTAAGAATGAAATCTCACCATCTTCAACAAAAGAGGACAACAGAGGATTAATTACCAAAAACGCCATGGTAGTCACGGCACGTGAAGAAGCCTCCAAAATTGGTATAGATATTCTCAAGCAAGGAGGCAATGCCTTTGATGCCATGTTTGCCACAGAAATGGCGCTCGCTGTAGTGTATCCTTATGCGGGAAACTTGGGTGGTGGCGGATTTATGGTGTATCGTTTAGCAGATGGTGAAACTGGTGCCTTGGATTACAGGGAAAAAGCACCATTGGCAGCTACAAAAACCATGTATCTCGATGACGAAGGAAATATCATAAAAGATAAAAGTACAGTCGGTGTACATGCGGTTGGTGTCCCTGGAACCATTGCTGGTATTTTTGCAGCACACGAAAAGTTCGGTACACTTCCTATTGAAACATTACTGCAACCTGTAATAAGCTTAGCAGAAAACGGTTTTGAAGTGACTGAAAAACAACATCTTAAGCTTCAGGATTATGATAGCGTCATCAAAGCTGTTAATGGCAAAGAGATTCTATTCAATAAAAATGTACTACCGAAAGACACCTTAAAAAATGTGGCCCTTGCCAATACCTTAAAACGAATCGCTAAAAACGGACGTGATGAATTTTATAAAGGAGAAACAGCAAAACAACTCATCAATTATCTTCAAGAAAAAGGTACCATAATGACCCTTGAGGATTTAAAGCGCTATGAAGCCAAATGGCGAGACCCTGTGACGTTTGATTATAAGGACTACAATATCATTTCCATGTCGCCACCATCGAGTGGTGGTTTGTGTTTAGCCCAGATTATGAAAATGATGGAACCCTTCGACTTAAAATCCTATGGACACAATTCCTTAAAAAGCATTCAGGTGATGGTGGAAGCCGAACGCAGAGCCTATGCCGACAGAAGTTACTTTTTGGGAGATCCGGATTTTGTGGATATACCAACGCAAACACTATTAAGCGATGTGTATTTAAACAATCGTATGAAAGACTTCTCTTTTGAACAGCCGACACCATCGGATTCTATTTCGCATGGCGAAATCCTAGGTTACGAAAGTGAAGAAACAACCCACTACTCCATTGTGGATTCCTTTGGAAATGCAGTTTCGGTCACCACAACCCTAAATAGTGGTTACGGCTCAAAACTATATGCAGAAGACCTTGGCTTTTTCCTCAATAATGAAATGGACGATTTCAGTAGCAAACCTGGCGAACCCAATATTTATGGCCTTATCGGTGGTGAAGCCAATAGCATTGCTCCAGAAAAACGTATGCTAAGCGCCATGACACCAACCATTGTTGAAAAAGATGGAGAACTCTTCATGGTATTAGGCACACCAGGTGGCTCAACCATTATCACCTCTGTTTTGCAGGTTATTCTAAACGTCGTAGAATTTGATATGACCATGCAACAAGCAGTTGATGCGCCTCGTTTACACCATCAATGGTTACCAGACAATATCCGCATGGAAGTCGATTTATTTTCAGATGAACTCAAACAACAACTTCAAGCCAAAGGCTACAACATTGATGAGGAAGCTGCGCCAATTACAGCACGTGTTGAAGCCATTCTTGTTTTAGATGATGGCAGCCTAGAAGGTGGTGCAGACTATCGTGGTGATGATACCGCTGTTGGGTTTTAGTTACCATTCAAGGCATCAGTCAAAGCAATTCCATTATGCTAATGTCATCGCGAGGTACGAAGCGATCTCATTATGCAAAAGTCATCGCGAGGTGTCACACTGAGCGCAGTCCAAGTGCACGAAGCGATCTGCCCAAAGTAATCTACCTATTTATAAGATTGCTTCGTCGTTCGTTTCTCACTTCTCGCAATGACACTTCACTTTATGTTTTAACATTGTTTTCTAAAATTCTAGATACGCAAATCGTATATTTATAGCTACTGATATATTCAAACCAAACCAACATATTAAAACCAACTGAAATGCGACAAATTATCATTACTCTAGCATTCTGCTACTCATTATTTACGTTTTCCCAAGGCACACAATTATTAAGACAACCTACACTACATGGGGACGATGTGGTCTTTGTGTATGCCAATGATCTCTGGAAGGCCTCTGTTAACGGAGGTGCTGCCATTAGACTCACCAGCGATGAAGGCTACGAATCCAATCCGCATTTTTCAAGCGATGGTAAAATGATTGCCTTTACCGCTCAGTACGATGGCAATGTAGATGTATTTGTAATACCATCAGAAGGTGGTGAACCCAAACGATTGACCTATCATCCTAGTGGTGACTTTGTGCAAGGGTGGACTCCAGAAGGCAAAGTGCTCTTTCGTTCGAGTAGAGAGGCACAGCCGACCATGACCAATAAATTCTTTACGGTATCTACCAATGGTGGATTACCAGAAGCTCTGGAGATACCGAGAGCAGCTTATGGCGAACTCTCACCAGATGGTAAGCATTTAGCCTATACACCAATAACAGGTTGGGATGCCGAATGGAGAAACTACAGAGGTGGACAAGCCATGCCAATTTGGGTGGTGGATATGGAAACCAAGGAACTCATTAGAACATCGCAGCCCACAGGTGAACGCCATTTAGACCCGGTTTGGTTAGATGGTAAGGTATTTTTTATGTCTGAGCGCGACTATACCATGAACATCTGGTCGTTTGATCCTTCAACCAAAGAAGAAACACAAATCACCTTTCATAAAAAATTCGATGTCAAAAGTTTAGATGCCAGTGCTAATAAGATTGTATATGAGCAAGGAGGTTATCTTCATGTATATGATCCTAGCTCAGGAAATACCAATCAATTGAATATTGATGTTAATGCCGATTTAAACTTCTATCGTACCAAATGGGATAATGTTTCAGCATCCCAGTTATCCAATCCTAACCTTTCACCAAAAGGGAAGCGTGCCATTTTTGAACATAGAGGTGAAATCTTCACTGTTCCAAAAGAACATGGGACCTGGAAAAACATCACCAATTCACCAGGTGTGGCGGACAGAAATCCTATATGGTCACCAAAGGGTGATAAAATCGCTTGGTTTTCTGATAAAGGTGGTGAGTACCAATTGATGTTAGCCGACCAAAATGGTCAGAATACGGAAGCTATAAAGTTACCAAACCCGACCTTCTACTTTCAACCCGATTGGTCACCTGACGGAAAGCACATTGCCTATACAGACACGCATTACAACATTTGGATCGTGAATCTAGACTCAAAAAAGACCACCAAGGTAGATACAGATCGTTATGCACATCCTAACCGTTCCATGAATCCAGTGTGGTCACCAGACAGCAAGTGGATTGCTTATGCCAAACAACAAGAGAGTCACTTTAAGGCCATTTTCGCTTATAATATTGATTCAAAGAAAATCATTCAAATCACAGATCCTATAGCAGATGCCATTTCTCCTGTTTGGGATGCCAACGGTAAGTACCTTTACACCTTGGCAAGTACCAATTATGGTTTACAAAGTGGTTGGTTAGATATGAGTAATTATGATCCTGCTGCTAACCTTACCAGAAGTTTATACGCTGTTGTTTTAAGTGCCAAGGATAAGGCACCTAACCTACCTAAAAGTGATATGGAAGACAGTGCGTCTAAAGATGAAGGAGATGACAAAAAAGATAGAGACAAGGATAAAGACGATGACAAGGACAAATCCAATGGTGTGACGGTCACCATTGATGAAGCAGGAATTTTTGACAGAGCCGTAGCTTTGGACATGCCACCACGAAATTATGTGGCCTTATTAAAGGCACCAAAAAAAGACCGTGTTTGTGGCTGAAGCGATTCCGAATGAAAACGGATTCAAAGTACATACCTATGACCTCAACGAAGGTAAAGCCAAGGATTTTGCAGACGGTGTCACCCAAATGGTAGCGTCAGACGATAGAAATTCAATCCTATTATTTCAAAATAGAAATTGGGTATTGACCAGTGCAGCTGCACCTCCAAAACCTGGAAAGGACAACCTTAAAACCAACATAAAAATTAAGCTAGATCCTAAAGCAGAAGCGCATCAAATCTTTAAGGAAGGCTGGCGCTATATGCGTGATTTCCTTTATGTGGACAATGTACATGGTGCACCTTGGGACGATGTTTACGAGTGGTACTCACCATGGATTGACCATGTGCGCCATAGAACTGACCTTAACTATGTGATTGACATTATGAGTGGTGAGGTTGCAGTTGGGCATTCGTATGTGTCTGGTGGTGATTTTCCAGATGTAGATTTTGTACCTGTTGGTTTATTGGGTGCTGATTTTGAAGTCTCCAAAAATCACTATAAAATCAAGACCATTTATACGGGAGAGCGTTGGAATCCAAATATAAAGGCTCCATTGGCACAACCTGGAATTGATGTCAACCAAGGCGATTACCTTTTGGCCATTAATGGCAAACCCCTAACAGCGGATACTAATCCGTATGAACTTTTAGAGCAAACTGCCGGAAGGGAAATTAATATTACGGTGAACAGTCAACCATCAATGACCAATGCTAGAACCGTTTTAGTAAAACCTGTAAGTAATGAGCGTGGCTTGAGAACTGTGGATTGGGTAGAAGACAATCGCAGAAAGGTAGATGAAATGTCCAACGGTAAACTCGCTTACGTCTATGTGCCTAACACAGGTGGTGGTGGCTTTACCTCGTTCAACAGATATTACTTCTCACAACAAGATAAAAAAGGTGTCGTGATTGACGAACGTAACAATGGTGGTGGTTCTGCGGCAGATTACATGATAGATATTATGTCGCGCGAACTCTTTGGTTATTTTAATAGTAAAGCAGGTGACAAACGCCCTTGGACAACACCTATTGCTGGGATTTGGGGACCAAAAGTGATGATCATTAACGAGCGTGCAGGTTCTGGTGGTGATTTATTGCCGTATATGTTTAAGATGAAAGACCTCGGCCCATTAATCGGTACAAAAACTTGGGGAGGCCTTGTCGGGACTTGGGATACACCGCGTTTTATTGACGGAGGACGTATGGTCGCACCACGTGGAGGCTTTTATGATGTTGATGGCGAATGGGCTGTAGAAGGTGAAGGTGTAGCGCCAGATATTGAAGTGATTCAGCATCCTAAAGAAACCACAAAAGGTAATGACCCACAATTGGAACGTGCCGTACAAGAAGCTTTACGATTATTGAAAAATAATGAGTTTGAACTACAACCAGAGCCAAAAGCTCCTGTACGTTGGAAACGCCCAGAAGGTTATAAATCTGATAATTAATTCAACTGTCATTGCGAGCATTCCGAATATATTCGGAGTCGCGGCGATCTCTTTAATTTAAGCAGATTGCCGCGTCATTCGTTCTTCTTTCCTCGCAATGACTCAAATGTTTTAATGAAAAGTTTCAGAAGTGGTAGTATCTCAAAACAATTAGATGCTGAAATAAATTCAGCATGACAAAGTTTAAAATTTTATGACAAAATACGACATCGTCATCCTCACCGACCAAAAACACGCTAACCCAACCACCATAGACGATTACACTAAAAACGTCCTAACAGAAGATGCACTCATTACCAACACCTTAGGGCAATTAGGCCTGAATGTTATTCGGTTAGCATGGAGCGATCCTGATTTCGATTGGTCGTCAACCAAGGCTGTGCTATTCAGAACGACTTGGGATTATTTTGATGATTTCCCAAAGTTTTCAAAATGGTTGAATGACGTGTCCAAAGTCACCACATTAATCAATTCGGAGGCCTTGATTCGTTGGAATATTGACAAACACTATCTGCAAGACCTCAAGCACAATGGAGTTCATATTGCTGAAACCCTATTTATAGAACAAGGTTCTAATAAGACCTTAAAGGAACTACATACAGACATGAATTGGAAGGACACCGTTATAAAACCCTGTGTGTCTGGTGCGGCAAGGCATACCTATAAATTGAACCCTGAAAACATTGCTGAGCACGAATCGATTTTTGCTGAATTAATAAAAGACGAGGCCATGATGCTACAGCCGTTTCAACATAACATTGTATCTGAAGGAGAAGTGTCCATGATGGTATTCAACGGACAGTTTACCCATGCCGTATTAAAGAAAGCCAAAGCAGGTGATTTTAGGGTTCAGGATGATTTTGGTGGGACAGTACATGACTATACTCCTACTAAAGCTGAAATTCAATTTGCGATAGACACGGTAAAGGCCTGTAAAGAATTACCTTTATATGCTAGAGTGGATATCTTTAATGATAACCATGGCCACATCGCCTTAGCGGAGCTTGAAGTTATTGAGCCTGAACTTTGGTTTAGGAATTATCCTGAAGCTGCGCATGTTTTGGCGGAGGGTATAAAAAGGAAGTTGACAAACTAAATAAAACCGTCATTGCGAACAACTCGTCCACCGAAGCTTCAGCGAAGGTGGAAGTGAAGCAATCTCATAAAGAATAAACAGATTGCCGCGTCAATCGTTCCTCTTTCCTCGCAATGACAGTTCAAATTATGTTATTTTTGTATACTAATTAATAACTTTATTCTTGCCAAAAAAGAACAAACTTAAACGCATACTAAAAATCATAGGAGGTATCATCATCTTCTTCACCCTCCCTTCACTCCTATTCTTCGGGTTTATGTATTTTAAATACAACGAAGACCTACCAACAGGTCAGCAAGGTGCGCAAGCCGATGCCCTTGCCACACAAATGCTAGAAGCCTTAAACGAAGAAGCTTACCACAATACCGATTACCTCGAATGGACCTTTAGAGGAGCTCACCATTACAAATGGTACAAAACCGACAACACCGTAGAAGTATCTTGGGATGCGATAACCGTGATCTTAGATTTAGCCCATCAGGACAACTCCAAGGTATTTGCAGGACAACAAGAATACAACGGTACAGAGAAACACGACTATATTCGCAAGGCAGAAACCTATTTCAATAACGATTCCTTTTGGCTGGTCGCACCCTATAAAGTCTTTGATACAGGTACGGAACGTCGATTGGTAAAAACTGAAGATGGAGAGGATGCACTCTTAGTCACCTACACCTCAGGTGGTAGTACACCAGGTGATTCCTATTTATGGCATTTAGATAAAACCGGTAAACCTAAAAGCTATCAAATGTGGGTAGATATTTTACCCATTGGAGGTTTGGAAGCCACATGGGAGAATTGGATAAAAACAGAAAGTGGTGCGGTATTGCCAACCTTTCACAAGCTGTTATTTTTTAGTTTAGAAATGGGAGAGGTAAAAGGGTTAGATTTGTAACATAACTCATTAATGTACCGTCATTGCGAGCAAAGCGCGGCAATCTCTCTGTCGGTATACAGATCACTTTTTACCAATATTCTATAGCTTTAAAAAAATTGCTTCGCCCTAGTTTGCTTCGTTCCTCACAAAAGGTGATCGCAATAACGTTCAATTATTATTTAGACCGTTGCCCAACAAACTGCTGAGACTTCAACTTAAACAACACATTAAAACTCGTTAAGCTACCATAACTTCTGGTAATATATTGCTGTAGATCAATCTTTTCCTGTTCATTTAAATTACTGGAATTGATTTTCTGTTCCATTACACGGAGACGATCTCGCACCATCGTAATTTTATGAAAGAATTTGTCTATCGGCAATTCACTAGCCTTTAGATTCTCATCACCGGGTTGCATAATCAGCTTACCGCCTTTCCATTTGTCTGCTATGGATATAACTTCAGAGACATCGGACCATTTCTTTAAAATATCCCTAAGGCTCTTTTCTACTTCATAGAAGCTTACGGTATCCACATCATCCTCTGCGGCTTCTATCACTTCAAATTCATCGTCTAATTCTAGAGTTTCTAAGCCTTTGTCTATAAAGGTTACCCAATAATGTTTTGAGGTGACATTGGTCACCACTCCTTTTCCGTGTTCTGCGTGATTGATTCTCGATCCTATACCTAGTAGTTTCATCTTTTCTGTTCTTCCCGCCTTTCATCTATCTTAAAGATAAGTTTCGGCAGATATCTATTTAAATTTAACAATACTTCTGAGGACTAAAATATACAATATCGCTTAAACCGTCCAATTATAATTTTGTTAATTCTTAAGCGTCATAATCTTTTTTTAATTAATTTGAAAACGCTAATTAATCAATCATAATCATGCGTACGCTTATACTTTCATTATTGGTCTCCTTGGTATTTATAAGTTGCCAATCGCAATCCAATCACAACTGCCCTTTTCCTTACACTAATCACCAACCCGAAGATCAGTGTGGTTTTGTAGAGGTGCCACGGAATTGGGATGCAAGTAACTCAGAAACGACAAGACTGGGTTATTTAGTGATTACTTCAAAAAGTGAGCAAAGAAAGGATGATCCGGTAATATTTTTACAAGGAGGTCCTGGCGGTAGCGTTCTCAGTTTAGCTAATATTTATAGTCAGTTGCAATTTGATACTGACCGCGATTTCATTCTTTTCGATCAGCGTGGAGTAGGTTTTTCAGAAGAACTGTGCCCAGGCCTCAACCTTAAACTATTAGAGATTATGGCTGCAGACCTAACTATTAACGACGAAATTTCTCAATTAAAAGCCAGTGTCCTACCCTGTGTTGAACGCATTAAAACCGACGGAAGACAATTCAGTACAACAACCAATGCCAAGGATTTAGAAGCATTAAGACAACATTTGGGCTATAAAACACTGAATCTTTTTGGTGGCTCTTACGGTACACGCTTAGGGCTTAAATATATGGAACTCTACCCTGCCAAAGTAAGATCAGCAGTGCTCTCAGGCTTATTTCCACTAGAACTGCGCATGTATGATGCCTTGTTTTCTAATTTCAACAACTCACTTAATCTGCTGTTTGAACGTTGTACAGCCTCTCCAGATTGCCATTCTAAATATCCTGAATTAAAAGCTACTTTTCTAGCTATGTATTCAGACCTAAAAAACAATCCTATTTCCATTGATGTACAGGGCACGCCTTTCATTATTAATCAGCAAGATGTGTTGCTGTTTATGCACCAAATGCTGTATAGAGATGATACTATTGAACGTATTCCTGAGTTCATAAAGGCGCTTGAGCAACGTGATCTCGACTATATAAGTAGCGTCACCACACTTTTTGTTCCAAGGATTACTCTTATTAATCTTGCTGTGTATTATGCCATAATGACGTCTGATGAAGGCAGGTTTGACAACCAAAGCAAACTTGATGCCGATAGTAAGCATAAGATGTTTGGCGATACGGGACTCAGCTTGTTTTCAGCAGATCCTGAAGTTATATCGTCCTGGCACAGTGTTCCTGTAGCATCAAATACCATGGTTGCAGTTAACTCCGCCATACCTACAT
Organism: Winogradskyella ouciana; assembly: GCF_965284585.1. Lineage (NCBI taxonomy): Bacteria > Pseudomonadati > Bacteroidota > Flavobacteriia > Flavobacteriales > Flavobacteriaceae > Winogradskyella > Winogradskyella ouciana. Next base: position 3,184,001 of record NZ_OZ260095.1, read on the forward strand.
TATTGGTAAGTGGAGAATTTGACCCTGTGACACCACCTTCAAATGGCAATACGGTTGCCAAAGGGTTAAAAAACAGTCAGCATGTTAATTTTAAGAATAACGGTCATGTGCCTATTAATAATTGCTTTTTTAATTTGGCCAAAGCATTTTTAGACGCTCCCACTAAACCATTGGATATGGTATGCTCTAAACAAAAAGCAGTCCTCAATTGGGATTAAGATTATCTGAGATTTATAAAAAATGCCCTGATATTTCAGAGCATTTGATTTTAACAATATAAATGAATGGTAAGTAAAAAGTAGCGCTGTTGCTAACGTTATCATATAAAAAATTCTGCTTTAGGATATTCTGTAGCTATTAGAACTAAACCTATGATGCTTTAATGGCACAGTAAATCATATAGCCAATGACAGCTATAAAACCAATAAGCATAATAATACCGCAGATATAATATAGTGTAGGTTTCCAAGCATTTAACTTCTCTACAGATTGCCCTATACGGTAGTCTTTTTTAGAATATTCTATGGAGTTTGTAGTTTTCATAGTTGTTAATGTTAGGATTAATTAGTAATTGAGGTTAAGCTTTTTTTGCAACCTATTGCTCTTGGAAAAGAAACACATCCGAGGATAACTTTAGAACGTACTTTTGATTTGGCTTTTCAATGAGATATGCATAGTTATATTTATCTGCCCAATCCTTAGTCTTAAATTTGTAATAGTCCTTAACCACACCCTTTGCAGGTTTACGATTGGATTGCCACTGTACTAAAGTTCCTTTTCCTATCATGGTGTTCGAATTTAGATTGCATATACATTAGTGCTTCTCAAATTTACAGACTTACTAGTTTGAAAATTAACTCAAATACATCTAGTATTGATGTAATACATAAAAATAGATCGTTTTCTTACATTTTATTGTTTGATTTACTTCTTGTCTTTCTGCTTTCATGATTTGTGATTCCGTACGTGATACGGAACCCAGTGGTTGAAGGTAGGGTCTTATCTTTCAGCCTAGTTTCACCCTCTGATGTTCTTTAAAAGAAAATCGTGGTTCTTACTACCCAACTTTACATTAACGTTTCCTACTCTTAGATTTTACGTCTTTAATCTTTACAAAAATGAGCTTTTTATGACCTTTTGAATCTTCACGTCTTTCAATTTCAAAATCGGAAATAGAATTGATCAAAGGAGTTAATTTCATAAAACCATAGTTTCTAGAATCAAAATTAGGCTGTTTCTTCTGCAACAAACTGCCCACATCTCCTAAAAACGCCCAACCATCATCATCGGCAACATCTTCTATAGTCGATGCAATGAGCCTGATATCTTTTTGGGTGACGCTGTCGTATTTACTTTTGGAAGCCTTAGATTTTTTTGTCGTTTCCAAGGCGCTCTCTTCGGCTTGGTTCTTAAGAATTTCAATATAGATAAACTTATCGCAAGCCACTATAAATGGGCTCGGTGTCTTCTTTTCACCAATCCCGTAGACTTGCATCCCTGCTTCTCGCAAACGGGTTGCCAAACGTGTAAAATCGCTATCACTAGAGACTAGGCAAAAGCCATTGACCTTTTCTGAATACAGAATATCCATAGCATCGATGATCATTGCCGAATCGGTGGCGTTTTTACCAGTGGTATACCCATATTGTTGTATGGGAGTAATGGCATTTTCGAGCAACATGTTTTTCCATTTGGATAAATGGGGCTTGGTCCAATCACCATAAATACGCTTTATGGTTGGGTTGCCGTATTTAGCAATTTCCTCCATCATTTCTTTAACGTATGCTGATGGGATATTATCACCATCTATAAGTACTGCTAGTTTTATTTCCATGGATTGGTAGTCTTTTTATTTTGGTTTAAAGGTAGTGGGTTTATATCGGAAAAGGGATTAAATGTGATATGGTTTTACTGTACGGGATTTTTTTTGTCCTTATTACCCTATGAACCGTCATAGCCCTTTGAACCGTCATCGCGAGGAACGAAGTAATCTCTCTCTTCTTCCCTTTAACCAAAAAAACAATCCCATTCTTGTGTCCGCTATAACTCAAAAGATTCCTTCGTCATTCTTCCTCGGAATGACACTATTATTTATAAGACAGCTTTTTCACCAATGACAGTTCCACCAACACTAACCTGTCCATTAATAAACATGGCCAATAGCCGTTGAAGTAAGGCAGAAAGCTTTCGGTTTATATTTTCAAACGTCATAATGTATCTATTTTAAACCTAGTAAGTTAATTCTTGATTTGACACCTCCTAAACTTCGTCCAAATAACTCACTAAATTCGCGTAAAGTAAACTTCAAATAATATTTTTCTAATATTTTATCTTCTTCGGAAGTCCATGGTTCATAAGCCCTTCTATACTTTTCTCTTGCTTTTAATTTTTGTTCATCATCAACAGGTGAAATTGGTAGTTTATCAACAATGTTTTGTATTTTCTTTTCAATATAGAGCTTAGGAGATTCTATCATTTCTTCACTCACCTTACTTCCACATTCCGGGCAATGTTTATAATGAGTCTCTAGCTTAGATTCGCAACTTGGACAAAGCACAACATTATTAGTAGTTAGATTCTTTTCTGGTTGATCTTGATAGATAAACTCATCTGGGATATCTTGGATAAACTCGGACACAGCACCTTTTTGAGATATTAAATACAGATAATCTTCTGCTCTCGTTAGTGCCACATAAAAGAGTCGCCTTTCCTCTTCTAGCAAGTGATCGTAATCCGTAGGTTTTATAACTTGGTAGATTTTATCTTGTAACCAAGGGTCTGGGAATCCACCTTTATTAGAATGCAATCCTAAAATGAACACCACCTTAGCTTCTAAACCTTTAGCGCTATGGATGGTCTTAAATTGGATTTTATGACCGCTACTCTTTAATGCTTGTTTTAAATCATAAGCCATTGCTGACCTTCTATATAAAACAAGAATATCTTCTGGGTTTACACCTTCTCCAATATGCTTTTCAATTGTTTCCCAAATAAAAGAATTAGACTGTCCATCTTGCTCCTCATAGAAGACTTTAATCTTTTGCCCACCTTTTTTTACAGCTTTAATTTCTTTTGGAATTTGAAATTTATTCTTTCTAATCGCTTCCGTGGATGCACACACTATTGGATCCGTACTTCTATAATTTAAATTGAGGGTTAAAAGTTCTGAATCGTGAAAGTGTTTTTTGAAATTTACGATATACCCAATTTCAGAACCCCTAAAGCCGTAAATACTCTGCCAATCATCACCCACACAAAATAACTGGGTTTCTTTTTTGGTAAGTAGATTAAGCAGTTTTACTTGCAAATTATTGACATCTTGAAACTCATCTACCAAAATATGCTTATATCTAGCCTGATATCTATCTCTAATATTAGGATATTCTTCCAGTAATTGAATACTTTTAGTCAGTAACCCATCAAAATCTAAATAGGATCTATTGACACAATAATCATTAAATGCATCTATAATTGGGATAGCTAACTCATAGAACACCCGAACCCTTTCATAATCACTTTTTGATGCTTCCTCAATAATTTGCTTTATTGGTTTTTCTGAGTTTACTATTTTATTTCTTACCTCATTTACCTCTCTAAAAAAACGTCTAATTTGTTTTCGAAAATTCGCAAATTCTTCATCATAGTGCAAGACTGTTGCTGAGCTTAAGTCATCGCTTATTCTCCCTTTTATTACTCGGTCTAATACTTTATTAAAAATAGCTGAATTATGCGTAGCATCGTCATACGTTTTAATACAGGTATTGCCTGCAATCTTCATTTTACCTTCTTTCCAAAAAGAGGGATGGCTTAAATTACTAATGTGCTCTAAATAGACATTTGCTTGTGGAATAAAAAAATCTGGATGGAAAGCAGAATTACCAACCTTTACCTCGGGTTCATAAACATAGTCTATACTATTACGATATAACCAATCTGCAATATACTGTTCTGACTTTGATCGTACCTTATCCCCTTTTAAACTCGTAAAGTACTTGCCTTCTGGCCTAAATTCTTCTTTTGCTTTGTCATTATGGATAAAGTCAACAAAATAATCTAAAATGTAGCGCTTTAACTTTAAGAGAAAATTCTTGTTTTGCGATAATTGTATCGTGACCTTTTCAATAATTTCGCTAACCGTCTCTTCTGCTGAACTCCCTAAGAACTCACTGCTCGATTTTTGGTCTGCTACTATTTTAAATTTATTATCAAACACATGCACACCATCGGTTTTTATAATTTGATAACAGAGACTATGGATTGTTTTAATAGTTAGTCTATTTAACCATGGAAATTTATTCAGATACTTTTGGCGTTCTATACGTCTATCTTCAAATGTTATGCCTTTAGTCTTAAGGAACTCTTCATAGTAGCCTGTTTTGTCTGCATCTTGAATCATCCTATCAAGCATCTCATTCGCTGCATTTTTGGTAAATGTTACCGCAAGTATATTCTTGGCATTAATGAGTTTATCATCTATTAAGTAATTTATTTTATGAAGCAATGTCTTTGTTTTACCAGAGCCTGCACCTGCTAAAACAAGTAGCCGTTTCCTCTCTGATAAAACAGCCTTGAGTTGCTGCTTATTTAGTGTGGTTAGATCAGTTTTGGTGGTAATGTTTTTCATTGATTGATTTTAATTATTTGGGGCTAAAACAAAGAATTATTATCTGGTAGGTCTCGCTTTGCGTCTTCTACCATATACATTGCTCTGCAGTTAGGACAGTACAAGTAATATTCATAATAATAATTTTGGTTTTGTTTTATTTTTCGTTTTTTAGGACTCTTTTTCACTGTAGGTGTATTGCACTTTCTACATAAATCACCTTCTTTTTCTATTTTCTGTACTTGGTAATACTCTATATTTTCTAAGTATTCTAAATACCCATCATCCTTCACTTTATGGTCTGAGTGAATACCTAGATTCGCCAAATAATCGCAGCGTTCATTCTCTAAATGGCCTGCATGCCCTTTAACCCAATTAAATGTAACGACATGCTTATCAATAACATCAAGCAATCTCTCCCACAAATCCTTGTTGAGCACTAAATTGCCTTTTGGTTTTATCCAATTATTCCTTTCCCAATTTTCTGCCCAACCTTTTACAATGCCATCTACAACATATTTAGAATCTGAATAAACCGTAACCTTTGCCTTGGTTTTTATTTTTTCTAAACCATAGATAACAGCCATTAACTCCATTCTATTATTGGTAGTGAGTTCATAGCCACCAAAAAATTCCTTTTGCCTGCCTTTATGTTTTAAAATGGTGCCAAAACCACCCTTGCCAGGATTGGGTTCTGCACCACCATCTGTAAATAGTTCTATTTCTGGTATGTCTTTATCTTCTGCACTCATTATTTAGTTGCTTCTTCAACTATTTTAATCTCGTCGTCTGTTAAACCGTATAACTCATAAACCATTTGGTCTATTTCTCTGTCCGTTTTATCTGTTTCTGCTTTTAATGCCTCTGCTTTTTGTTTTTGCTCGTTAAAATAGGGCATCCACTCTGCTTCTTCGCTTAAGGATAATTTGTTGTATTCCGTTTCATTTTCTTTTGCAGATTTTTTACGGGCTTTTTCTAACTCCTTTAAAAATTCTCCAAAGTCTAATTCGTGCCAGTTTTGTAGTTTTTTTGTAAGTTTTGAGATGCGATATTTTGACAACAATAAATTTATAAATGTCTTATCTAATTCATTCAAAATTTGGTTGATGTTAATTGAGCTTTCTATAATCAAATCTAATTTTTTATCCATTAAGTCTGGAATTGGCACAGAATTTAAAACTTTTGAAGAATAAGAATAATATCCTCCAGCTTTTAATGAAGACTTTCTTTGTAAAAAGAATTTTATCAATTTCGAATTCAAAATTGAAAGCAAGCTGTAAATTGAAATTTCAGTATTTACTGTTATGGCAAAAACTCTTGCACAAGAAAATCCACTCCCAGTTTTATCAAGCGAGAACCTATGCTCCTTTACTTCACCAGGACTAACTATTTTTGATTTATTGAAAATATTTTTTCGACCAAATCGTGTCAATGCATACCAATCTTCTCTATTCTTAAAAGTCTTTCTTGAGTCTTTTCTTGCCTGTAATTTCTCCTTGTGTTCTAACAAATATTTGTAGCCTGAGGGAAACTGATTTAATAATTCATCTTCAGTAAATACAACTGTTTTACCATTATCTTCTTTGTATGGATAAATTACATACTTGCTTGGTACTGCTAAACCATTTCTTATTGGGTCACCAGCTCGAATGATTGGCAAGAACAAATCTTTTTCAATACCTGAATTATTCATTTCTACCTCGTCAAACATCATAATTTCATCCAAGCCAGTAAATAAACCTGCCCAAGCATTGCCATAGTTTCCAAGTTCCTCAAAACCTTCCAACTTTTTAAGCAATTCTAATTCAACTTTAGAAACCAAAGCCCATTTTTTTTCATTTAAATCATCTACAGATATTTCTATAAAGCCTATGTAATTACCAATTTGAGCCTCTGAAATAGAATTAACCCTTTTATATAGAAAGTCATTAGGTGTGCTTTTTCGCATCGAATAAATGCTAACGTATGTCAATGCTCCTTCAAAAACTGGCAAATCACCAAAGTCCAAAATCTTAAGTATTTGAAATTTATTAGAAATAAACCTTCTCGTTTCTAAACCATATTCTGTAGTCTGGAATTGGTTAGATGTTATGAAACAGAGATGTCCATTATCTTTTAATAATTCATATGATTGCTCAAAAAACAATGTTGATATATCAACTCTTTTATGGGCAGTTTCCTTATTTGCTTTATAAAAATCAATTTCATTATACGGCAAAAATTGTACTCTCACGTAAGGTGGATTCCCAATCAACACATCAAAACCACCTTCAGCAAACACCTCAGGAAATTCATTTTGCCAATTAAAGGCTTTGTCTCCTGCAACAGCTGGGTCGTCAATTAAACTGTTACCACATTTTATATTGTTGTTTAATGCGGTTAGTTTTCTGCCTTTTTGTGCGGTACGTAACCAAAGCGAGAGTTTGGCTATTTCCACACTCTCTTCATTAATATCTACACCAAAGAGATTGTTTTCTAAAATTGAGTTTTCTACATCGCTAAGCACTAAAGCATCTTTGTTATACTTAGCTGATAATTGGTCTATATAAGCATGCTCGGCTATTAAAAATTCTAAGGCTTGGTTTAAAAAAGCTCCACTACCACAGGCTGGGTCGCATATGGTAAGTTGTAACAACCAATCTCTATAGGTTTGTAAGGCCTTAAGTCTTTTTCTACTTCGCTGTTTGGCTGGTTGGTAGTTTTCGTCCGTTATATCAAGCTCAATTTTCTTTTCCTCGCAGAGTTTGCCTACAGTGTTATCTACAATGTATTTGGTAATGTACTTTGGTGTGTAAAAGACTCCGTCTTTTTTACGTTTGGTTTTGCTTTGTTCGGTTTCTATTCCCTGAATTTCCGCTTGTATTTCGTCAATGTCGTTTAACGAATGCTCAAAAATGTGCCCTAGTATGTTTACGCTTACTTCACTTTCAAAATCGTAGTTGCTTAAATTAAGAGTGTGTCTATGCAGTAACTCGTCATTGATATTGATGTTATCCAGTATGGCATCTGGTGCAAACAAACCACCATTATAGGCAAAAATGTCGTGTTTATGTCCTTTATGTCCTATATTCATATAACCGAAGTACTTTTTAAATCGGTCGTAAAGCGGTGTATACGCATCGTATTTATCGCGTAAATCCTTCCAATCGTTAACTATGGAACGAATATAATTTGGTGGCAATAGCAATCTATCTTCAGCAAAAAAGATAAACAGAAAACGGTCGAGTAGTTTTTGTGTTTTTTTGAATAAGGTTAGTTTGTCGTATTCGGGATTTTCTTTTTGGATGGCATCAAAAATCTCATTTCTGAATGCAGCGTAATCTTTGTAAAGTTTTTTGGTGACGTTTTCTTCTTGCGTTAAAGATTCGTCTTTTATCTTTTTTGGAATGTCTTTTAGAAGATAGTCAGAGGACAAACAAAGCCAAAGAACATCAAAACGTTCTTTGGTGAGTTGAAACAAATTAAATTCTTCAAAGTCAACAGCATTGTCTATGTAAAAACGCAACTTTTCAAAATTGGAAGTAATGACATAATTACAACCTGGTTGGTTATTTTTATATCCAAACGCTTGGGTTTCTACTTTGCTTAAATCCGTAGTGTTTGTACCTTTTAGCTCAATTACCGCAAGTGCTTTTTCACCTTTTAGGATTGCTCCATCTGTTTTTTTTGAGTCTTTTATGTTTTTTAACTCGGTTGTAAGATTAAAGTCAGGTGTTGGGTTTTTTATGTAGCCAAAAACATTTACAAAAAGGTCAATTAAGAATTCGCCTTGGTATTGTTCCTCTTTATTGTTTCGTATGTTTTCTTGAATGGTTGGATTATGGAAATGGTTTACAAATCGCTTGTAAGCCTCATTAACCTTTTCAGATTCTAATCCTTTTAAATATTTGTTGAGTACAGAGTTTTGGAATAGTGCCATATTTATCTAGCTGAAAAGGGAAAATTTTTCAGAATTTAAGTTATTGTTTTGAGCTACAAGAATTATTCTAAGGGACAATAAAGATATAAAAAGCCCATAGTTTTCAAAATGAAACCTAAAAGAATTATTCATTGAATTGGCACTGCATTAGGTACTAATAGAACCGTCATTCCACGAAATACCAAAGGAACGGTAATTGCGAGCCATTAATCGAAACACCATTGCACAAAACACCAATAGTAATTATCATTGCGAGTGAGGCATACATAAATACAACCGTCATTACCCTATGAATCGTCATCGCGAGGAACGAAGCGATCTATTTAATGACAAGGTTGCCCATCATGAGATTGCTTCGTCCTAGTTTGCTTCGTGCCTCGCAACAGGCCTCGGAATGACAATCATGATATTGTTACAACGCTTCAGACCATATCAATGCCCTTCCGCTATAACTCGAAGCATTTCTGTAGCATTGCGTCCCGTTGGTCCATCAGGATCCATCTGTAGGGCTTTGTTGTAATAGGCTTTGGCCTTGTCCTTATCCCCTGCTTTAAGATAGCCTTCGGCCAAACTGTCCCAGGCATTAGCAGAATCGGGGAAAATTTGGGTCACAAAATCAAAGACCGCAATCGCTTCTTTTGCATTACCACGTCGTAAGATGTTATAGCCTGTTTTATTTAACTCCGTTTCAAAATCGAAAAACTTGTAGCGTGGGTCGGCAACCATGCGTTTGGTTTCTATCATCAGTTTTTCAGCTTCTCCCTTCTGATATAATTCGGTCATATATTGCATAGGATCTACAACAAAATTGTCGGCATTGAACTCTAATGCTGTCTTTAAAACAGGGTCGGTATTGGTGCTGTAGTCTTCATAACTCATATCCACAGCTACGTGAGGTGCCAACCAAGGGCCGTCTAACCATTGTGGTTTATCTTGCCACCACGCCCAAGACAGATAGATGGGTATGCCAGAATTTGGCAAAGCTAACGTATGGTTATCTCCATAAAAGTTGATGTTCTCAGCTGTTGGCTCTCCTATAAAAATGGCATTGGTATAATTATCCATTTCGTTCACTAAATTCTGACAGGCCGAAAACGTGCGTCGACCCAGAATCACAAAAAACTTCCCGATTTGGTTAATTTTTTCAGATTGAATGATGCCAGTAATCACATCCTTATTGTTAAAATTATTGCCGCCTCCGTTTAAGCGCACATCGATGACCAAGCGTTCTACATCATTGTTGTCAATAAAATCGAACACCCTGTTGTAAAAGCTGGTTATATCTTCCGATGGATCGTGAAACACAGAACTCTGGCGTACATACACGGTTTTTGAGTCTTCTAGAAACTCAAAATAATAGCGCTTGTCCAGATGTTTTAAATAGTGTGGAGTTTGGGATTGGTCTCTGGCCTCTAGCCAATCTCCTTCCGTTTGCATAAGACTATAACGTATTGGCGGTCTTTCCCCTTTTGGCAGTGCTGTAAACTGGTGTGTAAAGGTTGTTCCATCTTTCAAAAGTGTGAGCGTAACCGTTTCTTTTAATTCTGAAGTCATCCCAGTAGCATGCAAGACTTCCGGAAATTTCAGATAATTAATCCCGAAAGCTTTAAAGTATTGTGAATTTTCAGCATTCACCACAGGATAAATTGCTTCTAAAGCCTTATTAATTGGCACCCCTTCTACAGCTATGACTTTGGCGCCAAGGGCTTCCTTATGGTCTTTGTGTGTGCCTTGTATATAAACACCATCGTTAAACTGGTACAGATTAAATGGCAGATATCTAAACGCGAAGGGTTCGTGACTAAAACTAATATCGGTATGGCCATACTTAAAAAGGGCTATGATTTTTGACAACCCAACAACGATCTCGTGATCTTGTAGATTTGGAATGTCTTTATTGAGCTGTGCCACGGCAGCGTCAAATTCCTCAGCAGTGGTTTTTTTAAACAGAAATGGATAATCTTTATGAACGGTTTCTTGTAGAAACTTAAGGTCGTCTTGCCATTGACTGGCAGTTAATGTAGACTGTGCAGTAGCGTGTAGCATAAAGCTACATACGAAGAGTAAAAGTAATTTTTTCATTTGAGTTGGATTGATTGATTATATATAATGAGCTGTAAAAACTCAAAATGTTACAGTTTTATAAGGTTTTATCCGATTTTATTTTTAAAAGAAATTGAGATGGATAAGATTTTACATGGCTTTTCTCATCACGCGTTTCTATAATTAATATGTGTGGTCACTGCGAGAAACATAAATCGAAACGTCATTGGGAGCCATTAATCGAAACACCATTGCACAAAACACCAATAGTAATATCATTGCGAGTGAGGCATACATAAATACAACCGTCATTACCCTATGAATCGTCATCGCGAGGTGTCATACTGAGCGTGGTCACTGAGCGTAGTCGAAGTGTAGTCGAAGTGCACGAAGCGATCTGTCTATTACATAAGTTACCCCTCATGAGATTCCTTCGTCATTCTTCCTCGGAATGACAGTAATATTTATAAGACTCCTGCCTCGCAGTAACAGTAACATTAAAATATAACGGTTCTATCATTCCTCCCGATAACTAATCCGATCCCGAATCCCACCACTCTCACGATGAATGACCACATCCGCCTTTTTACGCTTGGCAATGGTTTTCGCCTTGCGTATGGCGGTGCTCTGCTTTCGATGTTTAGAGGTAATACGTTGATTGCCTTCGCGTCGTACGGCCCAACCGTCTTCGTAGGGTACGACGTGTTGGTGCCAGGTACGGGTTTTTGTGGTGTTATGACCTAAAGCTTTTAGTATGGCTTGAATGAGTTTTTGTATAGCGTCAGTAAGGGAGTTGTTTTTGGGCATTGTTGATGCTTCTTATATTTCCTTGTAAATGTAGTGAAATTACGTACTTTTTTGAAGCACCAAAAAAGCTACCAAAAAAGTGCTTTGCTGTAAGAGGAAATTACTAGTACCGTTCACTCTAGTGCTTCATGTTTTAAGGTTTGAACGTTACACTTAATCCAATACTTGATTTTCTAAAGAGACAATAGGCATACAGCTCACTATTTCTGCTCACAGCAGGTTCCGACGCTGTCGGAATTTCAAGTGCATTATGGTTTCTTAACTGCTATTTGAAATATCACTGGGAGGCATGTTGCGATGTGTCACAATGAGCGTGGTCACTGAGCGTGGTCACTGAGCGTAGTCGAAGTGTAGTCGAAGTGTGGTCACTGAGCGTGGTCACTGAGCGTAGTCGAAGTGCACCAAGCAAACCCAAAGCAGTCTCACCCAAGAAAACAAACACATAAAAAGACCTGCTAATCGGCAAAATAGCAAAAGCGATTACAACCTCACCAAAAGCCATAAATAATACAGTGACCCAATCCAATTCCGACACAGTCGGAAACAACGATTTTCAGAAATAATGAGCACATATTATCCTTTTGCATTCGAATCAAGGATTGAAGCTAGAAGTAAAATCAAAGCAATACACAATAATGCATTAGCGAATGGTACCTTGGTAAATGCGACAGCATTCACGAATTCCGATTTAAGCAATAAAATTCCATGAGTAACTTCCTAATAAATCGTTTTGATTTTTTGGTTTTGCTACGCAATATACTTTCATTTAAAACAGTGTTTTAAACTCAGTAGTGCATCAAGGCAAATGCGATAGCATTCATGACTTCCAATTTATTAAAATAGAAATAGCAGGAACTAAAATGAATAGGGGAAAAATTATCAGTAGTCTAGATTCATTTGGCAGCCTGCCCCAAGCATTACTGAAATGAAAATATATTTTCATTGAAAGTACCTTATGAAACAAGTCGAAGGGTCATTGCGAGCGAGAAACACCAATTGAAACGTCATCGCGAGGAACGAAGCGATCTCACTCTTTTTTCCTTTAACCACAAAAGCAGTCTCACTCTTGTTATTAAAGAACCGTACAAATACAACCGTCACTGCGAGAAGCGAAGCATGCGATGTGCTGAGCTTGCCGAAGTAAGTGACAAAGCAATCTTATAAATGGTAACGGACACAAGAATGAGACCTGCCTCCCGGCAGGCAGGTTGCCGCTTCCTGCGTCCTCGCTCGCAATGACGGTCGTAATCTTATTAACCTACGACTTATCCTTCAAAATAAACTCACCTTTCACCAACCAAGAAAACCCAAAAGCTTCAACGGCCAAGGTTTCCATCCAAAAGGTAAGCTTATGGGCTCTATACACATCATCTGGTATTACTTTTAAAAAGCCCAGAAATATAACAACCAGTGCTAGAGTCATTAAACACCCACAAACAATATAAATAATATTACGCTTATTTTTTTGTGTAGATCGTAAGGGTTTCATCTTATCAGACCTTGTAAACAGGAAAAAACACATATAGGTCAATATCCCTAAAAATACGGCTGCACTTACATAATGAAATCCAACCCTAAACTTATCATCTTCTAAAAAGGCAATGGTATGCCCACCGCATAAGCCATTACAGGCATCTACAATACTATCGGTCGGAAACAACAACACACAAAGCGCGGCTACACCTGCAAAAAATGACAAATAAAAGTCGATAGGCTCTTTGTACTTGTAAATCATCAGGAATATCGCCATAAGACTCACAACAATTATAAATATAGGGTTAGAGCGCGTATAGAAATAATGACTGATGGATTCCAATACTTCCGTATGCCCTGCACTGGTAACAAGGAAGGTATAGATAAGTATGGGCAAGAGCATGCCTAAAATGCCTATTAACTTCATTAGGGTTTTAGAACTTGTAATCCAAGGTGACTTTTCATCCTGAAAATTAACATTGAGCATGTCGCCCACTTTATAGGCGAGTTTTTGTTGTTGCTGTGACATGATATAAGGTTTTAGTCCGACCCGAGGCCGGAATTAAACGTGTGACTTTAGTATTAGAACATCAAAGTAACTGTCATTGCGAGCGCGGCAATCTGCCTGCCGGCAGGCAGGTCTCTTCATTTAACCTAAAATAATTATTGAGGATCCGCATTCTCTTTACCAGAACTGACACTAAAAATATTGAACCCTACTCCAATACCAAACCAACGTCTACCTTGGTAAATCCAGTTTTTGCCCAATTCGCGCGACAGAAAATCAAAACCAGCAAAAACCCCTACCTGCACTTTACCCACTTCTTTAATGAGACCAAGAGTTGGCGTTAATGCTGCCGCATTGGTAGCGGAAGTAATATTGCCATTTGTAGTCTCGCTATCCACAGGAACGGAAGTAATACTTATTCCTGAATATAGACTGGCGAACTTATTAATTTTGAAATTCAATCCAACTCCAGCATTAAAATTGCCATAAAAATCCAAAGGAACATTATCACCATTACCTGGTCTAATTTTTATAGGGATGGTAACAGTACCAAATTCAATAGTTATAAAAGCTGGTACGACTTCTGCATAACTTTTTAAGTCCTCTTTCGAAAGGAAAAAATATCTTCTATCATTATTATCATCAAGGACAAAATTATTATTGCGTTGCGTTAACAAGAGACTCTCTTCATTATCATTTTTCCAGTTAATAAAGGTAATAACGATTTTATCACCCAGTACTTTATCAATTTCAAATTTCCAGTCCTTTTCTGCAATCTTTGTCTTAGGAACGCTAGGGGCCGCTCCGGCAGGTGCTCCTGTTGCCACTATCAAAATAGGTTTACCATCAGCCTTGCACTCGGTAATTTCCGTTCCAAATTTAAATCGATAGACTTTGTCTTGCAATATTTGATCAGTCTGTGCTTGAAGTAATCCTACAATGAATAATAAGATAAGAGATGATAATTTAATTTTCATAATCCGTATAGTTTAGTTGGTTAATAGTTTAAATATAACAATAAGCACCAATGCTGTACATACCCAACACTGGGTAAATTTTACAGTTCCGTGCAGTCAACAACGAATTATGTGGTCCTATACCGTTTAAGGAGGCGGTACATTAAAACCTCCTTAAAGGTAGGAAAAAAATTTAGTTGTCAATTTTTATATAGGTGTACATCGTAATATTTACAGGACGCGTTTCCTTAGTGCTTAAGGTCTTGGTGTTGGTTTTACTACCTCTACCCTGGCTAAAACCAGCATTTACCCTGTTTGGATAATGTCCCCAGACTCCGTCTGGCATTACATTGGTACCCCAAGGAGACTGCTCTAAAGGGTAATCTATCTTATGTTGGTGTGGACCGACCTCGCTAGACTGCACAGAACCCACCAACCTGTTTTGATCAGGATCCAACCCGACTCCATTAACGTTACTGCTTCTTATAAAAGCACCGGACGCATTGGGCAAATAATAAGTATCCCCTTTTTTGGTCAGGATGTTGAGGTCAAAGTTCTCGTCTAACAATTGATAGAGTGCCGACCCTCGGTCTATGGCTTGGCCGTTTAACAAGATCCAAGTACCCTCTTGGGTTTTATTGAACTGAACGGGCTTAAGGAGCGACTGCTTTATAATGCCAACATCCTCAAAATTCGCTTGTGCTGTATTCGTTTCGCTTACCGTAAAGGATACCAAAGCCAGGCAGGCCAGGGTCAATACAATGGTGTTTAGTGTTTTCATAATGCTTAATTTAAATGGATATAATTCTTATATTTTTCTATCCGCCCTACCTTATTAATAATGTCATATTTGGCAATTTTATTAATGAGGACGTTTTCATTTTCTAGGAGACCTTGCAGGTATTCCGGATACAGAACTTTCTGCTCTAGGATATACTCAAAGGAAGGCAACGGTAGGTGTAACTCTTGTTTTGAAGCATCTATACCGTCAATATTCCTTGGCTTTAGGGTGAGTACAGGTCTAAAGTTCTGCGCTTTTCCTACCAGACTGAGCTTAAAGTAGGTATTCTCAAAATTGAAATCTTTATTAATGGTGTTTACCGCTTGCAATGCCTTGTCATAATCCGCTTGATTGAGGACATCATACAATTGCGCTATCTGTGTTTCTAGAGTGAGTTCGGTATTGATGATGTAATTGGCGAGATTTAATTTTAGGTACACATTATCTGATTGCAACAGCTTGTAAATGGTAGATTTATGCGAGGCGTTAAAACCCTTCTCCACGATATGCTTTTTAAAATAAGGCAGTAATACAGCACCTGAAATGATATTGGTCTGCGCTATCGCCTTTCGGTTTTCCAAAAGGATATGCTCAAACTTAATCTTGGTATTCTCGTTTTTTAGTACAGGATTAATACTGATTGTTTCCGGAATGTTGAAATTATCACCATGATCCGAATCATAAAAATAAAGATAAGGCTCTACCAAACTCGCAAACTCGGTTAAGGTTAAAAGCGACTGCGGATAAATTAAAACATCCAATGCCTCAGGTAAGTTCTGCTTAAAGACGTTTTCCTCCTCATAAAGTGTATTCAATCTCGGAATGGCCATATTAGCCTCTAAGTTGACTATGGAATACTCTAAATCATTCATATTGATTTTCGGAAACACTTCTCTTATCATTCGTAACATAGGTAGGTATATATCATTTTCCCAGGTATTTTCGGAATCAAAACTATTGAAGTGTAAATATGGCTTACTCATACTGCTTTGAAACACGGTGTTGTCGTACACAATCTTTACAATAGTTTTAAACTCGTTACTTTGTTGGTATATGTTACGCAATTGGTCTAAAGTAGTTGCATTCCTAACCCTATCGTAAGTGGTTTTGTAGGTGGAAACATTTTCAATCCTTAAGCCTTCAACCTTTGAAGAATAAAACAGTTGTGTAATACGGTCTAGTTTGTTTTCTATGGTGATGAGTTTTTCATCAATCTTGGTGAATCGCTTTTGGTTTTCTATAAATAAATCCACGTTCAATTGTCGCAGTTCCAATATATTCTCATTGATGACATCTAGCTTTTCGTTCATCTCATCGAGCTTTGCGTTGATTTTGGCAAACTCAGCCATAATAGCATCAAACTGAGGATCGCCTCCTCCTCCTCCACCAAATAGCGCAAAAGCTCCATTAATAGCTTGAATGCCAGCCATAGGATTACCATAAAATGCCATAGTTCCATTAATGAGCACATTTCCTAAGGCAATAGCCTTATTGGCATTTTGGGCATCCTTGTCCGACAGCCCCAAATTTTGTCCCAGTTCAACAAAATCGCCTGCATTGTTCAGGTAGTTCTGAAAGGTCTGTATGGTCTGTATATTCTCTAAGGTTTTTTTGGCAGATTTATAAGCTTCATTACTGGTATCCCCTTTATACTTTAGGTCTAAAATTTTTAGCTTACCATTAATGTCTGCATTATCGTAAAGCACATCGGTAATCACTCCAATTTTAAAAGCGTTGTCACTAATTAAATCAGCGTTCTTGGCTTGTAATTTCGAAATCAAGGCAATGTTGCCTTTATTGGTTTCTATCTGTTTTTTGTTGGAAGCAATCTGTACTTCATTCTCCATAATATCAGACCGCATATCCTTAACATCCTTGTCGAGTTGTTTAAACTTGCGTTCTACCTCAGCATTGAATTTTGCCAAACTCTCGGCATTCTCTTTAATACCTTCGAGTAATTTTTTATCAAAGGCTTTAACACTGTGCTCAAAGCTTTGCATTTTGGCATCAAAGGCCATGGATAGTTCCTCTTGACTTTTGGACACCAACGCGTCAACATCATCCTTTTGTGCCTTGAATTTAGTTTCGAAGAAATCGCGATTCTCCTTAATGTACTTTAAACTTTGTTGATCTACAATAGGCGCCAAAATCTCATAGTCCTCTGGGTTTAAAGCTTCGGAAAACTGTTCCAGTTGTTCTGAAAAATTAGTAACCGCCTCATCAAAGGACACATTAGGATTTGCCTTTAATTTCCGAGCAATACTGGCATCAAATGCCGATTTAATATTATCCCTGAATTTGGATTTCTCGACTGCTACCTTCGCCTCAACAGCTTCTTCGGCTTTCTGATATAAATATTCCTTGCCCATGGCTATTATGGGTGACGCAAACTTGTAATTACTCAAAACATCCGCAAAACCTTCCGTAAGGATTTTGAGGCGTTTATTATAAATCCGCATGGATGTTGCACCTTTCACAGGCTTATAGTAGGTCTTAATGATTTCGGCGTTATTGATAATAGCATCTGTTTTAGAATAGCTAGTCGCTGGTGCAGAAAACTGTTGCGTCCAATCAGGATCGTTTTTTAAAAAAGCTTTTGTGGAAAATGGCATAAAATCATTTTGGGCGGAGCCAAATAAGAATGAACCTATGAGTAAAATGCTTAATAGAGTTTTCATAATCCGTGAGTGTGGGTTAACTGATGTTCAAAATTAGGAATGGACATCATGGCAAACCATACCCAATAGAAGGTATATTTGGTAATAGAAGTGAAGCATTGATTCGAAAAACTCGCTATTGGCAAGCGCATCAAGAGTGCTTTCATACACCATTGAACCCTATAGTGAATTATAATTTCTACTGTCACTGCGAGAAGCGAAGCATGAGCGACGAAGCAGTCTCATAAAGGAAACGAACACCCCAAAAAGAGTCCTAACTCCCGACCTTCGATCATTTAGCGTAAAACATGCAGTGAAGCGAAGGAGGAAACAAAAATCGATGGTAACTACCGTTATGGCTATACCTTATCATCGCGGTCATTTATTTTATTGTTTGATTTGCTTGTTGTATTTCTGCTTTCTTCATTTGTCATTCCGTACTTGATACGGAATCTAGCGGTTTAATGTATAATTTTGCTGTGGGATTTTTGTTTTTCTCTTCATTTTGTCTTGAAACAAAACGAAGCAAAAATTCAAAACGATTTATAGGAAGTTGCTAAAGCACCACTCGCTAATACATTAATGTTCCTTGCAATAATTATAACTTTATTTTCAACTCTTTATTGAGGTATTAACCTTATTACTGGCTCATTACTTCTGAAAATCGTTGTTTCCGACGCTGTCGGAATTTCAAGTACATTATTGTTTCTTAACTTCTATTTGTGATGTCACTGCGAGGATGCCAAGGCATCGAAGTGGTAAAGTGATATATGACTAAGCAGTATTATAAATGGTAACGCATAACAATGAGACCTGCCTGCCGACAGGCAGATTACCTCACCCACCTAAATCAGTTTCACAATAACTGTTATAACGGTAAAAAGTCCTCAAAAAAGAAGCCTCAACCTAAATAAACATAAAAGCAATTTCGTCTTTAGAAAACCCTTTTGTAATCAATTTTTTAGGTTTTGCACCCTCAGTGCCTTGACTGTTTGAAGATGATCCTCGCCGGAATCTTGATATGTTATTTTTTAACTTATGTAGTAATTTCATAGTAAATACAATTTGGTGTTACTAAAGGTACGGTATCAATTGCGATTTGGACGACACAAACACCTTTAAAACCAAAGATTTAGCAATGATTTAACACTTCACTAACCTTAGCGTTGCATTTAGCAGGTCTGCACAATTTTAATTACCATTTAAACAATACGTAGGTATCCAAATATCAAGAACCTCAACCTTATCAAATCAGCTTTGTCATATTAAATAGTAAAATTAAATACTTATAAATTATCATGCTTTTACAAATCCAATAATGGCCCTCGGATTTGGCAGGCGAGTGTCTGCTCAAAGAAGATGACGTAAAACAAAATGCTGTCTGAGCCTAAGCGAGTTCATTTTGTTTAGTTATCGATTTGTAGCAAGACCGCCGAAAATCCAAGGCCTAGAGTTTTTTTGTTACTTTTTTGGGCAATGCAAAAAAAGTAAGCTAATGATAAAGTCTTAAAATCCAAAAATTTCAGACCCCAATTTTAAGCATGTCTATCCCATATCTAACCCGTGTCATAAGCGTGTCATATCCGTGTCAACCAACGTTTTTTCCTACAAAAAAGTCAACCTTTGATGGTGTCGATTAAAGTGAGGCATTACCTTTTCATAGGTTTAACTAAAAAATTCCATGGTATTACGAAGCTAAAATGCCCATAAACATAGATGTTAAGAAAGCATTAAAGGCATTGCAAAATTCAGTTTTTCTTAATATTTTTATACCATTCTTAATGTAAACCGATTTAATTATGAAAAAACTATTTTTTACGCTATTATTTTTCGGATTTTGTTTTATGCTAAGTGCACAGACCGAACCAAAAGTTGGTGATGAACTTGTTATTAACGCCCAAGATGGAGCATCTTACAACTATATAAAGTTCCCTAAACTGAATATATTATCTAAACGTGGTAAAGTAGCCAATTATAAAAGTGTACACGGTAATACAGTAGTTGTCGATGAAGTTATTACTGACAAAAACAACAACACGTACGTGATACTTAAGAAAAAGGATGGTTCTAAGTTCTTTGGATTCGTAAGCGAAGTCAAAGCCAATTATGATAAATCCATAGCTGCAGGCGAGATGGCCACAAAAGCATAAACTGTGCTGTGAAACAGAAAAACACCAAGCCTTGATTATTCAAGGCTTTTTTTGTGCTATAGCTCCAAGTCTTAATAGGTTATGGAGTAAACCTTCACACTAAATTAACAACTAAATATTGTACCTTTGCACCTTCGTTCACCGAAGCCAATTTGGCACGGGAGAACCTTTGCTAAAATAAAAGAAGGAGTAACACCATTTATGAGCCATTTCGACGATTCCATTGAAGTAAAAGGAGCACGCGTACACAACCTTAAGAATATAGATGTCAGCATACCAAGAGAACAACTGGTAGTTATTACTGGGCTTTCTGGTAGTGGAAAATCGTCATTGGCCTTCGATACCATTTATGCAGAAGGGCAGCGTCGCTACATCGAAACCTTTTCGGCATACGCACGTCAGTTTTTAGGGAGCCTAGAGCGCCCAGATGTTGATAAGATTGATGGCCTATCTCCTGTTATTGCCATAGAACAAAAAACAACCAGCAAATCACCACGCTCTACAGTAGGCACCATAACAGAAATCTATGACTTCTTGAGGCTATTATTCGCTAGAGCTGCGGATGCTTACAGTTATGAAACGGGTGAGAAAATGGTAAGTTATAGCGATGAGCAAATCAAGGAGCTTATTCTTGAAGCCTTTAACGGAAAGCGCATCAATATCCTTTCGCCAGTTATCCGATCGCGTAAAGGGCATTATCGCGAACTATTTGAACAGATTGCCAAACAAGGTTTTGTAAAAGTCCGTACCGATGGTGAGATTGTTGACCTTGAAAAAGGCATGAAGCTCGATCGCTACAAAACCCACGATATAGAGATAGTAATAGATCGTCTAAAGATTGATAACACACAAGACAACGAAAAGCGCTTGATGGAATCCATCAATACAGCCATGTATCATGGAGATGATGTGCTGATGGTGATTGATCAAGAGACTAACGAGCCACGCTATTTTAGCCGAAATTTAATGTGTCCATCGTCTGGTATTTCGTATCCTAATCCAGAGCCCAACAACTTCTCGTTCAACTCACCTAAAGGAGCATGCCCTAACTGTAATGGTATTGGTGAATTGTATGTTGTGAATGAAAAGAAATTAGTTCCTGATGAAACGCTGTCTATAAGAAGCGGAGCTTTGGCGCCACATGGCCCAGAAAAGAAAAGCTGGATCTTTAAACAGTTTGATACCATAGCACAACGTTTTGACTTCACCTTAAATGACGCCTGGAAAGACATTCCCGAAGAAGCCAAACAAGTGATTCTATATGGTGGTAAGGACAGCTTTTCGGTAGAGAGTAAAACTTTGGGCGTAAAGCGTGAGTATAACATCGATTTTGAAGGTGTGGCTAACTTTATAGAAAGTCAGTATAAGTCTAATTCCACGTCATTAGTGCGTTGGGCAAAGGATTATATGGATAAGGTAGAATGTTCGGTATGTAACGGTTCTAGACTGCGTAAGGAATCCCTTTACTTTAAAGTAGATGGCAAGAGTATTGCTGACCTCGTAAAAATGGATGTGGTAGAATTGGGTGAATGGTTAGAAGGATTGAACGATAGACTATCAGAAAAACAACAGAAGATATCTGCAGAGATTATTAAGGAAATAAAGAATCGTGTACAGTTTTTATTGGATGTAGGGCTCACCTACCTATCCCTAAATCGCAGTTCTAAATCCTTGTCTGGTGGTGAAGCGCAACGTATTCGACTGGCAACACAGATTGGCTCTCAATTGGTAGGTGTGCTTTATATTTTGGATGAACCGAGTATTGGATTACATCAGCGCGATAATGAAAAACTGATCAATTCCTTGGTTTCCCTGAGAGATGTGGGCAATTCGGTTATTGTTGTAGAGCACGATAAGGATATGATAGAACGTGCCGACCATGTGATAGACATTGGGCCTTTTGCCGGTAAGCATGGTGGTGAAATCATTAGTGAAGGCACACCAAAAGAATTATTGAAGCATCATACCCTTACTGCAGACTACCTCAATGGCACCAAAGCAATTGAAGTCCCTAAACAACGTCGTAAAGGCAATGGCAAAAAGATAGTGCTTAAAGGTTGTACAGGCAACAACCTAAAAGATGTGGATGTAGAGATTCCTTTAGGGAAAATGATTGGTGTTACTGGTGTTTCAGGAAGCGGTAAATCTACCTTAATCAACGAAACGCTCTACCCTATTATGAATGCACATTACTTCAATGGTGTTAAACGACCAATGCCATACAAAAGCATTAAGGGCTTAGAGCATATTGACAAGGTGATTGACATTAATCAATCTCCTATTGGTAGAACTCCACGAAGCAATCCTGCGACCTATACCAAGACTTTTGACGAAATCCGTAAGTTATTTGCAC
The DNA here is from genome assembly GCF_965284585.1 of Winogradskyella ouciana. Classification (NCBI taxonomy): domain Bacteria; kingdom Pseudomonadati; phylum Bacteroidota; class Flavobacteriia; order Flavobacteriales; family Flavobacteriaceae; genus Winogradskyella; species Winogradskyella ouciana. Next base: position 3,206,251 of record NZ_OZ260095.1, read on the forward strand.
AAATTCCTGAAGCGATGATTCGCGGTTACAAACCTGGTCGTTTTAGTTTTAATGTGGCTGGTGGCCGCTGTGAAACCTGTCAAGGAGGTGGCTTACGTGTTATTGAAATGAATTTTTTACCCGATGTTTATGTTGAGTGTGAAACCTGCCAAGGTAAGCGCTTTAATAGGGAAACCCTAGAAATTAGGTATAAAGGTAAATCCATTAGCGATGTGTTGAATATGACCATTAATGAAGCTGTTAGTTTCTTTGAGCATATTCCAAAAATATACCGAAAACTTAAAACCATAAAAGACGTTGGACTGGGCTATATTACTTTAGGGCAACAGAGCACCACTCTATCTGGTGGTGAGGCTCAGCGTATTAAGCTAGCGACGGAATTAAGTAAACGCGATACAGGCAATACCTTCTATATTTTAGACGAGCCTACCACTGGACTTCATTTTGAAGATATTAGAGTTTTAATGAAGGTTCTCAACAAACTCGTAGACAAAGGTAATACCGTTCTCATTATTGAACACAACCTAGATGTTATCAAAACTGTAGATTATATAATAGATATTGGTTACGAAGGCGGAAAAGGTGGTGGACAGGTTGTTGCTAAAGGTACGCCTGAGCAAATCATAAAAGACAAAAAGAGCTATACAGCTCAATTTTTAAGAAAAGAGTTGCAATAATCTCAGTGTTTAGACAAAAAATAGCCTAAATACTAATTTTGTTAACTCAATTAATGCAAATATCGCAATTATATGCTCCTAATTGTGTACATTAGATTAAACTAACAAATACATTAAACATTATGAAAAATATTCTTTGGCTAGTAGCGGTAATTGCAATTATTGTATGGTTATTAGGTTTATTGGGCATAGTTCCGGGAATTGGAACTGGAGGCTTAATACACATTCTATTGGTAATTGCCATAATCATAATATTGTATAATATTATATCTGGTAGAAAACCTTTATAAAGTAGACAATCATAAAATACTAAAGCGCATGGATTAAGTTCCATGCGCTTTTTTTTGTTAATTCACTTCTATTTCTCTCTTTTTAGCTTAAATTTGGAGGTGTTAATGAAGACAAAGCCATATTATCGTATGGCTTTTATATTGAGAGGACATTTAATTATTAAATATGAGAAAAGAAAGCAAACATAAAGGCTGGAACGAAATAAAAACAAACGACTCTTGGGCTATTTTTAAGATTATGGGTGAGTTTGTAAATGGTTATGAGAAACTAAGTAAAATAGGCCCTTGCGTTTCTATATTCGGTTCTGCACGTACAAAACCAGACCATAAATACTACAAATTGGCTGAGGAAATGGCTCAAAAAATTGTTGAGCATGGCTATGGAGTTATCACTGGTGGTGGTCCAGGTATTATGGAAGCTGGTAACAAAGGAGCACATATAGCTGGAGGTACTTCAGTGGGACTAAATATTGAACTACCTTTTGAGCAGCACGATAATCCTTACATTGACAGAGACAAGAGCCTAGATTTTGACTATTTCTTTGTGCGCAAGGTTATGTTTGTAAAGTATTCCCAAGGTTTTGTGGTGATGCCAGGAGGTTTCGGGACTTTGGACGAGCTCTTTGAAGCCATGACGCTTATACAAACCCATAAAATTGAAACGTTTCCTATTATTTTGGTCGGAACGGAATTTTGGGGAGGCTTAATGGATTGGGTAAAAACCACATTATTAAATGCCAATAACAACATTAGCCCTAAGGATTTAGACTTAATTCATCTTGTAGATACAGCTGATGAAGTTATAGAAATCCTCAACGATTTCTACAAGGAATATGGCTTAAGCCCTAATTTCTAGAAAACTACTACTGCATCCCAAATTATGAAAAAGAAGATACTAAGTTTTTTAACGGTTTGCCTTGTGAGCAGTTTAAATGTTTCTGCACAAGAGACATTTAAGGTCATGTTCTATAATCTACTCAACTACCCTCTTGAGGATGCCGTACCTAATCGCGAGGACGACCTAGAGTTTATATTGGCAGACTACCAACCTGATTTGTTTTTAGTTTGCGAGCTTAACAATATTACTGGTGCCAATACTGTTCTTAATATAACTAGAACAGCTATAAACCCTAATTTTGAAATGGCCACTTATGTTTCAAATACCTCTGATGATACTACTGGCGACCAGAATGATTTACAGAACCTATTATATTACGACAGTACCAAGTTTATACTCGAAGAAGAAATCATTGTTCCAACGGATTTGAGAGATTTTAATGTGTACAGACTTCAGTTAAATACCATCGATCAAGATATAAATCCTGTTGAATTTTATGTCATAGTCTGTCATTTAAAGGCCTCTAGTGGCACCGTAAATGCACAGCGTCGGTTTGAAATGGTCTTGGATCTAGATGCATATCTAAATACGCTTCCCAGCGACACGAATGTTATTTTGGGCGGTGACCTAAACCTGTATACAGGCAGTGAGCCCGCTTTTCAGCAATTATTACAAGACACTAACAACATAACGTTTGCAGATCCTGCTGACCGTGTAGGGAGCTGGAATAATAATCCAAACTTTGTGGATGTCTTTACGCAATCCACCAGAACACAATCTGGCATGGGAGGTACAACAGGTGGTTTTGATGATCGTTTTGACTTTATCTTAACCTCAGAAAACATATTGAGCACAGCCAACATAACCTATGTGGCAGACTCATACCAAGTGTATGGCAACAATGGCTTATCGGCATGTTATAACAGCGCCATTAATTCGTCTAATTGTGCCGTACCTGGCTCTGAATTTTCGTTTGAGATAAGAGATGCGCTTCACAATTTCAGTGACCATTTACCTGTAACGCTCAGTCTAGAAGCTAACGTTACTTTATCTGATTTAGGTGATTCTGAAATTACAGTAAATTACAATTTAGAAAAGACGTTAATAGATTCAGAATTAATTATATACATAAATTCATTTAAACTTTTTAATCAAGAGTTGAATATATATGATTCCCTTGGGCAAGTGGTAGAAACTTTTCAAACCAACTCAAGTGCGCGACAAGTTTTTAACACAACTAACTTAAGCAATGGTATTTATTTTCTTGGCTTCTCTAAACCTCAAACTAAACCTATAAAATTTGTTATTTCACGTTGATTAAAAAGTTTCTCATATCAATTGCTTTTCTACTATTTTGTGCAGTCACACTAGCTCAGAATAAAATTGATATTAATGCTATTGCAGATGTAGAAACCAAAACCATATCCATAACCCAAACCATTACATACAAAAATGAATCGGATACGGTTTTAAAAGAGATTTATCTCCACGATTGGAACAATAGCTTCTCAAACAAATCCACTCCGTTAGCCAAACGTTTTGAAGAAGAGTTCAGCACTAAATTTCATCTGGCAAAAAGTGAGGAACGTGGTTTTACACTTATTACTACCATTAAAGACCAAGTTAATAACACTAATCTTAATTTTGAGTATTTAAAATCGCATCCTGATGTTATTAAGGTTCATCTAGCTGAGCCATTACAACCAAATGCATCCTACAACATATACCTGAGTTATATTCTTGTTATACCTGATGCAAGTTTTACGGATTATGGCTTCACTAAGACTAAAGATTTTGAATTAAAGCATTGGTATATTACTCCAGCAGTTTTTGATGGAGAGTGGCATTATTATAGCAATAAGAATCTCGACGATTTGTATGTGCCAAAAGCAGACGTAACCATTACGCTCACCCATCCACTTAATTACAGAGCCACATCAGAATTGGATGTGATTGCCATGAACCCAAATACTGAAAGCAGGCAGCAAACCACAATTCTTCATGGCAAAGACAGAGTGGACACCTATCTATCCTTAAACAAATTTCCACGTTACGGTTTTGTACAAACCGACGACCTCATTCTTATTTCCAATATTAACGAAAAAGGGCTTCCAGGCAGTGATAAGGCGATATTAACGGATAGAATCACACAATTTTTAGCTGAAAATTTGGGAGAATATCCTCATAAGCAATTGTTGGTATCTTCTATAGACTATAACAAAGATCCATTGTATGGACTAAATCAGCTTCCTGATTTTCTGAGACCATTTCCGGATCAGTTTCAATATGAATTGAAACTACTAAAGACCTCGCTAAAAAAATATATCGACAACGTCCTTTTATTGAATCCAAGAAAAGAACATTGGCTCAGTGAAGGTTTGCAAGTATATTTTATGATAAAATATGTTGAAACGTATTATCCCGATATGAAGTTATTTGGAACTTTATCAGATGTCTGGGGCCTAAGGGCGTTTCATGGGGCGGATTTAGATTTTAATTTTCAGTATTTCCTCTACTCTATGGAAATCGCCAGAAAAAACAGAGACCAGCCTTTAACCACTTCTAAAGACTCATTAATTAAATTTAATGCCAATATTGCCGGTAAATATAAAGCTGGCGTAGGACTTAACTATTTGGATGAGTTTTCTGAAGACATTGACTTATCCAAAACCATCACCGAATTTCTAGAGCAAAATAAATTAAAGCGCGCAAGCATATCTGATTTTGAATCTTTTCTAAAATCTAAAACCAGTAAGAATATTGATTGGTTTTTTACAGATTATGTAAGCACTCGAAAGAAGATCGATTTTAAAATAAACAGTATAGAGACATTGGGTGATTCCATAAAATTAACCATTAAGAATAAGCGTGATAATACAATGCCTATTTCTTTATTTAAACTGAGTAATGACTCTGTTATTGGAAAGCAATGGGTAGAAAACATAAAAGGGTCTAAAACCATCACTGTGAGCAAGGACAGCGTAGACAAATTTGTTTTAGACTACGATAATGTGGTCCCAGAATTTAACCAACGTGATAATTACAAATCAGCCAATGGGTCATTTATAAACAACAAACCTTTGCAATTTAGGTTGTTTAAAGACATAGAGGACCCATACTACAACCAGGTTTTCTTTATGCCACTTGTAGAGTTTAATAATATCTATGATGGGCTTACATTGGGAACCAAAGTTTATAATAAAACCATTTTAAGAAAACGCTTGAACTATAAGTTTTCACCGCAGTACGCAACACGATCTAAAACACTCACGGGTGGTTTTAGTGTGTTCTATTCGCATAACTTAGAAAATCAAAATTTATTTGATATTACCTACGGTCTATCAGCAGGCTATCAGTCTTTTGCTCAAGATGCATTTTTTACAAGGATTAGACCTTCGTTGACCTTTTCTTTTAGAGACGATAGCGATTTTAGAAAAGACCAAGTAGACAGAATCACAGCCCGTTATGTAAGTATTAGTAGAGAGTTAGGAAATAACGCTATAATTGAAGAATTGGATGAGCCAGATTATGGTGTATTTAACTTAAGGTATACGCATTCCAATCCAGGTATTATCAACTTTTCTAGATTTAACACGGATCTTCAAATAGCGGATAAGTTCAGTAAGTTGTCTGTTAATTATGAGTTTAGAAAATTGACCCAAAGCAATCGGAATATTAATCTTAGGCTATACGCTGGCGTATTTTTGGATAACAACACAGATCCAAATTCCAATTTTTTCAGTTTTGCATTGGACAGACCAACCGATTATCTTTTTGACCTCAACTACTTAGGTCGATCAGAAGATGCTGGTATTTTTAGTCAACAAATCATTATTGCAGAAGGAGGTTTTAAGTCCAAATTGGAAACCCAATTTGCCAATCAATGGATGACCACAGCCAATTTTAGCACTTCCATCTGGAGGTACATCCATGCTTATGGTGATTTAGGTTTGGTGAAGAACAAATTCAGTCCAGCAAAATTCGTTTACGATTCTGGTATTAGACTCAACCTTGTTGAGGATTATTTAGAACTCTACTTTCCTATTTATTCTAGTCTTGGATGGGAAATTGCTCAACCCAATTATGACCAACGCATTCGTTTTATAATTTCTGTAGATCCTCAAGTTTTATTGGGTCTTTTTAGAAGAAAATGGTATTAAAAGATTCTTATTAAAAAGTTGATTTTTTGTGTTATTTTGAATATATTATGAAATAACGGTTGGTTTTTTGAGAATATTATAGAATTATAACATTTCTTGCTATTGCAAAAACCATCGTAATTCAGTATTTTTGCCACACCAATTTTAACGCCATATGAAGACCAATTCTGACATTAAAACAGAAATTACATTCGAAGATTTTAAAGCTCAAGTCTTAAATGACTATAAGCTTGCCGTAACAAGTCGTGAATGTAGTCTTTTGGGTAGAAGAGAAGTTTTAACTGGTAAAGCAAAATTTGGCATCTTTGGAGATGGCAAGGAAATTCCACAATTGGCTTGGGCAAAAGCTTTTAAAAATGGGGATTTTAGATCTGGCTACTATAGAGACCAGACATTTATGATGGCCATTGGAGAACTCACTATAGAGCAATTTTTTGCGGGTCTTTATGCCAATACCGATTTAAGGCAAGAGCCTATGTCTGCTGGTCGCCAAATGGGAGGCCATTTTGCAACACATAGTTTAGACGAAAACGGTAACTGGAAAAATTTAACCAAACAGAAGAACTCAAGCGCAGACATCTCGCCTACTGCCGGGCAAATGCCAAGGCTTTTAGGATTGGCACAAGCCTCTAAAATATACAGAAATGTAAAAGGAATTGACACCACCAATTTTTCAAATCAAGGTAATGAGATCGCTTGGGGAACTATTGGTAATGCCAGTACCAGTGAAGGTTTATTTTTTGAAACCATCAATGCTGCAGGTGTATTACAGGTACCAATGATCATAAGTGTTTGGGATGATGAATATGGTATCTCAGTACATGCTAAGCATCAAACCACCAAAGAAAATATTTCTGAGATCCTGAAAGGGTTTCAACGTGATAAAGACAATAACGGCTACGAGATTTTACGAGTGAAAGGTTGGGACTATGTCAACCTTATCGAAACTTATGAAATGGCAGGTAAAATTGCCAGAGAAGAGCATGTTCCTGTACTCATTCATGTGCAAGAACTAACACAACCACAAGGTCACTCTACTTCTGGTTCGCATGAGCGTTATAAATCCCAAGAACGTTTAACTTGGGAAAGAGAATACGATTGTAATCTTCAAATGCGCAATTGGATGATAGCTCATAATATTGCTACTGAAGAGGATCTTTCTGAACTTGAAAAAACCATTAAGAAAGAAGTTAGAGATGGAAAAAAAGCGGCTTGGACTAATTATCTAAAACCAATTATAAGCGAGAAAAACGAAGCTGTTTCCTTGTTGACCAATCTAGCCAATACAAGTTCCAATAAAGTATTTATAGAGAAGTTGGTTAAGGATTTAGATGCTATTGGAGAACCTAATCGCAAAGATGTTATCTCCACAGCCAGAAAAGCATTGCGTTATGTAATTAATGAAGATTCGGAAGCCAAAGAAAATTTACTCAATTGGATTGAAAATTACTTTGCCGAAGTACAACCAAAATACAGCTCTGATCTTTTAAACGAAACGGAATCTGCCGCCATTCACATCAAAGAAGTTAAACCTACATATAGCAACCAACCAGAGCAAGTTGATGGTCGTGTGGTGATACGTGATAATTTTGATGCAATCTTTGGTAAATACCCTGAAGCCTTAATCTTTGGTGAAGATACTGGTAATATTGGTGATGTTAACCAAGGGCTTGAAGGTTTACAGGAAAAGTATGGTGAGCTACGTATCGCTGATACCGGAATTAGAGAAGCAACCATAGTTGGGCAAGGTATTGGTATGGCAATGCGAGGTCTCCGTCCAATAGCAGAAATTCAGTATCTCGATTATTTATTGTACGCTTTGCAGATTATAAGCGACGATTTAGCGACTGTTCGATACAGAACAAAAGGAACACAAAAAGCACCATTGATTGTTCGTACCAGAGGTCACCGTCTAGAAGGTATATGGCATTCAGGCTCACAAATGGGAGGCATTTTAAATCTGATAAGAGGTGTGCATATTTTGGTGCCACGTAATATGACAAAAGCAGCTGGTTTTTATAATACACTTTTAGAAAGTGATGAGCCTGCGCTTGTTGTGGAATGCTTAAACGGTTACCGTCTAAAAGAGCCATTACCAAATAACATTGGTGAGTTTAAAACACCTATCGGTGTTGTTGAAACCATAAAAGAAGGCACAGACATTACTTTAGTTTCGTATGGTTCTACAGTTAGGGTTGTTGAGCAAGCGACAAAAGAATTATTGGAAGTTGGTATTGACGCCGAAGTTATAGACGTGCAATCTTTATTGCCACTAGATTTAAATCATGACATCGTAAAAAGTGTAGCAAAAACCAATCGTTTAATGGTTATCGATGAAGATATGCCAGGTGGAGCTTCAGCGTATATCCTAGATCATATATTGAACACTCAAGACGCTTTTCAGTATTTAGATAGCCAACCAAGAACATTAGCGGCAAAACCGCACAGACCAGCTTATGGATCTGACGGAGATTATTTCTCTAAGCCTTCTACTGAAGATGTTTTTGAAGCTGTATATGATGTGATGCACGAAATGAGTCCTAGTGATTTTCCGAAATTGAGGTAACAAATCAAACTATATTATTTTTATATAAACCATTACATACGTGATGGTTTTTTTATATTTATAGCTAAACCAATCATACATGCTTACTAAATCAGATAAAACCAAACTGAGGAGTACTATTTTTAGACACTTAGACGGTATTGCTACGTCAACTTCAGCATATTCGCTTTACAAAAAGGGCATTCTAAATCACCTATTGGAAAACAAAAGTGTTGCATTACACAGTTTGTCCAAAATGTTTAATGCCAATGAGGGTTATCTCAATGTCGCGCTCCGTGTTTTATGTTCTCAAGGGTGGTTAGATCAGCAATTGGATAATAAGAATAACACTGTTATTTATACCACAAACTCAAATTCTGAAAAAGCCTTTGGTTTGGTTGGTTTATATGAAGATGCCGTTAATTTACTTAAGTACTCTGATCGTTTTGCCGATGAAAAAATGATCAGTACAGATGCTTTTATAGTTTTAGAGCGCATCTTTAAAAAATTTGAAACCAATTACGGTCTCAATATTTCTAATGAAGATTCCATAGAATACCAAATCTATAAACATATTGAAGGAGTTATCGCAGGTCCTATTATTGTGCTATTAGGTGTTAACGGCCTTTTTCATAAATACTTTATGGAAGCTTCCTTTACGGCTGAAGAATATCATAAAAACCCTGAGAGCTTTAAGAAAATACTTGATTTCTTAGCCCATTTAGGCTGGTTTAACAAAAAAAAGAATACTTATCAATTCACCGATAAAGGCTTGTTCTTTGCGAAACGTGCCAGTGCCTATGGAGTAACCGTGTCTTACATTCCAACGTTTTTACATCTAGATGAACTTATCTTTGGCAATCCTCTGGTTCTAAAAACAGACTCACCAAGCGATACCGAAATACATGTACATCGCGAAATGAATGTTTGGGGAAGTGGTGGTGCCCATGCCACTTATTTTAAGGTCATAGATGAAGTCATTATCGATTTGTTCAACAGACCCATTGACGAGCAACCCAAAGGCATTTTGGATATGGGCTGTGGTAATGGAGCGTTTATAGAGCATATTTTCAATGTTATAGAGCAACAAACTTTAAGAGGGAAACTATTGGATGATCATCCATTATTTTTGGTGGGTGCAGATTTTAACAAAGCCGCTTTAAAAGTGACAAGAGCCAACTTAATAAAAGCAGATATTTGGGCAAAAGTCATTTGGGGAGATATTGGAAGGCCAGATCTTTTGGCTTCAGATTTGAAGGAAGATTATAATATTGATTTGCTCGATTTATTAAACGTTAGAACATTTTTAGACCACAATCGTGTGTGGGAAGCACCAAAAAACGACCATAACATTATAAGTGATTCCACTGGTGCTTATGCATCAAAAGGGAGTAGGTTGAGCAATAATGATGTAGAAGCCTCTCTATTAGAACATTTGAGCAAATGGAAACCCTACGTAGAAAAATTTGGACTTTTAATTATAGAACTACATACTATTAGTCCTGAGTTGGTCTCAAAAAATATAGGAAAAACTGCAGCTACTGCTTACGATGCTACACATGGTTATAGCGATCAGTACATTGTTGAGGTTGATGTGTTTAGAAAAATAGCAGAGCTTTCAGGTTTAGAACCAGATGATGCTCACTTTGCCAGATTCCCAGATAGTGAATTGGCTACGGTTAGTATTAACCTTTTAAAAGGCACCTCATAGATATGAAGATTGAATCTATCGTCACCATAAAAAAAGAGCTTCAGCACTTACCAAAGGAAGACCTGTTGGCACTATGTTTACGTCTAGGAAAATTTAAGAAAGAAAACAAAGCATTACTCACCTATTTACTGTTTGAATCCCATGATGAAGATGGCTATATCGCTAGTGTAAAATCTACATTAGACGAGTTATTTGAAGGCATGAATACGGACAGTTATTTCTACATGAAAAAAACAATCCGGAAAATATTGAGGCAAATAAGAGTTTACAGTCGGTATTCCAATAAAAAAACAACTGAAGTAGAACTCCTACTCTATTTTTGCGAACGCTTAAACCAGCTTAAACCTTCTATTCATAGAAATAGAACGCTAAGCAATCTTTATGAACGCCAAATCATTTCGATAAAGAAAAAAATAAGTGTTCTGCATGAGGATTTACAATACGATTATAATCTACAATTACAAGACTTACGACAATAAACCTTTGTTTACATTTGCACTGATTTAAACTCAAAAAACAAGAATGAACAAAGCGAAAATCTCCACGCTATTAAGACAATTTAAATTAATCTACTTAACGGATTTATTACGCTTTCGTATTCAAAAATATAAGAACAGCAAAGTCAATGCTGCCTTTAAGAAAAAGCATCCTAATGTAAAGTTACCACTAGATTATCTGATGTATGAGTCGTTTCAGATGAATTACGATAAGTACTATAACGGTGGATTACAGATGGCAAAATCCTTAACGGATCACTTCAAAAATCACATTGAATTAGAGAACAAACGCATTTTAGATTGGGGTTGTGGACCTGGACGCATCATAAGGCACATGCCTAAAGTTATAAATAACGGTTGTGAATTTTTTGGCACGGACTACAATGAAAAATCCATTGCTTGGTGCTCTAAAAATCTACCTGGAATCCATTTCAACAAAAATAAATTGTTGGCAAGTTTGCCATACGAAGATGATTCCATGGATGTGATTTATGGCATTTCAATATTTACCCATCTATCTGAGCAAATGCATTACGATTGGTTTAATGAGTTATATCGTGTTTTAAAACCCAATGGCATCATGCTTTTAACCATGCAAGGAGATAATTTTAAGATAAAGCTCAATGACTCGGAACTTAATACCTATAACCAAGGCAATATTGTAGTAAGAGGAAATGTAAAGGAAGGCCATCGCACTTACTCTGCTTTTCATCCAAAGGCATTTGTGCAATCTTTATTCAGTAAAACTGAAGTTTTAGAACACATCGTTCAATCTTCAGAACATAAAAGTTGGGTGCCACAAGACATTTGGATCGTTAAAAAATAAACCGAAACCTAATCTTGGTTTTGCTTCTTAGCCTTTTTACTGCCTTCATACATTTCATATTTCACCAATCGCGACTCTAACTTGGCATTAAACACCTTTATTTTTCGAGAAGGTCGTAAACCGATATGTTTTAAGGCTTCAAGATTAGATGTGATAAGCCAAGCGTTGGTATTAGGGTAACCATGCTTTAAGGTGGTACCAATATTACCATAAAACTCTTCAACATTCAGGTTTTCTAAACGTTCACCATACGGAGGATTAAACACCATGTGCAATTTCTCATCACCTGCCTTTTGGGTCTTAAAGAAATCTTCATGTTGAATATGTATAAATTCATCCAAGTGCGCATTTTTAATGTTCTCCTTCGCTTTTCTTATAGCCGAAGGTGACTTATCGTATCCTAAAATTTTATGGTGAAAATCTCGGGTTTTCTTCAATAAGGATTCTTCTATGGTTTCGAACAATTCCACATCCCAATCTTGCCAGCGTTCAAAAGCAAATTCCTTTCGCATTAGATTCGGCGGAATATTACAAGCAATCATAGCCGCTTCGGCCAATATGGTACCACTACCACACATTGGGTCCATAAAATCCGTTTGGCCGTCCCAACCGCTCATCATAATTAATCCTGCTGCCAGTACTTCGTTGATAGGAGCAATATTGGTTGCCGTTTTGTACCCTCTTCTATGCAGTGATTCACCAGAAGTATCCAAAGAAATGGTGCAGCGCTGACGGTCTATATGCACATTGATTTTTAAATCCGGAAAGCGCAAATCCACATTAGGTCGTGTACCATCCATCTCCCTAAAACGATCTACAATGGCATCTTTGGTCTTTAAAGCCGTGTATTGCGAATGGGTAAACACACTATGGTTAACCGTGGCATCAACAGCCAGAGAACCTGAAGGTTTAAGATAGTTTTCCCATTTAATGTTCTTTACATTTTTGTAAAGGTCTTCTTCCCTTGCTACTCTAAAGGACTTAATAGGTTTTAAGATTTTAATGGCCGTTCTAATACCCAAATTGGTCTTGTACATAAACCCTTTGTCACCCACAAAGCTTACGTTTCTCACGCCCTTTTCTACTTCCATAGCACCGAGCTGAGTTAATTCCTTTGCTAATATATCTTCGAAGCCAAATAAGGTCTTGGCCACCATTTTAAAATTATTGTCCATGTACTAAAATGTAATTCTTTCAAAGTCCACAACCTATTTATTTCAAATGTCTTGGTGCTTTTTTGATAAGGTATTCAATTCAAAACTCGAATAGCGAGCAAATAGATTGCAAATTTAAGCTATTTTTGCAGGACATATCATATATATGACAAAACCAACAAAACAATGGTACGCCTCGTGGTTTAACACGCCTTACTACCATATTTTATACAAGGACAGGGATTATTCTGAAGCACAGCTTTTTATGGATAACCTCACCAACTATCTTAACATACCAGAAGGTGGTAAGATATTGGACTTGGCATGTGGCAAAGGCAGACACTCCATATACCTAAACAAATTAGGTTTTGATGTTACAGGAGTTGATCTCTCTGAGCAAAGCATAAAACACGCCCAGCAGTTTGAAAATGACACCTTAAGATTTGATGTGCATGATATGAGCAAACCGTATCCTGATACTTTTGATGCCGTTTTTAATCTCTTTACAAGCTTTGGGTATTTTGAAGATGAAACCTGTAACCTCAAAACGATAAAATCCATAAAGGCAGAACTCAACGATTTTGGATTTGGAGTCATTGACTTTATGAACGTCAACTACGTGATGGATCAATTGGTTTCAGAAGATATAAAAACCGTTGAGGGTATTGACTTCCATCAAAATCGCAGTGTTAAGGATGGCTACATTGTAAAAGACATTAGTTTTGATGCTGATGGTGAACACTATGAGTTTCAAGAGCGTGTAAAAGCCTTCACCTTAGAGGACTTTGAAGCTTTATTTGAAGAAGCCGGAGTATATTTGTTGGATGTTTTTGGTGATTACAAACTAAAAACCTACCATGCTCAAACCTCTGAACGGTTGATTATGATTTTTAAGTAAATTGAATTCAATGAATAAGTACCTCTTCCCTATTTATGCTATAATTATTGGTGTGGTCATTGCTTTTATAACTAAAAAGCAAAAGTCCATTGGCACCAAACTATTATTATCTTTTAGTGGAGCATTTTTATTGGCATTAACCCTTTTTGATTTATTGCCAGAGGTGTACCATCATCTCAACGCTAAACAAACAGGTCTATTTATAATGTGCGGTATTTTGCTTCAGATTATTTTAGAGTTCTTCTCAAAAGGTGCTGAGCATGGCCATGTACATATTCATAAGGATAATACGCAGTTTCCGTGGTTACTGTTTTTAAGTCTTTGTCTTCATAGTTTGTTGGAAGGTTTCCCGATCCATCAGCATAATGATATGGTCTATGGTATTTTAATTCACAAAATTCCAATTGCTGCGCTGATTAGTGCCTTTTTATTGCAGTCTAATTATAGTAAGTTACAGATTATAGGCTTCTTAGTGGTTTTTGCAATAATGACACCTTTAGGCACCTATATTTCTAACAATACCGATTTAGCCACAGGCTATTTAGATATTGTCAATGCGATTGTTATCGGTATCTTTTTGCATATTTCTACAACCATTTTGTTTGAAACCGGTGAAGGCCACAAGTTTAACCTCTCTAAACTGGTTGCGATTTGTTTGGGAGTATTGATTGCCTATTTTATTTAAAATGTTTAGTAAAGAAGAAAGCCGACAACTCCGCCAGGAATTCTGGACCAGTTTTGGAAAATCATTTCCAAGAAACCTGCCTAACGGCAGGCAAGGATGGCTGTTGTACAATACCAAAATAAAAGGCCTATCCTTTAAATTTCATTTTGATACGAAGTCTGCATTAATTGCGCTAGACCTAGAAGATGATTTAGAAAACCGTATTAACTGCTGGGAAAAATTGGTAGCCTTAAAAGGTATCTTACAGTCTGAATACTTACCCAACGCCATTTATGAGGAAGACTACTATTTAGACAATGGCAAGGAAATCTCACGCATCTACGTGCCATTAGACCAAAACGTATCCATTCACAACAAAAATACCTGGCAAGTAGTTATGGAATTCTTTAATGTAAATATGACCTTGTTTGAAGCTTTTTTTGAGGAGTACAAGGATTTTATAAAGCCATAAGCACCTTGCTTTTCTATACAGGTATTTTGTATAAATCGTGATATTTAAACAATCCGAACGTTATACAAAACACATGGTAATACAATTTATTTCAGGTCATTGTTAATAAGGGTTTTGAAATAATTCTTATATTGGGTAACAGAAACGTAAATACAGAGTTATATACGAGTTGTACGTAATTTTGACCAAACCCTGAACTCAATGAATAAACTTCTGATTTTAGTATTTCTATTTTCCTTATTCTATTCGTGTCAAGAAAAATATTTTGATTACAAAATACTTCAGTACGAGGGAACTGACAGCTTGAATACTAAAATTGTCAAAAAGGTTAAGTTTAATTCAGATAGCTTGGTCATCTATGAGGAATATAGAGGTTATAAATCTGATAATGCAAATAGTATATCCGATGTGAACACAACCTATATTTACATAGATACTTTGCTTACAAAAACTATAAAGTATCGTCCTAATCTCAAAGGCATTTGTTGTGACAGTTCAAAAATGGAATTTTTCTACAATAACAAAAACTTATTGGAAAGAAGAATTGCTTACGATTATAAACGTGTATTAAAAAAAGGAACGCCATTTAAGGACAACTTAAATTCTGACGACTTTGAAAAGGAACGTCAATGGGAATTAAGTTCAGAAACTTTTTACTCATACGATAACCTTGGTCGGAAAATAGAATATAATGCGCCCGAAAAACATTGGAGTAGTCAAAATAGATACGTTTGGACTTATGACAATCAAAGTAGAATCCAAGAAGAGAAATCCTTTGACGAGGATAGACTTATTTGGACTAAACTCTATGAATATCAAGAAAACAGTTATAAATATACTATGACTTGGTACGATTATGAGGGAAATCCAAGACACTTAAAAGACAAAAGCAAAAGTTGGGAATATAGACCTCAAAAAATCTGTGAGTATAAACTTAACGAAAATGGACAAGAATTAGAGGAATTAGCAACGACTGAGACAGGCGAATTTATTAGTAAATTAACAACTGTTTACGACGAAAAAAACCGAATTGCTAAAACAACTAAATATCTTGAAGAGGACAAACCGATTATGACTCACATTTATATTTATGAATAAAAAAACTACGTACAACAAAGAACTGAGTTAAAAAACAAGCAATTTTAAGCTAATTTTGAAACATAGTTTTCATCGTATGGCAATCCGCTTTTTGCAATAGCAAAAGCTTGTTTCAACAGTTTATTCGCCACTGCTATCAATGCCAGTTTTTTACTCTTTCCCTTGGCCACAATCCTATCGAACAATGCCTTGCAAGCCTTATTGTAATTACAGGCTGAAAAGGCTGCCAAGAATAATAAATTTCTCAGCTTTTTATTCCCAACCTTACTGATCTTGCTCCTGCCTCTTACACTACTTCCCGATATTTTTATTGTGGGTGTGATACCTACATAACTGCAAAGTTGTGAGGCACTCTCAAACTTCTTGAATCCATCTGTAACCACTATTAAAAACAGTGCCGTCTTCATACCGATACCTGGTATGGTTTGCAATAACGTCAATTGTTGCTCTTGATCTTGTTTTACTAATTCAAGCAACCTAAGCTCTAATACTTCAATCTCTTTCTTAAGATGTTTTAAGTTTCTCTGTAAAGATTTATAAACGACTCTAGATGGAATATCCAAGGTTGTTTCACCATGAAGCTTGTTCTTGGTCGCCGTGCTCTTTTTTACATACACATCCAATAATCTAAAGAGTTGCAGGCACTCTGCCTGTACATCTGTTAAGGCATTATAGAGCGGAACTTCGTTCTTTTGACCATATTCACAGATCCACTTAGCATCGCTCTTATCGGTCTTTACCTTGGCCAGTTTCATCTGGATAAAACGTTTTACACATAAAGGATTAACTACTGATACCTCAACTCCTTTCTTGTATAAATATTGAGCCAACCTGTAATGGTAATAACCGGTTGCCTCCATAACAACCAAAGCTCTTTCAGGTAAGCTTTTCAGTAGCAACTTAAACCCTTTCTGGTCATTTGCCATTTGAAGGTGACCAGCACTCTCACTGTAAACATCGAACACTGATTTGCTAATGTCAATACCGTAAATTTCTTTATCTTTATTCATAAGAACTGATTTTTGGAAAGAACGAGCTACTACTGTTTCAACAACTTAAAATCGAGATCTAAAAGTCTCACAGAACTGAACGAAATAAGAGTAGAAAAAGAGAGAGGATTATCAATGTTGTCGAGATCTAAGTCTCACCGTGTATAGTAACCTTAATTCTCTCTTTTGTTCTTTCTGGTTTATTAACCTAATTTAATCAATTGTAAACTTAAGACGTGTATAGCTCATTGCAGCTGAATTCCTAATCGGAATTCATTGCAATTTGCTATCTTTCGGTTACGGCGGAAAATCATAGCTGATTTTCCGCAACGAGCCATACACAAAACCGTTGTAAGTAATACTGAAAAAAAAATAATGCGAAATATTTATCTTCTAATTATATGTTTTCTCATTTTGTCTTGTAAATCTGATAACAAAAATGATTTAAAAGACAATTACGTTGGCAGGACTGGAAAAGTTTCATTCAAAGTAGCAAATAAAATTGTTGAAGATAGTATTGTTGAATATCTAAATATAAATGGAGAAGAATACGCTAACCAGATTTGGCTTGTTAATAAAGAAAAGGATACAATCGGAGGTAATTTTTACCAAACTATAATAAATGACACAACGCCATTAGGAGAAGTAACTCGTTTAAGATTTTATTTAAGAGAACCAACTATTAGTTATGAATCTGATATGTATATTCTTTTACCGTTTGATGATGCTAAATTAAAAGAAGATTATTCAAACTTTTTCGAGATAAAACTTGATACATTTCCAAGTTTAATAAACGACGGAATTCCACATCCAGAATTGTCTGAATTAGATTTCCCATTTCATCATATATCTGAATTTGGCTTGGATTACGAAACAAGCGGGAAAAAAAGAATTCGAGGTGCAGTTGTGGAAAGAGGAAAACTGAACGAAAAAGGATATGAGAGAAGATTATTTTTTGAAGAATATTTATATATAGTTGAGTAATGAAACGCAAAAAGTACTACTTACAACAATGTATATAAAAAATAGCGCGAGCATTTGCTAACACAGAGGTTCGGGCATTTTTTTCGAGGTCGCCAAATTTTTAAATTTGGCTATTTGAGAAAAGAAAGATAAATAGAAAAAATTTAAAAATTCGGCTTGAGTTCAACCGAATGGTTTGCGTACTTTTTCAGCGCTACTTTTCATATACTGGACCGTTGTAAACAATTTTGAAAAAACACAGAAAATAAAATAAACATATGGAATTACACAGCCAACTTAAAGGACTTGCTGAGAAAGTCGACCAACTGAAAGACAAAATCGACACTGAAGAATCGACAAAACACGCTTTCACACTTCCGTTCATTAACATTTTAGGATATGACACTTTCAATCCGACAGAAGTTGTACCTGAATTCACAGCCGATTTAGGACTAAAAAAGGGAGAAAAAGTTGATTATGCCATTTTTCAAAATGGAAATCCGATTTTAATAGTTGAGTGTAAACATTGGAAACAAAATTTAGATGTTCACAACTCTCAACTTTTTAGATACTTCCACGTTTCAAAAACTCGTTTCGCACTTTTGACAAACGGAATACAATACAGATTTTACACGGATTTGGAAGAAACCAATAAAATGGACGAAAAACCATTTTTGGAATTTGACATTACTAAACTAAAAGAAAGTACTGTCAAGGAAATTGAAAAATTCCATAAGTCAAAATTTGATATTTCCTCAATTGTAGATAATGCAAGTAATTTAAAATACACTCGTGAAATAAAATCTCTGATTGACCAAGAAATTGCGGAACCTTCTCAAGATTTTGTCAAGTTGTTTGCAAACAAAGCTTATAGCGGACGTTTGACTTCTAAAGTAATGGAGGAATTTACAGAAATCGTAAACAAAGCGTTTAACCAAATAATTAGCGAAAGAGTAAACGACAGACTGAATTCCGCACTGAACAAAGAGCAGGAAAAACAACAAGCGGAAGAGCAAGTTGAGGAACAACCAAAAAGTAAGGTTGAAACTACCGAAGAAGAAAAGGAAGGCTATCAAATTGTAGTTGCAATTTTGCGAAGAAAAATCGAAAAAGAAAGAATTGTACATCGTGACACACAATCTTATTTCGGAATTTTATTAGACGATAACAACAGAAAACCAATTTGCCGACTTCATTTAAACGGAGGAGTTAAGTACATAAGTCTGTTTGACCAAGACAAAAATGAAACACGAGAGAAAATCGAATCAGTAGATGATATTTATCGCTTCGAAAAACAACTCTTGAATACGATAGAATTTTACGATAACGAATAAAAAACTGTTTACAACAATGGCTATAAGTAATTGCTTGTTCTCGCCTACTTTGGAAATTCCTGCGGAATTTCCAACTTGGTGTGTACTTGCAGAGTTAAGTGCTAACCAACGCAACTACTCATAGCCGAGACCGTTGCCAGTAATTTAAGAAACCACGAATGATATACGGAATTTTGATAATATTTTTAATAATTGTGCCGATCGGAATCGCATATTATTATGACTATAAAAAAGACCCAAAAGAATTTACTTTCTCAATTAAAACTATGGGAATAGGAATATTCAAAGGATTTGTTTACGTGGGAATTCTAATTGGTTTGAATGCAATCTACGAATTAGTAATACCGATAAATAAGAATCACGGAATTGAATTTAATTCGGAACGTGAAAAACTCGGAATACCAAAAATTGGAGATAATTGGGAAAATAGAGAATATCATTCAGAACAGTTCGAAACCCAATGGTGGAAAACTGAATCAACAGATGGACACTTTAAAAAAATAATTGAATACGGAATTCTAAATGCAGAATCTGAAACTGATTATTACAAAAAAGACAATAAAAAAGGGACATTTGCGTGGTCGAAATATAATTTTGGAAATAATACATCCGAATATTTTATTGAGAAACCGAATGATAAAATCGTTTCGGTAACTGAATCTGGAAAATTTAAAATGGAAAATCCAACGATAATTCAGAAAATAGATAAATCGGAATTTGAAAAGTTTATAGCGGAATAAAAACTACTGGCAACAAAGAACTGAGTTAAAAAACAAGCAATTTTAAGCTAATTTTGAAACATAGTTTTCATCGTATGGCAATCCGCTTTTTGCAATAGCAAAAGCTTGTTTCAACAGTTTATTCGCCACTGCTATCAATGCCAGTTTTTTACTCTTTCCCTTGGCCACAATCCTATCGAACAATGCCTTGCAAGCCTTATTGTAATTACAGGCTGAAAAGGCTGCCAAGAATAATAAATTTCTCAGCTTTTTATTCCCAACCTTACTGATCTTGCTCCTGCCTCTTACACTACTTCCCGATATTTTTATTGTGGGTGTGATACCTACATAACTGCAAAGTTGTGAGGCACTCTCAAACTTCTTGAATCCATCTGTAACCACTATTAAAAACAGTGCCGTCTTCATACCGATACCTGGTATGGTTTGCAATAACGTCAATTGTTGCTCTTGATCTTGTTTTACTAATTCAAGCAACCTAAGCTCTAATACTTCAATCTCTTTCTTAAGATGTTTTAAGTTTCTCTGTAAAGATTTATAAACGACTCTAGATGGAATATCCAAGGTTGTTTCACCATGAAGCTTGTTCTTGGTCGCCGTGCTCTTTTTTACATACACATCCAATAATCTAAAGAGTTGCAGGCACTCTGCCTGTACATCTGTTAAGGCATTATAGAGCGGAACTTCGTTCTTTTGACCATATTCACAGATCCACTTAGCATCGCTCTTATCGGTCTTTACCTTGGCCAGTTTCATCTGGATAAAACGTTTTACACATAAAGGATTAACTACTGATACCTCAACTCCTTTCTTGTATAAATATTGAGCCAACCTGTAATGGTAATAACCGGTTGCCTCCATAACAACCAAAGCTCTTTCAGGTAAGCTTTTCAGTAGCAACTTAAACCCTTTCTGGTCATTTGCCATTTGAAGGTGACCAGCACTCTCACTGTAAACATCGAACACTGATTTGCTAATGTCAATACCGTAAATTTCTTTATCTTTATTCATAAGAACTGATTTTTGGAAAGAACGAGCTACTACTGTTTCAACAACTTAAAATCGAGATCTAAAAGTCTCACAGAACTGAACGAAATAAGAGTAGAAAAAGAGAGAGGATTATCAATGTTGTCGAGATCTAAGTCTCACCGTGTATAGTAACCTT
Source organism: Winogradskyella ouciana (assembly GCF_965284585.1). NCBI lineage: Bacteria > Pseudomonadati > Bacteroidota > Flavobacteriia > Flavobacteriales > Flavobacteriaceae > Winogradskyella > Winogradskyella ouciana. The sequence continues at coordinate 3,227,269 of NZ_OZ260095.1, forward strand.
AATTCTCTCTTTTGTTCTTTCTGGTTTATTAACCTAATTTAATCAATTGTAAACTTAAGACGTGTATAATTAATTGCTTTGGCAAGTGCTTATTTGGAAAATTCCTTCGTAATTTTCTCGCGTTCGTTTTTGTTTACTAAATTAGTTGCTTAACCACGCAACTAACCATACACAAACACGTTGTAAAACATTTGAGCGAAAGAATTAAATATCATTTTGAAAGGTTTAAAAAAGGCGGTGGAAAACAATTATTAGCGTTTTCTTCGATTTTTTTATTAAATCCGTCATCAACGATTTTTGCTATTCCATTTTATACACTTGGACTGATATTAATATGGAATACTCAAATGACAAAAAAAGTGAAGTGGCGATGGACAATTTTACCAATAATTATCGCTGGAATTTTGACCATAATCATTCAGATAGTTTATGAGATAAATCCTAAAGTCTTTCCATTTTAAGTTTCATCTGATGAATAAGAATAATCCTGAACTGATTAAAGAAGCTAAAAATAATCCGAATGGTTGGGTTTATGTTCTGGACAAAGAATTTGAAGGAAAACAAGAAATTCCACCCGAATTCATAAAAGGAGCTTGGAAAGTGGACGAAAAAGGAGAAATCATTGGAGAATTTATGGCGAATCCGAATTATCGAGGAAATGGAAAATAAAAAACGTTTTACAACAATGTATAACCGCAATTACGGCGGATTCGACTACGTCCGAATCCACTCGGAATTGCGAGCGTCAGTGCTTAATCGAAAAATAGTAATTTAAAACCCGTAACTGACGGTTATACGAGACCGTTGTACGCAAGCTAAAAAACAGAACTAATTGAAAGACTATATATCATACAAATTAAGACAAGCCCATAAAAAATATGGTTCTTTCGGAATTATACTTTTGATTATTTCAATTATAAGTATAGCCATTGGAATATACATAACAATAGTTTTCATAGGCAAGATTTCAACATCTGTAAGGCTTATAGAAAGTGGAGAGTCGATTGACCAACAGCTAACAGGTGTTATTGGTGATTTCATTGGTGGAATCGTAGGAACAATTTGGTCTTTTGCCGGAGTAATATTATTCTTCTTAGCTCTTAGACTACAAAGTAAAGAACTAAGTCTACAATTAGAAGAGCTAAAAGACACAAGACTGGTTTTTAAAACTCAACAATTTGAAAACACTTTTTTCAATTTATTAAAAAACCAAAACGAAATAAGACTAAATACGGAAATAAAGAAAAAAAATTACAATTACGAAACACAATCTAATCAAAATGACTACACAAGAGGCAACTCAGCATTTGAAGAAATCAAGGAAATTTTACTAAAAGAAAAAGAAATCTTAGAGAGTAATCTTACCAAATCGAAAAAAGCTAAAAGTATATTAGAAGCAGATTCGGAAATAGAAGACGAATATTGGGATAAAGAAAGAAGTGAAAAATTTTTAAAAAAATTTAAAAAGCATTATTCAATATCATATGATTTAGTTGAAGATAATCCTTCTTTATATCCTAAGATAATTTTTAAAATTGTTTACAACAGATTCAACAATCAATTGAGCCATTACTTTCGGAATATCTATCATATTCTGTTGTATATAAAAGAGAACGAGGAAAGAGAAATAAGTGCCAACGTAGTTAACGAAATGAATGGAGATAAAGTTGGGATTTATATCAATAACGAAAATATCGCTATAAAAGGAATAAAAGAAAAATTTAAAAAATACTCTCAATTTTTACAAGCACAAATGAGTAATACAGAACTTTTACTTTTATTCTATAATGCTTTATTTTTTCCAAAAGCGAAGAAACTGGTTCAATATTACGATTTAATAGAAAACCTGAATATTGACGACCTTTTATTCCCTGATACTGACATCAAATATTATGATGAATACACAGATAAAATGGAAATAATACCGAAATCAAGCTTAAAAAGCAGAGATGAAATTATGGAAATATAAAAAGCCTGCGTACAACAAAGTACTGTGGTAAAAAACAAGTAAAATCTCATTAATTTTTCACTAAGGTACTTCTATAAGTATCATCATATATTAAACCCGATTTTGCAATAGCGAAAGCTTGTTTTAACAACTTATTGCACACTGCGATCAATGCCAGTTTTTTGCTCTTTCCCTTGGCCACAATTCGCTCGTAAAGATCTCGGCAGGCCTTGTTGTATTACAGGCGTTAAAACTGCACATGAACAATAGATTTCTTAGTTTCTGATTCCCTATTTTGCTAATCCGTGCTCGTCCATTGACACTGCTTCCGCTCTGTCTAATTATTGGTGTTAATCCTGCGTAACTGCATAACTCGCTTGCACTAGAAAAACGCTCAAAACCACCTGTCAAGACCACTAACATCAGCGCTGTTTTTCTACCAATTCCTGGTATGGTTTCTAATCGTGACAATAAATCTTGATGGACTTGTTTTACTAATAACAGAAGCCTGTCCTCTAAGGTTTTTATCTCTTTCTCCAACTGTTTTAAACTTCGTTTTAATGACCTTACAACCAATTTACTTGGCTCACCTAAAATAGCTTCCCCATGCAATTTGTTTTTTAGCATAGTGCTTTGTTTTGTATATACAGAAAGGGCTCTGACGATCTGAAGACATTCTGTTTCTTCCTTAGAATTTCCTTTCCATAGCTTTAATTCTACCTGTTGTGCGTATGCACAGATAAGTCTTGAATCGCTCTTGTCGGTCTTGATCTTGGATAGTCCCATCTGTATAAAACGTTTCACTGATAATGGGTTTTCTACCGATACTTTTATACCGGACTCCAGCAAATGGTAAGCTAGCTGGTAATGGTAATAGCCCGTAGCTTCCATAACGCAATGGCTCTTGCCATCTAAAAGTTTTGCGAACTTCTTAAAACCAAATTCGTTGTTCTTGAACTGATGGTAATTGCCATCAGAATCCGTAACGTCAAATACCAAATGGCTGATGTCGATACCAAAATATTTAATACCTTTATTCATAAGAAAATGTTTTTTTGAAAGGACAAACTACGCGAGTTTCAACGACTTAAAATCGAGGTCCTAAAGGCCTCATAGAACTGTACGAAATCTGTGTAGAAAAGAGAGGGGATTTTCAATGTTGACGAAGTCTAGGCTTCTACGTGTATAATAACCTTAATCCTCTCTTTTGTTCTTTCTGATTTATTAACCTAATTTAATCAATTGTAAACTTAAGCCGTGTATAATTAATTGCTTTGGTCGTTGCCTACTTGGAAAATTCCTTCAGAATTTTCTCGCGTTCGTTTTTGTTTACTAAATTAGTTGCTGAAACACGCAACTAACCATACACAAAACCGTTGTGCATAATGCGAAAAATCATTCTGAAATTGAAAGTTTGAACTAAAAAAGCCAACGCGCAAACAGCACATTTATTTTTTTGCCAACGCGAAAAGCCAACGCTTAAAAAAATAAAAGAGCTGTTTCTTTGCCAACGCTAATTCCGTTCTTGACAATAGGAATAAAAAACTTTGCACAACCATTGCATCATTAAATTTTTATCTTTGTAATTGTGAAATTTGTAACAATCATATTATCCTTAATAATACTATTGCTTTCAGCAAAGCCTTGTTCTGATGGTCAAAATATAGAAGACCAGCAGCATCAAGACGAGATAAGTGTTAATCACAACCACCAAGAAGATAGCGACGATTCTTGTCCTGTAACTTGTATTTGTAATTGTTGCGGTATGACAATTACTTACGAACCCATCAAGACATTTGATTTAAAACTTAATATTGAAATCTCAACGGAGTTAATTTCTACATATCAACCTATTTACGGGTTTAATTTCCTTTCCAATATTTGGCATCCGCCACAAGTAATCAGCTAAAACAAATCGATTTTAAATCAATTATTTAGTTAATTACAAATACAATTCAATGAATAAATACCTATTGAGCATAAAGCTCATATTAATACTTTGCCTATCGTTACAGGCACAAACATCAGACATACAAATAAAAGTCCTAACAGAAGCTGAAAACGAGCCTTTATTGGGTGCTACGGTTTATTTTGAAGCATTAGAAAAAGGCGCAGTAACCGATTTTGACGGTATTGCAACTTTTACAGAAATACCAGATGGTCAGCATCAAATAATAATTTCCTTTTTAGGTTTTGAAACATTTGAGACAACAATTCAAATTCCAAGTAATACAGCGTTAGTCTTTAAATTAAAAGAAGGTGACAATCAATTAGATGCTGTAGTACTGCAATCTTCAAGAAGTACAAGAACCGTAAGAAAAATACCGACACGTATAGAGTTTATAGGTGCAGAGGAATTAGGAGAAAAAGCTATAATGAATCCTACTAATATTTCTATGGTGCTTCGAGAAAGTACAGGAATACAGATGCAACAAACATCATTAAGTAGTGGGAGTACCAATATTCGTATTCAAGGATTAGATGGTAGGTACACACAACTTTTAAGAGATGGGTTTCCATTATACGGTGGTTTCTCAAGTGGTTTGAGTATTTTACAAATCCCACCTTTAGACTTACAACAATTTGAAATTATAAAAGGAAGTTCGTCAACACTTTACGGTGGAGGTGCTATTGCAGGATTGGTAAATATGGTATCTAAAACACCAGACGAAGAACCTGCATTAGATATAATGCTTACACAAACCCAAGCGTTAGGAAGCACGGCCAATGTATTTTATAGCAAACGAAATGAAAAATTCGGTGTTTCACTTTATGGCTCTGGTCATTTCCAAAAAGCATACGACCCAGAAGATGATGGTTTTAGCAACCTACCAAAAACAACATCAATTTCATTTAATCCTAAATTGTTTTATTACCCATCAGAGAAAACAACACTTTGGTTTGGATTAAACGGAACGTATGATGATAGACTTGGTGGAGATATGACCAAAATTGAAAGTGGTGAAGAAGGTATTCATCAATATACAGAAGAGAACAATTCAAAACGATTAAGTAGTCAATTGGTATATCAAACACAATTAGATTCCGTTAGTTCATTAGAGTTTAAAAATAGTGTCTCTTTTTTCGATAGGAATTTAACCGTTCCAGATTTTAATTTTGATGGAAAGCAAACAAACACTTTTACTGAAATCTCATATAATACAGCATCAGAAAAAACGGATTGGATAGTTGGAGCTAATCTTTATACCTCAAATTTCGATGAAAATGATAACGCACCACTACAGAGAGACCAAAAAGATGTAACCTTTGGCGCATTTGCAAATAATATTTATGATTTATCAGATAATTGGATATTAGAAACAGGATTAAGAGCAGATTATAATACGGATTTCGGTTTCTTTCCACTTCCAAGAATTTCATTACTCTACAAAAATGATAGTGGATTTTCAAGTAGAATTGGTGGAGGTTTAGGATATAAGATTCCAGATATTTTTACCGAGGAAGCAGAATATATCAATTTTGAAAATGTGCTTGCTATAGATAAATCTACAATAGATGCAGAACGTTCTTATGGTGTTAATTTTGATGTAAACTATCAAACACGATTATCGGATGAGATTGGTTTTTCCATAAACCAATTATTCTATGTGACTGCTATTAATGATGGACTGCTTTTAAATTCTACAGATAACGGTTTATTTCAGTTTGAAAATGCACCAGATGAAATCTTTAGCAAAGGAGCAGAAACAAATATAAAATTTACTTACAAAGACTTTAGATGGTTTTTAAACTATGCGCTTATTGATACTAAACTAAATTATTTACCTGGTAATCCACAGAAGCCATTAACCGCAAAGCATAATGCTGGTAGTGTGTTAATGTACGAATCTGAAAAATGGCGTATTGGTTATGAAACTTATTATACAGGAAAACAATTCTTATCCAATGGAACTGAAACTACAGACTTTGTAACTATGGGTTTATTGGTGATGCGTAACTTTAAATTAGGAAGTTTATTTGTCAATTTTGAAAACTTTACAGATAGAAGACAAAGCAGGTTTTCACCTTTAGTTTTACCACCACACGACAATCCTGTTTTTCCAGAGATTTATGCACCTACAGATGGTTTTATATTTAGTGTAGGACTTATTATTAAACCTTTTGGTAACGTAGACGACGATTAGTTATGAAAACAATAGAACAATTATTAGAGTCAAAAAATATACGTGTTACCGCAATGCGTTTATTAATTTATAAGTTTCTTGCTGAAAAGGAAATAGCAGTAACTTTGAGTGATATAGAAAATGCATTTGAAAAAGCAGATAGAACTACCTTGTACAGGACTATCAAAACCTTTGAAGAGAATGTTATTGTGCATCAAATAGACGATGGTACAGGAATTACGAAATATGCATTATGCGAAGAAGGTTGCAATTGTGATATAAAAAACGATTTGCATTTACATTTCCATTGTAACAATTGTAATGAAACCATTTGCCTAACAGAACATAAAATACCGCAAATTAAAGTGCCTGATGGTTTTGTGTCAGAGAATGTAAATTTGGTGGTAAAAGGTATTTGCGATAAGTGTAGTGGCTAATAATTGCACTTCCATTGCATCAATTATTAAACTAATTTTATCCTTTAATTAAAGATTATGGAGTTAAAACAAGCCACGACAATATTGAGGATTTTTGACGAGGTTAAAGCAAAAGACTTTTACTGTCAATATTTAGGCTTTACTATAGATTGGGAGCATCGCTTTGAAGACGGTATGCCACTATATTTTCAAATTTCGAGAAGCGGTTGTGTATTACATCTTTCAGAGCATCACGGTGACGGAACACCTGGTACTAAAATCAGAATAGAATGTGATAATGTTAAAGTATATCACAAAGAATTGAAAGCTAAAAAGATAAGTATTTAAATCCAGGTATTAACAAAGCGCCTTGGGCTAAACAGGAACTATGTTTAACAGACCCTTTTGGCAACAAACTGATTTTCTTCAAACCTTGATAACAATATGGAAAAGAGTAATAAATTTCTTGGAGTTGGTATTTTAACAGCAATCACAGCTTCATTGTGTTGCATCACACCTGTTTTGGCATTAATTGCAGGAACAAGTGGTGTAGCTTCAACTTTTGCTTGGATAGAACCATTTAGACCTTACTTAATTGGACTAACAATAGTAGTTCTTCTGTTTGCTTGGTATCAAAAATTAAAACCAGAAAAAGAAATAGACTGTGAATGTGAAACGGATGAAAAACCAAAATTTATGCAGTCAAAAACCTTTTTAGGCATTGTAACAGCATTTGCAATTGTGATGATGGCTTTCCCATACTACTCAAGTATGTTATATCCAAAAACCGAAAAACAAATCATAATAGTTGATGAATCAAATATCAAAACAACAGAGTATAAAATAAGTGGAATGACTTGTGCCAGTTGTGAAGCACACGTTAACCACGAAGTAAATAAACTTAACGGAATTGTAAACTCAAAAATATCATACGAAAATGGTAACGCAATCATTGAGTTTGACGAAACTAAAACCAATGAATTGGAGATTGAGAAAGCAATTAACGCAACAGGTTATAAAGTAACTAACAAAAAAGAAAATTAATGAAAACCATATTAAAATCGGAAATCACTTGCCCTAACTGCGGACATAAAAAAGTAGAAGATATGCCTACAAACGCTTGTCAATTCTTCTACGAGTGCGAGAATTGTAAAACGGTACTAAAACCAAACGAAGGTGATTGTTGTGTGTATTGTTCTTATGGAACAGTTCCCTGTCCACCAATACAAGAAAACAAAAGTTGTTGTTAAAACACTACTTGATGAAAAAAAAGAAAGTCAATTTAAGAGATTTAAAACCAAATTCAGAAGAACAACATTCTCACGATGATGGTCACGACCACGGAGATGGAAGTGCATTCAAAACATACATTCCTGCTATTATAAGTTTTGTTATGTTAATTGTAGGTATCGCTGTAGATTATTTTGATGCGATTCCTCAATTTGAAGGATGGATTCGAGTAGTTTGGTACACTTTAGCATATATTCCAGTTGGGTTTCCTGTAATTAAAGAAGGATGGAAAAGCCTTATAAAAGGCGATGTTTTTACCGAGTTCTTTTTGATGTCTATTGCCACAATTGGTGCGTTTATTATTGGTGAATATCCCGAAGGTGTTGCAGTAATGTTATTTTATGCAGTAGGAGAATTATTTCAAAACGCAGCGGTAAATAGAGCAAAAGGAAACATTAAAGCCTTATTAGATGTTCGACCAAAAGAGGCTAATGTGTTTCGTGATGGTGACTATATAAGTGTATCGCCCGAAGATGTGAATATAGGAGAGAAGATTCAAATAAGAGTAGGTGAAAAAATACCGTTAGATGGGATTTTATTATCCGAAAAAGCATCTCTAAACACCGCAGCTCTAACAGGCGAAAGCAAACCAGATTCTATTCAGAAAGATGCAAAGGTTTACGCAGGTAGTATCAATTTAGAAAGTGTTATTGAAGTTGAGGTAACCAACACCTTTGAAGATAGTTCTATTGCGAGAATATTAGACTTGGTTCAAAATGCTACAGCTCGTAAGTCTAAAACAGAATTATTCATCAGACAGTTTGCTCGTATCTACACACCAATTGTTGTGTTTTTGGCTATTGGCGTGACATTCATTCCTTACTTTTTTGTAGATGATTATGTATTTAGAGATTGGTTATACAGAGCATTAATTTTCTTGGTAATATCTTGTCCTTGTGCGTTAGTGATTTCAATTCCATTAGGATATTTCGGAGGATTGGGAGCAGCTTCAAAAAATGGAATATTATTTAAAGGTGCTTCATTTTTAGATGCTATGACTAAAATAAATACTTTGGTAATGGACAAAACAGGAACCGTTACCAAAGGTGTTTTTAAAATCAAAGAAGTAAAAGCAATTGGTTGGAATGAAACCGAATTTATGCAATACTTAATGGCGATGGAAGAACAATCCACGCATCCAATTGCTAAAGCCATTTTAGAGTATAAAGCAGAAGGAGAAGATTTTGAAGCTACTGAAGTGTCTGAAATTGCAGGTAAAGGTTTAAAAGGCATTGTAAATGGCAAAACAGTTTTAGTAGGAAATAAAGCCTTAATGACTGCGAATAATATTAATGTTCCAGCGGAAACGGAATCTATTGTAGAATCTATTGTTTTAGTAGCAATCGATAATCAATTTGCAGGTTATGTAGTAATAGCAGATGAATTAAAGGAAGATGCAAAAGAAACAATTACTAATTTACATAAAGTAGGCATTAAAAATATTATGATGCTTTCTGGTGATAAAGATTCCATTACTCAACAAGTCGCTAAAGAACTAAATATTGAAAATGCTAAAGGTGGCTTATTACCAGAAGATAAATTAAACGAAGTTGAAATTTTAAAGAAAAACCCTGAAAACAAAATAGCCTTTATAGGTGATGGTATAAACGATGCACCTGTTTTAGCAGCAAGTAATGTTGGTATTGCAATGGGTGGTTTAGGTAGTGATGTTGCTATTGAAACAGCAGATGTCATAATTCAAACAGACCAACCTTCAAAAGTTGTTAGAGCCATTAAAATAAGTCGTTCTACACGAAAAATTGTTTGGCAGAATATCATTTTAGCTTTTGGTGTTAAAGTCATTGTATTGATTTTAGGAGCAGGTGGATTGGCCACAATGTGGGAAGCAGTTTTCGCAGATGTTGGTGTGGCATTGTTGGCAATATTAAACGCAGTCCGATTACAAAAAATGAATTGGGATTGAGTAACATTGCGGAAAAATTTGCTACAAACTTGAAAAATCGATAACCGAAATGCCAACGCTTTAGCCATACACATTTACAGTCGCATCATCCAAACTCGCCAAAACTGTAAAAGAGTATGTCTTGCCAACGCTCACATCTTAACTAAACAACAAACATCGGAAAACCAAGCTGAATGTGAAAAGCACTATGCACAACAAAGTACTGTGGTAAAAAACAAGCAATTTTAACCTAATTTAATCAATTGTAAACTTAAGACGTGTAAAATTAATTGCTTTGGTCGTTGCTTATTTGGAAAATTCCTTCGGAATTTTCTCGCGTTCGTTATTGTTTATTAAATTAGTTGCTTAAACATCTAACAAGCCATATACAAACGCGCTAGCCTTAATTATGAAATTCTTAAGAAAACTGAGATATAAGTCCTTAAAAAATTCTAAATTATCAAAGTATCTTGGCTATGCTATTGGTGAAATCTTATTGGTTGTCATCGGGATTTTTATTGCAATTCAAGTCAACGAAATTTATGAACAGAAAAAACAAGATTCTGAGGGAGATAAGATATTAAGATCTCTATTAACAGAATTCAAATTAAACCAAAGCCAACTTGAAGGCTTAATATCAGATTACATATGGGTTTATGATTCTGCAGATTACTTGATTGGAAATTATGGAGAACAACTTAACGAAATACCACGAAGAACACTTGATTCATTGATGGGCGGCATTCTATATGTACCTGAATACTATCCATCTGAGAGTGTTTATAATTTAGCAATCAGTACAGGTAAATACGATTTGATTAAAAACGATTCCTTAAAAATTGCTATTTCAAACACCATTGGGTTACTACCGCTTTATAAAATGACTTCTAGAAGGGTTGAAGATGTTACATTTAACAGACTTCATAAAATAATTGATGATGAAGGCTATTTGATGAAAGATATCTTGGGCGGTAGATTGACCAGTTTTGGAAAATATCGTGAGCAAACTCCCAAACACGACTACAGCTCTATTTTCGAAAATATTGAATTTGAAAACACTTTGGAATTAAGAAGAATTTGTACAGCTGATATTTTAGCAGTTTCAAGAATGATTAAGGAAAGTCAGGATAATGCTATTATTAAAATAGAGAAAGAATTGAACAAATAACTAAGGCTAATAATGGCGTTCTCGCCTACTTCTTCTGAAAATCCTCGCGGAATTTTTAACTTAGTGTGTTTTCGCGATTTTTTTCAGACTTTTAATTCAGATAATTTCGAAAAATTCAACTTGTAAGAAACGCTGTAAACCAAAAACCCAAGAAATGAAAAGAATTACATCCTTACTAATCATTACACTACTTATATGCAATTGTTCTGACGTTAAGCACAACAATGAGGCTAATGAAGAATTAATCGCATTAAGAGCAGAACTCGATAGCTTAAAAGCAGAATCGTCAAACGTCACCAAAGGGCAAATTGCGACGTTTTTAACCTTTCAGGATAACAATGCAGAAAACGCTATGAATTTTTATGTGGACTTGTTCGATAATTCCAAGATCATAAATGTGCAACGTTGGGAAAAAAATGGCCCTGTTGAGGAGGGGAAAATTATGCATGCCACGTTTAGTCTAAACGAAAGCCTTTTTATGTGCAGTGACAGTCCGCCAATACATAAATGGGGTTTTACGCCTGCGGTTTCCAATTACATTGATTGCAAGGATGAAAGTGAACTTAAACGGTTATTCTCAAAACTGTCCGAAAACGGAGAAGTGACCATGCCTTTGAACAATTATGGTTTTAGTCAGAAATTTGGTTGGGTCATAGACCAATTTGGTGTGTCTTGGCAACTGAATTTTAATTAAATAGTAATGACCAAAAAAGAAATAGCACTTAAATATTTAGACTATTTACAGCAAGGTGACATCCACAAAGTGGTTGAATTATTTAGTGCAGATGGCATTGTGGATTCTCCGATTTACGGTATTAAAAAGGCGGATGAATTCTACCAACAGTTAAATAACGACACAAAGCGTTCTGAACTCAATCTTAAAGGTATATTTGAACAACAAGACTCCAATAACCTAGCACTTTACTTCAGCTACAAATGGACTCTAAAAAATAATGACAAAGTAGAATTTGACGTTGTTGATATCATTGAATTTGATTCTCAAAATAAAATCAAAACATTGAAGATCATTTACGACACCGTTGCTTCGAGAGATAAAGTTGAGGCTTTATAAGGTTAATGTCAGCTTGTAGTCTTTGTAAACGAAAGCAAATTGTGACGGTTCGCATAAGCAGTTAATAAAGAATTAATAACTACGGAAACGTTATTATCACTTCTCCAGATCTAATATCAATTGTTTGATGCGTCTAATTTCAATTTCATTTGAATTAAATTCCAACGATTTTTTGAAGTATTTTATTGCTTCTTGAGACTTGCCAGCATTGCTATATGCATAAGCTAACATTTCGTAAACTGTATTTGATGTTGGGTAATTATTAATATTTAATTGAAACAAAGTATATGCTTCTTCTCGTTGATTATTATTAAATTTTGCCCAAGCAACCCTATTGATGACATTTTCTGGTGGTAAAAAACTAACACCTAAGCTACTTGACAAATCTTTATAATGCTGTTTTATTTCAGCCATAGTTTTGGTTGTTATATCTTCTAAAACATAGTCTTGAAAAATAAATAGCAAGCCATAATAGAGGCTTATAAGCGGTATGCTATTGTGGTTTTCATCTTTATAAACATCAAACTTTACGTTTTTATAAGAAATGCCAGCGTTTTTGAGTGATGATATAAATAGTTCTTGACTATTTCTCATATTAGCTATCATTCCCTTAGTTTTCTCATAACTATTAGCACCAGAAAAATAGAATTTTTTATTTTTTATATTCTTGGATAATACGGTGTCTATTTTTTTTACTATGTAATGCTCGTCCCACCAAAAACTGGGATCCATTGCTATGTACGATTTAAAAACGCTATTATTCAAATAAGCCTCTGCAGCCATCAATCCGCCTAATGAGTGGCCAACTAACATAGCATAATCTTTTGTCCTATAGTTTATTTTAACCTCAGGCAATACTTCTTGTTCTAGGAATTTTAAAAATAATTTTCCTCCACCACTCGTTTCTTGCCATTGGGAGTTATCCTTACCATTATAGCCAACAAGAGATTTTGTTGGTGATAAATCTCTTGTTCTATTTTTATCTGTATTTACGGCAACAACAATCATTTCTGGTATTTGCCCTTCTCTACTCATTACTTCTATTGTAGTCATTGCATGGTGTAAGTGATAGTTACCATCAAGAATTAGCATTATTGGGTAATCATTCTTTGCTCTATTATAAGATGGAGGTAAGCCTACTGTAAACGATCTTATTTCTTTTAATTTTTCAGATTTTATAGTGTGTTTAATTGTAGGTAAAAATATATCTATTTCGTTTTGCTTACTTATGTTTTCATTAATACTATTTGATTCTGAAGTCCTTAGCTCTAGTGCCTTTTTATAATTTATTTCTGCAAAGTTATCATTACCCAACGCTTTATACGCCTCACTTAACTTTTCATAATTAATAGATGAAGGGTAATTTAAGGTATTCATTTCTAAAAGGGAGATAGCGCCATTATTATCATTACCTAGATTTAACTTGTATTCTGCAATTTTCTGTATTAATTGATCGGGTGGTAAAATCTCTTTTCCTTTTTTTATTGATAACCGGCTGTAATGATCTGTAATTTCGTCTGATGTTTTGTTGTAGATGTTATCGAGCATAAAATCTTTAAAAACAAATTTGATACCGTTATACCAGCTCATATAAGCAGATGTGCCATGGTTCTCATTTTCAAAATAGTCTAACTTAATATTTGAGTTTGCAACACCAAGTTGTTTTAAACGTGCATAGAACAATTCTTGTGCATTTCGCATAAAAGTGACCATGCCCTCATTTCTTTCATAATTATCTGCACTTGAAATGTATATTTTTTTGTTTTTAATTTGTTGTACCACATCACTATTAATTTCATTTACGACATATTGATTATCCCACCAAAAACTTGGGTCTGAAGCTATAAATCCACTAAATGAACTATTAGTTATGTAACTATATCCTGCAAAAAGACCTCCCAAAGAATGTCCTGCTAGTACATTATAGGAGTTTGTTCTAAATTTACTCTCTACTTCTGGTAACAGTTCGTTTTCTATAAACTTTAAAAAGTTTGCTCCATCGCCACCATCCATATTATTAAAGGTTATAGAAGTTGGAGTTAAATCTCTTGTTCTATCTATATTGGGTATAGCTACAATAATGGTTTCTGGTATTTCATTCTGCTTGCTTAAAAATTCTATAATTCCAGAGGTGTATAAAAACCTATAATCTCCATCAGTTAATACTAATACAGGATATTTTGTTGATGATTCACTATAGGTCTTTGGTAAGGCTACGATATAACTTCTTTTTTCATTTAAAATCTTAGAGCTTATACTGTATTCTGTGCCTATTTTTAATTTATTATCATTGTTTTTTTGACCAAACGTGTAACTTACTACTAATAAAAACAAACAGGTTATTTTAGCTTTCATATTTAGTTGTTATTATTAGCTAGTAAAAATTCTAAAGGAATATATAATCGTCTACTCCATGATGCTTCAGAATGGTCATCTCCTTTAAATTCTTTTGTAATCCAATTTTTAATTGTGTAACCCTTCTTATTCATAGTCTTGTCTATTTTAGTTTGATATGGTTTATACAAACTATCAAGCCCTACAGTACCATAATCAAAATAAAATTTATGATTCTTTGGTTCTGGCAAATTGTTAATTAAGTATTGATTGAACGCTAATGGAATCTTATCTCCCTTTACATTTACATCTCCAACCCAATGTGTAGATATACAAGCTGCTCCACCATACACATCTGGATATTCGGATATGGCGTACATAGATATTAACCCTCCCATACTAGAACCTGCAATAAATGTATTTTGCATATTTGTATGGGTTGAATAATTTTTGTCTATGTATGGTTTTAGCTCTTCTACTAAAAATTTTAAATAATTATCAGCTTGTTGCTTTCCTTTCAAGTCTGTTTTAATAAGATTGTCCTTTAATTCCCTATCAAGATAGTTGATTGGTTTTTGGGGAAAATATTCTGAATGCCTATACGCTCCATTATTCCAAACACCTACTACTATTGTATTTCTTATTTTTCCGTCAAAGATTAATCTTGCTATAGTTTCGTCCACTTTCCATTCTTGATTATTCCATGTTCTGGTAGAATCAAAAAGCATTTGTCCATCGTGCATATATAAAACAGCATATCTTTCAGAATCATTATAATTTGGAGGTAACCAAACATCTATATTTCTAGAGTCAACATAATTGGATTGAAAGTTTTTTACTCTATCTATTTTACCATAGGTTACCGTTAAGTTGGGAATTCTAGTTATGTCCTTGTAACGTTCTTTAAGTTTTATTTTCGATATTGTAGCTTCCCAATATTGTTTTTTTGTGTCATAAGGTTCATGCCAATATGGGTCTGGTATTTGCTTTTTTATTTCATTCCACGATTTATTTTTAAAAAAATCTTCATCGATTGAGCAATCTTCCATTTTATGAAACGGAACTAAAAAAATATATCCATCAAACAAATCTCCTATTGTAAAATCATTATAGCAATTACTAAACCAACTATCTTCTTTTAACTTACCTATTGGGCTTTTTCCTAAATCGAAACCCAAGGGTTCGTTAGACATTAGTTTAAAAACATTTTCAATCTCACCATTTGCCGGAGATAAAAAGAAAGGCGTTTCATTGGGAAAATTATATATAGGTCCATGTAAAAAAATAGAAAAAACTTGATCTTTATACTTATCTAAAAGTAAGTTACCTAAGCTTACGCTTCTATAGGTACAATGACCCTTAGCGTCTGTAACACCTTGTGAATAATTTGTAAAAGCATGAGGGAGTCCGCATAATATCAGACCTTTTTCACCTTTCTCTAAAATTTCATTGATAATAACTTCTTTTCTAAACTGATTGACTTCTCCTTTATGAAAAACACCAGACATATATTCCCTAGAACCATTATAAGCAGTCCAATCATATTGATAGCTTATATTCACTATTCTAAATTTTTTTGAGTTTTCTGGCAAGGTTTTATTAAATGCCCAGGCAGCTTTTAATATGTCCTGATACTCTTGGTAAGGCCATCCTACGTTATAGAAAAACATTAAATCTCTTGATACCTGAGCGTCAAAATTTTCTCCTAATATTAAGTTGTCTAATTCTTTTTGCTTCTCATAGGCTCCAAATTCCATACCTATGTTGTAAACTCCGGCTTTATATAATTTTGGAATTATCTGGGCAACAAAATTCAAATTGTTTTTAACTACATGGTCTTCACCTAAAAGAATTAAACTTTTATCTCTAAACTTATTGATAATGTATTCTGATGGTTCTAAACCGTTATCCTGAAGATATTTTATTTCTTTATGGTAATTGGCTTCTTGTGAACGAGCAATTAAACAAAATAGAATAGAAACAACGAGAAATTTATATTTCATGATAACTAGTTTTTATTTAGAACATTGATGTAACTCTAATACAATCCTATAAAAAATTAAGCGCTATTCAAAAAACAAACAATCAAATAACTTAACAATAGGACAGACAACAGTTAATACGCAATTAAAAGGCATACCTTTCATTTTAGACGTTTTACACACTACAAAGTGCTTTATTCTTAATTTAAAATGTTGTTTGTCCTTATTGTTTTCATTCATTGATTAAATTTAGAGTTTTACTATTAAATACATCATATGAATTATTTAATTGATAATGGCCTATTGAAAAATAGAATATTTAGACATGTTCTTTATTGGGTGGCGTTTAATTTATTCTTTGGTTTTATTTGGGGAACTTATGATGGTAATTTTTCTAAATCGATTATTATAGAATTGTCATTACTACCTTCAAGAATTTTACTTGTTTATATGACACTTTATTACCTCATTCCAAAACTCGTTTTAAAGAAAAAAATAGTTTCTTTCTTAATTTCCTATTGCGTCCTTTTAGTTTTCATTACGATTTTTATTCAAAAACCTATTCTTTGGTATGTTGTAAGACCCTACTACCTCATTGATTGGAAAGAAGAAGATTATTTGTCCGTTATCAGTGTAGCAAATACACTTTTTGATATAAATCGTGCTGCCATCATCCCTTTAATTGTGGCGTTTTACAGAATATATTATACCAATCAGAAAAAACTTTTGATATTAGAAAAGGACAAGTTAAAATCTGAGTTAACCCAGCTTAAAAATCAAATACATCCACATTTTTTATTCAATACCCTAAACAATTTATATTCACTAATTCTTAAAAAGTCTGATAAGGCAGAAGGTGCTATTTTAAAACTTTCTGATTTAATGAGGTATATGCTATACGAAACAAACCCAACTAAAGTAGAGTTAAACAAAGAAATTAACTATTTAGAAAACTATATCTCATTAGAAAAACTTCGATTAGAAGAAAGTAATAATATCAACTTTACAAGCAAGATTGATAGAGAATATAAGATAGCCCCTTTTATTTTAATACCTTTTATTGAAAACGTTTTTAAACATGGTGTTATAGACCATCGCAACAATGAACCCTCTATTTCTATAATTGCAAAAAACAACACCCTTACACTGCATACAGTGAATGATAAAAGAATAAAAGATGATGAAGATAACGGTGTTGGACTAGAAAATGTAAAAAAACGATTAGGTTTGTTATATAAAGACAAATACAGTTTAGAAAAAAGAGAAACCGACTCTCAATATGAAATAATTTTAAAATTAAATCTTAATTAAAACAATTTATGAAAAAGATAAATTGCATTATCGTAGATGACGAACCTTTAGCCAGAGATGTAATTGAAAATTATATTTTGAGAGTTGAAAGCGTTAACTTAATAGCATCTTGTAAAAATGTTTATGAAGCTTTTAATAGTCTTCAGAAGCATAAAATAGATTTAATTTTTTTAGATGTACATATGCCAGAAATAAATGGAATTGATTTTTTAAGGGAGCTTAATCAGTCACCAGCAGTCATATTTACAACGGCACATCTAGACTATGCGGCTAAATCCTACGATTTAGGCGCTATAGACTATTTAGTAAAGCCTATTGAATTTACGAGATTTTTAAAGGCGATCAGTAGAGTGTTTAAGCATATTGACTACCCTGTAACTATAGATAATAAACATTCTAACCAATCAGAGGACTTTATTTACCTTAAAACAGAAAAAAAATTACAGAAAATCTTTTTAAAAGATATTCTATATATCGAAAGCTCAAATAATTACATAAAGGTAAAAATTACTGATAGAGAAGTTATTGCTCATAAAAAAATATCTGAAATTTATGATTCACTACCTAAACATAAATTCATAAGAGTACATAGATCCTATATTATATCAATAGACCATATTGACTCTTTTTCACCAGTTGAGATAGAAATAAAAAAATTCAAAATACCTGTAGGTAGAAAATATCGAGAAAATGTTAAAACTCAGCTTGGTTATTATTAAACTTACTAATATATGAGAAAGTATATTATCTGTGCATACATGGTTTAAGGGATTGCACATTTGAACTGTCTCAACAACAATCCAATTGCGACGATTTGCATAAGCAGCTATTAATGAATTTATTATGAAACCAACACAACAACTAGCCACACACCTACACCAAGTATATTTTGGTGGTAATTGGACGGCTTCAAACCTTAAAGACCATTTAGAAGACATTACATTAGAAATGGCAACCAAACCAATTAAAGGTTTGAACACCATTCTTGCTTTAAGTTTTCATATTCACTATTACCTAAAAGGTACAATGGCTGTTTTAAAGGGTGGAGATTTAACGATTAGAGATAAATATAGCTTTGACCATCCCAATATTAAAACTGAAGATGAGTGGCAAACTTTTAAAAGTACGATGTGGGAAGAGGCCAAGGAATTCATTTCACTTATAGAAAAACTAGATGATCATACACTCGAAACCTTTTTAGCTGAAGAAAAATATGGCACTTACTTTAGAAATTTAGTAGGCATAATTGAACATACCCATTATCACTTAGGACAAATTGCTATTGTTAAGAAATTGGTTTCTAAAATCAACTGATTATTTTATTTTAAATCACATACCAAAAAATCATAAAGAAGTGGCAAATAGCTCCTGCCAAAACAAATAAATGCCAAATGACATGGTTGTAAGGTATTTTTTCAAAAACATAAAACACAATACCAACGGTATAAAATAGACCGCCCGCCATTAACCAAAATACACCATCAGGCCCAAGCGCTTCAGCTGTGTTTGTATAATCAAAAACGATAAGCCAGCCCATCACCAAATATAAAAGTGTGGAGAAAATTTCAAAACGACCTGTAAAAAAGAGCTTTAAGACCACACCAAAAGCCGCAATTCCCCAAACGGTCCAAAATAATGGCCAGCCCAAACTATCCCTCAGCAAAATCAACAAAACAGGAGTATATGTGCCTGCGATTAATAAATAAATGCTAATATGGTCTACAATCCTAAAATAATGCTTACGCCTCTCCCCTTCTACAGCATGATAAAAAGTAGATGCCAAAAACAATACAATAATGGAAATACCATAAAAAATAACACTAAAAAGACTCCATGGCTTTGTAGTGTCATCTGCGTAAACGATAAGTAGTATCAATGCTACTATTCCTAACACTGCACCTATACCATGCGACCAAGAATTTAATTGTTCTTCGAGTTTAGATTGGGTACGCACTTACTGTTGAGCTTTATTGAGTTTCTTTTCTGATTGAGACCACTTATTTACACAGGCATAAAAGTCGATATCAAATGCAGGTTTCTGCCTTTCTAATTGCATATTCTGAAATGCACGCTGTAAAATATCCTCTATTAAATAGTCTTCTTCTTCGTTAATAGGACTAAATTCTTTTTTAAGCGAAATATTAAATAGGCTTGCTGTGTTGTTAAACCAAAAGGCACGCCAACCACTTCGTAATTCCTTAATAAGTTCAAAGGTAGTTTTACCGGTTTGCCGATGTATCAACTTTACCAAAATTTGCCCTTCTGTTTTAGTCAATTTCTTAAGTTCTGCAGAGAATTCGTCTTCAATATATTTCTGAATCACCTTTGCATACTTCTTTTTATCACGTTTACGCTCTAACTGATCCAGGCGTTTTTGTAAAGTTTCCAAGCGGTCTGCAGCCAATTTGGCATAAGGATATACCTTTAGGGTTTTTCGTCTTAGTATGATATATCGTATACGTGCATCCCTATCTTTAAAACTTAAGTTTGGAAGCATTAAAACTTCATCCAATTCTACCTCAGTTACAGGTATGGAGTCTCCTTCAATAATCATGTAATGGACTATTGTTGAATCTTGCTTTACAGGATCTTCCTGAGCGAAAACCAAAGCAGAGAACAACAACATTATGTAGGTAATATGTTTCATGTTTAATATCACTTCCAAAACCGTTCCAAAGAACAATTCATCTTATTTTCAAAATTAAGAATTAATACTACCACTAACCTTAAATTCGTATTAATATTATTATTTTAGGGAAAAATTTTACAAGAATGGCTAAACAACAATTACTGAACAAAAAGTCTATGGACTTTTTAGAAAAATATTTAAATAACGCATCACCGACTGGCTACGAGTGGGAGGGACAAAAAATATGGATGGATTACCTTAAACCTTACGTCGATGAGTTCATTACCGACACTTATGGTAGTGCTGTTGCTGTGATAAATCCAAAAGCTAAATATAAAGTCGTTATTGAAGGCCATGCGGATGAAATTTCTTGGTACGTAAATTATATTTCTGACAAAGGCTTACTCTACGTTGTACGCAATGGAGGAAGCGACCACCAGATTGCTCCGAGTAAAATTGTAAATATCCATACCAAAAACGGCATTGTAAAAGGTGTATTTGGTTGGCCTGCCATCCATACCAGAAATAAATCAAAAGAAGAACCGCCAAAGCCTGACAATATTTGTATTGATATAGGTGCCAAAGACAAAAATGAAGTGGAAAAAATGGGAGTGCATGTAGGTTGTGTTATTACCTATCCTGATGGATTTCATATTCTAAATAAAGACAAATTTGTCTGTCGTGCATTAGATAATAGAATGGGTGGTTTTATGATTGCAGAAGTAGCGCGTTTACTTCATGAAAACAAAAAGAAACTCCCTTTTGGACTTTATATTACGAATTCAGTTCAAGAAGAAATCGGATTGAGAGGTGCTCAAATGATTACCGAAACCATAAAACCAGACGTAGCCATTGTAACTGATGTGACTCACGATACCACAACTCCAATGATAGAACCAAAGAAGCAAGGCTTGGCAGAAATTGGTAAAGGGCCTGTAATCGCTTATGCTCCTGCTGTGCAGCAAAAACTGAGAGATTTGATTACCGATACTGCTGAGGCTAAAAAGATTCCGTTTCAACGTGCAGCGTTATCTAGAGCCACAGGAACAGACACAGATGCTTTTGCTTACAGTAATGGTGGCGTTGCTTCTGCCTTAATTTCGCTTCCTTTACGTTATATGCATACAACCGTAGAAATGGTTCATAAAGATGATGTGGAAAACGTTATTAAGTTGATATACGAAACACTATTAAAGATAAAAGACGGAGAGACGTTTAGTTATTTTAAATAAAACATAAGCCTCATTTTTTGAGGCTTTTTAAATATCTTATAAATTATATATAACTCGGTAATGGCTTTAAAAAATCAAAAACATCTATTTGATATCCCAGAAGATATCACTTATTTAAATATTGCAAGTCAATCACCTGCTTTTAAAACTATTTACGCCGCTGGACTAGAAGGACTAAAACAAAAAAGTCATCCGCACACAATTAAAATTGCAGACTATTTTGAACCTGTAATAGAACTTAAAAAATTGTTTGCTGAGCTTATAGATGCAGATGATTACAATCGTATTGCCACTATACCATCAGTATCTTATGGTATGGCAACAGTTGCCAATAATATTGTCTTAAATGAAGGTGATGAAATTTTGGTCATAGACGAGCAGTTTCCAAGCAATATGTATTCCTGGAGAAAACTTGCAAAAAAGTACAATGCTAAATTGGTTGTGATTGAAGCTCCTGAAACTGTACAGCAATGGAATGAAGATGTTCTTACCGCCATTAATGAAAAAACTGCTTTAGTGGCCATGGGAAACATTCATTGGTCTAACGGTAGCCTATTTAACTTAAAAGCCATTAGTGTAAAGGCAAAGACTAATAATTCATTGTTAATAATCGATGGTAGCCAAAGTGTTGGAGCTCTACCTTTTTCTGTAAAAGACATTCAACCAGATGCTTTAATTTGTGCAGGCTACAAATGGCTATTTGGACCTTATGGCTGTGCTTATGGTTATTTTGGACCTTACTTTAATAACGGAAACCCAATTGAAGAAAACTGGTCCAACCGATTACATAGCGAAGATTTTACCGGATTGACTAACTACCAAGACAACTATAAAAGTAAAGCCAATAGATATTGTGTTGGTGAAAGTGGCAACTTTATTTACGTAAAAATGCAAATTGAGGCACTTAAACAAGTTATTGAGTGGACTCCAAAAGCAATCCAAGACTATTGTAAAGCAATTTCTGAAGAAGCCGTAAAAGAACTAAAAGCCTTAGGCTGTAAAATTGAAGACGACAACTACAGATCTCATCACCTCTTTGGTATTGAATTACCTGAAAATATTGATTTGCATGCCTTAAAAAAGGACCTCTTTAGCAAAAATATATTTGTATCGTTTAGAGGGAATTATATTAGAATTTCTTGTCATTTATATAACACTGCTGAAGATTTTAAACCCTTAATTAAGTGTTTAGCCTCTCACCTATAAGTTTAAGAATTTGGATGAATACATTGACATAGTCACTAATGAAGGGCAACCTACAGGTAAAACCGCTTTAAAATCTGAAGCGCATAAAAATGGCTGGTATCACAATACAATTCATCTGTGGTTGTACACCAAAAAAGGTGAAATTCTTTTACAACAACGTTCACATAAAAAAAATATACACCCTTTGCTTTGGGATGTTTCTGCTGCTGGCCATATTGATGCTGGCGAATCTTTTATAGATGCTGCTCTGAGAGAAACTAAAGAAGAAATTGGATTGGCATTAAAGCCAGATAATCTTCATAAAATAGGCACTTTTCTACATGAAACTAGTTATGGTGAAATCCAAGATAATGAGTTTCATCAAGTTTTTATTGCTGAATTAAAAGTTGGTTTAAATAAACTACAACCACAAGAAGACGAAGTTGAGGCTTTAAAATTAGTTTCATTTGATGAATTTGAAAAGCTTTTAAAACATAGCGAGACCAATCATCACTTTATTCCATCTAACAAATCTTACTATACTTTTGTGCTGAACTCTATAAAAGAAAAACTAGGCTTATGAATTTATTGCTCATGGCAGTTGCACCAGTAATGGTGATTATTATATACATATACTTTCAAGATAAATACGAAAAAGAACCCATTGGCCTGCTTTTGTCCAGTTTTCTGTTTGGTGGTATTGTAAGTATTATAATAGTGACTTTACTCTACCTATTCACTGGACGTTTTATACCAATTACAGATGAATATAGTGTATGGCAACAGTTTATCCAGGCCTTTATTGTTGTTGCTCTTTCGGAAGAATTTAGTAAGTACGTGATCGTAAAATATTTTGCCCAACCAAGAAAAGCTTTTAATGAACCTTTTGACGGTATCATGTATGCTGTTATGGTCTCAATGGGCTTTGCCTGTACAGAAAATATTATGTATGTATTACAAGATGGTTTTGAAACTGCCGTTTTAAGAGCATTTACTGCAGTGCCAGCTCATGCCACGTTCGGGATTTTAATGGGATATTATATGGGCAAGGCTAAATTCTCTGGCAATAGATTTCAACTCAATATGACTGGTCTGTTATTGGCAGTAATTTTTCATGGAGCCTATGATTTCTTTCTATTTATTGGATTTATTCCAGGGATTTCAATTGGAGCGTTCATTTCTTTAATCGTGGCTATCATACTTTCAAGAAAAGCCATTAAGCGTCATCAGGAAGCTTCAAATTTTAAACCACCTCAAGACTTTCTAAACCATGATTAATTTCATATTTTAGGCATCGCTTTAGAGCTAAATTTGCAATATAATTCCACAATTATGTACAAAATAAAAGTTAACAGTTCTCATAGTTTCGATATCTCTAAAGACGCTATGGAAACCCTAGACGCTATAGAAACAACGTCTAATCATTATCATGTTATACAAGATAATACCACCATTAAAGCTTCAATAGTAAATTCAGATTTCAATAAGAAGTTTTACTCCGTAAAGGTTAACAACAATATCTATGAAGTTTCTATCAATGATGCTTTAGACCAGCAAATTGAGGCTCTAGGTTTTGAAATAGGTGCATCAAAACAAGTCAATGACATTAAAGCTCCGATGCCAGGGTTAATTTTAGAGATTAGTGTTAAGGAGGCACAAGAGGTTAAAGAAAACGATGCCTTGTTAATTCTTGAAGCTATGAAAATGGAAAATGTAATTAACTCGCCAAGAGATGGAGTGATTAAATCCATAAGCGTGAAGCAAGGAGAAACAGTAGATAAAAATGCACTTTTAATTGAGTTTGAATAGTATGAAAAAAATATTAGTCGCAAACAGAGGTGAAATTGCCATTCGCGTCATGCGAACGGCGAAAAAAATGGGCATCAAAACCGTTGCTGTTTTTTCTGAAGTTGATAGAAATTCACCACACGTAAAATATGCTGATGAAGCTGTTTGTATTGGTCCTGCTCCGTCAAATGAATCCTATTTAAAAGGAAATAAAATTATAGACGTTGCTAAATCATTGAATGTTGATGGCATACATCCTGGTTATGGTTTCTTAAGTGAAAATGCAGACTTTGCTGAGTTATGCGAGAAAAATAAGATCATATTCATCGGTCCTAAATCCCATGCTATTAAAGTTATGGGAAGCAAGTTAGCGGCTAAAGACACTGTAAAAGCTTATGATATTCCGATGGTTCCTGGTACAGACGAAGCGATTACAGATATTCCTGAAGCTAAAAAAATCGCGAATGAGATAGGCTTTCCTATTCTCATTAAAGCCTCTGCTGGTGGTGGCGGAAAAGGGATGCGTATTGTTGAGAATGCTGCTGAATTCGAATCGCAAATGGATAGAGCAATCAGTGAAGCAAAAAATGCTTTTGGCGATGGTTCTGTTTTTATAGAAAAGTATGTGGCTTCTCCAAGACATATCGAAATTCAAGTGATGGCAGATATGCATGGTAATTATCTGCATTTCTTTGAGCGTGAGTGTTCCGTACAGCGACGTCATCAAAAAGTCGTTGAAGAAGCACCTTCAGCCGTGTTAACACCAGAATTGAGGGAAAGAATGGGGCAAGCTGCTATCAATGTAGCACGCTCTTGTGATTACATCGGTGCTGGTACCGTTGAGTTTCTTCTCGATGAAAATCTGAATTTTTATTTCTTGGAAATGAATACTAGGCTACAAGTAGAGCACCCAGTTTCTGAATGGATCGCTGGTGTGGATTTGGTAGAACTTCAGATTAAAGTTGCCAGAGGCGAAAAATTAGATATTAAACAGGAGGATTTGAAAATTAATGGTCATGCTTTAGAGCTTCGTGTTTATGCAGAAGATCCTATGAATGACTTTTTACCAAGTGTTGGTAATTTAGAAGTGTATCAACTTCCTGAAGGAAAAAATATTAGAGTAGATAATGGTTTTGAAGAAGGCATGGATATCCCAATCTATTATGACCCAATGCTTTCTAAATTGATTACTTATGGTGAAACAAGAGAAGAAGCCATAGAATTAATGATAAAAGCTATTGACAATTATCATATAAAAGGCGTAGAAACCACATTAGCTTTCGGACGTTTCGTTTGTGAGCACGAGGCTTTTAGAAGTGGAAATTTTGACACCCATTTTGTTAAAAAATACTACTCACCTAGCCTTTTAGAAGAGCAACATAAAAAGGAAGCTGAGATAGCAGCAAAGATTGCATTGAAGCGTTATTTAGAAGATCAGAAGTTATTGAGAGTACCGAATTCAGCAAGCAGTAAGCAGTAAGCAGTAAGCAGTAAGCAGTAAGCAAAAATAAAATTAAAAACATATCCAGCTTTGCGCCCCTGCCTGTCGGCAGACAGGTTTAGCGCCTTTGCGAGAAACAAGAATAGCATGGAAGACAAAATAAAAACACTAAACGACAAACTTGAACAAGCCAAATTAGGAGGCGGACAAAAACGAATAGACAAACAACATCAAAAGAAAAAACTAACCGCAAGAGAGCGTGTGATGTATCTTTTAGATGAAGGTTCATTTGAAGAAATTGGCGCCTTAGTCACACACCGAACCAAGGATTTCGGAATGGTAAACCAAAAATTCTATGGAGATGGAGTCGTTACTGGTTATGGGACCGTAAATGGTAGATTAGTTTATGTGTTTGCGCAAGACTTCACCGTATTTGGAGGCTCTCTTTCGGAAACACATGCTGAAAAAATCTGTAAAATTATGGATATGGCTGTTAATGTTGGTGCTCCTGTTATTGGTTTAAATGATTCTGGTGGAGCACGTATTCAAGAAGGTGTACGTTCTTTAGGTGGTTATGCTGATATTTTTTATCGAAATGTTCAGGCTTCCGGTGTGATTCCTCAGATTTCAGCAATAATGGGACCATGTGCTGGTGGAGCAGTTTATTCTCCTGCTATGACAGACTTCACGCTTATGGTACAAGACACCAGTTATATGTTTGTTACTGGACCAAATGTGGTAAAAACAGTAACTAACGAGGAAGTAACAAGTGAGGAACTAGGTGGTGCAAGTGTACATGCTTCAAAATCTGGTGTTGCTCACAAAACCTCATCTAATGATGTGGAATGTTTAGAAGATGTCAAACAATTATTGAGTTATTTACCGCAGAGCAATAAAGAAAAACCTTTAGATATTCCTTTTGAAATTAAAGAAGAAGTCAGAGAGGCTTTAGACACAATCGTTCCGGAAAATGCTAATAAACCTTACGATATGCATCAGGTGATTGAAGGCATTATCGATGAAGACTCATTTTACGAAATACATAAAGACTTTGCTGAAAACATCATCGTAGGTTTTGCGCGTTTGGGTGGTAAATCTATTGGTATTGTTGCCAATCAGCCTATGTTTTTAGCTGGTGTATTAGACGTTGATAGTTCAACAAAAGCAGCTCGTTTTGTACGTTTTTGCGATTGCTTTAATATTCCTTTATTGGTTTTAGAAGATGTTCCAGGATTTTTACCTGGAACAGATCAAGAGTGGAATGCGATTATCACAAATGGTGCAAAACTACTCTATGCTTTTAGCGAAGCAACCGTACCAAGAGTGACCGTTATTACCAGAAAAGCTTATGGTGGAGCCTATGACGTCATGAACTCTAAACACATAGGGGCAGACATGAATTTTGCATGGCCAAATGCCGAAATTGCTGTAATGGGAGCAAAAGGTGCTGCCGAAATTATTTTTAAGCGTGAAATCTCTGCTGCAGATGACAAAGAAGCCAAATGGAAAGAAAAAGAAGCTGAATATGCTGAGTTATTTGCCAATCCGTACAGTGCTGCCGAACGCGGTTTTATAGATGAAGTGATTCTACCTCATAATACGAGACGTAAACTCATTAAAGCGTTTGCAATGCTTGAGAATAAGGAAGTGGTTAAACCTCAGCGTAAGCATGGGAATATTCCGCTTTAATTTTCCAACAACCGCCTATGATAATTAATCTGTCCCAAATGATAAGCCAAATGCATTGCTAAATGCACTAGAAAATATTCTGTAGATGTCGGTTTTTCAAACACACGATGCTTGTATTCTTGTTCTAAATCCTGTGCTGTAAGTTTTGTCAACGTATTTTCAACAATGACCATAGTATCGTCAATTTGTTTTATTAATTCTATCCTTGGCACATCTTTAAGTGAAAATTCCAAATCGCGCTGTCTTACATAACCTGTATTTCCTAATGCAGCACCAATAAAATGATTCAAATTTCCAACCAAATGAAGTCCTAGGTTTCCTGCTGAATTTGTTATTTCCCCTGGTATTAACCAGAGATTAGATTCAACTTTATAGGCATTTATTTCTTCTTTTAATTTACTTAAATCTCTCTTAAATAGCTTTATTAAAGTGTCTGTGGACATACTATTGTTTTTGTGAATGTTAATGTTCCGTTATTGTATTCTTACTTCTCAAAAATAGGCATTAATTGACTTATTTTTGCACCATGCAAAACCAACAGCGATCCCAATTAGAATTTGTAGTCTTAATGGCTGCGTTAATGTCTATCGTAGCCTTATCCATTGATGCGGTATTGCCAGCTTTACCCATGATTGGTGATTATTTGAGTGTTAGTGACCCAAGTAACAATCCAAAACTGATTACCTCTATTTTTTTGGGACTGGGTTTTGGTCAGTTGATTTTAGGACCGTTATCCGATAGTCTTGGTCGCAAACCTATTGTTTACATTGGTTTTGCCATATTTATTATTGCCTCCATCATCTGTGTGACTACCAGAAGTTTTGAAATTATGCTTTTGGGAAGGGTTTTGCAAGGTGTAGGTTTAGCTGCACCAAGAACAATGTCTATAGCTATGGTAAGAGATTCTTACGATGGTGACTATATGGCAAAAATTCTGTCGATTGTGGTTATGGTTTTCATTTTAGTGCCCGTGGTTGCACCTACTTTGGGACAATTCCTAATGAATTATTATGGATGGAAATTCATTTTCACTTTTACACTAGCCTTTGGTGTTTTGGTTATGATTTGGTTTTGGTTAAGACAGCCTGAAACCTTAAAAGACAAGTACAAAATCCCATATCGACTTTCTATATTTAAAACAGGAACCATTCAATTTTTCAAAATAAGACCTGCAGTAATTTACACTTTACTTTCAGGATTTATAACGGGTTCCTTTATGGTGTATCTCAGTACATCACAACTCATCTTTGAAAAGCAATATGATTTGGCTGAGGAATTCCCGCTTATATTTGCAAGTCTCGCCATATCAGTGGGCTTGGCAACCTTTATGAACAGTCAATTGGTCGTAAGATTTGGTATGAAGCGCATTGTACATATCTCTATGTGGAGCTTTATCATCACCTCTTTGATATTCATACTCATATTTCATTCTGGCAACAATCCAAGCATTGAAATACTGATTACATTCTTTGCCATTCAATTTTTTACTATCGGATTTTTATTCGGAAATCTAAGAGCCTTGGCAATGGAACCATTAGGGCATATCGCAGGTATCGGTTCTGCCTTAAATGGTTTTATTTCTACCGTAATGGCTGTACCTATTGCTAATTATATCGGAAGTTTTGTCGAGGACACTGTGACTCCTTTATTTATAGGATTTCTCGTCTGTGGAGTGATTTCAATAACTCTGTTTTATGTGAATGCTAGAAAAACATCAAGCGTTTTAAAAGCAGCTTAGAAAATTTCGAGGCTTCCCTTGCCTTCCCTAATAACTTCAGGAGGCTCAACTGACAAATCAATAACCGTAGATGCTTCATTATCTCCATAGCCTCCGTCAATGACCAAATCGACCAATTTGTCCCATTTCTCAAGAATTAATTCTGGGTCCGTGGTGTATTCAATTACATCATCTTCATCTCTAATGGATGTAGAAACTATAGGATTTCCTAGCGCATTGACCAAAGCCAAAGCTATAGAATTATCTGGCACTCTTATACCTACGGTCTTTCGTTTTTTAAACGGATTGGGCAAATTTTTAGAACCAGGCAAAATAAAAGTATAGGGTCCTGGCAAGGCGCGCTTTAAAATCTTGAATGTGGTTGTATCAATTTGTTTTACATAGTCACTAAGGTTGCTTAAATCCTCACATACAAATGAAAAATTCGACTTCTCGAGCTTTACTCCTTTAATTAGGGCAATACGTTCTAAAGCCTTCATCTTGGTAATATCGCAACCCAACCCATAAACGGTGTCGGTTGGGTAAATGACCAAACCACCATTCTTTAAGATTTTCACCGCTTTTTGAATTTCTTTTGGATTCGGATTTTCAGGATATATTCTAATAAATTCTGCCATAATATGTATCTTACAAAAGACGTTTACAATGTAAATAATTTTTCAATATGAAAAGACCTAAATATTTGTTCGTTTATTTATTTACTATCATAGGGTTTTTATCCTGTAGTTCTGACGATTCAAACAATAATAATGATCCAGAAGCCTTAAATCCCCTTGTTGCCTATGAAGAATTCAATATTTCCTACGGAAATGATAGTGATCAGGTTTTTGATTTATACCTTCCAGCTAACCGAAGTTCTAATACCAAAACAGTGATTCTTGTCCATGGTGGTGGTTGGACAGCTGGTGACAAAGCAGACATGAACGCCTTTAAAGACTATATAAAAACACAAATGACGGATTATGCCATTGTGAATATGAATTACAGGCTTGCAGATGAAAACAACCCACCCTACCCAATGCAAATAAATGATATTACTACGGTTGTAGATTATTTAGAGGCCAATGAAAATTACTACAGCATTTCTGACAAAATAGGATTTATTGGTGCAAGTGCTGGTGCACATTTATCATTGCTTTGGAGTTATGCTTTTGATGATGATAGCCAAGTAGAAATGGTATGTAGCGTTGTTGGGCCGACTAATTTTACAGATCCTGCGTATTTAAACAATAACAATCCCGTACTTCAAGAGATATTAGATGCCTTTGGTATTGATGCCACAACTGAATTTTTGGAAGACGTAAGCCCATATCACAGAGTAACATCTTCTGCTCCACCAACCATATTGTTTTATGGTGGACAAGATCCATTAATACCAACAACACAAGGTACTGATATGCGCGATAAACTTGAAGCGCTTAATGTAACCCACGAGTTTACCTTATATCCTAATGAAGGACATGGCTGGATTGGTTTCAATTTATTGGACACCACACTTAAACTTCACAACTTTATTGAAACGCATATGTAAAATGTTAAAACCTTAAATTTCTGTAACATATAGGCTAGTTTATCAGTCTATATAGTATGTATCATCAATCAATCAAAATCATAATTTCACTGCTCATCACAGTGAATCTTTTTGCTACTGAAAATGTTCCTCCAGAAGCAAAACCTCCCATTATTTTTTCAAAAGCTGAAATCATCAATGCTTCAACAACACGTATTCCCTTTAAGGTTATTGACCAGCTTATTATAGTGGAGGTGGAATTGCTCGATCAAGAAGGCAATTTTATTATTGATACAGGTTCGGAAACATTGATACTCAACAGCGTTCATTTTAAACCTACCAGAAAATACAGAGATGATGGAAAGTCTAAAAGTGGAGTACATAACACTATCGAAAATGTAAAAGAAAAGCACCTTGATGAACTGAGTATTAAAGATTTGAGCTTAGAACAACTCAATGCTGATGTTATTGATCTTTCGCACATTGAAAAAACCAAAAAAATTGAACTGTTAGGCATCATTGGCTATAGTGTATTAAAAGATTTTGAAGTCTTTATTGATTTACACTTAAATCAGATTACACTAACTAAAACTGATAAACAAGGAAATCGGCTTTCGGATAAAGTTTATGCAGAAACCATTAATGATAGTATTGATTTTAAATTAAAGCAGCATACTATTGTCATTGACGCCTATGTTGCAGATAAAAAAGTAAAGTTTGGCCTAGATACGGCTGCCGAATACAACCAGCTTAACAAAAATTTGGATTCAGAAATTTTAGACTATTTTTATCCTGGCAAAGAATTGAAACTTACAGGTGCCAGTGGAAAAAAAGCTAAGGTTTTGGCAGGGAAATTGTACAGAGTAAAATTGAACGATTCCATTTACTTTGGCCCAATGAAAACCGTACTTACAGACCTAAAACATATGAAAAGCGCATTTGGCATACAACTGGATGGTGTATTAGGGTTTGAATTTTTTGCCCAGAAAAGAACAATTATCAACTATAAAAAAAGGAAGCTTTATTTTATAAAATATCCCGTTATAAAACCTTGAAATTAATAAAACAACATATCGTTTATTTTGTTTTTCTAATGTCCGCTTTGGGTATCGTTGCGCAGAACAATACCAAGAAAGGTTATGACATACAAGGAAAGGTGGTTACTTTTATTTTTAATGTAAAGGATTATCCCAATATTGAAAATAATGGTGATACCATAGATGATGTTTTTGTTTCTGGCGAATTCAACAATTGGGCAAAAGACCAGTGGAAAATGAACAAGGTAAACGATTCCATTTATACACTAAAAAAAGACCTATCTGACTTTACCTCAGACTTTGATTGGGAATTTAAGTTTATCGTCAACAGCAAACACTGGGCTGAACCCTCTAGAGCATTTAATAATATTACAGATGCAAAATCCGACGATGGTTGGTATTATGGTGCATACAACCTGAAGCTATATAGCACTTTTGCCACAGACTATGGTAATGTCTCGTTTAAATTAAAGGGCTACAAAGATGCCGAAAAGGTCATTCTCAGTGGGACATTTAATAGATGGGACGAAACAGGTTTTAAGATGAAACCTACGGATGATGGCTGGCAAGTTACCTTGCAATTGCGTCCAGATATATATCAGTATAAGTTTATTGTAGATGGACATTGGATTACTGATCCGCATAACCCTTCAAAAGTTGAAAATGAATACGATGGTTATAACTCTGTTATTGACGTTCAAAAGAACGTAACTTTTAGACTTTGTGACTATCAGGATGCTGAGACCGTAATTTTAAGCGCAGACTTTAACAATTGGTCTGAGAACAAGTTAAAAATGAAAAAAGTAGATGACTGTTGGGTATTTGACCAAAAGCTATCTGGTGGAAAATACCATTACAAATTCATTGTGGATGGCAAATGGATTACCGATCCAGCAAACAGTGTAAAAGAGTACGATTACGACGGTAACATCAATTCGGTGTGTATGGTAAAGTAACTAACCGCGTCTTCTCCCAGAGCGTCCGTTTAAATTATCTGGTCGGTTTCTGGCATCATTACCTCTTCGTTTAGGCATTAATTTTTTTAATTCAGACTCCTTGTAATCTAACCATTTTGAGTACTGCTCTTCTGATAAAACAGTTTCTAATGAGGTATCTAAGTTATCTTGATGTGTTTTTATGTCGTCTCTGATAGGTTTGAGTTTTTCCTCAATCATCTTTCTTGTTTCCTGCATTAACTCCCTATTTCTATTCTTAGTTGCCGCTTCCATATTTTGGTTAACAACAATATCCAAACCTTCAAAGAGATCTTTGTTTTCAGTTTTTATCTTATCGATTTTTGAATTATATGTTTCAATATGGGCTCTTACATCGTCCGCTATAGAATCATTTTTTTTAATCTTTAGTTTTTTAGCTACTTTTTTAGCATCATACTCAAGAATACCAGCCGCTTTTTCAGATTCAAACTTTGGCATTTCTCTACCAGCAGTGGCTTGTCCTGCATTGGGATTACCTCTACGTCCTCCATTAGGGCGTTGAGCAAAACAAACACCTATTTGTAAGAACACTAGTAAAAGGATTAATTTTTTCATGATGTAAAATTGTTTGTATCTAACTGTTTTTTATAAGATTATGAAAATTACCCAATAATCTCCAACTTAGCAAATCGTAAAAGCAGTTTCTTGGTAGTGCCATTTTCAAACTTAATCTCAGCTTTTAGGTCGCCACCAGCACCTTCAATTTTTAGAACTTCACCTCTACCAAAACGTTGATGGTTTACCTTGTTACCTACGGTAAGCTTAGTATCAAACAAATTTGAAGCTCCGTTGGATTGACTCACAGGTTTCAATTTCTTTGGAGTACTGATTTTAAAGTTTTCAGGCTTCTTTTTAGAATCCTTTTTCTTAAACTTTGGAGACTTTGGTTTTGCAAACCTGATTTTATTAGGTTCAATATCACCAAAGATTGAAGCATCGAGCATTGGGTTAAACCGTTGCTCTTTCATTGGTGTTGTATTGTTAACAAACTTGTCATCAATTTCTTCAATAAATCGGCTAGGCTCTGCATCGATCAATTTTCCCCAACGATAACGCGAAACCGTATAAGTAAGATAAGCTTGTTTTTCAGCTCTGGTTAACGCCACGTAGAATAAACGTCGTTCTTCTTCCAGTTCGCTTCGTGTATTCATGCTCATGGCACTTGGGAACAAATCCTCTTCCATACCAACAATAAACACATGAGGGAACTCCAATCCTTTCGCTAAGTGAATGGTCATTAATGCCACATGGTTTGGGTCGCCTTTATCACCATCCAAATCGGTTGCCAAAGCTACATCCTCTAAAAATTCAGCTAATGACCCTGTACTATCGGCAACTTCAACCTGACCTTCAACAAAATCCTTAATACCGTTCAATAATTCCTGTACGTTGTCCATTTTGGTGACACCTTCTGGTGTACCGTCTTTGTTCAATTCCCTGATTAAACCACTGGACTTCGTCACATGCTCTGCCAATTCAAAAGCATTGGCGTTTTGGTTCATCACCTTGTAACTTTCAATAAGCGTCACAAAATCCTTCAACTTATTCTTTGTTCCATTATTGATATTAATGGAAACTGTGTCAATATTCTGCATCACCTCGTAAATAGTCTTTCCTGTAGCATTTGCAGCAACAACAAGTCGATCTACCGTCGTCTGTCCTATTCCTCTTGCCGGATAGTTAATGACACGTTTTAAGGCTTCTTCATCAGCCGAATTTAAAATAAGACGCAAGTAAGCCGTTATGTCTTTAATTTCCTTGCGTTGATAGAATGATAATCCACCATAAATTCTATACGGAATATCACGTTTCCTTAAGGCATCTTCAATAGCACGCGATTGTGCGTTGGTACGATACAGAACCGCAAAATCACTATTGGGCAATTGCTCGTTCATCTTAGTTTCCCAAATGGTGCTCGCCACATAACGACCTTCGTCACCATCAGTCATAGTACGGTGAACAATAACTTTTTCACCTTCTACATTAGCGGTCCAAACTATTTTATCGAGCTTGGTTTTGTTGTGTTCAATAACTGAGTTTGCAGCTCCCACAATGTTTTTTGTAGAACGATAATTCTGTTCTAACCGATAAACTTTAACATCGTCATAATCTTTTTGAAAGTTTAGAATATTATTAATGTTCGCACCACGGAAAGCGTAAATACTCTGTGCATCATCACCTACTACGCATATATTTTGAAAACGGTCAGATAACGCTCTAACGATTAAGTATTGCGAATGGTTTGTATCTTGATACTCATCTACCAAAATGTAACGGAACTTGTTCTGATATTGCGCCAACACATTCGGGAAACGCGTCAACAACTCATTGGTTCTCAATAGCAAATCATCAAAATCCATAGCTCCTGCCTTAAAGCAGCGATCTACATATTCCTTGTAAATATCTCCCGTTCTTGGGCGACGAGCCATAGCATCAGCTTCCATTAATTCTGGATTGTTGAAATAAGCCTTAACCGTAATCAAACTGTTTTTATAGGAAGAAATTCTGCTGTAAACCTGTTTGGTTTTATAAATATCCTTATCCAATCCCATTTCCTTGATAATGGAACCTAAAAGTTTTTGGGAATCTTGTGTATCGTAAATAGTGAAGTTGTTGGGAAAGCCAAGGTGATGGCCTTCAAAACGTAAAATCTTGGCAAAAACGGAATGGAAAGTTCCCATCCAAAGATTTTTGGCTTCGCTGTCTCCGACGATATCAGCAATTCTGCCTTTCATCTCGCGAGCCGCCTTATTGGTAAAAGTTAACGCCAAAATATTGAAGGCATCTACGCCTTGGCTCATCAAATAGGCAATACGATAGGTAAGAACACGCGTTTTACCAGAACCTGCGCCAGCAATGATTATCATTGGGCCATCTTTCTGTAATGTTGGTGCTAATTGAGCGTCGTTAAGTTGACTGAGGTACTTTTCCAAAACTAAATTTTTCAAACCGTGAAAATACGCATAGTCATAGGTTTTTCTATGTTTTAGAATCAATAATTATAAACAATATATCAAGAATTTTGTTTAACTAAATTTCAATATCTTAGTGCAAAATTCAATTTATGAAAACCTTTTTAGCATTAGTGCTATTTGCATGCTCTTTCTCTTTCGCCCAAAATACTATAGACCAAGATATTACCAACATTGAAGACAAACTTATTGAATGGCGTCGTCATTTCCATCAAAATCCAGAATTATCAAATCAAGAATTTAAGACGGCAGAAAAAATTGCCGTACATCTTAAATCCTTGGGTTTAGAAGTTGAAACAGGAGTAGCAATCACTGGTGTTGTGGGTTTATTAAAAGGAGACCTACCTGGCAAAGTGGTAGCACTTAGAGCAGATATTGATGCACTTCCTGTAACGGAGCGCAACGATTTACCATTTAGATCTGAAGTAAAAACCACTTTTTTAGGTACTGAAACTGGAGTGATGCATGCTTGCGGACACGATACACATATTGCTATTTTAATGGCTACTGCGGAAGTCTTGTCTAAACATAAAGACAAAATAAAAGGGACTGTAAAATTTATTTTTCAACCTGCAGAAGAAGGACCACCTCCTGGTGAAGAAGGCGGAGCTAAATTGATGATAAAGGAAGGCGTGCTCGAAAACCCTAAAGTAGATGCCATTTTTGGTCTGCATATAAATGCAGGTACTCCAGTCGGAACCATAAAATACAAAAAAGGCGGTATTATGGCTTCCGTAGAGCGCTTTGTGATTAACGTAAAAGGAAAACAAACCCATGGTTCTCAACCTTGGTCTGGTGTGGATCCGATTATGATTTCGGCAAAGATTATCGATGGGCTTCAAACCATTATAAGTAGAGAAGCTAAACTTACTGAAGAAGCAGCTGTGATTACTGTTGGCAAGATTACTGCGGGTACACGTTTTAACATTATACCTGAAACCGCAGAATTAATCGGTACTGTAAGAACCTTGGATCCAGAAATGCGCTCAATGATTGAAAGACGTATGAAAGAAATGACAGAAACCATCGCTAAAGCTTATGGTGGCGAGGCAACCATTTCTTTTAGAAACCAAACATCAATCACCTACAACGACCCTGAGTTGACAGATAAAATGTTACCGTCATTGCAAGAAGTTGCTGGAAGTGACAATGTAAAACTCATGAAAGCCACAACTGGTGGTGAAGATTTTTCTTATTTCCAAGAAGTGGTTCCTGGCATATATTTCTTTTTAGGAGGTATGACACCAAGCGAAGAATCAAAAGGTGCTTTTCCGCACCATACACCTGATTTTAAGATTGATGAAAGCGGTATGTTGCTTGGCGTAAAAGCATTTACACAATTGACTTTGGATTATTTAAATAATCAATAGTCCTTTTCTCGTTTGCCGTCGCCTACCATCGCAGATTTTAAACCATCCTGAATATTCAGCCAAACGAAATTGAAAATAGATTTGGTGACATCGCGCTCTACTTGTTCTGTATCACTATTCCTAAAATCATTTGATTTGTTTTCACTGTCATTAGACACAAGTAGGTTTATGATGCCAGATAAAAGTGTTTTTTTGTCTTTACCATTCTCTTTTAAAGCTATGACCTTAAAATCGTCGTATCTCACCTTAAGGTCAACAATTGAAGTATAAGGGTTTCCGTTTATAGTAAAATAGGTTTGTTCTAAAACACCTTCAAACTGTGTATTTAGATTAGGTCCAGTAAACTGGTTCATTTCTTCGGCTTGGATTCTGCCTAAATCCGTTTTAAAAACAAATCGATCTGTAGTATCCTGAACCTTAAAGTTCCAATCCACCTCCATAGGTGATGTTTCCATGAATAATGAATTCACATTAATCCTTGTATCTTTTTCACCATAGGTATTCCCTAAATTTGTTATGGATGCCTGTAGATCTTTAAATTCCAAAGTTCCTGCTTTGCTATCGGCATTCATTTTTTCTGAATACTTCAAATATCCATTTTCTAGCACCACTTCAT
The DNA here is from genome assembly GCF_965284585.1 of Winogradskyella ouciana. Classification (NCBI taxonomy): domain Bacteria; kingdom Pseudomonadati; phylum Bacteroidota; class Flavobacteriia; order Flavobacteriales; family Flavobacteriaceae; genus Winogradskyella; species Winogradskyella ouciana. The sequence goes on from NZ_OZ260095.1 coordinate 3,265,019, forward strand.
CCAACCCTAAATTGAAATTTAAATTTCTGAGCATTTTACTGTATAAAGGCTTTTCAGTAAGGTCATCAGCAACAAGCTTGTCTCTATAGATTTCTGCGTTAGGCTGAATGACCTTTACCTTTTCTGAAATACAATAAAAATTGTCTTCAGCATTATAACCGAAATCGAGATGTTGCAAATTCAGTTGTTTTATTTTGACATCAAAATGATCCCTTTCATCCTTTAATATATCTGACAACTGCTGCTTAGAATATTTAGTTTTTAACCCAAAGTCTTTAAAAACAGCACTAGAGTCTGCGACATTCAAAGATCCTATGGTTAAGTTTTCATAGTCATTAACAGCCCATTTTAGATTTTTCCCTTCAAGATCAAAACTTTTATACGTAAAAGGAACTCGCTTTTTTTCGCTCTCAGGATTGACACCAAAACCTTTAAATTCGAAATTAAATTGTGGTAAACTTAAAATGGTTGAATCTGTTTTAAAATTTGTGACCAATACATCAGAGTTTACAACAGAAATTCTTTCAACCTTTATGTTATTTTTAATTTTATCGAAGACATTAGAGCTATAGCTCTGATTTTCAATCAAAGGATTATAGCTGTACTTAATAATCGCATTTTCAATATTGATAGCACCAATGGAGAGCTCATCGTCAAAAATATAATCCCAATAGCTAAGATTGTTTATTTCAAATTTATCCAGTTCTACAGAGAAGATTATGCTATCCGTCGTTTCTCCCTTGACCATTATCTGAGGTGACTTTAATTCTAAATTACCCGACAGCATGCTTGCGTCAATATCAGAGTATTCTACATTGATATGTTTTGGTAAGTTATTTATTAGTGTTGTGATTTTGTTTTCTATTATGAGATTACCAATAAATGGCAATGCTATAGCCAAAACCACTATGACACTTATGATAATTATTTTCTTTTTGTGATTACGCTTCATCTTATAAAGATAAAGTTTCATTGTTTTGGTAACAATTATTTTTAAATATCTTTACTTTTTTAAATATTTCAATGGATTCCATTTTAGATTTTTTAGGCACAATTCCTTGGTGGGCTTGGATACTTATCATCATAGCAATCATTGCAATTCAAGATATTTTACAACGAAAGCACACCATCCGACATAACTTTCCTGTCATCGGTCGTATTCGTTATTTATTTGAAGGTATTGGTCCAGAAATCCGTCAATATTTTGTAGCTAATAACAGAGAGGAATTACCATTTAACCGTATAGAACGTAGTTGGGTGTATGCGTCTTCCAAAAACGAAAATAATTACGAAGGCTTCGGAACGGATAGAGATATCTATGCACACCAGCATATTTTTGTCAACAATGCTATGTTTCCTTTTAAGATTGAAGCCGACCACCCTAACTCTATAGACAAAACCTTTTTGCCATGTGCCAAGATCATGGGAGAATTCAACAAAAGACGTAAGCCTTATCGCCCAGCATCTATTATAAATGTATCTGCTATGAGCTTTGGATCATTATCTGCAAGAGCTGTAGAATCTATGAACAAAGGCGTAAAGCTCGCAGGAGCCTACCACAACACGGGAGAAGGCGGACTCTCACCTTACCATTGCCATGGAGGCGATGTCGTCTTTCATTTTGGAACAGGTTATTTTGGAGTTAGAGCAAAAGATGGAAGTTTTTCCATGGAAAAAATGAAGAAACTGGTTGAAGATCATCCTTATGTTCGTGCTATAGAGATTAAATTATCTCAAGGTGCAAAACCTGGTAAAGGTGGTGTTTTACCAGGTGCAAAAATCAGCCAAGAAATTGCAGATATACGTGGTGTAGAAGTTGGTAAAACCGTATTGTCACCACCAAACCATAGTGCGTTTTCAACTGTAAATGAAATGGTGGATTTTATCGAAGCCATAGCAGAAGAAACAGGCTTGCCTGTAGGCATAAAAGCCGCTATCGGTAAACTAGAACAATGGGAAGAACTTGCTGATACCATGATTAGAACAGGAAAAGGACCAGACTTTATTTCCGTAGATGGTGGTGAAGGCGGTACAGGTGCAGCACCTCCGAGTTTTGCCGACCATGTATCCTTGCCTTGGGTCTATGGGTTTGGCGATTTGTATAGTTTATTTCAGAAAAAAGGACTAACGGAGCGTATCGTTTTTATCGGGAGTGGAAAGCTCGGTTTCCCAGCAAAAGCAGCCATGGCTTTTGCTATGGGAGCAGATTGCGTGAATGTGGCACGAGAAGCTATGATGAGTATTGGTTGTATTCAGGCTCAGATTTGCCATACCAATCGCTGTCCAAGTGGTGTCGCTACACAAAGCAAATGGCTGCAACGTGGTATTGACATTCCTTTAAAATCTGAACGGCTAGCGCAATATTTTAAGACGTTTAGAAAGGAACTGATTGAGATCACACATGCTTCAGGTTATGAGCACCCTTGCCAATTCACCATGGATGATATTGATGTCAATGTCGATGATCATAATCTCTCAGAAGAACTAAGTCATACTTATAAATACAAAAAAACACCAGTGCCATTTAAATCCATGCAACATTTAAAGGATTGTGAGTATCTTGGCGGAAAGAGTAGTATTCAGTCTTCAGTAAGCAGTAAGCAGTAAGCAGTAGGCAGTAGGCTGTAAACAAGAATAGGGAAAAACCAAACGAATAAACGAATAAACGAATAAACGAATAAACGAATAAACGAATAAACGAAATTATACAATGGAACAACAACTTATAGACCTTTTAATGTACACTATTCCTGCTTTGGTAACGGGAGCCATTGCTTATATGTTTTTTAAAGAACATACAGAGAATGAAAACAATCGTCGTAACTTTTTAATCACTAAAGATTTGCAGAAAGAAGCCTTTCCGATTCGACTTCAGGCTTATGAACGCATGTCACTTTTCTTAGAGCGTATTGCACCTTCAAAATTACTGACTAGAGTTAATCCAACATCTTCAAATAAAGAGGATTATGAAAACTTACTTATAGCAACCATTGAACAAGAATTTGAACACAATTTATCCCAACAAATCTATGTAAGTGACCAATGCTGGAACATTATCATAGCTGCAAAAAATGCCACTATTCAGTTGATTAGAAAGTCAACAATGAACGATAAAACAGATACAGCAAACAAGTTGCGTGAAGTTATTTTAACCGAACTTATGGACAAATCTTCACCTAGTAAAGCAGCACTTTCATTTATTAAAGAGGAAGTTGGAGAGTTGTGGTAGTTAGATGTTAGGAAGGTTATCAAACAAATACACAAATAAACCAATTGACGAAGCAATTAAAAGCTAACACAATAATTCAGATCACTTACCATGTCGTTTCTCGGCATAATCATAACCTTGTTGCCACCATTTTTCCATCAGTCGCTTACTAAAGATTAACGAGTTTTCCGTTAAGCTTGTGGGCGTGTAGTATAAATTAAGTTTTACATTTTTATTCTTTGCCGCCAACTTTCCAATAAGAATGTCATTGCGCTCTACCTGATCGAGCAGGTGCCCGAATAAATTCATCATTAATGAAAACGGATTTTTACCCAATACGCGTTGCTTTCCCATGTTTTCAGCTTCCAATACCACGGCATCAACTTCAGTAGCTCCTCTCTGGATAGCTTCCCTAATCGGTATTACACAACCTAATCCTCCGTCTGCATATTCATAACCATCCACTTTGGCCAAAGACATAAAAGGGATATAGTTGCACGAAATCCAAATCCAGTTACAAAATTCCTCGTAAGTACAGTCTTGGATGGACTTATACTCTACCCTATTCATGGAAAGATTAGAGACCGTAACGACCACATCGTGCTTTGTTGCTTTTATCTTTTCATACTCTTCCCTGGTAAAGTTTGCCCTAATATTTCGTCGCAATGCTTTACTCTCACCAAAAGTCCGTTTCATTCTAATGAATTGCCACATGGAATTCACAAAATCAATAGACACAAACTCTCTATCTCCTTTTTTGCGCTGCACAAAAGGACTCACACTAAAGATATCTTGTTGCCGAACATTTGTGAAAATATCATAGAGTTTAGATATATCATTGACTGCCAAATGCGGAACGAGCAAGCTTCCTGTAGATGTTCCTAAAAACATATCGTATTCACGCTTTTCGCGCTCCATAAGAAACTGCGCTACTCCACCAGCGAAAGAGCCCTTACTTCCGCCTCCAGATATAACTAGTGCTCGCATTAATTTTTATTTTGTTGAAGTTGTTCAGACATTTGTTTTGCAAACTTAACCAATCTCCAATTATGATGTGATTTTGCTTGCTCTAAATTTGAAAGGCATTTGTCATTGCACGATTTTATCAAATCCAAATACTGAAAAGCATTGATTCGTAAATCAGCATTGTGTTTCTCGTCCGTATAGCTGACCAATTCTTCATAAATCCCCTGCTTATTATCTGCTTGGTAAAACGGTGTGTTTAGATTTAGAACCAACCATAATAGTCTAACATTCTTATCGCTAAAGCCGTCAATATTTCTTGTCTTAGACAGATATTTAGCACGTTCTTCAGGGAAATTAGTCCAAAGGTTGTAGAGTGCATTTTCTATGGTGATATAGGATTTATCACCGAGCAATGTTTCATAATCTTCCTTTAATTCCTTTGGAATCTGAGTCACGTATTTTGAAATCGCCTGACGCACCTTTAAACCATGCTTAAACGTATCTGAGGTCACCAGTTCTGGTGCCTGGGAAATGATTTTCACCTTAGCTTCATCTGAAATATAATATTTAAGATACTCAGCACACTTCGAAGATTTCGTCTGACAATCTACCATTAAATATTCATTGATATAAGTAGATTGATTTTTTAAAAGATCAAAAGCTGCATCCACAGGAAAGTCTTTTTGTTTGATCCACTGATTCACAAAACCTGATAGCGATTTACCATACAAACGCTCAACTTCAGAAATGAAATCTGAAGTTTTTACATTGTCAAATTGATGTTTTTCCAGATAGTTTTTTACCGCTTGCCTAAACACCTCATCACCTACTTTACTTCTTAAGGCATGCAAGACCCAAGCACCACGCTGATAAAAGGTGAGACTGCTCGATTTAGGATTTAAAAGCGAAGTCCCACTACCAGCAATATCTTGTTGACCCAAATCTATGGCAGAATTTAAGAGTTGGAAGTAAAAATGGTTATCATCAAAAATATCGCGTTCCGCCAACAAGGCATAATAGGTGGCAAAACCTTCTTGCAGCCAATGGTGCTCACCAGACGTTGCGGTTACCAAATTCCCAAACCATTGGTGCGCAAGCTCGTGTGCATTAACATTAATATAGTTTCTGTCGTTAAACCCAATAGAATCCACCACAAAAGCATCAGAGAAAATTGTACAACTCGTGTTTTCCATACCAGCATAGAGAAAATCGTGCACTGGCACTTGTTTATAGTTCTGCCAAGGATAGGCAAAGTCGATTTCCTCTTCCAAGAAATCAAACATCTGCTTAGAGTAACGATAGGTTGGCTCTACTTTAAGCGAATCTTCTGGATAGTAGTAATATTCTAAGGGAATACCGCTTTTTGAAGTTTCAGTTATTTTGTTGTATTTGCCTAATGCAACGGCAACTAAGTAACTAGATATTTGGTCTTTCATGTCATATTCCCAAAGAATATTACCAAGATTATCGGATTTAGACTTTAACTTACCATTAGAAATCACCTCGTATTGCTTAGGTGCAACAAATTTTAAATCGAATTCTATTTTATCATTAGTATCATCTATACTTGGCAACCAGTTACTGGTGTATTTACCTTGGCCTTGAGTCCAGATTTGGTTTCTACCCTCATTTTCCCAACCTAAAAAGTACATCGCCTTTTTTGGTGCATTATTGAAAATAAAGCTCAGTTTATAAGTTTCATTTGCTATAAAATCATTGTAAACAATAAGCTTTTTGCCATCATTCTTAAAATCAGTTGCAGTATTATTTAGCGCTACATGCTTAAATTCCATATTAACGGCATCTAAATAAATCGAATCCGTCTGTTTAAGGATTTTAAAATCGACTTCATAAGCATTATAGGTTGTACTATCTACAGCTAACTGGTTAAATACAATTAAGGCTTCAACCCTTTTAAAGTCAACGCTATCGGTTTGTTGGGCAAAGGATACAAGCATTGAGAAAAACAATAAAACAACAAAAAATCTTTTCATATTTAGATGTAAGCAAGAATAAGACCAAAATAAGCAATTCAAATCCCAAATTACAAAAACCAAATTCTTTATTTAGAGAGATTCCTGCCTTCGCAGGAATTAATTAAATTCGCAATTATGAGTGTGAACCTCCAAACACCTATCGATTACCTCAAAGGCGTTGGCCCAAACCGAGCAGATTTATTGCGCTCAGAGTTGGGTATTCACACCTATCAAGATCTTATCAATCTTTTTCCTAATCGGTATATTGATCGCACTAAATATTATAAAATTAACCAGTTGCAGCGCAACAATGCCGAAGTTCAGGTTATTGGTACTATTACTGGGTTTAGAGAAGTGGCACAGAAACGAGGCAAGCGTTTGGTAGCGGATTTCAGGGACGATACCGGAACCATGGAACTCGTTTGGTTTCGCGGACAAAAATGGATTAGGGAAAGCTTAAAAGTTGGTCAACCCTATGTGATTTTCGGAAAAACAAACTGGTTTAGTGGTAAATATAGCATGCCGCATCCTGAGATTGAATTGCAATCCGAACACGAAAGCAATCTACGGTCAGCCATGCAGGCTATTTATCCTTCGGCCGAAAAATTATCCAATAAAGGCATTAGCAACAGAGTCGTTTCAAAAATTATGCAACAATTGTTTTTGGAAACGAAGGGCAAATTTGCGGAAACCTTATCCGATTCCATTAGAGGCGAAATGAAATTATTATCAAAATCCGACGCACTTTTTAATGTGCATTTTCCGAAGTCTCCAGAGCTACTTTCGAGAGCACAATTTCGATTGAAATTTGAAGAATTATTTTACATTCAACTGCAATTAATTCTGAAAAATCTCATCCATAAATCCAAAATTAAAGGTCTGATTTTTGACAAAGTCGGAGATTACTTCAACACCTTTTACAATGACCATTTACCCTTCGAACTGACCAATGCACAGAAACGTGTTTTGAAAGAAATTCGATCTGATTTAGGCAGCAATGCACAAATGAACCGACTTTTACAGGGAGACGTAGGTTCCGGAAAAACCATAGTTGCATTTATGTCAATGCTCATGGGACTTGACAACGGTTTTCAATGTTGTCTAATGGCGCCAACTGAAATTTTGTCAGTCCAGCACTACAACGGTTTACAAGAGTGGTGTAATAAATTGAATATCAGTATTTCATTATTAACTGGTTCAAGTAAAACTTCAGAACGACGAGAAATCCACGAAAATCTCGAAAATGGCAATTTACAGATCCTAGTTGGCACTCATGCCCTACTCGAAGATAAGGTAAAATTCAAGAATTTAGGCCTCGCCATTATCGACGAACAACATCGATTTGGAGTTAAGCAAAGATCAAAATTGTGGCACAAAAATGAATTGCCTCCGAATGTTCTTGTGATGACCGCAACTCCAATTCCAAGAACTTTGGCCATGTCAGTTTATGGCGATTTGGACATCTCGGTAATTGACGAATTACCTGCAGGTAGAAAACCAATAAAAACCGTTCATCGTTATGACAACAATCGACTGAAGGTTTTTAAATTCATGAAGGATGAAATCGCCAAAGGCAGACAGATTTATGTGGTCTATCCATTAATTCAAGAAAGTGAGGCATTGGATTATAAAGATCTGATGGATGGCTATGAAAGTATTTCGCGCGAATTTCCGATGCCAGATTATCAAATTTCCATTGTACATGGAAAAATGAAAGCGGCTGATAAGGATTATGAGATGCAACGCTTTGCTGATGGTAAAACCAACATTATGGTTGCCACAACGGTTATAGAGGTTGGCGTAAATGTTCCTAATGCTTCGGTAATGGTGATTGAAAGTGCCGAACGTTTCGGTTTGTCGCAGCTGCACCAATTGCGTGGTCGTGTAGGTCGTGGTGCAGAACAAAGTTATTGTATTTTAATGACCAGCCATAAACTGAGTCAGGATAGTAAAACACGATTAGAAACCATGGTACGCAGTAGTGACGGTTTTGAAATTGCCGAAGTGGATTTAAAATTGCGTGGTCCTGGCGATATAATGGGCACACAACAAAGTGGTGTTTTAAATCTTCGGATTGCAGATATAGTAAAAGACAAGGACATTTTAGAGCAGGCTCGATATTATGCTAAAACGGTTTTAAAGTTAGATCCAAGTTTTGCGTTGCCAGAACATAAGGTGATTTTGAATACGTATAGGCAAATGAGCAAGTATCGTAATATTTGGAATTATATTAGTTAGTTCCAATCTTAAGCTAGATCCTGAAACGAGTTCAGGATGACACAAAATAATCTTAAACGAGTTTAGGACAAGAAAAAAAGGCCTGGCACCAACAACGACCAGACCTTTAAAACATAACTGTACATGTTTTTATTGATGAAATACAAATTTTGTACACCACAAATTACTCCCATAATAAAAGCGAGCTTGTTAGAGAGTTGTTAAAGCGTACTGATATTTTGTTAATTAACGTATTGTTAAGACATAAAAAAAGGTGCTAGAAAGCACCTTTTTAAAGCTATTAATCATGCGTAATTACGCGGTTTGTTCTTCGTGTTTACCTTCGTAGACTTCTTCTACCAATTTAGCATTGAATGCTGGTAAATCATCAGGATTTCTACTGGTTACCAATCCTTCATCGACAACAACTTCTTCATCAACCCAATTGGCACCTGCGTTAATTAAGTCTGTTTTTATAGAATCATAAGAGGTTACTTTTCTTCCTTCTATGACTCCAGCTTCAACCAATAACCAAGGTGCGTGGCAAATAGCCGCAACAGGTTTATGCGCTTCAAAGAATGATCTTACAAAAGCTACTGCGTTTTTATCTTTACGCAATACATCTGGATTAATCTGTCCGCCTGGCAACACCAAAGCATTGTAATCTTTTTGGTTCACTTCACTTAAAGTTTTATCGACTTTATATGAGTTGCTCCAATTGCCGTCGTTCCAACCTTTGATTTCCCCAGACTCCAATGATACAATATGTACATCGGCTCCCGCTTCTTCCAAGGCTTTTTTTGGTTCTCTTAATTCACTTTCTTCAAATCCGTTTGTTGCTAATATGGCAACTGTTTTTTTATTTAAATTTTCCATTTTGTTTTCTGTTTTTAAATTCGTTATTCGTTTTAGGTCTTCATTTGTCATTCAACATTCACATATAGGGCAAACCTAGTTGACATTTGCATTTAGATTATTCATGGCATCACCAATACCTGTATCACCTTCTAGAATTTCGAAAGTCACATTATAGGGAGCATCATCATGTAAGGCTTTAACTAAAGTTTGAGCTACATCTGCCCTACTGATTTCACCGTCTTTATTTAATTTTTCTTTCAGTTCAATTTTTCCCTTTCCGTTGGAATTATTTAAAGTTCCTGGTCGTACGATGGTATATTTTAGACCACTGTCCCTTAAATGCTCATCGGCATTTTGTTTAGCTTTAAGGTAATCCTTTAAATCTTCAGCCGCTTCAGGATTGTCGGCTCCCATAGAACTCAACATCACAAATCGGTTGACGTTCGCCATTTTTGAAACTGCCATTAAGCGCTTAGCACCTTCTTGATCTACTTCAACGACGTTTTTTCCTCCAGAGCCTGCTGCAAATACAACTTTATCGACGTTGTTGACGGCATGCGTTAAATTCTCGGTTAAATCCGCCAGAACAGTATCCACTCCGTCTTTCTTAAATTGCTCCTGCTGGTCTTTCTTTCTCACCATAGCGATGGGATTGAAATATTGAGAGGACTTTAAAAGTTTAACGACTTGTTTTCCTGTAGTACCATTGGCACCTGCTACTAATACGTTCTCCATAATTATCCGTTAACTATAAATGCATGAATCACACCTGGCAACCAAGCCAATAAGGTGAGTAGCACGCTGATTAAAAATGTGGTTCCTAAACCATGCTTAAGAAATACGGCTAATGGTGGTAATAATATATTTAGGATAATTGTTAATAATGACATTGTTTTTATTTTGGTTCATTCCAAATATAACTGACAACTAAAGCATCGCTTAATCATAAAGGATTAAATCTTAACTCATATTAATTAATCGATGTGTTTGCTACGTCATAACAAAATTTTATTTTAGTCCAATAACCAACGTCACTATGCTCATCAAACTCGGCCAAAAATTTACCGACGGCTTTACCAAGTACATGCCCAGCGCTTATGTTTTTGCGCTGATCTTAACTTTATTGACTGGTATTTTTGCTTTACTATTTACAGAGAGTAAGCCCATACAAGTTCTAGAAGGTTGGTACAACGGCTTCTGGGACTTACTGTCCTTTGGGATGCAAATTGTTTTAATTATTATAACAGCCTATTGTATTGCACAATCACCTTTAGTAAAAAAAGGCATTGACCAATTGTCTAAATGGATTAATACACCAACTCAAGTCTATCTTATCATTATTGCGCTTGGCTCGCTACTGTCGTTAATTAGTTTTGGTATGGTGGTCGTCACTGCTATTTTAGGACGTGAATTAGCTTTGCGTATTAAGGGCATCCACTACCCTTTTTTAGTGGCTTGTGTATATTTTTCTTTTAATGGCTGGGTTTGTGGATTGTCGAGTTCTATTGCGCTGTTGCTGAATACGGAAAATAATTTTTTAATTGAAAGCGGAGTCCTTAACGATACCATTTCAACGGGTTATAGTTTAGGCTCAAGTCTCAACCTTGCCATGATTGTGTTATTTGTGGTCGTCGCTCCCATTTTGATTTGGCTATTAATTCCAAAATCCTTTGAAGGCAAAGAACTCAAGGACTTGCAAACGTCTTTGGATGATAAAGAAAGTTCAGTAAAAGCGGAAGCCTTATCTTATAAATTACCATTTAAAGCGGTTTCTGACGCACTTAACAATGCTGGTTGGTTACAGATTAGCGTGGCACTTTTGGGAGTGATTTATATTGTCTATCATTTTGCGACCAAGGGTTTTGACCTCAACTTTAACATCATGATTTTTATATTCTTGATTGTTGGCATGCTTTTACATATGACACCGATGCGCTACAGCATTGCCATGAAACGCGCCAGCTCCAATATCTCTGGCATCTTGTTTCAATATCCATTTTATGCAGGTATAATGGGTATTATGATGGCCTCTGGTTTGGGCGAAAAAATCTCTAATGTTTTGGTTTCTATAGCTACGCCAGAATCCTATGCGTTTATATCCTATCTGACAGGTGGCGTGATTAATTTTGCGATTCCCTCAGCAGGTGGTGAGTTTGCCGTGATTGGCCCAAGTATTATTAACATGGTACAAGAACTTGGCGCTAACCTCTCGCCTACCGAAGTAACAGCCATGATTGCCAGAGCCTCCATGTCTGTGGCTTATGGTGAAAGTCTGAGCAATTTGTTACAACCCTTCTTTTTGCTGATTGTTTTCCCTGTAATGGGCAAAGGCATAAAAATACAGGCCAGAGATGTGATTGGGTATTTGTTTATTCCTTTTGTGGTGTTGTTTGTGATACAGAGTTTGATGGTGAGTTATGTGCCGCTGTAAACCATACTAAATCAGTAAAAATGTTATACCAAATATTATAGGCAATTTTGAATTAGGGCTTAATCTCCAAGGGTTTTGAAATAATTCTTATATTCGGTAATAGAAACGTATATACAGAGTTATATACGAGTTGCCTACAATACAAAAAAACGCAAATTGAAAAATTAAATATGAAAAAAACATTACTAATCGCACTTGGAATTTCACTTTTGACATTTGCCTGCGGAACACCATTATCAACAATGAGAACGGTAAAGTTCAGTCCAAAAAATGATGAAATTACGACCACACCATCTCTTAAACAATATTTAGCAAATAATCCAAATCCAAAAATTGTATTGCGGACAAGCTCAAGATTGAATACTGATAATGTAACAGAAAAAGAACAAAATAATTACCTATACAATACAATTGAAAGTGAATTTCTAAAAAGTGGATTTATCGTTCGAGACCGACAATTATTTGAAAAAATCATAACAAACACCGACAATAACAATAATTATGTTAATCTTAAAGAAAAATCAGATACTGACTTAATTATTGAATTAACTAATTTGGACAGAAGTATTGTTTATCAAACAAACAAATACTATGACAATAATGGAGAAGAGAAAACTTCTTCTATTTTGGAAAATAGAAACTATTATGGTGCGACAATTGAATTCAAGGTAATAATGATTAACACAAATGAATTTGCTGGAATTTATAAATTTAATTATGTCCCTTGTGTGAATGGTTGTGAATTTAGACCAGCAAGTCGACCAACAAAAAGAGAACTTGAGGAAACTAAACCATATGAAGCTGTCGAAGAAGATACGTTAATTGAATTTGTACGTAGTGCAACAAATCAATTAGTTTCGGAAATGAGAAAATAAAAAAGTACTATAGGTAACAACGGCTATAGTTCATTACAGCTCAAATTCCTAATCGGAATTTCAAACCTTTTTGCTAAATTTATGGTTACAGCGGAATAAACCGTGTGAATCATTCCGTAACGAAACCATTGCCTAAACCGTCAGCTTCATGAAATGTTTACTATCCTTTTTATTCACTTTTATAGGGTTAATTTCAGAAGCCCAAAATGATATTTTAAAATATACACTACTTCATAATAAGCAGACAAAAAATGTAACCGTAACCATTCTGTTAGATGCTATTAACACTAGAGATCATTACCTTTTAATTCCGCGTAGTGCTCCCGGAACTTATGAAATAACGGATTATCCGAGTTTTATTGAAAATATTGAAGCTGTAACCACAAATGGCTCAACAATAAAAGGGCAAAGAGGTCGTGGGTCAATTATATTTTTTAGAAAGGAAGCAAAGATTACCCAAGTTTCATATGATGTTAACATCACTAAAATGGAAGCTGAATTAAAAGGTGGTTTTGCTAGTTCAAAAATTAGAGAAAACTATTTGGGCCTATTGGGATATTCTGTTTTTGCAACCATCGTAGGTTACGAGGACAAACCCATTCATTTGACCTTGAAAAGTGATGCGCAATGGCCTATTTTTACCACTCTAAAACCATCAACTAGCATGGAAAGTGAAATCACTCTTCTGGTTTCAAATTATGCGGAATTAGCTGATGCTCAATATCTTTTTGGGAATGATGTTAAGATTTTAAAAGTAAAAGATGCAGAAATTCCACTTTATGTAGCAGCCTATGCAGAAGGTGAAATTAACCTAGAAGAAATTGGCCGTAGAGGTTTATTTAGCCTCCAAGGGCTTTCTAATTATTTTGGGTATATACCAATGCCACATTACACCATGTGCTATGAATTTTTAAAACCCTACAGCGAAGAACATACTTACGGTTTTTTAATGGAGCATATGAATAGTATGACGGCAAGTGCAACAATGGCTTCAGCCATAACCACATACGACCCAAAAGCCAATATTTTTAGTATGGTTCATCATATGGGTCATTCCTGGATCCCTTTAAGGTCTTACGGTAAAGGGTATCGTCCTTTTGATTGGGGTTCGGCACCAATAATAGAAACCATTTGGCTGAATGAAGGCTTTATTTGGTATGTCTCTTCAATTGTCACCAACTCACCAAAGACCATTGATTTTTTTAAGCAAATTATTGAGCACGCACCTATTTATATAAAAGAGAAATCTTTAAAAGAATTATCTCAACTTGGGTCTAGTCAATATTCAGGGGATTTTAATATAGGTAGAAACTTATTCTCCAGAGGAGCATTGATGGCATATGAAATGGATGTTGAAATTAAAAAAGCAACTAACAACGAAAAGACATTTAAGGATGCTCTAATTGGACTTTTAAATTGGACCAAAGAAAATGATCGCGCATTTGAATACCACGAAATCGAGACTATATTATCTAATTCTACTGGTGTTGATTTAAGTGAAATATGGCTAAAATGGCAGAACCCATAACTACTTTAATCTTTTTCCACCAACAACCCACCAACAAAACTTTTAAACTCTGTTTTAAATTCCTCATACTTTTTACCAGTTGCAGGACCGTTAAATCCTGTATGAATTTTACGCACCTTACCTGTTTTATCAATAAAAATTGAAGTTGGGTATGACAGCACATGGTTGAGCATCGGTAATTTTTCTTGTGCTTTGGCCTTATCAGAAGTGCCATATTGTGCTAACAAAATGGGATAGGCAATGTCCAACTTGTCTCGTAAACGCTTGATGCTAGCAAAGGCTTTGTCCTCTGTTTTGGCATATTCAAAAGCCAAGGCTACAATTTCCAAACCACGTTCGGCATTGGCCTGATAGTATTTGGTGTAGTATTTACTTTCATCCAAACAGTTAGGACACCAAGTTCCCATAATCTGTACAATGACTACTTTATTATTAAAACGCTCATCGCTCAACGACACCATATTGCCATCTTCGTCTGGGAATGAAAAATCCAAACTCTCATAGCCTTCCTTTAAAAAGGTTAAGTCGTTGGCACTCGGCAATTCAAAATCGTCATTACGTTTGGCCACAAACGGTTCTTTCCAATGGTTACCAGAATAGAAGGTGCCTTCCATAGTAGAGTCCGAGACTTTAGCCGTAAATAAAAAGGCATGTGCACCATCAAAAGTTGAGAGTTTCATGGTGTTGCCATCCATGACACCTTCGAGAAAACGATAATCGCCTGTTGTGGTTCTGAATGTTCCTGTGACTTTGCCGCCTTGTGCTGAGCCTGTCGAAGTATCTTGTTTAAAGATGCCTTTGGCAATGTACTCATCATCTTCTATGTCTTTACTGAAAACGGTTTCCCAAGTTCCTGTGACGTCTTGAGATGGTTCTTGAGTGGTTTCAAATCGATTGTCATTATCATATTCTGCAGAAAATGGTACGACACGATCTAAACTTTCCTTTATAAAACTGCCTTTTAGGTTTTTATCTTCAAACGTCGCAGCGATATAGCCTTCAAACACTGGTGCTTTAATAAAAACTGAATCGTTTCTGTATTCAACTTCATCGACTTCAATGGTTTCTTCGGCATTAAAGATTTTCAATTTGTCTTTGGATTCCACTTCAAAAATAAAGGGCAATTCCTCACTATCCTGAACATCCAACACCGCTCTATAGGTTCCTGTTTCTAAATATTTTGGTGTTTTCTGTTCTTCGCAATTCCAAAGTAAAACGACCAAAAGCAATACCATTAATTTTTTCATAACAATGCGTTTTCTATAAAGTCCGAAATTATAACAATGTCCTTAGATAAAAAAACAAAGTACAATTTCATTAACATTCAAGTATTGCTATCTTTGTGGCTTCATTGAATTAAGACTATGAAGATATCGTACAACTGGTTAAAACAGTTTATAAAGATAAATTGGGACGCGGAGAAAACGGGAGAACTACTCACCGATCTCGGCTTGGAAATTGAAGGTATTGAACGCTACGAATCCGTAAAAGGCGGATTGGAAGGTATCGTTGTTGGCGAAGTCTTAACCTGCGAACAGCACCCAAATGCAGACCGACTTAAAATCACTACCGTAAACATTGGTGATGATGCACCATTACAAATTGTTTGTGGCGCACCCAATGTAGCAGCTGGGCAAAAAGTCCCTGTGGCCACCATAGGAACGACTCTACATACTGCTGAAGGTGAAGCCTGGAAGATTAAAAAAGGTAAGATTCGTGGTGAGGAAAGTCATGGTATGATTTGCGCTGAAGACGAATTGGGTCTTGGCGAATCGCACGATGGTATTATGGTATTGGATCCTAAAATTAAAGTTGGCACTGCTGCAGCAGACATCTTTAATATTGAAAATGACGATGTTTTTGAAATCGGGTTAACCCCAAACCGTGCTGATGCCATGAGTCATTATGGTGTGGCGCGCGATGTAAAAGCAGGACTATTACAACAAGAAATTGCCGTGGAGTTAATTACACCTTCGGTAAGTTCTTTTCATGTTGATGCCAGATCGCTTAAAATCGATGTAGAGGTAAAAGACAAAGAAAAATGTCCGCGTTATTGTGGTGTTACCATTTCTGGCGTTAAAGTTGAGCCCTCTCCCGATTGGATACAGCATCGCTTAAAGTCCATTGGCTTATCACCTATCAACAATATTGTAGATATTACTAACTATGTGTTGCATGAACTTGGGCAACCCTTGCATGCCTTTGACGCACATAAGATTTCAAAAAATAAAATTGAAGTAAAAACCTGTAAAGCAGGTACCAAATTCACTACTCTAGATGAAGTGGTGAGGGAATTGCACGAAGACGATCTTATGATTTGCGATGCCGAAAAACCGATGTGTATTGCTGGTGTTTTTGGAGGTATTGATTCTGGTGTTACGGAAAGTACTACCAACATTTTCTTGGAGAGTGCTTATTTTGATCCTGTAAGTGTTAGAAAAACAGCAAAACGTCATGCACTGAAGACTGATGCGTCCTTTAGATTTGAAAGAGGTATCGACCCGAACATTACAGAGTATGCCTTAAAGCGTGCTGCTTTAATGATTACAGATATTGCTGGTGGCGAAATAAGTAGTGATATTTCGGATGCCTACCCAAATAAAATTGAGGATTTTCAAGTACGCTTGAGTTTTGATAATGCCAAGAAGTTGATTGGAGAGGAAATTCCGAGAGAAACTATAAAAAGCATTTTAACCTCTTTAGACATAAAAGTCAATAACGTTACTGAAGCTGGTTTGGGATTAACCGTTCCTGCTTACAGAAATGATGTACAGCGCGAAGCTGATATTATCGAGGAAATCCTTCGTGTTTATGGTTACAACAATGTTGGCACTACGGAAAAACTGAATGCCTCTATTTCAAACTCGTCACGTTTTGAAGATTATAAAGTTCAGAATGTGATTGGGAATCAATTGGCTTCCCAAGGCTTTTTTGAGATTATGGCGAATTCACTTACCTCTCCTAAGTATGTGGAATTGAGTGATGATTTAAATGCAGATCATAGCGTACATATGTTGAATCCGTTGAGTAACGATTTGGAAGTGATGCGTCAATCCTTATTGTTTTCTGGTTTAGAGGCTGTGTCTCATAACATCAATAGAAAACGCAACGATTTAAAGTTGTTTGAATTTGGTAAAACCTATCATCAGTATTCAGAAGAACGAGAAGAAAACAAGCATCTATCCTTATTTGTCACAGGAAATAAAACTGAAGAACGCTGGAATTCCGTTGCGAGCCCAAGTGATTTCTTTTATTTAAAAGGAACGGTTGAAGCGATTTTACAACGCCTGGGATTAAATCGTATAAAATCGGCACCAACTAAGTCTGATATTTTAAGTGAAGGCATGAGCCTATCGCTCGGTAAAAAGAAGCTTGTTGATTTTGGTCTGGTCAAAAAATCAGTATTGAAGCATTTCGGAATTTCACAAAACGTATTGTTTGCTGATTTTAATTGGGATAACGTTCTGGATATGGCTCAGCATAACAAAATAAAGTTCACAGCTATCCCTAAATATCCTGAAGTCCGTCGTGATTTCGCTTTACTTCTAGATAACAGTATAAGTTTTGAAGATATTCACACCATCGCCAAGCAAACCGAAAAGCAATTGCTTAAAAACGTGAATTTGTTTGATGTGTATGAAGGCAAAAATTTACCTGCTGGCAAGAAAAGTTATGCGGTGAGTTTTACACTTCAGGATGAAAACAAAACGCTTACCGATAAGCAGATTGATAAGATTATGAACAAGTTGCAATCTAACTTTGAGAGTAAGCTTGGTGCAGAATTAAGATAATAACAACAAAAAAGCCTTAACTCTTCAGTTAAGGCTTTCTTTATATTAGGCTTCTACAGCTTTCTTCTTTTTATTCTTTTTTGGCTTAAATCTCACTTTTAAATTCTTAAATGCTGTTGTGATATACACTAACAACGCATAGAGGAATACAACGGCACCAGACATTTCCAATAACTCTTCAAAAGAATACATCATAGCGTAAGTGAATGTATATTCCGTATGGATTTCCGCGTGCCAACCTCCCAACATCTCCATACCAACGGCACCACCTACGTATAAAACACCTGCGATAATGAATAGTTTTAAGACGCGTTTTGGCAAACGCATCATAAATTTAAAGTATGCGATGAATATTAATATGGTAACTGCTAAGTAAGGAATAAACCATGCAAAATATAAAAGTCCAGAGGTATTGAACAACGCCTCCATCGGAGCACGAAGTTGCTCATGGATCTGTATCATTTCATCAAATGCCAAAAAGATAAATATGGCAGATAAGCCCAACCAATGCCAGAATTTTTGACCTAACTTCTTATGCGTAAATCCAATAAGCGCCAATAGAAACCCATTAAACATTAATGTTAAAGAAGAAAAATACGTTGGTAAATTGGCTTCAAGGTTAAAGTCGAATAGCTTTATCATTAGCCTTGTAACTTTACTGTCCATCCCTTCGGTATTGAATCTTAAATACACAGCAAAAAGATTACCCAATAAAAGAAACAGCACTACAATTAATAAAGCACGTAAAACCTTTGATTTTCGTAATTCAAATTTCATAAAAAATAAAGATTGTAATAGACAATTAGGGATACTTGTCTATAGATATTGATTTAATTAATAGCTCTTATCGTCGAAGGTAGAATTAAAAATAACAGTGCTTAAAAAACTTATGTAAAAAACCTATTATTTCGATTAAATGTTAATTTAACATCACCAAATTGTTAATCAAATCTCCATGAAGCGAAAATCTACAGGAAACATTTGTATTTATTTAGCATTTGAAAACATTTATAATCTTTAAATTTACAGTCTAAAACACAATAATTATGGCAAATGTAACCTTAGGAGGCACTCCAGTAGAAACAATAGGCAACCTACCAACAGTTGGTAGCAAAGCTCCAGATTTTAAATTAACTGACACAGACTTATCAGATCAATCATATTCAGATTTTGAAGGCTCTAGACTAGTATTGAATGTATTTCCTAGTGTAGATACTGGTACATGCGCACAATCCATTAGAACTTTTAATGAAAAGGCAAGTCAATTGGATAACACCAAAGTACTTTGCATTTCTAAAGATTTGCCATTTGCCATGGCACGCTTCTGTGGTGCTGAAGGCATTGAAAATGTGGTTAGCCTTTCGGATTACAAAACAGGAAAATTTGGAAAAGATTACGGTCTTACATTTACAACAGGAGCGTTTGAAACTTTACTATCGCGTTGTATTGTGGTTATAGATACAGATGGAACAGTATTACACACTGAGCAAGTTTCTGAAATTGCTGACGAACCAAACTACGAAGCTGCGATTAAGAGTTTAGCATAGGTTTGATGCAAAAAAAGGAATCCTTTCTTATTAATCGCCTAAAAAGTGTTGGCTTTGCCTTTAAGGGCATGCTTATTCTTATTAAAACCGAGTCGAGTATAAAAATTCAGGTTTTTATTGCTGCTGTTGTGACCATTGCCGGATTTTATTATAATATTTCAACCACGGAATGGATGGTGCAAATCGCTATGATTGGCTTAGTGATGAGCATTGAAGGCGTTAACACGGCTATTGAATATATCGCGGATTTTGTACATCCAGACCATCATCCTAAAATTGGACTGATAAAAGATATATCCGCAGGTGCGGTGTTTATCGCTTCCATTGTAGCGGTTATAATTGCGGGCATTATTTATTTTCCTAAGTTTTAATACATACCAAAACAACCATTACAAGCGTTACATATTTGTATTTTTGTACCAGCCAAAACCAGAAACACTTCTAAGCCTTAAAATGAAATCCATCGTTGTAACATTTTCCATTATCATTCTGCTTTTAAGTTGTAATTCGAGAGATAAAACAAGTGCTCAAACTGAAGTTATAGAAATTCCAGAGGTAGAAACTATTATAAAGTCAGATCTTAACATTAACAAAGATTTTGTTCTTGGTAAATTTGATTATAAAAGTGATTCTACCTTTATAAAAGTTGATGCACAACACGCTTCTAAAGACATCTACCTAAAAAAAGAAGCTTATGATGCTTTTTTACAAATGGTAGAAGCAGCAAATGGAGATGGTGTCAACTTAAAAATAGTTTCTGGAACACGTAATTTTGAAGAACAAAAAGTGATTTGGGAACGCAAATGGCGAAAGTATAAACAATTAGAGCCTAAAGAGCGCGCTTTAAAAATTTTAGAGTACAGTTCCATGCCAAGTTCTTCGAGGCATCATTGGGGAACAGATATAGATTTAAATAGTTTAAATAATTCGTATTTTAACAGCGGAAAAGGATTAAAGGCATATGAATGGTTAACCGCAAATGCCAACAGCTTTGGGTTTTACCAAGTATATACCGACAAAAGCAATGGCAGAACGGGTTATAATCTCGAAAAATGGCATTGGTCCTATTTACCATTAGCAAGTAACTATTTAGAATTTTACAATGCTAATATAAATACCGAAGACATCTCAGGATTTGAAGGCGCTGAGCTTGCGGAAGTGCTTTTAATCATTGAGGAGTATGTTAATGGTATTTCAGAAAAAGCAAAACAATATAAATAAAATAGATTCCCATTTTCATGGGAAGTAAGCATGACGAAAAGAACAACCAAAAAGAAACGAACCACCAAAGCAAAGGCTAAGCCAAAGGCAAAACTTAAAAAACCTTCGTTTAAATTATCCAATCAGCAAAAACTCATTTTTGGTAGTTTACTGATCATCATTGGTGTCTTACTTTTTATTTCTTTCCTGTCCTTTATATTCACAGGAAAAGAAGACCAGAGTGCATTAAGTAACTTTCCAGACCGTTCAGAAGACTATAAAAATTGGGCAAGTCAATTAGGAGCTTGGGTAAGTGAACTTTTTATCACCAAAGGCTTTGGTATCCCTTCATTTATTTTTTCAGGATTAATTTTTCTTTCTGGAGTCTATGTTACCCTTAACTTGAAAAAAGCCAAACTTAGAAAGCATTGGATTTGGGGAACTTTAATTGTTATTTGGCTGTCTATTTTCTTAGGATTTTTTACGCATAAATACGATTTACTTGGTGGTACTATAGGTTTTGAAATGAATCATTTCTTTCAGGATTATATTGGTAAAATAGGAACCATACTTTTACTCCTCTTTGGGCTTATAGCTTATTTGGCAATTCGATTTAAAGTAACAGGTGATACATTTGTTGGACTTTTCAATCGTGCTAAAAAGGATCTTAAAGATAATACAGCTTCAGGCATGGACCAAGAAGAGTCGAGTGTGGTTGTTGATAATAGTTTAACCGAAGAGGCAGAAGCCATAAAATCAGCTTTTGAAATTCCTCTTGAAGATAAAAACCCTACCATAGGCAACCATTCCAAGCCAGATAGCAAATCAGAAGACTTAAAAATCGAAGTTGACGAAAAGCCAAAAGAAGAGACTATAGAAGAACCTGAATTAAAGATGGAGGTGGAAACATCTAAGGAAGAAGTTTCTGAAACCGATAACCTTGCTGACAAACTTGTGGAAGATTTTGGGCAGTTTGACCCTACTTTGGAGTTAAGCAACTATCAATTTCCTCCTTTAGATTTATTGAAAAAATATGACAACGAAGGGATTTCAATAGACCAGGAAGAACTTGAGGAAAACAAAAACAGAATTGTTGAAACCTTAAGTAATTATAAAATTGGTATCAGCAGCATTAAAGCCACTATTGGCCCAACGGTAACCTTATACGAAATTGTCCCTGATGCTGGTATTAGAATTTCAAAAATTAAAAATCTTGAAGATGATATTGCGCTTTCACTAGCAGCATTGGGCATTAGAATTATTGCGCCAATTCCTGGAAAAGGTACAATAGGTATTGAGGTGCCTAATAAAAATTCTACGATTGTTTCTATGCGATCGGTTATTGCATCACAGAAATTTCAGCAATCTAAAATGCAACTACCTATTGCTTTTGGTAAAACCATCAGTAACGAAACCTTTGTTGTTGATTTAGCTAAAATGCCTCACTTGTTAATGGCTGGTGCTACAGGACAAGGAAAGTCGGTTGGATTAAATGCGGTACTGACCTCATTATTATACAAAAAGCATCCTGCGGAAGTAAAGTTTGTTTTAGTCGATCCTAAAAAAGTGGAATTAACACTATTCAATAAAATTGAGCGTCATTATTTGGCGAAACTTCCAGATAGTGAAGATGCTATTATTACTGATAACACCAAGGTTATTAATACGTTGAATTCGCTTTGTATTGAGATGGATAACCGTTACGAAATGCTTAAGAATGCATTTTGTAGAAACATTGCAGAATACAATGCCAAGTTTAAAGCCCGAAAACTTAATCCTAATGATGGTCATGCATTTTTACCATACATCGTCTTGGTGGTTGACGAGTTTGCCGATTTAATTATGACTGCTGGCAAAGAAGTAGAAACACCAATTGCAAGATTAGCGCAACTGGCTCGTGCTATTGGTATTCACTTAATCATTGCTACGCAACGTCCTTCTGTGAATGTAATCACAGGTATTATTAAAGCGAACTTCCCAGCACGTATCGCCTTTAGAGTAACGAGTAAAATAGATTCGCGTACCATTTTAGATGGTTCTGGTGCTGATCAGTTAATTGGTCGAGGTGATATGCTTTATACACAGGGCAATGATTTAATTCGCCTTCAGTGTGCTTTTGTTGACACTCCAGAAGTTGAAAGAATCACGGAATTTATTGGTGCTCAGAAAGCTTATCCAGATGCACATTTACTGCCAGAATATGTTGGCGAAGAAGGTGGCACAAATCTTGATATAGATATCTCGGACAGAGATAAATTGTTCCGTGAAGCTGCTGAAATCATTGTTACAGCGCAACAAGGGTCAGCGTCTCTTTTACAACGAAAATTGAAATTAGGTTACAATAGAGCTGGTAGAATTATAGATCAATTAGAAGCTGCAGGCATTGTAGGTTCTTTTGAGGGTAGTAAGGCGAGACAAGTATTAGTGGCAGATTTAGTAGCTTTGGATCAATTATTAGAAAACGAGAAATAATAAAAATTATATATAAAAAGATCGCTTCGCTGTTAGATAAAAAAACTGAAACTAACAGATAAGATTTAAATTATAAAAGACATGAAAAGATTATTTATTATAGCATTTTTAGCACTTGGACTTACTGGCTTTGCTCAAAGCGACACCAAGGCTGAAGCATTATTAACCGAGGTTAGTAAGAAAATTAAGGCATACAACAATATTAGCCTAGACTTTAAATACGAACTAAACAATGTAAGTGAAAACATTAAGCAAGAAACGCGTGGTGATGTTGTTATTGAGGGCGAGAAGTACAAACTTAACATCTTAGGCGTTACAAGAATCTTTGACGGCAAAACACTTTATACTATAAGTCCAGAAGACGAAGAAGTTACCATTTCTTCAGACAACACAGAAGATGAAGGCACTATTACACCTAGTAAAATGTTATCGTTTTATGAAGATGGTTATACTTATAAGATGGATATTGTTCAGAATGTAAAAGGTAGAAAGATTCAGTATGTAAAGTTGAATCCTATCGATACCAATTCTGAAATAAAGCATATTTTATTAGGTATAGATGCCACAACAAAGCACATCTACAACCTTATAGAAGTGGGTAAAAACGGAACAAAGACAACATTAACTGTTAATTCTTTTAAAACCGATCAGCCTATCTCAAAAACCTTATTTACATTTGACGAAAGTAAATACAGTGATTACTTTATCAATAGAATCGATTAAGGTTTAATAAAAAAGATTACCGCTTTTGCGGCAACTCAATGAAAATATTAGATAGGTACATACTTATCACATTCTTAAGGACGTTTTTTAGCGTCTTTATTATATTCATGTTCATCTTTGTTCTGCAAGGCGTTTGGCTCTATATCGCTGAGCTAGCAGGTAAGGATTTAGATATTTCTGTTACGGCAAAGTTCATTTTGTATTATATGCCGAAGCTTATTCCTCTGGTAGTGCCATTGACCATTCTGCTATCATCTATTATGGTATTCGGGAATTTTGCAGAGAACTATGAGTTTGCAGCAATGAAATCCACTGGGATTTCTCTACAGCGTGCCATGCGAAGCCTAAGTGTTTTTATTGTTGCACTCGGTATAGCCTGTTTCTTTTTTGCCAATAATGTTATTCCTTGGGGAGAGTATAATTTTTACAATCTAAGACGAAACATCGCTAAGGTAAAGCCAGCCTTAGCCATTGCAGAAGGGCAGTTTAATGAAATTGGTGACATTAACATTAAAGTTGAAAAAAAGTCTGGAGATAGAGGTCAGTTTTTGGAAGGTGTTGTGATACATCAAAAAAGCTCTGCAAGAAAAGGAAATTATAAAGTCATAGTATCGGAAAAAGGGGAGCTGAAAAGCTCACCAGATTCTAATGTGCTTCAACTAGAGCTGATCAATGGTAATTATTATGAAGAAATCGTCAATAGAGATGCACGAAAAAATGTGGATAAACCACATGCCAGAAGCTACTTTGACAATTATATTATAAATGTTGACCTCGAAATTCTTAATTCTGAAGATTTAGACGAAAAGAATTATAGAGGTCGTCATTCAATGCAAAATATTGATCAATTAAATTATACCATTGACAGTCTCCAAAATCAACGAGAAGAAGATTACAAATTGCTCTCAAAGACACTCTACGGCCGTACAACGTACTCTGCATTAAACCTCAATATCAATACAAAAGACAAGGATTCGCTGTTCACAGGAGATATTTTAGATCTTTTCCGTGCTGGTCAAAAAGTACAGATAGTTAATCTTGCCATCAACTCAGCCAATAGTACAAGACAGATTATAGACTCTAACAAGAATAATTTTGAAATCAAGGCAATATTTCTAAACAAACATATTATTGCTTTGCACGATAAATTTGTTCTGGCCTTTGCTTGTATCATACTCTTTTTTGTTGGAGCTCCATTAGGTGCTTTAATTAGAAAAGGTGGATTGGGCTTACCGATGGTTATTGCCATAGTACTGTTTTTAACGTATCATTTTTTTGGGATTTTTGCTAAAAACAGTGCCGAAAAAGGAAGTTTTAGTCCAATTATAGGGTCTTGGCTATCTACAGCGGTAATGTTGCCGTTGAGTATTTATTTAACTACTAGGGCAACCAATGATAAAGGAGTCTTTCAGTTTGATGCTGTAATGGTGCCTCTAAAACGTTTATTTACACCAAAGAATAAATTGCAGTTATCTGAAAGCGAAACTAAATCTTACAACTACTATAAAAAATATTCAGTTGAGGAATTGGTTGGTATAATTAAGAAACAAGATGAATTTGATTTAGATAAGAAACCAAAGGAGATTGCCCTTCATAATTTATTGAACAGAAATATTCCTTTAGAAAGCTTAAAAAAGGAAGGTCTAGAGGTAGATGATAAACTTATTAAAGCAAGAACCCTTTTGAAGGATTACAAGGACTACTCCACAACTAGTTTGGTCAGTTTTATCATTGGTGGCGTTTTATTGGGCTTACATTTTATATGTAAAAACAATAAGCTGCCAGAAGTCGCTGAAGCATCACTTAGCCTTAGTATTATTGCATTTGTATTCTTTATTATTTATGTTGTTGTAGATGCAGTTGTCTATTCTAAATTTTACAAAACGATTGGGCAAAAAAAGAACCGTTTTAATCCAATAATTTTCATTTTAACGCTTCCGCTCTACCCCTTTAAATATTTGATTCATCGTAACAAGATTACACTAGACTTCTACCGAAGTTGCATCCAAAATATAAAATAAACGTATCTTAGCAGCTTTAAATTTGTTGTGATGTCAGTTAACACTATGAATACAAAAACTAAGTTGAATACTATAGAAGAAGCCATTGAGGATATCCGTCAAGGGAAAGTTATTATTGTTGTCGATGATGAAAATCGCGAAAACGAAGGTGATTTTGTCGCTGCAGCAGAAATGGTAACGCCAAAGATGATCAACTTTATGGCAATGCATGGTAGAGGTTTAATTTGCACTCCACTTACAGAACATCGTTGCGAGGAACTTGAGCTCAACATGATGGTGAGAAACAACACAGATCCCATGGAAACTGCGTTTACCGTTTCAGTAGATTTAAGAGGAAATGGTGTTAGTACTGGTATTTCTGCAAATGATAGAGCTAAAACAGTAAAGGCATTGGTTAACAGCGACACCAAAGCATTTGAGTTAGCAAGACCTGGACATATATTTCCTTTAGTTGCAAAAGAAGGTGGTGTTTTAAGACGTACAGGTCATACGGAAGCTGCCATAGATTTTGCACGTTTAGCAGGATTTGAACCTGCAGGTGTCATTGTTGAAATAATGAACGAAGATGGTACCATGGCGCGCTTGCCACAACTTATGGAAGTGGCTAACAAATTTGACTTAAAAATTGTTTCTATTGAAGATTTAGTGGCTTATCGCATGGAATACGATTCCTTGATTGAGAAAAAGGAAGACTTTGATATAGAAACGCGTTTTGGAAAATTTAGATTAAGAGCCTATTTACAAACTACAAATAACCAAGTTCATATTGCCTTAACAAAAGGCAATTGGAAATCTGACGAACCCGTTTTAACGCGTGTTAATGCCACTTTAGTTAATAATGACATATTAGGAACATTAACTAACAATGCAGACCAGAAGTTAGATGATATGTTTAACTCCATTAACTCAGAAGGTAAAGGAGCAATTATCTTTATTAATCAACAGGCAGAATCTATGAATCTACTCTCTCGCTTGGAAATATTAAAGGAAAATCAAGTTGAAGGACAGGTTGTAAAAGCACCTAGAATACCTATGGATGCAAAGGATTTTGGTATTGGTGCACAGATTCTTCACGATCTTAAGATTAGCAAACTCAAATTAATGTCTAATGCTTTACAGACCAAACGTGTTGGTATGATTGGCTATGGTTTAGAGATTGTTGAGTATGTTAATTATTAATTAGAACTTTTTTACTAACCGATCGACCTTCAGAGTATATTTTAAGTACATAAATACCAGATTTTAAGCCTTTAACATTTATTCTATTTGTACTTTGGTTATAGTTAATGACCAACTGACCTGAGGTATTGTAAAGCTCTAATTTTTCAATGTTTGAATTAGATTTTATATTGATATAACTCGAAGCAGGATTTGGATAAGCACTGAACTTATTTTCAAATTTTTCATCGACACTTAAAGTATTCTGATAGACCCTCACATAATCAATGACCATAATACTTTGCGTAAAATTTGGATCAATTGTACCAGATACGCCACCCATCGCTATATTCAACAGTAAATATTGGTCTTCATCAAAAGGCCATGTGTCTGCATTTTTAACAGAAGGATTGTAAGTGTAAAATCCAACACCATCAATCATAAACGTAATTTGATTTGGAGACCAATTCATGGAGTACACATGAAAATTATTGGCAACATCATCTAAAGCATAGGATTGGTAATTTTCAGTGGCACCAAAACTAGAAGGAGTATGTAAAGCGCTGCTTACAGTATTTGTAGCACCCAAGCCATGCTCCATAACATCTATCTCACCACAAGCTGGCCAATTAGTAGTTCCAAAGCCTTGGTTATCCCAATAGGCTCCGTCTTCGTTTATGTTTTTACCTAAGGTCCAGATTGCTGGCCAAGTACCATCCCCTTCAGGTAACTTAGCTCTTACATCTACTCTACCGTATGTAAAGGCAAACTTTGAATTTAACCTTGCAGAGGTATATTGTTTGGTTTCGCCTTGATCTGTAAAACTTTCTTTTATGGCAACTATATTTAAAAATCCGTTATCTACATATGAATTTTCAATACGGTTGGTATAATGTTGCTCCTCTCCATTAAACCAATTTCCACCTGCAGGTAACTGGGTTTGATGAAACCAATTGTTAGAATCTATACTTCCGTTGCCATCAAACTCATCTGCCCAAACCAAATCGTTGTATATAACATCCAATTCGTTAGGGTCTACGGCTTCAGATCCATCATTTATGTCGTCAATAAGATAAGTACCCGTTGTTGTATTACCTCCATCTACAAAAATTGTAAGTCTAGAGTATGTGCCTGTTGCGTTCATTAGAGTTGAAGTTCCACTGATGGTAGCATTAGCAAAATTCAAAGATATATCATTTGTCCATCCCCAACCTGAGTTGCTCATAACAACTTCTACATCTGGATTGGCACCACTCTCTAACTTTACCATAATATTATGTGTATTAGGGTCGAACTGATAAAAAGATAAGGTGATGACCTGTTCAGCATCTAAATCTACAGGCGAAGCTAAATCCAAATAAAACCCTTGCCATGGATCTGAACCATCATTAAAAAACTGACCTACAGGATCACTACCATCGTCTGGATCCGTATTGAACGAAAATCCACTATTTCCAAAAGTAGCAAATGCATGCGACCCATCTGAAAAATTGATAGGCATCTGTTGTGCGAACAAAAACCACGTTGACAGAAGAGTAATTGTAGTTATAATGTAGTTTAACTTCATAGCTTTTTTTTGTAAAGTTATGAATCAATCACTTTATATTAAAACATGAAACCTATACAAAAACAGTACAATACCATTTTTGTATAGGTTACTTTAATAAAGTAAACGTTGACTCTTACTGGATGGTCATTTTATTATTTAAACCCAACATATTCAGCTTCTGCATCTAAAATTCCTTTAACATAAGTCTTATACTCTGCATAATCCTCTGGATTAATATTATCGTAAGGCGTTGTGCAGTCTATCGTTACTTTTAACTTATTTGGTTTTGATACCTCATAAGTAATTGAATATTCATGGTTTTTGAATTTAAAGCTCTTGCTTTCTGGTATTTCAACAAAAGATTCACCTTCTTTAATTTCTATAATATATTCTGTTTTATAGGTGTCTACAGTTTCGTATTGGATATAATCGATAATATAATTACGCTCTTCCAACTGAATTATAGAGTTTTCGTAGGGATGAGATATTATTGGTAGTTGCATTATTTTAATTGAACCAATACTGCTCATTTTTTTATTTAAAGTTAAATCTGTTTTAAAAGATACTGCTGTATTATCATCCTTCTTTTCAATATCTGAAATTTCATTTAATGTAAAGTCATCAATCAATTTTGCTTTATAATCGTCTGTCATGTTATTTTTAATGACTTCAGCATTTGGTTCACTAAAAACTTCGTTGTAATACGAAACATTATGTCCTTTTACCTCTGTTGTGATATCTAGGTTCAAATTATCATCATTAACGTTTAATACAATGACGTTTTCAACGTGGGATTTAACTCTATTGACATCATCTAAATGAATTAAATCATAGGTCTTATTTAAGTTCTCCGACGCTAAAGGTATTTCTAAAGCTGTTGCTCCCCTTAAACTTGTTGGCAACGCTTTATATGGTAAATATTTACTCGTAAGCTCTAAGAATTGTGGTTTGCCATCTATCATTACCTTAACAATACAATGGTTAAAGTCCGTGCTTGGTAAAACCAAATTGTTTCTTCCGTAATCTGATGTCAGCACCAAAACCAAATTAGATTTTAATTCTGCCATTTTAGCTAAGGTTACAAAAAGCGTAGAAAAATCTTTACAGTCACCTAAACTTGTGTTTATAGTCTTTGCTGGTTTTTGAGGAATAAATCCGCTTTGTTTAAAGCTTACATAACTATAGTTGAAGTTTGATGTAATATAGTTGTAAATAATCTTTGCGCGTTCATCTTGGCTAAGTTGCTTATAACCATCAGGGAATAACTTATTAAACTCCTCTTCTACTTTGGTGTTGATTTCAATCCTAGATCTCACCAAATCCGAATACCAAATAGATATATCATTCCAATCGCTAATGGTACTAAAATGCAAATACTCAACGTGATCTACAGAGTTAGGCATATAATCCTCAGCAAACATTAATGTTTCAGGATTGTTTATTTCCCATTTGTATAAGTTGTGATCTTTCCTTTTTATTACTTCAGGTTCTAAATTCCCATTCATATATTTGTGATGTAATTTTACCGAGTGAGGTACTAAAATTTCTACCGAAGTCATTACCGCTGGGTGAAAAGACGCCATTTGTATTTTATCTGAGATATCTTTATAAAATCTTCCGGTTGTAGACACAATACCTTCATAATCAATATATACAACATCACCAATATTGATGTCATTAAACACAAGATTAGAGCCTCTTCTATCTGCCGGAACTACATTACCATTAGGTTTTACCAATTCAGACTTTAAAAATTTATAAGAACCTCCAAGTCCTAAGTTGTATTCTTTAAACGTTTCAATACCATTGTTAGAGGTGACCTCGTAGATATAAACATAACGGTATTTAAAACCACCCTCTTCAAAAATTTCTATATTACTATCATCCATTAGAATATTAAACCCATAATTGTTGGTTGTGATTTTGTTTCTATTGGATTCTATATAATCATAAGCTTCTTCTACAACTAGGTCATTAATGAGATTTTCCTTTTTTGAAATATCATTTATTTTATTTCTTAATTGGGAATCGCCACTGTTATGAGTTAGCGCTTTTTCGTAATATTTTAGAGCTTCATCGGTTTTACCCAATTGTTTTAAAATATCCCCTTTTAGCTCCATGGTTGTAAAACTATAAGGATAGTTTGCAAGCATCTCCTCTGCATAAGGCAATGCTTTCTTATACATTTGATGACGCATATAATTATTGACAATTCGTTTTAGATACGTATTATCATTTGTTAAATGTTCGTAATCTTTAACAACGAGAGCCAATGACTTTTTCTTCTGGTTTTTATCCTCGTAATATTGTATAAGTTGATTTTCTGCGCCCATACTGAACCCGTTCTCTACGATATCCTCTAAAATAGAAATGGTTTTGTCTTGATCTTGAAAAATCTGATCATAGAATGGTGCATACTTAAGTCTAAAACTATCGTTACCATATTTTTCGGCTAGAGTGTTTAGGTTTTCTAATGTATTCTTAATACCGTTAATGTCTTCTTTTCTTGCATAAGATATAAAATCGGCACCAGTCTTAATGAGTTCAGAATCAAAGGCATTTTTAAGTTTTACGATATACTCATCAAACTCATCCATAGTTAGTCTAGACAACTCACCATATTCAGACAGTTTATTTAAAATCGGAAGATAATAATCAGGGTCGTCGCGCTCAATATTCTCATTAAGTTCATTAGCAGAGGTATAATCGTTTTCTAAATTATAAGTTTGCATTAAAGCATTACGAAGAAAAGAACTTTTTGGGTAGTCTTTGTAATGTGGCATTAATACATTTCTTGCTTCTTCATATTTTGAATTCCTTATATAAGTTGCGTACAATGCATAATGGTACAGAAAGTTATTTGGATTAGCTTCTATCTTCTCTTTAAAAAAGGCCTCGAAATCATTCTCTTGCTCTTCCGGGTTTAAAGCTTCCAAACTTGAAGTATTATAACTAACCGGATTACTAGAAATCGTTACGTTTTCTAAAGGCTTCTTGTTTTCATCAAAAAGTGACAACAAGAAATAAGACGTAGAATTACTTTCGGCAGTTTTTACCAACAATCTGTTATTACCCTTTGGTAAGTTAACGGTTACTCCGTAGGCATTTAAGTCTGTTGATACATCTTTATCATTTTTAAAAATCTCAACATCATTTAAAAAAATCTTAAAAGCAGACCCGCTTCCCATACGGATAAAAATCCTTTGGTCTTCACTAGAATTCACAAATGTTTGAGCGTAATTAACGCCAGAACCATATTCGTTATGGTTAGTAAAAAACTGATAAGCCTCTTTACTATTGGTACCATTGTACCAACCTAAATAGCCATTACTTCTCGCATCAAACATGCTCTCAGAACTTGGATTGTTTTCAGCTTCATAAAATTTGTCCAGTCCACTTTTATTAAGATTCTCAAAACTTCCGCAGTACTGCCATTCCTTTACACTATTAATTTTATCATTAAAGCTGTAATAAGCATCCCAATCATTTTTGTGTCGCCCTTTTATGGCTTCGAGATATAACACAGCATCTTGTAAATCTACATGCGATATGCCATGATCACTAATATCATCGATAGTTTGAAAAACCTGGTTATTAAAACCTTCATCTAAATAATCTTGAAACAAAAAGGATTTGTTCCAGAAGGCAAATAGATAATATTCAAACTCGTCTTTGGCCAAAAATTCATCCAAAAACTTTTTACTGGTAATGATCTTGCCGTTTTCATTTCTCAAAATTTCATTAGAAAGCAACCATTCTAGATCAGAACTTTTGTTTTTCTTGATTAATTTTTCCGCTTCAGCTCTATCATTGGACAACAGTTTGTTCCAAAATTCTTCATGATTACTTTGAGCCAGGCAATTAAATGCAACAAAAAGAATTGCCGCAATGGAGAGGTAAACTTTCTTCATAGGTTTATTTGAGATATTTAATTAATAGTTTCAATAATTTGAGCCATTTTATTAGCCCTGGTTTTTACTTCTTCTTCTGTCCAAGAGAGTTTTATTAGACAAGAAATATTTCTTCCGATGTAATGGTCGGATTGTTCAAAAGACTTGGTTTGAAGATATTGCAAACCTTCTTTTACTTCTTTAGAAATTGGATATAAAGATTTTAAATTGGTTAAATGGTCCCATTTTCTTATATAATGCCAATTGTTGTCATAGTAGTGAAAACAGGCATCAATACCATTATCTTTAAATGCTTTGGAAACTTTTCTTGCAGACTCTAAATCTGGCAGAAAGAAGTTTAAAAACGCATAACTTTCCTCTCCACCATCTGGTACAGTTCTAAAAGTTACTTCAGGAATATGGGACAAAGCTTCTCTTATAATGGTATAGTTTCTTTTCTGAATTGAAATAAATTCTGGCAGTCTCCTTACTTGAGCCAGTCCAACTGCAGCATTTAACTCTGATATTCTAAAGTTATAACCCAAAAACGGATGGGTTTCAGCACCTCTATCATTACCAACATGGTCGTGCCCATGATCTGAATAATGATCTGCATTGGTATAATAATCCTTGTTATTTGTGACTACTGCCCCACCTTCTCCACAAGTAATTGTTTTTACAAAATCGAAAGAAAAGCAACCTAAATCAGCGATGCTTCCAAGAGGTTTTCCTTTAAAGCTACCTCCAATGGCTTGGCATGCATCTTCAACAAAAATTAAATTATGTTTATCACAAACCGTGCGTAAAGCATCCATATTGGCCATGCTGCCACACATTTGTACTACCATTACGGCTTTTGTTTTTGCTGTGATCGCTTCTTCAACAGCCTTTGGGTCTAGCGTTAAGGTATCATCAATATCTACCAGTACAGGGATTGCTCCCAACATCATAATAGCTTCAAAACTGGCAACGAAAGTAAATGTTGGCATAATAACTTCATCGCCTGCACCCACTCCAGCTGAAGCCAATGCTATTGAAACTGCAGCAGTACCACTCGATACTAATTGTACATAATCTGATTGAAAGGTTGAGCGAAGTTCAGCTTCTAATTCTTTAGCTTTCCAATGACCTTTGCGCATGCCATCAAAGCCATAGCGCATTAATACTCCATTATCTAAAACATCATTAACTTCTTTGCGCTCTAAATCGCTGAATAACTCAAATCCTGGCATAAATTATCTTAAAATTGAAGTCTTAATATTAAAACAATTTTAAGTTTCTGCCAAAGTTTTGATATTAAAATTACTACAATTCAATGATAGTATCCGATAAAGGTTTTCTTACTTTTTTTAAGCTTGCGAACATATCGTCTTCAGCTCTATAACCTACAGGAAGTAATAATACCGAGCTGAGCCCATGCTTATCTAACTCTAAAGCCTTGTCCAATTCTGAAGGTATAAACCCTTCCATTGGGCAACTGTCTATATTCTCAACCGCACAAACAGTCATTAGATTTCCCAAAGCTATATATGCTTGTCGTGTAGCCCAATTATATTTTTTGTCTGAAGGCATATTGTTAATCGTGGTTTTTAAACCTTTTCTAAATGGGTTTAAAATATCATCTGGCGTATTTCTCAAAGCCTTAACGGCATCAAAATGTTGGTCAACATCTTTATCGTCTATTTCATTCTGTATGCACAATATCAACAAATGAGAGGCTTCTGCTACTTGACGCTGTCCATAAGAAAGCGGAACTAATTTCTCTCTAACTTCCTGATCTTCAATCACCACCATCTTTAAAGTTTGCAAACCGTAAGACAAAGCTGTTAAATTAAAAGCTTCTTTTAAAACATTAAGTTTTTCTTGAGGTAGTTGTTTATTAACATCGAACTTTTTAGTGGCGTAGCGCCATTTTAACTTCTCAATTATCATGTTCTTATTTTTTGTAAAAATACATAATTAACTCAAGGGTGAAATTATATTCAAAGATGGAATATTTTGAATAAATTTATATCCAATTCTCTGCAAATGAATATCGCTATCCTAATTTTGGCGGCTGGAGGCTCTTCAAGAATGAAAGCAACCAAGCAATTGCTACCCATTGATAACAATACCATGTTAGGCCTTACAGTTGAGCGTGCCTTAAATTCTAAAGCTAATAAAGTCTTTTGTGTTTTAGGTGCCCATTCAGAAGACATCAGTAAATCCATAGCAGACTACAATGTAAAAGTTATTCTCAATTCTGAATTTGAAAAAGGTCTCAGCTCTAGTATTATTAAGGGAATTGAATCAATAAAACCTTATTCCTTCAATGCCGTTTTAATCACATTAGCTGACCAACCAAATGTTGATACTGAGTATATAAACACATTGATTGACACTTCAAAAAAGCACTCACAACATATAATCGCATCAAATTATTCAGGCAATTATGGTGTTCCTGCTATTTTTCCAAGTAAATTTTTCGATCAATTATTGCAATTAAAGGGTGATAAAGGAGCAAAAATATTCCTGAATTCAAATTCAGAAACGGTCATAGCTGTAGAAGCAAAAGATCAACTTATAGACATAGATACAAGAGAAGATTATTTAAATTATTTAAAAAACACGTAAGTCATTTTTGTATATGTTGATTATTAAATACTTACATCGATAAAAATCACGCAAATATTTTATAACTTTAGCTGAACTGATATTCTAGGCATTATGGCAACTTTTAACTTAAAAGTAAACGGAGAAAGCAAAACTGTTAACGTGGACAATGACACGCCCTTGCTTTGGGTGCTTCGTGATGAACTCAATTTATTAGGTACGAAGTACGGCTGTGGAATTGCACAGTGTGGCGCTTGTACCGTACATGTTGATGGTGTTGCAATAAGAAGCTGTTCCATACCAGCTTCTAATTTAACGGATTCTGAAATTACAACTATCGAAGGCCTTGCTAAAGAAAAACTACACCCTGTACAAGAAGCTTGGAAAGAGTTGGATGTTCCGCAATGTGGTTACTGCCAAGCAGGTCAGATAATGACAGCTACTTCATTTTTAAAGCAAAACCCAAGTCCAAATAATGAAGATATTAGAAATGCCATGAATGGTAATCTATGCCGTTGTGCAAGTTATAATAGAATTGAAAAAGCAGTGGCTTTAGCTGCCAAAAAAATGTCTTAAAGCATAACCTGCCTGCCGACAGGCAGGTGGGCATTTGGCAGAAAAATAGATACTGCTAATCTAAATAATTATATTACTTAGCGATAAGTGATAGCAAAACTTCTAGAGATGAAAAATCGAAATAAAGTAGCATTTAGTAGACGTAATTTCATAAAAACTTCTGCATTAGCCAGCGGAGGACTTTTAATAGGTTTCAATTTTTTTACAGCTTGCAAGGAGGCAGCTCAACCACCAGTGGATATTTCAAAATTGAACTTCAATGATTTTAATGCTTTTATAAAAATTGCAGATAACGGTTATGT
Organism: Winogradskyella ouciana; assembly: GCF_965284585.1. NCBI lineage: Bacteria > Pseudomonadati > Bacteroidota > Flavobacteriia > Flavobacteriales > Flavobacteriaceae > Winogradskyella > Winogradskyella ouciana. Next base: position 3,300,899 of record NZ_OZ260095.1, read on the forward strand.
AACTATTTTTTCTCCCAACCCTGAAATTGGGCAAGGTGTAAAAACATCTATGCCCATGATAATTGCTGAAGAGCTCGATGTGCCTTGGGAGCATGTCTCAGTGCAACAAGGTGTTCTGGATACTGAAAATTTTCAGAGACAAGTGGCAGGTGGCAGCCAATCCATTAGATTTGGATGGGATGCTTTAAGACAAACAGGTGCAACTGCAAAACAAATGTTAGTTAATGCTGCTGCTGCAAAATGGGGAGTCGATGCTTCAACATGCAAAGCTTCAAATGGTATTATCACAAATAACAATGGTGATACTTTAGGTTATGGTGACGTAGTAAGTGAAGCGGCATTATTGGAAGTACCCGAAAATGTCACCTTAAAATCACCGAAAGATTATAAAATTATTGGTAAGGACGCCATTAATGTAGATATGGAAGCTATTGTAACCGGAAAACCATTATTCGGATTAGATTATACTTCTGAAGGTATGAAATATGTTTCTGTTGCTCGTCCTCCTGCCTTTGGGCAAAAAATTGATTCTTTTGATGCTACTGAAGCCAAAGCAGTTAAAGGAGTTATTGATGTAGTACAATTTGGAGATAAGGTAGCTGTTTTAGCATCAAATACTTGGGCTGCAATGAAAGGCAAAAAAGCCTTGAAAGTCAATTGGACCAATGATAATGATTTAGAAAACACATCTGATCATGACCATGAATTAAATAAAATATTAAACAGCAACAAATTAGATGTAAGACGCGAAGATGGCAATGTGAAAAAAGCTTTTGCCGAAGCCGATAAAGTTTTAGAACACACTTACGAATCTCCTTTTCTACCTCATAACTGTATGGAACCTATGAATTTCTATGCTAACGTTACAGATGATAAGGTTCATTTAGTTGGCCCAATTCAAACACCAGCTGGTACAGCAAGACGTATTGCCAACCTTATTAATAGAAATGAAGATGATATTCATTTAGAAATGACAAGAATGGGTGGTGGTTTTGGGCGACGTCTATATGGTGATTTTGCATTAGAAGCAGCAGAAATTTCAAATATCACAAAACAACCTGTTAAAGTTATATTTTCCCGAGAGGATGATATGGCGGCAGGTATATATAGACCTGCAATAAAGTATAGAATAAAAGCCTCTATAAAAGATGGAAAAGTGACGGGGTACCATTTAAAAGAAGCCGCGATAAATTCGAACATGTATGGCTTAATTCCTAATTTTTTCCCTGCTGGTGCTATAGAAAATTACAAAGTTGAAACCGGAAATTATAGAAGTAAAATAACAACTGGTGCATGGAGAGCTCCCTACACTAATTTTCTAGCTTTTGCCGAGCAGAGCTTTTTTGATGAACTTGCTAAAGAGTTAGAAATTGATCCAGTGCGGTTACGGTTAGATTTGTTGAGCAATGTTGAAGAGGGTAAAGACCCTAGTATTGAATATTCAGCTAAACGTATGACCGATACAATTAATCTAGCTGTAGAAAAAAGTAATTGGGGAAAATCTAGAGATGGAATCTATCAAGGATTTGCAGCCTATTACAGTCATAACACGCATGTTGCAGAGGTAGTTGACATTAGTATGAAAAACGGAAATCCTATGGTAGAAAAAGTAACCGTTGCTGTAGATTGTGGAATTGTTGTAAATCCAACTGGTGCCAAAAATCAAATTGAAGGTGGAGTAATTGATGGTATAGGCCATGCCATGTACGGTGATTTTTCTTTTGAAAATGGACAACCACAAGATGTTAACTTTAACACCTATCGTTTAATCAGAATGAAAGAAACTCCAATTGTTGAAACTCATTTTGTTGAAAATGAATTATCACCAACTGGTTTAGGGGAACCGGGTTTACCTCCAGCTGGTGGCGCGCTAGCAAATGCTATAAAAGCTGCTACAGGACAAGTTCTAACCAAACAACCTTTTATAAATGAGTTTAATAAGCGAAAGACAGATTTAAGTGCATAACACAAACCTATAGCTAAACTTCTGTGGCTTTCTTAACTGCACGATATGCTGGAAAATAATCTGCTTCGAGAATATCAGGTGCATGATCGTTACCAAGTTTTTGCGAAACTAATTCTTTATATACATTTTCATTAACAATGTACTTCCAGATTTTAAACTCCTTAAAATCCTTAGAGAAGCTACTTTTAAATCTAAAAAGAGAGTCTTCATTACTTCCTAAACCTCCACCAAGGTTAAAGTACTTATAACCTTCTTCGGTAGATTTGATTCGCATTTCATCTATAACCAGCTTTATAGGATTGAGTTCAAAATGCTCTTCGCTAAGACCTGACAAATGATATTGTACAATATCCCCTTTTTTCATAAACATTGCAGCTCCTATTATTTCTTCAGATTCTGTATGTACACATAAAGACAACTCCGACTCATAATCCTCGCTTGACAATATTTGACGATAATATTCATTAGTAAAAAAATAGCTATCATCAGCGTCAACACGCCTCATATTCTCGTGGTATAGACGTATAAAGTCATCAAGATGCTCATCTATGTTACCTTTAATTACAGTACAAGACCTTCGCGATTTATTTAAATATGTTTTTAAACGTCTGCTGAATTTTGCTCTTTGATTTTCTATGGTGTCGGTTAAGTCTATATTCACAACATTTCCTAAAGCCGTAATTGTACCCAACCCTTTTAGAATACTTTCTTGATGTTCAATGTAAGGATGAAGCCTAGAAAACACAGATACTATATTATTCTTTTGCAAAAATTGATTAAACTCATCTTGAAAATCATCTACGTTAAAATTTTCATCAATATGTTGTACTAACGGACCAGCATAACCATATACTGAGGTAGCATCTTTATAGTCAGAGTTATCAATATCTCTAAGAAGCAAAGGAATTAACAAAGATGTCTGCCCATCCGCATATTTTATAAGGATAGGGTATTCATCATTACTTTTTGACAACTGATGATAATCGTATGTATGGTAAAAGTCTGAATTTGAAACCAAAGCGATTTGTTCCTTCCAAACTTTCTTATCTTTTATGACTTCAATCATTTAATAGCTAATTGTATAATTGTTTTAAGATTATAATGTTATTTAAATTTTATATTCTAAACATTGCGCCTTTAGGCTTTATACCAAGATACGCCATTCCCGCCTGATTCATCCAGTGAGGTTGTATAATTCCGTGCTGCAATACTGCATGTATATCTCTATGGGCACGTTCAATTCTGTTTTCTGTATATAAAGAAACTGTTCCCGCAGCTGCATAAATCTCAGTTACCATGCTTCTAGCTATAGTGGCAGCCTGAACAGAAGCCGACCATACATCTGCAAGTTGTTCATCTGTATAAGTATTTTCCTTTTTAGCTTCTTCCCAAATTACTGATACTGCATTATGCAATTGACCACGTAAAGCACTTAATGTAGTCTTGCTTTTTGCAACAACACTCTGTATTCTATCTCTGTCTCTTAAATCAGGATTTTTACCAGGAGTAACTCTTTCAAAGCATATTCTCACAAGATCATCCATTGCTGCTTTAAATATCCCAAGAGCAATAGCGGCATTACCAGCAGAATTTAAACAACCAATTGGCAAACGGCTATAAGGATTATCTATAGCTACAGGGCTATCAAAATCTACTGCATATGCTTCTTTGACAAAGTGATTATCCACTACAACATCATGACTACCCGTACCTTTTAGCCCACCAACATGCCACGTATCTACAACTTCAATCGCCTCTTTAGGAATAAAAAACAACTTTAAATTAGCACCTGGTCCCAAAGTAGATGGCAAACCTTCTCCTGTTACCAAACAGCGCAGAACAAACCAGTCTGATATTTCACACCCAGAAACTAAAGTCCATCGTCCCGAAACGTTATAACCTCCGTCAACAATTTCCGCGACACCTTCTGGGCGCGCTGAATTGGCATATACATGAGATGGATCCTTATAAACTTCTTTCATACTTTCCTCATCAAGATAACGACCAAATGTACAAGCTAAATGGTTGTTCCATACACTCCAACCGACAGCAGCTTCGCTACAACTTAGTATTTCATAAGCTTTTAGAACCTCTACAGGATTGTCCTCCCAGCCACCAAGAAATTTTGGTAATCCCATTCTAAACAGTCCAGATTCTTTTAGGTGCTCAACAAGTTTAGGTGCAAGTCTTCTTAAATTTTCTGTTTCGTCACGATGCAAGATTGCAGTAGCATGAATCTCATTTGACGCATCAGATGGCGAGTTTGTTCTAATTTCTAACAATGATTTGTGCATAATTATAATTTAACAATGATGATAATTATATCATCAAATTTCATAGATTTTAATTAAACTACTGAATATATTTTAGAAATATGACTTGGTATAAAGTATCACTAAAAATTCAGGGCAATAATAAGTCGAAGGTATTATTTTAAGTTTATTACTTGATAATTAATTGTTTAAATGCGAAAAAAATTGGTGAAATAAAAAAACCACACAAGATGACTTGGTGGTTTTATTTCAAAGTTTAACACTTTTTTTGCGGAGAAAGAGGGATTCGAACCCCCGGAGGTGTGACCCTCGCTGGTTTTCAAGACCAGTGCATTCGACCACTCTGCCATTTCTCCAATAGCGGGTGCAAATATAAAACCCTTTTTTTTGTAGTCAAAGATTTTTTCTAGTTTTTATTAAATTTTGATTTTAGATTTGAAAAAAAATTAGCATCAATAAATTATGCATTGTATTTTCGGCATAATATATGTTGTTTACAACGTTATTATTTCAAATCAATCTTTATGAAGCATTACTTTTTCTTTTTCACAGTTTTAATTAGCCTGTGCAGTATAGCACAAAACAAGACTATTGCTGCAGGTGAAAAACTCGTCTATACCGCATCCTATAATATGTCTGGTCTATTAACGGATATTGCTCAGGTAAAAATGGAAACCAGTGAAGTTAAGACATCAAAAAGTACGCTAATGCGATTAAAGTGTACAGCTACAACTTTCAAAAAATGGGATAACTTCTTTAAAATAAGAGATTTATATGAGAGTTATGTCAATCCTAAAACTTTAACTCCTTACCTCTATAAAAGAGACATTAGCGAAGGCGGCTATTATAAATTCATGCAGTACAAGTATAACCATAAGGCCAAGCTCGTAAAAAGCCTTAAGCGTAAAAAGAGAAAAGACGGTAAAACTTGGGACGAAAATAAAACGGTTAAGATCAATGCTTCTACCAAAGACTTAGTGAGTACCTTATACCATATCAGAAATTTAGACATCCACAAAGCCAGTCCTGGTGATTCTCAAAATTTCACAATACTGTTTGACAATGAAGAAACCACCATAACAATAAAATATATTGGCAAAGAAACCATATCTACTAAAATTGGGAGCAAAGAATGTTATAAGCTCGCAATATCTGTAAAAGATAGTGATGTTTTAAAAGGCAATAATGCAAACCTTTTATGGCTTACGGCAGATGCGAATAAGATACCAGTATATGCGAAGTTTAAAATTCCTGTTGGAAACGGTGAACTTAAGATCGTTTCTGCCACAGGTTTAAAACATTAATTTAATAATGAAAAAACTATTTATAATCTTAGGTTTTATTTCAGCAATTTTAGCTGTAATACTAGCTGTAACTCCTCTTTCTAATTTAGCCATAGCACCAATAGTTGCGGCATTTATCTGTGGGTTAATAGTACTATTTATTTCTAAAAAACAAAACACTAAAACGAAAACCATTCAATACATTTTCATTTTGGTAATCATTTCGTTAGGACTCACTATTTATAAAGGCGTTTTCTCAACCACAGAAATCGGTGACACCGAACAATTAGAGCAAAGGGATGAAGAAAACCTAGAGGACTCTAAGGAAATCCTTGAGGATATAGAAATTGACGAAAATTTTTAAATTTTATGACTTAACGTCAGAAATTATTTCGCTCATTTAACTTATTTTTGCGGAAATCAAATAGTTACATGAAAGTATTAGTTGCCTCAGCGCTTATTCTTGTTGGCTCTTGCTCTACACTTAGACATAGTGAAAAAATAGAGAATTTAAAGGATAGTATTTCATACGACGACAAGAAAATAGTTGAAAAATACCTAAACACAATCAATTCCGAAGAGCTAAAAACCCATGTAGAAGAAATATCCTCTGAGAAGTATAACGGAAGAATGACTGGTGAGAAAGGTCATAATGAAGTCTGTGATTATATTCGGAATTACTACAAATCTCAAAATATAAAAGCTCCAGAATCTCATCCAGATTACTATCAAAAAGTACCTAAAGAAGTATTGCCAGAAGGGTTAAATGAATCGCAAAACGTCATTGCATATATTGAAGGTTCTGAATTTCCGGATGAATATATTTATATAGCTGCCCATTCTGACCATGAAGGTATCATTGATGGAGAAATATATCCTGGTGCTGATGACAATGGTTCTGGTACTGCTGCTGTATTTGAAATGGCTGAGGCTTTTAAAAAAGCTTCAGAAGACGGCTATAAGCCAAAACGCAGTATTGTATTCCTACATGTTACTGCTGAAGAAGTTGGTTTGCATGGTTCGCGATATTACACCAATAACCCTGTTTTTCCTATTGAAAATACCATAAGCACGCTAAATATTGATATGATTGGTCGTGTGGACGAAAGGCACAAAGATGATGAAAATTATATCTACGTAATTGGTTCGGACAGAATGAGCACAGAATTGCATTTTATAGTACAAGAAGCAAATTCTAATTTTACAAGCTTAAGTTTAGATTATAAGTATAATGACGATAGCGATCCAAACCGCTACTTCTACAGGTCGGACCATTATAATTTTGCACAAAAAGATATACCTGTGATTTTCTTTTTTAACGGAGAACATGAGGACTACACAAAACCAACAGATACAGCTGACAAAATTAATTACCAATTGTTAGCAGAGCGCACAAAATTAATATTCGCTACAGCATGGTATTTAGCGAACTCTCCAGATCGGTTAAATCCAGAGATTATCTAATGTTAAAGTTTGTTAAAAGAAATTTAGCATAAACCTTTTGACCCTTCGATTTTCGTAATTTTAACAAAAAATCAATTTAAAGTCAATAACCATCTGGCTTTAAACAACTAACATCTAATTTTTATTGATATGAAAAAGTTTTTATTGGTCTTCTGTGCCATGGGATTAATTTTTAGTTGCGGTACTTCTTCCAAAGGTAACTCGTCGTCTGTACAAATGAATGAGGCCAAAGTAGCAGATCCAACTGAGTATGCCTCAACAATTACTACGGAAGAATTAAAAGAAATGCTATACAAGTATGCCTCTGATGAATTTGAAGGAAGGGAAACTGGTGAGAAAGGACAAAAACTGGCTGTTGAGTATTTAAAGGCACAATACAAAGCTATGGGAGTTAACACTCCATTGGGTGATGACGACTATTTTCAGGAAGTTCCATTAGAAAAGCAAAGTGTTTCAGAAGCTAAATTTTCAGTTAATGGAACTGACTTTAAAAGTTTTGAAGACCATATTGTTTTGAGAGCATCTGGAAACGTAGATATCTCTTCAGATGAAATTGTTTATGTTGGGTATGGCATCGACACGGATAACTATTCAGACTATAAAAATATAGATGTAAAGGGTAAAATCGTTTTAGCAAAATCAGGAGAGCCTAAAGATGCTGATGGAAACTACATTACATCAGGAACAACTGAGGATACTAAATGGACCAATGGACGCCAATCTTTGTCTAGTAAAAGAGATGCTGCAGCAAACAACGGTGCAAAAGGACTTATTTATATGGATAATAACTTATTTACAAGATATGCTCCATTTTTTCAAAGACAAGCAATGGCTGGCGCTTCTGGTCGCTTATCATTAAAAAGTAATGATGACGATATGTTTATGCTTATGGTTACCGAAAATCTAGGAAAAGCATTACATAATACAATTTCTGAAGACAAAACATCTAAAACAGTCAATACAAAATTGACCTTATCCATTGAAAATAAATCTGAAGAAATCATTTCAGAAAATGTCGTGGCCTATATAAAAGGTTCTGAAAAGCCTGATGAAATTGTAGTTATCTCAGCTCACTTAGATCATGAAGGTATTAAAAATGGTGAAGTTTATAATGGTGCCGATGATGATGGCTCTGGCACTATCGCCATTTTAGAAATTGCTGAAGCGTTTAAAATGGCAGAAAAAGCTGGTCATGGCCCAAAACGTTCTATTCTGTTTCTTCATGTTACTGGTGAAGAAAAAGGGCTTTTAGGTTCTAGATACTACACAGACAACGACCCTATATTTCCATTAGAAAATACTGTTGCTGACTTAAATATTGATATGATTGGTAGAACTGATCCCAAGCGTACTGAAGGTGATAGAAATTATATTTATCTTATTGGAAGTGATAAATTAAGTACTGACTTGCATAATATTTCTGAAGAAGTCAATAGCAAATACACAAATGTAGAACTTGATTATACTTATAATGATGAAAATGACCCAAACCGTTTTTACTATAGGTCTGATCATTATAATTTTGCTAAAAACAACATTCCTGTGATATTCTATTTCAATGGTACGCATGAAGATTATCATAAACCATCAGACACACCAGATAAGATTGAATACGATTTGTTGGAAAACAGAACAAAATTGGTATTCCACACAGCATGGGAAGTTGCCAATAGAGCTGATAGAATTGTAGCTGACAAAGCAGAACAGCAATAATGCACCAAATAATCGTTTAAACTGCGATATTATCAGTTTAAATGTTAAATTTTTATAAAATATATTGATATTTTATAGTTTTTATGTAAATTTACGTAGTTGTATTGGGGTGCTGATACATTTCGGCTGAGAAAAGACCCATAGTACTCGTTGGATAATGCCAACTATGGAATACATTAACAAGTAAAGGGAACAATATGTTTATCATTTGTTCCCTTTATTATTATAATAAGTTTTACTCAAAAGGTATAGAACAATAAAAGCCTTTCATTTCTGAAAGGCTTTACTAATTTAGGGTGGAAGACCGGGTTCGAACCGGCGACTTTCGGTACCACAAACCGACGCTCTAACCAGCTGAGCTACAACCACCATTTTAATTAGGACTGCAAATGTAAATTATTTACATTTTTCTACAAAGTGTTTTATTAACTTATTTTAAATCAAATAAACTATCTACTGCAGGGTAGCGCTCAACCGTAAAGCCTTCTGCATGCTCAACTCCGACAAGTCTACCGAAGTTTCGAGCTCTGTATTCTATACTATCCGTAAAGTTTTTACTAGAAATGGGTGTTTCTGGCTCACCACTTTTAGGATCAAAGAACTGAGTCTTGTATGCCAAAACAGATTCCATTTTTTTATCCATAAAGCCCGAAACATCTACAACAATATCTGGCTCAATATCTCTCCATTGTATATAATGGTATACGGTTTTTGGTCTCCAAGCTTCCTGTATAGAACTTTCATCTTTGTGTACGGTCTCAATTTTTCTCAAGCCACTTAAAAAACAGGCATCACTAACTAATTGACTACCTTTTCCATGATCTATATGCCTGTCATCAATAGCATTGCAGATTACAATTTCAGGTCGGTAAAAACGAATCATTTTAATCATTTCAATTTGATGCTCTTTATCATTTTTAAAGAATCCATCAGCAAAACGCATATTGGTTCTGGCATGTACACCTAGTATTTTCGCTGAATTAAACGCTTCCTCGTCACGAGTTTCTGCTGTACCACGCGTACCTAATTCACCTCTGGTTAGATCTATAATGCCAACTTTTTTTCCATTGGCAACTTCTTTCGCCAGTGTTGCACCGCAACCCAATTCCACATCATCAGGATGCGATCCAATAGCTAATATGTCTAGTTTCATCAATTTAAATTTTATCTAAAGCATTATTTATATCCCTCTTTAAATCCTTTACCTCTTCTATTCCCACAGAAAAACGAATCAGCTGGTCACTGATACCGACTCGATCACGTTCATCTTGACTCAATAGTGCATGAGATGTGAGGTGTGGTGACAGCATAGTGCTTTCAATTCCTGCCAAACTCATTGAGGACTTAATCAATTTTAGTTCCTCCTGAAATCGTTTCGAATCCAAATCATCTGTCAATTCAAAAGAAAGCATGGCACCAAAACCTTTCATTTGCGATTTTGCCAATTTATGTTCAGGATGGGATTTTAATCCAGGATAATAAACTTTACTGACTTTTGGATGTTTATTTAACCATTTAGCCATTTTCATGGCATTCTTAGTTTGTGCTTTTACACGTAGTCCTAAGGTTTTCATACTACGCTCTAACATCCAAACCGTCATGTCACTTAAGCTTCCGCCTAAATTTTTACCTACGTTCCAAATACGTTCAATATGTTCTGCGGAACTCGCTACCGCACCAGCACAAATATCACTATGCCCTCCAAAATATTTCGTTGCGGAATGCATCACCATATCAACCCCAAAATCAATCGGATTCTGATTCACCGAGGAAGCAAAGGTATTGTCTATTGAGGTTAATATATTTTTTGATTTACCCAACTTAGCAACAGCTTTTATATCTGTTATTGTTAATAATGGATTTGAAGGCGTTTCAATATGAATCAATTTTGTGTTTTTTTGAATAGCAGCTTCAAAATCTTCAACTTTATAGCCATTGGTAAAGGTATATTCTATACCATACTTTGGAAATTCTTCCTTTATAAAGTTTACCGTGCCTCCATACAACGTATTCTGCACCACCAAATGGTCTCCCTTTTGCAAAAATGCTAAGAACATGGTACTAATTGCTGCCATACCAGACCCAAATATCATTGCGGATTCCGTATGTTCTAATGCAGCTACTTTCTTTGATAAGTATTCTTGATTTGGTGTATTAAAGTAACGTGGATAACGTTTTACATCTACATCAAAAAATTCGTAAGACGAACTTAAATATATTGGTGAGACAGAACCTTTAAATTGTTCGTCCTTAATTTCTCCTACGTGTGTACAAATGGTATTTAAACCTAATTTAGATTTCGACATTCCATTAATTTTTAAGTGCTAAAATTAATGAAAATGCTTAACTACTCACTTAGTTGGCAATACAAACTTTTGTAGAATATGAAAATGTGTCGGAATCAATTTTTACGATATAGATACCGTTAGAGATTTCTGACGTATTTAAAGTATGTTCTTCTGTAGACATTTTTTCTTTAATAATTTTCTTTCCTTCTAAGCTATATAAAGAAAGTAAAGCGTTAGTGTTGTTAAAATTTCCACTTAAGTGTAGCTCATTATTTGATTTTGAATACCATATGTTGACAGGATAAATCTCATTATCTTCTACAGACAAAAGATTACTATTAATATCTAAGTGAGCAGTAGTCGAAAAGGTAATGTAAAATCGATCTATATAATTATCTGCTTGTAAATTTTGAGTAAAATTTGAAGCATTTAATAACGCATAGGAGTCTAATTCTACATCATAAAGGTATACATCTACTTCTTCTTCAAAATTATTTAGCTCAGCAAGGGAAACTGTAACATCTCCAGAATTAGTTAAAAACATACCCAAGGGGTAATATTTATTGGTATCAAATTCACCTACACCTTGTATAACATAGCTATTGCCTTCTATTATCCAACCAAAATCATCCGCAAAATTATTAAAAGTACCTCCATCGTATCCGTAATCGTAACCGTCAGTAGCAGCATTATCTGGGGTAAATCCTAACAATAGCTGCCGTTGAAACCCTGTACTGGTTTCAAAATTCAAATAAATTCGCTGTATATCTTGTGCAGATAGATCAATAAAGAAGGTTGCACAAATTAATACAAGTAGGCACGTAGTTTTTTTCATTTGATTTGGGTTAAATGATAAAAATCTTAAGAGGCCAATATAACCAAACTAAGTTATAAAATCTATGAAATACATTATTTTATCGACGAAATACATTTTTTATTAACAATTAAAGCCAGATATGCAACAAAAAAGCGACCTAATCGGTCGCTTCTGTATAAGGTGATTACTGAGATATTATTGCTTAATAATAACTTTTCTACTTACTATAGACCCGCTTTTTAACTTCAGCTTTACAACATACGCACCATGAGGAACTTCGATTACAGGAATTCTTAACTCCGTATTACTTTCCGATGAAATATCATCCCAAAGTTTAACCGACTGTCCTAATATATTGAACAACTCTATCTGTACAATATCATTTGTATTGATCCAATTTACATAAATCTCATTAGTATTCTCTAAATAATATAAACCTAAAGATTTTGTATCATTTTCTTCTATGTTCAGCGCTTGAGATTCAAATACAATATAGAAGCGATCGACATATTCACCTGGACTAAGATTAAATGTATGCTCAACATTTTTTATACTGGTATAAGAGTTTAATACACTATCATATAAAAACACATCTATATCATTTTCAAAATTTTCTATTTCGTTTGCTTCTAAAACAATCTCACCATCATTAGCAACCGTTATATACAATGGGTAAATTTTTGAGCTATCATATTCCCCTACTCCTTGTATAACAAAATCTCTATCTTCAATCTTCCAAGATATATCATCTAACATAACATCATAACGTCCTGCATCATAACCAAAATCTACACCATCGGTAGCGTCATTATCACTTGTAAACCCTAATAACAACTCTCTTGAATATCCTTGAGAATTAAAGAAGAATCTTATACTTCTAATAATTTGTTCATTATCATTTTGACTACTTGATGCAGAAACGGTGTCTGAATTATTCCTAAGGAATACAGAATCATCTCCACTTGGTGTTTCTAAATCAACACCTTCTCTGTAAAAAATACGCTGACTGTTATTAAAGTTAATTGTTCTGACACCACTTCCAAACTCTGGAGCTTGAACAAAAAATCCTTGTGCCACAGGTATATATCTTCCCGGACGTTTAGGGTTTGCCGTTGTGTTACCAGAAATCAACGATGAGATTACAGCCGCAGGTACGCTACCCAACTTAGTTAACGTAGCATAACCACCTTCATACTCTTCTAAAAAGTGCGTTTGGTTTTCTGGGTAATGTTCCCAGAAATATAATGTCCCGTCAATTGCACCAGTTCCAGAACCTGGTATATTATCGTCAATAAATTTATGGGAATCTAAAGCCGAAGGATAAGGGTTACCTAATAAGGTTTGATGATCTGCATTAATATTAAAATTAATATTATCTCCATTGTTTGGTTTACCAACAAAAGCCCAATTCTGTTCGCCAAAAGCACTTACCAAACCACTGCCCTTCATTGTATAGCCTAAGCCAACATCAATAGGTGTACTTGAACCCAAATATTGCCAAGCATCGTAATTTGTTTGTTCATCCTCAACATCATTCCTGTTGTTATAGTACCACAACCAGTATCCAGCCATCGTAAGATTTCCTGCAGTACCTGATGGGTCTATTGCTCCATCATTAAAGGTTATAGTGCTTATGTTATTCGCATTTGTTCCGTCCCTAAGGACAGAAGGCACTGTATAAGCCACATTATTAGAAGAAGTATTAAGAGTACCGACAGGAGCTGACAAGTAATTATAATTATTTTCATTCAATGTCCCCTGTTGGTGTCGCTCTAAGCTACCAGCACTAGTAGTTGCAAGTACACTACCAAAATCTTGAAGCAATTGTGATTGCCCAACAAGCTTAATATTTCCATCAAGTTCTAAGTAATGGGTCACTCTTAACATTTGCCCATCATTGGTCTGGTTATTTGGTGTTGAAGGATCTCTTATCTCAAGTTCCTTATTTGCAGTATCAGATATTAAGCCTAAAACTGTAATATCCTTATCACCTGAAAATATATCATGAGAGGTCTCTACAATATTCCAATCAATAGGTGTTGTGTTATCCACACCTATACTATTAGGCGCATCCCAAACATTAAAATTTGTCCAAGTGTTATCTGTAGCCCACTCTTGCCCATCAACTCTAGAAGTATAAGGTATTGGCGCTGTTTCCTGCTGTGCTGAGTCCATATTTCTAAGAAGACCTGTTAAACCTTTATAAGCTACTAACTTACCACAAAGAACATCCATACGGTAATAACCTTCTAAGTCTGCCCAAGGCAAACCTGTAATATCTAATGGAACAACAGCACCTCGTACCAAAGTATTATCATCTATTTCTTGGTTCATCATTTGTCTAATCTGGTCCTGGGTTAATGCTGTGCTCCAAATTCTAAGTTCATCCATCCAACCGTTGTAATAATTTACAGGTTTATTTGGTGGATTATTATTTTGATCCATTGCACCAACAATACTAGCCATTGCATTGGTTGTTGGAGCTATACCAGCAACTGGAGAACTCACCTCTATACCATCAATATACAATCGATAATTACCGCTATCATTAGTAACCGCAATGTGATACCATCTATCGATAGAAATTGGATAAGAAGACTGAATTGTTTCCGTTGAATTCCAATTAAATTGCACTGTAGCTCCTGTTAATCTTAAATCATAACCAGAAGTTAAATCATTAGCGTCTCGTTTAGAAAATAGTGTTTGGGTACCTGTGACTGATTCTGGTTTAACCCAAACTTCAATACTGAATTCGTTTGACAAGTCGTAATTGTCCTTAAAAGTTATATAATCGTTAGTACCATCAAAGTCTATTGTCGGACAACTTTCAATGGTTACAATCATAGTATCAGAACAATTTATTGAAGGTATTGTCCATGTCACTTCATAAGTACCAGGATCTGCTGAGAATTTAGAACTCGGACTTCCTAAGTCTGAAAAAGAATAATTACCACCACAGCTTGATATGAGATTTGCAGACCATACGCCAGCTGCTGCAGTACCAGGGTAAGTACCTGTTGTAAAGACAGCTGCATTACTAACACCATTAGCAATATTCTGAGCTGCAGTTAAATTATTATCGTAAGCATTTAATTCCACATCTTCTCCACACTCTCCTATAATTTGTGCAATGTCCTCGCCTGCATAAGCCAATGTCGCATTAACATCAATAAATTCTGTTCCCTCCGGACCATCCGCTCTACAGCCATTGATCAACGAAGTAACACCATAAGTCTGAATACCTGGCGTTACTGGTGTTATAGTTGTTGATGAGCCAGTTGTTACCACAGTTCCAGTGCCATCTTCCCATTCTATGACTTCGTCAACTGGAGCTTGTGGCAAGGTAATTCCGTCAATTGCCCAAGAACTTCCTACTGTTGAGGTAAATATGAATCTTACACGAAGATCCGTAAGGCCAACATAATCTGATAAGTCTAATGAAACCGAATGGATTCCATCCTGTAAGTTTACTGTTGGAACATTATTTCCTCCGTTACCTTGATTAACAAACCCACCTGAATCCCCTGGTCCATTGAAACTCATTAATGTTACAGGATAAGTAGCCCCACCATCAACTGACAGCTCAACGATTCCTGATGCTCCAGACTGTAAATAGTATGCAGATTGAAAATCAATACTTGCATTTGTCAATCCTAAGGTATTGAATACTGCAGTTTCTAAAGTTGTTACAGGAGGTGATGGGTCTGCGCCATTAAAATCACCATAAGTTATGGCAAATTTGCCTCCACCTTGGTTTTTATAACGTACCCCTTCAGTAATATTACTACTATTGTTACCGTTACCATTACTTATACCTCTCCAAGGTGTTGGACTGGTATTACTACCCGAAGCATTCCAGCCACTAACTCCGTCTGCACCATCTACCAACCATCCTGGTAAATTGGCTTGATTAAATTGCCCTCCGTTATTCAATTCTGTATTGACCGAAAAAGAACTTTCTGCCTCTACAGTAATAGCCTCACCTAAGCAAATAGTATATTCCGATGGCCCAATAATAGTAGGCGGAACATCTGGTGGGACTACTGCAACAACAACTATCGATGATGTGGCTTGGCACGAACCTATTTGAACAACAGCTCTTACCAATGTAGTTTCCAAGATATTAGCATAGTAAAAAGATGTGGTCGTATTTGCAACATCAGACCAAATTACACCTCCATTAGTTGAAGTCTGCCAAAAAGCAACACTTCCTGAATGACCTGATAAATTAATTGTGGCATTTTGTGGTTCGTCAGGACAGGCCGTAACTTCTATAATATTATCCGAATCAGCAGCAGTTTCGGTATTATTTAAATATCCTAAAGCTGTACCTCCATCAATATTTGGGCTTGTTACTGTCACTGTCGCAGTGCAAGTATCTGTATTACCGTTGCCATCATCTACAGTTAAGACTACTATATTGGTTCCTATATCAGTGCAATCAAATATACTTTGTGATAGTGAAAAATTTACAAGTCCACAATTATCAGAAGAACCATTATCTAACTGTGATCCAATTATCGTAGCTGTTCCAGTCGTATCATCTAATTGAATTGTTAAGTCTTGGCACACAGCTATTGGATCTATCGTATCATCCACTACTACATTTTGAACCACATTAGTTACATTTCCATTACCATCATCGAATGTCCAATTTACAGCATAAGATCCTTGGGTGTTATAGGTCAACGGGTCGCTGGTTGTTCCTGTAATAGTACCTGTACATCCATCTGTTGTACTTGGTATTGGAACTGTAGCACTACATTGACCAGTAATTATTGGAAGGTTAGGTGTTACGGGATCGGTAACGTCATCTACGATCACGTTCTGCGGAACTATGATACTGTTGCCATTGCCGTCGTCAAAGGTCCAGTTGATGACATAGGTTCCCTGTGTGTTGTAGGTCAATGGATCGGTCGTGGTTCCCGTTAGGGTTCCCGAACAGTTGTCCGTGGTGGTCGGTGCCGTGGCCGTGGCCGAGCATTCGCCTGTGACATCTGCCAAGGTTGGTGTGGTTGGATCGGTGACATCGTCCACGATCACGTTCTGTGGAACGACTATGGTGTTTCCATTGCCATCGTCGAAGGTCCAGTTGATGACAAAGGTGCCCTGTGTGCTGTACGTCAGTGGATCGGTCGTGGTTCCCATTAGGGTTCCCGAACAGTTATCCGTGGTGGTCGGTGCCGTGGCGGTTGCCGAACATTCGCCTGTCACATCTGCCAGTGTCGGTGTCGCTGGATCGGTAACGTCATCCACGATCACGTTCTGTGGGACTATGATACTGTTGCCGTTGCCATCATCAAAGGTCCAATTAATGACAAAGGTGCCCTGTGTGCTGTACGTCAGTGGATCGGTCGTGGTTCCCGTTAGGGTTCCCGAACAGTTGTCCGTGGTGGTCGGTGCCGTGGCCGTGGCCGAGCATTCACCTGTCACGTCCGCTAAAGTTGGTGTGGTTGGATCGGTGACATCGTCCACGATCAAGTTCTGTGGCACTGTGATACTGTTGCCATTGCCGTCGTCAAAGGTCCAGTTGATGACATAGGTTCCCTGTGTGCTGTAGGTCAGTGGATCGGTCGTGGTTCCCGTTAGGGTTCCCGAACAGTTGTCCGACGTGGTCGGTGCCGTGGCCGTGGCCGAGCATTCGCCTGTGACATCTGCCAGTGTCGGTGTCGCTGGATCGGTGACATCGTCCACGATCACGTTCTGTGGAACGACTATGGTGTTTCCATTGCCATCGTCGAAGGTCCAGTTGATGACAAAGGTGCCCTGTGTGCTGTACGTCAGTGGATCGGTCGTGGTTCCCGTCAATGTTCCCGAACAGTTGTCCGTGGTGGTCGGTGCCGTGGCCGTGGCCGAGCATTCACCTGTCACGTCCGCTAAAGTTGGTGTGGTCGGATCGGTAACATCGTCCACGATCACGTTCTGTGGGACGACTATGGTGTTACCATTACCGTCGTCGAAGGTCCAGTTGATGACAAAGGTGCCCTGTGTGCTGTAGGTTAATGGATCGGTCGTGGTTCCCGTCAATGTTCCCGAACAGTTGTCCGTCGTGGTCGGTGCCGTGGCCGTGGCCGAGCATTCGCCTGTGACATCTGCCAGTGTCGGTGTCGCTGGATCGGTGACATCGTCCACGATCACGTTCTGTGGGACGACTATGGTGTTACCATTACCATCGTCAAAGGTCCAGTTGATGACATAGGTGCCCTGTGTATTGTAGGTCAGTGGATCTGTCGTGGTTCCCGTCAATGTTCCCGAACAGTTGTCCGTTGTGGTCGGTGCCGTGGCAGTGGCCGAGCATTCACCTGTCACGTCTGCCAGTGTCGGTGTGGTTGGATCGGTGACATCGTCCACGATCACATTCTGTGGCACTGTGATACTGTTGCCGTTGCCATCGTCAAAGGTCCAGTTGATGACATAGATGCCTTGTGTGCTGTACGTTAGTGGGTCGGTTGTTGTTCCTGTTAATGTTCCCGAACAGTTGTCCGTCGTGGTCGGTGCTGTAGCTGTCGCCGAACATTCACCTGTCACGTCCGCTAAAGTTGGTGTGGTTGGATCGGTAACGTCGTCCACGATCACGTTCTGTGGGACGACTATGGTGTTACCATTACCATCGTCAAAGGTCCAGTTGATGACATAGGTGCCTTGTGTGCTGTACGTTAGTGGGTCGGTTGTTGTTCCTGTTAATGTTCCCGAACAGTTGTCCGTCGTGGTCGGTGCTGTAGCTGTCGCCGAACATTCACCTGTCACGTCCGCTAAAGTTGGTGTGGTTGGATCGGTAACGTCGTCCACGATCACGTTCTGTGGGACGACTATGGTGTTACCATTACCATCGTCAAAGGTCCAGTTGATGACATAGGTGCCCTGTGTGTTGTAGGTCAGTGGATCCGTCGTGGTTCCCGTCAATGTTCCCGAACAGTTGTCCGTTGTGGTCGGTGCCGTGGCAGTGGCCGAGCATTCACCTGTCACGTCCGCTAAAGTTGGTGTGGTTGGATCGGTGACGTCATCCACGATGACCGTCTGTGGGACGACTATGGTGTTACCATTGCCGTCGTCAAAAGTCCAGTTGATGACATAGGTGCCTTGTGTGCTGTACGTTAGTGGGTCGGTTGTTGTTCCTGTTAATGTTCCCGAACAGTTGTCCGTCGTGGTCGGTGCTGTAGCTGTCGCCGAACATTCACCTGTCACGTCCGCTAAAGTTGGTGTGGTTGGATCGGTGACGTCATCCACGATGACCGTCTGTGGAACGACTATGGTGTTACCATTGCCGTCGTCGAAGGTCCAGTTGATGACATAGGTGCCCTGTGTGCTGTACGTCAGTGGATCCGTCGTGGTTCCTGTTAGTGTTCCCGAACAGTTGTCCGTCGTGGTCGGTGCTGTAGCTGTCGCCGAACATTCACCTGTCACGTCCGCTAAAGTTGGTGTGGTTGGATCGGTAACGTCGTCCACGATCACGTTCTGTGGGACGACTATGGTGTTACCATTACCATCGTCAAAGGTCCAGTTGATGACATAGGTGCCCTGTGTGTTGTAGGTCAGTGGATCCGTCGTGGTTCCCGTCAATGTTCCCGAACAGTTGTCCGTTGTGGTCGGTGCCGTGGCAGTGGCCGAGCATTCACCTGTCACGTCCGCTAAAGTTGGTGTGGTTGGATCGGTGACGTCATCCACGATGACCGTCTGTGGGACGACTATGGTGTTACCATTGCCGTCGTCAAAAGTCCAGTTGATGACATAGGTGCCTTGTGTGCTGTACGTTAGTGGGTCGGTTGTTGTTCCTGTTAATGTTCCCGAACAGTTGTCCGTCGTGGTCGGTGCTGTAGCTGTCGCCGAACATTCACCTGTCACGTCCGCTAAAGTTGGTGTGGTTGGATCGGTGACGTCATCCACGATGACCGTCTGTGGAACGACTATGGTGTTACCATTGCCGTCGTCGAAGGTCCAGTTGATGACATAGGTGCCCTGTGTGCTGTACGTCAGTGGATCCGTCGTGGTTCCTGTTAGTGTTCCCGAACAGTTGTCCGTTGTGGTCGGTGCCGTAGCCGTGGCCGAACATTCGCCTGTCACATCTGCCAGTGTCGGTGTTGTTGGATCGGTGACGTCATCCACGATGACCGTCTGTGGGACGACTATGGTGTTACCATTACCATCGTCAAAGGTCCAATTGATGACATAGGTGCCCTGTGTGCTGTACGTCAGTGGATCCGTCGTGGTTCCTGTTAATGTTCCCGAACAGTTGTCCGTTGTGGTCGGTGCCGTGGCCGTGGCCAAGCATTCGCCCGTGACGTCTGCCAAGGTTGGTGTGGTTGGGTCAATATTGTCTTCTACAGTAACTGTTGCGGTGCAGGTATCTGTTTGTCCGTTTGTATCCGTAACCGTTAGTGTAACTGTATTAGAACCTATATTCGAACAATTAAACGTATTTGGCGAAACCGTCATACTTGTAATCCCGAAATCATCGGAACTACCACCATCTACGTTTGTAGCTGTTATGGAAGCATTTCCAGAGTTATCTAATTGTGCAGTATAATTTGTACAAGATGCTGTGGGCGGATTATCCACTCTAAATGTAGCACTAAAATTAGCACCTCCATTATTAACCGTATGAGGAAAAGGATTAGGTGTTCCACCAACAGAAAAATCTGCAGTAGTATAAACTTCAATTGTATAATCAACTCCTGAAGTTAATCCTGACAAAACATTAATATTAGCATTTGTAGTACTCCAAGATTGATTATCGCCAGTTCCGCCACAGGCAGCACCAGGGAAATTCTGAACATTTGAACTTAAGTCAATTGATAAAAAAGTGCCTGAAGGACTACCTGAAGGATAAATTCTGTAATGTAACCAACCTGAAGTAACATCATCAGAGCCACACTTAAAAATATTATTTTGCCCACCATTTAGTATAAAGGTGTCTGTACTTTGAAAAGTTCCAAGATTTGTTCCATTAAAATCAAAATTGGGTGTCTGGGTATGTGGATTTAAATCATAGTAGTTATTACCAAAACCACTATCTATGATAGCAAAGCTCTCAAAAATGCCTGATTGGGCATATAAATTTATGTTTCCGTAAAACATAATTGCAATTACAATAATTGCAAGACGTAGCTTACCCATATCATTTCCAAATTAATGAAAGATTACAGGTTTAATTTTAAAAATTAAACCATTAAAAATGTTATTCTAGCTACTAATCAGGGGATACATCTAAATTAGCTTAATTTTAGATGAAAGAACAATATAATCGACAAACTACCAAAATACCCTTTTACGGTTGATTTTCAATAATTTAGAGTGCAAAGAAGGGTTTTTATAACTCTAGACATTGACCATTTTCCAATATCCTTTTTTAAACCAGAGAATACCAATGACTGTTATTAAGACTTCAGCTAAAGTTATCGCCAGAAAGACACCTACTGGTCCAAAATCAAAAGTCAATGCCATGAGGTAGGCAAAAGGCAATTGCAACATCCAAAAACAGATAAAGTTTATCCATGTTGGTGTTTTTGTATCACCAGCACCATTGAACGCATTAATGATTACCATACCGTAACCATAAAACACAT
The DNA here is from genome assembly GCF_965284585.1 of Winogradskyella ouciana. NCBI lineage: Bacteria > Pseudomonadati > Bacteroidota > Flavobacteriia > Flavobacteriales > Flavobacteriaceae > Winogradskyella > Winogradskyella ouciana. The sequence continues at coordinate 3,322,266 of NZ_OZ260095.1, forward strand.
ATCCAGCAGCAATGATTCTGAGGCAGAGTGCTCCATTTTTAATGACCTCTATTTCTTGTGTAAACCACGAAATAATTTCTGGCGCAAATATGAGATAGACAACAGAAACCAAGCCCATAAAAATGGCGCTGTACTTTCCAGTTTTCCAAACAGAATCCTCAGCACGTTGTGGTTTTAAAGCCCCTAAATTCTGACCTACCAAAGTTGCGGCAGCATTGCTCATTCCCCAAGCAGGCATTAAGGTAAACATCATTACACGAATAGCTATGGTATAGCCAGCAAGCACTTCACTGCCAAATTCACTCATTATTCGCATTAAAAACACCCATGATGATGTCCCAATTAAAAATTGACCAATACCACCAAGTGATACTTTTATGAGATTGAACATTACAGCAACTCGAAGCACTAAATCCTTAAATCTGACTTTAATTTTACTCCAGCCATAAAATAGAACTAACAACTGAAATACAACAGCTGTTCCTCTACCAATAGTCGTTGCTATAGCAGCACCCTCAACTCCGTAAGCTGGGATTGGCCCAAAACCAAAAATAAACATTGGGTCTAAAATGATGTTCAATCCATTAGACAACACCAATGCCCACATGGCAATTGAGGCATCACCAGCACCTCTAAAAATGGCATTGATTAAGAACAGAAGCATAATTGTAACGTTTCCACCCAATAACACCTGAGTATAACCGTAACCTTCTTCTATCAGGTCAACCTCACCTCCCATAAGTCCTAATATTTCCTTTGGGTAACACATACCTATTATACTAATAATGGCAGCTACAAAAATCCCAAGACCAATGACCTGAACAGCAGCTTGTGATGCTCCTTCCCTATCCTTTTCGCCAATGCGCCTTGCAACAATTGCCGTTGCTGCCATACTTAAACCAATGGCAACGGCATAAACCAATGTAATTACAGATTCGGTTAGGCCAATTGTAGCAACAGCATTAACACTGACTTGCGAGACATAAAAAATATCTACTATGGCAAAAATAGACTCCATAAGCATTTCCAAAATCATTGGAATGGATAGCATAAATACAGCTTTGCGAATACTACCAGAAGTAAAATCTTGTTCCTTGCCAGAAACTGCGATTCTTAAATACCTGAGAAATTGTTTTATTGAAATTTTATTGGATTGCATAATTATTTCATAAAAAGTAAGACATAGCTAAACAAAAGTTTTGTTTAACAACTGACATCACATGAAGTAGTGATAATTTTTCCGAGATGGGTTTATTATGCAATCATAATGACACAAATATGCGCATTATTTTTTAAAAAACTATGTGTTCAATAATTTAATCGTTTCGACTCGCTTTATTATAAGCACGAATCATAAGAATAGCCCATAATGCAACTAATACTATAACTATAACAGAAAACCAAAATACAATATCATTTCCCGCCATGATCCACAAGTTTTAAATAAATCATAACACCTAATAATGTTGGTGCCCAAAGGCCAACAAATAATCCATGCATTTGATCTCCGGTTAGAAACAAATATTCAGCAACAAGAACTATAACTGCACATAAGAATAGCATAAATAAATTTGCAGTTCCTAATTTTTTGAAGTAATTCATTTTAAAGAGTTGGTTTAAACCCTCAAGTTATGAAAAATTCATTTATTGTTTGTCTTCTATTAAAAAATAGATTTTACTTGTAGAATAACTTATGTTTTCTATAAGCCAAGAAAGCTAATATTGCAATAATAGCCAATGTGATTGCTATGAACTGAAAACTTAATATCTGGTCTCCACTAGCATAAGCATGTAAACCTGATAGGTAGAAATTAACACCGAAATAAGTCATAAGTATAGAACCAAAAGCCAACACAGACATAAGGTTGTAAATCCATTTTCCGCGTAGGCCTGGCACCAATCGCATATGGATAACAAAAGCATAAATCATAATACTGATTAATGCCCAAGTTTCTTTTGGATCCCAGCCCCAATAACGTCCCCAACTTTCGTTTGCCCACATGCCTCCCAGGAAGTTGCCTATGGTTAACATCACCAAACCTACAGTCAATGCCATTTCATTGATAATGGTCAGTTCCTTGATGTTAATATCCATTCGGGCTTTGTTCTCTTTATTTGTGAAAATCATCAACAACAGAGCGACCACACCAAGAATCATTCCTATAGCAAAAGGTCCATAACTTGCTACAATAACAGAAACATGAATCATTAACCAATAGCCTTGCAATACAGGTTGAAGATTGGCAATTGCAGGATCCATCCAAGCCCAATGCGCTACCATTAAAATCATGGAACTTACAAATGCTGATGCAGCTACTGTAAGATTACTTTTCCTACCCAATAAAAGACCAAATAACATCACAGACCACGCTACATAAATCATAGACTCATAAGCATCACTCCAAGGTGCATGACCAGATAAATACCAACGCCAAATTAAACCTAAAGTATGAAGAACAAATAACAGTACAACAACACCAACCATAGTATTCACAGTTATCTTAAGCCCTCTACTTTTATACTTAAATATCTGAACTATTATAAGTATGAACAGAACTGTCGCTGCATACATATACCAACTAAAGAGCTTTTTGAAGATATCGTACTTATTGTATAGAATTTCAGATTCTACCTTTTCATCTGAGAGCATAATCTCTGCTCCGAATTTTTGCTGTGTTTTCTTTATGGCTTCCAATAATGCCTGAGAACTCGAAAAATCACCAGTCTTCTTATCATTGTTTAATCGAATTAAATAAGAACTAAAGCCATTGTTAATGAAATTCCCATACAATGAATCCTTAATTTTTTCCCGATAATTACCTTCTCGAAATTCTAAAGATGAAATCCAAGTGTTGTTCTCATCATCTGGTACTGGGAAAATTTTAATAGACCGACCTTCAATTGCATCAGATAATAATCCCAATCTCCCATAGGCTTCTTTTACCTCTTTTTGAAATCCATTTGGCACCTGTGCTTTATAAGCTTCCTCTACATATGGCCCTAATTTATTTCTGCCGTCTGGAGTGAAAAAGTCGAGTAAGGTTACATACTTTTTGTCATAATCTACACCAATAATAGCACGAATAGAATCCGCTTTTCTTGGTTTAAGATATATTACTGGAGCATTGTACCACAACAACGGACTTTCTTGGATAGACAAAAATATTTGTGTTGCCGAAAACCCTTCATACGTATCTTTTTTTGAAAGCTTTCTGAGCATTTCTGAGGCGTACGTGTGCATAGGCATCATACGTCCACTGTAATCCTGAATTACCATTTTGGCAAACTTATCGGCTTGCTCCTGTGGCGTAATGTTTTCTCTTAGAATTGAGTCTATCTGTACTTTGGTTGGTCTTTGATTTTGCGAATGATCATGACCATCATTCTCAGAATGCTCTTGCGCAAAGCCCGTGAAGCTTAACAACAAGGCAATCATAGTCATTATTTTTGCTTTCTTCTTTTTCAACTTATCGAGACGCTTTCTTATATCATCAAATCTTGTGTTTCTGGCAAACAAAATAGCCATTAAGCCAAAGTACAACAACATATAGCCCGTATAAGTGATATACGTTCCCCATCGATCGTGGTTTACTGAAAGTATAGTACCTTTTTCATCAGGATCGAAACTCGCCTGAAAGAAACGATATCCTCTGTGATCCAAAATATGGTTCATGTAAATATGATAATCGAAATCTCCTTGCTCCTCATCCAAAACAGTGACTTTACTTTCATATGAAGAATAGGCATTTTCAGTGCCTGGATATTTTTCGGCAATAAAATCATTTAGCTTCACCTTAAATGGCAACTGTTCTAATCTTGAACCATAACGCAGAGCCACATCCAATCCGCCAACATTAACCTCTTCTAGCTGGTCATAAGTACCTGGTCCACCTAAAAGATTTATACTTTTTGTCTCACCATTTGCCGTGATATCTAAAACAATTCCACTTTCATCACCTTTAAGAATTGTTGGTTTCTTTACAATGTCAAAAACACCTTTCACTACTGGTTTAGGAAACACTAATTGCATGTTGCCAACCACATAACGCGAACGCAGAGCCAAACGTTGTAAGCTATCCTTAACCAGTTTACCTCTTTGGCCCGTTGCCATGGTCATATATTCACCTTCATAAGGAGATTTAATGAATAACCCATCTTCGGTATTTGTGATGTTTATAGCGCCTTCTTGATCTTTATTTAAGGAAATAAGTACATTATGCAAATTAGAGACCTGACCTTCTTTTAAAAAATGATTGTGAGGTCTTCCGTCACCAGCTTCTACAATTTTAAGATAGCTTTCACCATTTTCATTCGGCACAATATCCTTTTCTGCCCCTTTGATGAATTTCTTTAGTTTAAAACTCACTTCTGCATCACCATAATCATAGGTTCTTTCAAAATCATTATCTAACCGAGGTGAGAAATCCACCTCTTCCATAATATTACGCTGCTGTAATTGTCCATTAATTTTATAATCTCCAAGGACACGTCCACTGATGTAAGTCTTCTGGGAACGGAATTCGCTTTCTGTTGCTCCTTCCCTAATAGCCATCATTCCTTCGTAACCGATATATCGTGTAACGCCAGCTCCAACAATAATGAATATCCAAGCCAAGTGAAGAATTAGTGTTGCCCACTTTTCTTTTTTGTGCAACCTGTACCGTTTAATATTACCCACAAAGTTGATAACGAAAAACACCATAATAGTCTCAAACCACCATGCATTGTATATCAAGGTTCTGGTATATGGCGTTGGAGAGGTCTCCATGTTTCTATCTAAAATAGTTCCGGTTGCCATGGCAACGGCAAAAACAATAAACAGAATAGCGGTAAGTCTTGTAGAGAATAGGAAATTCGCGATTTTCTTTTGCATAGCAATAGGCTTATTTTAAGCTCGTGCAAAGATAAGGCTTTTTGATGATTCCCCTCCCGTTTTGCAATCATCAAAAGCGTTAAAATTTATGTAATAAAAGTTTTAGGTAGAAGTACTTGCCTTGAGTAATTTATTCTGTTCTTCCATCAGTTCTTTTAAATCTGATAATAGCTCTATATCCTTAGGAGTTGCAACAGTTTTATTTTTGGTGTCATTGGCCTTGCTTCGCAAACGGTTCATTGCTTTAACAACAATAAAAACCGTAAACCCTATGATTAGAAAATCTAAAAATACTTCAAACAACTTACCGTAAGCGATAGCGACCTCAGTAATGGTGACTTCACCAGAAGCGTTTGTTACAGCATCACGGAGGACAATTTTTTTGTTTTCAAAATTTGTGCCATCAGATAAGAGTGACAACGGAGGCAACAATACTTGCTTTGCCAACACGTCAATAACTTTATTAAATGCTGCACCAATGATGATACCAATGGCCATATCCATCATATTGCCTTTTACAGCGAATTCTTTAAATTCTTTTAGGAGTTTCATAGGTCTAATTTATATTTTAATGACAAAAATTTATAAAGATAAGTTTCTCTTTTTGAGGTATTGAATAATTAAATACGCCACAATTAAATTAGGAATCCAACATAACCATGCAACAATTCTGTAAGCCGGAATAAAATCACCAAAACTCGCGCTAAGTATAGGTAACCAAATTCTTAAAGTTACTGCCGAAAAACAAGCCGCATAACTATATATCATAAAATATTGATGTCTAATTATCTTACCTTCTAGCACAAAACGATATCCTAAAAATGTAGTAGTTAACCAGACAATAGCTAAAGAGCCAAAGCCTACTTTACTAATTAATCCGCCTGTAGCATGAGATGCAATATACAAACCACAGGTACCGCTTATTAAAACTGAAACCACATAAACCTTACCAATGTTTTTATGAATTTTTAAATTTTTTAACCTTATTTTCCTGCTAAACTGCAACCAGCCAATCAGTAACGCCAAACCACCAAAAACAATATGTCCATAAAATCCAAAATTCCATAGCACATCAGAAAGTAATGTATCCGTTTTTGATGCTAATAATCCAAACTTTCTATCAATAACAAAATAAATTATTGGATAGAGGCCGATACTGACACAAAGAACACCAAAAGTATAGTAGCTTATTTTTTTAAGTATGACAGATTTATTAATCAATGGATCTTGCTTCAAAGATTTTCAAATATAAAAAAGTTCCCATTTTACGAGCTCTGCGTTTAGCGTTTTCGGCATAATCCCCTTCAAATAATTCGTCAATGGTTTCAAACCATAGATTAAGCCACAAACCAAAATGTAACTCAGTTATGCTATTATTATGGGCTTTATCCACCTTAACGTGGGCTTCAAGCGGATTGCCATAATATTTCGTCTTTAAAAACAAACTCGATTCCCAAAACGTCGTAAGATGCTGAAGATGTGTATCCCAATCCTGTATGGTGTCATTGAAAAAAGGGCCGAGAACATTATCTCTCCTAACTTTTTTATAAAATTCAGAAACTAACAAAAATATATCGTCTCGAGTTTTAATGTCTGTTTTGGTCATAATTCAAAGTTATTCTTTTAATCCAAAACATATACTTGTAAAATGCGAAATCTTAGTATTTTTACAACATGATATCAGTAATACTTCTTGGAGCGGGAAACGTAGCTACACATTTATATAGGGCTTTTAAAACATCGGAAAGTATCACTGTAACACAATGGTATAATCGCTCTTACAGTAGCATATCATCTTATGCCAATGAAGTTGAAACTACAGACCAGCTTTCGGATTTAAATGAAGCTGACATTTATATTATGGCTGTTAGTGACGATAGCATTGCTCAGCTTTCTAAAGATTTACCTTTTGAAAATCGATTGATAGCACATACCTCTGGCAGTGTTTCCATTCATGATATGGATAAAAAAAATCAACGTGCTGTTTTTTACCCCTTACAGACCTTTTCTAAAGAAGCCGAATTGAATTTTAGCGAAATACCAATTTGTATTGAAGTTACGGAAAAGCCCAACCTTCAATTTATGAAGGATTTGGCTGCAGCAGTAGATTGTAAACCTTATAAAATAAACACTGAACAACGGCAAACCTTACATCTCTCTGCTGTTTTCGTGAATAATTTCACCAATCAGTTGTATCGTATAGCGCATGAAATCAGTGATGCCAAAAGCATTAACTTTGATATTCTAAAGCCTCTGATTTTAGAAACCGCTAAGAAGGTTCAGGATATGTCACCATACATGGCACAAACAGGACCTGCAAAGCGCAATGACAAAAAGACGATTAAACGTCATTTAAAGCAAATAGAATCTGAAGAACACAAAGCGATATACGAACTTTTGACGACTTCAATAAAGAAAACACATGGTGTTACGACCCATCGAAAAACTAAAAGCATCCATAAAAAACCAAAAAACGAAACTGGTCACTGAGCGAAGTCGAAGTGACGCATAGCAAAATATAAATGAACGACGACAAAAGCTACAAAGAATATTTAGTAGATATTACCACCTTTATTTTTGATGTGGATGGTGTACTTACCGATGGCACCATCAATGTAACCACCAATGGTGAAATGTTGCGCACCATGAGTATTAAGGACGGTTTTGCTCTTAAAACCGCTGTTGATACCGGTTTTAATATTTGCATCATTTCCGGAGGATCTAACGAAGGTGTACGTAAGCGTCTAGAAGGGTTGGGTATTAAAGATATCTTCCTTGGTGCGCACAATAAAATTGATCAACTCAACGAATACATCAGCAAAAACAATATTGATAAAACCAATGTGTTATATATGGGAGATGACATTCCTGATTTTCCTGTAATGAAATTGGTAGGCTTACCATGTTGCCCACAAGACGCTGCACCAGAAATAAAAGCGATTTCAAAATATGTATCGCATAAAAATGGTGGAAAAGGCGCTGTTAGAGATGTGATTGAACAGGTATTGAAAGTTCAGAATAAATGGAATGGCAACTTTAGTGCTAAATATGACTAGTTTTCACTGAATCGTTATCCGTAAATCAAAAATCGTAAATTCCTAAATGACCCACTTCCTCAATTTAATCCGTTGGAAAAACCTTTTAATGATTGCCCTTGTGCAAATCTTAATTAAATATGCACTACTGCTACCCTTTTATGAAAGTCATGGAGTCATAACTACGCTTAGTCCTTTAGCTTTTTTCCTTTTGGTATTAGCTACCGTTTGCATAGCTGCTGGTGGTTATGTTATCAATGACATTTATGATGTTGAAGCAGATAAAATCAATAAGCCGAGTAAAGTTATAATCAACACACATATTTCTGAAAAAATTGCATTGCGTCTTTTTATAATTTTAAATGTCATTGGTGTTGGGATTGGTTTTTATTTATCTAACGGCATTGGCAAGTCAGGATTTTTCGTCATCTTTTTTATAGCCTCTGCACTACTCTATATTTATTCGTCTTTCTTAAAACAAATACTTTTGGTTGGCAATGTGATTGTTTCATTGGTCGTTGCCCTAAGTATTTTATTGGTAGGGGTTTTTGAATTGTTGCCAGTCATTAATGACAGCAATAGGGAAATTCAGATTTTCTTTTTCAGACTTATTTTAGACTACGCCATTTTTGCTTTCATAATTAACTTCATAAGAGAATTGGTAAAAGACATTGAAGATATTGACGGAGACCATAAAGCTGGCATGCAAACACTTCCTATTGTTTTGGGTAGAGAACGTGCCAATAAAATAGTATTTGTGCTATCGCTTATCCCTTTGTTTGCTGTAGTGTATTACGTGGTGGATAACCTATTTAAGCAACAACTTCTTGTAGGTTATTTCTTGGTATTGGTCATTGCACCTCTAATCTATGTCACAATCAAATTGTTTAGTGCAGAACACAAATCGCACTACAAACATATAAGCCTTATACTTAAGTTAGTGATGTTAACTGGTATGCTTTCTATGGCACTCTATTCTTATGTTTTAAAATAAATGCTGAACGACAAACTAAAAGATCACAACATTATTCTGGCTTCAGCTTCGCCAAGGCGGCATACTTTTCTGAAATCTATGAACATAGATTTTGAAGTAAAGTTAAAACCCATTGACGAAGTCTACCCAAGACATCTAAAGGGTACTGAAATTACCGATTACTTAGCTAAATTAAAAGCTGAAGCTTTTATAAATGAGCTTCAACCCAAGGACATCCTAATTACAAGCGACACCATTGTTTGGTTAGATGGAAAAGCCGTTGAAAAACCAAAGGATGAAGACGATGCTTTCAGAATGATTAAATCGCTGAGTGCTAAAACACATGAGGTGATGACCTCTATTTGTTTTACGCAAACTTCTGAGCAACGATTGGTAAATACTATTACCAAAGTAACGTTTAAAGCCTTATCTGACGAGGAAATACGTTATTATGTTGAGGCATACAAACCATTGGATAAAGCCGGTGCTTATGGTATACAAGAATGGATTGGTGCTATTGGCATAACCAATATAGAAGGGTCTTACAACAATGTCGTCGGACTACCAACCCATTTACTTTATGAAACGTTAAATGCCATTGCAGAAGGTCGTTAGGATTGTAACTTTGTTGTTCACAATCTTCTGGCATATTAAATTGTCACACTGAGCGCAGTCGAAGTGTCTTATAACCTTTAAATCTCTACCTATGAAGACAATACAAATTCTATCACTTGTTTCAATAATTTTTGTACTAAATTCCTGTAAAGAAAACAAATCTGAAACCTCAGATACTATTGCCATATCAGAACTCAAAGAAGAAAAGCAATCTCCCGAAACAAAGCTTTCAAATGAATTTAAGGACTACTGGTACAATGGCGAAGCCGAAATCACCTCCTACAAGCTGGAACAAGCACGCTATGGAGAACTTAGGGAAGGCACAGCTGTTATGGTATTTGTCACTGAAGATTTTCTACCAGAACAACAGGTCAAAGCAGACAATTATAATGAATCCAACATTCCTGTTTTAAAATTGAATGCCACAAAAAATTTCAACACTGGTATTTATCCTTATTCCATAATGCAGAGCACATTTTATCCCGTGGCAAACAATCAACATGCCATAAAAGTTACGGCTTCTGTACAGGAATGGTGTGGACAAGTCTACGCGCAACTTAACAATCGTGATGATTTTGAAATCATGTCACATTCATACTTTCAAGGGGAGGCTGATCAAAATTTCAATATTGAAAAAAACTGGACGGAAAACGAACTATGGACAAAACTCAGAATAGATCCTCAAAGTCTTCCAACTGGTGAACTAAAAATTGTTCCTTCATTAGAATTTACAAGATTGCGACACCAACCTATAAAAGCATATAATGCAATCGCCAGTTTAGACGATGGAATGTACACACTTTCGTATCCTGAATTAAACAGAGCACTCAAGATTAATTTCAACAATGAATTCCCTTTTGATATTTTAGGCTGGGAAGAAACATCAGAAAGCGGTTTTGGTGCTTCTACAAAGACTTTAACCACTAAAGCCACAAAACTTAGCTCGATTAAATCTGCCTATTGGAATAAAAACAATAACGCAGACGAAAGCCTTCGGGAAAAATTAAAATTGCAATAGCTTTTTAAGGAATCTAAGTTATATTTGTTAAGTACCAACTTACTTAACATGTCAAACTTTTTTAATACGTACCAATCTGAAATCATTACAACGGCAATACTTCTCATAATACTTCTCATTATTAGAGCTGTTATAGTGGTTACAGTAAAAAAAATTGGCAGGAGAAGTGGTACTACAGAAGCTAGGGCAAATCTTATCGGTCGCTATGTTACGGTGACATTATTACTCATTGCCATATTGATTGAAGCCTTTATTCTGGGTGTTGAAATCAATCAAATCTCACTAGTTTTTTCTTCCGTTTTTGCAGTAATTGGTATCGCTCTTTTTGCCATCTGGTCTATTTTAAGTAATATAACCTCTGGTATTATTATGTTCTTTTCATTTCCTTATAAAGTGGGAGACAAAATAAAAATACATGATAAGGATTATCCTGTAGAAGCCATCATAGAAGACATTAGGGCGTTTCAGTTAATTCTTAGGGACGACAATGGTGACTTGGTAACCTATCCCAACAACCTTATTCTTCAAAAAGCAGTAACTTTAATGGAGAAAGATGCTTTAGACGATAGCAGTATACTGTAGCTTATGTTAAAAAAGAGAAATAAAAAACGTACTCAAGAACACAAAAAACACATCGGACAAGTCCCAGGAACTCTGGTCTATACTGGTAAAAAATCGGATAAAGATTTTCAAGTTGAATGTTTTGATTACACCAAGGATGATATCGAGGAAACTATTTTGCTCAATATCGAAGATGCCGTAAATTATAAGGACACAGATTCAGTCACCTGGATTAATGTTGATGGACTTCAGCATATCGATAAAATTGAGGATATTGGTAAGCAGTACGATTTGCACCCACTAGTTTTAGAGGATATTGTAAACACAACACAACGTCCCAAAATTGATGAATACGAGGATTACCTCTTCGTCGTTTTGAAAATGCTCTATTATGATGCCAATGAAGAAATTGTTATTGAACAAGTAAGCTTTGTGCTTGGAAAAAATTATGTATTGACTTTTCAAGAAGCAGAAGGTGACGTTTTTGGTACTATCCGAGAACGCTTACGCTATGCCAACGGAAGAATTAGAGGTTTAAAATCAGACTACTTATTGTACGCCTTAATCGATGCTGTGGTAGATAATTATTTCAGCATCATAGAAACTTTGGGCAACAAGATTGAAGATTTAGAAACCGAATTGTTTACTGGCCATGCACGAGAAGATGTCAATATTGAGGTGCAGCAACTTAAGCGTGAAATCCTAAAAGTACGTCGTGCTATATTTCCATTACGTGAGATTATCAACCGTATAGAAAAAGGTGATCACCCACTAATTTACAAACGCACAATCACTTATTACAGAGATATTTACGATCATTTAATTCAAGTATCAGAAAATATCGATATTTACCGCGAAATGATTTGGAGTTTAATGGATATGTACATGACCACCATTAGCAACAAGATGAATGAAGTAATGAAAGTCCTTACGATAATGTCTTCCATTTTTATACCCTTATCATTCTTGGCAGGACTCTACGGCATGAACTTCGAGTACATTCCAGAACTCAAATACCGCTACGGTTATTTTGTCCTTTTAGGAGTTATGTTTACAATCTTTATTGGTCTATTGATTTATTTTAAGCGTAAAAATTGGTTATAAATAACCGTTAAACAAAACCTAAAACCAAGGCATAAGCGCGTAACTTTTTTATATTTGAAGAGTAACTAACTATTCACCTTATGCGCCAGATTAAACTTTGCCTCATCTTTCTTTTGGGCACAGTAATTTCCTTACCAGCACAACAACCCAAAAAACTTAATTCCTCAGAAATATACAAAGCCGTACAAAAACTCAATGTTTTGGGTTCTGTACTCTATATCGCTGCGCATCCAGATGATGAAAACACGAGGCTAATTTCGTACATGTCAAATGAAGTTAAGGCACGTACGGCCTATTTATCCTTAACACGTGGAGATGGTGGACAAAACCTCATCGGACCAGAAATCAGAGAATTACTTGGAGTCATCAGAACACAAGAATTGTTGGCAGCAAGACGCGTTGATGGTGGCGAACAGCGTTTTACAAGAGCTAATGATTTTGGTTACTCAAAACATCCTGATGAAACTTTGGAAATCTGGAATAAGGACGAAGTGCTTTCAGACGTCGTTTGGGCCATCCGAGAATTTAAACCAGACATTATCATCAATCGCTTTGACCATAGAAGAGCAGGAAGAACGCATGGCCACCACACCAGTTCAGCAATGCTGAGTATAGAGGCTTTTGATTTAGCGAATGATGCTACAAAGTATCCATCACAATTAAACCTAACAGATACATGGCAACCAAAACGACTATTTTACAACACCTCATGGTGGCGATATGGTAGTAGGGAAGAATTTGATAAGATTGACAAAAGCAATATGCTCAATTTTGATATTGGAGTGTATTACCCAACCAAAGGCATGTCTAATAATGAGGTAGCTTCATTAGCAAGCAGTCAACACCTTTGCCAAGGTTTTGGACGTTTAATGACACGTGGCACTCAAGACGAATATATTGAGTTTTTAAAAGGAGAGCCTTTAGACGATAGCAACGACGTGTTCGCTGGCATTGACACCTCATGGAACCGAGTTGAAGGAGGACGAGCCATTGGTAATATTCTAAATAAAGTTGAAAGCAACTTTAATTTTGTAAATCCAGCCACTCACCTACCGCAACTATTAGAAGCGTACAAATTGCTTCAAAATGTAAAAAACGAACACTGGAAAACCATAAAAACCAAAGAACTAAAAACGATAATTGAAGCTTGTGCAGGCTTGTATCTTGAAGTTTCTGCCAATACTCCTCATGCATCGCCAGAATCAACTGTAGGCTTAAGTATTGAAGCCCTAAACCGAAGTGATGCAAAAATCGAATTGGTATCCTATAACCTTTCGACACTAGAAAACGGAATTTCAAAAAACATGGCAATGCCAGAAAATCAACGTCTAAATTTTGATGAAGGTATTACCATTCCAAAAGATATTCATTATACAACACCGTATTGGCTAAACAAAAAAAGCACCTTGGGTATGTACCATGTTGAAAATCCGGAGTGGATTGGATTGCCAGAAACACCTAGAGCAGTTTTTGTGGATTTTAACCTGAATATTTTAGGCACGCCAATTACCATTACGAAACCAGTGGTGTATCGTTATTCAAAACCAGACAAAGGGGAATTGTACAGACCTTTTGAGATTGTACCTCCAGTTTCTGCAAGCATCGCTGATAAGGTTTTTATTTTTGAAAACGATCAGCAAAAAGAAATTGAAGTCACCGTAAAAGCTAGTAGAGATGCAGTTGAAGGTTATGTGCAAATGGCTTACCCAAATGATTGGAGCGTCTATCCGCAGAAACAAAAAATTGAAATTGCCAATAAAGGGGATATTCAAAAATTAGTGTTTACGGTTATTCCTCCAAAAAATCAGAGTGAAGGCTTAATCACACCAATGGTCAATTTTAATGGTGAATTCTACACCGACGAATTGGTTGAGATTGATTACGCACACATCCCTTACCAAACTGTATTGATGCCAAGTATTAGTAAAGTGGTACGGTTGGATATTGAAAAACGTGGCAACAATATTGGTTATATCGAAGGAGCTGGTGATGTGGTTCCTGAAAGTTTACGACAGATTGGCTATAATGTCACCATCATTAAACCCGAACAAATTTCAGCAGACAACCTCGTTAATTTTGATGCCATAGTAGTTGGTATTAGAGCCTACAATATTTTGGATGAAATGAAATTCAAACAAAAGTTTTTGCTGGATTATGTAAAAGAAGGCGGCAACATGATTGTGCAGTACAACACAAGTAGAGGTATAAAAACCGATAACATCGCTCCTTATGAACTGCAATTATCCAGAGACAGAGTTACAGACGAAAATGCCGAAGTGAGAATTTTAGAACCAAATCACCCCATTCTTAATTTCCCGAATAAAATCACAACACAAGATTTTGAAGGTTGGGTACAAGAGCGTGGTTTGTATTTTCCAGGTGAATGGTCAGAAAAATTTACACCACTCTTAGCAATGAACGACAAAGGTGAAAGTTCTAAAGAAGGGAGCTTGCTCGTCGCTAAATACGGAAAAGGCAATTACATTTATACAGGATTGAGTTTCTTTAGGGAATTCCCAGCAGGAGTTTCTGGAGCCTACCGACTTTTTGCTAATTTGCTTTCCGCAGGAAAAGAGGATGCAACCAAGTTGAAGAATTGAGATATTGGATATGAGATATGAGATATGAGATATAAGATATAAGATATGAGATAACTTAAGAAAGATATACAGAGCAACAACCAACAACCAACAACCAACAACCAACAACCAACAACTAACAACTAACAACTAACAACTAACAACTAACAACTAAACTAATGAACAACCAACCACAACCAAAACAAAAATGGGACAAATTGTACACCATCGTATTAATTGCCAATGCCTTGTACATCATTCTCTTTTACTTTATAACAGCTTCATTCGCTTAACTTTATGGTGCAAACTTTAGATTGGATAGACTGGACGGTTTTAATTGCCACACTGGCCACAATTGTGGGCTATGGTACTTGGAAAACCAGAGGTAGTAAAAATGTTCAGGATTATGTAAGAGGAGGAAACACCTCAAAATGGTGGACCATTGGATTATCCGTAATGGCAACTCAAGCGAGTGCAATTACCTTTCTCTCTACTACTGGTCAGGCGTTTTCAGATGGTATGGGCTTTGTTCAATTTTATTTTGGACTGCCAATTGCCATGGTTATTATCTGCTTGGTGTTTATTCCACTCTATCATCGTCTAAAAGTTTATACAGCCTACGAATTCCTCGAAAATCGATTCGACCTTAAAACCCGAAGCCTCACAGCTATTCTGTTTTTAATTCAACGTGGCTTGGCTGCCGGAATCACAATCTTCGCACCAGCCATCATTCTTTCGGTTGTACTCGGTTGGAATATTGTAACGCTCAATATTATTATTGGAGTATTGGTTATTATCTACACCGTTTCTGGTGGTACAAAAGCTGTTACGGTAACTCAAAAGCAACAGATGTTTGTAATTTTTGCTGGTATGGTTGCAGCATTAATTATCATTATAAACTTAATACCTGAAGAAGTTTCTTTTACTGATGCTATTGATATTGCTGGTGCTACTGGCAAGATGCAGGTTTTAGATTTTTCTTTTGATCTAGAAAATCGCTACACAGTTTGGACAGGCCTCATTGGTGGAACATTTTTAATGTTATCCTATTTTGGCACGGATCAAAGTCAGGTACAACGTTACCTTTCTGGTAAATCCATGAAGGAGATGCAAATGGGTCTTCTCTTTAATGGTTTATTTAAAGTTCCTATGCAGTTTTTCATACTGCTTGTGGGTGTTATGGTGTTTGTGTTTTATCAGTTTAATCCTGCACCATTAAACTTTATCGATAAATCGACCCAAACGGTTTTAGCTTCGGAATATGGTGACGAATACAGAGCACTTCAAGACAAACAAACAACTCTATTTTCCCAGAAACAGGAATTGAGTCTGAAACTATCTACTAATGAAAGTGAACATACCAGAGTTCAACTTTCTAAATTAGACAGCATCGAAAAAACCTATCGACTAGAGTCTAAATTCCTGATAAAGAAAGCTATTGATAATGAATATGCCAATAATTACTCAAGGCTTCAAAATGAATTGGAAGGTCTAAGAGCAAATCCTGTTAGTGATGAGTTTATAAATAAGGAAAGTGAGCTAAAGACACTTTACAATGATGCCGCTAAGGACACACAGACCAACGACAGGGATTATATGTTCATTCGGTTTATATTGAACCATCTCCCAACTGGACTAATAGGATTGTTACTTGCTGTTATTCTATCGGCAGCCATGTCGTCTACAGCTTCAGAAATCAACGCTTTAGCGACCATTACTTCTATCGATTTATATGGCAGAAATCTAAAAGAGGACAAAGGAGAAGAGCATATGGTAAAAATGACCAAGTGGTTTACATTAGGCTGGGGAATTGTAGCCATTATCATAGCCTGCTTTGCCGATCTTGCCGAAAATCTAATTCAACTGGTCAACATCATCGGTTCAATTTTCTATGGAAACGTCTTAGGTATTTTTCTATTGGCCTTCTTCTTTAAATATATAAAAGGTAATGCCGTCTTTACTGGAGCATTAATTACACAAGCTATTGTTATTATCGGATGGTGGCTGGATTGGATGCCTTATTTATGGTTGAACTTGTTTGGTTGCGTATTGGTGATTTTGATTGCACATATTTTACAGCTAATAAATAAGAATCAAGCAATTAAAAACTAAAACAAAAAAAGCGCAACCAAAGTAGATGCGCTTTATTTCTAAATTATTCTGAGTTACAATTACATCGCACCCCATTCTTTTAATGATTCTTTATTCATTTTAACATAATCATCATTTCCGGCTTTTTGTGCACCTTCAAGTGATTTTTTAGCCGCAGCGATCGCACCGTCTTTATCTCCATTTGCAGCATGGATTAAAGACTGTTGTCTCAAGTACCAAAAACGCGGCTGTTCTTTAGTTAAATCTACAGCTTTATCAATCCACATCATAGCTTTATCCAAGTCTTTACCTTCAGATAAGTTATAGACAGCAGCAGCATAATAATCATTAGCAGAAGGGCCACTCATCACTTTTGCGATTGAAGCAGATACTTTTTCAGCCGTTGGCACTTCAAATTTTACTCCAGCATAGGTGTTTTCCCATATAAAACCAAGTTCTGCAGAATTGTTAGTTAAACTATCGAATGTCATAGTCCAGGTCTCTACCTCCATAGGCATCTGATACGTCTCTACATTGACTTTGGCCGCAACTTTAGAATCATCCCATTCTTGAGGAGTTCCCCAATTATTGGTGTCTGAATAAAAATATACATCCCAAGATTTTTCATTAGGCGTAATAAAAATAGCATAAGAACCCGCTTTTACTTCATTACCTCCAATAGTAACATCATCGCTGAATGTTATGGTAGTATTTTTGTTGGCTCCTGCACGCCACATTTTACCATAAGGCACTAAATCACCAAAGATTTTACGTCCTTTCATACTTGGACGAGAATATTCCAAGGTTACATCTGTTAATCCAACCTGTTGCTCAACCTTACTCAAAGGGCTTGGCGCAGGCGTTTCAATTTGTGCATTTACCGAAAACATCAATGTTAACGCAAATGCAAATAGTAATAATTTCTTCATTTTTTAATAGTGTTAAGTGTTTTGTTTAAAGTGGCTTAAAGTTACGACTTAAGAAAAGCGAAATATGTTAAGAAAGACTTAAAAACAACAATTATAACCCTCTAATCTTTTCTAATAAACATATTAATCGTAATATTGCAATATAATAATTAAATATTATGGGATTAACTAAGAGCGAAATTTTTACTGAAGCGCAAAATCAAATATCGAGCATTGCCAAAGTCTTTGGGCATCCTGCCAGAGTCGCCATATTACAACATTTGTTTAAGACCAACTCTTGTATATGTGGAGACTTGGTAGATGAAATTGGATTGGCACAACCCACCATTTCGCAACATCTTAAGGAATTAAAGAATGTTGGTCTCATTTCGGGCAATATCGAAGGGACAAGTGTTTGCTATTGCATTGACAAGGCCAATTGGTCTAAAATGAAAACCATTATAAATGATTTTTTGAATCAAGATGTAAACGAGAATACTAATTGTTGTTAAATAAATTTAGAATTATGAAACTATCAGAAATAAAATCGAAATTAAAGGAACTAGATAAAATAGCATTTCAATTGCCAAACGGAACATTGGTTCCCAATCACTTTCATGTAACCGAAGTTGGTAAAATCACCAAAGACTTTATTGATTGTGGAGGTACCGTAAGGCATGAAGAGGTTGTGAATTTTCAACTTTGGGAAGCCAATGATTACAACCATAGACTACATCCTGAAAAATTGCTACATATTATTGAATTATCCCAGAAAACCTTGAATATTGATGATTTAGAAATCGAAGTAGAATACCAAGGAGAAACCATTGGTAAATTTGGTTTAGACTTTAATGGCACTAACTTTCTATTAACTACAAAACAAACCGATTGTTTGGCAAAAGATAATTGTGGAATACCAGAAAAACAATCTAAACCAAAATTACAATTAGCAGATTTATCTGATGAACCTTGTTGCTCACCAGATGGCAACTGTTGTTAATCAAAATATAAACACACAATGATATTTTCAGAATTATCAGAAAAAATAGAAAGCTTAGATACCACTTCAATTTCAGAAGAAAGAATAACAACGTTACAACCTTTTATTGATTTTATAAAGACTAAAGCAGGTACTAAAGCTATAATAAACCTAAACTTTATCTGTACGCACAACTCGCGTCGCAGCCATTTATCTCAAGTTTGGGCACAAGCCATGGCTCACCATTTTAATATTAAAAACGTATTTTGCTATTCGGGCGGAACCGAAGCCACTGCTCTATTTCCTTCGGCTGCTGAAGCTTTGGAAAGCTCTGGATTTAAAATTGAAAAACTATCCAATGAGGATAATCCTGTGTATGCCATAAAATATTCTGAAACAGCTCATCCTGTTATTGGGTTTTCTAAAACATTTGATGCAGATTTTAATCCGTCATCTGAGTTTGCAGCCATTATGACCTGTTCTAGTGCCGATGAAGGTTGTCCGTTCATTGCTGGTGCTGTAAAGCGCATCCCAATAACCTATGAAGATCCAAAAGCTTTTGACGGCACACCTCAGCAAGCTGAAAAATACCTAGAGCGTAGTCTTCAAATTGCAACCGAGGTGAAATATGTCTTCTCAAACATAAAACTCAATAATTAAGAATATATGAGTTTAAATACATACCCATTAAATAAAAAACTTTGGTCTGAATTTATCGGAACGTTCGCTATGGTTTTCTGTGGCTGTGGAGCTATGACCGTAAACGAAATTACAGGAGGAAGCATTACACACGTTGGCGTAGCCATAACCTGGGGACTTATTGTCATGGCCATGATTTATGCCTTTGGTGAAATTTCTGGTGCACATTTTAATCCAGCTGTAACCATAGGTTTTGCTGTAGCCAATCGATTTAATTGGCAAAATGTGCCAAAATATATCCTTTTTCAAGTTGCGGGAGCTTTTATGGCCGTTGCGATTTTATGGGTTTTATTTCCTGAGAGCAACAGCTTTGGGCACACTTATCCCGCAGAAGGATTCGAACCCTATAAAGCTTTTATTCTCGAACTGTTGCTCACATTCTTCTTAATGGTTGTTATTATAAATGTTTCTACAGGAAGTAAAGAAATCGGCACCATGGCAGCAATAGCTGTAGGAGGTGTAATTTTATTGGAGGCTATGTTTGCTGGTCCAATGACCAAGGCATCCATGAATCCTGCTAGATCACTAGCACCAGCTATAATTTCTGGTAATCTTCAACATCTGTGGTTGTATTTGACCGCACCAATTATTGGAGCCTTTTTAGCCATTATGAGCTGCAAATTGGTTAAAGATGATAATTGCTGTGACGAAAATTGTTAAACACTTTTTTTTTCAAATTCATATATTCTTGTTAAACTTTGTTTAACTTTTATTTAAAATAGTTAAACATTATGTATCTTTACATTGTAAATGAAATACAATGACAAAGAAAAAATCAATCACAGAATCAAAAATCATTGAGTTATACATGGATTATGCACTAACTCATAATGAACAGCCCAAGTCTGTTTATGCTTTTGCAAAGGATAATAATTTTGAAGAACAAAAATTCTACGAATTTTTTGGCTCGTTTGATGCCTTAGAACAAAGTATTTTCAAAGTCTTTTTTGATAGTGCACATGCAGTATTAGAGAAAAGCGAAGACTATATTAATTTCGATGCTAGAAATAAGTTACTTAGCTTCTACTACACCTTTTTTGAAGTTCTTACCGCCAATAGAAGCTACGTTGTGCATGCCTTAGAGCATAACAAAAATCAGCTAAAGTCACTTAAGACCTTAGCAAAATTAAAGCAGCGATTTTCAAATTACATAGAGCATCTTAATATAAAGACCTTAGATTTGAAGCAAGCGCAATTAGAAAAACTTCAAAACAGAGGTTTAAAAGAATCAGCTTGGCTACAACTACTAGTTACCATGAAATTTTGGTTAGATGACACCTCACCCTCTTTTGAAAAAACAGACTTGTTTATTGAGAAATCAGTAAGAGCAAGTTTTGATCTTATTGATACCACTCCGTTAAAGAGTTTAATAGATTTTGGTAAATTCTTGTATAAAGAAAAAATGCACAGTAACTAAATGAAGACAATAGACAGTATACCCATTACCAAAATTTCTAGAGCGAGTAAATTAGTCTCCACTGGTGCCAAAGTAGGTGTAAACTACTTAAAATACTATGGTGATAAAATGGTAAATTCTAAAGAAGATGCCAAAGAACGACTTAATAAGAATAATGCAGAGGATATATATGATAGCCTAAAAACATTAAAAGGTAGCGCCCTTAAGGTGGCTCAGATGCTGAGTATGGAAAAAAGCATTTTGCCTCAAGCTTACGTTGAGAAATTTTCCTTATCTCAATTTTCAGTACCACCATTATCGCCGCCATTAGTTATAAAAACGTTTAAAAAATATTTCGGTAAACATCCCGAAGACATTTTTGATACTTTCAACGCAACTTCAGTTAATGCTGCCAGTATAGGACAAGTCCATATTGCAGAAAAGGATGGGAAAAAATTTGCTGTGAAAATCCAATATCCTGGAGTTGCGGAGAGTATCGCATCAGATTTGGCTTTAGTAAAGCCAATTGCTATTAAGATGTTTAATATTAAAGGTAAAGATTCGGATAAATACTTTAAAGAAGTAGAAAACAAGTTAACAGAAGAAACTAACTATTTATTAGAAATACAGCAAAGTAAAGACGTTGTAGAGGCTTGTAAGCATATTCCTAATTTAAAATTCCCGAATTATTACGAAGAATTTTCTTCAGAGCGCATTATAACAATGGATTATATGAAAGGAGAACACCTTTCAGAATTTGTGGCGCACAACACAGATCACGAAGTATCCAATAAACTCGGACAAGCGCTTTGGGATTTCTATATGTATCAAATTCATAAATTAAAAAAGGTGCATGCAGATCCTCATCCCGGAAATTTTTTGATATCTAAAGAAGGTCATTTAATTGCGCTCGATTTTGGGTGTATGAAAACCATTCCTGAAACATTTTACAAACCTTATTTTGAATTAGCAGATAAAGCTTGTATCGATAATCCTGATGCTTTTTCTGAGAAAATGTATCAGCTGGAAATACTAAGGTCTGATGATTCTAAAGAAGAAATCGAATTCTTTTCTGCAATGTTTCACGAGTTACTCAGCCTGTTCACTCAGCCATTTCAAAAAGAAATATTCGATTTTTCAAATCCTGATTTTTTTAATCAAGTATCAGAAATGGGTCAGAAATATTCAAAAAGCACAGAGCTTAGAAATATGAATGGCAACAGAGGTTCTAAACACTTTATTTACATCAACAGAACGTTCTTTGGGTTATATAATTTAATGTTCGATCTTAAAGCTGAAAATATTAAAATCAACAATTTTACAAACCTTTAAAATGGCTAAATTCAGCTTAGATGATATTAACCAAATGCATCATTTGTATCGCATTAATTTAATTAATAGTTGCTCTGGTTATAAATCGGCTAATCTCATTGGTACCAAAGATGATACTGGTGTAAGTAATGTGGCCGTATTCAGTTCCATAACACATTTAGGTTCTAATCCTGGGCTTTTAGGTTTCTTTTTGCGACCTACAACTGTAATTAGAAACACCTATGATAACATTAAAACTACAGGGAAATATACTCTAAATCATATACACTATGGTATTTTAGAAGATGCACATCACACCTCTGCCAAGTACGATTCAGGTATTTCAGAGTTTGATGCAACATCATTAGAAGAAGAATATAAAGACAATTTTATAGCACCTTTTGTAAAAGGTTGCCCTGTGCAATTAGCAATGAGTTATGTTGAAGAGTACCCTATTAAGGCAAATAACACTATCTTACTCATTGGTAAAATTGAAAAACTCTATGTACCTGATGATTTATTAGAAAAAGATGGATTCATTAATTTATCTAAGGGCAAGGTAGCGACTATCAACGGGTTAGATGGCTATGCAGTACCAGAGTTAAAAAAACGATTAGAATATCAGCGCCCAAAACCAGAATTTGCAATCCCTAATGACTAATGCGCATATTAATTACAGGCACAACAGGCTATATCGCCAAAAGACTCGCACTTCAACTTCTAGAAGATGAACACGAATTAATATGCTGTGTACGTGATTTAAACCGTATTCCAGATGAAATAGAAGACAACCCACTTTGTTCTTTTATAAAAATTGATTTTTTAGATCCTGAGCCCAATAAAATCCCTAAAGATATTGATGCCGCATATTACCTTATCCATTCTATGGCAACTGGTTCTGATGATTTTGAATCCCTAGAACGTCAATGCGCCCTTAATTTCAAAAACCTAATTAACGCTACGGATTGCAAACAAGTCATCTACCTTAGTGGGATTGTTAATGATGAATCATTGTCTAAGCATTTAGAGTCTAGACTACAAGTAGAGGAAACTTTAAAATCAGATGAATATGCACTCACTACGCTACGTGCAGGCATCATAGTAGGAAGCGGTAGCGCGTCGTTCGAAATTATTAGGGACATTGTTGAAAAATTACCTGTTATGATAACTCCAAGGTGGCTAAACACTAAAACCCAACCCTTGGCTATACGAGATGTACTTGGCTATCTATCTGGCGCATTGGGGAAAAAAGAATTATACAACAATTCCTATGACATTTATGGCCCTGAAGTTTTGACTTACAAAGAAATGCTATTGCAATTTGCAGAAGTTCGTGGTCTGAAGCGTTACATCTACACCTTACCTGTCTTAACACCAAAATTATCTTCTTATTGGCTGTATTTTGTAACATCCACTTCATTTCAACTGGCTCAAGCATTGGTAGACAGCATGAAAGTAGAAGTTATTGGCAAACCAAGTAAAGTCAATGATGTTATAGACATAAAACCGGTCGATTATAAAACTGCGGTCGATTTAGCATTTCAAAAAATTGAACAAAATGCGGTAATATCAAGCTGGAAAGATGCCGTTAGCAGTGGCCGATTTAGAAGTCAATTATCTAAACACATCGAGCTACCTCAATACGGCTGTTTTAAAGATGTGAGGTCGAGAAATATAGTAGATGAAGAATACACCTTAAACAAAATTTGGAGTATTGGTGGTCGTAACGGATGGTATAGCTTTAATAACCTTTGGAAGCTAAGAGGTTATATGGATAAACTATTTGGTGGTGTTGGATTACGAAGAGGTCGTACGCATGATAATTATCTTGAAGCTGGTGACCCTCTCGATTTTTGGCGTGTACTTTATGCTGATAAAAACGAAAAACGGCTTTTATTATTTGCCGAAATGCGATTGCCTGGAGAAGCCTGGTTGGAATTTAAAATTGTGAAGGACAAACTATATCAGCGTGCAGTGTTTAGGCCTAAAGGCGTTTGGGGACGATTGTACTGGTATATGGTTTTACCGTTCCATGCCTTTGTCTTTAAAGGTATGCTAAATGCCCTTGTAGAACCGAAATGAAAGGTGCAAAAAAACAACATTTACCAGAGAAAATTTGCCTCGTTTGTGGACGTCCATTCACATGGCGCAAAAAATGGGCAAAGGATTGGGACAACGTAAAATATTGTAGCGAAAAATGCAGAAGGACAAAATAAAAAACTTGGTTTGGTTTAGAAATGACCTAAGAACAATTGACAACGCTGTTTTAGCTGAAGCAACAAAGAACGGCCACAAACTTGTTGGCGTATATTGTTTTGACCCAAGACATTTTGAAGTCGATAAATTTGGGTTTAAAAAGACAGAAAAGTTCAGAGCTAAATTCCTGATAGAGACAATTCACGATTTAAAAGAACAGCTCAATCAGCTCAATATTGATCTACTGGTTTTTCTTGATGCACCTGAAGCTGTCATTCCAGAGTTGGGCAAAGCACATCAGATAACGGACATTTACCTTCAAAAAGAATGGACGCAAGAGGAAGTAGATACTGAGAATTTGGTGAAAGCCGAACTAGAGGATATCAACTGGCACCATATTCACAATCAGCTTTTATTTCATCCAGAAGATATCAATTTTGAAATTTCTAAAACACCACAAGTTTTTACTGTATTCAGAAAGAAATTAGAAAAGTATGTTGACATAAGACATGAGGTGACAACCAAAAAGCAAACCAACGATAATAGAATTGAAAACAATACCAATATCCCAACGTTGTCAGACCTTGGGTTTAAAGACTTTGAACAACATCCGCATTCAGTATTCCCTTTTAAAGGCGGTGAAACCGAAGCCTTAAATCGATTAAACGATTATTTCTTCAATACTAAAAAATTAGGATTCTACAAGAAAACTAGAAATGGCTTAGTTGGTGTTGATTACAGTTCAAAATTTTCACCATGGTTGGCTAATGGCAGTATTTCTGCGAGAACAATCTATTGGAACGTAAAACAATTTGAAAAAGAACATTTTAAAAACCAATCAACCTACTGGTTGATTTTTGAATTGATATGGCGTGATTATTTTAAGTACGTATCCATTAAGCACGGTAGCCAAATATTCAAACTAGGAGGTATACTTCAAAAAGATTACGAATGGTCTACAAACCAAACTCAAATCAATAATTGGATTAATGGCGAAACCCAGTCTGACTTTGTAAATGCCAATATGATTGAACTCAAAGAAACCGGCTGGATGAGTAACAGAGGACGCCAAAATGTGGCGTCCTACTTCGCTAAAGAATTAGAACTCGATTGGCGTATTGGCGCATCCTATTTTGAGTCTTTATTAGTAGATTACGATGTACACAGCAACTACGGCAATTGGATGTATGTAGCAGGTGTTGGTAACGACCCTAGAGATCGAAAATTCAATGTGCAATTGCAAGCAGAGCGCTATGATGCTAATGGAAAATTTAGAAGTCTTTGGTTGCAACCTAGCTTATTTTAATAATGAAAGAAGCCGTACTCATATTCCCACATCAATTATTCAGAAATTCACCAATTCTCGAGGTAAAAGCTGATGTCTATATCATTGAAGAATTTCTATTCTTTACGCATTACAAGTTTCACAAACAAAAAATTGCCTTTCATAGAGCTTCCATGAAGGCTTATGCAGAATATCTTAAGAGTAAAGATAAAACGGTTAATTATATTGATGCTACATCAGACTTAAGTGATGTAAGACAACTCATCCCTAAACTGATTGATGAAGGTGTCGAAAAGCTTCATATCATTGACCCAACAGACAATTGGTTGCAAAAACACATTAATGAAGTTTCTAATGCTATTGACATAAAATGGTATGAGAACCCACTTTTTATAAACACAAAAGAAGAACTCACTTCGTTCTTTAAACCGAATAAAACGAAATTCTTTCAAACATCGTTTTACAAACAACAGCGTAAAAATCGTGACATCTTAATGGTTTCTGAGGAGCCAGAAGGTGGCAACTGGACCTATGATGGTGACAATAGAAAGAAGTATCCTAAAGATAAAACACCACCACATATTCAATTTCCGGATAAAAGTGATTATCACAAGGAAGCTGAAAACTATGTGACTGATAATTTCGGCAATCACTATGGTGAACTTACTGATTTAACCATTTATCCTATAGATTTTAAATCATCTGAGGATTGGCTACAACAGTTTTTTGAACAACGCTTTCATGAGTTTGGACCCTACGAAGATGCTATTGTTAAGGAAGAACACTTTTTAAACCATAGTATCCTCTCACCGCTTATTAATGTAGGATTACTGAACCCTTCAGAAGTGATTGAAAAAGCGATTGGCTTTGGAAAATCAAATGATGTTCCCATCAATTCCATTGAAGGTTTTGTCCGTCAAATATTGGGCTGGCGCGAATTTATTAGAGGTGTCTATGAAGTAAAAGGAACAGAAGAACGCACTAAGAATTTCTGGAATTTTGATCGAAAAATTCCTTCGTCATTCTATGATGGCACAACAGGTATAAAACCCATCGACGACGTTATAAAAAAAGTCCTCAAAACAGGTTATGCACACCATATTGAACGCCTAATGATACTGGGCAATTTTATGGTGTTATGTGAATTTGATCCAGACGAAGTGTACAAATGGTTTATGGAATTATTCATTGATGCTTATGATTGGGTAATGGTACCAAACGTCTATGGTATGAGCCTTTATGCTGATGGTGGTCTAATGTCGACCAAACCTTATATAAGCAGTAGTAATTACATCATGAAAATGAGCAACTATTCTAAAGGCGATTGGCAAGACACTTGGGATGGTCTATTCTGGACCTTTATGGATAAGCATCGCGATTTCTTCTCAGGCAATCCTAGATTAGGTATGCTTTTGGGCAATTTAGATAGAATGAACAAAGAAACTTTAGAAAACCATTTCAACAATGCTGAACAGTTTTTAGAGCAACTTTAGTATGGCAGAAAAAGAACATATCAATGTCGTTTGGTTAAAGCGCGATTTAAGACTTCAAGACAATGAAGCTATTGCAAACGCCCTAAAAGCCGGAAAACGAACCTTGATTCTTTATGCTTTTGAATATATCATTCTAAATGATGAACATTATAGCGAACGCCATTTCAATTTTATAAAGGAATCGATTCGAGATATCAATGAAAGCCTTAAAGAATACAATACTAAGGTTTTAGCTGTGACCTGCGATATTCAAAGTGCGTTTAATCTCATTCAGGAATTTTATAAAGTTAACGCCATCTATTCGCATGTAGAAACAGGATTGTTGGTCACCTACAACAGAGACAAAGAATTTACGAGATATTGTCGGAATAATTTTATCGATTGGCACGAGAGCAAAAACAACGGTG
Source organism: Winogradskyella ouciana (assembly GCF_965284585.1). Classification (NCBI taxonomy): domain Bacteria; kingdom Pseudomonadati; phylum Bacteroidota; class Flavobacteriia; order Flavobacteriales; family Flavobacteriaceae; genus Winogradskyella; species Winogradskyella ouciana. Next base: position 3,349,789 of record NZ_OZ260095.1, read on the forward strand.
TAGAGCGTGGATTGCTATATCGAGATAATTGGTTTGAAAATTGGGAAAGCTATATGAACAAGGACTTGGAAATCTTTAAGCCCAACGATAACCAATTGATAAATAATACCGCTATTGAAACCTTAGAAAAGGTATTTACAGTTACCGATTTAGAGACACCATCAGTCACTAATTTTCAAAAAGGAGGTAGCACCATGGGTTGGAAATATGCCAGCTCTTTCTTTGAAAGCAGACATGAAGATTACATGTTCAATATATCTAAGCCCGAGGCATCACGTAGTAGTTGCAGTAGGATTTCACCCTATATAGCTTGGGGAAACTTGTCGATACGCCAAGTTTATCAAAAAGCAAAAGCTTTAAAAACCAATGCAAAGGATAAATCTCATATTGCGGCATTTATATCGCGTTTACGATGGCAAGCTCATTTTATTCAAAAGTTTGAAATGGAACACACCATGGAAAACGCAAGTATTAATAAAGGCTACCATAAGCTGAAAAAGAGTATTTCAAAAACATATCAAAAAGCTTGGAGAGAAGGTAAAACTGGTTTTCCGTTAGTAGATGCCAGTATGCGATGTCTTATTGAAACTGGATATATTAATTTTAGAATGCGTGCAATGTTAGCATCGTTCTTTACGCATATTCTCTGGCAGCCTTGGCAAGATGCTACCACACATTTATCACAACAATTTCTTGATTTTGAACCTGGCATTCATTTTCCGCAATTACAGATGCAAGCAGGAGAAACAGGAATAAATAATCTTAGAATTTACAATCCAACTACCAACAGTCTCAAACACGATCCAGATGCGGTCTTTATCAAAAAGTGGGTGCCCGAATTGAAAAATTTAGACCTACCATTTATTCACGAACCTTACCTTATGACCGAAATGGAACAAGCATTCTATAGTTTTAAGCTTGGTGAGGATTATCCATTTCCAATTGTAGATATAAAGGAAAACCGCAAGTACGCCAGCGATATTCTTTGGAATATGAAAAAAGATCCTGATGTTATGCGTGAAAGTTTTAGAATACTTAAGCGACATACCATTAGTGATAGAAAGCGCATGTTACGAAACGAATAGACTCCAAATTTTCAACATTCATAATTCTGTGTTAATTTTTGTTTAACTTTTTACATAAAAGGTTAAACATTTTGTATATTTACGGTGTAATGATTTTAAACACTACACATCATAATAGTGAGCACAGGCAAATTATAGCCGACCTTATTGGCAGTCCTTTTAGTTTGGTACAGATATTGAAACTTAAAGGTATAGGCTCTAAAAGGATGATAATAGAAGAAGTAAGTCCTAATATGCAGAGCATGATGAACAAAGTGTCAGATATAAATTATGCTAATATAGAATTACGGCCGAAGGGTATTTTGGTGATGATCAATCAAGGGCTAAGAAATTTTACTTGGATAATTCCTTACTATCAATTAGTAATATATAAGGTTAATGGATCAAGTCTGCACGCACAAGGTAGGTTTATCCGTTTTAGAAACAGTAAAACGTTTAAAGAGAACAAGAAATTCTTTAATAAGTTACTCGATCAGAAAGTTAAATACGACATGCAATATGCAATGCCCGAAAGTTTATGAATTTGAGTATTAGAGACATTGATCGTATTATAGAAATGGCATGGGAAGATAGAACACCATTTGAAGCAATAACATTTCAGTTTGGTTTAAAAGAACAAGAAATTATTGATTTAATGCGGAGAGAAATGAAACCTAGTAGTTTCAGAATGTGGAGAGCACGAGTTCAAGGACGAGCAACCAAACACATTAAAAAAAGAACATTTGACAAAGGCAGATTTAAATGTACGCGTCAAAGAACAATAACAAATAACTCTATAAGTAAACGTTAACACGTGCTTTGATTTAAGCTTGGAGTACTTAAAGACAGCACATTAAAAAGATTTTTATGAATACTACAACTTCCACTAAAAATGGTCACAAATTAAATGGATTTTCGATTGAAGATATTGGAGATGACCATTTATTTACAAGTCTAGAGACACCTATGAAGCCTAATGCTTTTGAGATGTCCAATGACGAAAAAAAACAGCGAATTTCAATACTATTTTCTGAAATAATGGATGTATTGGGCTTAGATTTAAAAGACGATTCACTACAAGGCACGCCAGACCGTGTTGCCAAGATGTACGTCGAAGAAATATTCTCTGGCCTCGACCCAAATAATAAACCTAAAGTAGCGTTATTCGATAATAAATATCAGTACAATCAAATGTTAGTGGAGAAGAACATTACGTTCTACTCAAATTGCGAACATCATTTCGTTCCTATAATTGGCAAAGCACATATTGCCTACAAATCATCAGGGAAAGTCATAGGGCTTTCAAAACTGAATCGCATCGTACAGTATTACGCAAAGCGCCCACAGGTTCAAGAACGTTTAACCCAGCAAATAGCAAACGAACTTAAAACTGTATTAGAAACCGATGATGTTGCCGTAATCATTGATGCTAAACATTTATGTGTTTCATCTAGAGGTGTTAAAGATGATACATCAACAACAGTTACAACTTATTATGGTGGAATTTTCAACACACCCGAAAAAATTGTTGAATTACAGAATTATATAAACAATTAGCAAATGGATATATTAGAAAAAGCAACTGAATTTGAAAACAGGAAGTTTTCCTTCAAGACAACTAGTGACAGAATCTTGGCCGCAAGAGAAGCCAAAGAGATTATTCTTGGTGTAAACGAAGTTTACAAGCAGAAGAAAGACGCAAAATTAATGGAACTCATGAAGCGTTTAACAGTTATAAAACAAAAGATTGAAAAACGTTTAAAAGGACGTCCATTAACAGCAGCATAAGCAATATGAGCAGATTAATAGTAATTGGAGGAAGCAAAGGTATTGGCAATGCAATTGTCACATCTTTGCTTTCTTCCTATGATGAAGTGGTGAATATCAGTAGAACACCACCTGAAAATGAATCTGAAAACCTAAAGCATCACAGTTGTGATGTCATAAATGACGAACTACCAGAAATTGACAGTGCTGATGGATTAGTATATTGCCCAGGTAGCATTAACCTTAAACCGATAAATCGTTTGAGTATTGATGATTTTGAAAACGATTTTGAAATTAATGTATTAGGTGCTGTTAAAGCAATACAAAAGTATTTGTCATCACTTAAAAATGGCAATAACCCTTCTATAGTTTTATTCAGTACAGTAGCCACCAAGCTAGGTATGCCATTTCATGCTAGTGTTGCAGCTTCCAAATCTGCTGTTGAAGGTTTGACCAAGTCATTAGGAGCAGAATTAGCACCTACGGTAAGAGTCAATGCTATAGCTCCAACGGTAACTGATACCGAATTGGCATCTAAACTTTTGAGAAATGAAAGGATGATTGAAAATATGAACGATCGACATCCACTAAAAAAATATTTACAACCTCAAGAAGTTGCCGATATGGCTGGCTTTCTACTTTCTCAAAAAGCAGCATCACTGTCCGGACAGGTATTTGAAATGGATTGCGGTATAGTTAGTTTTAAAATATAGATTTATGAATCCACTAAAAGCATTTGTCGGCACATTAACAACTTCAGATAATACTGTAACTAGAAAGGCGTCAAAACCTATTTATGATATCAAAATAGACAGTTTACAAGGACAACCAATTGATTTAGCCGATTTTAAAGGTAAAAAAATCTTGTTTGTTAATGTGGCATCAAAATGTGGCTTCACACCACAATATAAAGAACTACAACAACTCCATGATACTTATAGGGAACAACTTGTCGTTATTGGTATTCCCTGCAATCAATTCGGAAAACAAGAGCCTGGTGATTCTAACGACATTCAACAGTTTTGTGAAGTTAATTATGGTGTATCATTTCTTGTTACTCAAAAAATTAACGTAAAAGGCCATAACCAACATCCTCTTTACAAATGGTTGACTAAAAAAGCTATTAATGGTAAGAAAAGCTCTGTAGTAAAATGGAATTTCCAGAAATATTTAGTTGATGAAGAAGGCGAATTAACAGACTACTTCTACTCCATCACAAAACCCACAAATTCGCGTATAACAAAATATTTAAAATAGATAATATGTTTGGTCTTTTTAAAAAAACTTCAGAATTAGACAAGCTACAAAAGCAGTATGAAAAGTTAATGTCAGACTGGCACAAACTATCGACCACTAATAGAGCCAAAAGCGATAAGAAGTATGCCGAAGCTCAAGAAGTCCTCGCACATATCGAGAAAATAAAAGCATAATACTTTGAAAAAAGCATACTACCTCACCCTCTTTCTAGCCATTAATTTTGGTGGGCTTGCCATTGGTAATTGGTTTATGGGTGATGCTGTATCTGGCGAATGGTATACCAACCTTAATAAAGCTCCGTGGACACCACCAGGCTGGGTATTTGGTTTTGCATGGACTATAATAATGCTGTGTTTTTCTTATTATCTAGCAGAACTCTTTATTGAAAGATCAAAAGTCTCGCTTTGGTTAGTTTATGTATTCTCTTGGCTTTTAAATGTTAGCTGGAATTGGTTTTTCTTTAATCAAAAAATGATCACTATAGGATTGATCGTTTTAATACTATTGTTTCTTACTATTCTCTACTTTTTTATAACATTTAGACACGATAGACTTAAGTGGGTTAAATATCTATTGTTACCCTATATAATATGGCTATTTATAGCAACCACTTTAAATGGGTATATACTATTCAATAACTAAGCCCAAACCTAGTCAAAAACAAAATACACCAAATGAAAATATACACCTTACATAAAAAGCAAAACTTACCCATCTCTGTTGAAAAAGCATGGGATTTCCTTTCAGACCCTAAAAATTTAAAAGTCATTACCCCAGATTATATGGGATTTAATATTCTTTCAGGTGCTGATAGACCTATGTTTCCCGGACAAATCATTCAGTATATTGTAACGCCTGTTATGGGAATAAAAACCAAATGGGTGACTGAAATTACACATGTAATGGATAAAAAATATTTTGTAGATGAGCAACGCTTTGGTCCTTATGCGCTATGGCATCATAAACATTTTATCAAGGAAATTGAAGGAGGTGTAGAAATGGAAGATATTATAGATTATAAAGTCCCAATGGGTTTTCTTGGGCAAATGGTACATCCAATTTTAGTAAAGCCTAAATTGGAAGAAATCTTTAATTACAGAACTGAGAAGCTAGAAGCGCTCTTTGGAAAGTACTGAAAATGAATTATTATGTAACAAAGACAAATGTCTAATAACTAATTCATTATCTGAATAATTAAAAACAATGAATAATAAAACAAATATATTCTGGTTCAGAAGAGATCTTAGGCTGGACGATAACTTAGGTTTTTACGAAGCATTAAAGGGAGAGTATCCTGTTACACCAATATTCATTTTCGATTCTGAAATTTTAGATGATTTACCCGAGGATGATGCCAGAGTGAACTTTATTTTTAAAACGCTTCAGAAGATGCGCAAAACATTGCAGAATGAGCATAATAGTAGTATTGCCATGTTTCATGGGAAACCTATTGATGTTTATAAAGAATTAATTAAGGATTATGATATTGAAACTGTTTATACAAACCACGATTACGAACCCTATGCAAGAGATCGTGATGAGGCTATCGAAAAACTCTTGGATGACAATGGCATAGACTTTAGGACCTTTAAAGATCAAGTAATTTTTGAAAAAGATGAAGTCGTAAAGAATGATGGAGATCCTTATGTTGTGTATACACCTTACATGAAAACCTGGAAAGAAAAATTTAAGGATCATAATTTAAAAATTTACTACACTAACGATTATCTAGATAACTTAATTCAACACACCAGATTACCCAACCTCAGTTTATCGGATATTGGTTTTAATACATCATCACAGGAAATCGAAGATTACGAAGTGACACCAACACTAATCCAAGAATACCAAGCGAAACGAAATTACCCAGCCAAAGAAGCCACCTCTCGCTTAGGTCCACACTTACGTTTTGGAACGGTAAGCGTACGTAAAATGATTAAAAAAGCGATTAATGAGAGTAACGAAATCTTTTGGCAGGAATTAATTTGGCGCGAATTCTTTATGCAAATTCTATGGCATTTTCCTGAAACCAAGGACAATGCTTTTAAATCTAAATACGATCGAATAGAGTGGCGAAATAATGAAGATGAATTTAAAAAATGGTGCGAAGGTAAAACAGGCTATCCATTAGTGGATGCTGGTATGCGACAACTGAACAAAACTGGTTTTATGCATAATAGAGTGCGAATGCTAGTAGGTAGTTTTTTGTGCAAACACCTATTGATTGATTGGCGTTGGGGCGAAGCCTACTTTGCAGAGAAACTCCATGACTATGAAATGGCTAGCAATGTCGGTAATTGGCAATGGGTGGCAGGTTCTGGTGTGGATGCTGTACCATATTTCAGAATTTTTAATCCCACCACTCAAATCGATAAATTCGATAAGGACAAAAAATACATCAAAAAATGGGTAGCAGAATATGGCACCGAGGATTATCCCGAGAAAATGGTTGACCATAAAGAAGCTAGGGAACGCTGTTTAACAACTTATAAATCAGCACCAAATTAACATCTCAAATAAATTATTTTTATTTTTTTAACTATTTAATATAATAATTTAAAAAATCCAACGTTACTAATTTTAAGACTTATCAAGTCTTAACCGAAATAACCATTTCAATAAACAATTTTAAAAAGCCCTGATTAGTCTCAGGGCTTTTAATTTTTTAGGAATGTAACCCCTTGTGCATTATGAACATTTCATCGATTTTTACCCTATCCCTAATGGGAATATCGATGAAATTTCAAGTTCATCAATTAGGACAAGAGGCAAAAAGCTTGAAATTTCAATTGTTTTTAACGAAACCCACTCAAAATGCACAACGGGTTAATATAATCCTAACATTATTTTAAGACAAGTCGGTAAACTTTTGAGTACATTTAAAATACTAATTAAAAACCATAAGCAATATGAGTACTTGGGATGTCGCCAAAAAATGGCACCAAATGTGCGCAGAAGGTAAAAACCTAGAATGCGTCAACGAACTTTACGCAGAAAACGTAACAAGCCGAGAAATACCAGGTATGCCTGGAGAAGTTACTGAAGGAAGACAAAATGTCTGGAATAAAAACAAGGAATGGTTAGACAATGTTGAAGAATTTCATGGTGGAGAGATTGGAGAACCCGTTGTGGCTGGAAATCATTTTACCTCTAAAATGACGTTTGATATAACTACAAAGGATAGAGGAAGACAACAAATGGAGGAAGTTGGTGTATGGGAAGTAAATGATGGTAAAATTGTAAATGAGCAATTTTTCTATTCGATGGAATAACACTAAATATTAGTGTAAAGTGAAAAGTGTAAAGTGGATTTTAGAACAACTCACTTATTACTTTTTACTTTTTACTTTTTACTAGTTACTTATTACTGTGAGACTAATTCCCTTCCAAACGCTCAATTTTAGCACCAATAGCTCTTAAACGTTCATCTATATTTTCATAACCACGATCTATCTGTTCTATATTGTGGATTGTGGATGTTCCTTTTGCAGACAGAGCAGCAATCAATAACGATACACCTGCTCTAATATCTGGAGAGGTCATTGTGGTTGCTTTGAGTTGTGATTTAAAATCATGACCGATAACCGTAGCTCTATGGGGATCGCAAAGAATAATCTTAGCTCCCATATCAATCAATTTATCTACAAAGAACAATCGACTTTCGAACATTTTTTGATGAACTAAAGCGCTTCCTCTGGCTTGTGTAAGCACAACCAAGACAATACTTAATAAATCTGGCGTAAAACCTGGCCAAGGTGCATCTGCAATGGTCAATATTGAGCCATCTATATAATTTTGAACTTCATACCCATCTTTATGAGCAGGTATGTGGATATCATCTCCTTGCCGTTCTACTGTTATACCTATTTTTCTGAAAACACTTGGTATAACTCCTAAATCATCCCAACTTACATTGGTAATGGTCAATTCACTCTTAGTCATCGCGGCCAAACCAATCCAGCTACCAATTTCAATCATATCTGGTAACATTCTATGTTCGGTTCCGCCAAGTTTATCAACACCTTCAATAATTAACATATTAGAGCCAATACCAGAGATATTCGCTCCCATTCGATTAAGCATTTTACATAGTTGCTGCAGATAAGGTTCGCAGGCTGCGTTATAAATGGTGGTTTTACCTTCTGCCAATACTGCAGCCATTACAATGTTTGCAGTACCTGTAACAGAAGCTTCATCAAGAAGCATATAAGTTCCTTTTAACTTCTCAGCTTCTACACCATAAAAATAATCCTCCTTATTATATCTAAATTTAGCTCCAAGGTTTATAAACCCTTCAAAATGCGTATCTAATCGACGACGTCCAATCTTGTCACCGCCTGGTTTAGGAATATAGCCTTTACCAAAGCGGCCTAACAAAGGTCCTACAATCATGATTGAACCTCTTAGACCTTTACCATCTTCTTTAAATTCTGCAGATTCTAAATATTTTAGATTTACCTCATCTGCTTTAAAGGTATATGACCCTTTACCTAGTTTATTGATTTTAACACCCAGCTTTTTTAATAAAGCAATGAGTTTATTAACATCAATAATATCTGGAATGTTGTCTATTTTTATCTCTTGGTCAGTTAATAAAACTGCGCATAAAATCTGTAAAGCTTCGTTTTTTGCTCCTTGAGGCTGAATTTTACCTTTGAGTTGGTGGCCTCCTTCAATTTTAAATGTTCCCATACGTTTTAGTAACGTTTTCTATTGTTGGAATATTTCTTTTTAGATTTTTTTGGACCGCTTTTCTTACTATACTTGGATTTGGATCTCATTAAGTCTGAAGAATCCGTTAAATCCTCATCCTTATTTTTTAAGTTTATCTTACCATCAGAAAGCTCAAATAGGTGACCAAAGATAACTTCATCTTCAACGGTATCCTTATTCCAATTGAGGTAACACTTTTTCATGTGATTAGCAATGGTATAAACCAATGCCTCTTTCATTTCACCATCGTCCCAAGTACATGCCACATCAATCATCGTTTTAATATTATTTCCGTAGAAACGATATTTTGGATGATTCTGAGGATATTTTAACGGTTCTGGCCGAGCGGTTAACTCTTCTTTTGAAGGTTTCGGAAACGGAGAATCAGCGTCTAAATCAAAATCAGACATTATAAATAGCTGATCCCATAACTTATGCTGAAAATCTGGCACATCTCGTAAATGCGGCTGTAGATTTCCCATTACAGAAATAATAGCTTTTGCTAACTTGTTTCGTTCTTCCTTGGTTTCGCGAGACTTGGCATAGTTTATCATCTTTTGTAGATGGCGTCCATACTCAGGAATTATTAAATGCTCGCGTTCTGTGTTGTATTCTAAATCGTCAATCAAAATTGTAAAATGTGTAGTAAATAATTTTAAAACCTGAAGTCTCTAGGTTTTGCTGCAAAGTACAAAATTTTAAGCAGCATATATAAATTTTATAGAGAAATTACACCATCAACGTTTTCGGCAACCTCTTTATACTTTTCAATTACGGCTTCAGGGTTTTTCATTCTAACGTTAATAGAGACGCTTGTATATTTTCCCTTCTTGGATTCGTTGGTATTAATGACAGCTCCCAAATCATTGAATAAATCTTCAATATCTTTTATTCCCGTACCCTTAGAAACCACAATAAACTTATACAGATACTCCGTTGGCCACATGGCTGTATCGTACAATTGTGATTTTAATTTTTCGTAAAATTCCTCACTTTTTTTAGAACTATTCATATCAAAATTTTTCAGTTGCAAAGATACACTTAACTTTACATTTTTATCTTTATTTTTATTCACTTATTATATAGCAAAAACATTGCCAATTTGAATCCTATAAAAGTTGTCATAGCTGGTGGCCCTGGAACAGGAAAAACCTCAATTATCAATCACTTAAAAGAACGTGGTTTTCTCTGTTTTGATGAAATCTCCAGACAAGTCACTTTACAAGCTAGAAAAGATGGCATTGAACAATTGTTTCTCACCGAACCTTTGCTTTTTAGTGAAAAATTATTGGAAGGCAGACTGCAGCAGTTTAAGGATGCTGGTAAAGCAACAGAATCTGTGGTGTTTTTAGACAGAGGTTTACCAGACGTTTTGGCATATATGGATTATATAGGTGACAAATACCCACAGTATTTCATCGATGTTTGCAATACCAATACGTATGATTTTGTTTTTGTTTTGGCACCTTGGCAAGAAATCTTTACAAGTGATAGCGAACGCTATGAAAATTTTGAACAAGCCATTGAAATTCACGAGCATTTATTAAAGACATATATGCGTTTTGGCTATCAACTTATCGATGTGCCTTTTGGTTCAATAGAAGATAGGTCTGATTTTATACTTAAGGAACTAAACATTCAGTAATGCATCCGATAGAAGTTTTAGAACGCTACTGGAATTACACCTCTTTTAGACCACTACAAGAAGACATTATCAATTCGGTTTTAGAGAATGAAGACACTTTTGCCTTACTACCAACTGGAGGTGGAAAATCGATATGTTTTCAGGTTCCTGCACTGATTAAAGATGGCATTTGCATTGTAGTATCGCCTTTAATTGCTTTAATGAAAGATCAGGTTAACACACTAAAACATAAAGGCATTAAAGCTATTGCGTTAACTTCTGGCATGCCATATAATGAATTGGATACGCAATTGGATAATTGTATCTATGGAAATTATAAATTTCTATATCTCTCACCAGAGAGATTACAACAGCCCATAGTACAAGAACGTATTCAGCAAATGAAGGTTAATCTCATTGCTGTTGACGAAGCGCATTGCATCAGTCAATGGGGAAATGATTTTAGGCCAGCTTACAAGAATATTTCAATCTTAAGGCAATTACACCCTCAAGTCAACTGCATTGCGTTAACGGCTACTGCAAAACACAATGTCATTGATGATATTGTTGATAATTTGGATTTTATCAATCCGAAGATTTTTAAAGCATCATTTGCCAGACCCAATATTGCTTATCAGGTTATCCACACGGATGACAAATTATTTCAGCTAGAATATATTTTAAACACATATAAAGGCGCTTCCATTATATATGTGCGAAATCGACGTGCCACAACCGAGATTAACACTTATTTAGAAGCCAAAGGATTTTCTTCAACGTTTTACCATGGAGGTATAACCAACAAGGAAAAACAGGAGCGTCTGCAACAATGGTTGAATGGACAAAAGCAAATTATGGTCGCTACAACCGCTTTTGGAATGGGAATTGATAAAGCTAATGTAAAAACAGTAATTCATTTCAATTTACCAGAAAGTTTAGAAAGTTATTATCAAGAAGCTGGTCGTGCTGGTCGCGATGGAGAGTTGGCACATGCTATTATTTTAAAACAGCACATTGACGAAGATCATTTGCGCAATCAGTTTTTGAGCACATTACCTTCTGTTTACTTTGTAAAGAAGGTTTACATAAAGCTTTGCAACTATTTTCAGATTGCTTATGGCGAAGGAGAAAATAGTACGCATCAGTTCGATTTTAAAACATTTTGTTCTACATACCAATTGAATGCTAGCATAACTTATAACGCACTATTGGTGTTAGACAGAAATTCAATAATAGCTTTAACACAGCATTTTAATTTTAGAACTAAGATTCAATTTTTAACAACCAATTCTGCACTGTTTCAATATCTCGAAACACATTTAGATCTAAATACTGTGGTTAAAGTTCTATTACGAACCTATGGTGGCATCTTTGATTATGAAACAAAAGTGAACCTGAATCTGGTTGTTCAGAAAGCCAACCTATCGGAAAAAGCAATTATAGAACAATTAAAACGTTTAGAGAAAGACGAGGTTATTAGCCTTCAAATGGCAAATACCGATTCTGAAATCACATTACTGAAACCTCGTGAGGACGATATCACCATAAATCCCATTGCTAAAACCATTGAGCAACAACATCAATTGAAACACAAACAAGTTGAAGCTGTCCTTAATTATATTAAGAATGATTCCGTTTGTAAAAATCGGCAACTGCTCGCCTACTTCGGCGAAAAAACCACAGAAACATGTGGTCAGTGTTCGGTTTGTACAGCAAAAGTTTCACATAGAGAAAAAGATTCAAAAATTAATATTTCAAACCTTATTCTTAAAGCGTTACAAGCAGAAGATTTATCTTCGCGACAATTATTAAAATCCATTAATTGTACCGAAAAAGAATTGTTGCAAACTCTTTCAGAATTAATGGAAATTAAAAAAATTAAAATAACCCAAGCTAATACCTACACCTTAAAATGACACAAAAACGAGATTTACGGATTGTATTTATGGGAACGCCAGATTTTGCTGTGGCTTCCCTAAAAGGGCTTTTAGACCACAATTACAATGTGGTTGGAGTCATTACAGCACCAGATCGTAAAGCAGGTCGTGGGCAAAAATTAAGAGCATCTGCAGTCAAAGCGTTTGCTTTAGAGCGCAATCTTAATATTCTACAACCTAAAAATTTAAAAGCAGAATCCTTTATTGAAGAATTAAAAGCACTTAAGGCCAACTTACAGATTATTGTCGCTTTTAGAATGTTACCAAAAGTGGTTTGGCAAATGCCAGAATATGGTACGTTTAACCTTCACGCTTCTTTATTGCCGCAGTATAGGGGTGCTGCGCCAATTCATTGGGCTATAATCAACGGAGAAACTAAAACTGGTGTCACCACATTTTTTATCGATGAAAAAATTGATACTGGTGCCATAATTCTAAGTGAAGAAACCAAAATTAATGATGGCACAACAGTTGGCGAACTTCATGATGAATTAATGACTATTGGAAGTGATTTAGTTATAAAAACGGTAAGATTAATAGAAAAAGACAAAGTCTCCACAACCATTCAGCCACAGTCAGAAGATTTAAAAACGGCTTATAAACTCAATCGTGATAATTGTAAAATTGATTGGGAACAAGATTTAGACTCCATATATAATAAGATACGTGGCTTAAATCCTTTTCCAGCAGCTTGGTGCTATTTAGACAATGGCTATGAGGAATACCTTACCATTAAAATATATGGTATTGAAAAAGAATTAGACAAACACAGCCATAAACCAGGATCTATTTTTGTTTCGAAGGACGAGTTAAAAGTAGCATGTAGAGGAGGTTATATTAAAGTGAACGAAATTCAGCTTCCAGGAAAACGAAAAATGGATGTAAAATCACTTTTAAATGGTTTTGAATTTTCAAAAAGTGCAAAACTGCTGTGAACCCTTATCGCTGTTGGTATAGTAAAAAATCCGACAAAATGCATTCCTTTATTAACAAATGCTATAACTTATTAACAAAATCGCTTATTTCCCTTGCTATTACTTGCGTAGCTTAATATTCCTAATAAATTTGTGTACGGATTTTTAAGAATCATAATTAAAAACCGAATTTTTAACAATTTAAATTTAAAATTTTATGAACAAAACAGATTTAATCAATGGTATGGCAGAGAATGCTGGAATTACAAAAGCAGCTGCAAAAAAAGCATTAGACTCTATGTTAATTGACATCGAAGGAGCTTTACAAAAAGGAAACAGAGTTTCTTTAGTAGGATTTGGTTCTTGGTCAGTTTCTAGAAGAGCGGCAAGAGACGGAAGAAACCCACAGACTGGTAAGACTATCAAGATTAAAGCTAAAAATGTAGTGAAATTTAAGGCAGGTTCTGACTTAAGTAGCGCAGTAAACTAAGACATTTTTTCTTAAAAATACAGAGCCTGCTCAATGAGTAGGCTTTTTTTTGTTCTAATTTTAGGAGTTTAAGTTGTTTAAATGGCAAAAATACCATAGATTTAGTAAGCAAAAACAGCCAGCTAAGATGACAAAACCCGAAAAAGGCAATTTGTTAATTGCAGAACCATCCATTATTGGAGATATGTCTTTTAATCGTGCAGTGATACTTTTAGCAGATCATAATGCGCTAGGCTCTGTTGGGTTTATACTAAACAAACCATTAGATTATAATCTAAAAGATCTTATTGATGGTACCGAATCAGAATTTACGGTTTACAATGGTGGACCTGTAGAGCAGGATAATCTTTATTTTATTCATAAATCTCCAGAATTGATACCAAATAGTGTAGAGATTTCTAATGGTATTTTTTGGGGAGGAGATTTTAATATTGTTCTCGATTTGATCAATAACCAAAAGATTTCACAAGATGATATTCGGTTTTTCTTGGGTTATTCTGGTTGGGCAGAACAACAATTAGACAGCGAGTTAGAGTCTAATGCCTGGTTGGTTTCTGAAAATATATACAACAATGATATTATTGCCAAGTCATGTAATTCGTTTTGGCGCGAAAAGATGCTAGAACTTGGTGGAGATTATAGCATTTGGTCCAATGCACCAGAAAATCCGAGTTATAATTAAGACATCAGCCTCAATTTGGCATTAAGTTTTCCCACTACTTTCTGAGCAAAATCACTACCATAATTCTTCTTACGATATTTTGATATTGGCACAATACCCTTTATAACATTTGTAATAAACAATTCATCAGCTTTCTGTAGTTCAAACGGGCTAATAGAGGTTTCTTCAACATAGAGATTAACATCCTTGGACAAAATTTCTAGAACTTGCTTACGCATTACACCTTTAAGACAACCATCCTCCAATGGTGGTGTTTTAATTTTGTCTCCTTTTACCAAGAACAAATTGCCATTTAGTGCCTCAATCACATTTTTATTGGTATTGAGAACCAAACAGTTGTCGAAATCATTCTCCTTAGCATAGACGCTCCCAATGACTTGTGTAGATTTGTTGTTAGATTTTAAACCCGATAATAAGCCAGGAGCCATAAAAAAATCCTTGTACAAATCAACTACATAAGGTTTATCTGCATCAATTGTATAGAACGGATTGTTATGAGGTTCAACTACTATATTAAAATTAACTTTCGAGTTTTCATCAGGTAAATACTTGCCACCCTCTCCTCTATCAACATTTAATCTTACTCTGGCTGAAGCATCAAGCAATGTATTAGCTTCAAGAGTTTTTAAAATTTCTGCTTCGAGAAATTCCATGGTAAAGTTCATGGGAATATCCATCCGCATAATACGCATTGAAGCCATGAGTCTAAAGTAATGATCTTCCCAAAAAAAGATTTTACCATTTACAACTTTTAAAGTTTCAAAAAGAGCGTCACCGTATTTATATCCTCTATTTTCTGAAGTCAATTTAGAGTTTGATTCAGCGACAAGATTTCCGTTAAAATTTATCATAAAAAAAAAGTCCCGATTTAGTTTAAAATTAAATCGAGACAAAGATATAATAGTTGAGTTAGTTACTTGTTACCTTGAGCCTAAAACTTGTTTAAGACTAGAGATTTGGTTATCCCAAAGCATTTTTCCTTCTTCTATCTCGTCTTCTTCCGCAAAGTCTGTAATCATAAGAGATACATCCTTAGTAATTTCATCTACCTGTATACGGATTTCGAAATAGCAACTTGCACCATCTTCATCATCACTGAGCCAGCGAAATTTTACACGTTCTCCACTTTTCTTGGTTAGTAATTTTGCTTGTTCTTCCGAACCGTCCCAAATAAACGTAAATAATTCTCCTCGAGAATTAACGTTATCAGCAAACCACTCAGACAAGCCTGAAGGTGTAGATATATATTGATATATAAGTGAAGGAGATGCCTGTATAACAAACTCCATTTCATATTTTTCTTTGTCCTCCATATAAGCATTTTATTATGTGCTCAATATATACAATTATGGTACAATTCAAAACTTTAAACTAAAATTATTTTTTTAGAATGTAATGTTTGTTGTCGTTGAATTTGTTTTTATATTTGCAGCCGCAATAATGGCGAGGTAGCTCAGTTGGTTAGAGCGTCGGATTCATAACCCGGAGGTCTCGAGTTCAAATCTCGATCTCGCTACAGCAGTAAAAGTCCAGCACGAAAGTGTTGGGCTTTTTTTATGCCTTCTATTGAAACTACTCCATAAATTATTAGGTTTAATAACTAGGTTATGTTTTACTAAGTATTCTAATTTATAACTCAAGGAAATTAACCATGAAATCAATATTAACTCTTTAGTTTTTCAGATTAAAAAATATCTAAGTGTACAATTATATAAGTAGATTTTGATATTAAAATGCATTTCATCGGTTTTTTTATGCGTTTTATAGATGTTTTTAATATAATTTATATATTGCACTCAACATAAATTTCATTTAACCCCAAATCTGATGAAAAAAATTACTTTGTGGCTTTTGGCCTGTATGCTATTGTCAACAGCCTTCTCTCAAGAGCTTCAAAAAAGAGAAGTTGACAATTTACTCAACACTCAGGGAGAACTGACTTTCAATTTCAAAATTGAAACTAAAGAACAGCTAAAATCGTTATCAAAAACTTTAACGATTGTAAATTTTAATGGAAATACAAAAGAAGTTAAGGCATGGGCTAACCAAGAACAATTTGAAAACTTCTTGACAATGAATATCTCCTATAAAGTACTTGAAGAAGATAACGATATTAATGAAAGATTAATGTCAGACGACATAAGTGTATTTTCAAGAGCTCCGAAGCCAGGATATACATTAGAGTTCCCTTTGACGGCCTATCCAACCTATGCAGACTATGCTTCTCAAATGCAAAATTTTGAAACTGAGCACTCAGACATTGTTGACTTTTTTAGCATTGGTACAACAGGCCAAGGTGATAAGGAAATTCTATTTGTTAAGATCTCTGATAATATCTCTACTGATGAAGCTGAACCAAAATTATTATATACATCATCTATGCATGGTGATGAAATAGCAGGTTATCCTATGATGTTAAATCTCATCGATTATATAATAACGGCTTACAAAGACAACACACATCCCGACCATACAAGGATAGCAGATCTTGTTAACGGTTCAGAAATTTGGATCAATCCTAATGCAAATCCAGACGGAACCTATCATTTAAGTGCAGATAATACTTCGGTTGCAAACGCAAGAAGAGGTAACGGCAACAATGTAGATTTAAACAGAAACTACCCAGATAATTTAGGTGGAGCACATACAGATGGTGAAGTTTATCAAGCTGAGACGTTATTGTTTATGCAATTAGCAGAAGATAATCACTTTGTAATATCTGCAAATTTTCATGGAGGTATAGAATTGGTAAACTATCCTTGGGATAATACTTATGACAGACATCCTGATGACTCTTGGTTTATATTAACAGCTGGAGAATATAGAGATAATGCACAAAACGATGGGCCTGCAGGATATATGGATGATGAAAACAATGGAATTACCCACGGTGCAGATTGGTATTTAGTTAATGGTGGACGACAAGACTATATGAATCACGATCACCAATGTAAAGAGGTAACAATTGAATTATCAAACACAAAAAAACCACCAGCCAATCAGTTAGATGATTTCTGGAATTATAATCGAGAGGCATTATTAGATTATTTAACTCAAGGAACATATGGTTTTAGAGGTATGGTAAAGGATGTCAATACCGGCAATCCTATTGAAGGAGCAACTATTAAAGCAATAGGCCATGATGATTTAGGTTCATGGACCGTTTCTGATGTAGATGGTGACTATTACAGACCAATTTACGGAGGTACCTACGACCTTATCTTCGAGGCTCCATGCTATCAATCTGTAACATTATCGTCAGAAACCATTAGTAATTATCAAACTAAAATACTTGCAGACGTATTGATGACTCCTTTAACACCTACAGTTCCTGGGAGTTTAAATGCAACCAATATAGTGTCATCTTCTGCTACTTTAAGCTGGTCTTCTGCCACAGGATCTAGTTATGATTTAAGATATAGAGAAGTTGGCTCTGGTACTTGGGAGGAAGTTTTAGATATAGATTCAGATTCTTATAGTTTAACAGGATTGAACCCAGAAACAAATTACGAATATGAAGTACGTTCTAACTGTGGAACAAATTCATCGGCATATTCACCGACAGAAAATTTCACTACTGCTGTAGTTTCATATTGCGCTGCTCAAGGTAATAACATAAATGATGAATATATTGGAGAAGTTAGCTTAAATGGAACTGCTAACAATTCTCTAGGTACTACATCTTCCGGATATTCAAATTACAGAGGTTCTTCCATTTTTAGTCCCATAGAAATTGGTAGTACGGGAAACACCATTTCTGTTATGAAGTATTGGGAAACTACTCAGTATAATGAAGCGGTTTCTGTTTGGATAGATTATGACCAGGACGGAATATTTACTAACGCTGAAAAGATACTTGAAGCAGGAGCTTACATTAACCCACAAACAGTATCAAATACGTTTACAGTACCAAATTCTGCAAAAACAGGAGATACTGTTATGCGTGTTATTATGAAATACTACAACAACGCTAATGAAGGCACAAATCAAACAGATCCTTGTGAAACTTTTGCTTATGGTGAAGTTGAGGATTATACAGTTAATTTATTTGATCAAACTTTAGGTTTAGAAAATAATAATATTAAAAATATCAAAATATACCCTAATCCATTTAGTAATACAATTGATATAATAGTACCAAGTAATATCTCTGATGATAACGTTTTAGTAACTATATATGATGTATTAGGTAGAACCGTTTATAATCAAAGTGCAAAATCAGTAAATCAAACTATCAAACTATCGTCATTAAATCATTTAAAAGGTGGATCTTATATTTTGAAAATACAAAATTTAACCAAAAACCAAACCCTTGTTAAACAGTTAGTTAAACAATAAGAAATATTTAAACCTCTTTAAAAAAGCTCAGTTTTTGTAAAAATTGAGCTTTTTTTATCACCCTGATTATTAATCATTTAAAAATTAAAATTGCATTTCATCGATTATTTTTGCTGTTTATGGAATAATGTTCTATGTTTGGTGCATAAATTTAGTCCCAAACTAAACTTAACCGCTTATGAAAACTATTACTCTAACCCTAGATAGGTATGCACTAATTGTATGTGCTATTCTTTTTACCACATCCATCTATTCCCAGACTTGCGGAACTACAATTTCGAGTTATCCTTATTCTGAAAATTTTGAATCTGGTGTAGGTTCATGGACACAAGACACTGGAGATAATATAGATTGGACAAGAGATTCAGGTGGAACTCCATCTGGAAGCACAGGCCCAAGCACGGGAAATGGAGACACATGGTATATGTATGTTGAAGCTTCGGGTAATGGAAGTGGCTTTCCAAACATGGTTGCCAATTTTGAAAGCCCATGTTTTGATATAACGTCTGAATCTAATGCATATTTTAGTTATAGCTACCATATGTATGGTGTAGATATGGGCACTTTAAATGTAGATATAAGTACAGATAATGGCTCAACGTACCCAACGACCCTAAGAACTTATTCAGGAAATTTGGGAAACACCTGGAATACTGATCTTATAGATTTATCATCATATGTCGGTCAAACAATCAAACTAAGATTCAATGCAACAACGGGTACAAACTATAGAAGTGACTTTGCTATAGATAATGTAAGTTTTACCACAACACCAAGCTATTGTGCATCTAATGGTAATAGCACTGCCGATGAGTATATAGGTAGATTTCAATTGAACACCATAGACAACTCTTCAGGTGCTGGTACTACAAGTACAGGGTATTCTGATTTTACGGCAATTTCGACCAGCCTCACTCAAACAAATAACTATACATTTACAATTACCCCTACTTGGCCAGGTACAACCTATGCAGAAGGTTATGCCATTTGGATTGATTATAATCAAGATTATGACTTTGCGGATGCTGGTGAATTAGTTTTCACGCAATCAGCAACGACAGCAACTCCTATCTCAAGTAATTTCACTATACCATCTGGTGCCACTTTAGGAAACACAAGAATGAGAGTTTCCATGAAGTATAACGGAATTCCTACAGAGTGTGAGTCTTTTGGGTATGGAGAAGTAGAAGATTACACCATAAACATAGTAAGCGCTACACCTCAACCAGAAGTAAATATTACAGGTAATGGTTCAACAATTGTTGATGGAGATGTTACACCAGCTGTGAGTGATGACACTGATTTTGGTAGTGTCGCTACCTCTGGAGGGACGCAAGTAAACACATTTACAATTCAAAACACAGGAACTTTAAATTTAAATTTAACCGGTGGATCACCTTACGTTAATATTACTGGTGCCAATGCAGCAGATTTTACAGTAACGGCAATTCCAGCAACACCAATTGCAGCAAGCGGATCAACAACATTTCAAATTACATTCAATCCAAGTGCAAATGGACTTAGAACAGCTTCTGTTTCTATAGCAAATAATGATAGTGATGAAAACCCATACAACTTCGATATACAGGGAACAGGGTTTACTCCTGCACCAGAAATAAATATTCAAGGTAATGCCACTACTATTACTGATGGAGACGTAACACCTACAACTGCAGATGACACCGACTTTGGTGCGGTATCAGTTACTGGCTCAACAGATACAAATACTTTTACTATTCAAAATGTTGGTACTGCAACATTATCTATTGGTGCAATCACTATTGGTGGTGCACACGCATCTGATTTTACAGTAACAGCCTCACCTGCCTCATCTGTAGCAGCATCTGGCAACACAACATTTGATATCACTTTTGATCCTAGTGCTGTAGGTCTAAGATCTGCTACAGTAAGTATAGTTAATGGTGATAGTGATGAAAACCCTTATAATTTTAATATTCAAGGTTATGGTGTTACCCCTGGCACATGTTCTTCGACCGTATCATCATACCCATACTCAGAAAGTTTCGAAGCAGGCTTTGGGCTTTGGACACAAGAAATCAATGGTGTAGAAGACGATTTTGATTGGACAAGAAGAAATAGTGGCACACCAACATCTCAAACAGGTCCTAATGCCGCACAAGATGGAAGTTATTTTATTTATACCGAAGCTACGGGAAATCTTAATACAACAGCAAGATTAGTAAGCCCTTGTTTTAATTTAACAGGTACAGACAACCCAAGATTTACTTTTTTCTATCACATGTATGGAAATAATGGAACAACCAATTATATGGGTGATTTAACTGTAGAAATTAGCACAGATAATGGCTTATCATATTCAAGTGTATTGTACAGTGCATCTGGTTATGCCCAACTAAGTGATAACTCATCATTTACACCGATAGGTGTGGATTTAAGTAGTTATGTGGGTCAAACTGTTAAAATAAGAATTGGTGGAGATATATTGGGTGATGACCGAAGTGATATGGCAATTGACTTGGTTTCAATGGTAGATAAGGCCAGCCCTACCGTTGCGCCGGGCGGTGTAACATCAGGTTTAGCTCTGTGGTTAAAATCTGACGATGGACACAGTTATACAGATGGACAAAGCGTTACGGCTTGGCAAGATCAAGGACTTGGTTCAGATGCTAGAGTTCAAAATAGTTCCCAAGCTCCAACATATCGAGACAACACAACACAGAATGTCAATTTTAATCCAGTGATTGAGTTTGATAATTCTTATGGAACATACACCGAAGACACAGATTACTCACACGACGATACGGGTTCTGAATTCCTATCAGGTGATTATGGCTTCTATACTCAAGATATTTTTATAGTTCTTATACCAGATGACACGCCCATCACTAACTCTTTTGGCTTTATGGATGTCTTTTGTAGTGATGCCCACCTCCATACTGCTGCTGAAGATGCAACCGGAATTGGTTTCGGCTTTTATACAGGGAGAGTAGATGGTGAAATCATTTGTTATGCACACGATTCTTACACGCAAGGGCAAACACCACCAGATGGCTATGCAGTAGCAGAAATCGGTACAGGGTCTAGTTATGACAATGTCGGAATTATAAACACAAGAAACAACAGCGCAAATACACAACAAGAGTTATATTATAATGCCAATGATATTGAAACCACTCAAAACGACATTGCAGAATACATGAATACCAATGATTCGAGATGGTGGATTGGACGAAGTGAAGGTTGGGAATCATCCTTAAATGCAAGAGTTGCTGAGGTTATCACATATTCTTCAAGAAAAACTGATGCAAACCTAACACAAGAGCGTAATAGAATTCAGTCTTATTTAGCTATAAAATATGGTATTACTCTCGGCGTTAATGGTACTTCACAAGATTATGTAGATAGCGATGGTACAGTAATTTGGGACCAATCAGTTAATTCAGGGTATAATTATGATATTGCTGGTATCGGTAGAGATGATGATTCTGATTTAAACCAAAAACAATCTAGAAGTGTTAATAACGCTACTGATGGCACAGGTAGAATTGAAGGGGTTCTTACTATGGGACTAACTGATATTTACGACACAAATAACCTAAACAAGTCAACAAACCCGACAACCTTTAACGATAAAGAGTTTTTAATGTGGGGAAATAATGGTGTAGATTTAGACCTTGCTGCTTCTGTAGTTACGGTAAACATGAGTGCGGGTATTACACCTGCCCTAACAACTAACGTTAGTTTTACCGCTATGCAACGTGTTTGGAAAGTAGTTGAAAACGGTGGTGATATTCCTTCTGTAAAAGTTAGAATTCCTCAAAATGCTATAAGAAATATTTCACCTCCTGGCAGTTACTACATGTTTATCTCTAGTACTGGTGTATTTGATCCTACTGCAGACTATAGAGTTATGACTCCAGACGGAAGTGGCAATTTAGAAACAGAGTACGATTTTGATGGCACAAAATACATCACTTTTGGTTATGCCCCTCAAGTTATAGTTGAACGCTCAGTATACTTTGACGGAGCTGTAGATTATATAGATATGGAAGACAACTTAAGCTTAGATCCAACAGGGTTTACAGTATCTGCTTGGATTAAGCGCGATGCTGGTGATATTGGTACTAAATCTATTCTATCAAAGAGAGATATATCTTTCACTCAAGGTTATGACTTTAGAATACAAAATGATAACAGGTTACAGATTCGTTGGTTCAATGGCGGTGCTCAAGAAATAATCTCGACAACAAGAATTCCTGATGATGAATGGCATCATATCGCTGTGATATATGATGGAACAAGAGCATATATATATATTGATGGTGTTTTAGACAATGATGTGAACTTAGCTCCTCCAGTAACTACAAACGATTCTTTCTTAGTTGCAGCTGCAGGAAAAGGAACGACCTATCAACACTTCAGAGGCAATATAGATGAAGTTAGAGTATGGGATACTAATTTAACGGAAGATCAACTACGATTTGTAATGAATCAAGAAATTGAGGATAATGCTGGTCAGGCAATGGGTAAAGAACTTCCTACTACCATTACAAAACATGATATTGATGCCGTACCATGGAATGATTTAGCTGGTTATTACCCAATGTCAGTTTATACATATACCAATACAGATGATGCATCAGGGAAAGGAAATCAAGGTGCACTGAGAAACTTAGATACCGTAGATAGACAAACAGCTCCATTACCTTATGAGTCTACACAAGATGGCGATTGGGATACAAAAGCAACATGGGCAAATGGTAGTTTACAATACATACCTGGTTCAGCTTCAATTGTTGACCCATCAATTACAGTAAATTGGAATATTGTTAGAACATCTCACAATGTTACGATGGATAATTCTTCATTACCTGGTGGTAACAATGACAATAGAGAGTTACTCGGACTATACATAGATGCCAATGAATTAACAGTAAGTGGAGACAATGCCACTGATACAGGTAATGGAATTACAGTTTCTCACTATATGAGATTAACAGGTAAATTAGATTTAGAAGGGGAATCTCAATTGATTCAAGAAACAGGTAGTAATTTGCTGGTTGACGCTACTGGTGAGCTTGAAAAAGATCAACAAGGTACAGCTGACACATATACTTATAACTATTGGTCTTCACCAGTCGGTGAAACTGATATGGCGACAAATGATTACCGTTACACTGTACAGGATGTAATGTTCGATGGTACTAACGCAGTTAATTTCTCAAGTTCTGGCTATGACGGAGCAGCAACCAGTCCTATTAGAATTGCAGATTACTGGATATGGAAGTTTGCCAACTTAACAAGTGATGATTATTCTGCATGGCAACACGTAAGACGCACAGGTACCATAAATGCAGGTGAAGGTTTTACAATGAAGGGTCCTGGAACAGGTTCAATACTCACAGAACAAAACTATGTGTTCTTAGGAAAACCGAATAATGGCGATATTACTTTAACCATCAATAACGGTAACGATTATTTAGTTGGTAATCCTTATGCTTCTGCTATAGATGCGGACGAGTTTATTTCTGACAACACAGATACTTCTGGTACACTTTATTTCTGGGAGCATTGGGGAGGAGGTTCCCATATACTACAAGAATATCAAGGGGGATATGCATTGTACAACCTTTCAGGTGGTGTGCCAGCTCCTGCGCCAGATCCAGATGTGGCTCAAGTAGGTGTAGGTACTAAGACACCTGGCAGATATATTCCTGTTAGTCAAGGTTTCTTTGTAAGTGGCATCAGTACTGGAACTATAAATTTTGAAAATGACCAACGTGTTTTCCAAAGAGAAGGTGGAGCAAGTTCTGTGTTTTTGAGAAATTCTCATACTTCAAATAACGATGCAGAAACAGATGATAGAATGAAGTTTAGAATTGGTTTTAACGCAAGTCACTCAATGCAATTGCACAGACAACTGTTATTGACCATTGATGAAAATACAACAACAGATGTAGATTGGGCTTATGATGCTAAGTTAAATGACAATCAAACAGATGACATGTTCTGGATAATCAATGATGAACAATATATTATCCAAGGAAGTAACGATGCAGAAATTTCTGCTGTTTATCCAATAGGTGTTAAAGTTAATGAAGATGGTACAAATTCTATTACCATAGATGAATTAGAAAATGTACCTAGTGATTTAAATATCTATGTCCATGATAAGGATCTAGAACTTTATCATGACCTACGCGCTAGTGACTATGAAATTTTCCTAAACGCTGGTGAATATCTCGATCGTTTTGAAATCACTTTCGGAACAGCTGCTGATATACTTGGTATAGATGATGAAGTTAGCGAAAGTTTAGATGTGTTATACTCTAATGACAAAGAGAAAATCATATTAATAAACCCTAACCAAATAGAAGTAAAATCGATTGAATTATTCAATGTATTAGGACAATCTATTCATACTATTGAAAATATTTCAGAGAGCGGTTACTCTGAATATGAAGTTAAGAATTTAAGTACTGGAACTTATATAATTAAGTTATATGCTGCAAGCGGTTCAGTATCGACGAAGAAAGTTTTAGTAAAGTAATTTTTTGCCCCAAATCTTAAATCTTAACCTCAAAAAAGCCCTGATTTATTCAGGGCTTTTTTATTTTATGAAATAATAAGGAAGTTATTCTAGCGCTTTTAACAAATCTCGAAACTCTAGCTTTTGTTGTTCGCCAGTAGCCATCTTTTTTAATGAGAATGTATCAGACTTCAATTCTTCCTCTCCCACCAAAACCACAAAAGGAATATTACGTCGGTTGGCATAAGTCATTTGTTTTTTCATATGTTTACCTGAGGTAACCGCATCAGGATATATTTCTGCTTTTATACCATTGTCCCTAAGTTTGGAAACAGCCTCTAAGGAAACCATGGCTTCTTTATCACCAAAACTAATAAACAACACCTTAGTTGCTTCAGTAATGGTCTCAGGAAATAGCTGTAGTTCTTCCAATACTAAATAGATGCGATCCAAACCAAAGCTAACCCCTACTCCACTCATATCTTTCAATCCAAAGATTCCTGTTAGGTCATCATAGCGACCACCTCCACCAATAGAGCCCATTTTAACACCTTCTGGTGCGGATACTTCAAAAATGGCACCTGTATAATAGTTTAGTCCTCTGGCTAATGTAACATCCAGCTGAAGCTTGGCTGTTTTGAGTTTTAGTTTTGAAATAGCTGAATTAATGAATTCCAGTTCCTCTATTCCTGTTTTACCAATTTCTGAAGTACTTAAAATAGACTTTAAGCTTTCTACCTGGTCACCGAAATCTCCAGATAAAGAAAATAAAGGTTGAAGTTTGGCGATTCCATCTTCTGGAATGCCTTTGCTTCGCATTTCCTCTTTTACCTTCTCCTCTCCTATTTTATCTAATTTGTCTAAGGCTACCGTAAAGTCTATCAATTTGTCTTGTGCACCAATAACTTCGGCTATACCAGATAAAATCTTTCTATTATTGATTTTAATGGTTACACCTTCCAACTTTAAAGCTAAAAAGACCGCATCGTACAATTGCACAAATTCAACTTCTTGAAATAAGGATGTTGAACCCACAACATCAGCATCACACTGATAAAACTCTCTAAAACGTCCTTTTTGTGGACGGTCTGCGCGCCAAACCGGTTGTATTTGATAGCGTTTGAATGGAAATTCTATCTCATTTTGGTGTTGTACCACGTAACGAGCAAAAGGGACTGTGAGATCGTAGCGAAGGGCTTTTTCTGAGATTTTTGGAGTAATTGAACTTTCCGATTTAGAATTATAGTCTTCATCAGAGATTTTCTTCAAATATTCACCACTATTCAAAATCTTAAAAATCAAGCGGTCACCTTCATCTCCATATTTCCCCATTAAGGTTTCTGAGTTTTCAAAACTTGGTGTTTCAATAGGTTGAAATCCATAGAGCTGAAACTGTTCCTTAATCGTTTCCATAATATAGGAACGTTTTGCAACCTCTTCGGCATTAAAATCCCTGGTTCCTTTTGGTATACTTGGTTTTTTTGACATAACATTTCCCGTGAAAACGGAAATCTCTTTAAATGAAACTTAATTTAATTTGAATTCAATTGTCACACTAAGCGCAGTCGAAGTACTTTTTAATGAACAACACTGATGTGCCTCGACTGCGCTCAGCATGATAGCAGTTTAAAATTCAACATTCATCACAAAAATATTATAAATTTTAGAGGCATACCCAAGTAATTTCATTTTTATAGTAACTTTATGCGGTTTAGAACGTCTTATGGTTTTAAATAACCCAACTAACTTTAGATACAACTATGTTTTCACTGGCTAAAGAGAATATTAAAATTGCTTTCGGTTCTATTAAAAGTCAATTACTACGTACTATTTTAACGGTATTGATCATCGCTATTGGTATTATGGCTTTGGTAGGTATTCTTAGTGGTGTGTCAGCTTTAGAAAACACCATTTCAGGTAGTTTTTCTTCTATGGGTGCCAACACCTTCAATTTTCAGCGCTATGAGTTTACCAATCAACGCCAAAGTAGTAGGGAACGTCAAAAGATAAATCCAGTTATTAATTACAGAAATGTAAAGGAATTTGAAGAAAACTACGATTATCCATTCACAAAGGTCGCAGTATCATTTATGGGTACTTTTGCCGCTGAGGTAAAGTACGAAAACCAAAAAACAGATCCCGAAGTTGCCGTTATTGGTTCTAATGAAAACTTTATTGAAAATTCTGGTCTCGAGGTGGCAAATGGTCGCTCACTTAACTTCTTTGACATAGAAAATAGTAGTTCGGTTTGTGTTATTGGTAGTGATTTGCAAAAAGCATTGTTCCCAAATGAAAACCCGATTGACAAAACCATTAGCATAAGAGGCTCAAAATTTAAGGTTATTGGTGTGTTAAAGGAAAAAGGCTCAACCTTTGGAAATAACCAGGATTTAAGGGTTATTATGCCGATACAAAAGGCACGTTCTATTTTTACCAATCCTAACATCAATTACACGCTTAGTGTAAAAGTTGAAAAAAACGATATGCTAGAAGGAGCGCAAGAGGATGCTATCTTAACCTTTAGAAATATTAGAGGACTCAACCCAATAGAAGAGAATGACTTTGGCATTGAGCGAAGTGATGACTTATTGAATCGTGTTGCTGAAAATACCAGCACACTCTACATTGCAGCATGGATAATAAGTATCATTACAATTTTTGGCTCCACTATTGCCTTAATGAACATTATGCTAGTTTCCGTTAGTGAACGTACTCGAGAAATCGGTGTACGAAAGGCTTTAGGTGCCAAACGCAGAACCATTGCCTTTCAATTCTTTATGGAAACTGTTATTATAGGTCAATTAGGTGGAATTTTAGGTATTTTTCTGGGTATTTTAATAGGTTGGGGCGTTGCCAAAGGGTTTGAACTCGATTTCTCCACACCTTGGGTCGCTATGATTTGGGCAACGAGTATAGCCTTTATAGTTGCTGTGATTTCAGGGCTTTATCCTGCAACGAAAGCCGCACGATTAGATCCTATTGAGTCTTTACGTTATGAGTAAAAGTTAGAATTTTTGAAAAACTTTTTTCTAATATTAAATAACTTTTTCAGAAACCTCCTTTTAGATGATGTTGATAAAGATTACGGCATATCTTTACCTTATCGATTGAAACCTCGCACTTTTAGGCAGTTAAAAGATGTGATAAAACAAAAAAGAGCCCAAGAACAAAATGAGCAAAGTAGAGGTATTTAGTTATTGCCTTTTATCAATTTCTCAAAATACTGAAACAGTTCCCCTTTTGTGATGTTTGCACCTTGCTGTATCAGTTTAAAAATATCTAAGTGTTTATCGTCTGAATAGTCTTTTTTCGCATTGAAAAATTCGATATCGTCTGAGAGTAAATTATCTCTAAGCCACTGAAAACCATCTTTTGTAGTTAAATCGACTTTATTCTCTTTTACTTTTAATGCAATAAGATGCATATCTTTTTCCTTACACTTAAACAGATGAATCTGGTTTGGAGAGATATGCTCCAAGTATTCTACCTTATCCAAAACTCCATACCATACCAAATCGCTAAATACGTCAAGTTCTTGCTCAGCAGCTTCTGGTTTGTTCTTTTTTATATCTTCCCATTCATCAGCTGTGATGGACTGTGTTGCCAAAAAATTGATAAATTCTTGGTGTAATTCTTCAAATTGTTCTTTTGTTAATCTCGCGTACTTCATAATCTTATATCTTAATTAATCGCTTTATAAGCTTCAAATGGTCTGTCTGTTGCCAAAACATCTGCACCAAATTTGTGCCAACGCTTATACATCTCGTCGCCTCTAACTTCCGCTTGTTTGTCTAAGTTACCTAGAGTACCTAAAATGCAAACTATATTTTCATCATGCAACCTTTTGTACAATGACACATTAGATAAACGTGTTCCTGTAAAGGCTATCATATTTTCGGTTGGAATTTCGGTTTGGAGCAATCTATCTAATTCCTCATGATTTCTTGTTGATACAGACAGTAACAATTCTGGTGCCAATTTATAAGCAGATTGTGCCTGTACAACATCATAAGTAATTATAATACTATTGTCTTCTGCCATCGCCTTTTTAATAGTATCAATCACATCTTTTTGACGCACGCTGCGTTTAATATCTACAGTTAAGATTGCATTATTAGTTTTGCACCAATCCAAAACCTCAGAAAACAATGGAATTTTAAAATTGGTTTGATTTCCGAAGTCATCAATGAGATTATAATTTTTTATTTCATCGTAAGTTAGATTCTTTACAGAGCCGCTTCCATTGGTAGTTCTATCTATGGAATTATCGTGCATTAGTATGAGCTGTCCGTCTTTGGTTTGAGCTACATCCACTTCAAAAATCGCAGAAATACTATCGTTTATGTATTGTATGGTCTCTAAACAATTCTCAGGATAATTTTTTAAACCTTTTCCGCCACGATGTACACTAATGTTGGGATAATCAGATTTTGAAGCTCTAAATATCTCAACTGGTTTAGATTTTTCCGTGTAGGTTTTTTTATCACTCTTACAATTGGTAAAAACGAATAAAACAGATAGAAAAAGTACGTATTGTAACTTAAATTTTTTCATAAAAAATGCGCCCTTAAACAAGAGCGCAAATTTAATTAATTATTATGTGTTTTGCGATTAGAAAATATATCTAATTCCGAATTGCGCCTGCCACCTAGACAATAAACTTACATCCGCACTAAATGTCTCTTCTAAATTACCGTCAAACGTGTAAGTTGGGTTATTGTTACCATCTACAGAAACTCCTAATGGTTGAATACTGTTAGGTACCTCAACAACTCCCCATTCACTATTAAGTAAATTACCAACATTCAACACATCTGCACTTAACTGAATAGTATGTGTTCTCTCACCTATCTTAAAGTTAAAATCTTGAAGAATTTTAATATCCCAACGACCTCTCCATGGAGATAGAGCACCATAACGTTCAGCATAACTACCTCGGTTTTCACTTAAATAATCATCTTGTTGAATATAGGCTTCAAAAGCTTCAGCTTGTCCTGCACCAGAAAAGTTCATTTGTTGTACCTCTCCACTGGTAGGAATGTATAATAAATCGTTGAAATTAGAGCCATCTCCATTTAAGTCACCACCATAAGTATAACTAAATCTTCCACCACGAGCATATTCAAAAAATGTTGATATCGTAGTTGCAAATTTACCGTTGCCATATTCAAATTTCTTAGAACCTACACCTATAAATCGGTGTTTGTCACCATATCTAGAATGAGATAACACATCATCATTGGCATTGCCAGAAATCGCATTACCAGCAAAAGCATCACCAGTAATTTCAGCTTCAATTGAATTAACATCCTTTGCATCTAAATAGTTATATGCTAAACTTGTATAAAATCCACCTCCAAAGGTTTTTTGAGCTTTTAACGTTCCATTCCAAATTCTTCCTTTATCAGAATTGGTAAATACATAAGCGTTAGTAGGTCCTCCGAACTCATTGGTTGCGATGTCTGAAGATTCATAAACCGGTCTGTTGTCAACACCTTGTAATGTACCAGAAGGATCATCCAATGCCCAATTTTGTACATGTGCACCATTTATATCTTTAGTGTATGAAATGTCTGCCGATAAAGTTAAACCATTTTCAAAACGATGATCTGCACCTATATTACTTCTCCAAACCTGTGGCCATTTAAAATCTGGATCAACCACTTGATAGAAGAAAAAGTCAACACCTTGTACTTGGTTACCTAACCAAACAAATGGGAAACGACCTGTAAAAACACCTGTACCACCTCTAACTTGAGTGGTATTATCTCCATTTACGTCCCAATTAAACCCTAATCTCGGTGAAATCAATAATTCATTAGAAGGTAGTGTTGTAGAATCTAGATTAACCATCTCACCTGTATCTGGATCAAAATAATCTATCGTAGGCTGATAAGTACCTCCTGAGAAATCAGCAGGATTAAACGGACCACCTTTTCTATCTATATTTTCCCTGATTTTATCAGCGGTGTCAAAGTAAAGCGGTCTATCGAATCTTATACCATAGGTCAATTTAAAGTCTTCGGTAATATTCCATTCGTCCTGAGCATAAAAAGCCAATTGTCCTACGTTAGTTTCTGCCAAAGCCCAACCGCCTGGATTACCTACACCAGCTGATTCTAACGCATTGTGATTGGCAATAGCCATATCAAATAAATCTTGATAAAAAGCGACTAAATTTGCTTCTGCACCAGGATCTCCAGCTGCATCCCTAAACGACTGAATATCTGCAGTTGGGAAAAACACTCCCTGAGCACCATAAGCTCCTAAATTAAATGAGTTATCAAATTCAAACTTTTCGTAAGAAATACCAAATGTAAACGTGTGATCTCCTTTAACCATGTTTAGATTATTGGTAAACTGAAACACTTTTTGGTCTAGGGTATTATTGATAGAGAATGGTTCATGACCAGCAATAATATAGTTTGCACCTCCATTAGTTATAGTGATCGTTGGAGCTGGTGTAGAAAATGGATTTCTAAAGTCATCAAAATGTGTGTAACCTATTTGAAGTTTGTTACTTATGCCGTCATCCAAATCACTATTTAATTCTAGTTGAAAAGAATCAATGTTATTGTTTATTTGGTATCCAGCATTTTGAAATTGTAACTGATTTGGACCAGGCCCTCTAAAGCCTAATGCCGAAGGGTGCGCAGGTTGCTCTCTAGATGCTTCCAAAAAGTTGTATATAAATGCAAGTCTGTTCTTGTCATTAATGTTCCAATCTAATTTAAAAATACCTTTTGTAGAGTTGCTATCAAAAGTAAAGCCTTCGTAAGCACCAGGATTGTAAAATTCACCATTTCCTATAGATACTTGTCTTAAGATATTATCAACCAGCATAAAATCGGATTCTAATACACTAGACTCGCCTGCTGCATTACCGCCATTTCCTGGAAAGAAACCGTTTGTACCTAAATCCGTACGTTGATCTTTCTCAAAATTAATAAAGAAAAACAGCTTATTTTCTACCAAAGGCCCTCCAAGGCTAAAGCCAAATTGGTTTTGCTCTAAATCTGGTTGCAGTACATCATCTCCGTTGACTTGACTACCAGTAAGGCTTTCATTTCTTGAAAATCCATAAACGGTTCCATGGAATTCGTTTGTTCCACTTTTTGTAACCGCATTAACACTTGCACCTGTAAACCCAGATTGGGTAACGTCATAAGGTGCTAACGATACTTGAATTTGTTCTATCGCATCCAATGAGATTGGCTGTGCTCCACTCTGCCCTCCTGGTGTTGGCGAATCTAACCCGAACGGATTATTAAAAATAGACCCATCTAATGAAAAGTTATTAAACTGATCGTTTCTACCACCGAAAGAATTTCCTGTTGAAGATGGTTCTAAACGTGTAAAATCTGACGCAGACCTAGATATGGTTGGTAATCTCGTAAGTTCCCTACGGCCAACACTTGTTTCCGCACCTGTTCTATCACTACTAAATGTACCAGATGAACTAGCTGTAATGACTACAGTATCTAATGCTTCATCACCAGGTGTCATTTGATGATCTATATTTTCTGTCTTACCTAAAGTTAAATAAATGTCCGAAAATACTTTTTCGGTATAACCTACATAAGTTATGGTTACCGTGTAAGGACCACCGACCCTAAGGTTTAATAAATTGTAGCGGCCTTCAAAATTTGAAATCGCACCATACTTTGTACCTGTAGGTGTATGTATAGCTACAACATTTGCTCCAGGTAGTGGTTGTCCTTCTTCGTCTTGTATAAGACCTTTGATGTTAGATGTCGTTACTTGTGCATATGAAAACGATGCAAAAAGTAAGCAAATAACCAGAATTGAATGTTTCATGAGAAAGTTATGAATTAATTGTTTAGTGATTATTAGTTGACGTAAATTTAATAATAAAAAAAAGAGCCTCTAAAAAGAGACTCTTTATTTATTAACTAAATACTTCTGTTATTAACTTTCTGCGATAACCTCAAAAGTAAAATCTACTGTTACAGATCTATGTAATCTAATTTCAGCATCGTACTGACCTAAACGCTTAATGTTACCACCTTGAATAGAGATAAACTTCTTTTCAATTTCGTGACCTTCGTTTCTAAGTGCATTAGCCAAATCCATATTGGTAATAGATCCAAATAATTTGTCGCCTGCCGTAGCACCAGTACCAGCTTTTGCTGTTATCTTAATGTCTAATCCTTTTAGAGCTTCAGCAGTTTTTTCTGCTTCGGCAATAATAGATTTTTCTTTATAAGCTCTTTGCTTTAAGTTTTCTGCCAATACTTTCTTAGCAGAAGCCGTTGCCATTACAGCTTGGCCTTGAGGAATTAAAAAATTTCTACCATAACCGTTCTTAACCGTTACAATGTCGTCTTTAAATCCTAAGTTCTCAACGTCTTGTTTTAATATAAGTTCCATTGTTATGATATTTTTATTTTAATAAATCAGCAACATATGGCATTAAAGCTAAATGTCTAGCTCTTTTTACCGCCACAGATACTTTTCTTTGGTATTTTAATGATGTTCCTGTTAAACGTCTTGGTAACAATTTACCTTGCTCGTTTACGAAACTCAATAAAAAATCTGGATCTTTATAATCGATATACTTAATACCAGACTTTTTAAAACGACAATACTTCTTTTGCTTTGTAGTTTCTATATTTAAAGGAGTAAGATATCTGATTTCTCCGTCCTTTTTTCCTTTAGCTTGTTGTTCTATAGATGACATAATTACGCTTTTTGTTTGTTTCTATCTCTTCTCTTATCAGCCCAAGCCGCTGCGTGCTTGTCTAATTTCACAGTTAAGTAACGCATAAAACGCTCATCACGTCTAAACTCTACTTCTATTTGCTCGATGACTTCACCAGCAACAGTGTAATCAAATAAGTGATAAAAACCACTTTTTTTGTTTTGGATTGGATAAGCCAGCTTTTTTAAGCCCCAATCTTCCTTGGCTATCATCTTCGCACCTTTAGAAACAAGAAAATCTTCGTATTTCTTTACTGTCTCCTTTATCTGATCTTCAGATAAAACGGGATTTAAGATGAAAACAGTTTCATAACGATTCATAAATATTTGTTTTTTGTTGTTAAAACGGCTGCAAAAATACACATTAATTACTATTCTACCAACGATTTATAGTGTAAAATTTCAAAATATTCAACTACTAAAGATTGTGTTAAATTTTACAGTTTGTCGGTAAAATTTGTTTTTTAACCGAATTTATCGTACTATTGTCGATATCTTAACCTAATAAAATATTAATGTTATGACTTTAAACTGTGTAGTTGTTGATGATTCTGCGATTCAACGTCTTTCTATAGTAAAGTTAATCGAGAATCATTCTTCGCTTAACCTTATTGCAGAATACAGCAGTGCGTTAGAAACAAAAAACGGTCTTAATACCCACAAAGTAGATCTTATCTTCTTAGATATAGAGATGCCTGTATTAAACGGTTTTGAACTCTTAGATGTACTCAACAACAAACCCCAAATTATTTTTGTTACAGGTAAAACGGAATATGCTTTTAAAGCATTTAATTACGACGCTACCGACTATCTTCAAAAACCAATCACTAAAGAACGTTTTAATACTGCCGTAGAAAAAGCTATTGAGCAGCATAAGTTGAAATTAGATTTCAACGAAACGGATGGTGAACACATCTTTGTGAAAAGTAACCTTAAAAAACGTAAAGTTTACATTAAGGATATTAAGTGGATTGAAGCCTTAGGCGATTATGTAAAAGTTGTAACAGAAGAAAATAGCTTAGTGGTATTATCTACCATGAAAGCTTTTGAAAAGGAATTACCAGAAGGGAAATTTTTAAGAATTCACAAATCTTATATCGTGAATTTAGACAAAATTGACCGTTTTAACAGTAAAAATGTTGAAGTTGGTGCTTACGAAATTCCATTGAGTCGAAATAAAAAGACACAATTGGTTGATGCTTTGAATAATATGTAAACCATTATTTTATCATTTAAAGCATTACATTATAATTTATTGAAAATCCCATCAGAAATGCTGGGATTTTTTACTTCAAAAAAATTTTATTTTAGATTCTGAAACAAGTTCAGAATGACAAATTGCTACTTAATTATTACATTTTAATGGGATTTTTTTAGTTGTACTTCATAAAAAACACTTCGGGATATACACCCCTAAAGCCCCCTCAAGAAGACACTTTAGAACAATTGTCCCCTTGAGGGGACTTTAGGGGTGTTTCTAGTAATTATCCACATTCAAAACCACTCGCACTGATCTAAAATCCTTTACGGCATTAAAGCTATTATCAATCTTTAAAATAGCCTCTTTAGTTTTAGCTAATGATTGCTTTTGTGGAATCTTAACAAGGATATTTTTATTGTAAAGGTTTCTAATCCTTGAAATAGGTGGAAATTCAGGCCCAAGGACATTAGCTTTAAACACCTGTCGAAGTGATTTTGCGTACCAATCTGCTGCCAGATTCACTCTGTTGTAGTCTTTATGTTTAAAGGTTATTTTAATCAATCTATAAATCGGTGGATATTTATAGTTATATCTATCATTCATCTGCTCAGCATACATGTCCTTGTATGCATTGGTAGAAACTTGCTGAAGAATATTGTGATGAGGGTTGTAAGTCTGAATCAATACCTTGCCTCTAATATCAGTACGTCCTGCCCTACCCGAAACCTGAGCCATTAATTGGTAACTACGCTCATGCGCTCTAAAGTCTGGAAAATTCAATAGGTTGTCAGCATTCATAATACCAACGAGCTTAACATGTCTAAAGTCTAATCCTTTAGTAAGCATTTGCGTACCTACTAAAATATCGACTTCGCGTTGCTCAAAACTATTGATGATTTTCTCGAAACCATACTTACCTCTTGTGGTATCTAAATCCATTCGAGCTACTTTCTTTTCTGGGAATAAAACCTTCACCTCTTCTTCTATCCGCTCGGTTCCGAATCCTTTGGTATCTAACGTCGCATTTCCACAAGCCTGACAGCTCTTTAGCATTGCCGAATTATAACCACAATAATGACAACGTAACTGATCTCTATACTGATGATACGTTAAACTAACATCACAATTTGGACATTGTGGCGAATTACCGCAGGTTGTACATTCAACTATAGGTGAAAACCCTCTTCGGTTCTGAAATAATATAATCTGAAAGCCTTGCTCCAAGGTTTCAGTCATTTCTTCAATCAGTCGATCCGAAAAATGACCTTTCATGCGTTTACGTTTATACTTATCTGCCAAATCTACTAACTCTATATCTGGCATTAGTACATTGTTGTATCGTGTTTTTAATTCTATTAGCCCATACTTACCTTGGCTGGCATTAAAATAGCTTTCCAAACTTGGTGTAGCCGAACCTAAAAGTGTTTTAGCGTTATGCATATTCGCTAATACTACAGCTGCATCCCTAGCGTGGTAACGCGGTGCAGGGTCGAATTGCTTATAGGATTGCTCGTGCTCTTCATCAACAATAATTAAACCTAAATTTGAAAATGGCAATAGCAATGCAGAACGCGCACCTATGACCACCTGTGCTTTTTCGGAATTATTGAGCAAATTATTCCAAACCTCAACACGCTCGTTACCGGAATATCGACTATGAAACACAGCGACCTTTTCTCCAAAATAATCTTGTAAACGTTGTACCAATTGGGTTGTCAATGCAATTTCTGGCAACAAATAAAGGACTTGTTTTCCAAGCTCCAATTGCTTTTCAATAAGCTGAACATAGATTTCTGTTTTACCAGATGACGTTACTCCATGCAATAACGCAACAGATCTGGTGTTAAAGGCTGTTTCTATTTGATTAAAAGCTTCGGTTTGTGCTTCATTCAAAATTTTAGAATCGGCATCACCTTCACCTTCAAATTGAATACGGTCTGTTTTGATGTGATATTCCTCTAAAATCCCTTTATCAATGAGTGCTTTTACCGTAGCTGAAGACGCTCCACTTCGTTTTACCAATTCTGAAACTTGTATGGGTTTGTTTTCAGAAGCCTCTAAAGTGAATAGCGTTAAAATTACTTCACGCTGTTTTGGCGCTCTACTGAGTTCATCCAATAATTCTTGAAGTTGTTTTTCGGATTTATGATGTTCATGAAGTTTTACATAGCGAACCAATTTAGGCTGATACTTTTCATAAAGTTCTTCTTGCAGATTGAGAACACCTTTTTCAACCAAACCATTAATAACAGGTAGTACACGTTTTTTATCTAAAATGGAAACCACATCCTGAATCTTTAAAGAAGACTGATATTGCAGAGCTTCGTAGATTAAAAACTCGTCATCCTTTAGCTCTAGATCATTGACTTCATTTTTTTCGTTCTTAGAAATGATGGTTTCACTTTCTAGTATAAAAGCGTTTGGCATTGCGGCACGCATAACTTCACCTATACTGCACATATAATAGCTGGCAACCCATTCCCAATGTTTTAATTGCACTTCAGTAACAATTGGTTGTTCATCTAAAATCTGATGGATGGTTTTTGCTTCGTATGCTACTGGTGGATTTTTATGAATACTATAAACTAAAGCCGTATAGATCTTACTCTTTCCAAAAGGAACCGCGACTCGCATTCCTACTGTAAGAAATTCTGCTTCAGCCTCGGTAATGTGATAGGTAAATGCTTTTTGAAGCGGAATAGGTAGTATGACGTCCAGGAAATAGGTCATACTATTCGCCTTTGTCTTTTTTAGGGTACTTTCTTAAAAACTGCAAAGATGCATTGAGCTCATAGCCCAGAAGTAGAATGTTGGAGTTTAACCATAGATAAAACAGTAGTATCAATAGCGCTCCAACCGAGCCATATAATTCGTTATATCTTCCAAAGTTTTCTATGTACAATCCAAATAGAAATGAGGTTAGTATAATCAACAAGGTGGTCAGTAATGCACCAACGGAAAAAAACCTGGAATGGCGTCCTTCCTTTGTTCCAAAATAATACAGTGTTGCTGTTGCAAAGTATATAACTATAACAAAGAACAAGTATTTGGCAAATACTATCCATCCCAATTCCTTACTTGGGTCCACTCCAATTTTGCCACCAAAGCTTTCGTAGAGCGGTAGGATAACATATATCTGAACATACCCAAACACGGCAACCGACAGTATGAGAATAAATGCAAGTATGAGTGCAATACCAAGTGCGAACATGTATTGCTTAAACACATTTCTATAAACTTGCCTATGGTAAGAGCTTTCAAAACCAGAAAAAACAGCATTAACACCATTTGCCATTAAAAAAACGGACAATACAAATACTGTTGAAATCAATTCTGCACTGGTGTTGTTTTGAATGTCCTCAAAAATATAACCGAAAAAGAAGTCTGAAGTTTGAGGAGGTAAGAACGAATTAAGAAACTCTAAAAAGTCGGTTTCAAATCCTTCAATTGGTATTTCTGGGATTACAATGATTACAAACAACAAAAACGGAAAAATCGCCGTAAAAAAACTAAAGGCAATAGCACTGGCTCTTGTGGTGAGTGCACCTTTAATTATACCCATCACATAAAGCTCCAGCAGATCGTAAATAGATAACCCTTCAAAACCAGGTAACCTTATCTGCTTAAAAAAACGAGCGATTAGATTAAGAACAGGAATTTTATCGAGTTTATCTTCAATATGTTTTGTCATATTATACTGCCTTTAGGCTCAAATCCATATTATACACCGAATGCGTTAATGCTCCTGATGAAATATAATCCACACCACATTCGGCATACTTTCTTAGGGTATGTTCATTTATTCCACCAGAAGATTCCGTTAGACATTGGTCACCTATTAACTTTACAGCTTTGCGTGTGTTTTCGTAATTAAAGTTGTCTATTAAAATTCTGTACACACCTCCACAATCTAAAATCTCTTTGATTTCATCAAGATTACGAGCTTCTACGATTATTTTTAAATCTCTATTGGTGTCTTTTAAATATTGCTTGGTGAGGTTAATAGCCTTAGTAACACCACCAGCAAAATCAATGTGGTTATCCTTTAGCATTATCATATCATAAAGCGCGAATCTGTGATTTTCTCCACCTCCGATTTTTACAGCCCATTTTTCTAACGCTCTAATACCAGGAGTGGTTTTTCTGGTGTCTAAAATCTTGGTTCCTGTACCTTCGAGCAAATCGACAAACTGCCTTGTTTTGGTTGCAATAGCACTCATACGTTGCATGGCATTTAAGACCAAGCGCTCCGCTTTGAGAATGGACTGTGAAGCTCCTTCAATATAAAATACAATATCACCATGCTTTACTTTGCTTCCGTCCTTTATTAGGGTTTCAACTTTCATATCGGCATCTACATAAGCAAACACGTGTTTTGCAAATTCAACACCAGCAATTATACCTTTATCCTTAACCAATAATTTAGCTTTTCCTTGAGCTGACGCAGGAATACAAGCCAATGAACTATGGTCGCCATCACCAACATCTTCGCGGATGGCATTGGCTATGATTAATCCTATTTCTTTATTGAATTGTTCTTGTGAAATCATGAAACCTAATATTTACTGTAAAAATAGGAATTGAAAGGTTAAAACTTCAAAAACTAAATACCAAATTCCAAAAAAGCATAACTTTGAAACCATGAACATAAAACTCATAGCCATAGGCAAAACCGACAATAAAAATCTTCAAGCTCTTATTGACGATTATAAAAAACGTCTTGGACACTATATAAGGTTTGAGTTTGAGATCATACCAGACCTAAAAAAGGTTAAACATTTGTCTGAAGCTCAACAGAAAGTTAAGGAAGGTGAACTCATACTTTCTAAGACCGAGAAATCAGACATACTTATTCTACTTGATGAAAACGGTAAGCAAATGGATTCGGTGGCTTTCTCAAACTATTTACAAAAGCACATGAACTCTGGTATAAAAACCCTAGTCTTTGTAATTGGTGGCCCTTATGGGTTTTCTGATGAAGTCTATAGCAGATCTAACGGAAAGTTAGGTTTGTCTAAAATGACATTTTCGCATCAAATGGTTCGGGTGTTTTTTATAGAGCAATTGTATAGAGGCTTTACGATTTTAAGGAATGAACCTTATCATCATCGTTAGTAGCTAAAATCAAACATGTTGTTCGGATGCATTCAATAAGTCATTGACGCTCGCTCTAAATACTTTGTATGAATCTGATTCCTTTTCTTTCGGAGTAACATTTTCCAAGTAGGACTCAAGCAATATTCTGCTATTCATAACTTGTTTAACATTACCAGAAAAGTCTAGCATTGCCATAGACCAATCACTCCATATTTTTTGCTCAGTTGATTGCTCTAAAAGAGTTATAACCTTAAAATGTCTTTTATCTGCCTTTATCTCCTTATATAGATCTATAATAGCATCCTTTGGTCCCTGTATGAGTTGAATAAATTTATTATCAGCATAAACAATACATCCTGTAATTTTAAGCCTTTTGTTTTTACGCTTGGCTTTCATGAGCATAAGCTCTATATCCATTGGCGCGAAATGAGACTGGGATTTTGATTGGTATATTATGGAATAGTACATTTTTTTTAACTACTAAATTTTAAACTGCCATTAATAAACTAGGATTAGACACACATTGCGATGGCAGCACTCCAAATTTTTGTTTAAATATTTTACTGAAATAGCTTCTGCTTGAGAACCCAATACTATATACCAACTCAGAAACATTATAATCCGTTTCTTTTATAAGCTGTGCGGCTTTGTCTAAGCGTTTGTCTCTGACATACGAAGAAATTGTTGCATTAAACAGATAATTAAATCCTAATTGCAACTTAGCTGGATTAAGCCCAGATATTTTCACTAATCTATCAATTGATAGATTCTCTGTTATATTTGAGTTTATAAAACTTTCTAAAGCTACCACTTTATCCAATTCTGAAGGTCTTAAGGGAGCTTCAATACCGTTAGTCTTAGAATCCTCTTGGTGTCTCTCCCATTGCGATGCCATAATATTTAAAATAGCGGCTTCAATAAACAATAAATCTGAAGATGACGGATTATTGTTATCTATAATTTTTTTGGCATAGATCGCTGGTTTAAAACAGATTCGACCTAAATATCTAAAATCTTCTTGTTTAAAATTATTTGATAATTCCTTAACTGCAGCTGTTCTTAAATCCAAGTTTTTATCCTCATCAATAATCCTCATACTATATGTATTGTCAAAAATTATAATACAAGCTTTAACAGGAACTCCACTTAAAAATGTAATGAAATTTGTCGTCTTTGGTGTTCTGCCAAATATAGAATTCTGACGAAAGGATATACATTCTAGTCTAGAGTTATTTAAAAATTTTTGCTTTACATGACCTTCCAGGCAATATATAAAGTCAATATTATGAGAAGTTTTGTTCTGAAGACTTATGCTTTGATCTTCACTAAAAACCACATTAAACGTAATCGCAGAAATAGAATCAGAAATTCTAACAATTGATATAGAACCGTTACCAAAAGTCGTACTAAGAGTCATACTAACATAACTCTCATTAAAATAATGACTTGCATCTGAAAAAGCCGATAAAGACTTAGTTATCTCACCAATATCTGACCCAACGATATTTACATTTGTCATTAAAAAAACCGTTTGTTTAATCATTAAAGATATGACTTTAGTAAAAAATAGTAAAACATTTAATTTACCAGAGTTAAAATAAATTATAAATTACTGTATTTCAACTATATATGAAATATATTGTTTTAGGCTAATTAATAAATCTAAGCACAGAGAACGTTAAACAAAACTCTATTCTGAGCATATTTCTTAATAGACTTTATAAATCTCTTTCCGTTTTTCCAATTGTCTTTTTAGATCGCTAATGGTTTGATTAACTGCCAACTCATAGGTGTGCTCATTTGAGGTGGCAAACAGTCTCGGGCCAGGTAAGCTCAATTCTATATTACAGATTTTTCCGGCATCATGGTTTTTGTCATTGTGTTTTATATACACTTGCGCGGAAATTAGAAACTCATATTTATTAGCTAATTTATCCAATCTTTCTTGGATGTATGTAGATAACGCTTCACTTACATCTGTGTTTACATACTGAAAATTTACTGTCATAATTCCTCCTTTTTTAAGTTAATATTAGCTAACTCTAAGATACAAAATTTAAAGCTTTTTACCATTGACATTTGTCATAAAAAAGGATTAAAATTATAAATGCCTGAAAACCTGAAAGACAAAATTTATTGTAGTATTGTGGTACCGTTGATACTTGGAAGTAAAAACTTAATTCCTATAAAATAAATTTATATTTGGGTTAAATTCTTAATCCATGCAACTCGTCTTCGCCACCAATAACCAAAACAAGCTAAAGGAAGTACAAGCTTTAGTACCTAAACATATCAAATTATTAAGCTTGGCAGATATCCTTTGTATTGAAGATATCCCAGAAACACAACCTACCATAGAAGGCAATGCCATACAAAAGGCAGAATACGTTAAAGCCAATTATGGCTACGATTGCTTTGCAGATGACACAGGTTTAGAGGTGGAAGCCCTAAACGGTGAGCCTGGTGTGTTTTCAGCGCGTTATGCTGGTCCGGAACGTAATGCAGAGGACAACATGAATAAGTTACTAACGGAATTAGAAAACAAAGACTCCCGAAAAGCCCAATTTAAAACCGTCATCGCCTTGCACCTTAACGGAAAACTCGAAACCTTTACAGGCATTTGCAAAGGTGAAATCACCAACAAAAAACACGGTGACAAAGGCTTTGGCTACGACCCTATTTTTAGACCAGAGGGCTATCAAGACACCTTTGCCGAAATGGACCTAGAACTCAAAAACAAAATCGGACATAGAGGAAAAGCAATTGCATCGCTCATCTCTCATCTAAATACATTTCAATAATGAAAAAGCACTTATGTATATTGTTGATACTGCTTACAACAATTAAAGTATCAGCCCAAGACCACTCTAAAACACCAGAAACAAAACCACTGGTCATTGGTGAAACGGTAACATTTCATTCTTCAGTCCTAGATGAAAACCGTACCCTCAATATCTATTTACCCCAAAACTACGTCGCGGACTCTACCAAAACCTATCCCGTTATTTATTTGTTGGATGGCGCTTTAGACGAAGATTTTATCCATATCGCTGGGATTGTACAATTCGGGTCGTTTTCTTGGATTAATATGGTACCAGAATCCATAGTTGTGGGCATTGCCAATGTGGACAGAAAACGGGATTTCACCTACCCAACCACTATCGAGCAAGACAAAAAAGACTTTCCTACATCTGGCAAATCCGAGAATTTTATCAATTTTATCGAAAAAGACCTTCAACCCTTTATAAAAGCACATTACAGAACAGAAGGCACTAGAACCATCATTGGGCAATCCTTAGGAGGCTTATTGGCCACAGAAATCGTGTACAAAAAACCTGAGTTGTTCGATAACTACATCATTGTAAGCCCAAGCTTATGGTGGGACAATCAATCACTTTTACAATTAGAGCCTAAAGCTTATCATTCTGAAAAGCAAATTTATGTCGCTGTAGGTAAAGAAGGTGAAATTATGGAACGTGATGCCAAATCCCTATACCAAAACTTAGAGGCCAATAAAAAAGAAAACACCAAAGTGTACTTTCAATTTTTAGAAGCACAAGACCATGGCGATGCTTTGCACTTAGCGGTTTATGGTGCTTTTGAGGTGTTGTTTGAAAAGGAGGACTGATTTATTGACATTCTTAAAGCAAAAAGTTAACTTCGCGTAATAGACGTTGGCAATAATATAACTGAACCCAAAAAACATTGAGAAAATATCTGAAATTTTTGACTTTAATTATATTCGTAATGAGTTATAGTTGTGCCTATGAATCGCAAAACAGAGACAAACTCGAATCGTCTTTTGAGGACAACTTTGGATTTAAACCACCTGAATCTATAAAGAAAATTAAACTTAAAAACCGAGGCTATTTTGATTTTCAAGTTCATTACATGTCATTTACGTATGACTCAACTGTACTGGACAAAATTATTGCGCACGACCAACCCCTGAATATTGCCGAAAGGAATAATGTGAAATTTGGAATTATAATTGAGGAGTTGGAAAAAGACGAAAACCCACCAAGTTGGTTTGATTTACCTAATGAAAATGTTGACCGAATTTATTATAAGAATGATTTTTTAGACCATTCATTTAGTGAATATTATTTGTGGACTGATAAAGAAACTGAAATGACGTATTTATATGTTCATTTCTTTGATTGAAAATAAAAATACTATTGTAAACTTAAGACGTGTATAATTAATTGCTAGGTCACTGCCGACTTACGAAAATTCCGCTGGAATTTTCTATCTGTGATTTGTTTGCTAAATTAGTTGCTTAAACACGCAACTAACCATACACAAAACCGATAAAGTCAACCT
Source organism: Winogradskyella ouciana (assembly GCF_965284585.1). Classification (NCBI taxonomy): domain Bacteria; kingdom Pseudomonadati; phylum Bacteroidota; class Flavobacteriia; order Flavobacteriales; family Flavobacteriaceae; genus Winogradskyella; species Winogradskyella ouciana. The sequence goes on from NZ_OZ260095.1 coordinate 3,394,428, forward strand.
ATCCTGAGTTTGTCTAAATATTAAAACTGAACTTTTCTAATCGTTGGCAATAATTAATGAAACTCAAAAGAAAAACAAAGTTTAGGATTCTTATTTTACTATTAGTTCTTCTGAGCTTTAAGGTTATATACCATAAATATCTTTCTTCCGAAGCTTACATAAAAAAAACGACTGGAATATACCTTCCATTTTGGACAACAGCTAATCAAACTGCAACGACGGAAGTTGCTGTTATAGGTAAGTTTCAAATACCAGAAAGCAAAGTAGAAGAGTTTATTTCTAAAAACAAATTAAAAAAAGCGACTGATATTAAAGATATTAAGATTGGTTTTTACTATATACTCAAAGAAAAGAATAGACCAAATAATAAGATAAATGGAAATTGGTTTCTAATTGACGACTGCAAGCCAGGAAATGCTTGGAGAATTCTTCTAAATTCTGAATCTAATGATTTGTGGATATTAGTTAGGTTCCCTGACTGGTCAGGTGATGGACCAGATTGTAATAAGAATAAAGTATAAATGGATAGTGCTGAAAAACTATATGATTATCTGATTTTAAAATTACCTGATTCTGTAAATTTTAGAGATTTATATAACCTGTGCTTTTCTCTATTTTGTACTCTTGATGTTCTGCCTGAGAACTTAAGGTCGTTGAAAATCACTAAAAGTGTTTTAGCTCTAACATTTATGAAAATCTCAGTTACAAAGAATGTTTCTGAATATATGAATGAAAGTGATTGGATTGAACAAATTGATAACTTTTTAAAAATTGATAATAATTATCCGAATCACGAAAAAGCTCTAATATTACTCGGAACTAATCTTACACAAAACCGATAAACCCACCCAAAAATTGCCAATCCAATTAATTCACCTACCTTTGCACCTTCAAAATCAAAAGATTGTATTTTGAGTACTCCTCAGAGTGAGGATGTGTTACCAGAAGTCTAAGGTTTAAGTATGTCGATACGCTTCTTATGTAACACTGCATAACGTTATCGAATACTTACTTATTAGAATGAACACATTCCAAGAATTGGGTCTTAATGAAGACCTTCTTAAGGCTATTACGGATTTAGGTTTTGAAACACCTAGTGAAGTCCAAGACAAAGCCATCCCAGTTTTATTAGAAAAAGAAAGCGACCTTGTGGCACTGGCACAAACAGGTACTGGTAAAACGGCAGCCTTTGGTTTCCCGATGCTACAAAAAATTGATGTAGATAGTAGAACCACACAAGGGCTTATCCTTTCACCGACGCGTGAGCTTTGTTTACAGATTACCAACGAACTTAAGCTTTACGGTAAATACTGTAAAGGCTTAAACGTTGTTGCCATTTATGGTGGCGCAAGCATTACAGACCAAGCCAAACAGGTAAAGCGTGGCGCACAGATTATTGTAGCAACACCAGGTCGTATGAAGGATATGATCAGTAGAAAATTGGTCGATATCTCTAAAATTCAATACAGCGTATTGGATGAAGCTGATGAAATGCTCAACATGGGCTTTTATGAAGATATTACTGATATTTTGTCTCATACTCCAGAAGATAAAAGTACATGGTTATTTTCGGCAACAATGCCTAAGGAAGTATCTAGCATTGCCAAAAAATTTATGTACGATCCTATTGAAATCACTGTAGGAAACAAAAACGAAAGTACCAGCAACGTTTCGCACGAGTATTATTTAGTCAATGCTAGAGATCGTTATCAAGCCTTAAAACGTTTGGCTGATGCCAATCCAGATATATTTTCTGTAATTTTCTGTAGAACAAAACGCGATACTCAAAAAGTAGCTGAAAACTTAATTGAAGATGGTTACTCTGCTGGAGCATTACACGGAGATTTAAGCCAAAACCAACGTGATTTGGTGATGAAATCCTTTAGAAATAAGCAGATTCAAATGCTTGTGGCTACAGATGTTGCCGCTCGTGGTATCGATGTAGATGACATTACACACGTTATCAATTACCAATTACCAGATGAGATTGAAACCTATACACACCGTTCTGGTCGTACAGGACGTGCTGGTAAAACTGGTGTCTCTATGGTGATTGTGTCTAAAAGTGAAGTTAGAAAAATAAAAAGCATAGAGCGAATTATTAAAAAGCAGTTCGAAAAGAAAGACATTCCTTCAGGTATGGAAATCTGCGAAGTGCAATTAATGAGCTTAGCAAATAAAATCCATAACACAGAAGTCAGCCATGAAATTGATAAGTATCTAGACAGTATCAACGAACTGTTTGAAGATACCGACAAAGACGAATTGATTAAAAAATTCTTCTCGGTGGAATTTTCGCGCTTCTTTAATTATTACCAAAAATCGAAAGATTTAGCCGTTACGGATTCGAGAGACTCTGATGGAGGCCGCGATTATGGTAAATCATCAGATGACACGCGTTATTTTATCAACGTAGGTCGCAAAGATGGTTACGATTGGATGAAACTAAAGGATTTCTTAAAAGAAGTTTTAGAACTAGGCAGAGATGATGTCTTTAAAGTAGATGTAAAGGATAGTTTTTCATTCTTCAATACCGAAAAAGCACTTCAGGAAAAAGTATTGACATTCTTTACAGATTACAAACACGAAGGTCGTTTTGTAAATGTAGAGGTCAGTGAAAACCGAGGCCGTAGCGGAGGTGGAAGACGAGATAAAGGTCGTGGAAGAAGTGATAGACGCTCTGGTGGTGGAGGTCGCAGACGCGATGATAAACCAAGAAGCGAAAGACGTTCTCGCAGAAGCGGTGATTCAGACAGAAACGATAGAAAGCGTTCTGATAGTCCAAAACCGAGACGTTCTAAGTCGGCTTCTGACAGACCAAGACGCTCTAGACGTTAATAAAATTTAAAATCACACAGACTAAATTCCAATATGTACTACATGTATTGGAATTTGATTTTTAGTTTATGTTTTTTGAGATTTAGGGCATAGCCCTATTTTGTTAATATTAAGTCAAATCGCAATAGCGATATGTTAAAATCCGTTTTGTTTAGTACCTTTACAACGTAATTGACACAAATGCGGTATTTACTAATTATATTATTTTGTTTTACTACAGTTTACAGCTATAGCCAAGACAGCACAGCCACAAAAACTCCCGAGACGGTTAAAGGAACTATTGTAAGTTCTACATCAGAAGAGCCTTTAAGTGATGTTAATATTGTGAATATTAACCAAGTTGTAGGTGTGGCTACGGATGAAAACGGTGAATTTGAGATTAAGGCTAAAGCCAATGATACCTTGCACTTATCGTATCTAGGCTATAAATCCATCAAAGTTCGCGTAACCAACGACTGGTTAAAATTTGGAAATACTGAAATAGTTATGACCGAATTGGCATTGGCACTTGAAGAAGTGACGGTAAAATCCCTTGAACTTACGGGTTATTTGGAAGTGGATATGAAACAGGTTCCTATTCGCAACAATAATCAATATAGAATTTCTGGTTTATACGGTAAAGCTTATGAAGGTGGGAAACCTAATATTGCCACCAAAGTCTTGGGCGCAATCTTCAATCCTGCAGACTTCCTCTATAATATGTTTGGAAAAAAACCAAACGAGATGCACAAGCTTAAAAAGATTAAGGAAGATGACGAGATTAGAAATCAGCTCGCTAAGCGTTTTGATAGAGAAATGTTGATGGTATTGCTTCAAGTCACCAAGTACGATTTAGATGAAATCGTTAACCAATGTAACTACTCAAAAGACTTTATAAATACGGCTAACGATCTTCAAATTTTAGATGCCATAAGTGAATGCTACGAAGAATACAAAGTGATTCAGCGTAGTAAAGACCGTAAAAAGAAAAAAGATAAGGCTTAATTCCTATTTGCTGGAATGAAGGGCAACTCTATTGCCTTCGGTATCTATAAAAGCTCCCATAAAACCGTGTTCGTCTGAGATTTTAGTTTTTGGCTGATAGATTTTTCCGCCTGCATCTTCTATCCTATCCAATTCATTCTGTACATCCTCACACATAAAATAGACTAAAGTCCCTTCTTGACTTGGAATATAAGACTCTTGCTTAATTAATGTGCCTGTGGCACCATGACCATCATTGTGATTGGGGAACCAACCCATTAACATACCGCCAAAATCCACTTCCTGAATTTCTACCTTAAATACGGTTTCGTAAAACTTTTTTGCACGACTCATGTCGTTAACCGGAATTTCGAACCATCCTATCATTTTGCTATTGTTTATTTTTTATTCTTATTGTTTATTACTTCTCTGTCAGGTTGAGCGCAGTCGAAACCCATATAAAATAGAGTTCAATTAACCTCATTACTCTAACTTGTCTGACCTGATTTTTATTTTTTAGACTCCAATATTTGTTTTAAATCATTTAGACCTTCTTCAAAATCCTTTCCAACGGTTTTATCCATATCAAAAAACAAGAAGAAAATATTTGAAGGCGGCTTATTAACACCTGAAAATCCCCAAGTGACCTTTGTGGTGTTTACATCTACGGATTTAACACCAAGATATGCATCGGATTGCGACTTCCAAGGCTTAAAAAAGCGTAGCTGGCTTTCTATAAGTTCATTTTCAACAATTCGTTTTATTTCCTGTTCTCCCGTGGCTACTTCTTTATTTCCTTCCCATTTAGAAATAAAACCGACCTCACCATCAGTCCCTATAAATTCCTGTGTCATATTCGGGTCCTTCTTCTTCCAGGGAGACCAATCATTTTGATTTTTAGTGAATTTTACATAATTGAATACTTCCGATATTGGTCTGTTAATTGTTACACTGCGGCTTACGCTATAGGTTTTGGGAGCGACTAATGCCAATATTATTATAAGCGCAATAATGGCAAGGACGACGTAAAGAACAATCATCATAATCTTTTGGTTTTAGTTAGTTCTTAAAGTTACGAAAATTAGCGTTGTGAATGGTATCGTTCTACGATGGAGTCGTAATTTTTAATGGTCTTTTTAATCCAGTCGAATCGTTTTTCAATCCATTCCTTTTCAGTCAATTTCCAATCGATTTCCGATTTACGCAATTTTGAAGTCACATGCTGTAGAATAATTGCAGCAGATACAGAAATATTAAGACTCTCTGTAAAACCAACCATGGGAATCTTTAGGAAGCAGTCTGCCTCGTCCAAAACGTGTTGCGAAAGCCCTTCGGTTTCCCTTCCGAAGAAAAAACAAGATTTTTGGGAAATATCAAAATCAATAAGATCACAATCTTCAGCATGTGGACTTGTCGCTACAATTTGATAACCTTTGGATTTTAAATCTTCTATACAGGATTTTGTGGAGTGATATCGGTTTAGATCCACCCATTTTTGGGCTCCCATAGCAATCTCCCTATCAATACGTTTTGAGTTGACCTCCTCTATAACATTAACCTCCTGTATGCCAAACACGTCACAAGAACGAATTACAGCACTTGTATTATGCAATTGATAGACATCTTCTGTTGCTACAGTAAAATGTTTGGTGCGCTGTGCTAAAACCTTTTGAAACCGTTGTTTTCTGTGCTCAGTGAGATAGGACTCTAAGTGATTGAGAAGTTTTAAATCTGACATAGGATAAAAATAAAAAAACCTAGCCGTAAAGCTAGGTTTAATATAAAATATTGAAATGTATTATTCATTAATACCAATATCTCCTTGAGCAACTAAGGTGGCTAAATTAGCTGCGTTAAAATGTACATTGATATAGCCATCAACTGTTAAAACATCATCGTAGCCAAATGCAGTGTCATCATCTAAGGCAGATACATTGGTTTTACTAACACCAGTTGTACCATCTACAGAATTAAAAGTAAATAAAATTGCTCCAGGTGCAGTAGCAACACTACCAGCATGTATATGTGCTGGGTGCATTTCACCATCCACACTATTAATTATATCGAGAGTTGCTAAAGCTTCACCATTAACACGCTCTTCAAAGGTTGCAGTACCAGAAGCTGTAGGTACATCCACTGAATTTAGTACGTAGACCTTAGATTCTCCTGTCAATTCATTCTGTCCAATATCACCTTGGGCAACTAGCGTTCCTAAGTCACTTGAACTTAAATGCACGTTAATGTAACCATCGTAGTCTAAAATATCCACATAAGCAATAGCATCTACATTGGTTTTGCTCATACCTGTGGTTCCATCAATAGAATTAAACGTAAATACTATATCACCACCTTCAGCAGCTGTATTAGCATGTATATGCGCTGGATGCATAGCTCCATCTGTAGTATTTTCTAAATCGATGGTAGCTAAAGATTCACCGTTAACTCGCTCCTGAAACGTAGCCGTACCAGAAATCGCAGGATCATCTACCGAGTCTAGTGCATATACCTTAGACTCTCCTGTCAATTCATTCTCACCAATGTCACCTTGCGCCACTAGTGTTCCTAAATCACTGGCACTTAAGTGTACATTAATGTAGCCATCAAAATTTATTAATTGATCATAGGTAATCGGATTACCATCATCTAATTCGCTAACAATAACCGTACTAAATCCAGTAGAACCATCAACAGTACCTAAGGTTACGGCGATATCACCACCTTCTGCAGCAGTATTAAAATGAATATGAGCAGGATGCATTCCACCACTTGGTGTTCCTACAAGCTCTAACTCAACGGTCGTAGAATTATTACTATTTTCTATAAATCTGGCTGTTCCAAAAATATTAGGGTCATCTACGGACACTAATGCGTAAGTTTTGGAATTGCCTGTCGGACCAATAACATTTCCGTCATCATCTAGACTACAACTTGTAAAGCCTAATGTGATAAAAAATATTATTGTAAATTTTAAAATGTTTTTCATAAGTATAATTGTTTTTGAGATTTAGTCTAAACTTATATTAAAATCAAAGATTAACTTTGCTATAAAGGAATCTATTTTAACTCATTTAATGACATTATGAGCCAACACGAAAAAAAACACATCGTTGTATTGACAGGAGCTGGTATGAGTGCCGAAAGTGGTGTTAAAACCTTTAGGGACCATGATGGCCTTTGGGAAGGACATGATGTTATGCAAGTAGCTTCACCTGAAGGGTTTAGAAAAAACCCTGAATTGGTTTTAGATTTTTATAATCAAAGAAGACGACAGCTAAAAGAAGTAAAACCCAACCAAGCACATAGAGATTTAGCTGCGCTAGAAAAAGATTACAAGGTGACCATTATTACGCAAAATGTAGATGATCTGCACGAACGTGCTGGAAGTACTGATGTGGTGCATTTACACGGTGAATTACTGAAAATAAGAAGTACTGGCAACCCTAACGATATTAAAACTTGGACTGAAGATATTAATCTTGGTGATCTTTGTAATGAAGGCTATCAATTACGCCCTCATATTGTTTGGTTTGGCGAAGATGTACCTATGATCGAAACTGCCGTTAAAATTTGCTACGCTGCTGATATTCTTATTATTATAGGTACAAGTATGCAAGTGTATCCTGCTGCTAGTTTAATTAATTATGTACAACCAGACACTGTCATTTATTATATAGATCCTAGACCAGCTATAAGTAATGATGGTAATGTGAATGTTATAGCTAAATCTGCCACAGAAGGCATGAAAGATTTATTAACCATTTTAAAAACCGATACGATATGAAAACGAATCAACTTTATACAATCCTCTTTTTGTTGTCTTTGTACTGTTGCCAAAACAGCAAAAAAACAAATACTACAATAAGTGAAACAGATTGTATTGAATCTGTTTTAGCAAAGGATAGTGAACTTGGTAAAACCAGAAACCATGAGTGTGAAACAACGACTTTGCACAAGACCATTGAAAATTACACTAAAGCCATGCAAAATCTTAATTTTGAAGGTTGTCCAGAGGCATTCAGTACGGCTTTTGAAGGTCACATTTCTGCTTGGGACCGTATGGGTGAATTTACAAAAGCATATTCTGATTTAAGAGGGGAAATGCACGTATTGTTTGATAGTATTGAAAAAACCAAAGATAGTACGCAATTTAAATCGTTGTTAAAAGACATTTGGGACACTTGGGCAGATGTTGAAGCGGCAAAACCTAATTCTAAATATGAATTATTAAGCAATTAATCAATATTGAAATCAAAAAGCCCATTAAATTAATCATCTGTACTCAATTTAAAAAAGTCATTTACAGGCTTACCAAAAACCTCTGATAATTTTAAAGCCAAAACTGTAGAAGGCACATAACGATTGGCTTCAATGGAATTAATGGTTTGGCGTGATACACCAATTTTTTTCGCCAAATCATCTTGTGTTAAATCTAAAATAGCGCGTTCTACTTTTATAGTATTTTCCATTATCTGTTACGCTTTAAAATTTCAAAAAACATAATTTGGATAATTAGCATAAAAGACAAGACCTGAAAGTAGCTAAAACCATTGTTCATAGACGCCTCATAAATAAAATTGTTTACGATATAGTCTGCAACAGGTTGAATTAAACTGTACATAACAGCCATAATAAATGCTAAGGTGTAAGCCTTAAATCGCAATGTTGTAACCATTTCATCTTCTATTTTCTCTTTAGATAAGGTTACGATTAAAAGTCCCACCAGCAACCCTTTTCGCAAAACATCCTTGAGCCATAAGGGCTCATTATCTATAAATTTTAAAGCTATCATAATTCCAAAAATCAGAAGACAAATAATCGTACCTCTTAATTTCCAAACATTTGGTAACTGAAATTCAGACCATTTTTCGATTTTGGTACGCTCACAATCCATTAGTTTCTTTGCATTCATAATTGACAAATATATTTTCTATTAAGTAAAATTATTTTTACTATATGACAAATATACTTTACATTATTGGGTTTTGCAAATGGTTTTATTGAAACTTGACTTTGTGAAAGTTTTCTGTTAACTTCGTTAACGCTTGATAAAAAACATTGAAACGATTTTTTATCAGAGACATTGGCATTAATAATGGAGACAGTAACAATAGGATACATAGTAATTGGAATTTTGGTAGTTGCTCTTTTGCTTCAGCGGAAACGAATTGACAAAAATGCGGAATATGACTCTTATGCTGACGAAAAAAATGAGTGGTCAATACTGACATCATTTGCTGAATTTAAGATTATGAGTAAATACGCTGGAGAATTCCCTCACGGACCATCATTTATCCATATTAAAACTGAACCCAAAAATATACTTGACAAACATTTTTTTGGTGATTGGTTTTACAGAACTGAAAATGGTGTGTATTTACAAAAATGGAATTCTAATCCACTGAAAGGAAAAAATTTGACAAACTCGAATAGTGACTTGATTTTTATAAATCAAAAGAATCAATCTCAAAACACTGTGAAATCTGAAATTAAAGCTTTATGGTTTGATATGGAAAAAAATGACAAAAACGAACTGATTTTGATACTCAATAATGTAACTTCATCAGAAAAAGTAAAAATTACTAATGCCAACAATGTATAACCGCAATTACGGCGGATTCGACTACGTCCGAATCCACTCGGAATTGCTAAAGTCTGTGCTAAACCGAAAATTAACGCATATTAACCCGTAACTGACGGTTATACGAGACCGTTAACGAAACTCAAAAATCACTTACTTTTTTCTTCTATCCACTTGCTCAAATACTTAGTACTTTGCAAGGTTTGATGTTGCAACAAATTCCCAATAAAGTTATTTTGGCGATGGCTTTTTAGATTTTTTATAAGTTCATCTATTCTATTTTCAAAACCAGATTCAAAATCTGTTTTATTAAAACGCTCGTTAATTACTTTAAAACCATTTTGTTGCTTGTTTTGCCAAACTTCAGATTCATTGTATAACGTAATAGCTTTTTCAGCAAATGCTTTAGCATCATTTTCTATAAATCCATTTGCTTCCAATTCGCCAAACATACCTTCTGCTGCAATACTAGACATAACACATGGTGTACCATTTTGCATAGCATCAACGAGTTTACCTTTGAGTCCTGCTCCAAAACGCAATGGTGCTAAACACACATTAGCCTTTTGCATCACTTCATTGACATCTTCGGCAAATCCTTTAATTAAAAAGCCTTGTTTTTCATTATGTAGTTGTGATACTTTTTGGGGTTCGTAAGCGCCATAAATATGCAATTCTGCTTTTGGTAGTTCTCTTCTTATCAATGGCCAGATAGTTTGCTTTAGATGTAAAACCGCATCATAATTAGGTGGATGCAAAAAATTACCAATGGTGATGAAGTGTTGTCGATCTTTAAAAGTTGGTAGTTCTTTTATTTCATCTTCGGAAATTGGTTGTAATAAAAACGGTAAATAATAGAGCAAATCTCTATCTATTTTAAACTGTTTCGTCAGAATTTCGATTTCAGCCTCAGAAATCATTAAGCTTAAGTCACATCGGTAGATACTGGCAATTTCACGTTTGGTAGTATCGTTTTGCAAATGTTCAACAGGCACTTCCACTCCATCCTTTAAAGCCAATTCCCTAGCTTTTCTTAAGCCGTGAAAGTCTTCCGTATCTAAAATTCGTAGTGCATTTGGGCAATACTCTGCCACGCGCCAGCCATACTGTTCCTCAGTCATAAAGCGGTCAAACACCACAACCTCTGGATTCAACTCTGTAATAAATATATCAAAAGACGAATCATTTAATATAATAGCTCGAGTTTTAACACCAATAACCGAAAGATTAAATGTGTTTTGAGATGGTTTTGCCGCAGAAGCAAATGTAATGTCAAAACCTTGCTTTTGAAACTGCTCTATAAGCTGCAACATCCGACTTCCTGCAGCAGAACTGTTGGGCTCTGGCCAGACAAAACCAATAATTAAAAGGTTGCTATTTGACATAACAACCTTTTAAATTAAGATGTATAGTGTATAAATATTTAGATTTAGAATACATTATGTGTTTTCTAATCCTTTAAATAAACAAAACGCTCGAGACGCTTAAGCTCTTTATCATCTACGTATTTCCCGATTTCTTTTCTAAATTGGTCCAGGTTTTTGTAAGGTCTGTATTCCTCAAATTCGTGCGCCATACGATTGCCAACACCTGGCAGTGCCTTAATATCTTCTTCTGAAGCCGTATTTAGTTCTACAGGAACGAACACATAGTTTAAATAGCGTTCTACTTCCTCATCATCTACGTACTTACCAATTTCTCTCTTAAACTGCTTTATGCTAACGTATGGCCTGTACTCTTCAAACTCATGCGCCATTTTATCTCCAACACCAGGAATCATCTTAAAATCAGCCTCAGCAGTTGTATTTAGATTAAAGGGAACGAACATTTTTTTATAAAGTTCTTCTTTATTTTCACCTTCAAGCATGGCATCCAAATCTTTCATATCAATAAAAGGTCTTTTTTCTAAAATTTGAGAAACGATTTCTGAAGATAGTCCTAATCCCTTCAAATCGGCTTCGGTAGCATGATTTGCATTTAAAACTGTACTAGTTTCAGCTTCAGTCTCTTTTGTCATTTCTTTTTCCGTCGTTTCTGCTGAATTGTTCATTTCTTGTTTTTCTTCATTCGAATTTTTACAAGATGTTAGGCTTAGGCCTATTAAAGCGCATACTACGAGTAACTTTGTTATATTTTTCATTGTTCTTGATTTATAAGTATTAAATATGAATATCCAATTAATGCTAAAACTACCATACTAAAAGGTGCCAATGCTGGTAATGCACCAGACAAACTCTCTATAAACAGATCCCAATTCTTTGCTGTAGGCTTCATATCATGCTCAAACTCAAAATTGGCATCCAGGTGCAAATAAAAACCATAAATACCACTAAGTGCAGTAATTAAAAGAAGCCATTTAAAAAAGTTCTTTATCCATCTAGTTCTATAAAAAATTAGAAGAATTACAGTTAAACTAATTAAGCCAGTGCAAAGTATTGGAATAAGTTGTGAAAGACTTTCATAATGATCCAAAAGATACAATTCTAATACGGTACCTATAACCATTAAAATAAAAGCAGATAAAATAACTTTCTTTAAGCTCAATTGATGTTTAGTATCTAATTTTATTAGTATGATGTTGCAAAATTACACACGAATGAGTGGAAATAAAAATTATTTAGATAAATTCTAAATAAAATTAATTCATTTTTATCCGAAACTATTTTTTAGCGGTAAAATTGATAAATTTATACTTCGGAGCTAATCAAAATTAAACTAAAAAGTTTTTTCTATTTTGACGAAAGACCAACTTTACCAGGAATTAAATTACGTGAATCATTCGCGCGAAAAGCGCTTGCACTATGCAAATCTAGTTATTGCCAATCCGGAACTAGTAAAACCACTCATAGAAATTCTTTTTGAAGTTGATGATAAAATTTCGTGCAGAGCCGCCTGGGTTTTTGAATTTATGTGCGGCGAAAAACTAGAAGCCATTATTCCACATCTCAATTTATTTACGGAAAATATTGCGAAAGTACATTTAGATTCTGCCGTTAGACCAGTAGCCAAAGTTTGTGAATATCTTATCAAAGATTACTACTCAAAGCATGATAATAAAATTAAATCTGCACTTACTGAACAACACAAAGAGAAAATTGTTGAAGCCTGTTTTGATTGGATGATCAATGACGAAAAAATTGCGCCCAAAGCCTATTCCATGAACTCTTTGTATCTACTCGGTAATGAATATGATTGGATTCATCCAGAATTAGCAATGATTTTAGAACGCGACTTTCAGATGCAGAGCTCAGGATTTAAAGCAAGAGCAAGACATATCCTAAAAAAAATAAAACCCAAAAACTAAATACCAAATTACAAAAACTTATGACTCCACGCTTCGTGCTTCTAGCTAACTTTGCTATCTTTGACGCTTCAAAAAACCAACTCAAATGGCACTTACGGCACTTAGCGCAATTTCACCAATAGATGGCAGATATAGATCTAAAGTAGAAGCTTTAGGCAACTATTTTTCTGAAGAAGCATTGATTAAATATCGGGTTTTAGTAGAGATTGAATATTTTATCGCTTTGTGCGAATTGCCGCTTCCTCAATTAGCGTCTGTTTCGCATTCTGTTTTTGATGACTTAAGGGCTATTTATAGGAATTTTACACCTGTTGATGCTTCGGCCATAAAAGAGATTGAAAAGGTTACCAATCATGATGTAAAGGCGGTTGAATACTTTATAAAAGAGAAATTTGATGCCTTGGATTTAGCGGATTACAAAGAGTTTATCCACTTCGGGTTAACATCACAAGACATTAATAACACAGCTATTCCTCTAAGCATTAAGGAAGCTATGAATGATGTCTATGTTCCGGAATACCATACATTATTAGAGAAAATTGAAGCGTTAGCCAAAGAATGGTCAGATATACCAATGTTGGCAAGAACACATGGGCAACCAGCGTCACCAACACGATTGGGTAAGGAAATAGAGGTTTTTGCAGTTCGTTTAAAAGAGCAATTTAATTTATTGAATGATGTACCAAGTGCTGCCAAATTTGGTGGTGCAACCGGAAATTTCAACGCGCACAAAGTAGCCTACCCAAATATTGATTGGAAAGCGTTCGGAACAAAATTCGTTCAGGAGAAATTAGGTTTACAGCATTCGTTCCCAACGACTCAAATTGAACATTACGATCATGCAGCAGCTTTATTTGATGCCTTAAAGCGCATCAATACCATCATCATAGATTTAGATAGAGACATTTGGACCTACGTATCCATGGATTACTTTAAACAAAAAATCAAAAAAGGCGAAGTGGGCAGTTCTGCTATGCCTCATAAAGTAAATCCAATAGATTTTGAAAATAGTGAAGGGAACTTAGGTATTGCCAATGCTATTTTTGAGCATTTATCAGCAAAATTACCGATATCGAGATTACAGCGCGACCTCACTGACAGTACAGTATTAAGAAACGTAGGTGTACCTTTTGGCCATACCCTTATTGGTTTTAAATCCACTTTAAAAGGTTTAGGTAAGTTATTGTTGAACGAGGCTAAATTTGCACAAGATCTTGAAAACAACTGGGCTGTTGTGGCTGAAGCGATTCAAACAATATTAAGGCGTGAAGGTTATCCAAATCCTTATGAAGCGTTAAAAGGGTTGACGAGAACCAATGAAGCCATTACACAAAAATCCATTTCAAATTTTATTGATACATTAGAGGTTTCGGATGCCATTAAATCTGAACTCAAGAGAATTACACCAAGTAATTATACGGGTATATGAAGTTATTTCCAATAAATAGAAATTCCATAGCGCTTTGCATCGTTGCTTTTGTTAGCATTGGTTTTTTTGTAGCTGGCTTATTTGATGTTCTAGATTATTTTATAATGAAAGCCTTATTATTTACAGGTTTTGCGGTTTTGCTAGTTATTGCACTCATCCATGCCCTTAAGAATAATGATAAAAAAAATCGTCCTGAAGAAATTCCCCAAGACGATTCGCATTAACATTTTAAATAAATATTGTCAGTTTATTTAAAAAAGTCTTTTATTCCATTTAAGTTACTGTCATCAAAGTTCATGTCTTTCAATACGGATTGCAAGGACATTAACTTACCAGCATTCATATCATCACCTAAAACTCTTGCTACGACAAAACCTTTATCATTTGCATTTCCAAAGACAATAAGTTCATCTATATTCTCTACATCACCTATAAACTTCACCATAAACTTACCATCCTTAGTGTTACCACCTCGCATCAGTTCCTGATATTTTGAGTCCTTCAAAATAGCTTTAACTTTTTCTAGCTCCACTTTATACTCCTCCTTATTATCTTCTCCAAGGGTAAAAGCTAAAATATTAAGTTTGTCAACAGACTCATAAGCTTCTTTTTGCTCATCTGTAAGTTCTACTTTTTCAACATCGATAAAACTTGCAGGTATGTCACCAGATATAAAACCTGGTTTTAGCTCATTATCCACAAAATAGGTTTGCAATGTTGGCCCTTGGTTGCAGCTTGTAAAAGCCACAGCCAAAAGCAACACTACCATTGATTTTTTGATTGATTGTATCATGATCTTATTAGTCATTCTTTTCGCCAGCTTTCTTTAACTGCTCTCCACCTGGAAAATCCATTTGATTTGTGATTTTTGAAATCTGTCTCAAATCTATATCACCAGTTAAGGTCATAATTACAGTTTCAAACTCACGCTTTTCGCCATTGATTTCTATATTCTCACCTTTAGTCATTTCCTTAAGACCAGAAATAAACATCAATAATTCCTTTACATGGTTTTCATCCTTACCTTCTTTTACGTAAAACTTAACGGTTTGTTCACCATCCTTAATACGCATTAACTCTTCTAAGTCAGATGATTTTAAATACTTATCTACGGTAGCCTTCATATCTGCTGAGATACTTTCGTCTCCTGTAGTAAACACTTTAAATCCTGTAATGCTTGCTGCCATCTCAGCATATTCCTTCATTTCTGGGTCATCCATATCTATACCCATAGTCGCTAACATTTTGAACATTTTCTGATTTAAGATAACCGAAGTTACACCTTCTAAATCTTCAAATCTGTCAAAAACACTCTGACTGAATGAAGTCATTGATGTAAGCATTACTGCGATGATTAAAATTGCTTTTTTCATGATTTCCTGTTTTTAATTTTTAATAATTAATTCTTTAATAATTTGTTTGTTGTTTCACTAAATTCTGCAATGTGGCTCGCTTTATTTAAGCCTACATTAAAGTTTTCAGAAGCTAAGTCTAGTGCATTGATACTCGAGGTTCCATCACTGAAATTATCCGAGAGCATCGCTAAAGCCGCTTTAGTTTCTAAATACATTTGTTGTTCCTCTGGCGGATAATCTGCCAAAGTTTTTGGTCCGCTATCCCAAACTCGCGGAACAATAAAACCAAGCATTAGAACGGCAACTGCTGCGACAGAAATCCATTGATACAATTTTGTTCTCTTAGGTTTTAATGGAACGTCTTTCGTGTACTGCTCTTGTTGCGATTGCGAAAAATATAGGAACATTGGTTTATAATGTTCTAAATGTGGTGCTACATCATCACTCTCAAAATAAGCTCTAAGTTGTGCTTCTTCTGCTAACGATGTCTCAGCATTGTTATACTTTTCTAATAGTTTTTCTATATTATTTAATACCATATTGATGTGTATTAGTTAATTTTTCTCTTATTGTTTTACGTGCCCTAGATAAATTTACTCGTACTGCTGTTTCGTTCATTTCTAGCATTTCGGCTATCTCTGCATAGTCGTACTGTTCTATATCTCTTAACTGCACTATTATTTTTTGTTGTTCTGGAAGGTCTTCCATTATCTTAGAAACCCAATCCACGCTATCTCTAGCCTCTACTTGTTTTTGTAATGACGAGTCGTTATTAGTATAATTACTGTGAACGATTTTTAAATTTTGTGCCTGTTTGGATTTTAACCGATCTAAACAAAAATTCTTTGTCATTGTCATTGAGAAGGCTTCTACATTTTTGTATTCGCTTATCTTCTCTTTATTTCTCCATAATTTTAAAAGTATTTCTTGCGTAGCGTCCTCGGCTTCTTCACGAGAAACCAGTAAACGTTTTGCCAAACGGAATACCTTATCCTTAAATGGCATCACTAAGCTTACAAAATCTGCCTGCTTCATTACTTTTTTGATTGGTGGTTGAATACAATTTTACTTGCCTTCATAACTACGACGATACACATTACAATTTGTTACACGTTGAAGATATATAATCTTTTTCTTTTACCTACGAACTCGCATTTTGCACCATAAACTCACCATTTTTAGTTTCCATAACTCGTGCTATGCAACCAAAAAAATGCTTTCGTTACGGCACAAAAGCCTTCATTCTCGGTCACAAACAAAAAGAATAAATATCTTCAGTTTTTTTATTTATAATAATGTAAGTAAATTTAGAGTTTTACAGACAGATGTAAAAAACGCTATAAAAAAAGAAAATGATGAAAAAGTTTAGTCTTATTGCACTACTGTGCGCCTTTACCTTTGTTTTAACAGGCTGTTTTGAAGATTTAGATGATAACGCCATTGCAAATTCGGACATCAATGATTTTGTCTGGAAAGGAATGAATGCTTATTATCTGTATAATTCACCCAATCAAGTACCCGACTTATCCAACGATAGATTTGGCATTAACGGTATTGATGATAGATACGAGAAAACCGAAGAATACTCAGAATATCTTAATGGTTTTGCCACTCCAGAAGATCTCTTTGAGACTTTAATATTTGAACCTCTAGATCCTTTCTCTGTTATTGTACCAAATTATTTAGATATTATAAATGCCCAACAAGGCACAACGCTTAGTAATGGGATAGAATTTAGATTGTATTTGGTCCCTGGAAGTCAGACTGAAGTGTTTGGTGCGATAACATTAGTTTTAAACAATAGTGTTGCTGATAATTTAGGCCTGGTAAGAGGTCAGGTTTTTAGAGCTGTGGATGGAACAGATCTTACGACATCAAATATTAATACACTATTAGGGCAGGACTCTTATACATTAAATTTTGCTGACTATGATAATAACGGAACTCCGCAAGCAGATGACGACACTATAACTTTAAATGGTGAAAGTACAGACTTAACAAAAGCTGCCTATACAGAAAACCCTGTTCATATTGCTCAAGTCTTAAACCTCACAAATGTTAATGTTGGTTATTTGATGTATAATGGGTTTAGTAGCAATTTTGATAATGAATTAAATGATGCTTTTGGTCAGTTTCAGGCTGCTGGAGTGCAAGAATTGGTTATTGATTTAAGGTACAATGGAGGCGGAAACATACAAACAGCCGTGCATTTGGCAAGTATGGTAACTGGTCAGTTTAATGGACAGGTATTTTCAAAACTATTCTATAATAACAATCAGCAAAGTCAGAATAGAAATTACGAATTTACAAACGCATTGTCAGACAACACGTCGATTAATAGTTTAAATCTGAATAAAGTATATGTATTGACATCATCAAGTTCTGCCTCAGCAAGCGAACTCATCATCAACAGTTTAAGACCTTATATAGAAGTTGTGCATATTGGTGATATGACAGCAGGAAAAACACAAGCCAATCGTCTTGTATTTGACTCGCAAGAGTTTGATGGCAACAATGTTAATGGAAATCATAATTACGCTCTAATTCCGCTCATTGCTAATTCTACAAATGTTAATGATGGTTTAGTACCTACAAACGGGTTAACTCCAGATGTTAACATAGTTGAAACACCAAGTACTTTTGGAACTTTAGGTATGATTTCTGAACCATTATTGGCTGCAGCTATAGCTGACATTACAAATGGAGATCGATCTTTTAATAGAAATATAGATTTTCCTATTCTTGAAGAAATTAGTGCTAAAGAACTAAAGTCTCCAATTGAAAATCTAATGTTTGAAGACTAAAAAAAAGCCGCTTTAAAGCGGCTTTTTTCATTGACTACAACATGAGGTTAAACCCTAAATTAAATCCCCTTCCCTTAGTTGTAAAACCAAAAAGTTCTTGATAGTCTTCATTAAAAATGTTTGTAAGGTTTGCAAACACTGTCATTTTATTGTTGATGATTTTATGGCTGATGTAAAAATCCAGCAACCCATAAGAATCGAGCGTCACTGAATCATTTTCAAAAGTTTCATTGTTAAATACCAGATCTTCTCTCTCATCATTATATTGATAAGACAAACTTATTTGCGTTAGTTCTGAAAACGCATAGTCCAATCTCGTATTGATCTTAATTTCTGGAATCCTAAGACTTAAGTCCTCATCTAAAGTTGTGTAAGTTCCATTTAGATTAAGGTTCAAGTCCTTAATCACTTTTATTTGTGCAACCAGTTCCAAACCACTAGCAGTAAAAGATTTTTCAATATTTTGATATTGAAACACGAAACCACCTGTATCTACAAAATCAATAAAATTATCTTCATTCCTCGTGAAGTAAACCAAACTTAAAGTGGCTCTATCCTTAATATTAACCTCTGCTCCTACTTCAACGGTTTGATTCTCTTCGGGTTCTAAATCAGGGTTTCCAAAACTAGGTTCAAACAATTGATATAAAGATGGTGTGATAAAAGCGGTACTATAACTCGCCAATCCTTTAACGTAACCAAAATCCAAATCAATTTTATAAGATGGATTTACACTATAAACAAAGTGACTACCATATTCGCTATGACTGTTTAATCGTGCTCCAGCATTAACATTCAACCCAAAATCTGAAACATAAACCACGTTTACATAAGGATCTGTAATTGTAAATTGTGCAGTTTCTGGGTCTATTGCTTGACTAAAATCCGTTTCCCCAAAAGGAATAGTAAAACTTTCCATTTGGTTATCTTGATAGTTAATTCCCAAAACGGTATAGAATGTATCTCTAAAATTATAGCGATTAAAAGCATCTACAACTATACTCTGTGCATTAAATTGTGAAGGGAAACCAGATTCAATCTCGCGCTTAACATCATTATAAGCAGCATTCACCGTGATGCTTCCTCGTTTATAATTAAATTCTGGTGACGCACCTATTCTATATTGTTTGGAGATTGATACATTGTCTGCATCCATCAGACCAAAACTATCATCAAAATCGGCCTTATAGTTATCAAAACTTGCATAAGTGGTCAGTTTAAATGCATTACTGAATTTATAACCCAATTTTACATTTCCATTGTGACTGTTAAAAGCATCAGACTCTGTACCACCTTCTATTGCTGATAATCCATCTGTAAATTGATGTCCGAAGCTGGCCAAATAATTAAATTTACCCAATTGCCCATTTACAGAAACACTATTTCTAAAATCCTCAATAGCATAATTATTTTCATCTGAAGATTGATTGGTGCCTAATGTGCTTCTCAAATTCAAGTTAATAGCTTTTTTTGAGGCTTCCTTGAGCTTAATATTAATAACAGCAGTTGCAGCACCTGTTCCGTACAGTGTGCTCGATGCACCCTTTAAAATCTCAATAGATTCTACTTGGTCCGCATTTAACAAACGTAAATCGTAATCATTGGCAATTTGAGATGGGTCAGTAACCTGTACTCCATCAATAAGTATTAAAACCTGGCGATTACGTCCACCACGAATAAAATAACTTAGGTTCTGACCAGCGTTGCTGCGAACACCGTTAATTTCTACACCAACCGTTCTACCGATAATTTCGGCAATGGACTGTCCTTGTAGTTTTTCTAAATCTTCTGAGGTAATCTTAGTAATGACCTTACCCGAATTTTCTCGTCTTAGTTGAAACTTTGAGTCTGTAACTACCACTTCCTCTAACTTCTCAACTTTTACTGAATCTTGCTCTTTTTGTGCAAATCCAACAGATAGCATACCTAAACCAAGTATGCTACAAAACACTTTTGTTCTGTTCATTTTAAAATTTAATTGCTCGAGAACACACTGAAATTAGTATGTAAACTTTTATCCCGAAAGTTTGACTTCTATGTTGAAATTGGCAGGTCTCCTGACTTGCGTCTTGCTATTCGTCTTCCCATACCTAGGTTTCGGTACAGTGACATTGAAGGTTATAACAAGCTTTATAGCTTACAGTTGCGGGAACAGTTTTGGAATTGAAAATTTTATTCGCACCAAATTCCCTTTTAATCCAATCGGTTAAGGATTGGAACCTAATTTCGGCGCAAAACTAAACATTTTGTTTAATGATTGACACAAAACTTTAAATAATATTACTTTTGAAAGAAATTGATGATTTTGAAAAAAACACTCTATATTTTTTTACCGATTTTAATTCTTTTTTGCAGTTGCAAAGACGATAAAGGCATCAAAAGGGAACTTCCTCCTTTAGATACAAGTACAATAAATTTAAAATACGCCAAAGGCTTTTCGGTAAACGATAATGGAGATTATAAAATTTTAACCATTGAAACACCTTGGCCTGAAGCTGAGAAATACTATAAATATCTTATCGCTTCCAAGGAACAGCTATCAAAAATGACTTTTCCTAGAGATGCTTATGACGGTGTCATTACAAATGATATTACAAAGCTCGTCGTTACATCCACGACTCACATTCCAGCTTTAGAATTGTTGGGCGTAGAACAAACTTTAGTCGGTTTTCCTGAAACGGACTACATTTCTTCAGAAAAAACCAGAAAGCGAATCAATGAAGGTAAAGTAAGGGAACTCGGTAAAAACGAAGGCATCAATACCGAAGTACTTTTGGAGCTTAGTCCAGATGTGGTAATTGGTTTTGGTGTAGATGGAGTCAACAAGACTTTTGAAACTATAAAAAAAGCTGGTGTTCCTGTAATTTATAATGGTGATTGGGTAGAATCCTCGGCTTTGGCAAAAGCAGAATGGATAAAATTCTTCGGTGTGCTTTTTAATAAAGAACAAAAGGCGGATTCCATTTTTAAAAACATCGAAAAAGATTATTTAGAAGCAAAATCTATTGCGAAGCAAGCCAAAACGCAACCAACAGTTTTAAGTGGAGCCATGCATAAAGATGTTTGGTATTTACCAAATGGTTCTAGTCCCGAAGCACAATTTTTAAATGATGCTAACGTCAACTACCTTTGGAGTGACACCACTGGAAATGGAAGCTTAGCATTAAGCTTTGAAGCTGTATTAGACAAAGCAAAAGATGCTGATATATGGTTAAATCCATCCTATTACAGTAGCTTAGAGCAGTTGAAAAAAGCGAGTTCTTTATATACAAATTTTGAAGCTTTTAAAACAAAAAACGTTTTCTCATTTACCAATGCAAAGGGAGAAACCGGTGGAGTATTATATTATGAATTAGGTACAGCAAGACCTGATTTAGTCTTAAAGGATTTAATAAAAATTTGTCATCCGGAATTGTTAGATGGTTATACTCCATATTTCTTTAAGAAACTTAAATAAAACAAGAGACCTCACAGGTTTTTAAAACCTGTGAGGTCTTGTAAATAATGAAAATCAACTACAAATACCAATTCATAGCGCTCTCAGTAATTTTATTGCTATGTTTTTTTGTGAATATAAGTTTAGGCTCTATTAGTATTCCGATGGATAGTATTTTTGGTAGTCTTTTCGGAACTATAGAGAATAGCACTTGGGAGGTAATTGTTACCGATTTTAGATTACCAAAAGCCATAACAGCCATTTTGGTTGGCTCTGGTTTAGGCATTTCAGGATTGTTAATGCAAACCTTATTTAGAAATCCCTTAGCAGGTCCATTTGTCTTGGGCATCAGCTCTGGTGCAAGTCTTGGTGTTGCTTTGGTGATTTTAGGTTCTGGGCTATTTGGAAGTCTATTCGCCACAGCACTTATTTCTAAATGGAGTATTGTTATTGCTGCTAGTTTAGGCAGTTTCTTGGTACTATTGGCTGTTTTAGCGGTTTCGAACAAAGTCCGAGATACTATGGCTATTCTTATCATCGGTTTAATGTTTGGCAGTATTACGGCTGCTGTGGTTAGTGTACTCTCCTACTTTAGTTCAGCCGAGCAATTACAACAATACATTTTTTGGGGTTTCGGTAGCTTAAGCAATTTATCTTGGGATGAGTTACTGATTTTCTTAGGGATTTACCTGATTGGTCTTATTTTGAGTATTGCCTCCATCAAAGGTCTAAATAGTTTATTACTTGGAGATAATTATGCCAAGAGTTTAGGTCTTAATTTAAAACAAAGCAGACTAATTATTATTTTAGCAACTAGCCTCATAGCAGGAACAATTACAGCCTTTACTGGGCCAATTGCTTTTATTGGTTTGGCGATTCCGCATTTAACACGTCAAATATTTAAAACCTCGAATCACAAAGTGCTATTGCCAGCTGTATTTCTATATGGAGCGATAGTCATGTTAATTTGCGATAGTATTGCTCAAATTCCTGGAAGCGATTACACCTTACCAATTAATGCCATAACAGCTTTGGTTGGTGCGCCTGTTGTAATATGGTTATTGGTAAGACAACGTAAAATGATGTTTTAGATGAAAAATGAAGCATCACATATCATCCTAAAAGCAGAACAACTTTCCATAGGTTACAAAACCAAGAAAGCTGAAACTGTTGTGGCGTCAAATATTAATTTTGAATTACAACAAGGACAGCTCATTGGTTTGGTTGGAGCAAACGGAATTGGTAAGTCAACACTTTTAAGAACCTTGATTAAAGTACAGCCTGCGTTATCAGGGACTATTCTTTTAAATGACAAAGATTTAAAATCCACTTCTACTACAGATTTGGCAAAGCAGCTCAGTATTGTGCTCACTGAACAATTAACCTCAAAAAATCTTTCAGTATATGAGTTGGTAGCTCTAGGAAGGCATCCTTATACCAATTGGATAGGCAACTTAACAGATAAAGATAATTCTATTATCAATTCGTCATTAAAGCAGGTAAATATTTTTGATTTAAAAGACAAAAGATGCTACGAACTCAGTGATGGTCAGTTACAAAAGGTGATGATTGCGCGTGCTTTGGCTCAAGATACAGATGTGATTGTTTTGGATGAGCCTACCACGCATCTCGACATGTATCACAAAGCCTATATTTTAAAGCTCTTACAAAAACTCACCAAAGACACCGGGAAAACAATTTTATTTTCTTCGCATGAGATTGATTTAGCCATTCAGCTATGTGACACTATGATTGTAATGCGAAAGGATGATGTCGTTTGTGACCAGCCATGTCGATTGATTTCAAAAGGGGTATTTGAATCTCTTTTTCCTGAAGATTTAATTTTATTTGATGATAAATCCGGAAGTTTTCGGGTTAAGAAATAGCTTATTCATCTTCGGGCTTCATGCTTCAAACTTCGAGCTAAAAATGTATCTTTGATAAATTCTCTTTTTCAATATGAACGACACACTTATTCTATTTATAGCTATCATTTTTTCAGCAGGAATTGGCGCATTTATTGGGCTTAAGTTTGCACAACTCAAAAGCAAAGGTGACAAAAGTGCCCTTGAAGAACGTCAGCTTCAACTTAATAATATCATTGGAGAGCTCAAACAGACTGTAGAGAAAATTGAAACGGATCGCGAAACTATTAGAAGAGAGAAAGACTTTTTAAATACCGAATTATCTAGACGAAATACCGAATATGAGAACCTTCAGCAACATAATTTGAAGCGAGACGAAGAGTTAGCCAAACAACAAGAACAACTCAGAAAGGATTTTGAATTGATGGCGTCTAAAATTTTGGATGAAAAATCCGAAAAATTCACACTTCAGAACAAAGAGAACATCAAAAACATCCTCAATCCGCTTGAAGAAAAGATAAAAACTTTTGAAAAGAAAGTTGAAGATTCACAGAAGGAAAGCATTAGTATGCATTCGGCTTTAAAGGAACAATTATTGGGCTTAAAAGATCTTAACCAGCAAATGGCACTTGAAGCTACCAATTTAACCAAAGCCTTAAAAGGTGACAGTAAAACACAAGGAAATTGGGGCGAATTGGTTTTAGAGCGTGTTTTAGAGAAATCTGGACTGGAAAAGGATAGAGAGTATTTTGTTCAACAGAACTTTACTCGCGACGACGGAAGTCGCGTAATGCCAGATGTGGTATTGCACCTTCCCGATTCAAAGAAAATGATTATTGACTCTAAAGTGTCATTAACGGCTTATGAGCAGTTGGTAAATGCCGAGGATGAGGAGAGAGCTATGTATCTAAAAGCGCATGTAAATTCTATAAAAAAGCATGTTGACGATCTTTCCGCTAAGAATTATCACGATTTATATGATATAGAATCTCCAGACTTTGTGTTGATGTTTATTCCTATTGAGCCTGCTTTTGCTGTAGCCATTAATGAAGACAATACACTTTACAACAAAGCATTTGAGCAAAATATTGTCATCGTTACACCTTCTACCCTTTTGGCCACGTTGCGCACTATTGATACCATGTGGAACAATGAAAAGCAACAGCAAAATGCTATTGAGATTGCGAGACAAGCTGGTGCACTCTATGATAAGTTTGAAGGTTTGGTAACCGATTTAACTGGTGTTGGCAAAAAAATAGATGCAGCTAAAAACGACTATTCGTCGGCTATGAATAAGTTGGTTGAAGGTAAGGGCAATCTTATTTCGCGCGTTGAGAAAATAAAGAAAATGGGGGCGAAAGCTAAAAAAGCATTACCTGAGAAAATTATAAAAAGAGCTTCTGAAGATTTTGAATAAAAAAACTATCGACACTATTTACAAATGGACACTTCGGTTCTATTACGCTAGAATTTTAATTATTGGAATTAGCTTAATCTGCCTTTGTATAGTGGGTTTATTTACAGATTATATGTTTTCAGAAAACAACGACCTCAACTTGTTTTTGTGCTTAATCTTTGGCTTTCTGGGAATAATACTTCTTTTAATTGGTTTGTTTAAAAAAACAGAGACCGAATATGGCATCCGCAATAGATGGCATGAGAAAGATTTTGAATAAAAACTCTTAATTTATATTCCATAAATAAAGCATAATTAAAAATATTCCGTTTTTAAGGAATAAATTTGTTTATTCCGTTTTAAAGGCATATATTTGAATAAATAATATGTGGTATGACTAGTGTTATTACGGGAGATATTATTAAATCCAGGAATATATCAGACCAAAGTATTTGGATAGAGCAACTCAAATATGCCCTAAATATGGTGTCTTCAGACAAATCCTATTACGAAATATATCGTGGCGACAGTTTTCAATATGAATGCAGAGATCCTTATAACAGTTTTGAACATGCGGTTTATATTAAAGCATGTATCAAAACCATAAAAGGTTTAGACGTAAGAATGTCCATAGGCATTGGGACAAAAGATTACGAAGGAAATTCTGTTAGCGAATCTAATGGAGAAGCATTTGTTTTTTCGGGGGAAACATTCGAAACTTTGAAAAAGGAGAAACAAAATCTAAAAATTAAAACCAAAAATCCAGAACTCAACGAAGAACTAAATTTATATTTTAGACTAGCGTTAATAAGTATGGATAATTGGACCGTTAATTCAGCGGAAATTGTGAAGCTAAGCTTAGAAAACCCAAATTTGATTCAATCTGAACTCGCCAAATTAATTGATATAAGTCAAGACGCCGTGAGTAAACGACAAAAACGCGCTCATCTAGACGAAATTATGGCATTGGATAATTTATATAGACAAAAAATAGCACAATTATGACGATATTAATCCTTAAACTAATATTGGCTCATCTTATTGGTGATTTCTTTTTGCAGTCACAAAAATGGGTAAAGGATAAAGAGAAGAAAAAATTAAAATCGGTTTGGTTATATATTCATGTAATCATCCATGTAGCTTTAATGCTCCTCATTGTTTGGGATTTATCTTATACCAATTTAATCCTATTGATTGGTGCCTCACATTTAGTTATTGATGCCATAAAACTCTTGTTGCAAAAGAAGAAAACAAAGCGATTCTTCTTTTTTGCAGACCAACTGTTCCATTTGGCTTCAATCTTTGTTTTGACTATCCTTTTATTTGAAGGTGATTTTGCATTCACGTTAATGTTTAGTCCAAAAATACTGCTACTAATTATCTGTGCTATTTTTCTAACCATGCCTACCTCAATAATAATGAAAACCATATTCTCCAAATGGGATATTTCAAAATTGACCAAGGGCAATGAATCTCTTAAAGATGCTGGTAAATACATCGGTATTTTAGAGCGTTTGCTGGTTTTTATATTTATTGTTGTTGGGCATTGGGAAGCCGTTGGGTTTTTAATCACAGCTAAATCTGTATTTAGGTTTGGTGATTTAACAGCTTCAAAAGAGCGAAAGCTAACGGAGTATATACTCATTGGTACACTAATTAGCTTTGGTATTGCAATAATTACTAGTTTAGTATACCTCAACCTTCAACATTATGCATAAAACAGTTGACTCTTCTCGTGTAAGCATTTCGCAGCTAATGCAACCGTCCCATTCTAATTTTAGTGGAAAAATCCATGGTGGCTATATATTAAACCTAATGGATCAGATTGCCTTTGCCTGTGCTTCTAAACATTCTGGCGCTTATTGTGTAACCGCGTCCGTAGATACCGTAGATTTTATAAACCCAATTGAAGTCGGTGATTTAGTCACTATGAAAGCTTCCGTTAATTATGTAGGTAGAACATCAATGGTTGTTGGTATAAGGGTAGAATCTGAACACATACAATCCGGAAACAAGAAACACTGTAACTCTTCATATTTTACCATGGTAGCCAAAGGTGAAAATGGAAAATCTATTGAAGTGCCCGGCTTAATACTAAACGATAAAACAGAAGTTTTACGGTTTTTAAAAGCCATTAAACGAGCATCAACAAAAAAAGCTCGTCAACAAGAGTTTAACCATGCTACCTTTACTCTTGAAAATTACCTTGAACAGCTAAAAAATTATAGAGTTAAAATTGAGCTTCCTACTGATTATTAAAAATAAAAAAAGCGACCAAAATTGATCGCTTCTCTATTTGATAAATTCTATATCTCTATTGTTTTATAAAACGTTTAGTCTGTGTTGTTGAATTATTTGAAATCCTTACCAAATACACTCCACTTTTCCATCTAGAAACATTTACAGAAGATTCTAATTGAGTCAATAATCCGTTATAAACACGTTTACCCAACACATCAAATACTTCTAGTTTCATATCATTACTACCAGATGGCAAAGTAATATTCAATTTGTCCTTAGCAGGATTAGGTGAAATCATCAATTCCCTATTCTGACTTTCAAATTCTGTTGTGCTCAAAGATGATGATGCCGTAATATTATCCACTTGAATCACAGCTGAAATAACATCAGGTGCATCCCAAGTTGGAGAAGAACTACTTAAAATACGAACTGTAAAAACATCTGACAATACTGAAGCCGCATCGCCACCGCCACTTACTACGGTAAAGTTAGAAGGATCTATAGGAAAAGTAATTGACATCCATGCACCACCTGCTGCAACATTAATGGCACTTGTAGAACAAATTCTAGTACCATTGGTGCCTTGCATAGCAATTCTTAGATTAAGATCATTGGTTTGTACTTTTACATCCATAGTGATTTGATCTACCCCTTCAGAAGAATAGTCTCCACTCCACTGCTGATTTTGGGAATAAAAAATCATTTTGCTAGCAACACCACCACCTCCAAGAGAAGTATACTGCAAGCAATTATCACCAGCACCAGCTGGTCCCTCATCTGGTACGTTAACAGGTCCATTAGTTGCATTACCTGCACCACCTATTCTCCATTCTTGTGTTGTACCATCTTGAAAATCATCAACTTGATTTAAAGTTACCTGACCATAAAGTGTACATACAGTAAACAATAAAGAAAATAAAAGTAATGTTCTTTTCATCTAATATAATTTTAAGCTAAGTTAATAATTATTAGTGACATAACTTTGCACTTAATCGAAAAGCGTGAAAATTTACTTACTTAAGTACATCTTACGTCGAGAATATAAGTCATAAAACTCATCATCCTTTAAACTATCTATAAACAAGATACTTTCACCTGTACTCTTCATTTCTGGCCCAAGTTTCTTATTCACATTTGGGAATTTATTAAATGAGAATACAGGCTGTTTAATGGCGTAACCATCTAATTGAGGATTAAAATTAAAGTCTGTTACCTTTTTCTCACCCAACATAACTTTAGTCGCATAATTTACATAAGGTTCTTTGTAAGCTTTTGCAATAAAAGGTACTGTACGAGATGCTCTTGGATTGGCTTCAATGATATAAACCGTATCATCTTTTATGGCGAATTGAATATTGATTAATCCAACAGTATTTAAAGCCAAAGCAATTTTTTTGGTGTGGTCCTTAATCTGCTGCATTACAAACTCACCTAAATTAAATGGTGGTAACGTAGCGTTACTATCTCCAGAATGTATACCACAAGGTTCGATGTGTTCCATTATACCTATAATGTAAACATTCTCGCCATCACAAATGGCATCAGCTTCAGCTTCTATAGCTCCATCTAAATAATGATCTAACAATAATTTATTACCAGGAATAGATTTTAATAAATCAATGACATGTTCTTCTAATTCTTGTTTGTTGATAACAATCTTCATGCCTTGTCCTCCAAGAACATAAGACGGTCTCACCAATATCGGGAAGTCAAGAACATCTGCAATCGCCAATGCTTCATCTGCCGAAGTTGCAACATCAAATTCTGGGTAAGGAATATTATTTTCTTTTAGCAGCTTTGAAAAGCTTCCTCTGTCTTCAGCCAAATCCAATGACTCATAACTAGTTCCCATAATCTTTATACCATAGCGATCTAGTTTTTCCGCCAATTTCAATGCAGTCTGACCACCAAGCTGCACAATAACACCTTCTGGTTTTTCATGTTGAATAATATCGTAGATATGTTCCCAGAACACAGGTTCAAAATATAACTTGTCCGCTATATCAAAATCTGTAGAAACCGTTTCTGGATTACAGTTTATCATTATGGTTTCGTAACCACATTCAGCTGCAGCCAAAACACCATGTACACAGCAATAGTCAAACTCAATTCCCTGACCAATTCTGTTTGGACCAGAACCCAATACTATGACTTTCTTTTTATCAGTGACCACACTTTCATTAGCTACAGACATAACACCATCTGCAGTTTCAACCTCACTTTCAAAAGTTGAATAATAATATGGTGTCTGCGCTTTAAACTCAGCCGCACAAGTATCAACCAGTTTATAAACACGATTGATATTTAGCTCTCTACGCTTGTTGTAAACTTCACTTTCCAGACACTTAAGCATATGTGCAATTTGTCTGTCACCATAGCCTTTTTGTTTTGCCTCAAGCAACAATTCTCTATCTATGTTATCAATCGTATAGGTTGAAATCTCTTTCTCCAAATGATATAGCTCTTCATATTGCTTTAAGAACCACATATCAATTTTTGTGATTTCGTGAATACGACTCAAAGGAATTCCCATTTGTATGGCATCATAAATCACAAAAACCCTGTCCCAACTTGCGCGAGTTAGTTTTTCAATTATTTGATCGTAATTCTTATAACCTTTTCCATCTGCACCTAAACCGTTACGCTTTATTTCTAATGATTGTGTGGCTTTATGTAGTGCTTCTTGAAACGAACGACCAATAGCCATTACTTCTCCAACGGCTTTCATCTGTAGACCTAACGTTCTGTCAGAACCTTCGAACTTGTCGAAATTCCATCGTGGAATCTTTACGATGACATAATCTAAGGTTGGCTCAAATAATGCAGATGTAGATTTAGTAATCTGATTATCCAACTCATCTAACGTGTACCCTAAAGCTAATTTTGCTGCAATCTTTGCAATAGGATATCCTGTTGCTTTACTTGCCAGAGCTGAAGAGCGTGATACTCTAGGATTAATTTCTATAGCAATAATATCTTCCTCCTCATCAGGACTTACAGCAAATTGCACATTACAACCACCAGCAAAATCTCCAATGCTACGCATCATATGAATGGCCATATCACGCATTTTTTGAAATGTTTTATCCGATAAGGTCATAGCTGGAGCCACCGTAATGGAATCACCTGTATGGATGCCCATAGGATCCATATTCTCAATAGTACAGATGATAACAACATTATCGTTTTTATCGCGTAATAACTCTAGTTCATATTCTTTCCATCCCAATAGGGCTTTGTCAATCATTACCTCATGAATAGGCGAAATTTCCAACCCTCTGGTTAAAGCTTCATCAAATTCCTTCTCGTCATATACTATTGAAGCTCCTGCACCTCCTAAAGTGAAAGAGGCTCTAATACACAAAGGGAAACCAAATTCTTGCGCTATTTCTTTTCCTTTCAAGAAAGACGTCGCTGTAGCCTGTGGTGCCATACCCACACCTATTTGCAACATTAATTCTCTAAACTTTTCCCTGTCCTCAGTAATGTTTATAGCATCAATATCAACTCCTATAATATCAACATTAAAATCTTCCCAAATACCTTTTTCGTCAGCCTCTATACATAAATTTAAAGCGGTCTGTCCACCCATAGTTGGTAATACAGCATCAATATGTGGATGCTCCTTTAAAATTTTAATAATAGACTTTGTCGTAAGAGGTAATAAGTAAACATGGTCTGCCATTGTAGGGTCTGTCATAATGGTAGCCGGATTAGAATTGATAAGAATTGTTTCTATTCCGTCTTCACGTAACGACCGTAGAGCTTGAGATCCTGAATAATCAAATTCGCAGGCTTGACCAATAATTATTGGACCCGAACCGATAAGTAATATAGACTTGATGTTTTTGTTTTTTGGCATGTGAATATCTTTTGGTTTGCAAAAATAAATATCAATAGGGTATAAAAAAAGGCGTTACACCTAAGTAACACCTTTAAAATATTAACAATTGTTAATCATTATTTTTTATGTCTTAATTCTGAAGATACAGACAATCTCTTTCTTCCTTTAGCTCTTCTACGTGCTAAAACTTTTCTTCCGTTAACAGAAGCCATTCTTTCTCTGAAACCGTGCTTGTTTCTTCTCTTTCTTTTAGACGGTTGAAACGTTCTTTTTGGCATGTCTTATCTTTTTAAATCTTATAATCTTTTTTATTGTTGAGAGCTATCTCAAAACTGGGTGCAAATATACAACAAGTTTTTACTTTCGCAAGTCTATAAATAAAATTATTTCGATAGAATTTTATTAACTTTGCCAACCTTAAAAAACACATGATATATGTTCAATAAAAATATAAAATTAGTCATTGCTGCATTAATAATTGGTTATGCCATATTCCAATTTACCGAAGGCTATATAGGTAATGGTATTATGTTTATACTTCTTTCAACCATATTCATTTTTCTTTACTTTAAGAATGAAATGATTCTAATGGCATTTTTTAGATTGCGAAAGCAAGATTTTGAAGGTGCTAAAAAATGGTTAGATAAAATAAAAAATCCTGAAGCGGCTTTAGTAAAAAAGCAACAGGGCTACTTAAATTACTTAAATGGTATTATGGTTTCGCAAACCAATATGAACGAAGCCGAAAAATATTTTAAGAAAGCCATAAACTTAGGTTTGTCTATGGACCATGATTTGGCAATGGCAAAGTTGAATTTGGCAGGTATTGCATTTTCTAAACGTCGTAAGCAAGAAGCTCAGAAGTTATTAACTGAAGCAGAAAACTTGGATAAACGTAATATGTTAGCTGAACAGATAAAAATGATGAAACAACAAATGAAAAAAGCTTCAATACCAAGACAACATTATGGCCAACCAACTTCTTCAAGACAAAATCGTAGAAGTAGAAGATAAATTTATAGTAGCGGAGCTGCTAACCTAGCCATTGACTCTTTAAACTTTATAAACTTAGATCTGTTTTTCCAGTTTTGGTAGTAAATTTTATCACAGTCTTTTAGATCTTCATTAAAAAGTTCTGTAAGCTGTTTGCTAAAAGCTTCATCATATATCAGTGCATTTACTTCAAAATTAATATTGAAACTCCTATAATCTAGATTGGCAGTACCAACAGTGCTAAAAACACCATCAACTATCATGGTCTTTGCATGTACAAAGCCTTTGGTATACTGATAAATTTCTACTCCAGCTTCAATCAACACCTCTATATAGGAATTAGTGGCGTACTCTGCAACCCAAGAATCAGACTTTTTAGGTATGATAATCTTTACATCTAAATTGCTACGCGCAGCTACTTGAAGTGCTGTAATAATTTCGTCATTAGGAATTAAATAAGGTGTGGTTATATAAATATGGGCTTCGGCATTGGTAATAGCCACGAAAATTGCCTCCATAATATTAGACCAATCGGTGTCTGGTCCGCTAGCGGCAATTTGTAAGGGCACATTCTCTTTACAATTATGCTCTGGAAAATAAGTTTTGGAAATTTTTAGCTCTGTTCCACTTGCAAAATCCCAAGTTGTAAAAAACAATATCTGAAGCGGTTTTACAGCTTCTCCAATAATTTTGATGTGTGTATCTCTCCAATAGCGGTCATTGTTTGCATTGACGTAATTATCTGAAATATTAATACCCCCGACATAACCAATTTTTCCGTCGATAACGATTATTTTTCTGTGGTCGCGGTAGTTCATACGTCCTGTAGATCCAGAAAATAACACTGGCATAAATGAATGCATTTCTACGCCAGCATCCTTGAGTTTATTTTTCATTTTTGAAGAAATAGAACTCCCGACATCATCGATTACAATTCTTACCTCAATTCCATTTATAGCCTTATCGCATAGTATATCCAATACTTCAGTTCCTATTTTATCGTCTTTTATAATGAAGTATTCCATGTGAATGTGATACTCAGCATTTTTAAGATCTTCAATTAAAATTTTAAATTTTTCATCACCGTTTTTTATAAGGGTAACCTCATTGTTTATGGTTAACTTAGACTTTTCACTATTATACAAAAGTGGAATTAATTTGGATTTTTCGTCTAAAACTTCATCAACTTTGTCTATATCTTTTGTATCTAACTCAAGTTCTTCTTGAATCTTTTTAACAACAGATTGGTTTAGTACGTTTTTTCTACTAAACATCTTTGTTTTACGATATTCTTGCCCAAAAAGGTAATAGAAAATCAAACCCACAAATGGAAAAACCAACAGCCCGATAATATAACTTAAAGTCTTTGTAGGATTAAGCCTTTTAAACAAAATGGTTACAACAGCAGAAAGGGCTAAAATGTAGTTTAGCCCTATTAAAATCTGCCAGATATGATCTTTTATAAAATCCAAAGTTTAAGGATTGGTTTTATAATAGCCATCCTTCGGAATCTCAATAGTGTATAATTTTCTTGACTTATTATTTAGATGCGGTTCTCTTAGCCAAGGATTGTGAATCTTTAATATTTTGTAATTAATCCCAAAACGTTTAGCAAAACTTGCAAAATCGGTTACTGCAGTATCAACTTCGACTTTATAGGTTGGGATATAAGTATATAAATCACTTTTGTTAAAGTTAAATCCATATTTAGAAGGATTACTTAAAATCTCTTTTAGTGCAACTATTCTAAACATATAGCGACCTGTTTCTTCACCTAAGAGTAAATCGTAATAGTCGTTAACGCCTTGTTCTTCCAATCGTCTCGATATTCCTGCATTACCTGCATTATAGGCAGCCGCAGCCAAAGTCCATGAGCCTAACTGTTCTTTTGCTTTCTTTAAATATTTACAAGCAACTTCAGTTGCCATTTCTAAATGGTAACGTTCGTCTACGTTAGAGTTAACTTCTAAACCGTTTTCACGACCTGTAGCTTTCATAATTTGCCAAAACCCTCTTGCACCAGCAGGCGACACAGCGTTGGTCAATCCACTTTCAATTACGGCTAGGTATTTAAAATCATCTGGTACACCATTTTTTTCTAAAATAGGCTCTATAATTGGGAAATACTTCTGTGCACGCTTAAACATCAGCAAACCATTGGATTGCCAATATGTGTTTACCAAAAGTTCTCTGTCCATACGCTCATGAATATCTGGGTTTTCAACAGGCACCAGTTCACCCGCAAAATTCAACCCTTCTGGCATTTCTAAGGCATAGACATTATAATCATTAACAAGTGGTGATTCTTTTCCTATAGTTTCGTCTGAAGGCGCCTTTTGTACTGAAAAGATAAAAAGACCCGAAACACAGACTAATCCTATAATAGCTAATATATTCTTTAAGATTTGCATGGCATTATTTTTTTATACAATGTAACAAAACTATTGAATAATACAAGTCTAAGACTCAATAAGTTTTGGTAGATTTTCGTTAAACCATTTGTATTTATTAATCACCATAATGTGGGTTCCCCCTTTTAGCACTATGCAGTTGCCACCACATGAGTGCGGAAAAACAATATCCTTATCTCCGTGAATATAAATAGCGTCTGGGTGAGGTTCTTCTTGGTCCCAACACACTACTTGTTTAATGGCCCAATCTAGATAGACTTTATCGCTTACAGACAAGTATTTTTTATATAAATCTACTCGTTTTTTTATGGTCTCGCCAAATGCGTATTTTGCCAACAAATCGATATTACTAGCCAAGCTTGTTGGTAATATTTTATAAGCTTTTGTGATTTTAAGAAATTTTAATCGTTTTGGTAACTCATGGTGGCACTTTACGCTAGAAACTACAAATAGCTTTTTTAAATTTAAAAACTTACTCATCTCTTGCACTAGCATACCACCAAAAGAAACTCCCAATAGCACAGAGTTATCATGCTCAATAAAATCACACATACGCTTGGCATAAGCTTCAAAAGTTTCGTTCTTATCTGGTATTTGCCATTCTAACCAGTGTATTTTATAGGAGTCCTCAGGCAATCTAATATGTTCAAAGATTGATGGATTTGCCGCCATACCTGGCATTAAATATACATGTGTAAGGTTAGTGTTTGCCAACTTGATATATACTTTTTTTTGGTTAAAATTTTTGAAGCGTTAATATAATGGCTTAAAATTTAAGGTTTTAACAACAACAATCTAAAAGTCTCATCGATTTTTTGTACCTTTGCACAGCAAAACTATGTAAATTTATAGTATCTACTTGCCAACCGCTAACTTAAAACAAAGAAAAATATGACTGACACTGCTGAATTGATTGATAATGACTTTCTGCGTCAATATGAATTAAAGGTTGAAAATGAGATGGCTGTTATAGAGTACTCTTTGCAAGAGCGTAAGATATTCTTAACAAAAATGATTATTCCCGAAGCGATTAGAACTTCAGATTTTGAAAAAGAGTTTTTGGCAATGGTATTTGAAGACATTAAAGAACGAAACATAAGTGTAGTTCCTACAAGTCCTGAAATTGCAAAATTTGTAAGAAGCAACAGAAAATACAAACGTATGCTACCAGTTGGCATCCGTATATAATTGAGAAAGAAATTAAAACAAAAACCCGAAATTGAAAAAGTTTCGGGTTTTTGTTTTTATACAACTAAGCTTTCTATAAATTCAAACCGCACCAAGCCGTCTTCATCTATTTTAGTCAATTCTACTTTATGCAAAGTATTCACCAATTCAGGATTCCAAGGTGTTTTCACTTTTACATAATTTTCTGTAAATCCGTGAATATAGCCTTCTTTGTTTTCACCTTCAAATAAAACGGTTCTTGTTGTGCCGATCTGTTTTTCGTAAAATGCTCTTCTTTTTTTAGCAGAAAGCCCTCGTAACATCTTACTTCGTTTAGACCTTATATTTTTAGGCACTACTCCATCCATTTCTGCAGCTTCCGTATTGTCGCGCTCTGAGTAAGTAAAGACGTGTAAATAGGAAATGTCGAGTTCGTTTAAGAA
Source organism: Winogradskyella ouciana (assembly GCF_965284585.1). Classification (NCBI taxonomy): domain Bacteria; kingdom Pseudomonadati; phylum Bacteroidota; class Flavobacteriia; order Flavobacteriales; family Flavobacteriaceae; genus Winogradskyella; species Winogradskyella ouciana. The sequence continues at coordinate 3,430,495 of NZ_OZ260095.1, forward strand.
ATTATACGTTTCTAAGTAATGTTCGTCCGTTTCACCAGGAAAACCAACAATAACATCCACTCCAATACAAGCATGTGGCATTACTTCTTTTATTTTTGAAACCCGATCCACGTATAACTCTTTCATATAACGACGCTTCATTTTTTTAAGGATGTCGTTACTTCCACTTTGCAAGGGCACATGAAAATGTGGGACAAACGCTCTGGACTTTGAAACCAATTCAATGGTTTCGTTTTTTAGAAGGTTGGGCTCGATGGATGAAATCCGTAAACGTTCAATACCTTTCACTTTATCAAGCTCAGTGACTAAATCCAAAAATGTGTGTTCGTGTTTTTTATTCCCAAATTCCCCTTTACCGTAGTCACCAATATTTACACCTGTTAAGACTATTTCCTTAATCCCTTGCTCAGAAATTTCCTTGGCATTTTTCAACACATTTTCCATGGTGTCACTTCGCGAAATTCCTCTGGCCAGAGGAATGGTACAATATGTGCATTTATAATCACAACCATCCTGTACTTTTAAAAATGCCCTCGTTCTATCACCAATAGAATAACTACCAACGTAGAAATCCGCATCTTCTATTTCGCAACTATGTACCTCACCAAAGTCATTTTTGGTAAGGTCATTAAGGTAGTTTGTAATCTTAAACTTTTCTGTAGCGCCCAAAACCAAATCCACACCATTAACATCCGCCAACTCTTCTGGCTTTAATTGTGCATAGCAACCAATTGCCGCTACAAAAGCATCAGGATTCACCTTTTGCGCTTGTTTTACTATGGTCTTAAAGCGTTTATCTGCATTCTCGGTAACCGAGCAAGTATTAATCACATAAATGTCTGCTTCGTCTTTAAAATCCACACGCTCAAACCCTTCATCCTTAAAACTTCTAGCAATTGTAGAAGTTTCAGAGAAGTTAAGCTTGCAGCCTAGAGTGTAAAAAGCGACTTTTTTATTCATTATTAATTATTAAAAAGACTGGCAAAGATAATAAAAAAGAGTCCTTTTGATCAAAAGGACTCTTTTTAAGTAAGATCATATATAATAAACTATTGTTTTAAAAAACGTTTAGTAGTACTCCCTGTTTCATTAATTAACTTTAACAAATATACTCCAGCATTTAAGCCAGAAACATCTATAGAGGTATCACTTGCTCCCTTATATACTTGCTTGCCGATAACAGAATATATTTCAACACTCACTAAATCATCAATATTTTCAATATTAATTATATCCTTTGCTGGATTAGGATAAATATTAACCGACTCTAAAGCCTGGTCTTCTACACTTAAATCTGGAGAACCTGAAATAGTAAACGCTAAAGAATCAAAAGTTAATCCTAATGATGTAAAATCTGTCCAAGGCAAACCACCAAAGTTTCCTTCATCTATTAAATGAGCATTTCCACCAGGGTCACTAGCAAACCAATTCCATCTCACATCGTCAGCAGGAACTCTAGGAGCAACCACTAGCCAATATGTTCCGGCTGAAAGAACAACATCTGATCCAACAGCGGCAGTAACATCTATAGTAAGTTCATTATTAGATATTGTTAACGCAGGATCTGTTGGTGATAAATCAATTATTTCTAAAACACCAGTACCTGGACTAGATGGGTCTGAAGAAGGAATACCAGCAGCATCTGTATAAATGTATACATCTAAACCCGTCATATTAGCACTTATATCTGAACCATTAGATCCAAATCCTGGTGCAAAAATAGTCTCAATAATGTAAGTGTCATTGAGAACAAAATCATCGGCAGAAAATGTTCCCACATTGGCTATATCATCAGATATTATTCCTGAAGTACCATTAACAGGCTGATCTACTAAAACAGTCTGAGCTATAGAAGTAAAGCTAAAAGCTAAAAGCAATAATAAAATTGTGTAGTTTTTTTTCATAAAGTAAAAATTGATTAATTAATATCTATTAAAGATAGGTTTTTTATTTAAATTTCTTTTATTTATCGATTAAAACACTTTTACATCTACAAATTGAAAATACATCACTTCTTTTGCTTCTATATGCCGTTGTTATGTCTTATAGCCTGTTCAACTGAAGACAAAATAGATAATGCATTAGTCTTTAGATACAACGAACATAAAAACATAGGTTCTTTAGACCCTGCATTCTCAAAAGATTTGGCAGATATTTGGGCTACACATCAACTCTTTAATGGGTTGGTGCAGATGGACGATCAACTAAATGTTAAGCCTTGTATCGCGAAGGATTGGACCATTGGTGATAGTGCTACAACTTACTCATTTAGCTTAAGAAAGGATGTTTATTTTCATAAGCATCACCTATTCGGTACAGACTCAACAAGACTTGCAAAAGCGTCTGATTTTGAATATAGCTTTAATAGATTGAAAGATGAAAAGATAGCCTCTCCAGGAAGTTGGGTATTACAGAAGGTTGAAAGTTTTTCAGCAATTAACGATTCTACTTTTCAAATAAAATTAAAACAACCTTTTCCTGCATTTTTGGGTCTGTTGACCATGAAGTATTGTTCTGTTGTACCCAAAGAAATAGTAGAACATTATGGCAATGACTTTAGGTCGCATCCTATTGGAACTGGCCCATTTGAATTTAAGCGTTGGGAAGAAAATTTAAAATTAGTATTTAGACGTAACAACAATTATTTTGAAAAAGATAACAACGGAAAACAATTACCCTATCTCGAAGCCATAGCCATTACCTTTTTACCAGACAAGCAAAGTGAATTTTTACAATTTGCCCAAGGCAATATTGATTTTGTATCTGGTCTGGATGCATCCTATAAAGATGAAGTGTTAACAGCCGACGGGAAATTGCGTGAACTATATGCCAATGACGTGAATATGATTCGTGGGCCATATCTCAATACTGAATATTTGGCGTTTTTTATGGAAACTGACGTTGAAGCTTTGCAATCCGTAAAACTAAGAAGAGCCATTAACATGGGTTTTGACAGGGCAAAAATGATGACGTATTTGAGAAATGGTATTGGGATTCCTGCTTCGGGAGGGTTTATCCCAAAAGGGTTGCCAGGTTATGATGATTCCATTGGTTTTACATATCAACCTGAAAAAGCAAAGCAACTTATTGCAGAGTTTAAATCGGAAACTGGAATCCAAAATCCTGAAGTCACCTTAACGACAACTAGCAACTATCTCAGCTTTTGTGAATTTATTCAGCGCGAAATTCAGAAAATAGGCATTAACGTCAATGTTGATGTGATACCTGCATCAAGCTTAAAAGATGCAAAAGCCAACGGTCAACTCGACTTTTTTAGAGCAAGTTGGATTGCCGATTATCCCGATGCTGAGAATTATCTATCGCTTTATTATAGCAAAAACTTTGCACCAAACGGTCCCAATTACACGCATTTTAAGAACGAAGCATTTGATGCGATGTACGAAGCAGCCTATCTCGAAACCAACCCAGAACTACGAGCGCAGCTTTACACCAAAATGGATTCCCTAGTGATGGCATCAGCACCAATTGTACCGATGTTTTATGATGAAGTAGTACGATTTACCAGAAAAGAGGTTAAAGGATTGGGAATTAATGCTACTAATTTGTTGGAGTTAAAGAGTGTTAGGAAAAGTGACTAATCATCACTTACCTGGCTAATTATTCGACCTAAGTATTCTTTACCATATTCTGACATTTCATTATCAAATAAGTCATTTAGACTTAATGACTCAAAATATGTACAGCCACCACAAACATATACTAAATCCTCAGATTTTTTAACCTTATTAATTAGCTTTGATTCATCTACAGATAAGACATATTTATTTAAATCCTTTAGTTTTTCTAGAGAAAGAACAGACATAAATCTCTCAGCATTATTGTCAGATATTAATCGATTTGAAATCCACTTATAATCTTTTTTAGCTATTTTTTTGAAGTATTTCATAACAGTTTTAGAAGGGCTTCCAGCATAGTAACAGGCAAATCCAATAATTTCATCTTCATTTACATCTCTTTGAGCATTAACCGAATTGAATAGTCCAAAGAAAATAATTACACAAAATATTCTGATTGTACTTTTCATTCTAAAACTTCTCAAAATAATACAAATCATCGCCACCTTCGCCTCTATAGCGCCTTGAGGACAAATAACCCGTAGTTAAATCGTCATTCAAGAAGAAAGAAAAGTCATCACCTCTACTGTTAATAGGTTCATCCAAAGATACTGGAACTTGTTCCTCGTCTCCAGATTCTAAATCATAAACATAAATATCCAAACCACCTTTGCCGCCACGTCGATCTGAAGTAAAATACAGTTTGTTATCCGCACTTACAAAAGGAAAAATTTCGGTACGTGAGGAATTGATAGTTTCTCCTAATGGAGTAATTTCACCATAGGTTTTATGATTAGAGACTGAAACCTTGTATAAATCAGATTTGCCTTTTGTTCCTTTTACATCAGCAATGAAATAGAGTGTGGATCCATCTGGACTTAAAGCAGGATGAGCAAAATTATGATTAGGGTCACAGAATGGCAATGTTTCAAAATTGGTCCAACCTTTGCCTTCAACATATTCTGCTCGTCTTATTTGTAAATTATAGGTTTCAACACCTTTTAACTTGTTCTCCCCTTTATCGATGTGGTTTGTTGTAAAATACATGTATTTGCCATCTTTAGAAAATGTGGCTGAAGACATATTAAATCGGCCGAGTTCTGTCTTAACGACAGGTTTTTCGTCCTTAATTTCACCATCTTCGCTTAACGGAGCTTCGTACATAATGTAAATAAATCCATCATACTTATCCTTAATCGCGCGACCTCGTTTAGTCGTAAGATTATGGCTGAAGAAGATTTTATCGCCTACCACTCGTGCTGCAAAATGATCGAGTTTGGTGTTGATCTCTAGTTTTTTTACTTCAACGTCTTCGCTTTGTGCAAAGCCATAGGCTAAGGTTAGTAAAAGTAGTATTGTAAATTTGGCTTTCATAATAGCTATTCTCTTCTATATTGTTTGGTTTCTTCAAAAACGTGCTCTAAAATGGCTTTATCCTTATCGGTAAATTCTTCTTTACGTCTTGCCATCACAACTTCTGCAACTTCAAACGCCTTGTTGGTTTTATAGGTTACAAAACCTTTGCTTCCTCCCCAAGAAAAACTTGGCACAAAATTGCGAGGAAAACCACTTCCAAAGATATTAGCACTTACACCAACAACCGTACCAGTATTAAACATGGTGTTGATGCCACATTTACTATGGTCTCCCATCATGAGTCCACAAAATTGCAATCCGGTTCTTGCAAAACCACCAGTTTGGTAATCCCAAAGGCGCACTTCTGCATAATTGTTCTTTAAGTTAGAGTTATTGGTATCTGCACCAAGGTTGCACCATTCTCCCAAAACGGAATTTCCCAAAAAGCCATCATGACCTTTATTGGAATATCCAAAAAGGACAGAGTTATTCACTTCGCCTCCAACCTTACTATGAGGGCCAACAGTGGTAGGTCCATAAATTTTTGTTGCCAATTTTAAGGTAGCATTATTACAAAGCGCAAAAGGTCCTCTAACCACTGAGCCTTCCATTACCTCAGCATCACGACCAATATAAATGGGTCCTGAGCTTGCATTCAGTGTCACAAAATTGAGCTTTGCACCTTTCTCAATAAAAATATTTTCTGGCTTTATAGTATTTACCGTTGCTGGAATAGGCTTTGATTTTCTATCCTTTGTAATCAATCTAAAATCTTCCTCGATAGCTTCACCATTTTTTGAGAATATATCCCAAGTATGTTCAATTTTTATAATGTCTCCTGCAAACTCCACAGCTTCAAATGTTGAAAAATCAGTGACCTCCTCTCCTTCTTTTGCGAAAAAAGCAATCACATCTTCTCCTTTAAAAACCGCTTGGTTATGACTAAGGTTTTTCACCATCTCAACAACTTCAAGATTAGGTAAAAAAGACGCATTTATCATAATGTTCTCTTCCATTTCCACCATTGGGAATTTATCCGAAAGATAATCCTCGGTTACTGTGGTTGTGGTATATTCTAAATACGATTCCCATTTTTGGCGAATGGTTAAAATACCTACTCTAATATCAGCGACTGGTCTGGTATATGTAAATGGCAGAAGATTGTTGCGATATGGACCGTCGAAAAGTATATAGTTCATGAGAGTTTGAAGTTAGAAGCACGAAGCCAGAAATAACTTTTCTAGAAAATCATACTTGTTTCAGTATCAAAAGTAATTTAATTGTAGAAAACAAAAAAGCCCTTCTGATATAGAAAGGCTTTTAACGTTTATCTGTGAACTAGGTTTATTTCTTAAACTTAGCGTATTTGTTTTTGAATTTATCAATACGACCAGCTGTATCTACCAATTTAGACTTACCAGTGTAGTAAGGATGAGAAGTTCTAGAAATTTCCAATTTCACTAATGGATATTCAACACCTTCAACCTCAATAGTTTCATTTGTCTCTGCAGTAGATTTAGTTAAAAACACATCTTCGTTAGACATATCTTTAAACGCTACTACTCTATAATTTTCTGGATGTATTCCTGCTTTCATCACTAAATGCTTTAAAATTTTTCGATTTTTTCGAGGTGCAAATTTAAGTATTTTTTATAAATGTACAATCTTTTTAATAATTTTTATTTTACAATTTACTGTAACAAATAACTATATTTGAGTACTAACTAAACAATTAACCACTAAAACTCATTTTAATTATGGAACATCAAAAACCAAAGGCTGGTAAATTTGCGCTTAACTATGGTCTAATCTTAGGGCTAGTAATGATATCTATTGCAGTAATTATGTATGTTACTGGTTTGGCACTAGAAGGAGTGCAATGGCCAAATTATTTATACTACATTATATTCCCTGTAGTTATTTTTTATGCTATTGGGCAATACAAAAAAGCTAATGCTAATGTTTTGAGCTTAGGAGATGCTATAAAAGTAGGTTTAGCCATAGCTGTGGTGAGTGCACTCGTTTATGTAATCTATGGCTTTATTTTTAACTACGTAATTGATCCAGAATTTATGGCACAAGCATTGGAGGTTGCTAAAGATAAAATGCTTGAGAATCCAAACATGACAGAAGAACAAGTGGAGCAAAGCATAAAAATGATTGAAATGTTTACCAATCCATTAATTGGTTCTGCATTCTGGGTTGCTATGAGTGCACTTTTTGGTTTAATCTGGTCATTGATTGCCGGATTAGTAATGAAAAATAATTCTTAAGTAAGCCTTAAATAATTTCTTATTTTTGAAGTCTAGACTTTAGACAACATTATATGAACATATCAGTAGTAATACCACTACTAAACGAGGAAGAATCTTTAAAAGAACTACATAATTGGATTGTGTCTGTGATGCAATCCAATTCGTTTTCTTACGAAATACTGTTCATCGATGATGGCAGTACTGATAAGTCTTGGCAAGTGATTTTTGAACTATCGGAAAACAACCCAAATGTTAAAGGGGTTCGTTTTTTAAAGAATTTTGGGAAGTCACAAGCGCTACATGCAGGTTTTGCACAAGCAGAAGGCGATGTGGTTATTACCATGGATGCTGATCTACAGGATAATCCAGAAGAAATTCCTGAGTTATACAATATGATCACTTCAGAAGGTTATGATCTTGTCTCAGGCTGGAAAAAGAAACGCTACGATTCTGTTATCTCAAAAAACTTACCTTCAAAATTATTCAATTGGGCAGCAAGACGAACTTCTAAAGTAAAACTGCACGATTTTAATTGTGGCTTAAAAGCCTATTCAAATCAAGTGGTTAAACATATTGATGTGTATGGCGAAATGCATCGTTATATTCCTGTTTTGGCAAAAAATGCAGGGTTTACCAATATTGGTGAAAAGGTGGTGAAACATCAAGCCAGAAAATATGGTAAGACCAAATTTGGGATGAATCGTTTTATTAATGGCTTTTTAGACCTCATTACCATCTGGTTTATTTCACGCTTTGGTAAACGACCAATGCATCTCTTTGGCGCACTTGGAGTTATAATGTTTATCATCGGTTTTGGGTTTGCACTTTATCTAGGACTGGACAAATTGTTCTTTGACCCAAGTGGTCGATTAATCACTGACAGACCTCAGTTTTATATAGCGCTTTCTACCATGATTATTGGCTCCCAGTTTTTTATTGCTGGCTTTTTAGGAGAACTTATTTTACGCACCAAACGCCAAGAGCAACGCTATTACATTAAAGATCATATTAATTTATCCTAACATCCTCATTTTACTGGGTACTTTGTAAACATAAAAAGTCGAAATGTTTACATTTGTAGTATAAACACCGTTTATCCATGATTTACATTAAACCTGAAATTTTAGAGCGCGTCAACAGTTGGCTTACTCCAACATTTGATAAGGATACCCAAGACCAAATAAAACACATGATAGCTTCTGATCCCAAAGGGCTAGAAGAAAGTTTTTACAAGGATTTAGAGTTTGGTACTGGCGGAATGCGAGGTGTAATGGGACTAGGAACCAATCGTATTAACAAATATACGTTAGGAAAGAATACGCAGGGATTGAGTAATTACCTCAACGCGTCATTTCCAGATGAAAATGTAAAAGTTGCTATTGCATACGATTGCAGGCATAATAGCAAGACTTTTGGAAAAGTAGTAGCTGATGTATTTTCTGCCAATGGAATCCAGGTTTTTTTATTCGAAGATTTAAGACCAACACCAGAGTTGTCTTTTGCATTAAAACATTTAGGTTGCCATTGTGGTATCGTATTAACGGCTTCACACAATCCACCAGAATATAACGGTTACAAAGTCTATTGGCAAGATGGTGGACAATTAGTACCACCACAGGACGGTGAAATTATTACGGAAATCAACCAACTAGAGTATTCTGAAATTAAATTTGAAGCAAATTCCAGTTTAATTGAATACATAGGTAAAGCTGTTGACGATGTATTTATAAACGATTCAATAAAAAATGGAAGTTTTGACACATCCAAAGAAGCGAGAGAAAATTTGAATGTGGTTTTCACCTCTTTACACGGAACGTCAATTATGTCCATTCCCGAGACGTTAAATCGTGCCGGTTACACCAATGTGAATATTGTTGAAGAACAGGCTGATCCTAATGGTGACTTTCCAACAGTTGTATCACCAAACCCTGAAGAACCTGAGGCGCTTAGAATGGCAATGGCACTAGCCGAAAAAGTAGATGGAGATATTGTCATTGGCACAGATCCAGATGGTGATCGTTTGGGTGTGGTAACTCGCAATTTGGAAAATGAGCTCGTTATCCTAAATGGAAACCAAACCATGTTATTAATGACGGATTTCCTTTTAGAACAATGGAAAAATTCAGGAAAAATAAATGGCAATCAATTTATTGCCAGTACTATTGTGTCCACACCAATGATGTCCGTTTTGGCTGATGCTTATAATGTTGAGTATAAAATTGGCTTAACAGGATTTAAGTGGATTGCCAAAATGATAAAGGATTTTCCTGAGCTCGATTTTATTGGTGGTGGCGAAGAAAGTTTTGGTTTTATGGTTGGTGATTTTGTGCGAGATAAAGATGCCGTTACCTCTACCCTTTTGGCCTGCGAAATTGCGGCACAAGCTAAAGCTGAAGGCAAATCACTTTACGAAAAATTAATTGATTTATATGTTAAACATGGCTTCTACAAAGAGCGTTTAATTTCATTGACCAAAAAAGGCATTGAAGGTGCCCAAGAAATAAAACAAATGATGATTGATGCTAGAGAAAATCCACTAAAGGAAGTCAATGGCTCTAACGTGGTACGTGTTGAGGATTATCAATTATCCATTGCAAAAGATCTTATAAACGATACCGAATCTCAGATTGACATCCCAAAATCCAATGTATTGATTTACTATACGGAAAACGGTAGTAAAATTGCATTACGACCTAGTGGTACCGAGCCAAAAATAAAATTCTACGTTAGTGTAAACACCAAACTAGACAATATGTCTGCTTTTAAGGAAAAGGAGCAATTGTTGGAAAATAGAATTGACGCCATCCTAAAGGACATGAAGCTATAGATGAACTATTTTAGACAAATTCTTGGTTTTGCCAAACCGTATAAAGGCTACGCCATATTAAATATTGTTTGTAATATTTTTTATGCTCTGTTTGGTACATTATCAATGGTATCACTTTTTCCTATGCTTAATGTGCTATTCGGAAAAACTGAACCTTTGATGGTAAAACCAGAATGGACAGGTTTAAGCAACATCAAAGATTATGGCGAAAATTACCTCAATTATTTTGTAACCCAAAAATCTATTGAAGGTCATGACGATGTGTTAATTTTCATGGTAGGTCTTGTAATAACAATGTTCTTGTTAAAAAACATTTTTGCCTATTTAGCGATGTACTTTATAACTTTTCTAAGAAATGGAGTACTAAGAGATATTAGGAACAAGCTTTATGAAAAGATAATGGTTCTTCCTGTTTCTTATTATTCAGAAAAACGCAAAGGAGATACTATTGCTCGTATTTCAAGTGATGTTCAAGAAATTCAGTCCTCGTTCTTATCTATATTAGAGTTAATTGTACGTGAGCCATTGATGATAATTTTTACAATTATTATGATGGTGCTGATAAGTATAGAGCTTACTATTTTTGTATTTATATTCATACC